>CAVPXF010000027.1:0-11763 GCA_963709655.1 uncultured Alphaproteobacteria bacterium
TGCCGGCGCGCTGACAACGCGCAACCGCCGGCGTGCAAAGGCGCGCCCCGAGGCGGAAGCGCCGCAGGCGCAGCAGGCAGGACCGGATAGGCAACGGGCGTCGGACGCGACGGGATCGACCCTCCTCCGGCATCGTTTTCTCCCTGGAGCGAAGGACCAGCGTGAAGCGGCCGCTGATCAACTCGTAATCTAGTTTATCATTGTCGGAGGGCCTCTGTCCAGTCCGGCGGGACCGCAGTCGCGACCCTTCGCTGGGATAGCGCTCGATTTTCGCACATGCATTGGCGGGTTGCCCGCCCAATAATGGTGTGCTAGTTTATGAAAACGCGCGATCGGCCTTTGCGATGTGTCGTCAATGCGAGGGTTTTTGGTGAGGGAGCCCACAGGAGCGGCGCCCGGGGACGTCCCGGACTTCGAAACGATCGACCGTTTGCGCGGTCGTCTCAGTGACTATCTGAGCATGGTTGCGAAGCGTCCCGTTTCGGTCGAGCGCGTGACGAAATATCCGGCCGGGTTTTCCTGGATCACCTACGCTGTAAAGCTCTCGGGTTTTTGTGACGCAAATGAAGCGATCCTCCGGATCGGGCCGCCCTATGGGCTTTTTGCGCCCTATAGCGCGATGCCGGAATTCAACTCCTTGTGCGCGCTCGCAGCAAGCGAGGTTCCCGCGCCCCGCGTCTATCTGGCAAGCGACGATCAAACGATTCTCGGCGCGCCCTTTTTCTTCTGCGAGAAGATCGAAGGCGACACGCCCCTACCCTGGGGCTCGCAAGGCCAGGCGCTCGAGGGAGCGCGGCGGGAGTCGCTCGCCGCCGACTTCATCGGCGCCCTCGCCGCCTTGCATCGTTTCGACTGGCGCGCGACGCCGCTCGCAAAGTGGGGCGAAGGCGTCACGCTCGAAAACGCGGCGCACCGGCAGATCGACGACTGGGAGACGCGTTTCCGCCGCTGGGCTTTGCGCCCGCATCCGATGGCGCATCGCGCGCTTCAATGGCTGCGCGCCCATGCGCCCGTCGCTCGACGTCTTTCGCTCGTGCACGGCGACTACCGGCTCGGCAATTTTCTTGAACAGCACGGGCGGATTTCCGCCATCCTCGACTGGGAGCTTGTGCACCTCGGCGACCCTGTCGAGGACCTCGGCTGGGCCTTCCTGCCGCAGTACCGCGGCGGCACGTCGCTCGTCTGTGGGCTCGCCAGCGAAGCGGATTTTCTCGCCCGCTACGAAGCGCAAGCCGGATTCCCGGTCGATCCGACCTCGCTGCGTTTCTACCATGTGTTTTCGCTGCTGAAGCTTGCCTTCACCCATATGGCTGCGGCGCGTTGCTTCGAGCGGGGATTGTTCAACGACCTGCGAATGCCGGCAATGGCGACGCAAATCGCGCCGGTGTTCCGTCAGATCAGCCGGACGCTGGATGAGGCTGCATGAACAATTCCCTTGCTCGCCTGATCGACGGCATGGTCGCGACGCTCCGAAAGGAGGTCATTCCGCGCGTCGAGGGCGATTACGCGCGCGGGCAGGCGTTCGGCGTCATCTATATGCTGAACAGCCTCAAGCTCCGCTGTTCGTGGTCCAACGCCTTTCTCATCGAGCAGCTAAGGGCCCTTGATGACGCAAGCCGCGAGCTGCAGACGATTGCGGCGGACCTTCCCGGCGCGCCCCTGCCCGACGTCCGCGCCCCGGCGGCCCTGCCGGAGGCGGGCGCGCTCGAAGCCATGCGCGACGAAGGCGACGCCAGCCTCTGCGACCTCATCGACTGGCTCGCCGCCAATCGCGCGCGCCTCCCCGCCGAAACCGCGGCGCGTGCGGAAGGCGTCGTCGACGCCTATCTCGCGCGTCAGGCGAAATACGAGATTTCCACCAGCGCCAAGCCGATGTTCGTCGAGATGTCCGGCGGCGCCGAAAAGACCTGAGCGGCGGAGCCCCATCATGCTGAGTAAGCAGGACGACTTCATCGGCCATCAGTTGCCGACGACCTTCGACCACGTCATGAGTTCCGATCCCGCCTGGATGGAGCGGCTCTGGTACACGGGCCACCCTGTCCCCGGCGGCGATTTCATCTTCGACATCGGGCTTGGCTGGCATCCGAACCGCAATGTCATGGACGGGTTCGCGGGCGTCGCCTTCGGCGGCAAGCAATACAATTGTCGGGTCTCACGACGCCTCCGGCCGAACCCGCTGGAGACGACCGTCGGCCCGCTGGAGATCGAAATCCTCGAAGGACTGCGCCGCCATCGCCTGACGCTGAGGCCCAACGAATCCGGCCTCGCCTTCCATCTGGAATTTCTGGCGACGATGAACCCGCACGAGGAAGGCGAGCATTTCCGCCGCCGGAGCGGCCGTGTCACGGAGCACATGGCGCGGGCGCAGCAGCTCGGCGCCTATCGCGGCTGGATCGAGGTGGCTGGCGAACGGCGCGAAGTCAGCGAAGCGAGCTGGCTCGGGCAGCGCGACCATTCCTGGGGCATCCGCGCCGAGATGCGCACCGACGAGAGCAATCCGCCGCTCACCTTTTATCCGCCATTCTTTTATTGCTGGACGACGGCGCAGTTCAAGGATCGCGGGCTGCACGTGTTCTTCAAGGAACGCGCGCCTGGCGAGAAGATCTACATCTCGGGCGAAGAGGTGCGCGCGCTTGGAACGCGGTCGAAGGAGAGCGTCCGGCTGGACGACGTTTCGCACGATATCGCCTGGGCGAAGGATCCGCTCGGACAGACGCTTAAGAGCGCGGAATTCGAGGCCCGGTTTTCGGACGGCTCGACCCGGAAGCTGGCAATCCGTGCCCTGCCCGGCCGGTTCTTCCTCAAGGGGGGCCTTTACGGCGGCTTGAACGGCTGGTCGCATGGCGACGACAAGGGCAAGCTTTACGCGGAGCACGATGTCTGGACTCTCGCGGAGCCGGCGACCCGCAAGCTCGCGCGCACGCTGAGCGATCACGTGATCGAAGTGACCGACGGCGACGAGGTCGGTTACGGCATCGTCGAATATGGGGTCGGCAAGGGCTACGCCCGCTATGCCGAGGTGCAGGACCATCCGCCGATCTGAACGGAGGCGAGAGAACGCATGACCTATGCGACGCTGAAGCTCGAGCGGCGCTCCGCCGTCGAAATCCTGTCCTTGAACCGGCCGGAGAAGCTCAACGCGCTGTCGCCCCAGATGGCGCGCGAAATCACCGATTATTTCGAGGGCCTCACGGCGCGAGCCGATGTGCGGGTCGTGATCCTGCGCGGCGAGGGCCGGCATTTCTGCGCCGGCGCCGATCTCGGCACCGATGCTTTCGCCGAACAGGGCTCGGGTCGCGCGCAGCGTCAGATGGCGATGCAAAAGCTCTATTCCGGCGTCGTCAGCGCAATGCGTCGCTGTCCGCAGCCGATCATCGCGCTGATCCATGGCGCAGCCTGCGGCGGCGGGTTGTCGCTGGCGCTCGCTTCGGACGTGCGCTACGCGGCGGCGGGCGCCCGGATGAACGCCGCCTATATCCGCATCGGCCTCGGCGGCTGCGACATGGGCGCAGGCTATCTGCTGCCGCGGCTGGTCGGCCTTTCCAACGCTTCGGAGTTCCTGCTGACCGGGCGCTTCATCGAGGCGGAGCGCGCCTTGCGCATGGGGCTCATCAGCGAGATCGTTCCGGCGGAAAAGCTCCTCGATACCGGGCTCGCGCTTGCCGAGGACATGCTGAAGACCGCGCCGATGGGGCTCCGCATGACCAAGGAGTTGATCAACGCCGAGATCGACGCGCCAAGCCTCGAGGCGGCGCTGGCGATCGAGGACCGGCAACAGGTGATCCTGATCGACACCGACGACCACCGCGAGGCGGTGAAGGCCTTTACGGAAAAACGCGCTCCGGCCTATCGCGACACGTGATCGGGCCTTGCCTTTACGCGGCGGAATTGTCCTTCCGGCGAAGCTCGCCGACGCTCCGCCGGCAAATCCCCGCCCCGTTGCGCCGGCGCCCTCTCCATCCGATCCCTTGAGCCCGCACGGTAACGCGCTGATCGCTTTAGCGTTTTATGGTTTTTGCGACAAATGCTTCCGAAACCAGGAAGGCGATGCTATGCTTGTTTTCATCGGGCAGTCAGGCCGCAAGGGACGCGGCGAAGCGAGGACGAAATGGACGAGGCGAGGCCGCTGACGTCGGCGGACGCATTTTCAGCCGGGCCGGCGCGGACATGGGCGCGCGTTGTAGGGCGCGGTCGATGACCGCGCCGGCCGGGTCATCGACCCGGCCCTACAGCGCGTCGGGGCCGCCTCCGCCGTGCGCGCGCAATCTTTTTTCGCCTGACTCGCAAATGGCGCCGCATCTCCTTGAAAACACTCGAAACCGAGTTGGAAATGGCAGGCCCGAGGCCGAGCCTGACGCGGGGATCGCGATGAGGTTCTTGTCATGGCCGCCCGGCTTGGGAGTTACGGTCGCCCGGAAAACCCGCCCCAAACCATTGAAAACGTTAAATCCGCGCCCGACCCGCTCAGCCGTGCAGCCGCCTGTTAATCCCATTCCACACGGGACCGGATCAAAGAAACCGTCGAGATCGAGCCGAAAAAGACAGGGGACTCGCCCTGCCCTTCAGAACGAGCGCGTTCCGTCCCGACGCAAAACCTCGACTGCCGTTTCTGGGATCATTGACCTTGTCGGCATTCCGGCCGGCATTGCGACACGACGAGATTTCATGTCCTCATCCCCATGACTTCCCGCGCCCTTGCATAGTCCGCGATGAGGCCCGCGATCCAGTCGGCGGCGGGCAGCGACGCCTTGATCGCGCCGATCCCCTGCCCGGCGCTCCAGATGTCGCGCCAGGGCTTGCCTTGCGAGGCCTCGCCGGAAATGTCGACCCGCTCGGGGTCCTTCCGCGCGATGGCGTCCGGATCGAGCCCGTTCGCCCGAAGCGATGGCGCGAGGAAGGAGGCGCGCGCGCCGGTGAAAGCCTTGGTGACGATCACGTCGGCGGCCCCGCCCTCGACCACCATCTGCTTGAACGCTTCGGCCGTATTGGCTTCCCGGCTCGCCAGGAAAGGCGAGCCGATATAGGCGAAATCGGCGCCGAGCGTCTCGGCGGCCAGCACGCCCCGGCCGGTCGCGATGCAGCCCGCCAGCAGAAGCGGCCCCCGCCACCATTCCCTGATCTCGGCGGTGAGAGCGAACGGTGAAACCGAACCGGTATGGCCGCCCGCCCCGGAGGAAACCGCGATGATCCCGTCCACGCCCATCTCGCCGCACTTGCGAGCGTGCCTGTCGCTCGCCACGTCGTTGAAGACGAGACCGCCATAGGCATGGACCGCAGAAATGACTTCGGGATCGGCGCCGAGCGCCAGCACGACGATCGGCGCCTTGTGCTTCACAACCAAGTCGAGATCATCCTGGAGCCGTGCGTTGGTGCGATGGCAGACAAGATTGATCGCGTAGGGCGCCGGGCAATCCGCGAGCGCGTTCGCGATCCTTGTCAGGTCGGCGTTGAGGGCGTCTGTCGTCCGTGCGTTCAGCGCGGGCATCGCGCCGATGATCCCGGCGCGGCACTGGGCGATCACCAGATCGGGCGTCGAGGCGATGAACATCGGCCCCGCCATCACCGGCAGTTTGAGGCGCGCTTTCAACCTCGCGGCGAGGGCTGGATCGCCCTTCACGGTGAGTCTCCGAAGGTCGCAAAGCCCTGGTCGAGCGCCTTGCGTTCCCCGATGAAAGCTTGAAATGCGGCTCCTGTCCCCTCCCGCCAGATGCGGAAGTCAAGGCGGTCGCCGGGGAAGACGATCCCGGCGAAGCGACAGCCGAGGGAGGCGAGGGCGCCGGGCGAGCGGCCGAGCGCGCGGGCGACCGTGACGCCGGCGATCGCGTAGGACGCGAGCCCGTGCAGGATCGGACGCTCGAATCCAGCGCGCTTCGACGCCGCCGGGTCCGCGTGCAGCGGATTCCAGTCGCCCGAAAGACGATAGATGAGGGCGGCTCGAGGATCGACCAAGAAGCTCGCGAGTAAATCGGGATCGCGGTCCGGAATGACGGATTCTTGCGGCCTCGGCGGATCGCCCCCGAAGCCGCCGGCGCCGCGCAGAAGCAGCGTCTGCCGAAGCGTGCAGAGCGGCCTTTGGTAGGACGTATCCACGACTTCACGTTCGAGAACGACCAGCGCGCCTTTGCCTGCCCCCCGGTCCGTCACCGAAACGACGCGCGAGCGCGCCGCGATTTCGCCCTCCGGCGCGAGGCGTTGGCGAAAGACAGCGGCCTGTTCGGAGTGAACGAGTTTTGCGAAGTCGACGCCGAATTGCGGTTCGCGAATCCACATACCTGGCGAGCCAAGCGTCACCGCGAAGGTCGGCAGGACCGCGAGCCGATCCTCGAGCAGGAACGGAAGATCGGCGGGATCGGTCGGGTCGGCGCCGAGCCCGACTCCGAGCGCATAAAGGATGGCGTCGCGCTTCCGATACGTCTGGCGCGCCTCCGCGAATTCATGGCTAAGCAGAAGGTCGGGACGGATCGCCATCGTCAGACGGGGTCCCAGGTGAAAACCTCGCCCGAGCGAAGCAGGGGATAGAAGTCGTTCGCGAACATCGGGAAGACGCGCTCGGCGATGGTCTCGACCGTCCAGCCGTCCGACGAATGGGCGGTGCGGATCGGGCGCGGCTGCGAGAAGAGATAGATCTCGTTGTTGCGCACGCCGAAAATCTGACCGCTCACGGCCGCGCCTGCATCGCTGAGAAGCGCGGTGACGAACGGGGCGATCTTTTCCGGCACAAGCTTCTTCAGGCCCTCGACGCGCTTCTGCTGTTCGGGGGTATTGGTAGGGATCGAGTTGATCATCCGCGTCCAGGCGAATGGCGCGACCGCGTTGGAGCGCACGTTGAAGCGCTGCATGTCGAGCGCGATGGATTTGGACAGGGCGACGACGCCCAGTTTGGCGGCCGCATAGTTCGCCTGCCCGAAATTGCCGACGAGCCCCGACGTCGAGGTCATATGGACATAGGCCCCGGACGCCTGGGTCTTGAAATGGGGCGCGGCCGCGCGGCTGACGTTGAACGAGCCCTTGAGATGGACGGCGATGACGGCATCGAATTCCTCTTCCGTCATCTTGTGGAAGAGGCTGTCGCGCAGGTTGCCGGCATTGTTGACGACGCCGTCGATGCGGCCAAAGGAGTCCAGCGCAGCCTGCACGATGCGATGCGCGCCTTCCCACGACGCGACGGAATCGTCGTTGGCGACGGCGCGCCCGCCAAAGGCGCGGATTTCGCCGGCGACCTGCTCAGCGACCGGGGTTTCGTCGCCCTCTCCCACGAGGCTCACCCCGAGGTCGTTGACCACGACCGCCGCGCCTGCGCGCGCAAGATCGAGCGCGACGCCGCGGCCAACCCCCCGGCCCGCGCCCGTGACTATGGCGACCTTGCCGTCCATGATTCCCATGATGGCCCTCAATAGCTCTTCGGCAGCTCCAGCACCTTTTCGGCGATGAAGCTCAGGATCAGTTGCTCGGTGATCGGCGCGAGGCGCGTCAGCGCCGCTTCCCGGTAGAGGCGTTCGACGTGATATTCCTTGGCGTAGCCGAAGCCGCCATGCGTCACGACGGCCTGCCAGGCGGCGTCGTGCCCGGCGCGCGCGCCCAGGAACTTCGCGCTGTTGGCCTCGGCCCCGCAGGGGCGGCCCGTGTCGTAAAGCTCGGCGGCCTTCATGGCCATGAGCCAAGCCGACTCGAGATACATCCATTTTTCGGCGAGCGGATGCTGGATTCCCTGGTTCTGGCCGATCGGCCGGTCGAAGACGACGCGCTCCTTCGCGTAGCGCGTGGCCCGGCGCAGCGCGTCCTGTCCGATTCCGATCGCCTCGACCGCGATCAGGATGCGCTCGGGATTGAGGCTATGCAGGATGGTGGAGAAGCCCTTGCCCTCCTCGCCGATGCGGTCTTCCTCCGGCACAAAAAGGCCGTCGATAAAGATCGCGTTGGAATCGACCGCCTTGCGGCCCATCTTCGGGATCCGTTTTACGTCGATCTTCTCGCGATCGAGGTCGGTGTAGAAGATCGTGATGCCGTCCGTCGGGCGTTTGCAGTCCTCGTATTTGGTGGTGCGCGTCAGCAGCATGATCTTGCTCGCGACCTGCGCGGTCGAAGTCCAGACCTTCTGTCCGCGAACGACGTAGCCGCCGGGAACCTTCTCGGCGAACGTCTTGATGCGGGTCGTATTCAGACCTGCATCCGGCTCGGTGAAGCCGAAGGCGCACTGGTCCTGCCCGGAGATCAGGGGAGGGACCCAACGCGCCTTCTGCTCGGGCGTACCTTTCACGACGATCGGATGCGGCCCGAAGAGGTTGATATGCACCGTCGACGCCGCAGCCATCGCGCCGCCGTGACTCGCGACTTCGTGCATCATGACGGCAGCTTCAATGACGCCGAGACCCGCGCCGCCGTAGTCCTCCGGCATGGTTATCCCGAGCCATCCGGCCTCGGCCATCGCGCGATGGAATTCGCGCGGGAAGGCGCCGTCTTCGTCACGCGCGAGCCAGTAGTCGTCGCCGAACTTCGTGACGACGGCGCGCACGCCTTCGCGGATCGCGCTCAGTTCATCCTCGTCCGGCACGGGTCTGCTGCTTCCGCTCATAGTGGCGCCTTTCTCCGTTCAGATGGACGCGAGCGTCTTCTGCGCCGCCTTCAGATGCGGGATGTCGACCATCTTGCCGTCGATCCCGAGCGTGCCCGCGCCCGGATTGGCGGCGAAGGCCTCCACGATCCGGCGCGCGTGGGCGATCTCCGCTTCGGACGGCGCGTAGCACCGGTTGATGGTCGCGACCTGGTCGGGATGGATCGCCATGCGGCCGAGGAACCCGTCGCGACGCGAACGGCGACAGTCGAGTTCGAGCCCTTCCGTGTCGCGGAAGTCGGCATGGATCGTATCGACTGGTGTGACCTCGGCGGCGGCGGCGGCAAACAGGCATTGTGCGCGGACGACCTGATAGGGGAAGGTCCAACCGCCCGCTTCCCGGTTGTCCGTCGCGCCGAGCGCCGCTGCAAGGTCCTCCCCGCCCCAGGTCAGCGCGGCGAGCCGCGGATGCGCGGGCGCGTAAGTGTGCAGGGCGAACATGGCCTTTGCCGTCTCGGTGGCGACGACGGCCATCTTCACCGAGCCGCGCGACATGCCCGCCTTCGTCTCGAAGGCGTCGAGATAATGGCCAAAGCGCACGATGTCCTCCGCGCCGTTCGCTTTCGGAACGAGGATGCCGTCGAGCCCCGCCTTCACGACGGCGGCGAGGTCGTCGAGGGTCAAACCCGTATCGAGCGCGTTGATGCGGACGAAGAAGGACCAGCCGCGCGGCTCCCTCGTGTCGAGAAGGCTCGCGACATGGGCGCGCGCCGCCGCCTTCTGGCCTGGCGCGACGGAATCTTCGAGGTCCAGGATCAGCGCGTCCGCGCCGGACGCCTGCGCCTTGGCGAACTTGCGTTCCGAAATCGCCAGGAACAAACAGCAGCGAGCGAAGCTTCATTGGGGCTTTCTCATCATCAGCGCGACGCGGCGGCAGGAGCAGACGATCTCGTTGCGTTGGTTCAGTCCCTCGTGCGCGAAGGTCACGATCCCCTGCGTCGGGCGCGACTTCGAGTCGCGTAAATCCACCACTGTCGTCTCCGCGCGGATCGTGTCGCCGGCAAAGACCGGCTTTGGAAAGGCGACTTCCTCCCAACCCAGATTTCCAACCGTCGTGCCAAGCGTGGTGTCCTGCACCGAAAGGCCCACGACGAGCCCAAGGGTGAAGATGGAATTAACCAGCGGTTTCCCGAATTCGGTCGTCTTGGCGTATTCGTGGTCGATGTGGATGGCCGCCGGATTATGAGTCAGCGCCGAGAACAGGATGTTGTCCATGTCGGTGACCGTGCGTCGGACCTCGTGGACGAAGGTCTGACCGACGGCGAATTCCTCGAAATATTTCCCGCCCAAAGCGGCCTCCCTCAGTGCAGGCGTCCGAAGATCGAGACAGCGGCGACACTGTTGAACGGCGCGCCGCCGAGATTGTGGGTGAGGCCGAGATCCACCGTCTTGAGTTGGCGCGGCCCCGCCCGGGACAGGAGCTGGGTATAGATCTCATAGGCCATGCGGAGCCCGGACGCGCCGACCGGATGGCCGAAGCACTTGAGGCCGCCGTCCGACTGGCAGGGCTGGGCCCCATCGCGGTCGTAGCGGCCGTCGAGGATGTCGCGCGACGCGCGACCCTCCTCCGACAGGCCGAGGTCCTCCATCGTGACGAGTTCGGTGATCGAGAAGCAGTCGTGCACTTCCGTCAGCGAAAGCTCCGTCGCCGGGTTGCGCACGCCGGCTTCGGCGTAAGCACGTTTCGCCGCCTCCCGCGTGTTCAGGACATAGGCGCCGTCCCACGCCCCGTATTGCATTTCCCAGCCGTGACTGGCTGACAGTTGCACGGCCTTCACGGTCACCGGATTGGCGACGCCGAGCCCTCTCGCAATCTCGGGCGTCGTGACGATGGCGGCCGCTGCGCCGTCAGACACGCCGCAGCAATCGTAAAGGCCGAGCGGGTCTGCGATCATCGGCGCCTTCAGGATCGTCTCGACGTCGACCGCCTTGCGCAGATGGGCGCGCGGACTTTGGACCGCGTTCTGGTGGCTCTTCCAGCTCACATGCGCCATGGCGCGCTTGAGGTCGTCGCCGTTCAGCCGGTGCTTCGCTCGCATAGGCGCCCGCAAGCTGGGCGAAGGAGCCGGGCGCGGAGCCATAGGGAAGCCAGAGGTCGTTGGCGAGGCCCTTGGTGCGCAGCGGCAGGCCGCCGTAGCCAGTGTCCTTGAGCTTCTCGACGCCGAGCGCCAGCGCGAAATCGACTGCGCCAGCTGCAACGGCGTAGACCGCGGCGCGCAAGGCCTCGGACCCGGTCGCGCACATGTTCTCGACCCGCGAGACTGGGATTGTCTTCAGGCGCAGGGCATGGGCGAGCGGCAGCGCGCTGTTGCCGACATTGATGTCGTCGAGCGCATTGCCCATCCAGGCTGCCTGGACGTCGGAACGCGCGATCTTCGCATCCGCCAGCGCCTCCTCAAAGGCCTCGACCATGAGATCCTCCGGGCCCTTGTCCCAGTGTTCTCCAAAAGTCGTGCATCCCATCCCGACGATCGCGACCTTGTCCTTGATCCCGCTTGCCATCTCTCAACCCTCGAGCAAGGGGCGCTCGGCCGGCGCCGCTTTCCAGAAATAGGTGCGAAAACCCCGACGCTGGTCGCGCGACTTGACGCGAAGGCGCATCCGCACCCGGTCGCCCACCGAAAAGCCTCGCAAGTCGTCGTCCGTGAATTCCATCATCACGCGGGCGCCGTTGTCGAACTGCGCGAGTCCGAACCAGAACGGCGGGTCGGGCGTGAAGTTCAACCGGTCTGCGGTCACGGACACAATGCGGGCCAAGTCGTCCGCAAGCCGGACGTTCTGCATCGAACTCGGGGCCATCGGCGTCGGGCCGGACGGGAATGCGGCTCCTCGGAAACTGCACGTTTCCGGCCGCGTCGCGACCGCCGACGAAGCCGATCATGTCGCGCCCGTAGCGCGCAATGACGGTCGCCTGCGCTTTCTGCTCGAATTCCGAGCGAACGCCCCAATCGAGTTCGAGCGCGCCGTTGAGACTCAGGAAGCGAACATAGTCGCCGAAAGCCAGCCCCTGCCGTAGCGCCTCCTCCGCCGATCCGGCGCCCGGCATCGGGGCCGTCATTTCCAACACGAGCGCATCGCAGCCGCTTCCGAATCCGGCGAGCAGAATGCGCTCTCCCGGTTTGGCGCGCGCGGATGCGAGCGCAAACGCGAAC
>CAVPXF010000028.1:0-26865 GCA_963709655.1 uncultured Alphaproteobacteria bacterium
GCGCTGACGCTGTCAGAGCAGGTCGAACTCTGAAGGGATGCCGCCTCGCAGGTTCGTTGCAAGTGTGCCTGCGAGGCTGCCGCCTGAACACGGGCACTGAGGGTGGGGGGCCTCTTAACCCACCTAGGCAGGTGCCGATCGGCGAATGATCGCGTTTCGAGCCTTTGGTGTTCCCGACCCGGATCGAGTGAATGCGCCGGTGTCGACGTATTTCTGCCGTCGCAAATCGCGACCTTGAACGCCTCAACTGGGCGAGGAAGCGGACCTACAGGGAAGGCGCGGAGTCCGCCCATTGCAGTCATTCGTAGCTCGACGCGAGAGACAAGGCCCCGCGCGGCGCGAACTGGCGCTGAAGGCCGCTGCGGTCGGCGTATCGCTCCCATCCGTTGCGTCCCTCAAAAATTGCGTTCCGCCCAATTCGAAAGGCTGACAATTCTGAACTCGTCCAGCGACATGAACGCTTGTTGATCTCGGCTCGATCTCAGTGGATCTGGCAAGTCGTCCCAGTCACACGATAGCTCGAGAAATAGCCCATCGTGTGCGTCGAAATTCGCAAGAAGGCGTATTCATTGAAACCCGGCTTGAGCTCATCGTGGACATCGAGACGACAGCTCGTGGGTGAGGTTAACGTGATGACCATTGTCCGCGTACTCTGTGGGTCGTGCTGAATTCTTTCGAGCATGTCCTTCGACATGACGTGCCAGACCGCATAAGAGGCAGCGTCATTCCCACCTCCCAGGACCTGCCGCATAGCGTTGTTGTCGGAGGCGTTGCGCGTGCTCCGGTCACGATTCTCGGTAACCTTGTTTCGGTCGGAAAGCGTAATCTGAAGATCGTGGTGCACGGCGATGCCCGGATGAGTCTCGGGACGCACCATATCCATAACGGAATCGTAGGTGAGATCGATAACCGTCGTCGCGCCGGCTAGCGCGGGAGTCGAGGCAGTCAGCAGCGCGAGCGCGCCGACCGATCCAAGGCCGAAAGCAAAGCGCCTGATACTCATGGCTTGGCTCCCTTCATAGCAACTGGGTTCAAACCACCGAATGCTGCCGCGACACCGGCCGGGGGGCAAGTCCAAAACGGAGCGGGCTTGCCAATCCAGGGTTGCCGAATTTTGTGCGGTCAATCCAGGTCGAAGATAGCGGTCCAGTTCTCGGGCCGCGGTCCCCGCTCCATCACGCGTGACTGCTCCAACAATCTCCCCGATGGCGGGTCAACGTCCGCAAAGCGTGAGAACGTCGATGCGGCCGCCGCGAAGTCGCCGACGCGCCACAGGGCAAGGCCCTCGCGATATCGCTCCGCGCGCTCCATAAGTTCCGCCGTCTCACGGCCGACAACGGCAAGCGGTTCGAAGATGCGAACCGTTTCCAGTCGTCCCCTCACCCGAATGATACCCAACTCGCGCCAGACAAACTGCGCGCCTGAGCGAGCGACGGTCTTCTCGGACACGATAATCGATGTGCCGAAGAATCGATTGGCGCCCTCCAGTCGGGATGCGAGATTCACCGTGTCCCCCATCGCGGTGTAGTTGAACCGCCGCTTCGATCCGATGTTCCCGACGACCGCAGGCCCGGAATTGAGCCCGATGCGGTGGGCCAAAGCCGGCGCATTCGCGTCCCAGCCTTCGGCGTTGAGCGCCTCGAGCCTGTCGCAGCAGGCGAGCGCAGCGCGGGACGCCCGTTCGGCGTGGCGCGGATCGTCCAGCGGCGCCCCGAACACGGCGAGGATCGCATCACCGATATACTTGTCGATGAAGCCCCCTTCCGCCTCGATGAGGTCTGTCATGGCGGTCAAATATCAATTCATCAGTTCAACCACGGCTTGAGGCGACATGGTCTCCGCCAAGGAGGAGAATTTCACGAGGTCAGAAAAGAATATCGTCACGTCGCGCTGTTCGCCGCCCAGCCGCGGGGGATTGTCCGAATTCGCCAGCCGCGCGACCACCGCCGGCGCCAAGTATAGCTCGAAATTGCGGCGCAGCCGGCGTTTGTCCTTGTCGGTGACAAACAGGCGAAAAGCTGTCGTTCCAACGATGGCGACCAGCGCGGCGAGGCAGACCTCGACGATCGGTGCCGCGAGGGAGGCGTGCAGGGCGATTGCCGAAGCGGCCGAGGCGGCAACGCACAGGAGCAGGAACGAAAGCGCGACGCCGATAGGTGAGAGAACCAGCGCCGCCGCCGACTCGATTGCGGCGCCTGCGAGAGCAATGAGCCAGCGCGGTCCGTCCCCAAGTTCGACGATGGCTTCGCGTCGAAGCAAGTTGTTGACCGCCGTGGCCTGGATGAACACGCCGTCGATCAAGCCACGATCGGGGTACGACGACGTTGTCGAGGCGTTCGATACGCACCGTTCCGTCGTCGCGGGCCTCGGCGCGGCGACCAGGCGCTTTGACGTAAGCTTGAGGTCCTCGAGTTCGAGCTTCGAGCCGATCAGGACGACTCGCCCCGCGAAGTTGCGACGGAAGAAGTCCGTGTCGCCCTTTTCCACGCAGGCGTGCAGATCGGCGAGCGAATAGGTTGGAATGTCGCCCGACCCGCCGTCAAAATTCAACGTCATCGCGTTCGGGACCAGCGAGGTGACGATGCTTCCCGCGATCTCGACCCCGGCGGCCGTGACCTTCGGCTGCGCTCCGAGCGCGCGCGACGCGAGTTCGAGCGACATCGTCGGCGCAGGCCTCCCATTGATGGAGACAACGAGAGGAATCCGGCGGACTACACCGTCGGAGTCGGTATAAACATTCAGGAACCGGATGTTTCGTGTCTGACCGACGACCACTCTTTGTCCGGCCGCCGGCAGAATAACGTCATCGCCGGTCCGGATCGCGCCGAGGACAACTCTGCCTTCGCCGGCGCCAGCTCCCAGCGCGCGGAGGAAATCCCGATCGAAGCCTCGCATCCGCGCACCGATGGTTTCCTTGTCGATCGTTATGTCGAAATCCTCGATCGTCGTGGGAAAGATCACGTCGAACCCGACGACTTTGGCACTCCCGTTCAGGACCGCGGCCAGCACGCGCCCGATTTCGCTGGTCCAAGCGATGGTCGGCGTCCCCTTGAACGGCGGCGTCCGGTAGGTCTCCTCATCGAGCGCGATCACCACCGTCGGGGAGGAGGCGGTTTCGTGAGCGTCGCCGAACATTCGCCAGCGCAAGGCTGTCGCAGCGTCGAGAGAGAGGCCGCGCAGGAACGAAGACCCGGGCGGGGCGGCGAGGGTGGCGGACGCGATCGCGATGAACGCCAGCGCGATCGCGGTGAAAGTTCGCCTCCCTGGGCTCGGCACGCGGCGTGCTCTTCGCCTAGGGCGTAAACCCCAAACGCAGGAGTCTTACCGAGGAGCGGGGTCGCGCCGGGCTTTGCGGAGGGGTCGATCGTGAACACGATCAGACGCTTCTGCCAGCGGGCTGCATAGACGCCTCCCGGAGTGAGGGACTGGCCCGCCGCCGCCAGATCGAGGAAACGCCCGCGCATGAGATTGTCCTGGTCGACGTCAAACTTAAGATACTCGCCCTTGACGTCGATCCTGGCGATTACCAGCGGCCCCGCGCCGCTGAGTTCGATGAGCGGGGCCGAGCCGTAAAGCGTGAACTGCGGCGCCGGCGCCCGGGGCACCGTGGGTAGTTCCTCGTTTGGCGTTGAAGAGCCGCGAAGGACGAATCCGGTTGCGTCGAGCGCCTGGCCCGGGGTCGCCATCATGTCCTGGGCGTCGCATTCGACCCGGCCGCGCTGCACGAGTCCCTCCACGACCGTGCTCTGCTCGGTCCCGATCTCGACCTCGCCGCCGCGAATGGTTTCGCGAACGCAAGACTTCAGGTAGTCGATTGCGACGGAACAATCCTGCGAAAGACGAAACGTCTGGCCGGAGACGAGGTAATCCATCGCCTCGAGTCCTGGAATTTTGCCCTTGACCTCCTCGACGATGGCGACGGGCGTCTGGGCAAACGCGCTCTGCGTCTGCAAGCACGCCAGCGCCAACACATGCGCTCTTATCGAGACATTCATGCCGGAACTCCCCTTCGGCCTGGGAGGCCCCGCATCTTGCGGACTCATTCAGCGGAAATTCAAGGGGCTCGTCGCTGCCGCTGCGTTTTGTCCAACTTGCGCGGTCTGAAATGAAACTGGACAGAAATATCAACTTGGACTAGCATTTAGCGGCGGAGACGACACGTTGCAGGTGTGGCCGCCGGGGGACCGCCACATGAAGACGCAACAGCATTTGTTGCTGGTCTTTGGCTTGGCCATGCTCTCGATTTTCACTCTGGCGGCGCCATCTTACGCCGACAAGCGCGTTGCGCTGGTCATCGGCAACGGCGCCTACCAGCATACTCCCGCGCTTTCCAACCCGCCGAACGACGCTACCGACGTCGCCGAGGCCTTGAAGGCGGTCGGGTTCGACGTGACGCTGAAAATCGATGTCGACAAGCGTCAGATGGACCAAGTGGTGGCGCAATTCGCGCGGGACGGCAAAGGGGCCGACGCCCTTCTTTTCTACTACGCCGGCCACGGCATGCAGTTCGAGGGCAAGAATTATGTGATGCCGGTGGACGCTGAACTGCAGGACGAGGTCAGCCTTCGGTACGAGTTGGTGGGTCTCGACGACGTCAAGTCGGCAATGCAGCTCTCCCGCGGCGTCAAGATCATGGTTCTCGACGCGTGCCGCGACAATCCGCTGGCAAAGAAATTTGTTCGTTCGATCAGCGTCTCGACGCGTGACGTTCCAAAAGTTCAAGGCTATGCGGCGCCGGAAAAGGCGCAAGGGATGATCATCGTCTACGCGACCCAGGCCGACGACGTGGCGTTTGACGGGACCGGCCGCAACAGTCCGTTCTCCGCGGCGTTCCTCAAGGAGATCAAGGAGCCGGGGCTCGAGGTCGGCGCGATGTTCCGGCGGATAGGCGGCGACGTCTACGCGGCCACCGACGGCCGCCAATCGCCGGAACTATCGATCTCGATGGTGCCCGAATACTACCTGAACCAGTCGGAGACCGACCAGACGATCTGGGCTCGCATCCGGACGAACGCGACTGCGGCGACGTTGCGCGAGTTCCTCAACCGCTATCCCAACAGCTTCTACGCCCCCGACGCACTTGCCTTGCTCGATCTCCTGGACCGGCAAGCGCGCGAAACGGCGGATCGGGAAGCAGCGGCTGGGTCTCATTCGTCCGGAGATGCCGAGACGGCGCGCCTGCGGGGGGAACAGTCTAGAAGCGAACAGGCGGCCAATGAGGCAGGCGCGCGGGAGCGCGCAATGGCCGAGAAGCTGGCGGCCGCCGAGGCGGAGCGCTCCCGGCTGACGGACGAACTCGCGCAGCGGACGGCCGACCAGGCCGCCGCGGACGCGCGCAACCGGGCCGAACTCGACAAGCTGCAGAGGGAGCGCGACCAGCGCGAGGCCGAGCTTCGCGCACGCGTCGACAAGGAGCAGACCGCGGCATCTGCGTCGGACAAAGAACGCATCGTGCAAGAGACACTTGCCAAGGAGGGCGGAAACCCGGTTGACGACGCCAAGGCTCTCGCTGAGCGCGAGCGCGCCGCCAACGCAGAGCGCGACCGCCAGCTTCAGGCGGAGTCGGATCGCATGGATTCGCTCAAGGCCCAGATCGCGCAGCTCGAGCAACAGGCCGCGCAGGCGAAGACGGCCGCACAGGCGGAGGTGCAGAGGGCGAACGACGCGAAAAGGGCCCTGACGGAGAACGCCAAAGTTGCGGCGATTGAGCCGCAGGTCGTCGGGCTGTCGTCCGACCAGCGGGCGCTGGCGGCGCCGATCGAGGCTGAACTCAGGCGCATCGGCTGCTATCCCGGCACCGATCAGGATTGGGATTCGCCGGCCGTCCGTCTCGGCGTAGCGGAATACGCCCGGTTCGCCAAGCTCCCAGCCACGCCCACCCTCCCGGACGCGGCGTTGCTGGACAACCTCAAGACTCTGCGCGAGCGTGTCTGCCCGATTGAATGCTCGTCGCGGGAGACGGCGGTCAACGGCCGCTGCGTCGCCAAAGCCTGCCCGCCCGGCCGCATTCTTTCGCGTGACGGCGCGTGCGTCGCAAAGTCGGCACCGCCTCGAGTCACCGCGACGCGGGAGGTTGAATCGCCCGCGCCGCGAAAGGCGGCGCCTCACCACGCGCCAGCAAGTTCGGGCGGCCGCTGCTTCAGCTTCAACGGAACGCAATATTGCGAATGATGCGAGCGGTCCTGAAACCGAAAGTCGGGCTCGGCATCGTGACGGCGGTCGCGGGCATGATCGGCGCCGGTGTGGCGGGCGCGGCTCAGTACGCCTGCCAGGTGCCTCTGGCCGTTCTGTGCCAGGGCTGCGCTGCCGACGTAATAATTACCTTGCAGCCTCGGGGCGGGTGCCGTGTGACTTTCACCCCGGCGCCCGGCGCCGCTCCACCGCCCGTCTCCGGCGCCGTGACGCTCCAAATTCAGATCCCGGCGCTGCCAGTTCGTCGCGGCATCTATTCCCGCGCTCGTCGCGCCGTAGCGCCAGTCTCCTCGTCCCGGGGCGCTTGCTTCGCGTTCAACGGTCATCAGTATTGCGAATGACCGAAGTTTGTCTCGGAGGAGATTCGATGCCCGCCCCGCAAGGATCGTTGCGGCATTGTCCGGGGAGCGCCGATTAGCAGCCGACAGTCTTCGGTCTTGCGAGCTACCGTCGGAGCCTGAAGGCGCCCGGACGCAACCGCCGCTCCGTACACGCCTAGCTCTTGAAAACACGGCAATAGGCCGTTCGCGGCGGACTGGCTTTGAATTCCATCTGGCCGCCCGTCGAAGGATCGACGACCACGATGGTTCGCGTGTTGAGCAGATGGGCGATCGTCTCAATCGCCGAGCATATGAAGCCGTCGCCTCGTCGATGAACGCCGACCCTCACCTGACTTGCACCTTGCGCCCACTCGCTCGTCAAGAGAAGCGTCCCGCCGACGAACTCGACCGTGGTCGCCTGGGTCGCAGGCGTCGCCTGGGCCTTCCCCAATTTTAAGAATTCCTGAGCGGTTCTCGACCGTGTCGGCCCCGGCTCCGACGGGATGGATCGTGATGGTCAGACGCACGGAGGCCTGCTCAGCATCAAGAAACGTCACTGTGTACGTATTCTGCCGATCCTGTGTCACGCTTACGTTATTTCTGCTGAACGACGCTCTATAATTGCTCTGAAATTCGAATGTGTAACCGACGAGGTCCTTCTCCGTAATGTCGGCCGCGCGAACACCGAGCGTCGAAAGCAGCCACGCGGCCGCAAACGAAGTCCATGTCATACAGCGCCGAGACGAAGATCTGATTTGTTTGGGCGGTCCAACAAGTGCAGATCGGGAAAAATTCATGATCGCTCCGCGATTAATCAACCGAGAGGCGCCGCCTAGCCCCTCCCCCTACACCGTCGCACCCACGACCCTTGGCGCATCCACGTGAGCGAATAGCTTACCGGATCGAGTACTGCGAACTGACGACTTTCGGCAGGCTGAAACGCGCAAGTTCGCCGGTGTCGGCGCGCCGGCCGATGGTGTCAGAATATCCCTTCTGCAACAGATATTTGATCTGAACGCTACAGGAATCGCCGGCGATCTCGATGTCCGTCATCATGAGGAACTGTCGGCCGGCGAAGATGCGCCTGAGCTGATGCGGCCCTAGGACGCGCCAGACGACCTTCGCGGAGTTGTCGCCGAGGGTCTCGCTGTTCTGCCCCTGGCGAGCAAACTGGCGCTTGCGCCTGCCGAAAATGGCTTGGTTGTTTTCGCTCACACGGTTGTCCGCCGAGAGCGTCGCGACAACCGTGTGCTGCCCGATGATGCCGGTCCTTTCGTCGGGCGGCAGTCGGTCGTGGGTCTCGGTAAAGTCGATCTCGATAATTGTCTCGCTCGTCGATCCCGCGGCAAATGTCGGCGGTCCCAAGACCGCGGCGAGTCCTCCCGCGAAGAAGCGCAATGCGTTCATGCGACGCCGACTTCGTTTCCCCGGGTCTCGCACCCTTATGCCTTCCGTCAAATTCGCGATCTTGATTAGAATTTGTAAAACTGACGTCAATAACCGGCAAATAACTGCGCGCTTTCAGATCGCGGGTCAAGTGGATCGAAGCTTTGCAGATTGACCCAATTCAAGTCTATCGAGCTCCTGTGAGAAAGCGAATGGCGGCTCTGGAGCCCGAGGGGCCCCTCTGCCGCTCGAGACGTCCTCGGACAAATTCGCGCACCCCAACCTCGCTCATGCTCAGCGGCCGCCGCCTGAACGTTTGAATTGGCATTTCCTGTTGGCTTAATATCGCGTTCAACCAAGGGCTCGGAGAGCCGCGAACGTGGTGGGCATAAATGACCATAAAAATCAAAATATGGATGCTTGGGGCGTTGATCCTGGTCGTGCCGTCGCGGGCAGGACTTGCCCAACAGGGTGTAACACAAATTCATGTCGTGTTTCAGAACTACTACGAGAGGGTGCGGCCGGGGTACGCAGCTGGAGTCGTTAGCGAAGATATGACCGTCGTCCTGTCAGGAAAGAACTCGGTGCAAGAAGTCTACACTTCGAGCAACCGGCAGGCTTCGCAAACGTGGAATACCGAGAACGCTCTGGGCTCAGGACGATGGCGTGTCGCCGGCCCGAACAAACTCGCCAAAACCTCTCGCCGCTCGCAAAGCGTTCGAACCGACACGATCGAGGTGCATGGTTCGACCTGCACGGCGACAGCCAGGTTCGAGCTCCTGCCCGGCTTCAGCGAATATGAGATCTATAGCATCGGACTTCATGCGCCCGCTTACTACAGGCAGGCTCGCATGGAGACTAGCACGTGTGAGATCAAGAGCAACTAGCGAAGTATTTCCCTGGGCTGATTGTCAGCGCCGGCGGAGCTCTTCTCCGATTGTCGCGATCGTCTGGTCGCCCCGGCGCGCCGGTGCGATTGTACTCGCCGTTCGCAACGTTCGCGGTGGCGGTCCGTAACAACAGCTTTAGGTCTACTCCCTATAGATAGGGATGCGGGGCCGGCTACGATTCCGGATCGACTGCTCATGGCGCCCTGCTGCCGTACCGGAGCCAGCGGGAACGGTGGCAAAGGACCTCATTTGTCGCGTTCGCCAAGCCATCCGGCGACGACCGCAAGGCGGTCGTCCATGATGGCCACTTCCAAGGATCGCAATCCGCCCTTCTGCGGCATTCCCGCGCCGGTGGGCGTCGTTGTGTCGCAGGGAGCGCGAATTCCATACAGCCCGCATGGGCCAGGCGGTAGGCTTTCGCGGAAAAGGGGGCGGAGCCATGACGATCTCCGAGGCGGGCCAAGGGCTCCCACGCGCAATCGAAGCCGACGACGATCCGATCGAAACGCGCGAGTGGCTGGACTCGATCGACGCCGTCGTGCGCTATCGCGGTCCGGAGCGCGCGCTCTTCCTGTTGCAGAAGCTGGAAACTTGGCTGCGCGACCAGGGCGTCTCGGCGCTTCAGCCGCCTTATTCGGCCTATCGCAACACGATCCCGCTCGAAAAGCAGGGCGCCTACCCCGGCGATCTCGCGATCGAGCAGCGCCTCACCTCAATCATTCGCTGGAACGCGCTCGCCATGGTCATGCGCGCCAATCGCGCCTCTGGCGAACTCGGCGGCCATCTCGCGAGCTACGCCTCCGCGGCGGAAATCTTCGAGACCGGCTTCAACCACTTCTTCCGTGGCGTGGGCGAAGGCTTCGCGGGCGACCTCGTCTTTTTCCAGCCCCATTCCGCGCCCGGCGTCTATGCGCGCGCCTTCCTTGAAGGGCGCCTGAGCGAGGATGAGCTTGCCCGCTATCGTCAGGAAGTGGGCGGCGGCGGGCTCTCATCCTACCCGCACCCCTGGCTCATGCCCGACTTCTGGCAGTTTCCGACCGGGTCGATGGGGCTAGGCGTCATCAATGCAATCTACCAAGCCCGCTTCATGCGTTATCTTGAGCATCGCGGCCTCATGGGCGCAAGCGATCGCCGGGTCTGGGGAGTGTATGGGGACGGCGAACTCGACGAGCCGGAGTCGACGGCGGCGCTGACGCTGGCGGCGCGCGAAAGGCTCGACAACCTGACCTTCGTCGTCAACTGCAACCTTCAGCGACTCGACGGTCCGGTGCGCGGAAACGGGCAGATCATCCAGGAGCTGGAGTCGCTGTTCACCGGCGCCGGCTGGAACGTGATTAAGGTGCTCTGGGGCTCCGACTGGGACGCCCTGTTCGCCCGCGACAATCGGCACGTGCTGTTGCGCCGGTTCGCCGAGACCGTCGACGGCGAATATCAGAATCTCGGCGCCCGCGACGGCGACTATAACCGGGCGAAGTTCTTCCAGAAGGACCCGGATTCGAGCGCTCTGGTCGAGACCATGACCGACGCCGAGATCAATGCACTGACGCGCGGCGGCCACGACTTCCGCAAGCTTTACGCCGCCTTCTCGGCCGCGCGCGCCCACAAAGGGCGCCCGACGGTGATCCTGGCCAAGACCAAGAAGGGTTTTGGGATGGGCGCGGCCGGCGAGTCTCGCATGACCGCTCACCAGTCCAAGAAGCTCGACATCGAGGCCCTCCTGGCGTTTCGCGATCGGTTCGGCCTGCCGCTCAAGGACGAGGACGTGGCCGCGCTCGCGTTCTATCGGCCGCCGCCCGACAGTCCCGAAATGCGCTACCTCCAGGCCCGCCGGGCGGCGCTCGGCGGCTTTCTTCCGGCGCGGCGGCGTCGAACGTTGGAGACGCCGGCCCTTCCGCCGCTCGGGTCTTACGCGGGCTTTGCGACCGCCGCGGGCGGAAAGGAGATGTCGACCACGATGGCGGTCGTGCGCATCCTCAGCGCCCTCCTGAAGGACCGGGAGATCGGCCCGCGCATCGTTCCGATCGTCGCAGATGAGGCGCGCACTTTTGGCATGGCGAGCCTCTTCCGGCAGATCGGCATCTACGCGCCGCAGGGCCAGCTCTACGAGCCCGAGGACGCGGGCTCGCTGCTCTCCTACCGCGAGGCGAAGGACGGACAACTCTTGGAGGAGGGCATCACCGAGGCGGGCGCGGTCTCGTCATGGACGGCGGCGGCGACCGCCTACAGCGTCCACGACCTCGCGATGCTGCCGTTCTATATCTACTATTCGATGTTCGGCTTTCAGCGGGTCGGCGACCTGATCTGGGCCGCGGCCGACCAGCGGGCACGCGGGTTCTTGCTGGGCGCCACGGCGGGCCGCACGACCCTCGCGGGGGAGGGGTTGCAGCATCAAGACGGCGCCAGTCACGCGATGGCGCCCTTGACGCCGAACTGCCGCGCCTACGACCCCGCCTACGCCTACGAACTCGCGGTCATCATCGACCACGGCATGCGCCGCATGATCGAAGCCCAAGTCGACGAGTTCTACTACATCACCGTCATGAACGAGACCTACGCGCAGCCGTCGATGCCCGAAGGCGTCGAAGCCGACATCGTGGCGGGCCTCTATCGGGTCGGCGGCGCGAGCGCGGATTTTGCGGGAGCGCGCGTCAGGCTGCTCGGTTCGGGAGCGATTTTGCGCGAGGCGATCGCCGCCGCCGAGATGCTTTCCTCGGATTGGGGGGTCGGCAGCGACGTCTTCAGCGCGACGAGCTTCAGCGAGCTCGCGCGCGAGGCGGCCGAAGTCGAGCGGGGGAACCGGTTGCGTCCCCACGCGACGCGGCGAGCAAGCCATGTCGCGCGACTCCTCCCCGGGCGCGCGCCGATCGTGGCGGCGAGCGACTATGTCCGCGCCTACCCGATGCTCATCGCCGCTTACGTAGAGGTGCGCTTCGTGGCGCTGGGAACCGACGGCTTCGGTCGAAGCGACACGCGTGTGCAACTGCGCAGGTTCTTTGAGGTCGATCGGCGGCACATCGCACTTGCGGCGCTTCAGGCGCTTGTCGAGGAGGGGACGCTTCAGCCCGCGACGCTGGGCGAAGCGATTACGCGCTATGGAGTCGACCCGGACGCGCCGCCGCCGTGGACGTGCTGAAAGTGGGGCTGCCCTCACCAAGGGTTCAAGTCCGCGCTTGGCGCTGACGGAGCCCTCCGCGGAACGGACGAGCGGACCCGGAGCGAGTTTTCGTCGCGACCGGCTCAACGTCGCGAATTGACGTTGAGCGGCTGTTGCGCATTGCGGCCGCGAACGGCGGAAGTGGTCAAGTAAGCGGGCGTTGCCTCTACGCGCGGTCTCCGCCCAACCTTCAGCCGAGCGGTGATCCCCGAGACTTTGGCGTTTGATTGGGCGGCACTCGTCACCATTCCCCATGCCAACCCAACAAGGCGATCGCGGCTCTATAGCTCGTGGTGCGGGCCGCATGTCTCGCCCGAAGTTAATCTGAGCGGACGACGAAGTTGTGGGACCAGTTGCTTTTCGTCGTAATTGAAAAACACCAATCCATTTGAGGTCCGACGGGTCAACCGGTACCCCCCCCGAAGTACAGCCTAAACCTAAACTTGTCGCGCTGGTTGGTAAAGTTCTGCCGCCGTTACGGAGCCCTATCCCTCATCAGTTCGGGCTGCAGCAGCAAATTGGACGTTTGCTCCTGTACCGACGCTGGTATATTTATGAACAAGTCGTTAGGAAAGCGCCTCTCAAGTTCCGCCTCCCAAGTAAAACTAACTCTTAACTCCTTCGCTTCGGCCGGAACGCTGACAACGGCGGCAACGCCTCTCGCGCCCTCTTCGACGGGATTGTTTTCAACGCCCTGGAAAACCCAAGAGAACTCCGGTGTGCCGATGCCATAGGCCTTAATGATTGGAATCATTTGGGTAAACGCTACCGAGTGCTTCCACTTGGCTTCGGCTCCGGCCTTGGCCTCTTGCCCCGGTGCTGAGAACGAGATGCCAAGGTCAATCGTCTTCTTGACCTCCTCGGGTGTGGTCACCTGCATCGGGACGAGCATCCGAGCTGTTGCACTGGGAGTATCAAGTCTAGCACGAAATGTGAGTTCCTTGACACGTCGTCCTTTCAGTATATTCAATGTAAAATTGAACCAGATCATGTAATAACGCTCGTCCTCTTTGGACACTGGAAGCTCGCCACTCCAGATCAGCGGGTTTGACTGTGGCTGTACATAGTAGACAAGCGGCTCACCCGGAGTAACTAGTGTTCCATCTTGTACATCAACAAATGTTTTCGCTCCCCCACCCAGTAGTTGTTGCTTACTCGTAATGTCTAATGTATTGAGCTTAACTCCCTGCGGTGGCACGTCCAGTATCAGAGGTTCGTCGTCGATGTTAGGCGATGGGCTTGACTGCGCTATGGCCATGCTCGGTCCTCCCCAGATTAGAATAAACATTGCAGCGATTAACTGCCGTATCATCGTGGGTCTCCGATCTGAATGAATCCGGCCCACATCTCCACTTGCTTAGGATACTCCGCTAAAAGGCTGAGCTGCGCTTCGCGCAGCGCGGTCGCGAAGGGGGCGTTGCGGCCGGCCGGATCCCACGCCGTGTGGAAGTCGGCGATAAGTTGAAGCGTCGCCATGTCGGGGACGTGCCAGATGCTCACGAGCATTGCCTCGGCACCGGCGGCGAGCGTCATGCGGCCAAGGCCCAGGATGCCGTCGCCCGTTACACGCCCCCGGCCGGTCTCGCAGGCGCCGAAGATGACAAGCCGAGCGTCCAGCCGATGCGCGGCGATGTCACGGACACGAAGCTGGTCGCCCGCGAGTGCGATATATGAGCCTTCATAGGGGTCTTTTTCGGAGGCCTCGGCGTGCGTCAAAAACATGATGACGTCGCGCGAGCGAGCCTCTGCCATCACCTCCGCGCGAGACGCGTCTTTGCCTTTGAGCAGCCGCGTATGGGCCTCGTCATAGAATTGGGTTATTTGTCCGATGCCGGTTTCGAACTGGGGCAGCTGCTGGAAGCGCTTGCCATCGACATCGGTCAGATTGCCGAATGCCGGGTTGACCACAGCCAGCAGACTGGGCCGCGACGGCCATGGTTTCCCGCGATACGCCTCGTGGACGAGTTGTAGGACTTCCAGCGAAGGTACATACAGTAGCGCATGATCCTCGATGAAATACCGGTCCCCCGATCGATCGCTCGCAGGGCGCGCAAGCGCGGCGAACGGAACGAACCATAGGTCTTTATGCGGAACGATGATGACGGGCCGATCTGCTTCCTTGGGCAGCAGGTCAGCAACTGGCGCGATGAGGACGTCGTACAAGCCCTGTAGCAGACCCAACACTTTTTCTGCTTTTTGGGAGATCGCGCCTTCCGATGGGGCCTCGATCGCGCTCCGAAGCGCTTCGACCCTATTGTGCACTTCTGCAGCCCCAACACTCTTGCACCGCAATTGAACGGTACTGTCCGCAACAGAACCCGGGGCCTGAGACGCGGCCTGCACCACCCAGATCAGCACCTTGTCGCTGGAAACAAAATACTCGAGCACCGTGCCGCGTACATCCCGGACCAGCGTCCCAAGCTGTTCCGGAGTCAACGGTGGAGCAGTCTTCTCGCTGAGCACCGAGGATTCCCCCGACCTTGGCTCTGCGGAGGGCAATGGCGGCTCGGCGTTCCCGCTGCGCGAGCGGAGAAGGTCAGCAGTGGCGCGCTCGCGTGCTCGCTCGGCAGCCAGCAGCGACTGTCTGGCGAGATCCGGGTCCGGATCGGCAAGCTCGAATTCGGCCAGTGTGTCCACGTAAGTTGCATACGTTTCCGAACCCAAGTCCATTGCCTCGATCTTCGCCGCATCGGTGATCAGTAGAGTCCGCCACTGGGTGAGCCTTTCCTCTAGCTGGTTCAGGACCTTTGCGGTGTCGGCCGGCTGCGAGGCTCGCTCGGCGAATGACCGGATCTGAGTCACCATGTTCGCAAGAGCCATAAGTTGTTGATCAACCGTGCCCGCCGCACCAACGAGCGCTATTGCCAAATCCAGAAAATCCTTGTCAATTTGCGTGAGCTGGGGGTTATTCTTCAGAAGATCATTGTCCTCCCGATCAAGGGCGAGAAAGGTATTTGCATCTTGCTTACCGGCAAGTTGGTTGTTGAAAAATGCAATTGTGCGCTGGAATAGATCAAGGGTGGCCGGCTCTCCTGAGAGCCCTCGCTGGGCAAGTTGGATCGCTTCTGCGCGGGTCCGCCGCAGGGTTTCCTGGGAAAGCTGAATCGACCGGAGCAAATTCTCGAACGCAGTCTGGGCATCACCGTTGTTGCTACCATTGGCCGTAACCGCGGCCTCCGCACAAGGAAGCTCTCGAGAGGCTTCTTCGTCAAGGTTGGTGATGCGAGAGGCCTCCTTGCGCAGTTCGCTCGCGGCGCTTGCGCTAAGGTCCATCAGGCTAGTCATCGCAGCAGCGACTGCGGATCTGCGCTCCGGCGATGCCCGGAAAAGAGGCGCCCGAGTTATCCGAATATTGCGCGATCGGCCATCCCGAA
Source organism: uncultured Alphaproteobacteria bacterium (assembly GCA_963709655.1). Taxonomy (GTDB): domain Bacteria; phylum Pseudomonadota; class Alphaproteobacteria; order Rhizobiales; family Beijerinckiaceae; genus Roseiarcus. The sequence continues at coordinate 15,317 of CAVPXF010000028.1, forward strand.
CCATGGTCAGGGTCAGGGTCGAACCCTCTACGCCACCGAGACGGCGCGTTGCCTCCTCCAGGCTGATGCCGGTCAGCGGTATGCCGTCGATCGCCGCTACCACGTCTCCAATTGCGATTCCGGCAGCTTCCGCCGGCATATCTGGCACAAGTTCGGCAATCCTGAACGCGGCCGCATCGGGAACCAGTTCGATGCGCACCCCAATGCCTGCGCGCGTGACAAACTTGCGTCCTCGCTCATACGCATCTGACAGAAGCTGGAGTTGCCCCGCAGCGTCGTTCACCGTCTTTCGGTATTTCTCAGCGTGCTCGGTATAGCCGGCCTTCAGGTTTGCCGAACGATTGAATGCACGCTGGAACCGTATCATGCGATGCACTGCATAGACGAAAAGATCGTAATCGCCCGCGCGGAAAGCGCTGTCGGACAGCGTGACTAACAGCACGCCCTGCGCAAGGACGTAACTGCGGCGAGACGGAAGATCTGGTGCGGGCGCTACACGCGATCCCATGCCGCGCTCCACCAGCTTCTGATCCATTAAATCGGGTTCTGTTTCGCCTGACCGAGCGACAAAGTATCGCAGAGCTTTTGTCAGTACTTCGGCTGCTTGCTGGTACTTTCCGGCCTGCGCTAGATCGTAACCGACTAACTTTAGCTGCTGGGCTTCATCGTCGGTCGTCGGCAACCTCCGCGCCTCAACATCAGTGACCGGGCCCGTCTTGCTCGAGCCTTGCATTGCGACCACGGCGTCCGCGGAGGTGATCGCACCCTCGGCCCAGGTCAGGCCGACCAGAAGGCCAGCACCGGTGACCGCCAGAAATCCGTTTCCGGGTTCGCCACCAGGGCTTCGCCAATGCAGATCTGCGACCCGTCCGGAGACCGCGCCTGCGATGTCACCGAGAGCCTGGAGCTTGCCATCCACCCGGTCAGCGGTCTGCTGGAGTGTCAGGTCCCCTCGACGCTTGTCCGTCCATTTGCCATCGAATGCTCGCCGACCAGCGACATCGAGAACGCCCGAAACGAGGTTCTTTGCGACCCGCGTGCCGTGGATGGCTGCCCGGAAGGCACTCTTCGGGTGAGAGCCTGACACCACAGTCCCGTTCGCTTGAATGGAGCCCTCTACCGCGTCCTTGGTCACGCGCAACGTAATCGTTCCCGTCTCCACAAGCGCCATGGCCATCTGTTCCGGATGTTCCGGATCGCGGACATACCAAGAGAGACTTCGAATCTTAGGACTTGGCGCGATAGCCATTGTCAGTACGCCGTTGGCCGCGGTCACACTGACGCCAGGCGCTGCCGCGTTCTGGCCGGCTCCGACTGGGAGGATGCTCGTCCAGGCGCTCCAGCCCGGGACAATTGCGCCCTCGGTCGTCAACGTCAGATCGATAGGCTGTGCATCCGCGTGCCTCACAGGGTTAAGCAAAAGCCTTGCCGCCATTAGGGGGAGTTTCGACTCGTCGAGAGCGATGTCGAGCGTGACGTCGAATGCGGTCCCTAACGGCACGCCGCCAATCCATGCCGTCGGCTCGCTGAGCAGACGCTCGTCGCCACTTTCCCCCGGGCTCCGTCGCGGACTTGCGTTCTCCCGCGGCAAGATCGCCGCGGCCCACCCGCCTTCAATCGCGGCGGGCCCTAGCTGGAGCCTTATTCTTTCCACATGATGGACGTCGCGCACGCTGACCGTCCAGAGGGCGTCAAGGACTACTCTCCCCTGTTGCGGCTCTAGAAGGCCATCCAGGCTAATCAGCAGCCCCCGAGGGCCCTGCCCTGCAAGATGAATAGAAGTGGCGTCAGCGAGCTTGCCCCACGACCCGGACACCGTCAGCAGGCCGGGATGATCGGCTGCGGGGTACGGAACCCGCATCGCCGCGGTACCCGCCGGGCTAATTACCCAAGCCGCATCGATGAATCGGACGCCGCCAGGTTCGTCCATTGGGTAGACTTGTATGACGTCCATTCGCGCAGCTTCCTTCGCTGCATCTGAAGGCTCTGGAAGATCTTGGAATAGTACTCTGGTCTCAAGGACCTGGACTGTCGCATAGCTTCCCGGTTGTAACATTTCATCCGCCCACCCGTCAGCAGGAACGTAAATGCCTATGGCCACAAGCCAAGTGAGGAGCATAGCCTGCACTTTCATAAGCAAATGTAAGTTTTTCATCGACTACGCTCCTGCAAACAACGCGCGTAGACCAATAGTCGCGAGTCGAAGACTCCGTTTAATTCCAGATAGCATCCCAAAAAATCAATGGAAGGCACCAAACATGATACAAATAGGTGTGAACATACCTATCAAAGAATTGTGACACGGCCTGTTGTAATAGTCAATTCACTACAAGCCGTCGAAATCAAAACGGCGCTGCCGGCAACCGCCCGCTGCCCGCGCCAACCAAGAACCACCGATCACGCCTTGGGACGTTCCGACTCCATAAGGTAAAGCACCCGGCGATTCGTCCCGCTCGGAGTGGTGACATCGAGTACTGGGTCGTATCCGTCTGCGGGACCCACTTCAATTGACTTGGTGTTGATCGGCGCGGAATGAAGTGATGATTGATTGTATTGGGGGTCAAGCCTCACACACTATGGTCAACAATGAGCGACAGTTGACAACCTGGGAAGGACCGTTTCTGGCGCTCTCTTCACGTACGGGACCGACCGGGAAGGGCAGCAAAAAGTCGGAAATGACGCGTTCGCCGAGCCATCGGCGAACACCCGCTTCTTGCGCAACGCGTCCGTAGGGGTCGTCGTCCGCAATCTCGGCGACACCGATGCTTCGCGACCCGATGGTCGTGTCACTCGTCCACGCAAGCTTTCCCGATCGCAGGCGCTATTGCGGTAGAATAGCCTGCCCATGAGAACGGGCGCTGCGGCGGGAGCGGTCGGACAAGGAGGTCGACCATGTCCGCCGAAGTCGAATTGAAGGGTGTCCAATCGCGTGCGCCGTGGAACAAGGGGCGTCTCGTCGGCCAGAAGCGTCCGCTTCGGCCGAAGGAGGTCTGGGCTATTCGGGTGCGGCTTCAGATGGAGGGTCATAAACGCGACCTTGCCTTGTTCAATCTCGCGATCGACAGCAAACTGCGCGGCTGCGATCTCGTCAGCCTTCGTGTCGACGACATCGCAACCGGCGGCCGCGTGAGAGATCGGGCGACGATCATTCAGCACAAGACCGGCCGGCCGGTTCAGTTCGAGATCATGGAGCAGACTCGCTTGTCGTTGGAGGGGTGGCTGAACGCGCGACCGAGAGATCGAGGCCCCAATGTCTTCCCCAGCCGCATTCACGCCCGGCTGCATTTGTCCGCGCGACAATACGCGCGCATCGTTCGTGGCTGGATCGAGGGTGCGGGCATGGATGCCAGCGCCTACGGAACGCATTCGATGCGCCGCACAAAGGCTGCGCAGATTTACCGGAAGACCGGAAACTTGAGGGCGGTTCAACTGCTCCTCGGACACTCGAAGATCGAGAGCACGGTCCGATATCTGGGCATCGAGGTCGATGACGCGCTGACGCTGTCAGAGCAGGTCGAACTCTGAAGGGATGCCGCCTCGCAGGTTCGTTGCAAGTGTGCCTGCGAGGCTGCCGCCTGAACACGGGCACTGAGGGTGGGGGGCCTCTTAACCCACCTAGGCAGGTGCCGATCGGCGAATGATCGCGTTTCGAGCCTTTGGTGTTCCCGACCCGGATCGAGTGAATGCGCCGGTGTCGACGTTGAGCGGGCGTTGCGGGTCGCGGCTGTGGACGCCTGAATTGGGCGGGGAAGCGGACCTACAGGCGTCACCAGGAAAGGCGCCAAGTCCGCCATGATCGGCGACTGATTGAAGGGGAAGCGACGAACAGCCGATCCGATTGGTCCGGGAGGGGAACGGGCTCAATTTCGCCGCAACCCACGCTCGCGACCCCGCGCAAAACTTGCGTGCGTCTTGAACCTTTGGGCACGCTCGCGCGACCAACGAGCGAGGGTTGAAACGTCGCCGCCCTAAACGACGGGGAGCGAACCTTGAGCGGAGGATGTTGTGAGCGAAGTCTTGCCCGACCTGAGGTGCAACACCCTCGATCTTGCGCCCCTAACGGCGGACAAAAAGTACGACGACTGCCTGGATGTCGGCGTCCGCGCTATGCGCGGCGTCACAGCCCGATGCACGGATTTCGGGTAGCCGCTGATCAGAGGCGGTGGGCGCGCAATGATAATGCCCCGGCTTCCTGAGCGTTTTGGCGTCGCAGTCTCGGTCAAAACCGGACTTTGCGATTTCGAGCCCTCTTCACCGGCCAGTCGCCGGTTTTTTCGACCTTGCAGGCTGTGAACCTGAGTGGCCCCAGCCGAGCAAGGCAAAGGAGCGTCCCATGCCTTTCGATGGCTCCGGCTTCAAGCCGCAAACTCGTTACACGTCATTCGTCGATGGGCGGTCGTTTTCCTCCATGGGAATGCGCGACCTGCATGACGCGGCGAGGCGATCGCACGATACTATGGTGCGATCGCAGGATTTTGCGAGGCGATCGCAAGAGTCCCTGACGCGCTCGCAGCAGGAGGCGGACCGCTTCATGCGCTCTATGCGCCAGCACATGAAGCAAACGCAATATTCCTCGCCGCCCTTGTCGCTTTCTTCACGGACCGGCGGCGGAGGAAGCGCGCTCGGCGCCATCGTTCGGCTCGCGGTCCTCGCGGTCGCCGTCCTCTACGTTCTGCCCCATGTGCTAGATCCCGCGCCGCCGCAAATTCTGAGCGCCCGGCAATTCATCACGGCGAGCGTCGAGAGCGCCGCGGCGGAATTGGCGCCTCCGGACGTCGCGAGGTCGATCAACGCATTCATCGACGCGATCAGCCGCTGAGAGGGTCTCGATCTGACGGGGAGGTCGCAACGTTGAGAGTTGTTTTGCGGCCTGCGCGCGTTGTTCTCCTTGGAGTCGTGGCGTTCAAGTCTGTCGCCGATCCGAGCATCCAAAGCAACCGGGGGACTCGGACAGGATAGGAGGATATCGACATGAGGCGATCTCTTTCGCATACCGCGCAGTTGGTCCTATCCGTCGGCCTGGCGCTCGGCTCCGTCCAAGAGACAGCGACAGCGCAAGTCCTCTACAATGGATACAATGGAGCCAAGGCCGAACCCAATCCGTCGCAGACTGGTCAAGTCTCCGGGAGTCACAAGGCCCATGTCGTCAACGGACGCCGCCCGTATCCCGAATACGGCCCGGTCGGCGGAGCCGGCGCTCACGGAGGACGTCCCGCGTTCAGCGGCCCCTTTGCGGGAAATCCCCCGGCCGGCGGCGGCTTCCATGAAGGTCCATGGCGTCGCCCCATCGGGGGAGGCGGCTTCGGTTACGGAGGTCCCCGGTTCGGCGGCGGCTTCCCCGCAGCCTATGGCGGCATGGCCGGGCTCTTGATCACGGCAGGCGCCGCGGCGGCGGCTGCGAGCGCGGAAAACGCACAGCAAGCGAGCCAGCCTCCTCGGCGGCGGCGCCCGGCAGCGGCAATCGCGCCTGCTCCGGCGGCGCCTCCCGCGAGAGCGATCGCCCATGCGCCGCCGCCCCCGGCGAGGGCGATGGTCCACATGGCGCCTGCGCCGCCCGTACCGAGGCTCGCCTCCACCGCTCATCTGCCGCCGCCGGGGGAGACGCGCTTCCGGCCAGGGGAGGTTCTCGTCGCGACGGCGCCGGGCGTCCCGCGCCAGACGATCGAAGGCATCCTGCGCCGCCATCGGCTGGCCGAGGCGGACGCTACGACGATCGCGCTAACTGGCCAGTCGCTCCGGCTGTGGCATTTCCCCACTTCGCGTCCCGTTCCTGGGGTGGTGCGCGAACTCGGCGGCGAGTTGGTCCTGGCGAGCATCCAACCCAATTACATCTATTCGCCTCAGGGCGAAGTCGTCAAAGCTTCGCCCCCTGTCCTTGAGGAATATTGGCTGACCAAGCTGAAAGTCGACAACTCGCTCGACGTAGCGAACGGCAAGCCGGTTCGCGTCGCGGTGATCGACACCGCAATCGACGAGGCGCATCCGGATCTCAAGGGCACGATCGAAGCCAGTTTTGACGCGATCGGCGCGGCGGAGCCGACGCGCGCTCGTCAACACGGAACCTCCATGGCCGGAGCGATCGCCGCGCATGGCTGGCTTAAAGGCGTGGCGCCGACGGTCCGTATTCTTTCAGCGCGCGCCCTCGACCAGGACGACAGAGGTCTCGAATCGGGCTCGACCCAATCCGTCGTAAAGGCAGTCCAGTGGGCAGCCGACCAGGGCGCCCGCATCATCAACATGAGCTTCGACGGGCCGGTCGAAGATCCTGATCTGCATGCGGAGCTCGCCGCCGCCTACGCGAAGGGCCTGGTGCTGATCGGGGCAGCGGGCAACGACGGGCCGAATGCGTCGCCCCGCTATCCGGGAGCCGACGAGCACGTGGTGGCCGTCACAGCAACGGACGCCGACGACGAGGTCTTCGCGGACGCCAGTTCCGGCTCGTACGTTGCGGTCGCGGCGCCGGGAGTCGACGTGATGCTGTCCGCGCCTGGCGGCTACAAATCGCAGTCGGGAACGTCGGTGTCGGCCGCGTTGGTTTCGGGCGTCGCAGCCCTCCTCATCGAACGCTGTCCTGAGGCGACCCCTTCGCAGGTCAAGACATGGCTGTTGACCACGGCCGAGCCACTCGGCGCCGCGGCCAATAGCCAAGTCGGGGCCGGTCTCGTCGATGCCCGCCGGGCCGTGGAGGCGGCGGCGAGGCCGGCAAGACCAACCGCAGCGGTCGCCAAGCCGCCGGGATCATGAGTCGGCGCGAGAGGTTGAAGCGCTCGCTTCCGAAGCGTTGCCCACATTGATGAAGTGCATAATTGAAGGGAGGCGATCCATGGATATGTCCCGACGAGCAGTGATCCTTTCCGGATCGGCAGCACTCTTGATGATGCGAAATTCCTCCGCGCCGGCGGCAATCCTCGCGTGGCAAGCGCGTCACGGCATGGATTCGCAGCATTTCCAAACGACTTTCGACGACTTGGTTTCACAAGGCTACCGTCTGATCCATGTCGATGGTTATGCCGTGAATGGCGCGCCGCGGTTCGCCGCAATTTGGCATCAAACCCCTGGGCCAGGTTGGGTCGCCCACCATAATATGACGTCAGGGGAGTACCAGCGCACCTTCGACCAACTCCTCCAGCAGGGTTACCGGCTCGTTCGGGTCAGCGGATATGAGTCCGGAGACGAGGCGCTATATGCGGCGATCTGGTCTCAATCGGAAGGTCCGGCATTTGAAGCGCGCCACGGGATGACGTCGAACGGGTACCAAAGCGTCTTCAACGACCTGTCCAGCAAAGGGAACCGATTGACCTGGGTCAGCGGCTATACAGTCGGAGGCCAGCCTCGTTACGCGGCGATCTTCGAGAAGAAATCAGGACCCGCCTGGTTTGCGCGGCACGGCCTCAACTCCGACGCCTATCAGGCTGCATTCGACGACGCCGTTTCGAAAGGCTTTCGTCTGCAGCACGTCTGCGGATACTCGGTTGACGACCAGCCCTATTTCGCGGCGATCTGGGAGCAACGCGAGGGGGCGGGTTGGCAAGCGAGAGATAATCTCACGAGCGCGCAATACCAGGCTGCATTCGATGAGTTTACTCAACAAGGCATGAGACTTGTGGATGTCAGCGGGTACGGCGTTGGCGGTCAGGCCCTGTACGCTGGGATATGGATCGCCGATTGAGCCACGTCGCCCTGTGGCGGGACGACGAACAGCACGAAGGTGTCGAAGCTCGCACTACCTAGCTGAACCTTTCGCCAAGCCGGCGCGACGAAGGAGTGTTACGGCGAAAAATTTCCAGCCAATATCAATGCCGCGTGGAGCCTTGCAGCTAAGCGCGGCAGACATAAGGAGATTACGTTGTCCACTTTCCCTTTGCTTTCAACTAGACTTTCGTATGCGATAGCGAGCCGCAAGTCCCGTTCGGCGCGCCCGGCTTCAGAGGTGTCATCGAGACACGCATGTCTTGAAAAGAGGCGCCACTTGGTGCGCTCTTCAATCGCGGCCACCATATTGGGTGCGTTCTGTGCAATAGGCGGAAACGCGGCTGTTGGCCTGACGGCAGCGAGAGCGCAAACCCCGGACAATCCCACCGAATACTGTCGATGGTACGCGAGAACGGCCATAAATCAGTCTCTAGCAGCTCGCGCTGTAGAGACCTGCCACCATTTTGTCGAAGAAATTCCGGTGCGTTGGCACTTGAACTACGGGCGCCACTATGACGATTGCTTATCGGTGGTCGCGTCGCACGGCAACGAGGAGCAAGAGCATCGAGCGAGAGCCGACGCCCTAAACGAATGCATAAACGATTAGTCCGCAACGCATGAGTGAGAACCGTTGCAAGCTTCGGCTTCGCCGAGCGCAGATGGACGTAACAACGTTCCTATATAAAGGATGATAACACGTGATTCCTAACTGTGACCTTTGTTCTCCCAGCGGCGACCTCTGTTAGTTAGAATTACTCGCCAAGAGTCACCAATTGAGCCACCTCTGACAAGAGCGTCCTTCCGTAACATTTGTCAAGCCGACGTACAACGGATATTGTTTGGGTTGGTGCCGCATATTTGAGAACGATTGCGGAGCCTCGGCGGCAGAGGCGTTTTGCGGAGTAAGCGCTTTTAAGTCCCAGTCCAGCCACCGGCGTCACCACAATGACCGTCGGCCAAAATTCTGTGTGCGATCCAAAATGTCATCAGTGTGATAGCTTCTCATCCATCAGATGTAGATAGCGACGATGCGTTCGTTATCTCCTGATAGAGATCGAATTTACTCCCGGCCCCCGGGCTGCACCGATTGCACGATCGGAGAGGCGCGCAGTTCCTCAACGAGCGCGTTCGTCTCCTCCGTCGAGAGCCGCCTGTTGCCGAAGCGCACGCTATACCAATTGCTCCGCGGCCCCTCGTCGATCGAACCGTGGCGCTCCTTCAGGAACGCGCTGATGTCGCCGATCCGCGCGTCGGGCGCGAAGGTGATGAGCAACTCCGCGCCTTCTTTCGATTTCGTTGTCGCCGTTTGATAGGCCGCGCCGCTTCGCGACGGCGCCAGCGTGATGATCGCCGCGCCTTGAATGATAATGACAACTGCGGCCGCCGCGCCGATCCAGGCGAGCCGCGTTGGATTCGTCTCGGCGCCCAGACCGAAAATGCGTGCAAGGGACGCCAATCGAGCGCTAGTTGTGGGGCGACGCGGCTCGGCTCGTGTGGCCGAAATAATCCGCGCCCAGGCTTCGGGGCCAGGAGCGCCGAGACCCTCGTTGAGGGCGATCGTCTCGTCCCTGTCCTCCTGCACCAGGCGAAGGCTCTCCCTAAGCTCGGGCCAGCGCGACAGTGCATCCTCGACGCGCTGCCGATTCACTGCATCGAGCGCGCCTTTCGCGTACCAAGGGAGCAGGGTTTCCGCTTCGTCGCGCTCGTCATTCGGGTTCATCGTCATGGCCATCCTCGATCAACGCCGGCCGCCTTCGCCAGTTCCGACAGCTTCTTGCGCGCGTAGAACATGCGGGTCTTGACAGTGCCCTCGGGAACGCCGACGATCAACGCGATCTCCTCGATCGTCTTGTCATGGTAATAGACGAGGTCGATCACCTCTCGGTGCTCGGGACTCAGTCGCGCGATGCACGCGCGAAGGATTTTGCCCTTGTCCTTCTTCTGAAGGACAACCTCCGGATCGTCGGCCAGATCCTCGGTTTCCGCTGCGGTCTCCTCGTCGAGCTCGACTTCGCGCTTGCGGCGAAGAATCGAAAAAGCCTTGTTCCGGGTCATGGCGAGAAGCCAGGTCGAGGCTTCCGATCGGCCCTCGAAATTCGCCGGGTTGCGCCAAACGTCGATGAAAACTTCGCTCACGACATCCTCCGCGGAGGGCTCGCTCCGCAATAGGCGCAGCGCAAACCGAAAAACCTTCAGGCTGTGACGTCCATAGAGGGCGCGCAACGCAAGCTGATCGCCTGCACGGATGCGCGCAATCAGCTCGTTGTCCGAATCTGCCGCAGTGGGAGACATCGGCGTTCGCTCGTTGGTCGCGCGAACACCCTGAAAGGTTCAAGGGTCGTGCGCAAGGTTCGAGCGTAAGTGCGATCCCGAAACTTTTTCACGGTCGCATGAACCTTTCTCCTCTCCGGCGCGACAGACGGTCATGAGGCGAATGCGGACACCGCAAAATCGACCTCAAGATCCCGCCGGGCCGATCGGCGCGGCGCTTATAGGGGAGTAGTCCAATGTTTGCTTCGCTCAAGACTTCGATTGCGACATCGCTCACGGCTCTGACGATTAGCCTCGCCCTCTCGGCGTCGCCGGCCGACGCCAACGGTTTCCGGATGGGCGGCGGCCACGGCGGCTTCGGCGGCGGCCACGGCGGCTTCGGCGGCTTCCATGGCGGTTTCCATGGCCCCGGAGGCTTCCACGGCGGGGGCTTCCATCGCGTCGGGTGGGGCTGGCGTGGTCACCGGTGGGGTCCAGGGTTTGGAGTCGGCTTCATCGCCGCCGGCGGCGCCTGCATCGTGTACCAATCGAGTTACGACGACGCGGGCAATTACCTTGGCCAGTACCCGGTGAACGTCTGCCAGTGAACCGTGCGATCGAGTCCGGCGGCGAGCGCCAACGCCGCCGCCGGCCACCCGAAGTGGTACGCGACAATAGCGGCAACCAGAGAGTTTGCGTGAACAAACAGGCCATTTCGCGCTGTGTGTGCAGGATCACAGTCCCTTCGGCCGCTCTTTGATAGGGCGGCACTTATGGTTGACTGATTCGTCTGTGAATTTTGGTGCCTGTTTTCCTGTCTCGTCGGGGGAACGCCATGCTGGGCCTTGCCAAGCTTCTCACGGTCATAGCCGCCAGTCTCCTGCTGTTTGACGGTCTTCGCGAACTGGACTGGGCGCGATTCGCCGACGATCCGACTTTGCTCTCGGGCGTCGACCTGCTGCTGCGGGGAAAGCAGGTCGTCGCTTCACTTTTCGATCGGCTGCCATGGTTTCCGGCCGCGTCTGCGAGCGCCATGCAAATCGAGGCCGCCGTCGCCGCGCTCGGCGTGATTGGCCTTATGATCGCCAACCGGCTTACGGTCTCGGAGTTCCTCGGCAAGCTCGTTCTTACGTCGATCGTCCTTGGAATTGTTTTCCTGTTTGCCGGGCCCGGTCGACAGATCATTGCAAATCTCGGAGAGCAGATTTCGGCGCCCAGGTTTGCCTCTGCTCCTGCGCCCAGGCCGGCTCTTTCCTCGACAGCCTCAGAGTCGTCCTTCTCCTCCCCCGGCGAGTTGACCAAGGCGCAGTGCATGGCGCTCATTGCGCAAATCGAGTTCAGGCAGCGGTTCCCCATTAATCGACTTCATGATCTTGCAGAGCTACAAATCCCGCCAATACGGCAGCTCTTCATCGAAAACAATTGTGACCGGTATGGCTTAGCCCTGCCGTAAGCAACTAATATACAGCGAATGTGCGACGGTCGCTTCTAACGTTCTCCTTATATTCCGGGACCGAGTGGGAACGGCAGCAAGGGGCCGGATTTGACCCGTTCGCCAAGCCGTCCGGCAACGTCGGCAATTTGCGCGGAGCAGACGCCCGGAGTTG
>CAVPXF010000029.1:0-4488 GCA_963709655.1 uncultured Alphaproteobacteria bacterium
GAATCGACCGACTAGCAGCCTGTCGGACTGAGTTATCTGCGATTGAGTTGCGATGTCGATTTTCGAGTTGGCGGCTGGGATTGATCGCGCTCTGAGTCTTGGTGGGTTGGCATTGATGCAGTTGGAGCGGCTGCGTATGTCGATTTTCGGCGCGAAGCGGCTCAAGCCATTCGATAGGCCGGGGCGAGGGCGAACATCCGCTTCAAATTCCAGGCCATGGTCACGAGGCTCCACTCGCCGCGCACGTTTTCGAGCCCGCGCAGGGAAAATTGACGGAATCCGAGCGCGGATTTGATGATGCCGAACACCGGTTCCGGCGTCTGTTTGCGCAGGGCGTAGAGCGCTCGGCCTCGCGGCGTCTTCAGCTTGTGGGCCATCGCCTCGACCGGCGTCGGGTCTTTCGGCGCCTCGGGCGCCTTCTCGAACCGTTCGCTCAGCGGCGGGTAATGCGCCTGTCGGCCCACCGCGATCACCGGTTCGACGCCAGCCTTCTCGCAAGCCTCTACGTTGCCGGCGCTGAAATAGCCGGTGTCCGCCAGCAGATGCTCGACCTCGCCCAAGCCTTCGGGCAACGCCTCGATCTTCTCCAGCATCGGTTCGACTTGCTGTTTGTCGTTGGGCGCCTGGACCACGTCGGTGGCCACCACCAGAAGGCTGCCCGCCGCCACCGCCGTCTGCGGGTTGTAGCATTGGTCGAAGCCGCCGCCGGCCACCGGCATGATGCGCGACTCCTCGTCCGTCAGATTGACCTGATCGGTCGGCAGCGGCCCTTCAACCGGCGGCGCCGGCGGCTTGCCCCCGGGCTTCTTACCCGTCGCGGCGGTCCTGGCCTCGCGCGCCGCCATCTTGGCTTCATGCTCCGCCTTCTCGCGCGCGTGCCGCTCCTTGGCGCACGCCTCCCCCCGGACTGCGATCCGGGGGTTCGCCCGCGCCTCGGCGATCTTGCGCAGACGCTCCTCGCGCCGCGCCAGTTCGCCGGGAATCGACATCCCGTCGGGAACATCCGACTTGTCCGCCGCCTCGGCCTTGGCCAGCAAATCGGCGACCTCGGCCTTCAGTTGCGCCTCCCCCCGGGCTCTTCGACCCGGGGGTTGCCCGCGCGCTCGTAGGAAAGCCCGCTGTGCCGGCTCGCGTTGGCGTGGATCTTCGTGCCATCCAGTCCAATCGTGCCCATCCTCAGCACGCCCATCTCGCGCGCCAACTGAAGAACCTCGACGAACAGCTTCTCGATCTCCTTCAAGAACCGCCGCCGAAACGTGGCGATCGTGTCGTGGTCGGGATGATCGTTCGCCGCGATGAACCGAAACGCCACCGAGTTCGTAAGGACGACCGCAACGATAAGCGCTACGATTTTGGTTGCTGGGGAACAACCGAGTAGTTCCATTCGGGATGGAACGCGTCGCCGCGGATGTCGAGACGTTCCATCTCGGCCTTGGTGACCCTTATGCCTTTCTCGTAGATCCTCGTGTCGAGGGCGCTTTCGACTTTGAGCCCGGTCTTGGTGCTTGTCGCCGCAATGAGGTCGATGATGGTGGCGTGGTCTGTGAGCGGCCGGCCGCGCCAAGTCTGCGTGATGCGGCAGAACAGGCGGTGCTCCCCCCGGATCAAGATGCTATGGGGGTTGGCGGCCGCGAGATTGGTTATCCTGAAGGTTGTCCAACACCTTAAGCAGGAGCATCCAATGAGCGAAGCTTTCGATCCGCGCAAATCCACGACCGCCTTCGACCAGGCTAGCACGCTGGTGCTCGTTCTGGAACTGAGCGGCAAGTCGTGGCAGGTGGGCGCGAGCGTCCCCGGCGTGTCGCGTCGTCCGCTGCGCACTCTCGCGGCCAGGGACATCGACGCCGTGCTCAAGACGATCGAGCGGTGGAAGGAAGAGGCGCGCAAGGCCGGTTGCGAGGTCAGGCGCGTGGTCGCGGGATACGAAGCGGGCCTCGACGGCTTCTGGATCGCGCGGGCTCTGAGGGCGCACGGCGTCGAAGTCTACGTCATGCATCCCGCCAGCATTTCGGTCGAGCGTCGCGGTCGGCGCGCCAAGACCGACCGCATCGACGTCGACATTCATCTCACGGACCCTTCTCGGCTGGCTCAGGGGCTAACCCCGACACTGCACGATGGCCCCCATTCCGAGCGAACCGGAGGAGGACATGCGCGAGCCAGGGCGACGGCGCGAGGCGCTGACGGGGGCGCGTCTGAAGGTCGAGAATCAGATGCGCAGCCTGCTCGCCCGGTACGGCGTCGCCGACTTCCGCCCGCGTCTGAAGAAAGCCGCCGAGCATCTGGCGCGGCTGCGCACGATCCACGGCCGGCCGCTGCCGCCCAACACGATGGCGAGCCTCGAGCGTCTCATGGCGCAGCATCGGCTGCTGTCCGAGCAACTGAAGGAGATCGAGACGGCGCGCGAGAAGGTCATGGCCGTCGCCGATCCCGACCGCCTCGAGAGGATGATCCAGATGCTGGCCGGCCTCGTCGGGGTCGGGGTGGAGACGGCGACGACGCTGGTTCACGAAGTCTTTTCGCGCCGCTTCCGCGATCGCCGGGCGCTGGCCGCCTTCGTTGGCATGACCGGCACGCCTTACGACAGCGGCGGTTCGACGCGCGATCCCCGGGTCAAGATGCTATGGGGGTTGGCGGCCGCGAGATCGGGTATCCTGACGGTTCTCCAACACGTGAGCAGGAGCACCCGAATGAGCGAAGCTTTCGATCCGCGCAAATCCGCGACCGCCTTTGACCAAGCTAGCACCCTCGTGGCCGTTCTGGAACTGAGCGGCAAGTCGTGGCGAGCAGGGGCGTGCGTGCCGGGCGTGTCGCGTCGTCCCTCACGCCAACTCGAGGCCAGGGACATTGGCGGCGTGCTGAGGGCGATCGAGCAGTGGAAGAACGAAGCGATGAAGGCCGGCCATGAGGTGCGGCGCGTGGTCGTGGGCTACGAGGCGGGCCTCGACGGCTTCTGGATCGCCCGCGCCCTGAATGAGCACGGGATCGAGGTCTATGTCATGCATCCGGCGAGCATTTCGGTTGAGCGTCGCGGCCGGCGCGCCAAGACCGACCGCATCGACGTCGACATTCTTTTGCGGGCGCTTCTCGGCTGGCTGCGGGGAGAACCGCGCCACTGCACGATGGCGCCCATTCCGAGCGAGGCGGAGGAGGACATGCGCGAGCCGGGGCGTCGGCGCGAGGCCCTGACCGTGGCGCGTCTGAAGATCGAAAACCAGATGCGCAGCCTGCTCGCCCGCTTCGGCGTCGCCGATTTTCGGCCGCGTCTGAAGAAGGCGCCCGAGCATCTGGAAAAGCTGCGCACGTTCGATGGAAGGCCGCTGCCGCCGAACACGAGGGCGGGCCTCGAGCGCCTGATGGCGCAACATCGGCTCCTGTCCGGGCAGCTGAGAGAGATCGAGACGGCCCGCGAGCAGGTCGTCGCCGTCGCCGATCCCGACCGCATCGAGCGCATGATCCAGCTCTTGGTCCGCCTCGTCGGCGTCGGGGTGGAGACGGCCACGACGCTGGTTCACGAAGTCTTTTCGCGTCGTTTCCGCGACCGCAAGGCGCTGGCGGGTTTCGTCGGCATGACCGGCACGCCCTACGACAGCGGCGGATCGAGGCGCGAGCAGGGCCTCAGCAAGAACGGCAATCCGCGCGTGCGCAGGATCCTCACCCAGCTGATGTGGCGCTGGCTGATGTTTCAGCCGCAAAGCGCGCTCGCCCAGTGGTTCGTCGCGCGCACCGGCGGCGCCAAGGGCCGGATGAAGAAGATCATGGCCGTCGCCTTGGGGCGCAAGCTCCTGGTGGCCCTGTGGCGCACCGTCGAGACCGGCGTCATTCCCGAGGGCGCGCGTCTGGCGGCGGCGTAAGGTCAACCGAACCGATCCGACGAGAAACAACGAGAAACAAAGAACCAGGCGACAGAGCGATGCTGACGTCTGCAAACCGTCCAAGGTGGGCAGGATGCCGTGCCGGGCTATGGCTGCAATACGCCGCCGTCAAGATTGGTCCTGCCCCCTTGGCTCCCCATTCGGCCCCAGCGAAAAGGGCATCATGGTCTGGCGCTCGCGCCTTGCGAGCGCCGCCGGATACGAGCTTGCCGGCCGCGCGCGGCCTTAAGCAAAGGGGAGCCGCCTTGGATCGGTCTTGCGCAACCGCACGCTTCGCCCGACGTCGCCAGAACCCGCCCCAGCTCGCGCGAGCTCTCCCCGCCTGCGAGCCCGTCCGCGGTCCGACGCCTCCGCGGCGCGAACCCGAGGCCTGGGCCGAGGCCTGAGCCGTGCTCGCCGTCAACCCCGCCTCGCTGACGCGAGCCGCCGCTTCGCGGTCGCTGACGCGAGGGTTGACCGCTGCGCGCGCCTCAGGCGTTGCGCATCCATGGGCTTCGACGGGCCATTCCGCCCCTTCGGGCCGGACGTCCGCGTCGAAGCCCATCAAACCAGGGGCCGTTATGAATCTGAACCGATACCGAATAGACCCCTTGACAATCACATCCCCATACGAGCC
>CAVPXF010000030.1:0-5468 GCA_963709655.1 uncultured Alphaproteobacteria bacterium
ATGAAATCGACCGACTAGCCCGCATTATGCATTGCGCTGGCGGTTCTGACGGGTGTCTTGCGGTATTTGGGCGAGTTTGATTGCGTTCGGACGCACCGGTTCGGCTCCGGCTTTGGGCCAGAGTTTTGGTTGGAGGCGGTTTGCGGTTTGACGGGATGGTTTGCGTTTTGGGGCCTCGCGCCCCGTCGCTCAGGTGACGAGGCGAGGTATGCGTTCCAGGCCGAAGCGCAGGATATCTTGCGCCGGGCATGAGGTCGGCAAGTGCACGCGGATCATCGTCTTCATTTCGACGACGCGGGCGGCGATCTTGATGAGGCGCAGGCGCAAGGTGTTGAACTGGGCGACGCGCCACATCGAACGCTTTGGCATCGACACGCGAAGCCCCCACATCAGCCAGTACGCGCCGGCGTGGAGGAAGAGACGGAACTGATTGGCGGTCGCCTTGGTGCAGGACGTGCGGTCTGCCGTCAGATGCGTCTTTAAGGACTTGATGTGGTTTTCGGCTTGGCCGCGCCGGCAATAGACGTCTTCGTAGAGCCGGCGCGCGTTGCGCTGTTGCAAGTTGGTGACGACGAAGCGCGTGTCGGGTCCTTGCTCGCCCACTTCCACGCGGGCGATGATCCGCTCGACGCGGCTCCAGCTCTGCGCGCCGTCGTAGAATTCCTTGAAACGACGCAGCTTGCCATCCCCGGGCGCGGACTCGAACCGCGCCTTCGCGCTGGCTTCGAGAGGCTCGACATGGCGACGCAACGTCGTCGTCGGCGCGACGCCGAGAATGAAGTCGAGGCCGTTGGCGCGACACCAATCGAGAACCTCGGGGCAACAATAATGGCTGTCGGCGCGCAACAAGATCTCGGTGCGGGGCCAGCGAGCGCGGATCGCGCGCACCAGCCGGCGCAAGAAGGGCATGACCTCGGCGCCGCTCGGCCGCTTGGCGGGACGAAGCACGGCGGTGACGAAGCGTCCCTCGCCGTCGAACACGACAATCGGCTGAAAGCCGTATTCGTCGTAATGCGCGTTGAACAGCCGCAATTGCTGGCCGCCGTGTACCGCGTCGAACGTGTCGTCGATGTCGAGCGTGATCCGTTTGGGAACCTTGGCGAACAACTCGCAATAGAGATCGACCATCGCACGGCCCATACGCAACAGCGCGCGAACGTCCGGCAGGTTCTCCAATCGCGAGATCGTCGACTGCGAGCAGAGTTCGCGATCCGACGGCGTCAGATCGAGCGCCATCTTGAACATCGGGTCGCTGCGCAGGCAATTGGCGTCGATCCCGTCCTCGTAGCCGGCGCTGATCATCAGAAGCCGAAAGCCAATGATGTCCGCCAGGCTGTGGGTGATCTGCTCGCGCGCCCGAGGATCAACCAAGCATCCGGCAAGACGATCCGCGACCCGAAGCCGCTGTTCGATCTCGCGCAACGCCAAAATGCCGCCGTCTGACGATAGGAGCCCGCCGTCGAATTTGACCACAACTGGTTTGCCCGAAACCGATGACAGACCGGGCAGCGGCAGCATAGAATCGTTCATGGCGGGGGTTGCTCAGCTGAAATCGCGCAAATCGGCTTCGATACGCAAATTCTACGTGAAATCAGCCGCTTAGGCTACTCCCGCCAACCCCCAACGCATAATGCGGGCTAGCAGCCTGTCGGACTGAGTTATCTGCGATTGAGTTGCGATGTCGATTTTCGAGTTGGCGGCTGGGATTGATCGCGCTCTAAGTCTTGGTGGGTTGGCATTGATGCAGTTGGAGCGGCTGCGTATGTCGATTTTCGGCGCGAAGCGGCTCAAGCCATTCGATAGGCCGGGGCGAGGGCGAACATCCGCTTCAAATTCCAGGCCATGGTCACGAGGCTCCACTCGCCGCGCACGTTTTCGAGCCCGCGCAGGGAAAATTGACGGAATCCGAGCGCGGATTTGATGATGCCGAACACCGGTTCCGGCGTCTGTTTGCGCAGGGCGTAGAGCGCTCGGCCTCGCGGCGTCTTCAGCTTGTGGGCCATCGCCTCGACCGGCGTCGGGTCTTTCGGCGCCTCGGGCGCCTTCTCGAACCGCTCGCTCAGCGGCGGGTAATGCGCCTGTCGGCCCACCGCGATCACCGGTTCGACGCCAGCCTTCTCGCAAGCCTCTACGTTGCCGGCGCTGAAATAGCCGGTGTCTGCCAGCAGATGCTCGACCTCGCCCAAGCCTTCGGGCAACGCCTCGATCTTCTCCAGCATCGGTTCGACTTGCTGTTTGTCGTTGGGCGCCTGGACCACGTCGGTCGCCACCACCAGAAGGCTGCCCGCCGCCACCGCCGCCTGCGGGTTGTAGCATTGGTCGAAGCCGCCGCCGGCCACCGGCATGATGCGCAACTCCTCGTCCGTCAGATTGACCTGATCGGTCGGCAGCGGCCCTTCAACCGGCGGCGCCGGCGGCTTGCCCCCGGGCTTCTTACCCGTCGCGGCGGTCCTGGCCTCGCGCGCCGCCATCTTGGCTTCATGCTCCGCCTTCTCGCGCGCGTGCCGCTCCTTGGCGCACGCCTCCCCCCGGACTGCGATCCGGGGGTTCGCCCGCGCCTCGGCGATCTTGCGCAGACGCTCCTCGCGCCGCGCCAGTTCGCCGGGAATCGACATCCCGTCGGGAACATCCGACTTGTCCGCCGCCTCGGCCTTGGCCAGCAAATCGGCGACCTCGGCCTTCAGTTGCGCCTCCCCCCGGGCTCTTCGACCCGGGGGTTGCCCGCGCGCTCGTAGGAAAGCCCGCTGTGCCGGCTCGCGTTGGCGTGGATCTTCGTGCCATCCAGTCCAATCGTGCCCATCCTCAGCACGCCCATCTCGCGCGCCAACTGAAGAACCTCGACGAACAGCTTCTCGATCTCCTTCAAGAACCGCCGCCGAAACGTGGCGATCGTGTCGTGGTCGGGATGATCGTTCGCCGCGATGAACCGAAACGCCACCGAGTCGTAAGGACGACCGCAACGATAAGCGCTACGATTTTGGTTGCTGGGGAACAACCGAGTAGTTCCATTCGGGATGGAACGCGTCGCCGCGGATGTCGAGACGTTCCATCTCGGCCTTGGTGACCCTTATGCCTTTCTCGTAGATCCTCGTGTCGAGGGCGCTTTCGACTTTGAGCCCGGTCTTGGTGCTTGTCGCCGCAATGAGGTCGATGATGGTGGCGTGGTCTGTGAGCGGCCGGCCGCGCCTAGTGCCGCGCTTCCTTGATATCGAATCGTTTCCATGAATCAAACGTCCCTGCTGTTTTGAAGCATGGAGATAATTCGTGGCCGAGAAGAAGTACATCGTAAAATTGAGCCTTGAAGAACGGTCCTTCCTGGAGGAATTCCTTTGCAAGGGCAGACGCTCGGCTGAGTTGGTTACGCGGGCGCGGATCCTGCTCAAAGCCGACGTTTCCGAAGCGGGCGACGGATGGACCGACGAGCAGATCATGGAGGCGCTTGATACGAGCAAGTCCAACGTCTCGCGGACCAGGCAGCGGCTCGTCGAGATGGGCTTCGAGGACTGCATGTGCCGGAGCTACAACCCGAAGTCGGCGCGTCCGATGACCTTCGACGGCGAGGCCGAGGCGCGGCTCATCGCCCTGACATGCTCAGCGCCGCCCGAAGGTTATGCAAAGTGGTCGTTGCGCCTGCTGGAGGAGAAGGTCGTCGAACTCAAGATCGTAGAACGCGCCAGCGACAGCACCATCGGGCGGACTCTAAAAAAAACATCCTCAAGCCGCACCTGAACCGGCAGTGGGTGATCCCGCCGGAGGCCAACGCCGAGTTCGTCGCCGCAATGGAGGATGTGCTGGAGGTCTATTCCCGTCCATTCGACCCGGAACGGCCCGTCGTCTGCCTCGACGAGACCTCGAAGCAACTGATCGTCGAGACGCGCGTCCCCGTGCCCGCCGCGCCGGGCCGTCCGGCCCGCCACGACTACGAATACGAGCGCAACGGAACGGCCAATTTGTTCATGGTCTTCGCCCCGCTCGAAGGCCGGCGCCATGTCGAGGTCACCGAACGACGCACCGCCGTCGACTACGCTCACATGCTGAAGAAAATCTCCGACGAGCAGTTCTCCCAGGCGGAGAAGATCGTCCTCGTGCAGGACAACCTCAACACCCACAAGCCGGCGTCGCTCTACGCCGCCTTCCCCGCCGCCGAGGCGCGGCGGCTGGT
The DNA here is from genome assembly GCA_963709655.1 of uncultured Alphaproteobacteria bacterium. Taxonomy (GTDB): domain Bacteria; phylum Pseudomonadota; class Alphaproteobacteria; order Rhizobiales; family Beijerinckiaceae; genus Roseiarcus. The sequence continues at coordinate 4,163 of CAVPXF010000030.1, forward strand.
CGAGCGGTTCGAGTGGCACTACACTCCAAAGCACGGAAGCTGGCTCGACATGGCCAAATCCGAACTCAGCATCCTGTCACGGCAATGCCTCGACCGGCAAATCCCGGACATCGGCACGCTGGCCGCCGAGGCGGAGGCGTGGACCAGGAACAGAAACAAGAAATGCGTCAAGGCCGACTGGCAGTTCACCACCGACGACGCCCGCGTCAAACTGAAGAGACTTTATCCTCAGTTCCCTTAAATCGGGACACTAGTCTGCGTGATGCGGCAGAACAGGCGGTGCTCCCCCCGGATCAAGATGCTATGGGGGTTGGCGGCCGCGAGATTGGTTATCCTGAAGGTTGTCCAACACCTTAAGCAGGAGCATCCAATGAGCGAAGCTTTCGATCCGCGCAAATCCACGACCGCCTTCGACCAGGCTAGCACGCTGGTGCTCGTTCTGGAACTGAGCGGCAAGTCGTGGCAGGTGGGCGCGAGCGTCCCCGGCGTGTCGCGTCGTCCGCTGCGCACTCTCGCGGCCAGGGACATCGACGCCGTGCTCAAGACGATCGAGCGGTGGAAGGAAGAGGCGCGCAAGGCCGGTTGCGAGGTCAGGCGCGTGGTCGCGGGATACGAAGCGGGCCTCGACGGCTTCTGGATCGCGCGGGCTCTGAGGGCGCACGGCGTCGAAGTCTACGTCATGCATCCCGCCAGCATTTCGGTCGAGCGTCGCGGTCGGCGCGCCAAGACCGACCGCATCGACGTCGACATTCATCACACGGACCCTTCTCGGCTGGCTCAGGGGCTAACCCCGACACTGCACGATGGCCCCCATTCCGAGCGAACCGGAGGAGGACATGCGCGAGCCAGGGCGACGGCGCGAGGCGCTGACGGGGGCGCGTCTGAAGGTCGAGAATCAGATGCGCAGCCTGCTCGCCCGGTACGGCGTCGCCGACTTCCGCCCGCGTCTGAAGAAAGCCGCCGAGCATCTGGCGCGGCTGCGCACGATCGACGGCCGGCCGCTGCCGCCCAACACGATGGCGAGCCTCAAGCGTCTCATGGCGCAGCATCGGCTGCTGTCCGAGCAACTGAAGGAGATCGAGACGGCGCGCGAGAAGGTCATGGCCGTCGCCGATCCCGACCGCCTCGAGAGGATGATCCAGATGCTGGCCGGCCTCGTCGGGGTCGGGGTGGAGACGGCGACGACGCTGGTTCACGAAGTCTTTTCGCGCCGCTTCCGCGATCGCCGGGCGCTGGCCGCCTTCGTTGGCATGACCGGCACGCCTTACGACAGCGGCGGTTCGACGCGCGATCCCCGGGTCAAGCC
>CAVPXF010000031.1:0-7031 GCA_963709655.1 uncultured Alphaproteobacteria bacterium
TCGTCCCCCGCTGACGAATCGGGGTGTGGAATTTCCGGGCGCGGAATCAATCTTTTCAAGGCCTTGCGGCGGAATTTCCGGGCGGCGCGATGTCGCCCTCCCCACAAGGGCCGCCCGCGCCGGATCTTGGCGGCGTTTCCCGTTGGCGGCGATGGGCGCTGGATTTCCGGGCGCGGAATTCAACCTTTTCAATGGCTTGCAGGGGAATTTCCGGGCGACGGGTAACTGCCAAGCCGGGGTGAGTCCGAAATGTCACACTCTGCGCGGGATTGACTTGAGGGTTGTGATTTTGGGCGACAGGGACAGGGATTTCTGACTCAAGGGTGGGATGAATCTTCCGCCGGAAGTCGAAGCCCTGATAGCGGCCCAAGCACGCGAGATCGAGCGTCTTCGCGCTGAGGTGGCGGAGCTTCGGCGTCGGCTGGGCCTGGACAGCTCCAACAGCTCGAAGCCGCCCTCGAGCGACGGGCTGAAGAAGAAGCCTCGGGTCCTGAAGAGCCTGCGCACGCGCACGGGCAAGCCGAGCGGAGGGCAGAAAGGTCACGACGGCGACACGCTGCGTCAGGTCGCCGAGCCGGACGCGATCATCGAGCACGCGGCCGAGGTGTGCGCACATTGCCGGGCGGCTCTTGCGGCGGATTCCAAGGTCGGCGAGGAGAGGCGTCAGGTCTTCGATCTTCCGGAGAAGCCGCTGATCGTGACCGAGCACCGCGCGGCGGTCCACGACTGCCCGGCCTGCCGGCGGCGCACCCGCGCCGCTTTTCCCGCGGGCGTCGTTTCGCCGGCCCAGTATGGCGAGCGCTTCAAGGCGGCGGCGGTCTATCTCAACGCCCAGCAGCTCGTGCCCGAGGAGCGGACCGCGCAGGTCCTCAGGGACCTGTTCGGGGCGGCGGCGGCCTGCGGGGCGAGCGTGGCGAGCTGGGTTCGCCGTAAGGCCGAGGCGCTGGAGCCGGTTTGGCGCGGCATCGGCGCCTGCGTCGCGGCGGCGCCGGTGCGCTGCCTCGACGAAACGGGCTTGCGCATCGCCGGCGCGACCCGCTGGCTGCACACCGCCTCGACCCTGACCCACACCTTCTATCGCGCCGGCGAGCCCCGCTCGGCCGTGCCCGCACTCGAGGGCGGCGTCGTGGTCCACGACCACTGGCGCGCCTACTACGCCCTGGAAAACGTCCTTCACGCCTTCTGCAACGCCCATCTGTTGCGCGAGCTTCAGGCGGTCTGCGATCTCGACAAGGAGCCCTGGGCCGAGGCCCTGCGCGCGACGCTGCTCGAGGCCAACCAGGCCGTGCAGAAAGCCAAAGCCGAGGGCGCCGCGGCGCTCCCGCCCGAAACCATCAAGGCGTTCGAGGACCGGTACTGGGCCGCCGTCCGCGAAGGCCTCGCCCTGCACAGGAGCCTGCCGCCCTTCGATCCCGCAAAGAGCTCGAAAAAGCGAAAGAAGCGGCGGCCTGCTCACAATCTCCTCATCCGGTTCAAGACCTTCAAGGACGCGACCCTCCGCTTCCTCACCGACTTCACCGTTCCCTTCACCAACAACCTCGCCGAGCAGGATCTGAGGATGATGAAGGTGAAGATCAAAATCTCCGGCGGCTTCCGAACCCTGCAAGGCGCCGAAGACTTCGCCCGCCTGCGCTCCGTGATCTCCTCAGCCCGAAAGCAGGGCCGCGACATCCTCACAGCCCTCACGCTCGGCCCCGACCAACTCGCCGTCGAACTCAACCTCTGAGTCCCGCCTCCGCTTCCCCACACCCCAACAACCACGCCCAGCGCCGGCGGCCAGATAGCGCCAGCGGCGCAGCCGGCTTGGCAGTTACGGCGACGGCAAGTCCCAGAAGGGGTCGGACACGCTCTGGCCCGCCGCCATCGCACGGACCCAGGAGGAGGGCGCCGCAGGACGCTCGCCTCCGAGCGGGCCAAGGGGGCGCAGGGGTCCGGGGGAACGCGAGGCGTTCGACGGTTCTCTGGATCGCCGCGCCTGGCGCGCGACGCCGGCGGGTTCGACTGCCTTGGGACTTCCGAGCGACGACACGTCGGTTCCCAAGACGGTCAGGCCCATGCCCGCGGATAATTCGGGGCCGCCGGAAGCCGCGCGGGAATCGGGGCGCAAGGGACTGGCCTTTCGCGCAAAGTCCTACGTCCACGCTCTCGCGGGGATGAGCGCTTGAGGCGGCGGGAGGCTGATCCCGCGGCCTGGCTGACATTCGACATGGCGACTCCCGACCTCGAGACCACACTATATCGCCAAACCCGATGACTGTACAGTATTTGTTCCGAAACACGAGCCCTGCCCGAGGTCAAACGCATGCCCATCGCCATGCTCCCGGAACCGGCCGCCGTCGTGAAAGAAGCTTTCGAGACCGGCGGCTAGGCCTCGACCCGTGAGGCGGTCCGCGCTTGGGGCGATTCAACCGCCGGAGTCGACGTTTAGCGGACGCAGCGAATTGCGCTCGGCACGTCGCAATTGGGCAGGACAGCCGACCTCCAATTCGGCGACGTCAGCGACCCCGATGCCTCAATTCAATTCCCCGATCGAGTAGCGGAGCTACAATTTCATCTGAATCCATTTCAGCTACAAAAAGAGTCTTCAGACTTGGAAGAGCTGTTAATACAGCTAAATGACCGCTTTTAACACTTGGTGATCTTAATTCCGTAAGTTTAGTAAGACCTTCGAGTGCGCGAATATCGTCCACGTTCGATTCGCTAATGTCGAGAAACCGCAAATTCGTCAGCCCAGCAATAGGACTAGGTCGACTACGTTGGTCTTCCAGAGCGTAAGTACTTCGAGACTTTTCAGCTTCGTTGTCGGCCACAAGTCGGCTATGGGTACCGAATAGATTACCAAGGATCTCAGGTAAGAAAGAAGTCGTATCGGCGACAGGTCCCCAACAGGGCAATCCATGACCCAAAGCTCCGACAACGCCGCCTGTGCACCAAGTTCGGGAAGAACCTGAGTCACACCTCCAGAAGTCGTAAGGCGCTTTAATTTAGTTAATCTGGCAATCGTCGACACGTCTTCGTACTCACAGTCAATGAGGCTAAGCTCTGTTAATTCGCCAAGCCTCAGCAGCCACTCAAAACTACCTACGTTGTGGTCCAACGATAGCTCCAATCGCCGAAGACGTCTCAGGCTCTCAAGTTTAGTAAAATTATCTACTCTTGCGTTGCCAATTGCCAAACTATCCAACTTCCAAAGACCAGCAAGAGCATGTATCACAGCTCCGTCATTTATGCTCATCACACGGAGTTTGATAAGGTTCTTACAGCTAGAAAGCTGAGTTATATCGTTTCGCTCCGGCGACGAAACACTCAGTTCCTCAAGTAATTCGAGCGTTGACAGCGGGGACAGGTCAGTCAGTTTCCTTTCCGGCAGGTGAACAGTCCGAAGGTTACGCAACTCACGAAGGGGGGCGATATCCCGGACCGAACTCCAACCCGACATGTCAAGCTGCTTTAGCAAGTTCAATGCAACGAGGGGCTTAAGGTCGTTTATCTGACGGCCAACCGCTTCGTTCAATTTTCCTCCTGCCCTGACCTGGTCGCGCACAGCTTCAAGAAGTAGTGGGTTAACGGCCTGTGCCAGTTCATCGATAACACCCGGTCGTTGGTCCCCGAAGTACCCCTGCAAGACTCGTCGAGAGTGTTCGGTGCCAGAAAGTCGTAGAGCGCGAACCGATGCGGCGGCACATTCTTCAGGCTGATCTTCGACAGTTGGAGCACCCCCGCCGGGTACAAGGCGTTGATTTGATTGTGGGCGAGGGTGCGCGACCGCGAGAATGTAGTGCCACGTTTTTCGCCGATTGTTCTTGATTGTTCTGGAATCGTGGCGGATTCTGTGCGCACCATAATCGAGTTGGCGCCAGGCATTCCGCCATGTATTTCCGCAAAAAGACCTCGGGCGGCCGCGCCTACCTGCAGATCGTCGAGAGCCGGCGCGAGGGCGCGACGGTGCGCCAGCAGGTTATCGCCACCCTCGGGCGGATCGACGAGCTGCGGGAGAGCGGGCGACTGGAGCGGCTTCTGCGCTCGGGGGCGCGCTTCGCCGACAAGGCGATCGTGCTCGACGCGCTCGACCGGGGCGAGGCGACGACGATCTCGGCGCGCCGCATCGGTCCGGCGCTCGCCTTCGAGCGGGTGTGGGAGGAGACCGGCTGCCGGGCCGTGATCGAGCGCCTGGCCAGCGCGCGCAACCACGAGTTCCCGCTGGAGCGCGCGGCGTTCCTGACCGTGCTGCACCGCCTCGTCTGCGGCGGCTCGGACCGCGCCGCCGACCGCTGGCGCGAGGATTACCGCATCGACGGCGTCGACGGGATCGAACGGCATCACCTTTATCGCACGATGGCGTGGCTCGGCGAGGAGCTTCCGAAAGACCAGCAGGACGCCGCGACGCCGTTTGCGCCGCGCTGCGTGAAGGACGTCCTGGAGGAGGAGCTGTTCGCCGCCCGGCGCGACCTCCTGACCACGCTCGACATCGTGTTCATGGACACCACCAGCCTTTATTTCGAGGGCGCGGGCGGCCAGACGCTCGGGCGGCGCGGCTTCTCGAAAGATCACCGGCCGGACCTCAACCAGATGATCCTCGCCGTCCTGCTCGACGGCGACGGCCGCCCGGTGTGCACGGAGATGTGGCCCGGCAACACCGCCGACGTGACGAGCCTCATCCCGGCGATCGATCGCCTGCAGCGCCGCTTCCGCATCAACCGCGTCTGCGTCGTCGCCGACCGCGGCATGATCAGCGCCGAGACGATCGCCGAGCTCGAGGCCCGCAAGCTCCTCTATGTTCTGGGCGTGCGCGAGCGGACCGACAAGCTGGTCCGCGACCTCGTGCTCAGCGATTCCGCGCCGTTCGTTCCTTTCGTCCTGTTGAAGCCGAGACGCGAGGTCGACTACGAGGCCAAGGCCGTGACGCTCGCCGGGCGGCGCTACGTCGTCTGCCGCAACCTCGACGAGATGAAAAAGGACGCCGCCAACCGCGCGACCATCGTCGCCGCGCTCGAGCGGCAGCTGAAGAAGGGCGACAAGAGCCTCGTCGGCAACAAGGGCTACCGTCGCTTTCTCGAGGACCCGGAGGGCGAGGGCTTCGCCATCGACCGCGCCAGGGTCGAGGAGGACGCAAAATTCGACGGCGTGTTCGTGCTGCAGACCAACGCGAACCTCTCGGCGCTGGAGGCGATGCTCGTATACAAACAACTCTGGACGGTGGAACGAACGTTTCGAACGACCAAAAGCCTGCTCGAGACCCGGCCGATCTATCACAAGCTCGACGAGACGATCCGCGGCCATGTCGCCTGCAGCTTTCTCGCGCTCGTTCTGAAGAAGGCGTTCGAGGACCGCCTCGCCGCCGCCGACAAGCGCGCCAAGGCCTCCTGGCCGGCCGTCATCGCCGATCTCGACTCGCTCACCGAGACCGAGGTCGACCAGGACGGCAAGCGCTTCCTGCTGCGCTCGTCGCCACGCCCCGGCGCCAGCCTCGCTCTCTCCGCCCTCGGCGTCGCCCTGCCGCCGACGCTCCGCCAGATCGCCCACGCCTGATTTACGCAGCGGTTTAGTTTTGTAGTGCCACGCCCGCCCCCCAGCGCGATTCTGCCCGCGCGATCAATAACTCGATAAAACGTACTGTCGAAGATCAGCCTAACTGAAGGTTGCGTTGGGCTCTATTCGAGAGGTCACGCAGAAATACTGCTGCGCTGAGGGTCGAAACGGCGGAAGAGTTTGCGGCCAAGCGATCATAGATAAGCGCAACTTCTTTTATTTTTTTCATATCAGGCGTCGGTTTAGGAACCGTATCGGGTACCCATCTGTCAACAATCTTTGAATAATCTAAGCGAAGGACCCTCTCAAGGCCGGCGAGTTTTAAATTTACGCTCACGGAACCGCGAGGCGAGAAAGCTGCGCTGCCGATAGCCACCCAGCGCAGCAGCGTGCTCTTTCCACTGCCCGCTTCCCCTCGAATGAGTATTCGGCCGCTTCCACCCCCAAGTGTCAGAAAAAGGCGGTCGGCACTAACAGTTTCACGATTCTCTTGCGCGTCCGGTTTCGAAATTGTCAGGGAGATATACCCCACCGAAAGACGTTGACGGCGCGCCTCTTCACTGATGTCGGCACCAAACAGTTCGAGAAAGTCTAGATTTCGCATGACTGCCTGTCGGTAATCGGCCTCGAACCGATTCGCGCGAGCGGCAGCTTCGTCTTTGCCCGCGGACAGCGCATCTTCGATCCTGGCAATGGATTGCAGCAATTGTTCAAATTCTTCTCCCATGCGACCCAATCGAGCGAGGATGGTGCCGAACGCTGCGGGCTCAAAGCGCGGAAGCTTATTCGCGATGCCCACCATGTAGCGAACGGACCCTTCATGCGCGCGGTCATACAGCGCCGTTTCGGCCTCTCCGAAAAAAGCTTGCGGCAATGGGCGCGCCTGCTTAAATGCGGTTGCAAGCTTTCCCGGGTCGAGGTCCTTCTCAGGCAGGAACTCAACAGAAAGAGACTGACCAAGGGTTGTGCCAAGCTCAGCGGTGATCGCTTTGGCGGAGTTGTCGGGAAGATCGCGAAACAAAGGTTGGAGACGTTTCACGACCTTATAACTAAGTTCGTCGAAGCGGAGCGTGGCTTCAACTTGGGTTGAGCCGTCGCTAACCACGGTAGCGGCAATCTCAACCAGCCCTTTGCCTGCGTTCGCGGCCAACTCTCCAACAAAGTGCTTTAGGAGAAACTCAGCTATGGGGGCGCTACCGCCTTCGTTGCATATAAGAAATCGAGTGGCATCCTGCGAATCCTCCCGATAATTTATCGAATATATGCCCGTTCCCATTTCTTGCTGCTGCATTTCCGCGACCTAAACTGGAGGCGTTTGAGCAAGCAAGCGGTCGGCGGTCCCAATGTGCCGCTTAAGCGGCGCGGATGGGCCAGCCTTCAAAACTTGGCCACCTGAAAGTCCGACCAGGGGCGGAGCATGTGAGGCGGCGGCGTTCGCAGCCCAATGCCAATCATTTGCAGTCGCTGACTCTCAGGAACTTTCCGTCGATACCACAGCCTAA
>CAVPXF010000032.1:0-29872 GCA_963709655.1 uncultured Alphaproteobacteria bacterium
GATGCCGGCGCCGGAGGCGAGATGCGGCGTCGTGGCGTGCACCGTGTCGCCGATCAGGACGATCCGGCCGCGATTCCACGGCGCCGGCACGAGCAGGTTGGCGAGCGCGCGATAGTCGATCGCCGCGTCCTTGTCGTAGAGGCGCGGGATCAGGGACTGGATCAGCGGATCGGGAAACGGCTTCAGCATCGCGGCGAGCAGGTCGGGCCAGGTGGCGCGGTCGGGCTGGCTCTTCTCGGAGCGCCCCTCGGTGACGAACATGTACATGTGCGTCGTCGAGACCGGATTGACGCCGACCTTGACCGGGCCGCCCATCCACATGCGCGGCCGCACGATCGCTTCGGGGCGCGGCAGGACCGCGCGCCACACGACCTGCCCGATATATTGCGGCGGCGCGACCTCGGGAAACAGCGTACGCGCGAAGCTTCGAACAAGGAGTCAGCCCGACGGAGAAAGCGGTCGTGCGGGCGGGGCACGTACCGTCGGGTGGCAGATGTCCGACTCTCGCTGCAGCCGCTCCGAGGTCGTCCAGGTTGTCGGTACGTGCAGCCCGTCCGCGCTTCGAACACCGGCTTGTGCGCGTCGCGTGAGCGAGGATGCGGGACGAGTGCCGTGCGCATGATCCCGCCGCCGCCGGGCACATCGGCGCCCTGCTGATCCTTGGGCATCGGGATCTCGCCGATCGCGGCGCGGCCGGTCGAGGACGCAGAGCTCGACGCCATTGGCGACGAAGCCGCGCTTCGCGATCTCGTCGTAGACGCCGAGCGTCTCGAAGGCGCGGAGCGAAGCGCCGTTGATGGTGATCCCGGCGCCCTCGGGGCGACCAGTTGGGGTCGATTTCGACGAGATCGACCGCGATCCCGCCTTGCGCAACGCAATCGCCGCCGCCATGCCCGAGAATCCGCCGCCGATCACCAGAACCTTGTTTACCGCCGCCATCGAATCCTCCCTGTCGTCTTGTTGGGCGTTGTCGCTACGGGATCAGCACGCAAAGCTCGCCCGCGGTGTTGACGTCGCTGGCGACCGCCGTTAGGCGCCGGCCGAGGCAGGGGCCCGGCGCAAAGGCCGCTCTCCGGCAGGAATTCCGCGCCATGCGCGTGACAGACGATGCGCGATCCGCGGCGTTCGGAGGCCGTCCTTGCGCGGGCCATCGCCGCTTCGGCATGCGGGCAGGCGTTGCGCCAAACCCGACGACGCCCTCAGTGCGGACCGCGAAGAGCGTGTCCTGCCCTCGTCGTCCGGGTCGAAGCGCGCGCCGCCCCTTCGGCGATCGCATCGGCGGCGCAAGCGGAATGGCGCGCATATCCGGCGTCAGGCGTAGTCGCCATTTTCGTGAATGCCGGGCCCGGGCGACCACTTTTTGCGGAACTTGAACAGGAATGTCTGCGAGTTGTCGGCATTCAGATCGACGACGCGCGGCGTCCATCTCGCGTCGTGCAGGTCCATGTCGGCGTCTATTCCACATGGCAGCCCAATGGGCTATTGAAGTACCAGAACCAGTTCGAGCCAAGGAGGTGCGGCCCGGCCCCCAGAACGCCGGTAGCCCTTCTCGACGAAGCGATACCGTAGCATCATTTCGGTGGGCCCACCGAAGTGGAACGTGAAGTGCTCGACGCCGTGCATGAACGGCGGGTGCCGATCAGGAAGAGCGTGTGGTGATCCAGCGTGCCGGCGGCCGCAGAAAGGGCCCCCGATTGAAGCGGTCGGTGCAGCGGAAGCCGAGGCGTTACGTAGAAGCCTCCGCCTTCAGCGCGTCCGGTACAAAATAGACCACGTGCGAGAGGCAACGCGGCCGATGACGCGTCGGGGCCACGCGCCGAGATGATTGACCGGCCGGAAGCCGCGCCGCCGGGTGCATTAGTGATCTCGCCCGCCAGCCAGACGGCCTGCGGACCGTGACCTGGAAGCCCAGCGCGAAACCAATTGTCGACCGACTCGAGCGAGCCGTCGTGACGGCGTCTGACCTCGCGGTCGCGGCGAAGCTCGGCCTCGATCGCATCGAGCGTCGGTCGGCGACGCCCATCACGGTCTTGCGCAGCCGGAGCGGGGCGCGGGCGGCGCGGGAAGCGCGGATGTCGGCGCGCGATCACCACCGCGGTGCCGTCGAGCGCCTCGAAACGCCCCCCGTCCCGGAGACGTTGACGGGCTCGAGCCCGTAATCGATCAGAAACCGCGCCGCGCCGCACGTCGTCGACGCCGAAAACCAGCGTCTCGAGGCCCGTAATCTTCATCGCGTATCCTCCCTGCTAGTCGCTTGTCAAGCGGTCCGTCCGCCGAGAGTCTCGGCGACCCAGTCGGCGATGTAGGCCCGGCGTTGGCGAATTGTCGAAACTGCAATGCTGGACGCCGCCTTCGCGCTCGGTGAAGATCTTCAGCTCCCGCTTCGGGCTGTTGATCAGCTGCTCGTAGTGCGGTGCGCCCAGTGCAGCGGAATCTGCGAGTCCTTCTCGCCGTGGGTGACGAGGAACGGGCACCTTGATGCGATCGAGTACGCCGTCGAGATGCACGTTCTCGGCGATCGGCATGAAATCGTCGATGTCGCTCGCGCCCCAAACCCAGCGGACGTGCTCCCAGTAGTGCGGCACCGGAAAGCTCGCCTTCCCGCGCCAGGCGCTTCTTCTGCACGTCGCGCCAATCGTGATTGCGCCCCAGGCGACGCCGCAGGCGAATCGCGGCTCGAACGCAACGGCGCGCGGGCAAAAATAGCCGCCGAGCGATACGCCCTCGCAGCCGATGCGCCTGGCGTCGACGTCGTCGCGCGTCTCCAGCCAGTCGACGATCTGGCTCGCCCAGAATTCGCGTTGTAGACCGCGGTGCAAGCCCTGAAGACGCAGCGCCTCGCCAGTTCCCGGCTGGTCGACCACGAGCGAGGAGAGCCGCGCTGGGCGAGCCAGCGCGGCAGGCCGACGCGATATTTCATCTCTTTGGTCGAATCGAGGCCGTTGACCTGCACAAGGATCGGCGCGCGGCCCTCGACGCCTTCCGCGCGGACGTAGAGCGCCGAGAGATGCGCTCGCCATAGGGGATCTCGACCCGCTCGCAATTCTCGCGGGCGAGCTTCACGCCGCGTCGAAGACGGCGCGCAAGCGCCGGTAGAGGTCGAGACGCCCCTGCGCCTGGTGCGCCTGCATGCGCTCGGAGGTGAGGTAATAGGTCGCGGCCCGGCCGTATTTGTCGCCGGCCGAGATCATCCGGCCCCGGCTCTTGTCCTCCTCGGCCAGGGCGCAGAGCTTGTCGCCCATCCTCGACCAGGTTTCTCTGAACGCCGTCGTGCCGGCGGCGTCGGGCTGCTTCGCCGCCTCCTGAAGCGGCGCGCACATCTCCTCGATCTCGCCGATCTTCGCGCCCATCTCGATGGCGAGATCGACCGACAGGTTCCAGACGTAGTTGGTCGGGAAGTATCTGAACATCGGCGGCGATCCTCACGGCAGGAACGAAACGAGCAGTCGCTGGCGACGCCTTGCGGCGTCCGTATGAGCATGCTTGGGCTTCGTCCTCTCCGGGTCGATTACCCGCAACGGACAGTTAAGGGAAATCGATTGTCGAAATAGATGGCATTGATTTCCTGAATGAGTTGGCGTCTGTTCCGACCCGTCCCGGGAGTCCGGCCCATGCGCTTCAACAAACTCGACCTCAATCTCCTTGTTGCCCTCGACCACCTGCTCAACTTTCGCAGCGTCAGCGCCGCGGCCGGCGCAGATGAACATAACGCAGCCGGCGATGAGCAACGCGCTGCTGAGGCTTCGCGACTATTTCCATGACGATCTCCTGGTGAAGATCGGCCGCCGGATGGAGCTCACGCCGCGCGCGGAGGCGCTCAAGGACGCGGTCCGGGACGTGCTCGTCCGGGTGGAATGGACGATCGCGACGACGGCGGATTTCGACCCTGCGCAGTCGAATTGCGAGTTCAACGTCCTGGTGTCCGACTATACGCTTGCGACACTGGTCCCGAAGGTGATGGCGCTCTGTCGCGACAAGGGCTCGAACGTGAGGTTCAATTTCCTGCACCAGGTCGAGGGGCCGGAACGGCTGCTCGAGCGGGGCGACGTCGACCTGCTCGTCATCCCGAAAGAGTTCTGTTCACGACAGCATCCGTTCGAGGTGGTGCTCGAAGAGGAGTTCTGCGCGATCGTCTGGAGTGAGGGCAGGCTTGCGCGCGAAAGGTTGACGCGTCGCGCGTTCGCCGAAGCGTCACATGTCGTGATGCGCACGCCGGACGGCGCGCAATCGCTCGAGTCGGTGTTCTTCAAGCAGCACGACCTCGTCCGCCGGGTCGAGGTGGCGACCTACAACTTCACCACGATTTCGCTGCTGGTCGTCGGAACCGACCGGATCGCGACCCTGCACCGGAGGCTCGCCGAGCAAGCCGCGCGGGCGCTGCCGATCAAGATCCGCGACCTGCCGTACCGACTGCCCAAGATGCAGCAGACGGTTCAGTGGCACAAATACCGGTCGCAGGACGCCGGCATGATCTGGTTGCGTTACGTGATCCGCGAGGCGGCGTCAAAGGATCTTGGGGCCGCACGCCCACGAACGTGAGCGTCTGCTCCAGGCGGGCATCGCAAATTCGCGGGCGCCGGCAATAGACTAACCGCCGGAGTGCGATCGGCCGCCGAAGGCGGCCGACGCCAAATTCCCGCCATTGTATTGCCGGACTTGCGAGGCGGGTGTCTGCGGGCGGCAGCACACGAACTTAGTCGCGCGCGAGATTCGCGCGCGGAGCGAGTTGGAGTGTGGATGTCACGTTGTACGAAATCGGGGTCTGATTCACTCTTGGTGCAAGCTGGCTTCCTGCAACGGCAACATCCGAGCGCGAAGCAAGTCGACACCGGCGCGGCCATACATCGCTCGCTTGAGGGTCTTCAATTTGTTGATCTGTCCTTCGGTTTGCCCGTTGCTCCACGGCTCCAACACAGCGTTCCGAACAGCATCGAGGTCCTGGCGTATCGTCCTCGCAAAACGCTGCATCGCGTAGATGCCGGACGCGCGTGCGTCGAGGAGCCAAGCATCCAGCCTCTCCGGCGTTCCACCGCGAAGCAGGCCTCGAAACCGCATCGCCAGGCGCCGCATCGCGGTGAAGTCCGCCGACGCCGCCTTTAGGGCATCGACGTTGGCGACCTGCCGAGCGGTCATCTGGCCACGGGGTTTGACGCAAAGCGCCGCCGCGGTCAGCGGCGAGATCGCACGACCGGTCATCGGATCCAATGTTCGTACGCGGACCGGTGCTGGCTCCTCCTGCTCGGCACGCACCTGCTCGTCGCCATCGGATGAAGGCTCGCAGCTGCGCCAGGGAGCGAGGAAACGTGCCAGATGACTGTAGGACCCGGTATAGCCATGACGGCGTATCTCATCGAACAGGTGCCGGACTTTGGTAATGCCTTCGGCCCAACGCCGCGCCAGCAAAGCGCCGAAATACGCTGGGGTGGAAGGCTTTGACGCCATAGTGTTGCGGTCTGGCAAATCGATGCGACGAACCCAGCGTTCGACCCGTCGGCGACCGAGATCGAGCTTGCGGGCGATCTCCCTGACAGAACTGCCCCCTTCAAAAAGCGTCCTGATCTTATCGAATAGCTCCTGTCGAACAGCTTGGCGCCCGCGGCACATCAAGCGCTTCTGTGTTACAGCGTCAGAAGGACAATCCGATCGTGCTGGAAGCGGGGGCGTCGCCTGATTATCTCTGGCGTCGACCTGAGAATCCGAGATCGGCGCCTCAAAGCGTCCGAGTTGTCGCTCAACGGTCTCGCGGAAGTTCTGCAGCAGATGAAAGCGATCGGCGACCTGCCTCGCCTGCGGCGCGCCCTGACGCGCAGCCTCCGCATAGAGGCCAGCGCGGTCGCGGCTGACCACCTCCACTTCCGGATGCTCCTTGAACCAGTTGGCCGCGGTCGCCGCCGAACGATCCCCCAGCAGGTCCACTACCTGACGGCGCTCCAGGTCCACGATGATCGTGCCGTAGTTGGCGCCCTTCCGCCACGCCCAATCATCAATGCCAGCCACATGGACCGCGCCGTTATCGGACCGAGTTCTGGCATGCTCCTTCAGGCTGCGCAGGATCGTCGTGTCGCTGACCGGCATGCCGAGCCGTTTCATCAGCCGCTCCGAGGGCCGCCCGCCAGCGCTATGGGCAAGCAGCCGAACGATACTCGCCAAGCGAGCGGTCTGGCGCGCGAACGGCGCCGCAAGACCCGGAAGGCGCTCGGTAAAGATGCGCCGACCACATCGCTGGTTTCGACACCTCCAGCGCGCCAAGCGTGCTTTAATGATGACCGGTGCTCCCTGAGCGGACAGATCCCGAAGCGTTCGCGAGTAAGCGCTGTGACGCGATGTGGACTGCGTACCGCATCCCGGACAGGAAGTCGGCTGCCGGTTGTCCACCGTTACCGTCCAAGCCTGTTCTCCCAGTTGGACGCTGACGACGTTTAGGCTTGGCGTGGGTGACCATGACGCTGATGTTTTCATCGCCCTTGCTGCAGCATACCGGCAAAACATGCCAGGGCGTCATCGGGCGCGCTGTGCCGGGCGCGTGCACCAAGAGTGAATCAGACCCTAGTTGAATGCCAACCGACAGCCGCCGATAGAGGGCTTCGCGGAGCAGGAGCAGCTCGGCCGCCGCCTTGCCGCCCGCGAGACGGGGCGCCAAACCGCGCGACCCGGCGCTTCCGCCGTAATCAGATTCCTTCCGTCGACGCGTGCGGGCGCGGTCCCGCTTCGCGCGCGAAGTACAGGGCCTGGAGGCGCGCCGGGTCGACCTTCGCCGCGGGCTCCCGCAGCAAGACGCGACCGCTCCGCATGAGATAGACGTGATCCGCCAGGGCGAGCGCCATATGCGTGTTCTGCTCCACCAGGACGATGGTGACGCCGGCGCCCTTCAGGCGTTTCAGGATGGCGAAGATCTCCGTCGCCATCTTGGGCGAGAGGCCGAGCGAAGGCTCATCGATGAGAAGAATGCGTGGGTCCGACATTAGCCCGCGGCCGATGGCGACCATCTGCGCCTCCCCGCCGGACAACGCGCCGGCCAGTTGGCTGCGTCTCTCCTCCAGGCGCGGGAACAGACCGTAGACCTGCTCCAGGCTCGAGGCGACCAATCGCCGGCGGCGCTTGGGAAACGCGCCGAGGATGAGATTCTCCTCGACTGTCATCTCGCGGAACAACATGCGCCCTTCGGGCACGAGCGCGAGGCCGATCTCGGGAAGGTCCCAGGTCGAACGGCTCCGCAAGTTCTGGCCGTCGAGCATGATCGATCCCGCGGACGCCGACGCGAGTCCCATGATGGCCCGCAGAAGCGTCGTCTTGCCGGCGCCGTTCGGCCCGACGATGGTGGTCAGGGCGCTCTGCGGGAAGGTCAGGGAAACATCCCACAGGACGTTGATCGCGCCGTAGCCGGCGCGCAAGTCCCGGACCTCAAGCATCCTCGGCCCCCATGTAGCTGCGCACGACCTCCGGATTGCGGAACACCTCGTTGGGGCTCCCTTCCGCAATCACCTGGCCGAAGTCCAGCACGACGACCCGCGGGCACAGGTTCGAGATGGTCTCGATGTCATGCTCGATAACGATGATCGACAGGTCGAACAGAGCATGCAGCTCCTTGAACTTGTGCATGAACGCCTTTTTCGCCTGCAGCTCTAGGCCCGCGAGGACTTCGTCGAGAAGCAACAGCTTGGGCCGGGTGGCCAGCGCCTTGGCCACCTCCAGGCGCTTTAGTTCCTGCAGGGCGAGGCCGGTGGCGGCGTCGCGGCCGGCCACCGCGCTGAGCTCCATGACGTCGAGGATCCGGTCGATCTCGCGTTCGTCCACCTTTCCCGCCCCAAATCGCTGCGCGACCACCAAGTTCTCGCGGACCACGAGCCCGTGCAGCGGCTGAGGGATCTGGAAGGTTCGGCCGATTCCGAGCCGGGCGCGCCGATAGAGACCGAGCCGGCCGATGTCGGTTGTCCCGAAGCGGATTCGACCGGCGCCGTTCGTGCGGACGAGTCCGGAGATCGCGTTGAACAATGTGGTCTTGCCGGCTCCGTTGGGCCCGACGAGGCCGAGGATTTCCCGCTCCGCCATGCTGAAGGTGACGTTCCTTAGGGCGGTCAGGCCGCCGAAACGGACGGTGGCGTTCTCAACGCTCAGCATGCCGGCCGGCCGCGTTGAGGGCTAGGGGGACGAGGCCGTTCGGCGCCAGCAGGATCATCCCCGCCAACACGAACCCGAGCAGGATCTGATGGCCCAGCGGGATGAAGGCCTTGGCCAGAAGCTGGTCGAACAGGTAGATCACGACAGCGCCGACCACAGGGCCCGCCAGCGAGCGGTAGCCGCCGAAGACGGCGGCGACGATCGGCAGCAGCGTCCAGGTCCCGGAGAAGGCGTAGTCGGGATCGAGGAAGTTGATGATGTGGGCGTTCAGGGCGCCGAACACGCCGGTGATGAAGGCCGAGGCCATCAGCATCGCGGCTTTGAGGAGGGTGCTGTTGACGCCGACGACGCGGGTCGCGTCCTCGCTTTCGCCCATCGCCCTGAGCGCCGTCCCGTAGTGGCTGCGGCGGATCGCCCAGTAGACCAGGGCCGAGAGCGCCAGCGCCGCGACCAGGACGTAGTAAGATCCGAGCCGCGACGACAGGTCGACGCCCGAGACCGCCGGCAACGGCGGGATGCGGGCCAGGCCCGCGGCGCCGTTGGTGACGCCGCTGAACTCCGTCGCGAGGATGCGAAAGATCTCCGCATAGGCGAGCATGGCCAGAGAGAAGTACGGCCCGACGAGCCGCAACGCCGGCATGGTGATGAAGGAGGCGGCGACCGCCGCGGCGCCGCCCAGCGGGATGGCGAGGGCGACCGGCAGTCCGGCCTTGGTCGCCAGCAGGGCCGATCCGTAGGCGCCGACGCCGAAGAAGGCGGCATGACCGAAGCTGATCATCCCGCCGAGATTGCCGAGCAGGGCCCAGGCGAGGGCGACGCCCGCGATAATGAAGGCGCTGACGACCAACCCGAGAAGATAGGGGTTCGAACCGAAGGCCAGCGGAGCGACGACCGCGAGGACCGCCAGGCCGAGGCCCATGAGCAGTTGGGGCGACACGCGCATCTCCGGTCAGCCTCGACGCCGGACGGCTCCGAAGAGCCCGTTCGGCAAGACGAAAAGCACCACCAGGAAGAGGACCATTCCGGCAAGTTCCTGCAGCGCCGAACTGGCGAAGGTGACCGTCAGCGCCTCCGTGACGCCGAGCAGAATGGCGGCGAGCAGGACTCCCGGGATCGAGCCGACGCCGGCAAGGACGGTGATGATGAAACCTTTGACCGTCAGGGCGTGCCCGAGCGGCGGGTAGACGACGCTCATGGAGTAGAGGGCGACGCCCGCAAACGAGGCCAGAGCCGCCGAGACGAGGAACGCAACGAGTTCGGTCCGGGTCGGATTGACGCCCATGAGCTTTGCGGCCGCGCGATTGGACGAGACCGCGCGCACCGCCCGGCCGTACCAGCTCCGCTTCAACCACAGCCACAGGACGCCGGCGAGCGCCACGCTCAGCGCGAAGGCGGCGACCTCCCCAACCATCGCGTAGACCCCGCCGAAGCTGACCGAGTCCTGGAGCGCCGCGGAGTTGGTGGATCGCACGTCGCTCGCCCAGGTCAGGACGATCGCGTTGGTTATGATCACCCCGACGGCGAAGGTGAAGATGAGCGAATTGAGTTCGCGATGCTCGCGGATGCGGTTGAGCAGAAAGTAGACGGCCGTCGCCAGCGCCCCCGTGACGAGAAGGGCCAGCGGGATCGCCGCATAGGGATTGACGCCGAACCGTCCCTCGACCACGAACGCCATGTAGGCCGCCAAGAGCACGAGCTCGCCGTGGGCGAGGTTGATGATGCGCATGGTCCCGAAGGTCAGGGCGATGCCGAGCGCGATCAACGCATAGACTCCGCCGACGAGCACGCCTGAGACCAAGGCCTGGACGATGAGCTGGATCATGGATTGTCAGCCCTGGCGAGGACGAGCGAGATTTTGCACCGCGGATGTTCCGGACGCCGACGCCGCTACCAGGGGACGCCGGGGAACGCGGCGACGCCGGTCGCGCGCTCCTTCGGCGAGACGATCACGATCTTGCCGCCCTGATGCTGGGCGATGCCCAGGGCGAAGCCCGGATTGTCGCCCGCCTCGTTGAACCGGATTCGCCCGACGATCGACGCGCGGTCGGTCTTACGAAGCTCGTCGATCACCGCGTCCCTGGTCGGGGCGCCTTTCTCGGCGGCGCGTCCGATCGCGTCGAACAGAGTGGAGGCCGCGATGTAGCCCATGACCGCCTGGTAATCGATTTCCCTCTGGTAGGTCTCCTTGTAGACCGCATCCAGCTTGCGTCCCTCGTCGGTCGTGAAGGTCACGGGATAGGGCAAGACGGCCGTTCCGTAGACGTTCTGCACCAAGTCGGGGAATTGCGCAGCCATCTTCGCCGTCGCGATCGACCAGGCGCAGATGACGGCTTTGAGGTCGGGCCTTAGCGTCTTGGCCGCCCTGAGCGCCTCGACGTAGTCGTTGTCGTAGCCGATGACGAGCAGCGCCTCCGACCGGTCTTGGAGCTTGACCTTGTTGATGATCGGCTTGAAGTCGACGATCGACGCGTCGAAGGCATGGGATGTGACGGTAACGTTCTTGGCCGGCAGCGCCTCCTCCAGCCCCTTCTGGAGTTGTAGCGAGGCTTCCTTCGTCGAATATACGATGGACAGCGACTTGACGCCGAGGTCGAGGATGAGCCCCTCGATGCCCCGGATGTAGCCGGCGCCGTTGTTGACCCGGAAGAAGGTCTTGTCGCCGCGCTTGACCAGTTCGTCGCTGGTGCCGCCAGCGGTGACATAGGCCAGACCGAGTTTGTCGGACGCGTCGGAAGCGGGTCCAATCAGGTTGGACCCGAAGCCGCCGGTAATCGCGACCGCGCCGTCGCCGGCCAGCTTCTCGACCGCGGCTACGGCTTTGGCGGGTTCCGATTCGTCGTCCACGACGCTCACGCGGATCTGGATCTTGTTGCTCTCGTTGAAGATCTTGGCCGCGACCTGGATGCCTTCGGCGTAGGCTTGGCCCGTCCGCCCCATGGCTCCCGTCAGGGGGAGATGGACGCCGACGAGGACGTCGTCGGCTCGCGCCGAAGACACGGCCAAGGCGAGAGCTGCTGCGATCAGGCCGATCGATTTCAACCGCACGATATCCTCCCTGCGTCCGCCCCTTTGACGGGGCCCTAAGGGTTCCGGCGCGACCGCCTTGCGCGGCCGCGACCCGGTCATCGCATAACATCATCAGAATCGAACGTCTAGCGTATTTTTATTTTGTAATGCAAAATTCATTTGCAGGCAGTCTGGCCTGTTGCGGCGGTTGGCTGCGACTGTCGGGGCGCGCAGTCGCGCACTGGCTGGCGTTGATTATGATCAATCTATTGATTTCTATTGCATCTTGGGCTAATGCCGGCAATCTGGCGGGGGTCTCGAGAAGGAGCGCCGCCTTCTGAGTGTCGAAATGAATCGCACAATTCGTTTGACATACAAAAATTCGTGGGATACCAAAACGTCGCGCCGGCATATCTGCGACTCGGCAAATCATGGCGGCGAAGGAGCGAAGTTCCCGACGATACGAACCGAACCGGAAGACGACCAGCGCCGACAGGGAGGCTTTAGGGATGTTTCGCAAGGACTTGCTCGCCGGCAAGAGAATCCTGGTGACCGGCGGCGGCTCGGGTCTCGGCCGCGAGATCGCCGCAAAGTACCTCGACCTCGGCGCCGACGTCGCCATCTGCGGCCGGCGCCGCGGCGCGCTCGAGGAAACCGCGCGGGAGTTCGAGGCGCGGTTCGGCCGGCCCGTTCACGTGGAAGCGGTCGACATCCGCGACTACGACGCCGTCGCCGCGATGGTCGACAACATCTGGACGGTCGCCGGTCCGCTCGACGGGCTCGTCAACAACGCCGCGGGAAACTTCGTGTCCCGAACCGAGGACCTTTCGCGCCGGGGCTTCGACGCGGTCTCGGACATCGTCTTCCGCGGCACGTTCTACGTCACCCAAACGGTCGGGCGGCGCTGGATCGCCGAAAAGCGCAAGGGCAGCGTCGTCTCGATCGTCGTGACTTGGGTGATCACCGGCGCGCCCTACGTCGTGCCCTCCGCCATGTCGAAGGCAGGCATCGAGGTCATGACCAAGTCTCTGGCCATCGAATGGGGCCATTACGGCATCCGCTTCAACGCCATCGCCCCGGGGATTTTCCCGACCGAGGGAGCCAACGCCCGTCTGTCGCCGACGCAGAAATGGCGCGACGAGGTCGTCGTCAACCCGATGAACCGGGTCGGGCGGATGTCCGAGCTGCAGAATCTCGCGGCCTTCCTCATGTCCGAGGAGGTCGAATGGCTGACCGGCCAGACCATTTCCATCGACGGCGCGGGCCATCTCCAGAACGGCGCCTCGTTCACGCAACTGCGTGATCTCTCCGATGACGACTGGCGCGCCATGCGCGAGCAGATCCGGGCGACCGACGCGCGCGACAAGGAGCGGCAGCCATGAGCGCGGCCGGGGATCGCGTGGACGCGATCGTCGCCGCCGTCTCGGCCCGCCGGGCGGAGGCCGTGGCGCTGGCCGGCGAGGACGGCGAGACGATGACCTACGGCGCCCTTGAAGGGGCCGTGGAGACCGCAACGGCCGCGTTGCGCTCGCGCGGCGTGAGGCCGGGCGACCGCGTCGCGCTCGTCTTCGAAAACGCCTGGACGATTCCGATCCTCCTTCTTGCGGCGATGCGCTGCGGCTCCTGGGCCGTGCCGCTCAACGCCCGGCTGTCCGACGCGGAGATCGACTCGATCGTCGCGCACGCCGACCCACGGCTCGCCGTCTTCGAGACCGCGCATTCCCCGGCGGCGTTCGCCCATGCGACGCGCCTCGGAGCATCCATACCGGCGGACCTCCCGTTGCCGGGCCTCCACGCCGTCGAGCGCGCGCCGCTCCTGGCCGACGCCGATGCGGCCGGGTCCGGCGGCGTGGCGGCGCTGATCTACACCTCCGGCAGCACGGGTCGCCCCAAGGGGGTGATGCTGACCCACCGAAATCTCGCCTTCATCGTCAACTCCGGCGTCGCGACCGACTGGATCCTGCCTCAGGACCGGGTTTTTCTCTCCCTGCCGATGTCGCACAGCTACGGCCTGATCTCCGTGGCGCTGAGCGCGCTCAGCGCGGGCGCCTGCCTTTATCCGGTCGCGCGCTTCGCGGCCGACCGGGCCGCAAAGGCCATCCGCGATGGCGTCGTCAGCGCTTTCTTCGGCGTGCCGACGATGTATACGCGGTTGCTCGAATACTGCCGCGCGCAGGGCATAGAGCTGAGGCCGAACGCTCTGCGGCTGGCCTATATCGGCGGAGCGCCGATCGACCCGGCCCAGAAGGCGGCGTTCGAAGAGGCCCTCGGCCTGCCGCTGGCCAACGGCTACGGGTTGACCGAGGCGGCGCCGACCATTTGCCGCACGCTGGCGCGCGAAGCCCGCCGCGACCTCTCGGTCGGCCGGCCGATCGCCGGCATCGAGGTCGAGATGCGCGACCCTGAGACTGGCGCGGCCTTAGCCGGGGACGGCGTCGGCGAGCTCGTGGTCCGCGGACCCAACATCATGCTCGGATATTTCCGCGACCCGGAGGCGACCGCGGCGGCGATCGACGCCGATGGATGGCTGCGCACGGGCGACCTCGCCCGCCGCGGCGCCGACGGCCGCATGTTCATCGCCGGCCGCATCAAGGAGCTGATCATCCGCTCCGGCTTCAACGTCTATCCCCAGGAGGTCGAGCAGGCGATCTGCGCCCACGGCGCGGTGGAAGGGGCCGCGGTCGTGGGTCGCGCCGCTGAGGGCAACGAGGAGGTCGTCGCCTATGTCCAGCCGCGCGCCGGGGCGGCGCTGGCGCAGGAAGACGTCGCGGCCTGGCTCTCGGGCAAGCTCGCCCCCTACAAGCAGCCGAGCGCGATCATCGTCTTGGACGCGCTCCCTCTCACCAGCACCGGCAAGGTCAACAAGATGCTGCTGAGACAATGGAGCGCGGCAAATCCCTCCGCCAGATCCGACGGGGCGTGCTCGTGATCGATTACGAAAGCCTCAAGGCGCTGGCCGCGCGCGACATCGAACATCGCTACGCCGAGAAGGACGCCATCCTCTACGCGCTGGGCCTGGGGTTTGGGGCGGATCCGACCGACGAGCGCGAGCTGCCCTATGTCTACGAGGGGCCAGAATTCCGCGTCATGCCGACCATGGCGGTGATCCTTGGATATCCCGGCTTCTGGCTCAACAGGCGTGAGACGGGCGTCGACTGGATGCGCGTGGTTCATGGTGAGCAGCGTCTGCGCCTCTTCCGGCCCCTGCCGCGCGCCGGCACGGTTCACGGCCGGGTACGCCTCGCCGGCCTGACCGATAAGGGCGAAGGCAAGGGCGCGGTGCTCGTCACCGAGCGCCGCATCGAGGACGAAAGCGGTCAGCTTCTCGCCACGGCCGACATGGTGACCCTGTTGCGCGGCGACGGCGGCTACAGCCGCGCCGGCCAGCCCTCCGACCCGCTGCCGGAGCCGCTTCCGCCGATGCCCGACCGGCCGCCCGACCGTCGGGTGGCCCTGCCGACGCGGCCGGACCTCGCACTGCTCTACCGGCTCTCCGGGGACTTCAATCCGCTGCATGCCGATCCGGCGGTCGCCCGCAAGGCGGGCTTCGAGCGGCCTATACTTCACGGCCTCGCCACGTTCGGCGTCGCTGCACGGGCGGTCGCTGCGACCGGCGGGCAAAACGCCGTGGCGCTCAGCCGGTTCGACGGACGTTTCTCCGCGCCGGTCTATCCCGGGGAGACGCTGGTCACGGACATCTGGGTCGATGGGGCGCTCGTGCGTTTTCGGACCCGGGCCGCTGAGCGCGATGCGGTCGTCCTCGACCTCGGCGTCGCCGAGTTCGGAGAAGGCCCATGACCGTGGACCGCGTGCTGCGCCCGAACTCGGTGGCGGTGGTCGGAGCGTCCGACAACGTCGACAAGATCGGCGGCCGGCCGATCCATTTCATGCGGCAATATGGTTTCCCCGGCTCCATCCTGCCGGTGAACCCGACGCGACAGGCGGTGCAGGGATTGGCCGCCTACCCCCGGGTGGACGCCCTGCCGATGACGCCGGACGTGGCGATCCTCGCCGTCCCGGCCGACCTCGTCGAGGAGGCGGTCGCCCAGTGCGCCGATTTCGGCGTCGGCGCGGCGGTCGTGTTCTCTTCGGGGTTCGCGGAGCTCGGCGAGGACGGCCGGCGTCGCCAGTGCGCGCTGGTCGCGCGGGCGCGCGCCGCAGGCATGCGGCTCGTCGGGCCCAACACGATCGGCATCGCCGACTTCTCCCGCGGCGCTGTCCTCAGCTTCGCCTCCGGCCTGCTCGACGTCCCGCCCGCCGACGGGCCCGTGGCGATCCTCTCCCAGAGCGGCGCCTTCGGCGTCGCCGCCCATGCCTTGCTGCGCGAGCGCGATTTCGGCGTGCGCTATATGTGCGCCACCGGCAACCAGGCCGACCTCGACACGGCGGAATTCCTCATGGAAGTCGCCCGCGACCCGCAGGTGACGCTGGCGCTCCTGTACCTCGAACATGTCCCCGACGCGGACGGACTGGCTAAGGCTGCGGCCGCCGCCGCGAACGCCGGCATACGCATGGTGGCGGTGGCGCCCGGTCAATCCGCGCCCGGGCGGCGCTCGGCGGAGTTCCATACCGGCGGCGAGCGCGATCGCGGCGTGACTCCCGGCTTCCTTCGTTCAATCGGCATCAGCGTCGCGGCCGACCTGCAGGAGATGACCCAAGCGGCGGAGGCCTTGCTCACCGCTCGGCCTCTGCTCTCGTCCCGGCCTCGCTTAGCGCTCATCAGCAATTCGGGAGCGTCCTGCGTGATCGCGGCCGACGCGGCCATCGACTTCGGCCTCGACATCGCCGGGCTCGGGGGCGCCACGGTCGCGCGCCTGCGTCAGACGCTGCCGCCCTTCTCGCTCAACAGCAACCCAATCGATCTGACCGCAATGCTGCTGACCCAGCCCGCGCTTTTCGGGACGGTGCTGGAGATCGTGCTGGCCGATCCAGAGGTCGACGCGGCGACGGTCGGGTTCCTCGCCATGGGCGGAGGCGGTTACGACGTCGGCGCCTTCGCCCGCGCCGGCGCCGAAATAAGCCTGCGCTTCGGCAAGCCGCTCATCGCCTACGCGCCCAGCCCCCGAATCCGCACGGCCTTCCGGTCGGCGGCGCTGCCCAGCTTCGAAAGCGAGCGCCAGGCCCTCGCCTTCATTCGCGACTTGGCCGCCACGAGCGCCGACGTCAGAAGGATTCCAGCATGAGGGAAGCGGTCATTGTCTCGACGGCCCGCACGCCGATCGGCCGCGCGCCCCGCGGCGCGCTGAACGACACCCACGGGGCGACGATGGGCGCCCATGTGGTGAGCGGGGCGTTGGAACGCGCCGGCGTCGAACCCGGCGCCGTGTCGGACGTGATCGTCGGGTGCGCCTGGCCCGAAGGCGCCACGGGGTACAACATCGCCCGCCAGGTGGCGATGCGGGCCGGGCTGCCGGTGACCGCCGCCGGCATGACGGTCAACCGGTTCTGCAGCTCGGGCCTGCAGGCGCTGGTTCTGGCGGCGCAGCGGGTGATCGTCGACAGCGAGGACGTGGTGGTTGCGGCCGGGTTGGAATCGGTCAGCCGGGTGAGCCACCCGAGCGTGCGCGCGCCGCTGGCCAAGGACCCTTGGCTGCTGCGTGAGCGCCCTGAAGTCTACATGCCGATGATCGAGACGGCCGAGCGGGTCGCCCGCCGGTACGGCCTCCCGCGCGACCTCCAGGACGCCTATGGGCTGGAGAGCCACCGGCGCTGCGCCCGGGCCTACCGCGAAGGGTGTTTCGACGACGAGATCCTGCCGATCGCGACGGAAATGGCGGTCACGGACAAGGCGACCGGCGCCGTCACGCGGCGAGCGGTCGTGCTGTCGCGCGACGAGGGGCTGCGCGAGGACACGACCGCGGAGGCGCTTGCCGGATTGACCCCGGTCATGGAGGGCGGCGTCGTCACCGCCGGCAACGCCAGCCAATTGTCGGACGGGGCCGCCGCCTGCGTCGTGATGGAGGCGCGCCATGCCGAGCGTCTCGGCCTCGCCCCGCTCGGCGCCTTCCGCGCCTTCGCGACCGCTGGCTGCGATCCCGCCGAGATGGGCATCGGCCCGGTCTTCGCGGTGCCGAAGCTGCTTGCGCGCGTGGGGTTGTCGATCGACGACATCGACCTCGTCGAGCTCAACGAGGCCTTCGCCTGCCAAGTTCTCTACTGCCGCGACCGGCTCGGCATTCCCGACGAGCGCCTGAACGTGAACGGCGGCGCGATCGCCATCGGCCACCCCTTCGGCATGTCCGGCGTGCGCATGACCGGGCACGGCCTCATCGAGGGGCGCCGGCGCAAGGCGCGGCGTCTCTTGGTCACCATGTGCATCGGCGGCGGCATGGGCGCCGCCGGCCTGTTCGACATTCACTAACGGAGGAAATGGGTCGCCATGACGACGTCGACGAGACTGGACGGCAAGGTCGCGATCGTGACCGGGGCCGGCGGCGGCATAGGGCGCGACCTTGCGCTTCATCTGGCGAGCGCCGGCGCCCGCGTCGTGGTCAACGACATCGGAGCGAGCCTCAGGGGCGACGGCGCCAGCGGCGATCCCGCCGCGGCGGTGGTGGCGGAGATCGAGGCGGCCGGCAGCGAAGCCGTGGCCGCTATCGCCAGCGTGGCCGAACCGCTGCCCGCAGCTTCGATCGTCGAAACGGCGCTCCACGCGTTCGGGCGCGTCGACTTGGTCGTCAACAACGCGGGCATCATTCGCGACGCCCTGTTCCACAAGATGAGCGTGCACGACTTCGAGGCGGTGGTGAAGGTCCACCTGCTCGGCGCCTTCTACCTCAGCCATGCCGCCGCCCGACATTTCCGCGAGCAGGGGTCTGGCGCCTTCGTCCACATGACCTCGACTTCGGCGCTCATCGGCCAGGTCGGCCAGGCCAACTACATCGCGGCCAAGCTCGGCGTCGTCGGCCTCTCGAGGGCCATCGCGCTCGACATGGCGCGCTTCGGCGTGCGCTCCAATTGCGTTTCGCCGTTCGCCTGGAGCCGCATGACCAGCTCCCTGCCGACCGACACGCCGGAGCAGAGAGCCCGCGTCGAACGTTTCAAGCAGATGACGCCCGCGAAGATCGCGCCGCTGGTCACCTTCCTCGGGTCCGACGCGGCCAAGGACGTGACGGGCCAGATCTTCGCGGCGCGCAACAACGAAATCTTCCTGATGGGGCAGTCCCGGCCGCTGCGCTCCATCCACCGGGGCGAGGGCTGGACGACCGAGGCCATCGCCGACCACGCCATTCCGGCGCTGCGCGGGTCATTCGCGCCGCTCGAAGTGTCGGGCGACGTGTTCAACTGGGACCCCGTGTGAACCGTCTTAACTCTTGGCGCTGGGAGGAGGACATCGTGGCAAGGCGTGGCGCGTCGGCGGCCGTGACCAATCCTCTCGAAGCGCTCGATTTCGCGCAGATCGTGCGGCCCGGCGACACGGTGACGTGGGGTCAGGCCTCGGCCGAACCCCTGCCGCTGACGCGCGCTCTCATCGCGCAACGGCGCGCCGTCGGCGGGCGCTTCAAGGTCTTTCTCGGCGTCGGCTATTCCGACAGCGTCACGCCCGAGGCGGCCGATTGCATCGACATCTCAGCCTATTGCGGCGCAGGGGCCAACCGCGCGCTCAGCGAAGCCGGCGCGCTCGACATCCTGCCTTGCCACTATTCGCAGTATCCGGAGCTGATCCGCAGCGGCGCCCTGAAGATCGACGTCCTCCTCCTCCAGACGGCGCCGCCCGATGAACAGGGCCGCTACAGCTTGGGCATCGCGCACGAATACCTTGTCGCCGCCTTCGACGCCGCGCGCGTCGTGATCGCCGAGGTCAATGACCAGGCGCCCTGGACCCATGGCGAGCGCGCCCTCGTCGAGGCCGACTTCGACTTCATCGTCCGCACGTCGCGGCGCCCGCTCCTCCCAGCGCCGCGATCGCCGAGCGCGGTCGAGCGCGCGGTCGCCGCCAAAGTCGCCGGGCTGATCGAGGACGGCGCCACGCTTCAGTTCGGGCTCGGGACGCTGCCGGAGGCGGTCCTGGCCGGGCTCGGGGACCGGCGCGACCTCGGCGTCCATTCCGGGACGATCGGCGACGGGGTGGCCGACCTGACGGAGGCGGGAATCATAACCAACGCCCGAAAGAGCGTCGACCGTGGCGTCACGGTGACCGGGACGATGATGGGAAGCGAACGCATTCTCCGCTTCGCCCACCGCAACTCCGCGGTGCAATTCCGCTCGACCGACTATACCCACGCGCCCGATCTCCTGGCGTCCATCGACCGTTTCACGGCTGTGAACTCGGCGATCGAGGTGGACCTCACCGGGCAGATCAACGGCGAGGAGGCGGCCGGCGTCTATGTCGGCGCGGTCGGCGGCGCGCTCGATTTCCTGCGCGGCGCACGGCGTTCGCGCGGCGGTCTGCCGATCGTGGCCCTGCCGTCCATGGCGGGGCGCAGAAGCCGCATCGTGGCGAGGCTGGAGGGGCCGGTCACTGTCCCGCGCAGCGATGCGGGCCTCATCGTCACCGAGCACGGCGTCGCGGATCTGCGCGGGACGTCGATCCGGGAGCGCGTCCGCCGGCTCCTCGCCGTCGCGCACCCCGACGTCCGCGAAGACCTGGAACGCGCCGCGCATGGCGCGGCCGTATCCATGATGCCTGGGAAAGGGAAAAACCTATGAGGAGAGCGGCGATTGTCAGCCCGGTCCGCACCGCCGTCGGCGCGTTCGGCGGCAGCCTGCGCCCCGTGGCGGTGGAGCAACTGGCGGCGACGGTGATCAAGGAGATCCTCAGACGGACCGAACTCGACCCCGCGCGGATCGAGGACGTCGTCTTCGCCCAGTCCTACGCCAGCGGCGAAACCCCCTGCATCGGCCGCTGGGCGGCGCTGCAGGCGGGGCTGCCCATCGACGTCCCGGGCATGCAGCTCGACCGCCGTTGCGGCGGCGGGCTGCAGGCCGTGGTCACCGCGGCGATGATGGTCGAGACCGGGGCGGCGGACGTAGTGGTGGCCGGCGGCGTCGAAAGCATGAGCAATATCGAGTACTACACGACGGACATGCGCTGGGGATCCCGATCCGGGTCGGTCAAGCTCCACGACCGGCTCGAGCGGGGCCGCGAACGCTCCCAGCCTGTCGAGCGCTTCGGTTTCATCTCCGGCATGATCGAGACCGCCGAGAATCTGGCGCGCGAGCACGGCGTCACACGCGAGGAGGCCGACGCCTACGCCGCGCGCAGCCACCAGCGGGCGGCGGCGGCCTGGGAGGCCGGGCGCTTCGCGGACGAGGTGGTCGCCGTCTCCGTGCCCCAGAGGAAAGGCGACCCCATCATCTTCGCCCGCGACGAGGGTTTCCGTCCGGAAGCCGGCATGGATACGCTCGGCCGGCTGAAGCCCCTGATGAAGGACGGCACGGTCACCGCAGGCAATTCCAGCCAGCAGAACGACGCCGCCGCGGCGTGTCTGGTGGTGGCCGAGGACAAGCTGGCGCAATTCGGGCTGGAGCCGATGGGCGCCCTGGTCGGGTGGGCGGCGGCGGGGTGCCATCCCGCGACGATGGGCCTCGGCCCGGCTCCGGCGGTGCGCCGGCTGTTCAAGCGCACCGGCCTCACCTTCGATGAGATGGACTTGGTCGAGCTGAACGAGGCTTTCGCATGCCAGGTCCTTTCGGTGCTGAAGGCGTGGGGCTGGAACGACCCGGACCGGCTGAACGTGAACGGCTCGGGCATCTCGCTCGGCCATCCGATCGGCGCAACCGGCGTACGCATCCTCGCCACGCTGCTGCATGAACTCCGGCGGCGGAAGGGCCGCTACGGCCTGGAGACGATGTGCATCGGCGGCGGCCAGGGACTGGCGGCCATTTTCGAACGGGCATGAACGGCAGCATGCGGCTGGCGGAGCGAGGACATGATGACCGAGGACGCGTCCTATCCTGAAATCCGGGAGTTTGTGCGCCGCCTGTGCGCCGCCTTCCCCGGCGAGTACTGGCGCAAGCTCGACGCCGAGCGGGCCTATCCCACGGCGTTCGTCGCCGCGCTGACCGAGGCGGGCTTCCTGTCGGTCCTCATTCCCGAGGAATACGGCGGATCGGGCCTCGGCCTCGCGGCGGCCGCGGCGATCCTGGAGGAGATTCACCGCTCCGGCTGCAACGGCGGCGCCTGCCACGCGCAGATGTACACGATGGGCACCGTGTTGCGGCACGGCAGCGAGGAGCAGAAGCGCGCCTACCTCCCCGGTATCGCCGCGGGCGCGTTGCGCCTTCAGGCTTTCGGCGTGACCGAGCCGACCAGCGGCACCGACACGACGCGCATCCGGACTTTCGCCCGCCGCGACGGCGACGATTACGTCGTCAACGGGCAGAAGGTGTGGATCTCGCGGGCCGAGCACTCCGACCTCATGGTCCTCCTGGCGCGCACCACGCTGCGCGACGAGGTCGCGAAGCCCACCGACGGCATGAGCGTGCTGCTGGTCGACATCAAGGCTTCGCTCGGCAAAGGGCTAAATATCCGGCCGATCCGCACCATGATCAACCACGCCACGACGGAGCTGTTCTTCGACGAGCTCAGAGTGCCTGCGGCCAACCTGATCGGCCAGGAGGGCAAAGGCTTCTCCTACATCATCGACGGCATGAACGCGGAGCGCATCCTGATCGCGTCGGAATGCCTCGGCGACGCTCGCTTCTTCATCGATCGCTCCGTCGCCTACGCCCGCGAGCGCGAAGTGTTCGGCCGGCCGATCGGCGTCAACCAGGGCATCCAGTTCCCGATCGCCCGCAACTACGTCGAGACCGAAGCGGCCTCGCTGATGGTGCAGCGGGCGATCGCCCTGTTTGACGCCGGCAAGGCCTGCGGCACGGAGGCCAACATGGCGAAGCTGCTGGCGTCCGAGGCGTCGTGGCGCGCCGCCGACGCCTGCCTGCAGACCCACGGCGGCTTCGGCTTCGCCGAGGAATACGACATCGAGCGCAAATTCCGCGAGACGCGCCTCTACCTGGTGGCGCCCATCTCCACGAACCTGATCCTTTCGCACGTCGCGACGCACGCGCTGGGACTGCCGAAGTCGTTCTGAACCCGATGGATGAAGTCGCGCCATGGATTTTGCCGCCCTCAAGGACTGGATCGGCCGTGCGGAGGAATCCGCGGACGTCGCCGCGGCGGGTCCG
This sequence comes from uncultured Alphaproteobacteria bacterium, assembly GCA_963709655.1. Taxonomy (GTDB): domain Bacteria; phylum Pseudomonadota; class Alphaproteobacteria; order Rhizobiales; family Beijerinckiaceae; genus Roseiarcus. The sequence continues at coordinate 22,252 of CAVPXF010000032.1, forward strand.
CTCGAAGGGCTGGCCGCGAACTCTGGACCATGCCGACCCGCCCTGGCGCCCTGGCGAGGTCCCGCCGCTCGGCCATTGGCTCTACTTTCTGCCCCGGGCGCGGCAGAGCGCGATCGGAGCGGACGGCCATCCGCGGCGCGGCGACTTCCTGCCGCCGGCGCCGCTACCGCGGCGAATGTGGGCCGGCGGGCGGATCGAGTTCGGCGCGCCGCTCGCCATCGGCGAGGCGGTGCGGCGACGCTCGGTGGTGGCTGGGGTCGAACACAGACCGGGCCGCTCCGGCGACATGGTGTTCGTCGAGGTGGTGCATGAGATTGCCGGCAAGTCCGGCGTCGCCGTGCGCGAGGCGCAAGACATCGTCTACCGCGCGGAGTCGAACGAGGCCGCGCCTGCCGCGGAGCCGGCGCCCACGGCCGCTCCGGCGGCCGAATGGAGTCGCACGATCACGCCCGACCCGGTGCTGTTGTTTCGTTATTCGGCTCTGACCTTCAACGGCCACCGCATTCACTACGACCGCCCCTACGCCGAAACGATCGAGGGCTATCCCGGGCTGATCGTGCACGGACCGCTCACCGCCACTCTGCTGGTCGACCTGTTCCTGCGCAACCGTCCTCGGGCTGGGGTCACGAGGTTCCGCTTCCGCGCCAGACGGCCCCTGTTCGACACCCAGCCGTTCACGCTGTGCGGGACCCCGAAGGACGGCGGCGCGGAATTGTGGGCGCTCGATCCAGCGGGCCGGATCGCGATGAGCGCGGAGATCGAGGCGGACTGACAGGGGCGAGGACATGACGCAATCCCATTGGCGGAGTTGGCTGTTCACCCCCGCGACCCGGCCGGATCGCTTCGACCGCGTTGGCGCGGCGGGCGCCGACGTGCTCATCATCGACCTCGAGGACGCCGTGGCGCCGGCGGACAAGGAGACTGCGCGGCAAGCGGCGCTGGACTGGCTGACCCTCCCGGCTCCGTCGCTTCTCGTCCGTGCGCTGCGCATCAACGCGCCGGCCACGCCCCACGGGTTGGAGGACTTGCTGGGCTTGCTGAAGACCGCCGCCCGACCGGACGCTGTCCTCTTGCCCAAGGTCGATTCGGGAGAAACCCTGCGCCTCGTGGACCGTTTGTTCACCGACGCGGGCCAGCCGGCGCGCCTCGTGGCGCTGATCGAAAGCGCGCGCGGCGTGGCCGCGGCGGAAGAGATCGCGGGGGCCTCGCCGCGGCTGGCGGCGCTGTTCTTTGGCGCCGCCGACCTGGCGGCGGACCTCGGCGGGGAGCCGACGTGGGAAGCGCTGCTGTTCGCGCGCTCGCGGCTGGTCAACGCCGCGGCGCTGGCCGGCGTCGATGCGGTGGATTCGCCCTGGTTCGATCTTTCCGACGACCAGGGGCTGGCGAAGGAGGCGCTGGCGGCGGCGCGGCTCGGCTTCGCGGCGAAAGCCGCCATACACCCCCGGCAGGTTGCTGCGGTCAATGCGGCCCTGACGCCAACTCCCGACAGGGTGGCCGAAGCGCGCCGTATTCTCGATGAGACCGCCAAGGGCGTCGGCGTGGTCGGCGGCCGCATGGTGGACGAGGCCGTTGCCCGCAGGGCCCGCCGAATCCTGGCCTCGGCGGATCGAGAAAAACGGCGCTGAAACCCCCGTCTTTCGCGGGTCGCAGCCGCGAAGCCCCAATATGCAGGAGGAATCGTTTTGAGTCGCAAAAGGTTTTTCGTCATAGTGCTGCACTAATGACCAGCAGCGCGAATCCAGTGTCGGCAGGCAAAACAGAAGGGCGCGTCGAGCGTCGCGGCGGCGCACGCAAGCCCGCGAAAGACCGCGACCCGAACGACGTGCAGTTCATCAATTCTCTCGCTCGCGGGCTTCAAGTCCTGGTTGCCATCAGCGACAATCCGGAAGGCCTAGGCAACAGCGAAATCGCGCAACAGGTCAACCTGCCCAACCCGACGGTTTCCCGGATCACGCATACGCTGACGTCGCAGGGCTATCTTCTCTATGCGCCACGCATGGGCAAGTATCGGCTCGGCCCCATGGTTCTCGCGATCTGGCGGGGCTACATGATCGGCATGAAGGTGGCGGGAGTCGCACGGCCCCTCATGCGCGAGTTCGCCCGCCAGACGCGAAGCATCGTCACGCTAGGGGAGCGCTGCCGCCTGCACATCGTCTATGTCGAGGTGCAGCGTGAATTCTCGACCGCTGTGCTGGAGCAGGAGATCGGCACGCAGATGCCGCTGGCGTTCAGCGCCAACGGCTGGGCTTGGCTGGCCGGGGCGCCTGAATCGCTGCGGACCGGCGTCATGGCGGAGTTGGAAACCTCGCTCGGCGCCGATTGGCCTCGATGGGCCGAGACAATCGAGGCGGCGCGGCGGCAAGTCGAACGTGTCGGTTTCTGCACGAACATCGGCCATTGGCAGCCCGAAATCAATGGCGCATCGACTCCGATCGTGTCGCCTGATGGGCAAGGCATTTTCTCCCTCACCTGCGGCGGACCGTCCTTCGCCTTCGACGTCACCCGCTTGACGGAAGACATCGGACCTCGGCTCGCCGCCCTCAAGCGCACCGTGCAGGCGCAGTGTGTCGAGCGTGGGATCTGGGCCGCATGATGCGAGAGGGCGCCCGGCCGCGGGCGGGAAGGTTCCTCGACGGACAGCGCCTGTTTCCGATCCCCGAGAATCGCATCCAGAAGATCGACCCAAACGCCGGACGCGCGCTCGCCGCGACACCGGCGCCGGCGACTCGGGGCTGGCGTGAGTAAATGCAAGCGCGACAACAGCTGGGAGAACTGGAAGTAGGCGGACGAGACTCTCACCGTGCAAGTCAGATTCTCTAATTAAGTGGGTCTTCTTCACTTTTCGTGCTGTCGCAGACCGTTTTGAACCCATAGCGCTCGGAAAGCACACCACAATTCGCCGAAGAGCCCCATGAAACAAACGCGCAATGCGAAATTCATGAGGGTAAGCCAACTTTTCCGTGCATTTTCAATGCTCTTTGGCGATTTCGATTTTCTGACGAGCACCAAAAGTGAAGAAGACCCCAATTAGATGTCTCCTGATAGCGGCGATTACGTCTGGTCCCGCGCCGACACCCTCGAAACCTTCAGGCCGCTGCACGATGGCCGGAGCAAGCTTTCGAGATCCTGGCTGGCGTGGAGCACGCGAGCGACGCCAATCGGGTTTGTCGCGGGATCATAGACGATCATGTACGACAAGACCGACCAGAATTTCATGGGCTCGTCGGTGAGATCCTCACGCGAGTGTCCCGCGCCGGGAGTGGCTGCGAGAAACCGAAGCGCGTCACGGATTTTATGCAGGACGTGGCGAGCGAGGCGAACGCCGCCCTGCTGCAGTAAATAGCGCTTGATATCGTCAAGGTCGCTTTCGGCTTCAGGGGAGAGACGATAGCGGATCACGAACGGCCGTGACGCTCGGCGGCATCAATTTCATCATCGATGCGCGCGAACACGCCTTCGCCATCCATACTATTGCCCGCGCGCAGCGATGCCGCGCCGGCGGCGATTTTCGCGCGGATGTCGTCCTTATGCAATTCCTGCAATTGATCGCGTTGCTCCATGAGACGAAGCGCCTCGCGAATGACCTCGCTCGCGGAGGTGTAACGTCCCAACTCGACCTTGACGTGAACGAGCTTTTCCAACTCGGGCGTGAGACTGACGTTCATGGGCGACCCCGGAAATCCACGACACCATAATCGTAGCATGATAACGAAATATGTCAAAGTTCGTTATCGGAGGTGGTCCTCGGCCACGACCTATCATGCGGAGGTCGGGCCGACCGTTCGCCGAGACTGGCGTCGAGCGACGGTCGCTCCGCTCACAGAATTCCCCAAGCCCGATAGCGCCCACGTCCGGTCGCCTCGCGCAGGCCGAGCTCGGCCACCAGGTTTTGTGCGGCGCGAGCGCTGATGCCGAGCTCGGCGGCGATCATGCCGGCCGAGACGAGCGGCCGGCTCATGACATAGTCCACGAGGGCTGGCAGGCTCGAGGTGGAACGGCGACGCCCGAGCTTGCGCGCCAGCAGGCTGCGCGCCGTGAGCCAGCGATCATGATCCTTGAGGCCGGCCTCGGCCATCGCGGCGATGGCCTCGAGCGTGGCGACGAGCCGCATTGTCGCCTCGCGGGCCCGCCGGCGTTCGCGCGGCACGAGCCGCAGGCCGACATTCAGGCAGGCGAGATGGGAGGTCTTGCCGCGTTGTCGCAGCAGGGAGGCGACGAGCAGCCGCCCGAGCCAAGGCTGGTGCTGCAGCGGCTCGATGGCGCTCCAGGCCTCGAGCGCGATGGCTGCGGCGAGCGTGGCTGGCAGGCTGCGGGTTTCGCCGAGCGCCTGGCGCCACTCCTCCAGCCTGGCGTCCTCGTCCCAGTCGGGATCATAGGCGAGCGGATCTTTCTCGCGCTGCCGCGCTTGGGCGCCGGCGACGGCCCGATCGGCGCGCGCCATGGCGGCGTCGACGGCGGTCAGCGCCTCGGCGAGCAGCGGATCGTAGCGATCCTCGATCGCGTCCGGCGCGAGATCCGCGTCAATGGCCTCGCCCTTCATCGCGAGCGGCTTCGCCGGGTCGGCGTCCTCGCCCTCCCCTGCCCGCCCGCGTAGTCCGCCTAGGCCCGAGGCCGACAAGGCCCAGCCGAATTCGGCGCTGGCTATGCGGCGGCGGGCGCGCAGCACGGCATGGGCTCGCGTCAGCTCATGGGTGGGGCTGCGGATGTCCTTCTCGGCATCGTGCAGCACGAGGTCCTCAAGATGCACCAGCTTGCCTTCGAGCCACAGGGAGGCGCAAGCCGTCCATGAAGTGGGTGCAGGCGATGAAGCCTTCGCGGATCGGGCTTTTGCGCAGCCTCTCGTCGAGCCGCGCCAGCGAGTCCTCGGCCGCGGCGAGAGGCGCCGCCATTCGGGGCCAGGGCAATCGCTACGCAATTCCAGCAAGGTCAGACATTTGCGATGGGCTCGGCGAGTTTCTCATCCGCGGCGATCCCCGGCTCGAAGTCTTCCTCTTCGTCCCCGCCAGGCTAGACTTCTTCGAAATCGGGAGGCAACGGCCCGCCCTCCCCTGACCGGCCGCGCAATGCATCGAGGCCGGCCCGCGACATCGCCCAATCCGGCGCTGCGTCGGCGATCCGGCGGCGCGTGCGCAAACTCGCATGGGCGCGGGTGAGCTCGTGCGTGTGCGTACGCACGTCCACGCCTGCGTCGTGCAGCATGAGGTCCTCCATATGGACGAGCTCGCCCTCGAGTCAGAGCGCGGCCGCGGCGTCGGAAAAATGGGTTCGGGCGATCCAGCCGTCGCGGATCGGGCTTTTCGCAAGTCGTTCGTCGAGCCGCGCCAGCGCGTCCTTGGCGCGCGCGATCGGCAAGGCGAGTGCGCCAATCGAGTTCAGCGATGGTTGCGCACGCGAGCATCATTGCCTTGGCTCGCTCCCCTCGCTGCTTATTGTCACGCCGGCCTGTTCGAGCCGCTGCCGCGTTTGCGGCATTCGGGCAAGCGTCGCGGCGAGCCGCAGGCTCCAGCGCGGTCCGCGCGCGGCGGCGTCGCGATAGGCTTCGACGAGATCGTCGGGCCGATCCTCGGCGAGGGCATCGATCAGAAACGCCGCCTGTCCCCGGTCCTTGACGGCCTTGAGGGCCAGAACTTGTATGGGGCCTTTGGTGTCAAGGGTTTTTCGATGGCGGCGCCCAAATTTTGCGATGGCTTAGTCGCGTCCGTAACCGCGCGGTGGCACGATTGCGGTGAGCAGGTCGAGGTCGAGATCGACTATAGCCTGGAGGGCCTCTGCGGTTGCGCTGTCTCGGAGCTTGTCAGGCAAGGCGTCGAGCCAAGCGGCATATTCGACCTGCAATGTGACTAGTTCTGTTACAGCTGCGTGCCAGCGTTGAGGTCTGGCGCGTCGGTCTGCCGGCCGGCGGTAGCGGACCAGGGCTGGCAGCTGCTCTGTCCGTCGCCGAGCGCGATATCGAGCCTGTCGTTCGGCATTGCTGAGGGCCTGTTCGCCGTCCGGCAGGCGTCCTCTTGGCATGGTCTGTTCTCCGTAACGTAACGAAATAGAATGGGAGAGCCGGGTCCTGCGAAGCAGACTTGCGCTGCGTCGGCGCTTCAGCAACGCAGACCTGGCGGAGCTTGGCAGCTGGACGCAAAGACGAACCGAGGGGAGCCTGCCATCGCGCGCGCAAACTCGCGCCGCAACCTTGTATTCGGTGACTCCACGCAGGAGCCGGACCATGAAGCAACCATTCGCTTCGGCGGCAAGGCTCCGAGGCGGCGGGCCCATTCTAACGAACGGTTCGATGACCATGTTCTGGCTCGGGTCACCACCACCTCGGATCGTGATCGGCCAGTTGGGCGGGGCATCTCCCGCCGTGCTCGCCGAAATGGTATGCTTGTGCAGTTCGTTTCCGGGGCTGGTCAGTCCGCCGGCCGCAGCACGACGCCGTTGGGGACTTCGCCGCTGGTGACCATGCGCCAGAGTGCAATGAGCAGCTTGCGGGCGAGTGCGACGATCATCTTCGTCTTGCGAGCGCCGCTGGGGCCTTCGGTCCTGCTTCGGAACCACAGGGTCAGCGCACTGTCTTTCTGAAACAGAAGGAAGCGCCAGGCGAGCTGGATCAGACCGCGGCGGACTCGGGCGTTGCCCGATTTGGTGAGACCCTTCTCGCGTCGCTTGGCGCCGCTTTCATCTGGCGCACCGGTGAGCCCTGCGTAGCGGGCGACGGCCTTACGATCGCGTAGATTTCGCGAGAGAACTTCCTGTACCAGCATGTCCGCTGTTTCGATGCCAACTCCGATGACGCTGGCCAGCAATCGAACCATCGCGCTTGGGCCGGTGGCTGGCGCGTGCTCCAGACGCCCCAGGCGGTCCTGTTCGATTGCCTTGATCTGGTCGCGTACGATGGTGAGCCGGGCGATGTCGCGCCGAATCTCGTCGAGGGTATTCGGTGGAATCGGCAACTCTTCCGGCGTGCGAAGGAATTCAAGCTTCACCGAAGCCTTCCGCAGTTCTGGCTTGAAACCACGGATGCCGAGCCGGATCAGTGCAGCCTTCATTCGGTTGATGATCCGCGTCCGCTCGCCAACCAGGCTCTCACGTTCACGATGGGGACGTTTGGCATCCTCCTCATCGAGCGTCGGAACGGCGACCATCCCGCAATGCCCACGCTCGCCTCGCAGCCAGCCCATGAACACGCGAAGTAACATTGCCGTATCGAGCCGGTCGGTCTTCGCTCGCCGATGTTCGCGTGAGACAGCGACGCTCGATGAGTTGACGACATAAGCTTCAATCTCGTGCGTCCGTAGCCAGCGTGCCAGCCAGAAACCGTCGCGTCCGGCCTCATATGCGACGACGACGCGCTCGATCGTGCATCCACTCTTCACGGCTTCCCCCTTCCAGCGCCCCAGAAGCCGAAGCAGTCCTGTTTCGTCCGGTTCGAGCTTTTTCAGCGGCTGTCGCTCTAGACCCGGAACCAACCCGCCGACCAACCAGCTTGTCAGGCTCAGCTCGATCACAACAACCAAGGTATTGCCTTGAAGAAAGGGCGTGAGGGATCTGCTCAGGTCATTCGGCTGTGCCATCGGACGCTCCGTCAGTGGGTTGAAGCAAGGATGGTGCCCTGCTTCCCGGATGCCCGAGC
>CAVPXF010000033.1:0-15392 GCA_963709655.1 uncultured Alphaproteobacteria bacterium
CACGCCCTGACGGTCAAAGGTTTCATCATCACCGTCCTTGCCGGCGTCGGCTCGATCCCGGGAGTCCTGCTTGCCGCCATTCTGCTCGGCGTCACGGAGGCGCTGACGGTCACCTTCGCCAGTTCGGCGCTTCAGGAACTTGCCGGAATGGTCCTCTTCCTGGTGGTGCTTTTCGTCTTGCCGAACGGGCTCTTCGGAGCCGTCCGGCGTCGAGGCTGACGGGAGATGCGCGTGTCGCCCAACTGCTCATGGGCCTCGGCCTGGCGGTCCTCGCGGTCGTCGCTCCGCTGGCCTTCGGTTCGAACCCCTATCTTCTCGGGTTGGTCGTCAGTGCCTTCATTATCGCGGGCGTGGCCCTCGCCTGGGCCCTGCTCGGCAATCTCGGCGGGATGATCAGCTTCGGTCATGCCGCCTTCTTCGGCGTCGGCGCCTACGGATCGGCCTGTCGACCAAGGCCGGGCTGCCGGTCGCCCTCGCCATCCCGCTGGGAGGCGCCGCGGCGGTCGCCGCCTCCTTCATCACCATGCCGGCGTTGCGGCTCGTCGGGCCGTACTTCTCTCTGGCCATGCTCGCCTATGCGGAGATCTTTCGCATCCTCGCGACGGAGTTAGCGGCGTCACCGACGGCGCCGCGGGCCTGGCCCCATCCCGCCGTTGCCGGCCGTCTCGGGCGTCGACCTGTCGTCGCGGCTCGGATCTACTACGTCCTGGTTGCGGCGCTGGCGCTCTCGGCCCTGGTCTACTGGGCGATCCGCCGCAGCCACTACGGGACGGCGCTCAGGGCGATGGGCGAAAGCGAGGACGCGACCCGCGTCGTCGGCGTCAACAGCACCCTCCTCAAAGCCGCGATGCTGATGGCCTCGGCCTTCATCACCGGCGTGTTCGGCGCCCTGAACGCCCACATCATCAACTTCCTCGATCCCGACTACGCCTTCTCCGGGACCTGGACGCTGCTGCCGATCGTCGCCGCCGTCGTCGGCGGCTACCGCTCGCTGGCGGGCCCTGTGGTCGGCGCTGTCGTGATCTACCTGTTCGACCAGCCGCTCGGCAAAGGCCTTCATCCCGCTGGGTCATCAGATCCTGCTCGGGTTCGTGTTGGCGGGGATGATCCTCCGCCGCCGAACGGCCTCGTCCCCCTAGCCCTCAAGGCGGCCGGCCGGCATGCTGAGCGTTGAGAACGCCACCGTCCGTTCGGCGGCCTGACCGCCCTAAGGAACGTCACCTTCAGCATGGAGGAGCGGGAAATCCTCGGCCTCGTCGGCCCCAACGGAGCCGGCAAGACCACGTTGTTCAACGCGATCTCCGGACTCGTCCGCACGAACGGCGCCGGTCGTATCCGCTTCGGGACAACCGACATCGGCCGGCTCGGTCTCTATCGGCGCGCCCGGCTCGGAATCGGCCGAACCTTCCAGATCCCGCAGCCGTTGCACGGGCTTGCGGTCCGCGAAAACTTGGTGGTCGCGCAGCGGTTTGGGGCGGGACGGGTGGACGAACGCGAGATCGACCAGATCCTCGACGTCATGGAACTGAGCGCAGTGGCCGGCCGCGACGCCGCCACCGGCCTCGCCCTGCAGGAACTAAAGCGCCTGGAGGTGGCCAAGGCGCTGGCCACCCGGCCCAAGCTGTTGCTTCTCGACGAAGTCCTCGCCGGCCTAAAGCTGCAGGCGAAAAAGGCGTTCATGCACAAGTTCAAGGAGCTGCACGCTCTGTTCGGCCTGTCGATCATCGTCATCGAGCATGACATCGAGACCATCTCGAACCTGTGCCCGCGCGTCGTCGTGCTGGACTTCGGCCAGGTGATTGCGGAAGGGAGCCCCAACGAGGTGTTCCGCAATCCGGAGGTCGTGCGCAGCTACATGGGGGCCGAGGATGCTTGAGGTCCGGGACTTGCGCGCCGGCTACCGAGGAATCAACGTCCTGTGGGATGTTTCCCTGACCTTTCCGCAGAGCGCCCTGACCACCATCGTCGGGCCGAACGGCGCCGGCAAGACGACGCTTCTGCGGGCCATCATGGGCTCGCGTCGGCGTCCGCGGGATCGATCATGCTCGACGGCCAGAACTTGCGGAGCCGTTCGACCTGGGACCTTCCCGAGATCGGCCTCGCGCTCGTGCCCGAAGGGCGCATGTTGTTCCGCGAGATGACAGTCGAGGAGAATCCCATCCTCGGCGCGTTTCCCAAGCGCCGCCGGCGATTGGTCGCCTCGAGCCTGGAGCAGGTCTACGGTCTCCCGCGCCTGGAGGAGAGACGCAGCCAACTGGCCGGCGCGTTGTCCGGCGGGGAGGCGCAGATGGTCGCCATCGGCCGCGGGCTAATGTCGGACCCACGCATTCTTCTCATCGATGAGCCTTCGCTCGGCCTCTCGCGAGATGGCGACGGAGATCTTCGCCATCCTGAAACGCCTGAAGGGCGCCGGCGCACCATCGTCCTGGTGGAGCAGAACACGCATATGGCGCTCGCCCTGGCGGATCACGTCTATCTCATGCGGAGCGGTCGCGTCTTGCTGCGGGAGCCCGCGGCGAAGGTCGACCCGGCGCGCCTCCAGGCCCTGTACTTCGCGCGCGAAGCGGGACCGCGCCCGCACGCGTCGACGGAAGGAATCTGATTACGGCGGAAGCGCCGGGTCGCGCGTTTGGCGCTCCGTCTCGCGGGCGGCAAGGCGGCGGCCGAGCTGCCCCTGCTCCGCGAAGCCCTCTATCGGCGGCTGTCGGTTGGCATTCAACTAGGGTCTGATTCACTCTTGGTGCACGCGCCCGGCAGCGCGCCCGATGACGCCCTGGCAAGTTTTGCCGGTATGCTGCAGCAAGGGCGATGAAAACATCAGCGTCATGGTCACCCACGCCAAGCCTAAACGTCGTCAGCGTCCAACTGGGAGAACAGGCTTGGACGGTAACGGTGGACAACCGGCAGCCGACTTCCTGTCCGGGATGCGGTACGCAGTCCACATCGCGTCACAGCGCTTACTCGCGAACGCTTCGGGATCCGTCCGCTCAGGGAGCACCGGTCATCATTAAAGCACGCTTGGCGCGCTGGAGGTGTCGAAACCAGCGATGTGGTCGGCGCATCTTTACCGAGCGCCTTCCGGGTCTTGCGGCGCCGTTTGCGCGCCAGACCGCTCGCTTGGCGAGTATCGTTCGGCTGCTTGCCCATAGCGCTGGCGGGCGGCCCTCGGAGCGGCTGATGAAACGGCTCGGCATGCCGGTCAGCGACACGACGATCCTGCGCAGCCTGAAGGAGCATGCCAGAACTCGGTCCGATAACGGCGCGGTTCATGTGGCTGGCATTGATGATTGGGCGTGGCGGAAGGGCGCCAACTACGGCACGATCATCGTGGACCTGGAGCGCTGTCAGGTAGTGGACCTGCTGGGGGATCGTTCGACGGCGACCGCGGCCAACTGGTTCAAGGAGCATCCGGAAGTGGAGGTGGTCAGCCGCGACCGCGCTGGCCTCTATGCGGAGGCTGCGCGTCAAGGCGCGCCGCAGGCGAGGCAGGTCGCCGATCGCTTTCATCTGCTGCACAAGTTCCGCGAGACCGTTGAGCGACAACTCGGACGCTTTGAGGCGCCGATCTCGGATTCTCAGGTCGACGCCAGACATAACCAGGCGACGCCCCCGCTTCCAGCACGATCGGATTGTCCTCCTGACGCTGTAACACAGAAGCGCTTGATGTGCCGCGGGCGCCAAGCTGTTCGACAGGAGCTATTCGATAAGATCAGGACGCTTTTTGAAGGGGGAAGTTCTGTCAGGGAGATCGCCCGCAAGCTCGATCTCGGTCGCCGACGGGTCGAACGCTGGGTTCGTCGCATCGATTTGCCAGACCGCAACACTATGGCGTCAAAGCCTTCCACCCCAGCGTATTTCGGCGCTTTGCTGGCGCGGCGTTGGGCCGAAGGCATTACCAAAGTCCGGCACCTGTTCGATGAGATACGCCGTCATGGCTATACCGGGTCCTACAGTCATCTGGCACGTTTCCTCGCTCCCTGGCGCAGCTGCGAGCCTTCATCCGATGGCGACGAGCAGGTGCGTGCCGAGCAGGAGGAGCCAGCACCGGTCCGCATACGAACATTGGATCCGATGACCGGTCGTGCGATCTCGCCGCTGACCGCGGCGGCGCTTTGCGTCAAACCCCGTGGCCAGATGACCGCACGGCAGGTCGCCAACGTCGATGCCCTAAAGGCGGCGTCGGCGGACTTCACCGCGATGCGGCGCCTGGCGATGCGGTATCGAGGCCTGCTTCGCGGGGGAACGCCGGAGAGGCTGGATGCTTGGCTCCTCGACGCACGCGCGTCCGGCATCTACGCGATGCAGCGTTTTGCGAGGACGATACGCCAGGACCTCGATGCTGTTCGGAACGCTGTGTTGGAGCCGTGGAGCAACGGGCAAACCGAAGGACAGATCAACAAATTGAAGACCCTCAAGCGAGCGATGTATGGCCGCGCCGGTGTCGACTTGCTTCGCGCTCGGATGTTGCCGTTGCAGGAAGCCAGCTTGCACCAAGAGTGAATCAGACCCCGATTTCGTACAACGTGACATCCACACTCCAACTCGCTCTGCGCGCGAATCTCGCGCGCGACTAAGTTCGTGTGCTGCCGGCCGCAGACACCCGCCTCGCAAGTCCGGCAATACAATGGCGGGAATTTGGCGTCGGCCGCCTTGGGCGGCCGATCGCACTCCGGCGGTTAGGTTTATTGCCGGCGCCCGGGAATTTGCGATGCCCGCCTGGAGCAGACGCTCACGTTCGTGGGCGTGCGGCCCCAAGATCCGTTGACGCCGCCTCGCGGATCACGTCACGCAACCAGATCATGCCGGCATCTTGCGACCGGTATTTGTGCCACTGAACCGTCTGCTGCATCTTGGGCAGTCGGTACGGCAGGTCGCGGATCTTGATCGGCAGCGCCCGCGCGGCTTGCTCGGCGAGCCTCCGGTGCAGGGTCGCGATCCGGTCGGTTCCGACGACCAGCAGCGGAATCGTGGTGAAGTTGTAGGTCGCCACCTCGACCCGGCGGACGAGGTCGTGCTGCTTGAAGAACACCGACTCGAGCGATTGCGCGCCGTCCGGCGTGCGCATCACGACATGCGGCGCTTCGGCGAACGCGCGACGCGTCAACCTTTCGCGCGCAAGCCTGCCCTCGCTCCAGACGATCGCGCAGAACTCCTCTTCGAGCACCACCTCGAACGGATGCTGTCGTGAGCAGAACTCTTTCGGGATGACGAGCAGGTCGACGTCGCCCCGCTCGAGCAGCCGTTCCGGCCCGTCGACCTGGTGCAGGAAATTGAACCTCACGTTCGAGCCCTTGTCGCGACAGAGCGCCATCACCTTCGGGACCAGTGTCGCAAGCGTATAGTCGGACACCAGGACGTTGAACTCGCGATTCGACTGCGCAGGGTCGAAATCCGCCGTCGTCGCGATCGTCCATTCCACCCGGACGAGCACGTCCCGGACCGCGTCCTTGAGCGCCTCCGCGCGCGGCGTGAGCTCCATCCGGCGGCCGATCTTCACCAGGAGATCGTCATGGAAATAGTCGCGAAGCCTCAGCAGCGCGTTGCTCATCGCCGGCTGCGTTATGTTCATCTGCGCGGCCGCGGCGCTGACGCTGCGAAAGTTGAGCAGGTGGTCGAGGGCAACGAGGAGATTGAGGTCGAGTTTGTTGAAGCGCATGGGCCGGACTCCCGGGACGGGTCGGAACAGACGCCAACTCATTCAGGAAATCAATGCCATCTATTTCGACAATCGATTTCCCTTAACTGTCCGTTGCGGGTAATCGACCCGGAGAGGACGAAGCCCAAGCATGCTCATACGGACGCCGCAAGGCGTCGCCGGCGACTGCTCGTTTCGTTCCTGCCGTGAGGAGCGCCGCCGATGTTCAGATACTTCCCGACCAACTACGTCTGGAATCTGTCGGTCGATCTCGCCATCGAGATGGGCGCGAAGATCGGCGAGATCGAGGAGATGTGCGCGCCGCTTCAGGAGGCGGCGAAGCAGCCCGACGCCGCCGGCACGACGGCGTTCAGAGAAACCTGGTCGAGGATGGGCGACAAGCTCTGCGCCCTCGCCGAGGAGGACGAGAGCCGGGGCCGGATGATCTCGGCCGGCGACAAGTACGGGCGGGCGGCGACCTATTACCTCACCTGCGAGCGCATGCAGGCGCACCAGGCGCCGGGGCGTCTCGACCTCTACCGGCGCATGCGCGCCGTCTTCGACCGCGGCGTGAAGCTCGCCCGCGAGAATTGCGAGCGAGTCGAGATACCCTATCGCGACACGCATCTCTCGGCGCTCTATGTCCGCGCCGAAGGCGTGGAGGGCCGCGCGCCGATCCTCGTCCAGCTCAACGGCCTCGATTCGACGAAGGAGATGAAATACCGCGCCGGCTTGCCGCGCTGGCTCGCCCAGCGCGGCGTCTCCTCGCTCGTGGTCGACCAGCCGGGAACCGGCGAGGCCTTGCGCCTCGAGGGGCTTACCGCCGTCCACGACGCCGAAGTCTGGGCGAGCCGGATCGTCGACTGGCTCGAGACGCGCGACGACGTCGACCCTAAGCGGATCGGCTGCGAGGGCGTGTCGCTCGGCGGCTATTATTGCCCGCGCGCGGTGGCCTTCGAGCCGCGCTTCGCCTGCGGCGTCGCCTGGGGCGCCAACCACGACTGGCGCGACGTGCAGAAGAAGCGCCTCGCCCGCGAAGGCGACTTCCCCGTGCCGCACTATTGGGACCACGTGTGCTGGGTGTGGGGCGCGCGCGACATCGATCATTTCATGGCGATCGCCGAGAACGTCCATCTCGACGGCGTGCTCGACCGCATCACGGTGCCCTTCCTCGTCACCCACGGCGAGAAGGATTCGCAGATCCCGCTGCAATGGGCGCGACGCACCTACGAGCAGCTCGTCAACAGCCCGAAGCGGGAACTGAAGATCTTCACCGAGCGCGAAGGCGGCGTGCAGCATTCGAGCTTCGACAATTCCGCCAACGCCGGCGCCTACATTGCCGACTGGGTCGCCGAGACGCTCGGCGGACGAACCGCCTGACAAGCGACACGAGGGAGGATACGCAAATGAGGATTACGGGCCTCGAGACGCTGCTGTTCGGCGTAGACGATGTCGCCGGGGCGGCGCGCTACCTGACCGACTACGGGCTCGAGCCCGTCAACGTCACCGAGACCGGCGGCCGCTTCGAGGCGATCGACGGCACTGCCGTCGTCATCGCGCACCAGGGGAACTCGCGGCTTCCCGCGCCGCCCGCGCCCGGCTGCCGGCTGCGCAAGACCGTGATGGGTGTGGCGGAGGCGAGCGTCCTCGAAGCGATCGAGGCCGAGCTTCGCCGCGACCGCGAGGTGAAGCGCCTGCCCAACGGGTCGATCGAGTCGGTCGACGATTCCGGCTTCGCCATCGGCTTCCAGGTCTCGATCCGCAAGCCGTTCACGCTCGCCGGCGAGATCAGCAACGCGCCGGGCGGCGCGGTCTTCCGGCCGGTGAACCATCTGGGCGCGATCTGCCCCGATGCGGTCATCCGTCCGCGCAGCCTGTCGCACATCGTCTATTTCGTGCCCGACGTGCTAAAGGCGGAGGCCTTCTACGTCAATCGCCTCGGCTTCCGCTGCACCGACCGCTTCGCCAACGTGGGGCCCTTCCTGCAGCCGGGCGGCTCGCTCGACCACCACTCGCACTTCCTGATCGGCGCACCGCCGTTCATGCACGGCGTCGAGCACTTCACCTTCCACTTCGGCGGACCAACGGAGATGATGACCAACGGCTATCGCTTCGTCGAGAAGGGCTACCAAGCCTTCTGGGGACCGGGCCGCCACATCCTTGGCTCCAACTGGTTCTGGTACTTCAACAGTCCGTTCGCCTGCCACATGGAGATGGACGCCGACATGGACCTGCACGACGCGAGCTGGACGCCGCGCGTGGTCGATCTCAAGGCCGACAACTCGCAGACGTTCCTGCTCAAGTTCCGCAAGAGGTGGATGCCGGGACCCGGCATTCACGAGAACGGCGACTACGCCTGACCCCGGACATGCGCGCCATTCCGCTCTGCGCTGCCGATGCGATCGCCGAAGGGGCCGCGCGCGGCTTCGACCCGGACGACGACGGGCAGGACACGCTCTTCGCGGTCCGCACTGAGGGCGTCGTCAGGGTCTGGCGCGACGCCTGCCCGCATGCCGGAGCGGCGATGGCCCTGCGGAAGGACGGCTATCTGAACGCCGCGGGAACGCGGATCGTCTGCCACGCGCACGGCGCCGAGTTCCTGCCGGAGAGCGGACTTTGCGTGCAGGGTCCGTGCCTCGGCCGGCGACTGTCGGCCGTCGCCAGCGACGTCAACGCCGCGGGCGAGCTTTGCATGCTGATCCCGTAGCGACAACGCCCAACAAGACGACAGGGAGGAATCGATGGCGGCGGTAAACAAGGTTCTGGTGATCGGCGGCGGATTCTCGGGCATGGCGGCGGCGATTGCGCTGCGCAGGGCCAGGATCGCGGTCGATCTCGTCGAAATCGACCCGAACTGGCGCCCCGAGGGCGCCGGGATCACCATCAACGGCGCTTCGCTCCGCGCCTTCGAGACGCTCGGCGTCTACGACGAGATCGCGAAGCGCGGCTTCGTCGCCAACGGCGTCGAGCTCTGCGCCCCGACCGGCCAGGCGATCGGCGAGATCCCGACGCCCAAGGTCGCGGGCTCCGACGTGCCGGGCGGCGGCGGGATCATGCGCACGGACCTGAGCCGCATTCTCGCCGACGCGACGCGCGCGAGCGGCGTCAAAGTGCGGACGGGCTGCACGTACCAGAGCCTGGACGACCGGGGTGACTCGGTCGAGGTTGTATTCACCGACGGAACGCGGGGCGCCTACGACCTCGTCGTCGGGGCCGACGGCGTCCGGTCGAAGCTTCGCGAGACGCTGTTTCCCGAGGTCGCGCCGCCGCAATACATTGGGCAGGTCGTGTGGCGCGCCGTTCTGCCGCGCCCCGAGGCGATCGTGCGTCCGCGCATGTGGATGGGCGGCGCGGTCAAGGTCGGCGTCAATCCGGTCTCGGAGACGCACATGTACATGTTCGTCACCGAGGCGCGCTCCGAGAAGAGCCAGCCCGACCGCGCGACCTGGCCCGAACTGCTCGCGGCGATGCTGAAACCGTTTCCCGATCCGCTGATACAGTCCCTGATCCCCCGCCTCTATGACAAGGACGCGGCGATCGACTATCGCGCGCTCGCCAACCTGCTCGTGCCGGCGCCGTGGAATCGCGGCCGGATCGTCCTGATCGGCGACACGGTGCACGCAACGACGCCGCATCTCGCCTCCGGCGCCGGCATCGGCGTCGAGAGCGGCATCGTACTCGGCGAGGAGTTTGGCCGCGCTGCGGCGATCCAGGAAGCGCTCGACCGCTTCCACGCGCGCCGCTGGGATCGTTGCCGCATGGTGATCCAGAACTCAGAGCGCCTGTGCCGGATCGAGATGGAGAACGGAGACAAGGCCGAGCACGCCAGAATCATGCGCAAGTCGATCATCGCGCTCACCGCACCGATCTGAGCGCGGCGAAAGGGAGGACGTCGATGAGGACAAGCACGGAAAGCTGGCCCGGGCGCGTCGCGCTGATGGTCGCGCATTGCGCGGGCATGGTGGACCTGGTCGCGCTGCCGGTTTGGGTCGGCGCATTGATCGCGCAGTACCATTTCTCGCCGCCGCAGGCGGGCGGGCTTGCGACGCTGTTCCTGGTCGGGGCGGTCGTCAGCAGCCTGTTCTTCGCGCCGCGCTTCAACCGGATCGACGCCCGGACGGCGGCCATCGGCGGCTTCGCCGCGGCCTGCCTCGCCTTTCTCGGCGCGGCGTTCGTTTCGGATTTCGGTTCGCTCGCGGTCCTCCACGTCGTCGCAGGCCTCTCCGTCGGCTGCGCGCTGAGCTTCACCCACGGCACGATCGCCCACAGCGCGCATCCCCATCGCCTTTTCGCCATCGTCGGCATGGCGCTGGGCGTCTTCGCCATCGTCTTTCTCGGCGCGACGCCCAACCTCATCGCCGCCTTCGGCGGCCCGGTCCTGTTCAGGACTTTCGGTGTCATCATGGCGCTTGCCGCGCTCGCCGCCGTCGCCTCGTTTCCGACCGCGACGCGGCGCATGAACGAGGACATCGTCGACGAGGTGACCCATCTTCGCCCCGCCGTCTGGTACGGCGTCGCGGGCGTGAGCTGCATGGCGCTGACGCAGGCGATGATGTTCAGCTTCCTCGAGCGCATCGGCATCGATCGCGGCTTCGGGCGCGAGGCGGTCACCGGCGTCCTGATCGCGCTCGGCTTCGTCAATCTGTTCCCGGCGCCGCTCGCCGCGCTGCTCGAGAAGCGCGTTTCCCCGAACGCGGTCCTGCTCGTCGGTCCGGTCGTCCAGGCGGCGATCGCGTGCCGCCATCGCCTTCAGCGGAGGCTTCGCCGGCTACGCCGCTCCGGCCGTCTTCTTCGCCGCGGTGATGATCTTCACCCACACCTTCGCCTTCGGACTGCTCTCGAAGCTCGATCCGACCGCGCGCGCCCTCGCCGCGACGCCCGCCATGCTGATGGTCGGCGCGGCGATCGGCCCGATCCTCGGCGGCGCGCTCGTCCAGGGCTTCGGCTATCGCGGCCTCGGCGTCGCGGCGATCGTCATCGCGGCGATCGCGGTCAGCCTCTTCTCCAGGGTGCACGCGCCCCACGCGCCGATCCTCGAAGCGGCGAGCGAAGCCGAAGCGTGAAGGCGTCGCGCGGCCGAACCCCAGAGGAACCATACATGACAGGCGCAGACGTACGACGCATTGTAACCGGCCACGACGGCGAGGGCCGCGCCGTGGTCCTCTCCGACGGCGCGCCGCCGCACGTGACGCGGCCGCCGCAGCAGCCGGGCCTCGCGTTCCACGAGATCTGGAATACAAGGGGCTCGCCCGCGCCGGTGACGGCGAGCGAGTCCGAGCCGACCGACCTGCATCGCGACACGGCGCCACCGGCGAAGGGCACGATCATCCGCGTCGTGGACATTCCGCCGGAGGGCCGTGACGGGCCGAATTTCGACAAGGAGACGGCGCGGGCGTTGTTCGAGAAGGTGGGGCTGGCCGAGAACGCCGAGCATACGGTCTCGGGGCGGCATCCGCTGATGCACCGCACGGAATCGATTGATTACGGCATCGTCCTGGACGGCGAGATCGTTCTTCTCCTCGACGACGACGAGGCGCCGCTGAAGACCGGCGACATCGTCGTCCAGCGCGGAACCATCCATGCCTGGGCCAACCGCTCGAACCGGGTCACGCGCATGCTGTTCGTGCTGACGGACGGCAGCTTCGATCCCGACCTCGCGCGCGGGCAGGCCGAACAAGACGCTCGCGTCAAGGCCGCCGCGGCGACCCTCCTCCATTCTCAACGCTGAATCCCGAAGGAGACTTCCGTGCCCCGTCACTTCGTCGACCTGTCCGTCCCCCTCAAGGCCGGCATCGCGTCGGATCCGCCGCCGCTCCGCCCGCACATCGACTACATGGCGCATGACGAGGGCGCGAAGGAATTCGAGGAGATGGCCGGCGTTCCGGTCGACAGGCAGCTCGAAGGCAAGGGCTGCGCAAGCGAGACCTGCCGCATCACCACCCACTCCGGCACGCATCTCGACGCGCCCTGGCACTATCATCCGACGATGAACGGCGGCGAGCGCGCCTGGACGATCGACGAGGTGCCGCTGGAGTGGTGTTTCGGGTGCGGCGTGAAGCTCGACTTCCGCGACAAGCCGGACGGCTACGTCTGCAGCGCGGCCGATGTCGAGGCCGAACTCGCGCGCATCGGGCACAGGCTCGAGCCCTTCGACATTGTTCTGGTCAACACGGCCGCCGGCGCGCGCTACGGGCACGACGACTATCTCTCTCGCGGCTGTGGGATGGGGCGCGAGGCGACGCTCTATCTGACCGAGCGCGGGGTGAAGGTGACGGGCATCGACGGCTGGAGCTGGGACGCGCCCTTCGTCCATACCGCGAGGCGGATCAAGGAGACCGGCGACTATTCGCTGTTCTGGGAAGGACACAAGGTGGGAGCGACGCGGGCCTACTGCCACATCGAGAAGCTTTCCAACCTCGAGGCGCTGCCTGCGACCGGGTTCACGGTGTCTTGCTTTCCCGTCAAGGTCGAACGCGCCTCCGCCGGCTGGTGCCGGGCGGTGGCGATCTTCGAGGACTGAGCGAGAGGAAACCGCGCCCATGAAACTCGCCACTCTGCCCAATGGAACGCCGGACGGCCGGCTGCATGTCGTCACCCGCGATCTGAAGCGCACCGCACCGGCCCGGGCCGCGGCGACCCTGCAGGCCGCGCTCGAGGACTGGACCGTCCTCGCGCCCGATCTGGTCGCCCAGTACGAGGCGCTCAACGCCGCGGGCGGCGAACCGTTCGATCCGGCGACCGCCCTCGCGCCTCTGCCGCGCGCCTGGCAATGGCTCGACGGCTCGGCCTTCGAAAGCCACGGCGACCTCATGGACAAGGTCTTTGGCATGGCGAAGAAGGAGCGCCACCCGAAGCCGCTGATGTACCAGGGCGTCTCGAATGCCTTCTTCCCGCCGGTTTCCGACGTGCCTTTCGTCTCGATCGACGACGGCGTCGACTTCGAAGGCGAGTTCGGGATCATCACCGATGCCGTGCCGATTCACACGGACAAGCACGACGCCGCCGGGCATATCCGCCTCGTCGTGCTGATCAACGACTGGAGCCTGCGCAAGCTCGCGCCGGTCGAGATGAAGACCGGCTTCGGCTGGGTGCAGGCGAAGCCGCCCTGCGGAGCGGCCCCGGTCGCGGTCACGCCCGACGAACTCGGCCCGCATTGGCGCGATTGCCGCGTCGATCTTCCGCTCCACGTCAAATGGGACGACCGGCCGTTCGGCGCCGCCAACGGCTATGCGATGAGCTTCGGATTCGACGACCTCGTCACCCACGCCGCCTATTCTCGCGCCCTCGTCGCCGGCACGATCATCGGTTCGGGCACCGTGTCGAACGAAACCTATCGAACGGTCGGCTCGAGCTGCATCGCGGAACGACGCGGGATCGAGATCGTCGACCATGGCGAAGCGAAGACCGGCTACATGGCCTTCGGCGACACGGTGAGCATGGAGACGCGGCTTCCCGACGGAACGCCGGTTTTCGGGGAGCTCCGCCAGAGGGTGGTCGAGGCTTGAGCCCATGAAGATAGCGGTGATCGGCGCCGGCGGCTTCGTCGGCGTACGCGTAGCGGCGCGGCTGGTCGAAGATCCGGCGATCGAGGCGATTGCGCTTCTCGATCGGGCGCCGTTCTCAGCCCCGAACGATCGCCGCGCGAAGAGCCTCGTCGGCGATTTCGGCGATCCTGCCGCGCGCAACGCCGCGCTGGACGGCGCCGACGCGGTCATCCTGCTTGCCGCGATTCTCGGCGGCGCTGCGGAGACGCATTACGCGCTGTCCCGCCGCGTCAACGTGGGCGCCGTGCTCGACCTCTTCGAGCATCTTCGCGCCCGCGCTCCGGGGACGAGGCTGGTGTTCGCCTCAACGATCGCCGTCTATTCGCAGCCCATGCCCGATCCGGTGACGGACGAGACGCCGTTTGCGCCCGTCATGGTCTATGGCGCGCAGAAGCTGATGATGGAGGTCGCGCTCTCGAATTTCGCCGCGAGAGGGTGGCTGGACGGGGTCAGCCTTCGGCCCGCCGGCGTCGTGGCGCGCGACGGCGCCGACGCCGCGCTGAAATCCGCCTTCATGTCGCGTCTCTTCTGGAGCGTGAAGCGCGGCGAGGACGTCACGCTGCCCGTCGCGCCCGAAAGCCGCGCCTGGATGAGTTCGATCGAGACGGTCGCCAGCAATTTCATCCACGCGGCGAAACTTCCGGAGATCGGTCCGAACCGAGCCTTCACCCTGCCGGCGCTGTCGCCGACCTTCCGCGAAATCGTGGAGGCATTGAAGCGGCGCATCCCCGGGAGCCGGTCGAAAATCGCGTTCGCGCCCGACCCGGAAGTCGTGGCGCTCTTCGGCGCCTATCCGCGGCTCGAAACCGCAACCGCCGACCGGCTCGGCTTCCGGCGCGATGCCGATGTCGACGCGCTGGTTGCGAACGCAGTCTCCTGACCCCGCAACGAACGCTGCTCATGGATCTGGCTGTCGGGAGCCATCTTGGCTTGAGAATATGGAACTTCGCGTCAAAAAAGCCATCAAATGTGAGAAGATCGACCAAAAATATTCTCACATTTGATGGCCTTGCCTCGCCGTTTGAGCTTCAAGCCGGGCCGTCTCACATAAGCGTTCGAATGCCCTTCGCCCCCGTAGGATCGTCTGGTCCCGAACGGCGTTGAGGGTGTCAGGATTGGCGAACGTTTGCGAGAAGCCTGCCAAAAGGGCTGGACGGAAAGAGATAGGCAACGCCGATTGCTTCCTCGCGCCGGCAGCCCTCTTCTCTCCGCCGATGCGCTTCGTCGTCTTCGGCAACGTCATCTTCGCCGCCCATCGTCGCCCGCCGAATCTACAAAAAGGTTGCAACATCAAATTCTCAAATTAAAAGGCTTTAGCGAGCCATATTGTCAATTTAAATGGATATTCTCAAGCATCACGGCTCCGATTAGAACATTGATTTTATTCACAGCGAATTCTCACGCCAAGATGGCTCCCGACACCGGTCGTCTCTTTCGCTGCTGTCGAGCACCAGCCGATCCGCACATCGAGGTAAGCGACTTGCTGGCGCCTGGGAAAAGCTGCGCGAACAGGACCTGCGTGCAAATGTAGCGCTCCTCAGCGTAGGCGCTCTCGCCCCACTCAATTCGCCTTGGTCCGGGCGAACTCATAGTCGAGGAAATCTCGCTCGTTCTTTTAGGCGTGGGCCCTCTGAGCGATGCCGCCGGTGCGGACTGCAGGCGAATGGTTGCCTTGCGCGGCGACGCCTGTCCCGTCGGCGGCGACCACGCCCACGGGGCCGCCCAGGCGGCCTTCCCTACAGGCCCAATTGACGACGCCCCCAGGGCGCAGTTAACGCGACTGCGCGCTCGACGACCAGGCTCGCGTTTCGCATCAACCCCAACCTTATTCAGCCGCCTCGGCAAGATAGATGGACCGGCGAGGCTGGCGAAGCACTCGCTGGACCATCGGCTCGAACGCCTCGAGAGGCATCGATCGGAAATTGGGGTCGAAGGCCGCCTGATCGAACAGCGGCAGAACTCTTCCGTCTTCTCGAAATGCGGATGCCCGCGAAACTGCTCGCGCATGTCGCGGTCGAGGCCGAGGAAATGGAAGAAGTAATATCCCTGGAAAACGCCGTGATGCTCAACGATCCAGTGGTTCTCCTCCGATACGAACGGCCTGAGAATCGTTGCTGCGACGTCCGCGTGATTGTAAGGACCCAAGGTGTCGCCGATGTCGTGAAGGAGGGCGCAGACTACGTACTCCTCGGTTCGTCCGGCCTCATGAGCTC
>CAVPXF010000034.1:0-5897 GCA_963709655.1 uncultured Alphaproteobacteria bacterium
CCGACCAGGGCGCGCGAGACACGTACCCTCCGATAGTGCGCTCCGCTAAATCCCCCTCTAACTCCGCGACAAGGTCTCGACCGCGCGGTCGAGCTGCGGGTCGGCGCCGGCGGCGTAGCGGCGGTCGAACGGGACCGCGATCGTCGGCTCGACGCCGACGCCCTCGAGCCGCCGCCCGTCGATCGGGGCATTGTCCTCGACGGCCAGCAGCAGCAGGCCCTCGTCGCCGATCAGGAACGCCGTCGCGGCCAGCACCGCGCCCTCGGTGTCCGCAGACGATCAGGGGCCCGAGCCGATATTCCTTGAACCCGTAGGCGAGCACCTCCTTGCCGCTCCGCGTGCCGCCGTTGATCAGCGCGGCGACGGGCTTGCGCCACTTGGCGCCGACGATTTCGGTCTCGCCGTCGCGATCCGCCACCTGCATCGTCGGCGCGCGGGCGTTGAAGAGGTCGAGATACCAGGGCTGCGCCGCCCCAGCCGTCGCGCAAATCCCAGACGAGCGCGTCGGCGTCCCTGAGCGGACCCTCGCCAATCAGCTCCTGGAGAGCGCCCTGATAGCGGCGGCTGGCATCGGAGCAGACGTGGACATAGCCGATCCGCATGCGGCCGTTGGCGACGATCACGCGCGCGCTGTCCTTGAGGCCGCGCAAAAACATCTCTCCCGGCTTCAGGTCCGCGGGCGCGACGGCGATCGCCATCGGCGCGCCGCGACGGTTCGCCGGATCGACAGCGCAACTTTGCCGCCGACCTTGCCGCGAAACGAGCCGATCGGCGCAAAGGGCTGGCCGTCGGCCGAAAAATCTCGTCGCCGACAAGAAGGCCGGCCTCGTGCGCCGGCGCACCCTGGATCGCGCCGGCGACGAACAGCCGGCCCAGATCGTCGGTCTCGGTGAAGACCCCGATCCCCGGATAGGCGACCTCGCCGTCCGGAAAGATCCGTTGCAGCCCGCGGCGCTCAGCGAGCCGGCGAAGATGTCGGCGAGCTGGTAATAGCCCGGCTCGTCCCGCGTATAGTAGCGGGTGTGGGACGCGTTCAGCGTGCCGAGCATCGCGTTGACGGCGCCGGCGAGGTCGGCGCTCGATCGCGCCGCTTCAGCCTGCGGCCGGTACTTGTCCCGCATCGCCGGCCAGTCGACCCCGTGCAGGCGGGGATCGTAAAAGCGGTCGCGCACGAGATCCCAGACCTGATCGAACCCGGCGACGTCCGGCTTGGCCGCGGCCGGGGCCGCGATGTCCTCAGCCCACGCGGGCCGGTTCGCGGCGACCGCCGCCGCCGCGACGTAAGCCAAAAACTCTCTGCGCGTCGCCGCCATTTCCTGGGCGCTCCCGATCTTCCGGTTACGATGAATTTCCGGGTCGCAGGACTTGAGCGGGAATCCCGGCGCGTTCGTGACCGAGCCGCGCAGGAATCGCGACGAGACGCGGGCGAAGCGCGGCCGGCGCATTGGCGTCGAGTGACCGACAAGCGTTAAGCTAACAATAGTCAACATCGACCGCCTTAATACCTAGACAAAGCCAGATTGTAATTTCCACTAAACTGACCTTCAGCAAGAAGAAGCAGCACAATTTCAGCCCTATGGTAACAATCTTCGGGCGCTCAGACAGCGGTCTCATTTTCCCTATGCGGCGCGTCTCGCTGAGTAACGTTGGATTCATCGTATGATCTCATGCTTGGCCGGAGAATCTAGCGCTGTGCTCGCTGTGGTGGAGACCCCGAAGCGTGCTTCGAGAACCGATAGATCGAGTTGACAGGCCTTCGGGGCATACGGCGATTCCGCCCCTGCGGCGGCGTCGGCCTCATCCGTTCAGGGATCGAGCTGATCTCGATCCCGCAGATGCGGACCCACGCGCGCAAGATCTGCACTATCAAGTCGCTCTCGGCGCCTCGAGCTCTTGGTCAGGTCGGTTTTCGCCGTCTCCTCTGATAGAAATGGGTCCACATGAGTGCGGCAGGCTCCGCTTTCAGCCCGAAATGCCCAGTGTCCGATCTGATCGGCGCGCAGAAGAGCGCAAGCCTGTAAACATTACCGCAGCGGTTCTTTCGCATTGTCGGCAGAAGTTCACGACTGCCACCATTGTTGATCGGTCAGAAAGTGGAGCAAAAGTCAAAATTGACCAAAACGTTTCTCTGCCAAAATTGATCCTTTTGATTGACTTTGAAAACGGTCCGGTTTTCGAGTGCGAAGTCCGATGGCGTCAGGGTTGCTACCTAGGCGTACTAATTGTCGACGTATACGGCCCCGAACGCCGTCGCCGTTTCTTCGAGACGAGCCAATTGCGAAAATGCGGCGGCTTTGCCGATCCCCCGCCGGTGCGGTGACGCGCGTCCACGTCGTCGCAATCGCTTGGGCCGAATGAGGGTTTTCAGCGCGATCCGATCAAAATTGGTCAGGCTCCAGGCCCCTTGGCAGCCGGGAGCCTTAAAGAACGACGAAAACGCGACAAAGCTGCCTCACCCGCGCCCCCGCTCGCTCCTCAGCCGCGCCCAGTAGTCGAGCCGCTTCTTGATCTCGCGCTCGAAGCCGCGCTCCACCGGCTCGTAGAGTGTTCGCTGTCCGAGCGCGTCCGGCCAGTAGGTCTGGCCAGAGAAAGCGTCGGGCGCGTCGTGATCGTATTGGTAGTCCGCCCCGTAGCCCTCGCGCTTCATCAGCCCGGTCGGCGCGTTGAGGATGGTTTTGGGCGGCGTCAGCGAGCCGTGCGTCTTGGCCAGCGCCTGCGCGGCGGCGAAGGCGGTATAGACGGCGTTCGACTTCGGCGCGGTCGCGACATAGACGACGGCCTGGGCAATGGCGAGCTCGCCCTCCGGGCTGCCGAGGAAGTCGTAGGCGTCCTTGGCCGCGTTGGCAACGACGAGGGCCTGAGGATCGGCGAGCCCGATGTCCTCGGAGGCCATGCGCACGACGCGGCGGGCGATGAACAGCGGGTCCTCGCCGGCGTCGAACATGCGGGCGAGATAGTAGAGCGCCGCGTCCGGGTCCGAGCCGCGCACGCATTTGTGCAGGGCGGAGATCAGATTGTAATGGCCGTCCTGCGCCTTGTCGTAGAGGGGGGCGCGCCGCTGCACGACGTCGACCAGCCGATGCGCGTCGAGCACCTCGCCGTCCCTTGCGGCGCGCCAGACCTCCTCGGCCAGCGTCAGCACGGCGCGGCCGTCGCCGTCGGCCATGCCGATCAGCGCGGCGCGCGCCTCCGCCTCGAGCGGCAAGGCCTTGCCGACGAGGCGCTCGGCGCGCCCCAGCAACGCTTCGAGCGCCTCCGCCGTCAGCGCCCGGAACACCAGCACGCGCGCACGGGAGAGAAGCGCGGCGTTGAGCTCGAACGACGGGTTCTCGGTGGTCGCGCCGATCAGCGTGACGGCGCCGTCCTCCATCACCGACAGGAAAGAATCCTGCTGGGCGCGGTTGAAGCGGTGGATCTCGTCGACGAACAGCAAGGTCCCCCGCCCCTGCGCCCGGCGGGCGCGGGCGGCCTCAAAAATCTTCTTGAGCTCGGCCACCCCGGAGTGGATCGCGGACACCTGGACAAACGCGTCCGAGCGCATGGCGCCGATCAGTCGCGCGACGGTGGTCTTGCCGCTGCCGGGCGGCCCCCAAAAGATCATCGAGCCGAGCGTCGGCGTCGCGAGGAGCCGCGTCAGCGCCCCGTCCGGCCCGGTCAGATGCTCCTGGCCGGAGATTTCGGCAAGGCTCGTCGGCCTCAGCCGCTCGGCGAGCGGCGCGGGCGGCGGCTCGCCCCGGGGCGCGTCCTGAAACAGGCTCATGGGGCTCTTCTCCCGCATGGGCCGCGGGTCTGTCCAGCAGAGGCCCAGTAGGGCCGAGTTGCCTACCGGCCGCGGCGCGGGACTTCGAAGGCTGCTCGCGCTTGTAGGGCGCGGTCGATGACCGCGCCGGCCGGGTCATCGACCCGGCCCTACAGGGTCGCGCCGCCCTTTGCCAAGGACGGTTCCGGCGAGGCGTGGGCGGACGAGCGTCTCTTCGCCCCGCAAAGCGGGGAGAAGAGCCTGTCCCCGGGCTCGTATGGGGATGTGATTGTCAAGGGGTCTATTCGGTATCGGTTCAGATTCATAACGGCCCCTGGTTTGATGGGCTTCGACGCGGACGTCCGGCCCGAAGGGGCGGAATGGCCCGTCGAAGCCCATGGATGCGCAACGCCTGAGGCGCGCGCAGCGGTCAACCCTCGCGTCAGCGACCGCGAAGCGGCGGCTCGCGTCAGCGAGGCGGGGTTGACGGCGAGCACGGCTCAGGCCTCGGCCCAGGCCTCGGGTTCGCGCCGCGGAGGCGTCGGACCGCGGACGGGCTCGCAGGCGGGGAGAGCTCGCGCGAGCTGGGGCGGGTTCTGGCGACGTCGGGCGAAGCGTGCGGTTGCGCAAGACCGATCCAAGGCGGCTCCCCTTTGCTTAAGGCCGCGCGCGGCCGGCAAGCTCGTATCCGGCGGCGCTCGCAAGGCGCGAGCGCCAGACCATGATGCCCTTTTCGCTGGGGCCGAATGGGGAGCCAAGGGGGCAGGACCAATCTTGACGGCGGCGTATTGCAGCCATAGCCCGGCACGGCATCCTGCCCACCTTGGACGGTTTGCAGACGTCAGCATCGCTCTGTCGCCTGGTTCTTTGTTTCTCGTTGTTTCTCGTCGGATCGGTTCGGTTGACCTTACGCCGCCGCCAGACGCGCGCCCTCGGGAATGACGCCGGTCTCGACGGTGCGCCACAGGGCCACCAGGAGCTTGCGCCCCAAGGCGACGGCCATGATCTTCTTCATCCGGCCCTTGGCGCCGCCGGTGCGCGCGACGAACCACTGGGCGAGCGCGCTTTGCGGCTGAAACATCAGCCAGCGCCACATCAGCTGGGTGAGGATCCTGCGCACGCGCGGATTGCCGTTCTTGCTGAGGCCCTGCTCGCGCCTCGATCCGCCGCTGTCGTAGGGCGTGCCGGTCATGCCGACGAAACCCGCCAGCGCCTTGCGGTCGCGGAAACGACGCGAAAAGACTTCGTGAACCAGCGTCGTGGCCGTCTCCACCCCGACGCCGACGAGGCGGACCAAGAGCTGGATCATGCGCTCGATGCGGTCGGGATCGGCGACGGCGACGACCTGCTCGCGGGCCGTCTCGATCTCTCTCAGCTGCCCGGACAGGAGCCGATGTTGCGCCATCAGGCGCTCGAGGCCCGCCCTCGTGTTCGGCGGCAGCGGCCTTCCATCGAACGTGCGCAGCTTTTCCAGATGCTCGGGCGCCTTCTTCAGACGCGGCCGAAAATCGGCGACGCCGAAGCGGGCGAGCAGGCTGCGCATCTGGTTTTCGATCTTCAGACGCGCCACGGTCAGGGCCTCGCGCCGACGCCCCGGCTCGCGCATGTCCTCCTCCGCCTCGCTCGGAATGGGCGCCATCGTGCAGTGGCGCGGTTCTCCCCGCAGCCAGCCGAGAAGCGCCCGCAAAAGAATGTCGACGTCGATGCGGTCGGTCTTGGCGCGCCGGCCGCGACGCTCAACCGAAATGCTCGCCGGATGCATGACATAGACCTCGATCCCGTGCTCATTCAGGGCGCGGGCGATCCAGAAGCCGTCGAGGCCCGCCTCGTAGCCCACGACCACGCGCCGCACCTCATGGCCGGCCTTCATCGCTTCGTTCTTCCACTGCTCGATCGCCCTCAGCACGCCGCCAATGTCCCTGGCCTCGAGTTGGCGTGAGGGACGACGCGACACGCCCGGCACGCACGCCCCTGCTCGCCACGACTTGCCGCTCAGTTCCAGAACGGCCACGAGGGTGCTAGCTTGGTCAAAGGCGGTCGCGGATTTGCGCGGATCGAAAGCTTCGCTCATTCGGGTGCTCCTGCTCACGTGTTGGAGAACCGTCAGGATACCCGATCTCGCGGCCGCCAACCCCCATAGCATCTCGACCCGGGGATG
>CAVPXF010000035.1:0-4887 GCA_963709655.1 uncultured Alphaproteobacteria bacterium
TCGACAATCAATATAGCGGGATTCCGCGCCCATCCGAAAATCGTTTGACCGAATCAGCGGGATCGATTCCAGTCGTCTGGTGAAGACAAATCGCAATTTCCTCAGCGGAGCGGATCGGGCCGACCTGGTGAAGATCGTCAGGGACGGGCTGGAGGAGCATCGCATCGTCCGCCGGGCGAACGCCATCCTTCTGCTCGACAAGGGCTGGTCCTTTGCCGCGATTGCCGAAGCGCTGTTCCTCGACAACTCGACCATCCGCATCTGGCTCAAGGAATTCCAGGAAGGCGGCGTCGAGGCGATCGTCCTGTTCGACCTGAAGGGCGGAACCGGGCGGCTGTCGCCCCTCCAGATCGACGAATTGCGCGCTTGGGCGACGGAGGCGCTGCCGACGTCGACCACCGAAATCGGGCAATTCATCCTGGATCGGTTCGGGTTCGACTATGGCCGCTCCGGACTGATCAAGCTGATGAACCGCATCGGATTCGACTGGAAGAAGCCGGAATCCGTGCCCGGCAAGATCGACGTGGAGACCCAGCAAAAGTTTATCGACGCGCATGAGGACTTGCGCAACTCGCTCGGCCCGGACGAGACGGTCGTCTACGTCGACGCCGTCCATCCGACCCACCAGGCCAAGCCCGCTGGACGCTGGCTGCCGCGCGGACAGCGCTGCGCACTTCCCGCGGCCTCCGGACGCGACCGGCTGAACCTGCACGGCGCGATCGACCTGGAGACCGGACGGACCAGCATCATGGATGTCCAGACCGTCGACGCGGCAAGCACGATCGCCTTGTTCGAGGCGCTGGAGCGCTCCCATTCAACGATGAGCCGCATCCATGTTTTCCTCGACAACGCCCGCTACCACCACGCCAAAGTCGTCCAGGGCTGGCTGCAACAGCCAGGCAGGCGCATCGTCCTGCACTTCGTGCCGTCATACTGTCCGCATCTCAACCCGATCGAGCGGCTGTGGAAGGTGATGCACGAGAACGTCACCCACAACAGATGCTACGCCAAATTCCGCGACTTCGCCGAAGCCGTGCTCGGTTTCCTGCGTGAAACCGTGCCTCAGCGGTTCGACGAGTTCTCGTCAACCATCACCGACAATTTCCGCGTCATCGACCCGAGGGATTTTCGGATCCTCGCGTGACGCCGCTATACATAGAATTTTAGCCAAAGATAAAATTATGTTTTTGGTTGACGGATTCTGATGAGCCCGGCCCAGACTTCGAAGCGGCGTCGTGCTTGGAACAAAGAGCGAACAATTTCTTGACCAATCACGCCGCATATGGCAAAACAGATTACAGTGGGTTGGCTTGCCTCAATGCGGCCTTTCGCGCCTGGCTCCAAATCCGGTGTGCGTTGGTTTTCACGGGCCAAATGACGTGGCCCTGTAAACCGGCGCTCTACCCGCTTGATCTCATCCATTCGCAACTTGCTATGCCGCGCGCTCTAGACTGTCGATGCGCGGGACCTGGAGGGTATTCATGAAACGCTTTCTCGTCTTTTTGGCCATCGCAGGTCTGGTTGCGCCGGCACGCTCGCAATTCTTCAACGGGCCCATGATCCCCACGACACCTCCAGCGAGCATGAACCTCGGCGCCGGTATTCCGACCGCGCTCGCCAATCCGGCCAACTCGAACGGAGGCGTTACGCTGCTCGGCGGACCCGCAGCCCAGGGCAATTGCCTCGCCTGGGGCGCGAACGGCATCCAAGATGCAGGCTCCCCGTGCCTCACGGCGCCGACAATGGGAGCGACGAACATTAGCGGCGCCGGCGCCCCCGTGGCCACCAGCCTCGCCAACCGGGCTACCGACTCCGGCGTTACCTTCAATCTCAAGAACGACTTCGGTGCGAAATGCGATGGCTCGACCGACGACACGACGGCCATCCAGAACTGGCTGAATAAGGCGGCGGTAAACGTGCATCTCGTCGCTCCGGTCGGGACGTGCAATTTCTCCGCGCCTCTGTCGATTGGCGCGGTCGGGCACTACACGGTCGAAGGGGCCGGCGCTCCGGCGACGACATTCCAGTATGTCGGAACCTCGCCCATGTCGGCGACGGCTACGGCCGCCGCGTCCTGGACGGGAGGATCGCTCTCGGGCCCGACGTGGACCGGTGGCGCGACGTCGCTCACGCTGTCGGCGGCGGCCCCGACGTTCATCTCCACCATGCTTGGCTATGGCGCGGTCGTCAGTGTCTGGGACACGTCCAACACGACGTTCACGACGCCCGCGTTCGTCGGCTACGCCGCGAGCGTCAGCGGTTCGACGGTCACTCTAAAATACGGCGCTTCCTGGGGCTCGGTCGGATCGAGCGACAACCTGCTTTTCACTGCCGACTTACTGACCCTCAACCCGACACTCGCCAGCAATATCGACGGCGTCACCCTGAAAGGCTTCCGCATCACGTCGTCGACCCCTCTGACTGGCGGTTTCGCCTTGCATCAACTCTATACCTGGGATAGCCGTCTCGACGACATCATGCTCGGCGGCGTCGACATCAACGACGCCGGCGATCTCTGCGGCGGCTATTGGGACGACGGCGACAGCGGCATTCATTGGGAGCTTCCGCGCATCAGCGCCAAGCAGGCGTGTGGCGACGCGATCCTAGCGAACGCCGCCCCCTGGCGAGGTCAGATCGCCACGGCCGAGTTGATCTTGCACGACGGGACCATCGGCGGCGACTGGCAAGGCGGCCTCCTGTCCGGCATTCACTATGGCGGCGGCATGGGCGGTTTCCGCTGCGATGGAACGGACATCGCAAACGATGCGCGCGGCGTCGTCATAGAGAACTCGGTCGAGCCGATCAATAACCGCGAATTCGTCGTGGCCTCAAGCTGCGCGCTCGACACGATGAGCGACGCGGCTGTCCTGCTGAACGACCAGTACGCAAACGGCGGAAATGCCGACATCGCCGGGTGGGAAGCGTCGACCCAGACGGGCCATGGCATCGTCGTTGAGAAGTGGACCAACGGCTCGGTAGAAATACGTGGAGACAAGATCTATAACAACTGCGGTTCGGGCATCTACATCGAAGATAACTCGGCGCACATCAACGTCGATCCGGCGACCACGATCAACAACAACGGGTATGCTGCAGTCAGTTCGGCGTGTCCTGCATGGCAGACCGCCAATCCCGGCCACGGCTACGGCATCGAGGCGAGCGTCGCCACGACGGGCGTGGCGATCGCATCCTATCCTTATGGCAACACCGCCGGGTCGTACAATTCCAATGTCGGCGGCGCGCTCAACCTCGGGACAAGCGATACGTCGTCGACAGACGTGCTCGGCGCGCTGACTGTGACGGATACCGGCTCCGGCGATGCGGCCAATATATTCATAAACGAAACCAACGGCGGCGCGGGCGGCAAGGCGTCGAGCCTTTTCTTTGAGGATAACGGGACCGCCAAGTGGCAGTTAAACAAGAATGCGTCGAACAACTTCAGCATTATTGACGCTGCCAACAGCTATACGTCCGCACTCAGCATTGCAACCCCTGGCAACGTAGGAATTGGCGAGGTCGTCAGCAATGTCCTGACCGTTACTGGCGCGCTTCAATACACGGCGAACCTCCCGGCTATTTCTTCGTGCGGAACGTCTCCGCCGCCCGCGTCTGCCGGGTCCAGCAGCAACGGCGGACAGTTCACCCTCGGGACCGGGACGCCGACCGCTTGCACGGTGACTTTTGCGACCGCCTTCACGCACTACGCCTATTGCGCCGTGACGCCGGCCAGCGCCTACACCGGAACCTATTACGTCTCCGTCTCCAGCAAATCGGCCTTCACCGTGACGCTCGGGACCGGGACCGCAAGCGTCGTATTCAACTACGCATGCACAGGGGATTGAGCCGCATGATCCGCGAAACCTACGTCCATCGGAACGGCGAACTCGTTTCGGAGCGCGTGGCATGCGCCGGCCATGGGCGCGACGCTTTCGAGCGGCGCGTCCATCCATACACTCGCTATGTGCGACCTAACGAGCTGGACGGCAGAGCGAAAAAGTGGCCTGTACGACGACCTCTGTCATCTTCAACGGCACGATGGCGGCGAACGATGTCGTCGTGTGGAAGTGCGTCGGGTTCTGAGGTCGAACATGGCGCGCCCTTGGTACGGAAGCGGCCCGCCTGAGCCAGCTTGAGACATTTGCCCCGGCCGCAGATCTGCCCTACGGCCCGGGCGACCGACACGCTCACAAATGCTCTCACCCGAACATCTTCATCTGCGCCTCTTGGTAAATCTGCAGCAATGACACCTTACTCTGGTCCTGTCCGGCGCGCTCGGCTTGGCTGCGTCGTTACTCGCATTCCCAGCCCCAGACCCACAAGGAGGATATTGACATCGCCAAGTTGGTTTCTCAAAGATTGCCTTTTGTTGAGGGCGGGCGCCCGGCAGCATTGCTGCTATGACAACAAAGGCAATGTACGAGGAATTGATGCTGAAAGCCGCGCCAAGGAATACACGCGAATTGTTCGTGGGTATGGGAGACGATCCATTGCCGGACTCCATGGAGAGCTATATCAGGCAGTTCGATTGGTCGAATTCGACCGTACACAACATTTACTGCACGTTCTTGAATCGGATGCCGGAATCCGCGGAAGCCGTGCGCCGGGCGAGCAATGTAAATTGCGACACGCGCGCGCTCTCAAGCATTGCGGGCGAAGAATTCCGGAAACGTATCGTTGAGTTGGTGCTAACGGCATACCCAGAGAAGCAACGACTGATACACATCCACATTCCCAAGACCGCTGGCTCAGACCTGCGGGACGGTCTTGCGACAGTGTTGCCGGTCATTCATTACAACTACAGTATCCCCGCCGTTTACCCGTCTGCCGCACTTCTTGTTCAACTCGCTCGTGCGGCGCGCCGCGCCCAGAGCGCGGAAGCCGATGCGT
>CAVPXF010000036.1:0-159326 GCA_963709655.1 uncultured Alphaproteobacteria bacterium
CGATCGTCGATCGAGCGCTTCTTGATTTGGCGTTGAGCCGTCTGTCCTTTCCGATGCGATTTTGATCGGTTTCGCTCCCTTGAGGAGGCGCGAGCGGCGATGAGCCGCGGCGTTGTCATCGAGGGGGCGGCGTTGGAAGGCTTTGGCCCCGCTGGGGTCATGGCGTTTCGATATCTGACATTGTGAAGAGGAAGCGCATTCGGTTATCGGATGACGGATGACAGACAACAGAGGACGGATGATATCTGCTCTCTGCCCTCTGTTCTCGGTCGTCTGATAAGCACCAGTCGTGGGTCCTTTGGCTGACCGCCAGGATCCCCGGATGCGTTTGAAGCAAAACTGGTCTTTTCGCGCCAGGGTGTGTTTGTCGCCGACGCCGAGTCGGGGACGGAAGTAAAGAACGCGCTTTGGCGATGAGAGCAATCAAGTGCCATAAGGGTATCTGGTGGATGCCTTGGCGCTGAGAGGCGATGAAGGACGTGGTACGCTGCGATAAGTCCCGGGGAGCCGCGAACAGGCTTTGATCCGGGAATGTCCGAATGGGGAAACCCACCTTCGATCTCTGTTGCTCCGAAGAGGCGCATTGCGCCGCAAAGCGAAGCTGCACAGGCTGGACTTTGGGGAGCAATGGGTCGGCTCGTCTGTTTGCTCCGGAAGGGGTCCTCGCAAGGGGAGGCCTGACGGGAGAGCGAGGGCGCGCGGTCTTTGGACCAACAGAGATCAACAGAAGGGACTTATTCTCTGAATTCATAGGGGAATAAGAGCGAACCCGGGGAACTGAAACATCTAAGTACCCGGAGGAAAGGACATCAACGAGACTCCGTTAGTAGTGGCGAGCGAACGCGGATCAGGCCAATGCTTTTGCTTTTGTTGACCAGAACCGGCTGGAAAGCCGGGCCGGAGCGGGTGACAGCCCCGTATGGATAGGACGAGGCAGAAGATTTGAGTAGGGCGGGACACGTGCAATCCTGTCTGAACACGGGGGGACCACCCTCCAAGCCTAAGTACTCCTCAGCGACCGATAGCGAACAAGTACCGTGAGGGAAAGGTGAAAAGCACCCCGACGAGGGGAGTGAAACAGTTCCTGAAACCGGATACCTACAAACAGTCGAAGCCCGTAAGGGTGACGGCGTACCTTTTGTATTATGGGTCAGCGACTTAAAGTATCGAGCAAGCTTAAGCCGATAGGCGTAGGCGCAGCGAAAGCGAGTTTGAACAGGGCGGATGAGTTCGATGCTTTAGACCCGAAACCGAGTGATCTAGTTATGAGCAGGTTGAAGGTAGGGTAACACCTACTGGAGGACCGAACCGGTGCCTGTTGAAAAAGGCTCGGATGACTTGTGATTAGGGGTGAAAGGCCAACCAAACTCGGAAATAGCTGGTTCTCCGCGAAATATATTTAGGTATAGCCTCGAGCTGAGGCTCCAGGGGGTAGAGCACTGGATGGGCTAGGGGGGCTAAAACCCTACCAAACCTAACCAAACTCCGAATACCTGGAAGTCATGCTCGGGAGCCACACGGCGGGTGCTAACGTCCGTCGTGGAGAGGGAAACAACCCAGACCAACAGCTAAGGCCCCCAATTCGTGGCTAAGTGGGAAAGGATGTGGAAATCCCAAAACAACCAGGAGGTTGGCTTAGAAGCAGCCATCCTTTAAAGAAAGCGTAACAGCTCACTGGTCTAATTAAGGGTTTCTGCGCCGAAGATGTAACGGGGCTCAAGCCACGAGCCGAAGCTTTGGGTGTCGGAGAACAGAAGACAGACGACTGAGGACGGAATGGATGACAGGGGGAGAGCGCGCGTCGCTTCGTTTGAGGACCTGGAGGTCTTCAAGCGGGCGTACCGGCTTTCGCTGGACGTTCATCGTCGAAGCTTGAACTGGCCGCAGATCGAACAACGGGCGTTGGGCGATCAAGTGCGGCGGGCTTCGAAGTCCATTGTCGGAAATATCGCCGAAGGATACGGCCGCCAGAAACAATCGAAAGCGGAGTTCAAGCGCTTTCTGTGGATGGCGATCGGTTCGGCTGACGAGATGCGGGTATGGGCGCGCTATGCGCTGGATCTCGGTTATCTCGATGAGCCGATTTGGCGGGAGTGGCGAGACGAATATCAGACGATTGCGAAGATGCTGCAGAGCCTCGTGGCGAAGTCATGACGGCTTGAGCGATCGGCAATCCTCTGTCGTCCGTCGTCTGTCCTCTGTTCTCTGACGCGGTAGCGGAGCGTTCCGTAAGCTTGTGAAGGAAGACCCGTGAGGGCTTCTGGAGGCGTCGGAAGTGCGAATGCTGACATGAGTAACGATAAACACTGTGAAAGACAGTGTCGCCGAAAGTCCAAGGGTTCCTGCGTAAAGTTAATCTTCGCAGGGTTAGCCGGTCCCTAAGGCGAGGCCGAGAGGCGTAGTCGATGGGAATCACGTTAATATTCGTGAGCCAGCAGGTGGTGACGGATCTCGTATGTCGTTTGGCCTTACTGGATTGGCCTAAGCGGCGGAGAGGTTCCAGGAAATAGCCCCTGCATCAGACCGTACCCGAAACCGACACAGGTGGACAGGTAGAGCATACCAAGGCGCTTGAGAGAATGACGTTGAAGGAACTCGGCAATTTACCTCCGTAACTTCGGAATAAGGAGGCCCTCGGGGAGCGCAAGCTTTTCGGGGGGGCACAGTCCAGGGGGTGGCAACTGTTTAACAAAAACACAGGGCTCTGCGAAATCGTAAGATGACGTATAGGGTCTGACGCCTGCCCGGTGCCGGAAGGTTAAAAGGAGAGGTGCGAGCCTTGAATTGAAGCCCCGGTAAACGGCGGCCGTAACTATAACGGTCCTAAGGTAGCGAAATTCCTTGTCGGGTAAGTTCCGACCTGCACGAATGGCGTAATGACTTCCCCGCTGTCTCCAACGTCAGCTCAGTGAAATTGAAGTCCCCGTGAAGATGCGGGGTACCTGCGGTCAGACGGAAAGACCCCGTGCACCTTTACTATAACTTTGCGTTGGCATTCGTGTGGTCATGTGTAGGATAGGTGGTAGGCTTGGAAGCCGGGGCGCCAGCTCTGGTGGAGCCACCCTTGAAATACCACCCTTGACTTCATGGATGTCTAACCGCGACCCCTCATCGGGGCCCGGGACAACGCATGGTGGGTAGTTTGACTGGGGCGGTCGCCTCCCAAAGAGTAACGGAGGCGCGCAATGGTTGGCTCAGACCGGTCGGAAATCGGTCGTCGAGTGCAATGGCATAAGCCAGCCTGACTGCGAGACCAACAAGTCGAGCAGAGACGAAAGTCGGTCATAGTGATCCGGTGGTCCCGCGTGGGTGGGCCATCGCTCAACGGATAAAAGGTACGCCGGGGATAACAGGCTGATACTCCCCAAGAGTCCATATCGACGGGAGTGTTTGGCACCTCGATGTCGGCTCATCACATCCTGGGGCTGGAGAAGGTCCCAAGGGTTCGGCTGTTCGCCGATTAAAGTGGTACGTGAGCTGGGTTCAAAACGTCGTGAGACAGTTTGGTCCCTATCTGCCGTGGGTGTCGGAGAATTGAGAGGATTTGCCCCTAGTACGAGAGGACCGGGGTGAACACATCTCTGGTGGACCTGTCGTCGCGCCAGCGGCGGTGCAGGGTAGCTATATGTGGAATGGATAACCGCTGAAGGCATCTAAGCGGGAAACCAGCCTCAAAACCAGTTCTCCCTGAAGAGCCGTGGAAGACCACCACGTTGATAGGCCGGATGTGGAAGCGCGGCAACGCGTGAGCTGACCGGTACTAATCGCTCGTTCGACTTGATTGCTCTCGTCGCCAAGGCGACGTTGCAGACCTCGGATGACGCACGACAGAGGACGGATCGTCCTTCTGTCCTTCGTTTTCCAGTGCGATAAGCGCGAAAACCAGTTTTGCTTCGATCGGACGTCAGATGACGGACGACAGACGACGGAAGCCCATCTCTTCCGTTCTCCGTCTCCCGTCCTCCGCCCGTCCGAACTCCGTCCTTTGCCGGCCTGGTGGCTCTTGCAAGGCGATCAGACCCGATCCCATCCCGAACTCGGCCGTCAAACGCCTTCGCGCCAATGGTACTCTGTCTCAAGACATGGGAGAGTAGGTCGTCGCCAGGCCTGCAAAGGGCGGAGATCAGACGACCGAACTTGGGAGCAAAGATATCCGCCTTCCCCTACCGGTCCTTCCTCTTCATGCATAAAACAGACGATGACGAACAGCCCCCTGTCCGCCGTCCAACCTCCCTTCTCCGATTGCCGCGGGGTGGAGCAGCCCGGTAGCTCGTCAGGCTCATAACCTGAAGGCCGCAGGTTCAAATCCTGCCCCCGCAACCACCGATAGGTCAGCCCCGGAAGTTTTCGCTTCCGGGGCTTTTTTGTTTTCAGCCCGTAGCGCTCCACCAACCCCGCCGCCTGCATCACCCCGGCGAACCGGCCGCGCACGGTGATCTGCATCTGGCCGTTCTCATGCCGGATGATCGTGATCCGTTCGATCATGCCGCGAACTTTCTCGCGGAGTTTTAAGGCGTCTGGTTGTCCCGGTCGGCTCAGGAGACTCTCGATCTGGTCGCGAGACGCTGGATATGGATGATGGCTTCCACCTCATCCGTGATCTCGGCTGGTTCGGGTTCGATGGCGTCGTCGACGGCCTCGATTTCTGCTTTCAGGCGCATCTGGTCTGCCTCGAGGTCCGCAAGCTTGGCGATCAGGGCGGCGTTGTGCCCCGCTTCGGCGAGGAGACCGTTTGACCGATGCGGACGGTGTCACGAGATAGCAGGGGACCGGCGTCCGGCGGACCCGTGCGCTTCCGCCGCCTGTCCGTGCGAGTTCCCCAACCGGGGCCGATCGCTCGCGTGCCTTTTTTGCCAATAGATTATGCGCGACAGAAGGGCCAAAGCTACGACAGTCAGGCCGGCCGCAAATCCGATCCAGACGCCGGTCCCGCCGAATCCCGTGCGCCGGGCCAGGTAGATCCCAGCGGGGCCGAGATCAGCCAATAACCGCCGAACGCGATGAGCATGGGAATTGTCGTATCGTTAAGGCCTCGCAAGGTTTGGGTCGCGGTTGTCTGCGCACCGTCGGCAACTTGAAACAGGCCGCCAATCCGAAGTAGGCGGGCGGCGACGGCGAATGCGTGCTGGTTTGCTGGTTCGGCGCGATCCAGGAAGACTCCGACGATGGCGGGTCCGAAAAGCAGGAGACCTATTCCAGGCGCGAATGTGAAGCCGGCCGACAACGCAATCGGCGTCCAGGTCGCAATCGCAATCGCCTGAAAATCGCCGCGGCAGTAAGCCGGTCCAACCCGCAAGGTCGCCGCAGATCCGATGCCGAGCGGCACGTAGTAGGCGAGCGTGCAGATCTGCAGAGCGATCGCTTGCGCTGCGAGTTCGTCCGGTCCGATCGCACTCATCACGAGGGCTGCGCCGGAGAACACCATCACCTCAGCGAATATGGTGAGACCGAACGGCG
Organism: uncultured Alphaproteobacteria bacterium; assembly: GCA_963709655.1. Lineage (GTDB taxonomy): Bacteria > Pseudomonadota > Alphaproteobacteria > Rhizobiales > Beijerinckiaceae > Roseiarcus. The sequence goes on from CAVPXF010000036.1 coordinate 5,458, forward strand.
CTCCAGGCGAAACACCCGGGACAGCTCGGCCCAGGCCGGCGTCTCGATCGAGTGACGGCTCATATATCCTCGGAGCTCGCCGCTGCGGATGTAGTAGAGCGCGACTGCAAACATTGCCGCGTAGGACAGGATGATCGCGATCGGGGCGCGGATCGCCGGGAGTCCAAATGCGCCAAAACCCAGCCGGCAGGCGAGGAGGCCGCTGACCAGGACGCCGCCGATGGTGATGGAGAGGATTTCCCGACTGCGACCGAAGGCCGACATCAGGGACCGAAGTATGAGAAAGCCAAAGGCCGGAAAGAAGATGAAGGCGGCGACGAAGCGAAACAGCGGAGTGAGGAACGAGCCGGCGGGCGTTCCAGTCGCGAGATTGACGGCGCCAAGCCAGTACGAAGATATTGGTCGTGAAGACGACGCCCTGAAGGAGTTGGGCCACGCCAGGCTCAGCGTGGCGCCAGGCTCCGTTCGCCAGGGAGTGAATGGTGGGTTCGTCGATCGGGTCACGGTCGTCACGTATGAGGGGAGGAGTTGGGGGAAGCGGTCGGTCGCGATTCCTGCAGGCGGGCCGTCGACTTCCTCCGGAGCCGGGTCGACCGGCGCCCATCGATTGGAAACGATTTGGCGCAGGCGCTCCGTACCGAGGCGGTCGCTCCCGCCTGAGGGTACCGGGAAGTTCCGCGCGACTTCAGCCGGCTGTGGCGAACGCGCGCGCTGCCGACAGCACGGCCCCGTCCGCGCAGCGCGCGCCGATGATCTGCAGCCCAATCGGCAGACCCGCAGCGGTCGTTCCGCATGGCGTCGAGATGGCGGGCTGCTGACTGAGATTGATCGGATAGCTGAACGCCGCGACCTGGTATGCCAAAACGTGCGTATGCTCGACTGATTCCTCCGGCCTGGAACGCTGAAATTGGCGTCGCCGGAGAGATGACGAAATCGAAGCGCGCGAGCAGCTTGTCCATTGAGGCTCCGAACGCCGCCCGCTGCACAAGCGAACCGGCGAGGCGCGCCCCGGGGATTCTCGCGCCTTCCCGAGCGACCTCAACGAACCCGGGGTCGCACAGCCGGATCATATCGTCGGGAATCGCCGCGAGGCGATTGGCCGCCCAGCGTACCAATGAATTTTATGAATCTACGCGACGTCCGCTTCAGGCAATTCGATGGGCTCGACGCGTGCGCCGAGAGACTTCGAGTCGAGCTGCCGCGGTCTCGACGGCGGCCAGCACCTGAGGATCGACGAATCCGTTCGGCGGCCGGGTTCATAGGCCGATCCGCGCTCCCCGGAGCGTGTGGTCCGCGAGCGAGATCGGCGGCAATGCTCCGGCGCCCTGGTTCCAGTCGTCGAGGTCTCGTCCGGACATCGCCGCCAGCATGGCGGCGGCGTCGAGGGCGGTGCGTGCGATGGGTCCGATGTGGGCGACGGTGGCGTAGGCGCTCGGAGGATTGGCCGGAACGCGCCCGAACGTCGGCTTCAAACCCACGACGCCGGACAATGAGGCCGGAATGCGTATCGAACCTCCCCCGTCAGTGCCGATATGCAAGACGCCGGCGCCGGTCGCGGCACCGCCGCCGCCGCCGCCCGATGAGCCGCCGGGCGTCGTACCGGGGTTCCAGGGATTGCGCGTCCGGAGTTATGCGGCGCGACGAGGCCGATGCGGCAAACGCACGCGCCTCTGTCCGGGGCGTGCGCCCGAAGCGCAGCTGCACCAAAGCGTGCAATCCGCAGCAGGCTCTTCGATGCAATCTGATGATGACTAGACCGACAGGCACACGTACTTGATCGTCAAATATTCGTCGATGCCGTACTTCGATCCTTCGCGGCCGATCCCGGACATCTTCACTCCGCCAAATGGGGCTTCCGCCGTCGAGACGAGGCCGGTGTTGACGCCGACCATCCCATATTCGAGCGCCTCAGCCACTCTCCAGACTCGGCTCAGGTCGCGAGCGTAAAAATAGGAGGCGAGGCCGAATTCCGTGTCGTTCGCCATCGCGATTACCTCTTCGACCGTATCAAAGGCGAACAGCGGTGCGATCGGGCCAAAGGTCTCCTCGCGCGCGAGTTGCATGTCCGACGTCGCGCCCGCGAGCACGGTCGGCTGGTAGAAAAGGGCGCCCGCCGGGTGGCGGCGGCCGCCAGTGGCGATTGTCGCCCCCTTCGCTAAGGCGTCGGCGACATGTGCCTCGACCTTCGCAAGCGCCGACTTCGAGATGAGCGGACCGATCTGAACGCCCGGCTCCGCGCCGTCGCCGATTCGCAACTGGTCGACCGCCGCGGCGAGCTTGGCGGCAAAGGCATCATGGACGTCCCGCTGGACGTAGATGCGATTGGCGCAGACGCAAGTCTGTCCCGCATTGCGAAATGTTGCGATCATCGCGCCTTCGACCGCCTTGTCGAGATCGGCGTCGTCGAACACGATGAACGGCGCGTTTCCGCCGAGTTCGAGGCTCAGTTTCTTTATGCGATCCGCGCTCTGGCGCATCAGGATCGAGCCGACACGCGTCGACCCGGTGAACGAAATCTTTCGCACTTTTGGATTGGCGCAAAATTCCTGGCCGACGCCCGCGGCGTCGGCGCTGGTGACGACATTCAGCACGCCTTTGGGAATGCCGGCGCGTTCGCCGAGCAGAGCCATCGCGAGCGCCGACAGGGGGGTCATCTCGGACGGGCGAGCGACAAATGCGCAACCGGCGGCCAGAGCCGGGCCGACCTTGCGCGCTATCATCGCATTGGGAAAGTTCCACGGCGTGATCGACGCCGCGACTCCGATCGCCTGCTTAATGACGAGGATGCGCTTGTCGGCTTGATGACCGGGGATCATGTCGCCATAGACCCGCCGGCCCTCCTGCGCGAACCATTCGATGAAACTCGCACCGTAGGCGATCTCGCCCTTGGCCTCGAGAAACGGCTTGCCCATTTCCGCAGTCAGGATTTGCGCGAGATCCTCGGCATTGTCCAGCATGAGCTGGCTCCACCTGAGCAGGATGGACGAACGCTCGCGCGCCGTGCGCGAGGCCCAGTCGCGCTGCACGCGTTCGGCGGCGTCGATCGCGGCGCGCGCTCCCGCGACGCCGACGTCGGCGACCTCCGCCACGATCTCGCCGTTGGCCGGATTCCGGATCGGCGTGCGCTTTTCGGCGCCGACCCAGGCGCCGTCGATGTAGGCGCTGCAGACAAGCAGCGACCGATCGTTGAGGTTCAACATGGACGCGCGCTCTCCGCTCACCAAGCCCGACGATAGATTTCAAGCGCGTCCGCTTCCGTCACCGGACGCGGATTATTGGGGAGGAGCCGCGTCTGCTTGATTGCGTCGCGCGCCAGCGCAGGCAGCACGTCCTCGGGAACCTTGGCGTCGCGCAGACGCTGCGGCAGCCCACACTTCTTCGACAGATCTTGCAGCGCATCGCAGAAAGCCTCGGCGCGCTCCTGCCCTTCGAACCGCGCGAGTTCCGGGAAGGCGAAGGGCGCGATCTCAACGTAGGCGGCCGGCGCCGTCTTGCAGTTGAAGCGCAAGACATGAGTGAGGACGAGCGCGTTCGACAGGCCATGCGGAATGTGGAAATGGCCGCCGAGCGGGTAGGCCAGCGCGTGAACCGCGGCGACCGGCGAATTCGCGAAGGCCTGTCCGGCCAGCATCGAGCCCAGAAGCATCGCCGAGCGCGCTTCGATGTCGGAGCCGTTGTGCACCGCGGTCTCGATCGCGCCGCCGAGCAGGGTCAGCGCCTGGGTCGCCAGCACGCGCGAGATCGGATTGTTGTTCGCGCTCTTCGAAGCGTAGGCTTCGATCGCGTGCACCATCGCGTCGATACCCGTGGCCGCGGTGACATGGGGCGGCAGACCGAGCGTCAGTTCCGGATCGAGCAGGGCGACGTCCGGCAGGATGATCGGCGAGACGACGCCCATCTTTTCGTTTTCGCCCGTCGTGACGATCGAGATCGGCGTCACCTCCGAACCGGTCCCCGAGGTCGTCGGGACAAGGATCATCGGCAGCCGGGGGCCCTTGGCGTTCCCGACGCCGAACGCCTGGGCAAGCGTCTCGCGGCCTGGCGCGAGCAAGGCGACCAGCTTGGCGGTATCGAGCGAAGACCCACCGCCGAGCCCGATGACGCCGGTCGCCTCGAGACTTGCCGCCATCTCGACGGCCTTCTCGATCATTGGCGCCGGCGGGTCCGCCGCGACGTCGGAAAAGACTTCGGCCTGAATGCCCGCTTCGCCCAGAAAGCCCATGACGCGATCGACGATGCCGGTCGAAATCATGCCGGGGTCCGTGACGACGACCACCCGCCGGCCAAGTCGTTCGTGCGCCAGCGCGCCGATCTTGGCGATCGCGCCCGATCCGAACTGGATGCCCGCGCTGGTATTGAAAATGAACGCATTCATTGGGTTCTCCCGTTTCGCCTTCAGCGCCCGAAGATCCATGCGAGCGCCGTAATGAAGGCCCCGGCGCCGCTCAGCGTCCACAGGACCGCTTGCACATGGTCGACACGCAGCCCCGCGGTCCTCGGCCGACCGACAGGTCCGCGCTCGATCGGTGCGATTTCGACGCCCGGCGAGGACGCCAGTTCGAGCTTATAGGCGAGCAGCCAAACCAGGATGACGCCGAGCGCCCACATCAGGAGGCACCAGCCCCATAGCGGCGGTATGCCCAGCAGCCACTTGTCGAGGCCGCCGCCGTTGTCGCCGAAGGCGAAGTTGCCGAACAACAGCCCCGGACCGGCGCCGAAGAACAGCCACGCCAGCGCAGCCGCCCAGGCTGTCGGCTTTAGCCCGCGGCCCGTCGGCCGGGACATTGCGACCCCGGCGAAGAACTCCTTCAGCGCCGCCGCTCGTTGGCTTTCGCGGCGCGCGGGCGTGATGGCGGAAATGACAAGCACCGACGCGACATTCGCCGCGAGGCCCCAACCTGCGGAGTGGATTGTCCATGGCCAGCGACCCCAGGGGAGATGCAGGCCGACGAAGTTCATCACGGCGATGCCGAAGCTGTCGGTCAACGAGACCATCACCAATCCGACGACCGCGCCGACCAGCGCGGCCGGCGGCGAGATCCAGCGCAGCCAGCACATGCCGACCAGAGGCGGGACCAATTGCGCTGCGAACGGGAGCGCGAGCGCGCCGAGCGACACGGCGGCCGTCGGAGCGCGCGTCGCGAGGAGGACGCTGGCCAGCATCAACACGCCGACGCAGACGCGGCCGAGCAGGATCGAGGTCGGAGCGTCGAGACCCGGCATGAAGTCGGGGACGAAAATATCGTATACAAGCCCACGCGCCGCGGTCACCACGCTTGTCGCGGCGAGCGCCTGGAAGCCGGCGACCAACCCGAAATAGATCGCCGCCATGAACCAGGGGGAATTCGCGCCCAGTTTGGCGAGCAGATCCACGACCGCGGCGTTGGAAGACGAAGTCATCCCATAGACGCCAACCATCACCAGGCCGAGGACACAAAATCCGCCAAAGAAAGCTGCAAGAACCCAGGTCTGGCCCGCGGCCGCCCCACGGTCGTCGCGCGCCGACAACAGGAGTTGGGTCGCCATCGGGCTCGCCTGAACGCCCGCAAGGGCGAAGCCGGTGGTCAGCAGGAGCGCCGACGTCCAGCCATCCGGATCATCGGCGCCGGGCGTGAACCGCACGACGCCCGATATGCGGAAGAGATGCGCATGCGCTGGAACCGCGGCGAACTTCGCCAGCGCCGCGTTCAGCGCCGCGAAGCCGCCGCCGAAATAGGCGGCCGCGAGCGAAAGCCCGGCGATGCCGGCTCCGAGCAATATGCATTGAAGCGCGCCGAGGACGCCAGCGGCATAGAGGCCCCCGACAATCACGTAAGAAAACGTCATCAGGGCAAGGAGCCAGGTGGCGGGCTCCGCGGCGATGCCACCGCCCGACAGATCCGCCATCATTCGTCCAAGCACACTGCACTGGACAGCCGTAAAGGCGACGGCGAACAGGACGGCCACGCCCGTCGACAGCCATGCGAAGCCGCGCGACCGGTAATAAAAGGCGAGCATCTGCGCTTGGCTGCGCGCGCCGAAACGACGCCCGATCTGCCATTGTCGTTTGAATATGACGACTCCCGCCAGCGCCATCGTGATCGTCGACAGCGCCAGCGCCGCTCCGGGCAATCCGATCCGCGCGACCTGGTCCGGCAGCCCCAGCGTGACCCAGGCCGAGAAGCTCAACGCCGCGAGCGCCAGGGCCACGATCCAGACCGGGAGTTCACCCGTCGCCGACAGGTATGCGGCCGAGCCGCCTTCGCGCAGCGCGCATTGGCGGGCCCAGTACGATGTCGTCGCGACATAGGCCGTCCCGAAGGCGATAAGCCAGATCTGAGACGCGGTCAGATTCATCGGTGACCAACGCGCTCGGCGCGCCCATGGAATTGCGAGAATGCGCCTTTGAGACCGAACCGCGTAGCCAGATAGATTGCGCCGGTGGCGACCATCGCCACGATCAATGTCAGGCCGATCCAGACGGTCGTGTCCGCGAGGCCTCCGCCAAGCCACGATATGATGAAGATCAGCACCACCGCGACAAGGGCCGCGAGCCCGAGCCCCGCCTCGCCACGCGAAAAAGACTTGCCGAAATAGGCGTTGACGATGAGGTGCCCGATGAAGCCGGCGATCGCCGCGGCGACGCCGATCATCGCCAGCGGATAGCTCCCACGCGAGATGCCCTCGATCAGGAAGCCGATGGCGACCGCGCCAAAAACGCCCCAATTCGAGAAGACGGCGATCCCACGCTCGACGTACCGATCAGAGTCCACGGAATTTCCTCATTACAGCAGAGACGAGCCGGGGCGCCGGCCTTGCAAGCTGCCCGCTCCGCGCGCCGCCCCGGCGACCCGAGCGCGGCGTCAGGGCTCTTGCGGCTCCTCAGCCGAACCCGCGTCTTTCGTCTGCGAATAGACGATTTTCGACAGGTTCTGCAGCGCCTGCGTGCGATGGATGTCGCCCGCGTTCAGGCCGATCTCTGCGAGCAACGTGTCGACGAAAGGCGCCTGCGCACGGTAGCGCAACGCCGAACTGACGACCTCCTCGGCGAGGTTGCCGTCCCTCGGCGCGCGAGGCGCTCCTTCGACGCCGTCCAGGCCACCGGCGCTTGCACCGGGGCTCGAAAGTCCCGGAAGGCCTTCGACGTGAAGGATCTTAATGCCTTCAATGCGTTCCATCGGCTTGACGCTCTCGCGGATGAGGCTCGGAAGCACTTCGACCAGCTTCTGATGCAGCGCGCTGCGACGGCTGGCGTCGGAGCGCAGGTTCTCCGCTTCGTTGATCGCACGCTTGGCTTCCGCCTCCACCGCCGCCCGCTCCTTCAGCGCTGCGACAGCGACTCGATCGGCCTCGGCGCGATCCGCCGCCGCGAACTTTTCGGCCTCGGCCAGCACTTTGACCTTGACCGCCTCGACCTCGGCCTGGCGTTGCGCCGCGATCAGTTCGATCTCCCGCTGACGGTTCGCCACCTCCTTTTCGCGCGCGGTCGTGACCCGCTCCTGCGCCTCGAGCAAAGTCTTGCGCGCCTCCTCCGCCGCCGTTTGGACGCGAGACCGCTCCTGAGACTTCTCGGCGATCGATATTTCGCGGGCCTGCTCTGCCAACTCGCGCGCCTCGATGCGCTTGATCTCCAGTTCCTCGAGCTGACGCTCCATTGCGATGCGGGTGCGCTCGACCTCCTCGCGTTCCTGAATCCTCGCCGCCTCGATGTCGCGTTCGCGCGCCGCGCGCTCGCGCTCGACCTCGGCTCCCTGCTGCGCGCGCCTGCGGGCGATCTCGCTCTCCTGCGCTAGGCGCGCGTATTCGCTCTCTTTGGAGATCTCGAGCGAAAGCTTCTCGGCCTCGAGATTCTTGTTGCGGATTGCGATCATCGTGTCCTGCTCGATGTCGTTGCGCTTCTTCTTGCGCGACTCGATCTCCTGGGTCAGGCGGGTCAGGCCTTCGGCGTCGAAGGCGTTGGCCGGATTGAACAGCTTCATGTCGGCCTGATCGAGCGAGACAAGCGAAACCGCCTCGAGCTCTAGGCCGTTTTGGCCGAGGTTCTTTACCACCTCCGCTTTCACGCCGGCGATGAAACGATCGCGGTGCTCGTGCATTTCCTCGAGCGTCATCGACGCTGCGACCGTGCCCATTGCGTCAACAAATCGGCCTTGCACCAGCTCGCGCAGCTTTTCCGGATCCATGGTGCGCCGGCCCAGCGTGCGCGCGGCAGTCGCGACCTCGGCGGGGTTCGGCACCACGCGCACATAGAACTCGACTTCGAGCTCAATGCGCATGCGGTCCTTGGTGATGAGTGCCTTCTCTCGGGCCCGGGTCACCTGCAGGCGCAGCGTGTTCATGCTGACTTCGGTGATGTCGTGGACGATCGGCAGGATGAAGGCGCCGCCGCCCATGATGATCTTTTCGCCGCCCAGACCCGTCCTGACGAAGGACACGTCCTTGGTCGACCGGCGATACAGCCAGTGCAACAGATAGGCGAGGACGGCGATGACGATCGCCGCGAGGATGATGACCGCAATTATGTCGGCGCCGTTCATTGTGCCAAGCTCCCGAAACCCTCTCGCCCGCCCGTGGGCGGGGCCGTCCTTAGTTCAGTGATTTCCGATCGTTCTCGGCGCTCACCATCGCCGTCGCCAACACCGTGAGGCCGAAGGCGATCAGGTTGACGAACGCGGCCAGGTTGTAAGTGAGGCTCAACCGGCCGTCGTCGACGTAATTCGTGAAGCTCACGATGAAGCTGCCCAGCGGGTAGATCGCCCAGCCCACAGTGATGATGATGCGCAACCAGAAGTAGCCGCGCCTTACGGCGTCGTCGTCGCAGGTCGCCACCGCCTCGTCCATCTGGCCGAAGTAGAGTTCGCCGAGAATGTAGAGCCAGAACACGATGCCGATCAGGAAGCTCAGCGTTGGGTGCATGAGCTTCGCGTCGCCGAGATATCGGGCGAACACCATCAGGATCGAGACGACCGCCAGCCGCCAGAAAAGCGCTTGCGGCGCCTTGCCGCCGCGCCTGGCCAAGAAGAACAGCGTCAAGACCTGAATCGGCATTGAGATGATCCATCCGGCATAGGGATACGCGATCGAGACGCTCTTGGCGGCAAGCCAAGCCGCGCGCGAGTCGTACGCCTGGCACGCGCCGACAAGCATCGAGATCGCGGCGAGCGCGACGGCGAGCTTCCATTCGCGCGCCGCCCAGCTCACGCCGAGCAGCAGCAGCACCGTCCCGCCGGTCAGGGCGTACAGGAGGGCCGAATAGCTGGCGCCCGTGAGATCCTGAGGATCGATCATTGTGTTCACCGCGCCCTCTCCAGCATGCCTTTGGCTTTCATCCCGCCGTTCCTCAGATCTGGGTCCGGATATGCGGCGAGCGCGCATAAAGCGCGACCATCGGGAGAATCAGCAGTCCGAAAATGAACTGCTGCCACTCGAATTTCAGACCGATTCCGACGAGGAACGAGGTCAGCACCTGCAGCACGAGCACGCCGATGACCGTGAAACCGTAGCCGCCGACGCCGCCGAGTAGCGATGTCCCGCCGACCACGACGGCCGCAAGCGTCATGAACAGATACTGGGAGCCGACGCCGATAAAACCGCCGCCGCTCCAGCCGAGCAGCAGGCAACCGGTAAACGCCGAGAACAGTCCGCTGAGGGCGAATGCGGAGATCCAGTAAACGCGCTCCGATATGAAGAGGCGTTCGGCCGATGTGCGGTTCATGCCGAGCGCATAGAGGTAGCGACCGTAGACCGTGTGGCGCAGCCCTATGATGAGGATTAGCGACGCCGCCCCCCAGATTGCGATCACCGGGGGAAACGGTAGTCCGAAGGTCGAGCCGGCCATCGAGGACAGGTTCGTCAGCCAGTCCGGCACCGTTCCAAACACGTTGCCGCTGTAGGCCGAGCCGATCGATGTGATGATCTGAGTGCCGCCTGAGATCACGAAGCCGGCTCCCAGGGTCACGATCAGCGCCTGGCCCTGCAGCCGAAGGCTCAGCACACCGTTGATGACCCCGATCAGACCGCCGGCGAGGATGATCAGCACGAACGCAAGCCATGTCGGCACACCAAGCCCGATCAGGTAAAGAAGTCCGACGTTGGCGGCGCCGATCACGTAGGGGATCGACAGGTCGAGGCCGCCGAGCAATGCGACCAGGGTCTGTCCGATCGACGCGAGGCCTAGGAACGAGGCGAACAGCAGCATCGACTTGATGTTGGTCGCCGAGGCGAAACCGTCGATGTTCATCGAGCCGACCGAAAACAGGCCCGCGAGCACCATGAGGCCGATGAACGCGCTGCGATTCTCGGCCATAAAGTGGCCGACGCTCATGGTCAGAATGATGATCAGCAGCAGGATCAGCGCGGAGATGACGGTCCAGACGTTGAAAAAGCCGTCGATCGTCAGCGAAAGCGCTATGAACACGCCGAGCAGAACGAGGAAGCCGAGGATGCCCGAGCGATATCTCCGCCAAGCCCGGCGAAGTTCGCTGGCTCCCGGTTCGCCGCGCGACGCATCGCCCGAAAACTGAATCACATAGAAGCGCCATGTCCATGCGGAAATCGCGAGGGTCGCGGCGGAATAGAGAATGACCTCCTGCGCCGGAAGCTTTTCGTAGAGTCCGAGGCCCACGCTTGCCGCCGTCAGCAGAATGGCGATCAAAAGACCGATGACGCGCGAGAGAAGGCTGCCAGTCGGCGGCGTCGTGGACGAGGCGCTCATGGCGCGCCGCTCCCATGCGGCGCGCCGACGTAATGGCCGTGCGTCGCCAGATAGAGGGCGAGCAACGCAAGTCCGACGACGACGATATAGACGACGGGTCCGAGGCCGCGTCGCGGCGCGCCGACGACTAGGATTCTGGCAAGCAGGGGCAGGGTCAGCAGGAGAACGCCGACAAAGGCCCATATGCGGGTGTCATGCGCCGCCGCCGCGCTCGCTCCGCGCAACGCCTCGACCTCGAGGAATCCTGTCGTCGGCGTCGCTCCGCCGCTCAACGCCTCGTACGGATATGTGGAGTGCAGGATCACGCCGAGTGCGACGATCGCGAGCACGACGAAGTAAAGCAGCGGCGAGAAATTGCCGAGGCGCCGCTGAATGATCGGCAGCGTCAGGGTCAGCAGAAGCGACGCGACCAAGATCGCCCCGTAGGACAGATCGGTGACGAAGCCCTGGATGCCGCCGAACGAGAAGGTCGAAAGTACATAAGTGATGAGATAGAGGTCGATAGCGCCGATCAGCGAGCCGGCGATACTGGCGCGTCCGCCACCGAGCGAGGCTCCGCCAAGCACGAGCGCCGTCACTGCGATGAGGGTGTAGGTCGTGCCCTGGCCGGGATCGCCGGAGCCGATCAGGGCGGTGAAGCAGATCGCCGACAGTCCCGCGAAGAAGCCCGACATGAGATGCGCGCCGATGCGCACGATCGTGATCGGAATCCCGCTGGTATAGGCGGCGCGCTCGTCCGACCCCATCAGGCGCAAGTGCGTGAAGAAGGCGGTCCTGGCCATTAGCAGCCAGGCGACGCTCGCCAGAATCACAACCGCCATTACCGGCGAAAAAACTGACGTTCCCGCTCCCCACGACGCCATCCAATCGGGCGCGACGCCGCCGGGTCGAGGCAAAATTACAAGGTTGATGCCGGAGAGCGCCAGATAGCCCGACAGAGAGACGATAATCGGCTGAACGCGAATAAAGATCACGATCAGCGCCATCAACACCTGATAAGCCATGCCGACGGCGATCGCGTACAGGAATGTCACGATCGGCGAGCCGAGCACTCCTGCGGCGACCAGTTGGATAAGCGTCACGTTGATGAAGCTGATCAAGGGCCCGATCGCGAGGTCCACTGTGCCTCGCCCGGCGACGACAGTCGACATCAGCGCGTAGGTTGCCAGAATGAGCGGCGCGGACACGATCACCGCACTGCCGAGTCCCGAGTTGGTCACGAGATCGGGCGAGCGCAGAACCGCGACGACGAGCAGAACGAAGAGCAGCGTCATCGGCATCAAGAGATGTGGACGGCTGCGCGCTCCTCCCATTCGCGCCGGCGCGTCGCTCTGAAGAGACGTGGCGCTCAAGCGCTCCTCCTCCGGACGACTTCGCCGTGAGCGCCGAACTCGACGATCTTGATTGCGCGCGGATGCGGCGGCGGCGCGGCGACGGCGGATTCGTGAGTGGCCACGACCGGCGGCGGAGACGCCAGGGCGGGCGCGGGTTTCGCCGGCGAAGGCGACAGCCGCGCACCGCGCCCGTCAGCGACGTGGCGCAAACCGGCGCCATTGGTCTGGCCGAACATCGCGTTGAGGATCGCATGACCCTCGACCTCGTCGCCGGCGAACGCGTCGAACGGGCGGCCGCCGCGGAACACGATCACGCGCGTCGCAAAGCCGATGAACTCCTCCAGTTCGCTCGACATGTAGACGACGGACCGTCCGGATTCGGCGAAGTCCCGCAGGTGTTTATAGAGCTCGGTCTTGGCGCCGATGTCGATGCCGCGCGCCGGGTCGTTGAGCACGATGATGTCCGGGCGTAGCGCGAACCCTCGGCCGATCAGAACCTTCTGCTGGTTTCCGCCCGACAGCGATGTGATCTTGTCGTCGCGCTCGCCGAACTTGATGAGCAGGTTCGCCGCCTCTCGGGTGAAGACTGCGCCGAGCGAAGACCAATCGATGAAGCCCAAGACGCCGGCCCGCGTCTTCTCGCGATAAAGCGGAATTGTCATGTTCTCGAAAATCGATAGCGCGGCGAAAATGCCTTCGCGTTTGCGGTCGCCGGACACGTAGACGACCCGCTCCTTCACCGCGGTGCGCAGCGAATCGATGCGATGAAAGCCGCCGCTGCGAGAGAGAACCGAAATCTCGCCGTCCGACGGACGCTGAACGCCGGCGAGATGCCGCACGAACTCATTCTGTCCCTGGCCGTCCAGTCCAGCGACGCCGACGATTTCACCGCGGTAGAGCTCGAAGTCGAACGTCGTCGAGCCGGCCGCGTTGACGAGCCGATGCGCCTTCAGAACAACGTCGCGCTGCGCCGGCCTCGGCGCGCGGCGCTCCGGATCCGCCTCCGCCTGGGCTCCGGCGGTCATCAGCGTGATCAGGTTCTTTTCGGTCAAGGCCTCCTTTTCCACGACGCCGACATCGCGGCCGTCACGCATGACGGTGGCGCGGTCGGAAATCGAGATGAGCTCCGCGATGCGGTGGGTGACGATGAGCACGGTCGCGCCGGCGGCGCGCAGCTCCCGCATCTTCGCGAACAGGCGCTGGGTGCTGTCGAAGTCGAGCGCCGCGGAGGATTCGTCGAGGATGAGAACCCTCGGCCGCGACAGCAGCGCGCGGCCAATCGTGATCCATTGCTTGATCGCCAGAGGCAGCGAAACGACGTTGGCGAACGGATCGACCCGCTGACCGACGAGTTCCTCCATGATGGTCGTCGCGTCGCGGACTTTTTGCTCGAACGGAACCGAGGACGAGAACAGGTTGTCGACGCCCATGTAGAGATTGTCGACGACCGTGCTCTCCTCCGCGACCATGATCTCCTGATAGACGGTGGCTATGCCGGCCGCGCGCGATTCGGCAGGCGTCGAGGGGGCCTCGCCGAGCACGGACACGGCGCCGCCGTCGATCGGCAGAACGCCGGAGATCACTTTCGCAAGCGTGCTCTTGCCGCAGCCGTTGCCGCCGACGATGGCGTGAATCTCGCCAGCGCGCGCGGAGAAGCTGCAGCCGTCAAGCGCGCGCGTCGGTCCGAAGTATTTCCGCACGTTGCTGACGGAAACGACGACTGGCGAGGTTACGGCTTCGGTCATTGCGAAAGTTGCATTTCGACTTCCAGGCGAGGGGAGGCCTCCTGCGAGGGCGGCCTCCTTCCGGTGCGCGCGATCAGTGCTTGAAGGCAGTCGGATCCGCCGGCTTCAGGAAGAACTGGTTCAGATAGGCAGGATCCTGGCCCCACTTGGCGGGACCGACTTCCCACCACGACGAGGTCTGCGGATCGCAGGTCTCCGGCAGCTTGGCCTTGACGTCGTCGATCGTCAGCATGATCGGGTCAACGAGGATCGATTGGACCTTGGGGCCCTGGCCTTCGAGCGTGCGCATCATGATGTCGAAGATCAGCTCGATTTCGTCGGCGGGCGGCCACACTTGATAGGTGGCCGAGATGAGGTTCGGGTCCTTGCGCCAGGAGCACAGGGCGCCGAGTTCCCCGCCGATGGCGATCTTGACGTCCTTGCGTCCGGACTGGGCGATGGCGCGCAGAACGCCCATTTCCGCGGCCGACTGTACGACGATGCCGTCAAGCTGGCCCGGATGGGTGGCGAGCCACTTCTGCACTTCACCCTGGGCGACCTGATCGGTCCACTGACCGGCGATCGAACCCACGACCTTGATCCCGGGCGCGGTGGCGAGCCCCGCCTTCACGCCGCGGTCCTGGCTGTCGGAAGCCGACGTGCCAGGAATGCCTTCGACGACGAGGACGTTGCCTTTGCCCTTCAGCTCGTCGGCCATCGCCTTGCCGATCGTGTAACCCGCGAACTGGTAGTTGACCGACGAATTGACCGAATAGGGCGACGTCAGATAGCCCGTGAACGAGAACGTCGGAACGCCCTTGTCAAAGGCGTATTTGACGGTCTGATTAAGCGCCGTCGGGTTCGAGCAGCACACGAAGATCGCGTCGACGCCCCGGTCTACGAGCTGCCGCATCTGCTGGATCTGCGTCGAATCATTGAGGTTCGACTGGGTGATGATGACGTCCTTGACGAGGCCCAGCTTCTTCCACTTGGGAACGACCTCATTGAGCAGGTGGTCCATCGCGTTGGCGCGCCACGTGTTGCCCGCGTACGAGCTCGCATAGCCGATCGTCCACGGCGGCGGATGCTTCGCGACGAAATCGCGGTAGGCGCTCGGGCCAGTCGGCTGCGCCGGATCGAGCATGCTTTTGTCGTAAAGCCGTTTGACGAGATCCGGCGGCAACTCGTCGAGGCCAGCCGCACAGACCGCCTGCGCGGCGAAGCCCGCGACTGTCGCGAGCAACAGCGCTTTTACTGTATTCATTGCGTTTCCTCCTTCACTTAAGACCAATCGAGAAAGTTTTTTCTTCCGCAGCGCGCCTCAATCGTAGAAGGCGCTCGGCGCCTTGCGGAATGTTCGCCACAAATCAGGGTCGTGACCGGCGACCAGGAGAGCGTTGGCGTCCGCGGCGATCTTGCGCAGCTTCGCCACGGAATGAACGGCGTCGACCGACGAGGTGACGAGCCCCGGCAGAGCGCGATCCTCCCAGTGGTCGATCGTGTAGGCGGCGTCGACCGTGAGGAGGATGGGTCCGCTGTTGGGCAGCGTTACGAGAAACGATTGATGGCCGGGCGAATGACCTGGCGTGAAGATCATGCGCAGCACGCCATCGCCGAACAGATCGAAATGATCGGTGTATTCGCCGCCGAGGAATCTCCAGGACAGATTCGGGCGATCGAAGTCCGCACGAATGTAGGCGGCGGCCGAGAACCAGTCAGGATTGTAGGCGTACTCGTATTCGATTCGCTGAACGATGTGCTCGGCTCGCGGAAAGCGGCCAATGGCGCCGGTATGATCGAGGTGAAGGTGCGACTGCACGACGAAGCGCACGTCTTCCGGCCTCACGCCGACAGAACGACACTGGTCGACGCAATTCTCGCTCGGATCCATGATTGGATCGTAGACGTCGACCACCGCGCCCCAGTGGGCGCGCTTGTCGAGCGCAGCTTCGAGGGCGTTGCCGCCGTCGATCACGACATTGCCCTTGGGATGCTTGATCAGGAACCACGGAACTGGGATCTCGAAATCGCCCTCGCCCTGATTTCATCTTGATGTATTTCGTCTTGGTGCGAAGAGTTCCGGTCTGGAACATGTAGAGTTGCACGTCGGAGCGAACGCCGCGCCCATTGCCCCGTCCCACAGACAGATTGGGACGCGGCGCAAGGTGACTTTGCCGGCCGCCCGCTATTGAGCGACTGTCGGTCTCGATCTTCTGGCCACGACCATCAAATTCGACGATCTTCATGCGCGTTCCGTTTGCCCTTCGGGAGACACCAAGCGTCAGCTCGTCTTCTCTTTGATGATCCGCAGCGCTTCCTTGAGATAGACACGAAAGACCGGATAGTTTTCGCTCATCGGGAAATGCCCGATGTCTTCCATCTCGATGTAAATGCCGCCGGGAATCCCGCTTGCGGTTTTCTCGGTCGTTTCCGGCGGCGTGAGGTAGTCGTAGGTTCCCGTCATCATCACCACGGGGCAGCGCCGAGCGTCGATCTTGGCGAGCGAATCGCGAAGGTCGTGATCGACGGAATAGAAGTAGAGGTCGCCGCGAAACGCCTCCGAGCCTTGGGTGTAGTAGTGCCAGGTCAGCCAGCGGTCCCGATCCGGACTCTGCGGCGCCATCAGATCCCAGACTCCGCTGGCGCAGACCTGCGCCGCGTTGGCGTGCGGATGACGCCAGACGTCGAGGAAGAAGCCCGGCGCGTGCGCCGCGGCCTCCACCGGGATCACCGCGCGGAATCGGTCGGGCTTCCGCAACGCGAGTTGCAGCGCGACATTGCCCCCGAAGGACGATCCCATGAAGATCGGGTTCTTGAGTTCGAGGGCGTCGCAGAACGCAACGATGAAATTGACGTAGTGGTCCGCGGTCAGCCGATACTCTTCCTTCCACCATTCCTTGTTGAGCGGTGGGTCGGACTTGCCGTGGCGGGCCAGATCGTATGCAATGACGTTGTAATTGCGGGTAATTTCCTCGTCTTCGAGGAGACCGCGCCACTGGTGATTGTGACATCCCGCGGTGTGCTGGCAGACGAGCGGAACGCCTTGTCCGTTCTGCAGGTAGAACACCTTGTATTCGCAGCCGTCGACATCGAAGGTCACATAACGGCCGACGACGGGAGAGTGTTTAGCAGCCATGCGGCCCTCCGCCGAACGCTGCTGTCGCAAGCCAAGCGCGTCTCATACCGGGACCCCCACCTTGCGCAGCAACTCGAACTGGAGCGTGAAATTGCGCAGGTTCTGCATCAGGACCAGAGTATTGCCTTCGATGCGGAGATCCTTGCGAAAGCTCGCGGCCCAGATGCCGTGGAACATCGGCTTCGGTATCGGCCGCGCGAATTCCCGCCACGTCTGCGCGGACGCGCGCAGCGCGAAGTCATAGGGGTCCATCGGCTCCGGCGAAATGTTGACGCGGTAGACTTTGCCGTCAACCATTTCGACGATTGCTTTCGCGTCGCCCATGTCGAGGAGGTAGGTGCACGTGAAATAGCGCGCCATCGCGCCGATCGCGGGATCGGCGTCGGAAGCTTCGGCAAAGCGAACGGCCCAGTCGCGAATATCCATCGCCAGACTCACGCGTCGCCGCGAGCGAAACCGCGCCGGAGCGAAAGCGGTGCAGACTGATGGAGCGCCACGGGATCCCCTCCTTTGCCCTTTGCCTCTTGTCCAATTAGGTGGACAACGTTTTTCCTTTTGGATAGCATCTAGTCATAAAGAAGAACGGACAGCAAGCTAAATGTCAGCGTCGCAAAAACGAGGGGAGGCCGCGCCCGCGGCCGACAAGGACGGCCGAGGGCTGGTTCCCGCGGTCGAACGGGCGTGCCAGATCATGGACCTCGTTTCGAAATCGCC
This sequence comes from uncultured Alphaproteobacteria bacterium, assembly GCA_963709655.1. Taxonomy (GTDB): domain Bacteria; phylum Pseudomonadota; class Alphaproteobacteria; order Rhizobiales; family Beijerinckiaceae; genus Roseiarcus. The sequence continues at coordinate 23,059 of CAVPXF010000036.1, forward strand.
GCAGGGCTTGAGCGCGTCGGAGATTGCGCGCCGAATCGGCATCGCCAAGAGCAGCGCGCACAGCCTCTGCGCCACGCTTGCGCATCTCAAACTGCTGATTCGCCGTTCAGACCAGAGTTTTCATCTCGGCTCCCACATCATGCGATGGGCCAACGCGTTCTCGGAGCGTTCGGACGTCGCCGCGGAATTCGCGACGATCTGGGACGAGGGAACGCAGTTTCCCGGTGCGACGATCACGCTTTCGGTGCTTGAGGGAACGGAGGTCGTGTACATCGCGGCGCGAAATTCGCATTTTCTGCCGAGCTTCGAATTTCGCGCCGGCATGCGACTGCCCGCGGCATTTACCGCGACAGGTAAGGCGTTTCTCAGCTACATGAGCGACTTTGAGGTGAAGCGACTGTTCGGCGAGGGTTTCCCTGCGCCGCTCACCGCGCGAAGCCCGAAGACCCTCAATCAATTGCTCAGAGACATCGCCGCCTGTCGTAAACGCGGTTACTCGATGGACGACGAAGGGGTGCTGGAAGGCATGGTGTGCTTTGGATACCCGGTGCTGAACTCCCGAAATCGCCCTATCGCGGGCCTCGCGGTAAGTCTGCCGAAGCGCGACTTCGGTGAAATGGAGATCAAGAAGATCGTGACCAACGTCCGCGAAATCGCCCAGAAAATATCCGGGCGCCTTGGGGCCGAGGTCTGAGGGCCCGTTCGATGTCAAACGCTTTAAGACGCATATCGCGGGCCTTGTAGATGGCGCGCATATCGACAATTCGCGAAATGTCGGCCAACGCGGGCCCGGCGTCCGCCAGCTTGCTCTCCACAAGCATTGTGCGCCGGGACAACGGCGGTTGAGCCGCCGCCGGTTTCGAAAGGCCTGGCTGTCTGTCAATTCGCTTATGGGAAGCTATGGAACCCGAAGCGCCCTGAAACCACTTGCGGGCTGCGTTTTCCCGTGTCCCGCCGTTCTCCCTGATAGGGATCACCCGATGCCCATCTCCTGCGGCTCGCAGCCGGCCGAGGCGAAACCGCAGAAGGCTCCATACGGCGCGAGGTTACGCCTTCGCGCCTCGGCCGCCGACATCAGCACGCATAGTGTGTTTTGGCGTGCAAAATTTTGGGACGCCGGTTGACAATCCGGGAGCCCAACCTGCATTTTTCCGCATGCTCGCGCTTATCGACGAAGACGCGGATCAAACAAACAGCAAGGAAAGTGAGGCATACCCATCGCCATGTGTAGTACTAACTTTCACCAGTGAGAATGGGTTCGGTCGCCTTTATGATTAAGGCGCGATGGTTACTGTCTCATGACTTCCACTGCGACCGTCTCAACTACCAGAACTCAATGGGCTATCGTCGCTAGGGGGCGCCAGCATATCCAGCAGAACCGTCCGCTTGCTTTTCTGTTTACGAAAACAAAACGCTTATGGTTTTGTAGCCGCTCCGGATCCGGCGGTTCACACATCACCCAAGGCGTATTCCTGCGGTCATGCAGTTCGATCAGCTCGTGCTCGTAGAATATTCGAAACGGTCCGCGATGTCCGACCCGCGGGTTTCCGACGACAATGCGTAGCCGACGATCAGACTTGCCCATATGACGGCCGAAATCTGGATGGCTTCAGCGACGCCAAAACGCACTGAGAGCGCCTGTGTGACGAGCGGCGCTGCGATCGAAACGATGCGTCCAAGGCCGGCGCTCCAGCCGAATCCGGTCGCCCGGATCTCAGTCGGGAACAGTTCGTTGACGTAGACGACGCCGAGCGTCCATTCGAAGCTGATGATGAATCCGCCGGCCGCAGCGAACAGGCAGAAGACGGCGAGCGGCCAGTCGAACCCCCACCAGAGATACATGATGACCATCCCGACCGCCGCGACGACCATGGCGGGCTTGCGCCTTCCGAGAACGTCGCCGAGGAACCCGCCGATCAGCGCGCCCGCCAAGCCGCCGAACTCGAAGAGCGCCGGGACGATCGTCGCCCCCGAGGTCGGGGACAGGCCGTAATACCGCACGACGTAAGCCGGGATGTAGAAGGCCATGGAGTCGAAGGCGTAGGCGAGCGAGGTGAAGATGAGGAAGACGATGAGCACCCGGCGCCGGAACGAGCTGTTCCGGACCGCCTCGAAAAGGCCGACGCGCCGGCTGTTGGTGCGTTGGAGTTCGTTCATCACTGAAACGAACCGCGGCGATTCGTCGAGGCGCAGTCGAAGAATCACGATCGCGAGCGCCGGGACAAGCGAGAAGAGATAGACCGCCCGCCAGCTCCAGGTCGGAGCGACCAGCCGGAACACGAGAATCGAGAACAGATAGCCGAGCGGATAGAACGCGAACATTAGCCCGACGCCGAACCCGCGCCGTTTGCGGTCCCAGACTTCGGTCACATATGGGCTGCCGACTGCGAGCTCGCCCCCGCCGCCGACCCCCGTCAGGAACCGCATCGCGGCGAGCCCTGCGACGCTGCTAACGGCCGCGGTGGCGGCTGTCACGAGCCCGTATCCGATCACCGAAACGCCGAGCATGACGCGGCGCCCGAACCGATCGCCGCTCATGCCGAATCCGATCGTGCCGATCGTGTAGCCGACGAGGAATATCGAGCCGACCGCACCGCTGAGCACGGTCGTCTCGATGCCGAACTCGGCCGCGATCAGCGGGACGGTCAGGGCATAGATCGTAATGACGAAGGCATCGAAGAACCATCCCAGGGACGCGGCGAGCGTCACCGTCCACCTAACCGTTCCGGCATCGATCGCGGCGTCCGATTCCAATGCTGTAGTTTCGACGAGCATTTGGGTCCCTTGCAATGGCCGTCATCGAGCGGCGCGCAACGGCGCGCGGCGAATGCGCTTGCGCGTTAGTTCGCCCACGACCTGCGCCGGGGCGAACACCGGCGAGAACGGAGGCGCGTAGGCAAGATCGAGGTCCGCAAGATCATCGGCGCAAAGGCCAGCCCAGACCGCGGTGGCGACGACATCGATGTATTTGTCGATGAGATCCGCGCCGTGCGCCTCGGCGCCCAGAATCCTTCCGGTCGAGCGGTCCGCGACCAGCATGGCCTCGACCGGGCCGGAACCCGGGATGTAGCGCGCCCGACTGCGCGCGCTCGCGCGAACCACGACGGGATCGAAGCCGGCGGCTCGCGCCTGTTCGGGACCGAGTCCTGTCCGCGCCACAGCAAGGTCGAAGACCTTGAAGATCGCCGTGCCGAGCACGCCGGGGAAGCGCTCGGCGCCGTCGGCGATGTTGACGCCGGCGACCCGCCCTTGCCGGTTCGCGATATCGCCGAGAGGGACCCAGACGGGCTTGCCTGAGACGATGTGGCGCGCCTCGGCGCAGTCGCCTGCCGCGAAGGCCTCGCTTCGGCTCGCGCGCATGCCCCCGTCCACCGCGATGGCGCCCGTCTCGCCGATGGCGAGCCCCGCCGCCTTGGCAAGTTCGACGCGAGGACGGACGCCGATCGCCGCCACCGCCAGCCTCGACGAAGCGGCCGTCGGCGAGCGTCAGTCCTCGTCGGCCGGCCTTGGCCACGGAGGCGCCGAGGTGGACCGAGACGCCGCGCCGGGCGAGCGCGTCGCGGACCGCCACTCCGACTTCCGGCCGAAACCCCGGCAGGAGCGAGGCCGCCGCCTCGATCAGCGTGACGGCGTGGCCGCGACGGTGGAGCGCCTCGGCCATTTCCAGGCCGATGTATCCGCCGCCGATGATCGCGACGACGACGCCGGGCTGGAGACGGCTTTGCAGCGTCTCCGCGTCGGCGAACGAACGGAGCGGCAGGATCGGCGGCGCGCGCTCCTCGATCGCGATGTCCGGCGCGATCGGCCGCGCGCCGGTCGCAAACAGGATGCGGTCGAAGGCCTCGACGACCTCCTCTCCCGTTTCAAGCGACCGGGCCCGCACGCGCGCGGCCGAGAAGTCGACCTCGTGCACGCGGCAGCGCACCCGAAGGTCGACGCCGTCTGCACGAAACTGCTCGACGCTGCGCACGATCAGCGAGGCGCGCGGGATCGCCTCGGGATCGCCGAGTGAGAACGGCAGCCCGCAGGACGAGTACGACACATAGGCCTCGTCGTGCAGCACGACGACGTCGAGGTCCGAACGACGGCGCTTGGCGGTGGCCGCCGCCTTCATGCCGGCGGCCACCCCTCCGATAATGACGACTTTCTCCGCCACGATCCGGTCACCCGCGCCCATATTTGGCCCAGTGTGTCGCGAAGATCGTGTCCGGCGTGATGGCGCGCGGCTTCAGCGGACGGGACACCCAGGTAAGATTGATGAAGTGCCGCGGGTTGACGTTCTCGGTCGTGATGTTGCCGCCCCAGGCGCCGCAGGCCAGCGAAAGCGTGTAAGGCATCCCGTTGCGCGGGCTACCCGCGCCTTCGTTCAGGTTCTGGTTGACCAGAACCCGGGCAGTCTTGGTCCTGGCCGCGAGCGCTTGGACATGCGAATTGTTCGTGGTGTGGATGCCGCAGGTGTGCCCGAGGCCCTGGTAGCCCGTGATCCCGTTCACGAGGTCGATCGCCCCGCCGATGCCGCCCGAATAGCGGTAGAGGGCGAGGACCACCGAGATCGATCAGCGCCACCTTGGCGCCTTCTCTCAGAGCGGCCTTCGCGATCGCCAGTCCGATCCCGGCGGCGCCGCCGGTGATCGCGATGGCTTCGTTCTGCAAACGATCGGACATTCTTGCTTTCCTTGGTTTTCCGTTTTCGGTGGATTCAGCCTCAGAGTGCGAGGTAGCCCCCGTCAATCGGCAGAGACGCGCCATTGAAGTAGGACGCCTCGTCGCTCGCCAGGAACGTCACGGCGGCGACGACCTGCGCGATCGAACCGACCTCGCCCTGAGGAATCCGCGCCACCACTTCGGCGCGCAGTTTCGGGTCGTCGAGCCGCCACTGGGTGAACGGCGTGGCGATCATTCCGGGACAGAGAGCGACCGCGCGCACGCCGTGGCGCGCGTAGTCCACAGCGATCGAGCGGGTGAGCTGGATCAGCGCGCCCTTCGAGGCCGAGTACGCAGAGCGTCCGGGAAAGGCGGCGATTCCTGCTACCGACGCGATGTTCACGATCACGCCTTTGCCGCACTCGATCATGGCCGGGAGAACGAGGCGGCAGAGCAGGAACGGGCCGCGGATGTTGGTCGCCATGACGCGGTCGAAGTCCACGACCGGCGTCTCATGCAAGGTCGTCGCTCGCGGTCCCCCCGACGTGCCGGCGTTGTTGACGAGGACGTCGATCGGGCCGAGGCGTGCGGTCGCTTCGCGCACGCATGCTTCCGCCTCGCCCGCCTCGCCGACATCCGCAGAAAGGGTGACGAGCGCGTCAGGTGTCTCCGACTTAAGGCGCGCGATGCCGCCGCGGTCGAGGTCGACGGCCGCGACGCGGTCGCCAAGCGTGAGGAACTGGGAGGCTAGGGCCAGACCGATCCCCGAGCCCGCCCCAGTGACGAGGACGGCGCGGCTCATAGGCCCGTGAGCTCCTTCTGACCGGCGCGAAGGCGCGAGAGTTGGATGAAGTGGGTAGGATTGAGGAAGAGCTCGTCCATGTCGCCGAGCTGGTCGATGGTCAGCCCCTGCTTCATGAGCACGTTGAGATATTGGAAAGCGTCGCGCGCTCCGTAGCCGACGTGATGGGCGCCGATGACACGGCGCGTGGCCCCGTCGAACAGGATCTTCTGGAAGCCCGACATGCGCGGCTTCGCCATCGCATAGAGCATCACGCGATCGGAGGCCGGGAGGCCGATGTCGAGGCCGTTGGGGTTGATCAGCGGCATGCGGATCGTGACCACGTTGCCATAGCGGCGGCGCGCCTCTTCCTCTCCGAGCCCGAGCCAGGTCACTTCGTAGTGCGTGTGGAGGAAGTCGGGCCAGTCGGAGGGGCGGTAGGAGATTTTCTCCCCCATGATCGCACGCGCGGCGTAGGTACCGCTCTTGCGCGCCTTGAACATTTCCATGGGCGAGCCGATCAGATCGCCGACCGCGTAGACGCCCGGAACCGAAGTTTGCAGCGTCTCGTCGACCACGACCGCGCCCGTCGCGGAATCGATGTCGGCGCCGAGCGCCGCCGCCATTCCCGAATTTGGCGTCTCGCCGAGGCCGAGGAAGACGAAGTTCGTGTCGATCTCGAGCTCGCCGTCGGGGGTCGAGGCGACGACCTTGCGCACCCGTCCCTCTCCGTCGCCGACGATCTTGACGACCTTCGCGCCCTCGACGATCTCGATCCCCTGGTCGCGCATCCGGTCGATGACGTATCCGCGCGTGTCGCCGTCGGGCAGGAGCTTGAGGAGCTGGCTGCGGACGAGCATCACCGTGCGCCGGCCGGTGGCGTTGAAGAAGGCGCCGTATTCGACCGCCGTCTTGCCGCCCCCGACGACCACGGCCGTGTCACCGGGCTCATAGTCGAGCGTCTCGACGAGGCTCGTATAATCGTAGACGCCCTTGAGGTCGACGCCGGGAACGTCAAGCGCCTGCGGGCGCGCGCCGAGGCTGAGTACAAGAGCGCGGGCATGGAATTGCCGCCCGGCGACCTCGACTGTGTGGGGGTCAAGAATACGGGCCTCAGCGTTGAGGACGAACTCCATGTCGAGCTGTTCCTTGCTCTGGTAGTTCATCACGGCGTGAGGGCCGGTCCGCCCTTATGCGGAAAAGAATGGTTTTTGACAAGCGCGCCTGCTGACCCTCGAGGAGGCGTCCCGATATTTGGGAGTGAGCAAAACCTCGCTCAGGCGCTGGACCAAGGACGGGCTACTCGAGTGCCACCGGATCGGCGTGCGGGGTGAGCGCCAATTCGACCAGCAGATGCTGGATGAGTTCCTGCTCCACCGGAGGACCGGGCCGGCTGTCGCGGATAGAGGCGCGCCGCTGATGGAGACTGTCCAACGGGCCGCTCAGAGCGGCGGCCAGCACAAGCACGTCTGCCTCTATTTCCGCAATCCCGCCGAGCAGTGGGAGGCGTTCCGCCAGTACTTCCTCGACCACTATCGCGCCGGACTCCCGACGACATATCTGCACAACGCCTCGAGCCGGCAGCAGGTCCTCGATTGCGTTCGCGACGAGGGAATTGACGCGCAGGACGCCGTCAACCGCGGCCTTCTCCGGCTCGTTCCGGCGCGCAATTCCTACCTTCGCCAAGGAGTCTTCTCGGCCGACTTCATGATTTCGTTTGTGCGGCTGGTCATGATCCGGCTCGCCGCGGATGGCCATCGAAAGCATCTCATTACAGGCGAAATGGACTGGTTCTTTACGGACACGCCGGGTGTCGCTGAGATTCACGCGTACGAGCAGCGGCTGAACACGCTTCTCGACGAGTATCCCGAGGTTACGGTCGTGTGCCAGTACGACATCCGGCGCTTCGACGCCGAAGGCGTACTTGAAGCGTGCAAATCCCATCCGATCGTCCATCTCGACCAGACAATCCGGCAAGGTTTCTACTGCCGATAGTCGGCGTGACGTGCGATTGATTCGCGATGGTGGTTCCGGCGTTCCCGATCAAACACATCGCCCGGCAGGACCACAAACCGGCGCCGCTCCTCGATCGCCAGCTTTACGAGATTGTCGAACGCCTCGCGCGAAGCGGTCCCGACCCGCTTGGCGGAGGCTCAGCGCGGCGGGGGTGTGGATCGGCGGCGCCGGTCCGGGATCGCGCCGCCGCGCCAGAATGTTGAGGACGACGTCGGCCGAATTAACATTCTCGGCGAGCGCCTGGGCGCAGGCGGCCTCGACCGCCGGCAATCCGTCGGAGAGCGCCGCGGCGAGAATCCTCGGATCAAGTCCGAGGACAAGCCTTGACGAACTGCCGGTCGCCGTCGTTGCGCAGAAGACTGGTCGTCGCCCATGGCTATGGCGCGGATTGCGACGTGGAGACCGAGGCCCCTCACTCTCGCTTTTGCGGTGTCCGCCCGAGCCCGGGGGCACGACGGACTTTGGCGCGATGAATCGCCGCATCGACGCGAAAGCTCGCGCGGCGTTACGACGCCGGTCGTGAAATCGGCTGCTTGGCGCGGCGCCTGCCGGCCCCAATGGAGCCAAGATCAATCGCGCCGACCGATTTCGGGCGCTGCGCCGATCGCCAAGCTCGACTGCGACCGCCGTTGCGCGTCAGGCGACCTGACGCGACCGGGCGGCTTGACGCCGCGAAGTCGGGAACGTGAGGGTCGGCGCCCGGCGGTTCGCCGACCGTTTCGCGGGAACATCAGGAGACAGTGATGAACGGGGATCTCAAGGAAGCCGCTCTCGAATACCATCGGTTTCCGACGGCGGGCAAAATCTCGGTCACGCCGACGAAATCGATGGTCACGCAGCGCGACCTTGCGCTCGCCTATTCGCCTGGAGTGGCCGAAGCGTGTCTCGCGATCGTCGACAACCCCGATCAGGCCGACGACCTGACGTCCCGCAGCAATCTGATTGCGGTCGTCACCAACGGCACCGCGGTGCTCGGTCTCGGCGCCATCGGGCCGCTCGCCGGCAAACCCGTCATGGAAGGCAAGGGCTGCCTCTTCAAGAAATTCGCCGGCATCGACGTCTTCGACATCGAACTGGCGGAAAACGATCCCGACAAGCTGGTCGAGACCATCGCCCGCCTCGAGCCGACCTTCGGCGGCATCAACCTGGAGGATATCAAGGCGCCCGAGTGCTTCTATATTGAGAAGAAGCTGCGCGAGCGCATGAAGATCCCGGTCTTTCACGACGACCAGCACGGCACCGCGATCGTCGCCGCGGCGGCTCTGGTCAACGGCCTGGCTCTGGTCGGCAAGACGATCGCGGACGTGAAGCTCGTGTGCTCGGGCGCCGGCGCCGCCGCGATCGCCTGCATCGACCTCGCGGTGAGGCTCGGCCTCGATCCGAAGAAGGTGCTGATCGTCGACCGCTCGGGCGTCGTCTACGCCGGCCGGCCGGGGACGATTGACGAGAGCAAAGCGCGCTACGCCAATGACACCTCCGCCCGCACGCTCGCCGACGCCGTCGCCGGCGCCGATATCTTTCTCGGCCTGTCGGCGGCCGGCGTCCTCACCCCCGCCATGGTCAAGACCATGGCCTCCGATCCGCTGATCTTCGCCATGGCGAACCCCGACCCGGAAATCCGCCCCGAAGACGCGATCGCCGTGCGCCCGGACGCGATCATCGGCACCGGGCGCTCTGATTACCCGAACCAGATCAACAACGTCCTGTGCTTCCCGTTCATTTTCCGCGGCGCGCTCGATTGCGGAGCGACAACGATCAACGAAGAGATGAAAGTCGCCGCCGTCAACGCCATCGCCGAACTGGCCCACGCGGAAGCAGCCGACGCGGTCGCGACCGCCTATCCGGGCGCCGGCCTGCGCTTCGGGCGCGACTATCTGATTCCAAAGCCGTTCGACCCGCGCCTGATCGCAGTCGTGGCGCCGGCGGTCGCCAGGGCGGCGGCGGAAAGCGGCGTTGCGCGCCGGCCGATCGCGGATATGGAGGCCTATCGGCAAAAGCTCGACGCCCTGGTCTATCATTCGGGGCAGGCGATGCAGCCGGTGTTCGCCCGCGCCAAGCGTGCGGAGCGCTCCGTCATCCTCGCCGAGGGCGAGGACGAGCGGGTCCTGCGCGCCGGCCAGATCATTGTCGACGAGAAGATTGCAACGCCCCTGCTGCTTGGCCGCCCCGACGTCATCGCCAGGAAGATCGCGGCGCTCGACCTCAGGCTGGAGCCAGGCCAGGGCATTCGCGTCATCGATCCCGGCGATCCACAGGTCTACATGGAGGCGGCGGAAGCCTATTACGTGGCGAGAAAACGCGACGGCGTTTCGCGCGAGCTGGCGCTTTCGCAGATGCGGGCGAACAGCTCGCTGCTCGCGGCCTCGCTTCTCGAGCGCGGCGTCGGCGACGCCATGCTATGCGGCGCGTTCGGGCGAGCGCCCGATCACCTGGCCGCAATCCGCGACGTGATCGGCTTGCGCCCGGGCGCGCGGACGCTCGCCGTCATGCAGATGCTAATGCTGCCGCATCATCAGCTGTTCATTTGCGACACCCATTACAACGCCGATCCGGACGCAGAGCAGATCGCGGACATCGCGCTACTGGCGGCGGAGGAGGTTCACCGTTTCGGCGTGACGCCGCGGGTCGCGCTGCTGTCGCATTCGAGCTTCGGGTCCTCCGATCTGCCGAGCGCGCGAAAAATGCGGCAGGCGCGCGAACTGATCCGGCAACGCAATCCGCATCTCTCGGTCGAGGGCGAGATGCGCGGCGACGCGGCTTTGTCGCCCGACATCCTCAATGACAAGATGCCCGATTCCGATTTCGTCGGGCCCGCCAACCTGCTTGTCATGCCCAATCTCGACGCCGCCAATATCTCCTACAACCTGCTGCGCATGGCCGCGGGCAACGGCGTCACGGTTGGCGGCATCGTGCTGGGAGCGGCGAAGGCCGCCCATATCCTCACGCCCTCGGCGACGGTCCGTCGCATCGTCAACATGGCCGCGTTCGCCGCCGTGGACGTGGCGAGGCGAACGGGCGGTTGAGCGAGAGCCGAACCGGTCATCCGCTCGAGACGGCGATTCGGAAGCTTCATCGAACCCGCCGCGCGAGTTCGACGAGCAGGCGCAAGCCATGCGGCCAGGGTCCAAAGCCGGTTTCGGCGTTGACGTGGCCGGCTTCGTCCAGATCGACGAGATCGGCGCCCCAGACGTGCGCCCAGTGCTTGGCGCGCCGAAGCGGCATCACCGGATCGTCCTCGCTCGCGACGACCAGGGTCGGGACGCCGAGGCCACGCTCGGGCACTCGGCCCTCCGCTTCGAGCCGAGTGGGCTCGGCCGGAGCGACCAGCATCAGGCCGGCGACGCGCTTGTGGCCGTCGGCCGCCACGCAGGCCGAGGCCAGCGCGCCCAGCGAATGGCCGATCAGTACCGCCGGACGAACGCCGGTCGCCAGCAAGCGGACAATGGCGTCGACCCAATGCTCGATGTCCGGCTCGTCCCAGCGGCGCTGCGCGATCCGCTGGAAAAGCGGGGCCCGCCGCTGCTACTGGCTCTGCCAATGTTCGGGACCGCTGTCCTTGAAGCCCAGGACGAGAACGAAGTCGAGGCGCGACGCGAGGGCCCCGAGGTCCTCGATCGTTTGGCGCGCTCGAGTTCGTCCGGATCCGCTTCGACCGCGTAAAGCGCCGCCGGTCCGGTCGGCCCCGCCTCTTGCCACACGCGAGTCGCCGGCCAGTAGCGCTCGCAGAACACACCCTCGAGCGCGTCGATCGCCGCCTCATGCAGGCGACGGCTTGCGGCGCAATCTTTGACGGGCCCCGGCATGACCGGCGTAACGGCGACCGTGGGCCGCCCGAGGCGAGACAAGGCCTCCCGGCGGCGCGCCACGCGCGCCTCGCGTGCGGCAAGGACAGCCTCGAGTTCGGCGACAGGACCCAAAAACAGCGCGTCGTCCACCAGTTCACTCTCGAACCGCCGAAGGAATTCGGCGGGTCGATGACGGCCTTCGTCGACCTAGCCGACGCCCGACCGATTGCGATTGGGCGGCCCAGGCCGCCGCGGTTGAAATTTAGACTGTAACGGCTAATGACGCGACTGGCGTTTCAGAATGATGCGCCAACTGGATCAAAGGCCCGCGTCGGCGACCCTGCCAGCGCGGCCGAGCGAGGACAATTTGTCTCGCTTGAACGCGCGCTCCCGGCCCGCGTCCTGGACTATAAGCCGTGAGCGAGCCGTCGCGACCAAGACCGTCGTCTGGAGGCAAGACCGTCGTCTGGAGGAATGCATGAAACGAATCCTCGTCCTGCACGGGATCAATCTCAACATGTTCGGCAAGCGGGACCCCAAGCACTACGGGACCGCGACGTTGCAGGACATCGACCAGGCGCTGGCGGCGCTTGCTCAGGAGCTCGGCGTCGGCATCGAGTGCTTCCAGACGAATATTGAAGGGGCGCTCGCCGAAAAAATCCATCAGGCCCATTTCGACGGGGTCGACGGCGTGGTAATCAACGCCGGCGCCTGGACCCACTACAGCTATGGCGTGCGCGACGCCCTGGCGATCCTCAAATGTCCGATCGTGGAAGTGCATATGTCCAACGTGCACGCCCGCGAGGAATTCCGGCGCCATTCGGTCATTGCCGAGATCGCCGTCGGCCAGATCGCCGGCTTCGGCGTCGACTCTTATCTGCTCGGCCTGCGCGCCTGCGTTTCGCAAATCAAGGCCGCGAGCTGACGAGGTCCGCGCCTCGGAGTAGCGGGGTGGCAGGCGTGCGTCTGGACATCGAACGCGTGCTTTGGGGGTTCAAGATCGCAACGGTTGAGTCCGGGTCGCGCCGATATCAATCGAGCGAAACGACGCGCTGCCCGCTCTCAGGGGTAACGCGGCGCAAACTCACGGATTGCGGAGGTAGCGCAGGACGGTCTCGACCACGACGTCCCGTCGCTCGGCCAGCGCCTTCGGGCTCCTCATGTCGTGATTGAAGATGAGCGAGAACGTCGCGTTGTTCGAGACGTTGAAGAAACTCAGCGCGCTGATCGTCATATGCAATTGCAGGATCGAGAGGCCGGGTCGGAAATGACCTGCGGCCACGCCTCGATCGTAGATGCCGCCGAGGGTCTGCAGCGCGCCGCTGCCGAGCGTGCCGGCGATTCCCGTCTTTGCGAGATGGGCGCCGCGATGAATGTTTTCGACCACGACGAGCCGCACGAACCGCTCGTGAGCGGCCTGGTATTCGAAGGTTCCGGCGACCAGCGCCCGCATCGCGCTTTCCGGATCCAGCTTGTCGACGTCGAGCGCACGTTCAAGCGCGCGCATCTGCCGGTAGCCTTCTTCCAGAACGGCGGTGTACAGGCCCTCCTTGTCGTCAAAGTAATAATAGATCATCCGCTTGCTGGTCTGGGTCTTGGCGGCGATCTCGTCCACGCGCGCGCCCGAGTAGCCGTGCTCGGCGAACTCGGAGGTGGCGACCTCGAGAATGTTGGCGCGCGCGCGTTCCGCCGCGCTCGCCTGAGGTTCGGCCGAGGTCGACTCGCGCCCGCGGCTCCTGGTCCTGATCATCGTCAACGCGCGAACCCTCGCCATGCTCTTCGATCGATGAGAGCTTAGCATGAGTCGGGCGGGAATCCACGAGATATGGACGAACTTGTTCGTTAAATGAACGGAACGAACATGCCCCAGCGGCGTCGATCCGGCGCCCCGTCCGGCCTTCGGGCTCAGAGCCCCGCTTCCGCCGTCAGGCGCGTTTCCGCATCGTCGACCGCCGCCTGCGCCGCCAGGCGCATCGGCGTGTTCGCCGCGCCGAACAGGGGATAGTTGTCGCGCTGCAGAATTTCGAAAAAGAAGCGCTTGTGGAACGTGCGCGTATAGATGTGGAAGAACTGCCCGTCCTCCACCCGATCGTACAGCACGCCGAACTCGCGCATGCGCTGCATGAGGTCGGGAGCGATCTCGAACCTCGTCGCCAGATCGTCGTAATAGTTGTCGGGAATCGGCAGGAACTGAACACCCTTGCGTCCCGCCGCCTCGACGGCGGCAAAGATATCGTCCGTCGACAGCGCGATCTGCTGATAACCGGCGCCGCCGAACGTGTCGAGAAACCGCGAGACGCCGGTGGCGCCGCCTGCGCCGATGTTGAGCGCGATGCGCAGGGCGCCGTTCTCGCTTCTGAGCGAGCGGCTGTAGAAATCGCCGTGCGGGTCGTAGACCTCGATCTGCGGGTCGGCCTTGAGGCCGAGCACCGTCTCGTAGAACAAGAGCCAGCTCAGGAACTCGTTGCGGCGCACGACATTCGAGAGGTGATCGATCGCTTTCAAGGCGCCCTTCGGTCGGGCGTTCGTTTCCGGGGCAAAGTCGTTGCGCCAGTCGGCGCCGCGCCGATCGACGAAATAAATCAGGCTGCCCTCGACCCCGCCGATGGCGGGGACCGTCGCTTCGCCGGGGCCCGTATAGCCGATGTGGCTTGCGCATTGGAGGGCGCGCGCGCGCTCGAGCGCGCGCTCGACGCTGTCGACGCTGAGCGCCATCGCGGATACCGCGGCGCCGTGCAGCAACTCGAACGCATGGGAGAAGGCGTTGCGCTCCCGGTTGACGACGAGGTTGATGTCGCCCTGGGCGTAAAGCTCGACCATCTTCGAGCGGTGGCGCCCGGCAAGTTCGAATCCGAGCCCGTCGAGCAGCGCCGCGAGCTCCTGCGCCTCAGTGTCGCTGACCGCGAATTCGAGGAACTCGGGGCCGAGCACGGCGGGCGTCGGCGGCAGCGCGGCGAGCTCGGCGACCGGCGGCTCCCCCTTGGCGAGCCGGCGCGCGCTCAGCGCTTCGCCGGTCGCTTGCAGCGAACGCATGCCGTCGAGGGCGACCGAAGCCGCCGACGCGCCGCGGAACTGCTCGGAGTAGGTCTCCAGCGAGATCGGGCCGCGGTAGCCCGAGCGCAGCACCGCGTCGAGAAAGTCGGCGACGGGATAGTCGCCCTGGCCGGGATAGCAGCGATAGTGCCGGCTGAGCGACTTCAAATCCATCTCCAGCGCCGGCGAATCGGCGATTTCGACGAGGGCGATCTTCTCCCCCGGCAAAGCGGCGATCGGCTCGATCGGGTTCTTGCGCGCGCAGACATGGAAACAGTCGAGGACGATGCCGAGATTGTCGCGGTCGGCCTTGGCGACGACCTCCCAGGCGGCCGTCCAATCCTTGATGTGGCGGCCCCAGGACAACGCCTCGTAGCCGAGCCGCAAACCGTACTGGCGCGCGAGATCGGCGAGATCGGCGAGATCCGAGGCGATGCGGTCGACGTCGGGCGACGATTCCTCCGAGACCGACGAGCTGAGGCACAGCAAGGGCGCGCCCAGTTCGCGGGTGAGCTCGAGCTTCCGCTTGGCCCGGTCGAAATTGCGCCGGCGCTGCGGCTCGGGCGCGCCCTCGAAATCGCGGAGCGGCTGCAGGGCGACGATGTCGAGGCCGAGGTCGTCGGCGATGCGCCGTGCGTCCCGCGCAACGCCGGAATAGAAGGTCAGGTCGTTTTCGAGCAGCTCGACCGCCCGGAAGCCCGCCTTGGCCGCCGCGGAAAACTTGGCCTCGAGCCCGCCGCCGAGACAGACCGTCGCGATCGACCATCTGAGCATTGCAGAAAATCTCCTAGATTGATAGAAACCTACGATATCCTCTCGGAAGAGGCAATAGGTCGAACGGCTTGCCATGGCAGACAACTCTCGGGCCAACCCTTCGTCCACCCTCACCGAGACGCTGCGCGAGCGGCTGCGCCAGGATATCATCCTCGGGTCGCTGCCGCCCGCCTCGAAGCTGAAACTGGAGGCCTTGAGCCGCAGCTACAACGTCAGCGTCAACACGATGCGCGAGACCTTGTCGCGTCTCTCGGCGGACGGCCTCGTCGTCGCCGAGGGGCAGAAGGGCTTTGCCGTGCTGCCGGTGTCGGTCGAGGACTTGCGCGAAATCACCGAGATGCGGCAGCTCTTGGAATGCCATGGACTGAGGCTCTCGATCGCCAACGCCGATCTCGACTGGGAGGCGCGCGTCATCGCAGCCTATCACAAGCTTTCAAGGGTCGAGACCCTGGTGGAGGAGGATCCGGAACGACATGGCCGGGAATGGGAGCGTTTCAATCAGGAGTTCCACGCGGCGCTGATTTCGAATTGTCGCTCGCGCTGGCTCATGCTCTATCGCCGCGCGATGTACGACCACTCGCTGCGCTACCGCATGCTGTCCTTGAAGACGAAAGCGTTCCCGCGCTCCCAATCGGCCAACGAACACCGGGAGATCCTCGACGCCGCCCTGAGGCACGACGCGGAAGGGGCTGCGAGCCTGCTCGCCCGCCACATCACCAAAGGCGCCGAGCCGACGCCGCGCGCGACGGAGCCGTGACCTTGGAGCGCCGATAGAGCGAGAAGAAATTCAAGCCGATTCGTGCCGTCATTGCGAGCGTGAGCGAAGCAATCCATGCCGCAGGGCGAGGTTCGACAAATGGATTACTTCGTCGCATTCGCTTCGCGCAACGACGGGCGGAAACGAGCGCGCCTTCAACCGTCATTGGGAGCGATGCTCTTCAAAGGGTTCACCGCGATGGCATCCCCTTCTCCGCGAAGCGGGGAAGGTGGCCGAAGGCCGGATGGGGTGCGGAAAGCAGGTATGGTCGGACGAAGACTCGGGGTGTCAGTCGTGCAAACCGGCTTGCGCCGAAGCGGTGGGCCACACCCCATCCGGCGCTCCGCGCCCCCTTCCCCAGCAAGCTGGGGAAGGGGGTCGCGGCGTTTGGAGATGTGTGAATCCCGTAGCCCGGTGGGAGAGGGGCGTTCCCTTCCCCTTTCGGGGGAAGGTGGCCCGAAGGGCCGGATGAGGGTTTCGCCTCGATCATCTGTCGCGCGTCGGCTATCAGCAAAGCTCGCGGCGCCCAAGGAAAGTCGCGACCCGCAGGGATGACGAACTCGCCTCTCACGATCCAGACGTTGTTGAGCCGCCTGCGCTATCGCCATCTCCATCTCCTCGACTTGCTCGGCCGCAGCCACAACGTGCATGTCGCGGCGCAGCAACTGAACGTCACCCAGCCCGCGGCGACCAAGATCCTCAAGGACATCGAAGACATGCTGGGCGTCGAAATGTTCGAGCGGCGCCCTCGCGAAATGAAGCCGACCGAGATTGGCCGGTTCGTGCTGCAGTTCGCCCGCCAGAGCCTCAACGTCGCCGGCAAGTTCGTCGAGGAGCTCGACCATAGGAAGCGCGGCGGCTACGGCATCGTGCAGGTCGGCGTCACCTATGGCGTCGCCCACCTGATTTCGCCCTGCATCGTGCGGATGATACGCGCCATCCGAGGGTGTCGATCCGGGTGCTGGAGCGGACGAGCGACTTGCTCTTGGAAGAATTGAAGGAAAAGACCCTCGACGTCGTCATCGGCCGGTTTACCGGCGAGGGCCAGCACAACTGGTTCGAATTCCACGACATCGGCGCGACGCGGATGTGCGTCGTGGTCAATCCGCGTCACCCTCTGCTCGGCGAAGAAGACATTGACGCTGGCGCAGCTGATGGACTGGCCCTGGATCGTCCAGCCGCTGACGACGCCGAGCCGCCAGCTGTTCGAGGGCGCGCTCGCCGATCAGGGCTTGAGCTGTCCGGTGAGCCTGGTCGAGACGACCTCGATCTTCACCACCTTGCAGCTCCTCGAGGCGAGCGAGATGCTCGCCGTGCTGCCGAGTTCCGCCGTCGGCACGTTCGTCGAGCAGGATCAGCTGGCCAAACTGCCGCTCGATTTTTCCCGGCGGATCGAGGACGACGGGGTGCTCACACGGCGCGGCGAGCAACCCTCGCTGATGACCGCCGAGTTCATCGACATCGTCCTCGAGGTCGCCCGCGAGGAATTGCTGCCGCCCGGATCGGCGGCGGTCCCGGTTGGGGCGGCGATCTAGGGGTCAAAATCGAACCCTCGGCGCCCGACTGGAATGGCAGGAGCGCGCACGGAGCGGACGTTCGCGCCCAGGTTGGCCAACGGGCCACATCGACCTTGAGCGGACCTTGCCGGTGGTGCGAAAATCAAGGAGGGCGCGGGCAAAGGTCATGATCCGCGCCTTGGCATTGCGGTCGAGCGGGCGCCGGCTACCGTCCCGAAAACCTTCTCGCGGCGAAGTCGTAGGTGGCGGGTAGAGGCGGGTAGGGTGGTTGCAAAAGACATGGCCTTTCCGTTCGGGTCTAATCAACCGCCGGAAGACCGGAGACGATTGAGACAAGGCGTATTTTGCGATGTCCCCGACTCCCGCCGCAAACAAAATCCGCCCGCCTTCGCCAGTGCGCCGGAAAGCGTCGTCGAGTTCTTTTGAAACCGCTGCGTGCCTCCGGACAAATGTCAGCGTCGTCGACTCAGAACGCCGTTGCCTTACACAGCGCGGGCACTTACCGCTATCCCCGACAATAATAGAGGAAATTGCCCTTCGAACGCTTCTTTCTCCAGGTGTTACTCCGGGTCCGCTATATTCGTATATCGACAGCTGACGGCGACAACTCCGGCTTTAAAAACACCGTCAGCGAAGGTAACCCCTATCTGACCAAGGCGTCCATCTGGGGAATCTCGGTCAAAGTTTTCATCCCGCGATGTGATGCGGATCACAGCCGGCCCCGCACGTTTCTGCCATTCGTAAAAGCCGAGTTACCGAGCGGCCGAATTTCGTTTGCGTTGCAGTGGTGAAGGCGCGCGCCCAAGGTGCAGATAAATAAAGTTAAGCTGGCGACTGGCATGGGAACCACGTTAATAATGACGGTTTCTGTGTGTGGGATTTTATGCTCGACTGTTGCCATGGGCTCAGAAAACTACGGCGGGATCCGAGCATTCGACTTCAATCGGTACTTCAATCAACAATATCCAGGATGCCTCGACAATTCAAAAAACACGAATGCTGTCGCAAACATGTCCGTGAAATTCCACGACTTTGCCCGTGACGGCTCGATGGAAGCAATAGTCGTTGGCTCGTCATGTTATGCTGGAACGGGCGGTCCCGATATTCATTCCGTATTTCGGTTGAGCAGGCAAGGAAAGCTCGATGAGATCAGAATAAGTGACAAGACGAATATCCTGGGTAAGTCGATCTATGACGACCTCATAGGAAACCGGAACTTCACCTTCGAGGTTCAGAACAATCAGCTATGCGAGGTTTTCACCGATGGTTCAGGTCGCGAAAGACCGCTAACAGCGTGTTATAGGCTTCGTGGCAATGGATTTGTCATCGATCACTTCAAGCGGGGACCCACTTACCGGGCGAGCTATGATTGTGCAACCGCCCAAGCGCCTTGGGAAAGAACTGTCTGCGGAACGAAGCATCTGGCGGACGCCGATATCGAGATGCATTCCTTGTATCAGAAGCTGGTGCAGCTCCATCCCGACCAAAAGGTTGAGTTGGAAGCCGAACAGCGCGATTGGCTGAAAAAGCTCGGCGAGTTGACGCCCTATAAGTTCTATGGCGACGCTTTGCAGGATGCGTATGCGGCGCGAATTGCGGATCTCAGGTCGAGACTGAATTGACCTGAGCTTAGACGCCTGCGCAATTGCCGCCACCAATCCCAGCATAGGATAGACCGGGAACGCTGAAACACTCCGATAAAACGGCGGCAGGAGGAGATCTCCCATGGGTCTGCAGTCAAAGCTTTTCGCAGGCGATCTCAAGCTCGAAGCGGCAGCGACATCTGATCCGGCCCATATCGTGCAGGGGGCGGTCGGAGAGCATGTGGAAAAGATCCAGCAGGCGTTGATCGAGCTTGACGGCGCCAACATAGATCCCGGCGAGAAGAAGATCTCGCGGTATGGTCCCTCGACCGCCAAAGCTGTGCTCGACTACAAAAGAAAGCGAAACATTGTCAACCGTAACTACCAGACAACCGCCGACGACATAGTCGGACGTATGACAATGGCTTCACTCGACAAGGAAATGCTTCATCACCAGCATCTTCATATGAAGCTTGAGATCGAGGGGCCCTTTCTCCCCTATCCGCAAAGAGTTCTCATCGCAAAGGATGTTCCAGTTCGCCGTCGCGAGCGGCGCTTCGTCGACTTTGGCTCAGCCGCGTCGGCCTTCCTCGCCGCCGCACGCACACCCCCACGCTCCGCCCGACTTCCCCATCACTGACACTCCGAACATGCCGCCGATATCGTTCCGCTGCAATGTCCGAGGAGCCGCTCCGGAGGTTGTCGCGCGGACCGCTTTTCATTGGGAGCTGACAGTCAACTTCAGCGCCCTGCACTGTCGTCACGGGCCCAACCGGAATATCTCCAAAACACACCGCGAGATCGTTACTGGGGACAACTTCATCCCCTTCTTCCCGTTCATCCGAGGAGGTCACTTTACCGCCGCGTGCAGTTGCACCATAGGTGGGAAGCGACTGCACGATAAATTGTCAATTGGGTCTATCGGGGCCACAAATCCATTGCGAAACCACGTATTCGCGGCACTGCCGCACAAAACGTTGCGCCAGATCTGCCAGCTTGAAAGCGGCGTGCGACAATTCGACGCGGCGCCGGAAGGCGGGGTGAGTAAATGCCCGCTTTGGAGTGGGGACGGTTTAGGTGGGGTCGGACTCTTTCAGATCACCATCCCCAAACCGACGGACGACGAGGTATGGAACTGGCGCAGCAATGTGGCCGGGGCTATCCGTCTGTTCAATGCGCACATGGAGTACTGCCGGGGATACCCTGCACGTGTGCGTAACTCGCACCGCTTCCGGCAGCTGGTGGATGAGTGGCGTCGCCATAATAAAAAGGATACCGGCTTCCAAATCCATTTGCCAGAGTTTACGACTGGGGATTTCGATTCGAACCTGCAGCAGCTCGAGCTCGATACGATCCGCGCGTTCAACGGATTCGGGGGGGGAAGCGACGGTTTCCTCTCGCGTAGGGAGGGAGGGTTCCAGCATGAGTTCCAGGTCGCCCTCGATGGCCATGGTGGGCTGAAGGTTCACAACTTCGAAGGGGATGGTCCGAGCGCTATGGCAATGTGGGAGCGACGAAATTGGAGGACTCGTACTTCGGGCGACCCCGATTACGTTAACGATGTCCAAAAGCAGAACTTGTGAACCCAACTATTTGCGGCGACTGTGCGCTGCTGCACCGTCGATGCGAACCTGATCGCCGCTCCAGTAGCGTCGTAAACGTGTACATGCCGATGTCACCTTGTCGCCGCCAATAGTGGCGCTGGCTCCTCGCGTGGGGCCTCTGTCCTTCATCCTCTGGATCGCATCCCCTGGCTAACGATGTCGGTTCAGATGGCCGAGGTGGCCATTCGTCGGAGTCTCTTCGCCCACATGCTGGGGTTGATCGCGGCTGAAATGTCCAAGTCCGCGGCCCGCTACGTCCGCATTACCTGTGCGCCGTGAAAGGCGGCGCTTTCCAGTGGGTGCGAGCCCCACCCGGCGAAACGCTCCAGCCGGAAGCAACCGGAGCAGTCATGGAGGTGACGAAATGGCTGAAGCCTTCGGTATAGCGCGTCACATATAGGTGACGGCGCGAGTGTGCGGGCCGCAACGCGAGTGAACGCCGAGCAAGCCTCGAAAAGGACGATGTGCAGGCCGACCCGACGACGTATTCGGGGAAGGCTGTTACGGCTGGGTGAGAAGAGCGAAGACGACGCCCAGTCGCTGCACCGGGGTAGTGGCGGCAGCACGTACATGAAGGAAAGCGCGCGCAACACGGGAAGCCCCACGGCGTGGTCAGGGATGACCAACCGGACGCCCGCGAGGGACAGGCCGGGCGCTGCGGGGTGGCGGAGAGGTTCGTAGTACCGATGAAGCCGGGTAACGCCGGGGGAGGGAAGGGACCTCAGTTCAAGATGAGACGCAAGACGTAGCGAAGGACCTGGAGATTGGGCAGCCTATCAACTCCGGATAGCGTTCAGAAACTGCAGACGGCGTTGCACGCGAAAGCGAAGGCAGAAGCCGGCTACCGCTTCTACGCCCTCTACGACAAGATCAGCCGCGAGGACATTCTGGCGCACGCCTATGCCCAGTGCCGCTCCAACAAGGGCGCGCCGGGCGTGGACCGTCAGGACTTCGAGGCGGTCGAGGCGTACGGGGTCGAGCGGTGGCTGGGCGAACTGGCGCTTGCGCTCAGGCAGGAGACTTACCGACCGGAACCAATCAGACGCGTGTACATACCGAAGGCCAACGGCAAGCTCAGGCCGCTGGGCATCTCGACCTTGCGGGATCGGGTCTGCATGACGGCAGCGATGCTGGTGCTGGAGCCGATCTTCGAAGCCGATCTTCCACCGGAACTCTACGCCTACCGCCCGGGGCGAAACGCCCAACAGGCGGTGGTCGAGGTGGAGGAGTTGCTGTTTCGCGGCCATCCGGACGTGGTGGACGCCGACCTCGCGGACTACTTCGGGAGCATTCCCCATGCCGAGCTTCTCAAGTCGGCAGCGCGCCGGATCGTCGATCGGCGCGTGCTGCATCTGATCAGGATGTGGCTGGATTGCCCCGTGGAAGAAACCGACGATCGAGGCCGGAAGACGCGCACGACCGAGGCGCGGGACAAGCGGCGCGGCATTCCGCAGGCTCGCCGATCTCACCCTTGCTGGCGAATATCTACATGCGCCGGTTCGTGCTGGGATGGAAGATGTTCGGGCTCGAGCGAAGCCTCGGCTCGCGGCTCGTGACCTACGCCGACGACCTCGTGATCCTGTGCAGACGGGGCAAGGCCGAAGAAGCCTTGCAGCGACTGCGGGAGATCATGGGCAAGCTGAAGCTGACGGTGAGCGAGGAGAAGACGCGCATCTGCAAAGTGCCGGAAGGAGAGTTCGACTTCCTGGGATACACGTTCGGGCGGATGTACTCGGCGAGGACCGGCCAAGCCCGTATCGGCTACCGGCCGTCAAAGAAGAGCATTCAGCGCGCGGTCGACAAGATCCACGCGCTGACCGACCGATCGGGCACATGGCAAGAGACCACGACGCTGGTGGGCAAAGTGAACCGCACGCTGCGCGGATGGGCGAACTACTTCTCGGTAGGCGCTTACAGCAAGGCGTATCGGGCGCTCGACGCCTACGCGGCGGTGCGGTTGCGCCGGTGGTTGCGCGCCAAGCACAAGATCAGGCGACGCAAGGGCGGGAGCTATCCACTCTCGCATCTCTACGGGCACTTCGGGCTCGTACGTCTGACCCGGCTTGGGCACGACGTGCCGTGGACGAAGGCGTGAGGTCTTGTCCGAGAGCCGGGTGCAAGAAATTTGCCTGTCCGGTTCGATGAGGGGGGTGTGGAAACGGAGTCACGGTCGAGCCACTAAGGCACCGCCAGACGAAAGGGGCGGCAAACCGATATGCTCAACCTAAAGCCACCGCGCCACACTCCTACTCTACCGACTCCCGCCATCCGCTGTCCCCTCGGGTCCGGTCCCTCGGCGTGGGAACCAAGCGTCAGGTTTTGACCGCTTGAGCGAGATGAATTCTAACCGAATCGCATCGGCGCTCCCGTCTTGGATAGGCGCGCGAGACCGCCCCCTGACCCGTTTCGCCTCTCACGCAATGGGGGGACGCAGGTCTGCGCATGTGCGCAATCCCCGCGGGCTGGTCAGCAAAAGGCTAGCGAGGCGACAATTTCTTGCCAGGCGAACGGATATGTTCTATCTTGGTTCTCATCATACGGAGAACGTCCGCGCAACTTCCCCTGGCCCCGCTTCAGCAGGGAGAGGGTTGGGTGAGGGGCGTGGCGATTGGCCGTGACTATCAAGTGCAATATGTATTGTAACCCGCGCTCGTCAAATTCCATGCGGTCATCGCGAGCCGCGAAGCGGCGTGGCGATGCAGGGGAACGTTTGGCGCCCTGGGTTCTTCTGGATCGCCGCGTCCCCCCGGATCAAGTCCGGGGGTTTCTCGCGATGACGGACCTCCAGGCGCCCGGCTTGGCAGTCGGGGCCGCCCGGGAATTCCGCGGCAAGCCTTTGAAAAGGTTGAATCCGCGCCCGGGATTGCGACAGCCATGGCCGTCGCCGCACGCCCAACCATGCTTCGGGACGCGACGCGTTGCGTCGCTCCTCAGCATGAGAGCGGGACGTTTCGGCCCGCCGCCTCGGCAGCCGACGGCCGCCCGGAAAACCCGCCGCAACCCTTTGAAAAGGTTGAATCCGCGCCCGGGATTGCGCCGGCCCTGGCGGTCGCCGCGCGCCCAACCATGCTTCGAGACGCGACGCGTTGCGTCGGTCCTCAGCATGGGCGCGGGACGTTTCGGCCCGCCGCCACGGCAGCCGACGGCCGCCCGGAAAACCCGCCACAAACTCTTGAAAACGTTGAATCCGCGCCCGGGAATCCGATCGCTGCGACAGCCCCTCGCGGTGGAGGCGCGGCGAGAGGCGGGCGTCGCCCGAATGGAGCCTCCGGCTTCGGGCCGGCGGCCTGCCGGCCGGCGAGCCGCGGGACGAGCGCCCGCAAAATCCGCCGCAACGCCTTGAAAAGGCTCAATCCGCGCCCGGGAACGGGAGGCGCCGGGGTCGGGCCGTCTCCCGAGCGTGTCGGTCAGGCCGCGCGGGAAAACGCGGGGATCTGGTCGAAGTTCATAGTGCGGTAGATCTCGGCCGTCTTCTTGCCGACCGGAGCCGAACGCGCGACGTACTCCTCCATGGTCGGGATGCGGCCGAGGACCGCGCACACCGCCGCCAGTTCCGCCGAGCCGAGATAGACGCTCGTGTCGATGCCGAGGCGGTTGGGGACGTTGTGGGTCGAGGTCGAAATGGTCGTCGAGCCCTTGCGGATCTGAGCCTGGTGCGGTCGAAGGCGACGCGCGTTCGGCCTCATTTGGCCGCAGCGCGCCGGACGGCGCGTCATAGGGCGTCGATCACGGCGTTCAACGTGGCGCTCGGCCGCATCGCTTCCGACGTCTTGGCGAAGTCGGGGACGTAGTATCCGCCCATGTCGACCGGCTTGCCCTGGGCGCCGACGAGCTCGGCGTTGATCTGCGCCTCGTTCTTGGCGAGCGCCTCAGCCAGCGGCTTGAAGCGGGCCTTCAACTCCGGATCCTTGGTCTGGGCAGCCAGCGCCTGAGCCCAATAGAGGGCGAGATAGAAGTGGCTGCCGCGGTTGTCGAGCTCGCCGACCTTGCGGGCCGGGGACCGGTTGTGGTCCAAAACCTTGCCGTTGGCCTCGTCGAGCGTCTCGGCGAGCACCTGAGCCTTGGGGTTCTTGTAGACCTGGGCCAGGTGCTCGAGCGCCACGCCGAGGGCGAGGAACTCGCCCAGCGAATCCCAGCGCAGGTATCCCTCTTCCTGGAACTGCTGCACGTGCTTGGGCGCCGAACCGCCGGCGCCGGTCTCGAAGAGGCCGCCGCCGCCCATGAGCGGGACGATCGACAGCATCTTGGCGGACGTGCCGAGCTCCATGATCGGGAATAGGTCGGTCAGATAGTCGCGCAGCACGTTGCCGGTGACGGAAATCGTGTCGAGGCCCTTGCGGATGCGCTCGAGCGAGAACTTGATCGCTTCGACCGGCGACAGAATGCGGATGTCGAGACCCGCAGTGTCGTGGTCCTTCAGGTACTTTTCGACCTTGGCGATGATCTCGGCGTCATGGGCCCGCTTGGCGTCGAGCCAGAACACTGCAGGCGTGTTGCTGAGGCGTGCGCGGCGCACCGCGAGCTTGACCCAATCCTGGATCGGCGCGTCCTTGACCTGGCAGGCGCGGAAGATGTCGCCGGTCTCGACCGGACGTTCGAGGAGAATCGCGCCGTCCTCGGCGACGACGCGCACCGTTCCGTCGGCGGGGACCTCGAAGGTCTTGTCATGCGAGCCGTATTCCTCGGCCTTCTGCGCCATCAGCCCGACGTTCGGCGCCGATCCCATGGTCTTGGGATCGAACGCGCCGTGGGCCTTACAGTCTTCGATGGTCGCCTGATAGATCGTCGCGTAGCAGCGGTCCGGGATCACCGCCTTGACGTCGTGCAGCTTGCCGTCGGGGCCCCACATGCGGCCCGACTCGCGGATCATCGCCGGCATCGAGGCGTCGACGATCACGTCGCTCGGCACGTGCATGTTGGTGATGCCCCTGTCGGAATTGACCATGGCGAGCGGCGGCCGGCTCGCATAGGCCGCTGCAATGTCGGCCTTGATCGCGGCCTTCTCGGCCTCCGGCAGCGTCTCGATCTTCGCCAGGAGATCGCCGAAGCCGTTGTTGAGATTGACGCCGAGCGTCTTCAGCGTCGCCGCATGCTTCTCGAGCACGTCGGCGAAGAAGACGGACACGGCGTGGCCGAACATGATGGGATCGGAGATCTTCATCATCGTCGCCTTCAGATGCAGCGAGAACAGCACGCCCTCCCGCTTGGCGGCCTCGATCTCAGCGGCGATGAAGGCGCGCAGCGCCTTGCGGCTCATCACCGCGGCGTCGATGACCTCGCCGGCTTTGAGCGCCAGCTTGTCCTTCAGGACGGAGACCCTGCCGTCGGCGCCGACGAGCTCGATGCGCGCGTTGGTCGCGGTCTCGACGGTGGTCGAGACTTCCGAGCCGTAGAAATCGCCGCCCGTCATGTGCGCCACATGCGACTTCGAGTTCGGCGTCCAGGCGCCCATCTTGTGCGGGTGGTTGCGGGCGTACTGCTTGACCGCGCCGGCGGCGCGGCGGTCGGAATTGCCCTCGCGCAGCACCGGGTTGACGGCGCTGCCGAGCACTCGGCCGTAGCGGGCCTTGACATCCTTCTCGGCCTCGGTCGTGGCGTCCTCGGGATAGTCCGGGATGTCGTAGCCCTTGCCCTGCAGTTCCCTGATCGCGGCCTTGAGCTGAGGGATCGAGGCCGAAATGTTCGGCAGCTTGATGATGTTGGCCTCAGGCTTGGTCGCCAGCGCGCCGAGTTCGGCAAGTTCGTCGCTGTGTCTCTGCGCCGGGGTGAGCTTTTCCGGGAAGGTGGCGAGGATGCGGCCGGCGAGCGAGATGTCCTTCAGCTTGACCGACACGCCGGCCGCGCCGACGAAGGCCTTGACGATCGGCAGCAGAGAATAGGTCGCGAGCGCCGGGGCTTCGTCGACCTTCGTCCATACGATTTCCAGATCTGACATGATTGTTGCTCTCGCCGGTTTCCTGTTGGTTTCCGTCACCGCTCGACCACGCAAAGATCGTTTCGCTCAAAGACTGCGAAACGAACACTTGCATTGGCTCGCCTTCGCCTCCCGATGTTCTCCCGGCGAGGCCCCGCCTCCGTATAAAAGCGCCGCAGGACATCCGCTTAAGGACGTTCATCGGTGCGCCGTTCTCGTATTCGTTTTTGCCAAGCTCCTCAAATGAATTGTCCTGCCATTCGTAATTCCAACCGGTAATCAATTCGGACGCCTGGGCCGGTCTCTGACATGACAAAGCCGCGGCCTTTGGCGCAGCCGCGGCGGATCTTCGGGTCCTCCCGAGGCGATGGTTGCGGGAATTTCGCGCAACCGATTTTTTTTTGCGCCGTTGCGCGACATTCTGCGGTTCGATCTCTTGACACACGAACTAGTTCGTACATAATTGCTCTTATCGGCTTGCGTCAAGACAGGCGGGACCACTTGGGAGGCGCCATCGGCGCCGCAGGGAGAAACGCGTTGCATCCCATTCAGTCTTCCGGTTGGCCTTGCAGGCAAGCGGCTCGAAACGGCGCCTGGCGCGAGATTGTCGCCGGAACCACGTCGGGCTTGGGCCGGCCGAACGCTTGCAGGTCGCTTTCGCGCCCGTCGATCGCGCCGAACCGGCGCTCCGCGACATCCGTCACGATCGAGGCGTGGGGCGACGTCGGGACGTCCGATCCCGTGAACACAACCGGTTTGACTCCGAACGCCCCGTGTGACGAGCGCCTCGCACAGGCGTACGTTGCGCCGAAACGCCGCACGAGCGCTCCAGGCGCCCGGCGGCCACAAAGAGTTTCCGGCGCCGGAAACTGAAGCGAGCTGTGGGAGAGACGCAGAGGAGACAATCCCATGTCGGAAGTGAAAAAAGGCATCACTGAAGAGCAGCAGCAGGAGCTCGACGAAGTTTTCGCCCGCGCCCGCAAGGCCGCGGCGATCATCGAGACCTACGATCAGGCGCGTGTCGATCGCCTGTGCCAGGCCGTCGCCTGGGCCGTCGCCAACAAGGTCACGTTCACTCGGCTCGTCGACATGGGGATTGCCGAATCCGGCCTCGGCGACAAGGTCAGCCGCATGGGCAAGCGCCTGAAGATCCGCGGCGTGTTACGCGATGCGCTGCGCCAGAAGAGCGTCGGCATCATCGAGGAGTTGCCCGAGAAGGGCATCGTCAAATACGCCAAGCCCGTCGGCATCATCGCCTGCATCGTGCCGACGACCAATCCCGATCTGACGCCGGCCGGCAACGCGATCTACGGCATCAAGGCGCGCGACGTGGTGGTGTTCTCGCCGCATCCGCGCAGCAAGAAGACCTCGTTCGAGACGGTGCGGCTGATGCGCGAGGCGCTCGAGCGCGAAGGCGCGCCGCCGGACATTCTGCAGTGCCTGACCAAGGTCAACATTCCGATGTCGCAGGCCTTGATGGCGCGCGCCGATCTCATCATCGCCACCGGCGGCCAGCCGATGGTGCGCGCGGCCTACAGCTCCGGGACGCCCGCCTACGGCGTCGGCGCCGGCAATTCGACCATGGTCATCGACGAGACCGCCAACATCGAGGAAGCGGCGCGCAACACCCGCCTGTCCAAGACGTCCGACTTCGGTTCGGGCTGCTCGGCCGACGGCAATCTCCTGATCGAGGCCTCGATCTTCGACAAGCTGCTGAAGCAGCTGCAATCCGAAGGCGGCTACCTCGCCAATGACGAGGAGAAGGCGAAGCTCCGCCGCGCGATGTGGGACGACGAGAACCACCGGACGTCGGACACGGTCGCGATCGCCCCGCAGCAGCTTGCCAAGGCGGCGGGCTTCACCATTCCCGACGACCGCAAGTTCATCATCGTCAACGGCGACGGCATCGGCAAGGCAGCATCTCTTCTCCAGCGAGAAGCTGACGACGCTGCTCGGCCGTCTACAAGTACCAGGGCTTCGACCAGGCGCTGACGATGATGCGCGCGATCTACGACGTCGGCGGCAAGGGCCATTCCTGCGGCATCTACTCGTTCAACGAGGACCACATTCACCAGCTTGCGCTCGCCGCGCCGGTGTCACGCATCATGGTGCGTCAGCCGCAGTCGAAGGCGAACGCCGGCGCGTTCAACAACGGCATGCCGATGACCTCGAGCCTGGGGTGCGGCACCTGGGGCGGCAACATCGTCTCCGAGAACGTGCACCTGAAGCACTACATGAACACGACCTGGGTCTCGGTTCCGATCAAGGAGGACCGGCCTTCCGACGAAGAGCTGTTCGGGGCGTTCTACGATCCGGCGCTCGAGCTCGACGAAGGCAACCTGATCACGACCTGATCCGAACGCTCGATCGGACTCCAGACGCTCCCGAGGATTATTTCGACATGCGCGATCTCATCTCTCACCAACTCGTCCGGTATCTCGAAGCGCGCGGGGTCACGCACGTCTTCGGGCTGTGCGGCCACACCAACATCGCCGTGCTTTCGGCGATGGCCAACAGCAAGCTGCACTTCGTCAACGTCCGGCACGAGCAGATCGCCGCGCACGCCGCGGACGGCTATGCGCGTGTGACCGGCAAGGCCTCGGTGCTGCTGACCCATCTTGGGCCCCGGCCTCACCAACGCCGCGACCGGCGTCGCCAACGCGGCGCTCGACTGCATCCCGATGGTCGTCATCGCCGGCGACGTGCCGAGCCACTACTACGGCAAGCATCCGCATCAGGAAGTGAACCTCCACGCCGACGGCGCGCAGTTCGAGATCTACAAGCCGTTCGTCAAGCGCGCCTGGCGCGTGGAAAGTCCGGACCTCTTCCCGGAGATCATCGAGAAGGCGTTCCTTCTGGCCGAGAGCGGCCAGCCCGGCCCGGTGCTGGTCGACGTGCCGATGGACATCTTCTCTAGGGAAGTCGACGTCTCGCGTTTCGATCGGCTGAGCCACAACGTCAAGACGCTGGCCAAGCCCGATCTCGACGCCGATACGGCGGCCCGGATCGTTCGTGCGCTGGGCGAAGCCCGCAACCCGGTTCTCATGATCGGCGGCGGCGTCGTGCTGGCGAGAGCCACGGACGAGCTCAAGGCGTTCGTCGATCACATGGGCATTCCGGTGGCGTTCAGCCTGATGGGCAAGGGCGCGTTGCCGGACGATCATCCGCTGACGCTCGGCATGACCGGCTTCTGGGGCACCAAGTTCATCAACGACAAGTGCCGTACCGCCGACTGGGTGATGGCGCTCGGCACGCGCTTCAAGGAAGCCGAACTCGAGCTCCTGGGAGCCGGAATACACGTTCGCGTTTCCGCCGGCCAAGCTCATCCACATCGATATCGAGCCGAGCGAGATCGGCCGCAATTATCCGACCGAGATCGGCGCGGTCGCCGACCTCAAACAGGCGCTGAAGACGCTGAACCGCGTGGCCAAAGAGCTCTATCCGACGCCACGCCGCAGCGAAGCCGTGGTCCGCGAGATCGCCAAGGTGCGCGAGGAGTTCAAGGCCGGCAACCGGGAGATGGCCGAGAGCTCCAGTTTCCCGATGATGCCGGAGCGCATTCTCGCCGACGTGCGCGCCGTGCTGCCGCACGACGCGATCATCACCACCGACGTCGGCTGGAACAAGAACGGCGTCGGCCAGCAATTCCCGATCTATACGCCGGGCAGCGTGCTGACGCCGGGCGGCTTTGCGACGATGGGCTTCGGGCCGCCGGCGGCGCTGGGCGCCAAGATCGCCGCGCCGAACCGCGTCGTGATCTCGCTCGTCGGCGACGGTGGCTTCGGGCAGAACCCGGCCGCGCTGGTGACAGCCCAGGAAGAGAACCTCGCGGTCGTCTGGGTGGTCATGAACAACAATGCGTTCGGCACCATCGCCGGTTTGCAGAAGGCGCATTACGGCCTGACCTACGGCACCACGTTCCCCTCGACGGGGGGCGAATGGACGCCCGATTACGCGGCGATAGCGAGAGCCTATGGCATCGACGGCGTCCGCATCCGTTCGGCGGCGGAGTTCAAGCCGGCGCTCGAGAAGGCGATCGCTTCCGGCAAGCCCTGCGTCATCGACGTCGCCATGAAGAACAATCCGACGCCGACCGCCGGCCACTGGAACATCCTCGACATCTATTCGCCCGGCCGCAAGGTCGGCCACGTCAGCACCGATTGAAACCGAGCGAGAGGGCAGACCCCCGTGAAACTGGCGCCCGAAGTCCTGATCGAAGACGAAGCGCTGCGCGACGGACTGCAGAACGAGAAGCGCATTTTCTCGCTCGAGGAGAAGGTCGCGCTCGTTGAAGCGCTCATCGCCGCCGGCCTCAAGCGCATCCAGGTGGGCTCTTTCGTCCACCCCAAGCGCGTGCCGCAGATGGCCGACACCGACGCGCTCATCGCGGCGCTGAAACCGGTCGAGGGCGTGACCTACTCGGCCCTGGTCCTCAACAGCGCCGGGCTCGATCGGGCGATTGCGGCGGGCGTCAAGCACCTTTCGATTTCCGTATCGGCGAGCGAGACCCACAGTCGCAAAAACGCCAACAAGTCGGTGAGCGAGGCGCTCGCCGACATCACGCCGACCATCGAACGCGCGCTGTCCAAGGGCATCGCTGTGCGCGCCGGCATCCAGTCGGCGCTCGGTTGCGGATTCGAAGGCGCCATTCCGCTCTCCAGGGTCGTCGAGATCGCAAAGATCTACAGCAACATCGGCGCTCACGAGATCAACATCGCGGACAGCGCCGGGCTCGCCAACCCCAAGCAGGTCTATGAGTCCGTCGAGGCGGTTCGCGACGCGATTCGTCCGGACGCCAAGATCTCGCTGCATCTGCACGATACCCGCGGGCTCGGGCTCGCCAACATGTTCGCAGGCCTGCAGGCCGGGGTGGCGATCTACGATGCGGCGGTCGGCGGCGTCGGCGGCTGTCCGTTCATTCCCGGCGCGACCGGCAACATCTCCACCGAGGACGCCGTCTATGCGCTCGATTCCATGGGCGTGAAGAGTGGGATCGATTGGCTAAAGCTGAAGCCCGTGGCGGCCGAACTGGAGGAAAAGCTCGGGCGGCGGTTGCCGAGCCGGATGGCGCATATGGCGCTCCCTCCTGGCGCCGCGAACTGAGGAAAGACGCCATGAAACACGATTATTCGCTGGCGCATCTGACTGTTCTGTCCCTGACGCCGCCTCACGTTGTCGAAGTCGCGGCGCGGGCGGGCTACCGCTATGTCGGCCTGCGCACCACAAAGGTGACTCCGACGGAGGACCTCGTCGATTTGACGAGCGACAAGGCCGCGTTGCGCAAAACCAAGGCCGCCCTGGCCGCGACGGGTATCGAAGTCAACGACATGGAACTCTTCCGCATGGACCCTCACATCGAGCCGGAAAGCTATATTCCAGCCCTCGAGGTGACGGCTGAGCTTGGCGCCAAAAATATCATCGCCCAGGCGCCGGACCCGGATCGCGCGCGAGTCATCGACCGCTTCGGGAGGCTCTGCGATTTGGCCAAGCCCTACGGCATCTTCGTCAGCCTCGAGTTCCCGCACTGGACGGAAACCGGGACTCTCGCCGCCGCCGTCGAGGTCGTGCGGGCGGCTGAGCGCAGCAACGCCGGCATCCTCGTCGACATGCTGCACATGGATCGCTCGAATTCGAGCGTCGAAGAGCTCGGCCGCTGCCCACGCGAATGGTTCCGCTTCGCCCATCTCTGCGACGCGCCGAAGGAATGGGCGCACACCCATCCCGGCGCCATTCACACCGCGCGCGACGAGCGCCTGTTCCCCGGCGAAGGCGGCATCGATATCCGCGGCATTCTCGCGCGGATGCCGCAAAACATTCCTTATGCGCTGGAGATCCCGCGCTCGGTGCTGACCCGGGCGGCCGGTCCCGAAGACGTCGCCCGGCTGGCAATCATGGTCTGCCACAGCGAAATCGATCGCGACGCAGTCGACGCCGATCCGGCTCCCGAGGTCAGGCGTGCAAAATCGGCGTGAGCAAGGAAACCTTATGCGCAAGCTTTGGGAGCACTAGGAAGTCTGGTCGAGAATCTCGCCGCAGTCCCTCACACTGCCGCTTTGTGGGCTTCCCTTTCCCTGTGGGAGAGGGGCGTCCCCTTCCCCCTCGGGGGAAGGTGGCCGCGCAAGAGGCCGGATGAGGGAAAGCGGCGCGAGCCAAAAACGCAACAGGGAGGGAGACGACAAAAATGGTCAACGCCACACTATCCACATCCAGTTTCAAGATGGCTGCGAAACCGACACGGGCGCGCTGGGGAATTCTCGCGCTCATCGCCGTCAGCACGATGATCAACTATCTTGATCGAACTGTGCTCGGCATCGCCGCTCCGTCGCTTCGCCACGATCTCGGCATCGACGCGGCCATGATGGGGATCGTGTTCTCCGCCTTCTCCTGGACCTACGCCGCCGTGCAAATTCCCGGCGGCGTTTTCCTCGACCGGTTCGGTTCGAGACTCACGTATTTCCTCTCCTTGACGTTCTGGTCGTTGTTCACCCTGCTGCAAGCCACCGCGGGCGGCATCGGGACCCTGCTGCTCTACCGCTTCGGCCTCGGCGTCGCCGAGTCGCCGTGCTTCCCGACCAACAGCCGGATCGTGGGAACCTGGTTTCCACAGCAGGAACGCGCAACGGCGACGGGCATCTACACCGTCGGCGAATATGTCGGCCTGGCCTTCTTCAGTCCGTTCCTGTTCATGCTGATGGCGGCCTATGGCTGGCAGGCGCTATTCATCGTCGTCGGCGTCGCCGGCATCATCC
Organism: uncultured Alphaproteobacteria bacterium; assembly: GCA_963709655.1. GTDB lineage: Bacteria > Pseudomonadota > Alphaproteobacteria > Rhizobiales > Beijerinckiaceae > Roseiarcus. The sequence continues at coordinate 56,216 of CAVPXF010000036.1, forward strand.
TCGGCGTCATCTTCTATTGGCGCTATCGCGAGCCTGCGGACCACCCGAGCGTCAACAAAGCCGAACTCGACTATATCGCCGCGGGCGGCGGCTTCGCGACGACCGTGCACGAGAAGGCGCCCTTCTCCTGGGCCAATGTCAAAAGGCTCTTGTCCTATCGGCAGGTCTGGGGCGCGGGCATTGGTCAGTTCGCCGGCAATTCGACGCTGGTGTTCTTCCTGACCTGGTTCCCGACCTATCTGGCCACCGCGCGCCACATGCCCTGGGTCAAGGTCGGCTTCTTCGCCGTGCTGCCGTTTATCGCGGCCGCGATCGGCGTGCTGGCGGGCGGTTGGGTTTCGGACAAGCTTTTGAAGTCGACCGGTTCGGCCAACATCGCCCGCAAGGCGCCGATCATTGTCGGCCTCTTGCTGGCGTCGCTGATCGTCACGGCCAACTGGATGGACAGCAACGTGGCGGTCATCACCGTTCTCTCGATCGCCTTCTTCGGTCAGGGGATGGTCGGACTCGGATGGACGCTCATCTCCGACATCGCGCCGAAGTCGCTGATGGGTCTGACGGGCGGCCTGTTCAATTTTGCCGCCAATCTCGCGGGCATCATCACGCCGATCGTCATCGGCTTCATCGTCGCCGCCACGGGATCGTTCACCTGGGCGCTGGCGTTCGTCGGCGCCGTCGCCCTCATCGGGGTTTTCTCCTATGTCTTCATCCTCGGCGACGTGCATCGCCTCGAAGACTGATGAGTTCGCGCCAGCTGGCCCTCATCCGGCCCTTCGGGCCACCCCCGGGTCTTCGCCCGGCGCAGGCTCTTCCTCCCGAGGGGGAAGGGGACGCCCATCTCCCCACAGGGCGTCCGACAGGACGCCCGTCTCTCGACGGGCTATGGGGAGAGGGAAGCCGCGAAGGGGCAGAGTGAGGGTTTGCGGCGCGACTCGATCAGAGCTCGTCATGCTCTAACCCAGACCGCGACCTTCGCATGCTCGCCGCCGGGCGTTTGGGCCCGGCGGCGGGGACTCCCCTGTCGGAGACACCCGTCATGATTACCGGAAAGACCAAAATCATCGCCCACCTCGGTTACCCGACTGAAGGCTTCAAGGCGCCGATGATCTACAATCCCTGGTTCGACGCCAAGGGAATCGACGTCGTCGTCGTGCCGCTCGGCGTCACCGGCGAAGACTACCCCGAGGTTCTGCGGCCGCTGTTCCGCGTCACCAATATGCATGGCGCCCTGGTGACGATGCCCAACAAGGTGACGACCGTCCGCCTCGTCGACGAATTGACCGTCACGGCCAAAATCGCCGGCGCCGCCAATGCGATCCTGAAGCGCCCGGACGGCTCGCTGCTCGGCGACATGTTCGATGGCGAAGGGTTCGTGCGCGGCGTTGCTCGCAAGGGTCGACGAATTGAGGGGGCGCGCGCGCTCGTGGTCGGCTCGGGGGGCGTCGGCTCGGCGATCGCCGCCTCGCTCGCCGCCGCCGGCGTTTCGGCGCTCGGCCTCTTCGACGTCGCGCCGGAAGCCTCGCAGGCGCTCGCCGACAGGCTCGCCACGCACTATTCGAAGCTCAAATTGGCGACGGGTTCGGCGAACCCGGAAGGCTACGACATCGTCGTCAACGCCACCCCGATCGGAATGAAGCCGGGCGACCCATGCCGATCGACGTCGACGCGATTTCGCCAACCGCCTTCGTCGGCGAGGTCGTCATGCGCGAGGAATACACGCCCCTGCTTCGCGCCGCGAAAGCCAAGGGATGCCAGGTGCAGGTCGGGACGGACATGCTGTTCGAAATGATCCCCGCCTACATCGAATTCTTCGGCTTCGGCGCCACGACGCCCGAGGAACTGCGCCAATACGCGAAGCTTCGCTACTGACGCGCGATGCGACGTGCGGCATGGTGCGGGGAGACGCGCTGCAAATTCACAAAACGACAGCTTTGCGCACTCAACGCGCTGAAAAGCCTGAGTCCTTGACAAAGCCGCATGAGCCCCGCGAAGGCCTCTCCAAAGCTCATGTCTTCCGCGGCGCGCCCGCCACGTAGGTCTGCCGCACGGCGCGGTCGTCGCCGAGCGTGACGAGCACGAACAGCTCCTGGTCGAGGTCGCCGTCGACCCTCTCCATCCGGTGCGCCATGGCCGGGGTCGCGCGCGAATCGAGGACGACGAGATCGGCGTCCTTGCCGACCTCGATCGAGCCGATCGCATGCTCGAGGCTCAGCGCCCGCGCGTTGCCGAGGGTCATCTGGTAGAAGGCCTCCGCCGCCGGCCAGGATTGCCCGCCAAGCTGCAGCACCTTGTAGCCCTCGGCCGCTGTCCGAAGCATCGAGTAGCTGGTTCCGCCCCCGACGTCGGTGGCGAGCCCGATCCGGACGCCGGCGCCGGCGAGCCGAGCCCGGTCGAACAGGCCGGAGCCGAGGAACAGGTTCGAGGTTGGGCAGAAGGCCGCGACCGACCGGCTTTCCGCCATCGCGGCGACCTCGTCGCCCGTCATGTGGATGCAGTGGCCGAACACCGAGCGCGGGCCGAGCAGACCGGCGCGGCCATAGACGTCGAGATAGTCGCGCGCCTCGGGAAAGAGCTGACGGGCGAACTCGATTTCGTCGGTGTTCTCGTCGACGTGCGACTGCATGTGGACGCCGGGGAACTCCTTCATGAGCGCCCCCGCCGCCTCGAGCTGCGCCTGCGTCGAGGTGATGGCGAAGCGCGGCGTCACCGCGTAGCCGAGCCGGCAGCGGCCATGCCAGCGCTCGATCAGCGCTTTCGTGTCGTCGTAGCTCGTCTGGACGTCATCGAGCAGCGCCGCCGGCGCATTGCGGTCGAGCATCGCCTTTCCGGCGATCATGCGCGCCTCGACGCCCTCGGCGGCGGCGAAGAACGCCTCCGCCGATTGTGGATAGACGGTGCAGTAGACGAGCGCTGTCGTCGTGCCGCAACGAAAGAGCTCCGCCAGGAAGAACTCCGCGACGCGTGCGCAATGGGCCGGGTCGGCGAACCGCTGCTCCTCGACGAAGGTGTAGTTGTGCAGCCAGTCTAGCAGCTGTGCGCCATAGGAGGCGATCACCTGTGTCTGCGGGTAGTGGATGTGCACATCGATCAGCCCGGGCATGACGAGCGCGCCCGAATGATCGTCGAGCGTCGCGTCCGCCGGGGCGCGGGCAAGAATGTCGCTCGCCTCGCCGACCGCCGCGATTCGCCCGTCCTCGATGAGAACCGCCCCGTCCTCGACATAACGCCGCGCGCTGGCGCCGGCCTCCGCCGGATCGGCTACGAAAGTGAGGATCCGTCCTCGGACGATCCGATTTGCGCCCCCCCTCATGCCAGGATCTCCTGAAGGCGCAGCGCCGCGATGCGGTCGATCTCCGCGAGCGCCATTCGCGTTTCGGCGTCCGCGTCGTTGGCGAGCCGGCGCTCGAAGCCCGCGAGGATCTCGGCTTTGCTCTTGCCCTTGACGGCCATGATGAACGGGAAGCCGAAGCGGCTGCGATAGGCGTCGTTGAGCTCGGTGAACCGGGCGAGTTCGTCCGGGCTCAACCGGTCGAGGCCGGCGCTCGCCTGCTCGCCGGTCGATTCGGCGGTGAGGCGCCGCGCCTGCGCGAGGCGCCCAGCGAGATCCGGATGGGCTTGGATCAGCGCTCGTTTCTGATCGTTCGAACCCTTCGCCGCAGCCGCCGCCAGGACCTTCGCCAGCCCATCCGCGTCGTCGGCGTCCGCCTTGATCCCTGCGTCATAGGCCGCCGCCGCGATCCAGGGCGAGTGCTCGTAGACGCCGCCGAACCTTTCCAGGAACAGCGTCCGGGTCAGCCTCGACGGCCTCCAGCCGCCCGGCGGCGCGTGGGTCCGGATCCAGCGCCGGGCGATGTCGAGGCGGGTCGGAACCCACGCCTTATCGTGGCTGAGCACATAATCGAGGAACCGAGCCAGCGACGCCGCGCGCCCGGGGCGGCCGACGAGACGGCAGTGCAACCCGACCGACAGCATCTTTGGCGCGACGTCGCCCTCGGCGTAGAGCGTGTCGAACGAATCCTTCAGATACGTGTAGAACTGGTCGCCGCAGTTGAAGCCCTGCGGCGTGGCGAAACGCATGTCGTTCGAATCGAGCGTGTAGGGAACGAGAAGCTGAGGCCCGCGCGGCCCCTCGGCCCAATAGGGCAGGTCGTCGGAATAGACGTCGGCGCAATAAACGAAGCCGCCCTCCTCCATGCCGAGCCGGATCGTGTTGACCGACGAGCGCCCCTGGTAGAAGCCAAGCGGACGTGCGCCCGCGACCTCGGTGTGGATGCGGATCGCCTCGGCGATGTGCTGGGCTTCCAATTCGGCAGGCGCATCGCGGTAGTCGATCCACTTGTAACCGTGGGTGGCGATTTCCCACTTCGCCTCGTTCATCGCCGCCACCGCGTCGGGATTGCGCGCCATCGCCGTGGCGACGGCGTAAACCGTGACGGGAACCGACCGCTCCGTGAACATCCGATGCAGGCGCCAGAAGCCGGCGCGCGATCCGTATTCGTAGATCGACTCCATGTTCATGTGGCGCATGCCCGGCCACGGCGCCGCGCCAACGATCTCCGAGAGAAACGCCTCCGAGGCGGCGTCGCCGTGCAAAATATTGTTCTCCCCGCCTTCCTCGTAATTGATCACGAACTGCACGGCGATCCGCGCCCCGTTCGGCCAATCGGAGAACGGCGGCGTGCGCCCGTAGCCGATCATGTCGCGCGGATAATTGTCGTGGTTCGTCATGCGGTTCAGTCCCTCTTCGCCGCCCTGGGCCGTCATCTCCCCAACGCTACGACACGGCGCCGTTTGCTCCAACCCGGCAAATGCTCCAGAAAGGGCGCCGCCCATTTCCCCCTCATCGATGGCGCCCATGACCGACATCTCCCTGAGTTTCGAGCCGCCGTTCGCCCGGATCGTTCTGAACCGTCCCGAGCGGCGCAACGCCATCTCGCGCGCCATGTGGCGAGCGCTTCCGGCGATCCGGACTTCGATCGAGGCGCAGCCGGACGCGCTCGTCGTGATCGCCGAGGGCGCGGGCGGCCATTTCAGCGCCGGCGCCGACATTTCGGAATTTGATGAGGTCTACAGCGACGCGGCCGCCACCCGCGATTACGGCGACGCCATCCAGGATGGTCTCCGGGCGCTGATGGAGATCGACCGTCCGACCATCGCGGTGCTGCAGGGCAACGTCGTCGGCGGCGGCCTCGCCGTGGCGCTCGCCTGCGACCTGAGATTTTGCGCCGCCGACGCCTATCTCGCCATCACGCCGGCGAGACTCGGGCTCGTCTACGGCCACGCCGAGACCCGTCGTCTCGTCGAACTGGTCGGCCCGGCCCGCGCCAAGGACATCCTCTTCACCGGGCGGCGGATCGAAACCGACGAGGCGCTGTCGATCGGCTTGATCGACCGCAAAGTCGAGACGGCGCTGCGCGAGACCGTGCTCGGTTACGCTCGTGGCCTGGCCGATCTCAGCCAGGCCTCGATCCGCGGCGGCAAGCGGGCGGTCGAGGCGATCGCCGGCGGCATGACCGTCGAGACCCCGGCCTTTCGGGCGCTGACCGAGCAGGCGGCGCTGGGGCCGGACTTCGCGGAGGGGCGCTTGGCCTTCGCCCAGAAGCGGCCGGCGCGCTTCGCCTTCCGCGGGGCGAGCCCCACGCTGCCGCGCGCCTGAAGCCCGCGTGGGATCAGCCCATAGCGACGCTGGCGCTGGCGACGCTCGCGATCGTCGGCCTCCTCTCCGGCGTCGTCGATACGATCGTCGGGGCGCGCTCCGCCATGGCGGCAAATCTCATGTCCGCCCCTCAAGGCCTGCTGCCGCATGCGTGGCGGCTCGCGTTCGGCGGTTGACGCCGGCGGGCCGAAAAGCATATAAGCGCGCGATCCAGGCTGGGCCTTCGCCCGGCCCTATTCTTTTTGCGCCAAAGCGCATGTCGAAACGCGCCCGAGGGAATCGAGTTTTATGGCCAATACCAAGTCGGCCCAGAAAGCCGCTCGCCAGACCATCCGCCGCACCGAGGTCAACAAGTCTCGCCGCAGCGAAATGCGCACCTTCGTTCGCAAGGTCGAGGAGGCGCTGGCCTCCAAGGATCCGAAGGCGGCGGCGGAGGCCCTGCACGCGGCCGAGCCGAAGCTGGCGCGCGCCGCCCAGAAGGGCATCGTCCACCGCAACGCCGCCTCACGCAAAATTTCGCGCCTGACCAAGCGCGTCAAGGCTCTCGCCGTCTGAGTTCCGCCCAGAACGACCGTCCCCCCGCCGCCTCGATCCGAAGCGGGCGAAGGAGTCGAGGGACGCTCCCGATGACCGAGCCCAGCCGTTCGACCGAATGCCCTCCCGATCGGCTGAGCGTCGATCCGGCAAGCCCATTCTATGACGAGGCGGCTCTGGCGCGCGGCGTCGGCATCCGGTTCCGCGGCGCCGAGCGTCAGGACGTCGAGGAATATTGCGTCAGCGAGAGCTGGATTCGCACCCCGGTCGGCAGGACCCGGGACCGAAGGGGCAATCCGTTGCTGATCAAGCTGACCGGGCCGGTCGAGCCCTATTTTCTCGCTCCGGCCGCGCCGCCGCCCGCTGCTGACGGAATCTGACAGCGGCGCCGGGTAGGGGTCGCTCCGTTCAACCGGAGCCGATCCCATGTCCAACGTCACCTTCATCATCGTCTATGTCGACGACGTCGCCAGGAGCGAGGCGTTCTACGCCTCGATCCTCGGCCGGCCGGCTGTCGAACTCATCGCCCACCTTCGCCATGCTGGCCGCCGCTGCGGGCCTGACGCTGGGGTTATGGAAGCGCGACGGCGTCAGGCCGCCGGCCAACGCCGCTGGCGGCGGCGAGATCGCCTTCACGGCCGGGAGCAAAGCCGAGGTCGAGGCGCTCTGCGCCGCGTGGCGCGACAAGGGCGCCGCGATCGCGCTCGAGCCGACCCGGATGGATTTCGGTTTCACCTTCGTCGCGCTCGACCCGGACGGGCACCGCCTGCGCGTGTTCGCGCCGGCGTCGGAGGCGTGATCAGTTCCCGACGCGATCACTTGCCGATCTGCGCGCGGAACTTCGTGACAACGTCGCTGAACCCGTCGTAGTCCAGCGCCGCTTCCACGAGGTAGGGGCCGATGAGGTAGACGGGCGTGCCCTGCAGTCCAAGGGCGTCCGCCTGCCCCGCATTGCGCTTGAGAAGCGCGGCGATCTCGGTCTTATGCGCCTTGAGATCTCGGTCAAGCCGGGTCATGTCGACGCCGGCCGCCGCGACCGCGTCGCGCATGGCTGCTTCCGAGCCCTTCGGACCCCGGAGCGCCATCAGCGCCGCGTGTGCGGGCTCATACTTGCCCTGGGATTTGGCGGCGAGCGCCAGCCGCGCGGCGACGACCGAACTCGGCGCCAGGATCGGCCAGTCTTTATAAATGAGCTTGATCCGCCCGTCGATCGAGACGAGGCGCTGCAGATCCGGCTCGGACCGTTTGCAGTACGGGCAATTGTAGTCGACGAAGGCGACGATCGTGACGTCGCCGTCCGGATTCCCGCCGACCGGCGCCCCGGGATCGTCGAGGATCGCGTGAATGTCGACCGCGTTCGACTGCGCGGCCTCGGAGCCCGCCCTGCCGGCCAGGAAAGACGCGCCGGCCAGCGACAGCGCCGAGAGAAACCGCCTGCGATCCACAAAAAAAACCCTGCAATCCCACATGGACGGCGCCGAGCGCCGACGCGCCCCGTCGCTTATCGCCTATTACGGCATGCGGAGGCATTCATTTTTCCGAGAGCGCCGCGAAGAGCGGTCGCCGCGCGCCTTTCACAAGCCCTCGAACAGCGCGGTCGACAGGTAGCGCTCGGCGAAGGAGGGGATGATGATCACGATCGTCTTGCCGGCGTTCTCGGGCCGCCGGCCGACGTCGATGGCGGCGGCGATGGCGGCGCCCGACGAGATCCCGACCGGGATTCCCTCGAGGCGCGCCGTCAGCCTGGCCGTATCGAAGGCCGTCTGATTGCCGACCGCGACGACCTCGTCGATGACGCTTCGGTCGAGAACGGGAGGCACGAAGCCGGCGCCGATTCCCTGGATCTTGTGGGGACCGGGAGAGCCGCCCGACAGCACCGGCGAATCCTCCGGCTCGACCGCGATCATCCGCACGCTGGGTTTCCGCGCCTTCAAGACCTGGCCGACGCCGGTGATCGTTCCGCCGGTTCCGACGCCCGAGATCACGATGTCGACCGTCCCATCCGTGTCGTTCCAGATCTCCTCGGCGGTCGTGCGGCGATGGATGTCGGGATTGGCCGGGTTTTCGAACTGTTGGGGAATGACGGCGCCCGGGGTCGCGGCGACGATTTCGTTGGCCTTGGCGATCGCGCCCTTCATGCCCTGCGCGGCCGGCGTGAGCACGAGCTCGGCGCCCAGCAGCGCCAGCATCTTGCGGCGCTCGATGGACATTGATTCCGGCATGACCAGCATCAGCTTGTAGCCGCGCGCGGCGGCGACGAAAGCCAGCGCGATGCCGGTGTTGCCCGAAGTCGGCTCGACCAGAACGCCGCGGCCGGGGGCGATCTTGCCCTGCGCCTCGAGCGCGTCGATCATCGCCACGCCGATGCGGTCCTTGACGCTGGCGATCGGATTGAAGAATTCGAGTTTGCCGAGAAGCCGGGCGACAGCCCCCTTTTCCTTGGCCAGGCGGTCGAGCGCCACCAGCGGGGTGTCGCCGATCGTTTCGGTGATCGATTCGTACACCCTTCCCCGGCCAGGCCTGGCCCGGGCGCCTGCAGCTGTCGTCATCGCGCGCTCCTCCGTCAGCAGCGCCGGGCGCGCGCCTTAAGAGCGCGGCCCGGCGACACTTTAACCGAGGTCATTCTATATAACGGCGACTATATCGATGCTAGATAGCAAAATCGCCCGCGGCCTTCTCGTCGTCGAGCACGTGGGCCTGTTCGGCCGATTCGCACATGCTCTCGACGGTGATGGCGTCGAGGTTGGCGAGAAACGACTCGCCCGCCTTCTTGACGGTCGGGTCGATGACGCGCTCCAGAAGCAGCGAGTTCGCGCCCAGATCGTCCGGATCGGCGGTGCTCAGCGACATGGCCGTGCGGACGATTTCGCCGACGGTGATGCGTCGGCGTTCGCGCGCGAGTTCATAGCCGCCCCGTGGTCCGCGCACGCCCTTGAGGATTTTGGCGTGAACGAGCCCCTGGAGCAAAGTCTCCAGGTGGCGGGGAGGCAACTTGTGGCGTGCTGCAAGGGCCTTCGCCGCAACCGGCGCAGACCTCGAATGCAACGCGACATCGACAACGGCGGCGATGGCGAGAACGCTCCGTCGCGATAGCAGGTTCATATTAACACTCCTCCGATGAGCGTCCGGTAGAGCCAAATCCATTCAGGCCCCTGACGCTCGCAGTGAGCCGCTCGCCCGCAATGAGGACGACGCGTTCCACAGGACCAACGACGAGTTGCGCTATGCGCGCGCCGCGCCGAACGACAAAAGGGTTGGTTCCAAAATTGATGAGGATGACGCCGATCTCTCCTCGATAATCGGCGTCGATGGTTCCCGGACTATTGAGAACAGTAACGCCTTCATGCAGGGCCAAGCCAGAACGAGGCCTGATCTGCGCTTCAAAACCCTTGGGCAACTCGATCGCCAAACCGGTCGGTATCAAAGCCCAAGCGCCAGGGGCCAAAACCACCTCCTCCCCCGGCGGCACGGCTGCGACCAAATCCATCCCTGCCGCATCTTCACTCGCATAGGCCGGCAATTGCAAGCCCTCGCCGTGCGAAAGTCGTGTGTAAACAACTGAGATCATGGACGCTTTGCAAGCTCTAGAGCCAGCCGGGCGACGATCCGCTCGGCCACGGCCGCCTTGCTCATCGACGGCCAGGATTCGACCCCGTCTGCGCCGATCATCTGGACCTCATTGAATTCTCCGCCGAAAGTCGTGGTTCCATTCGCCACACTATTGGCGACGATCAGATCACAGCCCTTCCGCGCCAATTTCGCTTTCGCATTCTCGATCACGTGATCCGTCTCGGCAGCGAAGCCGATCACGACTGACGGCCTTGCCATGGTCTTCTTGGCGACTCCCGCAAGTATATCGGGATTCTCGACCATGCGGAGCGCCGGCGGACCGTCGCCGCCCTTTTTCAACTTTGCGGTTTCGACGTGGTCGATTCGCCAATCGGCCACGGCGGCCGCTCCGACGAACGCGTCGGCCGGCAGGGCGGCCGCAACCGCCGCCTCCATTTCCCGCGCCAACTCGACGTGGACGGCCGTCGCGCCAGGCGGATCCGGCAGCGAAACCGGTCCGGTGACGAGCGTCACCTTTGCGCCCGCGCCAACGGCGGCTTGCGCGATTGCATGGCCTTGCCGTCCGGAGGACCGGTTGGCGATGAAGCGGACCGGGTCGATCGCCTCGTAAGTCGGACCGGAGGTCACGATCACATGGCGGCCGGCGAGAGCCCTGGGCGAATCATCCGACCCGCCCGGGCCGGCCGCAAGCGCGGATTCGATGGCCTCGACGATCGCCGCAGGTTCCGCCATCCGGCCGGGACCGAACTCGCCGCAGGCCATCGGACCGTCGTCAGGGCCGACGAAAGCGACGCCGTCGCCCTTCAGCCGCTGAATGTTCCGCTGGGTCGCCGGGTGCAGCCACATCCGCACGTTCATCGCCGGGGCGACGAGCACCCGCTTGTCTGTCGCGAGCAGAAGCGTGGCGGCGAGGTCGTCGGCGAGGCCGCCCGCCATTCGCGCCAGCAGGTTGGCGCTGGCCGGGGCGACCACGACGAGATCGGCCGACCGCGAAAGTTCGATATGACCGATCAGCGCTTCGTCGGTCAAACTGAAAAGCTCGTGCCGGACCGGTTGGCCGCTCAGCGTCGCTGCCGACAGCGGTGTGATGAACTCGCGCGCGCCCGCCGTCATCACGACCTTGACCGCGGCGCCCCGATCCCGAAGGCGACGGATCAGTTCAAGCGCCTTATAGGCTGCAATCCCGCCGCTGATGACAAGCAGGATGCGCGCCTCGGATATGCGAATCGATGTCATGGTCATGCCGATGCAAGCATGTTAGCACAAAATGCACGCGCCTGAAGTTGTTCTCCGAGCGCCCGGTCCTCGTCGTCCGTTCGCCGAGCAGCGCGCTACGCTCAGCGACCCATCTCTCGCGATCCCGCCCCGCTCGAATGGCCTGGCGAGTTGCGTAATTCCCTTACAAAATCCATCGGCCGAGCGCAATTAAAAAGACCGTGAAAATGGCGCCGTATACGAAATGCGTCATCCGGACCGCGGCGGCCTCGAGCTGCGTCGGCGCGTCGCGCGCCTCCACCTCAAGGGCCTCCAGCCTTCGGGCAATGTCCTCGAGGCGCCTGGGGGCGTCAGCGATCAGCGAGAGGAGCGAGGCGACGCCGCGGCCGGCGTCCTCGAGGCGGCCCTTCGGTCCGAGATTCTCCAGAATCCAGGCGCTGACGACCGGCTCCGACGTCGACCACATGTTCAGTTGCGGATCGAGCTTGCGCGCCACGCCCTCGACGACGACCATCGTCTTCTGCAGCATGACGAGTTCGACGCGGGTGTGCATGTCGAACAGGGCTGTGACCTCGAACAGCAAGGTCAAGAGCTTCGCCATCGAGATCTGGTCGGCGGTGCGTGAATGGATCGGCTCCCCGATGGCGCGGATCGCCTGGGCGAAGTCCTCGGTTCGGTGGTCGGGCGTCACATAACCCGCCTCGAAATGCACCTCGGCGACGCGCTGATAGTCGCGGCGGATGAAGCCGTACAGGATCTCGGCGAGGAAGCGCCGCTCCTTGCGGCCGAGGCGGCCCATAATGCCAAAATCGACGGCGACGATGCGACCCGCCGAATCAATGAAGAAGTTCCCCTGGTGCATATCGGCGTGGAAGAAGCCGTCGCGCAGCGCATGGCGAAGGAAGGTCTGGATCAGCGCCCGCGCCAGAGCCCGCGGGTCGAACCCGAGCGCCGCCAGCCGGTCCCGGTCGGCGAGCGGCGTCCCGTCCACCCATTCCATCGTCATCACTTCGCGGGTCGTGCGGTCCCAGTCGATTGTCGGCGCCCGGATGTCGGGGTCGTCCTTCGAGTTCTCGGCGAATTCCGAGGCCGCCGCCGCCTCGAGCCGGAAGTCCATTTCCATCCTGACCGAGCGCGAAAGCGTCTCGACCACCTGGACGACACGCAGTCGGCGCATGACCGGCGCGACGTCCTCGGCGAGCCGCGCCGCAAAGAACATGTCGGCGAGATCCCGGGCGAAGCGCCGCTCGACTCCGACGCGCAGCACTTTGACCGCCACATCGCGCCGGCCTTGCGGCGTCGTGACCACGGCGCGGTGGACCTGCGCGATCGAGGCCGCCGCGACCGGCTCGCCAAACTCTTCGAAGACCGTGTCGATCTTCCCGCCGAAGGCGGCCTCGATGATGTCGACCGCTGCCTTTCGGCTCATCGGCGTCACGCGGTCCTGAAGGCTTTCGAGTTCCAGGGCGACCCGGGTCCCGACGATATCGGGCCGGGTCGACAGGAACTGTCCCATCTTGACGTAAGATGGCCCGAGCCGGTCGATGGCGCGTGAAAGTCCGGTGAGGCCGCTCACGCCGCGCCGCGCGATCAGGTTGGCGAGCGCCAGCGGCAGGCGCGCGCCGGGGGGGACCAAGGCCGGGTCGACGTCGACAAAGGCGCCCTCCCGAGCGAAAACGAAACCCGCGCGCGCAAGCCTCAGGCCGTGGCCGACCGCCGTAAGGACCGACATCAATCAGAGTTTCCAGCCCGAATGGATCGCGACCACCCCGCCGGTGAGGCGGACGTAGCTCACGCGCGAGAAGCCGGCCCCGGCGATCATGTCGGCGAAAAGCTCGGCGGAGGGAAACTTCCGGATCGAACTCGACCAGATAGCGGTAGGCCGCGCCGTCTCCCGCAACGACCTTGCCGATCGCCGGAATCGCGGAGAACGAGTAGGCGTCGTAGGCCCGATCGAGAACCGGCAGGTCGACCTGTGAGAACTCGAGGCACAGGAACCGTCCGCCCCGCCGGAGAACGCGAAAGGCCTCGGCGAGCGCCTTCTCGATCCTGGGCACGTTGCGGATGCCGAAGGCGATCGTATAGGCGTCGAATGCGCCGTCGCCGAAGGGCAGGTGCTCGGCGTTGGCCTCGACGAACGTCACGCGGTCCTCGAGCCCGCGTCGCTTAGCGCGTCCGGCGCCGACGCGCAGCATGTCGGCGTTGATGTCGGCGACGGTCACGCGGGTCTCGCGGCCCCCCGCCCTCGCGATGCGGAAGGCGACGTCGCCGGTGCCGCCGGCGACATCGAGATGGGCGAAAGGGCGGGACATCGACGGATGGACCTTGGCGGTCAGGATGTCCTTCCAGACGCGATGCAGGCCGAACGACATCAGGTCGTTCATCACGTCGTAGCGGTCGGCGACGTTGTGGAACACCGTGTCCACGAGACCCTGCTTCTCCGCCAGCCGCACCTGGCGTTCGCCAAAATGCGTGTGCTCGGGGCTCGTGGGCATCTGGAGATCTCCGTGGAGGCGGCCGTGTTTTAGCGCGCCGGGCGGCGGCCGTACACCGGCTCAGTCCATCCGGACTGGGATGCCCGCCGCGGCCATGCGAACCTTCGCCTCGCGGATCGTGAATTCGCCGAAATGGAAGATCGAGGCGGCGAGCACGGCGCTTGCGTGGCCCTCCGTCACGCCTTCGACCAGGTGTTCCAGGCTGCCGACGCCGCCCGAAGCGATCACCGGGATCGGCACGGCGTCGGCGATCGCGCGGGTGAGTTCGAGGTCGAAGCCGATCCTCGAACCGTCTCGGTCCATCGAGGTGAGCAGGATCTCGCCCGCCCCGAGCTCGGCAACCTCGCGCGCATAAGCGACCGCGTCGATTCCGGTCGGCCGCCGCCCGCCATGGGTGAAGATTTCCCATCGGGCGGGCGTCCCCGCGGCCGAGACGCGCTTGGCGTCGATGGCGACGACGACGCACTGGCTGCCGAATTTCTCCGCCGCCGCGCGCACGAACTGGCGGTCGGCGACCGCAGCCGAATTGATCGAGGCCTTGTCGGCCCCGGCGAGCAGCAGCTTGCGGATGTCGTCGGGCGTCCGTATGCCGCCGCCGACCGTCAACGGCATGAAACAGACCTCGGCCGTTCGGCGCACGACGTCGAGCAGGATGCCGCGGTCCTCGTGGCTCGCGGTGATGTCGAGGAAGCAGAGCTCGTCCGCGCCCGCCCGGTCATAGGCGACGGCGCTCTCGACCGGGTCGCCGGCGTCGCGCAGGTTGATGAAGTTGACGCCCTTGACGACGCGGCCGTCCTTGACGTCGAGGCAGGGGATGACGCGTGCTTTAAGCATTCGTGTCAGCACCAACCGGTGCGGGCCGGTTCAAGAAAGCCCAAATAGACCTGGGAAGCCAGCCAGCTTTCTTTCCCGCCTCAACTTCCGTGATTATAAACCTCTGCTCTGGAATTTCCGCGCGAATTTGTTGCGAAAGTGACTGAGCACTCTTTTTTGAGGCAACGCAAATTGCGTTCTCGAAGAACGCATTCCAGTTTTCGATATCACTGATCCTATCGATAAGAGCGGTCATTGCATCGCGGGAGATCTGCGAACGATCAAAAACCAGAAGGTATGCCTTCATGGCTGCTGTCCTCTCGAAGTCTTTTCTGTTGCGCCGATTACTTGAATATCTTCGGTTTCCTCTCTATCGAAAGGTACGGGTGGAAGCCCCTTCCGTTCGATAATTGACAGCTCCCTTTGCTTGATAACGAACTCTTCCGATTGAAGGCGGTCCCGATCCAGAAGGAAAAAGAGAAAGTACGCCAGAAGCGACGCGACGATCGGCAGGCCGCCGAGCCCGGCAAAGCCATACTTCAAGATTGGATCGTCGCGAAACACGTAGGCGGCAATCCAACAGATAGTCGCTGAAATCGGCGAAAGCCAGAGGAGCGGATTCATCGCGTTTTTGACGCGGATCACGCCGGCGCGGTCGATAGCGCTCCTGATGACTTCATCGACTTTCACGCGCGCACCGGCGCGGCCCGCAGCAGCGCCAGCGCCTCGCCCGGATCGAGCCGCCCGTCGTAGAGCGCGCGGCCCGCGATCGCGCCTTCCAGCCTTGCGCAGTCGGGTTCGATCAGCCGCCGCACGTCCTCGATCGAGGCGAGGCCGCCCGAGGCGATGACGGGGATCGAGAGCGCCTCGGCGAGCGCGACGGTGCTCGCGAGGTTGAGCCCCTGAAGCGCGCCGTCGCGAGCGATGTCGGTATAGATGATCGCCGCCACGCCGGCGTCCTCGAAGCGGCGTCCGAGGTCGAGGGCCGAGACGTCGGCGCTCTTGGCCCAGCCCTCGACGGCGACCCGGCCGTCGCGCGCGTCGATCCCGACCGCGATCCGATCGGGGAAGAGGCGCGCCGCCTCGCGCACGAAGTCGGGATCGTGGACGGCCGCGGTGCCGATGATGACTCGCGTCACCCCCGCCTCGAGCCAGCCGCGAACCGTCTTCATGTCGCGCACGCCGCCGCCGAGCTGCATCTTCATGGGCAAGTCGTCAAGGATGCGCCGGACCGCCTCGGCGTTGACCGGCTGACCCGCGAAGGCGCCATCGAGATCCACGACATGCAGGTACTCGAACCCCTGCTCGGCGAAAGCGCGCGCCTGCGCCGCCGGGTCCGTGTTGAACACCGTCGCCTTCGCCATGTCGCCGCGCAGCAGGCGCACGCATTCGCCGTTCTTCAGGTCGATCGCGGGAAACAGGATCACGGGCGCCACTTCAGGAATTTGGCGATCAGCATGAGGCCGAGGGTTTGGCTCTTTTCCGGATGGAACTGGGTTCCGACGATGTTGTCGCGCGCCACGATCGCCGTCACCGGGCCGCCATAGTCGGCGGTCGCGACAACGTCCTCGGGGTTTTCGCCATAGATCTGGAACGAATGGACGAAATAGGCATGCAGGCCCTCGCGCCCGGTCGGGATCCCCTCGAGAACCGGATGGCCGCGCTTCACATCGAGCGTGTTCCAGCCCATGTGCGGAATTTTGAGCGCCGGGTCGTTCGGTCGGATCGGCGCGACATCGCCCGCAATCCACCCGAGGCCCGAGACGACCTCGTATTCGAGGCCGCGGCTCGCGAGCAATTGGGCGCCGACGCAGATGCCGAGAAACGGCTTGCCGTCATTCCGGACCGCCTCCGTCAGCGCCTCGACCATGCCGGGAACGCCGTCGAGGCCGCGCCGACAGTCGGCGAAGGCGCCGACGCCCGGCAGCACGATGTGCTCTGCGGCGCGCACGTCGTCGGGACGCGCGGTGACCTTGATCGCGCGGTCGAGCCCGGCCTCGCGCGCGGCGCGCTCGAAGGCCTTTTGCGCCGAGTGCAGATTGCCCGAGCCGTAGTCGATGATGGCGACGGTCATGATCCTACAGCGCGCCCTTGGTCGAGGGCACGCTCCCGGCCTGGCGCGGGTCGACGGCCACGGCGCTTTTCAGCGCCCGCGCGACCCCCTTGAAGCACGACTCCGCGATGTGGTGACTGTTCATCCCGTACAGGGTCTCGACATGCAGGGTCAGCCCGCCGTTGCCGGCGAAGGCCTGGAAGAACTCGCGCACGAGCTGGGTGTCGAATTCGCCGATCTTTTCGGTCGTAAACTCGGTGCGAAAGACGAGGAAGGGACGGCCGGACACGTCGAGCGCGACGCGGGTCAGCGTCTCGTCCATCGCCAGCAGGCAATCGGCGTAGCGCGTGAGGCCTTTCTTGTCGCCGAGCGCCTGGGCAAGCGCCTGTCCGAGCGCGATGCCGACGTCCTCCACCGTATGGTGATCGTCGATATGGCGGTCGCCCTCGGCGTGGACCGTCATGTCGATCAGCGAATGGCGGGCGAGCTGGTCGAGCATATGGTCGAAGAAGCCGACCCCGGTCGAGATGTCGGAGACGCCCGTCCCGTCGAGCTCGAGCTCGACCTCGATGCTGGTCTCCTTCGTCCTGCGTGCGACCGCGCCCTTGCGCATGGACCTTTCGCCTCAAACGGATGGGCCGCGGTGATAGCAAGCCGGAAAGCGCTTGGCCACCCGCAAGTTGCCGCAGCCGTCAGGCGCCGCCGGGAAACGCGCGCAGCGCCTGTCGGGTTGCGTCGTCCGCCGGATAAAACGACTCGACCGACAACTCGGCCAGTGTGATGTCGATCGCCGTCCCGAACACGGTGACGGCGCTCAGGAAGGACAGAACGCCCATCTGCGAGCGCAACCTGAGCAGAACCGCGACGTCATCCGGACGCGCCGGCTCGGCGGCCCGGGCCGGATAGGCTTCCGCCTCGGCGATCAGCGCGGCGATCGCCGCATCGCCCGTGAGGCGCAGCTGGCGGCGCAACCGTTCCATCAGGTGCGCCCGCCACTCGCCGAAATTGACGATCAGCGGCGCGAGGCCGCGTGGGTGAAGGCTCAACCGGATCGCGTTCTGCGGCGGCTTCAAGAGCTGCGGATCGACGCCGGCGAGCAGGATCGCAACGGCGGCGTTGGCGGCGACGACATTCCAGGCGCGGTCGAGCGCCAGCGCGGGAAACGGCTCCTGCAGCTTGAGAAGCCTCTCGACCCCGGCCCGCGCATGTTCGAGCGCCGGATCGTCGAGCGGCCGGTCGCGGTGGGCTGGCGCATAGCCGGCGGCGAGCAGGAGCGCGTTCCGCTCCCGCAACGGCACGTCCAGCGAATTCGCCAGGCGCGCCACCATCTCGCGCGACGGCGACGCTCGCCCGCTCTCGATGAAGCTCAGATGCCTCTGCGACACCTGCGCTTCGGCCGCGAGCGCGAGCTGACTGACGCGCCGGCGCTCGCGCCACGAGCGCACCATCCGGCCGATCGGCGTTCGGGCTTCCTGCATGCCAGGGTTTTTGTGCGTGGGCGACGCCCCCGCGTCAATTCCCTCCGAGGTCATCGTTCGACGAAGAATCCGCGCCGCCATGACCTCCAAGACAATCGAAAAGGCTGAGGCGGCCGGTCAGACTCGCGCTCGGATCCGCCGAGAGCGATCCGCAAGGAGACAAGACCATGACCGAACCCGCCGCCATCGCCGAAGCCTACATCGCCGCCTGGAACGAGCGGCGCGCCGCGGCGCGCAAGGACAAGCTCGCCTCCCACTGGGCCGGATCGGCCGCCTATCGCGATCCGCAGATCCGCGTCGAGGGCCTCGACGCGATCGACGCCCTGATTGCCGGCGTCCAGGAGCGGTTCCCTGCGTTCCGGTTCGCACTGAAGCCGAATGCGAGCGGATACGACGACGTCGTCCGGCTCGCCTGGACGCTCGGGCCGGCCGGCGCGGAGGCGCCCATCGAAGGCAGCGACGTCCTCGTGCTCGCCGATGGCAAGATCAAGGACGTGATCGGCTTCCTCGACAAGGTTCCACAATAGCCGTCCGAGATCAGCTGCGGCCGGCGAGCCGACCTATCCGGCCGCGTCCTCGTTCAGCACCATGAGGGTCGAGGTGCCGTGCGCCAGCACTCGTCCCTTCGCGTCGGTGACGCGCGCCTCGGCGGACAGGATCCGCCGGCCGCGGGCGACAATCGTCGCCTCGGCGCGAACACGGCCCGTGCCGGTCGTGATCGGCCGGGCAAAATTCACTTTGGTTTCGATCGTCGTATAAAGGCCGCCGGCCGGCAGAAGCGTCATGCCGGCGCATCCGGCCGCGCTGTCGACCAGCGTCAGCGCCCAGCCGCCATGCACCGCGCCCATTGGGTTCAGGAAGGCTTCGCCCGGTTCGCCCTCGAACGCCGCGGTGCCGTCGCCGACCCCGACCAGCGTGAAATCGAGCGTCCTGGCCATCGGCGGCGCCGGCAACTCGCCCGTCATGATGGCTTCCAGCACCTGTCTGCCGGTCATGGCCGCAATGGCCTTGGGATCAGCGAGGCCGTAGCGGCGATCCGGAACGTCAAGCATGGCCGTCTCCCTTCCGTTGTAGATACAAACATTGTATATGCATGGAATGGCCCGCCAAGCAAGACCCTCTCAACGCCGGACACTCGTCGACGACGCTCGCGCGGCGATCGAAACCTGCGCTGTCGCCAATGCGCGCGTTCTGGCTCGCAGGCTCACCCAGTTCCTGACCGATCGAATGAAGCCGGCCGATCTCGGCGTCGCTCAGTTTGCGCTTCTCGCCCAGATCGCCGCCGCGGCTGACGATACGCTTGGCGCGCTGGCCCAGCGCACCGGGCTCGACCCGTCGACGCTGTCGCGCAACCTCCAGGTGCTCGAACGCGACGGACTCGTCGAAATGGCGGTCGACGAGAACGATTCGCGGCGCCGAGCCGTCTGGCTGACGGAGGAGGGGGCGCGACGGCTCGAATCGGCGCTCGCCGTATGGCGCGGTGCGCACGCGGAGCTTTCGGGCTTGATCGACGTTGCGGCCGTCAAGCGTCTCGCCAGCATGGCCGAGCGGTTGAGCGAAGGCTAGACCTCTTGCGTCGTGGTCGACGCGCCCCTCGTCGCCGCGCTTCGCTCGAGCGCGGCACGCGGTCAACGACCGCGTCTACAGAGTGCGACTCGACGCGAATGCAATCTGCTCTGGGCGCGCCGCCGCCGGTTCACGCGCAGACGAAACGGCTGAAGCCGGAGACCGGCCAGGCGTCCCGGAACGCCGCGAGCAGGCGGGCGAGGCGCGCGTCGTCGGCGTCGATGGCGACGAGGCCTTCGGCCTGCGCGGCCTCGAAGCCGAGCGCGCCCTCGGCGATGCGGCGCGCGACGGGCTCCGACATCACGACGACCGCGTCGCGGTCCCGCGCATCGTCGGCCGCGAGGCGCGGCGCCCCGGGGCGGCAGCTTTGATCGAAGCCTGCGGGCGTCGGGCGGAAATAGCCCCAGGTCCCGGTCTCGACGATCAGGACGAAGAAGTCGGGCAACGCGGCGATCCGGTCTTGCGCCAGCGTCCGCTCGAGCCGCGCCTGAACCGAGCGCAGCGCCTCGATCGCCCGGGTCCGCGCCCGGAGCGAGCCGAGCGCTCCGGGAGGGTCGATGGGCGGCGCGGTGAGCAGCCCCTTCTCGATCGCCGCCCGGGTCGCGACCGCGACCGGCAGCGTCAGCGGGTGCGCGACGCCGAGCGCGATGTCGAGATCGCAGATCGCGCACATATCGCGTCAGGGCGTCACGATGTTGAACCAGAACTCGAAATTGTCGAGCCACGAGACGAATTCGGCGAATTTCCTCGGGTCGCCGCCGAGTTTCGCCTTGCCCGCGACGATCAGCTTCTCGAGCGTCGTCTGCTTCAGGATGACGTCGTCGAACGCCGCCCGCGTCGTGGTGAGCGACGCGTCGGGCTTGTCGAGGAGCTTGCCCTTCGAATAGTGGATCGCGCTATTCTCGACGCCGAGCGCGTATTTGTCGCCGGTGTCGGTGAACTCGATGTTGAGCTCGACCGTCTTGTCTGCGGCGCGGCCGGCGTCGAGCCGGACGCCGAGAAAGTCAAACAACATGTCGAGCGGCATGGCGCGCAGGATGTCGGGACTGGCCGCGCTCGCCGCCGGCAGCGGGGCGACGCCGCGCCGCAACTCCTGCGCGCCGGTCAGATAGAAGTTGCGCCAGGGGCCGGATTCGGCCTGGTAGCCGAGTTGCTCGTAGGCGTCGGCGAGCAGTCGCTTGGCCGCGACGTTGTCCGGGTCGGCGAAGACGACGTGGTTCACGACCTCCGCGACCCAGCGATAGTCGCCCTCGTCGTAGCATTGCGACGCCTGTCGCAGCACGGCCTCCGCGCCGCCCATGAACGCGACGTAGCGGCGTCCCGCGTCGACCGGCGTATGCCGTCGCAGGTTGGCCGGAACGCCGTCGAAGAAGCCGAGGCGCAGATTATATTGGGCGACGGCGTTGTGATAGACGGCGCCGTAATAGCTGCGGCAGGCCCATTGCGTCGCCAGCGTCTTGGGCAGGCGGAGCGCGTCGCCGATCTCCAGCGGCGTCATGCCGCTGTTGGCCATGCGCATGACCTGGTCGTGCAGGAAGCGATAGAGGTCGCGCTGCGCCTTCAGATAACCGGCCACCCGCTCGGCGCCCCAGGTCGGCCAGTGATGCGAGGCGAACACGACCTCGATCTCGGGCCCGAACATGTCGAGCGACTCCTGCAGGTACTTGGACCACAAGAGGCCGTCGCGCACCTTGGCGCCGCGCAACGTATAAAGATTATGCAGCGTGTGGGTCGCGTCCTCGGCGGCGCAAAGGGCCTTGAACTTCGGCAGATAGAACATGAACTCCGCCGGCGCCTCCGACTCGGGCGCCATCACGACATGAAGATCGATCCCGTCCAGGGTAATCGTTTCGCCGGTCCTGGTGGCGAAATCGGTCGGCGCAATGAGCCCGACCGAGCCTGACGAGGTCGTCTTGCCGAGACCGCCGTCGACCTGGCCGAGCGGGCTTTTGGGCAGGAGATTGCCGTACATGTAGGTCGCCCGCCGGCTCATGGCGTTGCCGGCGATCACGTTCTCGCCGATCGCGGCCTCGGTGAAACGGGCCGGCGCGAGGATCCTGACCTTGCCGCTCGCCAGGTCCGCGTCGCTCACAATGCCGCGCACGCCGCCGAAATGGTCGACGTGGCTGTGGGTGTAGATGACCGCGACGACCGGCCGGTCGCCGAGCTTCGGGATCGCCAGCTCGCGCCAGACGGTCGCCGCGCATTCGGCCGAGATGAACGGATCGATGACGATGTAGCCCGAGTTCGAGCGGATGATCGACATGACCGAGAGGTCGTAGCCGCGCGCCTGCCAGATCCCGTCGACCACCTCGAACAGGCCGTGGATCATGTTGAGCTTGGCGATGCGCCAGAGGCTCGGATTGACGGTGTCGGGCGCGTCGTCCTTTTCCGTCGCACCGAGGAAAGCGTACTGGCCGAGGTCCCACACCGGCGCGCCCGCGGCGTTGCGGATGACGACGGGCTCGGGAAGCGCCGCGACGAAGCCCCGGCGCGCGTCCTCGAAATCGCGGACGTCGCCGAAATCGAGCCCTTCGCGGTAAAGGGCGTTCACAGCGACCGTGTGCGCGGTCGGCGGCTTCGGCTCCTCGTTCGACGACGTCATGACGCGCACTCCCTCCCTGGCCCTGCGATCTCGCAACGGCGCGCGCCCTGAGGCTTACCCCGAGACCGGCGCCGCCGGAAGGCGTAACCCGAGCGAAAGCGACGCCTTGCGCCGGGGAAGCCCGGCTTGCGGCCCGACGAGTTCGGCGCCAACACTTCCTGAACCACGACTCCCGGGAGGCAGGCCCATGGCGGAAACTCTTTCAGGCAAGACGCTGTTCATCACCGGCGCCTCGCGCGGCATCGGGCTCGCGATCGGGCTCAAGGCGGCCAGTGACGGCGCCAATGTCGCGATCGCGGCCAAGACCGCCGAGCCCAACCCAAAACTCTCCGGCACCATCCATTCGGCGGCGGAAGAGATCGAGAAGGCCGGCGGCAAGGCGCTGCCGCTCGCCGTCGACGTGCGCGACGAGGCGCAGGTGCGCGACGCTCTCATGAAGACCGCGGCGGCGTTCGGCGGCCTCGACATCGTGGTCAACAACGCCAGCGCCATCTCGCTCACCGACTCTCAGGCGACCGACATGAAGCGGTTCGACCTGATGCATCAGATCAACGCGCGCGGCACCTTCATGGTGTCGAAATTCGCCGCGCCCTATCTCGAAAAGTCGGCCAACCCGCACATCCTGATGCTGTCGCCGCCGCTCGATCTGAAGGAAAAATGGTTCGCCCCCAACACGGCTTATGCGATGGCGAAATACGGCATGAGCCTCGTCGTGCTGGGCCTTGCCGGCGAACTCCGGCGTAAGGGCATCGCGGTCAACGCGCTCTGGCCGCGCACGACCATCGCGACCGCGGCGATCAAGAACCTGCTCGGCGGCGACGCGGTGATGCGCGCCTCGCGCACGCCCGAGATCCTGGCCGACGCCGCGCACATGATCTTCCTGAAGGATTCGAAGAGCTTCACCGGCAATTTCCTGATCGACGATACGTTTATGTACGAGAACGGCGTCAGGGACTTCGACCCATACCGGGTCGATCCGAGCGTCGACCTCGCGCCCGACTTCTTCGTGCCCGACGATTCGAGACCGCCGGTGAGCCTGAAGAGGGTGGGCGCGTAAGCCCCGCTCGGCCGCCCCCTCGCCCCGCTTGCGGGGAGAGGGTTGGGGTTGGGGTGAGGGGCGGCGCTGACCTTTCCCGATAGGCCAGCGCCGCCCCTCATCCGGCCGCTACGCGGCCACCTTCTCCCCGTAAACGGGGCGAAGGGCCTCATGTGTCCGGCGCGGGAATGAACTCGTCGCGGTCGTCGGGCGGCAGGTCGAAGCGGCCGTGGCCCCAGTCGGCCTTGCGCCATTCGGCCTTCGCCGCCTCGATCCGCTCCTGGCTGGAGGCGACGAAATTCCACCAGATGTATCGGGGCCCAAGCGTCGCGCCGCCGAGCATGAGGAGGCGCGCGCCGTGGTCGCCGCCCGCGACCGCGATTCGGTCGCCGGGCCGGAACACCATCATCCGCCCGGCCTCGAAGGTCTGTCTGGCGACGGCGATCGAGCCTTCGACGACGTAGAGGCCGCGGTCCTCGTGATCGTCGGGCAGGGGCGCCCGCGCGCCGGGCTCGAGCGCGACGTCGGCGTAAAACGTATCGGTGAAGACCATTGCGGGCGCGGTCGCGCCAAAGGCCCGGCCGAGGATCAGGCGCAGGCTGACGCCGCCGTCCACGAGCTCGGGCAGGTCGTGGCGGGCGTGGTGGGCGAAACTCGGCGGGTCGTCCTCGTTCGCCTCCGGCAGGGCGACCCAAGTCTGGACGCCATAGAGCTCGTGCGGCGCCGCGCGGGCCTGCGGGCTTGTGCGCTCGGAATGGGTGATGCCCTTTCCGGCCACCATCCAGTTGACGGCGCCGGGATGGATCATCTGGTTCGAGCCGAGGCTGTCGCGGTGCTGGAGCTCGCCGCGGTAGAGATAGGTCACGGTGGCGAGCCCGATATGCGGGTGCGGCCTGACGTCGATCCCCTGGCCGGTGACGAATTCGGCCGGCCCCATCTGATCGAAGAAGATGAACGGCCCGACCATGCGACGCCCGGGCGCTGGCAGGGCGCGCCTCACCTCGAAGCCGCCGATGTCGCGCGCCCGCGGCACGATCATGGTCTCGATGGCGTCCGGGCCGGCCATGTCGGGCCATCCGGGATTGAGCGCGGGATTCCAGCTCATGGACCTGCTCCTTGATCGCAAGATCTTCGACGCCGATCATAGCGCGAATGGGACGCGGCGCGGAACCGGGGCAGGCGGGCCGGCGTCTCTCTTGCCGAACGCCAAAGAACGGGGCAGCCTGTCGCTCGAACACGCCCGATATTGATCGATCCCGGATCAGGCGGTCCAGTTTCTGGTTCATTCGAGGTCCGATCAATGCGCCGGCTGGCTGGACCGATCACAAAAATTGTTCTGATATTGGCCGTGCTGGCTTACGTGTTCCCGACAATGGCGTTGATTTACGTGCTCTGCGGGATTTACGACGTTCTGCGCAACACGGAACGAACCCGTGAACTGTTTGAAAAGTACTTCCTCGGCGAGGGCCTGCCGGTTTGGCTCCCGTCGCCGGTTTGGTTGTTGTCTCCGCTCAACGCCGTCTTGGACCTCATGTCGCTTCCTTTCGTGAACAGGGGCGTCTTCCGTCTCGACGATCTCCCGCAAACCCACCGAAAGGAAATCGTCCGGCTGATCGAATCGACGCGCGCCCTCGACGTGGTCGGCCGGTTGCAGGCCGCCGCGTCAGAGCCGAAGCGAAGCATGTTCTTCTTCAAATGGTACGGCGTCGACATCGCGCAGTCGGCCGACATTCCAGCCTTCCATCAGGATTACGAATACATCGTCACGATTGGCGTTTCCGTGTTCAACAAGCGGCAATCCGTCTCGAGACATTTCGGGCCGCTGCGCGCCACCTATCGCGTGCTCTATAACATCAACGACATGCCCGACAATTCGGCCTACATCGTTGTCGGCAAGACCAGACACTTCTGGAAGCAGGATAAGCTATTCATTTTCGACGACACCTTGTTTCACCAATCGATCAACGAATCGGACGCCCTGCGCTACTGCCTGTTTGTCGACATCCTGCGGCCGACGATGCTGGTCGGCGTGTTCAGAGGCTTGGTGCGGACGGTCGGCGCTTTGACCGCCCACGGCGCCAACGCGCTGTTTTTCCGTCAGTGGAAGGTGCTGTAGGGGCGCGACCTTTTCGCTTGGCGCCCGCCAGCCTGTCGGTAGATGGCCAGAGACGACCCGGACCTGGCCTTCCCGATCAACTTGGCTAGCAGCCTGTCGGACTGAGCTTCATCGCGGACGGCGGGTGGTTGAATCGAGGGCTGAGAGCATCATCGACGTGGCCCGATCCGATTCCCGATCGCTGGGGTCGCGCCATGCCGCGTCTCGAGAGGGCTTTGCGGGCGGCTCTTGCCGCTTGGGCGAGCCTTCGCGCGCTCCTCATGCCGGAGCGAGGGTGAACATCCGATATCGACCGGGAATCGGCTGAGTCGTTCCAGGGAGCGATCGACATAGGCTTCGTCGCAGCGCCCGCGGCGGACAGCGTTACGCAGCACATTGGCGACTTCCAGGCGCCACAGCGACGGAACGACCGCGCCATCGGACACGACGCGCCCCATCACGGCATGCGCTGCGTCGCTGCGCTCGTCGGCGAAGAGCCAAGCGATAGCCATGGACGCGTCGACGACGATGCTCATCCGCGGCGGCCTTCCTCAAGCAGGTCACGGATCGAAACTCCGCCCAGCGAAAAGCTTTTGCTCTCGCCAATGATCTCGGCCGCGGCGGCTTCCGCCAGGCTGCGCCTGCGGGCTCGAGCGGCAGGACGGCGGATGAGGATATCGCCGTCGAGTATTTCGATCTCCACCCTTTCGCCGTCGCTCAGGCCCGGGACGCGAGCAATTTCAAGGGGAACGCGGATGGCTAGGTTGTTGCCCCATTTTCCCACGGTACCCTGCGACATGCGTTCGTCTCCTCATTGGGATATTCTCGCATATCCCAAATATTCGGGCGACTGCGACGGCCGCACACAGAGAAAGACATGAGCGCCTTTCAGGCGGCGCCGTCCCGATGATTGACCCGCCCATTCCCGCGGTTCAGCCGACCGGCGCTCTCCGCCCATTTGCGCACTTGCCGCGGTCGGTCGCGGCGAACGTGTTGAGGCTATCGATCTGAGCGAGCGTGAGAAGGCGCTGAAGATCGCTTTCGCGGCTGGGGCGATTACCCTCGCGAGAGGTTGACGACAGAGCCGGCGTCGACGCGTCCCGATCCGAGGAGATGAGCGATCCCTCGGGACCGGTTTTCTCACAATCGTGCGACGATCTTTAGGCCGAGACGCTGCTCGTCGAACTCGACGACGACGTGCTTTGGGTCGCACTCAGGGCGCTTTGCAGGTCCCGCATGCCGCTGTGATGGCGCCATCGCGAGGTCGCGTGGCTCGCGCTCGTCGAACCGGAAACGCTTGCGCTGTCCGACGACGAAACCGATTGAACCGTCGACGCCGTCCCGGACGCGGACGACGTCGGCGCGTCGGTCGAACTGCCGCTGGCCGCCCCGCTGGCCGCCGCCGACAGCAGGGCCGACAGGAACGCGGTCGTGTCGGCCGCCAACTGGCTCCAGGCGCTCGCGGAGGACGACGCGCTCGTCGAGGTCGAGGCCGTGGTCGTGGTCGTGGACGCCGCGGACGCTGTCGAGCTCGAAGAGGCCGAGCTCAGCGACGCCAGATCGTCGACGATCGCCTGCACATCCGCCTCCAGTTCGGCGATGAGGCTGCTGGCGCTCGACGAGGAGGAGCTCGAGGTCGACGACGTCGACGACGAGGCGGCGGCGGGGGGCGGTCCTGGCGGCGGGCCTCCCTGCGGTCCGCCGACCGCCTGCGAAGCGGAACTCGCTTCCGAACTCGCCCCGAGCTCGGAAATCAGGTTTGAGAGCAGCGCCGACATCTGCACCGGCTGGGAATATTCGCTCGCCGACGACGAACTGCTGGCCGACGACGCGGATGTGGAGGTCGATTGCGACGACGTCGACGCGCTGTTTGCGTCGGCGGTGAGGGCTGCGAGGCGCATGAGCAGGATCTGCGCCTGCTGGGTGGTCCCCGAAACGGATAGGCTCATGAGAAAATCCTTCGTTGGCTAGACGTGAAAGGGCCGATTTCCCCCAAACCTTATCGACGAGCGGCTTCACGCCGCGATTGCGCGCAGTGTCGCCTCCGGAGCGAGGCCGAGTTGCGTGGACGTTTCCGCGTCTGTGGCAAACGTGAATATCCGCTGGCCGATGTGGCCGAGCTCCAGCGACAAGGCCGCATCGCACCAGATCTCGAAGCCGGCGTCATGCGCCCGGTCGCAGAAGACATAGTCCTCGCCATGAATTTCGCCGGTCGCTTCGTTGGTCAGAAAGCGAAAATGCGGCGCCGACAGCTTTTCGAACACGGTCATCCGAATGAGCAGGCATCCCGTCGGCATGTGCCGCATGCGGAGGAGACCCTGCTCGTCGAGGGTCTGATCGTGGTCGAACACCGCGCCCAGGAGCGAGAACGGCGGCACGCGCTTGATGTAGGTGGCGCCGACGATGTCTTTGCGATGCGCGAGCAGCCGATGCAGGGTCGAGCGGGGAAAGGTCATGTCGCTGTCGAGGAACAGGATGAAATCGGCGCGCATGTCCTGGGCGCATTTCACGCCACTGTTGCGCGCCATGGCGACGATCGACGACTTGTTGTTGACGAGCGGCGTCTCGATCGGCTGGGTCGAGTTGCAAAGTCCCGCGAGCGCCAGCGCGAAATCCGCGTGAACCATGTCGGCGGACGGAAAGCAGATCGCGACCCGAGGCAAAGTCCTGTTCATCCTGTCTCCTCAAGGCACGCCAACAGGACGCATTCCTCTTCGGGACGGGAGGGTCGCGAAATGCCGGAACCGCGTGTCAGCCGCAAAGCCCCGTTCTAAAGAGCGGCGAGGCTTCGGTCATCTCAGCTAACCCGGTCGCCCTTGCCCGGAGCTTGCCGATCCTCATGACCGGGAAGCTCGACGATCCGCGGGACTCGCTTCGGTTGGACCGAATTGCTTTTGCGTCGAGCAGCGCGCTGCAGACGCGGTCCACAGGGCGTCCGGGAGGACGCCCGTCTTCCAACGGTCTATGGACCGCGTCGCCGACCCCCGGGCTCTGACCCGGGGACAGCGCGGCTTAAGATCCGTGCATCTGCTCCCCGCGAGCTTCAGCATCGAAACCCGTTCTTGAGCGAACCCCCGTTCGGCGGCCAAGCGGCCGCGACGCGCGCTTGCCCGCCCTCAGTTCATCCCGAGCGCCGCCAGGTAGAGATCGAGGATCGTCTCCTCCTCGATCCGCTTGTCGCGGTCCTGTTTCCGGATCGACACGATCTTGCGCATGATCCGGACGTCGAAGCCGTTGGCCTTGGCCTCGCCGTAGACGTCCTTGATGTCGTCGGCGAGCGCCTTCTTCTCCTCCTCGAGCCGCTCGATGCGCTCGATGAAGGCGCGCAGATGGCCGGAGTTGACCTCCTCGGTCCCGCTCGCGATCTCGTCCTTTTTCGCCGGCTCGGCCATTGCGGGTCTCTCGTCCAGTTTGGAAGGCGCGGAGGTGGCGCCAAACGCCGGCGCGCGTCAAGGCCGCGCGCGTCGCGCCTGTGGACGAAGCGCCGGATGAGGGGCGGCGCCAACGCTCGACGGTTAGCGCTTTCGCAAATTTTATCCGTTGCGCGCCGCCCCTCACACCAGCCCTCTCCCCGCAAGCGGGGCGAGGGGGCGCTCTCCGCGGGCGCCGCTTGCCTTTTGATGACGATCGTCATATAAGGGGCGCGTCTGGAGGCGCGGGATGAGGGTGTCGAAGGCGCAGGCCGCCGAGAACCGCGAGGCCGTGCTCGAGGCCGCGGCGAAGCTCTTCCGCGAGCGCGGCATCGACGGCGTCGGCGTCGATGCGGTGATGGCGGAGGCCGGGCTGACGCACGGCGGCTTCTACCGGAGCTTTGCGTCCAAGGACGCCCTCGTCGCCGAGGCCTGCGCGCTTGGCTTCC
This sequence comes from uncultured Alphaproteobacteria bacterium, assembly GCA_963709655.1. GTDB lineage: Bacteria > Pseudomonadota > Alphaproteobacteria > Rhizobiales > Beijerinckiaceae > Roseiarcus. The sequence goes on from CAVPXF010000036.1 coordinate 85,191, forward strand.
GCCGGATCGACGACTTCTGGGGCGGCTACGCCGGCCGCCCGGGCAAGGGTCTCAAGGCCGCCGTGGGCTGGTACCTGTCGCGCCGCCATTGCGACGCGCCGGGCGACGGCTGTGTCCTGGCGGCGCTCGCCGCCGACGCCGGCCGGCGCGGACCGGCGGCCCGCGCGGTCTTCTCCGCCGGGCTCGAGCGCTGGGTCGGCCATCTCGCGCGCCTCCTCCCGCTTGCCTCCGAACCGCGGCGGCGCGAGGCGGCGCTGATGAGAATCGCGACCATGGTCGGGGCGGTGGCGATCGCCCGCGCGGTCGCCGACCAAAGCCTCGCCGACGAGATCCTGGCCGCGGCCCGCATCGCGGTTCTCGCGGACGGCGCGCCGCCGTGAGGCCGCGGCCGGCGAGGCCGTTCACGTTTTTTGGGGAGGCGCGCGGCGGTCGGCGGCCGACCTCCCCATCTTGTCTTGAAATCGCTGACCCTCGAGGAGGTTTCCCATGAGTTCGCGCGATATCGTTCTTTGCCAACCCGTGCGCACTGCGATCGGCGCCTATAACGGATCGCTGAAGAGCGTGCCGGCCCCCGCGCTCGGCGCCGTCGTCGTGCGCGAGACGCTGAAGCGCGCCGGCCTCGAGGCCGCCGCCCTCGGCTCGGTCGTGATGGGCAATGTGGTCCAGGCGGGCAATAAGATGAACCCGGCCCGCCAGGCCGCGATCGGCGGCGGCGCGCCGGTCGAGGTTCCGGCCATGACCGTCAACCGCGTCTGCGGCTCGGGCGCGCAGGCGATCGTCTCGGCCGCGCAGGCGATCGGGGCCGGCGAGATCGAGGCCGCGGTCGCCGGCGGCATGGAGAACATGGATCGCGCGCCCTACCTCATGGACGGCGGCCGCTGGGGCTACCGCATGGGTCCGGCCGAAATCCTCGACGCGATGCTGACCGACGGGCTCAACGACGCCTTCTCGGGCGAACATTCCGGCTGGCACACCGAGGATTTGGTCGCCAAGCTTAAGATCACCCGGGCCGAGCAGGACGCCTTCGCCGCGCGCTCGCAGCGGCGCTTCGCCGCAGCCGAAAAGGCCGGTCGCTTCGCCGCCGAGATCGTCGGCGTCGAGATCAAGGGCCGCAAGGGGCCGGAACTGTTCGATCGCGACGAGGCGCCGCGGCCCGACACCACCGTCGAAATCCTCGCCAAGCTGAAGCCCGCCTTCCGCAAGGACGGAACGATCACCGCCGGCAACGCGCCGGGCCTCAACAGCGCCGCCGCCGCCATGATCGTCGCCGAGCGCTCCTTCGCCGAGGCCAAGGGGATCGCTCCGTTCGGGCGGCTCGCGGGCTACGGGGTCGCTGCGGTCGAGCCCGGCATGTTCGGCCTCGGGCCGGTCCCGGCCGTGCGCAAGGCCTTGGAGCGGGCCGGCTGGAGGCTTAGCGACATCGAGCGGATCGAGATCAACGAGGCCTTCGCCGCCGTGCCGCTCGCGGTGATGAAGCAGCTCGGCCTGCCGGAGGACATCGTCAATGTCGAAGGCGGCGCCATCGCCCACGGCCACCCGATCGGGGCGACCGGCGCGGTCCTCGTCACGCGGCTCCTCCACGCGATGAAGCGCGACGGCCTGAAAAAGGGCATGGTCACCCTCTGCATCGGCGGCGGCCAGGGCATCGCGGTCGCGCTCGAAGCCGCCTGAGCCCGGTCGCTTCTCCCCGCACAGCGGGGAGAAGGTGGACGCGCGAAGCGCGGCCGGATGAGGGGCGGCGCAAACGCTCGAAGGTTGGCGCCTTCGCCAACTTCACCCCTCGGCGCTGCCCCTCACCCCAGCCCTCTCTCCGTAAGCGGGGCGAGGGGGCGCGCCGCCGCGCTCAGCGAGCGCGGCTACAGGCGCGGGCGCGGCTGCCGAAATCCTTGGGCTCGCGGACGCGCCGGTCGGCCAGGATCGGCTTCAGGAGGCGCGCCAGCCGCTCCGCCCAGGCCTCGGCGCCGGCCGGCTCGGCGATCAGGTCCTGCCGGACCTCGATCAGCGCATTGGCGAGGCCGCGGGCGGTGGCGACCGCGTCGATCGTGTCGCCGGCGAGCCCCCCGTCATAGGGCTCGTTGTCGCCGATCGCGGCCTCATGCAGGTCGTCCTCGGCGCTCAGCGCTGCGAGCAGCGGCGCGGGAATGCGGTCGTCGAGGTCCCATAAGACCCCGATTTTCCAGGATCGCGGCGTCCCCCGCCAGACCGGCGTGAAGGAGTGGATCGCGATCAGCGCCGGCGGCTCGCCGGTCGGCAGCATGGCTTCGATCGTGGCGCTGACCGTCTCGCGGTAGGGCGTCCAGTAGCGCGCCCGGCGGAGCGCGATCTCGGCCCCGTCCGCGCGCGCGTTGCCCGGCACGATCGCGCCGTCGGAATAGCGCATGACCAGGGTCGGATCGTCGGGGCCGCGGTTCGGGTCGATCAGGAGGCGCGAGAAGGTCGAGAGCACGGCCGGCGCGTCGAGCCGCCTCGCCAGCGCCCGCGTCAGCGCCGCCGCGCCGATGTCGTAGGCGATGTGGCGCTCGAGCGCGGCGGGGGGCAGGCCGAGCGTCCCGTAGCCCGGCGGCAAGGCGTTGGCGGCGTGGTCGCAGACGATCAGCGCCCCGGCGTCGAGCGGCCCGGGAATCGTCTCGACCGGCTGAAAGTCGGTGGCGTCCTTTGCGGGGGCGATGCGCTTCGTTCGATCCATGGCCCATGCTTGCCGTCCGGTTTGGGCAAGACTATGGACGGGACGCCCGATCTGGGTCCTTTTGTCCATGGGCCCGCGGACGGATATCTCCTTGCCGATCATCTCCAAAGCGGCCGCGGCGCGCGGCGGCGTCCTCGCCCCCATGGCCGCGCTTGTCGCCGGCGCCTTCGCGATGGGCGCCTCTCCCATCTTCGTCCGCCTGGCTGACGTGGGGCCGTTCACCAGCGCCTTCTGGCGCGTCGCCCTCGCCCTGCCGCTGCTTTACGCCTGGACGCGGGCGGCGGACGGCCCGGCGCCGGCAGCCAAGCGCTTCGCCAAGCCCGCGATCCTCAGCGGCCTCGCCTTCGCCGGCGACCTCTTCTTCTGGCATCTGGCGATCGTCCACACCAGCGTCGCCAACGCCACCTTCTTCGCCACCTGCGCGCCGATCTGGGTCGTGCTGTTCGGCTGGCTTCTGTTCAGCGAGCGGGTCAAGGCCAACGTGCTCGTCGGGCTCGGCCTCTGCCTCGCGGGCGGCGCGGCGCTGCTCGCCCAGAGTTTCGAGCTGAAACCCGCCGGCGCGCTCGGCGATCTTTTCGGCGTCGCGACCGGCGTGTTCTTCGGCCTCTATTTCCTGGCCGTTAAGGCTGCGCGCCGGACGACCTCCGCCGCGCGACTGACCTTCGAGGCGACGGTGGTGACGGCGGCGATCCTGTTCGTCGTGGCGCTCGTCGCCGAGCGCTCGATGCTGCCCCACACGCTTCGCGGCCTCGCGGCGCTCCTCGCCATGGCCTGGATCAGCCACGTCGGCGGACAGGGGCTCTTGTCGATCGCGCTCGGGCGGCTGCCGGCCGCGTTCTCTTCGCTCGTCATCTTCCTCGAGGCGATCGCCGCGGCGGGCTTCGCTTGGGCGATCCTCGGTGAGCCGGTCAGCGCGGTCCAGGCGCTCGGCGGCCTTGCGATCCTCGCCGGTATCTATGTGGCGCGGCCAAAGTGAATCCCCCTCGCCCCGCCCCTTGCGAGGAGAGGCATAGCCCGTCGCGAGACGGGCGTCTTTCGACGCCCTATGGGTGAGGGGCTGCGCGGCCTCTTTGGAAAGCGCGGCGCTGCCCCTCATCCGGCGCTCCGCGCCACCTTCTCCCCGCACGCGGGGCGAAGCGAGGCATCCGCGTCCACGGCGTCATTGAAAATGGCGCTTTTTTGGACTGCATGATCCATGTAACGAGAGAGCCAAATGCCTGCGCCTGTCAGCCAGAGGGTCCGTAAGCGCCAGGAGGCTTTGCGCGCCGCCGGCCTCCGACGATTGCAGGTCTGGGTTCCGGACGCACGCCGGCCCGGCTTCGCGGACGAATGCCGCCGGCAGTCGCGCGTGGTCGCAGCGGCCGATGCGGCCGATCCCGATCTTGGCGCCTTTCTGGACGCCGCATTTCGCGATCTCGATGACAAGGGCGGAATGTGAAGCGCGGCGACTTGCCCGCGCCCAGGTCGCGGTCGGGCGCAACGACGACGGGCGCCAAAGATCCCGCGCTCCTGCGCCGTCTCTTGCGCGCCAGGGATCGCATGGACGCGGCTTCGCACGAAGACTGGCCCGTGACGCGGCTGGCGTTGGTCAGCGGCGTCTCAGCCGCCCATTTTGCGCGTTCGTTCAAGCAGGCTTTTGGCGTCCCTCCCCACCGATACCTGCTGACGCGTCGGCTCGAGCGGGTCACGGCGCTGCTTCGGGACACGGAGATGTCGATTACCGAGATCGCCTTCCTCACCGGGTGGAACAGTCTGGGGACATTCGGGCGCACGGTTCGCGATGTCACCGGCAGAACTCCGAGCGAACTGCGCGCCGACGAGAAGCGCGCCGCGCGCCCGCTCGGCCAGGTGCCGGCCTGCATTCTGCGCGGAACCCTGCGGCCCGACCTCAGAATCGCAGTTTCGGAGAAGCGACGCCGGGCCGTGCAGGGTATCAAGCCGGGACTCAGCAAATCGGAGGTCCCATGAGCCGAGGTCCCACGAGCCAAGGCATCGGGTTGGTCGGGCTTTACGTTCGCGATCAGGACGAAGCCCTGATATTTTACGTCGAGAAGCTCGGCTTCCGCGTGCATACCGATGCGCGCAATGGCGATTATCGATGGCTGACGGTGCAGCATCCCGAGCAGCCGTCGTTTCAGCTCGGCCTGTTCGCGCCGGAGTCGCCGATGATCGACGCCGCGACCGCGCGCACCCTGCGCGAGATCGTGGCGAAGGGGGCGATGCCTCCCCTCGTCCTCAACGTCGACGACTGCCGCGCCGCCTGCGAACGGATGCGCGAAAAGGGCGTGGAGATCACGCAGGAGCCCGTCGAACGCTACGGCGCCGTCGACGCCGGCTTCCGCGATCCGGCCGGAAACGGCTGGAAGGTGATCCAGAGCCCACGAAAGACATAAGCCGGCGGTTGAAGGCCTCCGCCGGCTCTCGCAGGTCCAGATCGGCAAGGCCATGTCGGTGAAGCGGGACAGTTGGCGCATCCCCTCCACGGAGGCGGGTTGGCGACTTTCATAAGTGGCCAACCCGACACGCCTGTTAAGCCTCCTCCGCGGCGTGAACGATCGGGAAGTCGATATCGGTCTCAGCGACGACATTGAGCAGGTTTGTGAATACGTTTTCTGCCGTGACAGCAAGGATTTCGACAATCTGCCCATCGCTGTAACCGGCGTCACGCACCGCCTTGACGTCAGCGTTGCTGATGTGCCCGCGCTCGCGCACGACCTTGGCGGCGAAGCTCACCGCAGCATTTGCCTTCGCGTCGCCGGATTGACCCTTGCGGTTGAGAGCGGCCTCCTCAGGACTGATCTTGGCGAGGTTCAGGCCGAGATAGGTGTGCGCCGATAAGCAGTAGTCGCACCCGTCCACCTGCGCGACAGCTATGGCGATCCGCTCGCGCGTCCTGACGTCCAGCGTCTTTCCCAGCGCGCCATTGTTCGCGACGAAGCCCTGCAAGGCGGCCGGGCTCTGGGCAATCAGGCGAAACATATTGGGGACGACGCCGAGTTGCTTGTGCACGGCGTCGAGGATCGGCTTCGAGGCCTCGGGAACATCGTCGCGGGCAGGAATGACAAGACGGGACATGGCTTCTCTCCTCTGTGTGGCGGCTGGCGCATCCAGCCAACAGGGACGTAGTAGTCGCTTTCATTGGAAGCGATAATGTAGTATTATGGAGAGATATTCTCTCACGAAATGAGATAATAATGGACCGCTTCGAGGCGATGAACATCCTTGTTTCCGTCGTGGAGACAGGCAGTTTCACCGCCGCGGGGAAACGGCTGGGCGTGCCTCTGGCTACGGTCAGCCGGAAGCTGGCCGAGCTGGAGAGCCACCTCGGCACGCGCCTTCTCACACGGTCTACACGGCGACTGGACCTGACTGAGGCGGGGTCCGACTACGTCGCCGCTTGCAAGCGCATCCTCGAAGACATCGGCGACGCTGAACGGAAGGCCTCGGGGGAGTATGTCACGCCCAAGGGCGAGCTTGTGCTGACGGCACCGGTCGTCTTCGGGCGGCTGCATGTCGTGCCTGTGATCGCGGATTTTCTTGCCGCCTACCCCAATATCGACGTGCGTCTGGTGCTGTCCGACCGGAACGCGCAGCTGCTGGACGATCACATCGATCTGGCGGTGCGGATCGGCACACTGCCTGATAGCAGCATGATCGCCGTTCATGTCGGGTCCGTGCGCCAGGTCGTGTGCGCCAGCCCGGACTATTTGGCGGCGCACGGAGTCCCGAAAAAGCCTGCAGACCTGTCGGGGCTGTCCTGCATCACCTTCGATGTCCTGGGTTCGGCGACATCTTGGAGTTTCACAAACAAGGCCGGCCGCAACGATCGTGTCGTGCCCGTTCGCTCACGTCTCTCGGTGAACACGGCGGAGGCGGCTCTCGACGCCGCTATAGCGGGCGCGGGCGTGACGCGCGTTCTTTCTTATCAGGCCTCCAAAGCCGTCGAGGAGAGAAAGCTTCGGCTCCTGCTCGAACCGTTCGAGCCCGTTCCCGTCCCCGTCAGCCTCCTACATACGGCTCAAGGCCTGCTGCCGCTCAAGACGCGTAGCTTCATCGATTTCGCGGTTCCCCGCTTGCGGGCAACCCTCAACCGCGGCAAGGATGGCGCATGAATCCAGATTTTTGCTGACCTAGACGAAATCAACGGGTTATGCGATGCAAAAGTCAGGTGCATGAGCGTCTGCTTCCCGCCCAACCGCTCCCGTCTACAGATCCCGTTTGCTACGCTCGCAACACGTCGGCTCCGGCTGTTACATCGGTCGCGCGATCTCCCGCCCTCCCGCCCGTTTGCGACGTCCTCATGTGTGCGCGAAGCCTAGACCCTTCCCGCTAACCGAGCCCTGTCCGCCGCGCCTCGCCCGTTCCCCCCGCCCGCCGCTCATGCTAACGAGCCGCGCATGAGCGAACGCATCGAACGCCGATTTGAGCGCCTGGCCGGCGAGCGCCGGCCGGGCCTCGTCACGTATGTCATGGCGGGCGACCCGGATGGCGAGACGAGCCTCGCCATCCTCAAGGCGCTGCCCGGCGCCGGGGCCGACGTGATCGAGCTCGGCATGCCGTTCACCGACCCGATGGCGGACGGCCCCGCGGTTCAGGCCGCGGGCCTGAGGGCGCTGAAGAGCGGGCAGACCCTCCGCGCCACCCTGGCCATGGTCATGGACTTCCGCAAGGAGGACGCCGACACGCCGGTCGTCCTGATGGGCTACTTCAATCCGATCTACTCCTATGGGGTCGAGCCGTTCCTCCGCGACGCCAAGGCCGCCGGGGTCGACGGCCTCATTGTCGTAGACCTGCCGCCGGAGGAGGACGACGAATTGTGCCTGCCGGCGCTCAGCGCCGGCCTCGCCTTCATTCGGCTCGCGACGCCGACCACCGACGACGCCCGCCTGCCGAAGGTCCTCACCAACACCTCGGGGTTCGTGTATTATGTGTCGATCACCGGCGTCACCGGCTCGGCGACGCCGGACCCGGACATCGTCGGCAAGGCGGTCGGGCGGATCAAGCGGCATACGAGGCTCCCGATCGCCGTCGGCTTCGGCGTCAGGGACGCGGCGAGCGCCGCAGCGATCGGCTCTGTCGCCGACGGCGTCGCTGTCGGCTCCGCGATCGTCGAGGCGGTGAGAGGTTCGCTCACCGGCGGCAAGGTGAGTTCCGCGACGGTCGGGGCGGTCAGCGGCCTGGTGCGCACGCTCGCCGACGCCTGCGCGAGTGTAGGGCGCGCTCGCTGAGCGCGCCGCGGCGGGGTCGCCGACCCCGCCCTACAGCGCGACGCGGCCCCCCTTCGGAGTTATCTGAACCATGAACTGGCTCGACAACGTCGTTCCCCCAAAAATCCGGTCGCTGCTGCGGCGCGACACGCCGGAAAACCTGTGGGTGAAGTGCCCGGAGAGCGGGCAGCTCGTCTTCCACAAGGACCTCGAAGGCAATCTGATGGTGGTGCCGGGCTCCGGCTACCACATGGCGATCGGCGCCAAGGCGCGGCTCGCCGCCCTGTTCGACGACGGCGTCTATGAGGAACTGCCCGCCCCGGAAGTTCCGACCGACCCGCTGAAGTTTCGCGACATCAAGCGCTACACCGACCGCCTCAAGGAGAACCGCGCCAAGACGGGCGCCTATGATTCGGTGACGCTGGCCTCAGGCCGCATCGAAGGGCGGGAGGTCGTGATCGGCGTGCAGGATTTCGCCTTCCAGGGCGGCAGCCTCGGCATGGCTGCGGGCGAGGCGATCATCGCGGGCATGACCGCCGCGGTCGAGCGCCGCACGCCGTTCGTCATGTTCACCGCCTCGGGCGGGGCGCGCATGCAGGAGGGCATGTTCGCGCTGATGCAGATGCCGCGCACGACCGTCGCCGTGCGCATGCTGCGCGCCGCGCGCCTGCCCTACATCGTCGTCTTCACCAATCCGACCACCGGCGGCGTGACCGCCTCCTACGCCATGCTCGGCGACGTCCATATCGCCGAGCCCGGCGCGGTGATCGGCTTTGCCGGGGCGCGGGTGATCGAGCAGACGATCCGCGAGCGGCTGCCGGAAGGGTTCCAGCGCGCCGAGTACCTCATGCGCCACGGCATGATCGACCTGGTCGTTCCGCGCCCCCAGCACCGGGCGACGTTGGCGCGGCTCTGCCGGCTCTTGACCCGCGAGCCGCAGTCCGCGCTCGCCGCCGAGGCGGCGGAATAGGGCGAAAGCGGAGGATAGAAGGTTTGTAAAACCCTTGCTCCGCGGAAGATCCCATGCCGCATAGCTCCGGTCTGAGGTCGTCGTCTTTGTGACGAGCGCCAAAAATGGGAGGAAGGGTCGACCTGCGCTCATTCGGTGGCATGCCGGGACGGCCGCACTGCGCAAAATTGCGGTCATTGCGGGACGGCTGCGCGAACGAGCAACATCCACCGATTGCTGTCCTTGAGGCGCCAGGGTTCGGTGCGCCAGGAGTGAACGGTTCCCCGTGCAGGCTTGGAGCGCATCGGTTCGGCCATCAGCGCCCCCTTTCGAGGTTATCGTGGGCGCCGCCTAATTGCCTCGGCGGATTTGGCCAACCTGCCGGATCCCGGCGCCGCAGATCGTCCGCTCGCCCGTACCGAAGCCGCGGCGATCCCCGCCGCGGTCGGTCAACCACGAAAACTTGTGCCGCCCCGGGAGCGAGTCAGCCTCGGTCGAGCTTCACTGATCACAGTGTTCGTGAACGTCGCCGAAAGCGTCGTTGCCGACGATTGGGAAAGCACCAGGATGAAGACAGTCCACTTTCGTCGCATGCTTGCAGGCGCGCTCGTCCCGCTAGGCGGCCTCATGGCCGCGACGCCCGCCGGCGCGGATCTCATTCTCGATTTCGACAATGCCCGGCCGGACGCCTCAACGTTGCCGGCGTTCATCACCTTCACCGGCGCGCCCGCAGGCGGTTTCGACGCGACGATCGTCGGCACTGCCATCCAACTCCAGGAGGGCGTGAGCTACAGCCTTTCCACTCTCTCCGCTGGGGTGGATGTTACACAATACACATCAGGCCGGGTCTTCGTTTCCCTCGGGTCCCCCTTGGTCGACCTCACCGCCAGCGCCGATTACGCGCCGGATTTCGCGAGTCCGACTTCGCCAAATTTCTTGACCCGCATGGACAAGTACGAAATCACCTATGGCGTCCCGGCCAGCGGCGGCGCGCCGACCGGCGGGGCCAATCTGAGCTCGACCGATTTTTTTGGCATCCCTCTGCAGCTGCAGACAACCGGCGGCAGTCAGCCGAAGACGCTCACCTGGAACTACGACACCGCCGTGAGCACGGCCGCAGTCTTCCAGGCCCTCGGCGCCTTGGAGAATTATCAGACCGACACGGTCGCAAACACCCTCGGCGCCCTCGTCACAGGCGGTGCGAACGGCGTCACAATCGACACGCCTAACGGACCCATGAACGGGGTGGTTCGCATCATCGCGCCAAGCAGCACGAATCAACCCGCAACCGGAAGCTCGACGCCGTACCCAAACATCGGCGGCTACGCGACCTATATCCAGAACAACCAGATCTCGGCGAACATTATGGGCCAGAACGGACAGTTCGGGGTGACCAGCGGACCGTTCCAGAATTATAGTATGACCGGCGTCATCTCGAACGGAACGAAGACGATTAACGGGACCTTATATCCCGCTGGCGAACTTGTGCTAACCGGCCAAGTGACGAATCCGAGCGGCGTTGGCACGACTCCCCTAACCGTCACCGTTACACAGGCGAACTTACAATCATTCATTATCTACGGCGCGAATCCTGCGTATAACGTCACTGTCGGTTCAGACACCAACAAGGTGGTTCAGAAGATCATAGCCGACTATTTCTCGGGACTAAACTTCGGCTTCATCGGGAGTACGGCGCCCAATCCGAACGCGCCTGGACAGACGATTGGAAACTCGCCCTCTTGGACGTGGTATGGCAACAAACCAAGCGGAGGCGGCCCAGCGCCGCTGCCGCTGAGCGACGCCTATGCCGCTGCGCAGCCGGACAACCCGGGCTTTTACAATGCCTATGCCTCCTATTTGAACAACAGCAGCGCCCCGGTGACGGACGCCTATGGCTTCCCCTACACCGACCGGCTCGCGAGTCCTCTGGCGTCTCTGGACGAGAACACGGTGCTCACGATGACCATCCTGCCCGACGACGGCGCGTCGCCTCCGTCCGGCTGGGTCATTACGGTTCCCGCCCCGACTGCGCAGACGTTCTCGGACGTGCTCGTCGGCCCGACACCGTCCTCGACGCTCACGGTCACCGGCGGCGGAACGGCGGTTCTGTCCGCCGAGAACGCCTATTCGGGCGGCACGACGATCACCGACGGAACCACCGTCGAAGTCACGAACTCGAACCCGGGAATCTCCTCCTCGATCGGAATCGGCCTCCTCACGCTCGACAACGGAATCCTTGAGGCCGGCGCCAACAACCTCGCATTCATCAACGCCGTGACGCTGACAAATAACGGCGGGACCTTCGACACCAACGGCAATATTCTGACCTGGAATGGCGTCATTTCGGGCGACGGCGGGCTGACCAAGGTCGGCGCGGGGACCCTGATCCTGGGCAGCACCAATACCTATGCCGGCGGCACGCTCGTCGACGGCGGCACGCTCGGGCTCGGCGCCAACGACGCCCTCGGCTCGGGGCCTGTCACCATGCAACCCGGCACGACCCTGCAATTCGAGGCGAGCGGCATCGCGCTTGAGAACGCAATCGCGCTGAACGCCAATACCACTCTCGACACCGGATCGAACATGGACGGGATTTCCGGCGTCATCTCGGGTTCGGGCGCGCTCACGAAGATCGGCTCGGGAACGCTGATCCTGGCCGGCGCGAACACCTATGCCGGCGGCACGTTCCTCGATGAGGGCACGCTCGGGATCAACTCGAACGGCGCGCTCGGCGCGGGCGCTCTCGCCATGCAGCCCGGCACGACGCTGCAGTTCGAAGCGGACGGGCTCACGTTCCCGAACGCCATCGTGCTGAACGCCGATCCGACGATCGACACCCAGTCGAACACGGACACAATCTCGGGCGTCATCTCGGGCTCGGGCTCTCTCGACAAAATCGGCTCGGGAACGCTCATCCTGACCGCCGCGAACACCTATACGGGCCCGACCGACGTGCAGGGGGGAACGCTCGCCCTAACGGGCTCGCTCGAACTCGATCGTTACGGTGGAATCGGGCGCAACCCTCGGCGGAACCGGAACGGTCGGCGGCATCGTCGCCAACAGCGGGGCGACGGTGGCGCCCGGCGTGCTCGGGCCTTATGCGAGATTCACAGTCACGGGCGAAGCTTCCTTCGCGGCCGGCTCGACCTTTGCGGTCAATGTCAATCCGGCCGGCCAAAACGACAAACTCGTGACTTCAGGCGCGACGACCCTCTCGGGCGGCGCGATCGCGGTCGACGGCGCGAGCGGAACCTACCTTCCCTCGACGCGCTACACCCTTCTCACCGCACAAGGCGGCGTCTCCGGAACCTTCTCCTCGCTTTCGACGAGCGGGGACCTCTCGACCCTGGTCTTTATCGGTCCCACGCTGAGCTACGACGCCAATGACGTCTATCTCGGTTTCGCCGTCCTGCCGTTCGTATCGGCGGCGCAAACGCCAAACCAAACCGCGACCGCGCTCGCGCTCGAGGCTCAGCCGGTCGGCTCGCCGCTTTACGACGCGCTCATCAGCCAGACGGCGCCGGGCGCGCTTGCCGCCTTCAACGCGCTCTCGGGCGAGGTCCACGCGAGCGCGATCGGCGCGGCGCTCGACGACACGCGGCTGCCGCGCGAGGCGGTGCTCGACCGGCTCGCCGAGAGCTACGACGCTCCATCGCCGAGCAGCGCCAAGACCGTGCAGACTTACGGCTTCTCGACACCGACACAGGTCTATTCCGCCTGGGCGCAGGGCTTCAACTCCTGGGGTCATCTCGGCGGGAACGGCAATTCCGCGACGGTCGGCAACGACACTGGCGGTTTCGTCCTCGGCGCCGACGCGACGCTCTACGACCGCTATCGCCTCGGCGTCGCGGGCGGCTACGCCAATTCGAATATCTCGGACCCGTCGCGCGGTTCGACCGGGACGATCTCAGCGGCTTATATCGGGCTCTATGGCGGCATGAGCGTCGAGGCGCTGCAACTGCGCGGCGGCGCCTTCTACGCCAACAATCACTACGGCCTCGATCGCGTGGTCTTGTTCCCCGGCTTCTACCAGACGGCCGGATCGGGCTATGGCGGCGACACGGCCGAGGTCTTCGGCGAGGCCGGCTGGCGCGTCCCAGTCGCCGCGCCGTTTGTGTCGGCCGCGTCGGTCGAGCCGTTTGTCGGGGTCGCCGGGGCCGATCTCCATACCGCGAGCTTCACCGAAACGCCCGGACCGGCCTCTCTGGTTGGCGGCTCGGAGAACACGGGCTACGGGATCACGACGCTTGGGCTGCGCAGCGAGGCGACGATGTTCGTAGTCGCGCCCATGACGCTTAACGGCATGATTGGCTGGCAGCATGTCTACGGCGGGCCGACGCCGAACGCGACGATGGCCTTCGCCAGCGCCCCCCTGACCCCGCTCTCGATCGCGGGCGCGCCGATCGCGCGCGACGCGCTCGCCCTCGAATTCGGCCTCGACCGGCGCCTCACCTCGAACATCAAGCTCAGCGTCTATTATTCCGGGGTCCTGGCATCGAGCGCTAGCGACAACGGATTCAAAGCCAAACTCGAAGCGACATTCTGACGGGGCGCGCGGGCTTTCGGTCCTACTCGCCCAAGCGAGTCTGGCCCAGCCCCGAGCGCCACGCCGCCCAAGATCATCCGCTCGCCCGCCGAAGCCGCGCTTACCGGCGGCTGCCGGTCGTGTGCGAAAGAGCTAAATCGCTTTAGCCACGCGAGAGTTTCGGCAGAACTATTTGGGCGTCCGGGCCGGTTTTCCCGCTGCGACAGCGCTGATCTGCGCAACTCGATCGGCCGATCCGCGGCACGGTGATGGCGGTCAGCGGCTCTGCCGTTCGTCGGACGAACGTCAGGAACGGGCGAACGCCAAACCTTCGTCGGTTGCCTTAGACGCCAACATCCGGCCCATTCCCGCCATCCGGCCACGGTTGCTCTCCGCTCCGTTGCGCCACTCCCAGCGCGATCCGCGATGACCGCTTCACGTCGGCGCCGGGCATCCGCGGTGTCTGGTTGGCGAGGGCGCCAGCGCCGATAGGTCAGCGCCTTCACTTTTCCGCAACTCGCTGCCGCGCGGCGGGCCACGCGTCGAGAGTTCATACGCCGCGGGTTAGTCGACAATTCTCTCGTTCAAGCGCGAAGCCTCGGCAGTCTCGGATGGACGGGATCAGGGCTCGCGGCAAGGGGAGGCGAGAGAGGCCTTACGGGTCAATTGCAAGCACAACGTGACCGCGTCAAGGCCGCCCCGGAGCCGCGGCCGGGCGCATCCCGGCCACCCGCGCGAACCGCTGCCTTTTCCCGATGTGCGACCGGTCGCGTCTCCGAAATCGTGCGCGCCCCCTTGTGCAATTGTTTGCGGAAAATCAGCATTCCGGGTAGACTGTCTGGATGAGCGAAGCCCAGTTGGCGCGAGCTGTTTGGACGATCCGGCCCCGGACTTTGGAGGCGAAAAGCCGCTGCGGCGCGTTTTTTTCGCAAACGCGCACCCAACCCGTTGGAAACGCTCGATTCACGGGTGGATAAGGAGGCGTTTTCGGCCGCTGAACGGGTGCTGAACGGGTGCTGAACGGCGCCGAACGCGTGCTGAACAGCGCTGAATGCGTACCGAACGCCAGTTCGCAGCGCCGGCCGAGACCGGCCGCCCCCGTCCGTCAAGCCGCGGCCGCGACCAATTCTCCGGCCAGCGCCCGGTCGATCAGCGCCCGCGTCTCGGCCAGCCCGTAAAGGGCGATGAACGAGCCGAGGCGCGGGCCCCGCTCCTCGCCGAGCAGCACCGCGTAGACCATGTTGAAGAAGTCGTTCGACACGCCGGGGCGCTCCGGCGTCGCGCCCTTGGCCTTCATGTCCTGGTAGCGCGGGATCGGCCGGGCGATGTCGTAGAGCGCGTGCTGGATCGCCTCGGCGCTGGCGCCGGCCGGCATCGCCTCGAGCTTCGCCTTGACCGCGAGCAGCGCCTCGCGCTCGACCTCGTCGGCGAGCCGGTAGCGCTTCTTCGGCGCGACGAAATCGCGAAAGTAGGCGACCGCGTAGCGCACCAGACGGTCGAGGCGCGGATGGTTCTCGGGCGAGGCCGACGGCGCGTAACGGCGCAGAAAGCCCCATAGCACCAAGGGATTGTCGCTGTTGGCGACGGCCGCGAGATTGAGCAGCATGGCGAACGAGACGGTCGTCTGCCCGTCGCCGTGGGCGAGCGCCTCCGCCGCCGGCGGCTCGCCCGAATGGATGTGCCAGACCGGGTTGCCGAGCCGCTCCTTCCACGGCTGATCGGGATAGGCCTCGAGGAAGCCGAGATAGTCGTCGACCGTCCGCGGGATCACGTCGAAATAGAGGCGCTTCGCCGCGCTCGGCTTCTGGAACATGAAGAGCGACAGGCTCTCGGGGCTGGCGTAAGTCAGCCATTCCTCGATCGTCAGGCCGTTGCCCTTCGACTTCGAGATCTTCTGGCCGTTCTCATCCAAAAAGAGCTCGTAGTTGAACCCGGCCGGCGGCTCGGCCCCGAGCGCCCGGGCGATGCGCGAGGAGAGCTTCACCGAATCGATCAGGTCCTTGCCCGCCATTTCGTAGTCGACGCCGAGCGCCAGCCAGCGCATCGCCCAGTCGGGCTTCCATTGCAGCTTGCAGCGCCCGCCGGTCACCGGGGTTTCGAACTCCTCGTTGGTGTCGGGGTCGCGCCAGCGGATCACGCCGGCCTTCGCGTCGTGGGCGATCACCGGCGCCTGCATGACGACGCCGGTCGCCGGGTGGATCGGCAGGAACGGCGAATAGGTCGCGGCCCGCTCCTCCCGGAGCGAGGGCAGCATGATCGCCTGGATCTCGTCGAACGCTTCGAGCGCCCGGATCAGCGCCGCGTCGAACCGGCCCGACCTATAGGCCTCGGTCGACGACATGAACTCGTAGTCGAAGCCGAACTGATCGAGAAAGCTGCGCAGGCGCGCGTTGTTGTGGGCCGCAAAGCTCGGATACTCGCCGAACGGGTCCGGCACCTGGGTCAGCGGCTTGCCGAGATGGCGCGACACCATCTCCCGGTTCGGGATGTTGTCGGGGGTCTTGCGCAGGCCGTCCATATCGTCGGAGAAGGCGATGAGACGCGTCTTGACCGAATCCCCGGTCAAGACGCGGAAGGCGTGCCGCACCATGGTCGTGCGCGCCACCTCGCCGAACGTCCCGATGTGCGGCAGCCCGGAGGGGCCGTAGCCGGTCTCGAACACGACCTCGGACTTCGGCATGCGCTCGAGCCGCGCGATCAGCTTGCGCGCCTCCTCGAAGGGCCACGCCTTGGAGACCTCGGCGGCCTCCCGCTGGGACTGCAAAGACATCGATGTCCTGTTTCGTTGCAACCGTCAGGCGCCGGCGCAGCCGGTCCGAAAGGCGCGCACCCTATTCGGTGAGGGCGCCGTGTCAACGATCATTCGGACCCATCTCAGATCGGACTGCGTTGCAAAGCGCTGGCGGAAATGGGCTTTCGACGGGCGCGCCCGTGTTCGGTCTTGGCCCAGAAGTGGGGCCGGACGATGAGATCCGCGATCGCCGTCCAGGCGGCGAGCGCGACGATGAGGTAATAGAGCGGCAGCAGCGCGAAACTCCCGACGCCGACGTTCAGGCGCCGCTGCCGGGCGGCGACGATCGCCGGGCCGAGCACCGCCCCTATTCCGGCTGAGGCGAGCAGATAGACGAACACGTCGGCGGCTTCGCGCGAGCGCGGCAGCAGGGCGGCGCCGGGACCAAAAGCGCGCCAGAGCGTGTCGAGCGCGAACGGCGGCCAGAAGAGCGCCCCGACCACCGCGCCGACGACCAGGATCGTCGCCGCCCACGCCTGCAGCGCGCCGAAGTCGCGACAGAAGCGGACGGGATGGCGGGAGTGGACGATGCAGGTCTGCATCCAGCCCTTCTGCCAGCGTACGCGCTGCCCGAACCAGTTCTTAAAGTCGTTCGGCGCTTCCTCGGACGTGTCCGAGTTGAGCGTGCCGATCCGATAGCCGTAGCGGCCGAGCCGGACGCCCAGTTCCGCATCCTCGGCCACATTCCACTCGTCCCATCCGCCGACGGCGACAAGCGCAGACACGCGGAAATGGTTAGACGTCCCGCCAAGCGCAATCGGCAGCCCCAACGCGCAAAGCCCAGGGTTGATAAGATCGAACAGCGCCGCGTATTCCAGCGAAAACAGGCGCGATAGCCAGGAATCGCCGGGATTGCGCACGGTCAGGCGCGCCTGAAGGCAGTCGACGGCGTGATCCGCCGCAAATCGCGACGCCGCGAGCCGAAGCTGCTCCGCGGCGGGAATGTCCTCGGCGTCGTAGACGACAAGCATTTCGCCGCGCGCCTCCGCCAGCGCGAGATTGAGCGCGCGGGGCTTGGTCGATGGCGCTCCCGGCGGCGCGACGACGATTTCGTAGCGCGCAGGCAGATCGAGCGCCAGAAGGCTGGCCATCGTCGCGCGATCCCGTCGCTCCACGACCAGCTTGATGTCCAGTTTGGTCTTTGGATAGTCGAGCGCGTCAAGCGCGGCGACGAGTTGCCGGACGACGGCGCCCTCGCGATAGAGGGCTGCGACGACCGTATAAATCGGCAGTTCGTCGTCGGAAAGCATGCGCGGCCGCTTTTCGTCCGGGTTCGCGACCGATGCGACCCCTCGCAATCCGATCGAAGCCAGAAACAGCATCCAAAGCGCTGCCGACGCGACCATCGCCAGAACCTGAAAGCTCGCGGCGCCAAGCGCGACGGCCAGCGAGGCGACAAGACCCACGAACGCGGTCTGGGTGCGGCTAAGCCCGCTCTTGGCGGAAAGCGGACCCGGGAGGCGACCAAGCGCATTTTCGAGCACGTCCTGGGGGCGATGCGCGCGCACGAGGGCTGCGAACCGCTGCGGCGACGCGACGGCGAAGCTCTCGGGACGCAAACGGCCGGACAACGTCATCTCGATCAGCCGAGAGGCGACCGCCGCCCGCGGCGCGATGACGGCCCGGGCGCCGCCGTTCGGCGCCGCGAGCGGAGCGACGCCGCACACCAAGCCCTTGGCCGCGTCGAAATCCTCGGCGAACGGCGGCGATCCGCTGTAGTAGGCGCAGCCGAGCCGCGCGGCCAACGCCTGATAGTAGGTCTCCTCGCCGATCAGGCCGGAGCTTAGCAAAGCCTCGATCGGACTGACGTCGGCGGGCGCGTCGTCGATCGCGGACATGAGACTTTCGATCGGAACGCCGTCGTCCGCGGCGATCTGCAGCTCCACAGGCAACAGACGGCGGCTTCCCCGAGGCGCGTCCACATTCCGCGCGCGATGGCGCTCGACAGGAGTTGACCCGGCCAGCTTGCGGATCGGGCCGATCGGCCGCCGCGGCTCTCGAAAGCTGGTCTCCATCGGGCTATGCGATCAATCGACTCTGGAAGGCGCCGCGAACAACGGTCGGACAATCAATGGGCGGCCGACCCACTGGCAATAGGGCACAAGGTCGCAATGTTGTCAGCTGAAATCTTCGGCTTTGCGAGATCATTTTCGTCGCAACTTCGGTTGCGTCCGCTAGCCTGGCAATTATGACGGCATCGGTCGCTTGTCTGCGCAAGTCCGATCGGTCGGCGATCGCCGATGACGCCGCTCCTCAGTCAGGCTTCCGGCGGCTTTGGCGCCGCGGCCGCGCGCGCCAGGCGCTCGATGGTCTCCGCGTCGGAGGGAAATCCGGCCTCCTCCCAGAGCCGATCGAACGCCCTCAGGATTTCGCCGATGCGCGGACCCGCGGCGACCCCGAGGGCGACGATGTCCTTTCCGCCGACAGGCGACTTCGGCTCCGGGGATTCGGCAAGGCGCCGCCTGGCGCGGGCGAAGCCGGCGTCGCCGGGGCTGAGGGGCGTCTCGGCCTGCGCCAGCTCCAGCGCGTCGGATGCGGCGCGGCGGCCGAACGCGAACATCAGGCGGCGCAGGGCGTCGGCCTCGGGGGCTGCGGTCGCGCCGTGAAGCCGGGTCAGCGCCGCGGCCGCGCCGAGGAGGCGGTCTCCCTCGCCGTTCGACAGTCTCAGGCGCTCCGCAAGCCGCTCCGCGTCCTCCACAATTGAGACGCCGAGCGCCGCCAGTCGCGGAAGGGCGTCAGGCGTCGATCCGTCGACGGTTTCGATGGCGATGGCCCGTTCCAGCCGGCCGGGATCGGCAAAGCCGAAAAGCGCCGCCAAGATTCCGCGCTCGCCCATGACGCGAACGACCTCGCCGGCGCGCGGCGCGACGAGGAGCTTCAGGACCTCGGCGCGCACCCGCTCGCGAGACAGCCGGGAGAGATCGAAACGATGCCGGACCGTGGCGTCCAATCCGTCCCGATCGAGGGTTCCGCCTCCGAAACGCGCCGAAAACCGGAAGAAGCGCAGGATGCGGAGATAGTCTTCGCGAATGCGCTGGTCGGCGTCGCCGATGAAACGCACGCGACGCGCGGCGAGGTCGTCGAGGCCGCCGAGCGGATCGTAAATGCGGCCGTCCGCGTCGAGCGACAGGGCGTTGATGGTGAAGTCGCGCCGGCGCGCGTCGGCAAGAAAATCGCGTCCGAACACGACCTTGGCGTGGCGGCCGTCAGTCTCGACGTCCTGCCGTAGGGTCGTCGTTTCGATCGTGTGGCCGTCCATGATCAGCGTGACCGTGCCGTGGGCGAGGCCGGTCGGCGCGACCGTGAAACCGGCCGCCGCGGCGCGTCGCATCGTTTCGCGCGGCGGAGCGGTCGTGGCGAGGTCGAAATCGCCAGGCTCCAGGCCGAGGGCCAGGTCGCGCACCGCCCCGCCGACGACCCGCGTCTCGACGTCTCCGCCGTTCAGCGCCTCGAGAGCGCGCGCGAGCGGCCCCCGCCGGAGGTGATTGCGATCCCCGAGCCTGCCGTCCTGCAGGCCGGGAAGCCCGCTCATTCGAAATGCCCCGGCACGAGCGCGCCGTTCTCCTCATGCGCCGGCACGTAGACGCCCTGGCCGCGGGGAGAAAAGAGATTGAGCGCAAGAAGCGAGAGCACCGCGGCCGCAAGACCGGCGAGCGTCAGGATCGACACCCTCGGGCCGGTCCAATGTTCGACCTCCAAGGGATAGCGGGCGCGAAGGACGAGGAAGATCGCGTAGACCGCGAACGGGGCGAGAAAAAACGCCAGCGGCTCAATGACTGCGCGGCTCATGACGCAAACAGTTTCTCGTACATGTTGCGCAGGATCCCGGCGGTCGCGCCCCAAATATAGTGCCCTTCGTGCGGCATTGCATAAAATTTTCGCACCCGGCCCTGCCACTCGCGCTCGTCCACCCGATGATTGGCGGCGTCCATGAGAAAGGCCAACGGCGTCTCGAACGTTTCGTCGACCTCGCGCGCGTTGACCGAAAGGGCGAAGCCGGGATCGACAAGGGCCACGAGCGGCGCAATCCGAAAACCGGTCCCCGTCAGGTAGGGGTCGAGCCATCCGAGCGGCTCGACAAGACGGGCGTCGAGTCCGACCTCCTCCCAGGCTTCGCGCAGGGCGGCCGCCAGCGGAGCCTCGCCGGGATCGATCTTGCCGCCTGGGAAGGCGATCTGGCCGGAATGGGCGCGCAGGTGCGAGGCGCGCATGGTGAGCAGCACGCTCAGCCCTTCCGGCCGCCCGACGACCGCCGCGAGCACTGCAGCCGGCCGCGCGCTCGCCAACAGCGCGGCGTCCGGCACAACGCCGCTGAGGAGAAAATCGCTGGACTTCGGTGTCTCCGGTCCGGTCAGGTCGTCGACAGTGAGCGTCGGCCTCAACTTTCGCCGCGCCAGCGCCCGAAACAATTCGCGATCCAGCCGCGTCCTGTCGATGATGGTCAAAGCCCCTCGATCTCGCTCGCCGGACACATGGGAAAGAAGACGCCGCCCGAGCGCACGCCGAACCAGACATCCTCTCCCACGCGCTCCGAGGCTCCCAGCGCGACGAGATCGTAGAACAGCGCCCGCTTCACCAGCGCCCACAGATCGCCGCGTATGCGGATATAGGGTTTCAACCCCTCGGCGGCGCCGCGCTCGAACCTCAAAGGATGCTCGATTCCCGCGGTCACGACATCCTCGACATTCGTGCGGAACGTCAGGGCGGTCTCGCCGCCCTTCGTTTCGACCTGCATCTCGACCGCCAGGAACGGCGCATCGTCAACCCGGATTCCCACCTTCTCGACCGGCGTGACAAGAACGTAACGATCGCGGTCCTTGCGAAGAATTGAGGCGAACAACCGAACCAGCGGCACCCGGCCGATCGGCGAGCCGCCGTAATGCCACACGCCGTCGGCGGCGATGCGCATGTCGATGTCGCCGCAGTCCGGCGGGTCCCAGAGATGAACAGGCGCGGGGCCGTCCCTGCGGCGCGCCGCGGCCTCGTTGAGCCCCCCGATCGCCCCTTCGGGAGATTTCGAGGGCTTCGCCATATTCTGGCGCTCGTTTGTGGGCGAGTTTGTCATCGGCATGCTACGGGTCGGCGGAAGGTGGCACGATTAATGTAGTGCGAACGGCGCGCGGGCGAAACCAGTGAGGCGTTTTGTGACGAAAAGGCGTTTTGTGACGAAAAGGGAAGTGGAATGAGCGCGGCGGGCGCTCCGGACTCGGAGATCTGGACTCGCGACCTCGACGTCGTTCTCGAACGCGTCTCGGCGGCGCGGGCCGAGACCGGCTCCATCATCATGGGACAGACCCGCGTCGTCGATCTGAGCCTGACCGTGCTGCTCGCGGGCGGTCACGGACTTTTGATCGGAGTTCCGGGTCTCGCCAAGACGAAGCTCGTCGAGACGCTCGGCATCGTCGTGGGGCTGGACGCAAGGCGCGTGCAATTCACGCCGGACCTGATGCCCTCCGACATTCTTGGCTCCGAGGTCATGGAGGAAGGGCTCGACGGCAAGCGAGCTTTCCGCTTCATCCGCGGGCCGATCTTTGCCCAGCTCTTGATGGCCGACGAGATCAACCGCGCCAGCCCCCGCACCCAGTCCGCGCTCTTGCAGGCGATGCAGGAGCATCATGTGACGGTCGCGGGCGTGCGCCACGACCTGCCGCGTCCTTTCCATGTGCTGGCGACGCAAAACCCGCTGGAGCAGGAGGGCGCCTATCCGCTGCCTGAGGCGCAGCTCGACCGGTTCCTGTTGCAGATCGACGTCGGATATCCGGACCGCGACGCCGAGCGCCGGATTCTCATCGAGACGACCGGCGAGCGGGAGAAGCAGCCGAGGCCGATCATGACTGCTGACGAACTCCTTCAGGCGCAGCGCGTCGTTCGCCGGTCCCCGATCGGCGAGCGGATCGTCGAGGCGATCCTCGACCTCGTGCGCGCCGCACGGCCAGGCGAAGGCGATGCGGAGCTGGCGAAGGGGATCGGCTGGGGACCGGGGCCGCGCGCCGCGCAGGCGCTGATGCTGGCGGCGCGCGCCCGAGCGCTGGTCGACGGCCGCCTCTCGCCGTCGCTCGACGACGTCGAGGCGCTGGCTGAGCCGGCGCTCAAACACCGGATGGCCCTCACCTTCGCCGCCCGCGCCGATGGCGAGACCATTCCTGCGGTGATCGAGCGCGTTGTCGCGAAGACGCTCCGATGACGAGGCGCGCTGGTCGACCGAGCCGACCAAGGGCCCGATGACCGTCTCCCCATCCATTCGACTGGAAGCCGCGGATCTTTCTGCCCGACTGCCGGGCCTGATCGTCGCGGCGCGCAACGTCGCGCAGACCGTTCGCCACGGCGTCCACGGCCGTCGCAAGGCCGGCTCGGGCGAGACCTTCTGGCAATTCCGTCCGTTCGTCTCGGGGGAGCCCTCGTCCCGGGTCGATTGGCGCCGCTCCGCACGCGAGGAGCACGCGTTCGTCCGCGAACGCGAATGGGAATCGGCCCACACCGTGTGGATCTGGTTCGACCGGTCGCCCTCGATGCGGTTCGGCTCGAGCCTTTCGCCGGTCTCCAAGATCGATCGCGCCGCGGTGATCGCGCTCGCCTTCGCCGACCTCTGCGTAGAAAGCGGCGAACGCGCCGGCCTTCTCGGCCTGACGCGGCCGACGGCGACGCACGGGGTGATCGAAAGCCTCGCCGAAGCGATCGCGACCGACGAGCGCCGCCAGGGTCCCTCGAACGCGACACTACCCCCCGCAGCGCCCGCCCGCGCCCGTTCGCTCGTCCTGCTCGTGGGCGATTTTCTCGGTGAGCCCGCCGAGACCGAACAGGCGCTGCGCGCCATCGCCGCGGAGGGCGCGGTCGGCGAGCTCGTCGTCGTCGTCGATCCGATCGAGGAGACCTATCCGTTCGCCGGCAATGTCGAGTTCCTTCATCCGGCGGGATCGGCGCGGCTTTTGACGCCGAGGGCGCAGAATCTGCGCGACGCCTATCTCGAGCGGCTTTCCGCGCACCGCGACGCCTTGCGGCGGATCTGCTCACGCCTCGGCTGGGGCGTGAGCCTGCATCGGACCGACGCCTCCGCGGCGGAGGCGCTGCTGGCGCTCAGGATGCGTCTTTCTGCGCCCGAGATCGGCGCCTACCGGAGCGCCTGAGCCCATGTTCGGCCTTCCGCTAGCCTTTGCAGCGCCGGCTGTGCTCGTCGCCCTCGCGGGCCTCGGCGCGCTGTATTACCTCTTGCGCGTCACCCCGCCGGCGCCGCGTCGCGTGCCGTTTCCGCCGCTCCGGCTCCTCATGGGGCTCGCGGCGAGGGAGACCGAACCCGCGAGGACGCCGTGGCCGATCCTGGCCTTGCGCCTTGCGGTCGCAGCGCTGATCATCGTCTCGATGGCCCAGCCATTATGGCGCAACCTCGCCGCGCTTAAGGGTTCGGGTCCGCTGCTTGTCCTCTTCGACGACGGCTGGCCGGCTGCCGGGACGTTCGAGAAGCGCGTCGAATACGCCCGGGAGCAGATGCTGGCCGCAGCCCGCGCCGGGCGGCCAGTCGCGATCAAACCCTTTTCGGAGGGCGGGCGCGACATCGTTCCCATGAACGCCGGCGAGATCGAGGGTCGCCTGCGGTCGCTTGCTCCGTCGCCTTTTGCTCCGTCGCGCGATGCAGCAGCGGGCTCCGTCGAGCGGTACCTTGCGGCGACGCCGGGGGCGGACGTACTGTGGATCGCCGACGGGGTCGAACTCGGCGGCGCACACGATTTTGCCGCGCGGATGTCGCGGCTTGCGCGCCCGGTCGATGTGATTGCCGACGGGAGCGGGGTTCGTGCTATCGCCGGCGCGGACAACGAGGCCGGAGCGTTGAAGGCGCATCTCATCCGCTCCGACGCGGCCGCGCCTCCGGTGGGCGTCGTCAGGGCGCTCGATGCCCAGGGTCGCGAGATCGGGCGTGCGCCCTTCGACTTCGGCGCAAACCTGGCTGTCGATGTCCGCTTCGAGCTGCCGGTCGAGTTGCGCAACCAGGTCCAGAGACTCGTGATCGATAGCGACCGTTCGGCCGGCGCGGTTTGGCTCCTCGACGACGGCGCCCGACGGCGCCGGGTGGCGATCGCCTCTGGCGCAACAGCCGACACCGCTGAGCCGCTGATCGCCCCCGGTTACTATATCAGGCGGGCGCTCGCGCCTTACGACGACGTCAGCGAATGGCGCGATTCGGCCAGCGATCCGATCGTTTCGCTGCTGGCGGAGAAACCCTCGGTTCTCGTCCTGGCCGACATGAGCGTCGCGCCGGGGCCGGAGCGCGACGCGATCGGCAGGTTTCTCGACGACGGCGGCGTCCTCGTCCGCTTCGCGGGGGCGCGTCTCGCCGCTGGCGACGACGACCTCACTCCGACGGCGCTGAGAAGGGGCGGCCGGACGCTCGGGGGCGCGCTGTCGTGGGAGACCCCGAAACACGTGGCGCCCTTCGAGAAGGGCAGCCCTTTTTTCGGTCTCGCCGTCCCGGATGAAGTGACCGTGAGCCGACAGGTGCTGGCCGAGCCGGAGGAGGGCCTTGTCGAAAAGACCTGGGCACGCCTCGTCGACGGCACGCCGCTTGTCACGGCCGCGCGACGCGGCAAAGGCCTTATCGTCCTCTTCCACGTCACCGCCGATACGACCTGGTCGAACTTGCCGCTGTCCGGGTTGTTCGTCGACATGCTGCGCCGGGTGGTCGCCGAGGCGGGCTCTCCCGCCGCCGAAGCCGGCGCCAAGGCCGCGCGCGAAGGCGGCGCGAGCCGTCCGCCCTGGCGCACGCTGAACGGCTTCGGCGCGCTCGGCGTTCCGCCTGTGCAAGCCCAGCCGATCGGCGACGGCTTCGTCGGCGTCGGCGACGCCGCGCATCCGCCAGGCCTGTACGGCGTCCCGGAGTCGCTGCGCGCCGTCAATGCGCTGGCCCCGGGGCAGTCGATCGCCCGCGCCGACTACAGCCCGCTCAAGATCCGTTTCGGCGCGCTCGACGCCGCCCCTCCGGTCGATTTGCGCGCCTGGCTGCTGCCGATCGCGCTCCTAGGGCTGATGATCGACGCGCTCGTCTCCCTCGGAATCGCCGGGGCCTCCGGATGGAGCCGCGGAGGCGCCATCGCCGTCATCTCCCTCGCGCTGGCGCTCGGCGCTGCGTCCTTCCCGCGTACGGCTTTCGCCGCGGACCCGCCGGTCAGCGCCCGCGACATGGATTCGGCCCTCTCGACCCGGCTTGCCTATGTTATAACCGGAGACGCCGCGGTCGACGAGACCTCCCGGCTCGGGCTCTCGGCGCTGACCCGCGTCCTATCGAATCGCACCTCGGCGGAGCTCGCCGAGCCGATCGGCCTAGACCCGGGGCGTGACGAGCTCGCCTTCTACCCGCTTCTCTACTGGCCGATCGTGGCGCGGCAGGCCCAGCCCTCGCCCGAAGCGCGCTCCCGACTTGCCGCCTATATGAAGAACGGCGGCACCGTGCTGTTCGACACTCGCGACGCGTTGACCGCGAGCCCCGGCGGGTCGCCGACGCCGGAAGCGCTGTGGCTGCGGGCGCTCCTCGACGGCGTCGATGTGCCAGCGCTCGAGCCGACGCCCCGCGACCACGTGCTGACCAAGACCTTCTACCTGCTCGACCGCATCGTCGGCCGCACCGCCATCGGCCAGACCTGGGTCGAGGCGCTGCCGACACCCGATCCGAACGACCGCGTGCAGCGGCCGGTGCGCGCCGGCGACAGCGTGTCTCCGATCATCATCGTCTCCGACGATCTCGCCGGAGGCTGGGCGACCGACGACGAGGGCCACCCGCTCTATCCGCTGATCCCCGGCGGCGCGCGGCAGCGGGAGCTCGCTCTCCGCAGCGGCGTCAATATCGTCATGTACGCGCTGACGGGCAACTACAAGGCGGATCAGGTCCACGCCAAGGACCTTATCGAAAGGCTGACGCGGTGACGTCTTGGTCGGTCGACTTCGCGCCACTGATCCCGGCCCCGTTCCTTTATGCGCTCGCCGCCGCGGCGCTCGCGATCTCAGTCGCCCTTTTCTGGCGCAGGACGCGCGGCGCCTGGCTGAGGACGCTTGCCTTCGGCCTCGCGCTTCTAGGCTTGTGCGATCCAAACCTCGTGCAGGAGAACCGACGGCCGCTCAAGGACATCGTGGCGGTCGTGGTCGACCGTTCAGAGAGCCAGAACATCGGCGGCCGACCCGCCCAGACCGACAAGGCGCGCGACGAGGTCGAGGCGCGCCTAAAGGCGCTCGGCGACGTGGACATGCGTGTCGTCGAAACCTCGCGGGCCAATTCCGACGTCGAAGGCACGCGCCTGTTCACCGCCTTGCGCGACGCGCTCGCCGACGCGCCGCTCGAGCGGATCGGCGGCGCGATCATGATCACCGACGGCGACGTCCACGACATTCCCGGCTCCGCCGCCGCGCTTGGGTTCGATGCGCCGCTGCACGCCCTGATCACCGGCCATGAGGGCGAGCGCCAGCGGCGGATCGAGCTGATCGAGGCGCCGCGCTATGGCATCGTCGGCAAGGACCAGACGATCGTCGCGCGCATCGTCGACAGCGCCGGTCCGGGCGCGCCGGTCAGCCTCGCTGTACGCCGCGACGGCGAGACGATCGCCACGATGGGCGCCGAGACCGGCCAGCGGATCGAGGTGAAGGCGCCGATCGAACACGCCGGCGTCAACGTGATCGAGCTCGAGATCGCCCCAGTCGAGGGGGAACTTGCGACCGACGGCGACCGCGCCGTGGTCAACATCGACGGCGTGCGCGACAAGCTGCGCGTGTTGCTCGTCTCCGGCAAACCGCATCCCGGCGAGCGCATGTGGCGCAATCTCCTGAAGTCGGACGCCAACGTCGACCTTGTCCATTTCACCATCCTGCGTCCGCCGGAGAAGAGCGGCGACGCCGTGCCGATCAACGAGCTGTCGCTGATCGCCTTCCCGGTGGCCGACCTGTTCGGCCCGAAGATCAAGGACTTCGACCTGATCATCTTCGACCGCTACGCGCAGCAGTCGATCCTGCCGTACACTTATCTCGACAATATCGTGAACTACGTCCGCAATGGCGGCGCCTTGCTGATGGCCGAGGGCCCGGAATACTCGGCCCCGGATGGCCTGTTCTATTCGCCGCTCGGCGCGATCGCACCCGCGGCGCCGACCTCGGACGACATCGAGACCCCGTTCCGGGCGCAGATCCCTGAGCTTGGTCTTCGCCATCCGGTCACGCGGGGGCTCATCTCGCCCGACGAAGGCAAAAGCCCGCCCGCCTGGGGCCACTGGTTCCGGCTCGTCGGCGCGACGGCGACCGACGGGCAGACTGTGATGACGGGTCCCGGCGGCAAGCCCCTCCTGATTCTCGTCGCGAGTCGACAAGGGCCGAGTCGGGTTGCTGCTCACCGACCAAATGTGGCTGTGGGCGCGCGGCTACGACGGCGGGGGTCCCTATCTCGACCTTCTGCGCCGTCTGGCGCACTGGCTGATGAAAGAGCCGGAACTCGAGGAGGAGGCCCTCCGGGCCACCGCTCGCGGACGCACGATCACTGTCGAGCGGCAGAGTGTGAGCGGCGAGCCTCGCGATACGGTCTTGACCGGCCCGGGCGGCCTGAAGACGAAGCTCGATCTCGCGCCCGTCGCGCCCGGCCTATCCCGAGCGCGGACGACCGTCGACCGGTTCGGACTTTATCGCGCCGACGACGGCGCGCATGTCGCGCTCGTCAACGTCGGCCCCGAGAACCCGCTGGAAATGCGCGATGTCGTCTCGACTCCGGAGAAGCTGCGTCCACTTGCGGAGGCGACCGGGGGATCCGTGCGGCGCCTCTCCACAGGGTCGGCCGACGACGCAAAAGTCCCCCGCATCGTCGGGCTCAACCCGGCGCCGAGCTACGCCGGAGGCGACTATATCGGCGTCAAGCGGACCGGTTCGAGCGAACTGATCGGCGCGCGCTCGACGTCGCTCGCGTCCGGCTTCTTCGGGCTGGCGCTGCTACTCGGCGCCGTCGTCGCGGGCTGGCTCGCCGAGGCCGGGCGGTTCGACCGCCGACGGACATAAATCCGACCGATGGCGGCCTTGCCGCTTGCGCGCGGCCGGTCTAGTGAAAGCCTGCTTTGCTTGGGAGGACATGCCCCCGTGAAAAAAGTCTACGCTAACGCGGACGCTGCGCTTGCCGGAGTCGCCAAGGACGGGATGATGGTCATGGCCGGCGGGTTCGGCCTGTGCGGGATTCCGGAGACGCTGATCGAGGCTCTGCGCAAGACGGGCGTGAAGGATCTGACCGTCGTTTCCAATAACGCCGGGGTCGACGGGGTAGGGCTCGGGGTGCTGCTCGAGACGGGCCAAATCCGGAAGATGATTTCGAGCTATGTCGGCGAGAACAAGATTTTCGCCCAGCTCTACCTGTCGGGCAAGCTGGAGCTCGAGTTCAACCCGCAGGGCACGCTGGCCGAGCGGATTCGCGCCGGCGGCGCCGGCATCCCCGCCTTCTTCACCAGAACGGGCGTCGGCACGATCGTCGCCGAGGGCAAGGAAATCCGGGACTTCAACAACGAAGCCTATGTGATGGAGACCGGCCTTGTCGCAGACGTATCGCTCATCCACGCATGGAAGGGCGACACCGAGGGCAACCTCGTCTATCGGAAGACGGCGCGGAACTTCAATCCGAACATGGCGACGGCCGGCAAGATCACGATCGCCGAGGTCGAGGAACTGGTCGAGCCCGGCGAGATCGACCCCGATCTCATTATGACGCCCGGCGTCTTCGTTCACCGAATCGTGCACACGCCGAACGCGAAAAAACACATCGAGCAGCGCACCACGCGCAAGCGCAACGCCGCCTAAAAGATTGGAAGGAACGCCTCCATGGCCTGGACCCGCGAAGAAATGGCGGCGCGCGCCGCCACGGAGCTCAAGGACGGCTTCTACGTCAACCTCGGCATCGGCATCCCGACGCTCGTGTCCAACTTCATCCCGGAAGGAATGAGCGTCCAGCTGCAGAGCGAGAACGGCATGCTCGGCATGGGCCCTTTTCCCTTCGAGGGCGAGGAGGACCCCGATCTCATCAACGCCGGCAAGCAGACGGTGACGCAGCTGCCGACCACCAGCTTCTTCTCCAGCGCCGATTCCTTCGCGATGATCCGCGGTGGCCATATCGATCTGGCGATTCTCGGGGCGATGCAGGTTTCGGAAACGGGCGACCTCGCCAATTGGATGATCCCCGGCAAGATGGTCAAGGGCATGGGCGGGGCGATGGACCTCGTCGCCGGCGTCAAGCGCATCGTCGTGGTGATGGAGCATTCGGCTAAGGACGGGCCGAAACTCCTCCATCATTGCCATCTGCCGCTGACCGGGGCTAAGGTGGTGGACCTTGTCGTCACCGATCTCGGCGTCTTCACGATCGACAAGCACGGCTACCGCGGCATGGCGCTAATCGAAATCGCGCCCGGCGTCACGCTCGAGGAGATCGCGGCGAAGACGGAAGCCTCGTACCGAGTGGCGATCGAGTAGGCGCCTCGGGGCCGCCTGAAACAAGATCGTGTCGCGCCGCATCCCCGCATCTGGCGCTTCGGATCGAGCGACCCAGCTAGAACCCTGCGCGCCTCAGCGAAGCGCTGACGTAGTTGTTCGCGCCTGGTCCAGCGACGGCGTCGAAGATCGGCAGCATAATGCGCAGCCGCGTCAGGTCGACCGGGGCGTCGGCTGAACCGGTCACGCTGCCGGCGACGTCGCCCGGATCGAGCGTGAGGTCGAAGCCCCGGCCGCTGTAGCGCGTGCGGCCCGCAGTCCTTTCCATTCGAACCAACTCGCCCGCGAAGCGGCCATGCATGACGGTGCCGCCCTCGCTCGGCTCGACGAAGAAGCCGTCGCGATGCGGCGCGGCCTCGAAGGCCGCGAGACTGCCGAAGAACAGCGGCTTTGTCTTGTAGGGGCCGCCGTCCTCAGGACAGAGCACGTCGCAATGGCCGCATTCGTTGCATACGTCGGCGAAGGCGCCGATCTGGTGCGGCTTTGCGACCCGCAGGGCGCCCACGACCTCCAGCGCAAAGCCGCCGTCCGTCGGGGTCAACCGCTCGACCGCCGTTTCGCCGAGCGGAATCGAGAAGCTGAAGTTGGCGTCGTTGGGACAGACCGGGATGCACTTGTCGCAGGTCAGGCAGTCGAACAGGACGAGGGAACTGCCGACCTTCTTCGGCGGCGTTGCGTTTTCGGCGGCGCTGTAGCGCCGGTTGCCGACCACGCGCTGGGCGTAGACGGCGCTATTTAGCACGCGCGCCGCTGAGACCCAGGCCCCGAACGCGTCACCCGCCGCCGCGCGCGGATCGCCTCCCGGGGCAAGCGCAGCGCGGCATCGGGCGGCGCGCTGCTCGGAGAGGCCGAGACCCGCGAGCGCGGCCTCGGCCTGGCCGTGCGCCTTGACTGTGAAGACCTCGAGGTCCTTCGCTCCCACCGAGTCCATCCGTTTGACGAGCTCACCGAAGTAGCGCCACCCACGTCGATAGCCGCCGGACTGCAGAAGGTCACTGCAGACCGTGACCGGTTTCAGGCCGAGGCCGACCGCATCGGGGAAATTGCGCTCGTCGATCCCGCCGGAGAACGAGACCGGCAGGCGGTCGCCGAAAACGCTGCGGAAGCGCGCGACGAGCGCTATCGCCAGTGGATGCAGCGGCGGCCCGGAGAGGTACATCACCCGTTCGCTCGCCGGAAAGAAGCCCCGGTTGTTCTCGACCACCAGCGTGTTGGAGAACTTCACCCCGAGGCTGCGGTCTTGAGCCGCCGCGAACGGGGCGAGGCGTTCGAGCATGTCGACGACCTCGGACCATTTCGCGTCCTCGTCGTAGACCCGTTCGGGGACCTTGATGTCGCGGTAGCCCAGAGAGTTGTGCAGGATGGCCTCGACCTCGTTGCGGCCAAGCAGGGTTGGATTGAGCTTGACGACGACGTCGAGGCCGACCTCGCCGATGAGGCGCCTGACGATTGCCTCGATCTCGCCTGGCGGGCAGCCGTGGAAGGTCGAGAGCGTCAGCGTTTCGGAGATGCGGGTCGGAAACGGCAGGTCGCGAAACTTGCGCCAAAGGTCGGGGATCTGCGCCCGCAACCGCTCGACGACAGAGGTCGCGTCGAGCATGCCGTCAAGGAAGCCGCGGACCTTGGCCGACTTGACGCCGGCGAGATCGTAGCCGACGCTCATGTCGAACATCGTCTCGGGCAGGCCCGCGCCGACGCCCGACGCCTTCAGCATCTCGATCAGCATCGCGCCCTTGACGTATTCTTCGAGCGACTGCGGGACGGTCAGCTCCTGCGACCATTCGACGTTGAAGCCGACGGTTCCCATGTCGATGCACGGCCGCGGCACCTCGATCGCGTCGTTCACCTGCACAGTCTTGCACTCGATCACCCGCCCGCCCGCGAGCCAGGATAGCGCGATGTTCTGCGCCATCTGCGTGTGCGGACCGGCGGCCGGGCCGAACGGCGTCGAGGCGCGGCGCTCGCGGAAGGTGATCGACAGGTCATGGCCTGGATAGCCGTCTACGAATCGTTGCGCGGGCAGATCGAACACCGAACGCTTGGTTTCGAGCTCGCGAAACATGCGGTCGACCAGGACGTCGAAGGGAACGGGGGCGAGCTGGACCATGGCTAGGGTGACAAGGGGAGTGGGGAAAGGTGGCGTGCTTCTACCCGCTTGCGGGGAGAAGGTGGCGCGCAGCCCCTCGCCCTGGCCTTCTCCCCGCACGCAGGGCGAGGGGACTTCGTCGCTGCGCGCGTCATCCGCTCGCTCCCCGTTCGACTCCCGACAGCACGGCCGCGGTCGGTCCGCCGGGACCGCGCCCGCCGAGGAGCCCTGCGAGGCCGGCCGAGCCCGTCGCGGAGGCCGGAATGCCGGTGTGGGCGCGCACGAGGTCCAACGCCCGCTCGATCGCCGCTTCGTCTGCGACGACCGCTTCGCCGTCCGATTCGCGCATCGCCTTGATGACCTCCCACCAGTCGTAGGTCTCGTCGTCGAGAATCCCATGGGCGAGGCTCATGGGAACGCTGTCCCAGGGCTGCATGAAGCGTGAGCGGTGGCGAGCCGCGTCGCCGAGCGCCTCCCCGTTGAGCCGCTTCCAGGTGCGCGCCAGCGGGGCGCAGCCTTCGCTCTGCACCGCGACGAGGCGCGGGGCGCGGGGCAGGAGGCCGGCCGCGGCGGTGATCGCAAAGCCTTGCGCGAGCGCGCTCGCCAGCGCCCCACCGCCAACCTGGACGGCGAGGGCCTCGATCACCCCTCCTTCGGCGGCGAGCGTCTCGGCCATTTCGAAGGCGAGCGTCCGGGCGCCTTCCACGGCGAGGCCGCTGTCGGGCCCCTGCACGCCGAATGGGATTGCGCCGCGGGCGACGGCGCGGCGGGCGGCGTGCACGCAAGGGTCGCCGCTCTCGCCCGACCGGCGGATGCAAACCTCGACATTGGCGCCGAGGTCGCGAAGCCGTCCGACCACGCTTCGCTCCGCATCGGTCGGAATGAACACGTCGATCGGCCAGTCGGCGGCGCGCGCGACGATTGCCGCGGCGAGCGCGGCGTTGCCGCAGGACGCGATCGCCAGGCGGCGCGCCCGCAGGTCCTCGCCGAGCCGCAAGCGGGAGACTTGCAGGACGCGCAGATAGAGCATCACGCCCATCAGGTGGCGCGCCTTGTGCGAGCCCGAGACATTTCCCGTCTCGTCCTTGATCCATAAGGGGCCGGCGAGGCCGAGCGTGGCGGCAAGCGCCGGCTGGCGCGCGAACGGCGTGCGGCAGAAGCCGCGGCCGTCGACCGCCTTCAGCGCCTCGTCGAGTTCGCCCACGACGTCGAACCACGCCGCGTCCGAAAGTCCGGCCGCGTGCGCAAGGCGATAGGGAGAGAGCCAGCGCCGGTAGCGCAGGAACGGATCATCGCCGCTGTCCGCAAGGTCATCCGTCTCGATCGGGGCGACCAGCACATGGTCGATGTCGTCGCCCGAACGGGCGGCTGGGCAGGCGAAGGGAAAGGCGAGGGCAGGGTCGACGACGGCGCCGCAGCCATGGCAGACGAACAGCGTCGGAGCGGTTTTCGCGCCGGTCACTTGAGCCCGGCGGACGCGCCGCTCTCCGCATTGAATTCGTCGATCATCGCGTCCCAGGCAGGGGCAAGATCGAGAAGCCCGTCCCAGAACGATTGCCGCGCACGCACGGAGAAGTCCTCGACCGACACGCCCTGCTGCTCGACCCAGGTGAAATAGCCGAGGTTGAAGATCCGCTTGCGATCGACGTGGGTGAGTTCCATGAGATGGCCGACGCCGGCGCCGCCCAAAAACTGTGCCCAGATCTCGCCGGCGCTGACGGCGTCGAAGCGGTTGCCAAAATAGCGCGTCGCCGCCTTGCGCACTTCGCTGCCGTACATGGCCGCGCTGTCGGTCGCAACCGTGAGCACGACGTCGTCCGGCTCGAGGTCGAAATATTTCGCCAGCTTCGCGGCAGCGACGATGTTGCAGATGCTGGAAATGCCGAAGAGGCCCAGTTCGGCGACCAGCGCCGGATCGACGCCGCGCCGCTCGACGAGATACCTGCGGCCCTCGTCGGTGTTGAACAGCGTC
Organism: uncultured Alphaproteobacteria bacterium; assembly: GCA_963709655.1. Classification (GTDB taxonomy): domain Bacteria; phylum Pseudomonadota; class Alphaproteobacteria; order Rhizobiales; family Beijerinckiaceae; genus Roseiarcus. The sequence goes on from CAVPXF010000036.1 coordinate 118,889, forward strand.
AGCAGCGCGTCGGTGGCGTGATCGCTGACGCCAATCACGACGTCGGTGTTCATGACGTTGTGGATCAGCGGCACGTGCTTGTCGCCGATGCCCTGGATATTGTGCTCGCCGAAGCCGTTCATGAGCAGGGTCGGACATTCGACCGCCTCGACCGCCGCGATGCGCGCCCCGAGCGCCCGTTTCAGGTGATCGCCCGCGGCGATCGTTCCCGCCGATCCGGTGGCCGAAACGAAGGCGGCGAGCCGCGCCCGGGGGCGTCCCTCGGCGGCGGCGCGATAGATGCGCTCAAGCGCCGCGCCGGTGCACAGGCGGTGGACGAGGTAGTTGCCGTATTCGCAGAACTGGTTGAAGACGATGTTGTCCGGATCGCGCTCGAGCGCGGCGCAGGCATCGTAGATCTCCTTGACGTTGCTCTCCGAGCCCGGCGTGCGGATGATGTCGGAAGGCTCGGCGACCCAGCGCTCGAGCCAGTCGAACCGCTCCTGGCTCATGTTTTCCGGCAGTACGGCAACGCCGCGGCAACCGAGTATGCGGGAGATGGCGACGCCGCCGCGGCAGTAGTTTCCGGTCGAGGGCCAGATCGCGCGATGGCGCGTTGGGTCGAACTGGCCGGTAACGACCCGGGGCGCGAGGCAGCCATAGGCGGCCAGCGCCTTGTGGGCGCGGATCATCGGAAACCGCTCGCCCAGTGCGAGCACGATGCGCGCCGGGACGCCGGTCAGCTCGGAGGGAAGTTCGATCGCCCCGGGCCTCGCTACGCGGCCTCGGCGCTCCGCGTCGTTGAACCAGTGGACGCGGAAGAGGTTCAGCGGATGGGGCGCGTCGGGATCGACGGCGTCGAGGCGCCGGACAACGGCCTCGGGGATGGTCGAGGGGTCCTGCAATTGGCCGAACGTCGGCAGCACGACGCCGGCCTCGCGGAAACGCGCCAGCGTTCGCCGGTAGACGTCACGATCGATCAGACCCGTTTCCAGACCGAGCCGTGCCATGCCTGCGTCCTTCGTCGTCCTTGTCGTCGCGTCCCGGCGCGCCGACCCGAAGGCGGCGCGCCGGGCCGACTTTGCGCGCCCGCCCGCGCGACGGCTATACTAAACTCTTCGGAATCGTCGCGCCGCCCTGCCGCCCCGGATGGAAAATCCTGTTCGAGCGGAGAATGATGCGTCGGGTTGACGGTGTCCAGCGCTCGGGCCGCGACGAATCCCCGCAGCGGGCGCCCGCGGCTTGAGCCCCCGCGGGACGCGCGAGAGCGGCGCAATCCAGAGAGCGGCGACGTCGCCACGCGGACTGCGGTCAGCGTCCCAGGGCGGGGGTCTCGACGGGAGGGTCTCACTGGCCCAGAACTCCCCGTCGAGCATGGAGACCGTGATCGAGCAGCCGGCTATGTCGGCGCGCGCGGCGTGATTCACGAGATAGAGTTCCATGAGCGGGATCGCGCCAAAGCCGTTGATGATCAGGAGCGCCGCGTCCTAAGCGCGCAACTGGAGTGTGGGCGCCAACGTCTGTTTCGACGCTCTGCCGGCGCGGCTTGCGTAACACGGGCTTGACGGGGCCTATTGACGGGCATTGAAGGCTGTCAAGACGCGGTTAGGGCGCGCCTTTGAAAATGCGCCCAACACGGCGCCGGTCGCCGCCGTTCAAGGCCGGCCGCCCTCAGCGGTCGAAGCGCCCGAATCGGAAGGTTCATCGGTCGCGTCCGGGAGGTCGCAGGCTGGGGCGCAATAGAGTTCGTAAAGCAGCCCCATCAGCCGTGCGACCTTCCTGCTCGCCAGCGAGTAATAGATGGTCTGAGATTCCCGACGCGTGGCGACAATGCCGTCCTCGCGCAAGCGCGCGAGGTGCTGCGACAGGGCGGACTGGCTAAGGCCGATGGAGTTCTGCAGAGCTCCGACCGAGCACTCCCCCTTCAGGAGCTCACACAGAACGACCAGCCGGTTCTTGTTGCCGACCGATTTCAGGAGCGCCTCGACCGCCTCCGCCTTCGACTCCAGCTCAGTTAAATTCATGCTTGCTAAATTAGTCGAAGTGAATATACGGGTCAAGCGCTGTTCTGAGGACCCCTTGATGCGCTTTGCCCTTGTGCTCGCCGCCGCGATCGCGGCCCCACTTCCAGCGGTCGCCGCGACCCTCGTCGTCCACGCCTCGAGCGTCCCGGACGAGAAGGCGATCGTTGCGACGGTCGAGCCGGTCCACGAGCTCACCGCCCGGGCGCGCATCGGCGGGACGATCGCGTCGCTCTCCATCAAGGAGGGCGATCGCGTCGCCGCCGGCGCCGAGATCGCGGTCGTCGCCGACGAGAAGCTCGTCCTGCAGGGACAGGCGCTCGACTCCCGCATCGATTCGCAGCAGTCGCAGCGCGACAAGGCGCAAGGCGATTTCGATCGGGCGGTTGAGCTCCAGGGGCGCGGCGTCAACACGCAGGTGCAGGTCGACGCGGCGAAGACGGCACTCGACGTGGCGGGGCGCACCCTCGACGCCATGCGCTCGGATCGCGACGTGATTGCTCAACAGATGAAGGAGGGTGCGGTGCTCGCGCCGGGCGCGGGACGTGTGCTTCGCGTGCCCGTCTCCGAAGGATCAGTCATTATGCCGGGCGAAACGATCGCGACCATCGCCGAGGACCATTACATCCTCCGCCTGCAACTGCCGGAGCGCCACGCGCGCTTCATGCGCGCGGGTGACGTGGTGAAGATCGCCGCCCGCGGTTTCGCCGAGGGCGGCGCCCAAAGCGAGGGCCGCGTCCGGCTCGTCTATCCGGAAATCCAGGGCGGTCGCGTGATCGCCGACGTCGACGCGCCGAACATTGGCGACTATTTCGTCGGCGAGCGGACAAAGGTCTATGTCGCGACCGGCGAGCGGCAGGCGATCATCGTCCCGCGCGCCTATCTCTACCGCCACGCCGGGGTCGACTTCGTCAAGCTGAAGGACGGCGTCGAGGTCGTTGTGCAGCCCGGCTCCGGCGACGACAAGTCCGTCGAGATCCTCGCGGGTCTCAAGGACGGCGACGAGATCGTCACGCCATGAAACTCGGCGTCTCCGGGCTTCTCACCCGCACCTTCATCAACTCGCCGCTGACGCCGCTCCTGCTGTTGGCCGCGTTGGTTGCGGGCGCGATCGCCCTCGTGTCGCTGCCGCGCGAGGAAGAGCCGCAGATCAGCGTGCCGATGGTCGACATCCTCGTTCCGGCCAACGGCTACAAGGCCGATCAGGCGGTCGAACTCATCACCCGCCCGCTCGAAGACATCATCAAGGGCATCGACGGCGTCGAGCATGTCTATTCGCAGACCTACGACGACAGCGTCCTGGTCACCGCGCGCTTTCTGGTCGGCACCGACCAGGACGTCGCGACCTTGCGCGTGCACGAGAAGATCAGGGCGAACATCGGCGATCTGCCCAAGGGCATCCCCGAGCCGCTGATCGTGGGGCGCGGCATCAACGACGTCGCCATTGTCACGCTAACTCTTTGCGCGGCGCCGGGTCAGGCGGACCGGTGGACCGATAATGGCCTCTACCAGGTCGCCGATGAGTTGCAGCACGAACTCGCCAAGGTCGACAACGTCGGCGCGGTCTATATCGTGGGCGGCAGCCCGAACCAGATCCGCGTCGAGCCGGACCCGGAGCGGCTGTCGGTTTTCGGCGTCACGCTGAACCAGCTCGTCGACAAGATCTCCAACGCCAACCGCTCCTTCGAAGTGGGCGCGTTCCGCGACGGCGGGAGGTCGCTGCCCGTGCTCGCCGGCCAGACACTTCAGGGAGTCCCCGACATAGGGCTCCTGCTGCTGACGACGCGCGACGGACGGGCGGTCTACGTCAAGGACGTGGCCAATGTCGTGGTCGGCGCCGCCGAGCCGGAGCATCGCGCCTGGATGATCACGCGGGCCGCGAACGGCGAGCTCAGGCGCAGCCCCGCCGTCACACTCGCTATCGCCAAGCGCAAGGGCGCGAACGCGGTGGCGGTCGCCGACGACGTGCTGAAGCGCCTCGAGGTCGTCCGCGGCCGCGTCATTCCGGCCCGCGTCGAAATCGCGGTCACGCGAAACTATGGGGAAACCGCGACTGAAAAGGCGAACGAGCTCCTTTTCCACCTCGGCCTCGCAACCCTCTCGATCGTCGTCTTGATCACGGTCGCGATCGGATGGCGGGAGGGCCTGGTTGTGCTGATCGTCATTCCAACGACGATCCTGCTCACGCTCTTCGCCTCCTGGATGATGGGCTACACGATCAATCGCGTCAGCCTGTTCGCGCTCATCTTCTCGATCGGCATCCTGGTCGACGACGCCATCGTCGTGGTCGAAAACATCGCGCGCCATTGGGCCATGCGCAATGGAGGCAAACCGGCCGAGGCCGCGGTCGAGGCGGTCGCCGAGGTCGGCAATCCGACCATCGTCGCGACGCTGACCATCGTCGCCGCGCTTCTGCCGATGATGTTCGTGAGCGGCATGATGGGCCCCTACATGAGCCCGATTCCAGCGAACGCCTCGATCGCGATGCTGTTCTCGTTCTTCATCGCGGTGACGGTGACGCCATGGCTGCTCCTGCGTTTTGCCGGGCGCAAAGCCGGGACGACCGATGGCGGCGTTCATCATGGTGTCGGCGCGATGGGCCGCTTCTATATCGCCATCGCCCGCCCACTCTTGAAAGGCCGATGGCGGTCGAAGGTCTTCCTTCTCGTCGTCGGCGCGGCGACGGTCGCCGCCTGCGCGCTGTTCGCAACCAAGGACGTGCGGGTGAAGCTGCTGCCCTTCGACAACAAGTCGGAGATCCAGGTCGTTCTCGACCTGCCGCAGGGCGCAAGCCTCGAAGACACAGACCGGGTTCTGATGGCGGCGGCCGAACGCATGAAGGACCTGCCGGAGCTCGTCTCCATCCAGGCCTATTCGGGGACGGCGGCGCCGTTCAACTTCAATGGCCTCGTACGCCACTATTACATGCGCACCAACCCCGAGCAGGGCGATCTCTCGATCAACCTTCTCGACAAGAGCAAGCGCAACCGGGCGAGCCACGCCATCGCGATCGACATTCGGCGCCGGCTCGCGAGCCTCGCCCTGCCGCCGGGCTCGGCGCTCAAGGTCGTCGAGGTTCCGCCGGGGCCGCCGGTGCTCTCGACCCTGCTTGCCGAGGTCTATGGGCCGGACCCCGAGAGCCGCCGGGCGCTTGCGGCGAAGGTCCGGAAGGCGTTCGAGTCGGTCGACTTCATCGTCGACGTGGACGACAGCTTCGGCAAGCCGTCGGACCGCCTGCGGTTCGCCATCGATCAGGAGGCGGCCGAGTTCCACGGCGTCGAGCAGCAGGCGATCTACGACACGATCGGCGCGCTGATCGGCGGGCTTAAGGTCGGCTATTCGCAACGCGGCGAGGGCATGAAGCCGATCGAGATCAGCGTGGCGTTGCCGAGGAGCGAGCGCGCCCTCGACGAGCGGATCCTGTCGACGCCGCTGCCGGCGGGCGGCACGGTTCGCCAAGGCGCCAATGTCGAGCTCGGCGATGTCGTTTCGGTCAAGCGCGAACGCGCGTCCTATCCGATCTTCCGGCACAACGGGCGTTTCGCCGAAATGGTGACGGCCGACGTCGCAGGACGCTTCGAGGCGCCGGTCTACGGCATGCTGGCCGTCCAGGACGAGATCGCGAAGATGGACTGGGGCAAGGACGGGCCGCCGGAGATCAAATACCACGGCCAGCCAGTCGACGATTCAAGGCCAACGCTGCTGTGGGACGGCGAGTGGGAGGTGACCTACGTCACGTTCCGCGATATGGGAGCAGCGTTCATGGTGGCGATCCTCGGGATCTATCTACTGGTGGTCGCTCAGTTCGGCTCGTTCCTGTTGCCGCTCGTGATTCTGGTCCCGGTGCCGCTGACCTTGATCGGCATCCTCATCGGCCACTGGCTGCTCAACGCGGCCTTCACCGCGACTTCCATGATCGGCTTCATCGCCCTCGCCGGCATCATTGTGCGCAACTCGATTCTGCTCGTCGATTTCATCCGGCATATCCGGGCCGAACGGGACATTCCGCTGCGCGAGGCCTTGATCAGGGCCGGCGCGACGCGGTTCAAGCCGATCGTGCTGACCGCGGCCGCCGCGATGATCGGAGCGGCCTTCATTCTGACCGACCCGATCTTTCAGGGCCTGGCGATCTCGCTCGTGTTCGGCCTGGCCTCGTCGACGGCGCTGACGGTTCTGGTCATCCCGGCGATCTATGTCTGGCTGAGGGACGATGGGCGGCCGATGAAGACGGAACCGCAGCCGGCGTCGGACTGACTCTTGGCGGCCCACGCCAACCCGGCTGCGGATCGGAAACAACCGGAAACGCGGTCCGCCGCCCGCTCCAGGACGGAACGCCTCGGGTGCGGCAGGCCGGAAACGAGCCGGCGAGCGCTAGGACCCGAGCGGCGTCTTGCCGCCGCAAAACGTATTATACAGAACGCCAATGACGATACGCGCCTTGTCGTCGGCTATGCTGTAGTAGATCGTCTTGCCGTCCCTCCGCGCGGCGACGAGCCCCTCGAGACGCAGGCGCGCGAGTTGCTGGGAAACCGTCGACTGTCTGAGCGAGAGGAAGGCCTCGAGCTCGCCGACCGACTTTTCGCCGTCGAGCAGGTTGCACAGAATCATCAGCCGGGATTCATGCGCGAGCGCCTTCAGGAACTCGCTCGCTTCCCGGGCGCTCTCCGCCATTCTGTCGATCTGCATCTCGCTCTTGGTCGGGTCGGCTGTCGCCTGCGCCATCGCGTCCATCACATCAGTTTCATACGTTTGAATGTAATAGTATAAGGAAACCCGGCGTTCGGCAAAGCGGCTGGCGCCCGGGCGATGTGGAAGCCTCACGCCAAACTGGCCGGGCCCGCGGACCGTCCGCGGCGGCCTGGATCCTCGCCAGACAGGAGCGCGCCCGGCCGGCTTTCGATTTGGATTCCGCAGGCCTACGCAGCGGCGCATCAGGGCTCCGCAAAAAGCCGGCCGGAGGAGGGTTAGATATCCTTGGAATTCCTTGGATTCTCTCGTCCGAATTGAGCTTTTTCAGTAGGTTATGGGCGAAGCCGGGGGCAAATAATTTTGTAGCCCCCCCTCCGGGCGAAGAGCTGGCTCGGTGCGCTTGAGCGCGGGGTCGTCGTCGTCCGCCGCGAGGTTCTCGTCCACGATATTGAGCTTGTCGAGCAGGCGCGCTCGGATCCCGATCGTCAGCCGTCGCCTGGCTCTCTCGGCCTGGTGCATGACGAATTCGCTCCTTTCCGAATGCCAAAACGTAGCACGCGATGAGCCGCGCCCGAAAGAAAATGCTCTAGCGTTTGGTAAACACCGGAGGGTCGGAGCGAGTCGAGAATCCGAGAGCGCCGCCGTTTTTCCGAATCCGCCCTGCAGGCGCGGTCGTTGACCGCGTCGTCGCGCTCGGGCCACGCTCGGCTATAGCCGGCGTCGGCCAAACAGCAGACGGCTCCAAGACGCAGCCCGTTCGGAGTCTCGGGCGCGGCGACTAGCCCGATCACCCGCCTGCGATGGTTGCGCCGCCGTCGACGACCAGGATCTGACCGGTCATGAACGCGCTTGCGGGGGACGCTAGATAGACGGCGGCGCCGGCGATCTCGTCCGGCTCGCCGATTCGCCTCAGCGGCGTCGTCGCGGTCACCGCTTTCAGCGTGTCCGGGTTCTCCCACAGGGCGCGGGCGAAGTCGGTGCGCACCAGACCCGGGGCGATGCAATTGACCCTGACGTTGTGCCGGCCGAACTCGACGGCGAGATTGCGGGCAAGCTGGAAGTCCGCCGCCTTCGAGACGTTGTAGGCCCCGATCATTGGCGATCCCTTGAGGCCGCCGATCGACGACACGATCACGATCGAACCGTCCCTCCGCTCGATCATCCCCGGCGCCGCCATCTGAACGAGCCAGTGGTTGGCGAGCACGTTGTTGTCGAGGATTTTTCGAAACTGCTCGTCCGAGATGCCGGCCATCGGACCGAAGTACGGGTTCGACGCCGCATTGCAGACGAGCGCGTCGATGCGGCCAAAGAGGCGCGTCGTCTCCTCGATGAGATGGCGAAGCTCCTCCTTGGACGAGATGTTGGCCGCGATCGGCGTCGCCGCTCGGCGACCGACGGCCCTGTCGATCTCGGCCGCCGTCGCGGCGCAGGCGTCGGCCTTTCGTGACGAGATGATCACGTTCGCGCCATGCTCGGCGAGCCTTTGCGCGATGGCGCGACCGATGCCGCGCGAGGAACCGGTGACGATCGCCGTCCTTTCCGTCAGATCGAATAGCGCGCTCAAGGAATATCCTCCCATTTGCCGTGCTTGATAAGCGCCGCGGTCGGTCCCGCGAAGCGCCGGGCAGCGGCTGGGCGCATCTTAAACGAACGTTTGACTTTATGACAAGCCGGGGTATGTTCAGGCGCTCTGAAGCGGCCGAAGAACCGCCGACCGCCGACTGGGAGCGTCCAGAACGCGGATCGGCGCGCGGAAGCTGAAGGCTAAGGAGGCTCCTTTTGGCGCGGCGGCCTGACGACGGCTTGTCCCAAAGACGCGCGAGGCGGCGCGCCGAGCCGGGGGAGTCTCGGGGCGGGCCATTTGCTCAATCGAAGGCGAGACGGAAGGCTGAACCGAAGGTCGAGCCGTCGCCCGACTCGCGCGAGCGCATATTTCTCGCCGCGGAGCGTCTGTTCGCCGAACGCGGTTTCGACGGCGTGTCCGTGCGCGACATCGTCCAGGCCGCCGACGTGAACCTCGCCGCCGTCAGCTACTATTTCGGGTCAAAGAGCGAATTGATGCTCGCCGTCTTCCGACGCCGCGCAAGGGAATTGAACCAGGAGCGCCGGGCGCTTTTGCGCGACGCCGAGGCGAGGCAAGGCGGCGCCCCGCCGCTCGCGGAAATCCTCCACGCGTTGATGGGGCCGCCGATCCTCTGGCGCGATCCGGCGTCGGGCAAGGATACAGCGTCGCGGTTCATATCCCGGGCGCTCGCCGAGGTGACGCCGGACTTGCGCAAGATTCTCGAGTCGGATGTCGGTCACCTGCGGATTTTCCTCGCCGCCTTGACGCGCGCGTTGCCAAATCTCTCGCCCCCCGAGGTGGGCTGGGCGTTGCACTTCACCACTGCCCTGCCGCACCAGTGCACCGACACGAATTTCAGGCGGCTGAAGGCGCTTTCCGATGGCGGATGCGACACCGAGGACGTCGCCTCGGTGCTGGACCGGGCCGTCCGGTACGCAATCGGCGGAATCGAGGCGTTCGCCGCGACGGCGCGAGACCCCAACACGACGAGGGCGTCCTGGAGCGAGATGAAATGAGGTCGCGCAGGCTCACCCTCACCCGGCCGCTTCGCGGCTTCCCTCTCCCGGTGGGAGAGGGGCGTCCCCTTCCCCCTCCGGGGGGAAGGTGGCCGCGCAAGCGGCCGGATGAGGGTTTGCGGCGCGATCCGATCAGAATTCATCAAACGCCAGCAAATCGCTGACGACGGCAGCCGGTGGACCAAAGGCGAAACGAACGCCTGACGGGACTGAGCAAGGAGAGGGCAGGGCGATGGATTTCGAATATTCCCCGAAGGTGCAGGAGCTGCGCGCGCGGGTGCGCGAGTTCATGGACCGGTACGTCATCCCGAACGCCGCCCGCTGGCGGCGCGAGGTCGCGGCCGGTCTCAATCCGCCGCCGGTCGTCGACGAACTGAAGGCGATCGCGAAGTCGGAAGGGCTCTGGAGCCTGTTCCTGCCGGGGCTGAAAGCCGACGAACCCGGCACGCGCCTCACCAATCTCGAATACGCCCCGCTGGCCGAGATCATGGGCCAGCTGCAATGGGCGTCCGAAGTGTTCAACTGCTCGGCCCCCGACACCGGCAACATGGAGCTTTTGCACCTGTTCGCTACGCCCGAACAGCGCGGGCGCTGGCTGAACCCGCTGCTCGAGGGCGAGATCCGGTCGTGCTTTGCGATGACAGAGCCGGATTCCTCGTCTTCGGACGCCACCAACATCTCGACCCGAATCGAGCTGGAAGGCGACTCTTGGGTCATCAACGGCCGCAAGTGGTTCATCACCGGGGCGGGGCACGCCAACTGCGAGGTCGCGATCGTCATGGGGATCACCAGCCCCAACGCCGATCCGCATCGCCGTCAGAGCATGGTGCTGGTCCCCATGGACGCGCCGGGCGTCAAGGTCGTGCGCAACATCAGCGTCATGAATCACCTCTCGCCGGACGGCCACTGCGAGATGGTCTTCCGCGACGTGCGCGTTCCGAAAGCAAATCTGCTCGGCGAGGAGGGAAGCGGCTTTGCGCTGGCGCAGGCGCGGCTCGGGCCGGGACGCATCCATCACTGCATGCGCTCGATCGGCCAGTGCGAGCTGGCGCTGGAGCTGATGATCCAGCGCGCCCAGGAGCGCAAAACCTTTGGCAAGTATCTGCACGAGCATGGGCCCGTCGCCGAATGGATTGCGCTGTCGCGCTGCGAGATCGAGCAGGCCCGCCTGCTCATCCTGAAAACGGCCTGGATGATCGACACGCTGGGCGCGAAGGCCGCGGCGGCGGAAATCTCGATGATCAAGGCCGTTGCGCCCCGCATGCAGACGACGATCCTCGATCGCGCGATGCAGACCTTCGGCGCAATGGGCCTTTCGCCCGACACGCCGCTGGCGGACCTTTGGACCTGGGGCCGCTCGCTGCGCATCGCCGACGGGCCAGACGAGGTCCATCTGCGCGCGATCGCGCGGCGCGAGATTTCGCGCAGCCGCAAGAACCTCGGCTCTGCCGCCGCCTTCCTGACGCCGGAGGGTGAACTCCGAGACGCCAACCGAACCGCGTGGTAACCTGACCAACCACCCGATCCGCGGCGCGCCCTTGGCCTTCATTGCCGACCTGGATTCCGCATGTCATCCTCGTCCCAAAACTATGATGTCGCCATTGTCGGCGCCGGCATTTGCGGACTGGCCCATGCGCTGGCGGCGGCCCGACGGGGAAAGCGCGTCGTGGTCGTCGATCGCGACGGCCAAGCCAACGGCGCGTCGATCCGGAATTTCGGCTTCGTCACGATCACCGGCCAGCAGGCCGGCGAATGCTGGCGGCGGGCGAAGCGGTCGCGCGACGTCTGGGCGGAGGTCGCGGAGGCGGCGAAAATTCCCGTGCTGCAGCGCGGCCTACTCATGATCGCCAGACGGCCGGAGGCGCGGGACGTGCTCGAGCAGTTCCTCGCCACCGACATGGGCGTTTCCTGCCGCCTCGTCGAGCCTGGGGACATCGGGAGTTACGGGACGGGCCTGCGGTCGGACTCCTTTGCCGGGGCGCTCTTCAGCCCGCATGAGATTCGCGTCGAGTTGCGCGACGCGATCCCGCTGCTCGCGGACTATCTCGCCGAGCGCTACGGCGTCGCCTTCCGGCGCGAGACGGTCGTTCACGCCGCCGCGCCGCCGCGGCTTCAGACCAGCGGTGGGATCATCGAGGCGGAGGCGGTCGTCGTTTGCCCCGGCGATGATTTTCACACGCTGCATGCGGACCGGATCGCCGCCTACGGCCTCATCCGATGCAAACTGCATATGATGCGCCTCGCGCCTCCTCGTTTCGACGAGCGCCTTCCCGTGATCATGTCCGATCTCGGACTGATCCGGTATTTGGGTTATGCCGAACTGCCGGCGGCGCATGCGCTGGCGCGCCGGCTTGCGGCGGAACAGGGCGAGCATATCGCGAATGGCGTTCATTTGATCGTCGCGCGCAGCGCGGACAATTCCCTGATGGTCGGCGATTCCCATCACTATGCGGCGACGCCCGATCCCTTCGCGCCGTCGGCTGTCGACGACTTGATCCTCGATGAATACTCCCACGTTTTCGCCGGCGATCCGCCGCCGGTGACGGAGCGCTGGACAGGGACCTACGCCTCGGCGAAAGATCGGCTCGCCCTTGTCGACAAGCCGTCCGCGGCGCTTCGTATTGTCGTGGTCACCAGCGGAACCGGCGCCAGCATTTCGTTTGCTCTGGCGGAGGAAGTCGTCTCCGACCTTTTCGATTGAATGTAACTCCCAGGGCTGGCGACGAGCGCCGATGTCATGACTAAACCCTCATCCTGAGCCTATCGAAGGATGATCCAGCGGGCGGGATATTCGTGAGTACTGGAACGTCCTTCGACAGGCTCAGGACGAGGCGCAAAGGAGCGTCTCGAGGCAGTTACGATTGAGCAGGAAGCCCGTGACATGAAGCGCGTCAAGGCGGTGATTTTCGATTGGGCCGGCACCGTCGTCGACTACGGCTCGCTCGCGCCGATGGGCGTGTTCGTCGAGACGTTCGCCGAATTCGGCGTCGAGATCAGCATCGACGAAGCGCGCGGTCCGATGGGCATGGCCAAGCGGCCGCATATCGCGGCGCTGGTTGCAACGCCCCGGATCGCGGTGGCCTGGAAACGGAAGCACGGCCGCGCGCCGACCGAAGGCGACATCGACGCGCTCTATGACGTCTTCGTGCCGAAGAACGTTTCGGTCGCCGCCCATTACGCCGACGTCATTCCCGGGACCGGGGAGGTCGTGAGCGCGTTGCGCGCCGAGGGCGTGAAGATCGGGTCGTCGACCGGCTACACCCGCGAAATCATGGCGCGGATCACGCCGCGCGCCGCCGAGCAGGGATTTGCGCCGGACAGCCTCGTTTGCACCGGCGACACCCCCGAAGGCCGGCCGAGCCCGCTGATGTTTTACAAGGGCCTGATCGACCTCGACGTCTGGCCGGCCTGGCGCGCGATCAAGGTCGACGATACGGCGGTCGGCGTCGCGGAAGGCGTCAACGCCGGCGCCTGGGCGGTGGGCGTCGCCGTCAGCGGCAATGCGTTCGGCCTGTCGCTCGCCGACACGAAGGCCCTGTCGCCGGAAGAGTTCATGCGTCGCCGCGCGCGGGCGCAGGCCGCCCTTTACCGCGCCGGCGCGCATTACGTGATCGATTCCGTGGCCGACCTCCTGCCCGTCGTCTCCCAGATCGAGGGACGCCTCGCCCGCGGCGAGCGGCCGTGAGCCCAAGAGCCGACGCGGGCTTCCTTCTCTCGTCGGGCCCGCCGGGTGAAGGGGGAACCGCATTTTGCCTCCGCTCTCCGCCGAACCGAGGCTTTCGCGACGCCGGCTGAAGTCGAGACCGGGCCGCGCCTTTCAAGCGCCGTGATCTGCGCAAAGAGTGTTTTCGCCCGACAAAATTCATCTCTGGACCAGTTTCGACGGATAGGAGAACAGGATGATCAGACTCTATGGGTCTGTGGGTGGTCGGGTGCGCCCTGTGCGTCACGCCAGTCGCCGCAGAGGAAGACGTGTATGACGGCCCCGTGGCCATCAAGCCGCTGACCGTCACCCCGCGGCCGCAGCAACCCGCCTCGCCCAACGCTGTCTGCGACTTCGAGCATCAGTGCTACCCGGCAAACGGCGGACCCATGCCTCCTGGGGCTCCCCCAGTCGTGGCGGTCAAGCCCATCGCGCCCCGAGACCCAGCAGCGAGCTCCAGCAGTGACGACCCCGTCGTCACGGCGTGGCGCGACTGCATGGGTCAGGCCCTGCAGAGCTACGAACAGTCGCACGACCTTCATGGCCTGCAGGCGATGACGGCGAGCTGTCAGGTCCGGCTGGAGGAGCAGCGTGGCGAGGACTTCGCCGGGACCGAACCTCCGTTGGCGTCGTTTTCCCAAAATGGCCGTCGCAATCTCGGCTGCGGCTGGTGGCCGATCGGCAGCGATGCCGACCGCGACTGTGCGGCGGGAGGCCATCGCTTCTGACGGCCAACCCCCCTGCTCAGCGCGGCGCGGCCGAGCGGATCGGCGCGCGCTCGAGCCCGATGAGCAACGAGACGGCGCGCCAGCGTGGTTGCCGTCGCGTTGGCGTAGCGGCGCGGGCTGAACGGCAGGGTCTCCATTTCGCGCGCGATCGCCGCGATCACGCGCGGATGGCCGTGTCCCAGCTGGTGCACGCTGTTGCCGTGGAAGTCGAGGATGCGTCGCCCGTCGATGTCGGTCAGCACCGCGCCCTCCGCCCGCACGATCTCGGTCAGGCACGGCGTCGACAGCGACTGTCGCAGGAAGTAGCGCTCGTCCTCGTCGAGCGCGGCGCGCGCCCGCTCGCTCAAGGAGACGCGCCACGCCGCGCGCGCCGGCGTCATGTTCCCTTCGCCTTCGCTCGGCGGCAGAGCGGGATCTTTCATCTTGCGGGGGCCAGATCGCCGTTCATTTCGATCAGCGTCTCGCGCACCGCTTCGAGCGCGCCGCGCATGTCATCGGCCTGCGTCGGCGCCGTGACATAGCGCCCCTCGCCGTGCGCGATCTTCGGCACGCGCTCCATCCGCTGGCGATGGAGGGCGATAAACGCGGCGTCTCGCGATCCCCGGTCACGGACCACGGCCTGCCGCACGGATTTCGACGTCGTCAGCGGCTCCGGCGTCCGCCGGTCGCTATGATCAGCGCGGCATCGGGTGTCGCTGAACGTCTCTGGGGGATGATATGGTGCCGCAAGGAGGAATTCGAACCCCCGACCCCATCATTACGAATGACGTGCTCTACCAGCTGAGCTATTGCGGCGCCTTGCCGGCTCGTGGGACGGCGCGCCCTACGGTCGGCGTCGCTGTCTATGCCAATTCCCTCGACTTTGGCAATAGGTCCATGCAAGCCCGGCGCCGGGCCTAGGATCGCGCGCCAAGCTCGCTTAAGGTTGGGGCTACGCCGGCCGGCCCGGCGTCGATAGGGAGGCGTGTGGTCATGACGGGACGGTTGGCTGGCAAGCTTGCGGTTCTGACGGCGGCGGGGGCGGGGATCGGCCGGGCGACCGCCGAGGCCTTAGTCCAGGAGGGCGCGCACGTCATCGCTACCGACGTCAATCCCGACGCGCTCGCCGGGCTCGACGCCGACCGGCGAAAGCTCGACGTCCGCTCGAGCGACGAGGTTCTGGCCCTCGCCCGCGCGCTGGGCCCGATCGACGTTCTGTTCAACTGCGCGGGCTTCGTCCATCACGGCGCCGCGCTCGAGTGTTCGGACGAGGACTGGGATTTCGCGTTCGATCTCAACGTCAAGTCGATGCACCGCACGATCCGGGCTTTCCTGCCCGGCATGCTGGAGAAGGGCGGCGGCTCGATCGTCAACGTCGCCTCGGCCGCCTCCTCGGTGAAGGGCGTGCCGAACCGCTACGTCTACGGCGCGAGCAAGGCCGCGGTGATCGGCCTCACCAAGGCGGTGGCGGCCGACTACATCCGCAAGGGCGTGCGCTGCAACGCCATCTGCCCCGGCACGGTCGAAAGCCCGTCGCTCGAGGGCCGCATCGCCGCGCTGAGCCGCGCCTCCGGCCAGACGGTCGAGGCGGTGCGGCAGGCCTTCGTCGACCGCCAGCCGATGGGCCGGCTCGGCCGGCCCGAGGAAGTCGCGGCGCTCGCCGTCTATCTGGCTTCCGACGAGAGCGCCTTCACCACCGGACAGATCCACCTCGTCGACGGCGGCTGGTCGATGTAAGGTCCGAGCAAAAACCTCAGCGGGCCTTTCAACGACTTACGGGCGACTTTGGGGCAAAAGGCACTGCCAAGCCGGGCCGCCATGACAGGAACCTCATCCTGATCCCCGGGTCAGGCTCGGCGCGGGGCCTGCCATTTTCGAGTCGGTTTCGAGTGTTTTCAAGGAGATGCGGCGCCATTCTCGATTCACCCGCAACCGCCGGACCGAGCCGCCATAACCTCATCCTGTGCCTGTTGAATGATGATCAGTGGATGGGGACGCTCAGTGCGCGCTGAAGCGTCCTCCGACATCTCCGGGCTGGACTTGGGATCAGGACGAGGGCGTGGGCCCGGGCGCTGAATCCATGTTTTCAAGGTCTTACGGCAGGTATTCCGGGCGATCGCAACGGCCGACGCGTCCGACCTTCGGCCAACGCCCCCACAATTGTCCTTCGAACGGTCCCCCTCCCCCGCGCTGACGCGCAGCGGAGGAAAGCCGCCGACGCCGCTCCTTCCCCGTGTCGCGCGAGCGAAACGGGGATGGGCGGCGGAGGAGGCGCGCCGCTCGGCGGCTTGGCAGCCAACCAGCGCCTGCGGCGCGCCATTATGGATGAAAATGAGGTCCACCCGGGTGTTGGCGGTATGCGCAGGATGCATAAGGCTGCAGCCATCCATTCTATTTTCGTGGCAATTACGGGCAAAAAATGTTTTGCTCGGCCCCCCTCGCTCGCGAAAAAACGGCCGCCCGTAAGAACGCTCGCCATCGGACGTTTGTCGGCGCCCATTTGCGTCCGTTCGGGTCATCAGGTGAGATTAGCGCGAGTTCCGGAATCCCGCAAGAAAATGCACGCCTGCGGGAAAAGCACGCGGCATTTCGCCACTGCCGCCGCCGTCCGGCGTCGATTTCACTCAAGGTTGGTGTGCCGCGCCCGCATCGTATCCGCGGTTTCGCCGAACCGCGACCTGAGCCTCAGGATCGCGAGCTCGAAGGCGATCATCTGAGCCGTCTCGAACAGCGAGCCCATCGGCAGCGCCGAGAGCCCGCCGCCTTGGTCGTTCGCCATGGTCTGGGCCGGGATGACGGTCACGACATCGACGCGTCGCGCAAGCTCGCCCTCCGACTGAGCGGTGACGAGCGCGGTGCGTGCGCCGGACGAACGCGCAATGCCGACGAGCGCGCGGGCGGTGGCGAGATCGCCGGGACCGGCGGAGACGATCAGGAGGTCGCCCGGGCCGACGGCGGGCGCCGTCATGTCGCCCCAGACCGCGACATTGCGGCCCATGTGAAAGAGCCGCATGGCGAAGCCGCGCATCTGCAGGCCCTCGCGCCCGAGGCCGAATACGACGATGCGCCGGGCTGCGAAGATCGCCTCGATCAGCCCGTCGAGCGCGTCCTCCGGCATCGCGGCGAACACGCCTTCGAGGTCGTTCAATGCGCCTTTGGCCAGAGCGTGCAAGGTCTCCGTCATCGTTTCCTCCCTCTTCCCGGTCATGCCGATCCGATCCGTCCCGCCGATCAGGCTACGTCGGCGATGCGCGACACGCAAATCTTGGCAAGGGTCTTGAGGGCAAGTTCGTTTGAGGTCGACACAGGCTGCGCGTCCTCACTCGCCGCCCGGATGCGGTGTGATTGTCCGACGAGAACAAGCAGACCGCATGGTTCCGGCTTCCCGAAGCATTTGCCGCCGGAAGCCGTAACCCTGGCGGCGACACGAGCCAAGAGGCGTGGGACGGCGCCAAACTCAAAGAAGGATCGACTGGCGTCCAGTCCGATCGCCGAATGGGAGAAGGGCGCTCGACGGAACCAACTTCTGGATTGCGGCGTTCAAGCCTCCGGATCGCATTTCTTTGCCGAGCGAGGAAGGCATGCAATACCGGGTGCAATTTCTCGACAAGCTGGACAACGTCCTTCGTGAGATGCAAGCCGACGCCCAAAGCGCCGGACTCGCTTTCCTGCGTGCGGGAAGCGACGTCTGGCCGCCGCACGCCATTCGGGTCCGCGTGCTCGACCGCGCCGGGCGCGCCTCCGTTTCCAAGCCGTGGCGCGCGCGGGCCGCGTAGTCCGGCGACGCGGTCAACGACAGTCAACGACCGCGCCTACCGCGTCAACGACCGCGCCTACAAAGCGCCGAAGGAAACACAGACAGCCCTAGACGGACTTCCGCATCACGATCGGGCACTCGACCTTGATCGGCCGCGGCCGCGCCTCGTGGCCAGCGACCGCGTCGATCAGCCATTCGGCGGCGATCGCCCCCATCTCGAAATGCGGCAGCAGCACGGTGGTTAGCGGCGGATGCAGGTGCTGGGCGATCTCGCGGTCGTCGTAGCCCATCACCGCCACGTCGTCCGGGATCTTGAGCCCGAGTTCTCTCAGCGCCTCGTAGCAACCGACCGCCATCATGTCGTTGCCGCAAAAGATCGCGGTCGGCGGGACTTTCAGCGCCATCAGCGACCGGGTCGCGTCGTAACCGGACAGCGGCTGCCAGTTGCCCTCGCGCACGAGGTCGGGATCGAACGGCAGCTCGGCGGTGGCCAGCGCCTGCCGGTAGCCGCGCAAGCGCTGCCGCGCGGCTTCCATGCTCGTCTCGCCGTTGATAAAGCCGATGCGCTTGTGACCGGCGCGAATGAGGACGTCGGTGGCGGCGTGGCCGCCCGCGACCTCGCCCGGCGCCACCGAGGGGAGCGCGCCGCCGGGCGCGTGGCAGTTCAGCAGCACGATCGGCGCCGGCGACGCCCACGCCGGGGCTTCGATGAGCCGCGTGTTGATGGTCGCGTAGACGAGGCCGGCGAGCGGCAGCTCGGCGAGCTGCGCGAGCGCCGCCGCCTCCATGTCGGCGTCGCCGCGCGTCGCCATCACCGTCACCGTCAGGCCATGCGCCCATGCCTTTTCCCGGACGCCGTCGAGCCCGATCGCGGTCCACGGGTCAGTCGAAAGCTCGTCGCAGACAAACCCGATGGTCGTCGCCGTCGATGCCGAAGGCGCGCCGCCGCGCCGCACCTGCTGATAGCCGAGCTTGGCCGCCGCCCTGATCACGCGCTCGCGGGTCTTCGGCGAGAGACGGGCGCCGTCGGCGTGGTTGAGCACCAGCGAGACGGTCGTCTGGGAGACGCGTGCTTCGTTGGCGACGTCGATCATGGTGGGGCGCCGCGCCGGCGCCTTCCGTCGGCGATAGCCACGCTTGCCCGGCGCTTCGCGCTTCTGGCTCCCGTAGGCGGCCTTTTTGTCCAGCATCTCACCCTCGTGCCGGCGGTGCAAATATTATTAGCAGAACAACATCTTGAAAAAACTGCAAAATGTCAAATTCTTTCGTTTTCCCATTGACAAGTTTTAGCGCCCCATTATCCTCCGACGCGCTCGGGGTTCAAGCGCGAAGACACGGCGCGGCCTTATCGCCGCGGGGAACCGTCTCGCGTCCCGAAAACCGAACGGTGAAGAGCGCCGTCACGACGCGCATGAAGGCGCGTTCGCGAAGGAGGAGGAAATCAACATGCTCATTACACGCAGACACGTGCTGATCGGGACGGCGGGCGCCGCAGCCTTCGGAATCGTCCCGGCCTTCGGACAAGTCCCGCCGCTGAAGAAGAAGGATACCTACAAGGTCGGCTTCGCCCAGACCGAGAGCAACAATCCCTGGCGTCTCGCCCAGACCGCAAGCATGAAGGACGAGGCCGCCAAGCGCGGCTGCCAGCTCGTCTACACCGACGCCGCCGGCTCCGCCGCCAAGCAGGTCGCCGACGTCAACAGCATGATCGCCCAGGGCGTCGATTTCATCTTCCTCGCGCCGCGCGAGGAGAAGCCTCTGGCGACCGCCGTGCTGAACGCCAAGAAGGCCGGCATCCCGGTGCTTGCGGTCGACCGCGACCTCGATCAGGCGATCGCCAAGAGGGGTGTGGATTATCTGGCGTTCATCGGCTCCAATTTCATCCTGGAAGGCCAGCGCGTCGCGGACTGGACCATCGCCAAGACCGGCGGCACGGGCAAGATCATCGAGCTCGAAGGCACCATCGGCTCCTCGCCGGCCAACGATCGCAAGAAGGGCTTCGATGATACGATCAAGGCCAAGGCGCCCGGGTTGGTCATCCTCGCCAGCCAGTCCGGCGATTTCGCCCGCGACAAGGGCCGGCAGGTGGCGGAGACGCTGTTGCAGGCGCATCCGGACGCCACCATCGTCTACGCCCACAACGACGAAATGGCGCTCGGCGCGATCGCGGCCATCGAGGCCGCCGGCAAGGTTCCCGGCAAGGACATTCTCGTGGTCTCGATCGACGGCGAGAAGGATGGGCTGCAGGCGATCGCCGACGGCAAGCTCGGCTGCTCGTGCGAGTGCAACCCGCGCTTCGGACCTGCGGCTTTCGACATCCTGTACAAGTACGGCGCCGGCGAGAAGATCCCGCCGCTGATCATCAACCCCGACCACTTCTACGACGCGAGCAACGTGGCCGCCGCCCTGCCGACCGCCTACTGAGCCGGCTCGCCTTTCGCTTGCCCAAAACCCTCCCGCCTGCTTTGCTGCCGGCGGGAGGGCGCGTCGCTTGTCGTAGCCGCGATCGCTGATCGCGGCTGACGCGGTCCAAAGGGCGTCCAAATCGACGCCCGTCTTTCGACGGGCTAATGGACGACGTCAATTGTAGGCGCGATCGCTGATCGCGGCTGACGCGGTCACCGACCGCGTCTACAAGGGCGCTGTTCGCAAAAAAACCGGGAGCCGGATAAGCCATGCCGTCGTCGGCGCCGCTTCTTGTCATGCGGGACATCGAGAAGCGCTTCCAGGGCGTGCACGCGCTCGCCAAGGCCTCGCTCGAGGTCATACCGGGCGAGATCATGGCGCTGGTCGGCCAGAACGGGGCCGGCAAGTCGACGCTGATCAAGGTCCTGACGGGGGCCTACAGCCGCGACGCCGGGTCGATCGAGTTCGCCGGCCGGCCGATCGCTTTCGCCTCGCCTCAGGAGGCGCAGCGCGGCGGCATCAGCACGATCTACCAGGAGATCAATCTCGTTCCCTTCCGCTCGGTGACGGAGAACATCTTCCTCGGCCGCGAGCGCCGGCGCTTCGGCCTCCTGGACTGGAGCCGGATGAACGCCGAGGCGGAAGAGCTGCTGCGGCGCTTCGACGTCGCGATCGACGTCCGCCGGCCGTTGATGGACTTTTCGACCGCCATCCAGCAGATGGTCGCCATCGCCCGTGCGGTGTCGTTCAGGGCGCAACTCGTCATCATGGACGAGCCGACCTCCTCGCTCGACGAACGCGAGGTGGCGGTGCTGTTCGACGTCATGCGCCGCCTCAGGTCCGAGGGCGTCGCGGTTATCTTCATCACTCACCGTCTCGACGAGCTCTACCAGGTCTGCGATCGGGTGACGGTGATGCGCGACGGGCGCACGATCATGACGCGCCCGATGAGCGAGATCGACAAGCTTCATCTCATCTCCGCCATGCTCGGCCGCGACGTCGAGACGGTGCGCGGCCACACGACCGGCTTTTCCGCCGCCGCAGGAAGGGTCGGCGACGAGGTGGCGTCGGTGGAGGGCCTGCGGATCGGCCGGCGGGTGCGCGACGTGCGGCTCGAGGTTCGCGCGGGACAGATCGTCGGCCTTGCCGGCCTGCTCGGCTCCGGCCGGACCGAGACGGCGCGGGCGATTTTCGGCGCCGATCCGCCGGACGCCGGTACGATCCGGCTGATGGGCCGCGCGGTGACGCCGCGAGCGCCAGCCGACGCCATCGAGATGGGCGTCGGCTATTGCAGCGAAGACCGCAAGGCCGACGGGATCGTGCCGGACATGTCGGTGCGGGAGAATCTGACGCTGGCGATCCTGCCGCGGCTTGTCGCCATGGGCGTGGTCGACGAGGGACGCCAGCGGGCCATCGTTGAAAAGTTCATGAAACGCATCGCCATCAAGGCCTCCGGGCCCGAGCAGAAGATCCGCGAGCTCAGCGGCGGGAATCAGCAGAAAGTGTTGCTCGCCCGCTGGCTGTGCGCCGACCCGAAGCTTTTGATCCTCGACGAACCGACCCGCGGCATCGATGTCGGCGCCAAGGCGGAGATCCAGGCGCTGATCCGCGAGCTCGCCGACCAGGGACTGGGCGTCCTGATGATCTCGTCCGAGCTCGAGGAAATCGTCGAAGGCGCCGACCGCGTGTTCGTGCTGAGCGACGGACGGACGGTCGCGGACCTGCCGCATGCGCAAGCGTCCGCGCAGGCCATCATGGCCGCCATGGCGCACGAGGACGCCGCGGCGACGGGGGAGGTTTCCGGTGGCTGACGCGCCGACCCTGCAAGGCCGGCGCGCCGCGCCCGACGTGCTGGCCTTCCTGCGGCGCTACGCGGCGCTGACCGCGCTGATTGTGCTGCTCGTCTTCAATTTCGCGGTGACGCCGCATTTCGCCAGCTTCCAAACGCTCAACGTCAACCTGACGCAGGTAGCGACCATCGTCATCGTTTCGGTCGGCATGACGCTGGTGATCGCGACGGGCGGTATCGACCTCTCGGTCGGTTCGCTGATGGCGATCGCGGGCGCGCTCGCGCCGCTGATCTTCCTCAGTCGGTTCGGCGTCGCCCATCCGGCGCTCGGCAATGTCCTCGCCTTCATCGTCCCCATCGGGGCTGCCGGGCTGCTCGGCATGTTCAACGGCTGGTTCATCACCCGCTTCCAGGTCCAGCCGATCGTCGGCACGCTGGTGATGTTCATCGCCGGCCGCGGCATCGGGCAGGTGCTGACCAACGGCAATCTGCAGGCGTTCCACAATCCGGCGTTTCAGTTCATCGGACTGGGGCGCGTGCTCGGCGTGCCGTTCCAGGTGATCGTCATGCTCGTTCTCGTGGGCCTCGCGGCCTGGGCGGTGCGGCGGACCCTGTTTGGCCGCCACATTCTGGCGATCGGCGGCAACGAACGCGCGGCGCGCCTCGCCGGCGTGCCGGTCAACCGGGTCAAGCGCTGGGTCTACGCCATCAGCGGGCTCTGCGCCGGGATCGCCGGTCTCGTCGTCATCTCGATCAATTCGTCGAGCGACGCCAACCTCGTCGGGCTCGGCATGGAGCTCGACGCGATCGCGGCGGTCTCGGTCGGCGGCACGCCGTTCACCGGCGGGCAGGCGAGCGTGGTCGGCACGCTGATCGGCGCGCTCTTGATCCAGCTTT
This sequence comes from uncultured Alphaproteobacteria bacterium, assembly GCA_963709655.1. Classification (GTDB taxonomy): domain Bacteria; phylum Pseudomonadota; class Alphaproteobacteria; order Rhizobiales; family Beijerinckiaceae; genus Roseiarcus. The sequence goes on from CAVPXF010000036.1 coordinate 141,417, forward strand.
TGCGCTACACGCTGCTCGCCAACGGCGTGCCCGACGCCGCGGCGCTGGTCGTCAAGGGCGCCATCATCGCCGGCGCCGTCTGGTCGCAACAGCAGGGGCGGAGGGCATGAGCGTTCAGGCCGAAACGCCCGCAGGCCCGGCGCGGCCGAGCAGCATCGCCTGGGCGGCGCAACAGCGGGTGCTGATCGCGCTCGTCCTGCTGATCGCCTTCGGCGCGCTGCGCTACGATCATTTCCTCGGCGCCTACAACGTGCTGAGCGTGCTGCGCTACAATTCGATGTTCGCGCTGACGAGCCTCGGCATGTGCTTCGTCATCATGACCGCGGGCATCGATCTCTCGGTCGGCACGACGGCGGCCTGCGCCAGCGTCGTCTCGGCGGTCTTGTCTTTCTACGGCCTCGTGCCGGGCCTCCTCGGGGGCTTAAGCGTCGGGCTCGCCGTCGGCGCGATCAACGGCTTCATGGTGACGCGGATGCGCATCCTGCCGTTCATCGCGACGCTCTCGGGCATGCTGATGGCGAGCGGGACGGGGCTCCTGCTGGCCCACAACCAGTCGGTCTCGGTCTCCTACGACACGGGTTTTACCTGGCTCGGGCAGGGCGACTTTCTCGGCTTTCCCGTGCCCGGCTGGATCGCCGCGGCCGCGTACCTCTATGGCTCGCTCGTGCTCAACTTCACCAGCTTCGGGCGCTACGTGCTGGCGGTCGGCGGCAACGAGGAGGCCTCGCGCCTGATGGGGCTGCCGGTCGACCGGGTCGTGTTCTGGACCTATGTCCAGTCGGGCGTGTTCGCGAGCCTCGCCGGCGTCATCCTCGCCGCGCAGTTCGGCGCCGGCCAGCCGGCCGAGGGCGTGGGGTGGGAGCTGTTCTCGATCGCGGCCGTCGTGGTCGGAGGCACGCTGCTCACCGGCGGCGTGGGCTCCGTCGCGACGACGCTCGCCGGCGTCCTGCTGCTCGGCCTGATCTTCAACGTGCTCAATTTCGAGAACGGCCTCGGCTGGATCAGCCTCAGCGCCTACTGGCAGTCGGTGGTGCGCGGCGTGTTCCTGATGGTGGTCGTGATGGCCGGTTCGGGCGCCGCGCGCAGAGCGCTGAGGACGGCGTAGCGCCTGTAGGGCCGGGTCGCTGACCCGGCCGGCGCGGTCAGCGACCGCGCCTACAGGCGCCCCTCGAACTCCGCCTCCGTGGCGAACGACTTCTGCGCCCCGCGTTTGGTCACCGAATCCGCGGCGTAGCGGGTCGCCCGGCCGAGCGCCGCCTCGAGGCCGAGGCCCGCGGCGAAATAGCGGGCGAAGCTGCCGATGAAGGCGTCGCCGGCGCCGGTCGTGTCGATCGCCTCGACCCTGACCGGCGGGATGCGCTCGAGCCCCCCGGGCGTCGCAACCAGCGCGCCGCGCGCGCCGAGCGTCACGATCACCGTCTCGACTCCGTCCGCGATCAGGCTTTTCGCCGCCGCGGCGATCTCGTCCTCCGTGGTGACCGGCAGGCCAGTCAAAATGGCGAGCTCGGTCTCGTTCGGCGCGACGAAGTTCGCGAGCCGCACTTTGTCGCGATCGAGCGTGCGGAGCGCCGGGGCGGGGTTCAGCACGGTCTTGACGCCATGGCGCTTGCCGAATTCGAGCGTCGCGTAGACCGTCTCGAGCGGCACTTCGAGCTGCAGCAGGATGAGGTCGCAGGTCTTGAGGTCGGCCGTCGCCGCCTCGACGTCGGCCGGCGCAAGGTCGCCGTTCGCCCCCTTGACGATCAGGATGAAATTCTCGCCCGCCGGATTGACCAGGATGGTGGCGGTGCCGGTCGTCTGACCCACGACCCGGCCGACGTGGGTCGTATCGACGCTCAGCGCCGCGAAATTGCCGAGCACGTTCTCGCCGAGCAGGTCGCAGCCGACCTTCGACACCATCACGACGTCGGCGCCGAGCTTCGCCGCGGCCGCGGCCTGGTTCGCCCCCTTGCCGCCAAAGCTCATCTCGAAGCGCGGCGCAGCGATCGTCTCGCCCCACACCGGCATGCGCTCGATATAGGTGACGACGTCGACGTTGCTCGACCCGACGACGCCGATGCGCGGACGTTTTTGCGGCATGACTGACTTCCCACTCTTTGCTCGACCGCACTGAACCGACGTCTTGCGGGTGGAGTCGCGAACGCGCCCCTGACTGCAAGGCCCGGTTTGACGTTTGGCAGCTTACCAGATCGGTCGGGGGAGCGGAGAGGGCCCGCGTCGCCATGCCTAGATAAGTGGATTCGGTTTGAGAGTCAGCGGCGTCAACTCGGGCAGTTTCAGTCTCTATGCCGCGATGGGCGAGGCGCTCGCCGCCAAAAAGTTCGACTTTTAACAGACCTCAATCGTTTTACGCCGCTTCCGGTATTTCTTTATCAATCAATATTAACAGGCAATTTACCGAACCCGGAAGTTCTGGGGGCTTTGATGGTCACTATTTACCCGCCTCAAAGCTGTGCGGAGGACATTGCCGCCGGCTTCGCCCTCCAGGGTCCGCGGTGCGGACCAGGGCTGCGGTTTGGATGGAAGGTGGGGGAAGAAACGAACAATCGAGCGCCTGGCCAGGTCGCGATCGGGTTTCACATCGACGAGGTCGATGGGATTCTCCCGACGATCATGCTGCGGGAACAGTACCGTTCTCTCACCCGTCTCGTGCCGGTTCTCTACGTAGTCGTCGTCATCACGGCCATGTTGCTGGCCTATGAGTTGCACAGCATCGCGCCGGAACGAATTACCATCACTGCCGTTTGCGCCTTGCTTTGTGTCGTCGTCTCGCGACTGCGCTACTGGGTCAGAGCCCGCAAACGCGTTGACGATGTCGACGTCGCCGTCATCCGCAAAGATATACGTTCCGCCACGATTCTCGGGCCGACGCTGGCCCTGGGCTTTACCCTAGTCGGCATCACCGCCATGTATAGTGGCGACGTCTACCAGAAGTCGGTGATGATGCTCGCCATCTGGATCACCGTCGTCGCCTGCGCGTTCTGCCTGTTCGCCATACCGCGCGCGGCGGCGCTCGTCATTCTCTCCGCCACCTTCCCGCTTGTTGCGGCGTTTCTGCCGCTCGGCGACCAACTGTTGACGGCGCTCGTCGGGCTGTTGCTGCTTATTTCCGGTCTCATGATCCACATGCTGCGCGAGAATTTTCGGATATTCTCTGAAATCATTCGATCTCGCACGATGATCGCGCAAAAGCGCCAGTTGGCCGAAGAAGCCAAATTGGCCGCGACCGAGATGGCCTACACCGACTACCTCACTCAGCTTTCTAATCGTCGCCATTTTCACGTTTTGCTTGGCGACCGGGTTCGAAATCCATCGTCCGCGAACGTCCCTTTTGCGGTCGGCATGCTGGACCTCGACGGTTTCAAGCCCATCAACGACGTCCATGGCCACCCGGTCGGCGACATCGTGCTGCAGCAGGTTGCAGCGCGCCTCGCCACTATGATGAATGGCCGAGGTTTTCTGGCCCGGATGGGCGGCGACGAGTTTGCGGTCATCGGCGACGGCCTCCGAACAGCGCCGGACGCGATCGCCTTTGGGCGGGAAATTCAGGCCGTGTTCACAGAACCCTTCGTCATCGGCTCCGTTACCGCACCCCTCACCTGCACTTGCGGGTTCTCGCTATATCCGTCTTCGGGCGACGATCCGGACCGCCTGGCCGATCGCGCGGATATGGCCCTCTACCGCGCCAAGGCGAAACAGCGAGGCGGCGTCGCGGTGTTCGACGCCCGCGATGAAAGCGTCGCGCTCGAACGCGCCGTGATCGAGCAGGCGCTGCGCAAGGCGGTCGCCGAGGGCGCGCTCGAACCGCATTTCCAACCCATTGTCGACCTTGCGACCGGCCAACTCACCGGTTTCGAGTCGCTTGCCCGGTGGAACGATCCGCAACTCGGACTATTGTCGCCGGCGGTCTTTGTTCCCATCGCCGAGCAGATCGGCATCACGGAACAACTGACGAAATCGTTGCTGCGCAAGGCCGCCGCTGTCGCTGCCGGATGGCCGAGCCACCTCACGCTGTCGTTCAATCTTTCCGCCGTGGAACTTTCCAAGGCGAGCACGGGGTTCGACTTGGTCGCGATCCTCGCGGAATGCCGACTGCCGCCGCAGCGCTTTGTCGCGGAGATCACCGAAACTGCGATTATAAAGAACCTCCTCAACGCGCGCAGCACCATCGAGAATCTCAAGGCCGCCGGCATTCGCGTCGCCTTGGACGATTTCGGAACCGGTTACTCCAGCCTCAGTCAAGTCCGCGACTTGCGGCTTGATGAGATCAAGATCGACAAGAGTTTTGTCGATCACGTCTGCGTCGATCGACGGATCGCCGGCCTGGTGAGCTCGATCATCGAGATGTGCGGGCGCCTGGACCTGATGTGCGTCGCGGAAGGCATCGAACGCCAGGATCAACTCGACGAACTTAAACGGTGCGGTTGCAGGCGAGGCCAGGGCTATCTCTTCTCGCAGGCTTTGCCTGAAAACAAACTCGACGAATACATCCGCTCGCGCCTCCCGCAGGCGGCCTAAGGACACTCAGCAAAATAAGTGCGCCGAATTCCCCGCCGTCATTGCGAGCCGAAGGCGAAGCAATCCATGCCGCAGGTCGCGGCGGCGGCATGGATTGCTTCGTCCCCCCGGGCTCTTCGACCCGAGGGTCGCTCCTCGCAATGACAGTCGCGGGTTGTTTGAATTGATTCAGTAGTTTCGGTGCGTCGCCTAAGGTCCGCGGCGGAAAAGTCCAACACGGCGGCGAGGGGCACGGGCGCAGCAAGCGTCTCGCCCCGGACCCGCATGCGCTCGATATAGGTGACGACGTCGACGTTGCTCGACCCGACGACGCCGACGCGCGGACGTTTCTGGGTCACCACATTCCCTTTTCTTCGAAAGGCTCTGGGTTTCAAAGTCGCCAGTTCATTGATGTCCGAAGCGGGCGGCGAGGGTCGCGTTGGCGACCTCGACGGAGAAGTCTTCCGGGTCGAACTCCTCGCCAAGCCATTCGAGGCGTTCGGCGCGTTCGGGATGGGTAGGGTCTGCGAGGATGTCGAGCAGCTCTTGATAACCCCAGGGACCGCCGCAATCCTCCGGCGGACACGCGCGCTTGCCTGCGATGCAGGCCGGGTAGGTCGTTCCCTCAGCGGCCGGAAGGGTCTTTTCGATCGTGATGGTGTGCTCCCAGTCGTCGCCGAAGTCATAGGTGTAGGCGAAGCGGACGACGCCGGATCTGTGCACGGCGCCTAAGGTCAGACGCTTTTCGTCCGCGACGTCGTCGACGCTAGCGCGGTCGCCGTAACTCCCGCCATCGATGTCGAAGACATGGAGGTGGCCGCCGTCCCAGCCCATCGCCCTCTGGATCGCCTCATGCAGATCGGCGAGCGTCATGTTGGCCGGCGCCAGGAGCCGACGCCAGATCGGCGGCTTGGCGCCGCGCAGCGTGACCTTGAGGCTGATGATGCTGTTCGCCGCGTCGGTTTTCGGCTTCGTCGCCATGCCCCGTTTCCTGCCTCGCTCGTGGTCAGAAAAGTCCGCGCCTGACGATTCCGAGCGTTACCCCAGCTCCGCCGAGCGCGCCCAGAGGTTGATCCCGGCGTCGACCGCGTAGCCGTCGATCGCCTTCAGCTCCTCCGCCGAGAAGTCGAGCTTGTCGAGCGCCTTGACGCTGTCGACGACCTGTTCCGGCCGGCTTGCGCCGATCAGCGCGCTCGTCACCCGCTTGTCGCGCAGCGCCCAGGCGAGCGCCAGCTGGGCAAGCGATTGGCCGCGCCGCTCGGCGATGCCGTTCAGCGCGCGCACATGCGCGAGCGTCTCGGGCGTCAGGAAGTCCGGCTTGAAGAAATGGGCCTCGGCAGCGCGGCTGTCGGCCGGGACTCCCTTCAGGTACTTGTCGGTCAAGAGCCCTTGCGCCAGCGGCGAAAACACGATCGCGCCGATCCCCTCGTCGGCCAGCGTGTCCAAGAGCCCGTCAGTCTCGATCCAGCGGTTGACCATCGAATAGCTCGGCTGATGGATGAGGCAGGGCGTGCCGAGACGCTTGAGAATGGCCGCAGCCTCGCGGGTGCGGCGCGAATTGTAGGACGAGATCCCGGCGTAGAGCGCCTTGCCCTGGCGCACCGCGGCGTCGAGCGCGCCCATCGTCTCCTCGAGCGGCGTATCGGGGTCGAAGCGGTGCGAATAGAAGATGTCGACGCTGTCGAGCCCCATGCGCTTGAGGCTCTGGTCGAGGCTGGCCATCAGGTATTTGCGGCTGCCCCATTCGCCATAGGGGCCGGGCCACATGTCGTAGCCGGCCTTGGTCGAAATCACCAGTTCGTCGCGATGGCCGCGGAAGTCGGTCCGCAAGATCTCGCCGAAATTGATTTCCGCCGAACCCGGCGGCGGTCCGTAATTGTTGGCGAGGTCGAAGTGCGTGATCCCGAGATCGAACGCCGTGCGGCAGATCGCGCGCATCGAATCGACCGACCGATTGAAGCCGAAGCTGTGCCATAAGCCGAGCGAGATCGCCGGCAGCTTGAGGCCGCTGCGGCCGCAGCGATTGTAGCGCATGGACTCGTAGCGGGAGGCAGAGGGGAGGTAGGGCATGACCGCTCCATGTTTGGCTGGCGTTCTCGTTCCCGCCAGTCTTTATCCGCTCGCCCGAGCCGAAAGCAATCCGCCAGGGCATTCAGGCGGCGCTCGCCGCGAAGGGCGCGCAGCAATCGCACGTTGGAATCGCGAAAGTCCTCGCCGCGACCGATAAGCACGCTGCCTCTCGCTGATTAGGCCTTCTTTTTGGTCGACCTCGAGCGCGGCGTCATGGCGGCCTCAGTCTTCTGGCCGAAAAAACTTTCACGCAGCGCCTTCTCGACACGGGCGTTGTAGCCCGGCCCGCTCGCTCGGATGTGCTCGACCAACTCCGCAGACAGTCGAAAGCCAACGCGCACTTTCGGTGAGGCGGATTTCGGTCGGCCCCGCCAATCGAAGTAGCGGCGAGCTTCGCCTGATACTCCGGAGTGGACAGGTCCGGGGCATCGTCAGGATCAATCCAGTCGGTCGCCGCAAAGGGCTTGCTCCCGGTCATTGGCTTTCCTAAGGCTGATGATGCGACGCCCGGCGCCGCGCGGGGTCCAGACGCTCACGCCCATGCGGCCGTCAAGGCGGCCGATCGTAATGAAGCGCGGCTCACCGTAGTCTTTCCGATCGTCCGCGATGGTCAGCGTCGCTCCTGCGAAAATCTCGGCCGCCCGCCCCATATCGAGCCCCCGGTGTTTGAGGGTCGCTTCACGCTTGGCCGGATCGAATTCAATCTTCACAATTTATTGTGGCGACAATAAATCCAATCGGCAAGCGATTCGCGCTTAAGGCGGGCCGGTGCGCCTATTCCAAGGGCGGGTCAACACTGCCAAACTGATCTTCGACAGTACGTTTTATCGAGTTATTGATCGCGCGGGCAAAATCGCGCTGGGGGGCGTCGAGCGCGTCGAGCACGATCGCCTTGTCGGCGAAGCGCGCCCCCGAGCGCAGAAGCCGCTCCAGTTGCCCGCTCTCCCGCAGCTCGTCGATCCGCCCGAGGGTGGCGATAACCTGCTGGCGCACCGTCGCGCCCTCGCGCCGGCTCTCGACGATCTGCAGGTAGGCGCGGCCGCCCGAGGTCTTTTTGCGGAAATACATGGCGGAATGCCTGGCGCCGAACTCGATTATGGTGCGCACAGAATCCGCGCAAGATTCCAGAACAATCAAGAACAATCGGCGAAAAACGTGGCACTACATTCTCGCGGTCGCGCACCCTCGCCCACAATCAAATCAACGCCTTGTACCCGGCGGGGGTGCTCCAACTGTCGAAGATCAGCTAGGGCTTCTGCAGGACCGCGGCGCGGCTCCCGGCGACGTTCGGCCGATCGACGGACGCAAGACCCGCCGCGGCGGCGAGCGCGAGTTCCTTGCCGAACGCGTCCTGGCTGACGTGACCGGCGGGTTCGACAAGGAGCAGGCGGGCCCGCGGCTTCATCGCGCGCGCGGCTTCGGCGAAGAACGTCGCAGCCGAAGGCATTTCATGGACGACCGCAAAGGCCAGGACGAAATCGACCGCGCCTTCCCATCTTTCGAGCGCCATCGTCAACTCCGGCGCGACCCGAGCGTCGATGCGGTCGAGGAGGCCGGCCCGCTCCGCTCGCCGTCTGAGCGCCGCGATCATTTTCGGTTGAACGTCGACGGCGACGACCCGGCCCTCCGGGCCGACAAGGCGCGCAAGCTCCAGGGTGAAGAAACCCATTCCGGGCCCCGGCTCGAGAGCGATCATTCCCGGGCGCACCAAAGGATGAAGGATGCGCGCGGGATCCTGCCTGAGCTTGCGGATCGGACTGGCCAGAAAATAGCCGGCCCACCAGGGGCATACGTGGCGCTCGGACATTGTGGTGTGCCTTCGGCTGGTTCCCGCCTTGCGCGTTCGGTCAACGGCATAGCCCGTTTGCGTGGACGTCCATACAGGCAGCCGCGCTTCCGGGTTTTGACAGAGGTCAAACTTCGACCGGGTGCCTTGTCATGCCGTTGACGCCGAATATGCGCTGGTAGCGCTCGATTTCCTCCGGCGAGCCCAGCGCCTTGTTGGGATTGTCCGAGAGCTTGACCGCCGGCCTTCCGTCGACCTCTACCACCTTGCAGACGAGCGAGATCGCCTTGAGCTGGCCGTCCGCCCCCGCCGGCGCGCAGCCGAGGAAATCGTTGGTGAGGTTGGTGCCCCAGCCGAACGACAGGTTGACTTCGCCGCGCAGCGCCCGCGCGGCCTCCTCGATCGCATCGATGTCCATCGCGTCGGAGAGCACCATCAGCTTTTCGGATGGATCCCGGCCGCGCGCCTTCCACCAGTCGATCAGCTCGCGCGAGGCCTCGATCGGCGGCTTGGAATCGGGACGCGCGCCTTTCCAGTCGGCGACCCAGTCCGGCGCGTTGCGCAGGAAGGCGGTGGTGCCGAAGCAGTCGGGCAGGACGACCAAGAGGTTGCCGCCGTACATGGTCGCCCAGTCGCGCAGGACCGCGTAGGGCGCCTGGCGCAGTTCCGCTTCGTCGCGGGCGACCGCGGCATAGACCATCGGCAGCTCGTGGGCGTTGGTGCCGATCGCCTCGAGGCCGGTGTCCATCGCGTGCTTGACGTTCGAGGTGCCGATGAAGCTGGCGCCCAGGCCCTCCTGCAAGGCTTCGACGCACCAGCGCTGCCATAAAAAGCCGTGCCGGCGGCGGGTGCCGAAGTCCGACACCCTGAGCGGCCCCTCGCGCGCCAGTGTTCTCAGCCGCTCGACCTTCGACCACAGCTTGGCCTTGGCGCGGGCGTAGAGCACGTCGAGGTCGAACCGGCTCATCCCCCGCATCGCCGCCCGCGCCCTGAGTTCGTTGATGATGGCGAGCGCGGGAATCTCCCACATGGTCGTCTCGCACCAGGGACCTGAGAAGGTCAGCTCGTACTGGCCGTCGCGCTGGGTCAGCTCGTAGTCGGGCAGGCGAAATTTCGCGAGCCACTCCATGAACTCGGGCTCGAAAATCTGCCGCGTCCCGTAAAAGGTGTTGCCCGCCAGCCAGATCAGCTCGTTCTTGGCGAACCTCAAGGTGCGGGCGTGATCGAGCTGGTCGATCAGCTCGCGCTCGTCGACGATCTCGGCGAGCCGGATCGAGGCCGTGCGATTGATGAGCTGGAAGGTCACCCGGCGTTCGCGGTGCATCTTCCAGATCATCTGCAACATCAGGAGCTTGTAGAAATCGGTGTCGAGCAGCGTCCGGATCGCGGGGTCGATCCGGAACGCGTGATTGTAAACGCGGGTTGCGATGTCCGTGGCCATTGTGCGACCTTAGGGGGCCGCCCGGGAGGCGACAAGGGCGGGTCGGGGCGTGCGAGGGAGGATTCCGGGCCAATTATGACTGCAAGCGCTCTCGAAGGCCGCGGACATTCCCCCCGCGTGGGCCTGTTCGTCACCTGCCTCGTCGACCTGATGCGCCCGACCGTCGGCTTCGCCGCCGTCAAGCTCATCGAGGACGCGGGCTGCAGGGTGGTCGTCCCGGCCCAGACCTGCTGCGGCCAGCCTGCCTACAATTCGGGCGATCGGACGACGACCATGGCGCTGGCGCGCCAGGCGATCGAGGCCTTCGCCGATTGCGACTATGTCGTCACGCCGAGCGGCTCGTGCGGCGGCATGCTGATCAAGCATTACCCGGAGCTCTTCGCCGGGGAGCCCGAAATGGCGCAAAAAGCCGAGCGCTTCGCCGAAAAGACGCATGAGCTGGTGAGCTTTCTCACCGATGTGCTCGGCGTCGAGCGGGTTTCGGCGCGGTTCGACGGAACGGTCGCCTATCACAATTCCTGCGCGGGCCTCAGAGAGCTCGGCGTCAGGGCGCAACCGCGACGCCTCCTCGAGAGCGTCGAAGGCCTGAGCCTGGTCGAGCTCGACGAGGCCGAGACCTGCTGCGGCTTCGGCGGCCTGTTCGCCGCAAAGTACGGCGAATTGTCCGACGCGATCGTGTCTCGCAAGGCCGACGACATCCGCAAGTCCGCGGCCGGGACGGTGCTCGCCGGCGACCTCGGCTGCCTTCTGAACATGGCGGGCAAGCTTCAGCGCGCCAATTCTCCGGTCAAGGCGCGGCATGTCGCGGAGGTGCTGGCCGGGATGGCGGACGGGCCGGCGATCGGCGAGCCGCAGACCGAGGGCCGGCGATGACGGCCGTTCCGACCTCGTCGCGGTTCAAGGACAACGTCCACGACGCGCTGACCGACCAGCGCCTGCAGGGGGCGCTCGTCCACGCCCGCAACTTCACCGTGCGGCGCGCGGCCGCCGCCGACCGGCTGCCGGAGTTCGAGGCCTTACGCGACAGCGCCCGCGCCATCAAGGACCATACGCTCGCCCATCTCGACCTCTATCTCGAGGCCTACGAGCGCAAGGTCGCAGCAAGCGGCGGCCATGTGCACTACGCCGAGGATGCGGAGGCCGCGCGCCGGATCATCCTCGAGCTCTGCGAAAAGGTCGGCGCAAAGAGCGTCACCAAGGGCAAGTCGATGATCTCGGAGGAGATCGGGCTCAATGAGGCGCTCGAGACGGCCGGGATCGAAGCCGTCGAGACCGACCTCGGCGAATACATCATCCAGCTGCGCGGCGAGACGCCGTCGCACATCATCGCCCCGGCGATCCATGTGACGAAGCGCGACGTCGAGCAGGATTTTCGCAAGGCTCACCGCGACCTGCCGCCAAACCGGGATCTCAGCCAGCCCGAGCAATTGCTCGGCGAGGCGCGCGCCGTGCTGCGGGCGAAGTTCCTCGCCGCCGACGTCGGCATCACCGGCGCGAATTTCCTCATTGCCGAAACCGGGACTTCGGTGATCGTCACCAACGAGGGCAACGGCGACCTGACCCAGATCCTGCCCGGGACGCATATCGTCATCGCCTCGATCGAGAAGATCGTCCCGACGCTCGAGGACGCCGCGCAGCTCCTGAGGGTGCTCGCCCGCTCGGCGACCGGCCAGGACGCCGCGGTCTATACGACCTTCTCGACCGGCCCGCGCCGCCCGGACGACCCGGACGGCCCGTCGGACTATCACGTCGTGATCCTCGACAACGGCCGCTCGTCGATGCTGGGGGGCGAATTCGAGGACATGCTGCGCTGCATCCGCTGCGGCGCCTGCATGAACCATTGCCCGGTCTATCAGGCGGTGGGGGGCACGCCTACGGCTGGGTCTATCCGGGGCCGATGGGGGCGGTGCTAACGCCGTCGCTGATCGGCGTCGCGGAGGGCGGCCAGTTGCCCAACGCCTCGACCTTTTGCGGACGCTGCGAAGAGGTCTGCCCCGTGCGCATCCCGCTCCCGAGGATGATGCGGCGCTGGCGCGAGCGCGAATTCGAGCGGGCCCTGTCGCCGGCGCCGGTCCGATACGGCCTCGGCTTCTGGGCGTTCTTCGCCCGCCGGCCGGCGCTCTACCGCTTCGCGACCGGCCTTTTCGTCAAGGCGCTCCATCTTCTCGGACGCGGCAAGGGGCGGTTCGCGCGGGCGCCGCTGGCCGGCGGCTGGACAAAATACCGCGACCTCGCCGCGCCGGAGAGCTCGACCTTCCAGAGCCGGTGGCGGGCCAAAAGCGGAACGGTGAAGTAAATGAAGAGCGGAGCGGTGAAATGAACGCGCGCGACGCGGTCCTCGCCAGCGTCCGGCGCTCGCTCGGCGTGACCGGGTCCGAGGCGCCGCGCCGGTTCGAGGTCGAGCGGCGGCTCGCCGAGGCGCCCGCCGGGGTCGTGCCGCAGCGCGGCCAGGGCGACTCCGCCGCGCGCGTGGCGACGTTCAAGGCGGAGGCCGAGCGGGCGCAGGCGACCGTCGCCGAGGTCGATACGCTCGCCGACGCCCCGGCGGAGGTCGCGCGTTTCCTGCGCGCCAGCAATGCGGCCGCCACGCTTCGCATGGGGGCCGATCCCCGTCTTGCGGCGATGCCCTGGGACGGCACGGCGCTCGACATCGCCGACGGCGCTTCGGACGGGCACGACGCCAATGCGGTGTCGATGGCGCTCGCCGGGATCGCCGAGACGGGAACGGTCGCGCTCGTCTCCGGCGCCGACAATCCGACCACGCTCAATTTCCTGCCGGACAATCACATCGTCGTGGTGAAGCGGGAGGACGTCGTGGCGGATTATGAGGCGGCGTTCGCGCGGCTGCGCGCCGGCTATGGCAAGGGCGGCGCGCCGCGCACGGTCAATTTCGTCACCGGTCCGTCGCGCTCCGCCGACATCGAGCAGACGCTGCTGCTCGGCGCGCATGGGCCAAGGCGCCTTCACATCGTGATCGCCGGTTGAAAACGGGAGCGGCCGGGGGCTCAGATGGCGCGGGCCTTGCCTGTTAACCCGCCGTTAGGGTTGACGCACGGTCGCCGCAAGTTCGCCTTTGTGCGAATTTAGTAACCTTCGGTTGATAAATGAAAGGCAGCGGCGGGCGTGTCCAAGGGGGCGCGCCAGCGTGCCGCGCGCAGGTTCCGATTGATGAGAATTCGCGTTTTGCTTGCCAGCGCCGTCGCTTGCGCGCCTTTTCTGATCGCCGCTGCGCTGGCGCAGACCCCGGCTGCGCCCGCAACATCGGCTTCAACTCCGGCGTCCACTTCCACTTCGCCCTCCGCCGCAGCCTCGCCGGTCGCCTCGCCATCGCCGAAGACGCCGGCGAGCGGCTCGTCCGCGCCTGGCGCGACCGCCCCGCCGGCGCCCTTCATGCCGACCGAGAACGCCTCGACGCCCGCGCCCTCCGGCTCGAGCCCGACCGGCGCAGAGCCCGCCGTCGGCGCGGCGCCTTCGGCGGGCCCGGCGCAGCCGACGACGGCCGCCGCCGCGCCGCGCAAGCCGAAGAAGGTCGCGCCGCGGCCGCGGCCGCTCGAGACCGCCCTGTCGACCGATCCGGACCCGACGCTTCAGCCCAACACCTTCTTCGCCACCGCCAAGGCCTCCGAGCGCTATGGCGCGATCGTCGACGCCGGCGGCTGGCCGACCGACGTCACCGGCCTGCATCCCGGCGACAGGGGCCCCCAGGTCGCCAAATTGCGCAAGCGTCTGGCGATCGAGGGCGATCTCGCGCCGCTGCACGCGACCGGGCAGGGCTGGGACTCTGAGCTCACCGCAGCGGTCGAGAGGTTCCAGGCGCGCATGGGACTCCGGGAGACCGGGATCGTCGCCGGAGCGACGCTGAAAGCGATGAACGTGCCGGCGCAGGTCCGCTTCAAGGAGCTCGCCTCGTCTGCCGACCGTCTGGCCGGGGCGAATTTCGACTTCGGCGACCGCTATGTCGTGGTCAACATTCCGTCCACCGCGGTCGAGGCGATCGAGAACGGCCGCGTGGCGCACCGTTACGTCGCCATCGTCGGCGGCCCCGACCATCCCTCGCCGGAAATCTCGGCCCACGTTCAGTCGGTCAATCTCAACCCGACCTGGACCGTGCCGGTCTCGATCATCAAGAAGGAAATCATCCCGCACATGCAGCGGGATCCGGGCTATCTGAGCCGGGAGAAGATCCGCATCCTCGACGGCGCCGGCAAGGAGATCAACCCGAGGGCGATCGACTGGTCGACCGAGCGCGCCGCCAACTACACGCTCAGGCAGGATTCGGGCGCCGGCAATTCGCTCGGCTCGATCCGGATCAACATGCCCAACAAGCTCGCCGTCTATATGCACGACACGCCGTCGAAGCGCCTGTTCGGCGCCGACTACCGCTTCTTGAGCCACGGCTGCGTGCGGGTCGAGGGCGTCTACGATTACGCCCAGTGGCTGCTCGAGGGGACGTCCGGCGGGCCGAACGGCGTCTGGGACAAGGCGGCGATGCAGGAGAAGGTGAAGGAAGCCGCGCCGTTCGAAATTCGCCTCGCCCATCCCGTTCCGGTGATCTGGGTCTATCTGACCGGCTGGTCGAACGGCGACGGGCCCGCCAACTTCCGCAACGACGTGTACGGCCTCGACACGGTCGGCGAAGCGGTGGCGAAAGCCGCGCCGCCCGAAACCGTGTCGTCCATCGCGCCCCCCGCTCCCGCGCGCCGCGCGCCGCCCGCGCCTCATGCGCCCGCCGCGCCGACTGCGCTCGCCTCGCCCGCAACGGTTTCGGCGCCGCCGCCCGTGTTCGAGGCGCCGCTGCCGCCGCCGGCGCAGTAGGGGATTTCCTCCCCCGCTCGCGCACGGCTGTCCGGGGAATTTTCACGCATAGCAGATGGCCAACTGATCGGGATTGAGGCGGTCGCGTTTTCTGCTTGGATTGGTCGGCGGGGGCGTGTCGATGGCGACGAGCCAGCGGCGATCGAAGAGGAAGCGGCCGACGAGTTCGGTGAAGCGGAGGATGTCGAGTTGGGTCTTTGCGGCCTTGGCCGCCAGTCTGAGCAGGATGTGGGCGATCATCGCCGCGTAGATCTGCAGTTTAACGGCGGTTGCACTGGTTCCGAGGAAGGAGCGCAGCTTCAGGTGCTGCTTGAGCCAGCGGAACAGCAACTCGATTTGCCAGCGGAGCTTGTAGGCCTGGGCGATTTCGACGGCGGAGCGCTTCATGTCGTTGGTGATCACGATGATCGTCTTTGCGTCCTCGTAGCGCAGGATTTCGATGCGGCGCAGTGGGATCAGGAGTTTGGAATCGCCTTTGCTCGACAACGCGACCTGCTCATCGGCGATCACGGTGAAGCCGTCTCCGCGCGAGGGTCCGTACTGGCGCTCAGCCTTGACGGTCAAGCCCATGTTGGTCTTGGGCCTGGTGACGAAGAAGGCCCCGGCCGCATGAATGGCTCTCCACCAGCCGTAATGGCAGTAGCCCTTGCCGAAGGCGTAGGTGAGGCCGGCCTCGATCTCGATCTGTCGGCCGATTTGGGCGTCGTTGACGTTGGCGTCGGTGATGTCGAGGATCTGCGGCAGATCGCGGCCGGGATCGTAGACGACATGGGCCTTCATGCCGCGGATACGGCCGTTGGACTTGGCCCAATCGAACAGTTGTCCCAAAGGGATAGGCGTCGAGTCGATCAGGCGCAGCAGTTTCTTGGCCTCGGCTCGGGTCGAGCGGTCGGTCAGGGCGGCGATCATCGCCAGAACTTCAGCGAAGGCTTCGACTGGCCGGCGCGCGTTGGCGTCGGCAAGCGTCGAGCGCGCAATCGCCTCGCAGCGCAGATGATAATGGGCATGGGCGTTGGCGTTCCAGCTCGCTTCGAGCGCGCGCAGCGAGGTCGCGCCGGTGAGCTGGGCGTGGATCAACACCATCAGATGCTCCCAGCTGCGGAACGACTTGTCGTAAGCGTCGGCGTTCCAGCGCGCCACGATCGCCTCGAACCGCCGACGGTCGAGGGGCTCGACGAGCTGGCTAAAAATGGTAGGAATGAAGCGCATGTCCCGCAGCCTTTTTTCTGAGTCTCTACAACCAGAAAATACCAAGGAATCTCAACATTTTCCTTGGTTTTGCCGGGCATGCGCTGCGACACGTTAAATCAGGTCCAAACTTCCCCGGATAGCCGTGCACCGGGAGAGGGAAGCCGCCATAGGATGTCCTACAGGACGCCCGTCTCTCGACGGGCTATGGCGGCCGGGTGAGGGTTAGCTGGCGCGAATTCATTTCATCATGCTCCAAAGGCGCGGCCGCCGCTGAAGCCTCAATGCCAGCCAACCGGCTTCAGTCCGTCAGCCCCTGATAGGCTTTGCGCGCAAAATCGGCGGCACGGCCAAAAACCTGCTCCTTCCAGTCGTCCGCGTCGACCGTCAGCGCGTCGCGGACTCTCGCCTTGATCGTGCGGGCGAGCGGGTCATCCATGCGGCGCCCCGAGGGAAGCCCCCGGGCGTAGAGCCAGTTGTCGCCGCGGATCGCCTCCAGCACCTCGGCGAGTTCGACCGTGCCGTATTCGAGGCCGATCGCGGTCACTTCCGCGCCCGGCAGGCACGCCCCGAGGCAGCCGATCAGCGGACCCGCGACCGGCGGCGACGTCGACGTGCCGTCCAAAATCGACGTCACCTCGTCGCCCCACCACGCGCGCGCCCGCTGAAAGCCGGGGGCGTCGGGCGGAACGATTGCGAGCGGCTCGCCATAGCCCCTCGGCCCGAGCCCGGTGTGGACATCGATCGCCGCGATCCGCTTGGCGGAGCGCGCGTGGCTCTCGACGATGGCGCGGAACGTCGCGTTCGACCATGTCGGCCCCCGCCCGCCGTAGAAAAGTCCGTCGGGAAAGGCGTATTGTCCCCCCGCGACGGCGGCCTGGTAAGCCTTCATGCCGCCGTTCGCCGCGCGCCAGGCCGCGAGCGCGTCCTCGGCCTTCGCGCGGGCGGGGCCGTCCCAGTCGGCCGGGACCAGAGCCTCGTGGATCTCGGCGTAGCGCGCGTTCTCCGGCAGCGGTTTTGCAAAATCCTGGAAGTTGCGGTTGAGGTCGACATTGTCCTCGGTCACCCGCCGGATGTGGGAAAAGCCGTACGGGTTGACCGCGTGGACGAGCAGCACGGCGACCGATTTCGGCCGCCCGTGGACGACGCCCTCGCCGATCAGGCCGGTCTGGCAGCCCGAGCCGCAAAAGCCCTCGTTGCCGTGCGTGCCCGAGACGACGACGAACAGGCTTTCGGCCTCCGGGTCGCCAAAGCGCCCGACGTCGACCGCCAGCTCCTCGCCCTCCGCGCCGCGGGCGCTCGGATGGACATAAGTCTCGAGCGCCGCCCCGCCGGCGCGGGCCGCCTCGAGAAATTTCCGCCGCGCCTCCGCATAGGTGCGAGAGAAATACTGGGGGATCGCCATCGCGCGCCTCGAAGCCTTGGACTGAGATGAATATAAATTCGGCCACTTGCGTCATTGCGAGGAGCGTGAGCGACAAGGCAATCCAGATATCGCAGAGCGCGCTGCGATCCTCTGGATTGCTTCGCTCCGCTCGCAATGACGGCAGCGAATGAACTTGGTTCGCGTCGCTTTAGGCGAACGATAAGCGAGCTTTGGCGCCATGTGAAGCCAGTTAACTGACGAGCGTCGGTGTTCGCCAGTGGACGCGGCGGTTCGCGCATGAGGGGCTTGAGCCGCTCCGTTTGCTGGCCCGGATCACGGTCGGGCGCCGGGGAAGGTAAGGGTCTCCTTGGGATAGGTCAGCGTTCCATTCGGCTGCGGTTTTGCGGCAGGCGTCATGCGCGCCGGCTCGATGTGGCCTTCGCCGAGAATGTGAAAAACCTCCTCCCCCGCCGCGATGAGATAGTCCGCAATGATGCGGCGATGACATCGCCACCAGACCGCCTCGGCGCACATGACGGCCGGAGCGCGCCGCATGCCCAGCCTCGCGCAGTTTTTCGAGGCCCGAGCGGAAGTCCTGGCTCATTGCGTAGTCGGCGAAATTGTGAAAGCTCGCCAGCTGCCAGAAGCCGTTGGTCTCTGGCGAAACGCCGCGCTGAAGTCCGCGCAAGCCCCCGAGCGGGGGCAGATGCTGATAGCCGATCTGGAATTTGGGCGAGCGAGGCGGGA
>CAVPXF010000037.1:0-18392 GCA_963709655.1 uncultured Alphaproteobacteria bacterium
GATTTTGTCGATTTGCGCTTCGCTGAGTCCGCGGATGAAGTCCGGCAGCGGGATGAAGCCGACGGGCCCGAGGTATTTCTCGTTGTTGCCTCCGGTCGCCGAGATCGCCCAGCGCAAGAAGGCGCGGAGCGCGCCGGCAGTCGCGGCGTCAGGTTGCGATTTCGACACGACGGCGTATTCGTAATTGATCAGAGGGTAGCTGTTGTCGCCGGGCGCATAGGCAAGGCTGATGCGCTCGTAGGGCGGCGTGCGCGGATCAAGTTGGGCAGCGGCGTCGGCGATCGATTGCGCTGTTGGGAGCAGGAACTTACCGGCCTGGTTCTCGATCAGGGCGGTGCCGAGACCGGCTTTAGCGACCTGGTCGGCGTAGCTGGTGCCCAAATAGCCGATTGCATAGGGGGTGGCGGCGACTGCCTGCAGCACGCCTTCATTGCCGTCTCCGGCCTTTTCCCCGGCGACGGCGGGCCAGGCGACGATCTCGCCAAAGCCTGGATTGTCTTCCCACGTTTGCGCCGAGAAGTCGAGAAACTGGGTGAAGACGAACGTCGTGCCGGAGCCGTCGGCGCGGCGGACCGGGATGATCGTTTGGTGCGGGAGCGCCACGCCTGGGTTCATCTCTTTGATCGCAGGATCATCCCACGTCGTGACGGCGCCGGAATAGATCGCGGCGATCGTCGGGCCATCGAGTTTAAGGTTCGTGCCGTTCAGACCCGGAAGATTGTAGTTGATCGCCACGGCGGAGATGGCGAGCGGGATATCGAGGATATTCGGATGCCGCGCCGCGACCTCGTCGGAGAGATAGGCATCGGAGGCGCCGATGGCGGCCGTGCCCGCGATCGCCGCTTCGTTGCCGGCGCTGGAGCCGGTAGACGGCGCGGTCAGATCGATATCGGGAGCGACGCCTTGTAGCCGGCTATCCAAGATTGGAACAGCGGAAAGAGCAGGGTCGAGCCGGATTCCTTGAGAGCGATGTCGGCCGCATGCGCCATCGGGACCGCCGCGAGAACAAAGGCGATGGCGCCCCCGCCGAGCATGTGGCGAAGTCTGATTTTCACGACTGGCGTCTCCTGTTCTTGTCTGTTCAGCGGCCGATGCTATCGAGGTTCACGCCAGTGGTTTCGATGCGGAACATCCAGGTCACGACGGCGCCTAACACCGAGCTGATGACCAGGCTGTAAAGCAGCGAGCGAGTGCCGATGCTGGCAAGCAGGAGCGGGAAGCCAAACGTGGTGGCGACTGCGCCGACTTTGCCGATCATCGCCGCGAAGCCGGCGCCCATGCCGCGCACTTCAGTCGGGAACACCTCCCCGGCAAGGAGGTAGGTTTGCGCGTTGGGGCCGAGATTTGTCATGAAGTTGAACAGCATCACGCCGGCCATGATGAGGTACAGCCTGAGCGCGCCTTCCGCGTCGATGGACATGGAGGCGATACCCAGTCCGACCGCGCAGCCGAGGAAGCCGAAGATCTGCAGGCGGATGCGTCCTAAGCTATCGGACAACCAGATTGCGAAGGCGATGCCGACGATCAATAGCGAGGTTGTCAGGGCCGCGGCCTCGGCCGAATGGATGCCGCTCGCGATCAGGTCAGCGGGGCTGCGGATCTTGTCCGGCCCGCTGCCGAGAGCGGCAGCGATCAGGGTCGGGGTGAAGACGCCGATGCCGTAAGTGCCGAGATCCTGGAACAGCCACGGCACGGATGAGAAGATGGTGGCGCGGCGATTCTTTGCGTTGAAAAGCGCGAAGAATGACGCTTTCGAGGCGCTCGCCTCATCGGCGACATGGCGCGTCAGCGTCACTTTCTCGGGGTAGACCGGCGTACGGTAGAGGAGGCGCGACACAGCCTGTTCGGCCTTTTCGTGCTGGCCCCGCACGATCAACCAGTTGGCGCTTTCCGGGATGAAAAAGCGGCCGATGGTGATAAGGATGGCCGGCGCCAGCGCGGTCGCATACATCCAGCGCCAGGCGTCGATGCTCGGGTCGAGCACAAGCACCACGGCGCCGACGATGATCCCGCACATGGCGCCGATCGCCTGAAAGGCGAATGCGCCGAGCACGAGTCGACCGCGCGAGACGCTCGGGATGTTTTCTGAGATGATCATGTGCGCAGTCGGGTAGTCGCAGCCCAGCGCCATGCCGATGCCGACGAGGCAGATGACCAGGGAAATGAAGTTCCCAACCAAGATCAGCAGCGTAAGGAACATGCAGAAGATGATCATCTCCGCGATGAACATAAGCTTGCGGCCGAAATAGTCGGATAACCCACCGAGCAGGATGGTGCCGAGCAAGATGCCGAACAGGCTCGCTGAGGTGACGAGACCTTTCTCGGCGTCGGCCAAATGGAATTGGCGGGCGATTAGCGGCAGCGACACGCCGCCCATGAACACGACGAAGCCCTCGAAGAACTTGCCGAACGCGGCGAGCGTCCAAATCCGCCACTGCATGCCCGTCATCGGCGTGGATTTGAGCGAAGTGCCGTCCGACCATACGGGCAACTCGTCTATATATTCCTGAACGGTTTTGGTGTTTGGTCGGTTAGGCATCTTTCGCGCGGCGACATCGACCATTGCTCAGCCCCTTCTAAAATTTACCGACGCAGACATGCTATTCGCTGAGCGATAGGGCCTCGAGGCCCGGCGCCGCAGTCCGTCATGACAGAAAATTCATGGCTTGCGGCTGCAACAGAACGATGACATTCGCATTTTGGAGCGATCGCCGCGCTCGTCCTCGTGGTCGGAGCAGACCAGCGCGCCATGGAAAGTTGAGTGCATCGTCGGGTTGGCGGCTGGCGTCGGTCACTACTGGCTCATCGGACCGCCAAGCATGTCGCCGCTCGCGGGGCTACTCGCGGGGTTAGGCGGGATCGCCTACATCGAATTCGAGGCTCGCTCGGGGCGATGACTGGCGCCGGCGGGGACCGCCAGCCTTCGACACCGCCAATGTCCGATCTGAGCCATCACCCCGGTTAAGGGATCATCCGCTTTCATCGGCCTTTCGCTGCCGACGCCATCGGACGCGCGGCAGACTTCACGCCGCTTTCGTACCAGCCCTTCGACCGGTTGACGATCCAGACGACCGACAACATGACGGGCACTTCGATCAACACGCCGACGACGGTGGCGAGCGCAGCGCCCGAATTGAAGCCGAACAGGCTGATCGCGGCGGCCACCGCCAATTCGAAAAAGTTGCTGGCCCCGATCAGCGCGGAGGGGCCAGCGACGCAATGCTGCTCGCCCATGGTGCGATTTAGCAGATAGGCGAACCCCGCGTTGAAATAGACCTGGATCAGGATCGGAATGGCCAGCATCAGAATGATGAGCGGCTGGGCGATGATCTGATCGCCCTGGAAACCAAAGAGCAGCACCAGCGTCGCCAGCAGGGCGAGCAACGAGATGGGCTGAAGCGTGGCAAGCAGGCGCGAGAGCGCTTCCGGTCCACCGGTCGCCAGGACACGCCGACGCACGAGCTGAGCCACGATCACCGGTACGACGATGTAGAGCGCCACCGACAGCACCAGCGTATTCCACGGAACGGTAATCGCAGAGAGGCCAAGCAGCAGTCCGACGATCGGCGCGAAAGCGAACACCATGATCGTGTCGTTCAGGGCGACCTGGGTGAGCGTGAAATGCGGCTCGCCCCGGGTCAGGTTCGACCAGACGAACACCATCGCCGTACACGGCGCGGCGGCGAGAATGATCAGGCCTGCGATATAGGAGCTGATCTGATCGGCCGGCAAATAGGGCCGGAAGAGATAGCCGATGAAGAGGGCGCCGAGCGCCGCCATCGAGAACGGCTTGACCGCCCAATTGATGAACAAGGTCACGCCGATGCCGCGCCAGTGCTGGCGGACTTCGCCGAGCGCGGCAAAGTCGATCTTGATCAGCATGGGAACGATCATGAGCCAGATCAGCGCCGCCACCGGCAAATTGACCCTGGCGATTTCCGCGGCCCCGATCGCATGGAATACGCCTGGCGCCAGATGGCCGAGGACGACGCCCGCAACGATGCACAGGGCGACCCACACAGTGAGGTAGCGTTCGAACAGAGACATTGAGGAATTCCTATGCGGTCGCGACGCGCCGGCCATGATCGTCGATCACGCGCTCGCCGTCTTCCTTGATGAACTGACCGCGCTGCGGCGGCAGCAAATCCAGAACTTCCTCGGAGGGGCGACAGAGGCGCACGCCCTTCGGCGTCACAACGAGCGGCCGGTTCATCAGGATCGGATGCGCGCCGATGGCGTCGATGAGCGCGTCGTCGGAAAGGGACAGATCGCCGAGGCCGAGGTCGTGAAAGGGCGTGCCTTTTTCCCGCAGGATCTGGCGCACGGTCAGCCCTGCGCGACCGATGAGTTGCGTCAGGAGCAACCGCGTCGGCGGACATTTGAGATATTCGATGATGTGCGGCTCGACCCCGGAATTGCGGATCATCGCGAGAACGTTGCGCGACGTTCCGCAGGCGGGATTGTGATAGATGACGACGTCCATCAGGCGACCTCCGGCCTCGGTTTTGTCGCGCCTTCAAGCCGGCCGATCTCGCGCAGCTTCGCGTTCAGCGCCATCTTGTCGAGGCTCCGGATCGGCAGGCTCGTGAAGATGGAAATCCGGTTCTTGAGATAGCGGGTCGCGAGGACGAACGCCGCCTCCTTCTGGATATCGGTTCCCTCGACCACGGCAGGATCCTCGATGCCCCAATGGGCCGTCATCGGTTGGCCGGGCCAGATCGGGCACACTTCGGCCGCGGCCGTATCGCAGACCGTGAAGACGAAATCCATCACGGGCGCGCCGGGCGCCGCGAATTCGTCCCAGCTCTTCGAGCGAACGCCGTCGGTCGGGTAGTCGAGGCTGTCAAGCACTTTGACGCGAAAGGATTGACGACGCCCTTGGGGTGGCTTCCGGCGGAGAAGGCGCGGAAGCGCCCCGCGCCGACCTTCCTCAGGATGCTCTCGGCGATGATCGAACGCGCGCTGTTGCCTGTGCACAGGAACAAGACATTGAAACTACGATCAGCCATGAGCAGCCTCCTTCGGTGGGCAGCACGGGGTGAGATCGGCGATCAGCGGCGCGCACAGATCGGCGCGCCCGCCGCAGCAATCCTTGAGCAGGTAGAGCGCGATTTCGCGGAAGCGCGCGAGGTCGGCGCGATAGATGATCGAACGGCTCCGCCGCTCGCCGACGATCAGACCTGCACGCGCGAGGATGGCAAGGTGCGTCGACACAGTGTTCTGGGGCGCCTCGACGAGCCGCGCCAGCTCGCCCGCCGGAACGCCCTCGGGCTCGCGAGCGACCAGCAGCCGGAACACATCGAGCCGGGTCTGTTGCGCAAGCGCCGCCAGGGCGGCTATGGCTTCGATATTATCCATATATCGAGATTAGCAGATATGCAGGGAATTGCAAGCAGCTTCTTTCATCGAAAGATCCCTCGGGCGCGAAAGCGCCGGGCTGTTTGAGGCAGTTCGCATCAAGCCGCCCGCTGGCGCTCGCTGCATTTCGAGGGCGGCGCACCCACCGTTCAAAGACCGGGGTGCGACAAGCGCTCACGTCGAAGGGCGGTCACAGGCGAAGCCACTTGCCGGCGGTCACAGGGGATGTCATCGCGAAAGTCCAGAACGCATTCGCGCCGCAAACTGGCGCGCAACGCCGCCAGGCCGCGATGGAGGATGACCCGGGCATTTGCCTCGGACACACCCAAGGCCTGCGCCATCTCGCGATGGCTGAGGCCGGCGAAGTGATGCAGCATGACGGCCTCGCGCAGCCGCCCCGTCAGCCGCGCCACATGGCCCAGGATGCAGCCGGACATCGCCGCCTGCAGGATGTCGGCTTCGGGCCGGTCTGGGGCCGGGACGTCCTCGGCCTCAACCAGCGAGGTGAATAGCGGGGTTCGTTTGGCGGCGCGGAAGTGATCGCGCGCCAGGTTGAGGGCGATGGCGGTAAGCCAGGTGGCCGGCGACGCATCGCCCCGCAGGCGGGCGGCGGAGCGGGTGCCGCGCAACAGAGCCTCCTGCACCAGATCGTCGGCCAGGGCCTCGTCCTTTACCAAACGGACGAGGACGCCGCGCGCCTTGTTCCGGTGCGCGGCCAGTTGCTCAGGAACTACAACCGCAACCACTGGGAGCCCCCTTCCGGCCCACCTCGGTCCCAAGCAGGGCCTCGGTGTGATCGCGCGTCTTTGAAGCCGCGCCGCGATTGACCATCAAGCCAATCTCCGCCGCCATCTTCACCTCCGCGCGGTCGATCCCAATCCGATCGCATTCGGCCAAGTGATGCGTGAGACAGGGATGACAATTCACCGCCGCCGAGGCGCCGAAAGCAATCAGTTCTTTCATTCGTTCGTCCATGGAAACCTCCTGTGAGAGGATGACATTCCCTTAGACGTCGGGGGACCGCCGGGCGTTACGGCGCATTGTCCGGCGCGTCGGCCGTCTCGACAGATTTCCAAACGGGTAACGAGGAGAAGGAAACCCTTGAAGGCGTTGAGCTATGCAGCGCTCGATGGGCTCGCCCCGGTGAGCGCGCGGAGTTCCCCGTGCAGAGAAACGGGCCGTTGCGTTGGGCGTCGCTCATCGTTTCGACCTCAGGCGCAGCAGCTCGGGGCGCAGCAGGCGCCGGCCGATTCCTCCCGGGCGAGGCCGGGCTTTTTCGCGCGCACGAACGCGCTCATGAACTTGCCGTCGACCGCGGGCGCGATGGCGTCGACGTCGACGCCCTTGCCCGACAGGAACTCGCGGGCGTCTTCGACCTTGTAGACCCGCGTCGGCTCGACCCCGATCGCCTCGAATCCGGCCGCGGCGAGCTTCATTCGGTAGTCGTTCTCGTCGAGCGCGCCGGCGATGCAGCCGACCCACATCAGCACATCGCGGCGGATCCGCTCCGGGATTGCGCCGCGGGTGACGACGTCGGAGACGGCGAAGCGCCCGCCCGGTTTCAACACTCGGAACGCCTCCCGCAGCACCCGATCCTTGTCGGCCGAGAGGTTGATGACGCAGTTGGAAATGATCACGTCGACCGAATTGTCGGGGAGCGGGATCTGCTCGATTTCGCCCTTGAGGAACTCGACGTTCACCGCGCCCGCCTTGCGCTGGTTTTCGCGGGCGAGCGCCAGCATGTCGTCGGTCATGTCGAGGCCATAGGCCTTCCCCGAAGGTCCGACGCGGCGAGCAGAGAGCAAAACGTCGATGCCGCCGCCCGAGCCCAGATCGAGCACGGTCTCGCCCTCCTTGAGTTCGGCGAGCGCGGTGGGGTTGCCGCAGCCGAGCGACGCCAGCACCGCCTTTTCCGGCAGAGCGCTGGTTTCGTCGTCCGCATAGAGATCGCCCGTGATGGCGCTGACGCCGTTGAGCGCCGCATCGGCGCCGCACGCCGCGCCGCCGCAGCAGGACCCCGGCGCGCTGACGTTCCGGGCGGCTTCGGCGTAACGTTCGCGCACGATGTGTTTGATATCGGTGTCCGGCATGGCTCTCTCTCCTACAGATGGGGGCGGGTGATGTCTTCGGGGCGAATCGCCTTGTTGCGCGTGCAGCACTCGGCGAACAGGAACCCGACGATTTCTCGGAGCGCTTGAGTGTCGGCGGTGTAGCGAAGGAACGTGCTCTCCCGCTGCACCGACACGAGCTCCTCGTTCTTCAGCTTGTCGAGGTGATGCGAGAGGGTCGACGCCGGAATGCCGAGCTCTGACCCAATTTCGCCGACGACAAGTCCTTCCGGATGCGCCGACAGCAAGAGCCGCACGATCCTCAGTCGCGGCTCGGCTCCCAGCGCCGAAAACATGTCGGCGAAGCGCGCAATCTCTTCGACGTCGTTCTGGGGCATGGCCACCTCTTCCATAATTCTATAAATGCAGAAATATGGAATGTCAAGCCGATTTGACCCGCCGCAAGGCGTACCCGCTCAGACTCGTCAGAACGCTTCGGCTGGAGGAACCAGATG
Organism: uncultured Alphaproteobacteria bacterium; assembly: GCA_963709655.1. GTDB lineage: Bacteria > Pseudomonadota > Alphaproteobacteria > Rhizobiales > Beijerinckiaceae > Roseiarcus. The sequence continues at coordinate 7,922 of CAVPXF010000037.1, forward strand.
GCTTGGGCCTATCTTGTCGGGCTTGCGCTTGTTCTTTGGGGCGCATGCGGCGGGGTGATCGCGGCGGGGCGCAGGCTTTGGTCGCTTGACACGACCCTGCGCGTTCACCTCGTCGTCGCGCCGGTCCTCGCGTTCCTCGTTGTCGTCGCCCACAAGGAAGTCGCCCCGGATTTCGATCCGTTTCTGCGGGCCGCTGCGATCACCATCATCGTCATGCTCCTCGACGCGCTGGTGGTCGCGCCGCTGTTTGAGCGCAGCTACGCCATGTTCCGAAGTTTCGTTGGAACGTGGGCGCCCTTCGTCGCGATCTTCGCTGCCTGCTGGGGCGCCGGCGTCTCAGGGCTCGGCTGAGGAGAGATTCTTGGGCAGGCCAACGCAACAAGCGGGACAAATTCCCCACAAAGGACACGAGGAACCACGAAGGCGTATAGAGAGCCCTGTCATTCTCGTGTCGGATAGCAATTGGAAATTCCTGGAAGCCTTCTGAAACGAACGGAAATGCGGCTGGGCGCGGCCCCGTAGAGCGTCCGTCAGGACGCTCGGCCGACGGGCGAGACCCTGACGAAATAGGGTTTGCGCCGCGGTTCGATCAGAAATCCATGCGGTTCAGCCCAGTTCCTCGGCGACGAGGCTGACCCAATAGGCGGCGCCGAGGGTCAGGATCGCGTCGTTGAAGTCGTATTCGGGCGTATGGACATAGTGGTAGGAGCCGTCCGCTTCGACGCCGTTGCCGATCATGATGAACGAGCCGGGCTTCTTTTCCAGCATGAAGGCGAAGTCCTCGGACCCGGTGACAAGCGGCGCTTCCGCCATCACGGCGCGTTCGCCGACCAGCGCGCGCGCCGCAGCAACCGAGACGTCCGTCTGCCCGGCGTGGGTCACGAGCGGCGGATAGCGCCGGTCGTAATCCACCTCCGCCGAGCAGCCGTAGGTCGCGGCCGAGGCTTCGGCGAGCGCCTTCAGCCGCTTCTCGATCAGGTCGCGGACGGCCGGGCTATAGGACCGCGCCGTGCCGCAGACGAAAGCCTCGGCGGGAATGATGTTCGGCGCGTCGCGGTGGCCGGCCGCGATATGGCCGACGCTCACCACCGCGACGTCCGTCGCGGGCACGTTGCGGCTGACGATGGTCTGGATCGCGCCGATGAACTGGCCGACCGGCAAGGTCGGGTCGGTCGCCATGTGGGCCCCGGCGCCGCCGTGGCCGCCCGTGCCGCGGAACGTGACGGCCCAACTGTCGCTCGCCGCCATGAACGGGCCCTTGCGCGTGCCGAACATGCCCGCCGGCATGCCCGGGGCATTGTGCATGCCGTAGACGGCGTCGACCGGGAAGCGGGTAAAGAGCCCCTCCTCGATCATGGCCTTGCCGCCGCCCTGGCCTTCCTCGGCCGGCTGGAAGATCACGTGCACCGTTCCGGCGAAGTCGGGCTGTTCGGCGAGGCGGCGGGCGGCGCCGAGCAGCATGGTCGTATGCCCGTCGTGGCCGCAGGCGTGCATCTTGCCGGGAACGACCGAGCGATAGTCGCGGCCGGGCGCCTCCTTAATGTTGAGCGCGTCGAGATCGGCGCGCAGGCCGATCGCGCGCTGACCCGGGCGATTGCCTTTGATTGTGCCGACGACGCCGGTCTTGGCGATCCCTTCGGCGACCTCGATCCCCCAGCCGCGCAGCCTGTCGGCGACAAGCTTCGCCGTGCGGGTCTCCTCGAAGCCGGTTTCGGGATGGCGGTGGATGTCGCGCCGGATGGCGATCAGCTCCGGCTCATAGGCCTTCAGTTCGTCGACGAGACCCGAGCGCTGAGCAGTCATGCAAACCTCCTCCATCCTTAGGTGCGGGCGGCCTCTTTGTCAGGCGCGCGCGCGGATCGCCTCTTCCACCGCCTCGAGCGCCTTGCCGGCGTTGGCGCCGTCCGGGCCGCCGGCCTGAGCCATGTCGGGCCGGCCGCCCCCGCCCTTGCCGCCGAGGGCGGCCGAACCGAGCCGCACGAGATCGACGGCGTTGAACCGGCTCGTCTGGTCGGCCGTAACGGCGACGACGAGGCTCGCCTTGCCGTCCTCCGCCGTCGCCGCGATCGCCACCACGCCGGAGCCGACGCTCTGCTTGGCCTCGTCCGCCAGCGACTTCAGGTCCTTCATGTCGATGTCGGTGACGGCGCGGGCGTAGAACCTGACGCCGGCGACGTCGCGCACCGAATTGGCCGGGCCGGCGCCGCCCCCGCCCATTGCGAGCTTGCGCCTGGCGTCGGCGAGTTCGCGCTCGAGCTTGCGCTTGTCGTCGATCAGGCTTTCGAGGCGCTTCGGCGCCTCGTCGGCCGGCGCGCGCAGGAGCCCGGCGAGTTCGGCCAGCCCGCGCGATTCGGCGGTCAGCTTCTTGCGCGCCTCGTTGCGCGTCTTGGCCTCGAGGCGGCGCACGCCGGCCGCGACCGCGCTTTCGCCGACGATCGTTATGAGGCCAATGTCGCCGGTGCGGCGCACGTGCGTGCCGCCGCAGAGCTCGACCGAATAGGCGCGCTCGTGCGCCGCGTCGTCCTCGATCTGCCCCATGCTGACGACGCGCACCTCGTCGCCGTATTTCTCGCCGAAGAGGGCGCGCGCTCCGGATTCGCGCGCGTCGTCGAGGCTCATCAGCCGCGTCGTCACCTCGGCGTTCTCCAACACGACGCGATTGGCGATGTCCTCGACCGCGGTCAGTTCGTCGGGCGTGATCGCCTTCGGATGGGCGAAGTCGAAGCGCAGCCGCTCGGGCGAGACGAGCGAGCCCTTCTGCGCGACATGGTCGCCGAGCACGAGCCGCAGCGCCTCGTGCAAGATGTGGGTTGCGGAATGGTTGGCGCGCGTCGCGGTCCGCGCGGCGTGATCGACGGCGAGCTCGACCGCCATGCCGACGCGCGCGGCGCCTTCGACGACCGCGACGTCGTGAACGACGAGGTCGCCGAGTTTTTTGCGCGTGTCGCTCACGACGGCGCGGAAGCCCGGCCCGGCGATCTCGCCGACGTCGCCGACCTGGCCGCCCGATTCGCCGTAGAACGGCGTCTGGTTGAGGACGAGCGAGCCGGTCTCACCGGCCTCGAGCCGGTCGACCTCGACGCCGTCCCTGACGATGGCGCCGATCACGCCTTCGGCCGTCTCGGTCTCGTAGCCGAGGAATTCGGTGGCGCCGACCCGCTCGCGCAAGCCGTACCACACCGTCTCGGTCGCGGATTCGCCCGACCCGGCCCAGGCGCGGCGGGCCTCGGCGCGCTGGCGCGCCATCGCGGCGTTGAAGCCGTCGACGTCGACCGACAAGCCGCGCGCGCGCAGCGCATCCTGGGTGAGGTCGAGCGGGAAGCCGAATGTGTCGTAGAGCTTGAACGCCGTCTCGCCGGAAAGCACGCCGCCCTCAGCCAGCGGCCGCGTCTCGTCCTCGAGGATCGCGAGCCCGCGCGCGAGCGTGATGCGGAAGCGCGTCTCCTCGAGCTTGAGCGTCTCGGTGATCAGCGCCTCGGCGCGCAGGAGCTCCGGGTAGGCCTGGCCCATCTCGCGCGTCAGCGCCGGGACGAGGCGCCACATCAGCGGATCGCGCGCTCCGAGAATTTGGGCGTGGCGCATGGCGCGGCGCATGATCCGGCGCAGCACGTAGCCGCGGCCCTCGTTCGACGGCAGCACGCCGTCCGCCACTAGGAAGGCCGAGGCGCGGAGATGGTCGGCGATGACCCGGTGCGAGGCGCGCTGCGGCCCGTCCGGATCGACGCCCGTGAGGTCGGCGATGGCCCGAATCAGCGCGCGAAAGAGGTCGATGTCGTAGTTGTCGTGCACGCCCTGCAGGACGGCGGCGATCCGCTCGAGCCCCATGCCGGTGTCGATCGAGGGGCGCGGCAGGTCGACGCGCTCGCCGCCCGGCAGCGCCTCGTACTGCATGAACACCAGGTTCCAGATCTCGACGAACCGGTCGCCGTCGGCGTCGGGCGAGCCGGGCGGACCGCCAAAAATGTGGTCGCCGTGATCGAAGAAGATTTCGGAGCACGGACCGCAAGGGCCGGTGTCGCCCATCGCCCAGAAATTGTCGCTGGTCGCGATGCGGACGATGCGGTCGTCGGGCAGGCCGGAGATCGCCTTCCACAGATCGAAGGCCTGATCGTCGTCGTAATAGACCGTGACGGTGAGCCGCTCCTTGGGAAGGCCGAAGTCGTGGGTCAGCAACCTCCAGGCGTATTCGATGGCGTTGTCCTTGAAGTAGTCGCCGAAGGAGAAGTTGCCGAGCATCTCGAAGAAGGTATGGTGGCGGGCGGTGTAGCCGACGTTGTCGAGGTCGTTGTGCTTGCCGCCGGCGCGCACGCACTTCTGGGCGGTCGCGGCGCGGACATAAGGCCGCTTCTCGACGCCGGTGAAGACGTTCTTGAACTGAACCATGCCGGCGTTGGTGAACATCAGCGTCGGATCGTTGCGCGGCACGAGCGAGCTCGAGGGCGCGACCTCATGGCCCTCCCGCGCGAAGAATTGCAGAAAGCTCGATCGGATCTCGTTGACGCCGCTCATGTACGCTTTGCCTTTGGCGCGATTTTTCAAGGGGCTTTGTAGATCAAGGCCTCGCGGGAAGCCAACGGGAATCGGGGAGCGGGCGCGTCTCGCTCGATGCCGCGTTCGGCAGGGCGGGCGTCCGCGGAAAATCGGCGCGGATCCTCCGGCGACGCCCGAACGCGTCCGCGCAAGCCGCAGGCGGCGATGACAAAGTCTATCGTCCGACTTGGTCTATCGCCCGACTTGCGCATTGCGCCGCCCGACCGTGAGGCCTATGTCGCTCTCGCATCTTCAAAAACTGCCGAACCTCGAACCGCGATCCGAGGCCGACGTCAAGCCAGTGGCGCGCGCCGGAACCCTTTCCGCGTTGGGACATTGTACTGATGGACATTCCCGGCCATCGGGGCGAGAGTGCGACGGGATGGGGACGCGCGTTTGCCCAGGTAGGACTCCCGAGTGACCACACTGCTGATCAGCCATCCGGCGTGTCTCGCGCACGACATGGGCGAGGGTCATCCCGAGCGTCCTGACCGGCTCCGCGCCGTCGATCGCGCGCTCGAGAGCGAAGTCTTCCAGATGATGGCTCGCGACACCGCGCCGCGCGCCGAGATTGCCGCGATCGCCCGGGTTCACCCGGTCGACTACATCGAGGCGATCCGCGCGGCGACGCCGACGCAGGGGCACGTCGCCATCGACCAGGACACCTCCATGTCGCCCGGCACGTTCGAGGCGGCGCTCCGCTCGGCCGGAGGCGCCGTGTTCGCCGTCGACGAAGTGATGACCCGCAAGGTCCGCAACGCTTTCGTCGCGACCCGGCCGCCCGGGCATCACGCCGAAACGGCGACGCCGATGGGCTTTTGCTTCTTCAACAACGCAGCGGTCGCTGCGCGGCACGCCCGGGCCGTCTACGGCGCCGAGCGGGTCGCGATTATGGATTTCGACGTCCATCACGGCAACGGCACCCAGCACATCTTCTGGAGCGACCCCCACGTGATGTACACGTCGACCCACGAGATGCCCAATTATCCCGGCACCGGCTCCATTGGCGAGCGCGGCGAATTCGACCAGATCGTCAACGCGCCGCTCCGCGCCGGCGACGACGGCGATACCTTTCGCGAGGCGATGGGCGTCGCGATCCTGCCGCGCATCGACGACTTCAGGCCTGATCTCGTCATCATCTCGGCCGGCTTCGACGCCCATCGCCGCGATCCGCTCGGCAACCTCAATCTGGTCGAGGCGGATTACGTTTGGGCGACGCGCAAACTCATGGAACTCGCCCAAAAGCATTGTGGCGGACGTATCGTTTCCGTGCTCGAGGGCGGCTACGACCTCGAAGGCTTGGCCCGCTCGGTCGCCGCTCATGTCACGACGCTGATGGAGGGATGATCGGCGCTTCGGTCGGCTGTCGCGGCCTGCCGGAGGCGACCCGCGCCTTACGACCGGCTGGCCGGCCGGAGCCTCGGGGCTGACGCGCGGGCAGGCGGGCTCGCCGCGCCGCGAGGCCTGAAGACGGTGACGTTGCCGAGCGCGTGCGCATCGCCGATCTCGACGTCGGCTGCGCGGGCGCGGCTTTCGGCCTTCGGAGCGTCATCTTCCTCGACGGGTTCGACGCCGAGCAGCGCCAACGCCTGTCGGGCCGGCATGGGCCGCCCGATCAGATAGCCTTGGGCCTCCGTGATGCCCTCGACCCGCGCGCGCGCCAGCTGCTCTTCCGTCTCTATCCCCTCCGCGACCGTCTGCATCCCGAGCGCTTGCGCCAGAGCGACCGCGGCGCGCACGATCGCCGTCGTGTCGTCCCGCACGCCGAGTTCGGCGATGAACGTCTTGTCGATTTTGATCTTGTCGAACGGTAATCGGCGCATGTAGCTCAGGCTCGAATAGCCGGTTCCGAAGTCGTCCATAGAGGTGCGAACGCCTTTTGCCCGGATGGTCTCGAGCGTCGCAACCGTCGCATCGCCGTCTTTCATCATCACGCTTTCGGTCAATTCGACGATCAGCCTTGAACCTGGCAGTCCCGTAGACCTGAGCGCATCGAAAACGGTTTGCGAGAAAGCCGGCGTTCGGAACTGGATCGCGGACACGTTGACGGCGACGCCGATCGGCGGGGGCCATCTCGTCGCCTCCTTGCAGGCCACTCGCATGACCCACTCGCCGATCGCGACGATGAGCCCGGTCTCCTCCGCCACCGGGATGAACTCGCTCGGAGGGACGGCCCCGCGAACGGGATGATTCCAGCGCAAGAGCGCTTCGAAGGCGGTGACCCGCCGGTCGACGACGGAGACGATCGGCTGGAAATGGACCTCGAACTGCCCTTCGGCGAGCGCCGCCCTGAGATCGTCCTCCAACTGGCGCTTGGACCGGAACTCCTGGTCCATTTCCGTCTGGAAGAAGTGATAGCTGCCGCGATCCGCCTTGGAATGATAGAGCGCCAAGTCCGCCAGCCGGAGGATGTCGTCAGCGTCAACGCTGTCGTCGGGGGTGAGCGCGATCCCGATGCTGGTTCCGATTTCGATACGCACGCCGTCAATGTCGTACGGCGCGGCCAACGCCGCGACCAACCGCTCCGCAAGGCGCATGGCGTCGCGGGGAGCGGCAGAGATCCGCTGGATGACGGCGAACTCGTCGCCGCCGAGGCGAGCGGTTGCGTCGCTTTTCCGCACGACGCCGGTCATCCTGGCGGCGACCGCCTGCAACAGCCTGTCGCCGACGGGGTGTCCCAGGGTGTCGTTGACGCGCTTGAAGCGATCGAGGTCGAGATAAAGCAACGCGAAGCGGCCGGTGCGGCGCTGAGCTTCGGCCAGGCATTGCTCGAGGCGCTGCTTGAAGCCAAACCGGTTGAGGAGGCCGGTCAATGCGTCACAGTCGCCATGACCTTGATCTTGTCTTCGGCCTCACGGTGCGCGGTCACGTCCTCGTGCGTCGACACCCAGCCTCCGTCCGCGAGCGCTTTCTTGCGCTGCGCGATAAGGCGTCCGTCCGGAAGCTTGCTGAGAACCAGCACGCTGCCGTCGCGGTCTTTGCGTGGCCGTTCGATCGGCTCGCCAAATCGACTGGGGTCGCTCGCGGCGGACGGCGCGCCGGTTTTCACTCGCTGGTTCGCGAGGTCCGGCGGAAGCCCATAGATCTCGGCGTATCTCCGGTTGCAAACAATGAGACCGCCGTTCCGGTTGTACATCGCCAAGCCTTGGACGATGTTGTCCATGGCGTTGTTGAACCGGGCGTACTGGACGGCCGCTTGCGCCTGCCCCGCCTCGCGCTCACGCGCCTCGGCGAGTTGCTCGACCCGCATCGCGAGGAGGACTGCGCCGAGCAGGATCACCGCCGCAATCACCGCGGCGCCGAGTTCGAGAGCCTGCGCCTGGAAACGCCACGCGGCGAGCACGTCGTTCATCGCCACTGCGACGACCGAGGCGACCGGGAACTTGTCGGAGTTCACCACCGCAAACATGCGTTCGAGCCGGTCGACGTCGCTGACCTGACGCGTCATGCCGTTGCGCTTCTCCGAGATGAAATCCGTGAACAACGGCGTTCTGGCCAGTTCGGAGCCGAGGCTCAGTTCCCGCGTCGGAAAGCAAGCGATGATTTCGCCGTCGTCCCGGATGACGGACAGCGAGGCGTGCTCGCCGAGCGCGAGCTTGCCGAGAAGATCGCTGAACGAGGAGAGGTTGATCACCCCGCTGACGACGCCGAGAAAATCTCCGTTCTTCGACGACACTCGCTTAGTCAGGCTGAGTTGCCAGGCGCCTGTGGCGCGGCTGCGGAACGGCGAAGACAGATAGATCCCGTCGGGCCCCGCATCCCGCAGCGCCCGCACCTGATCCCAGGCGTGGATGGCCATGATCGTGCGGCGAGACGCCTCCCGGGCAAACGCCGGCTCCGCCGCGCTGACTACGTAGATCGTGTCCAAAGACGCGTCGTCAGCGACGCGGTCGTTGAGGAAGGCACGGAACTCAACGGCCCCGCCGCCTGCTCGAACGACAAGGGCGTATCGACGCCCGCGGCCTCAAGACGCGCCGCCACACGCGCGATGATCAACGACACCGACTGAATGGATCGGTCCGTCTCGTCCGCCAGCATGGTCGCCAGGCTCCTGGCGGCGCGTGCGCTGTTGTCGATTTGCGTTGTTTTGAGATAGGCGGTGAATGCGGCGATCGCCCCAATAAGAACAATTACGAGCGACAAAGCCCCGATGATCAATGAATATTGTCGGCGAAACGCCTGCGCCAGCTTACGATCGTAAGCATCAATTTTGATCCGTCGGCCGATAGACATAGATCTTTATCGGGCACAAGATTTAAAATAGCCGAAAATACTACAGTTAACGAAAACGATCGAAATCGTCGGTCGTCGAAGGGCGGCGGGCTTACCGACGGCCGGCGGTGAAAACGGCGCCGATCGCGCGTGAGATCTGCGCAGACCGTCGTCCTTCTGCGGCTGCGGAGGACCAAGGGCGTACCTCCGGCGCGGCCAAAGCCGATCGCCGCGATAGGGCCTTGCGAGCGCGCGCCCAGCGCTGGCTCGAGCAACCCGGGCCTTACCCGTCGATCGGCTCGACCGACGCGATTTCGATGCCGAAGCCCGAGAGGCCGACATAGGTTCGAGGGTGGTTGGTCCTGAGCCGGATCGACGACACGCCGAGGTCGCGCAGGATCTGGGCGCCGAGGCCCACCTCCCGCCAGTTCTCCGCGCGCTGTCGATCCGACTCGCCGGGTTCTGCGCCCACGAAATTCACCGGCACGCCCGCGGACCCATCGCGAAAGTAGACGAGAATCCCGCGGCCCTCCTCCCGGAAGCGTTGCAACACCTTGGGGATCGACCCGGCGCCGAACACGTCGTTGACGATGTCGCAGCGATGAAGCCGCGCCGGCACCCCGCGCCCGTCGCCGATAGATCCGTGGACAAAGGCGAAATGCAGCGCCTGATGAACGGCGTGCGGTAGGCGTAACCTTGAAGCTCGCCGATTGGCGCTTGACAGGGAATACGCCGATTCGTCGACCAGCTTCTCCCGCGCCTGTCGATAGGCGATGAGATCGGCGACCAGATCCGCTTGAGACTGTTCCTTTCGGCGAAAGCGGCGATCTGCGGCCCGATCATGACGGTGCCGTCGTCGTTGGCGAGCTCGCAGATGACCGCGACCGCCGGCAGGTTGGCGAGCGCGCACAGATCGATCGCCGCTTCGGTGTGACCCTAGCGCATGCAGCACCCCGCCCTCCTTGGCGATCAGCGGGCCCCGGGCCAGGTCAGATGAAGTCGATCGTGCTCGATGTTGCGGTTCGCCAGCGCCCTGACCGTGTTGCAGCGCTGCTCGGCCGAGATGCCCGTGGTCATGCCGTGCCTGACGTCGACCGAGATGGTGAAGGCGGTGCCGAGCGGAGCGTCGTTCGCTGCAACCATGGGCCGCAGGTTCAACCGCCTTGCGTCCGCCGCCGTCAGGGGGGCGCAGACGATGCCGCAGCCGTTGCGGGAATCCGCCATGAACGCCATCTTTTCGGTGGTGCAAAGCGAGGCGGCGACGATCATGTCGCCCTCGTTCTCCCGGTCGTCGTCGTCCGTAACCACCACGATCTCGCCGCGGGCGAACGCCTCGATGGCTTCTGTAACAGGATTTCCCGCCCATATCGTGCCCCTTTCGCGCTGTCGGCGGGTTGAGGAGGAAATCATTCGGCGTAACCGCGCCGCCGGTTTCGGCGACGATGCGCTCTAGCGGTCTCGCGGGACAGCCTAGGGCGCCGTCATCGCGGCAGATCAGCGTCACCGCGCCGGCGGTAACGCCGAGCGGCGCCGTGGCGAACCGCGCGGGAGACGCCATGACGCCGGAGCCAGTCGGTAAGCTTCATATCAGAAAGACGGTCCCGCCGAAAATGCGCTGCGGCCCGCCGTCGCCGACGCGCAGGCGCCCGCGCAATGTCTGGCGGAACCCCCGGACCGCCTCGTCCCGGCCCGACGTTCCCGCGCGAGGCGACGACACATAGAGACAAAC
>CAVPXF010000038.1:0-9002 GCA_963709655.1 uncultured Alphaproteobacteria bacterium
ACTTGAAGGGGTGACACGGCCATGAACTGCCCCCCTCGGCTGAGACACTGGATTTGAGTGACAGGGCTTTGGTTTGTGTCCTTTCAGACGGTTTCGGGTTGGCGGAGTTCGGCTTCGAACTCGACCGGGGGTTTGTAGCCGAGGGCGGAATGCAGTCGGCCTCGATTATAGACGGTTTCGAGGAAGGCGCCGATATGGGTTCGAGCCTCGTCGATCGACGCATAAGTCTTGCCGTTCACTTCTTCCTCCTTGAGGGTGCGCATGAAGCGCTCGGCCTTGGCGTTGTCATAAGGGTTGCCGGCGCGGCTCATGCTGATCAGGACCCCTCGCTCCACGAGCTTTTCGCCGTAGTCGGCGCAGGCGTATTGCACCCCCCGGTCGGAGTGATGGATGAGGCCGGGCGCGGGGTTTCGGGCGGTCAAGGCCATGTCGAGCGCCTCGATCGCCAGGCTCGCCTCGAGATGGTCGGCGAGCGATGACCCAGCCGATCACCCGGCGCGAAAAAGCGTCGAGAACGACGGCCAGGTAGACGAACTGCGCGGCCAGCCGGACATAAGTAATGTCGGCGACCCAGATCTGATCGAGCCCGGTTGGGATACGTCCTCGCGTCGATTGGCGACGATCGGGAACTCGTGCCGGCTGTTGGTGGTGTAGGGAACGAACGGCTTTTGCCGCAGGCAGAGCAGATTGTCCTCGCGCATGAGGCGAAGGACATGCTTGTGGTTGACCTTGAGGCCATGGATCCGCCAGAGGTCGCGGCAGACCCGCCGATAGCCGTAGAAGCGATTTTCGAGCGCAATCTTCTGGATTTTGTCGCGCAGGTCCGCTTCCGTCCGCTTGGGCGCGCGCGCCTCGCCAAAGCGATAGAAGCCGGCGCGCGACACGCAGCCGATCTGGCACAGATGCTCGACCAAGAGGGCGACCTTGGTCTCCTCGCAGTCATTTCTTCGATGACCGCGTAGATGGCGTCGCGCGAGACGAGGGGTCCCGCGCGTCGATGAGCCGCAAGGCTTCGCGAAAAAAATCGAGATCCATCTGCTGCTTGCCGATCTTGCCCTCGAGCTCGGCGATCCGCGCTCGGGCTCGGCCAGGTCGGAAAGCGAAGCCGGCGTAGCCGGCGCAGCGTCCGGACTGGCGCGAGCCCCGCCCGGCTTGCGTCCGCGCTTGCGGTTCAACCCGGCGGCCCCAAGCTTGCGATAGGCCGCCCGCCACTCGTAAAGCAGCTTCCGCCTGATCTCCAGCTCGTCCGCAACCGCCGCCAACCGCTCCCCGGCCTCGAGCCGAAGAACCACCGCTTCCTTGAACTCAGTCGAAAACGTGCGCATCCCTTGCTGTGACATGGAGCCTCCTAACAGGCTCTGTCACTCCAATTCGACTGTCTCACTTTCGGGGGGCAGTACAGCCATCGTTGACCGTTATATAAAATCTCTATATCCGGAACGACGTGAAGACAGTCGTCTTGGTCGATGCGGCGATCGCCGCGCTAGCAAAGCACCGCAACATGGCCAACCGGATCTTGGACAAGCTCGAGGCTTACGCGGAAAATCCGGCTTCGCTAGCCAATCAGGTCAAGGCGCTTCGAGGCGTGAAGGCCAAGCGCCTTCGGGTTGGAGATTTTCGCGTCATTTTCGAGGAAACGGAGACCGAAATCATCGTTACCGATGTCAGCCCTCGAGGCTCGGTCTACAAGTGACAGGAGGCGACGCCGTGAGCGTCAAGTTCATCGTAACTCCAGGCGGCGAGAAGCTGGCGATCATGCCTGCCGAAGAATTCGAGGACATGCGCGACGCGCTCATTCATCAGAACGCGATGGCTGACTATCGCGCCGGGCGCTCGGAGGCTTTGACGATCGACGAGGTGCGGAAACTTCTCGAAGCCCCGACGCCGCTCGCCTTCTGGCGCGCGAAACGCGCGGTGACTCAGGCCGCTCTCGCCAAGGCGGCTCGCACGACACAGCCGCACGTCGCCGATCTGGAATCAGGAAAGCACAGCGGGTCGCTCGAAGTCATGTCGCGAATTGCGAAAGCTTTGAACATTCCCGTCGATAGCCTCGTTCCCTCAGACTGACAATCCAACCGACCCAACCGTTTACGTCGGCCTGTGGGTTCGCCGCTCGCAGCGGCGGAGGAGTAATCGTTTGCTTGAAAGCAATTCTGCGCGAAGGGAGGCTGAACTCAAGGACGGCCCCATAGCCCATCGACAGATGGGCTTCTGACGACGTCCCAAGGCGCCGCCGGCGGAGGCGGTGCGCGTTCGCGCGATCCTTGACTTCAGCCTCCCTTCGCGCTCCGCTCGGCCAAGAAATCAATGACCCTCCGCGGATTCAACCGGTGTGGGGTGACCCGAACGGCAAGGAACAACAAGCCGCGGGCCGCAGTTTCCCACTGAGACTAAGGAGCCGTCGCATGGATCAGGACATGGGAGGCGCGATCGTCGCGCTCAAGGAGCACGGCCTCGACAGCCTGCCGCCGCTCGGCATCGTGCTCGGTTCGGGCCTCGGCCCGTTCGCCGAGGAAGCGGCGGACCCCGTCCAGGTCGGCTATTCGGAGCTTTCCGGCTTTCCCGTGCCGAGCGTCGAGGGCCACGCCGGGCGGCTCGTCGTCGGCGCGATCGAAGGCAAACGGGTCGCGCTCTTCCAGGGCCGCGGCCATTATTACGAGCGCGGCGACCCCGCCGCCATGCGCGTCGCGATCGACACGTTCAAGAGCCTCGGCGGCGAGACGCTGCTCATCACCAACGCCGCCGGCGGACTCAAAAAGGAGTGGCGGCCGCCCGCGCTGGTCGCCATCACCGACCACATCAATTTCTCGGGAACGAACCCGTTGATCGGCCACGCCGGCGCCGATCGCTTCGTGCCGCTGACCCGCGCCTACGACCGGGGCCTGATCGAGATCCTGCGCAAAGTCGCCCGGGAAACGGGCGTCGAGCTCAACGAAGGCGTCTACATGTGGTTTTCCGGCCCGAGCTTCGAGACCCCGGCCGAAATCCGCGCCGCCCAAACCCTCGGCGCCGACCTCGTCGGCATGTCGACCGTGCCGGAAGTGATCCTCGCGCGGCGCGCGGGCCTTACCGTCGCCGCCGTCTCGGTCGTGACCAACTTCGGCGCGGGCCTCGCCGGCGGCGATCCGAGCCACGAGGAGACCCAGGAATACGCCCGCCTCGCGGCCGAGCGGTTCAAGCGGCTCTTGCGCGGCTTCATCCGCGAGGTCGCATGATCCGCCGCCGCACCCCCTCCCCCATCCTCCGGATGGTCCCCTCCCCCGCGCTGACGCGCAGGGGAGGATATCGCCAATCCCATTCGCCGCAGCGCGCCCATCCGCCCCCGCAAAGCGGGGGAGGGGGACCGCGCGCAGCGCGGTGGTGGGGGCTTGCGCGGTCGTTCGGCAAAGCTTCATCCGCGCCTACGAGGCGAAACCGGCATGACCCTTCCCCAGGAAATCATCCGCGCCAAGCGCGACGGGCGCGAGCTCTCCGCCGCCGAGATCGCCGAGTTCATCGGCGGCCTCGCCAGCGGCGACGTCACCGAAGGCCAGGCGGCGGCCTTCGCCATGGCGGTGTTCTTCCGCGGCATGAGCTCGCCGAACGGGTCGCGCTGACGGAGGCGATGACGCTCTCGGGCACGACCATCGACTGGGGCGCGCCCGACCTGCCGGGCCCGGTGCTCGACAAGCACTCGACCGGCGGCGTCGGCGACAACGTGTCGCTGATGCTCGCGCCGATGCTCGCAGCCCTCGGCGCCTTCGTGCCGATGATCTCGGGCCGCGGCCTCGGCCATACCGGCGGCACGCTCGACAAGCTCGATGCCATCCCCGGCTACGACACGAAGCCGGACCTCCTGCGCTTCCGGCAAGTGGTGCGCGACGTCGGCTGCGCCATCATCGGCCAGACCGAGACGCTCGCCCCCGCCGACCGGCGCCTCTACGCTATCCGCGACGTGACGGCGACGGTGGAATCGGTCGCGCTCATCACCGCCTCGATCCTGTCCAAGAAGCTCGCCGCCGGCCTCGAAGCCCTGGTGATGGACGTCAAGACCGGCTCCGGCGCCTTCATGCCGACGCTCGAGGCGTCGCGCGAACTGGCCGAGAGCATCGCGACGGTGGCGACCGGCGCCGGCCTGCCGACCGTTTCGCTGATCACCGACATGAACGAGCCGCTCGCCAGCGCCGCCGGCAACGCGGTCGAGGTGCAGAACGCCGTCGATTTCCTGACCGGAAAACACCAGGACGCACGGCTCCTGCGCGTGACGCTGTCGCTCGGGGCCGAGCTTTTGCGCCTGGCGGGGCTCGCCCACACGGTGGTCGAGGGCGAGGCGCTGTTGCGTGGCGCGCTCGAATCCGGCAGGGCGGCGGAAACGTTCGAGCGCATGGTCGCGGCCCTCGGCGGCCCATCCGACTTTCTCGCCCGCGCCTCGGCGCTGCTGCCCCGCGCCGGCGTCGTGGTCGAGGCCGCGCCGCAGCGGGGCGGCATTGTCACGGACATCGACGTGCGCGCGATCGGCCTCGCGGTCGTCGAACTCGGCGGCGGCCGGGCGCGCGCCGCCGACGCGATCGATCCTTCGGTGGGCCTGACGAAACTGGCGGCGCGTGGCGAGGAGGTCGGCCCGGAGCGGCCGCTGGCGATCGTGCACGCCCGCGACACGCTCTCGGCCGAAGCAGTGATCAAACGCCTGCGCGGCGCCTACCGTCTCGGCGAGGCCGCGCCCCGCCGCGCCGATCCGTTGTCGAGCGCGTCGCGGCTGAGATGGGCGGCTTGTCCGCCGCGCCGGACATGGACGCCGCTCCGTGGCAGGCGCGGATAACGGCGGCCGCCGCTGGCCGCGCGGGCTCTGGAAGTAAGGCGAAAACCTGCAACTCCCCCCGAGCGCTGACGGCTGGTGATCGTCGGGCCTGGATCCGCCATGAAGACGACTTGAAGATCACCTCCAAGGACAAGTCACGCTGCGCAGGCGGTGCTGGAGCGACTGGGGGTTCGGCCGGCGACAGGATCGCGGTCGAGGTCGTCGCTGCCGGTGGCGCGGAAGTAGGCCGGCTGACGCGGGCTTCGGTCTTGAAACTTCATCGGCCTACCTGAAAAAGGCTGGCGATTCCGATCGTCTCGATCGAAGAGATGGATGCCGTCGTCCGCGACGGCTGGACTGGCAGGCGGTGAAGTAGCGGCGGACGCGGACGTTCTGGTGCGCGCGGCGGTCATGGACGATCCGTCACGAGTGCAGCGGCCGACGGGGCGCTCGTTGAAGCCGATGTTGGTTCCGGCGCAGCTTCCGGCGCTCTGCGAGTTCGTTTCGGGTATGATTCGCGGTTATAAGCGAGCGCTCGGAGGTCACAGCGGCTTTCCGAAGCTGGCGGCGAGCGCGACCGTCGTCGTCGACCGGCCGGCGGTCGAGGCCGGTCTCGCCCTTCTCGAACAAGGCGGCGATCTCTGCGATGGCGTGATCGCCTTCGAGGGCCGGCGCGCCAGCGGCAGGTGTTCGCGAGCTCGACCGGGACGCGGTCGCGCTGGTGATCGCGACCGCGGCGACGGCCGCTTGCTGGGATGGCGGAGGGCCAGCCTGTCTCCCGTTGAGAGAGGACCATCCCCGCAAACTCGGGGAGGAAGATCGACCTTCATCCATGGAGTCGGCCGAAGGCTGTCCGGAACTCGACGACGGCGACGCCAAACGGAGGACATCCATGCAAGTATTCCAGACTCCGGAGATGAAGGCGCTCGGCCTGCCGTTCAGCGCCGCGGTCAGGGTCGGCGACATGCTCTATCTCTCGGGCGCGCTCGGCAATCTTCCCGGAACCCTGACCCTGGCGGAGGGCGGCATGGCGGGGGAGGCGCGCCAGACCATGGAGAACATCGGCGCCGTGCTCGGCTTCTGCGGCCTCGGCTTCGACGACGTCGTCAAATGCACGATCATGCTGGCGGACATGGCGGAGTGGAGCGCGTTCAACGCCATTTACGCCGGTTATTTCAAGCCCGACCGCCTGCCGGCCCGCTCCGCCTTCGGCTGCAACGGCCTGGCGCTGAGCGCAAAGCTCGAAGTCGAGTGCGTCGCCCGCTATCCGAATGTCGTCTTGTAGACGCGGTCCACAGGGCGTCCGGGAGAACGACCGTCTTCCGACGGGCTATGGACCGCGTCGCCGCTTCCTGCAGGCCGGGTCGCTGACCCGGCCGGCGCGCTCATCGAGCGCGCCCTACAGTCTCCTCGCCGCCTCGAGCGCAAGGACGAACCTGTCCTGTCCGGCCCCGGGCTCCAGGCGGACCAGCGTCAGCCCCTCGCCGCCGTCCCAGAATCTTGCACGAGGTTTCGCCGCTCGGCTCCCGGCGCAGGGCGAGCGACATGCGGGCCTTGCCGACCTCGAAGTTGCGGACCGTCATCTCGGGCGCCCATTCCGGAAGGGCGGGATCGACGATAAGCGCGCCGAGCGGAGCGATCGGGAAGAGCCCGGTCATGAGATGGCCGATCTGGATGATGGCCGAGACCGACCACGCCTGGGGCGAGCAGGCGTCGGGGTAGACGCCCGGATGCGGATGGCGTTCGTCGCGCGGCGCGCCGCCGAACACTTCCGGAAGCCGGTCGAAATCGAACAGGCTCGTCGCATCGATCATCGCCTTCGCCGTGCGATGCAGGGCGTCGTCGAAGCCGTAGCGCTTGAAGCCGAGGCAGGCGTGCGCGTTCGACACCGGCCAAACCGAGCCCAGGTGATAGGCAAACGGATTTAGGCGGGGTGGTCGCTGGACAGCGTGCGCACGCCCCAGCCGCTGAACATGTCCGCCGCCGTCAAACGATCAGCGACCGCCCGCGCCTTGTCGTCGTCGACAATGCCGCAGGCCAGGCACACGCCGGGGTTGAGGCACGGTCCTGACGAGCGCGTCGTCCGGATCGAGCGCCAGCACGAAGAAGCGCTCGTCGTCCATCCAAAATCGCGCGTTGAACCCCGCCTTCAGCGCCGCCGCCTCATTGCGGAGCTTTTCCGCCCGCGCATGCTCGCCAAGGAGAGCCGAGACGGCGGCGATCGCCTGCTTGGCGGCGAAGAACAGCCCCTGCACCTCGACGACGGCGATCGGATCGGGAACCAGCGCGCCGTCGGGATAGAGGATCGCCTGGCCGGAATCCTTCCAGCCCTGATTCTCCAGGCCGTTCTTTCCGGCGAGCGTCCGGTATTCGTAGAAGCCGTCGCCGTCGATGTCGGCGTCGCGGTCCACCCACGCGAGCGTCGCGTCGACCTTGTCGCGAAGCGCTTCATACGCCGCCTTGTCGCCGGTTTTCAGGAAGTGGAGGGCCGCGCCGATCAGGAACCACGCCGGCGCGGAATAGTCGCCGTAATAATGCAGGAACGGGGTCAGGCCGAGGAGCGCCAGCGGGCCCAGCTCTCGCTGATGCAAGACCTTGCCGGGCTGAGCGTCATAACGGTCGTCGACCGCCTTCGCCGTCCATTCGCCGACCGCGGCGAGGCTGCCGGCGAGCGTCGAGGGATTGAGGAAGGCCGACTGGATTCCGGCGACCATGCTGTCCCGCCCGAACAGGCCCGCATATTTCGGGATGCCGGCGATCGGCGCGAAAACGGCCGCGCCTATCCCCTCCAACATGTGCAGCGACCAGAGATCGGTCGCCGCGCGGCTCCAGGCGGCCTTCATGCGCGGGTCGCCCGGCTCGAGATCGGCCGAGCGCGACAGCCATTCCTGGTGAAGAGTGATCGCCTCGTTGCGCCCGGTCGGCGCGCCGTCGAACCCGAACCACGGCTCGATCGCCTGGCCGAGAAAGACGGGCGCGACCTCGATCGCGATCCGGCCCGTTTGTTGCGGCGCGAGCGTCAGCGTCACCGAGACCGCCTCGCCGTCGTCGCGGACGTCCCCTCCCGGCGAAGCGAGCCGGACGCGGGTCGCGTGATTGAGCCTCGCGTGCTGATAGGCGAGCGTCAGCTCGCCCGCCCCGCCTTCCGTTACGGCAAAGGTCCGGCGGACCTCGGCGGACTGGCGGCGCTCGCCGCTCGAGACCTCGTCGGCGTCGGCGAAATCGGCCTCGATCAGGAAGGACAGAGGCACGGCGGCCTCGGCCAGCGCCCGGTTGGTGACGGCGACGTCCAGCCGCCAGCCGCCGCCGACGAAGGCGTTGATTTGGACCTCGATGGCCTTGGCGACGATCTCCCCGCCGCCGTGCGGATCGCCCGGCGGCCCGGCCTTGTCGCCTGCCGGAGAGGGAAGCAGGAAATAGCTGATGGTCGCGTGCGGGCTCGACATTGAGGCAGCAGACCGGCTTCAGCGCGTGTCCGGCCGATCGGATGTCGAAGCGCGACAGAAAACGCGTCTGGTGGAAGAAATAGCCGTCGGACTCCGGTTCGATCCGGCCCTGACGATTGAGGGTCACGATATGAAGTCCGCAATGCGAAGTGATCTGTTGGGGATCGAGCCTCAGGCGGCGAGCGACGGCGAGTTCCATGGCAGAGCGGAAACCGTTGCCGACACGGCCAAGTTCCGGACGCCGGTCGCTTTTGTTCGCGCTGGCGGGGGAGGGCGGGCGCGACGGTAGAATGGGGGACGTTCCAACTCTCCGAAACGGAGACGAGCTGTGGCCGCGAAAGCGCTTTGGCCGGAGAGGGCAAGTCCTCATCGTTTGGTTGACGGAGCGGCGCGCGAAAGGGCTTTGAACTCGAGGATACGAGTAGCGCATCGCCGTCAGCCACGGCCCTTCGGGGCCGTCCCTGAGATCCAGGTCCTTTCACGCAAAATTGCCGTCAAGCGATCCATGACGGCTCGCCTCCCGGGACGCGGCGGCGGCCTCCGCGGCGGCCGGTTTTCGGCAAGCTGACCGGGCTGTCGCGCCCATCCTTCTCCTTTTCGACCATCTGGAAAAGGCCGCGCCGCAAAGTTGACCGTTCGTGCGCCGGCAAGGCGCGGCTGGTCGGGTTTTGATGCTCTGACTGAAAGCGCCGACAACCTTCGCCGCCGCCGCCGATGTCGACGACGTTCGCCGGCGCGCTCGGTGTCCTTTAAGCGAAGATTTGCCGCCGCCTCCCGGA
>CAVPXF010000039.1:0-424275 GCA_963709655.1 uncultured Alphaproteobacteria bacterium
TTCCTGCAAACCGCGCAGGCCAATTCGAGCCGCACCGGTCAGCCGCTCAACTCGCAATGGTTCCTCGGCTTCAGCAACCCGACCTACGGCACGCTGACCGGCGGGCGCGTCAACACCCTGTCGCTGGACGCCATCAATTCCTACGATCCGATGGGCGGCTCCTACGCCTTCTCGCCGGTCGGCTATTCCGGTTCCTACGCCGGCTTTGGCGACACCGAGGCGGCCCGCGCCAACACGGCGCTGAAGTACCGCGTCAATATCCAGAATTTCCGGCTGGGCGGACTGGTGCAGGTCGGCGGCTACAACTGGGGCAACGGCACGCAGGGCATTTATCAGGGCCAGGTCGGCGGCGACTTCCACTTCCCGAGCGGCGGAGTCCTATCGGTCGACGGGACAGCGAGCTTCGCCAAGGACGCGGTCAACCTTGCCACGAACGGTGGGCTCACCCAGTGCGCCACGTACAAGACGGGCCCCTTCGCGGGGGAGACCGGCTGCTACAACAGTATCCCGGGCTACTACGCCGGTTTGTACAACCAGTCGGACTTCGTGGCGACGCTGTCGAACAACGTCGGCTTCATGCTCAACACCAAGTACAAGTGGCAGGCCTGGACGTTCTATGCCTCCTACCAGTACATCCGGCAGCAGAATCCCAGCGATTCCTACATGAACGGGTTCGAGACCATCGGCTATTTCAACGTACCGGGAACGATCCCAGGGTTCAACGTGCCCGGAACGTTCGCACATGCAAGCCTTCCGACCCAATGGGCCGTCAACAACAACTATAACATTCCTCGCGTGGCGAATGTCTTCTGGGTCGGCGCCAAGTACTCGGTTCCGGATGACTGGATGCACGGCTGGGGCTCGGCCGACCTGACCGGCGCGTACTACTGGCTCGGCCAGAACGACTATAATTATTCCGTGAGCACGACTGGGGCCACGGCGGGCGTCACCACCCCCGCAGCTTGCACGACCACCGTCACAAGCGGCGTCAAGCCGAACGGACAGGCTTTCTCCATCACCCGTGTCAGCAGCGGCAAATGCGCCGGCTCGACGGACTTCATTTCCGCGTTGATCGACTGGCGACCGGTCAAACGTGTGGATGTCTATGCCGGCGTCATGATTTCCAATGTGTATGCGGGTCTGGCGAACGGCTACTACGCAACCCAGACGGTCAACCCGACAGCGGGCGTTCGCATCAAGTTCTGATCAACCGCAGTCCGTCTTCCAAAGGACGCGGATCAAATCTCGGGCGCCCGGTTTTGCGGGCGGAGGGGGCGGCGAAGACGGCCGTCCCCGCAGTTTTGTGTCGAGAGGATGAAACGACGTCGGACCATGTCGATCAATCCGAGGGGCGGAGCGACGGCCCTAATGCAGGAGGATCGCAAAACGGCGTACGTTCTCCGTGGATTGCTTCTCCCCTGGGGCTTGATGACCCCAACTCGTTCGGTCCGTTTGCCGCTTTAGCGCTTGTTCCCGGCTGCCAATCGGGCAATAAGAGAGCTGAAATTTTGCGCATCGTTCCAAGGGCGGCGGCATGCGCCGAGGCGGTCCGCGAGCGCGGGACGGTCGCAGCGCGGCGCGGCCGCCCCGGGTGTTAGAGGTCGCCGCGCACGGGGTACCCTATGGCATTCGCGCATCCGCTCGCCAGGGCCGCCAAGATCTGGACGGCCAGGGGCGCTGACGACAGCGAGCAACGCGTTCTGGTGATTGTGACGACGATCCCGCTCGACGCCGAGCACAAAGGCTACAAGAAGTCCCTTGTCGAAAAACTGTCGCGCGCCGCGCGGGATCATCTTGCAGGGTCGAAGGAGGCGGAATCGTTCGTCCTGATCAACCGGCTCAGAGACTGGGGCGCCGTAAAGGCCTAGCGTGGCGCATCCATCATCCGCCGGCGGCCGATCACCGGACGCCAGCGGCTTCGCTCGTTGCGTTCGGCTTGGTCGTCGCGTGGGATTCGAGCAACGCCCGTCGAACTCGTCGCCACGGGCTCAATTCGACATGAGGAGCCTATGACAAGCGTGTTTTCACCCGGAACCGGCATGGCCCACGCGCTCGCGCCTTTGCGCGCGAAATGGGGCTGGATCGTCGCGCTCGGGATCGTCTATCTCGTCGCCGGCATGGTCGCGCTTGGCAGCGTCATGGCGGCCACCGCCGCAAGCGTTCTGGTCGTCGGCGTGATGATGTTCGTGGCCGGGGTGTTCGAGGTCGTCAACGCCTTTCAGGTCAAGACGTGGGGACGGTTCATTTTCTGGCTCTTGCTCGGCGTCCTCTACATGGTGGCGGGCTTTCTCGCCTGGGACAATCCGTTCCTGACCGCCATCTGGCTGACGCTGTTCCTCGGCGCGGCGCTGGTCGCCTCCGGCCTCATGCGCATCTTCCTCGCCTTCAACATGAAGCACGGGTCACCCTGGGTGTGGGTGGTCGTCTCGGGCCTGATCACGCTGGCGCTCGGCGCCATTATCCTGGCGCATTGGCCGTTCTCGGCGGTCTATACGCTCGGTATCTTTCTCGGCGTCGATCTCGTCTTCGCCGGGGTGAGCTGGATCAGCCTCGGCATGGGTTTGAGAAGCGCGGCCTGACGCATGCTTGTCGGGCGGCGAGACGCCGTAAGGGTTTCGTCCGCTCCCGATCCGGGCTAATCTGGCCCTCATGCGCGCGATGACGCTGCGGCGAGCCGGCGAACGGCTCGCGCTCGAGGACCGGCCCGAGCCCGTTCCCGGCCCCGGCCAAATCCGGCTGCGCGTCGAGGCCTGCGGCGTCTGCCGCACGGACCTGCACGTGGTCGACGGCGACCTGCCAGATCCGAAGCTGCCGATCGTCCCGGGTCACGAAATCGTCGGCCGGGTCGAGGCGGCCGGACCCGGCGTCGCGCTCGCGCCGGGCGCCCGGGTCGGCGTGCCGTGGCTCGGCCACACCTGCGGCCATTGCCCCTATTGCTTGAGCGGCCGCGAGAACCTGTGCGACACGCCGCTCTTCACCGGCTACACCCGCGACGGCGGCTTCGCCAGCCACGCGCTCGCCGACGCCGCCTACGCCTTCCCGCTCGCCGAGGACCTCGACCCGGTCGCCGCGGCGCCGCTGCTTGTGCGCGGGCCTGATCGGCTGGCGGTCGCTCAAAAGCGCAGGCGAGGGCCGGGCGATCGGGCTCTACGGCTTCGGCGCGGCCGCCCACATCATCGCCCAGGTCTGCCGATGGCAGGGACGGCGGACGTTCGCCTTCACCAAGCCCGGCGATACGGCCGGCCAGGCTTTCGCCCGGTCGATGGGCGCGGATTGGGCCGGCGGCTCGGACGAGAGGCCGCCCGAACCCCTCGACGCGGCGATCCTGTTCGCCCCCGTCGGCGCGCTCGTCCCGGCGGCGCTGGCGGCGGTCAGCAAGGGCGGCCGGGTCGTCTGCGCCGGCATCCACATGAGCGACATCCCCGCCTTCCCCTACCGGCTTCTCTGGGAGGAGCGCAGCGTCGTTTCGGTCGCCAACCTCACCCGCGCCGACGGCGAGGAGTTTTTGGCGCTCGCGCCGCGCGTGCCGGTCAGAACGACGACCAGGACCTACTCGCTCGAGGCGGCCAACGAGGCGCTCGACGACCTCAGGGCGGGCCGGCTCGAGGGCGCGGCGGTGCTCGTCCCCTAAAGCGGCGTCCGGCCGCTCAAAGCCCTCGCTCGGGCGCCGTTCGGACCGCGTTCGACCCTCGTTCAGCGCCGTTCAGCACGCGTTCAGCGCCGTTCAGCATGCGTTCAGCATGCGTTCGGCGCCCGAAAATGCCGCCTTATCCACCCGTGTTTTGAGCGTTTTCAAGGGCTTACAGCGTAGTTCGGAAAAAATCGCAATTGCCAACGTTTGTCATGCCCGCGAACATCGCGGGCGCTGGATCCCCGCTTTCGCGGGGATGACAGAGGGATGCGCGCCTTTTCGCGCCGGGCGAGCGCCTCGCAAAATGCGGCGCGCGTTGGCCCCGCCCCTCGCCGCTCGCCGTCTGTCGCTTTGCCCCGTCATCCAGAGACGATACACGAATTTCAGATTTTTCTCAATCAAACGCACATGCGACGAAGCCGGCCGTATCGACTGTCGCCATGCGGGCGGCTCAAATGGAGCAGGGAGTCTCTGCTCGCAGACCGGCATGGCCCCTGGCGACAGCGCCTTGCCGCAGGTTTGCTCACTGTTCCTGGCGCCCGCGCATATGTGTTGCCGATTTGCCACATCCCGGCAAGTTTGGGGCTGAATGGCGCCCCAACCTTGACATGACCCAGCGTCGCCCGAATACTCCATTTGCTGCGGTGATTTTGCCGCACGGGAGGCGGGAGGGAAGAATTCCGCACTCGCGCTGTTTGGTATTGGTTATGGCGGCCTTTTGCGCATTCGCGGCCGCCGGCGCGGCGCGCGCGCAGCAGAACATTGGCTCGACGGCCCTGGCGCAAAACCAGGTCTCCCGCGAACTCGCGGGCGCGGCAGGCCCGCTGAGCGCGGGAGATTCGGTCTATCGCGACGAACTCGTCCGCACTGGCGCGGAGTTCGACCGCGAAGCTGATATTCCTCGAATTCGACCAATCTGGCGATCGGGCCGACATCGCGCGTGACGCTCGACCGGTTCGTCTATTCCGGCGGAGCGAGCGGCCAGGAGCTCACCGTCAATCTGGCCAAGGGCATCTTCCGCTTCACCACCGGCGCGCTCGACAAGAAGGCCTACACCATCTCGACGCCGACCGCCTCGATCGGGGTGCGCGGCACGGTGCTCGACATCGACGTCAGCGGGCCCCAGTCGCGCGTCACGCTGGTCGAAGGCCAGGCGCTCGTCTGCCCGCGAAAAGCGGGGATCACGTTCGCGCAGCAGAGGCGCAACTGCGCGAGGGCGGAGGCCGGCGTGCGCGGAGCGCATTGCGACTGCGTCGAACTCACCAATGCCGGCCAAACGGCGACCGCGAAGAAGGCCGGCAATTCCGTTCAGGCGAGCCTCAGCTCGACGCCGGTCGACTTCGCTTCGCTCTGCGCCGGCGACGCCGCGCTCTGCTCGGGCAGCGCCTATGCGTCCAACGGCCCGCTCGGCAGTGGCGGGGGAGGCGGCGGATTCCCGTCGGGCGCGCTATGCGGACATTAGGACCATTCGGCCCGGGGCGCGTGCAAATGGCCCTTCGCGCTGCGGCTTACCGCGCCCCTTGTGGGGGCGGCGGAGGCTCGTGGGAGAGGCCGTCGGCTCCAGTTGCGAGGCGAACCGTGTTGAGAGCGAGGCGGCTTGGGACAATGCGCTGCACGCTGGCACTGATTGCTTTTCTCTCCGCGGCGGCCGCCTCGGTCGGTCACGCGAACGCATCCTGCACGTACAACAGCGTGGCGACGCCGAGCGGTGTTTTCGCGCTGAGCGGCGACGTCTGCACGGCCGCCGCGGGGACATACAATCCGACGGTGCAGCCGGACGTTTCGTTGCCGGTGACCTACACCGGCTTCGGGTTCTTCGCGACCAACCTGAACGTTGACGGCGGAACCGGCGTTGGCGGCGTCATCAACTCGCCCAACGCGGTGACGGTCAACACCGCCGGCGCCAATTTCGACGACGCCTACGGCGCATGGAGCGACGGAACCGGCGCGCAGATCAATTTCTCCGGACCAACGACGATCTCGACGACCTCGACGGTATCGGCTGGGCTCAACGCCACAAACGGGGGCGCGATCACGGCGACTGCGCCGGTGACCATCACGACCACGGGTCTCGACGCCGCGGGCGTACGGGCGACCACGGGCGGCGCGGTCTCGCTCACCGGCGGGTCGGTGACGACGTCAAGCGCCGGTGCGCCGGGCCTCTTTGCAACTGGCGCCGGTTCGTCAATTACCGTCTCGGGAGTTGCGGTTACGACGAACGGCGGCTCCGACTCGGGCATATACGCCAATGGAGCCGAAGCGCGAAACGGAGGCAGCCTGACTTTTTCCGCCGGCTCGATCACGACAAATGGAGCGAGTGTGGTCGCTGTCGCTTCGCTGGGCAGCGGCAGCAACGTCACGCTCAGCGGCGGAACGACGATCCTGACGACGAACGACGGATCGAACGGCTTGACGGTGAGCGGCGGCGCGTCTTTGACGGCGACCGGCGTCAGCGTCACGACGCAAGGCGGCGTCGATTCGAGCGACGGCTTCCACGCTGTCGGCGCCTACAATGGATCCAGCCCGCTCTTCTCGACCGGCGGCACGATGTCGCTGACTGACGTCACCATCGCCACAACGGGGCAAGGAGCGCACGGCGTCGTGACCAACAGCGGCGGCGTGACGACGATCAGCGGCGGATCGGTGACCACCTCCGGCGACAACGCGTACGGGCTTTATGCGACTGGCGCAGGTTCGAGCATTACAACCTCGAACGGGACGACGATTTCCACCGGTAACGTCGAACTGGGCACCGGGGCTAATGCGAACGGCGTGCAAGCGGATACGGGCGGCTCGGCGACATTGAACGGCGGCTCGGTGGCCGTGACCGGCACGGGCTCTTTGGGCCTCTTCGCCACCGGGACCGGATCGACAATTAATGCGACCGACGTCGCAGTTTCGACGGCGGGCAGCGGCCTGCCGTCGACCGCCAACGCGATAATCGCCGGCTCGGGCGCCGTGATCACGGTCACCGGAGGCTCGGCGTCGACGACGGGAACCGACGCGTACGTCGCAGGGGCGTTCACCACAGGGGGGACTGAGGTCGCTACGCTAAACCTCAGCGGAACCACCATTACTGCGACGGGCGACGGATCGGGGGGCTTGTTCGCCAATGGAACCGGGTCGACGGTCACGGCGACGGGAGTGACCATTACGACGCATGGCAACTACGATACCGTCAACAATTTCGGTCCGGCGGGCCTCACCAACCAGTCGTACCCGGGTTCTCCCGGGGGCGGCGTCGTAACCCTGACGAATTCGTCGATTCTTACGACGGGGACACAGTCGCCGGGCGTCTACACCTCAGACGGGGGGACGACCAATCTAACGGGCAACTCGATCACGACGAGCGGCCCGAACGCCCAAGGCGTAAACACGACGAACTCTGGCACGACCAATGTTTCCGGCGGCTCGATCACGACGTCCAACGTCGAGTCCGACGCTGTCCTCGCCCTTTCGGGCGCGCAGGTCACCGTGCAAGGAACGGCGATCTCGACCGGCGGAGATGGGTCAGGTAATGGGTCAAAGGGCTTCGACATCCAAGGCGCCGGGACTGTCGTGACCGTGAATGGGGTCACGGTCACGACGACCGGCACGATCAATCCCGCAACCGGCAATCACTCCCAGGCGCTATACAATGGAGACGGCACCCCTCGGGAACAAGCCCAACCGGCGGCGGCGTCGCGAACGTGACGAATTCGACTTTCCAGACCACGGGCGTCGATTCCATCGGGGTGGACACGCTGGACGGCGGAACGACGACCCTCAGCGGCGGGTCGGTTTCGACGTCGGGCGTGGGCTCGAATGCAATCCAGACCAGCAGTGAGCGAAAACGATCGTCAACGTCGGCCCGCCAGCCCGACGTCCGTCTCAACGACAGGCAACGCCTCCTACGGTGTAGGTTCGGACGGGGGCGGCCTGACGACGCTCGTCGGGGCGATAATCAGCACGACGGGCAACGGGTCGGGCGGCCTGGCCGTGAACGGGGCTGGCTCCGAGCTCGACGCGATTAATGTGTCCATTGTTACGCCGGGCGGCGTACGATCCGAACTCAGGCGAGCACGCCTATGGCGCTTACAACGGGCCGTCCGGGCCTACACCAGCGGCGGGGTCTTGAAGCTGACCGACACGTCGATCTCCACACAGGGCATCCAGATGTTCGGCGTCTTCACCGGCGCTGGCGGGACGACGACGATTCTCGGCGGCTCGATCGCGACCGCGGGCTCGCTTGCCAACGCGGTTGAAACGGAGAACGGCGGCCGGGCGACGATCGGCCTCGACGGGAGCGGGGCTGCCACCGCGATCTCCACGACGGGCGCGAGCGCCACCGGCGTCGTCGCGTACAATGGCGGCGTCGTCCAGATGGCCGGCGCGACGATCGCCACGACCGGGGCCGGATCGACCGGCCTCGGCGTGAACGGCTCGGGATCGTCGCTGACGGCGACCGGCGTCACCGTCACAACTCAGGGCGGCGTCGACTCGGCGACCGGCGATCACGCCGACGGCGCTTACAACGGCCCCTATGGAACCTTGGCCTCCGGCGGAGTCCTCTCGCTTGCCAACTCCAGCATCTCGACCAGCGGCGCCACCGCCGACGGCCTCGCGACTTCCGCGGGCGGCGCGACGACGCTGACGGGCGGGTCGATCAAGACTACGGGACTGGAATCGCCCGGAGTGAACGCTTACGATGGCGGCGCCGTGACACTCTCAGGCACGACCATCGCGACGACCGGAAATGCGTCGAAAGGCATCGAGGTGCTGGGAGCCGGATCGTTCGTCTCGGCCTCCGGCGTGACCGTGAGCACGCAGGGAACCATCAATTCCGCCGACGGCGACCACGCCTACGCCGTTTATAATGGCTACGCGGCAGGGACTTCCTACACCAGCGGCGGCACGCTCACGCTCGTCAACGTGACCGCGAATACGTCCGGCGCCACATCCGACGGCATCGTGACCGAAACCGGCGGCGTCACCAACATTACTGGCGGCGCCGTGACGACCTCCGGCCAGGACGCGCACGCGCTGTTCGTCACGGGCGGCGGATCGATCGTCAATCTCAGCGGGTCGAACGCGTTCACAACTCAGGGCGCCGGCGCCAGCGGGGTCGTCGCCAGCCTCGGCGGCGTCGTCAGCGCGACGGGTCCGATCTCCGTGGCCACTTTCGGCGGCGTGTCGCCAGCCACCGGTTTCGGCGCCAACGGCGTCGTCGCCGACGGCGCCGGCGCCAAGGTCAATCTCGCCACGGCGACAATCGCGATCTCCGGCCCCGGCGCGTACGGGCTGGTCGCAAGCGACTCGACGGCGAGCGGCTCGGCCGGCGCGATCACGGCGACCGGGGCGCTCACCATCAAGACGACAAACGCTTCCGATGTCGGCGTCCTGCTGCAAGGGAACGGCGCCTCGGTGCTGGCGACGGGCGGCGGCGCGATCACGACCGCAGGCAACGCGATCTCGTTGACCGGCGGGACCAATCAGATCGCGACCTTCGACGGCTTTACGATCAACAACCAGTCCGGCGATCTGATCTTCACCGACCCGTCGGTTGCGACCGTCAATTTCAACACGACCACCGCCAATGCGGGCGCCAACAATCTGCTCGACGCGACCGCTGGCAGCACCGTGACGCTGAACGCCAACGCTTCGATCCTGACCGGCGTCATCCGGACCGACCCGACGTCGACGTCCAACGTCAACCTGACGAATGGGACGACATGGACCATGACGGGTTCGTCGACCGTCACCAACCTCAACGTCGCCAACAGCTTCGTCGTCTTCGCGCCGCCGGGCTCAGGCAGCGGCTTCAAGACCCTCACGGTCAACACCTACGTCGGTTCCGGCGCCAACATCACCATGAACGCGACGCTCGGCGGATCGAGTTCGGCGGCGGACCAGATCATCGTCAACGGCGGCAGCGCCACCGGCACGACTTTGCTTACGATCAAGAATAACGGCGGCCTCGGCGGGCAGACGACAGGGTCCGGCATTCCGCTCATCGTCACGACCAACGGCGGCACGATCGCCGCGAACGCCTTCACGCTGGCGAATGTGCCGCTCGTCAACGGGTTCCGTTACACCCTCGATGAGTCGAACAATGCCTGGTATCTCGTGTCCACGCCGGCCTCGACCACCGCCGACATTACGAACTCGGTCACCAACGTCGCCAAAGCCCAACAGAACCAGATGATCACCAATCGGGTGCTGAACTCGATCCTGCTCGGCGCCACCCAGCAGATCAGCTCCTGCAGCTGCGGAGGTGGATTCGCCTCGGTCGGCTCGTTCGCCGCCGGCGCCCAGGGTCGCTGGGGCCTCACCGACGAGCTGACGCTGTTCGGCGGCTTTTCCTACAACCAGTGGAACGCCTCGGGCATCACCGTCCAGAATGCGCCGACCATCGCCGGATCGCTCGTCTACGATTTCTGGAAGTGGGGCGCGAGCCGGCCCTTCCTCGAAGCGGGCGGGTCGCTGACCCCCTATGAAGACGTCCATTACTCCCGCTCGTATGCTGATGGGCTCACCACGTCGGTCGGCAACGCCTCGGCGGTCGACCGCGACCTCTCTCTCTTTGCTCGGGCGGGGTGGGTCGCCCGCCTGAGTCCGGTCGACGAGGCGGCGATCTACGGCGATCTGAGCCGCGACTGGATGCAGACCGGCGGCTACACCGAGATGACGAGCGCGCTCAACCCGTTCCCCGCGACGGTCAGCAACGGCATCGATCTTCTGAACGTGGCCCACGTCGGCGGCCAGATCACCCATCTTTTCAACGGCAATATCGAAGTCAACGTGAGCGGCGCGGTCGCCTACGGGTTCGGCGCCGGCGCCGGGGCCGCAGTCAATGTTTACGACTTCGGGCCGATCGCGCCGAACGCGCTGTCGAACACGACGTGGTTCGAATACGGCGCGCGCGTCGGCTATCGCTTCAGCGATCGGCTGGTGGTCGACGCCTTCCTGCTCGGGACCGCGGGAGGGGAGATCGGCTCGACGGTGCACGGCGGCGTCGCCCTGCGCTACGCGTTCTAGTGGCGCGCGTCAGCGAAATCGAAGGCGTTCTCCTTCCCCCCTTGTGGGGGAAGGTAGGGATGGGGGGTCGCGCTGACTTTGCGAATTAAGGGTCTGGCTCCTGGTGATTATAGGACGGCGCGACCCCCCCTCCCTAACCCTCCCCCACAAGGGGGGAGGGAGTGTCGCCTCCCCTCGATTTGACCGACGCACATCACTAGCCCTACTCCCGCTTGTCCTCCGGCAGGTCGTCGTCGTTGATCGCCCGCCAGCCGGCGCCGTCGAGATCGTCGAACTGGCCGCTCCGGAGCGCCCAGAGGAACGCCGCGAGGCCGATGAGGCCCAGCGCCAGCGCGATCGGCACGAGATAGACGAGGACGTTCATCGGCTCCGCTTTCCCGCATCGCGCGCTCTCAGCGCATTCAGCGTCACTGCGACCGAGGAGCCGGACATGGCCAGCGCCGCGATCAGCGGGGTCGCATGGCCGAGCACGGCGACCGGCACGGCGACGAGATTATACATGACCGAAATCCCGAGATTCTGGATCATCAGGCGGCGCGCCTTGCCCGAGATGCTGAGGGCGTCCGCCACCGGCTGGAGCCGCTCGCCGAGGAACAGCGCGTCGGCCTGGGCCTGGGCGACATGGGCGGCCGAGATCGGCGAGATCGAGACATAGGCGGCGGCCAGCGCCGGCGCGTCGTTGAGACCGTCGCCGATCATCAGCGGCCGGCGCCCCGCCTGCTTCAGCGCCTCGAGGCGGGCGATCTTGTCGGCCGGCTTCAGCCCCGCCGCGTAACGGGCGACGCCGAGCTCGCGGGCTGTCAGCGCCACCGCCGCCTCGCGGTCGCCCGACAGGATCTCCACTTCCCGGTCGCGCCCGAGCTCGGCGACGATCGCCGCGGCATCCGGGCGCAAAGCCTGGCGGATGGCGAAGACGACGCGGCGACCGGGCCGGCTAAGCGCGATCAGCGACGCGTCGGGCCAGCGCTCAGCGACCGCGGCGGCCTCGGCCTCGGCGCCGCACCAGACGGGGGACCCGAGCCGGACGCCAGCGCCCTCGTCGAGGGCGCTCACGCCTTCGCCCGGGAACTCCGCGACCGCGAGCGGCTCGCGCGCGCCGGCCGCCTCCGCGATCGCCCTGGCGAGCGGATGCCGGCTCGCGAGCGCAAGCCGCCCGGCGAGCGCGAGATCCTCGGGCGCGACGTCGGCCGCATTGGCGAGCGTCGGGCGCGGCTGGGTCAGGGTGCCCGTCTTGTCGAACACGACGCAGTCGGACCTCGAGAGCCGCTCCAGCGCCTCGCCCGAATGGAGGACGAGGCCGCGGCGGAAGAGCGCCCCGGCGGCGACCACCTGCACCGCCGGGACGGCGAGGCCGAGCGCGCAGGGGCAGGTAATGATCAGCACCGTGATCGCGGTCATCAGCGCCGGCTGCCAGCCCGCGCCGAGCGCGAGCCAGCCGACGAACGTCGCAAGCGCCGTCACATGCACGACCGGCACGTAAAGCCGCGCCGCGCGGTCGGCGAGGCGCACATAGGACGAGCGTTGCTCGACCGCGCTCGCGAGCAGGCCGTCGACCTCGTCGAGGAACGTGCCGGCGCCGGCGGCCTGCACCCGGATATTGAGCGCGCCGGTCAGATTGAGCGTGCCCGCATAGACCTCGGCGCCGGGCGCAACCGCGATCGGCGCGGTCTCCCCGGTCACCAGGCTCTGGTCGACCTCGGAGCGTCCGTCCTCGATCGTCCCGTCGACGGCGATGCGCTCGCCGGGCCGGGCGATCACCAGGTCGCCGGCGCGGATGGCGGCGATCGGCGTCTCGCGCGCTTCGCCGTCCTCGCCGAGCTTCATCGCCCGGTCGGCGCGCATGGCCGAGAGGTTGATGGCGTAGTCGCGCGTGCGCCGCCGCATGCGCTGGTCGAGCAGGCGCCCGGCGAGCAGGAACATGAGCAGCATCAGGGCGCCTTCGAAATAGGAGCCGCGCTCGTTGGTGACGGTCTGCAAGACCGACATCGCCGAGACCCAGGATGACGCCGAGCGAGATCGGCGCGTCCATGTTGAGCGCGCCCGCCCGGGCCGAGCGCGCCGCGCTCTCGTAGAAGGGCATGCCGGCATAGGCCGCGCACGGCAGCGCGACGAGCGCGGACAGCCAGTGGAAGAGGTCGCGCGTGGCGGGATCGTTTTCGGCGCCGGCCCACAGCGAGACCGACAGCAGCATCACGTTCATCGCGCCGAAGGCGGCGACACCGAGCGAGCGCAGGAGGCGCTTCTCCTCCAGAAGCTCGACGCTGTCGGCGGCCTCCGCGGTGAACGGAAAGGCCGGGTAGCCGAGCGCCTCGAGCCGCTCGAGGATGACCGGGGGCTCGAGGGCGCCCTCGTTCCATTCGACGGTCACGCGCCGGTTGGCGAGATTGACCCGCGCGCCGCGCACGCCGGCCTCTCTGCCGAGCCCCTTCTCGATCGCGACGATGCAGGCCCCGCAGTAGACCCCGTTGACCACGAGATCCATCGCCGCGACGCCGTCGGCGGGGTGACGCACGAAGTGCGACAGGTCCTGCGCTTCCGTCACAGGGGGGCCGCCGTCCTAGTTCGAGGCGGTGTCCGTGACCGTCATCTTGTTTTCGCTGCGGAACAGCGTCTCAGCGCCGCGTTTCGCCTCGATCATCAGGGTCCAGCGTCCCTGCCCGACCGGGGTCGCGACCCCTTCGTAATTGCCGCCGTCGGTGAGGAGCGCGACGGTGCGGTCCTGGGCGGCGTCGAAGGGATGCTGAAACGTCGCGGTGACGGCGAGATTGGAAACCGGCATGCCGTTGCGGTCGCGGAACTCGACCATCACGCGCTCGCCCGGTCCTTCCGCACGCGTCAGCACGTCGGCTTTCCAGCCTCTCTCATCCTGCGCCCGCGCCTCCGCGATGCGCTTGTTGAACGCCTGGCTGGCGTCGTAGGAGTTTTCCATCGCCTCGCCGTGCAGCGTATGCAGGGCGAAGTAGATCAGCGCGCCGTTTGCGGCGAACATCACGAAAAAGAACCCGCCCAGCCAGGCGAGAACATGGCGTCCCGTCAGTTGTCCAGACACGAGATGTTTACTCCGCGCGATGGCGCAAATTTGCGCCCGCCCCCGCGCCCTTGAAGTCCCTCCACATTGTCCTCATGGTCGATCACGGACCAAAGAAGTGATCGACCACCACATTGCGCTCGCCCGTCTTCGGGTCGACCGCGATGAAGCTGACCGGCGTCGAGGTCGCCGTGAGAGTCACGTCCGGCGCCGTCGTCAGATAGACCGGGACCTCGAGCGTCGAATCTGGATCGACGCGGACGCTGAGGCGCCCATCGGAAAGGGACTTCGCGACCACGCTGCTGAGGCTCGCGCCGGGAAGTCCGCTGACCGCGAGGGTGAAGTCCTCCGGATCGGCGAGCTTGTTCATGAAGCGGAGCGTATAGCCGTTGCGAATGCCGCCCTCGGCGGTCTGGGTGAACAGCGGCGCGCGAACATGCAGCACGCTCAGGTGCGAATTCGTCCGCGTCGTCAGCACATAAAGCATGATGCCGGCGGTCAGCACGATCAGCGCGGCGTACATGATGGTGCGCGGACGGATCGGATGGAAGACGTTCGCCTCGCCGCGCTTGCGCCGTTCGCGGTTCTCGTCGTTGTCGTAGGCGATGAGGCGGGTCGGACGCTTGATCTTGGTCATCACCGTGTCGCAGGCGTCGATGCACAGGCCGCAGTTGATGCAGCCGAGCTGCGGCCCCTTGCGGATGTCGATGCCGGTCGGGCAGACGGCGACGCACTGGATGCAGTCGACGCAGTCGCCGGCGGGCCGATCGTCGGCGCGCGCGCGCGCCGCGTCCTTGACCGACATGCGCGGCTCGCCGCGATCGAGGCGGTAGGTGACGTTGAGCGCGTCGGTGTCGGTCAGCGCCGCCTGGATGCGCGGCCACGGGCACATGTAGAGGCACACCTGCTCGCGCATGTGGCCGGCGAGCGCGTAGGTCGTGAAGGTCAGGATGCCCGCCCAGATGTAGGCGAGCGCCGGCGCCTGGAGCGTGAACAATTCCCGCATCAGTGTCGGCGCGTCGACGAAATAGAGCATCGCCGCCCCGCCGGTCGCGAGCGCGATCAGGAGCCAGATCGCGTGCTTGGCCCCCCGCTTCATGATCTTGCCGGCCGTCCACGGCTCGCCGTCGAGCTTCATCCGCGCGCGCCGGTCGCCCTCGATCTGGCGCTCGACCCAGAAGTACAGGTCCGTCCAGACGGTCTGGGGGCAGGCGTAACCGCACCAGACACGGCCGAACAGGGCGTTGGAGAGGAAGAGGATTAGCGCCGCCAGGATCAACAGGCCGGTAAAGTAATAGACCTCCTGCGGCCAGATCTGGATGAAGAAGAAGTAGAAGCGCGAATGGGCGATATCCGCCATCACCGCCTGGTCAGGCAGGTTCGGTCCCCGATCCCACCGGATGAACGGGAGGATATAGTAGACGCCGAGGGCGACCCACAACACGATCCATTTCAGGCGCCGATAGGTCCCCCAAACCCTTTGCGGGTAGACCTTCTTTGCGACTTCGTACAATGGACCTTCGTCGTAGATCTCCTCAGCGCCAATCGTCACTTTACATGCGTCCTTTACCCGCTTACTTGCCGCCGCCCAAACTGTGGACATAGACCGCCAGCGACTTGATCGTTTCCGGATCGAGCCGCTTGCCCCACGCCGGCATCGTCGAGTTGCGCGCGTTGGTGATCGTATAGACGAGATCGTCGATGTCGTTGCCGTACAACCAGACTTTGGTCGTCAAGTTGGCGGAGCCCAGGTCGATATTACCCTTGCCGTCCTCTCCGTGGCAAACGACGCAGTTGTCGGCAAAGATCTTCTTGCCGGCGGCGACGTCGACGCCCTGCTCGGGCTGGAGTCCGTCGAGGGTGCGCACGTAATTGGCGACCTCGCGGATCTCCCCGGCCTTCAGGATGCCGTCCTTGCCGAACGCGGGCATGGCGCTGGCATGGGTGTCCGGATCGTCCGGGGCGCGGGCGCCATGGGTGATGGTCGTCTGGATCTGGCTCAGCGTTCCCCCCCACAGCCAGCGCCCGGCGGTCAGGTTGGGATAGCCCTTCTGGCCCTGGCCGCCCGAGCCGTGGCACGGGGTGCAGTTGTCGCCGAAGGCGGCCTTGCCCTGCGCCAGCGCGAGTTCGAGCAGCTTGGGATCGCCGGCGATCTGAGTGAGGCTCGCCTTCTCGAGACCCGCCGCCATCTCCTTGCGCACCGACTGACTGAAGGCGATGTCGGCCAGCACCGCTGAGCGGTTGGAAGTGCCCAAGACGCCGGTCGTGTAGCTGCTGGCCAGCGGCCATGCCGGATAGAAGATCCAGTAGCCGAACGCAAAGGCGATGCAGGCGTAGAAGATCCACAGCCACCAGCGCGGCAGCGGCGTGTTCAATTCGCGAATGCCGTCCCATTCATGGCCAGTCGTGGTCTGGCCGGAAACTTTGTCGACTTGAACCGGGTCAGCCATTGCTCAATCCTCCCGCAGCGGCATGCGGGCCGCGTCATGGAAACGCGCGCTGTTCTTCGGCCAAAGCGCGTAAATGAGCGTCGCGACGAAAAACAAAAACAAGTAGATCGTCCCACCCAATTCCGCGAACTGCGTAAGCCAATCGTAGGTCGTTGACATGGCGATCCCCTATCCGGTCAGCGCAGGTTGGCCTTGTCGTCGAACTGCTTGAAGTCGACGAGCGTGCCCAGCATCTGCAGATAGGCGATCAAGGCGTCGCCCTCGGTGATCTCCGGCGATCCCGGATAGAACTTGCGCACGACCGCCTTGGGATAGCGCTTGAGCAGCGCCGCGGCTTCGGGAGAGTTGGGGCTGACCTGGGCCTTCAGGTCGGTCATGATGTTGGCCATCTGGTCGTCCGTGTAGGGAACGCCGACTTCGCGATTGGTCTGGACATTGGCGACGATCTCACGCGTGTCGAGCGGCGTGTCGAACAGGAACTTGTAGGTCGGCATGATCGACTGCGGCACGACCGAGCGCGGGTTCGTCAGGTGCGCCACATGCCAGGCGTCGGTGTATTTGCCGCCGACCCGGGCGATATCCGGGCCGTTGCGCTTCGAGCCCCATTGAAACGGGTGGTCGTACATGCTCTCGGCCGCCAGCGAGTAATGGCCGTAGCGCTCGACCTCGTCGCGTAGCGAGCGGATCATCTGGCTGTGGCAAAGATAGCACCCTTCGCGCACGTAGATGTTGCGGCCGGCCAGTTCGAGCGGCGTGTAGGGCCGCATGCCCTCCACCTTTTCGATGGTGCTCTTCAGGTAGAAGAGCGGGACGATCTCGACCAAGCCGCCGATGGCGACCATGATGAGGATCCCGAGGACGAGCAGGAGCGGATTCCTCTCCAGGATGTGGTGCCTGGCGAGGAGCGACGACCCGCCGTGGTGCGGCTGCGCGGAGCTGCTCATGGTCTTAAGTCCTCATTCCGCGGGCTGGAGCGAAGGCTGCGCCGCCGGCGCGGCCGCCTCGGACGCCGTGATCGTCATGTAGACGTTGTACAGCATCAGGCAGTAGGCGAGCAGGAACAGCAGGCCGCCGAGGGCTCGGATCACGTAGAAGGGATGCATCGCGGCGACCGTCTCGATGAACGAGTATTCGAGATAGCCCTGCGGGGTGTAGCTGCGCCACATCAGGCCCTGCAGGATGCCCGAGACCCACATCGAGGTGATGTAGAGAACGATCCCAAGGGTCGCGATCCAGAAGTGCCAGTTGACCAGTTTCATCGAGTACAGTTCGCGCTTGTTCCACAGCCAGGGAACCAGGCAGTAGAGGGCGCCGAACGACACGAAGGCGACCCAGCCGAGCGCGCCGGAGTGCACGTGGCCGACGGTCCAGTCGGTATAGTGCGACAGCGAGTTGACCGTCTTGATCGACATCGCCGGGCCTTCGAAGGTCGACATGCCGTAGAAGGCGACCGACACCACCAGCATGCGCAGGACCGGGTCGGTGCGCAGCTTGTCCCAGGCGCCCGAGAGCGTCAGCAGGCCGTTGATCATGCCGCCCCATGACGGCATCCACAGCATGATCGAGAAGGTCATGCCGAGGGTCTGCGTCCAATCCGGCAACGCGGTGTAGTGCAGGTGGTGCGGGCCGGCCCAGATGTAGAGGAAGATCAGCGCCCAGAAGTGGATGATCGACAGCCGGTAGGAGTAGATCGGCCGTTCCGCCCGCTTCGGCACGAAGTAGTACATGATCGCCAGGAAGCCCGCGGTGAGGAAGAAGCCGACCGCGTTGTGGCCGTACCACCACTGGAACATCGCGTCCTGCACGCCGCTCCAGACGATCACGGATTTGGACGAGAAGATCGACACCGGCACCGTGGCGTTGTTGCCGAGATGCAGCATGGCGATCGTCAGGATGAAGGCGAGATAGAACCAGTTGGCCACGAAGATGTGGGGCTCCTTGCGGCGGAAGATGGTGCCGAGGAACACCAGCAGATAGGTGACCCAGACGATCGTCAGCCAGATGTCGGCGTACCATTCGGGCTCGGCGTATTCCTTGCTCTCGGTGATGCCGAGCAGGTAGCCCGTCCCGGCGATCAGGATGAAGAAGTTGTAGCCGAGGATGACGAACCACGGCGCGAGGTCGCCGGCGAGGCGGGCCCGGCAGGTGCGCTGCACGACGTAGAACGACGTCGCGAGCAGCACGTTGCCGCCGAAGGCGAAGATCACCGCCGAGGTATGCAGCGGCCGCAAGCGGCCGAAGTTGAACCACGGCGCGATGTTCAGATCGGGGAATGCGAGCTCGGAGGCGATGTAGACGCCGACGGCCATGCCGGCGAGGCCCCAGAACAGCGCCAGGATGGTCGCGAGCTTGACCGGGCCGAAGTTATAGTTCGGCAAGCCGTTGATCTCGAGCGCCGGCCGGGCCGCGTCCCGCCTGTTGTAGCGCTGGAAAATGGCGACGATGCCGGCCGCGGCGCAGATCACGCCCAGACCCATGTGGAAGGCGTATGCCGGCTCGATCGTCTTGGCCGCGATAAAGAGACAGAGCAACGCCAGGATCGCGAGGACCGCGATCAGGCCGATTTCGCCGCTCCAAAGCGACTTTGGTTGAGATACCGTCTGCATTCCTC
Source organism: uncultured Alphaproteobacteria bacterium (assembly GCA_963709655.1). Taxonomy (GTDB): domain Bacteria; phylum Pseudomonadota; class Alphaproteobacteria; order Rhizobiales; family Beijerinckiaceae; genus Roseiarcus. The sequence continues at coordinate 18,738 of CAVPXF010000039.1, forward strand.
ATCCCCAACGCGAGAGGCGAATTCCCGGCCCCTTCCGACCGCCATGGGAAGTCGTTACGGCTCCGGGAACGTCGAACGTAATCACGGCCTTCCGACAGGTCGCCAAATGTGGCCACCGGGTGACGCGACAAATCTCTAATGCATTGGGGATCGACGGTCGTCCACCCGTCCCAAGGTCGCATTCCGGTCGCACTTTCCTCGGGCCCGCGGCAAAGCCCCGAAAATCGGCGAGAATGCGCGTTTTCGCGCAGGTGTCCGGGCTTCGGCCCACAGGCGTGACCAATTGCCGCACGTAACCCGCAACGCGACGCGCGCCGCCTTGGACCCGTGCCGCCGCTTCGCGCCTGCGCCGACGGTTTTGGGCCGCATGCGCTTTGGCGATTCGAGCAGAATCGATGGCAATCAGACGGCCGCGGCGGCGAGCTCCATCGCGTCCGGCGCCGGGCCGAGCGGATCGACCGCGTCCCGGTCGGCTGCGGCGAGACGAGCGAGCGCGTCGGGACGCACGATCTCGACCCGCCGTTTGCGCGGCAGCCTGAGGAAGCCGCGATCGCGGAAGAGCGTGAACGTCCGGCTCACGGTTTCGATCGTCAGCCCGAGATAGTCGGCGATGTCCTGTCGCTGCATCGCCAGATCGAGCGCCAGCGCGCACGGTTCGCCCGATCGCTCGGAAAGCATGGTCAGGAACCACGCGAGCCGCTCCTCGGCCGAACTGCGGCCGATCATCATCATATGATCGATCGACAACGTGAGCGCCCGGGTCGCGCCGTCGAACAGCGCGGCGTTGAGGCGGGGGTCGTCGTTCATGCGCGCCCGGCAGGCGGCGCGCGGCAGGATCGCCATCGCGGCCCCGTCCACCGCCTCGATCGTCAACTTGTGGATCGCGTCGGGCTCGAGGCCGCAGATGTCGCCGGGGACGTAAAATGCGAAGACCTGCCGGCGACCGTCGCGGGTGAACTTCACCGCTCGGAACATGCCGCGCATGACGAGGTAGTAGCTCTCGGTCGGATCGCCTTCGCCCACGACCTCCTGGCCGGCCTCGAACGGAACGATCAACCCTTCGAAATGCGGAAAGCTTTCAGCGAAGAGCTCGCCGGCCTTCGGCGAGCCGTCCATGCTGCGGTTGAACGCAAAGGCCATCCGACCACCCGTTCCCCATTCCCGTCGAGGAGCGTCGGCCTGGCCCCTGATCGTGCTCCGCGGTCATCCGCCCCGCGTCGTTGGAGTATATGGGCGCGGCGGCGCCCGAAGAAACGGGACCATTTGCCGCAGCCGGACCGGACGCCGGCCCAAGGCGTTGATGCAACGCGATTCTCGGCCGAAAAGGAACGAGTGAGCGGGCTTCCGCCTCGACAGCGCTGAGCAAACCTGTCAGTCCGGGCGGATGGCGAGGCTACGCTCTTCTTATGTTTGCCAGAACTGCGGGGCGGTCACCCAGCGCTGGCAGGGAAAATGCGAGTCCTGCGGCGAGTGGAACACCATCATCGAGGAGGCCGCAGCCCTCGGCGTCGGCGGCGCGTCGGCGCGACGCGGGGCGGCGGGGCGCCCCTTCCCGCTCGAGGATCTCGCCGGCGCCTCCCGGCCCGAACCGCGCGTAGCCACCGGGATCGGCGAACTCGACCGGGTGGCCGGCGGCGGTTTCGTGCCGGGCTCCGCGACCCTGATCGGCGGCGAGCCCGGCATCGGCAAGTCGACGCTGCTCATTCAGGCCTGCGCCGCGGTCGCTCGTTCGGGCGCGCGGGTCGTCTACGTCTCGGGCGAAGAATCGACCGCCCAGGTGCGCCTGCGCGCCGCCCGGCTGGGGCTCGCCAGCGCCCCGGTCCAGCTCGCCGCCCAGACCCTCGTCGAGGATATCGTGGCGACGCTCGCCTCGGGCGACGCCCCGAAATTCGTGGTGATCGATTCGATCCAGACCATGTGGAGCGACGCGATCGAATCGGCGCCGGGGACGGTCAGCCAGGTTCGCGGCTCCGCCCAGGCCCTCATCCGCTTCGCCAAGGCGAGCGGCGCGGCGCTGCTGATCGTCGGACACGTGACCAAGGACGGCCAGATCGCCGGCCCGCGCGTCGTCGAGCATATGGTCGATGCGGTGTTCTCGTTCGAGGGCGACGGCGCGCACGCCTTCCGCCTGCTGCGCGCGGCCAAGAACCGCTTCGGCGCCACCGACGAGGTCGGGGTGTTCGAGATGACGGGGTCCGGCCTCGCCGAGGTGCCGAACCCTTCCGCGCTGTTCCTGTCCGGCCGTGACGTCGGCGCCGCGCCGGGCGCCTCGGTGTTCGCGGGCGTCGAGGGCGCGCGGCCGCTCCTGGTCGAGATCCAGGCCCTCGTTGCGCCGACTTCGCTCGGCACGCCGCGCCGCGCGGTGGTCGGCTGGGAGCCGAACCGCCTCGCCATGGTGCTGGCGGTGCTCGAATCGCACGGCGGGCTGAAGCTCGGTCCGTTCGACATCTACCTCAACGTCGCGGGCGGCCTCCGGGTCGCCGAACCGGCCGCTGACCTCGCGGCGGCGGCGGCGCTCGTGTCCTCGGTGACCGGCGCGACGCTGCCGCATGACGCGGTCTATTTCGGCGAGATTGCGCTCTCCGGTTCGGTTCGCCCGGTCGCCCATGCCGCGCTGAGGTTGAAGGAGGCCGCCAAACTCGGCTTCGCCCGCGCCTTCGCGCCGCCCGCGCCGCGCGCCGAGGGCGAGGCGCCCGGCGCCGGAGTCACGACGATCGGCTCTGTCGCGTCGCTGGTCGCGCTGATCGCCGCCTCCGCCGTCGAGGCCAGATCCGGCGGAGACGGGTCCGGCAAAGGCGCCCCCGGCGGAAGCAAATCCGGCGGAGGCGGGGTGGGCGAGGGCGCCCCAGCGGCGGCGTACGGCGCGAAACCAACAGCTCGCGCGCGAACGCCCGCTTCGGCCGGGTGACGAACCCGGACGGCTTGGCTATAAGGCCGTCCGCAGGATGCGCCGGACGCCGCACGTCGCCCATGCTTTTCCCGCGTTTCGACAGGGTTGATTCGGATGCCTTCCTATCTCGATCTCGCCGTTCTCGCGATCGTCCTGGTTTCGGCGATCCTCTCGATGCTGCGCGGTTTCTCGCGCGAGGTGCTGGCGATCGCGTCCTGGGCGGCCGCCGCGGCGGCCGCCTATTATTTCTACCCGGTTGTGACCCCGTATCTCGCGCCCTATATCCACAAGGACTTGATCGCTGAGGCGGCGGCGGCGGCGCTGGTGTTCTTCGCCACTCTGATCGTCGTTTCGCTGTTCACCGTGAGACTGTCGGACGCGATTCTCGACAGCAAGATCGGCGCTCTTGACCGGACGCTCGGGTTTGTCTTCGGCGTGGCGCGCGGATTTCTGCTGGCGGTGGTCGCATTTGCGATCTTCAACTGGCTGGTTTCGGACAAGCAGCAACCGGAATGGGTGAAAACCGCAAAAACACGGCCGATCCTGACGGACACGGCGGACAGGATCGTGGCCCTGTTGCCCGAGGACGCCGCGACGACCATCGACGCCTGGATCAAGTCGCGGGGCAACGTCACTCCGGCGAACGAGGCGCCGGTCGACGACGAGACGAGCGCGCCGACCGGAGTCAAAGCCGCGACGCCGCCCGCAGCGAGCCCGCAGGTCGTGCAGAGGAAACCGGACGCGGCGGCGCCCTCGACGTCCCTAACCGACAAGCAGAAGCTCGACGCGCTGATCAACGGTCGCCCGGTTCCGGCGGCGCCGAAACAATGAGTCCGGCGAGGCCGGACGCGGACGCCGATCCCGGCGTCAATCTCGACGAGGACCGCCTGCACGAGGAATGCGGCGTCTTCGGGATCTTCGGCCACCCCCAGGCGGCGGCGATCGTCGCACTTGGCCTGCACGCCCTGCAGCACCGCGGACAGGAGGCGGCCGGCATCGTCGCCTTCGACGGCCAGCGCTTTCATTCGGAGCGGCGCCAGGGTCTCGTCGGCGATACCTTCTCCAGCGCCGCCGTCATCGACCGCCTTCCCGGCCAGGCCGCCATTGGCCATGTCCGCTATTCGACCACCGGCGAGACGGCGTTGCGCAACGTCCAGCCGCTCTTCGCCGAGCTCGAGGCGGGCGGCCTTGCGGTCGCCCATAACGGCAACCTGACCAACGGCCTGACGCTCAGGCGGGAGCTCATCCGCGGCGGCGCGATCTGCCAGTCGACGACCGACACCGAGGTCGTCCTGCTCTTGGCCGCGCGCTCCCGGCGACTGAAGATCGTCGATCGCTTCGTCGAGGCGCTGGCCGAAATCGAGGGCGCCTACGCCCTGGTGGCGCTGACCAACAAGAAGCTGATCGGCGCCCGCGATCCGCTCGGCATCCGCCCGCTGGTGCTCGGCGAACTCGACGGCTGTCCGATTCTGTGCTCGGAGACCTGCGCGCTCGACATCATCGGCGCCAGGTTCATTCGCGACATCGAGAACGGCGAGGTCGTGGTGATCGACGCCGCCGGGGTGAAGAGCTTCTTCCCCCTGCCCCGCCAGCCGGCGCGGCCATGCATTTTCGAATACGTGTACTTCGCCCGGCCGGATTCGATCGTCCACGGCCGTTCGGTCTACGATGCGCGCAAGGCCATGGGCGAGGAGCTGGCGCGCGAGGCGCCGGCCGACGCCGACGTCGTGGTGCCGGTGCCCGATTCCGGCGTGCCGGCGGCGATCGGCTACGCGCGCGGCTGCGGTCTGCCGTTCGAGCTCGGCATCATCCGCAACCATTATGTCGGGCGGACCTTCATCCAGCCGACCCAATCGATCCGCGAACTCGGCGTGCGCATGAAGCATAACCCCAACCGGGCGGTGGTCGCTGGCAAGCGCGTGGTGCTGATCGACGATTCGATCGTGCGCGGCACGACCAGCGTCAAGATCGTGCGGATGATGCGCGAGGCGGGCGCGCGCGAAGTGCATTTCCGCATCTCCTCGCCGCCGATCGCCTATCCCGACTTTTACGGCATCGACACGCCCGAGCGCGACAAGCTTCTGGCCGCGCGCATGGATCTCGAAGCCATGCGCGCGTTCATGGGCGCGGACAGCCTGGCGTTCCTTTCGGTGGCCGGGATCTACCGGGCGATGGGATTTGCCGAGCGCAACCCCCGTCAGCCGCAGTTCACCGATCATTGCTTCACCGGCGATTACCCGACCCGGCTCACCGACCAGGACGGCGAGCGGGGCGGCGGACGCCTGCCGCTGCTCGCCGAGGTGGGCTGAAACGCCGCGACCTGGACGGGACTTGGCGACGCCTCAGCCGCCGGTGAACGCGACCGGCCTGACGCGCGCCCGGGGGATGCGGACGCCGCGGGCCTTATAGTCCTCGAGCGTCAGATACATCATCGCCGTCATCAGCGCGTCGGAATAGGCGTCGTGCTGGGCGAGCGCGGGCAGGCCCAGGTCCCTGAGAATGCTCATGAACCTGAGGTCGACCTCGGTGCCCGGGGGCGCGTCGCGGTACTTCCGCTCGTAATAGATTCCGGAGACTTCGATCTGCGGATTCGGCAGTCCGATGCCGAGCATGCGCCGGACATGCCTATTCAGCATCGCGACGTCGAACTCGAGGTAGAAGCCGACGAGCGGCCTCGACCCGATGAACCGCAGAAGGTCGGGCAGCACCTCCTCGATCGAACACCCCCCGGCGACGTCCTGCTCGCGCAGGCGATGGACCTTGATCGCGTCCGGATTGAGCCTCGCCCTGGGCTTGACCATCGCCTCGAAGCGCTCGCTGGTCAGGATCCGGTTGTCGCGAACCCGGATCGCGGCGACCGTCACGATATCGTCCTTGCGCGTGCTGAGGCCGGTCGTCTCGCAGTCGATCGACACCGCTTCGCCGGGCGGGGCCGGATCGAACAAAAAACGATAGGCGGGATCGCGGAGAAGCTGCAGCCAAACCCGCCGCTTGAGCTTGCCCAGCATCAAAACATCGCCAGATTGAAATGCCGGCGCAGCAGCTCGCGCAGGCGCTTCACCACATGGAAGGCGTCGCGCAGCAGATCGCGCTCCATGGTCGACAGTTCGCCCGGCTTGACGAGGCTGGTCGAGACCTTTTCGGCAATCTGCGCGTCGAGGCGCAGCGTCATCAGGTAATGCAGCGCCTGAACGAGCTCGCGCGCAAACTGGCTGTCGAACAGGCCGAGCTCCGCGAGCTTTCCGATGCGCGCCGCCGTGCCTGTCTCGTGCAGCCCCTTCTCCAGCGCCAGCGCCCTGACGCCGTGCACGATCGGAAAGACGCCGCCCTTCTTCAAATCAAGCGCGTCGCCCTCGGCCTTCGAAGTGACGAGATTGTTGAAGAAGCCGATCGGCGTCGGGAAGGCGTCGATCGCGCGAGCAAAGCGCGCGAGCCGCAACCGCTCGCCGTGCATGAGGTCGATCAGCGCCTGCTTGGCCGCCCGGAGAAGCGCGGGATCGCCGGCGGTCGCCTCGGCGTCGTAGAAGATCGCGATGTTGATCGCGCCCGTCTCGTCCGACACAGCAAGCCAGCGCTGGAAATCGTCGCGATAGTCGTCGAGCGTCTTCGACCACACCGGATTGCGCACCATCACATCGCCCGGGCATGGCGGAAAGCCGCATTCAGCCAGCGCGTCGAAGACGTCGGCGCGGAACTTGGCGAGGTCCTCATCCGGCACGGGCCTTGCGAGGATGAGCCCGTTGTCCTGGTCGGTGCGGAACGTCTGCTCGCCGCGTCCCTCGCTGCCCATCACCACGAGGCAGCCGGCCTCGCGGATGGAGGTCGGCGCGACGAGATCGAAGAGCTTTCGATGCAGGCGCCGGTTGAGATCGGAGACGATCTCGCAGACGAGGTCGATCCTCACCCCTTGCCGGCGCATCAGGCGAATCTGCGGCTCGATCCGGAGCGCCGCGCGCGCGAGGTCGGCGACGGCGCGCGACCGGTCGATCCGCCCCGCGACAAGCTGCGAGTTGCCGGCGAGGAAGCTCAGAAGGTCGATGTCCTCGAGCAAGCCGACGAACTGGCCGTGTTCGCCGATGGCGACGCGGCGCTTGTTGGACTTGGTCATGCGCAGGAGCGCCGTCGTCACGAGGTCGTCTGGTGCGACGCAGACGACCGGGCGATGCGCCAGGGGCCCGACGGCGCCGTCGAGCGGCCGGCGCTCGCAAAGGACGGCGTTGAGGAGATCCGAGCGGGTGAGGATGCCGACGCCGTCGGCCGCGGTGACGAAGAGGGCGTAGGTCTTGTGGTCCCGCATCAGCGCGCCGGCTTCGGCGATCGTCTCGGCGGCGTCGACATAGATGGCGGGATGATGGAAGAGCTCGCCCACCCGCGCCCCCAAGAGAGGCGTGAAGCGCGCCTCCTCCTCCTCGCGCGACAGCGTGTCGAGCTTGTGGGCGATATCGAGGTAGAAGAACGAGGCGAAGCGCGGGTTCGCGTTGATGAGCCGCAGCGTCACGGCGCGCGGCAGCAGGTTGCAGAGCGTCTCCTCGCGCGCGACAAAGGCGTTGGAGCTGCGGCCTTGCACCAGAGCGCGCGAATCGAACATGTCGCCGGGGCCCCGAAGCGCCACGAGATCGTCGCCGTCGCGCTCCTCGACCGCCCCCTTGATGACGATGAACAGGCTTTCCGGCGCCGCGCCGCCGGCGATGATGGTTTCGTTCGGCCGGTAATATGCGATGTCGAGCGTATCGCGGACGACGTCGACCTCCTCGCCGGTCAGCCGGTCGAACGGCGCATTGCGCGGATCGAAATGCTGCGCCAAGCCTTCCCTCCCCTTTCGCTGGGCGGAACTTGTCCCCGCGGAGCTCGGGCTTTGCAAGTGGGACAATGGTCAAACGCCGGCGCCAGCCTTCACGACTTCGGCAGGCGTTAGCGGGTTATCACAAGCAAGCGGTCAAAATTTCGCGACTGGACCGGACAGGTCCGCCGGGCGACCCATCCGGTCCCAGCTCTGGCGCCGGAGAGAAAGTCGGCGTTCGACGCTGATCTCGGGACGCGGCTGACGCAGTGACGCGGATGCGAATCCTCCCTCGCCCCGCCTGCGGGGAGAGGGCCGGGGTGAGGGGCAGCGCCAACCTCGCAGGCTTGGCGCTGCCCCTCATCCGGCGCTACGCGCCACCTTCTCCCCGCAAGCGTGGAGAAGGGACGCGCCGGCGCCCCCCTGAGGAGAGTAGCGGGAGCAGGTTCGCGCCCCGGCCCGCTTGCGCGTCTCAGTGTCCCCAAATGCCTGTGAGCGTCGCCTTCGCCAGTGTGTGGAAGTGAAGGTTGAAGCCGACGACCGCCGCCGAGGAGTTTTCGTCGGCGTCGAGCTTGTCCGTGTCCACCGCGAAGATCGTGAAATGATAATGGTGCGGCTTGTCGCCTTTGGGTGGGCATGGACCGCCATAGCCCGGGACGCCCCAGTCGGTGCGGCTCTGGATGGCGCCCTTCGGCGCGGCGTCGCTCTTCGGGTCGCCGGCGCCTTTCGGCAGGCTCATGACGTCCGGCGGAATGTCGAAGACGACCCAGTGCCAGAACCCGCTGCCGGTCGGCGCGTCGGGATCGTAGACGCTGAGCGCAAAGCTCTTCGTGCCCTTCGGGGCGTCCGACCAGCTCAGCGCCGGCGAGATATTCTTGCCCCCGCACCCGCCATAGACCTGCTCGTCCGCAATGCGCGCCCCCGGCTTGATGTCGGGGCTGGTCAGGGTCAGCGCCTGCGCTGCGCCGCTACACATAAGGAGCGCGGCCAAGGACCCCGCAATTGCCTTTGTCGACACGAATTTCCTCCTGAGTTTTTGCACGAGCGCCTTTCGAGCGCACGGAAGTCCGCGATCGGGACAAACTCATCGACAACACGGGTCGCCCTTGCAAATCAATTCTTCGATTCGCGGGGCTTGCGCAACCTTCGCGTCAGCCGGGATGACGAGCAGGGGTTGCGCGATCAGAGCTGGCGCGACGGGCGGAGCGTTAATCCATGCGCCACCGGTGGTCCGGCACCACGCTCATACGCTACGACGCGTCTCCTAGTGGTCGAACTCCGACGTCTGAAGCCCGGCTGAAAGGGCAGGAGTGCGCAATTTTCCCACCTTCCCCGACGGCGCGGTGAACGCGTAAAGCCGACGCGGAGCGGAGGGTCGGTTGGTGCATAAATCGACCGACTTGAGAGGCACTTGCAAAACAAGGTCCGCCCTTTGATTTCTGTCAGTTGAAACCCCGATTCCGGTTTGGGTCGCGGAAGATGGGGTTTTGCAAGTCGCTCTTGAAAGAGCGATTTTTGCCCAATCAGGGGCTTTGAGACGCGCCCAAAAGACGGCGCTTTGAAAAAAGGCCCGACCTAACCTCACGCGGAACCTGCTTCGCAGCGCAAGGCCGAGGCGGAGCAAAAGAAAGCACCGAGAAATTACTGATACGGTGAACAGGTTTCCCCTATTCCTACGTCGATTATAAGATACACTACGGAATAAAAAAGCAATTTCAAAAACACCTATACCATAACTTAACACAAATCATCAAACAATAACTATTTTGAACAGCACTATCCGTCACTGCCCAGGATGCCATGATCTCCACAGAGCTTTGATTCTTAGTGAGTAAGCCTGGCTGCTCATCTCCAGGTATAGGACGCCATACATAAGTGTTTGGATCATTGGCACTATCCCCCCTGCGCATTTCTGTCCATGGCCCATCAAGTGTCGGTGCCATCAGCCACTTATTTTTGGAGGGTATGTGCAGTACATAACGTCCATTTGGCATTAGCCACATATTTGCAGGGAGATTGTGCTCTGCTTGATAGCCAACATCCTTTGACGGCGATGAAGCTTGACAAAACGCTCCTGTGTTCCAAATCGTCGCAAGCATGGTCGCAACGCCGATCCGAGACTTGATCGAGTGCAATGGCGCCCTCCTCCCAAAACCAAAACGACTGAACTCGTTCATGTTAGAGCCACGCCCCTGTGGCTCAACGCCGAGCATACGCGATGCTTTCACGCGGCGCGTCAGGGAGATTAGAAAATTCAATAACACAAGGGGGCTTGTGATAAAAGACAGAGAGATTGACCAATCTCGCTGCAGCCCGCGCAAGCTTGGGGGGCTGGGTGCTGGCTCCGATCTCGGTCTCCCAAAGCTCATACTGGATTCCCGCCTCTAAGGAAGGTCGCGGACCCGCAAATTTCGAGCGATGCAAAAATCAGGTGATCAAAGGTTCGCTCCCCGCTCAATTGAGGCGTCCAAAGCCGCGATTTGCAACGCCCACTTCACGTCGACTCTCCCCATGCGCTGCACTGTCGGGGCCGGCCGCGCATAAGAACTAAGCGTCAGGTTTTGACCCCTCGCCCACTCCCCGGCGTCCGCCCCGATGGAAGACCGGCGCCGGGCCTGCTACAACGGCGGGCGGCGTTCAAGGGAACGGCCGATTGCGGAGGGGCGGAAGGTTATGACCATGCTCGACGAGGCGCTCTCTGCGATCGACGCCAACACCGGGCCGGCGCTCGACCGGCTGTTCGACTTTCTCAAAATACCCTCGGTGTCCGCCGCGCCCGACCACTACGCCGATTGCGAAAGGGCGGCCGATTGGCTCGTCGCCGAGCTGACCGCCATCGGCTTCGAGGCGGCGAAGCGCCCGACGGCCGGGCGCCCGATGGTGGTCGGCAATATCAAGGCGGCCCGGCGCGATTCGCCGCACGTGCTGTTCTACGGCCATTACGACGTCCAGCCGGCCGATCCGCTCGAGCTCTGGCGTTCGCCGCCGTTCGAACCCAAGCTCGAGGCGGGGCCGCGCGGCGAGCGGATCGTGGCGCGCGGCGCCTCGGACGACAAGGGCCAGCTGATGACCTTCCTGGAGGCTTGCCGCGCCTTCCAGAAGTTCGGCGGGCCGCCATGCGCGGTGACGGCGCTGTTCGAAGGCGAGGAGGAGACCGGCTCGCCGTCGCTGGCGCCCTTCCTCGCGGAGAACGCCAAATTGCTGAAGGCGGACGTCGCGCTCGTCTGCGACACGGGGATGTGGAACGCCTCGACGCCGGCGATCACCACCGCGCTGCGCGGGATCGTCGCCGACGAGGTGATCCTCACCGGCGCCAACCGCGACCTGCATTCGGGCGTCTACGGCGGCGCCGCCGTGAACCCGATCCACGCGCTTTCGCGCATCCTCGGCGCGCTGCACGACGACAATGGCGCGGTCGCCCTGCCCGGCTTCTACGACGGCGTCGAGGAGTTGCCCGAGGACATCAAGGCGCAATGGGACGCGCTCGATGTCGACCCCAAGTCCTTCCTCGGCGACGTCGGCCTGACGACGCTCGCCGGCGAGCGCGGCCGCACGCTGCTCGAGCAGGTCTGGTCGCGCCCGACCTGCGAGGTCAACGGCGTCGTCGGCGGCTACACCGGCGTGGGAATGAAGACCGTGCTGCCCGCCAAGGCGAGCGCCAAAGTGTCGTTCCGGCTGGTCGGCGCGCAGAACCCCGAGCGAATCGTCCAGTCCTTCCGCGCCTTCGTCGAGGCGCGGCTGCCGCCCGACGTCAAGGCCGAGTTCATCGGCCACGGCGGCAGCCCGGCGATCACCCTGCCAATCAAGAACGAGGCGCTTCGCCGCGCCCGCCGCGCGCTCGAGACCGAATGGGGCAAGCCCGCCGTGCTGATCGGCTGCGGCGGCTCCATCCCGATCGTCGGCTCGTTCAAGCGCGAACTGAACATGGACAGCCTGCTGGTCGGCTTCTCGCTCGAAGACGACGCCATGCACTCGCCCAACGAGAAGTACGAGCGGACCTCGTTCGTGAAGGGCGCCCGGTCCTGGGCGCGCATCCTGGCGGCGCTGGCCGCATGAGGACACTGGCTTGCGCCGCGGCCCGGCCGGCACTAGCGCGTGATGACATTGGGTCGCGCCAGCGAACCCTCACCCTGCCGCTTCGCGGCTTCCCTCTCCCCGAGGGAGAGGGGTGTCCCCTTCCCCCTCGGGGGGAAGGTGGCCCGAAGGGCCGGATGAGGGTTTTCGGCGCGATTCGATCAGAATACATCACGCCTTTGCCCAGCGTCCGATGACTGAAGACCGCCGTCGCGGCCAGCGCGACCGCTTCCTGGCCGCGCTCGGCCGGTCGCCCGTCCTGATGGGCATTGTCAACGTCACGCCGGATTCGTTTTCCGACGGCGGGCGCCATTTCGACGCGAGCGTCGCGGTTGCGCATGCGAAGGCGCTCGCGGCCGAGGGCGCGGCGATCATCGACATCGGCGGCGAATCGACCCGGCCCGGCCACGCCCCGGTCAGCGCCGAGGAGGAACTGGGGAGGGTCGCGCCGGTGCTCGAGGCGCTCGCGCGCGAACTGGATGCGCCCCTCTCGATCGATACCTCGAAAGCGTCGGTGGCGCGGGCCGCCGCAGGCCTCGGCGCCTCGGTGATCAATGACGTCTGGGGCCTTGAGCGCGATCCCGGCATGGCCGACGCGGTCGCCGAGACCGGCTCGGCGGTGGTCGTGATGCACAATCGCGAGGCGGCGGACGCGACGATCGACGTTCTCGACGACGTCGAGCGCTTCTTTGCGCGGTCGCTGAGGCTCGCCGCCCGCGCCGGCGTTCCATTCGGCCGGATCCTGCTCGACCCGGGCTTGGGCTTCGGCAAGACGCCCGAGCAGAATTACCAATGCATCTGGAATCTCGATCGCTTCCGCCGGCTGGGAGCGCCCGTCCTCGTCGGGTTGTCGCGCAAGTCGTTCATCGGCCGGATCGTCGGCGGCGCTCCAGCCGAGCGCCTCGTCGGCACGCTCGCCGCCGACGTGGTCGCGCTGATGCGCGGCGCCTCGGTGTTGCGCGTCCATGACGTCGCCGAGCACCGGCAGGCGCTCGACGTGGTCCGGACGCTCGCCGCCGCCGCACGGCCGAAGCTCGAACGAACGGCCGATGGGCGCGCCGAAATCGTCCTTGCGCTCGGCGGCAATGTGGGCGACAAGGCGGGCGCTCTGCGCCGCGCGCTGGCAGCGCTCGACGACGAGCCGGGGATCGCGCTCGTCGCGGCCTCCCGCTTCTATCGCACCCCGCCGTGGGGAAAGACCGACCAGGACTGGTTCGTCAACGCCTGCGCGCTGGCCCGCACCGATCTCGAGCCCGAGGCGCTGCTCGACCGGGTGAAAGCGATCGAGACCGCGCTCGGCCGGAGGCCGGGCGAGCGATGGGGGCCGCGCCTTATCGACATCGACATCATCGCCTACGACGACGTGGCGATGCGCACCGACCGGCTCGTCCTGCCGCATCCCGAGGCCCTCAACCGCGCCTTCGTCCTCGTTCCGCTGGCCGAGATCGCGCCGGAGCGTATTCTTGGCGGGAGGCGGGTCGAGGAGGCGGCCGCAAGCCTCGGCGCGGAGACCGAAGGCGTCGCGCCGCTGGACTGAGCCCAGGCAAAGGGGCCAAAATCAATGTTTCCGCCGATTGCCGGCAGAGGGAGGAGTCAGTTCATGCCCGCTTGGTCGCAGACGTACACGTATCTCGACGGTCAATGGCTCGAGGGCAATCCCCCGATCGTCGGCCCGCGCACCCACGCCTTCTGGCTCGGTTCGAGCGTGTTCGACGGCGCCCGAGCCTTCGACGGCGTCGCGCCCGACCTCGACCGGCATTGCCAGCGCGTCAACCGCTCGGCCAGGGCGATGGGGCTCGAGCCGACGATGAGCGCCGAGTCGATATGCGGCCTGGCTGAGGAGGGAATCCGGAAATTCCCGGCGGGCGCGGAGCTTTACATTCGTCCGATGTACTGGGCGGAGGAGAGCGGACACAATTCGTCCGTGCCGCCGAATCCGGAATCGACCCGCTTTTGCCTGTGCGTCTACGAGGCGCCGCTGCCGAAGCCGACCGGCGTCTCGATCACCCGCTCGCCCTTCGTGAAGCCGCTCGCGGTCACCATGCCGATCGAGGCGAAGGCGGGCTGCCTCTATCCGAACAACGGCCGCGCGCTGATCGAGGCGCGCTCGCGCGGCTTCGACAATTGCCTGCTGGCGGACGGGCTTGGCAATGTCGCGGAACTCGCGACGGCCAACGTCTTTTTGGCCAGGGACGGCGTGGCGATGACGCCCATCGCCAACGGATCGTTCCTCAATGGCATTACCCGCCAGCGCGTTTTGCAGTTGCTCAGCGCCGACGGTCGCGACGTCCGTGAGGCGACGCTGACTTTCGCGGATTTCGAGGCCGCCGACGAGATTTTCGTCGTCGGCAATTTCGGCAAGGTCCTGCCCGTTCGGCGCATCGAAGGTCGCGATCTCCAGCCGGGACCGGCGTTCCGCCGCGCGCGCGAGCTTTATTGGGACTTCGCTCATTCGGGTCGAGCGGGCTCGCCGGCGTGAAGGCGCAGAAAGGGAGGACGACATGCCGACACGATTGACGGTCCGCCTCGATTTCGAAGCCGGACGCAGGCTCGGTGCGGGCAAGATCGCGCTCCTCGAAGCGATCGACAAGACGGGCTCGATCTCGGCGGCGGGCCGGGCCCACGCCATGTCCTACCGCCGCGCCTGGCTGCTGGTCGACGAGCTGAACCAGCTTTTCGCCTCGCCTTTGGTCGCCGCCCACCACGGCGGGGCGAAGGGCGGCGGCGCGGCGCTGACCGACGAAGGACGGCGGGTCGTTGCGCTCTATCGCGGGGCGGAGGCCAAGATGCGCGCGGCGGGCGAGACCGACATCGACGCGATCGAGCGCATGCTCGCGCCGATCGACGAGGCCGCGCACGCTTGACGGCGCGAATCGCGCTTGTAGACGCGGTCGAAAGCCCGTCGATAGACGGGCGTTCTTGCGAACGCCCGAAAGCCCGTCGATAGACGGGCGTTCTTGCGAACGCCCTATGGACCGCGTCGGACCGCGTCGCCGACCCCCGGGCTCAGACCCGGGGGGAGCGCGGCTACAATCGGCGCGTCGGCGCCAACGCTCGTCACTGGTTTTTCTTCCCGTCCGGTCCGAACTGCTTGAGATAGGCGATCACGTTGGCTGCGTCCTCGTCGGTCGGCAGGCCCGGAAAGGCCATCTTGGTGCCCGGCACGACGGCGCGTGGGTTGCGCAGGTATTTCGCCAGCGTCGCCTCGTCCCAGGTGAGGCCGGAATTCTTGTTGGCGTCCGAGTAGTTGTAGCCCGGCACGCTGCCCGCCTTGCGGCCGACCACGCCGTTGAGCTCCGGCCCGACGAAGTTCCGCGCCCCCTCGCCGATCTGATGGCAGATGCGGCAGACCTTGAATTTGGCCTCGCCCGCGGCGGGATCGCCAGCGGCGGAAGCCGGACAGGCGGTCGCAACCAGCGCCAGCGCGGCGAAGAGGATCGAATACAGACACCTCAAACTTGTCTCCTCATCGTCTCCTGCGTCCCCTCGCGTCCGGCGCCGGAAGGGACGCGCGACCCAACGCGTGTGGTCCGACTCTGGCGGCAGCGTCAAGCCGAGCAGTGACGCCAACGTCCGGAGTCGGACCGCACGCGGAATTGCAAGGCAGAGATGTATCAACTTGCGGTAGCGATCGACGAAAAAGATACCTATAAATAAGCAGCATATCGGTTCCCGACGCTCCTGACCCGCGAGGCTCATGACTCCGCTCACCCGTGCGACCGTTGTTGGACTGACGACCTTTGCGGCAAGCGTCCTGGGCATGCTGCTGCAAGACCTGGTCGCGCCGGATGTCCTTACCGCGTCCAAGGGCGCCGTTGGGGCCATGATCGGCCTCGTGTCGCTTTTGCTCGCGCTCGTTCTCGGCTTCCTGGTGTACACGGCCTTTTCCGTGTTCGCCGCCCAGCAGTCGGAAGCCTACTCGCTCGGGCCCATCGTAGCCGATATCGACCTCGCGCTCGAACATTACGGACCGGAGGGCGCCTCCGGCCGGGCGGGCCTTCGTGCCTCGCTCGAGCGGTCGCGCGTCCGCTTTTTCGGCGACGCCCAGCAAGGGCCGCGGCCGTTCACGTTCGAGGAGATGAAAGCGATCTTCGCAGGCCTCGACGGCTATTTCGATAGCCTCCAGCCCGCGACCGAGAGACAGCGGCGTCTGCTCACTAAGGCCTGGGATCTCGCCAGGACCTATCAAGACACTCAGATGCTCATGACGCGTCAACTCGCGAGCCCCTTCCCGCCCCATGTGCTGACCATCGTGATCTGCTGGGCGGCCGCTCTGTTCCTCGGCAACGGACTCGTGGCGACGCCAAACGCGGTCACGGTCATCGCTGATCTTGCCGGCGCGATCTCGATCGCGACGGCGATCTTCCTGATCCTCGAACTCAGCAGCCCGTACACCGGTCTCATCCGCATCTCGCCGGCCGGCGTCGACAGCGTGCTGCATGCCCTGGGAGAAGTCGCTGGGCCCGCTCTGGATGGGACGGGACAGCCACAGAGAGCTCAGGCCGCGTAGGGAACGGCAGGGTGCGGCCACGGCGCGACCGCTCCACCGAACGTGAGGGTTTGTTCAATTCGGTTGCCCGTTACACGGGCGCCGGATTGGGGGGGAAGCCTTGGTGGAGTGGGCGCGTCCGGTCGGCGCGCTGCGAAGCGGGAGCGTGCAATGAGTTGGGCTGTCCATATCGAGAAAGAGGATACGGGATCCGGAGGCCGGTATGTGGCCCGGGTCGACGGCCGCGACGGCATGGCGCAGCTGGCCTTTACTCGGCGCGGGCCGAGACTGATCAGCGCCGATCACACCGAGGCGCCGGTCAGCCTGCACGGGACGGGCGTCGCGCGGGCTCTGGTCGAGCGCCTGATCGCCGACGCGCGCGCGACCGATTTCAAGATCCTCCCGGTCTGTCCCTACGTGATCGGCGAAGTGAAAAAGCATCCCGAGTGGCGCGATGTGATCGTGGCGCCGTCGGCGACCTAGCTCTGAAATAGAGCCCGCGGTCGAGACGTCACACGATGCCTGACGACGACCGCGCGACGGCTGGCCGCTCCTCGGCTTTTTTCGCCCGGTAGCCCGAGGCGCGATACGCGGCGACGGGATCGACAGCGCCGCCCTGGCGACGCCGAGCCTCGGCCAGGATCGGCGAGACGTCGGTGACGAAACCGGCCTTGAGCAGCCGGTGCGCGAGCATGACGTCGCTCGCGTCTTGCGCCGCGGCCAAGGCCGCCCGATCCACGGCGAGCGCCTGGGCGTAGGCGCGCTGCGTCTCGACCGCCGAGACCATCAGGCTTTCGATCGGGTCCGTGACGTTGTGCGACTGGTCGAGCATGTAGGCCGGGTCGAAGCCCGGCGCCTTGCGCTCGGCCGCGTCGACGAGCTCGTTGAACACGCGGAACAGGCGGAACGGGTCGATCGAGCCCGCGTCGAGATCGTCGTCGCCGTATTTCGAGTCGTTGAAATGGAAGCCGGCGAGGCGGCCGACGCGGATCAGCCGCGCCACGATCTGCTCGATGTTGACGTTCGGCGCATGGTGGCCGAGGTCGACCAGGCAATAGGCCTTCGGGCCCAGCGCCTCGGCCGCCATCAGGCTCGTTCCCCAATCCGAAATCACGGTCGAATAGAAGGCCGGCTCGTAGAGCTTGTGCTCGAGGAACACGCGCCAGTCGCCGGGCAGGCGCTGCATAGATCTCGGCAAGCGACTCGAGATACCAGTCGAACACCCGATTGAGGTTCGACTGGCCGGGGAAGTTGGAGCCGTCGGCGATCCACACCGTCAGCGCCTTCGAGCCGAGCTTCTCGCCGATCTCGATGCATTCGAGATTGTGCGCGACCGCCTGGTCCCGCACGGCCTTCGACGCGTGGGTGAGCGAGCCGAACTTGTAGGAGAGCTTCTGCCCGGGCTGGTCCTGAAAAGTGTTGGAATTGACCGCGTCGAAGCCGACGCCGAGCGCCTTGGCGAGTTCGGCGAGCGCGCGATAATCGCTGACCTTGTCCCAGGGGAAATGCGGCGAGCAGGTCGGCGTGGCGCGCGTGAGCTGCTGGATCGTCGCGCAGTCCTCGAGCTTGTCGAACACGTCGCGCGGCTCGCCGGGGCCGGGAAAGCGGGCGAAGCGCGTGCCGCCGGTGCCGACGCCCCAGGTCGGTACGGCGACGCCGAAAGCGGCCGTTTTGGCGGTGATCGCCTCGATGTCGAGCCCGCGCCGCGCGAGCTGTCGTCCCAGCGCGCCGTAGTCGTCTTCGAGTTCGGCGGCGCGTTTCGTGTTCGCCTCGGCGATCAGCGAGTCGGGAATGCGGTACGACATCTTTGTCCTCCCCTCTCGGGCGACCCTACCGGGCAAAGCTGGCCGCGTTGCCGGCGTCGACGTTGAGAATGTTGCCGGTGCTCTTGGCGGACAAGTCGGAGGCGAAATAATAGACCGCCTCGGCGATGTCCTCCGGATAGACGGAGCGCTTCAGGAGCGAGCGCTGGCGGTAGACCTCTTCGAGGTCGTCCTCCGACACCTTGTTCGAGGCGGCGCGCTGCGTGCGCCATTCGCCCTGCCAGATTTTCGAGCCGCGCAGCACGGCGTCCGGATTGACCGTGTTGGCGCGGATGCCGAGCGGCGCGCCTTCGAGCGCGATGCAGCGCGCCAGATGCACCTCGGCGGCCTTCGCTGTGCAATAGGCCGAGGCGCCGGGCGAGGCGGCGAGCGCGTTCTTCGAGGCGATGAACACGATGCTGCCGCCGAGCCCCTGGTCCTTCATCACGCGATAGCCCTCGCGCGCGGCGAGGAAATAGCCGGTCGCGAGAATGGCGATATTCCGGTTCCACAATTCGAGCGACGTGTCCTCGAACGGGGCCGCCGAGGCGATGCCGGCGTTGGCGACGACGATGTCGATCCCGCCATAGGCGAGGACGGCGTCGCGACAGGCGGCCGCGACGGCGGCTTCGTCCGTCACGTCGCCGGCTGCGCCGACGGCGGCGTCCCTGCCGAAGCTCTTGCGGAACGCAGCGACCGTCTCATCGAGGCTCGCCGCGTCGATGTCGGCGAGAACGACGCAGGCGCCCTCGGCCATCAGCCGGGCCGCGATCGCGCGCCCGATGCCGCCGGCCCCGCCGGTGATGAGCGCGACGCGGCCCGCGAGCGCCTTGGCTTTAGGCATGCGCTGGAGCTTCGCCTCCTCGAGCAGCCAGTACTCGATGTCGAAGGCCTCCTGCTCGTCGAGCCCGACGTATCGGCTGACGCTCGAAGCGCCGCGCATGACGTTGATTGCGTTGACGTAGAACTCCGCCGCGATCCGCGCCGTCGCCTTGTCCTTGGCGAAGGACAGCATGCCGACGCCGGGAACCAGATAGATGACGGCGTTCGGGTCGCGCATCGCCGGCGAGTTCGGCCGCTTGCAGCGCTGGTAATAGGCGGCGTAATCGGCGCGATAGGCTTCGAGGCTTTCGTCGAGCGAAGCGACGACCGCGTCGAGATTGCGCGCCGTGGCGTCGAAGGGCAGCACGAGCGGGCGGATCTTCGTCCGCAGGAAGTGGTCCGGGCAGGACGTTCCGAGCGCCGCGAGAGCCTCGAGGTCGCGCGCATCGACGAACTCGAGCACTTCCGGCGCGTCGGTGAAATGGCCGATCTTGCGCTCGCCGGCCGAAATGCGCTTGCGGATCGCCGGCATCAGCCGCGCCGCGACCGCCCGCCGCTCTTCCGACGGCAAGGCCTCGACCGCCGCGCCGCCAAACGCCGCGCCCTTCGCGTTGGCGGCGAGCCAGGCCGAGGCCTTGTTGATCATCGCGAGCGTCGTTTGGTAGCAGGCCCTCGCGGTCTCGCCCCAGGTGAAGAGACCGTGCCCGCCGAGCACCACGCCCTTCAGGCGCGGGTTCGCCACGGCGAGATCGCCGAGCTTCAGGCCGAGATCGAAGCCCGGCCGCTGCCAGGCGAGAAAGCCCATCTCCTCGCCATAGATCTCGCGCGTCAGCGCTTCGGCGTTGGCGCTCGCCGCGATCGCGATCACCGCGTCGGCGTGGACGTGGTCGACATGGGCGTGCGGGATGAAGCCGTGCAGCGGCGTGTCGATCGAGGTCGCACGCGGGTTGAGGTTGAAGGTGCAGTGGTTGAACAAGGCCACCATCTCGTCCTCGTGCGCGAGGCCGCGATAGACGGACCGCAGGCCGAGGAGCTTGTCGAGATAGAGAGTCGAGAAGCCGTCGAGCTTCATCGAGCCGATGTCGCCGCCCGAACCCTTGACCCACAGCGCCTTGACCGTCTTGCCGGTCAACGGATCGACGCCGTCGATCTTGGCCGAGGTGTTGCCGCCGCCAAAATTGGTGATGCGCAAGTCGCTGCCGAGGAGATTGGAGCGGTAGAGCAGCAGCTGCGGGTCATCGAGCTTGGCCGCGTGCGCGTCGTCCCACAGATCGGGAAGCGGCGCATAGAGGCCGGAGGCGGGGCCACTCATCGGTCGTTCCTCGCGATTATCGAGCGATTTTGATCATAGATTACAAGATCAATCACAATCCGTCAACAAAGACGCCGATTTGTGCGCTGCAATGATCAAATGCGAGCGAACGTGATTGACAGCTCGCATGGCCAGTGGCAGCGTAGCACACAAACATCGACCGATCGAGGAAACGGCAAGGGCATCATGCGCGAACGTCAGCGCGCCGAAATCGTCCGAAACCTCCTCGCCGAACGCGGGTTCCTGTCGATCGCCGACATCATGGCGGCGACAGGGGTGTCAGCGGCCTCGGCGCGGCGCGACGCGGTGCGGCTTGCCGAGATCGGGCTTGCCGAACGTCTGCACGGCGGCATCCAGGCGCGGGACGGCGCCTTTTCGAAAGCCATGGCGCCGACGCCGCTCGCCACGCGGTCCTTCGATTCGACCCGGACGATCAACATCGCGGCCAAGCGTGCGATCGCCCGCAGCGCAGTCGACATGTGCTCGGATGGCGACGTCGTCATCATCAACGGCGGCACGACGACCTATCAGATGTCGGAGTTTCTGCGCGCCGCGCGGCTGAAGATTCTCACCAACTCCTATCCGCTCGCGGAATTCCTGATCCACGAGACCCAGAACCGCGTTGCACTGCCCGGCGGCGAGGTCTATCGGGACCAGAAGCTGATCGTCGCGCCCTTCGACGACGACGCGATCCAGCATTATTCGGCGCGGATCATGTTCATGAGCGCGATCTCGATCGGTCCCCTCGGCCTGATCGAGGGCGATCCGCTGATCGCCCGCGCCGAGACGAAGCTCCTCAAGCGCGCCGACCGGCTTGTCGTTCTCGCCGATTCTTCGAAGTTCGCTCCGCGCGGCAGCCTGGTCGTCTGCCCGCTTCAGCGCATCCATACGCTGATTACCGACTCGGGCGCGGCGCCCGAGGCGCTTGGCATGCTCGCGGACGCAGGCGTGCGGACGGTCGTCGTCGAGCCGGAGTCGCAAGCCACGGAGGCCGCATGAGCGCGACGCCGACGTCGACCGCCCCGCTGCTCGAGGTGCGCGGCCTCGAGAAGAGCTTTCCCGGCGTGCGCGCGCTGAGCGGCGTCTCGTTCGACGTCAACGCCGGCGAGGTTCACGCGCTGCTCGGCGAGAACGGCGCGGGCAAGTCGACGCTGATCAAGATCGTCTCCGGCGTCTATCAGCCGGACGCCGGCGAGATCCTGATCGACGGGCGCGCGACGCGCTTCGCCGCGCCCGAGGAGGCGAAGCGCGCCGGGGTCGCGACCATCTATCAGGAGTTGCTGCTCTTTCCCGAGCTCACCGTCGCCGAGAACATCTTTCTCGGCCATGCGCCCCGCGCCCGCGGCGGCCGGATCGACTGGCGCGCCATGCGGGCGGAGGCCGAGGCGCTGCTCGCCTCGCTCGAGATCGACGACCTCGCCGCCGACCAGATCGTCGGCGCGCTGTCGGTCGGCCACCGCCAGCGGGTCGAGATCCTGCGCGCGCTGTCGCACGACGCGCGCATCCTGATCATGGACGAGCCGACCGCCGCGCTGACCGAGAGCGACGTCAAGCGCCTGTTCGACATCGTCCGCAAGCTCAAAAGCCGCGGCGTCGGGATCGTCTACATCAGCCATCGGCTCGACGAGCTGTTCGAGATCGCCGACCGCGTCACGGTGTTGCGCGACGGCGCCTACGTAGGATCGCGCGCGATGGCGGAGACCAATGCGGCCGAACTCGTCCAGATGATGGTCGGGCGGCGCATCGAGAGCCTCTTTCCCAAGAGCGCCGTACCGATCGGCGCGCCGGTGCTCGAGGCGCGTGATCTCGTCCGGCGGCCAATGACCCGGAACGTCAGCCTGACCGTGCGCGCGGGCGAGATCGTCGGCCTCGCCGGGCTCGTCGGCTCGGGGCGCAGCGAGCTCGCCCAGGTCCTGTTCGGCATCACGCCGGCCGAGCAAGGCGAGATCCGGCTCAACGCCGAGGTTATCCATGTCCATTCCCCCGAGAGCGCCCGCGCACGCGGGATCGCCTACGTGCCCGAGGACCGAGGAGTCCAGGGCCTCGTCCGGCCGATGAGCGTATTGCACAATTTCTCGCTCGCCGCGCTCGGCGCCCTGTCGCGCCTCGGCTTCATCGACCGCGCGGCCGAGCGTCGTCTGGCCGAGGCCGGCGTCAAGCGCTTCAGCGTCAAGACGAGTAGCGTCGACGAGATCGCCGGCCGCCTCTCCGGCGGCAACCAGCAGAAGATCGTGCTGGGCAAGTGGCTCGCCAATAATCCGAAGCTTCTCATCCTCGACGAGCCGACCCGCGGCATCGACGTCGGCGCCAAGGCCGAGATTCATCGCCTGATGTGCGAGCTCGCGGCCGACGGGGTCGCGATCCTGATGATCTCGAGCGAGCTGCCCGAGGTGCTGGGCATGAGCGATCGCGTGCTCGTCATGCGCGAAGGCCGGCTCGTCGCCGAGTTCGACCGCGCGCGCGCGACCTCGGAGGCGGTCGGCGCGGCGATGATGGGCTCGGCGCCGACGATGGAGCGCGCGGCATGAGCGCCATTCCATTCACCAGCGCAGCCGCCCCGCGCGCGGGCCTCCTCAGGCGCTTCGCCTCGCAGGAGGCGCTGCTCGCGGTCGCCGTGATCGGCCTTGCGGTCGTGGTCGGGTTCGTCAATCCGCGCTTCCTCGCCTATCGCAATCTCGCCGACATCCTGCTCGGCAACGCCTATATCGCGATCGCCGCCATCGGCATGTCGATGGTCATCGTCTCCGGCAACATCGACATTTCGGTCGGCGCGCTGATCGGCGTGCTGGCGACGGTCAGCGGCTCGCTCGCGGTCGCCGGCGCGCCGACCGTCGTGACCTGGCTCGCCCCGCTCGTCCTCGGCGTCGCCGTGATGGCGGCGCAGGGCGTCATCGTCGCCTATCTGCGCATCCCAGCGATCGTGGTCACGCTCGGCATGTTGTCGATCCTGAAGGGCGGGCTCATCAGCGTCACCGGCGGCCGGTGGATCACCGACCTACCGCAGAGCTTCCACCTCGCCGACCTCAACGTGCTCGGCGTCCCGATGCCGGTCGTCATCATGGTCGTCGCCACCGCGCTCGCCGCGCTCTGGATGCGCTATTCGCCGCGCGGCCGCGCGATCTACGCGACCGGCGGCAATGCGGAAGCCGCGCGGCTCTGCGGCGTCGACCCGCAGCGCACGGTCGTGATGGTGTTCGCCATCCACGGGCTGTTTGCCGGTCTTGCGACGCTCGTCTATGCGACGCAGCTCCGCGTCATCCAGTCGACCACGCCGTCCGGTCTCGAGCTCACCATCATCACCGCTTCCGTCGTCGGCGGCGTCAGCATCCTCGGCGGCGTCGGCACCGTGGTCGGCTCGACGCTCGCCGCCATCCTGATCGCCGAGATTACCAGCGCCCTCGTTTTCATCAACGTCTCGCCCTACTGGACCGACGCCTTGCGCGGCGGCCTGATCCTCGCGACCGTCATCGCCGATATTCTGCGGCGCCAGCGCCGCGCGGCGCGGGGATGGAAAAAATGAGCGCCGTTGCGGAAACCTCCACCCGCCGGGCGCCGTGGTGGCTCAAGCGCCACGAGACGCTGCTGGCGATCATCCTCGTCGTCGCGCTGATCGGCCTCGGCGCGTTCAACGACCGCTTCCTCACGGTCGACAACCTACTCAATCAGGGCCGGTTGATGACGGAGATCGGGCTCATCGCGCTGCCGATGACCTTCGTCATCATCACCGGCGGCATCGACCTCTCGGTCGGGGCGATCGTCGGCCTCAGCGCGGTCATGCTCGGCACTTCGTGGAAGACCTTCGGCTTTCCGCTGCCGCTCGCGATCGTCTTTGCGCTGTTCGTCGGCGGCCTCGCCGGCTTCGTCAACGGCCTGGTGATCACGCGGATCAAGGTGCCGCCGCTTATCATGACGATCGCCACGCTCGCGCTTTATCGCGGGTTGGCCGAGGGGGTGAGCCAGGCGCATTCCGTTCGCGGCTATCCAGAATGGTTTTATGTCCTGGGCCAGGGCGACGTCTTCGGCGTCCCGACGCAGCTCCTGATCCTGATCGTGCTGATCGTGATTTCGGGCGTCGCGCTCGACAGGACCACCTTCGGGCGCACGCTCTACGCGATCGGCGCGAACGAAACGGCCGCGCGTTTTTCCGCGCTCAACGTCGATCGGACGAAGCTCGTCATCTACACGCTCTCCGGCCTCGCCTCGGGGCTCGCGGCGGTGGTGCTCGTCTCGCGCGTGACGACCACGCGTATGGATATGGGCATGGGCTACGAGCTCGACGTGATCGCGGCGGTGGTGCTTGGCGGAACCAGCATTTTCGGCGGCTCGGGCACGATCTGGGGTACGGTGATCGGCCTCGTGATGATCCAGCTCCTGAAGAACGGGCTGGCGCTGACGGGGGTCAAGGGCGACGCGACCATCGTCGTCATCGGGGTGGCGCTCATTCTGTCGGTGCTGATCGCAAGCTCGCTCCAGCGCCGAAGGGAGTGACGAGTTGTCAGGGAGTTAGCCGCACATGGGCGGCGAAGCAGGGAAGGAAACGTAACAATGACGTCGAGGTATCTGGTGACGACGGCGGCGGCGGCGTTGGCGCTGTCAGTCTGGGCGACGGGCGCGAACGCGGCCGCCAAGTGGGACGGCGGCGACGATCTGCCGACCAGCCCGCTCGCATGCGGGATGGAGCCGGCGCCGGCGCCGGCGCCGATGAAATACGACGGCGGGCAGCCGACCAACCCGCCGGACAAGGCCGGCAAGGAGATCACCGTCGTCGACGTGCCGAAGCTGATCGGCATCGGCTACTTCAACGCGACGTCGAAGGGCATCCAGGACGCCGCCAAGGAGCTCGGCAACGTCAAGGCCAAGACCGATGGGCCCACCGAAGCCAAGATCGACGAGCAGATCAAGTTCATCGACAACTACATCACCAGCGGCGTCGACGGCATTCTGTTCGCCGCCAACGATCCCGTCGCCATCGCGCCGGTGCTCAAGAAAGCGCTCGGGAAGGGCATCCACGTCGTCGGCTACGACGCCAACTCGACGCCCGACGCGCGCGAATGGTTCGTCAACCAGGCCCAGTTCAACGGCATCGGCAAGGCGATGATCGAACTCGATGGCCAAGGAGAGCGGCGAGGACGCCAGCTTCGCCATCGTCACCTCGACCTTCACCACGCCGAACCAGGCGCGCTGGATCTCGGAGATGCAGGCTTACGCCGCCAAGTGCCACCCGAAGATGCAGTGGCTCGAGACGGTCGAGGCGCAGGAGGACAACAACCTGTCCTTCAACCAGGCGACCACGCTGATCAACAAATACGGCGACAAGCTCAAGGGCCTGTTCGGCATGACGTCGGTCGCGACGCCGGCTTCCGCCGAAGCGGTGACCAAGGCCGGCCTCTGCGGCAAGGTCGCGGTCGTCGGCCTCGCCACGCCGAACGCGATGAAGCCATACGTCCACGCCGACTGCGTGAAATCGGTGGTCTTGTGGAACCCGATCGATCTCGGCTACGCGGCCATGTACGTGATGCGCGCCGCCGTGGACGGCAAGCTGAAGCCCGGCGACACCTCCGTCGAGGCCGGCAAGCTCGGCAAGCTCAACGTGATCAACGGCAGCGAAATCCTGCTGGGGGCGCCCTTCGTCTACACCAAGGACAACATCGACAAGTTCGACTTCTGACTTGAGCGCATCCCCTCTCCCCGCAAGGCGGGGAGAGGGTCAGGGTGAGGGGCTGCGCCAACGTTCAAAGGTTAGCGCCGCCCCGCATCCGGCCCTTCGGGCCATCCCCGGGTCAAGCCCGGAGAGGGAGAAGGGGTTGGGAGTCCCATCCATGCAGCGCTACGCCTTCAAGATGGTCCTCAATCCCGGCGCGGCGCAGGAATACCGCCGACGCCACGACGCGATCTGGCCCGAGCTTGCGGCGCTCATCAAGGCGAAGGGCGTCAGCAATTATTCGATCTTCCTCGACCCCGAGACGAACACGCTGTTTGCCTGTCTCGAGCGGCCCGAGCGTCACGGCATGGACGATTTGCCGCTCGACCCCGTCATGCGACGCTGGTGGGCGTCGATGACGGACATCATGGCGGCCAATCCGGACGGCAGCCCGGTGACGGCGCCGCTCATCGAGATGTTTCACCTGGATTGAGGCTCGGCCGAGCGAGATTCCCGCCATATCGGCCGCCTCGACGCGAAAGCCCCTGGCCGACCGCGGGCCGCTATTCGTTGCGGTCGGCGTCGGCGGATTTGCGTTGCGGCGGACCGCCGCCGCCGGCGCCACGCCTTCTGAACGACAGAACCGTGCCCGGCGTTCGACTGCCGGCGGCGATCCGCCGTCGTCCCGTGCCCGTCAGCACGAAACGGCCCCACGTCTCGTCCCAGCGCACGAGGTTGGCCTGGAGGACGTTCTCGCGCAAGAGCATCGTCATCGGGTCGTGGACGCTTGCGGGGGCGACGTCCCCGTGCGCTTCCACGCGCTTCAAGGCCTCGATCAGTCTGGCTTCCAGTGCGTCGTTCATCGCGGAATACACATGATACGGTCCGTCGGCTTGCGCAAGCCCTGACTGAGGTTCAGCCGGGTTTTACGCCCAAAGCATTGGGAATTCCCCCCGAGCCTCGAGGTCAAGTGGGATTTGCTCGACGCCCCGACCGCGAAACGCCCTCATCCAACCCCGCCTCAGCGAGCGCCTTAGCCCGGAAAACAAGCCGAACCCGTGATGACCTCTCCGTTGGCAAGAAAGTCGATCAGCGCTGGGACGACGGACTGGAACGTATAGGTCACCTGGAGCTGTGAAAGCCCGGATACGCCGTTGCACGACGTCGCGGTCGATATCGCAATGTTCGCCGCCGGCACCGTCAGACCCCACTTCTGCGCCTCCGACTGGATGAATGTGACGGCGCTCGACTGGCTGTAGGTTCCGTTCGCCGAGCAGCCGCCCAGCGTCAAGCCGATGCATCTGGCGCCCGCGGTCGCCGTCTCCTGCACCGCCTCGATCGTCCACACGTACCGCGCGTACTCGACAACCCCGAACATCAGGGCGAGGAACAGCGGCACCGTCAGGGCGAACTCGATCGCCGCCGCGCCGCTCTCGCATGATCGCATCGCACGCGCCGCGCAGACGGTCCGCCATGCCCCTTTTGCGAACGCGCGCATCATTGAGCCTGCACCACGGACGTGGTCGTGAAGGTCTGGGACGGGATCAAGCTGTTCGAGCCGAAGATGGACGTGAATTGCGTGGACGCCGTGATCGTCACGAACTTGCCCGCGGTCGCACCGCTTGAGCAGGTCGTCCCGGAGGCGACGCTCGACCCCCAGATCGGCGCCCCGCCCGACACCGGAGTCGGGCAGTAGTAACTTGTGGCCGGACTCGCCGATCCGCCGGTCGTCGCCACCGCACCGGCGGTCCCAGTGGCGGTCGATCCGTTGTTGACGTTGATGGCGGCGTTGATCGAGACGGCGTTGATCGAGTCCGCGCTGGCGATGCTTGCGAGCGAAGACGCAAGCTGCGGCTCGTCGACCGAACTCACCACCGACGCATTGAGGATCGCGTATTGCTCCGCGGCGGACACGGCCGCATTGAGAACGAATATGTCGTAGATCGCCTTGCCCATGTCGACCGTACCCAAGAGCAGCAGCACGAGAACCGGCGCGATCAGCGCGAACTCGACGGCGGACGTTCCCTCATCGTCCGTGAGCAGTTCCGTCGCCAGGACAATCCTATGCGACGAGCTGTGGGCGCCTTTCCGCTTTCCCGTTCTGATGCGAACCGCAAACATTAGCTTCACGCGCTCCTGCGCAGTGGAGGCCCCGCTACTCCACGAGAAGCGGCGTCTCAGTCGCCGGCGCGAAGCACGGCGACGCCGAGATCGCCGTCCCGCCGCTCAGCGTGATCTGCGTGGCCACGATTTCCAGGCATTGGCCCGCCCCGTTGCCGATGCTCGCGCCGCCGCTCAAAGCCATCGGACCGATCGGGAAATAGAGCGCCCCGTCAACCGTCGTAGCCGACGCGCCCTCGGTCAGCGAAACCCCGCCCGTGTAGGTCTGCAGCGGGCCGACGATCGTTACATTTTCGTAAGTTCCCGAAGTCGGGGCCGAGAGCGTCACATGGTTGAACCCGGCGCCGATGACAAAGACATTCGATCCGGCGCCCGACGGCGTGCTCACGGGCATCGACGAAGACCCGGCGATCGCGATCGTGACGTTGGAGCCCGACACGCCGACGTTGGCGTTGACGCTCTGGCACCACACGTCGCCGCCCGAGCTGGCGCCGATCCAGAGGTTGTCGGCGATCGCATAGAGGCCCGATCCGAGCGTCAGGCCGCCCGACAGCGACACGCTGCCATTGATGTCGTGAGTTGTCGCGGCCGGCAGAGTGATGCACGACCCGCCGCCCTGGACCAGGTTTCCGACCATCTGGAACACCGAGCTCGAACCCGTCGCATCCGCGAGGGTCGTCGTCGATCCGCCGCCGAGGTAGAAGGCGTTGTGGTTGCTCGCCGCTCCAATCTCGTAGCTGTTGGTTGACCCGGCGCCGAAGGTGATCGTCTCGCCGCCGCTGTTGTAGACCCCCGACGTCAGGACGAACGTGCTCGGGCCGCCGAACGTCAGGCTCGATCCGGTGTGGCAGATCGAGTAATTGGCGCCCGAACACGAAGGTCCCGGACCGATGTTGAACGTGCCCGCGCCGAAGGTGGTCGTCGACCCGCCGTCCGTGACGAGCCCTTGCGCCAGATTGAAGGTTCCCGGCCCGAAGTTCAGGGATGTTCCGCTGTTCGTGACAGTTCCCGAGAAGTTATAGGTCGTCGAGGCGGACCCGTTCACGTTGAAATTGACGGTGATGCCACCTCCCAGAGACACCGAGCCGAAATTGTACGTTCCGCCGGAGGTGCAGGTGACGGCCCAGGTTGACGACGAGGACGACCACGTCGCGGTACACCCGGCAGGCATTTGCGGCGATCCGCTCCACCCGAACGAGATGGCCGGCTCGCTCGGCGGCGTCGACAGCATTGTCGGGCCCGCCAGGGTTTCGTCGGAGACCGCGCGCGCGTTCGCAGCGATAACCCCGGCGTTGCCCGCCAGAGGATCCGAACTTGAAACCTTCTTGATTGCCCCGGTGATCCCCGAGCAACCAACCGTCGGCGCCGAGCCGTTGTAGTAGACATCCTTGCCCGTTAGATGAGTGCCGCAAGGGACGGCGACCGACGCTTGCGAGGCGACCACGCAGCTGGGCGCCGAAAGGTTGGTTCCGCCGGACAGCGAGACGCCCTGGCCCGACGAGCTCAGGGCGAGGACGCACGGCGTAGGCGACGGGATTTGGGCGTAGGACGTCGATTGGATCGCAACGCTGCCGCCAAACCCGAGAACCTGCCCGAACACGATCGGCTCGTCGGTCTTTACGGTGGCTTGAACCGCCTGGTCCGAGGAGGTGACCGGCGAGGTCACGAGGCTCGCAGTCACCGCGGTCGCCGCAACGCCGTTCAAAACCGCGACATTTCGTGCAGCCGACAGCATGGACGTCTGACTGCTGGTCGCAACGTAGGCGAGCGCGGCCGCATAGGCCGCCTCGTCGGCGACCCGCTGCGTTTCGTCTCGGATCAGGAGTCCATGCCCGAACTCGACGGCAAGGGCGATGACGCCGATCGCGACCGGCAGCATCACAGCCGCAACGATTGCGATCGCGCCCTGCTCGTTCGCAAGAAATTTGCTGGAGGACGACGGCAGCGACGCGGCAGCCGCTGATCGGCCGTCCTTGAGAAGCTTCGTCAAGCGCTTCTTCACGGCCCACTCCACAGTTTTAGGCTACCACCAGTAGAGCGCGCCCATTAATATGGATTTAAGGCAGACTTTCAAAGTCTATGAAGCTGTTTATCACGTCGCGACATTAAAGATAGTTTACATAAAACTGTCCGCATCGGCGATCCGGAACGCGAAAGACCAGCGTTCGGAGCCAAGTCGCGATCGTCGTCGGCGGCTCAGACGCGGCTTTGCGAGCGACAGGCATCGGGAGTCCGAAGGGCGAACCGACGCGAGGCGGGCGGGCGCTCCTGACGCTCGCCGGCGCTGGAAGCGGCGCAATGGGGCGCGGCCGTGACACGCCCGCGATCGTCGAAACCAGTGGGTCAGCGATCAGATGGAGCGGGCGAAGGGAATCGAACCCTCGTATGAAGCTTGGGAAGCTTCCGTTCTACCATTGAACTACGCCCGCTCGGCGCCTTTTACGCACTGGCAGGAGAGGAGGGACTCGAACCCCCAACCCCCGGTTTTGGAGACCGGTGCTCTGCCAATTGAGCTACACTCCTAATCAGCGCTCCTTCTGCCGCATTGCGCGCGCGGATGCAAGCTGTGGGGAAGGTGGCCCGGGGCGCCGAAGTCCGGTTCATGCGGATTTGCGATTGACGGATATGCTCCTCGCCGCCCCCCCCCCGCTCGCCTGGATTCGTCGTCCTGCGCCGGGACGACAATTTCTTGACATCAGAAATAGCATGATCTATATTTCTTACTTTCAGACAAAGAGCGCCGCATGTCAGATCGTCTCGCAAACGCCTTGCCGACCCCTCCTCGCCCGCGTTCCTATGGCGGCTCGGTAGGCCCGCAGAGACTCGCAAATGGCGCCGCATCTCCTTGAAAACACTCGAAACCGAGTTAGAAATGGCAGGCCTCAGGAGCTTGACCCCGCGGATCAGGATGAGGGTCTTGTCATGGCGGCCCGGCTTGGCAGCCAACCAGCGCCTGCGGCGCGCCATTATGGATGAAAATGATCCCTACGAGATCATTTTCATAGCAGTCGCCCGGAAACAGGAAACAGGCCGCAAAGCCTGAAAAGATTGATTCCGCGCCGGGAAATCGCGAGGAGCCTCAAAGGCTCGGCCGTCGTCGGTGGCCAGAACCTCAGTCGAGACGCGCCGCGTTGCGCAGCCCCTCAATCTCCGCCGAGGGCCGCGCTCTGCCCCTAGAGGCCGATCGACAGGAACCTTAAAACCTTGCTGAGTGGTGACAGCGCTCACAGAGCGTCGCCGGTCTCAGCGAGCGCAGTTCCGGCGGCTAACCGCCGCCTTGACTTCGCCTCCCGCTGCCGCCAGTTACCCCCCGCGCCGCCTGCGCCAGGGCGGCGGGCGTCGGGATCAGCATGCGCACCTATCTCAGCTTCGAACAGCCGGTCGCCGACATCGACGCCCGCATCGACGAGATGCGGGCGGTCGTCGCAAACGGCGACTCGCCGGCGCTTGCCGAGGAGATCGCCAAGCTCGAGCTGAAATCGGAAAAGGCGCTGGCCGATCTCTACGCCGCGCTCACCCCCTGGCAGAAGACCCAGGTCGCCCGGGTGCAGGGCCGGCCGCGCTGCGCCGACTATGTCAAGGGCCTGATCGCCGATTTCACCCCGCTCGCCGGAGACCGCTATTTCGGCGAGGACGAGGCGATCGTCGGGGGCCTGGGCCGGTTCGAGGGCGCCTCGGCGGTGGTCATCGGCCAGGAGAAGGGCAACGACACCGAGAGCCGCCTCCGGCACAATTTCGGCATGGCCCGTCCCGAGGGCTACCGCAAGGCGGTCCGGCTGATGGAGCTTGCCGACCGGTTTCAGCTTCCGGTGATCGCGCTCGTCGACACTGCGGGGGCTTTTCCCGGCGTCGACGCCGAGGAGCGCGGCCAGGCCGAGGCGATCGCCCGGTCGACCGACGCCTGCCTCGCCCTCGGCGTCCCCAATGTGGCGACGATCATCGGCGAGGGCGGCTCGGGCGGCGCCATCGCCCTCGCCACCGCCAACAAGGTGCTGATGCTGGAGCACGCGATCTACACCGTCGCCTCGCCGGAAGCGGCCGCCTCGATCCTGTGGCGGGATTCGTCGAAGGCGCAGGAGGCGGCGACCGGCATGAAGATCACCGCCCAGGACCTGCTCAGGTTCGGCATCGTCGATACGATCGTGTCGGAACCGCTCGGCGGGGCGCATCGCGACCCGGAGGCGGCGGTCGCCGCGGCCGGCCGGGCGATCTCCGACGCCCTGAAGGCGATGCAGAACATGAGCCCCGACCAGATCCGCGAGGCGCGGGCGGAAAAGTTTCTGTCGATCGGGCGGAAGGTGTAGCGGTCGTAGCGGCGGAGCATCCAACCGCCTTTTTCAGCCTGTCCATGCCCCCATGCCGCTCGACAACTTGGGCGAATTGCGCCAACATTAGAAAGTCGGCTCGCAGGTTGTCAAAGGCGCCAGCTTTTCCCAAGCCCACTCCCCAAGTTCCTGGCCGCGTCAAATCGGCCGCCTCGGCGTCCTTAAACCGCGATCCGCATTTTGCGGAAAGGTTTCGGACATGGCGTGCTCCCACCTCAAGGACGGCAAGTCTGCGGCGAATCGCCTGGGCGACTGCAAGGTTTGTCACGAGACGCTGATTGCTGCGATCCGCGGCCGAGCGGCGAATATTTCTTCAACCCTCTGCAACTGGATTGAAAAGGCGGAAACGCGCCATGGCAGTAAAATTTTTTACAGCGACGAGGCGGAGATTAGTCGATCGAAGCTCAGTAGTATCCAAGGCGGGATGCTGCAAAATAGCGAAGTTGTCGGGGGCATGGCGCGCGGATTCAGCGCTGATTTTAAGAACTTCGAGAAGCTGGCAGGCGTCCCCTCATCGTTAGCGGTGGTCAATTTCCTTGAGGGACCGACAATCTGCGAATGCGAGGGCCTTGCACAGGCAGTTGTCTACAATGCGCTGCTCGAAACTGTGACTGTCCCCGTCTTCGATCTGATGTTTCCGAAACTTAAGATAGGCCTTGGAGTCACGTTCGACGCCATTAAGCAAGTGGATACCGAGGACGAGGCGCTGGTGAATAAAGGTGATTGGATTTATATAGTTACAGATAATCTCGCGTCATTCCGGGAAGCTGTCGTTGAACACAAAGAGGGCGCAGCCGGGAGCGGATGGAACCTGATCTGTATCGAAACAAATCCGGAACGAACCTATATAGGTTTTGGCCTGAATGATCCCGGGGAGGCCAAGGCCATGACCTTGAAGCAGATTCGTGAAAAAATGCAGCCGGACAGCTGGTTTGAAAAGGGGGCCCAGAGTTCGATGGCGAAATTGCCGACGGATGTCCAGCCGCTGAACAAGAGATCCTCCGTGGAATTGCCGTCTCTGTCGAAGGCGCCCAACTTCGCAATGGCGACAAAAAAAGAATCCATGGAAACACCGTCGAAATACTCCATGGAAACGCCGTCGCCAAAAAAAATCCCGCTCGATCGCGAAGCGCTCAAGAAGCAACTCCTGGCTCCCTCTTCGCTGTTGAGCACTGGGCCATCGCAGGCGACGAACACCAAGGCAACCGTGGCCAGGGAGACGATAAAGCTCAAGTTTTACAGACGCTTCGCGCCCGAGAAGATCGTCGAAGCGGCGGAGAAAGCCCTGAAGCTATAGCCGGATCGAAACGCCGCTTGCGCCGGCGACGCCGGACGGTCCCTTAACTGCCGTATGAGGCGGACATGCTGCAAACCTGGCGCTGGTTTGGGCCGGACGATCCGGTGAGCCTCGAGAACGTGGCGCAGGCCGGCGCCGCCGGCGTCGTAAGCGCGCTCCATCACCGCAACCGCGGCGAGGTCTGGCCCGAGGACGAGATTCACGAACGCCGCGCCGCGATCGAATGCGCGGGGCTCGCCTGGACGGTGGTCGAGAGCATCGGGGTCGGCGAGGAGATCAAGACCCGCACCGGCGACTTCCGCCAGAAAATCGACAATTACAAGCAGTCGATCCGCAACGCCGCCCGGGCCGGCGTCAAGGTGTTCTGCTACAACTTCATGGCGATCACCGACTGGACGCGGACGAATCTCGATTGGCGCCTTCCGAACGGCGGAACGGCGCTGCGCTTCGACGCGGTCGATTTCGCCGCCTACGACCTCTTCATCTTGGAGCGCGACAGCGCCGGCGACGGCTACTCGGCCGACACAATCGCCGCGGCCAAGGCGCGGTTCGGGGCGATGACGCCCGAGGCGAGGCAAGCGCTGGAAAAGGCGCTGATCGACTGGCTGCCGGCGCGCGACTTCGCCTATGACCGCACGAGCTTTCGCGCCGCGCTCGCGCGCTACCGCGACGTCGGCGTCGAAACCATGCGCGAAAACCTGATCGCCTTCGCGCGCGAGATCACCGAGGTCGCCGAGGCGGAGGGCGCGCGGCTCGCGATCCACGCCGACGATCCGGCCTTTCCGATCTTCGGCCTGCCGCGCGTGCTCTCGACGGCTGAGGACGTGCGCCGGCTGCTCTCGGCCGTGCCGTCCCACGCCTGCGGCCTCACGCTCTGCGCCGGCTCGTTCGGCTCGAACCGGGGAAACGACCTCGTCGCCATGGCGCAGGAATTCGGGCCGCGCATCCACTTCGTCCACCTGCGCAACGTCAAGCACGAGCCGGACGGCTCGTTCTTCGAGGCCGACCACCTCGCCGGCGACACGGATCTCGTGGCGCTCGTCGCCGAACTGATGGGCGAAGAGGCGCGCCGCCGCGCCGAAGGCCGGGCCGACGCCGAGATCCCGATGCGGCCCGACCACGGCCACCTCTTGGGCGACGACCGGCGGAAGCGGTCGAACCCCGGCTATTCCTACATCGGCCGCCTCAAGGGCCTGGCGGAGCTGCGCGGCGTCATCCAGACGATCGAGGCGTTTCGGGCCGGGAGGGTGACGTGAGAGACCGATATAAACGCCCGCTGACGCCTGGCGGTGCGAACGTCTTTTCAAAAGCCTTTCCGGCCGTCGGCATGAACGGCGCGTCGATGCCGGAACCCGTAGGCCTGAACGGGCGTTTCCAAATTTCCAATGATTGTCTGATCCCGCAGGGCCCTTCGACGGTGTTTGCGGGACACCAACGGTGCGGGCATGGCGGCAAGCGAACGCGCCCATTCGAGTTCAAGACGCCTGCTGTCGATGCTGATGGCGCTGCTTCTGGTTTCGGCGGCCGTGTCGCTCTGCGTGCTGGTGAAAAATCCGAAAATCGTTCCGTGGTACGCGGAGCTGAAAACACCGTGGTTCGTTCCGTCGAACACGGTTTTCGGTTCGGTCTGGACGGCGCTCTATCTCCTGATGGCCTACGCCTTCGGGCGCATATTGAGCCTGCCCTCGGGGGCGTGGAGACGGCGGATCGCGATCTTTGTGTTCCTCGCCCAGCTCGCGCTCAACGTGCTCTGGTCCTTCCTGTTCTTCGGCGCGCACAGCCCACAACTCGGATTGATCGAGATCGTGGTGCAGGCGGCGTGCATCGTCGCCACGATTATGGCGTTCTGGCCGCTCGACCCGCGGGCTGCGCTCGCGCTCGTTCCCCTCGCGGCCTGGGTCGGCTTCGTGGGCCTGGTCAACTTCGAGATCTGGCGGCTGAACTGAACGTCCGAGTCAGGGTCGAGCCATGCGTGTGACGACGATTGGCCGTGACGAATTGGGGAAGGTCAACGTGCGCCGGGATGCGGGGCTCGACGCGCTGAGAGCCTCGCTCACCCTCCTGGTGCTGTTCCACCACACGGCGATCACCTATGGCGGCTCAGGCGACTGGTACTACAAGGCCGTGCCCGCGGGACCGCAGCTTTCGAGCCAGCTTCTCAGCCTGTTCACCGGCTTCAATCAGGCCTTCTTCATGGGCCTGTTCTTCTTGCTCGCCGGATATTTCACGCCGGGCGCAGTGGAGCGGCATGGCGCCGCCGCCTATATGCGGGAGCGCGCGCTGCGGCTCGGCCTGCCGCTGGTCGTTTATTTCCTCGTGCTGTCGCCTTTCACGATCGCCCTCGCCGAGACCACGCGCGGGCGGAACCTTTTGGCGGCCCTCGTTGACAACTGGACGCACGGACGCATGGAGCCGGGCCCCTTATGGTTCTGCGAGGCGCTGCTGATCTTCGCCGGCCTTTATCTCGCCGTGCGCGCGGTCGCGCCGGACCCCGGTCGCCGGGCGACGCCGTCTTTTCCCTCCAACGCCACGCTCGCGCTGGCCGCACTCGGCACGGGCGCCGCTGCGTTTCTGCTGCGCCTCGTCTGGCCGACCGGGACGACGCTCATCCATTTGCAGATCGGCTATTTCGCCAGCTACGTGGTTTTGTTCGTAGCCGGTTGCCTCGCGGCGCCCTGGCCGACCCTCGACCAGGCGCCGGCTGAGCAGCGGCGGCTGTGGATCTCGGTCGCGGCAGTGACCTTCCCGCTGATGCCGATCGCCGTTGTGCTCGGCCGGCACGTCCCGGGGCTCGATGGCGCGCAGTCCGGCGGCTGGAATTTGCAGGCGGCGGTCTATGCCCTTTGGGAGCCTTTCCTGGCTTGGGGCGTGATCATGGGCCTCTTGCATCTCGCCACGCGCCGATTCGAGACGCCGGGCGCCCTGTGGCGATCGCTGTCGCGCCGCGCCTATACGATCTACATCATTCATCCGCCCGTGCTGGTCGCGCTTGCACTCGCCTGGCGCTCCGTCGCCGCGCCGCCGGCGCTGAAATTCCTGGTGACGGGGACCGCGACCTGCCTTGCCTGCTATGGGCTGGCGGGTCTGCTGCTCAAAGCTCCCGGCGCGAAGAGGGTTCTCTAGAATTCGACGCCCCGCGCGCCATCGCGCAAATCCGCCATCTCAAGCCTTGCAACAAACACAATCCCGATCTAAAAGGCAGGCGATTTTGGACGGCCAAGTTCTCTCCAATGCGCTCCGGCGCATCGACGACACTTCCCTTCAATTTCGACCTGTTTGCCGTGAAGACGTCGTTCACGGCGAATACCAACTTACGATTGAAAGGATATCGTCATGACGATCGGAACAGTAAAATGGTTCAACCCGACCAAGGGCTTCGGCTTCATTCAGCCTGACAATGGCGGACCGGATGTGTTCGTGCACATTTCCGCCGTCGAGCGCGCCGGCATGCAGACCCTGAACGAGGGCCAGAAGATCCAGTTCGAACTGGTTCGCGACGCCAAGTCGGGCAAGAGCTCGGCCGGAAATCTCCAGGCCGCGTAAGCGACCGCCACTCATGGGCGGCGATGGATCGCCCGTTAGCTGAGATTATCCTGAGAATCCAAGCGAAAGGCCCCGCGCGACGTGACGTCGGCGGGGCCTCTTCGTTTGCCGGGGTCGCCCGCGAAGGCGACCCTCCTTGTTCGGCTTTGGCTCAGGGCTTCTCGGCCCGGCGAGCCGAAGTCCTTGACGTCGCCGGCCGCGTGATGCGCGGCGCCCTTGGCCTTGTCCATCTTGCCCTCGGCCTGCAGCGACCGGTCGCCCGTCATCTTGCCGGCCGTGTCCTTAATGGCGCCCTTGGCCTTGTCGGCCGCGCCCTTGACGTGTTCCTTGTCCATGATCGCGATCCTTTGTTGCGCCGCCCGATGGCCTGACAACGAACGAGGCGTCCGGGAGTTCCGCTTCCGGCCAGGCCGCAGGAAACAGGCGTCATTTCGCGCCGCCCGGCTTGGATATTGTCTGGCGCCTGCCGCCCCACATTTTGCGATGGGCCGCGAGACGGCTCTAACTTGCGCGCGGCGCCGGACCCTCGTAACGGGCGCGGGGCCGGATCAGGGTTCCGGTCGCGGCCTGCTCAACGATGTGAGCGGCCCATCCCACGCTGCGGCCGATGAGGAACAGGCAAAACGGCGCGTCGACCGGCAGCCCGCTCGCCCGGCCGAAGGCCGCGAGCGCGAAATCGACGTTGGGTCGGGCGCCGGTCGCGTCGTAAGCGGCGTCGCGGACCGCGCGCGAAACCCCGTCGATCGCCAGTCCGTCGAGAATCGCAATCGCGCGCGGGTCGCCGCCCGGATAGAGCGGATGGCCGAATCCCGGCAGACCATGTCCGCGCGCCAGCCAGCCGCCGACCGCAGCTCCGGCGCCGCTCTTGGCCGCTTCGTCCATCAAGGCGTTGAGCGCCCTTCCCGCGCCGCCATGCCGGGGACCCGACAGCGCGCACAGGCCCGCCAGCAGGGCGGCGGCGACGGAGGCGCCGGTCGATGCGGCGACGCGCGCGGCGAAGGCGGAGGCGTTGAGCTCGTGATCGGCGATCAGCACCAGGGCCCGGCGCACCCGATCGACGTCCGGGGTCCCGAGCGACCAGGCACGGCCGAGACGGCGGTGGATCGGATCGTCACCGCCCGCGACGCCAACGCTCGCCGCGACGTGGCCGATCGCCGTCTCGGCGTCCCGGTGCAGCCGGTCGGCGCTCCGCCCCAGGGTCGGCGCGCTGCCCTCGGCCAGCGCCGCCAGGGCCTGGAACGGACCCGCAAAGCGCGCGGCCGGCGCTGGAAACTGCGCCTCGGCGCCAGCGCGCCAGAGGAGCCCTGCGGTCGTCTCCAGCGTCGCAGTCTCGGCCCATTCGACAGCGTCGAGGCCCCGGTAGACGAGGACGCCGTGGCGCACGGTCGAAACGCCCGTCGTGATCGCCGGCTCGCCCCAGGAAAAGGCGCTGGCGGCGATGTCCGCGGTCTTCCGCCCACGCGCGGTGCGCGCGCCAAGCGCCGCCACGTCCTCAGCCCGATAGACGCTGCGCCTCGGGTCCGCCGGATCGGGCCGCACGCCGATGCGGCCGCGGCTGACGTAGGCGTAGAGCGTCTGCGGCCGGATCCCCAGCGCGGCGAGGGCGGCGTCGCGAGTCACCCATTCGGTCATGGAGTTGATTTTATTTATCAAGATTGATCAACATGCAACGGCGCGCCATCGTCGCCCGAACGATGCGGGAGATCGCGCGATGAATCCGACGGCGAATCCGGAGAGAGGCGATCGGGCGGACGGCGGCGAAAAGAGCGCCGACCGGCTGTTCCTCGAGTGGATCGGGACAGCGCTCGGGCTCGAGCCCGACGCGACGGATCGCGTCCGCTTCGATCGGCCCGATTGTCTGCCCTCCGCCTTTCCCGTCACGGCGCTGGCTTCGGCCTCGATCGGCGCGGCGGGTTTGGCGGTGTCCGAACTGGTCGCGGCAGTCGCGAAAGCCCCGCTTGTCACGGTGGACCGGCGCCTTGCCGCCTTGTGGTTCGCCTTGTCGATCCGGCCAGTCGGCTGGACGCTGCCCTCGCCCTGGGACCCGATCGCCGGCGACTATCCCGCCGCCGACGGTTGGATCCGCCTTCATACCAACGCGCCCCGCCACCGCGCCGCGGCGCTCGGCGTGCTCGGCTCGGCGGCTGAGCGCCCGGCGGTCG
Source organism: uncultured Alphaproteobacteria bacterium (assembly GCA_963709655.1). GTDB lineage: Bacteria > Pseudomonadota > Alphaproteobacteria > Rhizobiales > Beijerinckiaceae > Roseiarcus. The sequence goes on from CAVPXF010000039.1 coordinate 57,996, forward strand.
CTGAGGCGGTGAGCCGCTGGTCGGCCGCGGCGCTCGAACAGGCGGTGGTCGATGCCGGCGGATGCGCCGCGGCGATGCGAACGGTCCCGGAATGGGAGGCCTCCCCGCAGGGGCGCGCGGTTTCGGCCGAACCGCTGATCGCGCTCGCTGATGCGGGGGCGGCCGCGTCCGCCTGGCGGCCGACCGCCGACCGGCCGCTCGCGGGCCTCAAGGTCCTCGATCTGACGCGCGTCCTGGCCGGCCCGGTCGCGACCCGCTTTCTCGCCGGATACGGCGCCGACGTTCTGCGCATCGACCCGCCGGACTGGAGCGAGCCGGCGATCGAGCCCGAGGTGACCCTCGGCAAGCGTTGCGCGCGACTCGACCTCAGGCAGGGCGCCGACCGGGCGCGGTTCGAGCGCCTCGTCAGCGAGGCGGACGTCTTCATCCACGGCTACCGGCCGGAGGCCCTTGACGCGCTGAGCTACAGCGAAACCGTCCGGCGCGCCTTGAATTCCGGGCTGATCGACGTGCGCCTCGACGCTTGGGGTTGGACAGGTCCGTGGCGCAATCGCCGCGGCTTCGACAGCCTCGTCCAGATGTCGACGGGAATCGCCGCCGCGGGCATGGCCTGGCGCAGCGCTGCAAAGCCCGTTCCGCTGCCGGTGCAGGCGCTCGACCACGCGACCGGCTATCTCATGGCGGCGGCGGCCATCCGCGGCCTGACGCGGCGCCTCGCCGAGGGACGCGCGACGTCCGCAAAGCTGTCGCTCGCCCGGACCGCGGCCCTGCTGGTCGCCTTGCGGGGCGACCCGCCCGAGGCCGCGGCGCTGACCCCGACGGACGCGGACTATGCGGCGGGCGTCGAGGCGACGGACTGGGGACCGGCTGAGCGCGCTCTCCCTCCCGTCGCCGTCGCCGGCGCGCCGCTCGTCTGGGCGCAGCCTGCCGGTCGCCTCGGCTCGGCGGCGGCGGATTGGGGCGCGTGAGCACGAGGCTAGTCTTTCATCATCGTGGCGATCGCTTCCGTCAGCGCCCCGGGCGGAACGTGGATCAGACCGGCGTAGGGACGGTGCAAGTCGATGATGAGAAAGACGGCGCCCGCGACGGACAACGCCCCGAACCCGAGCACCGCGACAGTCATGGCGTTCACGCGCGAGAGCAGGCCGTAACCCAGGAACAGCAGGATCGCCCAAAAACCGATGATCAGAAGGAGCGGCCAGGCGACGGCGCTGGCCAACTGCAAAGACATCATGAGGCGGGTCGTCTCGATCGCCTTTTTGTAGTCGATCGCCGAGGAAAACAACGCCTTCTGCATCGCCGTCTTCGGCTCCAGCATGCTGAGGGAGTCGTTCATCGCCGAGATCCCGGGCAGCGCGACTGCGACGCCAAACGCCATGGAGTTGCCGCCGCTCTTGCCCCAGAAAAGCTCGCGGATGCTCACCAGCGTGTTGCGCAAAACGTCGCGGGCGGGCCTGCCGTCAGGACCATATTGCGCGAGCGCCATATCGAGTTCGAGCGCATTCGTGGCAAGGGTCTCCAGCTCCGACTCTTGCGTTGCGAACGCGCTGAAGCTGGAGCTGACGAGGGTGCCGAGCACCAGCGCCAGCACCAACGAGACGAGCGCGACCATGGACGAGATCATGTCGCGCGAACGATCCGTCGTATGCCGCTCCGGCAGCCATTTTTGCAGGTACAATCCGAGGATCCCAGCCGAAAAGGCAGAGATTGCGACGGCGATTGGCACAACGATGGCGTTCATGTGGACACGATATACCAGCGCTCGCAACGAGCGACGAGAGACGCCCTCGCCCATCATCGAAGGCGCACCGACGCGGCGCGGGAGGCTGCAACCTCAGCGCGACCAGGAGCGGCGTTTCACCCGCCGGAAACCATAAGAATAAATAGAAAAAAGCGCAGAGTTGGCGTCCTCCCTCGGGCTGAAGGTCTCGACGCCGTCCCGCCGCGGGCCCAGCGATGGCAAAACGTCGATTTAACCCGGCCCGACAGCAAGTCCTGAAGAGCGAACGGAAACAGCGGCAGCTCGTTTCGTTGCAAGTTCAAGATAATGTGATCCGGCGCCGCCTCAATAAGCGCTCAAATCGCACTATGTTGGGCATCGTTGACAGCCCACCTCGGCGATGGCGGTCCTGCCTCGACTCGAGCGACAAAAAGGGCGCGGCGACTCAATAGCAATTACAGGCCCTCGTTTATGACAGCCGTCGTTCGGTTAGCGCTCGCGCGTCCCTACACATTCGTCGTGATGGCGATTCTGGTGGTGATTTTCGGCGTCTTGTCGGCGATCCGCACCCCGACCGACATTTTTCCCAACATTCGCATTCCGGTCATTTCGGTCGTCTGGGGCTATACCGGCTTGTCTCCAGACGACATGGCCGGCCGAATCATCGCGCCCTATGAGCGGGCGGTCTCGACCACCGTCAACGATATCGAGCATATCGAGTTGCAGTCGCTTCCCGGCATGGGCGTCGTCAAAATCTTCTTTCAGCCGAATGTCGACATCAACGCCGCTCAAGCGCAGGTCACGTCGATATCGCAGACCATTCTGAAGCAGCTTCCCTCGGGCGCCACGCCGCCGATCATTCTGGTCTACAACGCCTCGAGCGTCCCGATCATCCAGTTGGCTTTGTCCAGCAACTCGCTGTCTCAGCCGGCAACTGTTCGATCTCGCGCAGAACTTTATCCGGCCACAGCTCACGACTGTGCCTGGCGCGCAACTCCCGTACCCCTATGGCGGCGCCACGCGCCAGGTGCAGATCGATCTCGACCAGAGCGCGCTGCGCGCCCACAATCTTTCCGCCATCGATGTCGGCAATGCGCTCGCCTTGCAGAACCAGATCAATCCGGTCGGCACGGAGAAAATCGGCGCCTACGAATTCACTGTCGACCTCAACGACTCGCCCAAGGCGGTCGCGGACTTCAACAATCTGCCGGTCAAGGTGGTCAACGGGACGGTCGTGTTCATGCGCGACGTCGCCTACGTCCACGACGGCTCGCCGCCGCAGACCAATGTCGTTGAGCTCGACGGGCGCAAGGGCGTTCTGATGTCGGTCCTCAAGATCGGCTCCGCCTCCACGCTCGACATCATCGACGGCGTCAAGGCGCGCCTGCCGGCGATTCGAAGCGACCCTCCCTCCCGGGGTCAACCTGACCTTCGTCGGGGACCAGTCCCAATTCGTCAAATCGTCCGTCGCTGCGGTCGTGCGCGAAGGATTGATCGCGGCCACGCTCACCGGATTGATGATCCTCGTCTTTCTCGGCAGCTGGCGCTCGACCCTGATCATCACGGTTTCGATCCCGCTTGCGGTGCTCTGTTCGTTGACCGCACTGTCCGTGCTCGGCCAGACCATCAACGTCATGACGCTCGGCGGCCTGGCGCTTGCGGTCGGCATTCTGGTCGACGACGCGACCGTCACGATCGAGAACATCAACCGCCACATGGAGGAGCATGGCGAGGACATTTTGACCGCCATCACCCGCGGCGCCCAGGAGATCATGCCGCCGGCGACGGTCGCCCTGTTTTGCATCTGCATCGCCTTCGTGCCGCTGCTCGCGCTCGGCGGGGTGGCGGGCTATCTCTTCCGCCCGCTGGCGATGGCGGTCGTCTTCGCGATGATCGCCTCATACATCCTCACCTACACGCTGGTGCCGACCATGGCGCATTTTCTGCTGGCCAATCAGCATCGCCACGCGACGCGGCAGGGTTCGGGCGAGCCGCCTCGCATCGGGGCTTTCGGCCGCCTTCAGCGCGGGTTCGAGGCTTATTTCGAGACGTTTCGCCAGGGCTACCTCAGCCTCCTGCGATTGGCGCTTCAGCATCGGCTCGTCTTTGCCGCGGGCTTCGTCTGTGTCGCCTTCTTGTCGCTCGGCTTGGCGCCGTTCCTCGGGCAGGACTTTTTCCCCTCGGTCGACGCAGACGCCATCAAGATCCATATGCGGGCCCCGACCGGTACGCGGATCGAGCAGACAACTGTGTTGGCCGATCAGGTCGGGCAGGCAATCCGCGCCGTCATTCCGCCGGACCGGCTCATGAGCGTCGTCGACAACATCGGCCTGCCGATCAGCGGCATCAACGTTTCCTACGGAAACACGGGAACGATCGGCGTCTTCGACGCCGACATTCTCGTGACCTTGCGCGAAGGGGCGACCCCGACCGACGTTTACGTGAAGGCGTTGCGTGAGCGACTCCCGAGGGCGTTCCCGGGCTCGACCTTCTCCTTCCTTCCCGCCGATATGGTGAGCCAGATCCTCAACTTCGGCTCGCCCGCGCCGATCGACGTCCAGATCGCAGGCAATGATCTCAAGGCCAGCCGCGCCTTCGCAATGAAGCTCCTGGCCAAGATTCGCCATGTTCCCGGAATCGCCGACCCACGCATCCAGGAAGCCTTCCGGGACCCCGCCCTCAGGGTCGACTTCAACCGCGAATTCGCCGGCGTCGTCGGCCTCACCGAGAACGACGCCTCGACCAGCCTGCAGACCACCCTTTCAGGCAGCACCCAGACGGCCCCGACCTATTGGCTGAGCCCCGCCAACGGCGTTTCCTACGCCGTTTCGGTCCAGACCCCGCAATACGGCATCGACACGCTCGGCGACCTCAAGAACCTGCCGCTGGAGGCCGCCAATTCGCAGCAACTCCTCGGAGGTCTCGCGACCCTTTCGCCCGAGCCGCTCGACGCAATCGTTTCGCATTACGACATCCGCAGCGTCGTGAATATCTACGCGACAGCCCAGGATCGCGATCTCGGCGGCGTCGCCGCGGACGTCCAAAAGATCGTCGACGACGCCCGGGCCGATCTTCCCAAAGGCGCGACTGTCGCCATCCGCGGCCAGGTCGCGACGATGGCGAGCGCCTATCAGCAACTCATGATTGGCCTCGCCTTCTCGGCCGTGCTGATCTACCTCCTGATCGTCGTCAATTTCCAATCCTGGCTCGACCCGTTCGTCATCATCACGGCGCTGCCGGCCGCCTTGGCCGGCATCGTGTGGATGCTGTTCCTCACCAACACGACCTTGTCCGTCCCCGCCTTGACCGGGGCGATCATGTGCATGGGGGTGGCGACGGCCAACAGCATCCTCGTCGTCAGCTTCGCACGCGAACAGCTCGAAGAAGGCAAGAGCGCGGTCGAGGCCGCGCTCGAAGCCGGCGCCACGCGCTTCAGGCCGGTCTTGATGACCGCGCTCGCCATGATCATCGGCATGCTGCCGATGGCCATCGAGCCCGGGCAGAATTCGCCGCTCGGGCGCGCCGTCATCGGCGGTCTCTTGTTTGCGACGTTCGCGACGCTCCTGTTCGTCCCGACCGTGTTTTCGATCGTGCACCGATACCCGAGCAAAGCCAAAGCCGACGCGCCCCAGCCGCTCGCCGGCCTGCCCTCCCACGCCTGATCCGGAGCCTTTCGATGTCGCCTGACTCCACTCCGCCCAAAAAGCCCAAAAGGCATCGTGTGCTGATCGTCGTCAGCGTCCTGGCGATCGGGGCCGTCGGCCTTGCCGTCTCGGGCATCATGGATCGCGCCCGCAGCAAGCAGGAGGTCGCCGCCTGGACCAACGCCCAGACCATCCCGACCGTGCGCGTGGTGCGGCCCGAGCGCGGCTCCGCAGATCAGGATCTGGTGCTGCCGGGCAACGTCGCCGCGTTTGTCACCGGCTCCCTCTATGCTCGGGCGAGCGGATATATTACCGCGTGGAACAAGGACATCGGCGCCCACGTGACGAAGGGCGAGATTTTGGCGACGATTTCGGCGCCCGATCTCGACCAGCAGCTCGAAGAGGCGAAAGGGCAACTGGTTCAGTTGGAGGCCGCCGTCGAGCAGGCGCAGGCGAACGCCGACCTCGGCAAGGTGACGGACCAGCGAACCGCGCAGCTGGTGGCGGAGGGCTGGTCGAGCAAACAGCAAGGCGACACCGACCACCTGACCGCCGCCGCCCGCGCCGCCGCGGTGTCGGTCGCCAAGGCCAATGTCGTGGCGCAGCAGGCCGCGGTCAGCCGGCTCGAGCAGCTGACCGGTTTCGAAGCGATCAAGGCGCCGTTCGACGGCGTGGTGACGGCGCGCAACGTCGATATCGGCGATCTCGTCAACGCCGGCGGCACGGCGGGGCGCGCCCTCTTTCAGGTCGCCGACATCCACCGCATGCGCATTTACGTCAACGTTCCGCAAGCCTTTCTCGGCCAGCTCGCGCCGGGCATCAAGGCCACGCTGCACTTGCCCGGCCAGAAAGAGACCTTTGAGGCCGAGCTCGTATCGACGTCGAATGCGCTGGCGGAAAACTCGCGCACGGCCCTGATCGAGCTGCAGGCGGACAACGCGAACGGGAAGCTTTGGCCGGGCGCGTTCGCGGAAGTGCACTTCCACATTCCAGCCGATGCGGACACGCTGTCGGTTCCGCTGACCGCCCTGGTGTTCGGCGCCCACGGCATGCAGGTCGCCGCGCTCGACGACGACGACAAGGTCGTCCTGAAGCCGGTCGTCCTCGGCCGCAATCTCGGCAATCGGGTGGAGATCGAATCCGGCCTCTCGCCGTCCGACCGGCTCGTCGACAGCCCGCTGGAATCGACCCAGACCGGCGACCAGGTGACCGTCGCCAATTCGGATCCGGACGCGGTTGCGCGACTGAAAGCCGCACCGAGGAAATCGTCGAGCCTGTAAGCCGAGCGAGGCCTCCCCTCCCCGTGAAGCGTTAGCGTCACACGCGGCGCCTGCGCTGACGCGGACGGAGTCCGGAAAAGACGCCGTTCGCAATCGACGCAGCCCAGCCCTTGCGCAATTCGTCGCCAGCTTCGGCCACGGTTCACGCCGGAAATTTTTCCCGCGGTGCGACTGTATTACCAAAATGAAACCTGGGTGCGTCATCATGACAAATCGTTAGACCTAACGCGATATGTCAGGTTGTAACAACCTGTTGGGTACGAACGAATCAGGGACATTGTCGTGACGCTGCACTCGCCATTGCAAACCCCCTTTCATCCGGTTGCTTCGGACGACTTAGCGCTTGCGCGCGAGGTGGGCGCCAGAATGAGCGATCCCCCGCAGAGCTTTTCCATGTGGTCCGAGTCTTCCCGGATCGCCGGCGTTGACGCTACCGAAGAGACCCCTGTTTTGGAGACTTGGGCGCCGCCGCTCTGGTCCAGCGCGAGCGAAGAAGGGTCCGGAGGCTGGGCGATCTCGGAGCGCCCCGCTCCGGCGACCCTCCACGACGCCGCCTACGCCTTGATGAATGTCTAGCGAGCAGCCAAGGTGACGCACCCGAAACTCCCGAATCAATTCAAACAACCCGCGACCGTCATTGCGAGGAGCGAAGCGACGAAGCAATCCATGCCGCCGCCGCGCCCTGCGGCATGGATTGCTTCGCCTTCGGCTCGCAATGACGGCGGGCATTTGGCGCACTTATTTTGCTGAGTGTGCTTACGAGCGAAGCAAAGGCGATGTCTGCGTCGGGACCATTTTCTGGGGACGCGATTCTTTTCGAGTAATGGCGGGATTGATAGAATGGCGTTTGACCCGCGAGCCGCCGCCGATGTCAAGCGCACACGCCCTCTTCGTGGTCATCCGCCGGTACGGACCGCCCTACGATAGCGCAAAGCCGCTCGAAGCGCAGCCCGATTGGGAAGCGCACCGAATCTTCATGAATGAGCTGGAGGCGAAAGGCGTGGCGCGGCTCGGCGGGCCGCTTGAGGGGGGCGGTGACGTGCTGCTGATATTGCGGGCCAGGAACAAGGACGAGATCGAGCAGGATCTGGCAGCCGATCCGTGGACGCGCTCCGGGATCCTTACAACCACCCGGATCGCGCGCTGTAATTTGCGGATTGGCGATGTGGCTTAGGATTGCGCCCGCGAACCCTCACCCTGCGGCCTTCGGCCGCTTCCCTCTCCCGGTGGGAGAGGGGCTCCCCCTTCCCCCTCGGGGGGAAGGTGGCCCGAAGGGCCGGATGATGGTTTGCGGCGCGGTTCGATCCCAAGTCATCGCGGATTAGCGATCGCGGCGACAGTTCCCCCTACATCCCGCCGAGGTGGTCGGCGACGGCGAAGATGTCCTTGTCGCCGCGGCCGCAGAGGTTCATCACCATCAGGTGGTCCTTTGGCCGTTTCGGGGCGAGCTCGATCACCTTGGCGAGCGCATGGGCGGGCTCGAGCGCCGGGATGATTCCCTCGAGCTTCGAGAGGAGCTGGAACGCGTTCAGCGCCTCGTCGTCGGTCGCGGACAGGTAGGTCACCCGGCCGACGTCGTTGAGCCAGGCGTGCTCCGGCCCCACCCCCGGATAGTCGAGGCCGGCGGAGATCGAGTGGCCTTCGAGGATCTGGCCGTCGCCGTCCTGCAACAGGTAAGTGCGGTTGCCGTGCAGCACGCCGGGCCGGCCGCCGGCGATCGAGGCGGCGTGGCCGTTGTCGACAGCGAGCCCATGTCCGGCCGCTTCGACCCCAAAGATCTCGACGCTCTCGTCGTCGAGGAACGGGTGGAAGAGGCCGATGGCGTTCGAGCCGCCGCCGATCGCCGCGATGAGGCTGTCGGGCAGCCGCCCTTCCGCCTCGAGAATCTGCTGGCGCGTCTCGTTGCCGATCACCGACTGGAAGTCGCGCACCATCATCGGATAGGGGTGGGGCCCGGCGGCGGTGCCGATGCAGTAGAAGGTGTCGGCGACGTTGGTCACCCAGTCGCGCAAGGCCTCGTTCATCGCGTCCTTCAGCGTCCGCGCGCCGGCCTCGACGGGGCGCACTTCCGCGCCCAGCATCTTCATGCGGAACACGTTGGGCTTCTGCCGCTCGACGTCGACCGCCCCCATGTAGACGACGCAGTCGAGGCCGAACCGGGCGCAGGCGGTCGCGGTCGCGACGCCGTGCTGGCCGGCGCCCGTCTCGGCGATGATCCGCTGCTTGCCCATGCGGCGGGCGAGCAGGATCTGCCCGAGCACGTTGTTGATCTTGTGCGCGCCGGTGTGGTTCAGCTCGTCGCGCTTGAAATAGACCTTCGCGCCGCCGAGACGCTCGGTGAGCCGCTCGGCGAAATAGAGCGGGCTCGGCCGCCCGACATAGTGCTTCAAGAGATGGTTCAGCTCGGCGTGGAAGGCCGGGTCCGCCTTCGCCTCCGCGTAGGCTGTCTCGAGCTTGAGGATCAGCGGCATCAGCGTCTCGGCGACGAACCGGCCGCCGTAGATGCCGAACCGGCCGCGCTCGTCCGGCCCCTTGCGGAAGGAGTTGGGCTTGTCGAGCTTGGCCATTCATGTCCCTCCAACGGGCGCGCGGAAGCCCACGCGGGCGGCCGCCACGAAGGCCGCGATCTTGATTTCGTCCTTGACGCCCGGCGCGCGCTCGACGCCGGACGACACGTCGACGCCGCCGGCTCCGGTCGCGTGGATCGCCTCGGCGACATTGTCGGGCGTCAAGCCGCCTGACAGCAGCCACGGCCGCCGCGGCGCGAAATCGCGGGCGAGCCGCCAGTCGAACGGCAGGCCGTTGCCGCCGGGCGCGACGGCCCCCTCGGGCGGCTTGGCGTCGATCAGCACAAAGTCGGCCGCGTCCTCGTATGACGCCGCGACCGCGAGGTCGCCCGGCGCTGCGACGCCGACCGCCTTCATCGTCAGCCGGCCGAAGCGGGCGCCGATGCCGGCGACCCGATCCGGGCTCTCCTTGCCATGCAGTTGCAGGATGTCGGGGTCGAGCGCCTCGATCACGCCGGCCAGCAGCGCGTCGTCGGCGTCGACGGTGAGCGCGACGATCCGCGCCCGGCCGCGCGCTTTGGCTCCGAGCGCCCGCGCCGCCGCAAGGCCGACGTTGCGCGGGCTCTTGGGGAAGACCACGAAGCCCACCATGTCCGCCCCCGCCACAAGCGCGGCGTCGAGCGCGGCGGGCGTGGAAAGGCCGCAGATTTTAATGAGAGGCGTCATCGCCGCCTCTTTCGGTCAAACCGCCCGCGCTGTCAAAGGCGCGACCTCCTTCTCCCATGGGGAGAGGAGCCTGCCCTCGGGCTTGACCCGAGGGTGGCGCGGCCCCCGGACTTAATCCGGAGCGCCGGATGAGGGGTCTGCGCCCTCAAATTCGGGCACACTCCCCTCATCCCAGCCCTTCTCCCGATGGGAGAAGGGAGTTCGCGTCAGCGTCCGCAAAAGGGCCGAATTACGGTGATTGTCGGCCTCGAGTTACGGACGAAGCGCGCAACTTCCTTCTCCCATCGGGAGAAGAGCCTGCCCTCGGGCTTGACCCTATGAGATTCACACATCTCCGTGGCTCGCTATTGCCATGCCCAACGCTCGGAGGGCGGCTTCCTCCCCACTTGTGGGGGAGGATTGAGGAGGGGGGTCGCGCCGAACTCGGAAAGTTTGGAGCCCTTCCAGTGCCAGATGAGAGGTGAGCGCGACCCCCCACCCTGTCCCGCCCCCACAAGGGGGGCGGGGACGCCAGTCCGCCGTCGAGCGGCGCCCGGCCGCTAAAAGATGTGTGAATGCCTTAGGGCTTGACCCGAGGGTGGCGCGGAGCGCCGGATGAGGGGTTTTGCGCCCTCAAATTCGAGCGCAGTCCCCTCATCCCCAGCCCTTCTCCCGATGGGAGAAGGGAGTTCGCGGCGGCGGCGTGCCCCTTACGCGATCACGCTGGGCGCTGTCCGCCCCGTCCGCTGCTCGATCTCCGCGAGGCTGCGCGACAGGCCGATCAGGTCGGACAGCGCCGCCTGGGTCTCCTCGGCGAGGTCGCCGGTCGGCGGCTCGTAGCGCTCGATATAGACCCGCAGCGTCGCGCCGACCGTTCCGGTGCCCGACAGCCGGTAGACGATGCGCGATCCGCCCGCAAACATCACCCGCACGCCCTGGTGCTCCGAATCGGAGCCGTCGACCGGATCGTGATAGGCGAAGTCGTCGGCGGCCTCGACCGTCAGCGCGCCAAAGGTCTTGCCGGGCAGGGTCGCCGCCGCCTCGCGCATATGCGCCATCAACCCTTGCGCGGCCGAAAGATCCACCTCGTCGAAGTCGTGGCGGGTGTAATAGTTGCGGCCGTAAGTCGCCCAGTGCTCGCGCGCCAGCTCCGCGACCGACTTGCGGCGCTTGGCGAGAATGCTGAGCCAGAAGAGCACCGCCCAGACGCCGTCCTTCTCGCGGATATGGTCCGAGCCCGTGCCGGCGCTCTCCTCGCCGCAGAGGGTGGCGAGCCCGGCGTCGAGCAGGTTGCCGAAGAACTTCCATCCGGTCGGCGTCTCATAGGCGCGGATGCCGAGCTTCTCGGCGACATGATCGACGGCGGCGCTGGTCGGCATGGAGCGGGCGACGCCGGCGAGCCCCCTGGCGTAGCCGGGCGCGAGCGTCGCATTGGCGGCGAGCATGGCGAGCGAGTCGGAAGGCGCGATATAGATGCCCCGCCCGATGATCAGGTTGCGGTCGCCGTCGCCGTCCGAGGCCGCGCCGAAATCGGGGGCCGCGGGCGACATCATCAGGTCGTAGAGGTCCTTGGCGTAGGTGAGGTTCGGGTCCGGGTGATGGCCGCCGAAGTCCGGCAGCGGCGTCCCGTTGACCACGGTCCCCGCTCCCGCGCCGAGCTCGCCCTCGAAGATCGCATGGGCGTAAGGGCCGGTGACCGCGTGCATGGCGTCGAAACGCATGCGGAACCCCGAGGCGAAGAGGGCCCGGATGGCGTCGAAATCGAACAGCGTTGTCATCAGCGACAGGTATTGCGTTACGGGGTCGACGATCTCGACGGTCGCGCCTTCGAGCGTCGCCGCGCGCAGCCGGTCGATGTCGATGTCGGGCGCGTCGCAGATTTTGTAGGCGTCGATCGTCTTGCTGCGGGCGAAGATGGCGTCGGTGATCTTCTCGGGCGCAGGGCCGCCGGCGCCGATGTTGTACTTGACGCCGAAGTCGCCTTCCGGGCCGCCGGGGTTGTGGCTCGCCGACAGGATGATCCCGCCGAAGGCGCCGATATGGCGGATGAGCGCCGACGCGGCGGGGGTCGACAGGATGCCGCCCTTGCCGATCACGATCCGGCCGAAGCCGTTGGCCGCCGCGATCTTGACGACGATCTGGATCGCCTCGCGGTTGAAGTAGCGGCCGTCGCCGCCGAGCACCAGCGTCTCGCCCTGAAAGCCCTCGAGCGAATCGAAGATCGACTGGATGAAGTTTTCCAGATAGTGCGGCGCCTGGAAGACGGGCACCTTCTTGCGTAGGCCCGACGTGCCGGGCTTCTGGTCGGCGAAGGGTTTGGTCGCGACGGTCTTGATCATGTTCATCTCTCCGGGCGGGCCTGACCGGCATTCTAGGAGATGTCCGGTCACGAGACGAGGCCGTTGTAGGGCGGGGTCGGCGACCCCGCCGGCGCGCTCCATAGGGCGTTTGTCAAAACGCCCGTCGTACGACGGGCTATGGAGCGCGCCCTACAGGCCAACCTTCGGCTAAGTCACTGATATCATTCACATGCTGAAGCGAGAATGAGCCGGAATGCAGGTTAAGGCGTTGATATCAATGGGGTTCCGTCCGAAATCGGCGGTCGTCCGGATCGGGCTGTCAGGCGATCAGCGGGTCCGAGCGTCCATGAACAGTTTGCAAACATTTGTGACACTGTCTTAACGCATTCTCAGGTATTGAGGGCGAACGAGCCGGCCAAACGTCGGCGGAATTTAGGAGGGCGCGGCGCATGGCGCGCAAATATTTCGGCACCGATGGGATCCGGGGAAAGGCCAACGTCAAGATCACCGCCGACGTCGCGCTGAAGGTCGGTCAGGCGGCGGGCGTTGCGTTCCGGCGCGGCGAGCATCGCCACCGGGTGGTGATCGGCAAGGACACGCGCCTATCGAGCTACATGATCGAATATGCGCTGGTCGCGGGCTTCACCTCGGTCGGCGTCGACGTTCTGCTGCTCGGACCGGCGCCGACGCCGGCCGTCGCGATGATCACCCGGTCGATGCGCTGCGACCTCGGCGTGATGATCTCCGCCTCGCACAACCCTTATGAGGACAACGGCATCAAGCTGTTCGGACCGGACGGCTTTAAGCTGTCGGACGAGGTCGAGGCGCAGATCGAGGCGCTGATGGACAGCGAGGTCGCGCCGATGCTCGCCCGCTCGGCCGAACTCGGCCGCGCCAAGCGCATTGACGATGTGCAGGCGCGCTACATCGAGTTCGCCAAGCGGACGCTGAGCCGGGACGTCTCGTTCGAGGGCATGCGGGTCGTCATCGACTGCGCCAACGGCGCGGCCTACAAGGTGGCGCCGGAGGCGTTGTGGGAGCTTGGCGCGGAAGTCATCAAGATCGGCGTCGAGCCCAGCGGCTACAACATCAACCAGGACGTCGGATCGACCGCGCCGGAGGCGCTGTCGCGCAAGGTGCGCGAGATGCGGGCCGACGTCGGCATCGCGCTCGACGGCGACGCCGACCGCATGATCATCGTCGACGAGAAGGGCCACATCGTCGACGGCGATCAGGCCATGGCGGTGATCGCCGAAAGCTGGCGCGACGACGGTCGCCTCGCCAAACCGGGCATCGTCGCGACGGTCATGTCCAATCTCGGCCTCGAGCGCTATCTCAACGGCCTCGGACTGGGCCTCGAGCGCACCGCGGTCGGCGACCGCTATGTGATCGAGCGGATGCGCGAAAAAGGTTACAACGTCGGCGGCGAGCAGTCGGGCCACGTCATCTTCTCCGACTACTCGACGACCGGCGACGGGCTCGTGTCGGCGCTGCAGGTTCTGGCGGTCGTGCAGAAGATCGGCCGACCGGTCAGCGAAGTCTGCCACCGGTTCGACCCGCTGCCGCAGATTTTGCGCAACGTCCGTTTCAACGGCGGCAAGCCGCTCGAAAATCCGGCGGTGGCCAAGGCGATCGCCGATGCGACCGCCCGGCTCGAGGGACGCGGGCGGCTCGTGATCCGCCCATCCGGGACCGAGCCCGTTATTCGGGTCATGGGAGAGGCGGACGACCCGGCTCTGGTCGACGAGGCGGTCGGCGAGATCTGCGACGCGGTCGCCCACGCGGCCGCGTAACGAACCCGATGGGCTCAGTAGCCTTTGGCGATCCAGCCGGCGAAGGCCTGGCAGAGCTGCGCGACCCGATAGAAATTCGCCTGCTCGAACATCGCCGGGTCCGACGCGGCGGCGTAGTAGAAGGTTTGCGCGCGCAGCGGCTGCGTGACCCCGCCCCTGGTGACTTCTCCGACGATTTGGTCGAGAGTTCGAGCCGGCCGGACCGCCCTCGCCACTGCTCGCCCCCAGGATGACGTAGTCGATCCGGACGGACACGGGCGTCCCGGCCTGTCCTGAGCCGGCGAGCGCCGCCTCGATCGCGCCCGGCAATTGGCGCGAACCCATCCGGCGGTCGGTTCGCCCGGAGTTCTCGAGCAGCGGGCCGACATCGACCCGGACGCCGCCCGCCGGGGCTGGACGCGCGGTGGCGGGGACCGTCAGCATCGTTGCGGACGATGCCCCCATGAGGATTGCGGCCAGCGCCGCGCGACGGGTGAAATGGAACGCAAGCATCGGAGCCGTCTCCTTCTGCGACGGGCGTCGAGATACGCCGTCCAGCGTCCCCCGCTCCTATACGGACTGGCGCCCGTTCCGGATGCGACCCGAGCCCAAATATGTGTCACTCAAAAGCGCCGAATCAATGGGCGCCGTGCAGCTCGATCGCGTAGCAAGTCTTAACAACCTATCAATTGCCTGATGAAAATTGCGGCTGGCAAAAACCGCGAATCACCGTAACATGTTGCCTGTCGTCAACAGCCGAAAGGAGGTGATCCAGTGTCTCATTGTCATCAGCCCCGTATGATCGACAGGGCCTGGGTTCTTGCCCCCGCGAAGGATTTGCTCGCGTAGCGTTCGCTAAAGGCACGTAACCGAGAGCCCCTGCGAACCCGCGCGGGCCACGACAATGGAAGAGCCGTTCCTCAAGGGGCGGCTCTTCTCATTTCTGAGAAGACTTGCACGAGCGCGATCGGCTTGATGCAGGACAACGAAAAGGGCGCCCGACCGGAAGCCGGACGCCTGTTGTCGAGATCGTTCCCCCCCCGCGGCCGGTTCAGTGGGCGACCGCGGTGTCCGCGCCGATGCCGGTCTGCGACCGGACATACTGCGCCTCGAAAGCCGCCCGTTCCAACTGAGCCCTCTTCGAGCTGTCGGTGACCGAGAAGATCCAGCAGCAGAAGAAGGAGAGCGGCATGGTGAACAGCGCCGGCGACACGTAGGGGAACCAGGCGCCGGCCTTGTCATGCCCGAGAACAGCGACCCAGATCGATGGGCTGAAGACGGTCAGCGCCACCGCGCTGATGAGACCGACGAAGCCGCCGATGAACGCGCCCCGGGTCGTCAGACCTTTCCACAGCATGGCGAGCAACAGGACTGGGAAGTTCGCGCTCGCCGCCACCGCGAAGGCGAGGCCGACCATGAAGGCGACGTTCACCTTCTCGAACAAAACGCCGAGCACGATTGCGACAATGCCAAGCACGACCGTGGTGATTCGCGAAACGCGAACTTCGGCGCCCTCCTCGACCCTGCCGTGTCGGAGCACGCTCGCGTAGAGGTCGTGGCTGACCGCGCTCGCGCCCGAAAGCGTCAGGCCCGAAACGACCGCCAGGATCGTCGCGAACGCGACCGCCGCTATGAAGCCCTTCATCAAGTCGCCGCCGACCGCCTGGGCCAGATGGATCGCCGGCATGTTGCCGCCGCCCAGGAGCGCGCCCTTGATGTCGTCGCCGACGTGATAGGCCGGGTTCGTCCCGACCAGAATGATCGCGCCGAAACCGATGATGAAGGTGAGGATATAGAAATAGCCGATGAAGGTCGTCGCCCAGAACACCGACTTGCGCGCCTCCTTGGCGTTGCCGACCGTGAAGAAGCGCATCAGGATGTGGGGCAGGCCCGCAGTGCCGAACATGAGCGCCAGGCCGAGCGAGAAGGCGTTGATCGGATTGGCGATTGCCGAACCAGGCGTCAGGATCGCCTCGTGCTTCGGATGGACCTCGACCGCCTTGGCGATCAGCGCGTTGAAGTCGAAACCGAATTGCGCCAGCACCAGGAGCGCCATCAGCGTCGAGCCGAACAGAAGGAGCCCCGCCTTGATGATCTGCACCCAGGTGGTGGCGATCATGCCGCCGAAGGTGACATAGATGATCATCAGGACGCCGACGACGACGACCGCCCAGAGGTAGGGCAGACCGAACAGGAGCTCGATGAGCTGGCCCGCCCCGACCATCTGCGCGATCAGGTAGAGCGCGACGACAACCAGCGTGCCGGTCGCCGCCATTGCGCGCATCGGCGTCGCCTGCAGACGATAGGACACGACGTCGGCGAAGGTGAAGCGCCCGAGGTTGCGCAAAGGCTCGGCCATCAGGAACATGATGAACGGCCAGCCGACGAGGAAGCCGATCGAATAGATCAGCCCGTAATAGCCGCTGGAATAGACCAGCGCCGTGATGCCGAGGAACGAGGCGGCCGACATGTAGTCGCCTGCGATGGCGAGACCGTTCTGGAAGCCGGTGATGCCGCCGCCCGCCGCGTAAAAGTCCTTGGTCGTGCGCGTATGTTTAGCCGCCCAATAGGTGATGCCGAGCGTCACGGCGACGAAGGCGAGGAAGATGATGATCGCGTTCCAGTTGGTCGGCTGGATCGTGCCGGCCTCGATCGGGCCGGCGGCGTAGGCGGCCCTGGCGCCCAGGCTGAGCGCGCCCGCGAGCGCGCCAGTTCTCATGGCGGACTTCATCACTTCTTCCCCCCGAGCCTGGCGGCGTTGACGATCGCATTGGTCAGGTCGTCGTACGTGCTGTTGGCGCGCATGACGTAGATGCCGGTGAGCAGGATCGAGAGCAGGATGAGCGCCAGCCCCATGATGATCCCGATCGTGATGTCGCCGGAGACCTTCTCGGCAATCACGCCCGGAGCAAACGCCACGATAGCGATGTACCCGTAATAGAGGACGAGGATGATGATGGCGAGCGTCCAGCCGAACGTCTTCCGCTCGGAGACAAGCTTTTGGTAATTCGGATCCGCCTCGATCCGTTTCAGAGTTGAGACATCCACTGACGTACCCTCCCGCAGCGTCGATTATGGTCGGACGCCGATTTTATAGACCGCGTCCAAAGAGCAGGACGCGCTTTTTGCGAAGCGCCGGTTTGCGAGAGCGACGCGACCAGACCGACTTCGTCCGCGCGCCAATTCGCGCCCCTGCCGCTGACGCGCCGCCAATCACACGGCGCTTTCGGCGGATGCGCGAATCGCCTTGACCCGCGTCTTCAACTCTTCACGCCCATTTTGCTTAAAATTCGAGCTCACGTCAACTCCGCCGCCCTAAACAATTTGTCTAGACGATGGCAAGTTGCGGACACGATCGTCGAGGGAATGTTTGTGCCGGCGCTTCCGATCGGATAAGTTCGAGCCCGGGGTCTGGCCCCCGGTCCGGACAAGACCAATGCTTGGCTTATGCGGTCCGAATCCCCATATTCCGTCCGTCCTCCGCACGTGGACGAAGGCGGGATTGCACCAGAAAAGGCCACGCGCATGGATTTCCTCAAGCCACGGGCGCACCGCATGAACCGCCGCCGACGCATCTATGAAGGCAAAGCCAAGGTCCTTTACGAGGGCCCGGAACCCGGCACCCTCATCCAGCACTTCAAGGACGACGCGACCGCGTTCAACGCCAAGAAGCACGAGGTCATCGAAGGCAAAGGCGTGCTCAACAACAGGATCTCGGAATACATATTCCAGCGCCTGAACGATATTGGGGTGCCGACCCATTTCATTCGCCGCATCAATATGCGGGAGCAGTTGATCCGCGAGGTCGAGATCATTCCGCTCGAGGTCGTGGTGCGCAATGTCGCCGCCGGATCGCTCGCAACCCGCCTCGGTCTCGAGGAGGGGGCGCAACTGCCGCGCTCGATCATCGAATTCTACTACAAGAACGACCAGCTGAACGATCCGATGGTTTCGGAGGAGCACATCACGGCCTTCGGCTGGGCCGCGCCGCAGGAAATCGACGACATCATGGCGCTGGCGATCCGGGTCAACGACTTTCTGACCGGGCTTTTCCTCGGCGTCGGCATCCGTCTCGTCGACTTCAAGATCGAGTGCGGCCGCCTGTGGGAAGGCGACAACATGCGCATCGTGCTGGCCGACGAGATCAGCCCCAATTCCTGCCGGCTGTGGGACGTCAAGACCAACGACAAGATGGACAAGGACCGCTTCCGCAAGGACCTCGGCGGTATGATCGAAGCCTATACCGAGGTGGCTCGCCGGCTCGGGGTCGTGCAGGAGAACGAAGCGCCGAGGGCTGCAGGCCCGCGCCTGGTCCAATAAGGACGGTCCTCGCTATATCGGCGCGCGACGATTGATCGCGCGCCCGATCCGCGCCAAGCTTAAGCCATGGCGCGCGTCATTTTCACCGCAAACCTTCGACGCCATGTCGACTGCCCCGATGTCGCGGCGGACGGCGAGACGGTGCGCGAAGCGCTGGAGGCGATTTTTTGCGCCAACGAGCGGCTTCGGGGCTACGTGCTCGATGACCAGTCCGCCCTGAGGCGCCACATGGCGATCGTCGTCGACGGCCGCCCGCTACGCGACCGCGCCGGCTTGAGCGACCCGATCGGATCGGACAGCGCAATCTACGTCCTGCAAGCTTTGTCGGGAGGCTAGCCTTGAGCGACCTTCTCGCCGTTTCGACACGCAAGGGGCTGTTCTGGGTCGAGCGCAAGAGGGACGGCTGGCGGATCGCCGCGGCCGACTTTCTGGGCGACAACGTCACGTTGGCGCTCGGCGACCCGCGCAATGGCAATGTCTACGCCGTTCTCAACCACGGCCATTTCGGGGTGAAGCTGCATCGGCGGGCGCGCGGCGTCTGGGAGGAGGCAGCCGCCCCCGCATATCCGCCAAGGCCCGAGGGGCTGATCGACCGCGACGGTTGGGGCAAGGATATCCCTTATACCCTGATCAACATCTTTGCGCTCGAGCCGGGCGGCGCCGGAGAAGCTGGCCTCCTCTGGTGCGGCACCATTCCGGGCGGGCTGTTCCGCTCGCGCGACGATGGCGCGAGCTGGGAGTTGGTTCGTTCATTGTGGGACCACCCGGATCGCCGGCAATGGATGGGCGGCGGAACGGATTGGCCGGCGATCCACTCGATCTGCGTAGATCCGCGCGACAGCCGGACCGTGCGCATCGCGATATCCTGCGGCGGCGTCTGGGAAACGCGCGACGGCGGCGAAAGCTGGACCTGCCGCGCCGACGGCATGTTCGCAGCCTACCTGCCCCCCGACATGGGCCGCGACCCGAACACCCAGGATCCGCATCGCCTGGTTCAGAGCCCGAGCCAACCGGACCGGCTTTGGGTCCAGCATCACAACGGCATTTTCCGCAGCGACGACGGTTCGGCGACATGGATCGAGATCGTTGGCGCTGAGCCTTCCTCATTCGGCTTTGCCGTCGCCGTCCATCCCCGCGAACCGGACACGGCCTGGTTCGTCCCGGCGATCAAAGACGAGCGCCGCATTCCAGTCGAGGGCGCGCTCGTGGTCTCTCGTACGCGCGACGCCGGCCGGTCCTTCGATGTCCTGCGCAGCGGCCTGCCGCAAAGCCACGCCTACGATGTCGTCTATCGCCACGCCCTCGCCGTCGACGACAGCGGCGATCGCCTCGCCTTCGCCACCACGACGGGCGGACTTTATGTGAGCGAGGATCAGGGCGATCACTGGCGGGAGGTCAGCCACACTCTGCCGCCCGCGCACGCGGTCCGGTTCGTCGCGTGAGCTTAAGCGTCGCGGAATTGCCGCGGCGGCGCCATTCCGGTAGCGTCTTCCCGTCCTTCCCGGGCGCCAGCTTGCTCTGGGCCGTCGACGAAATAAAGGAAGCGAGGCGATGACGAGCCAGGACGCCAACGCCGGACGCGCGGTCTGCGCCCGCCTCCACGCGGGCGAGCCTTTCACCGGCCGACAGGGCTTTACCTACGCGCCTGCGATCTCGGCCGAGACGGTCGGCGCGGCGGCCATCCACATGCAGCTCCTCACCGTCCCGCCGGGCGCTCGGGCCAAGGCGCACAAGCACGAGCGGCACGAGACGGCCCTGCACGTGCTCAGCGGCGAGGTCGGCATGTGGTATGGCGACCGGCTCGAGCATCACATGATCACTGAGGCCGGCGACTTCGTTTATATTCCCGCCGACACGCCCCACCTGCCCTACAACCGCAGCGCGACGGAGCCTGCCGTGGCCGTGGTCGCCCGCACCGACCCGAACGAGCAGGAAAGCGTCGTCTTGCTGCCCGAGCTCGACGCGATCCATCCGTGAGAATTGAGGGAGGCGTGGATGTCCGTCACCAAGCAGCAGCACCTCGACCCCGCCCGAACCCCCAAGCGCATCCTTTCCCTGGACGGGGGCGGCATTCGCGGCGTCCTGACCCTTCAGTACCTGAAGGTCATCGAGACCATGGTGCAGGAGCGGTTCGGCAAGCCGACCCTGCTCTCGGACTACTTCGATCTGATCGGCGGCACGTCGACCGGATCGATCATCGCGGCGGGGCTGGCCGCGGGAATGACGGTCGACGATCTGCAAGCGCTCTATGTCGGCATGGGGGCGAGCGTGTTCCAGTCGGACCTGGTCACGAGAACCCTGCCCGAGGCGCTTCGGGGCAAATTCGCGCCCAAGTTCCCCGCCGCGCCGCTCAAGGCCCAGCTTGACAAGGCGCTCGGCGCGGACGCCACGCTCGACAGCGACACTTTGCGCACCGGCCTGATGATCATGACCAAGCGGCTGGACACCGGCAGCCCGTGGCCTTTGCACAACAGCGGCCGCGGCCCGTATGCGGCTGAGGACGGCGCGCTGCATCTGACCCAGATCGTGCGGGCGAGCACGGCCGCGCCGACCTATTTCGCGCCCGAGGAGATCCAGATCCATTCCCGCAGCGGTTCGGTGGTGGACGGGGCCTTCGTCGACGGCGGGGTGACGCCTTTCAACGATCCGGCGTTGCAGCTCCTGATGCTGGCCGCGCTGCAGGGCTACGGTTTCCGCTGGGCGACCGGCAAGGACCGCCTGCTTCTGATCTCGATCGGCACCGGGCGTTTCCAGCAGACCTCGGAGACCAAGGACATCGTGGGCTCGGCCGCGGCCCTCCAGGGCCTCTCGGCGCTGCAATCGCTCATGGACGATTGCGACCGGATGAACCACGCGACCCTGCAATGGCTGACGCAATGCCTGACCCCGGCGATCGTCGATCGGGCGGTCGGCGACATGAAGCTCGACAGCGCGGCGGGCCCGCAACTGGCGACCTACGTCCGCTATAACGTGATCCTCGAGCACGACTGGCTGAAAGACACGCTCGGCGTCGATCTGCCGCCGGAGAAGATCGCGGAGATCCGCCGCATGGACGATCCCTCGAACATGAACGACGTCGCGGACCTCGGCCGCCGCGCCGCGGCGAAGCAGATTCTGCCGGGCCATCTGCCCGCGGCGTTCGATCTCACGCCGGCGTAGGCGTAAGGACACTCAGCAAAATGAGTGCGCCAGATTCCCGTCATTGCGAGCCGAAGGCGAAGCAATCCATGCCGCAGGGCGCGGCGGCGGCATGGATTGCTTCGTCCCCCCGGGCTCTTCGACCCGGGGGTCGCTCCTCGCAATGACGGTCGCGGGTTGTTTCAATTGATTCAGTAGTTTCGGTGCGTCGCCAAAGGGCCAAAGGGGGTCGATAAATTCGGGCGAAAGCGACGTTCAGCCGGCGGTTGCGCTTTCGGCCCGGCTGGCCGGGCGCGGATATGAGGTTCGCCTCGTACGAAGGTCGATTACGCCAACCCGGCGGCGCGCCGCGATGGCCCGCTCCGGCCGCGCTGCACGGACGCCGGCTATCGCGCCGTCCCGCGTCTCGAGCACGAGGACGCGCTCGACCGCATGGCGGCCCGCCTGAAGGCGAGGCCGGAATTTCTCGACCGCCGTCGCGAGACGGTCGAACATCCGTTCGGCAGCATCAAGCAATGGATGAATCAGGGCGCGTGCCTGATGCGCGGCCTGGGAAAAGTGCGCTCCGAATTCAGCCTGACGGCGTTCGCCTACAATTTGCGCCGCGTCCTCAACATCGTCGGCGTCGAGGCGATGACCGCCGCCGTCGCAGTCTGAGGCGCGGCAATGCGGCTCTATTTGCGCCGATTTGGGGGCCCGGACGCCTCTCAGGTCGCATCAGGCGGCCGATGACGCCGAAATGACCGAATTCCTGCGTCGCCCGTCCCACGCGCCTCTTCCGGCCCAACCTCGGCGAGTTTTCGCGCGGTCTGCTTGATTTCTGCACCGTGCCCACGGTGCAGGCGGGGTGTCCGTGCCGCGGGTCCGCGCATTTCCGTGCGCTAGCTAACGAAACAAACCATCCGGCAATGCTGCATCACTCGCATTTTCGCAGTTACGGTGACAGTGCATTTTATTGTGACGCAGCGCGCCTTCTGCGGGGCGTTGGTCCATTCGTAGAATGCACTGTCACCGGAATTCCTGAGGCGTTCGATCTCGCGCCGGCGTCGCCGTAACGGCGGCGATAAATTCGGGCGAAAGCGGATTGCCGCCGGCGACACGAACGGCTTCCGGTTTTCCTGTCATTGGAACGAGAGATCGGTCCAGGCATCAGGATGAGGTTCGTGTCATGACAGCCCAGCTTGGGAGCAGTTATGCACCAGATTTCTGCACCGCGTAACCTATGATTTCTGTGGTGTTGATCGGTAATTGGCACGGTTTTTGGTCGCTAACTGGCTTATCACAAATTTGCCGCGAGCGGCTTGGGGCGTACCTTGCCCTCTCGTCAGCTTCGCGGTGAACTATCGGCGACCGTCACCGGTACGCCGGGGCGCCATTCTGCTTGGCGGCGCGGGCCTGTTCCTGGTCGAGGGGGCCGAGTGGCGGCGCCAGCGAAAGTTACTCGCTCCGACTTTCACGCCATCCAGCGTCAACGTTCTGGCGTCGCATTTCCACCCCGCGGCAGGAGCACCAGGTCGGCCGCTTCCTCGGCGTCTTCGAGGAGTGTCTTACGCGGCGCGCCCATCTGTGCATGCATCGTCAGACCGCGGGCAAGGTCGAGGACTTGGCGCGCGCGCGCGGCTACGGGAAAGTCAGACGGGATTTCTCCCGCGCTGATCCCGTCGCAGAAACGGCGTTCCACGAGCGCCACGCCGGCAGCTACGGCGTCCTTCAGGAACTGCCTGACCTCAGCGTCGTCTACGAGGGGCGCGACGCACACCATTAGACATCCCGGGGCGGATCCTTCCTCGGTCGCAGCTTCTACGGCGTGCCTTAGGAAGCTGGCCAGCGAACCGCGAAGAGTCGGCGGCGAGAAGAGCGCCTTCGCAGCGCGAGCGCCCTTCGCCTCTGCGTACGCCCTAAGCACGCGCAAGAACAACGTCCGCTTGTCCCCGAAGATGGCATATAGGCTCGGCCGTCCCACGCCCATCCCGGCGACGAGATCGTCGATCGTCACACCGTCGTAGCCCTTCGACCTGAAGACCCGCGTCGCCTTTTCCAACGCCTGCCTCTCATCGAAGCTGCGCGGTCGACCGCGCGGCCTGGCGGTATTTTGAAGCATTCAGTTCAAAACTCCTTGACCATGACCATCGCAACAATATATAACCGAACAGTTCGAAATTAGCAAGCCGGCCCTGGCCTCGCAACTCGACCTTCCCCTTTACCACGGAGCCTCCCATGAGACATTCGATCGCTCTCGTCACCGGCGCCACCTCCGGGCTCGGTTATGCGGCAGCCCGCATGCTCGCGGCCGAGGGCTGCCGCGAGGTCATCGTAACCGGGCGCAGCCTAGCCCAGATCCAAGAAACGGCCGCTCAGCTCGCGGCTGAGACCAAGACCCAGGTCTTCACGCCGCTGGAGCTGGATCTGGACAAGCCGGCCAGCGTTCAGTCCGCCCTCGCCGCGCTCGTCAAGCGAGGTCGGCCGATCGATTTCCTACTGCTCAACGCCGGGATGGTCCCTGGCAAGGCGCGCGTGCTCACTGCGGCGGGCGTCGAGGCTTCTCAGGCTCCGCTCATCGGCCATCATCAACTGACTGTCGGTTTGCTCCGCGCCAACCTGTTGAGCCCCAACGCGCGGATTGTTATCGCCGGCGCGGAACCTGCCCGAGGGGGCGTACCCCTGTTCAGCTACACCGACGTGCCAGCCTTCGCCGCCAAATACCACCAGGGTGACCGAACCGCCGCTGTGGAAGCCCTGCTGCGCAACGGGCCGAACGTGAAGTACGTGCCCAACAATGCGTATGCCGACGCGAAGCTCATTATCGCTTGGTGGGTCGCGGCGCTGGCGCGCCGGCTACCCTCCGGCATGGCCGTGTACGCTGTCTCGCCCGGTGGGGCGACCGCCACCAAGGTGGTGCGAAACGCTGGCCCGTTGTTGAAGTATCTGTTTATCCCAATCGTGAACCTCATTCCCGGCATGAATCAGACGCCGGAGACCGCGGCCCGTCGGTACCTCCAGGCGTCGGAGTTCGGAGCCGACGTCTCAGGGCAATTCTTCGCCTCGGCTCAAGGGAAGTTCTCAGGCCCAATTGAGGCGCAGCGCCACCCACACCTCCTCGATGGCGCCAACCAGGAAGCCGCGTGGCAGGCCGTCGTCAATGTCTCTGGCGTCGACTTGTCTAGCCCAGCATCCTTAAACGCGGTGTCCTGAAGGAGCGCCGGTCGCGGCGAAGTGGTCGCGGTGACCAGCGCCAGCAGGTGATTGCGGAGCTACGTGGTCGTCCACGGGGTCTTACGGTATTTTGAAATAAATAGTTCAAAAATTCCTTGACCACGGCCATCGTCTCTATTATCGTACTAAATAGTTCAAAATCAGCAAAGCAACCCTGACCTCGCGAGGAGAATACACATGGGACGGTACGAAGCTAAAAAGGTTGTGATCATCGGCGGCACGAGCGGCATGGGGCTCGCGACGGCGAAGATGCTCCTCGATGGGGGCGCGCGCGTTCTGGTGACGGGTCGCTCACAAGCCGGCCTGGAATCGGCGCAGGAAGAGCTTGGGAACGGCGGGGTCGTGGTTTCGAGCGACGCGCGCTCACTGACGGACATCGACGCCCTCGCCTCTCGGGCGAAGGCCGAGTTTGGCGCCTTCGACCTGCTCTTCGTCAACGCCGGGCTCGGCCTCTTCGCCCCTCTCGAGCACACGACCGAGACGATCTACGACGAGATGTTCAACTTGAACGCCAAGGGACCGTTTTTCGCGGTCCAGAAGCTTGCCCCGCTGATGAACCGGGGAGGCGCTGTCGTCCTCACGACCTCGATCGCCAACGTCAAGGGAATGCCCACCCTCGCCGCATATGGAGCGGCCAAGGCTGCGCTGCGATCCCTCGCTCGGGTGTTCGCCGCTGAGCTTCTTCCTCGGGGGATTCGCGTCAACGCGGTGTCGCCCGGTCCCATCGACACGCCGATCATCGGCAAAGCGTTTCCCGATAAGGACGTGGCCGCCCAGGTCACAGGGCAGATGCGCGAAGCCAATCCGATGAAGCGCTTCGGGACGTCGGAGGAAATCGCCAAGGCCGTCCTCTTCCTCGCGTTCGACGCGACCTTCACGACCGGCGCCGAGCTTCCGGTCGACGGGGGTTGGTCGCAACTCTGAGGGCAGTGCACGCCACACGCTTCACCAGACGGGGGTTTCACGAGTTACGGAGTTACGAGTCACGGTGACAGTGCATTTTATTGTGGCGCAGCGCGCCTTCTGCGGCGCGTTGGTCCATGAGTAGAATGCACTGTCATCGGAATTCCTGCGGCGTTCGATCTCACGCCGACGTCGGCGTAAAGGCGGCGATACATTCGGGTGAAGGCGGACTGCCGGCCGCGATACGAGCGGCTTCCGGTTTTCCTGTCATTGGAACGAGTGCGGTGAAAATGTTTGCAAAAAAGCGAATTCAGTCGTAGTTTGATCTCAATGGCCCCAAACACCGCAACGCCGCCGGCCTTGATCCGGACCCTCTCCGGCGACCCGCCGGAACGACCGAAGCCGCGTACCGTGCGATTTTTTCTCGATCTCCATTGCAGGCCCTTGAAAACGCTCGAAACACGGGTGGATAGGGGGGCCTTTTCCCGTGCTGAACGCATGCTGAACGCGTGCTGAACGATGCTGAACGCGTGCTGAACGACATCTGAACGAGGTCCGAACGGCGCCGAACGGGCTCAATCACCAAGGCGGCGCTTGTGTATGATTGGCCGCTGTGAGAGAAGTTGCTGCAGCGCAGCAAAAGGCCCGCCGGACCCGCAAAGGAACGCGTCGCGATGATTGTCGGCGTTCTCAATCAGAAGGGCGGCGTCGGCAAGACGACCGTCGCCGTCAACCTCGCCGCGGCCTACGCCCGCGAGGGTCGGCGCGTCCTGCTGATCGACGCCGACCCGCAGGGCAGCGCGATGGCC
This sequence comes from uncultured Alphaproteobacteria bacterium, assembly GCA_963709655.1. Classification (GTDB taxonomy): domain Bacteria; phylum Pseudomonadota; class Alphaproteobacteria; order Rhizobiales; family Beijerinckiaceae; genus Roseiarcus. The sequence continues at coordinate 84,307 of CAVPXF010000039.1, forward strand.
TGGTCGAGCATACGCGAAGCCGAGCCGCCGTTCTCCATCGTCGGGATGGCGAAGCCCACGCTGCACCGCGACCTGCCGCGTATCGCCAAGGACTATGACATCGTCATCATCGACGGCGCGCCGCGGGTCAACGACCTCGGCCGTTCGGCGATCCTGGCGAGCGACTATGTGCTGATCCCCGTCCAGCCCTCGCCCTACGACGTGTGGGCCGCCGCAGACACGGTCGCGCTCATCCGCGAGGCGCAGGTGATGAAGGAGAGCCTCAAGGCCGCCTTCGTCATCAACAGGCGCATCGCCCGCACCGCCATCGGGCGCGACGCGGCCGACGCGCTCGCCCAGTTCGAGGACGTGCCGGTGCTCGCAGCGGCGCTGCACCAGCGGGTCGTCTACGCTGAGAGCGTCGCCAAGGGACTCGCGGTCGTCGAGGCGGCGCCCGCCAGCGAGGCGGCGCGAGAAGTCGAAGCGCTCGCCGCGGAGGTGCTCGGCGCAACCAAGAGGAAGGCCGCGTGAGCAAGAAGTCCGTACCGTTCACCGTCCCGGAAGGGGCGGGGCGTCCCGATGCGCCGGCCGGCGGCCGGAGGGCCGCTCTGGAGGTCATCGAGGCCCATTCCGACGAATGGGTGAGCGACCGCAACGACGGGACGAAGCGAGCGGACGCCCGTTCAGCGTCTGTCCTTCTCCTCGACCTCGCCGCCGAAAGAAGCCTGACGGAAATCTTCACCCTCAGCATGCTGACCCCGATGACGCTCACCTGGTTCTGGCTGGTCAACGCCATGAGCGGTCGGGTGCGGTTCTAAGAGCGCCGGCCCGTCAAGCGAGCCTGCGGCAGGACCAGGCGATCGTCTCGTGAGGATAAACGACGGACTCGCGGCCGGCGAGCTCCGGGGTCGCGGCGATCAGCGCGCGGACCGCCCCAACGACCTTGGCGCGCTCCGCAGGCTCGAGCGCGGCGATGAAGCTCGTCGACAGCACGCGGTCCACGATTACCCGCTCGGGCGGACCTTCGTGGTCATAGCGGAAGCGCCGCTCGGCGAGCGGCGAGAACCCCGGCGCTGGAAACGCCCGGCGCCAGGCGCCGCTCTCGTGGCGCGGCGCGTCGCCCTCGTACGGGCGCAGGAGGGCGTCGAGCGCGGCGACCCAGGCAGCCCGCTCGTCGCGGACGTTCCACACCAGGCCCAGCGCCCCGCCGACTTTCAGCACGCGCCGGATTTCCTCAAGCGCCGCAGGCGTCGCGAACCAATGAAACGATTGCGCGCAGGTCACGGCGTCGTAGCTGGCGGCGAGCGCCGGGATCGCCTCGGCGGTCCCCTCGAGGACCTGGACTTCGGGCAGCGCGCGCGCGAACTCGGCCCGCATCGCCGCCAGGGGTTCGACCGCCGTCACGTCTGCGCCCGCGGCGATCAGGCGGGGCGTGAACTTGCCCGTGCCCGCGCCGAGATCGAGCGCCGTCTTGCCGGGCGCGAGCCCGAGAGCGTCCCGCAGCCAGCCGTCGAGCTCCGCCGGATAGCCGGGACGGCCAGACGAATACCGCGTCGCTCCGGCTTCGAAGCCTTGCGCCGCAGCGCGATGCATCTCTGTCATGGAGGCTTCCTTTCGCCAAGCTCCTGGAGCCAATGAATTCGGATCGAACCGAGCCACAAACCCTCACCCTGCCGCCACAGCCCGTCGAAAGGCGGGCGTCCTCTCGGACGCCCTACGGCGGCTTCCCTCTCCGCATAGCCCGTCGAGAGACGGGCGTCTTTCGACGCCCTATGCGAGAGGGGCATCCCTGAAACCGGGCATTGACGGAGTCCGACCAACCGCCGATGTATCCGCAGGATCGATCGCCAATCCCTTAGCGAGGCCCCTGTCCATGTATATCGCCATGAACCGCTTCAAGGTCATCAAAGACGCCGCGCACGCGTTCGAAACCGTCTGGCTTTCGCGCGACAGCCATCTCGACCGCGTGCCCGGCTTCGTCGAGTTCCATCTGCTGCGCGGACCCGAGCGCGACGATCACCTGCTCTATGCGTCCCACACGGTGTGGGAAAGCCGGGACGCCTTTACGGCCTGGACGCAATCCGAGCATTTCCGCGCCGCGCATCGCAACGCCGGCGACAACAAGCCCCTCTATCTCGGCCATCCCGAGTTCGAGGGTTTCGAGGTCATCCAGACGGTGCAAGATTCCAACGTGCGCGATCACGAGGTCTGACGGCGCGCGAGGCGAAGCGGGACCCTGTAGCCGCGGTCGATGACCGCGGCTGCCGCGCTCAGCGAGCGCGGCTACAGACACAGAGCGGGGCAGGGTTTTTAGGCCGCGAGCTGGCGCAGCACGTAGGAGAGAATGCCGCCGTTGCGGAAGTATTCGAGCTCGTCGAGCGTGTCGATCCGACAGGTCAGCGGCACGGTGACGACCTCGCCGCTCGCGCGCTTGATCTCGGCGTGCAGGATCTGGCGCGGCTTCAGGCTTTCGCCCAAGCCCCGGATCGTCACCGTCTCGTCGCCCCTCAGGCCCAGCGTCTGCCAGCTCGTCCCCTCCTCGAACACCGCCGGGAGCACGCCCATGCCGACCAGGTTCGAGCGATGGATGCGCTCGAAGCTCTGGGCGATCACGGCGCGGACGCCGAGGAGCTTGGTGCCCTTGGCCGCCCAGTCGCGCGAGGAGCCGGTGCCGTATTCCTTGCCGGCGAACACCACCAAGGGAACCTTCTCGGCCTCGTACTTCATCGCCGCGTCATAGATGGCGAGACGCTCGCCGTCGGGCTGATGGAGCGTGAAGCCGCCCTCGACCACGGCGCCGGCCTCGTCCTTGACCATCTGGTTCTTGATGCGGATGTTGGCGAAAGTCCCGCGCATCATCACCTCGTGGTTGCCGCGGCGGGTGCCGTACTGGTTGAAGTCGGCCGGACGCACCTGATGCTCGGTCAGGTAACGGCCCGCAGGGCTCGCCGCCTTGATCGAGCCGGCCGGCGAGATGTGGTCGGTGGTGATCGAATTGAGGAAGAGCGCGAGCACCTTTGCATTCTCGACGTCGGTGACCGGCACGGGCTCCTTGGTCAGGCCCTCGAAATATGGCGGGTTCTGCACATAGGTCGAGCCCATGTCCCAGGTGTAGGTGAGGCCGGCCGGCGCCTTGACCTTGCGCCAGTTCGTGTCGCCGTCGAACACGCTGGCGTATTTGGTCTTGAACATTTTGGCGGTGATCACCGTGTCGACGAGCTGATCGACCTCGTCGGCCTTCGGCCAGATGTCGGAGAGATAAACGTCCCTGCCCTGCTTGTCCTTGCCGAGCGCCTCGCGGGTCAGGTCGATCTGCATGGAGCCCGCAAGCGCGTAGGCGACCACCAGCGGCGGCGAAGCGAGATAGTTGGCGCGCACGTCCGGATTGATGCGGCCTTCGAAGTTGCGGTTGCCGGACAAGACCGAGGTCGCCACCAGATTGTGCTTGGCGATCGCGGCCGAAATCTCCGGCGCGAGCGGGCCCGAATTGCCGATGCAGGTGGTGCAGCCGAAGCCGACGATGTTGAAGCCGAGCTTGTCGAGCGGCCTTTGCAGTTCGGCGTCCTTGAGATAGTCCTGCACGACTTGGCTGCCCGGCGCGAGCGACGTCTTGACCCAGTGCTTCACGGTCAGGCCCTTGGCGACGGCGTTGCGGGCGACGAGACCGGCGGCCAGCATCACGCTCGGGTTCGAGGTGTTGGTGCAGGAGGTGATCGCGGCGACCACGACGTCGCCATTGCCGAGGTCGTAATTCGTCCCCTCGACCGTGTGGCGCGCGGAAAGCGCGTCGCCCTGCTTGAACTCGGTCGTCATCACCTGCTCGAAGCCGGACTTGGCCTCGCTCAGCGCGACACGGTCCTGCGGGCGCTTCGGGCCCGCCAGCGAGGGAACGACCTCGCCGAGGTTGAGTTCGAGCGTGTCGGTGAACATCGGCTCCGGCGTCGCGCGCGTACGATAGGTTCCCTGCGCCTTGGCGTAGGCCTCGACGAGGGCGATGCGCGACGGCTTGCGGCCGGAGGACTTGAGATAGTCGATGGTCTGCGCGTCGATCGGGAAGAGGCCGCAGGTCGCGCCGTATTCCGGCGCCATGTTGCCGAGGGTCGCCCGGTCCGCGACCGACATCGCGTTGAGGCCGGCCCCGTAGAACTCGACGAACTTGCCGACCACGCCCTTCTTGCGCAGCATTTGGGTGACGGTCAGCACGAGATCGGTCGCGGTGACGCCCTCGCGCAATTCGCCGACGAGCTTGAAGCCGATCACCTCGGGGAGCAGCATCGACAGAGGCTGGCCGAGCATGGCCGCCTCGGCCTCGATGCCGCCGACGCCCCAGCCGAGCACGGCGAGGCCGTTGACCATGGTGGTGTGGCTGTCGGTGCCGACCAGCGTATCGGGGAAGGCGACCTCGACCGTCTTGCCGTCCTTCTTCTCCTTGGCGGTCCACACCGTCTGGGCGAGATACTCGAGATTGACCTGGTGGCAGATGCCGGTGCCGGGCGGAACGACCGAGAAATTCGAGAACGCCTGCTGGCCCCACTTCAGGAAGCGGTAGCGCTCCTGGTTCTGCTCGTATTCGCGCGCCACGTTCTGACCGAACGCCTTCGAGGTGCCGAAGTAGTCGACCACCACCGAATGGTCGATGACGAGGTCGACCGGGACCAGCGGATTGATCTTGTTCGGGTCGCCGCCGAGCGCCTTCATCGCGTCGCGCATGGCGGCGAGGTCGACGACGGCGGGGACGCCGGTGAAATCCTGCATCAGCACGCGCGCCGGCCGGAAGGCGATCTCGTGCTCGGTCTTGCCCTTGTTGTGAAGCCAGGCCGCGACCGCCTCGATATCCTCTTTCGTGACGGTGCGGCCGTCCTCGTTGCGCAGCAGGTTCTCGAGCACGATCTTCAGCGAAAACGGCAACGTCGAGACGCCGGCGAGGCCGTTTTTCTCCGCCGCCTTCAGCGAGAAGTAGTCGTAGGCTTTCGCCCCCACGGTCAAGGACTTGCGGCACTTGAAACTGTCGAGGCTGGCCATGCGGGGAAGCTCCGAAAAGACGCGAAGGGCGGTTGGCGGCTTATAGAAAAATTCCAGTGCCCGCGCTACACAAACTATCGTCTTAACCGCCATTCGCGGGCGCGTGTCCGCCCGCGGCGGCGCGCATAGGGCCATGGGAACTGCCAAGGAGAAACGATGCGCCTGCGCGCGTGGGACCTGAGCATGGAGCGCGGCGGGCGGCGTCTGTTTTCGGACCTGAGCTTCGAGGCGGAGGGCGGCTCGGCGCTGATCGTCACCGGGCCGAACGGGGCGGGAAAGTCCAGCCTCATGAGGGGTCTGTGCGGCTTTCTGCGCTTCGAAGCGGGCGGCTTCGCACTCGACGGGGGCGATCCGGAGCGCACGGTCGGGGAAGAGGCGCATTATCTCGGCCATGCCGACGCGCTGAAGGGGGCGCTGACCGCCGGCGAGAACCTCGCCTTCTGGGCGGGCGCGCTCGGCGGCGATTCGCGCCGCGAGGCCTGCCTGTCGGCGCTCGCCCGGGTCGGCCTCGCCCATGTGGCCGATTTTCCCGCGAGCGCCCTCTCGGCCGGGCAGAAGCGGCGCGTCGCGCTCGCGCGCCTCCTTGTCGCGGACCGGCCGCTGTGGCTGCTCGACGAACCGACGACGGCGCTCAACTCGGCCGCTCAGGCGAGCTTCGCCGCGATCATGCAGGCGTTCCTCAACGACGGCGGGATCGTGGTCGCGGCGACCCACGCGCCCCTCGGGCTTCGGGGCGCGCGGGCGCTGCGGCTCGGCGTCGCGGAGGGGGCGGCGGCGTGAGGATGAACCCACGGATCATCGCACGCTTGGCGACGCCGCTCATCATGGCGGAGCTTGGCTCGGCTTGGGCGATTAGGATCCCCGCCCCCCTTCTGGGCTACCGCATTCACACATCTCGAAAGCTGGGCGCAATCCGGGCTCGGGCACGCGCTAGCGGCTCCCCGGCGCCATGACCCCCGTCCTCTCCCTTTTTGCGCGCGAATGGCGGATCGCGCGGCGGATCGGCGGCGGCGCGTCGGTCGGCGCGATGTTCTTCCTGATCCTGGTCGCGATCATGCCGTTCGCCATCGGGCCGGACCTCAACCTGCTCGCCAGGCTCGGGCCGGCGATCCTGTGGATCGCGGCGCTGCTTGCGACCCTGCTCGGCCTCGATCGCCTGTTCCAGGCCGACCACGACGACGGCTCGCTCGACGTGATGATCAACGGGCCGCTGCCGCTCGAACTCGTCACGCTGGTCAAATGCGCGGCGCACTGGACGACCAGCGCGCTGCCGCTGATCGTCGTCTCGCCGCTCTTCGGCCTCATGCTTGGGATGCAGCCTCGGCCGCTCACGCTTGTCGCAGCCACGCTCGCCGCCGGCACGCCGGCCTTGACCATGATCGGGGCGATCGGCGCCGCACTGACCGTGTCGCTCAGGCGCGGCGGCCTTTTGATGGCCGTGCTGGTGCTGCCGCTGACGATCCCGGTTCTCATCTTTGGCGTCGCGGCCGCTTCGGCCGCAAGCGGCGGCGCGGCGCCCTTCCTGACGCCGTTCCTGATGCTCTGCGCGATGTCGCTCTTTTCCATCGCCGCCGCGCCGTTCGCGGCGGCCGCGGCGCTGAGGCACGTGCGAGAGTGAGAGGCTGGGGTGGACGCGCCCGCGTTTTCGGGTCAAATTCCGGGCATTGGGCCCGCGTGATGGCCTGTCGCGATGAGGGGCGGCGAAAATGAACGCTTTGTACACGACGCTCGATGGATTGAGGCCCACCGCCCTCAGCATCCTGCGAATCGTCGCGGCGCTGCTCTTTCTCGAGCACGGGCTCTCGAAGGTGTTCGGCTTCCCGGTCGCGGGTCCGCCGCTGAACGGCCTGCTGATCGTCGCCGCCTTCCTCGAGACCGTCGGCGCCGTGCTCCTGCTTGTCGGCGCCTACACGAGGTTGATCGCGTTCCTGCTGTCGGGCGAGATGGCGGTCGCCTATTTCATGGCGCACGAGCCGCGCTCGTTCTTCCCCCTGGCGAATGGCGGGGAGGCGGCGATCCTGTTCTGCTTTATCTTCCTCTATTTCGTGTTCGCCGGGGGCGGCCCGGTGAGCCTCGACCGCCTCATTCTCAAACAAAGATGAACCGAGTTTCACGTGTCCGGCGGGCGGCCAATCACGGACTAAAGTAGCTCGCCTCGATCCGGCGCCATTCTGGGCTCGCCGTGATCTCGATCAGGGCCCGGTCGAGCGGCTTCTTCAATGGGCTGCCGGGCGGGAGCGCGATCGCCATATAGGCGGGCGCGAGCACGCCCTTGGGCTGCTCGATCGTCCGGCTGAACCGGTCCATGACCGCGTATTGCAGCGCCCCGACGCTGTTGACGACCGCGTCCGCCTGACCGCGCTCGAGCGCCGTCAGCGCCGCGGCCAGGTTGGCGTACGGCGCGTAGGCGAGCCGGTGCGCGTCCAGAAACTCCGCGCCGGAGGAATTCGCCACCGCCGCCAGCCGCCGGCCGACGAGATCGGCCTCGGTCAGCCGGCGCGCGCTCGAAAGCCGCTCGACCGTCATGCGCGAGACGATCGCGGTCGACAGAATCGACACCAGCGCCACGCTGGTCAGCATCCACAGGATCGCGATCGCGCGGCCGCTGTTGGTCTTCGGCGTCTTGTCGCCGTATCCCACTGTGGTCATGGTGACGACCGCCCAGTAGACGCCGTCGCGCAGCGACGCCACCGCCGAATCGTGGCGCGTCGAGCGCATCGGCCTTTCGGCGATCCACATCGCCACGCCCATCGCGACGAGCAGCCCGAGCGTGATCGCGATCAGCGGACCGAGTTCCGCCACGACCGCGGCATAGGCGGCGAAGGCCGCCAGCGGCCCGCTATCCTTGCGCACCGCCACCGCGACGCCCGACCGGTGCGCCCGATAGCTGAAATCGACCTTCGCCAGCCGCTCGGGCGTGATGGTGATCGCGCCGATGGCGGCGTCGCAGTCGTTGCGCGCGACGCCGTCGATGACCGCCTTCATCTCGCCGACCGGGATCAGGCGATATTCGCGGCCGAGCATCTCCGCCGTCCGCCGCCACAATTCGACGCTGACCCCGCTGATCGATCCGTCGGTCTCCAGGTGGCCGTCGGGGGGGGCGTCGTAGACCGCGACCCGGAGCGGCGCCTCTTCGGCCACGGCGGCGCCGGCGACCGACATCGCCAGGACGAGCGTCCGCGCAAGGCGCCAGACGGCGGAAAGTGCGTCGCGAGGAAACCTGGGAAGACCTGATTCGGACATCGCAATCGAAGGTTACGAAAGGGTATCCGGGCGCAACGCGAAGATCGCGTGTCGATCGTCCCCAGCCGCAGCCCGCAGGCGCAACGGCCGAATCCTTCCGGTCGGACCAGCGTTTGACAGCCGGGCCCGCCTGCCTGCTATTGCTTTCGGCAAGCGCCGGATCGACGGCGAGACGGATCGCGAGGAAACATGACCCAGGAGAGAGGCGTTCCGACCGCTGGCGCGATCTCGGCTCGCATCGATCGCCTGCCGGCCACGCGCACGATCTGGACCATGCTGGCGCTGCTCGGCTTCGGCATGTTTTTCGAGCTCTACGATCTGCTTTTCACCGCCTATGTCGCGCCGAGCCTGGTCAAGTCCGGGGTGCTGACGGCCAAGACGGCCGGTCTCTTCGGCACGACGGGGGTCGCGAGCTTCATCGCGGCGCTGTTTGCGGGCCTGTTCGTCGGCACGATCCTGTGCGGCTTTCTCGCCGACGTTTATGGCCGCCGGGCGATCTTCACCTGGTCGCTTCTCTGGTACTCGGTCGCCAATATCATGGTGGCGCTGCAAAGCGACGCCTTCGGCCTCAACCTCTGGCGGTTCGTCAGCGGCGTCGGGCTCGGCCTCGAGATGGTGACGATCGGCGCCTATGTGAGCGAGCTTGCGCCCAAGGGGCAGCGCGGCCGCGCCTTCGCGGTCAACCAGGCGATCGGATTCACCTGCGTGCCGGTGATCTCGTTCCTCGCCTTCGTGCTCGTGCCCGCGGCGCCGCTCGGAATCGCAGGATGGCGCTGGGTGGTGCTGATCGGCGCGCTGGCTGCGCCCGTCGTCGTGGTCGTTCGCCGCGGCCTGCCCGAAAGTCCGCGCTGGCTCGCCAAGCATGGCCGCCTCGCCGAAGCGGATCGCGTTCTTGAGGCGATCGAGGCGAAAGTCGAGGCCGAATATGGCAAGCCCTTGCCGCCGCCCGGCCCGGACGAGCCGGTCGCGCCGGCGAGCCGCTTCGTCGACCTCTGGGTGCCGGGCGTGCGCGGCCGGGTGATCCTGATGAGCGTGTTCAACGTCTTCCAGACGATCGGCTTCTACGGCTTCTCGAACTGGGTCCCCTCGCTCCTCGTCAAGCAGGGGATCACCGTCTCGACAAGCCTCGGCTACACGACGGTCATCGCGCTCGCGGCGCCGGTCGGGCCGCTGATCGGATTTGTCCTCGGCGACCGGTTCGAGCGCAAATGGGTCATCGTCTGCGCGGCTTTCGTGATCCTCGTCGCGGGGCTCGCATTCGGCCAGGCAGGAGCGGCGCCGCTCATCATCGCCATGGGCGTCGTGCTGACGCTGGCCAACAACATCATGTCCTACAGCTTCCACGCCTATCAGCAGGAACTGTTCCCGACCGGCGTCAGGGCGCGCGCGGCCGGCTTCGTCTATTCCTGGAGCCGGGTCTCGGTCATCTTCAGTTCGTTCGTCATCGCCTTCATACTCGACGCCTTCGGCGCGCCGGGCGTGTTCGCGTTCATCGCCGCGGCGATGGCGATCGTGATGGCGGTGATCGGAATTTTCGGTCCGCGCACGACCAACCTGGCGCTGGAGACGATCGCGCATTGAAGGGGACCCGCCTTTGACCAGGCCGGATCGAATGCTACAGTACGCCGATGAACTCGGTCCTGCAGAATCTTATTCCGTCGTTCGAAACTTGGCCTGAGGAAGACCAGGAAGCGCTTGTCGAAGCTGCGCGTGAGATCGAAGCGCTGCGCACTGGCGCCTACACGTTGTCGACGGCGGAAGACGTTGCAGTCGATGAAGGTCTGCGGCAGGCCGACCGGGGGCAGTTCGCCGATGATGCTCGAATTCGCGCGTTGTGGAAACGCGCGGGATTATGATCGTCCGCTTTACCCGGCGCGCCGAATCCGACCTTGCCGCCATTGTGGACTATCTCGCCAAGGTGTCTCCGGAAGGCGGCGGCCGCGTCGCGGCGAGCCTCCGCGAAACGATACAGGTGATTTCGGATCACCCGTTCGGCGGTCTCAAAACTGTCCGGCCGATGCTGTTTGTGAAGATCGTCCCGCAATATCCTTGCAAGGTCTTCTACCGAGTCCGAGATGACATCATCGAGATCGTGCATATACGGCACGCGGCGAGACGGCCGTGGATCGCATAGCCGCGGCCAGCGTGGTCTCGGATCGGGATCCATTGCGCGGCAAGAAAGCCGCGCGCCCTGAAGCGCGCGGCGAGATGTCTTGAACGCTTCAGGCGTTACTCCGCCGCCATCCGCATCGGCTCGTCGCGATCAACGAGGTCGAACCGGTCGGCGTTCATCACCTTGTTCCAGGCCGTGACGAAGTCGCGCGCGAACTTCTCCTGCGAGTCCGCCGACCCATAGACTTCCGCGAGCGCCCGAAGCTGCGCGTGCGAGCCGAAGATCAGGTCGACGCGCGTTCCGGTCCACTTGACCGCGCCCGTCTTCCTGTCGACCCCCTCGTACACGCCCTCGGCGCCGGCCTTCGGCCGCCATTCCGTGCCCATGTCGAGCAGGTTGACGAAGAAGTCGTTGCTCAGCGTTCCTGGCCGGCGGGTGAATACGCCGTGCTGCGCGTTTCCGGCGTTCGCGCCCAGCACGCGCAGACCGCCGACGAGAACCGTCATCTGCGGCGCCGTCAGCTTCAGGAGTTCCGCCTTGTCGACGAGCAACTCCTCGGGCGACATGGGCGCCGGCGCGCCGCGGAGATAGTTGCGGAACCCGTCGGCTTTCGGCTCGAGCGGCGCGAAGGAATGCGCGTCGGTCTTATCCTGCGACGCGTCCGTGCGCCCCGGTGTGAAGGGGACCTTCACGTCCTGGCCGACGTCCTTGGCCGCCTTCTCGATCGCCGCCCCGCCGGCGAGCACGATCAGGTCGGCGAGCGACACCTTCTTCCCGCCCGCGGCGGAGGCGTCGAAGTCCTTCTGGATCGCTTCGAGCGTCGCAAGAACCTTCGCGAGTTGGGACGGCTCGTTGATCTCCCAATCCTTTTGTGGGCTAAGGCGGATGCGCGCGCCATTGGCGCCGCCGCGCTTGTCGGTGCCGCGGAAGGTCGAGGCCGAGGCCCAGGCGGTCGAGACGAGTTCGGCGACCGAAAGGCCGGAGCCGAGGATTTTCGCCTTCAGCGCGGCGATGTCCGAATCGTTGACCAGCGAATGATCGAGCGCGGGAACCGGATCCTGCCAGATCAGTTCCTCCTTCGGAACGAGCGGACCGAGATAGCGCACGATCGGACCCATGTCGCGGTGCGTCAGCTTGAACCACGCGCGGGCGAAAGCGTCGGCGAACTGGTCCGGATGCTCGTAGAAGCGGCGCGAGATCTTCTCGTACGCCGGGTCCATGCGCAGCGACAGGTCCGTCGTCAGCATGGTCGGCGCGCGCCGCTTCGCCGGATCGAAGGGGTCCGGAATGGTGGTATCCGCGCCTTTCGCCACCCACTGATAGGCGCCGCCCGGGCTCTGGGTCAGCTCCCATTCATGGCCGAACAGGTTCGAGAAGAATTCGTTGCTCCACTTCGTTGGCGTCTTGCTCCAGATGACCTCCAGATTGCTGGTGATCGCATCACCTCCCTTGCCCGTGCGGAGCTTGCTCTTCCACCCGAGGCCCTGCTCTTCAAGCGGAGCGCCCTCGGGTTCGGGACCGAGCCATTCCTTGTCCTTGCCGGCGCCGTGGGTCTTGCCGAAGGTGTGGCCGCCGGCGATCAGCGCGACGGTCTCTTCGTCATTCATCGCCATGCGCTTGAACGTCTCACGAATATCGATCGCTGCCGCGACCGGGTCCGGCTTGCCGTTCGGCCCTTCCGGATTGACGTAGATCAGGCCCATCTGCACAGCGCCGAGCGGATTCTCGAGGTCCCGCTCGCCCTTATAGCGCTCGTCCTCGAGCCACTTGCCTTCGGGACCCCAATAAATGTCCTCGTTCGGCTCCCAGGTGTCGGCGCGTCCGCCGCCGAAACCGAAGGTCTTGAAGCCCATCAACTCGAGAGCGACGTTGCCGGCGAGAATCATGAGATCGGCCCAAGAGATCTTGCGCCCGTATTTCTGCTTGATCGGCCAGAGGAGCCGGCGCGCCTTGTCGAGGTTGCCGTTGTCCGGCCAGCTGTTGAGTGGGGCGAACCGCTGCTGTCCCTCGCCGCCGCCGCCACGCCCGTCGGCAATGCGGTAGGTCCCGGCGCTGTGCCAAGCCATACGGATGAAGAGGCCGCCGTAATGACCGAAGTCGGCCGGCCACCAGTCCTGCGAGTCGGTCATCAGGGCGTGCAGATCCGCGATCACCGCGTTGAGGTCGAGGGTCTTGAACTCCTTGGCGTAGTCAAACGCCTCGCCCATCGGATTGGACAAGGCCGAGTGCTGGTGGAGAACCGAAATATCCAACTGGTTTGGCCACCAGTCGCGGTTCGTGGGTCCGTGGCCGCCCGTGACCGGGCACTTGCTTTCGCTTGTCATGCTCTCTCCCGTTGTGTGCTGTTCTTGTCACGCTCTGAATGGAACGAAGGGTTACGCAGATGCTCGACCGGATCGCCGCCTTGGTGCAGGACGTAGCGTTCATCCCAACCCGACGCCGGCGCCGTTCGCCATGAGCAATCGCTCCTCCTGAGCCATCATACTCGACAGTAGCCTCCGTACGTCGTCGTTGAAAACGAATTTTCCTGGAGCGTTTGATCGTAAATTCCGATGATCCAGCCATCCTGGCGAGTCGGCTATGGCGGCAGAGCCGGACGAGGCATCGTCTCCCGCGCAGGCTCGATGAGAGGCGGAGCGGTCGCCAGACATGCCTCTGAAACGGGATTGGCCGCGTGATTATTGCGCCCCTAAATCGAATATTCACAAATTCAAATGATGATAGCCAATCGCATGCATGAAGGCTTCCACCGGAGACTTAGCGTGAAAATATCCATCGGGTCGCGCCTTTGGCTCATCTTTGCGCTGTTCCTGGCGCCGCTGTCATTGTTGACCTACCTGTTCTGGACACAGTCTCGCGGCGACATCGCCTTCGCAGAGAAGGAAATCCAGGGGACGCAATATCTCGCCGAGATCTGGCCGCAGTTCGTTCGCTCAGCGCAGCCTGGATCGAACGCGCCCTCGTTGACCCACGCGGCGGATTTCGACGCGCTCTTCGAGACAACCGACGCTTCGTCCGCATTCGGCAAGGCGCCGGACCCTCAAACCCGCACGTCCACAGGCAAGGCGCTCATCGGATCGGTCGCCGACGGCTCCAATCTGACACTCGACCCCGATCTTGACAGCTTCTACGTGATGGACGCCGTGACGGTTCGGATGCCCGGCATTGTGCAGGCGGTCGTCGAGTTGCGCAACGCGGCCCGCAGCGCGGCTGACGCCAAGCGGGTGGTGTCGATCGCCTATGCGGTGCAGCAGTTGAAGGACTTCGCGGGCGACGCCGACGGATCGCTCAACACGTCGATGAAGAACAACGCGTCCGGCGACACCCGCCGTGCACTCGATGGCCTCGCCAAGGAATTGCAGGCTGCCGCAACGAAAGTTTTGGACCAGAGTCAACTCCTCATCGACGGCAAGCCTGCCGATGAATTGGATGCGAGGATTTCCGATCTTGTCGGACAAACGGATCAAACCTGGCTGGCCGCGAACCCTGAATTGTCCCGCCTGTTGCAGGCGCGCGTGGATCGTCTCACGTCAAACCTCTACTGGAAGCTCGGCGAAGTGGCGCTGTTGCTCGCCGTCACCATGGCGGTTCTGGTCTTCATCGCGCGCGGAATCACGAAACCCCTGACAGGCTTGACCGCGGGAATGCGCAAGCTGGCGGAGGGAGACTTTCACGCCGTCCTCCCCGGGCTCGGCCTGAGCGACGAGATCGGCGAAATCGCCCGCGCGGTCGAGGCGTTCAAGGTGAAGGCGGAGGAAAAGGCGAGATTCGAAGTCAGCGAACGCGCTTCACGGCACGCGACGGAGGCAGAGGCGCAAGCGGCTGTGGCCCGAGAGCGGGAAAAGGTCGCGGCCGAACAAGCCGACGCGATCCAAAAGATCGCCGCAGCGGTCCTGAAGCTCGCGCAGAAGGACCTTACTTTCCGAATGAACGAGAGGCTTCCGGAAGCTTATGAACGCATCCGGGCCGAGTTCAACGAGGCGATCGGCCATTTGGAGCAGGCGATCGGCCAGGTCGCCTCCACTGCCCGGGCGGTGACCGGCGAGGCGCGCGAGATTTCAAAGGCCTCGAGCGACCTCGCTCGGCGCACCGCAGATCAAGCCTCCAGTCTCGAAGAGACCTCGGCCGCCTTGAGCGGGGTATCCGACAACGTCAATCAGGCCGCGAGCGGCGCAACGCAGGCCGAACAAGCCGTAAAGGGCGCCAGGCTGGACGCCAATCGGGGAGCGGAAATCGTCAAGAACGCCATCCAGTCGATGAGTCGCATCGAGGCGTCGTCCGGACAGATCCGCAATATCATCTCGGTGATCGACGAGATTGCCTTCCAGACCAACCTTCTCGCGCTCAACGCGGGCGTCGAGGCGGCGAGAGCCGGCGACGCCGGACGCGGTTTCGCGGTCGTCGCCTCCGAGGTGCGCGCGTTGGCGCAACGGAGTGCGGAGGCCGCGAAAGAAATCAAGCAGCTGGTGTCGAAATCAGCTGCGGAGGTCGGCGAGGGCGTCGCGATGGTGACCGATACCGGCAAGGCTCTCGACACGATCAACTCGCGGGTGATCGAGATCAGCAACTTCGTCGCGGGAGTCGCGGCAAATTCGAAGGACCAGGCAGGAAGCCTCAGTGAAATCAGCCGGGCGGTCGGCGCCATGGACAAGCTGACGCAGGAGAACGCAGCGATGTCGGAAGAGGCGACCGCCGCGAGCCATTCCCTTGCGCGCGAGAGCGAGACGTTGGTGAACCTCGTCGGTCAGTTTCGCGCGGCGACGATCGACGACGCCAACTTGCGGCGCCAACTCGAGGCCGCCGCGCCGCACGCGTTCGTTGCGCACGAAGCGGACGCCCATACCCGGCCGGCGAGAGCAAAGCCGGGCAAACCGGCGGCCGTCGTGCGGTCCAGCGCCGGCGCCGCGGCCGTGGCCAGCGCGGAGGAGGAGTGGTCGGAATTCTAGCGACGCTCCGTCGAGCTGGAAGCGAGATTTCTCCGGGTCCGGTGGCAAAGCGCCCCGCGGATTGCTTATTCTGAAGCGCGGACATTCGTTCTGAAGCGGGGACATCCGGGTAAAGCGGTCGCACGACGGCCCGCCACCGAGGCCTGTTGCATCCGAGCCCTGGCGTTCGTTTCGAGCAGCAGCCTCGGTTGCTCCCCGGCCCCCAGGGCGCTAAAACCCCTGGAGATGATCAATCTCGCCAACCCGACGGTTTTCATCGACCTGACGCGCCGCGTGACGCCGTGGCTGGCGGCGGCGACCGCCGTGCTGTTCGCCGTCGGCCTGACGCTGGCCTTCCTCGCCCCGCCGGACTATCAGCAGGGCGAGAGCGCCAAGATCATGTATCTGCACGTCCCGGCGGCCTGGATGTCGAGCTTCGTCTACGGCGTCATGGCGATCGCCGCGCTCGGCACCCTCGTCTGGCGCCATCCCCTGGCCGACGCCGCGCAGAAGGCCGCGGCCCCGCTCGGCGCGGGCTTCACCTTCATCTGTCTCGTCACCGGCTCGCTGTGGGGCAAGCCGATGTGGGGAACCTATTGGGTATGGGACGCGCGGCTGACTTCGGTGCTGGTGCTGTTCCTCATCTATCTCGGCCTGATCGCGCTGTGGCGGGCGATCGACGATCCGGCCCGCGCGGCGCGGGCGGTGGCGATCCTGACCCTGGTCGGATGCGTGAACCTGCCGATCATCAAGTTCTCGGTCGACTGGTGGAACACGCTGCATCAGCCGGCCTCGGTCTTTCGTCTCGGCGGCCCGACCATCGCCCCCTCGCTCCTGTGGCCGCTGATCGTGATGTCGCTCGCCTTCACCGGGCTCTTTCTGACCCTGCACCTGATGTCGGTCCGCAACGAGATCTTTCGTCGCCGCATCGCCCGCGTGACCATGCTGGCGGCGGCCGAGGGCGACCGGCTCGGTGCGCCGACCTTCGCGACCGAAGGCATCTAAAGGCGATGCTCAGCGACCCGCATATCGGCTTCGTCATCGCCGCCTATTCGGTGACGTTCGTCGTCCTCGTCGGGATGATCGGCTCGGTCGTTTTGGACACCCGCCGCCTCAGCGCCCATCTCGACAAGGCCAACCGCGCGCTCGAGACCCTGCGCCGCGCGAAGGAGCGTTCGCGATGAGCGCGGTCCCGGAGGCGGCGCGCCGCCCGCGTCGCTGGCTGGCGTTTCTGCCGCTCGCCGCCTTCGCCCTGCTCGCGGCGCTGCTGTTCGTGCGCCTCTACGCCGGCGACCCGTCGAAGCTGCCCTCGGCCCTGATCGGCGAGAGCGCGCCGCCGCTGACGCTCGCCGGACTCGACGGCCGGGCGGGGCTCGCCGACGCCGATCTGCGGCAGGGCCACGTCAGCGTCGTCAACGTGTTCGCCTCGTGGTGCGAGCCGTGCCGGTACGAACACCCGATCCTGATGGCGCTCGCCGCGGACGACGACCTCAAGCGGCAGGGCGTGGTCGTGTACGGCGTCGCGCAGAAGGACTCGGCCGAGAACATCCGCCGCTTCCTCGGCGCGCTCGGCGACCCTTACGCCAAGGTCGGGCTCGACGCCGACGGACGGGCGGGCATCGACTGGGGCGTCTACGGCGTGCCGGAGACGTTCATCGTGCGCGGCGACGGAACCATCGCCTACAAGTTCGTCGGCCCGATCACCGCCGAATCGCTCGCCGCCGAGGTCAAGCCGCAGATCCTCAAGGCGATGGCGCCGCCGCCGCCACGGTCGTAGCCGCCCCGCGCGCCGTCCTCCGAGGGGGCCGCGCGGATTGATGCGCGCGGCCGATTTCAAGGACTTAGGCGCCAAATCGTGCAACATTGCAACATTGGCAACTCCCCAGCCGGGCATTGGAGCCCCGAGACCCATCAGAGCCCACGACGTCATCGCGAGCCGCTGAAGGGCGGCGAAGACGCCCGTCTCTCGACGGGCTTTGGCGGCGTGGCGATCCAGGGGAAGGTCGGGCTCGCTCGTTCTTCTGGATCGCCGCGTCGCCCTTCAGGCTCCTATCGTTGAGAGCGTCGACATGCCGCTTACATACTCTTGACTTTTGAGATCCCGGTGAATAGTATTCAATGCTTCGATTTTACTGGTAAAGCTGCAACCTTGCGGAATTTGGCACGCCAGTTGAATGAGACCGTTTGATTTAATCCCTGAAATTGGCGGCCGCTGAAGATGTCTAGACGTGCCTGCTTCCTAACGATTGTACTGATCCTGGCGAGCGTCATTATTTGGCCAACCTTTGCCGAGAATTCGCTTAAGATCTTTAAGGTTGAAGAGGATCCGATTTTTGCCAAAGCGATGGAAATGCTTCAGAGAATGGCAAATAGGACGCCGGCCGGTTCAGTAAACCAATTTTGTGTGCTCGGCGTCAGCGAGAATAACGACCGGTTAGCCTGGATAATTTGGAAACCGACAGATATCATCATGCTTTGGGAAGGCCAAGATTTGAATGAGTTCGAATCGCGAAGAATATTGCATCTTAAGACAGATGTCGTAAAATCTGACAAAGATTTACATGGTAGCACATATTTAGTTACTAGAGAATGGGTTGATAATCTTGAAAGCACTTGCGCGAAGTCGGGCTTGAATTTGAAACTAATTTCAAAGAGACCGAATTAAGACGAAAAGGAATCTCACAATGGCAGAGGTTTCAAAAACCAAGATTTCCCTTCCTCCCCGCGGAACCATTGAGGGGGCTAAGACGAGGATACTGATGGCTGAATGCAGGGGGCCAAGTTCGCCGAAATACAAGATTGACGAAGCTAAGCAATGTATGCAGCTCATGAACTTGGTCTTGTATAATCGTTTGAACAACACCCCAGCCCATTTTGGAGCAAAGAATGCAAAGTCCATCCTTGACATTATCAAGGCTCCTGGACAATTTGCAGGTTTCGAAAACTATCCAAATTACAGTCCTGGTATTGTTCATAACCTGCAGATGATGGTCGATATTGCGAACAACGCTAGAGATCACCGAAATGGAGTTTTCGCTGAATTTATCAACGCGGCAATGGAAGTCGCCAAGGCTTCTACGCCGGTAAACGATCCTTCGCCAGGTACCGGCAGTTTTCTCGCCTTTTGGCGTACTGAGGGTTCCTCCGGACCCGGTGGGAACAGTCAATTCGTAAAAACAGTGGGCGGAAACGATTTCTACTGTTCCCCCTGATGTTTTTGGCCAAATTCTTTATATTACCAAATGTGTAGCCTGACGTTGGCTTGATGTGCGAAACGTACAACGTGTGCGGCGATGGAACCGACCCCTACCCCGTTCGTGGGCCCGAAGACCGCTGACTCGCTCGCAGCGAACATGAAGCCGCAGATCCTAACGGCGGTCGCGCCGCTGTCGTAGCCCCAGCGCGCCGCCGCCCCGCGTCGGAACGCAATCCCGCCTTGAACGTTGTGCTGCGCGAGGGCCGGGAGCGAGGAAGACGATGGGAGAGGGGCGCGAGCGGGCGGCTATGACGGCGGTCGAGGACGAGGATCCCGAAGCCGCGGACCGGCTCCGCCTCATCTCCACCGTCTCGCTCGCCGCGCTTGCGATCATCGCCGCCGGAGCGGCGCTTTTCATGATGCGCGAGCTGCTGTTGCCGATCGTGACGGCCTTCGTCGTCGGCGTCATGCTGTCGCCGATCGCCAAGGCGCTCGAAACGCGAAACGTGCCGCGCGTCGTCTCGGCCGCGTTGATCGTCATGGCGACCGCGATGCTGTTTGTGTTCGTCGTCGCGCTGATCGCCGCCCCGATCGCCGAAATCGCCGGCCGTCTGCCGGAAATCAGCGAGAAGCTGCGCGTCTTCAACGGCGTGCTCCGCTTCCTGGGTCGGGTCGAACGGTCGGTTGGCCTCAATCCGAGCGCCGCCGGAGTTGGCCTGCCGGCGCCGAGCCTGTCGTGGCTGCCGACGACCATCGGCTATGTTTCGCCGCCGCTCACGGGGCTTCTTTATTTTCTGGTCGTGCTGCTGCTGTTCCTGTCGTGGTGGCCGGACCTGCGGCGGCAACTCGTCATGACCTTCGCCAGCCGCGATTCGCGCCTCACGGTCCTCAAGATCCTCAATGAGACCAAGTCGTTGCTGGCGACCTATCTCTTCACCGTCACCTGCATAAATCTCGGCGTCGGCTGCGCGGCGGCCCTAATCGCCTACTTGACCGGGCTGCCTCTCGCAGTCGGATTCGGGACGCTCGCAGCAACGCTCAATTTTATCCCGATCATCGGGCCCATCGCCATGATCGCCGTGTTCGCCGCGGTCGGCGTCGTCACCGGCGCGACCCTGGCGCTCGGCCTGCTGCCCGCCGCGCTGTTCCTGCTCGTCGTCTTCATCGAGGGCCAGTTCATCACGCCGGCGATCATCGGCCGCAGGCTCGAAATCAATGCGCTCGCAGTTCTCTTGTCGCTGATGTTCTGGACCTGGATGTGGGGCCCGATGGGCGCCTTCCTCTCCTCTCCGCTGCTGATCGTCGGTTTGATCCTGCGCGACCATTTGCGCCCCGACGATCGCGCCTGAGGAGGCAAATCCCTTCCGGGACCGGCCGCGCCGGGAACCGTCCCCATGAATGCGCGTTGACCGGGCGATCCCGGTTTGTCCGACCCCGCGCGGCGGCAGTCATGTTTGGGTTGGCGATGACGTTTTTGCTTGTCGCGCTGATCGCCGGCGCGCTCGGCTTCGGCGCCTTCGTCGGAACCGTGTTCGCCGCAGCGAAAATCGTCTTCGTCGTCGCACTACTCGCGTTCCTGGTCTCAGCTTTGGTTGGCTATTCGAGGAGCATGTCTCGAGCGCTGCGAAGCCGGACGCCGCCGGAGGCCGCAGCCGCCCGCGGCGGAAGGGCTTCTGATGGGCGGGAGCTTCGACCAAAGCGGACGCGAAGGGGCAGCGGCGAGAGGTCGCAGCCTTAATGTCCAACGCGGCAAACCAAGCCCGTCTCGGATCCGACCGCCAAAAATCGCGGAGATTCCGGTTGCGCGCCATTTGACGAGGCGAGGACGTTTGTCGCAAAGTGGAGAGCATGAAGAGGCGCGAGTCGCGCCGAAATCGCGAGGGTTGCCGAATGGCTGATCGAGACCAGCACATTAGTGTGATCGCCTATCGTTTGTGGGAGGAAGCCGGGCGACCCGAAGGTCAGAACGAGCATTTCTGGCTTGTCGCGGTCGAGCAGTACGATGCCGAGTTCGCGCGATCGGAATCCTTCCCCGCCGAAGAGCCTGCGGCTGAAACGGAAGCGCCGATGAGCAAAGAAGCGCCCATGAGCGAAGCGGAGCCTGAAGCGTCGGCGCCGAAGAAGCGTGCGCCCGCCAAGGCGAAGACTGTCGCGGCCAAACCCGCGGCGGAACCGGAACAGCCCGTGCCCGACGCGAAGGCCGCAAAGGCCAAGGACGACAAGCCGAAGCCCGGCAAGGCGAAGGCCAGCAAGACGAAAGACGACGTAGCGCCCTTGACGTCCTCTTGGATCAAGAGCGAGTCGACGAAGCCTAAGGGCGCCAAGCGCAAGTCGTAGAGCTGAGACGACCGGCGGCTTGGGCGCGGTCTTGGCCGGAACGCGGCGAAGCCGTCGACAGTCGGCGCCATAGATTGACCGAGTCGAATTCGGCGCGGGGGCGCATCGAAGCCGCGCCGAGCCGGGCTTTTTCGGCGGCCTCGCAACACCCAGGCTCTGCCGCGAGCGGCCGACGCTCGGGATGGGCCGCCGCGACAGGATATGCGGGCTTGCGCGTCGAACGACTTCCATGACGCGCCGCTCAACTTCCCGCTTCTCGTCGACCCGCATCCGGATTACCAACAGCCGCGGCTGGCCTCGCCCTCGGCAAGGCGCTGCTCGACGTCGAGCCGCCGTCGTCCGGGCCGAGAGCCGGGCGCGCGGCAAGCCACGAAAGGATCCTCGCGCATGCGCTTCCTGACGCTCGCCGCCGCGGCCTTCTTCTTTGCGCCCGCCGTAGCCCGCGCGGCCGAAACCTATGAGGTCGACCGATGGCCGGCCGACATCGACACCATCCCCTGCAGCGCCTGGAAGCACTATCCGGACGGGACCTGGGCCCTGAACGGCTACGTCAAGCTCGGCGCCTCGGTGGTGGGGGACATCGGCTTCAAGGGCGACAGCAGCGCGCGCCTCCTCGACAGGAAATGCGGCACGAAGTAGCCGTAAGCGCTTAAAATCGCACGCTGGGGCAGGGACGGCGGGGCGACCCGCGAGGTTAGGGTCGCCTTCCAGGCGACCTTCGCTGCAAAGGGCCGTCATGATGGAAGGGCGGAAGATTGCCGCGATTCTCGTCGCCGATATCGTCGGCTACAGCCGGCTGACCGGGGCCGACGAGGAGGGGACGCTCGCTCGGCTGCGCACGCTGCGCGAAGACCTGTTCAACCCGACGATCGCCGCCCATTCCGGGCGCGTGGTCAAACGGACCGGCGACGGCGTCATCGTGGAGTTCCGCAGTGTGGTCGAAGCGGTGCGCTGCGCGCTCGACGTCACGAACGGCCTCGCCGAGCGCAACGCGGACGCGCCCGCCGACCGGCGCATCGAGGTCCGCACCGGCGTCCATCTAGGCGACGTGATCGAGGAACCCGACGGCGATCTGTTGGGCGACGGGGTGAACATCGCGGCGAGGCTCGAAGGGATCGCCGCGCCCGGCGGGATCTGCCTGTCGGAAGACGCCTGGCGGCAGGTGCGCGACAAGCTTCCCGATGCATTCGTCGATCTCGGCGAGCGGCAGCTCAAGAACATTGTTCATCCGATGCGGGTGTACGCGCTCGGCGACGCGGATGGCTGGGCTCCCGTGGCGGCGCCGCCCTCGTCCGCCGTCCTCGCCCAGGCCGTTCCGCCGCCGCCCGCCGCGCGACCGCTCCTGACGGCGACCGCCGGGGTGCTCGAAAACGTCGGTCGGCTCGTCGGGGCCTATGCGGACCGTGCGATGACCGCTCGCGGCGACGCGTCGTCGCGCCTCGCCGACCCGGCCGACCGCGACGCGGCGCGCCGCATCCGGTGGAGGCGCGACCGGACGTTCCGGCGCACCATCCTGGCCGCGGCGATCCTCACCCTTCTTGCCGCCCGCGCCTGCCATGGACCGCAGATCGCCAGCCCGCCTCCTGCCGAGCGGCCGCATGCCGGCGACGTTCGATAGCGACGCGGAGGCCGCGCCGCCTGCTCCGGTTTGATCTGGATCAGCCCCGCGGCGGGGGCCAATTGCAGATGAAATTCCCGGCTTTCCCTGCTTAACAGGGAAATTTTTGTCGAAACGGGTCGGGCAAGGGGGTCGCCCTCAGCTGAAAACTCCCTATTTTTCAACGTTTTACCGCCGACTTTAAACGTGCTGGGCAGTCGGCGCTCGTCGAAAGAACAGGGAATTAACAGGGAATTGGCTTTCCTTGTTCCGATGTCAGAACAGGGAAATTTGGCGCCGAACAGGGAATTAACAGGGAAACGGCGAGCAAAGCCCCCGCGCGCGCTTCGGGGCGCCGCTTGGTCTTGACAAGATCGGCGCCGCCAACGTTGTCATGCCCGCGAACGCAGGCATCCAGGCGGCGATGGTCGCAATCTGGCGATAGGGGACGCCGACCCGCGCCATCCGGGGCGCCCGCGTTGGCTAAGCCGCGACCCCGCTCACGATCGTCTCGATCACCTGGCGCTTCGCCCGGTCGAACGCCGCGTCGTCGAGCGGGCGGCCGCCGTTCAGCGACGCCATCTCGTGCGCCGCGTTGGCGTATTGCTGGGTCGTCGCCCAGATCATGTAGAACAGCACCTTGGGCTCGATCGGCTTCAGCCGGCCCGCGGCGATCCACCGCCGAACCGCATGTTCGCGCGCGGCGACCCAGTCGGTGAGGGTGGTGTCGAGGAAATCCTGGATCATCGGCGCGCCGCGCATGATCTCGGCCGACCAGATGCGCGAGGCGAGCGGCATGGCGCGGGCAAGGTCCATCTTGGCGCCGATATAGGAGGCGAGCGCCTCAGCGCGGATCGTCGCTCGCGTCGAACGGAGCGGCGGCGGCGAGCCAGGCGGTCAGCACGCGCTCGACCACGGCGCGGTAAAGCCCCTCCTTGGTGGCGAAGTAGTAGTGCAAATTGGCCTTCGGGACCCCGGCGCGCCGTGCGATCGCGGCCGTGGTCGCGCCGGAATATCCCTGCTCGGCGAAGATTTGCTCGGCCGCCTCGAGCAGCGCCCGCTCGTTTTCCTTGCGGATGGCCGGTCGCGGCCTGCGCGCGACCGGGCGTTCGTCGCCGCCGATGTCCGGTCTGCTTGCGCCGCCGTCGCGACTGCGAAAAAAATGATCCATGGGCGCCGTTTTGCTGAGCGTTTCGCCTAAGCCGAAGTCATTTGACCATTTGGTCAAACTTATACTAGCGTTTGTCAAATCCAAGTGGAGCCGACGATGTCCGATCTATCCAATGTTCGTGTCAATGGAGCCCGCCTCTGGGACTCGCTGATGGAAATGGCGAAGATCGGTGCAACGCCCAAGGGCGGCTGCAAGCGCCTGACGCTCACCGACGTCGACAAAGAGGGCCGCGAGCTGTTCAGGCGATGGTGCGAGGCGGCGGGCTGCACCCTGACGATCGACGAGATGGGCAACATGTTCGCCAGGCGGGCCGGCGAGGACGTGAGCCTGCCGCCGGTCATTCTCGGCAGCCACCTCGACACGCAGCCGACCGGCGGCAAGTTCGACGGGGTGCTCGGCGTGCTCGGCGCGCTCGAGGTCGTCCGGTCGCTGAACGACCTCAAGATCAAGACCCGCCATCCGATCGAGGTCGCCAACTGGACCAACGAGGAGGGCTCGCGTTTCGCCCCTGCCATGGTGTCCTCGGGCGTGTTCGCCGGCGTCTTCACCAAGGAATTCGCCTATTCGCGCGTCGATCCCGAGGGCAAAATCCTCGGCGAAGAGCTCGAGCGCATCGGCTTCAAGGGCGAGGCGCCGGTCGGCGGCCGTCCGGTCCACGCCTATTTCGAGCTGCACATCGAGCAGGGCCCGATCCTCGAGGCCGAAGGCTATGACGTTGGGATCGTCACGCATGGGCAAGGCCAGCGTTGGTACGAGATTCGCTTGACCGGATTCGAGAGCCACGCGGGCTCCACGCCGATGCCGCGCCGCAAGGACGCGCTGCTCGGCGCCGCCCGAATCGTGGAGCTCGTCAACAAAATCGGACTGTCCAAGGCGCCCCTCGCCGTCTCGACCGTCGGCATGCTCAATCCCTATCCCAATTCTCGCAACGTGATCCCCGGCGAAACCTTCATGACCGTCGATTTCCGCCATCCTGTCGACGCGACGCTGAGCGAGATGGACGCGGCGCTCAAGAGCGGGGTCGAGGAGATTACGAAGGCGATGGGCCTCGCCTACGACTTGAAGCAGGTCTTCTATTACGAGCCCGTCCCCTTCGATCCGGCCTGCGTCGAGGCGGTTCGGCGCGGGGCCGAACGGTTCGGCTACAGCCACCGCGACATCGTATCGGGCGCCGGCCACGACGCCTGCTACATGGCGCGGATCACGCCGACATCGATGATCTTCACGCCCTGCGTCGACGGCGTCAGCCACAACGAGAGCGAGGACATCAAGCAGGACTGGTCCACGGCCGGCGCCAACGTGCTGATGCACGCCGCGCTCGAAAAGGCCGAGATCGCGTCCTGAAGCAATCAACCGCGCTTAAGGCGCGGAACCGAACGGAGAAAACCCATGTCGATCGTCATCAAGGGCGGAACGGTGGTCAACGCCGACCGCAGCACTAAGGCCGACGTCAAGATCGAAGGCGAGACCATCGTCGAGATCGGCGACAACCTGAGCGGCGACAGCACGCTCGACGCCGGCGAATGCTACATCCTGCCGGGCGGGATCGATCCGCACACCCATCTCGACATGCCTTTCATGGGCTCGAACTCGTCGGACAACTTCGAGAGCGGCTCGAAGGCCGGCGTGTCGGGCGGCACGACCATGGTGGTCGACTTCTGCATCCCGAACCGCAACCAGCCGCTGATGGAGGCCCTGGCCGACTGGAACGAACGCTCCAAGACCGCCGTCGCCGATTATTCGTACCACATGGCAATCACCTACTGGAACGATCTAGTGCGCGAGGACATGGCCAAGGTCGTCAGCGCGGGCG
Organism: uncultured Alphaproteobacteria bacterium; assembly: GCA_963709655.1. Classification (GTDB taxonomy): domain Bacteria; phylum Pseudomonadota; class Alphaproteobacteria; order Rhizobiales; family Beijerinckiaceae; genus Roseiarcus. Next base: position 109,703 of record CAVPXF010000039.1, read on the forward strand.
TGACGACCTTCAAGCATTTCATGGCCTACAAGGGTTCGCTGATGGTCAACGACGAGGAGATGTTCGCCTCGTTCTCGCGCTGCGCCGAGCTCGGCGCGATGCCGCTCGTCCACGCCGAGAACGGCGACCTCGTCGCCGCCCTGCAGCGCTATTACCTGTCCAAGGGGATCACCGGCCCGGAGGGCCACGCGCTGTCGCGGCCGCCGGACGTCGAGGGCGAGGCGACCAACCGCGCCATCATGCTCGCCGACCAGGCGGGCGTGCCGATCTATATCGTGCACACCTCCTGCATTCAGGCGCATGAGGCGATCGCGCGGGCCCGCGCGCTCGGCAAGCGCGTCTACGGCGAGCCGCTGATCCAGCACCTCGTGCTCGACGAGAGCGAATATTTGAGCCCGGACTGGAAGCACGCGGCGCGGCGCGTCATGTCGCCGCCGTTCCGCGACAAGCTCAATCAGGACGATCTCTGGAACGGCCTGCGCGCGGGTTCGCTTCAGGTGGTCGCGACCGACCACTGCGCCTTCACCACAAAGCAGAAGGAGCTCGGCTTCGGCGACTTCACCAAGATCCCGAACGGCACGGGCGGTCTCGAAGACCGCATGCCGGTCTTATGGACTCACGGCGTCGAGACCGGACGGCTGACCCCGAACGAATTCGTCGCCGTGACGTCGACCAACAGCGCCAAGATCCTCAACATGTATCCGCGCAAGGGCCTGATCGCGCCCGGCGCCGACGCCGACATCGCCGTGTGGGACCCGAAGGCCGGAAAGACGATCTCGGCCAAGACCCAGCAATCGGCGATCGACTACAACGTGTTCGAGGGCCTGAAGGTCACCGGCTTGCCTCGCTACACGCTCTCGCGCGGCGAGGTCGTGTTCCGCGACGGCCGGGTGCAGGCGGAGATCGGCCGCGGCCGGTTCATCGGCCGCCAGCCCTTCCCGGCCGACGCCCGCGCGCTGAAGCGCTACAAGGAGTTCACCGCTCCCCGCGCGGTCGCGCGTTAAGGGATCGCCGGCGATGGAGACGGCGTCGATGTCCGGGCCCGCCGCGACCGCCCTCAAACCGGCGCCGGCTGAGGAGCCTGCGATCGAAGTCAGCGACGTGTCGCTGCGCTTCGAGACGCGCGACGGGCCGGTCGAGGCGTTGAGCCACGTGAGCCTGAAGGCAGCGCGCGGCGAGTTCGTCTCCTTTATCGGCCCCTCGGGCTGCGGCAAAACGACGCTCTTGCGCGCGGTCGCCGACCTCGAGACGCCGACCGAGGGCGACATCCGCGTCGACGGGATGAGCACCGAAGAGGCGCGGCTCAAGCGCCGCTACGGCTACGTCTTCCAGGCGCCGGCGCTCTACCCGTGGCGGACGGTGGCGGCCAATATCGCGCTGCCGCTCGAGATCATGGGCTACTCGAAGGCCCAACGCGCAGAGCGGGTCGCAAAGGGCCTCAAGCTCGTCAACCTCGACGGCTTCGGCGCCAAGTTCCCGTGGCAATTGTCGGGCGGCATGCAGCAGCGCGCCTCGATAGCCCGCGCCCTCTCTTTCGACCCCGACATTTTGCTGATGGACGAGCCGTTCGGGGCGCTCGACGAGATCGTGCGCGACATGCTGAACCAGCAATTGCTGCAGCTGTGGGACGTGATGGGCAAGACGGTGCTGTTCGTTACCCATTCGATTCCGGAGGCGGTGTTCCTGTCGACCCACATCGTCGTCATGTCGCCGCGCCCGGGGCGGATTACCGACATCATCGAATGTAACTTTCCCCGCGACCGGCAACTGGAGATCCGCGAGACGCCCGAGTTCCTGGCGGTCGCCAACCGCGTGCGGCACGGCCTGCGCGCAGGGCACTCGTATGACGCATAGCGCTGCGGTCTGCGCAACGACGCGGCTCGAACTCCAACGGCCCGCCATGAAGTCAGTCGTCCCGATCTCGACCGTCATCCTCGCCATCGCCGTTTTCTGGTACGTCGCGGCGGCGCTGATGAACGCGCCGCTGCAGCGCGACGCCTACGCCAACGCCGGTCGCACCGACTACTCGACGCGAGATCTGATCGTCAATTCGCTCAACATGGAGCGGCCGAAACTGCCCGGCCCGCACCAGGTCGCGATCGAGATGTTCAGGCTCATCGTTGCGACCGCCCCGACCTCGAAGCGCAGCCTCGTCTATCACGGGCTGATCACGCTCGAGGAGACGCTGATCGGCTTCGTCTTCGGCGCCGCGCTCGGCATCGGCCTTGCGGTCCTGATCGTCTCGGTGCGCTGGCTCGACCGTTCGCTCACCCCTTGGCTCGTCGCCTCGCAGACGGTGCCGATCATCGCGCTGACCCCGATGATCGTGGTCATCCTCGCTCAGTTCAACGTCACGGGCATCGCGCCCAAGGCGGCGATCGCGGCCTATCTGTCGTTCTTCCCGATCACCGTCGGCATGGTGAAGGGCTTTCGCGCGCCCGACCCGCTTCAGCTCGACCTGATGCGCACCTATTCGGCGTCGCAGACCCAGACCTTCGTGAAGCTGCGCGCCCCCGCCAGCACGCCCTATTTCTTCGCCAGCATGAAGATCGGCGCGGCCGCCGCCCTGGTCGGCGCCATCGTCGCCGAGGTCAGCAAGAGCGAGGACGGCGGCCTCGGAGCGCGCCTGCTCGCCGGCTCCTATTACGGGCAGACGGTGCAGATTTGGGCCGCCCTCTTCGCCGCCGCCGCCCTATCCGGGGCGCTCGTCGGCGTCATCGGCCTCCTCGAGCGCGTCGCCGAGCGCCGGATGGGATTCGCGCGATGATCGACCGGCGCCTCGCGGAGCTCGTGCCGCCGTTGCTGTTCGGCGTCGGCGTCCTGGCGCTCTGGGAACTCGCCGTGCGGGCCGCGAACGTCCCGGGCATCATCCTGCCCGCCCCGTCGGCGATCGCGGCGCGATTCGTCGTGTCGATCCCGACGCTCGCGGCCGATTTCTGGCAGACGATCAAGGGCGTGCTCGCCGGCTACGCGCTCGGCTCCGGGGCCGGGCTCGTGGTGGCGATCCTGGTCGACCGCTCGGACTTCCTGCGCCGCGGGCTGCTGCCGATCGGCAACCTGGTGTCCGCCCTGCCGATTGTCGGCATCGCGCCGATCATGGTCATGTGGTTCGGCTTCGACTGGCCGTCGAAGGCGGCGGTCGTGGTCGTGATGACCTTCTTTCCGATGCTGGTCAACACGGTCGCGGGGCTCGAGAGCGCGAGCGCCATGGAGCGCGACCTGATGAAGACCTACGCCGCGACCGACTGGCAGACGCTGAGGGCGCTCCGCCTGCCCGCGGCGCTGCCGTTCATCTTCAACGCCTTGAAGATCAACACGACGCTGGCCATGATCGGCGCGATCGTCGCCGAATTCTTCGGCACCCCGATCGTCGGCATGGGGTTCCGCATTTCGACCGAGGTCGGCCACCTCGGCATCGACATGGTCTGGGCGACGATCGTTGTCGCCGGGCTGACCGGATCGGCGTTTTATGGTCTCGTCGCCCTCATCGAACGGCGGGCGACGTTCTGGCACGCGTCCTTCCGGGCGAAGGAAGGCTGAGCTTCACGCCGCGGGGAAGTCAGGCGCGGCGTCGGGGATGGTGGTCAAAACGGAGGATTCATGTGATGAAAACGATCGGGTTCGGGTTTGCAGGCGTGGCGGCGATGCTGGCGGTCAGCGCGGCCCACGCGGCCGACAACAAGGTCACGCTGCAGCTCAAGTGGGTGCCGCAGGCGCAGTTCGCGGGCTATTACGTCGCCAAGGACAAGGGCTTCTACAAGGATGCCGGGCTCGACGTGACGATCAAGCCGGGCGGCCCGGACGTCGCGCCCGAGCAGGTGATCGCCGGCGGCGGCGCCGACGTCATCGTCGACTGGATGCCGGCGGCGCTGGCCGCGCGCGAGAAGGGCGCGCCCCTCGTCAACATCGCCCAGCCGTTCAAGCATTCCGGCCTCGAGCTGACCTGCCGCGCCGACACCGGCATCAAGAAGCCCGAGGACCTCAAGGGCCACACGCTCGGCGTCTGGTTCTACGGCAACGAATATCCGTTCCTGAACTGGATGGGCAAGCTCAACCTCAAGACCGACGGCTCGCCTAACGGGGTCAAGGTCGTGAAGCAGGGCTTCAACGTCGACCCGCTGCTGCAGAAGCAGGCCGACTGCATCTCGACCATGACCTACAACGAGTACTGGCAGGTGATCGACGCCGGCTACAAGCCCAGCCAGCTCGTCGTGTTCAAGTACGAGGACCAGGGCGTCTCGACGCTCGAGGACGGCCTCTATGTGATGCAGGACAAGCTCAAGGACCCGGCTTTCGTCGACAAGATGGCGAAGTTCGTCAAGGCCTCGATGGAGGGCTGGGACTACGCGCGCGCCCATCCGGCCGAGGCGGTGAAGATCGTGCTCGACAACGACACGACCGGCGCCCAGACCGAGCACCACCAGACGCAAATGATGAGCGAGATCAACAAGCTCACCGAAGGCTCGGACGGCCGCCTCGACAAGGCCGACTACGACCGCACGGTCAAGACGCTGCTCACCGGCGGATCCGACCCGGTCATCTCGAAGGAGCCCGTCGGCGCCTATACGACCGTCGTGACCGACAAGGCGCTCGGGAAGTAAGACGCGAAAAGCCCCCTCCCCGCCTGCGTGCGGGGAAGCGGGAGAATCGAAACCGACCCGGGGGACTTCGAGGCGACAGCGAGATCATGGCGCCTCCTCGGGCAGCAGCGCGTGTCCGTCCGGATGCTGCATCAAGCAGGCGCGCCCGCCCTCGGCGAGCGTGACCGCGCCGTCCCGGCCGTCGATAGCGCGCCGCCAGCGCCGCCGCGCTCATGCGCCGATCCTCCGGCCGATATGGTCTCCGACCCGCAGCGCGTTGGCGATGGCGGTCAGCGACGGGTTCACCGCGCCGATGCTGACGAAGAAACTGGTGTCGACGACGTAGAGATTGTCGAGTTCGTGCGCCTTGCAGTTGCGGTCGAGCACGGACGAGGCGGGATCGTCGCCGAATCGGCAGGTGCCCGCCTGATGGGCGCAGCCGGCAAGCGGAATCTCGGTACGCATATAGAGATCGCGCGCCACGAGATGTTGCTGCTGCAGGCCGATGTGCTCGAGCATCGACCTCAGCTTGTCATAGAGCTTCTGCGTGGGAACCTGGTTGTTCGGCGTGTAGGCGAGCTTGAGACGGCCGTCGCTCTCGATCGTCACCCGGTTGTCCGGGTCGGGCAGATCTTCCGTGGTCAGCCAGAAATCGACGGCGTGCCTTGCGACTTCATCGAGAGCGCGGTCCGGCATGAGCGCGGTCAGCGCCGGCTTCTCGGCGCGATACATGCCCGCGAGCGTCTTGCCGATCATCTGGATGTTGCCCATCGGATAGGCAAAGCCCTCCATGCCGAAATAGAAGTCGTTCAGCGCCAGCGTCTTCTGAAACATCGTGTCGTTTGCGGTCAGCGACAGAGCCAGCACCGCCTGGCTGTTGTGGAACATGTAGTTGCGTCCAACCTGGCCCGATCCGTTGGCGAGTCCGTTCGGATGGCGGTCATTGGCCGAGCGTAGCAGCAAGGCGGCCGAATTGGCGGCGCCGCAGGAGACCACAACAATGTCGGCCTCGAAGCGCTGCGGCTTTCCGTCGACTTCGGCGACGACGCCGGACACTTCTGTCCCCGAGGCGTTCGTCTCGAGCGTGAGGGCGCGGGCTTTGCGCATGAGCGTGACGTTGGGCTTTTCGATCGCCGGTCGCACCGCGATCACCTCGGCGTCGGACTTCGCATGAACGAGACAGGGAAAGCCGTCGCAGGTCTGGCAGCGGATGCATGCGCTGTAAGGCATGTCCGCTTCGTTCATCAGCACGGCGGCTGGGGCGTGAAACGGATGATACCCTGCCGCTGCGAGGGCCTCGGCGAGCTTGGCGATGCGCGGCTCGTGCGAGACGGGCGGCCACGGATAAGGGGCGCTCGCCGGCGGATCGGTCGGGTCGACCCCGTGTTCCCCATGCACCTGATAGAGATGCTCGGCCTCGGTGTAGTAGGGCTCCCATTCGTCGTAGCCGATCGGCCAGGCGGGCGACACGCCGTCGTAGTGGCGCAGTTCGCCGAAATCCTCCTTCCGAAGACGATAGAGCGCGGCGCCGAACACCTTGGTGGCGCCGCCGACGAAGTAATGAACCTGGGGCTGGAAAGCCTTGCCGTCCGAGGTCAGCCAGGTCTCCGGCGAGACATAACGGTTGACGCCGAAGACCTGTTCGACGCTCCAATTGTCCGCCTCGCGCGGCAGCCAGTCGCCGCGCTCGAGAATGAGAATTTTTTTCCCCGTGGGCGTAAGCCGGTGGGCCAGCGTGCCGCCTCCGGCGCCGCTGCCGATGATGACGACGTCATAGCGCTCCGGCATCGGCGTCAGAGCCCGACGCTGTTCTGCATGATGCCGCCGTCGGCAAAGATAGTGGTCGCGGTGAGATAGCTTGCGCCGTCCCCGGCGAGGAAGACCACGACATTGGCGATCTCTTCCGGCCGCGCCATGCGCCCGAGCGGGATGGCGGCGTCGAGCTTCGCCATCAGGGCGGGATCCTTCATGGTCGACAGATTGATCGGGGTTGCGACCGCGCCCGGGCCGACGCCGACGACCAGGACCCCATGCGGCGCCAATTCGACGCCGGCGGTTCTGGTCAGCATGCGCATGCCGCCCTTGGCCAGACAATAGGCGGTGTTCCCCGGCATCGGCCAGTCCTCATGGACGGACGTGATGTTGACGATTCGGCCGCCCCCGCCCTGCTTGATCATCTGCTTGGCGGCAAGCTGGGTTCCAAAAAATGCGCTCTTGAGATTGATCGTGAGGACCTTGTCGTACTGGGCCTCCGTCGTGTCGAGCACCGAGGTCCGGGTCTCGACGCCGGCGTTGTTGACCATGATGTCGAGGCGTCCGAACTTTGCGACCGCGGCGTCGATGAGCCGTTGCAGGTCCAAGATCCGGCTGACGTCCGCGTCCACGCCGATCGCCTGGTCGCCGAACGAAGCGATTTCGCGCTCGAGCGCCTCGGTGGCTGCCGGATCGGCGATGTAATCAATGACGATGCCGGCGCCGGCTCGTGCCAGACCGACGGCGATCGCCTTCCCGATTCCGGTGTTCCCGCCGGTGACGATTGCGACCTTGCCTTGCAACGACATTGGAGTTCCTTCCTGGCCTAGCCGCCGAAAGCATGGGCCTTCAGACCACACGCGCCCGACCCGTCGAAGGGCGGGGGCGTCATACCGGCCGATCGCCGGTCATCCCTTGGGCGGTCATCTCTTGGGCGGTCATCTCTTGGGCGGGTAATCTCTTGGGCGGTAATCTCTTGGAACGTCGACATCCGGTTGCTTCGCCTCGCGAGCCGCCGTGTCCAGCGGCCCGGCGTTTCTTGCCAATGTGACGTCTGCATTTGTCGCTTCCGCGCGTGACGAAACCATGACGCCGCTGTTGGGCGCGACAGGATGAGCGGGCGTCGCCTCGCAGACGTTTCATCAATGAGACTTGAAGCGGCGGATTTTGTTCCGCTCGGTCTCGGCATGCGTCCGCCATTTTCGCGGGTCCGGACATGGCCGGTCGCGACCCGGGGAGCAGATGGGGGACGCTCCTCGACCGCCAACCAGGGTCAGGGCGCGCGCCGAACGCCGGCCAGAAATCGCCGTGGCGGGATGGTCGCGGGCGCTCCTGGCGCTTCGGCGTGGCGGTCGCCAAGCCGAGGCGGGATTTTCAGGACCGCGAAAGCAGGAACAAGATCGCGCCCCGCGCGTCCTCGCTGCGTCTTACGGACAGGTGTCCCAGAAGCCGTTCCGCTGGGTCGGGTCGGTGTAGTACCAGCACAGGCCCGGCTGGGGCGGCGGGGGCGCCCAGGCGACCGCCGTGCCGACGGCGAGGACGCCGATCGCCGCGCCGGCCGCGATCGCGCCGCCGGGCGCCCAGCGATAGGGCCGCCCGACCCAGGCGCCGCGATAGACGCCGCCGTGGTAGCCGACGTTGCGGTTGACGTTGACGTTGCGGTTGACGTTCACGTTCGCGTTGCGATTGACGTTGCGGTTCACATTGACGTTCGCATTGCGGTTCACGTTGCGATTGACGTTCATGTTGCGATTGACGTTGTGGCCGCGATGGACGGCGTGGCCGCCGCCGCCGTGCCGATGCATCTGCGCCATGCCGGGCTCGGCGAGCGCCAGCACGGCGGCCGCGGCCATAGCGGTTATCGTCAGAAGTTTCGAAATCTTCGTCACTGGCTATCCTTTCGTGTCTGCTTTCGCATGGCTCTTTGGGTACGAGCGCCCGTCGGGCGACGTGTTGGTGAGCAACCCCGACGTCTAGACGAGGTCCACTGTCACCGTCCCGATTTTCCCGTTGAATCTGAAAGGCGCGCGATCGAAATAATCGAACGAGACCGGCGAGCCGAGGTCGACGCCGACGTCGAGCGTTTCGCTGGCGGAGAACGCGCCAGCGACGGTCCGCTTGACCGCGACGCGCATCGCCTCCTGGTCGTCGACAAGAATCGCCACGTCGGCGGGGCCGCCGGGCTTTCCGATCAAGGTTTCGACCACGATGCGATGCCTGCCGGCGCCAATCGGCGCGGCGGACTTGCCGATGTAACGCTCGATCATCATCATGTTGTATTCGTAAACGAGCTGACCCTTGTCCATGTAGAGGGTCAGGCCGCCGCCGATGCCGCCGAGCGCGTAGATGACGCCGGTCGCGCCATCGTTGGCTTCCAGTTCCACGACGACACGATTGCTCTCGCGCCCAAGTCCGGGCCCCGCGAATTCGGGCAGCCGGGTCGTCGTCGAATCGAAGTCCCAGTGGGTGTAGGGGACCTTGACCCGATCCTCCGGGTGAAGGCGCGTCCACAAGCCCGCGCCGACCGGAAACACCTGGTTGTCCTTGGCTTCGGCAAGAAACAGCTTCTTCATCTCCGCAAGGCGTTCTGGCTGCTGGGCGGCTAGATCGTCGGCTTCGGAAAAGTCGCCCCGGATGTCGTAAAGCTCCCAGCGATCGGTGTTGGCGTCCCATGTGCCGAGCCCCGGCGTGACCGGCAGCCATGGGATCAGCGGACCGAACGCGGCGGCGATCCAGCCGTCGTGGTAGATCGCGCGGCTGCCGTTGTTCTCGAAATACTGGGTCAGCTTCCGGTCCGGCGCTTTGGCGTCGCCAAAAGCATAAGACATGCTGACGCCGTCGAGCGGCAATTGCTTCCATCCATCGACCACATCGGGCGGTTTGATCCCGAGGATGTCGTAAATCGTCGGCGCGATATCGTTGAGGTGGTGGAACTGCGGTCGCGGCGTCTTGTCGGGTTTGATGCCCTTTGGCCACGAGACGATCAGGGGATTGCGCGTGCCGCCGAAATGCGAAGCGACGAGCTTCGTGTAGCGGAACGGCGTGTCGCCAGCCCAGGCCCATCCGGCGTGATACATGCTGTCGGTCTTGGCGGTGCCTAGCGCGTCCAGCCCGCCGATCTTGTCGAGCGCGTCCAATTGCTGCTCGATCGTGTTGGAGATCATGTTCTGCGCGAGGAGTTCGCTGATGGTGCCGTTCTGGCCTTCGGCGCTCGAGCCATTGTCGCCGAAGACATAGAAAATGATCGTGTTGTCGCGAACCTTCATCTCTTCGAGGCCGTCAACGAGCCGGCCGACCTGTGCATCGACGTGCTCGACGAAGCCCGCGAAGACTTCCATCAGCCGGGTCTGGAAAGGACGCTGCGATTCCGGGATGCTGTCCCACGACGCCATGGTTTCGGCGCGTGGCGTCAGCTTCGTGTCGGGCGGAATCCAGCCGATCTCCTTTTGCCGCTCAAAGACGCGTTCGCGATAGGCGTCCCAGCCGGTATCGAACTTGCCTTTGTATTTGTCGGACCATTCCTTGAAGACGTGATGCGGACCGTGCGCGGCGCCCGGCGCCCAATACATCAGGAACGGCTTGTCGGGCGCAAAGGAACGGTGCTTGCGAAGCCACGCCAGCGCCTGGTCCGCCATATCCGAGCTCAAATGATAGGCCGGGTCGTCTGGCGGCTCGATCGGAATGGTGTTCTCGAACAGGCGCGGCTCATATTGCGAGGTCTCGCCCGCCATAAAGCCATAGAAGTAGTCGAAGCCGTAGCTCGTCGGCCAGTGGTCGAACGGACCCATGGCGGTCGTTTCGGTCGCCGGCGTGTTGTGCCATTTGCCGAACGCCGAGGTCTTGTAGCCGTAGTCGCGCAGCACCTGCGCGACCGTCGCCGCGCTTTTTGGAATGACGCCCGTGTAGCCGTCGAAATCGAGCGCCCGTTCGGCGATCGTGCCGGAGCCGACGTGTTGGTGATTGCGCCCCGTCAGCATGGCGGCCCGGGACGGCGAGCAGATCGAGGTCGTGTGGAACCGATTGAAGGCGATGCCGTCGTTGGCGAGGCGCGTCAATGTCGGCGTATGGACTTCGCCGCCGAGCGTATCGGCCAAGCCGAAGCCGACATCGTCGAGAAGGACGATCAGGATGTTTGGCGCATCCGGCGGAAGATGGTTCGGCTCGGCGCGCCGGACATGCTTCAATTCCTGCAACGTCGGCCCCGCCGTGCTGGCGGTGGGCACCGGAGGAAACGGTAGGACCGAGCCCAACGCTTCGTTGACCTGCTGAGCGAAAGCAACGGTGGTCGCTTTGCCGACAACCGCCGCAGCGGCGATGCCGGCGCCGACGCCGTTGACGATCGACACGAGACGGCGCCTCGTAACGCCGCCGGCATTCGGCGGGTCCGCGACTTCCCTAGCGCTTTTCATGCTGTTTCTCGCTTGCTTGCCGAATTGAAATCTATTCTCCAACCGCCGTGATCTTCGGCGGCTGCCAGGTCTGGTTCACGATGTCGTCCGCGGGCAGGTACGTGCGCATGATCATGAAAAACTGCCCCTCGGGCGCGGGCAGCCAATTGCTTTCCTTGTCGGCGCCCGGCGAGTCCTTCTGCACTGTGATCGTCAGTCCGCCATCCGGGTCGGACTTCAACCCCGTGCGATCGCCGACCGAATAGCGGTCGATCGGATTAGTGACGAGATTGTACTGAAGATTATACATGGTCACCGACCAGAACGCCTTGACCTTCGGCTCGCCACCCTTGTCGAAATGGATGACGTAGCGATTCTTGCCGGTCAGCGGCTTGCCGTCACCGTCGACCGAGACATTGAAGTATGTCGCCTCGACCGGATCGTTGGCGACGAAGCCCGCCAGCATCTGCACGGCGCGCCCCAGCCAGTCACGGGTCGGCGTCGGTCGTCCCGTCCAATCGGGCGGATAGTTCCAGCCGTTAACGGCCTTTTGCGCATATCCGTCGGTGAAGGCACCGGCGATGATTGTCTTCCCGTCGATGGCGGCGCGGGCGAGGCCGCGTTTCGTGCCTGCGTCCTGCGTGTCGACATCGAGCCCCGGCCCGATTCCGATGCGCGCAAACTGCCGCAGCATATCGGCGTCGCGCGCGGGCGGCGGGACTTCGATCATCGCCCGGTCGATTGTCTTCCAGTCGGCAAGCGGGTCGGCCTTCGGGTCGAACGCCCGCCAAACGACAGCGTCTTTGGGAGGAGTGATTTCCGCTTTGCCCCATTGCGAGAGGGGCGTCAGCTTGTACTCGTCCTGGATCTTGTGCGCGGCGTCGAGATCGGACGCGTCCTTCACATAGGTACGGCCGAGGATCGTGGCCCATGGGGTGGATGACGGTGGCAGCGCTTTTACGCCATCGGGCAGCGTTCCTTTCCAGTCGGGTCCGACGATGGCGTAGTTCCCGGCCTTCGTTCCTGTGGCGCGCGTGCCTACATAGGCGAAATTGTCGCCCATGAAGTCGACGATTTCCATGGTGTAATAGCGGTCCGAAATTGCCGGCACTGTGAGGATGACCGGCTCATCCTTAAGGTAAACCCAGGCGCGCGAATAGAGCGTGTCGTTGTTGGGCGCGCCGCCGCTGAGGTGCTTCGCGTCCTCAAGATGCCGGATGTGGTCGAAACGATCGGCCTGACGGTCGATCGCTTCGGTTCTGAGCCATCGCGCGTTGGGCATGTACGCCCATGGGAAGGCATACAGATAGGCCTGCACGCCGAGCGTATAGGCGTTCTGCTCGCGCCAGTCGGGCTTGCCGTCCTGCGCTTCGGCGACGTGGGCCCGAATTGCGAGCGCGGCGATCGTCGCCGCGATCTTCAACACATCTCGAACGCTGGCGGTCGCCATGCGATCCCTCCCTTGCCTCTGAACCGATCCGCCGGCCTCGAGCCGCCTTCAATCGCGCGATGCGAAACGCTGCTCTCGTCGCGCGCCGCATCGCAAGGGCCGTCGTCCGGTTTTCCCGGGCGAGGCCGCGGCACAGGGCGCGTAGCCTGAATCCGGGCCAAAGATTGACCGCCGGCGATCAATCGGCAAAGATTTCAGGAGACTTTTTTCGCCTGGCCCACTCGACCTTGCCGCCGACGGGCTTTCGCTCAGGCGGCGCCCGTTGGAAGGACCATGCCCAAACGCAAGCGCGCCCACGACGTCGTTTCGCAACACGGCTGGCTGAACTTCACGCCGCCGCCGTTCCGCAAGAGCGTGCTCGATCGCTGCAAATTGCTGGAGTTCAAGGCCGACGCGACGATCTATTCGGTCGGCGATCCGCCCGGCGGCATGTATGGGCTCGTCCGCGGCAATCTGGCGATTTCGATCGCGCCCGGCGAGCGCGGGCCCTACATCGGCCATTTCGCCCAGCCGGGCACATGGTTCGGCGAGGCGGCGGCGTTCACCGAGCAGCCGCGCCGGATCGGCCTCGCGGTGACGCGCGACACGGACGTGCTTCACCTGCCTTTGCCCGCCATCCGCGAGATTGTCGCGGCCGATCCAGGGGCGTGGCGGTTCTTCGGGCTTGCGGCGATCGCCCATTACGACGTGGCGATCGGCGCCGCGGACGATCTTTTGATCCGCGACCATGTCAGGCGCAGCGTCGCGGTGCTGCTCCGCCTCGGCGGCTGCCGATATCGCACGATGCATGGCGCCAAGGCGATCGAGGTCGACGTCAGCCAGGACAATTTCGCCGCGATGGCCAATCTGGCCCGCACGACCGCCGGGACGGTGCTGAGAAAGCTCGAAGCCGACGGTCGCGTCGAGGTCGCCTATCGCCGCATCCGCATCCTCGACCCCGACGCGCTGAGGGCCATGCTCGAGGCGTGAAAACGACCGCCGCCGCCGGGCCCGGCGCCCGCGACCTCAATTTACCATGACTCAAAGCATTTGCTTTGGCCATTTCGAGGTCACGCTATATTCGTTCTTACAAGCCGATCAGGAGATCCCGCATGTCCGACATCGCCGACAGCCCCCTCCCCGCCTGTCGTCCGCCGCGACCGGACGCCCGAAGCGCGCCAGGCGGCACGGACGAAAAAGGCCGAGCGGGACCGGCGGATCCTCGGCCTCGTCAACCGTGGCGTCTCGGTCGCCGAGATCGCCGAACGGGAGGGCGTTTCGCTCGGCCATATGCGCAATCACGTGCGGGCGATCCTGCTCAGGCGCCTGCCGCCGCCGCCCGCCGAGTATCTGGCGCTGCAGGTCGGCCGCCTCAACGAAGCGTTGCTGTTATCCTATAGTCAAATGTACAATCAGGAGACGGGAGCCGACTTCAAGGCCATGGACCATGTGATGAAGATCCTGCGCGAGCTCGACCGCTATCATGGCTTCGCGGCGCCCCGGCGAGGCCGCGAGGCCGCGCCGGCACCCGCGGCCCTCACCGCCTCGGCCCAACTGGCGCTCGCCGCGCCATGTGCCGAACGAATCGAAAATGGCGCCCCAACCAACTGAAAACGCTCGAATTCGGACTCGAAAATGGCGCCGCCCCCCCGCGCCGGCCGAGCTCCCCGGCGTCGAGGGGGGTCCTACCGCGCCGCCGCCCGCCTGACGATCGCCCTGGCGTCGACCCCGGTCAGCGCGCCGTAATTGTGGGCGCCGCGGGTCTCGAGCCGCGAGCGGCAGAAGGCCTCCGCGACCGGCGAGCCGGCGCAAATGAGCGAGGCCGCCTGAAGCCCGGTCGCCAGCCGGTCGCAAAGGTCGCGGGCTGAGGCCTCGAAGGCGTCGAGGTCGCTGAGATCGTGCTTGAGACGCGCGACATGGGCGTCGAGCGCGCCGCTGCCGCCCCTGGCGCGGCCGACCTCGTCGAAATAGGCCTCGAGCGTCTGCGGCGAGCGGATGAGGGCCCGGGCGATGTCGAGGCACTGGACGTTGCCGCTGCCCTCCCAGATCGCGTTGATCGGCGCCTCGCGATAGAGGCGCGGCATCGGCGAATCCTCCATCACCCCCGAGCCGCCGACGCATTCCATCGCCTCGGCGGCGTGGCCCGGAACGCGCTTGCAGATCCAGTACTTGCCGACCGCCGTGCCGAGCCGGACGAGCGCGTCCTCGTGCGCCTCGCCCCGATGATCGAGCGCCCGGGCGATGCGCATCGTCAGCGCGAGCGCCGCCTCGGCCTCGATCGCCAGGTCGGAGAGCACGGCGGCCATGATCGGCTTGTCGACGAGCAGCGCCCCGAACGCCTTGCGCTGCCAGCAATGATCGATCGCCTGGGCGACCGCCATCCGCATGCCCGCCGAGGAGCCGATCATGCAATCGAACCGGGTCATCGCCACCATCTCGAGGATGGTCGCAACCCCCCGGCCCTCCTCGCCGACCAGCCAGCCGATCGCGCCGCGCAGCTCCGTCTCGCTCGAGGCGTTGGAGACGTTGCCCATCTTGCGCTTCAGCCGCACGATCTGCAGCGGGTTCTTCGATCCGTCCGGGCGCCAGCGCGGCACGAGGAACGAGGAGATCCCGGAGGGCGCCTGGGCCAGCACGAGAAAGGCGTCGCACATCGGCGCCGAAACGAAGTACTTGTGGCCGACGAGATCGTACAGGCGCCCCGGCCCCTGGGGCCCGACCGGAATGGCGGTCGTCGTGTTGGTGCGGACATCCGAACCGCCCTGCTTCTCGGTCATCGCCATGCCGATGGTCAGGCCCTGCTTCTCGGCGACCGGGACGTTGCGCGGGTCGTAGATGCGGGCGGTGATCTTGGGCAACCACTCGCGCGCCAGGTCCGGCTGATGTTTCAGGCAGGCCGCAGCGGCGAAGGTCATCGTGATCGGACAGCCGTGCCCGGCCTCGACCTGGCTCTGCATGTAGAAGCCGGCGGCGCGGGCGACGTGGGCGCCCTCGCGCGGGTCGGTCCAGGGCGAGGAATGAAGGCCCTCCTCGATCGCCGACCGCATCAGCTCGTGATAGGCGGGGTGGAAGCGGACAAGGTCGACGCGGCGCCCGTAGCGGTCGTGGGTGTCGAGTTCGGGCGGGTTTCTGTTGGCGAGCGCGCCCCGCTCGAGGCTTTCGGCCGAGCCGAGGCGGCCGCCGAAGGCGCCAAGCCTGTTGGCCGCCCATTCGGCGCCCTCGCGGCGAACCGCATCCTTCAAGGCGGCGTCGAACTCGTAGAGATTGTAGTCGGCCAGTTCGACCGGCTGGTTGATCACCTCGTGGGTGACGGCGCCGTAGGGGTCGAAGGGCGCGCGAGCGGCATTGGCTCGGTCTGGAAGGCGGTCCACCATGGCGGCGTTCCTCACGGCTGAAGTTGCTGACGGCTCTAGTACTTCCCTTCAGTCGCGGAAAGCCCCCCGGCGACGGCGGCCGCGAATCCTGCTAGTCCGCATCCATGCCCGTCCCGTTCGACCGTCGCGTGACCCCTGTTCGCCCCGACCTCGCAGCCGCGGAGCTCAGCGGCCTTGTCGAGGCGCCGCGCTTCGTCGAGGGCCGGCCGATGCAGGTGACGGAGGCAAGCGCGCCCTTGCGACGGGCGCCCGCGCCCGACGCGCCGCTCGAGACGGAGGCGTTGTTCGGCGAATGGGTCACGCTCTATGACGAGAGCGAGGGCTGGGGCTGGGTCCAGCTCGAGCGCGACGGCTATGTCGGCTATCTGCCGGCGTTCGCGCTCGGCCCGCGGACCGAACCGACCCACCGGGTCGCGGCGCTCCGCACCCACGTCTATCCCGGTCCGTCGATCAAGCTCGCGCCGCGCATGGCGCTGTCGCTCGGCGCGCGGGCCGCAATCGTCCGACGGGCGGACGATTTTGCCGTAACCGTCGACGGCCTCTATCTCTGGGCGCGGCATCTGGCCGAGGTTGGGTCCAGCGAGGCCGACTTCGTCGCGGTCGCCGAGCGCTTCCTGCACGCGCCCTATCTTTGGGGCGGCCGGACATCCGAGGGGATCGACTGCTCAGGACTTGTTCAGGCCGGGCTGACGGCGGCAGGCCGCGCCGCGCCGCGCGACAGCGACCAGCAGGAGGCCACGATCGGCGAGCCGGTGCGGCCGGGGGCTACGCTGACGCGCGGCGATCTCATATTCTGGAAAGGCCACGTCGGCGTCATGCGCGACGCCGCCACGCTCTTGCACGCCAACGGCTGGCGCATGGCGGTGGTCAGCGAGCCCCTGACCGAGGCGCGCGCCCGTATCGCCGCAAGCGAAGGGGGCGATGTGACGAGCGTCAGAAGACTGGCCGCAGGCCGGTGACGACGTCGGGTCGCGCCCTCTTTCCCTCACCCAGCCGCTTACGCGGCTTCCCTCTCCCGGTGGGAGAGGGCGGGCGTCCCCTTCCCCCTCGGGGGGAATAGCCTGCCCCCGGGCGAAGACCCGCGGGTGGCCGCGCAAACGGCCGGATGAGGGTCTTCGATGCGATGCGATCCCGGCTACGACGTCACTTCTTGCCGATCCCCAGATTGGCGAAGCGGCTGTTGAACTTCGACAGGCGTCCGCCGCGGTCGAGGAGCTGCTGCGAGCCGCCGGTCCAGGCCGGATGGGTGTTCGGGTCGATGTCGAGGTTCAGGGTCGCGCCCTCCTCGCCATAGGTCGATCGCGTCGTGAACTCGACGCCGTTGGTCATGACGACCTTGATCATGTGGTAGTTCGGGTGGATGTCGGGCTTCATCGTCACGTCTCTGGCGGGAACAACGTAAAGAGCCGTCCGGGGGCGCCGGCGGCTCTTTGGCTGGGCGGACCTATATGGCGCCCGGGCGGACGACGCAAGCCCAAGCAGTTCCCCATGGAATCGGTCGTTATGCGGATTGGAACAGCCGCTGTCCGACGTACTCGCCTTCGGCGATCCCGCCCGGGCAGGCGAAAAGGCCGCTACCCGTGTGGGTCGTGAACTGGTTGAGCGCGTCGAGCTTGGCCATGTTCTGGTAGATCCTGATGAAACCCTCCCTCGGGTCGCGCTGGTAGCAGAGGAAGAAGAGACCAGCGTCGTACATCATGCCCTGGCGCCACGGCGGCCACCGCTCCGCGGTGAACCGGATGCCGTCGTTATAGGAATAGGGCCTGCGGAAAACCTGGGCGCCCGCGTTGGTCGCCGCAGCCCCAAGCCGCACGTGGGCGTTGTCGGCGATCAGCGGATTTCCGTCCGCGTCGACGCGGTCGAGATCCAGGATGTCGCGCTCGTTCGCCTTGCCGACGGGAGCGCCGGAATATTTGTGGCGGCCGATCACCTGCTCCTGAAAGTCGACCTCGGTGCGATCCCAATGCTCGAGCGAGATGCGGATGCGGCGCGCCGCCACATAGCTGCCGCCTCGCATCCAGTCGGGCCCCTCGTCATCCACCCAGACGACCTCGTCGAAGGTTCGCGGACTGTCGGGCGTCGAGCCTGTGGCGGACCCACGCGGATTGTTGGTTCCGTCCTTGAATCCCATCAGGTTGCGCGCCGTCTCGTCGCCCGGCGCGTCAGGCAGAAAACCTTGCTGCGCCCAGCGGAACTGCGCAGCGCCGTAAGACAACCGCGCAAGTTCTCTTACGGCGTGAAACGCCACCATCGGATCGTCGGCGCAGGCCTGAACCGAGAGGTCGCCGCCGGTCCGTGCGCCCTCGAGTTGATCGCCGTTGAACTTCGGCATGTCGACCAGCGCCGCCGGCCGCTTGGCTTGAAGTCCGTATCGATCCGCTCCGTCCTTCAAGAAGAGGCCCGACCCGAAGCCGAACGTGATGGTCAGCTGGGATGGCGAAAGGCCGAGCGCCGAGCCGCCGTCCGGCCCCTCGATCGACAGGTCCTTCCCCAGGTCGCGCGCCGTTTCGCCCGCGCACATTCGCGCCGCGCCGAGCGTCCAGAGCTGGAGCATGCCCGTAAGGTCGTCGCGGGTTTTGGCGACACTGTCGAAAGCGGCGAAATAGCTATGCATCTGCCGGCGCGTGGCGATCCCGCCCTGGCGCTGGCCGAAGAACGGCTCGCGAAGCGCAACCGGATCCTGAGAGGCGGGGGCGCCGCACGCGCAAGCGCGCCCGCCCCGACGCTCGCCAGCGCTCCGCCCGCGCCGGCCAGGAGTCCCCGACGCGTCGGCCCGGTTGGCGATCCAGAGAAAGGACAGCTCATTTTGCGAGTACGAGCGTGTTGTTCTCGTCCTCGACGAAATAGAAGCCGTCGCCCGCCGGCGTCATCGCGATGCCGAACAGGTCGCCGCTGCCCGGCGGCTTCTGCGCCTTGTTCGGATCGATCCAGCGGGCCTTGATCTGGTCTCCGCTGGCCGGATCGATCTCGACGACCTGGCCGTTCTGAGCGTTGGTGACGAGGAGATGCCCGTTCGGCGCCCAGGCCATGGCGAGCGGCCGTTGCAACAGCCCGTCCTTGGTCACGGTCCTGCCCACGCCGGCTGTGTGATCCCGCGTCGTCGCATCCCAGATCGCGTTGATGCGGTTGCCAGTGGCGTCCGAGACGTAAAGGGTCCCGTCGGGACCGAGCGCCAGCCCGGTAGGCCCGACGACAAAGGCGTCCTTGCTCGGCTGCGCGCCGAAGCCGCTGCCGACAACGGTCTGGCTCACGACAGACGGCGGCTCGCCGTTCTTGATCGCGAGCTTGAGGCGAACCACCGTCTGTTCATTCACGACCCGCGGGTCGCCGTCCGGAGAGCCGACGCCGAAGCCGGTGTTGCTGACAAAGATCGTGGCGCTGTCGCCCTCGTCGAGGGTCGCCATGTTGCCCCAGGGCATATTGATCGCGTCGTTGGCGATGACGCCCGCGACCTTGCCGTTGGCGTCGAGGACGATCAGGCAGCCCGGCCCCTTGGTTCCGGTCGTTCCGTCCGAACTCGGGGCGCTGCCGACGATCACCCAGCCCGACTTGAGCATCGTCATCGCCGTGGTCAGCCCGACCCCGCCCGGACATCCCGCAAGGGTTCGGGGAAGCGAGGCAAAGGTCGTCAGTTTCTTCGTCGCCGGGTTGAAGGCGACGATCGTCGTGCCGAGCCCTTGCAGGTTGCCGTCGTTGTTGAAGTTGGTGACGAGGACGTCTCCCTTATGGATGGCGCCGGCGGACACGGGGGCGACGACGATCGCATAGGGGTTCTGGTCGCCATTGTCGGGCACAGTCGTCGTCAGCGTCGTCTGGCGACGAATGCTGTCCAAAAAGCTTCCCGGCTGCGCGGCAAGGCCCGCGCAGGGAATGAGCGTGGCCGAAAGCGCGCTCGCGCAGACCGCGCTTCGCAGCGAATTGCCGATCCCGTGGTTTCGGATGGTCATGGCAGGTTCTCCTCGATTCCGAGCGCCGCGACGCTCATCGGGCTTGCGGAAAGTCTCGCGGTCGAGGGCGAGTCCGAGTTCGAGTTACGGGGTCCTGCTTCGGACGCTGCGAGCGGATAGGCCATCACGGCGCCTTCGACGCTGAGGCGAACCTCATCGCCCGGTCTCGGAGCGCGATGGCCGGGGACGCGGCTTGCGATCGTCTCCGCGCGCCCAGCCAGGGCGAGACGGACGCTTGCGTCCTGCCCGTAATAGGTGACCGAGAGGACCAGTCCGCGCGGCGCCTCCGCGTTCGGCGTCGCGGAAAAGCGAATCTGCTCGGGCCGCACCATCACATCCGCAGGTCCGTCAGGGGCCGGGCGCGCAAGCGGCAGGCGCCCGAGCACGCAACTCGCTTCTCCCGCGAGGACCGTTCCGCGCAAGATCACCGCGTCGCCGACGAACCGCGCCATCGCCGCATCGACAGGCTGGCGATAGAGCATCTCGGGCGTGGCGATCTGGGCGACCACGCCGCCGCGCAGCACCGCGACTTCAGCGCCCATCG
This sequence comes from uncultured Alphaproteobacteria bacterium, assembly GCA_963709655.1. Taxonomy (GTDB): domain Bacteria; phylum Pseudomonadota; class Alphaproteobacteria; order Rhizobiales; family Beijerinckiaceae; genus Roseiarcus. The sequence goes on from CAVPXF010000039.1 coordinate 129,717, forward strand.
CGAGCGCTTCCGACTGGTCGTGGGTCACGAGCAAAGCGGTCGCGCCGGAGGCCGTTAATGCGCTCGCCACCGCCTGCCGTGTCTCGACCCGCAACGCCGCGTCGAGCGACGAAAACGGCTCATCGAGAAGCACCAGCTTCGGGGCCGGGGCGAGCGCGCGCGCTAGCGCCACGCGCTGCTGCTCGCCTCCCGAGAGCTGATGCGGAGCGCGGCGGGCATAAGCGGCCGGAAGGCCGACGCTCGCCAGCAGCGCCTCGATCCGGACGCGATTGCGCCGTTGCGACCGGCCGAGGCCAAACGCCACATTGTCGAACACTGTGAGGTGAGGAAAGAGCGAGCCCTCCTGCGCCACATAGCCGATCCGTCGTCTCTCGGGCGGCGCATGGACGCCGGCGCCAGTCACCACTTGACCGTCGATCTCTATGGCGCCGGAGTCGGCGCGCTCGAAGCCGCAGATGAGCCTCAGGAGGGTCGTCTTGCCGCTGCCGGAAGAGCCCAAGACGGCGACCAGCGAGCCCGCCGATACGTCGAGATCCACGCCCTTCAGGACAGGCTTGCCGTCAAAGGTCTTTGAGAGGTGCGTGACGGAGAGGCGGGCCATCGTCAGTTCCCGCCGTCGAAGGCGGCCTTGCCGAACCGGTTGGCGAAAAGCCACGTAAAGGCGAACGACAGGCAGAGGATCAGGGCGGCGAATGGCGCGGCCGCCGCGAAAGCCAACGAAGATGTGTTCGCCCAGACTTCTGTCGCCAGTGTCCGCGCGCCCGCCGGCGAAAGGAGCAGGGTCGCCGTCAGCTCCGTCGACACGAAGATAAAGACCATGGCCGCGCCGGCGCCTATACCGCTCGCAGCCAGGGGCACGACGACCCGTATGGCGACCGTGAGGCCGTTCCCGCCCAGCGATCGCGCGACCTCCTCGAACCGCTGCGGGATCTGAGACAAGGCGGCCCGGATGCTGACGAGCGCGAGCGGGAGAAAGAGGATGGCATAGGCGAGCGCGAGCAGCGGCAGGCTCTGATAGAGCGGAGGCGCCAACTGGATTGTCAGCGAAATCAGCGCGAGCGCGACGACGATCCCCGGGGCGCCCTGCGCGAGATAGGCGGCGCGCTCGATGAGCGCCGACCAGCGGCCGGGATATCGCACGGCGAGATATCCGATCGGGGCCGCAATCACGAGCGCAGTGGCTGCGCCGGCAAGGCCGTAGCCGATCGAGTTCAGCGTCGCGACGAGGATCTCCGGCAGCGACGGCGCGACGGGCGACGTGGCCGCCTGAGCATGGTGAAGGAGCCAGTAGGCCACCATGCCCACGGGAACGCCAAGCGTCGCGGCGACGAGCGAAGAGAGCAGAAAGAGAACGGGCCAGCGCATTCGGCCGAGGCGGATAGGCGCTCCGACGCGCCTCGTCCCGGCGCCAACGCGTGCGTAGCGCGCCCGCCCGCGCACATAAAGCTCGGCGACCAGCAGCGCCAGGCAAAGCCCGACGAGCACGAGCGCCAGCAGCGACGTCTCCGGGCCGTCGAGTCCGATGCGGTACTGCGCGTAGAGTTCGGTGGTGAAGGTTCGAAAGCGCAGCAAGGCGAAGGCGCCGAATTCGGTCAGCGCATCGAGGGCGACCAGCAGCACGCCGCCAAAGAGCGCGGGTCGAAGCTGCGGCAGCACGACCCGGACGAAGCATCCCCAACCCCCCTCGCCGAGCGAGCGCGCCGTCTCCTCAAGGGCGGGATCCAGTCCGCGGAGGGCGGCGGCGACCGGAAGATAGACGAGCGGATAATAGGCGAAGGTCACGACCAGCAGCGCCCCGGCAAAGTCCTGCAGCGTGTTGCTGATCGACACCCAGGCGTAGCTCGAAATGAAGGGCGGGACGGCCAGGGGCGCCGCCATGAGCACGGACCAGGCCTTCCGGCCGGGAAGGTCAGTGCGTTCGATGAGCCAGGCGGTTGCGACTCCGATGACCGTGGTCGCCAGAGACGCTGCGACGACAAGCGAAAGCGTGTTGACCAGGAGCGCGCCGACGAGCGGACGAAAGATCAACGCGATCGCGTCCCGGCCATCGACCGCGCTCGCCTGAGCGAGCGTATAGAGGATCGGCAGCAAGACGAGCGCGGCGCCGGCGACCGCGGCCGCGACAAGCGCGACCGGCGGCCGGGCGCGGCGGGCGCGAAACCCGGCGCTTGCGGCGATCGCCTCGGGCGCGCTCGCGGCCATGCTCATCAGATGAGGCCGGCTTCGCGCAGCAATTGCGCCGCCTCGCGATCGTCGCCGATCTCTTTGAGCGTGATCGACGGCGGCGACAGCTCGGCCATTGGCTTGAGCGCCGGGTTCGCGGCGACCCCCGGCGCCAGGGGATATTCGAAGGTGATGTCGAGATGCGACACCATCTGCTGCGCCGGCTTGCTCACCAGGAAGGCCAGAAATTTTTGGGCCGCGGCCTGATTGCGCGAGGCCTTCAGCGCCGCCGCCCCAGAAATGTTCACCAGGCCGCCGACGTCGCCGGCGGCGAAGTGATGGATGGCGCTCGTCATCTTGTCGGGGCCAGTCTCCATACTGAGCCGCGCCCAATAGTAGTTGTTGATGATCCCGGTCGCCGAGGCGCCGCGCTCGACCGCCGCCGCCACGCCCTCGTCGTCGTCGAAGACCGCCGCGTTCTCTCGCAGGCCCTTCAGCCATTCCAGCGCGACTGGACGGCCTTTTAGCGCGACGACGGCGCCGACGAGCGGCAGGAAGTCCGCGTCGGTCGGGGCGATCGCGACCTTGCCCTTCCATTCGGGGTTCGCGAGATCGAGGAGGGACTGCGGCAGGTCCGCTTCCTTGACCATCCCCTTGTTGTAGGCGAGCACGTTTTCGCGGGCGAGAACCCCAACCCAGTCGCCGTTCGGGCCGCTGTCCGCGGCCGGGACGCTCGCCAAAGTCGCCGGCGCCACCTTAGCCAGGAGGCCCTTTTCCGACAGGAGCTCGAGCTCCGGCGAATTTTCGGTGAAGAAGACGTCCGCAGGAGACGACGCGCCCTCCTTCACGAGTTCGCTCGCAAGCTCCGGCGCTTCGCCGTTGCGCACCTTCACGTCAATGCCGGTTTCCTTGGTGAACGCCTTCGCGAGCAGGTCGACCGTCTGCTCATGCTGCGCCGAGTAAAGCGTCAGCGTGACCGCGCGCGCAGGAATAGCGGCGGACGAGACAAGCAATCCAACAAGGGCAAAGGCAGGCAGAAGCCTTCCACGGTCGATTCGGGCGGTCCGGGGACGGGGTCGACTGAATGGCATGAACCTGGCTCCTCCGACGGGCTGCGCGCGACCGTCGACCAGCTCGCTCCGCTCAAGACAGAACGAACAGGCGGCCGTCATGACTTTGCGATCAGGGCGGCGCCCGCAGCTGGCGAAGACCTATTCCCCCGCCCCTATTGCCGACAAGACTAGCGAGTTTACTTTACAACCTTTTCAATTTGGAATGATTTTAAAACCGGCCACTGTCCGAGCCGCCTGGATCTCGCCGCGCCGGAGAGGGCTCGGGACAGTGACGCGTATCCGCGCCCTCGCGACCGTCCGCCGCCCGGGCGCGCGCCATGCCTCCCGCCGATGCAATCGGTCGCAGCCGGCGGCCTTGATTTCGGCCCAAACTTAGGCCGTAAAGCGCGAACACCCCCGGAGCCGCGTGACCTCATGTCTTCTGCCGCCGAAGCCGATCGACGGGCTCCCCGAGCCCCGCTCGGCGCCTTGCGCTCGGTGCTGCCTTACGCCCTCGCCCACAAGTCCCGCATCGCCGCCGCGCTAATCGCGCTCGTCGTCGCCTCCGCCGCGACGCTGGTCGTTCCTGTGGCCGTCCGCCGCATGATGGACTTCGGCTTCTCGGACGCCAATTCCGGGGTGATCCGCGTCTATTTCCTTGGCATGCTCGCCGTCGTGATCGCGCTCGCGATCGCCTCCGGGGCGCGCTACTACTTCGTCATGACGCTCGGCGAGCAGGTGGTCGCCGACCTGCGGTCCGACCTCTTCGCCCACCTCACCCGACTGGATCCCGGCTTCTTCGACGCTGAGAGGACCGGCGAAATCGCCTCCCGCCTGTCCGCCGACACCACTCAGCTCAAGGCGACCTTCGGTTCCTCGGCCTCGATCGCGCTGCGCAATATCTTCATGTTCGTCGGCGCGATCGCGATGATGGTGGTCACCAGCGCCAAGCTTTCGGCGTTCGTGCTGGCGGCGATCCCCATCATCGTCCTGCCGCTGTTCGCCGCCGGCCGGGCGGTGAGGCAGCGATCGCGCCGCGCCCAGGACACGCTCGCTGGGGCGACGGCCTTCGCCACCGAGAGCCTCACGGCGGTGAGGGTGATGCAGTCCTTCGTCGCTGAAGCCTACACCGCCCGGCGTTACCGAGAGGCGGCCTACGGCGCCTACGAGGCGGCCCGCAGCATGTCGCAGGCGCGCGGGATCGTCACCGCCGCGGCGCTGTTTCTCGCCTTCGGCAGCGTCGTCGTCGTCCTCTGGCTCGGCGCGCAGGACGTCGTGGCGGGCCGCATGTCGGGCGGGACCTTGATGCAGTTCTTGCTCTACGCCGTGCTCGGCGCCGGCGCGCTCGGACAATTGTCAGAAGTCTGGAACGAGGTGTCGCAAGCCGCCGGCGCCGCCGCGCGGATCGGCGATCTTCTCGCGGTCAGGCCGCGGATCGCAGCGCCTGCGAACCCGGCTGCGCTCGCAAGGCCCGTTCGGGGCGACCTGGCGTTCCGGTCCGTCGATTTCGCCTACCCCGGCCGCGACGAAGATCCGGTTTTGTACGCAATCAACTTCCGCGTGGCGCCCGGCGAGGTGGTCGCGATCGTCGGGCCATCCGGGGCCGGAAAGTCTACGCTCTTCCAGCTCGCGCTCAGGTTCTACGATCCGACGCGGGGCGTCGTGACGCTCGACGGCGTCGACGTCGCAAAGCTCGACCCAGCCGCGCTCAGGGCGGAAATCGCCTTCGTGCCGCAGGACGCCTTCATCTTCGGCGCGTCCGTCGCCGACAACATCGCCTACGGGGCGCCTGGGGCAAGCCGCGAGGCGATTGTGGCCGCCGCAAAGCAGGCGGCCGCCGACGGCTTCATCTCGGCGCTCCCTCAAGGCTACGACACGGTGGTCGGCGAGCGCGGCGCGACGCTGTCAGGCGGCGAGCGGCAGCGCATCGCGATCGCCCGGGCGCTTCTCAAGGACGCCCCCGTGCTGCTCCTCGACGAGGCGACCTCGTCGCTCGACGCCGAGAGCGAGACCCTGGTCCAGAGCGCCCTCGAGAGGCTGATGAAAGGGCGAACGACGCTTGTCATCGCCCATCGGCTGGCGACCATCGTCAACGCCCACCGCATTCTCGTGGTCGAGGCGGGTTCGATCGTGGAAGAGGGCGCCCACGCCTCTCTGCTCGCCGCGAACGGGCTCTACGCGCGCCTCGCAAGGCTGCAATTCCAGACGGGCGCGGCGGCGTTGACCGCGGTCGCCGAAGCGGCGCAATAGAGGCCGCCGGGCGTCAGAGCGCGGTCGAGAGCCCGCGGAGAGCCTTCGTCAAGGCGCTCAAGAAGATCAGACGAGTCAAGCCGAGGCCGCATCGCGCGGTGGCGATGGGTGCGCAAACCTGCATGGGCCGAAACGCGGAACAGGGAATATATCCGCCCGAACAGGAGAGTTCAGTCGGCCAGGATCCGCCGCAGGTCACGCTTCAGAACTTTGCCGTTGGCGTTGCGGGGAAGCGTGTTCTCGAGGCGGTGGAACGCCTCGGGGACCTTGTAATCGGTGAGCAGTTCGGCGCAGTGGCGCTGGAGTTCTGCGTCGTCGACCGCGTGGCTCAGCACGACGAAGGCGTGAACGCGCTCGCCCAGCACCGGGCACGGTTTCGCCACGACCGCGACCTCGACGACAGCCTCGTAGCCGAGCAGCACGTTCTCGACTTCGGAAGCGAAGATCTTGTAGCCGCCCCGGTTGATCACGTCCTTGATGCGATCGACAACCCGCAAGTAGCCAACCTCGTCCATGACCCCAAGATCGCCGGACTTCCAGTATCCCCCCTTGAACTCGCGCTCGGTGGCTTCCGGATTGTTGAAGTAGCCCGGCACGACCATGGCGCCGCCGATGGTGATCTCGCCAGGCTGCCCGTAGGGAACTTCGCGTCCGTCGGCGTCCATCACGACGATGTGGCCGCAGGGCACCGTCAGCCCGACGGACTCCTTGCGGGCGACCGTCTCATCGGGGGGCATGATGGCCGCAGGCGACGTGGTCTCGGTCGCGCCGTAACAGTTGAGCAGCTTCAGGTTCGGCAGCTTCTCAGCGATGCGCTCGAGCGTCGCCTCGGGCATGATCGCCCCGCCGTAGCCGGAGACGCGCCAGGCGGAGAGATCGGCGTCATCGAAATTCGGCTGAAGCAGGCAGAGGTTGAACATCGCCGGCACGATCAGCGAATAGGTGATGCGGCAGCGCGCGGCGAGATCGATGAATTCGGACGCCTTGAACGCCGGCATGATCACCAGCGTCCCGGCGCAATGGATCATGGCGTCGACGAGCGCGATCAGGCCGGTGACATGACTCATCGGCACGGCGAGGAGCGCGCGGTCCTCCTCGGTCAGCGCCATCGCGAAGCCGTAGTGAAGGACGGAATGGGCGATGCTGAAATGCGTCAGCATCGCGCCCTTCGGCCTCCCGGTGGTGCCGGAGGTGTAGAGAATGGTCGCGGTCTCTTCCTCTTCGACCGGCTCGGCCCTCGTCACGGGCGGGGCGCCGGAGAGGGCGGCCAGCGGCGCGCCGCCGCCGCGCCGGACGACGACCGTATGTTCCAGGCTGGCCGGGGCGCCCGGCGCGGGAACGCGGTCGGAAAGATCGCGCTCGTGCACGGCGACCTTGGCGGCGCAGTCTGCCAGGATGTGGCGGTTCTCGGCGAGCTGGTGCCGAATATTGAGCGGGACGGACACCGCGCCGAGCCGCGCGACGGCAAACAGCACGACGACGAATTCGATGCTGTTCGCCAGCGCCATCGCGACGCGGTCGCCTTTTTCCACCCCGAGCGCCCTGAGGCCGGCGGCCACACGGCCGACCGCGTCGTCGAGCTCGCGATAGCTGACGCGCTCGTCGCCGCAGATCAGGGCGGTCGCATGCGGGCGGCGCGCGACCGCGCCTTCCAGCATCGCATGCACGCTTCGCGGTCGCTCGACGAAGCACCGCACGATCCGGTCGCCGTAGCGCAGTTCGTATCGGGTCGCGGGGACGTCGCCTCGGTCGAACCAGCTGTCCATTGCGCTCCTCTCATGACGCACGAAGAACCGTTCTGCGATCCGCCCGTGGGGCTCAGTGGATCGCCGCGTACATGATCTTTTCCTCGGTCGCCTCGAGCGCCGAGAATTCCTCGACGACCTTGCCCTGCCGGGAGACGAGGACCCGGTCGGACAGGGCCATGATCTCGGGCAGATAGGACGAAATCACGACCACCGCCTTGCCCTCGTCGGCGAGCCGGTTGATCAGATCGTGGATCTCGACGATCGCGCCGACGTCGACGCCGCGCGTCGGCTCGTCGAAGATGATGAGTTCTGGGTCCTGAACGAGGGACTTGGCGATCACCACTTTTTGCTGGTTGCCGCCGGACAATTCGACGACTTTCACTTCGTCGCCGATCGCCCGCACGTTCAGCGCCTTGACCCATTCCGAGCCGACGGCGTTGGCTTCCTTTCGCGAAAGCAGCGTACGGCCGCGCGGGAACTTAGCCATGAGGCCGAGATAAACGTTGCGCGCAATCGACGCGGTCTCGAAGAAGCCCTCGACCTTGCGGTCCTCGGTCACGTAGGCGACGCCGGCGTTGACCGCCGTCGCGGGCACGCGGAAGCGCACTGGCTTGTCGTGCAGGAAGACCTCGCCGCCATAGAGGAAATCGCGCTTCAGAACGCCCGAGACAATCTTGAAGGTCTCCGTCCTGCCTGCGCCGACGAGGCCGAACACGCCGGTAATCTGGCCGGCGAAGACGGACAGCGAATTGTTCTTCACCATCGGCGCCATTTTCAGGTTCTGCACCACCAGGACCCGGCTGCCGGCCTTGCGCACAGTCGTCTTGCGTACGCCGTAGAGCGTGTGGGAGAGGTCGCGGCCGACCATCGCCTGGACGATGCGCGCGCGATCGAAGTTCGATGCGTCGTCGGTGACGACCTTCTTGCCGTCCCTGAGCACGGTAATGCGATCGGCGAGAGCCAGCGCCTCCTCCAGCGCGTGCGAAATGAACACGATCGACACGCCGCGCTTCTGCAGGTCGCGCACCAGGTCGAAGAAGTACTTCTTCTCCTCGGGCGTCAGGCTGGCCGTCGGCTCGTCGAAAATGATCACCTTCGCCTTGTGGAGCACGGCGCGGGCGATCTCGACCATCTGCTTTTTCGCCGCGCCCAGCGCGCCGACGGTCATCGTCGGCGCGACGTCGAAGTTCAGCGACTGCAAAAACTGCTGGGCGGCGATATAGATGCCGCGCAGGCGGTTGTAGAAGCGTTCCTGGCCGAGGAACAGGTTCTGCGCCACCGTCATGGTCGGCACCAGGCTGTTCTCCTGGAACACCATGGCGATGCCGAGGTGACGCGCCTCGAGCGGCGACTGCGGCGAGACGGGAACGCCATCGACCGTCATCGTTCCCGACGTCAGCGTCACGACGCCGGCCATGACCTTCGTCAGCGTCGACTTGCCGGCGCCATTCTCGCCGACCAGCGCGTGGATCTCTCCGCGTCTCAAGTCGAAATCGACGCCGTCGATAGCGGGGACGCCGGCGTAGAGCTTGGTCGCCCTGGACAGCGAAAGAACGATGTCGTCGCTCATGCGCCGAACTCCCTGTCGAGCGGGGCGATGGGCAGCTTCAAGACCCGGCCCGGGCCCTTTGCGATCATGATGAGGTCGCCGTCGCGCTCGACCGCGGCGACGACGCCGTGGTTCGTCCCATCGACGCGGCTGTGCAGCGAATAGAGCGGCGCTCCGCCGGCGTCGAGGCGGATGACAAGGCCATAGGAACGCGGCGGGGCCCAGGGCTTGACCACGCCCATCGTCTTGATATGCGCGCCCTGCAAAGGCTCCCTGAACGACAGGCCCGAACGCAGGCGCGGCGCAATCCAGAATTGCGGGTCGATCTCCGACATCATGCGCTTGCGATAGGCCGGCTCCCTGAGAACGAACTCGATGAGCAGGCTTCTGGCGACGAATGCGGTCAGCCAGTAGCCGCCCCCCGCAGCCGGCGACAGGCGTGACGGATAGACCGGCAGATGCGGCAGCACGACGCGGCTCGAACCGTCTCGCGCGACGGCGATGAGGCGATGCTTCCAGCTCTCGCTCACCAGAACCTCGTCGCCCGTCGCGCGCGCGCCAAAGGCGAAGCCGAGACCGCTCGCAAGCGTCTTGGCGGCGCCGGTCGCCGGGTCGAGCGCGAGGAGCCGGCCCGTGCGCCGGCTCTCCAGCAGGTCCCGGGCCCAGTCCTCGACTCCATAAGTCGCGGAGCCGTCGGTCGCGACGAGCGTCCCGTCGGGCGCGGGCGCGAGCGCGTTGACCGCGTTGAGGCCGGTCGAGAACACGGCGTGCGGCTTCGCCGCCGACGGTTCGGAAAAGACCTGGACCTCCTTGCCGGCGAGCGCCACGGCGAGAGCGCCGTCAGCGAGAAAGGCAAGCGCCGAGATCGGCCGGTCGAACCGGCGCACTTCCGTCGCCTGGTCCGCGTCGAATTGGAGAAGCCTCTCGCCGTCGGCGAGGCAGATCGAGCGCCCGTCGGTCGCGAGATCCTCGGGCGCGGCGCATTCGAGGATGGTCTCCGCCTGCTCCAGCTTCTGGTTGGCCTTCAAGGCCCCGTCGAAGGTCGGCACCGCGATGGCCGCATCGCCTCGGCCGAGGAAGCGGTTGGCGAATTCCTGAATGGCGCCGATCACGGGAGCCGCCCCCAGCGTTTCTCGTATTGGACGAAATTCGGATCGGCCCCATCGAGCTTGTAGCGGCCGATGCGGTTATTGGCGATCCCGCCAAGATAGAGGTAGCCGCGATGTTCGCGCATCGATGTGATCATCGGATGATTGGCGCCGCGGAGATCCCAGTACGAGTTGAGGATCTCGCCCTTCTCGTTGAATTTGACGACGCAGCCCGTGTTGATGTTGGGGAACAGCCATTCGTCGACCGGCAGCCGTTTGGCCATGCGGTTGCGGAACGCCGGCATGCGCCAGGCGAGATCGAGCGAGGGACTGCGCATCCCGACGAGGGCGAGCCAGTAGGCGCCGTCCGACGCCAGATTGATGTTGTCGGGATAACCCGGAAGGTTATCCATGACGACTTCGATCTGGCCCTTTTTCGGCCCGTCGAACCAGTAGCGCTTGACCGAGCAGCCGAAGGTCTCGGCGAAAAGGATCGACTGCCGGTCGCTCGCGACACAGATGCCGTTCGGGAACTTGAGGCCGCGTACAGCCGTGTGCGTCTTGCCGGTTTTGCTGTCATAGCAAATGATCCGGCCGTTGCCGCGCGCCTCGAGCCCGTCGACCGGCCACTCGTCCATCTCGTAGCGGATCGTCGCTTCGGAAAAGAAGATACGGCCGTCGTCGGCGATGTCGAGATCGTCGGCGAGCCGAAGCCGGCTGTCGTCGTTGACCGAGCTCCAGCTGCGGTTGGTTTCGTCGGTCGCCTTGTCGACCTTGCCGTTCGGCTGAATGCGGTAGAGACCCATGCCGCCGATGCAGATGTAGAGGTTGTCGCCGCGGTCGAAGGCCATGCCGAGCGGCTGTCCGCCGATGTGGGCGAAGACCTCCATGCGCTGATAGTCGGGGGCGAAAAATCGGATCACGTCGCCGTGGCGCGAACCGGCGTAAAGATTGTCGTGCCGATCGAGGATGACGTCCTCGGGCGCCTCGATCCGGCCGAGGCCGATCAACTCGACGTCGCGCAGCCGGTCGTTCTGCTCGAACGGTCCGCCCTTGCCGATCTCCGTCGTCGGCGGAGGCGGAAGGTCGTGATAGGTCGGACTGACATAGACCTTGCTGATGATCCGCGTGCGGTTTTTCTGCCAGCGGATGTCGATCATCGCGGCGATGAGGAGAATGCTGGCGAGCGCCAGGCGATTGACGCCGCCTCGCGCGTTCATGTTGGTGAGCCCGTTGGTGATCAGAAGCACGATCAGCGTGCCGACGGCCGACTTCGTCACCGAGCCCCTGCCGCCGCCAAGCGTGATGCCGCCGAGCACCGTCGCGGTCAGCACGATCACTTCGAGGCCCACGCCGATATCGCCGCCGACCGTGCCGAGCCGCGCGGCGAAGAAGAGGGCGCCGACCGCGGTCAGCGCCCCGCAGGCGACGTAGCAGAGCGCGATCGTGCGTCGGACCGCGATGCCCGAATTGTAGGCGGAGCGGCGCGAGCCGCCGATGGCCGTGATGTGCCAGCCGGGCCTCAACCGGGTCATGAAGATGTGGCCGAAGATGGCGACCGCCAGATAGACGATGGCGACGCTGGGTACGCCAAATACCCCGCCGCCGCCGATGAAGTCCCAGGACGGAAAGTCCGGCATGGACGAGGCGATATCGTTCGAGTAGCGCTGGATCAGGAGGTCGAACGCCGACCGGTAAATGATCAGCGTGATGAGGGTGGTAATGAACGCTCTCAGCCTCAGGTAGCCGATCAGCAGGCCGTTGACGGCGCCGAGCAGCGCGCCGCAGATGATGGTTGCAGCGGCGACCGCGACGACCGGCCAGCCCAGAACGTCGAGCGTGTAGAGCGCGCAGAAGTCGGTCAGCGCGAACATCGAACCGACCGAGAGGTCGATGCCGCCCGCGATGACGACCAGCGCCTCGCCCAGTCCGATGAACCCGATCTCCGCCGCCTCCCTTGCGGTGTCGGCCAGGCTCGAAGGCGAGAGGAAGTTGTCGATCACCTGGCTCAGCGCAAAGCCGACGATGAGCAGGACGATCACCGGTATCGCGGTCTCGGTCCACCGCTTGGAGAGGACTTCTCCAACAAGATGATCCGGCCAATACCGGTAACGCCAACGAGTGAGGGTTTCGCGCATCGAGGGCCGAGCGATTCGAGGGGTGTTAGCGGGAAGAAGGAGATGGACGCCCCGGGGTTTGTCCCGGGGCGCTCGTCGCCGCCCTGTCCGCTACTTCTTGAGGTCGCTCAGGTTCCAGCATGCCGTCCGCGAGCCGGCGTTGTCGATCGTGATGGGGATCAGGGTCGTATAAGCGGAGCCCTTCACGGATCCGGCCTTGACGCCGGACGAGAGGAGCCACTTGATGAGGCCGGCCATCTGCGCCGCTTGCGTCGGCACGTCGTAGCTGAGGTCGAGATCGAATGCGCCGCTCTTCACCTGGTCGCAGGCGCCCTTGCGTTCGCCGCCGCCCGAAGTGGCGACGAACACCTTGCCTGTGAGTCCCGCCTCCTTGACCGCGGCGGCGGTGCCGATGTCCATGCCGTCCCAGAATCCGACGATGCCGCAGAGATCCGGGTTCTGCTTCAGCACCGTCTGGGTGATCGCTTTGGCCTTGGCCGCGTCCCAGTCGGCCGCCTGGCTGGAGACGACCTTGATCTCCGGATGCTTGGAGAGCACGTTCTCGACGCCCCTGAGGGTATAGGCGCTCGCGGCAGCCGATAGGGCGCCCTGGACGATCGCGATCTTGTTCGACTTGCCTGCACAGGACTTGACCACCGCATCGGCATCCTTTTCGCCGATCTCGATCCAGTTGGCGCCGACGAAGCCCGTGCTGCGATAGTCCGAGCCCATGTTGATCTGGATGACGTAGATGCCCTCTTTTTCCGCCCGCTGCAGGAGCTTGGCGTAGGTCTGGACGTCCGGATTGTGGATGACCATAACGGCGGGCTTTTCCGAGATCAGCGAAGTGACCGCCTGCGCGCCCGCGTTGGTGTTCCAGTTCGGATCACGCAGCTCGAACTTCACGCCGTAGGGTTCGAGCTCCTTCTTGAGACCGGCGAACCAGCCCTCCGTGAGATCGAAGTTCATCGCCACCGGCACGAAAGCGACCGTCTTGCCGGCGAGCGCCTCCTTGAACGGCTTCTGGAACGGTTCGTCTAGCCCCTGCTGGGCAAAAGCGGGGACGCTGGCCGCGCTCATCAGCCCGAACGCGATCAGCGTGGTTTTCGCAATTCGATTAAGGTCCATGGTTTCCTCTCCTCCTGTTTGTCCCTCTTGGGGATGCGCTCTTGCTAGATATCGCCCTGCTGCGCGGTCTCCTCGTTGCGCGGGTTCAAAAACGAGTCGGTGATGACGGCCAGCAGCAGCACCACGCCTTTGATCAGGTTCTGTCCGGCGTAGGGAATGTCCATGATGGTCATGCCGTTGAGCATCGTGCCGATGAGCAGCGTGCCGATAATGACGTTCAGAACGCCGCCGCGGCCGCCCGACAGTCCGATGCCGCCAAGCACGACGACCAGAATGACGTCATAGATCAGGGTCGAGTTGAAGATGCGGGTCGGCATCGAGTTGATCGAGGCCGCCAGGACGAAGCCGGCGAAGCATCCGATCAGGGTGGCCAGCACATATTGCAAGACGATGATCGGCCGGGCCGGGATACCGGTGACCCGGGCCGCGTTCGGATTGTCGCCGATTGCATAGATATAGGCGCCCCACCGCGTCCATCGCAGAAACAGGGCGACGACGACGCAAGTGACCGCGAACATGACGATTGGCGTCGGCACGCCGAGGATCGAGCCCTGTCCCAGTCGCTGGAAGCCGTCCATGCCCGGGCTCCACTGCACGACATCGAGTTGAAATAGAAAGGCCTGCCCGAGGCCCGCGACGAAAATTCCGGTCGCCAGCGTCGCAAACAGCGAGGGCACGTCGGCGAACGCGATGAGCCAGCCGTTGACGAGGCCGAAAACCACGGAGAAGAGCAGCGCCGTTGCGATCGATACGGCGAGGGAGTGGCCGTTCTGCACCATCTGCAGAACCAGGCCCGGCGGCACCGCGAGCGCGGCGATGAGCGAGATGTCGATGCCGCGGCCGAGCACGACGATCGCCATGGCGAGGCCGAGGATGCCGAGCACCGCGACGTTCTGGAGCAGCGTCAGCATGTTGGAGGCAGTGAGGAATCCCGGCAGGAAGGCCGAGAACACGGCGAACAGCACGGCGAAGACGACAAAAACTATTTCCTGCTGCGTCACCCGGAAACGTTTCATCCCTTCTCCCTCGGTTTGTCGCGGGCGCTCCACGGCGCCCGACATCAGGCGGAAAGCGTCTCCGGGCGCGGCCACAATCCTCCCGCCGACCAGTCCAGCGCTTGTTCCGGCGTCAGTTGCGCTCCGTCGCCGCCGGTGCGCGCCGGATCGACGTTCCGCCAGCGGCGCAGTTCGAGCCGTCCGATCTGGTTGCGATGCACTTCGTCCGGACCGTCGGCGAGCCGCAGGAAACGCGCGGTCGCGAAAGCCGCGCCGAGGAACTGGTCGTTGTTCGTGCCGCCGCCGCCGAAGAGCTGCATCGCCCAGTCGATGATCCGTTGCGCCATGTTCGGGGCAAGGACCTTGATCATCGCGATCTCCTGTCGCGCCTCCTTGGCGCCGACCGTATCCATCATGTAAGCGGCCTTGAGCGTCAGCAGCCGCGCCTGCTCGATCATGATCCGGGCCTCGGCGATGCGCTCGAGCGTGACCGTCTGCTCGGCGAGCGGCCTGCCGAAGGCGACCCGGTCCTCGGCGCGGCGGCACATGCGCTCGAGCACGCGTTCGGAGAGACCGATCAGGCGCATGCAGTGATGGATGCGACCAGGCCCGAGGCGGCCTTGGGCGATCTCGAAGCCGCGGCCTTCGCCGAGCAGGATGTTCGACGCCGGGACCCGGACGTTATCGAAGATCACCTCGGAGGCCTTGTCCGGCATGCCATAGAAGCCGAGAACGGGCAGCGGGCGGATCACGCGCACGCCCGGCGAATCTTTTGGAATGAGCACCATCGATTGCCGGCGATGCCGGTCCGGACAGCCGGGATCGGTTTGCCCCATGAAAATGATGATCTTGCAGCGCGGGTCGGTTCCGCCGGTCATGTACCATTTGCGGCCGTTGACGAGATAATCATCGCCGTCGCGTGCGATCGAGCTTGCGACATTGGTCGCGTCCGACGAGGCGACGTCGGGCTCCGTCATCGCAAAGGCCGAACGGATGTCGCCGGCGAGCAGCGGCTTCAGCCATTCATCCTTCTGCGCCTTCGTCCCATAGCGCAGGATGGTCTCCATGTTGCCGGTGTCGGGCGCGCTGCAGTTGAAGACCTCGGGCGCCAGATGCGAGCGTCCCATGATCTCGCATAAGGGGGCATATTCGAGATTGGTCAGGCCGTCGGCCTCGGCCGGCAGGAACAGGTTCCACAAACCGGCCGAACGCGCCAGGGGCTTGAGCTCCTCGACGACCGCCGGATTGTTCCAGGGGCCAAGCCTTTCGGCCTGCTGGTAGAAGCGGCGCTCGTTGGGATAAATGAGCGCGGCCATGAACTCGCGCAGACGGGCGGCCAGATCCTGGCTTCGCGCGCTCTGACTCAGGTCCATGTCCGCCTCCCTTTCGATGCCGGCGCGCTCACAAGGCCGCGCTCGCCTGCTGCCTGGCGCACCCCCTGAGGGCCGCCTCAACGAAACGCGTCACCGCCGCGATGTAGGTCTCGATCGACGTCCCGCGCTTGCGGTATTTTGCCCGCTTCACGTACCAGTCCTGCAGGAGCGGCTTGATCAGCGAGGCGGTCAGCCCGGCCTCGTCGTCGACGAAGTCGCCCCTGGCCACGCCCTGGGCAATGACGTCGGCGAAGATGGCTTCGGTCGCCGCTTCGGCGTCGACCGCGATCTTGCGTTCCGCGGGCGGAAAGGATTTCGCCTCCATGAACGAGAAGACGAACCACGGATGCATGGCCTCCGACAGGCGAATGTGGGTCTCGATCACCCATGCGAGATGGGCGCGCGGATCGTGCACGAGATGGCCTGGCGGCGCGCTGAGAACCTCTGTGGCCGTGGAGGCGACCTCGCGCAGGATCATCGACAGGAGCATGGCTTTGTTGTCGAAGTAGGAATAGAGCCCGCCCATGCTCAAACCCGACGCCAGGGCGAGCTCGCGCAGGCTCGTGGCGTGAAAGCCCTGCTTGTTCGAAAGTTTGAGCGTCGCATCGATAATGCGCGAAAGATTGGCGACGGCGACATCGGCCTTTTGGACACGAATGGCGTTCCTGTGCCGCTCCAGGATGCGCGCGCAAAGCGCCTCTGTCGTGACGGCGTACGCCCACGGCCTTTGACGCGCAACCTGCACGCCTTCCTCCCTATCCGCCGCGACTGAAGCGCAGCTGCGCTGGCATGCGAGCATGGCAGATCAGGCGGCGGAGCGAAAGGGGGGAAAAAGCAAAAAATGAGCGAGCGCTCGCTCGGTTCACTGGGTCTGTGGCCGCCGTCGGCCGCAGAGTCGCGTCACGCCAGGATCGCGCTCAGCCTCAAGGCGACGTGCATCTCGAGCGCCTTGACCGGGTCGTCCCAGCCGCCGGTGATCTGCCGCAACGCGTCGAGGCGTTGGCGGAGCGTGTTGATGTGAAGGCCCAAGGCTTCGGCCGTGCGTTTGATGTTGTGCTGGGCGTCGAAATAAACCAGCGATGTACACTTTCACTCGGTCTTATGGCGCAAACGCCACAAGCGCTTTCGCGGTCAATGCAATAATGTCTTGCCATACGGGCGAAAGTGTGTTCTCCTTTTGTTCTGATGATTCCGGCGAAGGAGAACGCTACCCGTGTCCGCCTGTGTCGACGCCGCTCCGCCCATCGCGTCCTCGCTTCCATCCACAGACTCGCGCGCCGCGCGGGTCGCAAGATTTCGAGCGGGACAGCTGATCGTCGATTATCCGAACCGCGGCGTTTCGGTGGCCCAGATCGCGGCGCTTGTCGGGGACGGCGAGAAGCGCATGCGCGCGGTCATCCGCGACCCCCGGACTGGGATCCGGGGGCCCGCCGCACGCCGCATCCGCCCGAGGAGTTTGTCGCGATCCAGGTCGGCCGCCTCAACGAGGCCCTGCTGGTCGCCTACAGCGCCATGACGGGCGCAAACCTCAAGGCGGTCGACCGGGTGGTGAAAATCGTCCGCGAGTTCGACCGCTACAACGGGTTTGCCGCCGCCGAGCGCCGCCTGCCCGAGGCGTCGGATCGCGAGGCGCCGGTCGAAGGAGCCGGTGTTCGGCGCGGCGCTCTTCCGCCGCCCGGAAATCGCGCTGCAAGATGCTGAAATGATTGAATTCGCGCCCGGGATTCTGTTTGCGTCGGAAGCCGCGAGCGCCGCGGAGCAGGACCTGGTGTTGGAGCTCCCAAGGGGCAACGCCATCGCGAGGAGCCCGCAGGGCGACGTCGCGATCCAGGGGAGCGTCGAGCGTCCTACGGCCTCCGGATCGCCACGCTTCGCTCGCGATGACGGTGGAAGCGCTCCATCGCCCAGCCCGTCCCTGGGGCATTACGAGCGCCCGGAGAATCCGCCGCAACGCCTTGAAAAGGTTGATTCCGCGCCCGGGATTGCGCCGGATCCGCAATTCTCGACCGTGGCATCCGGCTGGAGCATGCTTCGAGACGCGACGCGTTGCGTCGCTCTCCAGCATGAGGGCCGAGCGTTTCCACGTGTCGCCCCGGCACGCGACCGTCGCCCGGAAATTCCGCCGCAAGGTCTTGAAAAGGTTGATTCCGCGCCCGGGTTCGGCTGGCTCGACTACGCGGCGTCGCAGTCCGGCGGGGCGCGCGGCGTCCGCCTGCCTTTCCCGAGCCCGAGCGGCGCCGGACCGCCAAAGGTCCGCGCGATCCTCGATGGCGTCATGGCCTTCTGAAGGGCCGAGAACGATCGCCGGGGGCCGATCGTCAGCCCCACGGCCACGTCGATCCGGTGTGGTTCGCCGACAACGAGCCCGTCGCGGAGCCTGTTCGTCATTCCCAATCATGACCGGCTCAGAATGCCGTGCAGCCAGGGAATCAGCCTCGACGAGCTGGCGAAGCGGACCTACAGGCTCCAGGGTGAGCCGGAAAAGCCCCATGGACCCGTCACTGCCCGTATCAACCAGACCGCCGCGCCTGACCAAGGCGCGCCTCTGCGACATTCCGGGGAGGATCGCGCGCCCGCGCTACGATCGTGGGCGCGTCGCGCCAGGCATCGTCCACCTCGGGCTCGGCGCCTTCGCCCGTGCTCATCTCGCGCTCTACACCGAAGACGCGCTGAACGCCGGCGAGCTCGAATGGGGCATCCTCGGCGTCAATCTCAACTCGCCGGACGTCGAGGATGCGCTGGCCCCGCAGGATGGCCTCTATAGCCTGCTGACGCGCGGCGCCGAAGAGAACGCGGTGCAGGTCGTGGGCGCGGTGCTCGGCGTCATGACCGCCAGCCGGCGGCGCCAGGCGGTTCTCGACGCGCTGAGCCGGCCCGCGACCCGGATCGTCACGCTGACCGTGACCGAGAAGGGCTATTGCCTCGACCCCGCGTCCGGCGCGCTCGACGAGACGCATCCGCTCGTCGCCGCCGACCGCGCCGAACCGCGCGCGCCGCGGAGCGTCCCCGGTCTCCTCGCCGAGGCGCTGCGGCTGCGCCGCGTCGCCGGGGTTCCCCCGTTCGCCGTGCTCTCGTGCGACAATCTCGCCCACAACGGCGCTAAGGCGCGCGCGGCGACGGCGCGTTTTGCGGCGCTCGGCGATCCCGACTTCGGCCGCTTCGTCGCCGACGCGGTCGCCTTCCCTGCGACGATGGTCGACCGTATCACGCCGGCGACGAGCGAGGTGGACCGCGCCGAGGTCGCGGCTCAACTCGGGCTGGAGGACGCCTGGCCGGTCGTCGCCGAGCCGTTCCGCCAATGGGTGATCGAGGATGCGTTCCTGCTTGGGCGGCCGCGATGGGAGGCCGGCGGGGCGCTCATGGTCGGCGACGTCGAACCCTACGAGGTGATGAAGCTGCGCTGCCTGAACGGCGCGCATTCGAGCCTGGCCTATCTCAGCGTCCCGGCCGGAATCGAGACGATCGCCGAGGCGATCGCCGAGCCGGGCTTCGCCGATCTCATCCGTCGCCTATGGACAGCGGACATCCTGCCGACGCTTCGTCCTGTCCCCGGCGTCGACCTTCAACGTTACACGTCAGAACTTGAGAACAGGTTCCGGAATCCGGCGATTCGCCATCGGGCGATCCAGATTTCCGCCGACGGCTCGGAGAAGCTGCCGCAGCGGCTCGTCGGTCCGGCGCTCGAGCGCCTGCGCGCCGGCGCCCGACCGAGCGTCATCCCACTGTCGATCGCCGCTTGGATGCGGTTCCTCCTCGGCCGGACGGAAGCGGGCGCGCCTTACGCCGTCGCCGATCCGTTGGCCGACCGCCTGAGCAGCGTCGCGCGCGACAACGCCGGCTCGGCCTCGGCGACGGTCGCGGCGCTGCTTGGCGTACGGGAGATCTTTCCGGTCGACCTCGCCGAGAATCCGACCTTTAGCGACGACGTCGAGCGACGTCTGGCGCAGCTCATCGAAAAAGGCGCGCGCGCGACGATCGCGGCCGCCCTCGCCGAATCGAACGCATGACAAGCTTGGCTCGAACGCAGTCGATCGCGTCCCATCCGAAACCAATTCAAATCGACCAAACAGCGAATTTTTCTTGCCGAACAGGGACGGTCGACGCCGTCCCGGACTTCGCCCTCGAGGCGCGCGCCTTCCGGTCGGAGCCGTCGTCGAGGCCGTCCGCGACACGAAATCGCCGTCACGCCGGAGGCGGCCCGTGCAGAGGGCGTCTCGTTACGCGCATCTGTCCGCGGGCCATGCGCGCACCCCTGACGTCCAAAGATCTTCGGAGTCGGCGCCTGGTCGGAAGCCCCTCACGCCGCCGCCGTCTTCGGCTCATACGGGCAAATCTCGTGGAGCACGCACCGCCAACACTCAGGCTTGCGCGCCTTGCAGACGTAGCGGCCATGCAGGATCAGCCAGTGGTGGGCGTGGCGCAGGAAGCGGGGGGCGACCACCTGCATGAGCTCGTCCTCCACCTCCCGCGGCGTCTTGCCCGGGGCGATGCCAAGCCGATTGGCGACGCGGAAGACATGGGTGTCGACGGCCAGCGTCGATTCGCCGAAGGCGGTGTTGAGGACGACGTTGGCGGTCTTGCGCCCGACCCCCGGCAGCGCCTCGAGCGCATCACGGTCCGGCGGAACCTTGCCGCCCCACCGCTCGATCAGCGCCTTCGACAGCGCGATGACGTGCCTGGCCTTCGACCGATAAAGCCCGATCGTCTTGATCCGCTCCGCCAGCCCCTCCTCGCCCAGAGCCGCCATTTTGGCCGGCGTGTCGGCAACGGCGAAAAGCGGGTTCGTCGCCTTGTTGACGGACGCGTCCGTCGCCTGCGCCGAAAGGACCACGGCGACCAGCAGGGTGAAAGGATTGACGGATTCGAGTTCTCCCATGGGCTCGGGATTGACGGCCTCGAGCCGCTCGAATACGGCGTCGGCCAGCGCCGCGCGTTTTTTTCGCGATGTTTTTGCCGTCATTACGCCGTGTTTGATCCTCAAGTTTACGAGCGGTTGGGTCGGCTTGCCTTGCGTTGACGCTGGCAATATGCACGCATGGCGCGGCGCGACAAGGCGACCGGTCCGCGATCCAATTCCTGGGAGGAAAAATGAGACAGTTCAAACCGCTGACCTGCGCCGCGGCGGCGCTTTGCGCCCTACTGGCCGCCGGAGCGGCTCAGGCGGCGTCGGACAAGGTGGTGATCGGCGACATCGACGACATGTCCGGACCCTACGCGGACATCATCGGCGCGGGCGGCATCGAGGCGATCAAGATGGCGATCGCCGACTTTGGCGGCACGGTCCTCGGCAAGCCGATCGATATCCTGACCGCGGACCATCAGAACAAGCCCGACATCGGCCAGCAGAAGTTCCGCGAATGGGCCGATACGGACGGCCTCACCATGCAGCTCGGCGGCTCCAACACCGGGGTGAGCCTGGCGATCGCTTCCGCCGACAAGGAGAAGCATATCCCGTTCTTCGCCATCGGGGCGGCCGGCGCCTCGCTCACCGGCAAGGACTGCAACGCCTACACCATCCATTACGGCTACGACACGACGGCGCTCGCCAATGGCACGGCCAAGACAATTCTGTCGCAGGGCGGCAAGACTTGGTTCTTCCTCACCGCTGACTATGCGTTCGGCACGCAGCTTGAAAACGGCGCGGCCAACGTCGTGAAGGCGAATGGGGGCAAGGTGCTCGGCGACGTGCGCGTGCCGCTCGGCACCTCGGATTTCGCCTCTTACCTGTTGCAAGCTCAGGGGTCGGGCGCGCAGGTGCTCGGCCTCGCCAACGCGGGCACCGACACGTCCAATTCGATGAAAGCCGCGGCGGAATTCGGGCTCACAAAGACGATGCGGCCGGCGGCCCTGTTGGTGTTCCTGACCGACGTTCACGCGATGGGCCTCGATATCGCCCAGGGTCTCGTGCTGACCACCGCCTGGTACTGGGACCTCGACGATCGCACCCGCGCGTTCGCCAAGCGCTTCTACGAGAAGGTCAAGAAGGAGCCGACCTTCCCCCAGGCCGCCTTCTACTCTGCGACGCTGACCTACCTGAACGCGGTCAAGGCGGCGGGAACGACCGACGCCGACAAGGTTATGGACGAACTGCACAAGACGAAGATCAACGACGCGTTCGTCCAGAACGCCACGATCCGCGCGGATGGCCTGCTTGATCACGACATGTACGTCATGCAGGTCAAGACGCCGTCCGAGTCGAAGGGGGCGTGGGACTATTACAAGCTCATCAAGACCCTGACCGGCGAAGAGGCGTTCGGCAAGCTCGCCGATTCCGCCTGCCCGCTGGTGAAGAAGTAGCTATCAGATGGGAAATTGATCGCGGACGCAGAGCGCCGCCGACCGTGGCCATCACGACCTTCGCACGCTCGTGATGGGCGACGTTGCTCCGGCTATTCGTCGGAGGAGCGTAGCGGCAGCCGCATCAAAAGCTCGTCGTAATACCGACCGCTGACCTTCGGCGCTCTCGGCTCACAGCCGAACGTCCTGAAACCCGCCTTGTCGTAAAGGCGGAACGCCGCGTCGTTCGAGGCGACCACGGTCGCACGGATCGCCTCGAACTTCCCTTCGGCGGTGTGGATCAGCGCCTCCAACAAAGCGGCGGCAAGACCGCTTCGCCGGGCCTCGGGCGCGACATAGAACCCCCATAGCTCAGCGACATGCCGCGACTTGGGAGAATTCGGAGTTCTGAAGGCCCGCGACCCCCAGAAGCGCGCCGACCTCCGACAAGCCCCCGAGGACGAAGTTTTGCTCGAGCCGTTGCGCGAGCCAATCGAACGGCCGTGCGCTTTCGTCTTCCCAGGTCGCTGCGAAAGCGTCTGGACAATCGCGAAGCCCCCGAAGACGCAGCGCGCGGTAAGCGTCCGCGTCAACGGTCACAAGCCGCCGCAGCAAAAGCGCAGAGGCCATTTCAGGGACTCCTGTAAACTCCCGAGCCGGGGGCTGCCTTCGGGCTCGAACCTGTCAGAACCTACTCCATCGTCGCGAGCCGGCGTCGGAAGACGCCTGTCTCTCTACGGGCTTTGGGCGCCTTGAGATGGCGGACCCGTCGCCGCCCGGCTTTGGAATTCCGGAATCCTTCGGAACGCCCGCTCTCTCATTCCGTCGGCAGCTTGTAGCCTTTGAAGGTCTCGCGCAGTTTCAGCTTGTTGATTTTACCTGTTGCGGTATGCGGAATCTCTTGCACGACCTGCATGTCGTCCGGCATCCACCACTTGGCGATCTTGGGTTTGAGGTATTCGAGGACCTCCTCCGTCTTCGGCGCGTGGCCCTCTTTCGGCACGACGACCAGCAGGGGCCGCTCGTCCCACTTGGGATGGCGGACCCCGATGACAGCGGCCTCGGCGACATCCGGATGGCCGACGGCCAGATTCTCGATGTCGATGGTCGAGATCCATTCGCCGCCCGACTTGATGACGTCCTTGGCCCGATCGGTGATCTGCATGAAGCCGTTCGGGTCGATGGTGGCGACGTCGCCTGTGTCGAAGAAGCCCTGGTCGTCGAGAATCTTGCCGCTTTCGTCGCGAAAATAACTCTCGACGACAGCGAAGCCGCGCACCTTGAGCCGGCCGAACTTCTTGCCGTCCCAGGCCAGTTCGTTGTCCTCGTCGTCGACGATCTTCATCTCGACTCCGAACGGCGCCCAGCCCTGCTTGGCCTGAATGGCGAGCTTTTCCTCATGCGACATCCCGACCTGGCTCGGCTTGATCGCGCCAGCCGAACCGATCGGGCTCATCTCCGTCATGCCCCATGCATGGCGGACTTCGATGCCGTAATCCTCCTCGAACGCGCGGATCATTTCCGGCGGGCAGGCCGAGCCGCCAATGCCGACGAACTTCAGCGTCGTGAGGCGCTTGCCCTCCTTGCGCAGGTATTGCAGCAGCCCGAGCCAGACCGTAGGCACGGCAGCCGTCATCGTCACCTTCTCGGTCTCGAGGATGTCGTAGACCGAAGCCCCGTCGAGCTTCGCGCCTGGCATCACGATGCGCGCCCCGCGAGTGAGGCAGGACAGGGCGAGGCCCCAGGAATTGGCGTGGAACATCGGCACGACCGGCAGGACCGAGTTGTAGGCGTTCAGCGTCAGGACCTCGGGACCGGTCGCCATCATCGAATGCAGGATGTTGGAGCGGTGCGAGTAGAGCACGCCCTTGGGGTTGCCCGTCGTGCCGGAGGTGTAGCAGAGACCGGCGGCGGTGCGCTCGTCGAACTCGCGCCAGCGGAAGTCGCTGTCGGCCTCGGCAAGCCACGACTCGTAGGGGACGGCGTTCTTGAGCTTCGTCGCCGGCATGTGGGCCGCGTCGGTCAGGATGATGTAGCGCTCGACGCTCGGCAGATGGTCGGCGATCGCCTCCAGGAGCGGCACAAAGGTCAGATCGGTCATGACGATCCGGTCTTCGGCATGGTTGATGATCCAGGCGATCTGCTCCGGAAACAGGCGGGGATTGACGGTGTGGTAGATCGCGCCGAGGCCGGTGATGCCGTACCAGGCCTCGAGGTGCCGATACCCGTTCCAGGCCAGCGTCGCGACGCGATCGCCGAGCTTGATCCCGTCACGCTCGAGCCGCTTGGCGACCTTCAGCGTCCGTTCCCGGATCTCCGCGTAATTCGTCCGGTGCATCGGGCCTTCGATCGTCCGCGACGCGACTTCCTGGTTCGGAAACTGGATCGCCGCGAAGTCGATGATCTTGTGCATCAGCAACGGCCATTCCTGCATCCGTCCAAACATTTTCTGGTCCTCCCGAACATGATGCGCGCTGCGGCTTGATCGCTGCGCTCAGATTGTTCATGTCTATACTGTGGCGCGCGAAAAACGCCAGACCCTTCGCGCGGCCGAAGCCGCCGACGAGGAAGGACGCCGATGCAGACCCGTACGAATCCCGAGCTCGCCATGCGGGTTTGGCTGCGCCTCATTCGGCTGGAAGCGCGCATGCAGGCCGCCGTCAGCGACCGGCTGCGGATGATCGGCGTGTCCATTCCCCAGTGCGACGTGCTGACGACGCTGAGCGAGCAGGAAGGCGTCAACCAGCAGGAGCTCGCCAAACGCCTCTACGTGACAAAGGGAAATATATCCGGACTGCTCGACCGGCTGGAGGCGGCTGGCTTCGTCGAGCGCCGCTCGCTCGCATCCGACCGAAGGCAATATTCGATCCATCTCACTGACGCGGGGCGGACGATAGCCGAGAAGGCGATCTCGGTCCAGCAAAAGTGGCTGGCCTCGACTCTCGGGCGTCTCGACGAAGCGGAACTCGAGGCGTTGGAGGCTCACCTTGTTCGACTGCGCGACATGATGCGCACGCAGGAGGCTTCGCAGCACGCGCGAGCTGCGGGCGCGTGAGGCCCTGCGTGCATCACGCCTTCCGCGCGAGACAAGGCGGACCGGTCCCCGTCGAGAACTGAGCCGGAGGCCGCCGGACGGACGTCACTCGCCCGCCGACGCCTATCGCTCGCGCATGGCTTTCGAGCCGACCTCCATCACTGGAGAGAAGAGGTATTCGATGAGACGGCGCGAGCCGGTCTTGATTTCCACGGTCGCGGCCATGCCCGAGGTCAGCGGTCGCGCGACCCCGTCGACCATGATGGTCGAGGCGTCGGGCTCGAGCACGACCGCGAACACGAGATTCTGGGTCCGCTCCGCGCCGGCGAAGCCGGACGCCTTGGAGACGCGGGTCGGGTCCCCCTCGATGGCGCTCGCGTCCGGCGACGGGATGGCGTCCTTGGCGATGCGCATGACCCGAGCCTTGAGAAGTCCATAGCGGGTGAATGGAAACGATTCGACCTTGATGACCGCCTCCTGGCCGACACGCACGAATCCGATGTCCTGGTTCGGCACATAGGCTTCGATCTCCAGCCGCGAGCCTTGCGGGACAATCCGCATGACCTCCTGCCCGCTGTCGACGACTTGGCCGACATTGGTGATGATCGAAGACTGGACGCGGCCGTCGATCGGCGCCCTGAGCGTGAGGGTATCGACCACAGCCTCAGCCTTGGCCAGATGCTGCCGGTTCTCCTCGGCCTGCCGCTCGGCGGCGTCGAGCTTCTGCGCCTGATCCGACAGGAACACCTGAACCGCCTTCTCGCTGTCGCGCGCGACGACGGCGAGCCCCGTCGTCGCCGAGGCGAGCTCTTCCTCGTGGATGGCGAGTTGGGTCTGTTGATATTGCAGGGTCTCGGTCGCGTCGATGACGGCGGACTTCGCCCCGGACTGCAACGCGACCAGCTTGGCGCGCATGTCGACCCGCTCCTGCAGCGTCGCAATCAGGTTCTTCTGGGTCGCGATGGTGCGCCCCAGCATATCGCGCTCGGCGGACTTCTGCGCCTTCTGGGCGTCGAAGGAAGCGATCGTCGCGGCAAGTTGGCCGAGGTCCGCCGACAGCACGCCATCTTCGCGCGCGCGCAGGTTCGCGTCCATATCGGGGGGCCAGGCGATGACCGGGGGCGGCAAGAACGCACGGGCGCTGGCGGCGGCGAGCGCTGCGCGTCGACGCAGGCTTTCGGCCTCGGCGGATTTCAGGTCGGCGCTGGCCGCCCTCACGTCGGCCTCGGCGGCCGAACGGTCGAGCTCGACCAGAACGTCGCCCGCCTTCACCAGCGTGCCGTTGGCGGCGTGGACGGCGGCGACCCGGCCGGTCTCGACCGGCTCGATCACCTTGACCCGGCCGGTCGGCTGGAACTTGCCCTGAGCGGAGGCGATGATGTCGATGCGCCCGAAATAGGCGAGCCCGAGGCCGATGACGACAAGCGCGCAGATGATCCAGAGGAAGGCCACGCGAACGGGAGACGCCGGCGTTTCCAGGATCTCGAGGACGGGCGCGAGAAATTCCCGGTCCGACGACGCGCCGCGGCGGGTGTCGCGAAGCGACAGCGCTTGTTCTGTCCACCTCTGGAGCGCCCGCGTCTCAGGGGCTTCGCTGGCGGCGGTCGAGCGGACGATGTCGTTCATGCCGCAACCACCGCAGGGTTCGCCTGGAGGCCCCAAAGATAGGCGTAGAGCCCGCCCGGACGGCGGATCAGCTCCTCGTGCGAGCCGGTTTCCACGATGCGCCCGTCGGCCATGCCCACGATTCGGTCGCAACCGCGCACCGCCGCCAGCCGGTGGGCGACGATGATCACCGTCCGGTCCCTGACGATGCGCCGCATGTTGCGCTGGACAATGCGTTCACTCTCGTAGTCGAGCGCCGACGTCGCCTCGTCGAGGATCAGGATGCGCGGGTTGGTGGCGAGCGCCCGAGCAATGGCGATGCGCTGGCGCTGTCCGCCCGACAGGTTGGCGCCGCGCTCCTCGATCATCGTGTCATAACCCTCCGCGAGCCCGTTGATGAACTCGTCGGCGCCTGCGAGGCGGGCGATCTCGATCACCTTCGCCCTCGGCATAACGGGATCGGCGAAGGCGATGTTCTCATGGATGGTGCGGTTGAAAAGCAGGTTCTCCTGCAGAACGACGCCGATGTGGCTGCGCAGCCACGAGGGGTCGACCTGGCTGAGGTCGGCGCCGTCGAGGAAGACCTGGCCCTCGGTCGGCAGGTAGAGGCGCTGCACGAGCTTGGTCAGCGTCGACTTGCCGGAGCCGGACGGGCCGACGACGCCGATCGTCTCGCCAGGCGCGATCTGGAGCGAGACATGTTTGAGAACGTCCGCGCCTCCCGCGCGGTAGCGGAAGGTGACGTCCCGGAATTCGATCGCGCCGCGCGGGGTCGGCGGCGCCAGCCGCATCCGCGGCGCCGGTTCGGGCGGGGCGTTCAGGATGTCGCCCAAACGCTCGACCGAAATCTGGACCTGCTGGAAGTCCTGCCAGATCTGCGACAGGCGGAGAATCGGCTGAACCGCCTGGGAGGCGATCATGTTGAATGCGACGAGCGCGCCGACGGTGAGATCGCCGTCGATCACGGCTTTCGCCCCGAAGAGCAGGATCGCCGCGGTCGTCAGCTTGCTGACGAACTGGATGCTGATCTGGCCGCCAGTTCCGAGCATCGTGGCGGCAAAGCTCGTCCGGACGTAGGCCGCGAGCTTCTCTTCCCATTGGGCGCGCATGATCGGCTCGACCGCGGCCGCCTTGATTGTTCCGGCGCCGACCACGGTCTCGACCAAAAACTGCTGGCTCGCCGCGCCGCGGTTGAACTTCTCATTGATGAGATCGCGCAGCGGCGGACGCACCAGGAAGCCGATCAGAATGTAGACCGGCAGACCGATCAGCACGATCAGCGTGAGCGGCACGGAATAAGCGAACATTACCGCGATGAACACGACCGTGAAAGCCAGATCGATTACGGAAAAGAGCCCCTGTCCGGTCAGGAAGGCGCGGACCGTTTCGAGCTCGCGGACGCGGGCGACGGTCTGTCCGGCCGCCCGGGTCTCGAAATAGTTCATCGGAAGGCGCAACAGATGCGCAAACAGGCGCTGTCCGAGCTCGACGTCGATCCGATTGGTGGTGTGCGAGAGCGCGTAGGCGCGCAGATATTGCAGCGCCGAGTCGAACAGCCCGACGACGACGAGGCCCGCGATCATGACGAACAGCGTCTCGTAGCCGCGATGCGTCAGGACCTTGTCGACGATGACCTGGAAGACGAGCGGCGTCGTCAGCGCAAAAATCTGGATGAACAGCGACGCCGCGAGCACATGTCCGAGGGGCTTGCGATAGCGCCACAGCGTCGGCAGGAACCAGCGCAGCCCGAACATCTTCGGGCTAACGCCGGCGCCGCCGACACAACGGGCGATGAGGAGCGCGCGGCCGTTGGCTTCGCGCGTCAGGTCTTGGAGGGTGAGATCGGTCGACGCGTGGGTGATCGGATCGACAAGCCGGCAGAGGCCCGACGGCCCTCGTCCGCCGTAGACGTACAGCGCTCCGCTGCTCAGCCGGACGATCGCGGGGGTGGGAAGCTTTCCCATCCGGCGCTGGTCGACGCCGGTCGCCAGCCGGGCCTTCAACCCGATCAATTTTGCCGCGCGAACGAGATCGAACTCATGCGAATCGCGATCGCCGAGGGCAAGTTCCCGATGAAGCTGCACGGGGTCCGCGCCAATTCTGTAGTAGGCGGCGATTCCGCAGAGCGCGCGTAGACCGCGATCAAGCGGCGTCGCGACTCCGGACAGGGGGGCAGGCTGTTCCATCGGCAAGCGTTCTCTCGCGTGGTCGCGAGGCCCTGCAGGCGCGAACGCGACGGAGTTTCGTCGCCAGCATGAGCAGCCCCCCGCCCTGCAAGCAAATGCTGTATCGCGCGAGATCAGATGAAAATCAAGTGCGACAGTTTAACGACATTGCCGGATCGTTACACCAAGGTGAACCGCGCTCCGTTGCCAGCGAGAATTGGCTATCGCCTGCCAACACATCGAAACTTATATCCGTCGCAACCGAGTTCAACCTGCAGTATGTGCTTTGAACGATTGGACTGGCGCCCAAGGGTAGACAGCAGGCTCCTCACACCTGATCTCAGGAAGCGTTTCCGATTTTCGCCGATGAGCCGCCGCCGCGATCGGCTGACGTCGGCGAACCCAGCGGAAGGGCGGGCGGATGGATCCAACAGGCAGTGAACGGAACTTGCGCGCGGCCTAAACCGGTTGCGGCGCAATGCCGCGGTCGCCGCGGCGCCGCAGAGGCTTCGCTCCGGCAGGTCCAGGTCTCGCGTCGCCGACTGGTTTCGCCAAGGCGGCCGAACAGCGCTGGCTCAAGTCTACGCGATCGTCAGAATAGATACGGCTAAATCCTTCAGCTGACGTCGTTATTGACCGTCATCTTTGCGTGTTTGTCCAGCGAGGCGTAGAGTGTTGAAGGAACGCGAGTATGCGCAGTGACTGAACATCACAACGGAGACCGATCTCCGGATCGCGTCTCAAACCCGGTTATTGTCGCGATTGGCGCTTCAGCGGGCGGGATCCGCGCGCTTCAAAATTTCTTCGACGTTGTCCCGCCGCAAACGGGCGCCGCCTTCGTTGTGATTGTTCATCTCGATCCGGACCGCCGGAGCGACTTGCCGCATATTCTTGACGCTCGCTCGGCGATGCCGGTTGTCCTGGTCGGACCGCGGGAGCCGCTGCTCGCCGATCATATTTACGTGATCCCGCCTGATCGCCGGCTTGAACTCATCGATCACGAACTCTCCGCGGCGCCGTTTGACGAGCCGCGCGGTCGGCGGTCGCCGATCAATTCGTTCTTTCGGTCATTGTCGGAGCGCCTCGGCGACGGCTTCGCCGTCATCCTGAGCGGAGCGGGCTCGGACGGAGCGCTGGGCGTGCGCGCCGTCAAAGAGGGCGGCGGAATCATCTTTGTCCAGGATCCCGACGAAGCCGAACACCCCTCGATGCCGCGCAACGCGATCGCGACCGGAGTTGTCGATTTTGTCTTGCCGGTCCGGGACATCGCAGCCCGCCTTCCCGATTTGATCCGTCTCAAGCAGTCCGTCTCCGTCGACGACTTGCCGCCCGCTGACGAAAACTCGCTCCGACAAGTTCTCGCTCATGTCCGGGCGCGCATGGGACACGATTTCTCCAGGTACAAGCGTTCCACCGTGTTGCGGCGAATCGCCCGGCGGATGCAGGTGACGCGGTCGAGCGGCCTGGCGGCCTATCTCGAATTTTTGCGCGAGAACACGGATGAGGCGCAGGCGCTGCTCAGCGACCTCCTGATCTCCGTCACGACCTTCTTTCGCGAGGCCGAGGCCTTTGACACGCTGCGAAAATCCGCGCTCCTCCAGCTTCTCGAAGGCCGGGGCCCCGCCGATACAATCCGCGTCTGGGTCTGTGGCTGCGCAACCGGCGAGGAGGCCTACTCCGTCGCCATGCTGCTTCTCGAAGAGGCCGGCCGCTACGAACCCGGGCCCGCGATCCAGGTCTTCGGCTCGGATCTCGATGGGCGAGCGCTTGCCGTCGCGCGGGAGGGCCGCTACCCGGCCGCGATCGAGACCGATGTCAGCGAGGAGCGGCTCCGGCGCTTCTTTGTTCGTGAGGGGGGAGGCTACCGAGTCCGGGAGGAATTGCGCGACGTCGTCCTGTTCGCGGTCCACGATCTCCTCAAGGATCCACCCTTTTCGCGCGTCGATCTCGTCACCTGCAGGAATGTCCTCATCTATCTCGATCGCGAGTTGCAGGAGCAGGTGTGCAGCACCTTTAACTATGCGCTGAGCCCGGGAGGATTTCTGATGCTCGGAACCTCCGAGAGCGCAGACAGTCCCGCGGGTTTGTTCCGGATCGTGGACCGCGACGCGCGCCTCTATCGGTCCAGCTCCGCTCCTGGAGACAAGTCTCGACTCCTCCCGCGTCTTCTGGGACCGATTCGCCCTCACGAGCACCTATCGCCGTTCGTTTCGGCGAGCGCCCACTCAGCGGTTTTGAGCGACGCCGCGCTCCATCGCGCGGCGATCGAGGCGGTCGCGCCTCCAAGCATTCTGGTCGACCAATCCCACCGTGTCGTCCACCTGTCGGACAACGCCGGACGATACCTTCAGCCGGCCGGCTGCCCGCTCAGCGGCGACGTCGTCGATCTGGTTCGGCCCGAACTGCGTTTCGAGTTGCGGTCCGCGTTGAATCGCGTCTTCGAGCAGGATCGCGCGACCCTCAGCCTGCCGATCATGGTCCGCTTCAACGGCTCTCCGCATCGGGTGCATCTTCAGGTCAAGTCGGCCGTTCAAAAGGATCCGAACGGGCCGCGTCGTGCGATCGTCCTGTTCATCGAAGGGGAGGTCGTCTTCGATAACGTGGTTGCTCTGGAGCAGCACGCGACCGACGAGACCGTGCTTCGGCTGACGCAGGAGCTGGAGCTGATGCAGGCCCGGCTGCGCACGGTCCGGGAGGAATCGGACGCAGCCAACGAGGACCTTCGCGCCGCCAACGAGGAGCTCCAGTCCATCAACGAAGAGTACCGTTCGACCTCGGAAGAGCTCGAAACCAGCAAGGAAGAGCTGCAATCGATTAACGAGGAACTCCAGACGGTCAATACCGAGCTCAAGCTGAAGCTCGAGGCGATCTCCCGTGCGCACAGCGATCTGCAAAATCTGATGGCTGCAACCGACTACGGAACGCTGTTCATCGATGCGAGCCTGCGCATTCGGCGCTTCACCCAACGGGTGACCGAGCTATTTAGCATCACGCCCCTGGACGAAGGGCGACCCATTACCGACTTCGCTCATCAGCTCGAGTATGACGGACTCGTCAAGGACGCGCGCGCCGTTCTGGCTGACCTCGCGCCGATTCGCCGCGAAATTCGTAGCCGCGACGGCCGGTGGTACGATCTTCGCCTGCGGCCTTACCGGACGGTGGAGGACAAGATCGACGGCGTCGTGATCACCTTCGTCGACATCTCGGATCGGCTGAACATCGAGCAGGCTTTGCGGGAAAGCGAGCGGAACCTCCTTCAACAGAAGCGGCTGGTCGATCTTTCGCACGATCCGATCTTCGTCTGGGATTACGACGGGGGAATTGTCGAATGGAACCGCGGCAGCGAGGAGCTCTATGCGTATTCGCATGACGAGGCTGTGGGCAAGGTCAGCCATCGCTTGCTCGGCAGCGCGCCCGGCAAAGGCTCGTTTGAAGACGTTCGAGGCGCGCTCGTCCGGGAGGGCGCCTGGACGGGCGAATTGCGACAAAAAACCAAGACCGGCGATGACCTGACCGTGGAATGCCGGGTGCAGCTTGAGGTCGTCGACGGACGACGTCTCGTTCTGGAAAGCACGCGCAACGTCAGCGAGCGAAAGGGCTGGGAGGCCCGGCAGCAACTCCTTCTCCGGGAACTGACGCATCGGGTCAAGAACACGCTGGCGGTCGTCCAGTCGATCGCTTCGCTGACGCTCAGAACCGCGCAGTCCCCGGCGGATTTTGTCGAGCGCTTCAGCGCGCGCCTGGAAGCGCTGAGCGGCGCGCACGGACTTCTTGTTCAGTCGGAGTGGCGCGGCGCAGACTTTGCTTCGCTCGCGCGCGGCCAGCTCGCCCCCTACATCGCCGACAGCCCGGAGCGCGCCCAGTTGGAGGGCCCTGCCGTCATCCTTCCCGCCGACCTGGCGACGCCTTTCGGCCTCGTGCTGCACGAGCTCGCCGCCAACGCCGTGAAATACGGTTCGCTTTCGGAGCCCGACGGCGGCGTCGCCGTCAGCTGGGAAGTCGAGCCCGGGAACAATCCAAGCCTGCTCAAGTTTCAATGGCGTGAGGTCAACGGACCGAAAGTCAAAGCGCCGGCTGAGCTCGGATTTGGGACGCGCCTGATCGACATGGCGCTTCAGGGAGCGACGGTGACCCGCGATTACCGCGAAGACGGGTTTGTTTGCGACATCGCGCTCCCATTGGCGCCAGTCGATCCGGGCGACGGTTGAAAATGACTTTCCCCCTGCAGGGCGCGAACGTTCTCATCGTCGAAGACGATTTCCTTGTCGCCCTCGAGGTCGAAACCGTCCTGCAGGAGGAGGGCGCTTACGTGCTCCCCATTTGTCGTACGGTGAACGAAGCGCTGGCGATCGCGCGCGACCCAGCCGCGCTCGTTTCGGTCGCGATCCTGGACGTCCGGCTCGGGCGGGAGATGGTGACTCCTGTCGCGCGCGAGCTCGCCGAACGGGGGACGCCGTTCCTGTTCTACACCGGTCAGGCGAATTCGGATCCGATCATCGCCGAGTGGCCGCACGCCAAGGTCCTCTCGAAGCCCACGTCTCGCAAAACTCTGCTCGCGGCCGTCGCCCAAAGCCTTCAGACCGCCGACCGAGGAGCGGGCCGAGCGCGCCGAGAGCTTTGAGGGTCCGTTGCGCTTGGCCGGCTCGGACGACAAACGGGGCAGGCGTCGCCTCCGGGGCCGGTCGGAGAGGATGGTGCTGCAAGAGAGGATTGAACTCTCGACCTCTCCCTTACCAAGGGAGTGCTCTACCACTGAGCTACTGCAGCATCCGGGCGCGGGGCGCCCAAAGGCGTCCGGCTTTTGCCACAGCCGGCGCGGCATGGCAAGCCGATGACAGCCGAGGCCCTTTAAGGCGCGACCGCGATTTTGGGGCAGAAGTCCAATACGATCAATGGGTTGAGCGGCGCATCGGACAATTTTCGGGCGAGCCGCTCAATGATTTCAAAGGGTTGCAGGAAGGTTGGCGGATGCCGTGACTTCCAGCCCGGGAGCTCATTCGGTTTCGGCGCATTCGATCGCCCGGCGATGTCGCGCGAGCTCAGCGCCGGCGAAATCCATGAACGCGCGGACCCGCGCCGACCGGCGAAGGTCGGAATGGGTGAGGATCCAGAGGCCGAGGTCCCATTCCCGCAGCGTGGGACCCAGCCTCTCGAGGGCCGGGTTTGAACTCGCCGAGGTAGCACGGCAGCGGCGCCTCGCCCAGCCCGAGCAGCGCCATCTCGAGCATGGCGTGGAGCGAGTTCGCGCGGGCGGCGAGCCGGTCGAGAGGAATGTTCAGGTCGATCCACCGCCTTCCCAACGGCGGCCCAAAGTCGTCCGCGAACCCGACGAACGGCGCCGAGGGGGCGGCTCCGTCGCCGGTCGCGGCGTTGAGATCGCGGCGGCCGTACACGGCCCAGCGAACGGTGCAGATGCGCCGGCCGACCAGCGTCTCCGGCGGGTCGTTAGTGATCCGGATGGCGACGTCCGCGTCCCGCCGGGACAGATTTAACGTCCGCTCCGACAAGAGGAGATCGATGACGACGCCAGGGTTCTGCGCCTGGAACCGCGTCAGGATCGCGGGCAGAAAGCGCTGGCCGATCGCCTCGACCGTGGTGACGCGCAGAGGTCCGGTCGGCTTGGGGTCTCGGCCCGCGACGCGCCGCTCGAAGTCCGCAACCAATTCGGCCATCTGGTTGGCGAGCGCGATCATCTCCTCGCCCTCGACGGTCGGGGCGTAACCGGCGCGCGATCGCTCGAAGAGCCGCGCGCCGACCGCCGTCTCGAGCGCGGCGAGCCGGCGGAACACAGTCGAGTGATTGAGCCCCAGCAGCGCCCCCGCGCCGGCCAGCGATCGCGTGTCGGCGATCGCTTTCACCAGTCGGAATTCGTCCCAGTTCAGCGTATAGGACATGGAACCAGAACTCGGCCGCCGTTCCTTGCCGCCACCCTGCCCCGCAACCAGTGGAAGTCGCAAGGCCGTCAACCGGTTCCTGTCGAGGTCAGCCGTTTCTCGGGGCCGCCGCCCGCCGCAGGCGGTCGTTGATCGCCGCGCCGAGGCCCTGCGCGGGGACCGGCGCCACGGCGATCGAGGCCACGCCGATTTCGTCCAGCGCCCGCAGGAACGCGAACAGATTCGCCGCCGCCTCGACGAGATCGCCCGACGGCGACAGGTCAAGCCGAGCGAGCGAAGCTGCGCCCGCCAGCGCCCCGCCGAAATCGAGCGCCGCCTCGTCGCCCGCGACGACGGCGCGGGCGTCGAGCCTGAGGCGCGCGCGGGGCGCGTAATGCGACGCGAGCTGCCCTGGCGCCTGGGGGCCGGCGCGCGCGGGGGCGCCTTGAGCGAGCGGGCGCCCGAGCGCCGCTTCGAGCGCCTCCCGGGAGACCGCGCCCGGACGCAGCAGCGTCGGACCCGCCTCGAGGCAGGCGACGATCGTCGAATTCGACGCCGTGCAGCGACGGGCCTGCGTCGAGGACCCAGTCGATCCGGCCGTCGAGGTCGGCCAGCACGTGGTCGGCCGTCGTCGCGCTCACATGACCCGATCGATTGGCCGAGGGCGCGGCGAGCGGCCGACCGGCGGCCTCGATCAGGGCGCGGGCGGCCGGATGGTCCGGCGCGCGCAGGGCCAGCGTGTCGAGCCCAGCCCGTGCGAGCAGGCTGACCCGGCAGGCCGGAGCGACCGGCGCCACCAGGGTGAGCGGCCCCGGCCAGAACGCGCGCGCCAGCTGTTCCGCGGCCGCGTCGAGCCTTGCGTGCTCAAGCGCGTCTTCCACTCCGAGCACATGGGCGATCAGCGGATTGAACGCGGGGCGGCCTTTCGCCGCATAGATTTCCGCCACCGCTTTGTCCGAAGTCGCGTCCGCCGCCAGGCCATAGACGGTTTCGGTCGGCATCGCGACGAGTCCGCCGAGCCGGAGGCATTCGGCGGCCGCCGCAATCGTTTCGGGCGTCGCGGGGGCGCGCCGGGTCACTCGATGGGTCGCCATGCTGTCTTTCCGTCTCGCGCGTTCGAGAATTTGGTCTATCTTCAAACGGCTTTGGCTTTGCCCTATCAAACCGGCGCGTCGACGCCAAAAAGAAGCGGAGGAGCTCTCATGACCTATCGATCCCCGGTCGCCGATATCCTGTTCTCGCTGAAGGCGGTTGCGGGCCTGCCGGAGCTCATCGGCGCAAAGCTTGACGGGGAGTTCGACTGGGAGACGATCGCCTCGGTCATCTCCGAGGCCGGGCGTTTCGCCACCGAGGAGATCGCGCCGCTGAACCGCGCCGCCGACACCGTAGGCGCGGTTTACGCCAATGGGGCCGTGACCACGCCGCCCGGCTTCGCCGACGCCTATCGCCGCTGGGCCGAGGCGGGTTGGGGCGGGGTTTCCGCGCCGGCCGAGTTCGGCGGCATGGCGCTGCCGCACCTCGTCAACGTCGCCTGTACCGAGATCTGGAACGGCGCCTCGATGGCTTTCGCCCTCTGCCCGCTCCTCACCGAAGGGGCGATCGGCGCGCTCAAGGCCTATGGCTCGAAGGACCTGCTCGACATCTATCTCGAGGCGATGATCTCCGGCCGCTGGACCGGCACGATGAACCTGACCGAGCCCCAGGCCGGCTCCGACCTCAATGCGGTGCGGACGCGCGCGGAGCGAACCGACGACGGAATCTACCGCCTGTTCGGCCAGAAGATCTTCATCACCTATGGAGAGCACGACCTGGCCGAGAACATCGTCCATCTCGTCCTCGCGCGGCTTCCCGGCGCGCCGGCCGGCACGCGCGGCCTGTCGCTGTTCCTCGCCCCGAAATTCCTGGTCAAGCCGGACGGGAGTCTCGGCGTGCGCAACGACCTGCGCTGCGCCAGTATCGAGCACAAGCTCGGCATCCACGGTTCGCCGACCTGCGTCATGATCTTCGGCGAGAGCGAGGGCGCCAAGGCCTGGCTCATCGGCGAGGAGAACCGGGGCCTCGCCGCCATGTTCGTGATGATGAACGCGGCGCGGCTCGCGGTCGGCACGCAAGGCGTCGGCATCGCCGAGCGCGCCTACCAGCAGGCCCTCGAATTCGCCCGCGAGCGCCGGCAGGGCCGCAGCGCCAAGGGCGGAGACGGCAAGGGCGGCGAGGGAATGTCGCCGATCATCGAGCATCCCGACGTGCAGCGCATGCTGATGACGATCAAGGCCAACGTTCATGCGGCGCGCGGGATCTGCCACCTGACCGCCGCGTCGCTCGATCTCGCCAATCATGGGCGGACGGAGGAGGAGCGGACGGCCGGCGCCAATCGCGCGGCCCTGCTGACCCCTATCGCCAAAGCCTTCTCGACCGACCTCGGCGACGAGGCAGCGTCGCTCGGCGTGCAGATCCACGGCGGCATGGGCTTCATCGAGGAGACCGGGGCGGCCCAGCACATGCGCGATTCGCGCATCGCCGCCATCTACGAGGGCGCCAACGGCATCCACGGCATCGATCTCGCGCTCCGCAAGCTGCCGCTGGCCGGCGGCGCGACGGCCCGCAACGAGGTCAATGGGATCCGCGATGTCGCGCGGGCGGTGTCCGAGCGCGGCGGCGCAGCCTTCGGCGCGACCAGCGCGCGCCTGTCCGAGGCGGCGGAGGCGCTCG
Organism: uncultured Alphaproteobacteria bacterium; assembly: GCA_963709655.1. GTDB lineage: Bacteria > Pseudomonadota > Alphaproteobacteria > Rhizobiales > Beijerinckiaceae > Roseiarcus. The sequence continues at coordinate 166,842 of CAVPXF010000039.1, forward strand.
ACCAGGCGACTCGCGCCATGCAGCTCTGGCTGTCGAACGACACCGAATCGGCGCTTGCCGGCGCCTCCCCCTATCTGCGCCTGTTCGGCCTGACGCTCGGCGGCGCCTGCCTCGCCAAAGCGGGCCTCGCCGCCCAGGACCTCGCCCGCGAAGGCGACGACAGCGAACTGGCGCGCGTGGCGCTCGCGCGCTTCTACGCGGAGAAGCTGCTGCCGGTCGCCCCCGGGCTCAACCGGATCGTCGCGTCCGGCGCCGGGGCGATGAAATCCTATGAGTCCGTGCTGGCGGACGCGATATGAGCGCCGGGATCGAGGTCGCGCGCGAGGGGGCGGTTCTCCTCGCCGCCTTCGCCCGCCCGGAAAAGAAGAACGCCATCACCGGCGCCATGTACGAGGCGCTGATCGAGGCCTTCGACGCGGCCGAACGCGACCCGGACATCGGCGCGGTCGTCATTGCCGGCCGCGGCGGCGTCTTCACCGCCGGCAATGACATCGCCGATTTCCTGTCGATCGTCGCGGGCGGCGCCGGGGCCAGCCATTTCGCCAATTTCCCCGCCGGCCGCTTCGTCGCCCGTCTCGCAGAGTTCGGCAAGCCGCTGATCGCCGCGGTGGACGGCCTCGCGGTCGGGGTCGGGACGACGCTCTGCTTTCATTGCGACCTCGTCTATGCGACGCCCGCCGCGTGCTTTCTCATGCCGTTCGTCAATCTCGGCCTAGTCCCGGAGGCGGGCTCGTCCCTGCTCGCCCCGCTGCGCTTCGGCCGCGCCAGGGCGGCGGAGTTTTTGATGCTGGCCGAGCCGTTCGACGGTGAGGCTGCGGTCGAACTCGGCTTCGTCAATGCGCTCGTTCCCGCCGACGCGCTTCTCGCCCACGCGCTCGGCAAGGCCGCCGCGCTCGCCGCCAAGCCGCGCTCGGCGCTGCTCGCGACCCGCCGGCTGATGCGCGGCGATCCGGCGGCGCTGAAGGCCGCGATGGCCGCGGAGAACGAGGCGTTCGCCGCGGCGCTCGTTTCGCCCGAGGCCCGCGCCGCCTTCATGGCCTTCATGGCCGGCGGAAAGACGTAAACACGGCGCGCCCCAGGTCCGCCGCCGACGATCCGGCGCCTGCTAGCAGGCGGTTTTTTGGCGCCCTGTTCGGCGCTCCGATCAAGGAAGTCCTGTAATATCATGGCGTTGCTGGATTTACAACCCGCCGATTGCCGGCTGTATCGGGCCTGGAGCAGGCGACTTAACAGGTCCGGAACAGGCCGTTATCAGGCGCCTATCAGGTCGGAACAGGGAAGGAACAGGCGGGCGAAACCGGGCGCAAGATTAGGCGCGGCCGGGTTGTAGGGCGGCGAAGATTCCCTTCGCCCGCAGGGGAAAAGCCTACCCCCGGGCGAAGACCGGGGGGACGGCCCATGGGAGCGGTCGGATGAGGGCGCCACGGGATTCGTCCAAAAACATCTCTCTCTAATGGCGCGCGTCAACCAAATCGAAGGCAGGCGGCGTCCCCTCCCCCCTTGTGGGGAGGGTTAGGGAGGGGGGTCGCGCCGTCCTATAATCGCCTGGAGCGAACCCTCGATTTGCAAGGTCAGCGCGACCCCCCATCCTACCTTCCCCCACAAGGGGGGAAGGAGAACGCCTTCGATCTAACCGACGCACGTCACTAGGGAAAGAGGCTCCCGCTCGCGATCCGCTCGGCGCTGGCGATCACGTCGGCCAGTTCGGGCGTCGTGAGCAGCGAGGCCGAAGCGGAGGGCTCGATCCAGGCGACGGCGTCGATCTCCGGGCTGACCCGCGCTTCGCCCCGCGTCCATCGGCCGACGAACGAGGCAATGACGAAATGCGCCCGCACCCGGCCGCCCTCGCGCACGATGGGCTCGATGTGCCGGTTGAACCCAACGATCTCGGCCTCGACGCCGACCTCCTCGTAGAGTTCGCGCAGGGCCGCCTCCGTCAGCGTCTCGCCGATTTCGACGACGCCGCCCGGCAGGGAGAAGCGCCCGGCCATCGGCGGGCGCGCCCTGCGCCCGACGAGAACGCGGCCCTGCCGGAACACCGCGACCGATACGGCCAGGATCGGCCGGGCCGGATAAAGGCGATCCTCTGGCCCGCTCTCAGCCATGCGGGCGGCGCCCGGACGGTTTTGCGGCCGAGGCGGGGCGCTCGGCGCAAGCGGCAAGGGACATGCGCGGCGGCGGCCGCGTTGGGGAAGCAGACGACATGGGCTTTGGCTCGAGACTCGCAGACTTCCCATATCACGGCGCCGGCATTGGCGCTTCCAGCGCCGAGCCCTTGTCAGCGCGCCGCCCGGGCGCCACCTTGGCGCCGCCGGTTCCTCCAGTGGCGGGCTCTTTCATGACGATGCTCATTTTCGGCCTGGCGATCTTCCTCGGCCTGCACTCGACCCGCATATTCGCCGAGAGCGGTCGCGAACGCGCGATCGCCCGCCTGGGCGAGGGGCCGTGGAAAGGCGTTTACGCCCTCCTGTCGCTGATCGGATTGGTGATGATCGTCTGGGGTTTCGGCGAGGCGCGCGGAACGGCGCCGATCCTCTGGGCGCCGCCGGTGTGGACGCGGCACATCACGATCCTGCTGATGCTGTTCAGCATGATCCTGCTCGCCGCCTACCTCCTCAAAAAAAGCCATATCGCGGTCGCGGTTCATCACCCGATGCTGTGGGGGGTCGTTTTGTGGAGCTTCGGGCATCTCATCGCCAACGGCTCGCTGGCCGACCTCGTGCTGTTCGGGGCGTTCTTCGTCTGGTCGCTCCTGGACCTCATGGCCAATTACGCGCGCGATCGGGCCAAGGCGATCGTCTATCCCGCGCCGAACTGGGGCGCGACGATCGGAGCGATCGTCGTCGGCGTCGTCCTCTGGGGCGTTCTGATCGGCGGCCTCCATTTGTGGCTGTTCGGCGTGTCGCCGGGGCCGATGTAGGGGCGGCCCGCCTGACCTTGGGTTCCCGCCTTGATTGGCGATTGGAGGCAAGCGACGACTCGCAGCGCCGGTCGTCCGGAAGCCGTTGAACGTCGGGCGCGCCCCATGCGACTTGCGGCTTCCGCGCCGCTCTTGCGCTGGCGGACCGCTGGCCTTGACATGTCCGGATGCGTGCGACACTCGCATTCGAGGATTGGGCACGGCGGGGACGCGGATTGTCAGTTCGCAGGAGGCAGGACGTCGCGCAAAGAATCCGGGCGTCGGATAGCGGTCGCAAGCAGGGGCGGGCGCCCTCGCAGATCGGCGATCACAATCTGAGGGTCACGCTGGAGGCGATACGGCGCGATGGACCGCTGACGCGCCTGGAGCTTGCGAGCCGAACGGGCCTGACAGGACCCGGGATTACCAATATCCTCCGCCGGCTCGCCGACGGCGGCCTCGTCACGGCGCGCAAGCGCGTGGAAAAAGGCGGAGGCCAGTCTCCGACGGAGTTCGCGCTCCACCCGGACGGCGCCTTCAGTATCGGGATTCGGCTGCGGGAAAGCGACGGCGAGGCGGTTCTGCTGAATTTGAGCGGCGAGGTTTGCGAGCGGATTTTTTTCGAGACAAGCTCGACCCCCGCCGCCGCAATCGCAAACGTCGCATTGTCGATGACCGCTACGCGCGGAGTCCCGGCGAGGGTGCTCGGCATCGGCGTCGCCTGCGAGGACCCTGGCGCTCAGGACATTGGCGGGCTTGCGGAAATGAGCCTCTCCCCCAGGGTTTTCGTCGAACGGGATTGCGTGACGGCGCTTCTCGCCGAACGCACGTTCGGCGTCGGTCAGGTCGAAGGCGGCTTCATGCTGATCATCATCGGAGAACGCGTGAGAGCGGGCTTTCTCTTTCGCGGCGCGCCATTCGTCGGCGTTCACAGCAGGGCGGGCAGCATCGGTCTGATGCGGACCGGCGCGGACCATGTTCCCCTCGACTCCGTCGCCGGGCTGAAGGCCTTCCGGGAGACGTTGAGCTCCACCGAACGATTGCAGCTTATGGCCGACGCGGACGTCGCCGTCAGTGCGGCGATCCGCGACTGGGTCCGCGACGCTGCAGGGCATCTCGTCGACGCCATCGTCGCGACGGCAGGCTTTCTGGCGCCGGGAGCGATTCTGATCGGCGGCGACCTCCCTGCCAATATCCTCGAGGAACTGATTGCGCAGATTTCCGTCGAGCGCCGAAATACGGCTGTTCGGCCCGTCGTCACGCCTTGGATTTCGCCAATTCGCCGGACAACGTTCTCCGGCGCAGGCATTGCGATCGGCGCCGCCCTGCTGCCCTTTTTCGACCAATTGCTCCCGTCGCCGATGTCGCAGACGACCTGAACGCCCTTGCGAATGGCGGGTCCGCATTCTGGCCCGCCAGCCGAGGTTTGGATTCAGGCGATCGCCCGATCGCTGTGCTCGAGGTCGGACGCCATCGCCATGTCGAGCACTTTTTGGATATTGGCCGCGCGCCGGAACGACGGCTCGACAGTGGCTCCGGCCTTCACGGCTGAGGCGAATCGCTGGTAGTTCGTCTCGACCGGTTCGAACGGGACGTCCCGCCAGGTCGCCGTATTGACATCTTCGCCAAGACAGCCGCGCAGCGTCGATTTCCCTGTGTCGTAGATCATCTCGATCGACCCTTTGTCGCCGTAGACCCGCAACCGCAACTGGTCGAGCTGGCCGGCCGCCGTCCGAGTGGCCTGAATCGTGCCGATCGCGCCGTTGCCGAACTCGACGGACATGGCGAAACTGTCGTTGGCGTCCAGGTCGTACTCGCCGATGGCGTTGGTCGGCGGCGCCTTGTCGAAGGTCTTGAGGCGGGCAAAGACGCGAGCGACGTCGAGCCCGGATCCGTAAGACGCGAAGTCCACGATATGGATTCCGATGTCGCCGAGGGCGCCGTTGGACCCGTGCTTTTTGCTGAGCCGCCACAGCCATTTGCTCTCGGTTTTCCAGTCGCCCCAGGCGTTGCCGACAAGCCAGCTTTGAAGGTGCGAGGCTTCGACGTGGCGAACCGCGCCGACCGCGCCCGCCCGCACCATGTCGCGGCCCTTCTGCAAGGCGGGCGAGTTGCGATAGGTAAAGTTCACCATCCCGACCTTGCCGGATTCCTCCATCGCCGTCGTCATTTCCATGGCGAGCGTCGCGTCGGTCGCCAGCGGCTTTTCGCAGAAGACGTGCTTGCGCGCCTTGATGGCGAGCATGGTGGTGGGATGATGGATTCGATCGGGGGTGACGTTGGCGACGGCGTCGAATTCGCCCCAGGCGAGCGCGTCCTCGAGATTGGCGAACTGTCGATCGATCTTGTGCTGGCTGCAGAAGGCGGCCAGGCGATCCGGCAGGACGTCGACGCCTCCGACAATCGTCACGCCGTCGATTGAGGCAAAATTGGTCGCATGGGCGTTGGCCATCCCGCCAGTGCCGAGAATGAGAAGGCGCATTTGGTCGGTTTCCTCGTTGTTTTGCTATGCCGTCGGGCGGCGGCGGGCGCGAAGCCGGGAGGGGCTCGCGATCGGACGCCGCTTGACATCATAACAAAGTTACTTAATCTATCCAACAGGAGCCGCCAAGCCGGCGCAGGGGAACTGCGCAAAGGCGCCCGTTGAGCCGGAGCAGGAGGAAATCGATGTCGCCGAAATTAACCGCGAGCGTGTTCGCCCTCGTCATTGCGTCCAGTCCGTTGTCGCCGGCCGTCGCCGCGGATCAGGACCTGGTCGCGCCCGATCGGATCGGGCTCGCGAGCGCGCCGAACACGCTTTCCGTCAGATTGAACACAAGCAGTCCCGGCAATGGCGATCCGGAAGTCGCCAAGGGCTATCGCGATCTGTTCGTCGCGTTCATCAAGCAGCATCCGGACTGGCGCCTCGAGATGCAGATCGAGACTCAGGACATCGGCAACGAGCAGGCGAAGATGCTCGAGGAAGCCAAGACCGGCAACGCGCCCGATTGCGCTGCGGTCAACTCATTCGTGCTCGGCCAGTTCAAGCTCAATCATGTGCTGTCCGACCTGACGCCATATTTCACGAAGGGCGACGTCGCCGACCTTTTTCCGTTTGTCCGAGACGGCGTGACCGGCGCCGACGGCAAGATCTATGCTTGGTGGTGGAACACCGACCTTCGGGTGCTGTACCGGAGAACCGACATCGTTCCAGAGGCGCCGCAGACCTGGGCCCAACTGAAGGCGGCTGGTATCGCGTCGACGAAGAAGGGCATGGAAGGCGTCATCTTCAATGGCGGCCGCTACGAGGGCGCGACGCTCGACTGGCTCTCGAACTACTGGGATCTCGGCGGCAAGCTCGTCGACGAGGCCGGCAAGCCTGTGTTCGGCGACGCAACCAACAAGCCCCTCTTCCTCAAGGCCATCGGCTATTACAAGGACCTCGTCGACTCGGGCGCCGCTCCGAAGCGGGTGACCACCATCGCCAATTACGATGACCTCAACGCCGCAGCGGCCGCCGGGACGACAGCGCTGTTCATTGGCGGCAGCTGGCAGCTCTCGCAGCTGAAGTCGATGCTCGAGCCCGATCAGTTTTCGAAATGGACCTTTTCGCCGCTTCCCGGCCCGACCGCCGACAAGCGCATCACCGGGACCGGGGGCTGGACGTTGGCGTCGTTCAGCAAGGATCCCAAAAAGGTCGCCATGTGCGCCGACCTCATCAAGGACGTCTACATGGGTCCGGCCAACGCGATCGAGCAGGCCCTCCCGACTCGCGCCTCCCTGTTCGACAAATATCCGGTATTTTCGACGCCGGCCAACAAAGCCTTCGCCGCGGACCTCAAGTCCGGACAGGCGCGCCCCGGCGCGCCGATCTATCCTGAGATCTCGAACCAGATTCAAATCGTGCTGGGTGACGTTCTGTCTGGAAGCAAGCCTCCGGACCAGGCGCTGGACACCGCCTATCAGGCGGCGCTGGCTGCCTACAAACGTCTCTAGCCCGCGCCGCCGGCGGCGTTCTCCTCCCAAACGCCGCCGGCGAATTTTCTTAGGGCCGCCGCGATCATGTTCAGAAGCGCGACCGGCGTCGTGACCATCGGCGCCGCACACGATCCGAGGAGTCGCCTGCGCCGCCCGATCCGCTCCGGGCCGGTCCCCTGGATGCTGCCCGCCATCGTCGTGCTCGGTCTCTTCTATCTCTATCCGGTGCTCGACGTGCTGCGCCTGTCCTTCACCGACGCGACGCTGATTGGCGACCACGAGAATTACACCTTCGCATCCATCGTCAACGCGATCGGCTCGCCGCGGCTTCCGGGCGTGCTGCTCGCCACGCTCATCTTCGTCGGCGGAAGCATCGTCGGACAGCAGATCCTCGGTCTGATCCTCGCGCTCGTCGTCATTCGCGGCGAGACGCGGGGCCTGATCGGAACGACGCTCCTGCGCACGACCGCGCTTGTCGCCTGGGTCGTGCCCGGCATCGCGGGCGGCATCGTCTGGCAGATGCTGTTCAGCGAGGCGCCGTTCGGCGCGATCAACAGCCTTCTGCGCCTTCTGCACATGAGCCCGGTCGCCTGGCTCTCGAACCCCGCAATGGCGCCCTGGTCGGCCGTTATCGCCAACATCTGGCGCGGGACGGCGTTCTCGATGGTGGTCATGTACGCCGCCCGGAAGGCGATCGACCCGGAACTTTACGAGGCGGCCGAGGTCGACGGCGCCTCCCCGCCGCAGCGATTGCGCTACATCACGTTGCCCTTGCTGCGCCCGGCGATCCTGGTCAACATGATTCTGATCACCATCCAGACGATGAACACGTTCGACGCCATCATCTCGCTCACCGGCGGCGGACCCGGCTTGGCCACCGAGGTCATTTCTCTCTACACGTTCAACATCGTCTTCCGGAATTACGATCTGGCCGGCGGCAGCGTGCTGTCGTTTCTGATGCTCATGATCAGTCTCACGCTCGCGGTGATCTACGCAGGCTTCCTGCCTCGGGAGGAACAGTCATGAGCTCACGTCGGGGATCTCGCCTTGGCGACGCTGCGAGCTATCTCTTCATGCTGATCTCGTTCGCCTTCTTCGCCACGCCGCTGCTTTGGCTGCTCTCGCTCTCGCTGCGTGACCGACACGAGATCTATCTCGGCGTCGCGCGCTTCATTCCGAAGCACCCGACCCTCGACAACTTTGTCAACGTGCTGACGAACAGCGCCTTTCCCACCTATCTCTGGAACGGGCTCAAGCTCGCCTCGCTCAGCGCTCTGGGCGTGCTGATCGTCGCTCTTCCGGCGGCCTACGCGTTCTCCCGCTTCGACTTCCGGACGAAGGGCCTATGGATGCTGGCGCTTCTGTCGTTCCAGATGATCTCGCCGCTTGTCATCATGGTGCCGCTCTACCGGTACATGAGCCGGCTCGGCCTGGTCGACACGCATTTTGGCGCTGTCGCGGTCTATGTCGCGCTCGGCTGTCCCTTGGCTTGCTGGCTCCTGAAGGGATCGATCGACACGATTCCCAGAGCGCTGGACGAAGCCGCGATGATGGATGGCTGCTCGCGCTTCTCGCTGTTTTGGCGGATCATTCTGCCTCTCGCCGTGCCGGGCGTAGCCTCGGTCTTCATCATCTCCGTCATCGCCGGCTGGTCGCAGTTCCTCGTCCCCTTCCTGCTGCTGACCAAGACGGACTTGATGCCGATCGCCGTTGGGATCTTCACTTTCCAGGGACTCGAGAGCTCGACGTCGACCCAACTTCTGGCTGCGGCTTGCCTGATCTCCGTCCTGCCGGCGATCATCGTCTTTCTGTTGCTGCAACGATTGATCCTGAGCGCAATGACGGCCGGGGCGGTGAAAGGATGACGAAGCGCAATCCAATTCCGCTTGTCGGCGAGCCGATCGACCTCACCGGCTCCAACTCCGAGCAGGCCGGCGAGCACAACCGGGCGCTCGTTCTGCGCGCGATCCATCGCCACGCGCCGATATCGCGCGCGGACCTCGCCCGGCGCACCGGGCTGACCAAGCCCGGAATCGCCCGTATCGTCGATCGCTTGCTCGACGAAGGACTGATCATGGAGGCCCGCCGGCGCAAAGGATTCCGGGGCCAACCGGCAATCGAGCTCGAGATTGATCCGGAAGGCTGCTTCTCGATCGGGGTCGACATCGATCGCGATCATTTGACGATCCTGGCGGTCGATGCGGTCGGACATGTGCGCGGCCGCGTCCACCACGAAAAGCGCTGCATTCTGCCGGACAAGTTCGTCGAACTGACTGCCGAGGCGATCAGCTATTTTCGCCGCGGTCATCTGGTCGACGACGCGCGCCTGGCCGGAATCGGCGTCGCGATCCCTGATTGGCTTGGCGAGCTGCCATTCCTCGGCAAGCCCGACGACTACAGCCGATGGACAGGGTTCGACGTCCGAGTTGCGCTGTCAAACCTCACCACCCGCCCGATATTCATCGATAACGAATCGAACGCGTCGGCAATGGCGGAGCTCGATTATGGGCTGGGGGCCGAAAGCAGGAGCTTCTTCTACGTCTACGTCTGCGCCTGCATGGGCGGCGGCTTGGTGCTCGATGGCGTCCGGCATCGTGGCGCGATGGGATTGAGCGGCGAAATTGGCTGGCTGCCGGTCGTCGACGAGGAGGGTCCAGGCCGCGGCAAGGTGCAGCCCTTGGGCGAGGTGTTCTCCTTGTCGTTTCTCTACGACTATCTCGGCCAGCACGGCCTCAGCGTCACGAAGCCGCAAGATCTCGTGAGCCTCGATAGTCGTGGCCGCCGCCTGGTGTCCGCCTGGCTCAAGCGGATGAGCAAGTACATCGCCGAGGCGGTCGCTCATATCGGGCTCATCGTCGATCCCGACGCCGTCGTGGTCGGGGGGAGGCTGCCCGTTCGGCTCGTTGACGAGCTTCTTCGTTACGTCAACGAACGCCTCGACGCCGGCGATCCCAATTTGCCTTCGATCCATAGGGCCACGACCGAAGACGCGGCGGCGCTCGGCGCGGCGGCGATGTCGACCGCGGCCAGACTCATGCTGAGCTCGGTCGATCCGGCGCAGAGGACCCGGCTTCCCCTGCAGGGGATCGAGCGGATCGCCCTTAGCTGATTCAATCGTTACGAACCGAGACGAGGACCATCATGCAGATTGGCTTTTACACGTCCACCCTCAACGATCGCCCGATTGAGGAGGTGCTCGATTTCGCCCGGGGCTCGGGCTTCGACGCCGTCGAAATCGACGTTGGCGGCCATATCAAGAGCCCGGACAAAGTTGCGAGCGTCGCCGCCGCGGCGCGCGACCGCGGGTTGATCGTCTCTTCGATCGCGCTCTTCGGCAACCAGCTCGATCCGACCCCCGCAAAGCGCGAGGCGTTGCGAAAGTCGACAACCGACTACGTTTCCGCGACCGCAGCGGCTGGCATTCCCATCCTGGTGATTTTTCCGGGGCGCGACCCGACGGCGTCGGAGGACGCCAACTATGCGGACTTCGCCGGCTACGTGAACGATCTCCTGGCGAGCCCGCGAAGCGCCGCCCTATCGCTCGCAATCGAGAACTGGCCCGGTCCAAACGACGATTTCATCGCGACAACCCCGGAGGGTTGGAAGAAGCTCGGCGCGCTGGTCGCCAGTCCTCGCTTCGGGCTCGAATTCGATCCGTCGCACCTGATCAGAACTCGGCGTCGATCCTTACGCCGCCTTTGACGAGGTCCAGCATGCGATCAAGATCCTCCACGCGAAGGACACCGCCATCGATTCCGCGCGTCTGCAACAGGTCGGCTATCACGGGCAAGGATGGTGGCGCTACGTATTGCCCGGGCGGGGCATGCTGGACTGGACCCGATTCCTTCGTCAGGCGCGCGCCGCAGGGTATGACGGGATCGTTTCCGTGGAGCACGAGGACGCCGAGTTCGGCTGGCCTGGAAAGAGCCTGGAGGCCCGCGAGGAGGGGGAGCGGCGAGCGTTGGCGTATTTGAAGGAGACGCTTGCGGCGCTGTAGACTGCTTGCTCTTTGAGTTGCGGCGGTCGGCGCGCAAGGGACCCCGTGAACCTGCGGATGCGCGCCAGCCGTCGGGCGCCGGATCTTTCGTTTTCACGACCGGCCGCGCACGGGTCCGGTCGCCTGGGCCGGGCGAGGGCCGTCCCTTGTCCTCGGCAAACGTCGGCGCCGGCGTCATTCTCGCCCAAACATTGAATCGTCCCGCCGACCCGCTCATACTGGCATGCCAGCGCGCGGCGCGATCCGCGATGCGGCCCCGAGGAGAGGTTCACGACAATGGCAGACAAGCCCAAGACCGTTGGCGAGGCGAAGCGCCCGCTGCGCTCAAGGCTCTGGTTCGACAATCCCGACAATCCCGGCATGACGGCGCTCTACATCGAGCGCTACCTCAACTACGGCCTCACGCCGGCGGAATTGCGCTCCGGCAAGCCGATCATCGGCATCGCCCAGACCGGCTCGGACCTCGTGCCCTGCAACCGCCATCACCTCGACCTCGCCAAGCGGGTGCGCGACGGGATCGTCGCCGCCGGCGGGATCGCGTTCGAGTTTCCCGTCCACCCGCTGCAGGAGACCGGCAAGCGGCCGACCGCCGCGCTCGACCGCAATCTCGCCTATCTCGGCCTGGTCGAGATCCTGATGGGCTATTTCATCGACGGCGTGGTGCTGACCACAGGTTGTGACAAAACAACCCCGGCCTGCGTCATGGCGGCGGCGACGGTGAACGTTCCCGCGATCGTGCTTTCGGGCGGCCCGATGCTGAACGGATGGCGCCACGGGGAACGGACCGGGTCCGGGACCGTCGTCTGGCAGGCGCGCTCCGATCTCGCCGAGGGCAAGATCGACTACGAGGAGTTCATGGCGCTGGTCACCTCCTCGGCGCCCTCGACCGGCCATTGCAACACCATGGGCACCGCTTCGACGATGAACGCGCTCGCCGAGGCGCTCGGTATGAGCCTGCCCGGCTGCGCCGCCATCCCAGCGCCCTACCGCGAGCGGGGCCAGATCGCCTACGACACCGGCCGGCGGATCGTCGACATGGTGTGGGAGGACCTGAAGCCGTCCGACATCCTGACGCGCGAGGCGTTCGAGAACGCCATCGTCGATCAACAGCGCCATCGGCGGCTCGACCAACGCGCCGATCCACGTCAACGCGATCGCCCGCCACATCGGGGTCGAGCTGACCATCGCCGACTGGGAGACGATCGGCCGCCGCGTTCCGCTGCTCGTCAACATGCAGCCGGCGGGCAAGTACCTAGGCGAGGAGTTTTATCGCGCCGGCGGGGTTCCGGCCGTGGTGCATGAACTGATGAAGCGGAAGCTCGTGCGCGAGGGCGCCGTCACCGCCAACGGGCGGACGATCGGCGAGAATTGCGCCGCGGCCGTCGCGGAGGACGCGGACGTCATTTTCCCGATCGAGAAGCCGATGAAGGAGGAGGCGGGGTTCGTCGTGCTGTCGGGCAACCTGTTCGACGACGCGATCATGAAGACGAGCGTGATCGACGAGGAGTTCCGCAAACGATTCCTCTCCAACCCCGCCGACCCGGACGCCTTCGAGGGCCGCGCGATCGTATTCGATGGGCCGGAGGACTATCACCACCGCATCGACGATCCGACGCTCGCCATCGACGAGAACTCAATCCTGTTCATTCGCGGAACCGGGCCGATCGGCTATCCGGGCGGCGCCGAAGTGGTCAACATGCAGCCGCCCGCGGCGCTGATCAAAAAGGGCGTGCACGCGCTGCCCTGCATCGGCGACGGGCGCCAGTCGGGCACGTCGGGCTCGCCCTCGATCCTCAACGCTTCGCCCGAGGCGGCGGCCGGGGGCGGGCTGGCGCTGGTCAAGACGGGCGATCGGGTGCGCATCGACCTCTTGAAACATGAGGCCAATATCCTCGTGTCCGCGGACGAACTGAACCTGCGCCGCGCCGAACTCCAGAAGCACGGCGGCTTCGCCTATCCGAAGAGCCAGACCCCGTGGCAGGAGATCCAGCGGTCGATGGTGGCGCAGTTCGACGAGGGCATGGTGCTGAAGCCGGCCGTCGAATACCAGCGCCTGGCGCAGACGGCGGGCGTGCCAAGGGACAATCATTGACCGGTGAATTGCGCCGGTCCATTGAACGGCGCGTTTAGCGCCGTTCAATCTACGATCTGCGGAAAGACGAGGTCGACATGTCCAGAGAGTTGGAGCCGAGTGAGGCTGTTCGACACGCAAAAGCGTGGCTGGCTTCGATCTATGCCGACGAGAAGATCACGAATATCGGCCTAGAGGAGGTCCGTTGGATAAGCGGGAAGTGGGAGATTACCCTGGGATTCGACCGCTTCCCTCAGGATTATGACGCAATGCCGGCGTTCGTCGCTGCACTCACAAAACCACGACGCGACTACAAAGTCATTGTCGTTTCAGGAGAGGACAACGCAATTGTCGAAATGCGCAATCGTGAGGTTGTTTGAGGGTGGAGAAGGCGGTCGTCATTGACGCGAATCTTTTGGTTTTGTTCCTCGTAGGGGCCACAGACCCGGAGTACATTAGAAAGCATCGCAGACTGTACCCCACGTACAACGCGCAGCATTTCGAACTCGTTCGGTCGCGTCTCCTTCTGGCGCCCAAACTCATCTGCACAGCGCACATTCTGACCGAAGCGTCCAATCTGGCGCGGCAAATCGCCAATCCCATGCGCTCCGAGATCATGGCGACCTTCAAACAATTCATAGACCTGGCGGAGGAGCGGCAAGTCCCGGGCGTTCAAGCGGCCGACGAGCCGTTTTTCTTCCGTCTCGGGCTGACCGACGCGGCGATTCTGTCCTTGGATCCAGCCGGCGTTCAGGTGCTGACGGTCGACCACGATTTGCACATCGCGGCTCTCGAAAAAGGCTTCGAGGTCGATAACCTCACATCGTATCTTTTTGAATGATCAATAGCGCTCAAAATCCTTATTTTGGAGATCGGGATTGACCGAATGCTTTCCCGTCTATACATGCATAGAATCTGGTATATACGGAGCCCGCCATGGGCATCAGCATCCGCGATCCCGAAGTCGGCGCGCTCGCCCGCGAACTCGCCCGGCTGCGCAAGACCAACATGACCGAAGCCATCGCCCACGCGCTGAAAGCCGAGCTCAAGCGCGAGCGCGAAAAGCGGCCGCTCGAGGAGAGGCTGGGAGAGCTGGCCGACCAGTTGCTGGCCGAAGCCGGGCCAAACGGCCATGAGATGACAAAAGAAGAAATCGACGCATTGTGGGGTCAGTGATCTTCGTCGACACGTCCGCAATCGTGTCCATCCTCATCGAGGAGAGCGACGCTTCAGCGTTGCTGGCTCGGGTGCGACAGTCGGAGCGGCGTCTCACCTCGCCTGCGGTCCGACTCGAGTCCTGCATGGTGATTGCGAGTCGACGCGACGTCTCTCCTGCTCGGGCTCAGCACTACGTCGACGCCTTGCATTTGGAAGCGGATCTCGCGGAAATTCCGATCGACGAACGGATCGGCCGGCTCGCAGTCGAGTGTTTTGAGCGGTACGGGAAGGGCCGACACCCGGCCAAGCTGAATATTGGCGATTGCCTGTCCTATGCCTGCGCAAAAGCGCACGAAGCGTTTCTGCTTTTCAAGGGCGACGATTTCTCGCAGACAGATGTCAATGGGGATTGAGCCAACATTCGTCCCAGCTGCTCTCTTCGGAAGTACCAACCCTGATGACGTCTCCAAGCTCCGAACAGCCCCTCGGCCCCGAGGTCGACGCCCGTCCCGCCCTGCGCCCTGAGCGCGTCACCCTCAAGGGACGCTATGTCACGCTCGCTCCGCTCGACGCCCATAAGCACGCCGTCTCGCTTTACGACGGCTCGAACGGAGAGCCCGCGCGGGAGCGCGTCTGGACCTACCTCGGCGACGGGCCCTACCCGACCTTGCACGACTTCCGCGCGAGCCTCGAGGCGAAAGCGCGCTCGGAGGATCCGCTGTTCTTCGCCGTGATCGACAACGCCGCGGGCCGCGCGCTCGGCTATCAGACCCTCATGCGCGTCGATCCGGCGAACCGCGTCATCGAGGTCGGCAATGTCATGTACACGCCCGCCCTGCAGCGCACGGCCGGCGCCACCGAGGCGCAATACCTGTTTGCCTCCTACGTCTTCGACACGCTCGGCTACCGGCGCTACGAGTGGAAATGCAACGCGCTGAACGCGCCTTCGCGGAGCGCGGCGGAGCGGCTCGGCTTCGCCTTCGAGGGCGTCTTCCGCCAGCACATGATCGTCAAGGGCCGCAGTCGCGACACCGCTTGGTTTTCAATGCTCGACGGCGAGTGGCCCGCGCGCAAGGCGGCGTTCGAGCGCTGGCTCCGGCGCGAGAATTTCGACTCCGACGGGCGGCAGAAGGAGAGCCTTTCGAGGCCGGCGCCGGCTAGCCCCGCCGGATGAGCGCTGCCGGCTCATTCGCGCACGCGCTGGTCAGCATCGGCGCGAGCTACGTCGTCGTCTCGCTGGTCGCCAACGCCATTCACCGCTGGCCCTCGCACGATCCGCGCTGGAAGGAGGCGCGGGGCCTCGCCTGGCCGTTCGGCGAGATCTTTCGCCGGCACGCCCTGCATCACCAGGCGTTTGCGCGCTTCGACCGGCCGGCGCACGACGACAAGGCCCTTTACGCCCTCGACATCGACGCGCGGGTCACCGCGGCGATGGTCGTCCTGCTGGCAGGCCCGCTCCTCTGGGTCGACTGGGTCCTGGGGCTGACGATGGCCACGGCGGTCGTGTTCCACAACCACATCTACAACGAGATCCATTTCGAGATGCACGCGCCGCGCGGGCGATGGTTCGCCCGCACCGCGCTCTTTCGCTACTACGTCTGGTATCATTTCCTGCATCACCGGCATCCGGCGGCGCGCTTCGACTCGGCCTTCCCGCTGGCCGACTGGCTGCTCGGCACGTTGGGACCGACGACCGAGGCCGACCGGAAAATGTTCGCGGCGATCGGGTCCGCAGCGCCGGCGCGGAAACTTGCGCCCCATGACGCAGCGCGAGATTGACCGCCCCGCACGGACACTTCAGCCGGACTGTCGTCATCAGGCGGCAGGCGACGGAGGGTCGCCGCTCACGCGGGTCCCGCTTCGAGGAAAGCAGCCCTCCCATGTCTCTTGAGGGTTCAGGAATGCGCGACCCGGTTCGGAAACGCCGCCGCCGTCAAAAGGCGTTGCGGTCGTGGTAGGTCTGCAGGAACTGGCGCACCCGCGGCTCGCCGCTCTCGTGAAACACTTGCCTTGGCGGCCCGTCGGCGAGGATCCGGCCGCCGTCGATGAAGGCGATGCGGCCCGCGACATGGGCGGCGAAGCCCATCTCGTGGGTGACGATCAGCATCGTCATCCCTTCCGCCGCGAGCGCGCGCATCACCTCCAGCACCTCGCCGACGAGTTCGGGGTCGAGGGCTGAAGTCGGCTCGTCGAACAGCATGAGCCTCGGCTGCATGGCGAGCGCGCGCGCGATCGCGACCCGCTGCTGCTGGCCCCCCGACAGGCGCTGCGGATGGGCGCTGGCCTTGTCGGCGAGCCCGACGCGCTTCAGCATCGCCGCCGCCCGGTCGGTCGCCTCGCTCTTCCTCAAGCCGCGCACGCGCACCAGCGGCTCGACGACGTTGTCGAGCGCGGTCATGTGCGGCCAGAGATTGAAGTGCTGGAACACCATGCCAATCTCGCGGCGCATCTCGCGCAAGCGGCGCGGGGCCATCGGCCGCCGCTCGCCTTCCTTGTCGAGCTCATAGCCGATCAGCTCTCCGTCGATGCGCACCTCGCCCTCGTCGTAGGATTCGAGGAAATTGACGCATCGGAGCAGCGTGCTCTTGCCCGATCCGCTTGGGCCGATCAGGCACACGACCTCGGAGGCCATGACGTCGAGATCGACGCCGCGCAGCACCTGATGCGCCCCAAAGCTCTTGCCGACACCGCTGATCCCGATCATCGGTCGGGTCATGATCGGCTCGCAAGGAAGGCTGTCGCCCGGTTCTCGACTGCGCGGCCGATGCGGGAGACAAATTCGACGAGGCACCAGTAGAAGACCGCCATCGCGAAGATCGCGTCGAAGGCTGTAAAGGTCTCGGCGGCCATGGTCTGCATCTGGTACATGAGCTCCGGCACCGTGATGATCGACAGCACCACCGTCTCCTTCGACATTACGATCAGCGTGTTGACGATCGGCGGCGAGGCCGCGACGAGCGCGATCGGCAGGCGAACGCGCAGGAGAATGTCGGCCGGCGCCATGCCGACGCTCATCGCCGCCTCGATCAGGCCGCGCGGCACTGCCGCGAAGCCGCCGCGAAAGATCTCCGAGTAATAGGCCGACGAATAGAGCCCGAGGCCGACCACGCCGGCCGTCGTCGCGCTGAGCTTCAAGCCGATGCTCGGACCGCCGGCGTAGAGAATGAAGAGCTGCATCAGGAACGGCGTCCCGCGCAGGATCTCGACATAGACGCGCAGCACGGCCTTAAGCGCTGGGCTCGGCGCATCCGCGCCGAGGGCGACGGCGAAGCCGATCGCGAGCCCCAGCGCCGACCCCATGAGCCAGCAGAAGATCGTGACGCCGAAGCCGCTGATGAGCGAAGGCGCGTAGTGGAGAAGGACGTCCCAGTTCACCGCGCGCCTCCGCCGACGCGCCGCTCGGCGAGGCCGCCGAAGCCGGCGAGCGAGAGGTTGATCGCGAGGTAGAAGAGGCCGCCGGCGAGATAGGCCTCGAGCGGACGGTAGGTGATCGAGGCGATGTTCATGCTGACCCGGGTGATCTCGGCGATCCCGACGACCGACACGAGCGACGACGCCTTGATGAGGAGGATGAACTCATTGATCATCGGCGGGATCGAGATGCGCAGGGCCTGCGGCAGAAGGATCCGGCGCCAGCGGTCGAAGGCCGTGTAGCCGAGCGCCGTCGCCGCCTCGCCCTGGCCGTACGGGACCGCATTGAGGGCGCCGCGCAGGATCTCGGCCTGATAGGCGCCCGAGGACAGGCTCAAGCCGCCGATGGCGGCGACCAGCGCGGGAACGTCGAGGCCGAGCGTCGCCAGGAAATAGTAGATGAAGAGGAGCAGCACCAAGAGCGGCACGCCGCGGAACACGCTGACATAGGCGCCGCCAAGCCGTTCGAGCCACGGCTTGCCGGAGAGGCGGGCGATGCAGACGAGGGTTCCGAAGACGAAGCCGAATGCGATGCCAGCGAGCGAGAGCGCGATCGTCACGCCCGCCGCCTGGGTCAGATAGCTGAACGAATGGACGAAGATGGACAGGCGCATGCGCGCGGATCGCCGTCGCGTGAGGTTTGGCGTTCGCGCCGCGCCAGCAGCGCGGCGGCGCCGGACGAACGGAACGCCGCCGGCCGTTCGGGCCCTGGCGCCGTCAGATGGTCGGCTCGGGCACGGTCGTCGGCAGTTTCATGGTCTGCCCGAACCAGGTCTTCTGGATCTTCGCCATCGTCCCGTCGCCGTCGAGCTTGACGATCGCCGCATTGACGGCGTCCATCAGCGACTGGTCGTCGAGACGGGCGACCCAGGAGAAATAGGTCGGGGCGCCGAACGGCGGGGTGACGACCGCGAAGGTGTCGGACCGTTGCGACGCCGCATAGGCGAGGTTTGGCAGCGAATTGACCGAGGCGTCGATCCGCCCCGCCGCGAGATCGGCGTAGGACTGGTTGTTGTCGACATATTCCTTGACCTCGACCGGCTTCGGCAGCTTGGCGGCGAACTCCTTGAGCTGGGCGAGCTGGGAGGTCCCCTTCTGGCCGCCGACCGTCTTGCCGGCGATGTCCTCGGGCTTGGCGATGCTCTTGTCGTCGGCGCGCTTCATCAGCGCGGCGGTCGCGTCGGCGATCGGGACCGAGAAGGCGTAGTGTTTCAGGCGCTCCTTGGTGATCGTGACCGGCGCGATGACGAGATCGAACTTCTTTGCTTCGAGACCGGGCAGCACGCTGGTCCAGGGCAGGTCGAGATAGGAGACCTTGACGCCGAGTTCCTTGGCGACCGCGTCGATCAGGTCGCGGTCCACGCCCTTGTAGACGCCGTTGTCGGACATATCGAAAGGCGGAAACTGCATCTCGGTCGCGGCGACCATTTCGCCCCGCTTCTTGATGGCGGCGAGGGTGTCTTCAGCGAGCGCGATCCGCGCTCCGCCCGCAAAGAAGCCGGCGGAAGCCAGCCCAAAGAGGCCCAGTTTCAGCGTCGCGCGACGCGACGCCGCGAAGCGATCGAGATCCTTCATGCAAAACCCTCCCGCTTGAAAAATCCGCGACCCGCCGCAGCCAGAACCGCCACGCGGCCGGTCGAACCCGCGCCCTGCAAGCCTTATGCCGCGAAGTAGCGCGCAAGCCTTATGCCGCAAACGTCCGCCCTTCCTGAATAAGCATAGACATATCGACCCCCCTGTCAAGGCGGCGCTGCGGCGCCTCCAAGCCGGCGGCAGGCCGAAAGCGCCGGCGGCAGGCCGAAAGCGCCGCGCCCGGGAACCTCTTTCCGGGACGCCGAACATGGGGACGCGCGAAGCTGTCTAAGCTTCCCCGACGGTTGACAAGTCCGCGCGCTCCCGCGCTATCATGTGTGTACGAACGAGTTTCAGATGGGCCTCAGCGGCGTGATCGGATCGCGACTTGACGGGGATGGCCGGGATACCGGCCTTGGGCGCGGCGGAGCATCCGCTTGCGGCTGATGGTCAATGGGCGGCCGGTGGAGACCTCTCTGCCGCGCCTGACGCCGCTTCTCGCCTTTCTGCGCAACGACCTTTCCCTCAATGGGCCGAAATTCGGCTGCGGCCTCGGCGAATGCGGCGCCTGCGGCGTGCTGATCGACGGACGGCTTGGCCGCGCCTGCGTGCTGACGCTCGGCGACGTCTCGGGCCGCGCCGTGACGACGCTCGAGGGCTTGGGCGCGGGCGACCGGCTTGATCCCGTGCAGCAGGCTTTCATCGCCTGCGACGCCGCGCAATGCGGCTATTGCCTCAACGGCATGATCATGACCGCCCGCGCGCTGATCGACGCCAATCCGGATCCGACGGAGGCCGAAATCCGCGAGGCGCTGCGCTTCAACCTCTGCCGCTGCGGCGCGCATGTCGAGATCGTCGCCGCCGTGAGGCTGGCGGCGACGCTGGCCCGCGCATGACAATGCTCCAGCCGCAGGGGCTCGGTCGCGCCGACTATCTGGAAAAGCCGGGAACGCTTGCCGTCGTCCGTCCCGAGGTCCCCGGCTCGGCCGTGGACGGCGCGAAGGCGGAGGCGCTCGAACCTTTCGTCATCGTCTCGGCTTCCGGCGATGTGGCGGCCTTCAGCGGCCACGTCGATCTCGGCACGGGCATCCGAACGGCGCTGGCGCAGATCGTCGCCGAGGAACTGGACGTGGCCTTCGCGCGCGTCGCGATGGTGCTCGGCGACAGCGCGCTCGCGCCCGACCAGGGCCCGACCATTGCGAGCGAGACGATCCAGTTGAGCGCGAGGCCGCTGCGGCGCGCCGCCGCGCAGGCGCGCCATTTCCTTGTCGCGCGGGCGGCGGAGACCCTCGGCGTCCCGGCGGCCGACCTCATGGTCGAGGACGGCGTCGTCCGGACGAAGGCGGACGATAATTGTCGTGTCGCCTACGGGGAATTGATCGGGCGGGCGCGCATCCGTCTCGCGCTCGCCGACGACGTTCCCGTGAAAGCCGCCTCGGAGCGGCGCATTGTCGGCGCGTCGCCGCCCCGCGTCGACCTTCCGGCCAAGGCGACTGGCGGCCTCGTCTATGTGCACGACATGCGTGTTCCCGGCATGCTGCACGGCCGGGTCGTGCGGCCGCCTTATGCCGGCTTCGATTGCGGCGATCATGTCGGGCGTTCGCTGCTCGGCATCGACAAGACTTCGATCGCGCATCTTGCGGGCATTGTCATGACGGTCGCCATCGGCGACTTCGTCGGCGTTGTCGCCGAGCGCGAGGAGCAGGCGGAGGCGGCGATGCGGGCGCTCCGCGTCGAATGGCGCGAAGGACCGAAACCGCCCGATCTGTCCGACGCGCGGGCGGCGCTCGCCGCCCATCCGTCGCGCCCGCGCGTCCTTATCGACAGGGGCGACGTCGAGGGCGCGCTTCGCGCGGCGGCCAAACGGCTCAGGCGCGAATACGTTTGGCCCTATCAGCTGCACGGTTCGATCGGACCTTCGGCGGCGCTCGCCGACGTGCGCGCCGACGGCGCGCGCGTCTGGTCGGGGACGCAGAACCCCCTATGGATGCGCCGCGACCTCGCGCTGGCGCTCGATTGTCCCGAGAGCGCCATCGAGGTCATCCGCATGGAGGCGGCGGGCTGCTACGGCCGCAACGGCGCCGACGACGTCACCCTCGATGCGGCTCTGCTCTCGCGCGCCGCCGGGCGCCCCGTGCGGGTTCAGCTTACCCGCGATCAGGAGCACATGTGGGAGCCCAAGGGCGCCGCGCAGCTGATGACCGTGGACGGCGGGATCGACGGGACGGGCGGCGTCGCGGCCTACGACTTCGCGACGCGCTATCCCTCGAACGCGGCCCCGACGCTGGCGCTCATCCTGACGGGCAAGGTCGCACCGAGGCCCGCCGTCACCGACATGGGCGACCGGACCGCCATCGGCCCCTACGATTTCATGAACCACCGCGTCACGGTGCACGACATGGCGCCGATCGCGCGCGCGGCGTGGCTGCGCGGCGTCTCGGCTCTGCCGAACACATTCGCCCATGAAGTCCTATATCGACGAACTGGCGGCCGAGGCCGGCGTCGATCCGGTCGCTTACCGGCTGCGCTATCTCAAGGACGCGCGCGCGGCCGATCTCGTCAGAAAGGTCGCGGCGAAGGCCGGGTGGGAACCCCACGCCGGCGCGCGCCGGCGGCGCGACGAGCACGGACGCCTGACGGGGCAAGGGTTCGCCTACGCCGTCTATGTCCACTCCCAATTCCCGGGCCTCGCCTCGGCGTGGTCGGCCTGGACGGCCGACGTCGCCGTCGACGCGAGCACGGGCGAAGTGTCGCTGACGCGCGTGACGGTCGGCCAGGATTCGGGGTTGATGATCAACCCCGAAGGGGTCCGTCACCAGATCCACGGCAACGTCATCCAGTCGACGAGCCGCGTGCTCAAGGAACAGGTGACCTTCTCGGACATTGCGGTCACGTCGCGCGACTGGGGAACCTATCCGCTTCTGACCTTTCCCGAGGTCCCGGCCATCGACGTGCTGATGGTTCAGCGCCCGGACGATGAACCGCTGGGGGTCGGCGAATCCGCCTCCGTCCCGAGCGCCGCGGCGATCGCCAACGCGATCTACGACGCGACGGGCGTGCGCTTCCGCGAGCCGCCCTTCACGCCCGACCGCATCCTCGCGGGCCTCCGCGAAGCAGGGCTCGCCCCGGAGCCCGCGAGGCCGCAGCCTCTTGCGCCGCCCGGGGCCGGCGCCGCGCCGAAGCGCAAAGCATGGCTTCGCCCGCTTGCCGCTGCCGCGCTCGGCGCGTTCGGCGCGCTCGGGGTCGCGAGCCTGCCGCTCCGCGGCGCCATTGCGCCGATCGCGCGGCCCGACCCCTCGGCCTATTCCGCCAAAACCGTCGCGCGCGGACAGGCGTTGGCCCATCTCGGCGGCTGCATTGTCTGCCACACGACGGAATGGGGCCCTGAGCTTGCCGGCGGCCGGGCCTTGCACACGCCGTTCGGAACCGTCTACGCGACCAACATCACGCCGGACGAAAAGACGGGGATCGGCCGCTGGTCCTTCGAGGCCTTCGCCCGCGCGATGCGCGAGGGCGTCGCGCGGGACGGGCGGCATCTCTATCCGGCCTTTCCCTATCCGTCCTTCGCGAAGGCGAGCGAGGCCGACCTTCAGGCGCTTTACGCCTTCCTGATGGCCGCTCCCGCCGTCGCCGCCGCCAACCGGCCAGCTGAATTGCGCGCGCCCTTCGCCTGGCGTCCGCTGATGGCGGCGTGGAACACGATCTTCCATCGCGCCGCTCCGTTCGCGGCCGATCCGGCGCAGGGCGAGCTCTGGAATCGCGGCGCCTATCTGGTCGAGGGGCTTGGGCACTGCTCCGCGTGCCATTCGCCGCGCAACGCCTTCGGCGCCGAACGCAAGGGGGCCGATCATCTCGCCGGCGGCGAGGCGGACGGCTGGTTCGCGCCGCCGCTGAACGGGGCCTCGCCCGCGCCCATTGCCTGGACCGAGCAGGCCCTCTACGAATATCTCCGGACCGGCCATTCCGCCGAGCATGGCGCGGCGGGCGGGCCGATGGCGCCCATCGTCGCCGAGCTCAAGGCTCTGCCGGATTCCGACATCCAGGCGATGGCGCATTATGTCGCTTCGCTCTCGTCCTCGCCCGCCGCGGATCCATCGCTGAAGGCCCAGCTTGAAGACGCGGCGAAAGCCCGCGCCGCCGACCCCGCCTATCTCGCGGGCGCACGGCTATGGTCCGGCGCCTGCGCCGTCTGTCACGAGCCCGGGCAGGGGCCGCCGATGTTCGGCGTCCGGCCGTCGCTCGCGCTGAACACGGCGATCCACGCCGACGCGCCGGACACGGTCGTGCGCGTCATCCTCGAAGGCTTTCGCGCCCCGAAGGGACTCGAGGACCTCGGCGCCATGCCGGCGTTCCGCCATCATCTCGACGACGCGCAGATCGCCGACCTCGCGGCCTACCTCAGGGCGCGTTTCGCGCCGGAGCGACGGCCGTGGACAAACCTCCGTGGCGCCGCCGCGCGTCTCCGCCAGCCGCTCTTGACAGCGGCGGAGAGCCCGATCAATCATTAGCATACGAACAAACGCTTCGAGCCGTAGGCGGGAAGCGGGACGCCCGGGGATTTCAGCTTTAAGCGACAGCGGAGCCGGATGTTCCGGCGCGCGAGGTGATATCCATGGCGCAAGGACCAACCGAGGCGGATGCGGGCGACAAGGTGCGCTGCGACGCGTGTCCGGTCACCTGCTACATCCGGCGCGGCATGGCGGGCGCCTGCGACCGATACGCCAACCGCGACGGCAGGCTGGTGCGCGTCGATCCGCATATCCTTCTGGAGCGCACGGTGGAGCGCGGCGGCTCGGTCGTTCCCTTCTCGCTCAAGGAAGGGGAATGGTCGGGCGAGATCGTCCCGGACGATTCCGTCTTCGTCACGGCCGTCGGCGCCGGCACGACCTATCCGGACTACAAGCCCGCGCCCTTCATCGTCTCGTCGGAGGTCGAGGGCGTCGATATGGTGACCGTCGTGACCGAGGGCATCTTCAGCTATTGCGGCGTCAAGGTGAAGGTCGACACCGACCGCTATCTCGGCCCCGAGCAGGCGACGGTGTGCGCCGAAGGCGAAGCCGTCGGCCATGTGACGACGGGCGAATATGGTTCGCAGATGATGTCGCTCGGCGGCGTGCATCACCTGACCGGCGGCTCGAAGGCGGAAGGGCGCGTCGCCTGCGCGACGCTGCTCGCGCTCTCGAACGGCAGGCCGGTCGAACTGACGGTCGACGGCGGCGTCACGATCGTCGTCGAGGCCGGGGCCGCGCCAATCGTCAACGGGCTCACCGAGGAGCGGATGCGGGTCGGCTGCGGCTCGGCGACCATCGGCATGTTCGCCAGGCAGTGGCTCGGCCATGTCGACGAGGTCGTCGTGGTGGACGATCACATCACCGGCGTCCTCTCCGAGCATCAGGCCGGCAAGCTGCTCGACATTCCCGCGACCGGCATCAAGATGAAGGGCAGGCGTTCGACGCCCGGCCGCTACTTTCAGGTCGCCGAGCCCGGCGTCGGCTGGGGCGGCACGAACATTTCCGATCCGCTCTCGATCCTCGGCCCGTTCAATCCGAAAGAGGCGTGGCCCGGACTGACGATGCTGATGGTGTCGACGACCGGCGAACACCGAGGCTTCTATCGTCTGGACGAGGCACTACGCCCGGTCGAAGCCGACCTGCCGGAGGCGCTGAGGCTTTCGGTCGAGCGCATTCAGGAGAATTGCGAGCCTGCCCTCTGCACGGTCCTCTTCATGGGCGGGGCGGGCGGGTCGCTGCGCGCGGGCGTGACCGAAAATCCCGTGCGGCTGACGCGCTCGGTCAAGGATGCGCTGACCCGCGTCACCTGCGGCGGCGCGCCCGCTTACGTGTGGCCGGGCGGCGGCATCACCTTCATGGTGGACGTGACCCGCCTGCCCGCCAATTCCTTCGGCTATGTGCCGACGCCCGCGCTTGTCGCGCCGATCGAGTTCACGATGCGGCTCTCCGACTATGCCGCGCTCGGCGGTCACATGGATCACGTGCGCCCGCTGAGCTCGCTGAGATCGGGCGCGACGCGGCATGTCCCGCAGATCGATGGCAATCCGTGGCCGGTCGAGCCGCCGGCGCGCCGGAGGACCTGACGGATGAGCGGCCTTGAGCGCGCCGAGGCGCGTCGTCTTCCCGACGGCCGCCGGCTTCATCTTCACGACGGCCCGATCGATCTGATCGTCGAAGCTGTCGGCGCGCCCGGCGCCGTCGAAGCCGCCTACCGCGCGGCGGCCAAGCGTTTTTGCTTCGTGCTCGACGAACTCTGCGCGGAATTGCCGGCGTTGCGCTCGCCCGCTTCGGCGCGTCCGCGCGTTTTCGCAAGTCCGGTCGCCAGGCGCATGGAAGAGGCGGTGGCGGCGCACGCATCGGAAACCTTCATCACGCCGATGGCCGCCGTCGCCGGAAGCGTCGCTGACGAAATCCTTGCTGCGATGCGCGCGGCGGCGGACGCGGGACTTACCCGCCTCGCCGTCAACAACGGCGGCGATATCGCCCTCTGGCTCGCGCCGGGCGAGGCGACGACGGTCGGCCTTGTCGACCGGCCGGACCGCCCGTCCCTGTTCGCCCGCGCCCGTCTTGCAGCCGGGGACGGAATCGGTGGGATCGCGACGTCCGGCGCGCCCGGGCGCAGCTTCTCGCTCGGCGTCGCCGACGCCGTCACCGTTCTCGCGGCGAACCGCCGCCGAAGCCGACTCCGCCGCGACCATGGTCGCGAACGCGGTCGATCTTCCGGGCGATCCTCGCATCGCGCGGCGCCCGGCCTGCAGCCTTCAGCCCGACAGCGATCTCGGCGACCGGCTCGTGACCTGTTCCGTCGGCCCGCTCGACGCGGTTTCGATTGCGGCCGCGCTCGAAAGCGGCCTCGCCGCCGCGGCGCGCCTGGTCGGGCGCGGATCGATCGCCGCGGCCGCGCTGCATCTGCAGGGCGAGACCCGCGTTGTCGGCGCCGCCGCGCTTCGGGCTGCGACCGCGTTAGACCGTGTCGGGACGCCAAGGGAGCTCATCAATGCCTGAAGTCGAGGTGCGCAAGCGCGTGACGATCGTCGAGGAAGTCTTCCACGAAGGCGGACCGCCGGCGGCCAAGCCGCTGAAACGCGGCGCCGCGCTCGCGGTGATCAGGAACCCGTTTGCCGGACGCTATGTCGAGGACATCGCGCCCTTCATGAAGGACCTCGAACCGCTCGGTCTTGCGATGGCGAAAGACCTCGTCGCGGCGCTCGGCGGCGACCCGAAGGCGATCGAGGGCTATGGCAAAGGCGCCATCGTCGGCGCCGCCGGCGAACTCGAACATGGCGCGCTCTGGCACGCCCCCGGCGGTTATGCGATGCGCGAGATTCTGGGCGGCGCCAAGGCCATCGTGCCCTCGACCAAGAAGGTCGGAGGACCGGGAACTCGGCTCGACGTGCCGGTCACCCATATCGACGCCTCCTACGTGCGCAGTCATTTCGACGCCTTCGAAGTCGGCGTCGCCGACGCGCCGCGCGCCGACGAGATCCTGCTCGCGCTGGTGATGACGACGGGCCCGCGCGTCCATGCGCGGGTCGGCGGACTCAAGGCTTCCGAGATCAAGGGAGAGGACGGACTGCGATGAGCGTCAACATCCGCAAGATCGTGACCGTGGTCGACGAGACCCTCACGGAGATGGGTCGCCCCGTCTCGCCGCCGGTGCGCCGCGCGGCGGCCATGGCGGTCATCGAGAATCCTTTCGCGGGCCGCTATGTCGAGGATCTCGCGCCGCTGATCGCGGCCGGGGAAGAGCTCGGCAAGCTTCTGTCCGAGCGCGCGGTCGCGGCCCTCGGAATCGCGGGCCCCGAGGCTCAGGGCTACGGCAAGGCTGCGCTCGTCGGCGAGGACGGCGAGATGGAGCATGCGGCGGCGCTCCTGCATCCGAAGATGGGAACGCCGGTGCGCAAGACGCTCGGCAAGGGCGCGGCGCTGATTCCATCGTCGAAGAAGCGCGGCGGCCCTGGCGCCGAGCTCGACATTCCGCTCGGCCACAAAGACGCCGCCTATGTGCGCTCGCATTTCGACGCCATGCAGGTCAGCATCAACGATGCGCCGCGCGCGGGCGAGATTGTCGTCGCCGTCGCCGTGACGACCGGCGGCCGGCCTCTGCCCCGCGTCGGCGGTCTCGAAGTCGGCGGCATCAAGGGCGAGGACGGGCTTCGCTGACGGAGACGCCCGCAGGCCGCCGGGGGACGACATGAATGCGCTGACCGAACCGCCTGGGGCGCCGAGCTATCGGCTCGACGAGCAGGTCGGCTTTCTCCTGCGTCAGGCGAGTCAGCGTCACGCGACGCTGTTCGCCGCGCGCCTCGGCGACATCACGCCGACGCAATGGGCCGCCCTGTCGAAGCTGCACGAGGTCGGTCCGACCTCGCAGAATCTGCTGGGCCGGTTGACGGCGATGGACGCCGCAACGATCAAGGGCGTCGCGGATCGACTGATGAAGCGCGGCTTCGTTCGCTCCGAGGCCGACGACGCCGACGCCCGCCGCCGCCTGCTCGCCTTGACCGCGGCGGGTCGGGCTTTCGCCGAGACGAATTACCCGGACGCGCTTGCGATCAGCCAGGATACGCTCGCGCCCCTGACCGAACGGGAGCGATCGCTCTTCATGGCTCTGCTCGAGAAGCTGATCTAGAGGCAGGACTGCCTTTGTCTCGCCGGCCGGGCGCCCTAAATTGCGGCTTGCCTTGCGGCAGGCGGCCGGTATCATTCGTACACAAACGATCGTGCGGAGCCGCTGAGATCGCAGACGTTTCGCCGCAGCAGGGTGTTGCGGCTCATGACTGAAAGGGCGCGCCAATGACCATCCGTAACGCCGTTCGAACCCTGCTCGCCGCGACAGCGGCGAGTCTCGCGCTCTTCGGTCCGGCGCGGGCCGCGGGCGAGATCAAGATCGGCGAGATCAACAGTTATTCCGGTCTGCCGGCTTTCACCCAGCCCTATAAGAAGGGCTGGGAACTCGCGCTCGACGAGATCAACGCCAAGGGCGGCGTCGATGGCAAGACGCTCGTCGTCATCTCGAAGGACGACGGCGGCAAGCCGGCCGATGCGGTCACCGCCGCCAACGAGCTCGTCTCCGACGAAGGAGTCGCGATGCTGATGGGAACCTTCTTCTCCAATGTCGGGCTCGCGGTGTCCGACTTCGCCGCGCAGAAGAAGGTTCTTTTTCTTGCCGCCGAGCCGCTGACCGACGCCATCACCTGGTCGAAGGGCAACCGCTACACGTTCCGGCTGCGCCCCTCCAACTACATGCAGGCGGGGATGCTGGCCGAAGAAGCCGCGAAGCTCCCCGCCAAGCGCTGGGCGACCATCGCGCCGAACTACGAATACGGTCAATCCGCCGTCGCCGCTTTCAAGAAGCTCCTGAGCGCCAAGCGCCCCGACATCCAATGGGTCGCCGAGCAATGGCCGACGCAGGGCAAGATCGACGCCGGCGCGGTGCTCGAAGCCATCGACGCGGCCAAACCCGACGCGATCCTCAATGTCGAGTTCGGGCCCGACCTCGTCAAGCTCGTGCGCGAGGGCAATACGCGCGGCACGTTCCAGAACCGTTCGGTCGTGAGCTTCCTCACCGGCGAGCCC
Organism: uncultured Alphaproteobacteria bacterium; assembly: GCA_963709655.1. Taxonomy (GTDB): domain Bacteria; phylum Pseudomonadota; class Alphaproteobacteria; order Rhizobiales; family Beijerinckiaceae; genus Roseiarcus. The sequence goes on from CAVPXF010000039.1 coordinate 195,497, forward strand.
GAATATCTCGACCCGCTGAAGAGCGAGACGCCGACCGGCTGGATCGTCACCGGCTATCCCTGGTACGACATCAAGACGCCGGAGCACGACGCCTTTCTCAAGGCCTATGAGGACAAGTATCACGACACTCCGCGTCTGGGTTCGGTTGTGGGCTATACGGTGATGAAGGCCGCCGCCGCCATCCTCGCCAAGGCCAATTCGACCGACACGGACAAACTGATCGCCGCCGCGGAGGGCCTGACCTTCGACAGTCCCTTCGGGCCGGTGACTTTCCGCGCGATCGACCACCAGTCCACCATGGGCGCCTTCGTCGGCAAGACGGCGGTCAAGGACGGCAAGGGCGTCATGGTCGATTCCGTCTACCGGAAGGGCGCCGACTATCTGCCTTCCGACGCAGAAGTGAAGAAGCTCCGGCCGCAGAACTGACGGGGCGCGAAGGGACGGGCGCCCGCTTCCGCCCCTTCGATCCGGCCTTCCGATGCAGCTTGTCGTCCTTCAGCTTCTTTCCGGACTCGCCAGCGCCGCCTCGCTGTTTCTGGTGGCGTCCGGCCTGTCGCTGATTTTCGGCGTCACCCGCATCGTCAATTTCGCCCATGGCGCCTTCTTCATGCTCGGCGCCTATATCGCCTTCACGCTGACCGATCGCTTCTCGGGCGCGTTCGGATACTGGGGCGGGATGGTCGCCGCGGCGCTCGCCGTCGGGTGCCTCGGCGCGGTCTTCGAAATCCTGCTCCTTCGCCGCATCTACCACGCCCCTGAGCTCCTCCAGCTGCTCGCGACTTTCGGCGCGACCCTCGTCGTCGAGGATGTCGTGCTCCTCGTCTGGGGCCCGGAGGATCTGCTCGCGCCGCGCGCGCCGGGCCTTGCCGGCGCGGTCCTCATTCTCGGCAAGCGCGTGCCGTCCTACGACATCTTTCTCATCGCGCTCGGCCCGATCGTGCTCGGCCTCTTATGGCTCGCGATGCACCGGACGCGCTGGGGCGTGCTCGTCCGCGCGGCGACGCAGGACCGCGACATGGTCGCCGCGCTCGGGGTCGACCAGAAGTGGCTGTTCACCGGCGTCTTCGCGCTCGGCGCCTTTCTCGCCGGCTTGGGCGGGGCGCTGGAGACGCCGCGCGACGCCGTCAACCACACGATGGACCTTCGCATCATTGTCGAGATCTTCGTCGTCGTCGTCATCGGCGGGCTGGGGTCGATCGAGGGCGCCTTCGTCGCGGCGATTCTGGTCTCGGTCCTCAACGCCTTCGGCATCTTGATCCTGCCCAAGATCTCGCTCGTCCTCACCTTTCTCCTGATGGCGGTTGTCCTGGTCGTCCGGCCGCGCGGCCTGTTCGGCAAGAAGGAGATCGTGCAGCGCAGGTCGGGCGGCGCGATCGTCTCGCCCTGGGCGCCGCCGGGGCGCGAGGCGCTTCTCCTCGCTGCGGCGCTGATGATCGCCGCGGTTCTGCTGCCGTTCGTCCTCGGCTCCTATGGTCTGTCGGTCGCGACGGAAGCGGCGATCTTCGTGCTGTTCGCCGCGAGCCTGCATCTGCTTGTCTCGGTTGGCGGCCTCGTGTCTTTTGGACACGCGGCGTATCTCGGGCTCGGCGCCTATGGCGCGGCGCTTGGCGTCAAGATGCTGGGGCTCTCCATGATCCCCGCGCTGGTCGCAGGGTCCGTTCTCGGCGCGCTCGGCGCGGCGGTGGTCGGCTGGTTCGCCGTGTCGCTCACGGGCGTCTATTTCGCGATGTTGACGCTCGCCTTCGCCCAGATCCTCTGGTCGATCGCCTTCGAGTGGGTCTCGGTCACCGGCGGCGACAATGGCATCCTCGGCGTCTGGCCATCGGCCTGGGCGTCGAGCGCGGCGCATTACTATTGGCTGACGCTCGCGGTCGTCGCTCTGGCGGTCGCGGGCCTCTGGATGGTCATCTTCTCGCCCTTCGGCTACGGCCTGCGCGCAGCGCGCGATTCCGAGCTCCGCGCCGAGGCGATCGGCGTCAACCGGCGCAGCGTCCAGTGGCGGGCCTTTGTCATCGCGGGCGCCGCCGCCGGGCTCGCCGGCGCCTTGTTCGCCTTTCTCAAAGGCAGCGTCTTTCCCGAGACGATGGGCGTCTCGCTTTCGATCGACGGCCTCGTGATGGTGCTGCTCGGCGGCGTCGAGACGGTGGTCGGGCCGATCGTCGGCGCGCTCCTCTACAAGCTCCTGTCGATCTGGCTCGTCAGCCACACCGATGAGTCCAAGCTCGTGCTCGGTCTTGCGATCATCGGCCTCGTGCTCGTCTTTCCCAAGGGCGTCGCGGGCTCCCTTTCCCGGCTCCGTCCACGCGCGAAGGTCGCGGCGCGCGAGAAGGCGGCGACATGAGCGCTTTGCTCGAAGTCCGCGACCTCGCCAAGGCCTACGGCGGCGTGCAGGCGGCGGCCGGGGTCTCGCTCTCCGTCTCGCAGGGCGAGATCGTGGCCCTGATCGGCCCGAACGGCGCGGGAAAGAGCACCTGCTTCAACATGCTGAGCGGCCAGATCGAACCGGACGCGGGCACGATCCTCTTGGGGGACCGCGACATCGCAGGTCGGCCGCCGCGCGAGATCTGGCGGCTCGGCGTCGGGCGAACCTTCCAGGTCACGGCGACGTTCACCTCGATGACGGTGATCGAGAACGTGCAGGTCGTGCTTCTGTCGCACGCGCGCCGGCTCGGCCGCCTGTGGGGGATCGCCGTGCGCGATGAGCGGGCCCGCGCCGCGGACCTCTTGTCGCTGGTCGGGATGGGCGGGCAAGCCGAGCGGGCCGCCGCGGAGCTGGCCTATGGCGACCTCAAGCGGCTGGAGCTCGCGGTCGCGCTCGCCAACGAACCCCGCCTTCTTCTGATGGACGAGCCGACGGCGGGCATGTCGCCACGCGATCGCATCGAACTGATGGGGCTCGTCGCCGACATCGCACGGGCGAAGACTATCGGGGTGCTCTTCACCGAGCACGACATGGACGTGGTCTTCCGCCGCGCCGACCGCGTTCTCGTCCTGAGCCGGGGCCGCCTGATCGCTCAAGGCTCGCCCGACGAGGTGAGGCGCAATGCGGAAGTGCAGGCGGTCTATCTCGGCGAGGGCCTCACCTATCATGACGGCGGCGCCTCATGAGCGCGATGCTGGCGGTCGAGGGCCTCAAGGCGCGCTACGGCGCGGCGCAGATTCTCGACGGCGTATCGTTCCTCGTCAGCAAGGGCGCGGTGACGGCGCTGCTCGGCCGCAACGGCGCGGGCAAGTCGACCACCTTCAAGGCGATCATCGGGCTCGTCAGGCGCGAAGGCTCGGTGCGCTTTCTCGGCCGCGAAATCGTCGCCGAGGAACCGTTTCGCATCGCGCGCGCCGGCCTCGGCTATGTGCCGGAGGACCGCCGCATCTTCACCGAGCTCACGGTCGAGGAAAACCTGATGGTCGGCCTGCAGCCGCCGCGCGAGGGCGCGCCCCGCTGGACGCCGGAAAAGATCTACGAGCTCTTTCCCAATCTCGCGGAAAAGAGGAGTCGCCCCGGCGGCGCGATGAGCGGGGGCGAACAGCAGATGCTGACGATCGGCCGGACGCTGATGGGCAATCCGAAGCTCCTCATGCTCGACGAGCCTTCCGAGGGCATCGCGCCGCGCATCGTGGAAGAGATGGCCAGAGTCATCCTCGATCTGAAGCGGGAGGGCTTGAGCCTGCTCGTCTCCGAGCAGAACCTGCATTTCGCTCGCCTCATCGCCGACGATGCGGTGATCCTCGAACGCGGCGTGGTGCGCTTCGCCGGCGCCTTCAAGGCGCTTGAAGCGCGTCCCGACGTGCGCGACGCCTATCTCGCCGTCTGACCGAAGACGGCGCTTCGACAAGGAGACCAACCCAATGGCCCATGACGCCCCCGCCGCCGCCGGCGCCGGCAAAACGGTGATCCGCAACATCGGCCTTCTCATCTCGGGCGCGATCGAGCGGCCGATCCTCGACGCCGACACGATCGTCGTCGTGGACGGGCGCATCGCAGGCGTCGGCCGCGCCAAGGATCTCGACGCCGAAGGCGCGACGACCGTGGTCGACGCGAAGGGGACGGTCGTCGCGCCGGGCCTGATCGACAGCCACGTCCATCCCGTGTCGGGCGACTGGACGCCGCGCCAGAGCCAGCTCAACTGGATCGATTCCACGCTGCACGGCGGCGTCACCACGATGATCTCGGCCGGCGAAGTGCATCAGCCTGGCCGGCCGCGCGACATCGTCGGCCTCAAGGCGCATGCGATCACGGCGCAGCGGACGTTCAGCAACTTTCGCGTCAATGGCGTCAAGCTCCATGCCGGCGCGCCGGTGATCGAACCGGGCATGACGGAGCAGGACTTCAAGGATCTTGCCGACGCCGGCGTGAAGCTGCTCGGCGAAGTGGGCCTCGGTGGGGTGAAAGACGGCGCTGGGGCGAGAGAGATGGTCGCCTGGGCGCGGAAATACGGCATCCAGTCGACCATTCACACCGGCGGACCGTCCATTCCCGGCTCGGGCCTGATCGGCGCGGATGTGGTGCTCGAGGCCGACACCGATGTCGTCGGCCATGTCAACGGCGGCCACACCGCCCTGCCGGACGTCGAGATCCGCTGCATCTGCGAGAGCTGCAAGCGCGGCCTCGAACTGGTGCACAACGGCAACGAGCGCGCCGCCCTTTTCACCCTGCGCACGGCGAGGGAGCTCGGCGAGCTCGACCGCGTCATCCTCGGCACGGACGGCCCGGCGGGCTCCGGCGTTCAGCCGCTCGGCATCCTCAGGATGATCGCGATGCTGTCGAGCCTCGGCGAGGTCGCCCCCGAAGTCGCCTTCTGCTTTGCGACCGGCAATACGGCGCGGATGCGCACGCTCGACTGCGGGCTGATCGAGGTCGGCCGAGCCGCCGATTTCGTCTTCATGGACAGGGCGCAGAATTCCGCCGGCGCGACCCTGCTCGAGTCCGTTCGCCTCGGCGATCTGCCGGGGGTCGGCATGACGATGATCGACGGGATCGTGCGCACCGGCCGCAGCCGCAACACGCCGCCGGCGGACAAGATTCCGGAAGTGCTGGGGCGTTGACGCGCGGGGGCGAGCGCTCTCCGGGCGGGAACCTGAGAGCCTAAGCAGATCCCTTTAGCGAGCTCAACGAAATGGACCAAGTTAGAGTTCGACTTTCACCACAGAGGGCACGAAGGACGCAAAGAACGACAGGGCTCTTTGTACGCCTTGGTGCTTCTTCGTGTTCTTTGTGGTCAATTTGACTTGCTTGTTCCGTTGGCCAGGCTAAGACTCTCTGCTTAGCGAGTTCCTGCGCAACGCCAAGGACTTGGAAGTTTTGGAGCGGGTGAAGGGAATCGAACCCTCGTATTCAGCTTGGAAGGCTGCTGCTCTACCATTGAGCTACACCCGCGATTTCAAATACTTATCTGACGATCCAAGCCCAATTTGGCACGGTCCTGGCGCGCTTTCAAGTTCGGCGGCCTCTTTCGCCGCCGGCGGCGCATCTCTTCGCAATCGGGAGAGGGCGAGTCAATTGGCCCTCCCGCTTGATTTTCCCGCGCTCGCTTGGCGCATTCGCCTCGTCGATCCGACATTCCGCGGCGTCCGGCCAACTTCTCACCATCCTCCACTCTCGGATTGATTTTTCATCGGGCTCATTCGCTGGCTTTTTCAATGGCCGCCAGGGCGTGCGAGGCCGGCATGAACACACGCGATGGACGGCTCGGGAAGGACTCGAATCCGAAATCGCGGGTGAAAGCCTGCGGCCTTCTCGTCCTTCGCCTCGACGACGATCGCAAAGACGGCGAGCGTGCCGGCGGCGGAAAGGATTCGGCGGATCGCGTCGGCGAGCAGCATATCGCCGACCCCCTGACCGGGCGCCCGCTGGTCGCGCGCGAGGCGGCCGATCAGCGCGAGGGCTCGAGCGCAACGGCCCTGCAGCATTTCCGGTTTTACGACATATGGAGCATTTTCTTATGTTAATCCGGAATTCGACGTAGGGTGCTCTTTCAACCGGAAAAAGATTCCCCGAATGACGGCGCCGGCTGCTGTCCTTCCCCATGCCCCTCGCCCCATGCCCCTCGACCCGCCGTTGACGCGGCGGAGCGGCGGCCGGCGTTTGCCCCTGTGTCGTCGTCCTCGTCTTACCGAGCGGGCTTGCGAAAGTTGCCTAACTCCCAAACCGCCCATCGGCGTTGCCGGAGACTCGCAAATAGCGCCGCATCTCCTTGAAAACACTCGAAACCGAGTTGGAAATGGCAGGCCCCGCCCCGAGCTTGACCCGGGATCAGGATGAGGGTCTCGTCATCGCGGCCCGGCTTGGCCGTTACCCTCGCCGTCATCGCGAGGGGCCCGAAGGGCGCCGAGGACGCCCGTCTTTCGACGGGCTTTGGGTCGGCTTGCGCAGGTCGGTCGATCGCTCCGCCGCGCCTTGCGGGGCGGACCGGGCTCCTCTATAAGCCTGCCCCTCGCGTCGTTTCCGACACCCCTGGAGGCGTGGCGCGAGCAAAACTTAAAGGACATCATCATGGCAGCGATCAAGCAACTCGCGGCCGTGACGCGTAGCGGGACAGGCAAGGGGGCCGCCCGCTCCGTTCGTCGCGAAGGCCGCGTTCCCGCCGTTATCTATGGCGGCGGAGTGAAACCCGAGCCGATCTCGGTCGACTTCAAGGACGTCAACAAGCTCATCTACGCCGGGCACTTCCTGACCACCATTTTCGAGCTCGAAATGGATGGCCGCAAGGAGCGCGTGCTGCCGCGCGACTACCAGCTCGACGTCGTCAACGATCGGCCCGTGCACGTCGACTTCCTGCGCTTGACCGCCGGCTCGCGCGTCCGCATCGGCGTTCCGGTCCATGTCGAGAACCGCGAGGCCTCGCCCGGCATCAAGAAGGGCGGCACGGTCAATCTCGTGCTCCACACGGTCGAGGTTCTGGCCCCCGCCGACGCCATTCCCGAGGCGATCACGGTCGACCTCGCCGGCCTCGATTTCGCCGAATTCGGTGCACGTCTCGGCGCTCAAGCTGCCGGAGGGCTGCAAGGCGGTCTCGACAAAGTCGGACCTGACCGTGGTGACCATCGTGCCGCCGACCGTGATGGCCGAGGAGCCGACCGCCGCCCCGGCCGCAGCCGCCGCCCCGGCTGCCGCTCCGGCGGCCAAGGCCGCCGCCGCTCCGGCGAAGGCCGCCGCCGCGCCGGCGAAGGCCGCGACTGCCGCCCCGGCCAAGCCCGCGGCCAAGAAGTAAGACGCCCGCGCTTCCCCCCGCTTTGGCGGGAGGGGGGCGCGCCGCCCGGCTGCGCGTTCCGAACGGGGGCCCATGCTCGTCATCGCGGGACTCGGCAATCCGGGGGCGCGTCACGCCCATAACCGCCACAATATCGGCTTCATGGCGCTCGAGACGATCGCGGCCGCGCATCGCTTCGGGCCGTTGCGCGCCCGCTTCTCGGGCCTCGTCTGCGAGGGCGTGATCGGGCGCGAGCGCGTCCTCTTGCTCGCGCCGCAGACCTACATGAACGAATCGGGCCGCAGCGTCGGCGAGGCGTTGCGGTTCCATAAGCTCGATGTGGACGCCCTGACGGTGCTTCACGACGAGCTCGATCTGCCGCCCGCCAAGGTGCGGGTGAAGGTCGGCGGCGGCGCTGCGGGACACAACGGCCTGCGGTCGATCACCGCGCATGTCGGAAACGACTACCGGCGCGTTCGCCTCGGCATCGGCCATCCGGGCGACAAGGCGCTCGTCTACAATTACGTGCTCAGCGACTTCGCCAAGTCCGAGACGGGCTGGGTCGAGGCCGTCTGCCGCGCGGTGGCGGAGGCCGCGCCGCTCATCGTCGACGGTCAGGACGCGAGCTTCCAGAACCGGGTCCATCTCGCCCTCGAAGCGGCGGGCTTCGGCGAGAAACCGCCGACGTGAGGTCAGGCCGCCCGGGCCGGATCGGACCGGCGGCGCCGAGCGCCTCGGCCCTTGGCTTCGGCGGCGGCGGCAGGCGCGTTCGGATCGAGCGCCGCCAGCGCCGTCATGACGCGCTCGGGCGGGAAGATGACGACCGCCTCGGTGCCTTGCCGGACCTTCGAGGTCAGTCGGAACTGGCCGCCGTGAAGCTCGATCAGCCCCTTGACGATCGGCAGTCCGAGACCGGTCCCCTCCTCGGCGTTCTTGTGCGCCAGCGAGCCGCGGCCGAAAGACGACAGGACGACCGGAATCTCCTCCGCAGGAATGCCCGGGCCGGTGTCCTTGATCGACACATACTGGCCGCCCGACCCGGTCCAGCCGACCTTGACCGCGACCGAACCGCCCTGCGGCGTGAATTTGATGGCGTTGGTCAAGAGGTTGAGCGTCACCTGGCGCACCGCCCGCTCGTCCGCCCAGATGCGCGGCAGATCCCTGTCCAGCGTCTCGGTGATCGCCAGATTGCGGCTCTTGGCGCGCATCGACAGAAGCCGGCAGCAATCCTCCACCACGGCGGGAAGCGACACCGCCTCCTCCTTCAGTTCGTACCGCCCGGCCTCGACCCGCGACAGGTCGAGGATTTCGTTGATGAGCATCAGCAAGTGCTGGCCGCTGACGTGAATGTCATTGGCGTATTCCTTGTAGGCGGGAACGCCGTGAGGGCCGAAGAGCTCGCCTTTCATCACTTCCGAGAAGCCGAGAATGGCGTTGAGCGGGGTCCTCAATTCATGGCTCATGGTGGCGAGGAAGCGCGACTTGGCGAGGTTGGCGCTTTCGGCGCGACGCCGAGCCTCGTCGGAATTGAGCTTCGCCTGCTCGAGTTCGGCGATCAGCGAATCCTTTTCCGCCTGCAGGGAGATGTTGTTTGCGGCGGCGGCGTGAAGGCGCTGCACGACCACGAGGAAATAGGCGATGACCCCGATCGTGGTGGCCACGACCGGCAGCGCCATGTGGTCGAGGCGCGAGGCGTAGACGAGAACGACGCCGACGATCATCGGCGCCATGCCGGCGACGAAAGCCGCGGGAATCGTCGCGGCCAGGAGCGACATGACGGTCGCGACCAGCAGCATGAGGATCATGGCGAAGGCCGCGGCGTCGGGTTCCCGGGAGCGCAGAAGCGCGACGATCAGGTAGGCCCAGGCCGAGCCGCAGAAAGCCGTGGCGAGCACGAACTTGCTTCGCCACGCGGTCCCGCTCTTGTCCGCTTCCCCGTTTTCGAGAAACGCGATCGGCAGCGCATAGACGAGACTGACTGCGCAACCGATGAATAGGGCCCATATGGCGACAGGCGCCGCGCCGATCATGCCGAGGGCGGCGCCGGCGGCGCCGAGGGCGACGAGGCCCAGCATGGGTCCCGCGTTGCGGTTGATCTGGGCGAACAGCTGCGTCATGGCGGCCGAATGGGACGGCGCCTCCGGCCCCGTCAGGATCTGGCGGGCGCGCCTGAGTTCAGTGGTCATCTTGCGGCGACGCGCGGCAACGTCCGGATCGATCCGTCCGCCCGCTCGGCTCTGCGTCTTCGATTCAATCATGACGTCGGTACGCACCACAACCCGTGCGCCCATTATGCTGTTCAAAGGATTAACGAGGCGCTGACGCGGGCTCGCCCAGGTTGACGATTTGCGGCAAGGATTGGTTATGCTTGCTTCGCGCGAACGGGCCGGAGGCGCCGATGAAATTTTACAATTCCAATTTCGCCCCGAGCCCACGCCGGGTCCGCATCTTTTTAAGCGAGAAGGGGCTGTCGATCCCGCGCGTGGAGGTCGATCTCGCACAGCTCGAGCACAAGACGCCGGGCTACTCCGCGGTCAATCCGTTCCAGCAGATCCCGACGTTGGAACTCGACGACGGCACGGTGATCGGCGAATCGATCGCCATCTGCCGCTACATCGAGGAGTTGCACCCCGAGCCGAACCTGTTCGGCGCGAACCCGCTCGAACGCGCGACGGTCGAGATGTGGCAGCGGCGGGTCGAATGGCATCTCTTGCTGCCGATCGCCCAGGTTTTCCGGCACACCCATCCGCATATGGCGAAGATGGAAGACCCGCAGATCGCCGACTGGGCGGCCGCCAATCGCCCCCGCGTGTTGCGCAGCATGATGATCTTTAACGATAGTCTGCGCGACCGGCCGTTCGTTGCGGGCGATCGCTTTTCTGTCGCCGACATCACCGGTCTGGTGGCGCTGGACTTCACCAGGTCCGCGCGGATCGCGATTCCGCCCGAGTTGACGAACCTCACTCGCTGGCACGACGCCCTTCGGTCCCGGCCAAGCGCCTCGGCCTGATGCGTTTTCTCAGTCAGGCCGCTTCGTGATGAGGCGGCCTTATCGTCCATCGCGAAACTCTACCCGCACGAGATTGCTCACTCGGCGGCCTGCTTTCGACGCCTTGGCGGACGGTTCGGCCACAGCACAATCCGATCCGGCCAGCGGTCTTGGGCGAGGTCGTCCTCGGAGGCATAGACCCGGCCCCGGATCGAGACGCCGGCCGCGTGGACGCTGTCCTCCGAACCGGAGACGAGCGGATGCCAATCCGGCAGGTCCTTGCCTTCCGAGACAAGTCGATAGGCGCAGGTGACCGGCAGCCAGGTGAGCGTGCGAACGACGGCGGGCGTCAGCCGGACGCAGTCGGGAACCCGGCTGCTTCGTCGAGGATAGTCGCGACAGCGGCAAGTCTTGGCGTCGAGCAGCGTGCAGCCGACGTCGGTAAAGTGAATGTCGCCGGTGTCTTCGTCCTCGAGCTTGACGAGGCAGCAACGGGCGCAGCCGTCGCACAAGCTCTCCCATTCCGCCGGGGTCATCTCCTCGAGCGACTTGAGCTTCCAGAACGGCGGGGACTCGGGCTTGCTGGTCGTCATGGATGGCGTTCCCGACCGCGGTCCGGGGGCGCCGCAGCGAACGGCGCGTCTCCATGTTAGTCCCGGACGGAGAATCTTGCTATCGGACCGTCGCCGCGTTCGGCGACAATGGCGGCGCGACCCCGCATGAGGCCGGTCAGCCCTCCGCCTCGGCCTCTTCCGTGGGGCCGGCGTTGTCGAGAATCCGCTCCGCGATCAGGCCTGAATTTTCGCGGATGGCGTGTTCGATCCGGTCGGCCATTTCGGGGTTGGTCTTGAGAAAGGCCTTGGCGTTCTCGCGACCCTGGCCGAGGCGAACGCTGTCGTAAGAGAACCAGGCGCCGGACTTCTCCACCACCCCGGCCCGGACGCCGAGGTCGACAAGCTCGCCGCTCTTGGAGATGCCCTCGCCGTACATGATGTCGAACTCGACCTGCTTGAACGGCGGGGCGACCTTGTTCTTGACCACCTTGACCCGCGTCTGGTTGCCGACAACCTGGTCGCGGTCCTTGATCGCGCCGATTCGGCGGATGTCGAGGCGCACGGACGCGTAGAACTTGAGGGCGTTGCCGCCGGTCGTCGTCTCGGGCGAGCCGTACATGACGCCGATCTTCATCCGGATCTGGTTGATGAAGATGACCATGGTGTTGGAGCGCGAGATCGACGAGGTGAGCTTGCGCAGCGCCTGGCTCATCAGCCGGGCCTGCAGGCCCGGCTGCGACTCGCCCATCTCGCCCTCGATCTCGGCCCGTGGCGTCAGCGCCGCGACCGAATCGATCACCAGCACGTCGATCGCGCCGGAGCGCACCAGCGTATCGGTGATCTCGAGCGCCTGCTCGCCGGTGTCCGGCTGGGAGATCAGGAGGTCGTTGAGGTTGACGCCAAGCTTCTTGGCGTAGACGGGATCCAGCGCATGCTCGGCGTCGACGAAGGCGCAGACGCCGCCGCGCTTCTGCGCTTCGGCGATCACGTGCAAAGTCAGCGTCGTCTTGCCTGAGGATTCGGGGCCGTAAATCTCGACCACCCGCCCGCGCGGCAGGCCGCCGACGCCGAGCGCGATGTCGAGCCCGAGCGAGCCGGTCGGAACGGTCTCGATCTCGACCGCCTGCTGGTTCTTGCCCAGCCGCATGATCGAGCCCTTGCCGAAAGCGCGCTCGATCTGCGAGAGCGCTGCATCGAGCGCCTTGGTCTTGTCCACTGGGGTCCCTTCCACCACGCGCAGAATCGGCTGGCTCATCGTTCGGGTCCTTCTCTCACGGGCGGGGTCCGATCCGCAATAGCGGTCCCGCGCCCCCCGGCCGGGATGTGTACACGGTTTGTTCCGAGAGGCAAGTTCTTTTTTTGTTCTAGGCGCTCTGAACGCGCGTATCATCAGGACGCCCCGGCTCACGCCGCCTGGTATTCCGCCAAATTTTGGCCGATCAGATCGGCCGCCGACGACACGTCCAAAACGCCGGACGTCGAATGGCCGGCGCTCCAGATGTCGCGCCAACGGGTGGGCCGGCTGTCTTGCGCTCCGACGTCGATATCCTTGCTGATGTCGATGCCGCCGCGCTCGGGCAAGGAGTTGGGATCGAGCCCTGCGGCGACGATCGACGGCCTCAGCATATTGGTCTGCAATCCCGTCAAGGCGCGCGTGAGGAGAATGTCGTCGGCGCTGCTCGCCACCAGCATGGCCTTGTAACGTGGGTCGGCCATGCTCTCGCGCGTGGCGATGAACCGGGTCCCCATGTAGGCCAGATCGCAGCCCAGCGTCCGTGCGACGCGCAATGCGACTCCATCGCTGACGCCGCCGGCAAGGACGATCGGGCCGGAGAAAAACCGTCGGACCGCGCGGGTGAACGCGAATGGGTTCAGCCAGCCGGTCTGGCCGCCGGCGCCAGCCGTCAAGAGCACCAGCCCGTCCGCCCCGGCCTCGACCGCGCGCTCGGCGTGACGGATGCTCGCGACGTCGGCGAACACCAACGCCCCGGCGTCGTGAAGCGGGGCAAGGACGGGGCCCGGCGAGCCCACGCTGGTGATGACCAGTTCCGGAGCGTGCTTAAGCACGATCCGCAGATCGTCGCGAAGGCGGACGTTCGAGCGGTGCACGATCAGGTTCGGTGAGATCGGCGCGCAGGCGGCGCCGGTTTCGTCGGCGCGGCGCCGCAGGCGCGCGTCCATCTCGATGAGCCACGAGTTCGAACTCATCCGCGTTGCGGCAATTTGCGGTGGGAAACGAACCGATCACCCCGTGTCCTGAGGCCGCAACCACGAGATCGACGCCCGAAACCAAAAACATCGGCGCCGCGATGAGCGGCAGGCTCAGGCGCTCCGCAAAGCGCGCCAAGGGGTCTTTCGGATCCGACATAGGGCTGGCGCCTCGCGCTTTGTCGGCCATTTCGCGGGGCCACGCGCCACGTTAGCATCATGAGCGGCGCGCGGCCTCTTTCTCCGATTTGCAGAACCGCTGGGCCGTATCGTGATCCCGCGCTGGCGCGCTTGGAACAAAACATGTACATAGGCCAAGATTCGCGGTAAGCTCTGATTTCAGGTCGGAAGCGCGCTCCATCCGCGAGGGCGATTTCGGAAGCGCGCATGGGGCCAGCGAGGGCGATGAAAGGCGGCAGCACGATCGGCAGAACGGCCGCGGTCTTCGCCGCGCGTCCGAGGACCCGGAGTCGCGGCCCGGACGTCCTGTCGCGTTGGCGCGAAGCCGCCCCGCGCCCGAGGGCCGCCGCATCCGCGGGCACGACGGCTTTGAGAAACGCAAAGGACGAAGCGGCGCCATGCCGTCACTCCACAGCCAAGCGCCCCTGGTCCGTCGTCGCGGGGAGCCCGAAGGGCGACACGGAGATCCACGGGAACCTGGGCGCCCGACGTTCGCCTGAATCGTCATGCCGCCAAAGCCAGTCGAGAGACGCGCGTCTTTCGACGCCCTCCGGGGCCCGCAACGACGGCGAGGGGTCTGACAGGTTCAGCTCCGTGACGCGCCTTGGCAGTTACGACCGCCCGGAAAATCCGCCACAAGGCCTTGAAAACATGGAATCCGCGCCCGGGATTTCGGCTCGATGGCCGAAGGGCGTAGGCCGTTGCACCGGTCGGGAGACGCCCCGCAACGCCGAGGCCGGGCGCCGTTGGGATGACGGCGCGCGCTTTGACGAGTCCTGGCGCCAACGCCCGCACGGCCGTTGCGATCGCCCGGAAAATCGACCGCAAGGCCTTGAAAACATGGAATCCGCGCCCGGGATTTCGCCGGCTCGATCACCGAAGCGCGCGGGCCGTCGCCCCGGTCGGACATCGCCCCGTAACGCCGAGGCCGGGCGCCGTTGGGATGACGGCGCGCGCTTTGACGAGTCCTGGCGCCAACGCCCGCACGGCCGTTGCGATCGCCCGCAACTCCCAAGCCCCGTCGCGGCGCGGCCCCCACCACCGTCCTTCGGACGGTCCCCCTCCCCCATTCCGCATTCGCTCCACGGGGGAGGAGAGGCGTCGCCGCCCTTTCCGCCCTCGCGCGTCAGCGCGGGGGAGGGGGACCATGCGAAGCATGGTGGAGGGGGCTCTCGCCGAAGGCGGAACTCCTCGGGAATTGCGATCGCCCGATCGCCCGGAAAATCGGCCGCAAGGCCTTGAAAACATGGAATCCGCGCCCGGGTTTTCGGCGGGTCGATCGCCGAAGCTTGCAGGCCGTCGCTCCGGTCGGGGATCGCCCCGTGAGGCCGAGGCCGGGCGCCCGTGCGGTGACGGCGCTCGCCTTGACGGGTCCTGGCGCCGACGCCCGCCCGGCCGGTCCGATCGCCCGGAAAATCGGCCGCAAGGCCTTGAAAACATGGAATCCGCGCCCGGGTTTTCGGCGGGTCGATCGCCGAAGCTTGCAGGCCGTCGCCCCGGTCGGCGATCGCCCCGTAACGCCGAGGCCGGGCGCCGTTGGGATGACGGCGCGCGCTTTGACGAGTCCTGGCGCCAACGCCCGCACGGCCGTTGCGATCGCCCGCAACTCCCAAGCCCCGTCGCGGCGCGGCCCCCACCACCGTCCTTCGGACGGTCCCCCTCCCCCATTCCGCATTCGCTCCACGGGGGGGAGAGGCGTCGCCGCCCTTTCCGCCCTCGCGCGTCAGCGCGGGGAGGGGGACCATGCGAAGCATGGTGGAGGGGGCTCTCGCCGAAGGCGACTCCTCGGGAGTTGCGATCGCCCGATCGCCCAGAAAATCGGCCGCAAGCCATTGAAAACATGGAATCCGCGCCCGAGATTTCGGCGGGTCGATCGCCGAAGCTCGCAGGCCGTCGCTCCGGTCGGGGATCGCCCCGTAAGTCCCAGGCCGGGCGCACTTGCGGATGACGGCGCTCGCTTTGACGGGTCCTGCGCCGAGGCGCCGCTGGCCGGTCCGATCGCCCGGAAAACCGGCCGCAAGGCCTTGAAAACATGGAATCCGCGCCCGGGTTTTCGGCGGGTCGATCGCCGAAGCTTGCAGCCCGTCGCTCCGGTCGGGGATCGCCCCGTAACGCCGAGGCCGGGCGCCCGTGCGGATGACGGCGTCGCCTTGGCGGGTCCTGGCGCCGACGCCCGCCCGGCCGGTCCGATCGCCCGGAAAATCGGCGGCAAGACCTTGAAAACATGGGATCCGCGCCCGGGATTTTCGGCGGGCCGATCGCCAAAGCTTGCAGGCGATCGGCGCCTTAGAAAACCGCCTCCTCGAACGCGGGATCGACCGAATGGCCCCAAGAGCCGTCAAAGCGGTCGATCCAGCCTTCGGCCGGCGAACGTCCGCTGTCGACGATCGCCTCCAAGGGCGCAAGCCACACCGTTTCGTCCTCGCCGCGGTCGTTCGTCTGGGCCCGGCGCTTCAGCCCGCCGTGCGCAAGCGCGACCATGTCGGCGGCGACGGCCTGGAGCGAGCGGCCCTGGACCTTGGCGGAGAAGCCGAGCTTCGGAACCTGGTCGCGCAGGGCCTGCCGGTCCTCGGCCGTCCAGTCCTCGACCAGCGACCAGGCCGAGCTCAGCGCGTCCGAATCGTAGAAAAGTCCGGCCGTCAGCGCCGTCATCGCGACGATCCGCGCCGGCGGTCCGACGTCGGCGCCGCGCATTTCGAGATAGCGCTTCAGCCGCACCTCGGGAAAGATGGTCGACAGGTGGTTCGCCCAGTCGGCCATGGTCGCGCGCTCGCCCGGCGCCGCGGCCAGCCGGCCGGCCAGAAGATCGCGAAAGCTGCCGCCGGCGACGTCGACATAGGCCGAGCCGCGCTTGAGGAAATAGAGCGGCACGTCGAGCGCATAGTCGACGTAGCGCTCAAAGCCCATGCCGGGCTCGAAGGCGAAGGGCAGCGTGCCGGTCCGGTCGGGGTCGGTATGGCGCCAGATCTCCGACCGGGCGGAAAGGAAGCCGTTGAGCTGGCCATCGGTGAATGGCGAATTGGCGCAGAGCGCCGTGATCGCCGGCTGAAGCGCCAGCGCGACGCGCAGCTTCGTCACCATGTCCCCTTCGTCGCGGAAATCGAGGTTGGTCTGCACCGTCGCGGTGCGAAACATCATGTCGAGGCCGCGCGTCCCGACCTTCGGCATGTAGCGCTTCATGATGCCGTACCGGCTCTTCGGCATTGTCGGAGTCTCGGCGAGCGTCCACTTCGGGCTCATGCCGAGCGAGAGCGCCGAAAGGCCGAGCGGCTCGGCGACCGACCGCCAGACGTCGACATGGCGAGCCAGTTCGTCCGCCGACTCGTGCGTCGTCATGAGCGGCGCGCCGGAGAGCTCGAACTGCCCGCCGGGCTCGAGCGAGATCGCCCCTCCGCCCTCTTCGTCGAAAAGGCCGATGAGATGGCCGCCGTCCTCGATCCGCTCCCAGCCGAGGCGGGCGTTCATGCCCTCGAGCAGCGCGCCGATCCCCCGCTTCCCCTCGTAAGGGACGGGCGCGCGGGTCGCCCGATAGAACAGGATCTTCTCGTGCTCGGTCCCGACGCGCAACGGCGCGTCATGCTTGCATCCCGCTTCGAACCAGGCCGCGAGCGCGTCGCGAGTTTCGACAATTTCCCCATCGACGACGTCGCGAGCCATTCGGCAATACGCCCCTGCGGCCGGCGATCCGGCTTCCCGAGGCTAGATAGTGGCGCAGCCTGAAGAAAGCAATTGACGGCCGGCGGAGCCTTGACGCGCCTTCCGGGCGCTTCGGCCTCAGGTTGGCGTCTGCGGCGGAATGAAGGTTGCGGCGACCGCGCTAAGGCTCGCCTGATGGGCCTGCGAGGCTGCCGCTCCGGCGGCGAACATGCCGCTCAGCGTGGTCAGCCCGGCAACCAGCGCGGCCGTCTGCGGGGCGCCCGGCTGATGCGAGCCGCCAAAGATCGAGCTCAGCATGCCGATGAGCCCGCCGCCCGAGCTCTCCGGCGAGCCAAGCGCGGCCCCAAGACCGCCGGGCGCGGCGGCTGCGCTGGCGAGGTCGCCGAGCACGCCCGACAGGCCCTGGCCCGCCATCGCGTGGGCGAGGCCGCCGAGCAGGATCGAGGCGACCGCCGGCAGCATCGCCTCGATCGTTTCGGGCGCGACGCCGGCCGCTTGGGCCACGTGCCGGGCGACCTCGCCGATCGCCTCGGACGAACCGAACACCCGGGTCGCGGCCCCTGCGCCGGTCGCGCCGTCGGCTGCGGCGGGCTCCGCGTAGGACGCGACATGGCCGCCCCCGGCCACCTCCGCGATCAGGCCGCCGAGGGCCTCTGGATCGGCCTTCAGACGCTCGAGCGCGACCGAAAACGCCGGGATCAGCGCCTGAGTGGCGGCCTCGGCCTGTTCGGACGTGAGGCCGTAGCGCATGGCGAGGTTTTCGACCGCCTTCCCGCCCTGGGCGTTCTGCAGAATGTCGCTGAGCGTCATGACTTCCACCCTCCTCCGCCTCGCTCCGGCTGCAGTCGCCGGGCCAGCCGCGCCGTCGTCCCATAGGCCGTCGCGACCCCGATCACGCCGAAGAGGGCGCATCCGAGAGCGACGCCGACAAGACCGCCCTTCACTCCACCATATCGGACGCCCAAGGTCACGAACGGAATCGTGCCGAGCGTCGCCCGGCCCCAGTTGAAAATCATGCTCAAGACGGGAAAACCGAGATTATTGAAAGCCGTGTTGGCGACGAACAGGCAGGCGAGGAACAGCCAGGCCGCAACGCCCCAGCGGCAGTAGAAGGTCAGGTAAGCGGCGCTGTCGCCTGTCGCGTCGAAGGCGGCGACGATCAGCGGCGCGGCGAGCGCCAGCAGGGCCCAGGCGACGAGCACATAGCCGACCGAGAGGATGAAGGAATCCGTGAGCGTGCGCTGGACCCGCCCCATCAGCCGAGCCCCGTAATTCTGGCCGATGATCGGTCCGACCGAGCCGGTGAGGGCGAAGATCACGCCGAAGGCGACCGGCGTGACGCGGTCGATGATCGCGCCTGCGGCGATCGCCGCCTCGCCGATGTCGGAAAACACCCGCACAGTGTACGCCGACCCGACGGGCGTCGCGAGATTGGCCATGATGGCCGGGAAGCCGATCGCCATGATTGGCCCGAAATCGCTACGCGCCGCCCTGAGGCTCGGACGCGCCACGATATCGTGGACGATCACCGAACCCCGCCAGCCGACGGCCAGGAACGCGAGGCGCGAGGCGACCGTCGCCCAAGCGGCGCCGTAGACGCCGAGGCCGAGGCCGAAGATGAGCGTCGGATCGAGGACGGCGGTGACGAGCGCCCCGGACAGCGTCACGTACATGGCGCGGCGCGCGTCGCCGACCGCCCGCAACAGGCCGGACATCGCCATGCCGAGCGCCATCGGGACATTGGCCGGGAGCGTGATGGCGAGAAACTTCGAGGCCACCGCGAGAGGCTCGCCGCGTGCGTGAACGATATGCGCAAGGCCCCAGTCGCGCGAGACGAACATCACGACGGTCACGCCTGTCGACACAAGCGCGGCGATCGTCAGCGACGACGCAGCAAGCCGTCGGCCGCGCGGCCGGTCGCCGGCGCCGATTGCGCGCGAAACGGTGGCGGACGCCGCGATCGTCAGGCCGATATTGATCGACATGGCGAAAAACGTCACAAGGCCGACATAACCCACGGCGGCCTTGAACGCCTGGTCGCCGAGCCGCGAAACCCAGAAGAGCGACATGAGATCGACGGCGAAAATCGCCATGAGGCCGATCGCCCCTGTCGCGGTCATGACCGCGACATGCCGCATCAGCGACCCCTGGGTAAACACGGGTCGACCCTTGTCGCGGACGATCTGACGGTCGTTCAAGAGGCCGGTCCCGGACTTTCGAGGTCCGGGACACTTATAGCGTCGCGGCAACCGGGACTAGGCCGGCGCGGGCGCCCCGCGGCTGGGAAATGCACAGGACGGAAAGCCTGTTTTAGCGCGCTCTCCGGCGAAACGTGCGCTTGCCCGCTCTACGACTTGAACCTCGTCGGCCTCGAGCTTAGGAATCGAGGCGAAGCACGATGTCGCTTCGCTCAGGCCGCCTCGGGAAAGTCGAAATCGGCATAGAGCAACGCGGCGGACGCGCCGACGATAATGATCGTTTCGCCGCGCTCCTTCACGCGAATCCGGCATGTCTTCGAGGGCGCGCATTTGGCCAGCCTGATGACCTTGGGCCAAGCCGCTCTCGGACTTCGAAGAAGGACGCCTCGTTCGGCTGCGATGATCTCGTCACCGCTTAAAACCTCGAAATCGTAAAGTTCCACCCGTTCCTCCGTGGCGCCACTAGTGCAGTCGACCGTTCATGCTCGCCGATCGATCATCTCCTCCGCGTAAATTGCCCCCGCGTAAATTGTCAGTTAAATGCGCTTTAAGAAATAATTCTGCGCTTAATCCCGGTTTATCGTTTCCTCATAGCCGAAAGACTTCTAAAGCATTTGATTCGGGCACCATATCCGGAAATCTACGTAGTGCACCGCATCACGCGCACAAGCGCGCGACGCGGTCTAATGCGCCACACGCCTGGGTTCCGCCTTCGGGATCCTGTTCGCCAACAGAGCGGCATGCTTTTGTCGCTGTCGGCGCTCGGCTTGCGCCCTTGACACCGGGAGGCTCGGCGCCCGACATGCAGGCTGTTGATGACAGCACCCTCACCAGCGCCAAAACCTCCGCTTCGCGTCGTTCTCTGCGCGCCGCGCGGCTTCTGCGCCGGGGTGGTGAGGGCAGTCGACATTGTCGAGCGAGCGCTTAAGCTCTACGGCGCGCCCGTCTATGTGCGGCACGAGATCGTGCACAACAAGTTCGTCGTCGACTCGCTCAAAGCCAAGGGCGTGATCTTCATCAAGGAGCTTTGCGAGGCGCCGCCGGGTTCGCGGCCGGTAATCTTCTCGGCCCACGGCGTCGCCGTGGCGGTGCCGGAAGAGGCCAAGCGCAGGAACCTCTTCACGATCGACGCCACCTGCCCGCTCGTGACCAAGGTCCATCGCGAGGCGCAGGTTCATTACCGGCGCGGACGGCGGATCATTCTCATCGGCCATGTCGGCCATCCCGAGGTGATCGGCACCATGGGGCAACTGCCGCCCGGCGCCGTGACGCTGGTGAGTTCGATCGCTGAGGTCGAGGCCCTCGGGCCCGACGACGGTCGACCGATCGCCTACGCGACGCAGACGACGCTGTCGGTCGACGACACCCGCGGCGTTGTCGCTGCGCTGAAGGCGCGCTTTCCCGCCATCCATGTCCCGCCCTGCGAGGACATCTGCTATGCCACCACCAACCGTCAGAAGGCTGTGAAGACTGCTGCGCAGCAGGTCGAGGCCACAATCGTGGTCGGCGCGGACAACTCCTCCAATTCCCAGCGCCTGCGTGAGGTCGCCGAACGCGAGGGCTGCTCGGCGCAACTCGTCGCCGATGAGACCGGCATCAACTGGCCGGCGCTCGCCCGTGTCGGCTCTGTCGCAGTCACCGCGGGCGCCTCCGCCCCGGAGAGCCTGGTCCAGCGGGTTCTCGAGGCGCTTCGCGCGCACTACGAGGTGTCGCTTGAGACATTGACGACGGCGAGCGAGTCGATGGCTTTTCCTCTGCCGCGCACGCTGCGCGAGCAGGTGTAAGCGAAAGCCGCTTACTCCCGCGCCAGAGTGCGCTCATAGGCGTCGACGTACTTCTTCGCCTCGTTTTCCCAGACGAACATCTCCGTAGACAGCTTCGCGGCTTCCTGCCTGCAACGCATGCGTAGGCTGTCGTCCTGCATCAGACGCAGGCAGGCTTCCGCAAGGCCGGCCGGATCTAGAGTTGGCGCATAGACGCCGGCGTCGCCAAGCAGGCGCTTAGTCTCCCTCAGGGGATAGCAAGCCGTGGGGATGCCAAGCGCGCAATACTCGAACACCTTGTTCATGCTCATCAGGTCGTTGGCTTCATTGTACGGGTCGGGAATGACGCCGATGTCGAAGGCGCTGATATGGGCAAGCAGGGTTTGACCGCTCAGATACCCAGTAAACAGGATATGATCGTCGAGGCCGAGCGACGTCGCCAGCGCCTTGACGCCGGGAAGAGCGGGGCCATCGCCGACGACGACCGCGCAAAAGTCGAAGTATCCGTTGCGGACAATCTCGGCGACCGCCTGGACAAAGTGGTCGACGCCGTCCTGCTCGTTAATGATTCCAATATAGCCGACGACGAACCTGCGGTCGCCGCGCACCGACGGCTCAGGGTCGACCCGGTGGATCCGCATTCGGTCCGGAACGCCGTAAACCACCACGACGCGCTCAGGCGCCTTGCGGCCGCGGCTCACGGCCAGATCCTTGAAAGTCGCGTTGGCGGTAATGACGAAGTCCGCCATCGCGTACGAGCAGCGCTCGAAGACCAGCAGCGCCTTATAGAGAAAGCCCTTGTTCGCGAACTTGACGATGAACAGCTCCGGACTGACGTCATGCTGGTCGTAAATGAACCGCTTGCCGAGGAGCCTGAAAGGCGCCGCAAGCAGGACGATCAGGTCCGGTGGGTTGCAGGCCTGGATGATTGAGAAGCCGCGCTCCCGATAGACCTTGATGAGCAGGCGCGCCTGGTGAAACAGCGCAGCCGAATATTCGCGGAAATAGGCCGCCGCTCCGCGCCCCTCGGGCGGCAGCGGATGCCGGTAGATCGCGATGTCGTCGATGACTTCGAAAGGCTCGGGGAACTTCGCGTTCGAAGGGCAGATCACCGAGACGCGCCACCCCGCACGAATAAGCGCAGTCGCCTCCTGCCAGACCCGCCGGTCGAACGGGACCGGCAAGTTTTCGACGATGATTACGCAGGACCGAGCCTTTTTTGACATAATAGAATGTTCACAAGCGGTTAGAGTGAGGTGCGCCAAAGACCTGCTTGGCCGAGATCAAACGGCCGAACGTGCTGGCGGGCCGTCAACCCTCGCCACCCGAGCCTCGACCGACGCAGACATAGCGGAAGCCGAGAGCCTTCATCGCCGCGATCGAGTAAATGTTGCGAAGGTCGACGATGATTGGCGCCTTCAGCGCCGCCTTGACCCGGAGCAGGTCGAGCGCTCGGAACTCGTCCCATTCCGTGACGATCGCCGCCGCGTCAGCCCCCTGAACGCAGGCGTAGGCGCTCTCAGCAAACCCCACGCCGGGTAACAGAGGCTTGGCCATCCTCAGGCCCTCTGGATCGTAGGCGACGATTGTCGCGCCAGCCTTCTGAAGCTCCGGCACAATGACCAGGCTCGGGGCGTCGCGCATATCGTCAGTCTTGGGTTTGTAGGTGAGGCCGAGAACCGCGATGCGCTTGCCTTCGACGGATCCGCCGCAGGCGTTGCGGATCTTGTGCGCCATTGCAACCATTCGCTTCTCGTTGACGTCGACCAGGGTTTCGACCAGCCGGATCGGCGACTTGGCGTCGATGGCGAGCCTGGTCAGCGCCAAAGTGTCCTTCGGAAAGCACGAGCCGCCAAAGCCCGGCCCCGGATTGAGGAAGCGGGCGCCGATGCGCTTGTCGAGGCCTATGCCGCGCGAGACGTCGACCACGTCCGCATCTACTCGCTCGCACAGGTCTGCAATTTCGTTGATGAACGTCACCTTCATCGCAAGAAACACGTTGGCGGCGTATTTTATCATCTCCGAACTGCGTCGTGTCGTAAGCACGAGCGGGCCGGCGAAACCCTCCATCGGCCGATACATCTCGCGCATGACCGTGGCCGCCCGCTCATCCTCGACGCCGACGACGATGCGGTCGGGCTGCTTGAAATCCTCGATCGCTGCACCTTCGCGGAGGAATTCCGGATTGGAGACGACCGAGAACTTTTCGCGCGGCAAGCGTTCGGCGATGATCCGCTCGATCTCATCGCAAGTCCCCACCGGAACCGTCGACTTGACGACGACGACCGTGAAATCCTCAATCACCTCTGCGATCTCACGTGCCGCTGAGTAAGCATACCGAAGGTCGGCCGAGCCGACTTCGGCGAGCGATGGCGTGCCAACCGCGATGAAGATCGCCTTTGCGCCCTGCGCCGCCTCCCTGAGGCTAGTGGTGAAGGCCAGCCGCCCGGAATTCTGGTTGGCCAGAACGAGTTCGCTGAGTCCCGGCTCATAAATGGGCACACGCCCGGCGCGCAACGCGGCGACCTTATCCGCTTGAGTATCGACACATACCACTTCGTGTCCAAAATCGGCGAGACAGGTTCCTGTAACGAGGCCGACGTATCCGGCGCCAATCATGACGATGCGCATCGATTAGACCCCCGCAAAGATTAGCGCCACCACAGCACTCGGCCTTCCATACCCGATTTCCAGCATATGCCAATGGCGATAACAACAGCACCGGCTGGTGATCCGATTTGGATGGCGAGCCCGCCGCGAAGTTTACACGTTCCATAAACAGGTCGATGCGTTTTTGAGCCCAGGTATCAGGTCAACTCAAAACACAGAGCGCAAGGGAGCCGGCCGCAAGACCTCGCACTCGGTCCGCGGCTCGCATTCGGCGCACGGGTGCGAATTCAAAGCGATGCAGAGTAGGTTGGGTTTGGAGTGATTTGGCGGGAGGATTTGGATGGCGGTCGGGGAGTTGAGCGATGAGGCGCTGATGGCGGCGTTGCAGGCGCATCCGGAGCTTCGCCAGCGGGTGTCGTCGATTGTGCTGGCGGTCGAAGGCGACGAGGGGGAATTGACGGAAGCCGACGCTGCGGAAGAGCGGATGGTCGAGGAGATGCGTCTTCTGGGACGGGAGGCGCTTCACAGTTGGGCCGAGCGGCGGGTCGAGGCGACGGAGCGGGAAATTCGTCAACGTCCTCAGATGTATCGCCAAGGCGAAAAAAACTCCGCTGGCACACGAAATTCGGCGAAATAGAGGTCCAGGAGCCGCAATATCGGTTGGGGACGCAGCGGGTGCGTCCATTCTACTGGAAAGCCCTCGCCCGGCAACGTGCCGCTGCAGCCAATGACAATAGCCCGAACAAATCACTACGCCGCACCGCCTAATTGCACCGCTTTGGATCGCACCCTTCGGCGCACGGCCAGATTGACGCGCTCACGGGGCGCCGCTAAGCGGAGCGCGTTCTCCTTTCGCGTGAGCGTGAAAAGCACCGCATGGCAGTCTATACCGAGGTCTCGGACGAGACGTTGCAGGCGTTTCTCGCCCATTACGACCTTGGCGAGAGCGTGTCGTTCAAGGGCATCGCGGAGGGGGTGGAGAACTCGAATTTCCTGCTGCGCACGACCAAAGGGCAGTTCATCCTGACGCTATACGAAAGGCGGGTCGCAGCCGCCGACCTTCCCTTTTTCGTCGGGTTGATGGAGCATCTGGCGAAGCGAGGCGTAATTTGCCCCCAACCGGTGCGGAACCGGACCGGCGAGGCGCTCGGAATGCTCGAGGATCGGCCCGCCGCCATCGTCACCTTTCTTGACGGCCTTTGGATCCGCCGCCCCAATGTCCGCCACTGCGGCGAGGTCGGCGAGGCGCTCGCTCGCATGCACCTCGCCGGCGCCGATTTCGCGCTGAAGCGGCCAAACGTCCTGTCGCTCGACGGTTGGCCGCCGCTTTTTCACGCCGCCGAGGGGCGGGCCGATTCGGTGGCGCCGCAACTGCGCCAGACCTGCGCGGCGGAGCTCGCCTTTCTCGGCGCGCGCTGGCCGACCGGGCTCCCCGGCGGGGTCATCCACGCCGACCTGTTCAATGACAACGTCTTCTTTCTCGGCGAAAAGCTCTCGGGGCTTATCGACTTCTATTTCGCCTGCAACGACGCGTTTGCCTACGACCTCGCCATCTGCCTCAGCGCATGGTGTTTCGAGCCGGACACCGCTTTCAACGTCTCCAAGGGGCAGGCGCTGATTTCGGCCTACGAGCGTGTGCGCCGGCTTGACGAGGCGGAGGTCGAGGCGCTGCCGATCCTGGCGCGCGGCGCCGCGCTGCGTTTCATGCTGACGCGGCTGGTCGATTGGCTGAACGTGCCGGCGGGCGCCAAGGTCGCCCCGAAAAACCCGCTCGAATATCGCGATAAGCTGCGATTTCATCAGCGGGTCCGGTCGGCGGCGGACTACGGGCTCGTGCGGTGAGCGGCCGGGTGTCGATTTGGACCGACGGCGCTTGCTCGGGCAATCCCGGCCCCGGCGGCTGGGGCGCGGTGCTCCGATATGGCGAGCGGGAAAAGGAACTGAAAGGCGGGGCGCCCCTGACGACCAATAACCGGATGGAGTTGACCGCAGCGATCGCGGCGCTCGAAACGCTCACCCGGCCCTGTGTGGTGAGCCTGCATACCAACTCGCAGTATCTGCGGGGCGGCGTCACCGGATGGCTTGCGGGCTGGAAGCGCAACGGCTGGCGAACCTCGGACAAGAAGCCGGTGAAGAACGAGGATCTTTGGCGCCGCCTCGACGACGCGGCGTCCAGGCACGACATCGACTGGCTGTGGGTTCGAGGGCACGCCGGCGACCCCCTGAACGAGCGGGCCGACGAGCTTGCGCGCGAAGGCATGTCGCCGTTCCGGAAATGACCGCTCGGGTCTTGGCCTTCGGACCCATCGACAGCGGTCTGCGCGCGGCTGTGACGATCGGGCTGCCCCACCGCCGACATATCCCGTCAGGAATCCGTTCAAGGCGACGCCATAGGCCTCGTCGGTCCCCGAGGACGCCCGGAAGGCGGCGCGCTCAAGCCGCGCCGTTCCCTCTGGCGCGGGATATTTGGATTTCCTCAGGCCTACGCAGCTGGACCCCGCAGCTCCGCAACTAGGCGGTTTTCGGGGGTTGGATTAATTTGGATTTCCTTGGATTCTCTCGTCCGAAACAGGACTTTTCAATGGGTTACAGCCGACCTGGGGCCATTTTTATTTTTTGGGGGGCCTTCCCCGGAGCAAGGGTCGGAAAGCGCCCGCCGGGTTCGGTCCGAAGGTCGCGCGCGGAACCGCTCGCCGGCGCAAGACGTTGAGGAAACGGGGATCATCATGGCAGTCGACATCGTGAAGTCCCGATCGCGCATTGGGATCAGACTAACGCCGCCTTCTCTTTTTAGCAAGAAATTGTCGGTTGGGCGCCATTTATGCAAAAGTCCGGCCGCCGCATATTTGCAGAGCCGGTCCCAGGCCGCGAGCCGCATCTCTCGAAAAGGCGCCCGCTTCAGGAGCGAGGCGCCCCGAAATCCAGATATTCCCCACGACCGCCGCCCTGCCCGCGGAAAAGCCGGCTGCCATGCAGATGATTAACCGTGGCTGCGGGGTTAGATCGCGGGCTGGACGCGCAACGGCTGGCGAACCTCGGACAATAAGCTCGCCGAGACGAAACCCTCGTCGAGGCGCGAGGTCGCATGGCTGTGGGTCAGCGATCGCGGCCGGTCAGGGGGCCCCCGGGCGACGAGCCCCGCGAGCGGACCGACCGGTTCGCCCGCGAGGGAATGGGCGCCTATCTCAGGCCCGCGCAAGTTCCGCGTGGTCAATAGCATTCGCCGGATACGCCGGAAGCTTCGATCGCAACCGCGAGCGTGCATTCGGCCCCCCTCGGCGGCTCATCCGCGATCCAGGTCGTTGAGGTTAACCAAATGTTAAAAAAAAGCGTCGGATTGACCCCACGGGACCTCTAGCGGACAGGCGCAAAGCGTGATTGTTTACGGTGTATTCACTATTTGACGGGGGCCGTAAGTGCAGAGACATGAAATTCGGTTCGTCGATCGCGTCTTCCAGCTGCTTGAACGCGTCGAATATCGCCGAGCGGACACGCTCGCCGACAAGCAGGCGATTTACCGAATGCGGCATGCGGCTTATGCGCGGGCGGGGATCGTCACACTGGGCCCGTCGGATCTGTTCCACGACGGCGACGACGAGACCGACAACGCCTGGCTAATCGGCGTCTTCATCGACGGCGAACTCGCCAGCGCCTTGCGTCTTCATGTCGCCGCGAACTCGTCCGACCCGTTGCCGGTCGTCAAGGCCTTTCCGGACGTGGTCATGCCACTGCTCAGCGCCGGTCGAACCGTCATCGACGGCACCCGCTTCGTCGCCAGTTTAGAGTTTTCGCAGCGTCATTCGGAGCTCCCCTTTCTGACGCTGAGGGCGAGCTTCATGGCCGGCGAATATTTCGACGCCGATTTCATCACCGTCGCCTGCCTCATCGAGCACCAGGCGTTTTACCGCCGGATGTTCGGAGGAGTCCCGTGGACCGGGCTTCGGTCATATCCCCTCTTCAGCCGGCCTTTGGTCCTCATCGGGCATGACCGGACGTCCAAAGCGTTCGCCTTCGAACGCTGTCCGTTCTTCGCTTCGACCGTGTCCGAACGCGAAGCGCTGTTCAAGCACTCTTCGAACGCCGCAACCGAAATCCTCGGGGCGAGCGGCTGGAGAGACGAAATCGAGGCGCGCGCCTGACGACGTCGCCTTGATCGCCAACGGCCAAGCCTCGCTGGAGACGTTCATCCCAGGTCTCGGCAACCAGCGCGACATATCCGGCGAGAAGCGCCTCGGAGGGCTGCTCGCCAAGGCATTCGAGCCATTCACGGTACGACGCCAGATCGACCGCCACGTCCGTCCTCTGGTGAACTGCCCGCCGGCCGGCGGGTTCCTCGGTCGTGTCCATCTCGGGCTGCGCCCCTGCTGGAGACGAGACGGTCCCAATCGCCATCCCGGCGAAGCGGTCGAGCAGAGCCATCGTCGGCCTGACGGCCGACGCCGCGCTCCAGTCGAGGAACGTGCGGACCGAAATCGGCGCAAACCGCGCGCCCCGACCGGCCGAAGCCAGCCCAAACCTATAACACTCCCGCTCGGTCAAGTAGTCGTCGTAAGTGGCCCACGGCTCGAATCCTTCGATCGCCGTGCGCGCCAGCTCAAATTCGGACTTCTCGACCAGCGGGATCAACATCTCGTCGGCGCCAGGGTGCATTTTGCCACGCTCTCTCCGGATGAGATTGTTCGACAAACGGAATGGAGTTCTTGTGTAGAACAATTCGTCCTCGAAAACCACTAATGCACCGTTACATAAGATGGGCGGACGCGGCGCCGAACATTGCTGCATCGCCACAAGTTGTTAACAGGTTTGTGATTAAAGCCGGGAGTCCGACGAACCCGCTGAGCGTGCATGACCCGTCGCTCTCCGCCTGCCCCCCCGGAACGTCTTCCGAGTGACTTGAGTCGCGGTCTTGTAGAATCCCTGTTCGCAGATTCGCGCTCCATGATCATTGGCGCCGCGGTCACGGGGCTCGGCGCCCTCATCATCACTGTGCAGACCCGCTCGCTGGCGCCGGCGGCGCTGACCGTGATCATCTTCGCGATCGTCGCCAACCGAATCCATCTCATTCGGCAGTACCGGTCGCGAGTCCACACCGACGATCCAGCCGAAGTCCGCTGGCTCGAGCGGAGTTATGTTCTCGGAGCGTCCGCCTATTTGATGAGCATCGGCGTCTTGGCCTTCGCAGCCTTCGCCGTCAGCGACGATCCATTCATCCTCACGCTCTCGGTGTCCGGCGCGGTCACGCATGCGCTCAGCATTGCGGTCCGCAACTTCGCGATCCGCCGGGGCGTGTGGCTTCAGCTGTGCTCGGTCGCCGTGCCGTTGGCCGCGGCTTTCCTCGTCAAGGGCGGCATGTTCCTGCTGCTCCTGCCCCTCCTGGTCGCGCCGCTGTGCATCTTCATCTACGATTCGGCGCGGCGCTTGCGAAACATCCTGCTCAGCGAAATCGCTTTCCGCGCCCGCTCTGAAAAGATAGCGGCCCAGTTCGATTTCGCGATCAACAACATGTCCCACGGCATGTGCATGATCTCGGCGGAAGGCCGGGTGCTGGTCTCCAACAACAAGTTCTCGGAGTTCCTCGGCCTGTCGCCGCGCCGGACGCTCGTGGGGGTGCGCCTGGCCTCGCTTATCAAGCTCGCGGGCCGGCGCGGGGACGCGCCGGGCGAAGCCATCGACCGCCTGCGAAGGGCCGTCGAAGCGCCGGGATCCAGATGCGGCTCCTTCGCCATGGAGTTCGAGACGGCCGACGAACGGGCCTTCGACATCACCCTCACGCCGAATTCCCGGGGCGGTTGGGTCATGGTGGTGCACGACGTCACAGCCAAGCGCAACGCCGACCGCGCCATCGACCGCATGGCGCATTTCAATTCCGTCACCAGCCTGCGCAATCGCCGCTCGTTCGAGATCGCGCTCACGGCCGCGCTCGCCGAGCCCGTCGAAGCGGATCGGCGCGTCGACGTGATGTTCCTCGATCTCGACGACTTCAAGCAGGTCAACGACAGCCTCGGCCACACCACGGGCGACAAGCTGCTGGTCGAGATCGCCCACCGGCTCAACGCGGCGATCGGTCCGCGGGACCTGGTGGCCCGTTGGGGCGGCGACGAGTTCGTGATCCTTCATCACAACGATCCTTCGGCGCCGGATACGGAGGCGCTGGCGCAGCGCGTCATCGACGAGGTGGGCCGTGCGGTCGATATCGACGGCGTCGAGGTGATCGTCGGCGCGAGCGTGGGCACCGCCTCGGCGCCCGACGACGGCTTGACGCCGGACGCTTTGCTCTCCAACGCGGATATCGCCCTTTACGCAGCCAAAGCGGACGGAAGACAGCGCTGGCGGGCTTTCGAGACGGCGATGGACACGAAGATCCAGGTCCGCCGCCTTGTCGAACTCGAACTGCGCGCCGCCGTCGCGACCGACGCCTTCGAGGTCTATTTCCAGCCGATCCTCGACGTCGCAACCCGGAGGGTCGTGTCGTTCGAGGCGCTGGCGCGGTGGCGCCATCCCGTGCGCGGAATCGTTTCGCCCGGGGAGTTCATCCCGATCGTCGAAGAGATCGGGCTGATGGAGGACTTCGGCGCGGCGGTGCTCCGCCGCGCGTGCGCCGCCTGCGCCGCCTGGCCTCAGCGCGTCAGCGTGTCGGTCAACCTATCCCCGTCGCAGTTCCGGAGCCGAAAGATCGAGGCGGTCATCGCCGAGGCCCTGCAGTTCGCCGGCCTGCCTGCGCGTAGGCTCGACCTCGAGATCACCGAATCGACCCTGCTTGACGACCGCGGCGATACGCGCGAGGCGCTGGCGGCGCTGCGCGCACGCGGCTGCCGCATCTCGCTCGACGACTTCGGCACCGGCTATTCGAGTCTCAGCTATCTCTTGAGCTTCCCGCTCGACCGCATCAAGATCGATCGCTCCTTCACCATGGGTCTCGGCCTGCACGAGCGCGCCTCGATCCTGGTCGAAAGCGTTGCGGCGATGAGCGGCAAGCTCGGCATGACCGTGTTGATCGAGGGCGTCGAGACGGAACAGCAGATGACCGTCATCGAACAGCTCGGATCGATCTCCGAGGTCCAGGGCTTTTTGTTCAGCCCGCCAATTCCGCTGTCGGGCGTATCCGCCCTGTTCGACCGGGACCGTGACCGCGCGGCGGCGTGACCGTCAGCCGCCCTTCAGCGCGCCGATCAGGGCCACAGCGTCCGCCGAATCCCACTTGAGCGCGCCGGCGACTGCGGCGACCTCGCAACCTTCGCGGTCGATCAGCAGCGAAACCGGCAGGCCGAGCGCCTGGCCGTCCTTGCGCAGGGTCTCGAACGCGTCGCCGCTCGGATCGGCATAGCGCGCCAGCGCCTTGACGCCGATCCCGTCGAGAAAGGCGTCGCGCCGCTCGAGCCGGGCGGTGTCGACATTGACCGCGACGACCTCGAAATCCGGTCCGCCTTGGCCGGCCTCAAGCCGGTCCAGGGCCGGCATCTCGGCCCGGCAAGGAACGCACCACGTCGCCCACAGGTTCAAAAGCACCGCCCGGCCGCGGAAGTGGGCGAGCGTCGTCTTCGTCCCGTCGGGCCGCTCGAAGGCGAGCGGCATGGCCCGATGCGGATCGGAGGCGACGACCACCGAGGCGGCGCCGCCCGACGCGAGCGCCTTGAGCTTCCCCGCCAGCGCCTGCGAAGCGGCCGGACAGCTCTGCGCTCCCACGACCTTGTCCGCGGGCTTCAGCGTCGCGTATAGGAGGGCCAGCGCGGCGACGCCCAAAACCACGCCGATGGCGGCCGCCGCGAGGCTTCGCGGGCGCGGCGGAAATCCGGGCATCGTCATTTATCGAACCATCCAGGGCGTCATTCTCATGAGCAACGCGATGTGGGGCGGCCGATTCGCCGTCGGGCCGGCCGAGATCATGGAGGAGATCAACGCCTCCATCGACTTCGACCGCAAGCTGGCCGCCCAGGACATCGCCGGCTCCCTCGCCCATGTCGCCATGCTCGCCCGACAGGGGGTGGTCGAGGCGGCCGACGCCGAGGCCATCGCCAGGGGTCTGAACCAAGTCAAGGGCGAAATCGAGGCAGGAGCCTTCGCCTACTCGCGCAAGCTCGAGGACATCCATATGAATGTCGAGAGCCGCCTGGCCGAGATCGTCGGGCCCGCCGCGGGCCGCCTTCACACGGCGCGATCGCGCAACGATCAGGTCGCCGTCGACTTCCGCCTGTGGGTGCGCGACACCATCGACGCGCTCGTCCTTCAGATCGCCGACCTGCAGAAGGCGCTGGCGTTACGGGCGCTCGAGACCGCCGGCATGGTGATGCCCGGGTTCACCCACCTCCAATCGGCCCAGCCCGTCACCTTCGGCCATCACCTGCTCGCCTATGTCGAGATGCTCGGGCGCGACGCCGGCCGTTTCCGCGACGCGCGCCAGCGCCTCAATGAATGCCCGCTCGGCGCCGCCGCGCTCGCCGGCACTTCGTTTCCGATCGATCGCGAGGCGACCGCGAAGGCGCTCGGCTTCGACCGGCCGACCGCCAATTCGCTCAATTCGGTCGCCGACCGCGACTTCGCCCTCGAAGCCATGAGCGCGGCGGCGATTGCGGCGACCCATCTCTCGCGCCTGGCCGAGGAGATCGTGCTGTGGACGACGCCGCAGTTCGGCTTCGTCCGGCTCTCGGACGCCTTCTCGACCGGCTCCTCGATCATGCCGCAGAAGCGCAACCCGGACGCGGCCGAACTGGTGCGGGGCAAGACGGGCCGGGTCGTCGGCGCGCTGGTCGGCCTCCTCACCGTGATGAAAGGCCTGCCGCTCGCCTATTCGAAGGACATGCAGGAGGACAAGGAGGGCGCGTTCGACGCGCTCGAGACCCTGTCGCTCTGCCTCGCCGCGATGACCGGCATGATCAGGGACCTGACGCCGGATGCGAAGCGGATGAAGGCCGCGGCGGGCGCGGGCTACGCCACCGCCACCGACCTCGCCGACTGGCTGGTCAGGACGCTGAAGACGCCATTCCGCGAAGCTCATCATATCACCGGCCGGATCGTCGCGCTCGCCGCCGAGCGCGGCGTCACGCTGGAAAAGCTCAAGCTCGCCGACCTGAAGAGCGTCGAGCCGCGCATCACCGAGGACGCCTTCGAGGTGCTCGGCGTCGAGCGCTCGGTCAAGAGCCGCACCTCTTACGGCGGCACGGCCCCGGCGAACGTCCGGCGCCAGGCGAAGGGGTGGCTGAAGCGGCTCGGCGCTCTGTAGGGCCGGGTCGGCGACCCGGCCGCGGCGCGGGCGCCGACCGCTGCGCTTTAGCGGGTCCAATTGCGCCGACGAGACAATTGTGGTCCCCTTCAATATGCCTGTCTCCGTGGACGCCTCGCCGTTCGCCGGCGCGGCGCCGTACTATGATCGCTTCCGTGCGCCATATCCGCAGGCGGCGATCGATTTCATCATCGAGAGCTACAATCTCGGCGATGGCGCGCGCGCCCTGGATCTGGGATGCGGGCCGGGCACGCTCGCGCTGCCGCTTTCCTGCGCCGTCGCCGAAGTCGTCGCCGTCGATCCCGATGCGGACATGATCGCGGAGGGTCGACGCCTGGCCGCATTGAGGGGTCGCCGGAACATTCGGTGGCTGCAGTCGAGGGCCGAAGACATTTCGAACGACGCCATCCCGCTCGACGCAGAACCTTTTCGCGTCGCCACGATTGGACAGGCCTTTCACTGGATGAATCGCGACGAGACGCTCCGCAGGGTCGCGATCCTCACAGCCGACGGCGGCGGACTGGCGCTGGTGAACCCGGGCAAGCGGCGTCCGCAAGAGAGCTGGGAGCCGCTAGCCGGCCAGATCGTCGCCGAGTTCCTGGGTCCGCGAACCCGTCACCCGAAATCCAACCCGCAACAGCCTGAACACGAACCCGCGCTGCGCCGGTCGGACTCCTTCTCCCGATTCACGGCGGTCGAGTTTCCGAGCGCGATCACGCGGGACATCCATTCGATCATTGGATGTCTCTATTCGGCGTCAAGCTCCGCCAGACCGCTATTCGGTGATGACGCAGGGAGGTTCGAGGCGGAGCTGACCCGAGCGCTGCTCGCCCTCAACCCGGCTGGCGTTTTTCATGAGCACATCGAGACCGAAGTCGTGATCGCGCCGAAAAGTGCGCTCTCAGCCGGGTCGCGCACGAGCTTCCAGTAAGACTGGACTTTCTGGTCATGCTTACAATAGCCGGAAAGTCCCTGTCGGCAGGCCGTTCGGCCGCCCGCATTGCGCGAACGCCTTCGCCTTCCGCGCCGGCGCTGCTATGAGGAGCGCCGATGGCTGACCCTCGCCAGGCGCTGCGCGCGCCGTTCCGTCCTCAAGGCCCCGCTCCGCCGGTCGAGTGGCTCGTCTCGCCGGGCCTGACCGGCTACGCCGAGGCGCTGGCCGGCATGGAGGCGCTGGCCGACGCCATCGCCGCGGGCCGCGCCCGCGAGCGGGTCTGGCTCCTCGAACATCCGCCCCTCTACACCGCGGGGACCAGCGCCAGGGAGGGCGACCTCCTCGATCCGCGCTTCCCGGTTCATCGGGTCGGCCGGGGCGGCCAGTTCACCTATCATGGGCCCGGACAGCGGGTGGCCTATGTGATGCTCGACCTGAAGCGCCGCCGGCCGGACGTGCGCGCCTATGTCGCCGCGCTCGAAGGCTGGCTGATCGCGGCGCTGGCCAGCCTCGGCGTCGAGGGCGAGACGCGCGAGGATCGGGTCGGCGTCTGGGTCGCAAGGCCCGAGAAGCCGCCCGGGCCGGGCGGGGCGACGGCCGAGGACAAGATCGCCGCGATCGGCGTCCGGATCCGGCGCTGGGCGACGTTTCACGGAGTGGCGCTCAACGTCGCCCCGGACCTTTCCCACTTTTCCGGCATCGTCCCGTGCGGGATCGCCGATCCCCGTTACGGCGTGACCAGCCTCGCCGACCTCGGCCGCGCCGCGACCCTGGCCGACGCCGACGCGGCGCTCAGGGTCGCGTTCGAGGCCTGGTTCGGGCCGACGGTCACGGCCGGCGCGGCGGCGGCCCTGCCCGCTTCGGCGTGAGACGGCGCGGCCGCGATGGCGCCTGATCCGCCGACCCTGGCCCGGCGGGCGTTCTGGCCCCGCGCCTATGCGCGCCGGCGGCTCGGGAGCGAGCGCGCCGCAGCGCTCGCGCCCCTTCATTACGCCCTGGTCGGCGAGCGGTTGGGTTTTCGTCCGAACGGCTTTTTCGATCCGCGCTTCTATCGCGAACGCGTGGGTCTTGGCGCCGGCGCGACCCGCCTCCTCGCCCATTACCTTGCGCGGCCGGATGGGCCCGACCCGTCCGCCGAGTTCGACGGCGCCTGGTACGGCGCCGAGAACCCGGACTGGCGCGCGACCCATCCCCATCCGTTCCTGCACTTTCTCGAGGCGGGTCTGGCGAGCGGCCGGCGGCCGCGGGCCGATATCGACATGGGTTTCGTGCGCGACGTGATCCGCGGCCGGGGGCGGTCGATGGAGGAGGCCGCGATGCGCGTCTTCGATCCGAAGCCGCGCGACGGCGAGATGAAGCCGCCGCTGACCCATGAGGAGCTTCGGGCGCGGCAGGAGCGCTTTTACGCCGACGGCGGGCTCAGGATCGAGCGTGAGGCCCGGGCGGGGGGCCGCAACCGCCTGGTCTTCGTGCAGTGCGGCCGCGGCTTCGACGCGCCGTGGCTCAACGAGCCGCGCAGCTTCGACGTGCTCCTCAACGGCTATGAGCAGGGCGACGCCGATCCGCGCGCCGATGCGGTCGTGTTTCAGGCCGGGACCAAGACGACGGCGATCCGCCGCCTGCTCGCCGAGCGCCCCGATTGCCTGCTCAGCTACGACGCGGCGCTGTTCCTCGACGACGACATCGAGCTCAGCGCGAGCGATATCGAGGCGCTGTTCGCTGCGATGGCGGCCGAGCGGCTCGACCTCGCCCAGCCGGCGCTGACCGCGGATTCCGAGTGCGCGTGGCCGTTCCTCAAGCGCCCCGAGGCGCCGAACGGAGTGTTCCGGGTCTCGACGGTCGAGATCATGGCGCCCCTGATGACGCGCCGCGCGCTCGAGGCGGCCGGCTCGGCCTTCTCGGAGACGGTCAGCGGCTGGGGGACCGATCTCCTGCTCGGCCCGGCGGTGCGCGGCGCCTTCGGGGCGGGCAGCGTCGGCGTCATCGGGTCGGTCGCGGTCCGGCACGCGCGCAAGGTCGATCTTTCCGGCGGCGCCTACTACGCCTATCTGCGCCGCTATGGAATCGACCCGGCGCACGAGGCCAACCGCGTCGTCGTCGATTTCGGGGTCGAGCGCTGGCTGCGGCGGCTCACGCCCGGGGAGCCGGGACCGACCTGTTCGCTCGGACCTGAAAGGCGCGGGCGGCCCGACGCCTGAGCGCAGCGGTCGATTTCGCCCGGGCGCCGCAGGCCAGTCAGCCCGTCTCGCCGAAATCCGTCCGCAAATGGGTCTCGAAATGGCGCGCCCGAGGGGATTCGAACCTCTGACCTTTGCCTTCGGAGGGCAACGCTCTATCCAGCTGAGCTACGGGCGCATCCGTGTCGGCCGCCTCCGCCGTCCACGCCGACTTCCTTAAACGAATTCGACGGGGATGGGAATCCCCGCCCGCGCGATTCCTTGTCAGGCCGCGAGCGGCGGCGGGACGGCCTCGACGCCGAAATATTGAAGGTAGCGGCTTTCGATCTCGCAGAGCGGCATGACGACAAAGACGTCGGTCGTGTTGAACGCGCGATCCACGACCGGCGTCGGGCTGAAGGTCGCCCCCAGCCGCCAGTATCCCTTGACCAGCGGCGGCAGACTGCGCAGGAGCTTACGCGGATCGGCCGGTTCGGCCAGGAGCTCCCGGTCCGGATCGACCCGGTCGGCAAGGGGCGCGATCCGCCAGGCCGGATCGCCGCCTCCGCCCGCCAGCGTGCGAATGGCGCCGGCGTGAGCCGAAGCGTCGGCGCCGGGAAGACTCGCGCAGCCGATCATCGCGTCGATCCGGTGGTGCCGGGCGTAGGCCCAGAGGCCGCGCCAAAGGAGTTCGAGCACATGCTTGCCGCGATGGGCCGGCGCGATGCAGGCGCGCCCGACCTCGAGGAAGCGCATGTCGGGGCGGCGCGCGATCAGCGCGTCGACATCGAATTCGCACGCGCTGTAGAAGCCGAAATTGCGCTCCGCCACCTCCTGCCGCAACAGCCGATAGACGCCGACGACCCGGGGCGTCCCGTCCCGATGGACGTCGGCCCTGTCGACCACGATCAGATGGTCGCTGACCCGGTCGAAGCGGCAGACGTCGCGGCGGATCAGACGCGCCGTTGGATCGGGGGTGGCGCCGCCCTCCTCGAAGAACACGCGGTAGCGTAGTTTCTGCGCCCTGCGCACGTCCTTCTTGGTCGTTGCGAGACGCGCCTCGAGGGCGCCCGAGCGAGCGAGCGACGGACCGAGCCCGGCGAGGTCCAGCTGGCGCGAAAGCCGGCGAAGCAGCGGACGAACCGCGCCCTCCCCGCCCATTCTCGATGAAAATGTCAGCGCCACCCCAGCGTCTCCGCGATTCTGGCTTATGGCAAAGCAGGAGCATGCTCGGCGGAAGATATTATGACGCTTTTGAAATTTCCTTCGGCGTGACGCTTGGGCGGCACAGGCGCTCGATCGTTTGGGCCAGATCGTCGAAGTCGAACGGCTTGACCAGAAACGCGTCGAAGCCGGCCGTCCCGGAGACGCGACGCTCGTCCTCGAGCCCGTCGGCGGTCAGGGCGACGATCGGCGTCGGCTGCGCGCGGGCGTCCCGTTCGCGGGCGCGAAGGCGGCGGGTGGCTTCGAGACCGTCGATCCCGGGCATCCTGACGTCCATCAGGATCAAATCGAACGGCGGCGGCGCGTCGGGGGTCGCCGGGGTGGCCAGACGCACGGCCTCCTCGCCGTCGGTCGCCCGGAGAGGCTCGAAACCCAGTCGGCGCAGCGCCTTTTCGGCAATCAGCGCGTTGATGTCGTTGTCCTCGGCGATCAGCGCCCGGCGCCGGGCTTGGCCGGCGCGCTCGGGCGTCTCGGGCGGCCGCGCCGCGGCCGGGAACTCGGCCGCGAGCCTTTCATACAGGGAGCGAGCCCGCACCGGCTTCACCAGCCAGCCGTCAAAGCCCTTCAGCGAGGTCTGGCCGAAGGCGCGCCGCTCGAACGGCGAGAACAACACCAGGCTCCGCGGGGCGCCGGCCGCTCTGGCCGCCTGGGCGAGCCGGTTGGTCGCCTCGGGGCCGAGCGCGCAGTCGACGATGACCAGGTCGGGCCGCTCGGGCTCAGCCAGCGCGGCGAGCCCCGATTCGAGGCCTTCTGCGCGCGCCACCGTGGCGCCCGCCTCCGCGAGCCGCATGGCGATCGCTGGCGCCTCGAACGGCGAGTTGGCGATGATCAGCGCGTGCGCCCCTTCGAGGGCGACCGGAGGCGGGTCGGGGCGGTGGGACGGATCCTCGCAGGCCGGCAAGTTGACCGTGAAGGCGAAGATCGATCCGCCGCCCGGGTTATCCTGAAGCGTCAGCGCGCCGCCCATCAGGGCCACGAGTTGACGCGAAATGGCGAGGCCGAGACCCGCGCCGTCATGCAGGCGCGCGTGCGAGACGTCGCCTTGCTCGAAGGCCTCAAAGATCGCGTCGCGCCGCTCGGGAGGAACGCCCGGACCCGTGTCGACGACGGCGAAGCGCAAAGCTTGCCCTTCCACGCCCTCGACCGCGACGCAAACCCCGCCGCTGCGGGTGAACTTGATCGCGTTGCCCGCCAGGTTCAGCAGCACCTGCCGGAGGCGCATGGCGTCGGCGCGCACGAACCGCGGCGCGGCCGCGCTGATCGAAGCGGCGATTTCCAGGCCCTTGCTTTGCGCTCGCGGGGCGAGAAGCTCGACCACCCCCTCGACGAGGCGGGAGAGGTCGACCAGCTCCGCCGCCATATCGAGCCGGCCGGCCTCGATCCGCGAGAGGTCGAGGATCTGGTCGATCAGGGTAATCAGGGCGGCGCCGGAGCTGCGGATGGCCTCGACGTAACTCGCGTTTTCGGGGCTGAGGCCGGCCCGCCGCAAAAGGTCGGCCATGCCGAGAATGCCGTTCAGCGGCGTCCGGATCTCGTGGCTCATGGTGGCGAGAAAGCGAGACTTGGCGACGCTCGCGGCCTCGGCCCGATCGCGGGCGGCCGCGGCCTCCTTGAGCCGCCAGACCTCGTCGCGCAAGGCTTCGCTTTCAGCCGCGGCGCGCCGGACATGGTCCTGGGCGCGATTTTGGGCTGCGGCCAGAGCCGAGGCGAGCGCGGCCAGGAGGGCGATGACGACGCCCGCCTGCACGCTGAGCGCATGCGCCGCCACAATCGGGCTTATGTCCATCGGGGCCTCGCCGAACCTGAGCCCTCAGAATGCCATCCCGAGGTTGACATTCTGTTGCTGGAAAGCGCTCAAAACCGTGAGGGGCGGACCGCGGCCCA
Source organism: uncultured Alphaproteobacteria bacterium (assembly GCA_963709655.1). Lineage (GTDB taxonomy): Bacteria > Pseudomonadota > Alphaproteobacteria > Rhizobiales > Beijerinckiaceae > Roseiarcus. The sequence continues at coordinate 234,258 of CAVPXF010000039.1, forward strand.
TTCGCCGCCGGCGCTCCCATGCTCCCCGTCGCCGCATTCGCGGGTTCCGGCGTCAGGCCGCTGCAGCGACCCGGTCGGGCGAGCCGCGGTAGGACAAGGCTTCGGCAAGATGCGCCCGGCGCACGGCGCCGCCGCCGTCGAGATCGGCGAGGGTGCGGGCGAGCTTCAGCACCCGATGATAGCCGCGCGCGGAAAGCCTGAGCCGTTCGGCGGCGTCACGCAGCAGGCGCAGGCCGGCGTCGTCGGCGTCGGCGATCGCCTCGACGAGGCTCGAGGGCGCGGCGGCGTTGGAAGCGACGTTGTCGAGGCCGAGCCCGGCGTAGCGGGCGAGCTGGGTGTCGCGCGCCGCCGCGACCCGCGCCGCGACTTCCGCCGAGCCCTCGCGCGGCGGCGGCCTCATCAGGTCGGCCGCCGAGACGGAGGGGACGTCGACGACGAGATCGAACCGGTCGATCAACGGCCCCGACAGCCGGCCGAGGTACTGGGCGACGCAGCGCGCGTTGGGGGCGCGGTTGCAGGCGTAGCCCGGCTCGTTGGCCGAGCCGCAACGGCACGGATTCATGGCGGCGATGAGCTGGAACCGGGCCGGGTAGACGACCCGGTGATTGGCGCGCGCGATGGCGACTTCGCCGGTCTCGATCGGCTGGCGCAGGCTGTCGAGAACCTGCGCCTGGAACTCGGGCAATTCGTCGAGGAACAGCACGCCGTTGTGGGCGAGCGAAATCTCGCCGGGCTTGGCGTGAACGCCGCCGCCGACCAGCGCCGGCATCGAGGCGGAATGATGCGGCGCCCGGAACGGCCGCCGGTCGGTCAGCGCGCCGCCCGCGAGCGCGCCGGCGATCGAATGGATCATTGAGACTTCCAAGAGCTCGCGCGGCGTCAGGGGCGGCAGAATCGAAGGCAGACGCTGGGCGAGCATCGACTTGCCGGCCCCCGGCGCCCCGCTCATCAGCATGTGGTGGCCGCCGGCGGCGGCGATTTCGAGCGCGCGCTTGGCGCTCTCCTGGCCTTTGATGTCGCGCAGGTCCGGCTGCGACCCCGCGGCGGCGCGAACCGCCGGCTGCGGCCGCGACAGCACCTGCGTCCCCTTGAAATGGTTGGCGAGCTGGATCAGCGACCGGGGCGCGAGAATGTCGAGGTCGGCGGAGGCCCAGGCCGCCTCCGGCCCGCACGCCGCCGGACAGATGAGGCCTTTGCCGGCCCCGTTGGCGGCGATCGCCGCGGGCAGCACGCCGGCGACCGCGCTGACGGTTCCGTCGAGCGCCAGCTCGCCGATGACGCAATAGCCCTCGAGCGCGTCCATCGGGATGGCGCCGATCGCCGCCATCACGCCGAGCGCGATCGGCAGGTCGTAATGGCTGCCCTCCTTGGGCAGATCGGCGGGGGCGAGGTTGACCGTGATCCGCTTGGCGGGCAGCGCGAGCCCGGAGGCGATCAGCGCCGAGCGCACCCGCTCCTGCGATTCGCGCACCGCCTTGTCGCCGAGGCCGACGATGTTGAAGACGACGGTCCCCGGCGCGACCTGCACCTGGACGTCGACGGGCCTCGCCTCGACCCCCTCGAACGCCACCGTCGATACCCGCGCCACCATGCTCTGCCCCCCGGGGCCGTCGCTCGATGGAACATTTGCAGAACGCCGGGCGGAGCGCAAGGGCAAAGTTGACGCGGGCTCCTTACGGCCGCACGGCATTCGCATGGGGGTGGACGCGCGCCGAGCGGCCGGCCGGTCTCAATATTTACGTGTTACTCACGTTGACTCGGCCGCGATCAGGCTGCGGAGGTCGTCCGGGTCCGAAACGCTGACCGGCGTCAGCGCCGCGCGTCGCGCAAAACATTTGGATTTCCTCAGGCCTCCGCAGCTGGACCCCGTAGCTCCGCAACTAAGCGGTTTTCGGGGGTTGGATTTATTTGGATTTCCTTGGATTCTCTCGTCCGAAACGGGACTTTTCAATGGGTTACAGCCGACCCGGGGGCCATTTTAATTTTCGCGCGGGCCCTTTCCGCCCAGACTCTCGGCTTCGGGGCAAATTTCGCAGAACAGAACGCGCTGGGTTGATCGCGGGCATGAACTGACGATAGCAATGTTTCTGCCTTTCAGCAAGAAAATGCTCGCAGGGCCGACCAGCCTGAATGCGAAGGCGTTGTGACTTGGGGCGCAAGCCGAAACTGGCTCTGCACCAGAAAACGGAGGCGCGGCGGCGCATCGCAAAGGGCGGTCGACGCACGACCTCGCCAAGAGCTACGGCGCCAGCATCAGCGCGATTGGCAGGCTGATAGTGCAACCGTCGCCTGCATCATCGGATCGTAGAGGCGGGCTTTTGCCGGGAGACCTTGCCCCGCGTCGCGGCAACCCCAGGAATTCGTAGGTTTTATCGGCGATTCGCGCTAGATTATGGGCATGGCCAATCTCTCTCAGGAAACCGAGGCTCCGCCCGCGCCGAAGACGCATCATCGCGGCATCGACGCCGACACCGAACGTGCGGCGCGCGCTTTCCTGAAACAGCTCGAAGGCAAGTATCACATCCGTGAAGCGATTTTGTTTGGCAGTCGAGCACGGGGCGATCACAAGGCCGACAGCGATGCCGATATTGCAGTCATCCTGAAAGGCGCCCGCGGTGACCGCTACCAAGTCTCCGGTGACATGGCAGGCGTTGAATTCCACGTCCTGATGGAAACGGGCGTCATGGTGCAGGGATTACCGCTGTGGGAGGACGAGCTTGCTTGCCCGGAAAGTTTCTCGAATCCGGCCCTAATCGCTAACATTTTACGCGAAGGCGTTCATCTATGAGCGATGCGCAGTCGCCTAAAGCCTACATTGCCAAGGCCGAAACGGCGCTTTCGGGCGCGCGCCTGCTTCTGCGCTCGGGCGATGCCGACGGCGCTTGCAGTCGCGCCTATTACGCGATGTTCGACGCGGCTCATGCGGCCTTGTTTGCTCTCGGCGTCCAACACCTCACTGTGCCGATCAAGACTCATAACGGGCTTGTCGCTCAGTTCGGTCAGCGCGTTGTGCTGACAGGCTATATGCCGGCGGAGCACGGCGAAGCCCTCAACAAGGTGCAAAGGTTTCGGCAGGTCGCCGATTACAGCGGCGATCCCGTCAGCCTGGAAAACGCAAATTGGGCGGTCGAGCAGGCCGAGGCCTTCGTCGCCGCGATCCGTAGCTTGATTGAGCGGCTGGGCGGCTGAACACAGGAGCGCGGCGAGCGCACTTGGATTATTTCAGCCCGACGGGCGGAGCGACATGAACAAGACCATGACTTCCGCGAGAATTCGGTCTGACGGCGCCGTCGTCGAGATCATCGACGGCGGCGGCGAGAGACCGTTTCCCAAGACGCCCATGCGTCCCATGAGCGAGGAAGAAATTTCGGCGGCGGCGGCCGATCCCGATGCGCGCCTCATGACGCCGGAGCAATTGGCGACGGCGAGGCGTATTCCGCGAATCAAGACTTTGCGCCGTGCGCTTGGCCTGACCCAGGACGAATTTGCGACGCGCAATCACATTCCGCTCGGAACGCTAAGGGATTGGGAACAGGGGCGCACGGAACCCGATCAACCGGCGCGCGCCTATCTGAAAGTCATCGCCGCCGATCCCGAGGGCGTGTCGCGGAGCCTTGCTTCCGGCCCTCGCTAAGCGGTTTTTCACCTACGGCGGTCGGAGGTCGGAACCTTGTTAACGGCCAGCGCGCCCGTGTCGAGGTCGCAATAGACGAGGTCGGTGAATGTGTCGCCGAGGTCAACGCCGATGACTTTCATGGACAACTCCGAAGCCTGACCCTCGAGACGGAATGACTGGCGCGGTTGCAACGCAAAGTGTTGCAAGAGGCTTGCCGTCCGCAAGACCGACAAAGCCATATTCCACGATGCGAAAAACCTATGACCCGAGTGGAAACGACACGGTCTCCAGGCATGGTGTTTGCTCCGCCTACGCTGTCGCAAGGCTTCAATCACGGCGATCGTCCGCGACCGATCGGCTTCGGCAGGGGAGAGTGAGATGGCAAACTATTCATCAGTCTGGCGCATCGCCGCCTTGAGCTTGGCGGTCTGCGGAGTTTTGGCGGGCGCAGCGAGCGCCGACGACCTCTCGTATTTTGAAAAGAAGATCGAGCCCTTCACGAAGAAGCCCGAGTTCGTAGCGGCGGGTCCGGCATTCGACGCGCAGGCCTGCATGAAGGGCAAGACGATACTCAGCATTCCGGTATCGAGCGCCAATCCCTTCACAGCCAACATTGAGAAGGCCATGGCGGCCGCAGCTGGTAAAGTCGGCTTCAAGTTCATCACCTGGGAGAATCAAGGGCAGAGCTCGCAATGGGTCCAGGGCATGGACACGGCGTTGAACCAGAAAGTCGACCTGATCGATCTTCTCGCCGGGACCGACCCACGCGTTCTCGTGCCGCAGGTCAAAGCTGCGCAGGCGGCGAAGATCCCCGTCGTCGCCTCGCACTACAGCGGCGTCGAGCAAACCGCCGAGGTGCAGAAATACGCCGACGGCGATGTGCCGATCGACTACGCCAAGGCGGGGGCGCTGCTCACGGACTGGGCGATCGTGCAGACGAAGGGCCACATGAACGCCCTCGTCTTGATCGCCACCGGCGCACTTTCGACCAACTCCATGATGTCGGGCATCGAAGCCGAGCTGAAGCATTGTGACGACTGCAAGACCAAGGTGATGAACTACCCCGTTGTGGACTGGGGCACGCGCATCACGCCCGGGGTTCAGGCGGCGCTGCTCGCCGACCCAACGGTCAATTACATTATCGTCATCTATGACAGCATGAGTCAGTTCGTGGTCCCGGCCGTGACGATCACCGGCAGGGCGGGCAAAGTCGGAATCGACGCCTTCAACGGAACGCCGTTCGTGCTCGGGCTCGTGCAGCAAGGACAGGTGGAGATGGATATCGGCGAAAATCTCGACTGGATCGGTCACGCGATCATCGACGCCGAGATGCGCCGCATCTGCGGCCTGCCGCTCGTCCCGGACCCGAAGATCCCCTTCTATATCTTCACCAAGGACAACGCGAAGGACGCGGGAACCCCGCCCCAGCTTTCCCAGGGCTATGGCGACGCTTACGTGAAAGGCTACGCGGACCTGTGGAAGCTTCACTAGGACCCGCCGGCTCGCGTCCCGAAGCCCCGCCCGCGCTTCGGCTTTGGGACCTGAGCAAGACCTTTGGCGGCCAGAAGGCGCTCGACGGCGCCTCGCTCGAGATTTCTCAGGGCGAGGTGCACGGCCTGCTCGGCCAGAACGGCTCCGGCAAGTCGACGCTCATCAAGGTTCTGGCCGGGTTCCATTCGCCCGACGCCGGCAGCCGTCTGCAGATGCACGGCGCCGACGTGCCTCTGCCGCTGGCCCCCGGGGCGTTCCGAAAATATCGGATGAGCTTCGTGCACCAGCATCTCGGGCTCATCCCGAGTGTCAGCGTGCTCGAAAATCTTCTGCTCGGGCGCCTCGCCGAGCGCGACGCCTGGGCCGTCAACTGGGTTGCCGAGCGGCGCGCCGCCAGAAGGCTCTTTGCGAGCTACGACATCGCTTTCGACCCGGAGGCGCGCGTGGCCGACATCGCGCCGGTCGAACGCGCGCTGTTGGCCATCGTCCGCGCGGTCACGGAGATGAGTGAAGAGGATGGCGTCGGCGACGGCCTCCTCGTGCTCGACGAGCCGACGCCGTTTCTCCCCAAGCGCGACGTGGACAGGCTGTTCCAACTTGTCCGCGCGGTCGTGGCCAAGGGCGCAAGCGTCATCTTCGTCTCCCACGACGTGGACGAGGTGATGGAGATTACCGACCGGGCGACGGTGCTGCGCGACGGCAAGGTTGTGGCGACGATCGACACCCGATCGGCGACCAAGGGCGATCTCATCGAGGCGATCGTCGGCCGCAGGCTCGCCCCGCTGACGCCGCCCGCTCCTCTTGCTGCGCGGGGTCCCAGCCACGCCGTCGTGCACAATCTCTCGGGCGGAACGGTCGAGCTCTTTTCCCTCGATCTCGCGTCGGGCGAAGTTGTCGGCGTGACGGGGTTGATAGGATCGGGATACGACGAAATCCCATACCTCATTTATGGCGCGCGTCGGGCTCGCGGCGGCACGCTCGATCTCGGTGGCCGAGGCGTCGAGCTCAGCGAAATGACGCCACGCGCCGCCATTCAGCATGGTGTGGTCCTGGTTCCGGCCGATCGCGCCAATGCGGCGGTGATCGGTCTTCTGCCCGTGACCGACAACGTCACGATGCCGACGCTCGCCTCGGGTTTCAAGCCATGGTTGCTGGACAGACGCGGGATGATCGCGGCGGCGGCGGCCATGGTTCGCCGTTTCGAGGTCAGGCCTGCCGATCCGTCGATGCCGATGGCTTCGCTCAGCGGCGGCAACCAGCAGAAGGTCGTGCTCGCCAAATGGTTTCAGATGGAGCCGAAGCTGATCCTGCTGGACGAGCCGACGCAGGGCGTCGACATTGGCGCGCGTCAGACGGTGTTCCGGCGCATCGCCAGCGCGGCGGCGACGGGCGCGGCCGTCCTCTGCGCCAGTTCGGACTACGAGCAGCTCGCCGCGATCTGCAGTCGTGTCCTGATCTTCGCGGCCGGACGCGTCGTCGCAACGCTTGTCGGCGCTGAGATCAGCAAGGAGGCCATCGCTGAACGCAGCCTCGCCGGCGCCGGAAGCGCGGCGTGACGGGCGCGGCGCTTCTCGAGAAAGGCGAAAGGCGATGACCCATCAAGCGCCCAAGGGCGTCGCTGCTCGAATGGACGGCCTGGCGCACAAGCCGCTCATCTACCGGCTCGAACAGTTCGGGTTGATCATCGTGTGGCTCCTGCTGATCGCGGTGTTCGGCTATCTCCGGCCCGACACTTTTCTGACTTGGGCCAATCTCTCCACGATCCTCGGGTCGCAGGCGGTCCTCGTCGTGGTGACGCTCGGCCTCATCATCCCCCTCACAGCCAACGATTTCGACTTATCGATCGCTTTTGTCATGACGCTGTCGTCGATGCTGGTCGCTGTCCTCAACGTCAACCACGGGATCGGCATCGGCTGGGCTGTGCTGGCGGCGCTTGCGCTTGGCATCGTCGCCGGCGTGATCAACGGCCTGCTCATTACCGTCTTCCGCATTCATTCGCTGATCGTGACCCTCGGCACAGGCACATTCCTGCACGGCGTGACCCTGTGGCTCAGCGATTCCATGACGATCAGCGGGATTTCGCCCGCTCTCATCAACGCGGTGATCGTCGATCAACTCTTCGGCGTGCCGCTCGAATTCTATTATGCGATCGTTCTCGCGGCGCTCGTCTGGTACCTTCTGGAGTACACGGCGCTCGGTCGGCGGATTCTTTTCGTCGGCCGCGGGCGCGAGGTGGCCCGCCTCAGCGGCATCAATACCGATCGGATCCGGGTCGCCTGCCTGGCGGCTTCCGGGTTCCTCGGGGCGCTGGCAGGCGTCCTCTATTCTGGTACGCAGGGCGCGGCGGATCCGGTGTCCGGCGTGAGCTACCAGCTTCCCGCCTTTGCCGCGGCCTTTCTGGGCTCGACCTGCATCGAGCCTGGCCGGTTCAACCCATGGGGCGCCACCGTCGCCGTCTATTTCCTCGTCACCGGTATTACCGGCCTCGTCTTCCTGGGCTTCAGCTCGTTCATCCAAGAGATGTTCTATGGCGGCGCGCTCGTCGTAGCCGTCACCTTGTCCCAGCTCGTCCGCGGTCGTCAGGAACAGCAGTTCTGACCCGCACTTTGTCAACGGAGCATCTACGTGATCCCTCGCTCGCTCGAACGCGACTTTGTCGGCTACGGACCAAATCCGCCCCATCCCCGCTGGCCGGGCGGCGCCCGGCTCGCGCTCAACTTCGTCCTGAACTACGAAGAAGGATCCGAATACAGCATGATGGACAGGGACGGCGTCAGCGACGCCGCGCTCACCGAGCTGCCGAGCGCGGCCGTGCCGCGCGGCGAGCGCGACCTCGCGGCCGAGAGCATGTTCGAATACGGCAGCCGCGTCGGCTTCTGGCGCCTGCACAGGATCTTCCGGGAACGCGGGTTGCCGATGACGGTCTATGCCTGCGCGCTCGCTCTCGAGCGCAATGCCCCCGCAGCTGAGGCCATAAGAGAGGCCGGCTACGACATTTGCTGCCATGGCTGGCGCTGGGTCGAGCATTTCAAGCTCGACGAGGCGACAGAGCGCGAGCATATCCGCCGCGCCGTCGAGAGCCTCGAGCGAACCGTCGGTCGGCGCCCGCTCGGCTGGTACTGCCGCTATGGGCCGAGCGTCAACACGCGGCGTCTCGTCGTGGAGGAAGGCGGCTTTCTTTATGACAGCGACAGCTACGCCGACGAACTCCCCTATTACGTTATGGCCGAGGGCCGATCGCAGCTGGTCGTGCCGTATACGCTCACCAACAACGATCTCAAATGGGGCACGGCCAATCTCGCGACCGGCGATGACTTCTTCGCAATTCTGCGGGAGGCGTTCGATTTTTTGTACGACGAAGGACGGCAGGCGCCCAAGATGATGAACGTCGGCATGCACATGCGCCTTCTCGGCCATCCCGGACGGGCATCGGGCCTCGCGCGTTTCCTCGATTACGTGAAAAGCAGGCCCGACGTCTGGGTCTGCAGGCGCGAGGAGATCGCGAGGCATTGGCTTTCACAGCACCCTTGCGGGACCGCGTCATGATGCGCCTGACAATCGAACCGATCAACGCGGAGGCTTTTGCCCCTTTCGGTCAGGTTCTTCCGCCTCTCCAAGCCGGCCGGGGCCGGCAGGACTTGATCGACGAGCTGCAAAGCGACCGTATCGCGGCGCGGGCGCGTCTGTCGATCGCAACCGTCGAATGCAAGGCGCTGCCGCTTCTGGTCGCGCAGATGGAGCGCCACGTCCACTCGTCGCAAGCCTTCGCGCCGCTGGACTGCGCGAGCTATCTCGTGCTGGTTGCCCCGCACGGCCCCCACGACATGCCGGATGTGGACAAGATCCGCGCCTTTCGCGTCCCGGGCGATACGCTAATAAACTATAAAGCCAACACGTGGCACCACCCGCTTACGCCATTGGAACGGACCGCGCAATTCGCGGTGCTCACCTTTGTGGAGGGAACGGATGCTGACGAACAATTCGCGGACCTGCCACAGCCGCTCCTCGTCGAAGGGTGAACGGCCGCGAATCCAAAGTATATTACCGGAGCGAGATCCCGCTTTGTCCGCCATTCACATGAGCGGGCGACCAACTTGGGCCTCAGCCGAGAGCTCGGAAACGGCAGGGGTTTGTCCGAAAAAGACGCTTCTGATTTTCAATAGTTATGTTCCCCATGGTTTCCGACTCTTGTTAACTCGACGCCTTGCCGAGGTCGGTTTGCCTTGTCTCCAGGTCATGTCGCTGCGTTGGTCTGAGGCCTGAAGGGCGCGTAGTCCAGGTCATATCCGAAATACCTCGGACCCACGAGCACGAGCCCCTGCGGCGTCCGCCAGGCTGGCGCACAGGGAAACGCCAGCGCCGCGACGCGAATGCCGTAACGCATCGCATCTGCGGTCACGGGCGCGCCTGTCTCCGATTCCAATAGGGTGATCAGGTCCGGCGTGGTCACAAGCGGCGCGCCGTCGCGCTCGGCGATCAGGAATTCGTTTTGGAAGGCGAGTCGCAGGCGACGACCGCGGAAGGCGTGCAGACCCTCGATGTCAGCTTCGCCGCGGGCGAAGCCGCCGACAGTGCGGCGCAGCACATCCTTCACCCGGCCGTTGAAGATGACCTCGGCTCCGAGGGCCGCGCGGATTGCTTCGACGGGATCCTCGTGCCGGGCGCGAGCCTCGCGCAGCTTGCGGCCGAGATCGGCGCAAAGGGTGAGCGTGCCCCGCACCGTAGAGGCCTTCGCCGCCGCTCCGTCCATCGGATAGAAGGCAAGCAGCGCCGAGCCGCCCATGTCGACGGTGGCGGAGCGTGCGAGCCGTTCGGTCCAGCGGTTGCTAATGGTCTCGATCACGACGGAATTGCCTTTGTCGTCGCTTAGCACCATCGGCGTCGCAGAGACGCCGTGCATGCCGAAGGTCGTCATCTGCAGCTCGGGAAAAGCGCGGCCCATTCCGTCGCCGTCGATCAGCGGCAGCCCGGTCGCCGCGGCCGCGACGAAGGGAGTTGTCGAGTTGATGCCGCCGGCCTCGCCGCACAGGAGCCCATCCACCTTGCGGCCCATGAACTTCTCGAGCTTGCGCAGCGCAATGACGATCTCGTCGCCCTGCGGCAGCTTCTCCGTCATCACGGTCGGTGCGCCCATCATGCAGACCGGCGCGATCAGCGCATCGTCGGAAAAGCCGTCGACGTCGACGAGCATGACCGGTCCGTGGCTACGGATCGCTTCCTGCGCCATAAGCTTGCCGATGTAGGGATCGCCGCCGCCGCCCGTGCCGAGGATCGCACCGCCCGTCGCGATGTCGTCGAGATCGGGGACGCCGATCATGCGGAGGGGTTTGAGGCTGGCCATGGGTCGCGGCGCTCCTGCGAGAGAGGCGATCGTCGAGTTGAGAGGGGGACAAAGGGGATATCGGGATAGCCGAAGGCCTTGGGTCCGACGACCTCTAGCGCGCGCGGCGTCTTCATCAGTTCGTGCGCCGGCAGGCCGATCGTCGCGATCTGCTGGCCGTAGCGCAGCGTCTCCGTCGTGATCGGCTCTCCGGTTTCGAGATGCAGGTTCATGATGAGGTCGGGCACGACCGCCGCGGGTCGTCCGTCGACGAACAGCACGAGGTTTTCATTCTGGATCGCGATGCTGGCAAAGGCGCCGGTGTGGTCGCCGAGGCCGGCGATTTCGGCCTCGCCCATCGCGAAGCCGCCGCGCAACTCGCGCCGCACGCCGGTTACCTTGCCAGTGAACAGAAGCGTCGCGCCGGTGGCGTCGAGGAGGCTCGCGATCACGTCGCGTCGCTCGACGCGCGCTTGCAGGATCGTGCGACCGACGTCGAGGGCCTGTGTGAGCGTATTCGGCACCGCTGTTTGCTTGACGAAGGCGCCCGTCATCGGCGTGGTCGCGAAGCCCGCGCCCGCACCCATGTCGACGGCGACATGGCGGGCGAACCGCTCGAGCCAGTACATGTCGACGACCTTCCTGAACACGACGACGTTGCCCTTGTCGTCGGCGATGGCGCCGGGCGCCGGATCAAGGCCGTAGATGAAGAAGGTCGACATCTGCACTTCGGGGAACGCGCGGCCCATGCCGTCGCCGTCGACGACCGGCAATCCCGCCTTCGCCGCGGTCAGCATCGGCTCGATCGAGTTCGATCCGCCGATTTCGGCCGAGATGATCGAGGAGACCTTGATCCCCGCCGCTTCCTCGACGCCGCGAAGCGCGCGCAGGCATTCCTCGCCCTCTTTGATCTTCTCGATCCCGACGACCGGCGCGCCGATGCCGCCGACAGACCCGACACGGTCATCGTCCTTCAGCGCTTCGATGGGCAGAACGTCGACCGAATAGCCGGCCCGCAACAATTGGCGCAGCCGCAGCATCCCGATATAGGGGTTGCCGCCGCCGCCTGTGCCGAGCAGCGCCGCGCCCAGCGAGAGCGGAAGGAGGTCGCTCTCGCGAATCGGGAAGGCATCACGCGACATGGAGGTCGCCGACGACTTTGACATGCACTCGAGTGGCGTTGCCGGGAAGATAGGCGAGCGGCACGTCCTCGACGTCCACCACTTCGATCGTGTCGCGTTGGGCGCCGGCGGAAACGGCGATGGCGGTCGCCTTCGTCTCAGCGTCCTTGATCGCGTCGGCGCGGCTCATTGCGGCGAGCGAATAGACGCGATCAATCTCGCCCGAGACTTGCGCAATGGCCGCGCCCACAGCGTTCGCGACCGCGAAGTGGTTGGGCTTGACGACTTCCAGGCCCCCAATGGTCCCCTTGACCAGAATAGACCCTCCACCGACGACGATGACGGGCAATGGATCCGGCGAGAGGCGCGAGCGCTCGATGGCCGTTTCGAGCATGTCGGCGATGCGCGCCTCAGTTCGCGCGATGAGATCGGGCGCGAGACCCGCGACTTTCGCCGGATCGCCGAGCAAAGCTTGCCCTGCGGCGACAACAACGTCGGTGGTCGTGAGCGTCGAGCCACCGAAGACGAGGGCTTCGGTCACGAGCTTGTAACCGACCGACCGCGGGCCCACGGCGACGCCTTTCGGTCCGTCGACGACCAGCGAACCCCCGCCGAGGCCCATCGAGAATACGTCCGGCATGCGGAAATTGGTCCGCACTCCGCCGACCTCGACCGCCATGGTGGCGGGGCGCGGGAAGCCCTTGTGCAATGCGCCAACGTCGGAGGTTGTGCCGCCGATATCGACCACGATGGCGTCTGAGACGCCGGATAGAAAGGCGGCGCCGCGGATCGAGTTGGTTGGGCCGCTCGCGAATGTCAGGACCGGAAAGCGCTCGGCGTAAGCCGCGTCCATGAGCGTGCCGTCGTTCTGCGTGAGATAGAAGCGCGCCTTGATCCCGCAGGCGTCGAGCGCGATCCGGAAGGCGTCGACGACGAGATGTGCAAGATCACTGAGGCATGCGTTCATGATCGCCGCGTTCTCGCGCTCGAGGAGGCCGATGCGGCCGATGTCGCTCGACAGCGTGAAGAAGACGTCAGGGAGCGCCTTCCGCAGGATGTCGCGCGCCCTCGTCTCGCATTCGGTGTTGACCGGGCTGAACACCGAAGAGATCGCCGCCGCACGGATGTCTTTAGCGCGCATATCCGCGGCGATTTCGAGAAGCTCGCTCTCGTCGAGCGGCGAGATTTCTCGCCCGTCAAACTCGTGGCCGCCATGGGCCATGTACGCGTGTCCGCCAATCGCCGCCTTCAGGTCCTCCGGCCAGTCGACCATCGGCGGCAGCGAAGCGGTTGCGGGCAGACCGAGCCGGATCGCGGCGGTCTGAGCGAGGTCGCGCCGCTGCACGACCGCGTTGGTGAAATGCGTCGTGCCAATCATCACGACGTCGATGGCGGAAGGCCTTAGCCTGGATTCCGCCAAAGCGGCCTCGAGCGCGGCGACGACACCGGACATGACGTCGGCGGTGGTCGCCGCCTTGACTCCGGCGAGCACTTTCGCCGCGTCCATGACGACCGCATCGGTGTTGGTGCCGCCGACATCGACGCCTATTCTGATCATCGTCCGGACTCCTGTAGCATTTGCGCGGAGAGCGCCGCGCGCGAACCCGACGGGCGCAGCAGGTGGCAGTGGGCGACGTGGTCGGGGCCGACGGGGTCGGGCCCCGGAATGTCCGTGCGACAGATCGCCATGACGTAAGGGCAGCGGGGATGGAAGGCGCAACCCGAGGGTATGTTGGCGGGGTTCGGGATCTCGCCCTCGACCATCGGTTCGCGCGGCTTCAGCGCCTCCTCTTCGTCGGAGACGACCGGGACGGCGGACAGCAGCGCGCGCGTATAGGGATGGGCGGGACGCTCGAACAACGCGCGTGTCGGCCCTGTCTCGATCAGCCGGCCGAGATAGAGTATGCCGACGCGGTTGGCGAAGGCGCGCATGAGCGAGAGATCGTGCGAGATGAAGATGTAGGTGAGGCCGAGCCTTGCCCTCAATTCGTCGAGCAGCTCGATGATCTTGGCCTGCACCGACACGTCCAGGGCCGACGTCGGCTCGTCAAGCACGATCAGCTTCGGCTCCGCCGCCAACGCGCGTGCGATTGCGACCCGCTGCTTCTGTCCGCCCGAGAGCTCGTATGGGTAGCGCTCCGCGAAGCTCGTCGGCAGTTGCACCTGCTCGAGGAGCTCGAGGACGCGTCGTCCCGCTTCTGCGCGCCGAAGCCCGCGCGCCGCCAGCGGCACGGCGATCGACTGGCCGGCCGAGCGACGCGGATTTAGCGAGGAGCCCGGGTTCTGGAACACCATCTGCACGACTGGACTGCGCTTTCGCCAGTCGCGCTCTCCGGCGAAGTCGCGGCCCTCGATGAGGATTGCGCCGTCCGTCGGGGTCTCGAGCCCGAGAATCATCCGCGCGATGGTCGACTTGCCCGAGCCGCTTTCGCCTGCGAGGCCGAAGACTTCGCCTCGGTCGAGCCGGAAGCTGACGTCGTCGACGGCGCGCACCTCGCCGCGGGAGCCTCCGAACAGTCCGCCTCGGATCGGGAAGGCCTTTGAGACCCCGACGATTTCGACGAGGGGCTCGCTCACGCGGTCGCCTCCAGGCGCCAGCAAGCCGCGGACTGCCCTTCGGCGACATCGAAATGAGGTGGCGCACGAAGGCAAACCTCGGCCGCGAGTGGGCAGCGCGGCGCGAAGCGGCAGCCGGGAGGGGGAACCGAATAGTCCGGCAGCGATCCGTCGATACCGCGCATGACCTTGCCGCCCGACAGTTTTGGGACGCAAGCCATCAGCGCGCGGGTGTACGGGTGCCTGGGCTTTGTGAACACCGCGCGCGTCGGCCCCTGCTCGACGACGCAACCGGCGTACATGACGAACACATGGTCGGCGGACTCGCGCACGACGCCGAGATTGTGGGTGATCATCAGAAGCGCGAGGCCGCGCGCATCGACGAGTTCGCGCAGGAGCTTCAGGATCTGGGCCTGGGTCGTGACGTCGAGCGCCGTGCCAGGTTCGTCGGCGATGAGGAGCCTCGGCTCGGACAAGAGCGCCATGGCGATCAGAACGCGCTGGCGCATTCCGCCCGAGAGCATGACCGGATAGGCTCTGCCGATGCGCTCGGGGTCCGCCATGCGCACCTGACCGAGCACCTCGGCGATGCGCGCCTTGCGCTCCCCCGCGCTGCGCGAGCGGCCGAGGCGCCGATCGGCGTATTTGAGGATCGAGCCCATTTGATCGCCGACGGTGAAGACCGGATTCAGCGAGGTCGCCGGGTCCTGGAACACCATCGACATCGCAGTGCCGCGCAGCGCCGCGCGTTCCCGGCCACTGAGACTCAGGAGATTTGCGCCGTCGAAACGGATCTCGCCGCCGCGGAATTTCGCCGGCGGCGTCGTCAAGAGGCCCATGATCGCCCGCATCGTGACGCTCTTGCCGCAGCCGCTCTCCCCGACCAGCGCGATATGGCGGTGCATGGGCACTTCGAGCGAGACGTCGCGAAGGATATGCGCAACGCGCCCCTCGCTCTCGAAGTCGAGTGTCAGTGATTGGACGGCGAGCAGCGGCTCTGCGTTCATCGAACGCTCTCGACGTCGAACAAGTCGCGCAGGCCGTCGCCGAGCAAGTTGAAGCCCAGCGCCGCGAACAGGATCGCGGCGCCGGGGAAGAGCGATTCCCACCAGCGCTCGGGCAGGAAGTCGGCGCCGCTCGCCACCATGGTGCCGAGATCTGGCGTCGGCGGCTGCACGCCGAGGCCGAGATAGGAGAGCGCCGCGCCGACCAAGATGACAAAGCCGAAGTCGAGCGAGGTCTTGACGAGGATCGCCGAGGCGCAGTTGGGCAGAAGCTCGCGAAACAGGATGTGGAAACGGCTTGCGCCGAGCGTGCGCGCCGCCTCGACGAATTCCTGCTGGCGCAACGTGCGCACGATCGAGAAGATCAGGCGCGTGTGCCACGTCCACCAGAGCGCCGCGATCGCCATCATGGAATGGATGAGGTTCGGCGTCAGCACGGTCGTCACCGCGAGCGCCATGACGAGCGGCGGGATCGCGAGCGCGATGTCGTTCACGCGCATGACGACGGTCTCGGTCCAACCGCCGAAATAGCCCGCCAGGAGGCCGAGAACGACGCCGACCGGCACGGCGAGGCTCAGCACCGTCACGGGGAGGATCAGCGAGATGCGATAGCCGAACAGGACGCGGGTCAGGATGTCGCGTCCGACGTTATCCGTGCCGAACCAGTATTGCGCCGACGGCGGCTGGTGGCGCGCGCGGAAATTCACGACCGCGTTGACATGATCCGGGTAGGGCGAAATCCAGGGGGCGAACAGCGCGGCGAGCACGACGACGACCACGATCGCGAGGCCGATGGTCGCAGTCGGATTGCGACGGAAGCGCCGCCAGTTGCGCGACGTCGTTGAGATTTCGCCGACGGCCGCGCTCACGCGCGCCCCCCCCGGATGCGGACGCGAGGATCGACGACGCCGACGAGCACGTCGATCACGAGATTGGCGACGACGAAGAACAGGCCCGAGATCATCACCACCCCCATGAGCGCGTTGAGGTCCTTCTGCAGGATGCTGCGCACGCCGTAGCTCGCCATGCCCGGCCAGGAGAAGACGAGTTCGACCACGAAGGCGTTGCCGATCAGAGAGGCGAATTCGAGCCCGAGGATGGTCATCGGCGGCACGAAAGCGGGGCGCAGCATGTACTTGAAAATGCGCACGCTGTCCGGCACGCCGAAGGCGCGGGCGGCCTCGACGTAGTCGTGTTTGGCGACGTCGATCATCGACGCGCGCGTGATGCGGGCGATCTGGCCGGTGGTGACCGCAGAAAGCGCGATCGCCGGCAAAAACAGATGCTTCAGCGCGTCGACGAAGCCCGCGAGATCGCCCTTCAGGAGCGTATCGACGAGATAGAGGCCGGTGATGTTGGCGATGACCGGCGAGTCCGGCGTGATCCGCCCCGTGGTCGGGAGGATGTGCAGCACATAGCCGGCGAGGACCTGCAAAAGAAGCGCCAAAAGAAAGCTCGGCATGACGGCGCCGAATATGGTCAAAAGCCGCACGGAATTGTCGATCCATCCGTCCTTGTTCGTCGCCGCCACGACTCCGAGCGGCACGCCGGCCACGAAAGCGATGACGATGGTGGCGAGGACCAGTTCGAATGTTGCGGCGAAAGTCTCGCGGATGTCGTCGTTGACCGGCCGCTTGGTCAGGAACGAAAGGCCGAGATCGCCGTGCGCGAGGCCGATCGCAAAGCGCTGGTATTGCTCGAGAAGCGGCAGATCGAGGCCCATTTTGATCCTGAGGTCGTCGACCTGTTCTTGGCTCGCGCGCGGCCCGAGCGCCATGCGCGCGGGATCGCCCGGCATCACCCGCGCGATCACGAAGATCGTTATCGACAGGCCGATCAGGACGAGCAGCGACCAGAGAACCCGCCTGATCAAGAAATAGATGAACTCCACGATGCGTCTCCGACGCTCGCGCCGCCGGCCCCGCGCGGATGGGCCTCGGCGCGCGCCGAGCTGGCGGATTCGATTACTTGCAGGTCCACTTGTACTTGTGGAAGGCGTAGTCGAAGGATTGCATCGGCACCGGGACGTACCCGTCGAGGCACTTGTCCATGGCGTGGCGCACCGTCTGGGTTTCGAGGAAGGCGTCGACCTGATCGTCGATCAGCTTCTGCTGCAATTCCTTGTAGAACTTGATCTGCTGCGCCACGTCGCCGGTTGCGCGCGCGTCATCGATCAGCTTGTCGACCTCGGGGTTCTGCACCCACTCCATCGAAGCCCACGTGCCCGCGGCCTTTGAATGGTACTGCGTGTAGAACATCGAGTCCGGCGAGGGATAAGTCGGGCCGAAGAACACTTCGGTAACGTTTGGCGTCGTTTCGACTTTCGAGGCGATCTCGGTCACGCGGTTCCATGGCTCGCCGCTCAGCGCTACCTTGAAGCCGAGTTGCTCCAGATTTGCCTGCATCAGCAGCGCGATCTCCTCCTCGAACTTAGTCCCCGACACGTAGGTTAACGTCAGGGGAATATCCTTCTGACCGGCGTAGGCGCTCTTCTCCATTTCGGCCTTGGCCGCGGCAATGTCGAACTTCGGCGCCGGCGAGTCGAGATGGGCTGCGGCGAAGGTCTTAGGCAGCGGGCCGTCTAGCTCGCCGCCCGGCAAGATCGTCGAGCGGATCGTGTCGTAATCCGTCGCAAGCGCGATTGCCTTGCGGATATGGAGGTCGTTAGTCGGCTTGGTCTTGGTGTTGAGCTTAAGGTAGAAGGCGACGGACGTATCGCCTTTCACGACCTTGAACCGCGGCGACTTGGCAAGCGTATCGTAGGTGTCCGGCGACTGGTACTGGCTCGTCATGGTCAGCTCGCCCGAGGCCGCCATCGACCGCACGGTCGCCTCGTCGTTGGTGACGATGAAGCGCACCTCATCGATCGCGCCGTCGCCCCAGCCGCGATAGTAGTTAGGGTCGCGCTCGATCGTCATGTGCGTGCCGCGCTCCCAGCTCTTGAGCTTGTAGGGTCCGGCGCTCGCCGTATTGGTTGCCAGCCAGGTCTGGCCGTCGTCGGCCCCGGCGTTGGCCTTCACGAGTTTCGAGTTGAGGATGCGAATCGCCGGCACTGTGGAGAGGAACGGCGAGAAGGTCTTCGACAGGGCGAACTTTACGGTGTGCGGATCGACCGCAACGACGCTACCCGGCTTGAGCACGCCGGCGAACAAGTTCGCCGGGCCCTGGTTGATCTTGAGGAGGCGCTCGACCGAGTAGACAACGTCCTCCGCCTCGACAGGGGAGCCGTCCTGGAACTTCGCGTCCTTGCGCAGATGAAAGGTGACGGTCGTGGCGTCGGGCGAAACCTCCCAGCTCTCAGCTAGCTCGGGAACGAGATTGCCCTGCGGGTCGACGTTGGCGAGGCCGTCATAGAGGTTAGCCGTGGCCATGTAGTCCGTGTAGTCGGAGATCTTGGCGGGATCGATCGTGCCGAAGATCTGAACCGTGTTCATGGTCACGACGCGTCTGTCCGCCGCCTGCGCCTCAAGGCCTATTGCGGCGACAGCAACGCCGCCGAGCAACGCTGAGATCAGCAACCTCTTCATGGCAAACTCCGCGTTCTGGCCGAGGCCGCCTATCGTTTGATGTCCGACTTTCGGTCCGCGCCCGGTCGGACTCAAGAGAGGCTGGGTCTAGGTTTTCGACAAAGAGGTCTAGGTTCTCCGGGCATTATCGGACAAGGCCGAGAGCGTGCGCCGCGGCCGTCGCTTCGGAACGGCGCCGGCAGCCGAGCTTGCGGTAGGCGTTGCCGAGGTGAAATTTCACTGTCGCTTCGCTCAACGCCAGCGCCTTCGCGGCGTCCTTGTTGGTCGCGCCGCGGGTAACGAGCAAGAGAAGTTTCGTCTCCTGTCGCGTCAGGCCGAGCCGTGCGCTTGCTGGCGAGGGCGCGAAGCCGAGGTCGCTGAGCTTGCGTAGCGTCTGGCGCCCGTGCGGCGAAGTCTCCGCGAACGCGGCGATCTGGCTCTGCGCGATGAGCTCGGACAAGAACACTCGCTCCCCCGCAAGTGGCGCGAGGGCGCCGTTCTCAGCCGCCTCCTCCAGCAGCGCCTTGAACGCCGTGCGCGCGCGCCCGAGGTCACGTGTCACGCGCCAGACAAAAATGAGCCACACTTCGACGCCGATGCGCTGTCGCGGCGAAAGGGCGAGATTGTCGCGCAACGCCGCAAGGCGGCGCTCGAGGCCGGGAGTCCTTGGCGAACGGAACGCAATCTGACGCATCCAGGCGAGCGCGCAGAGCACCGATTGGCGATCTCGGAGACGTGCGAGATCGACCGTCCCGCCGAGAATGCGCTCACGCGTAATCTTTGGCGAGGCGCCGGTCAGCGCCTCCTCCGCCTCGTCCCAGCGGTTGGCGCTCTGCAGGACAGCGACGCCGCGCAATTCGATCGCGAGCTTCACAGCGCGGCTCTTGAGGCCATGCAGGCGCCAGCGTTCGATGAAGGAAAGCGCCGCGCGCGTCGAATAGTGCTCACTGAGCGCCTGCGCGCCGTACTGCACTGCGAATTCCACCAGGCTCGGCCAGGTTTCGCCGAGGGTGAAACGGTCGGCGTCGCGCACGAGGAAATTCATCAGCGCCTCGGCTTGGCCGCTCTCGTACTCGAGGCAGGCCTCGACAAGCGCGAAGATCCGGCCGTCGCCGGGGCTCTCGTAAGGAACGCGGGCGAGCCAGCTACGGGCGACGTCGCAGTGCCGCCGAGCCGCGTTCACGTCGCCCATGTTGAGCCGGATTATCGTCAGGTGGACGCAGATGTAGAAGCACAGGATCGCCACGCCAGCGCGCTCGTAGTGACATAAGGCTCGTTGCGCCAGATCCTCGGCTTCGGCGAAGCGGTTCTCGCGAATGCGGAATTCGAGTGCAGCGTTGTAGAATGAGCCGCGTTCCAAATCAGCTTCAATCGGCAGTTCCGCGAGCGTCGCGAAGCCGCGCTCAAAAAGTTCGTCGTCCGGAGTCACGCCCTCGTACAACGTCATGAGGAAGCAGAAAGAGCGCATGGCCGTGCTGTAGCGCGCATTCGCCGCGAATATTCGGTCAGGATCCAGGGGCGCGAGGCCAGTCCGTTCCTCGATCAAGCGCTTAGCTCTCGGGACGTCGCCGCGCTTGAGCGCCTGAAACGCCAAAGCGATAACGAGAGGCTCCGACCGCCGACAAAGCGTTTCCGAAAAGCCGGCGAGCGCGGCATCGAAGGCCATCGGGCCGAAGTGGAAGATGAAAGCCCAACCGCCAGCGCGCAAGAAAGTCGACAGCGCTTCCTCCTCCAGCCCGGCTTTCTGGAGCGCCAACACGGCGTCCGGGATCGAACCACACCCGGCGAAAGCGGAGGCAAGTCGCCGGCACGCCGCGGGCTCTGATGCGCGCCGCTGGATTTCCGCGCGCGCTTCGCGCCGCGCGATCTCGCGAAAGGGTCCGGGGGGCGGCAAAACCGACGTCGAACCGTCCGCAAGCGCCCGGTCGATATCCGTCAAGGCGCCTTCGCCAAAGCCTGCGAACATCTCCTGGAAGCAGTAGGCGGCCGCCTCAGCTTCGCGGCCCGAGAAGCAAGCAGCGACGAGCGCAGGCCATCCCCCTGTCCTTTCGACGAGGTCGCGGGCGACCGTCGCGCCAAGTTCAGCGCGAAGCTCTTCCTCGCGAAGCTTCAAGGCCTCGTCGCTAAACACCGCGGCGCGCCCATAGGCAAAGGCGCGACCGAGGACGGGAATGCTCTGCTCCGGCCGTTTCGCGATCACCAGATGACCTTCGCAGCAAAGGTGGCCTTCGGAGAGGGTAACAATCTCGCCGCGCAAGGGAACGTCCCACAGCGCGAGCGCGCCTTGCGGTGGCGGTTCCGGCGGTCGCAAACCCGTATGAACGGGGACGCCACGCTTCTCGGACAAAATAGTCAGGAGGGTCGACTTTCCCATCCCCGCGGAACCGTCCAACACAATGATCGGCTCCGATCGACCAAGGATCGCATTGATCAAGCGCGTTCGCGGACAGCGCCGCGACGTCGACTCCTTATGATCCGCGGATGGCGCAAACATCGAGATCTTGGCGTCACGCGTGATGGCGAGGAACGGCATCGCCTCTGGCTGCGGCAAGGGCACCTCGTGCGTTCGGCTTGATTGACGGAAGGTAAGCACCAGACTAGCGGAATCCCGGGAGGTGTCGAGGTGCCGAGGAAGAGGCGTGGAACAGAAGGCACAATCGCCGAGCGGGTCCGCGGCGCGGCGCCGGTTGCTCGGAGCCACTCGCTATTCCTGGAGGTAATTCCGGCGGCCTTAAGTGACCGATCTGGCGCAAGTTTCTTGCGGCGCACTGCATGTCTTTGCGATCGATACCGACCGTTCTATCCACCGGTTTCGACCAGTCCCGACCCGCTGATAAGCCGCTTGGCGACGAACGATACTTGCATCCCAACTGTAAATCAGTTGGCGTGCGGCGTACATTGCATGACGAGTTCTACTGTTTTGCGGCAACGATTGCGTGACCCCTCACCACGACCGAAGTCAATTCGAGCGTTCTATCCAGAACGATAATGTCGGCGACGGCCCCGGCAATGATCCGCCCCCGGTCTTCGAGGCCAAGATAGTCCGCAGCAATCGTCGACGTGCGCCGAGAGGCCTCCTCGATCGGGAGCCCGACGGCCACTAGATTGCGGAAGGCCTGCAGCATAGTCAGGCAAGAGCCGGCCAGCGTTCCGTCGGCCAACCGAACGCCGTTGTCGCATTTGCGGACCTGCTGACGCCCCAGCCGATAGTCGCCGTCCGGCATCATCGAAGCGGCGGTCGCATCGGTCACGGCGAAGACGTTCGGAATCGCTCGAAGCGCGACGCGGATCGCGCCCGGATGCAGGTGCAGGAGATCGGGGATGAGTTCCGCGTAGCTCGCGTGGGCCAAGGCCGCGCCGACCGCGCCTGGAGCGCGATGCTGTAGCGGCGACATGGCGTTAAAGAGATGCGTCACACCGTGCCGGCCGTTCGCAAAGCATTTACATGCAGTTTCATAGTCGCACCCCGTATGGCCCATCTGCACGCGGACATCACGCGCGCAGAGCCAGTGCGTAAGCGCGCCGTCTGGGTCGGCCTCGGGCGCGCAGGTGACGACGCGTATGCGCGCAAGCCGCATGAACCGCTCCATCAACGTCACGTCGCCTTCGACGACATAGTCAGGCTGCGCGCCGAGCTTCTCGCGGCTGATGAAAGGCCCCTCTAGGTGCACGCCGAGGATCGCGGCGTCCTCGAATTCCGCGATCTCGCGCCGCCCGATCGGCTGCGGCGAGCGCGCGCTCGATCTCCTCGATTGGCGCCGTCATGGTCGTGGCCAGAAAGGCCGTCGTTCCGGCGCGCGCGTGGGTTCGCGCCACGGTTCTCGCCGAATCCCCCGCGTCCATGAGGTCTCTTCCCCCGCCGCCATGGCAATGAAGGTCAATAAAGCCAGGGAGAACCAGGCGGTCCGGAACATCACTCGCTTCGTCGACCGCGCGGATGCGGCCACTCTCGATCAACACGCGCGCGGCGCGGAACCCCCGCGGCGTGAGCACTTGGCCTTCGATGCATGTCATGGCGAATGGGCTCTCAGGGCGCTTTACGGTCGAATGATTATGTTGTTATAACCTATTTGAGGCAAGCGGCTCGACCCCCAGCCGCATGGGCTTCTCCGGGAGGTTTCATGATGATCGCTCTCTCCAAGATCGCCGCGGCAGCGATGACGGCAGCGGTCCTGACGCCGTTTAGCGCATATGCCGAGAAGGTCAGTCTCAGCTATCTGACGCATTGGTCGCCCGACAGCGTGGCCATGCTGGAGAAGGCGGCCAGCGCTTACGCCAAGGACCATCCTGACGTGTCGATCGCCTTTCGTGCGGTCCCGTTCGGCGATCTTCTGACGACGTTGCGCGCCTCCGGCGGCGGCTCGAGCGGGGCCACCATGGCCAGCATCTACAACGCTTGGCTGCCCGACCTCGCCAAGGATAAGCTCCTCGCGCCCATTCCCGACGCGATGGGGTCGGAGGTCAAGGCCGACTGGCCGGCCGGGATTGTCGGCGCGTCGTCGGCAGGTGGCGTCCTCTACGGCTTCCCGAACGAGATCGACGTCTACGCGCTCAACTACAACAAGAAGCTGTTCGTCGATGCGGGCATCAAATCCCCGCCCGCAACCTGGGACGAGTTCGTCGCCGACGCCAAGGCGCTAACCGACAAGGCCAAGGACCAGCAAGGATTTGGTCTGATCAATTCGTGGACCGCGGGCGTCATTCATCCGTTTGCCTCGCTGCTCGCCTCGAACGGCGGGCAACTCGTCGCCGACGGCAAGCCACAACTCGACAGTCTGGCGGCTAAGGAAACTTTTGGCCTCTACGAAAAGTTGGTGAAGGACGGCCTGTCCGATCCCTCGATGGGGACCTCGGACGCCAACACCACCGGCCCCTTCCTCGATAATTTCGTGTCGGGCAAGACCGGCATGATCATCATGGCGAACTGGTGGGAGAGCGCGCTCAAATCCGGCATGGGCGCGAAGTTTGAAGACATCGGCACGGCGCCCGTGCCCGTCGGACCGCACGGCGACAAATCACATTCGATCTCCTATTCGTGGATGACCGTGGTGAACGCCAAGGCGAGTCCGGCGGAGCAACAGGCCGCGTGGGACTTTCTGTCCTGGCTCAACGGTCCAAAGTCGGGACCAAACGGCGGCTCCGCGATGGCCGAGATCCTGGTCTCAATGGGCATTCTGCCGTCGCGGACGTCGGACGCCGCGGCGTTCGCCGACAAACTGAACGATCCGTTCCTCAAAGCCTACATTGCGGCCGTACCTTCTGCTGTTCCGTTCCCGGTGGTGCTCGGCGGGCAGGAGTTCTCCGAAGCGCTGCAGCAGCACGTCGAGGCCGTCGAGTTCGGCAAGGAGACCGCGGCCAATGCCGCTGCGGCGGCGCAAGCCGACGCCGTGTCCATTCTCGCGAAGGCGGCGAAATAGACCGCGCGGCGGCGACCCGGCGAGGCGAAGGGATGATCGTGGCGCGAACCGAAAGGACCGAGCGCGCGCGAAACCTCACTCGCCGCGCGCGCAGCCGTGTCCCCTCCGCGAGACGGACATGAGCGCGCTCGCCTCGCAGCGGCCGCTCGCCGTGATGCTGTCGCCGGCCGTATCGCTGCTCGGCGTGTTCGTGTTCGCGCCAATGGCGCTGACGATCTGGCTCGCCTTCCAGGACTGGTCGACCGAGACAGGGTTCGAGACGGCGCGCTTCGTCGGGTTCGACAATTTCCTGGCGATCTTCGGATCGACCTCGGTCGGGCGAGACTTCAAGGGCGCGCTGTTCAACACAGCCGTCTACTCGATCGCGTCGGTCGCTGTGATTCTTCCTCTGTCCGTGGCGCTCGGACTCCTGGTGTACCAGCGGCGGGTGAGAGGCGGCGTCACGCTCCGCACCATTCTATTTTCGACCTACATGACGCCGATGATCGCCGTCGCGCTCGTGTGGTCCAAGCTCTATTCACCGACAGAGGGTCCGATCAACGAAATGCTCGGCTGGGTCGGACTGCCTCCGGGACGCTGGCTGTCCTCTCCGGATACCGCGCTCGGCTCGATCGTCGGCCTTAACGTCTGGCAGCAGGTCGGCTACTTCACGGTGCTCGCAGTCGCCGGGCTCACGCAGATTCCACCATCGCTTCTCGAGGCGGC
The DNA here is from genome assembly GCA_963709655.1 of uncultured Alphaproteobacteria bacterium. GTDB lineage: Bacteria > Pseudomonadota > Alphaproteobacteria > Rhizobiales > Beijerinckiaceae > Roseiarcus. The sequence continues at coordinate 258,994 of CAVPXF010000039.1, forward strand.
GCGGCTCGACGGCGCCGGCCCGCTGCAGCGCTTTATGTTTGTGACCCTGCCGCTGTTGCGAAGGACGCTGCTCTTTTCGGCGGTGATAGCCGTCATCAATGCGGTGCAGGTCTTCGAGCCGGTCGCGCTCATCACGCAGGGAGGCCCGGTCGGCGCCACCAATGTGCTCACCTACCATATCCGCCGGGTCGGGATCGAACGCTCGCAAGGCGGTCTCGGGTCGGCGATGGCGGTGACGCTGATGCTTGCGCTGGTCGTGACGATCGTTGCGCTGTTCGCCTTTGCGCGGCGCGGCTGGGAGGATGCGACATGAACGCTACCGTTTGGCGATCGCGCCTCAGCCCGTTCGCGAAACCGCCGCTGCTCGTGGACTGGCTACTGCTCACGGCGATCGTCATGGTTTCCGTCGCCGCCGCTTTTCCGCTCGCGTGGATGGTGCTGACCAGTCTGAAGACGCCGGCGGAGACGATGCAAACTCCGCCGGTCTGGTTCCCCGCCACGCCCTCGCTCGACGCTTATGCCAAAGTGGCCGACGTCGTTCAGGCGGGGCGGTCGTTTGCCAATTCGGCGATCATCGCGACGACGACGACGGCGGGCATCTTGCTCACCAGCCTCCTCGCTGGCTTCGCCTTCGCCAAATACAGCTTCCGAGGCCGGGAGCTCCTGTTTGCGGTGGTGATCGCCACGATGTTCCTGCCGCCGATCGTCACCCTCATCCCGCTTTATCGGCTGGTCGGCTATCTGCGCATGGACGGTGGCCTTGCAGGCGTGATCGCGCCGAACCTCGCCAATGCGTTCGGCATCTTCCTCTTGCGCCAGTTTATCCGGGGCGTTCCGGACGACCTGATCGAAGCGGGACGGATGGACGGCGCCTCCGAGCTTCAAATCGTGTTTCTCATAGTTGCGCCGAGCGTGACGCCCGCCATAGCCGCGCTTGCATTGTTCGCCTTCGTCTACCACTGGAACAGCTATCTCTGGCCGCTGACGCTGCTACAGGGCCATGCGGATCAATACCCGATCGTCATCAGCCTCAGCCGTCTCCTCAGCTACAATCGAGGCGCCATGAACACGAACCTGGTCATGGCCGGCTCGACGATGGCAGTTCTCCCACCTCTGGTCCTCTTTGCGTTCTTGCAGCGCTTCTTCGTCGACAGCATTGTCAGCTCAGGGATCAAGGGATGACCGTCGCGCTGGGCTTCGACCTTGGCGGAACCAACCTCCGCGCTTCGCTGGCTGAAGCCGGCCGCGAAGGCGACGCCGCCGCGCTCGGACGTTGGCCGGCGCCGCCGGACCTCGCGAGCTTTCAGAAAGCGGTTGCGGACCTGATCGCCGCGCATCACGCATCGCGGATCGGGTTGGCGATACCGGGCCTGGCGTCCGGAACCACATGCTCATGGGTTCCGAACCTTCCCTATCTCGACGGTCAGGATTTGAGCCGACTGTTCCCGAACGTGGCCGTTGCGCTCGCCAACGACGCCCACTTTGCGCTCCTCGCCGAGTCCGCCCTGGGCGCCGCCCGCGACCTCGGAGACGCCGTCCTTGTGGCGATCGGCACCGGCATCGGTTCGGCGGTGCTTGCGGACGGGCGGATCGTGCGCGGCTCTGGCGGCGCGGCGGCGTCGTTCGGCTGGGCGTGCTGTGATCCGCTGGACGCCGGCGACAGCGTCCATGGATGGCTTGAGCGCCATGTTGCAGGACCCGCCTTCGACGCGATCGCGCGGGGCGCCGGACTCGCCAGCGGACGCGAGCTGATTGCGGCAGCGCGCGATGGCGACCCAGTCGCGCGCAAAAGCTTGGAGAAACCCTGCGCCGCACTCGGCGCCGCGCTCGCCGGCCCCATAGCCATGCTCGGCAGCCGCTCCGTGATCGTAGCAGGCGGACTCGCCGAGAGCGTCGACGTGCTCGGGCCCATAATTCTCCGCACTCTCAAACGACATCTGCCGCCGCACCTGCGTTCAGTCACTGTGAGGCCGGCGCACTTCGGCGCCCGCGCAAGCCTTGCGGGCGCGGGGCTCGCCGCGCTCGGCCACCCGCTGTGGGCAGGGTCTCACCCGTGAATCGGCCGATCCATATCGAGCGTCCCGACCGTGACCGGCCAGAGCCCCTGTGGCATCAGACAGAACGTGCTTTACGGGCGCTGATCGCCGATGGAACCTGGCCCGACGGCGCACAGCTTCCCAACGAGGCCAAGCTCAGCGAGATGCTGGGGGTCAGCCGGATCACGATGCGCCACGCACTCCGGAATATGGAGGAGTGGGGCGTCTTGCGACGCGAGCAGGGCCGCGGCACGTTCGTACGCAGTTCGACCGTCATCGCCGGCGCGCGTGGACCGACCAGCCTCACGCAGGAACTGGCTGACCGCGGACTTTCCGTCGGCTCTCGCATTCTGGAGCTGGCCGAGATTCCCGCCGATAATGCGATCGCCTCGGCGCTCGAGATCCGCGATGGGGCCCTGGTCGTCAAGCTGCGCCGCCTGCGCTTTGGCGGCGGTCAGCCGATCGGCATCCAGACCGCCTACCTGCCGGCGAAGCGGGCGACGGGCCTGGCCAGCATGAGCGAAGCGCTCGGCTCGCTCTACGCGACGCTGCGCGACCGTTTCGGCCTCGTCCCGCTGTCGGCGCTCGAAGTCTACCGGGTCGGGGCGGTGTCGGCGATGGACGCCGAACTCCTCGAAGTCGCTGCGGGCAGCCCCGCCTTCATCGTCCACCGCACCACCTCCGACGCGCGAGGGCCCTACGAGTTCACCGTATCGACGATGCGCGGCGACCGATACGAGATCCGATCCAAGCTACGCATGTGACAACCTGCGAAAGGCCCCCACTATGACGACCCTCTACATCAGTCGCCTCGTTAAACTCGCCGAGCAGGCCGCAGAAGGAAACGCGGCCGCTTTCGACGCCGCGTCCTCGGCTTTGGTCGCGACGCTGACCGGAGACGGCCTGGTTCATCTTTATGGGTCGGGACACTCGGTGCTTCCGACGCAAGAGACGTATCCCCGCTACGGCAGCTACATCGGCTTCAATCCGCTCACCGACCCGCGCGTTATGTGGCACAACGTGCTCGGCGCCGGCGGCGTGCGCGAGCTCCTCTGGCTCGAGCGCACCGAGGGCTACGCAGAGAAATTCCTCGATCACCAGCCGCTCAATCCGGGCGACAGCATCGTCATTTTCGGCCACAGCGGCCGCAACGCCTCGGGCATCGACACGGCGCTTTACGCCAAAAAGCGAGGATTGACGGTCATCGCCGTCACCGCCAGGGCCAATCTCGACAAGCCCGCGACGCACTCCTCGGGCAAGAGGCTCGCCGATGCGGCCGACATCGTCATCGACACCGGCGCGCCGATCGAGGACGCGATCGTCCCGATCGAGGGCTGGTCCCGGCCTGTCGCCGGGTCGTCGACCGTGCTCGCGATGATGATGATGCACGAACTCCTGGCGCAGACGGCGGGGAAACTTGGCGAAAAGGGCGTGGAGCTGCCGGTGTTTGCATCGCCCACCATTGCTGGGGTGACGCTGCATGACACCGATCTCATCTATGGCCAGTACCGCGAACGAATGATTCGCGCCCAAGAGAAGCATCTCGATTTTTTTAAGGAAAGAATGCGCGGCGCCTGAGCGACGATCGCGTACGACGCGAGCTCCGAAGCCGACGGCCACCACGCGCCGAATTTCTCGACAGTGGCTGGGCGCTCAATCTTAGAATTACCGAGTGGCGGCGGCCGGCGTGTGTTTGCCCTGAAGTCCACTCCTGGCGCGTCCGTTGCTTGCCAGCAACGGCCGCAATTAGGGGCAAGGGTCCCGTACGTCGAGCCGCTCGATCGGATGGAGTAACTGGGGCAGGCGTTGGTCGAAGCCCCGGACGTCGAGCAGGCCGGATTTCCTGCCAACCTTAGGAGGAATGCGGCTTTCGACCCGTCTATGCAGGGCCTCGTCCCGCATCTTCGGGTTCTCGATGACGGGAAGGCCGAGCCGGCGTTTGATCGGCTTCCCGCCGGGGGCTTGCGCCACCGACAAGTCGTCCGCCAGGGCGAGGTCTCGATTACGAACGCGTCTCCGTCCGGCTGCCGTTGGCCTTGAAACCGGTTTACTAAACCGGTTTCTCATGCTTAATATGCCGGCATAAGACCGCGGCAATCGACTATTCGTGATGTCGCCCGGGCAGCGGGCGTATCTCCCGCAACGGTTTCTCGTTACCTCAACAAAACCCTGATTCTGCCTCCGGCAACCGCGGATCAAATCGAACGGGCTTGCGAAAGTCTCGCCTATCGGCCGAACCGGCTTGCCCAAAGGCTGAGTACCGGAAGCTCGGGACTGATCGGCCTTGCGACGCCTGAGATTGCCAACCCGTTCTTCGCGTCGCTTGCTGCGGCCGCTGAGAACGAGGCGCGATCCCTCGGCTATTCGCTGCTGATCACGAGCACGAACGGCGATCCGGACATCGAATGCGCAAATATCGATCGTCTGGACGCCCGCGACGTCGATGGACTGATCGTGCTGACCAAAAGGGCGGACGATGGCCGCATTTGTCGGCGCATCACGGGCCGGCGAGACGTGATCCCTCTCGACGAGGATGTCCCCAATGCGGACGTGGCTCGCATTTTCGTCGAGAACGAGAGGGGCGCCCATGAGGCGACCCGGTTCCTCATCGAGGCGGGTCACGGGAGCATCGCGCATGTCGGAGGACCGGAGGACCTGTTCAGCGCCAGGGAGCGGTTTCACGGATTTGTGAGCGCGCTGCAGGAGGCAGGTCAGGCGATCGATCCCGCCTTCGTCCGGTTCGGCGAATATCATCGCGACTTCGGTCTGGCCGCAATCCGATCCCTCATGAATGGCCCGTGCGCACGTCCGACCGCCATCTTCGCGGGCAGTGACTACATCGCCCTCGGCGTGCTGCAGGGCCTTCATGAACTTGGCCTCGAATGCCCACGCGACCTTTCGATCGTGAGCTTCGATGACATGCCCTTCGCCGAATTACTCCATCCGCCTCTGACCACGGTCCGGCAGCCAATCGACGAGATGGGGCGGCTTGGCGTCAGCACTTTGCTGGCGCAGCTGCGCGGCGATCCTGTTCGCGGCGTGGCCCGGCTTCAGACCAAATTCATCGTCCGCGCATCAGTGGCGGAGGCGGACGCGCGGCGGAGACGAACGATGGTTCGGGGCGAGGCGGCCCCAGGACGAGGCGCGCTTGCGCGAGAAAGCAGGCACTGACGAGTGGAGGCTCAATCATGCGCATATCGAACAGCGGTCTGATGGCTCTCGTTCTTTTCTCTGTCGTACTTGGCGCTCCCGGCACGGCGAGCGCGGTGGATAAGTTCAGCGCCGTCTACGTCATGAGCGACAATCTCGGCGACAAGGGTTTCAACGACTCTGCGGCGGCCGGTTTCCGCCGCGCGGAGAAAGAAGGCGTGCGGATCAAGATGCTGCAGGCTTCGCCAACAGACCCGCAGCTCTGGCGGCAGAATCTCGAGGCGACTTCCGACAGTGGCGCGTGGAGCGTGATCTTCACCGGCCCCGGTATGCACGACAATCTCGCGGCCGTCGCGCCAAAGCACCCGAACCAGAAATATGTGTACTTCGACGACGAGCTGAAGCTGCCCAACGTTCTGTCGATCAAGTATGCGCAGAATGAAGGCTCCTACCTAGCCGGCGCGCTTGCGGCGCTGGTGGCGACGGACAAGGCGTCGTTCCCGCTTTCTACGGCCTCAAGGAAAGTCGGGCTGGTGGCCGGCCAGGATCTTCCTGTCATCGAGGATTTCATTGTCGGCTTCAAGCAGGGCGCAAAGACGATTGATCCGTCGATTGATGTGCAGGTGTCCTTCATCGGCAATTTCAACGATGCCCAGAAGGCCTACGAACTGACCAAGGGCGTTCTGAACAACGGCGCGGACGTGGTTTTCAACGTCGCGGGTCCGGCGGGTCTTGGTATTCTGAAGGCCGCGGCCGACGCGAACAAATACGCAATTGGCGTCGATTCCGACCAGAATGGACTCTATCCGAAGAGCGTCATCGCTTCCATGCTCAAAGAGATCGGCAACTCGATCTACAACTCGATCAACCAGATCCGCTCAAACAAGGCCCCCTTCGGTGAGCTCGTCGTTTACGGCCTGAAGAACGACGGCGTCGGTCTCGTGTATAACAACGCCCTCGTTCCCGCCGCCATCCAGAAGAAGGTCGACGAGGCCAAGGAGAAGGTCGTCAAGGGCGAGATCGTCGTCAACTCGGCCTTCAAGAAGTGACGTGCCGCGGATGCCCGCGAGGCCCGATCTTATTCTTCAGCTTCGCGGCGTTTCCAAGCGCTTCGGAGACAAGGTTGCGCTCAGGGACGTGGACCTCGACGTCGAACGCGGCGAGGTCCACGTACTTTGCGGCGAGAACGGCGCCGGCAAAAGCACGCTGATGAACATCGTCGCAGGGATTCTGCGACCCGACGCCATGGCATCACCGCCAACGGCGGCGCCTTTACGCGACCGGCCCAACTCCTCGTCGAACGCGGCTGGCTGGTATTCGCCCCAGATATGCGCGGTCATGGCGAAAGCCCCCGCGGCGACGGCGACTTTTCGACCGCGACATTGCTCGCCGATCTGGCCGCAGCCGTGCCGACCACGCCCGGGGTGCTGCTCGGCCATTCGTTCGGCGGCTATCTTGCTCAGGTTGGCGTCCTGAAGGGCTTGTTCCGGCCCGGGGCGCTGGTGCTGGAGGATCCGGTTTCCCATTTCGCCGACCGTGAGACGCCAGCCGCCATGCTTGCCTGGGACGAAGCCAATCTCCCGCGCAACATCGAGGGCCTCATTCGGCTCAACCCGAAATGGTCGCGCCTCGACGCCGCCTGGAAGTTGATTTCGCTTGAGCAGATCCGCTTCGGCGACGCCAAGGCCGCCTTCTCCGGCAACGCCCCATGGGACTTGCGTGACGACGCGGCGAAACTCGCCGCGCTTCAGCCGACGATCTGGGTGATGCCGAAAGAAAGCCGGTTCGTTCCCCCCGACGACCAGGACCGGCTGCGCCGAGAGGTTGGGGAAGACAGGCTCGCTATTCTCGACGGCGTCGGGCACAGCGTGCATCGGGACGCCGTCGAAGCGTTCGTCGGGATTGTCGAGCGCGTGAGCGCTGAGGCGAAGCCATGAGCGCTCCGCCCTTCGCCTTCTACTATGCCGTCGCGCCGCCCGTCATGACCGTGCGTCCGCATGAGCGTGTTCGGGTCTTCACCGAGGACGCCTTCGGCGGGAAGATCACCGCGACGACGGACAAGCCGCGAGACGCGGCGCCGTTCCCCCGTGTCAATCCGCTCACTGGGCCGATCGCGATCGAGGGCGTGCGGAAGGGTGATCTCGTCGCCGTCCACCTTGCTTTGCTGACGCCAGCAAGGGACTGGGGCGTCGCGACCGTCTCCCCGAATTTCGGCGCATTGTCGGGGACGCGAAATACACCGAATTTGCAAGCGGAGCAGCCAGAGACCGTATGGATCTGGCGAGTTGATCGCGAGGCTGGAGTTGTGACGACAAGAATTGCGTCGGGCCAAGAGCTGCGCGCGCCCTTACGGCCGTTTCATGGGTGCGTAGGCGTCGCTCCGCCGCATGGAGAGGTCCGTCATAGCGTCGTGCCGGAGACCTTCGGCGGCAATCTCGACATTCCCGACCTCGGCGAAGGCGCGACCTTGTACCTGCGTGCAAACGCCGACGGAGGGTTGGTGTATATCGGCGATGGTCACTACGCGCAGGGCGACGGCGAGCTCGCCGGCACCGCTGTCGAGGGCGCGCTTCATACAGAGCTGATCCTGGATGGGATTCCTCGGACCGACGACATAGAATGGCCACGGATCGAGACGGATAGTGAGATTGGCGTCGTAGGTTGCGCACGTCCGCTCGAGGACGCGGCGCGGATCGCGAGCCACGGGCTCATCCGCTGGGTTGCGAACCTTTGCGCGCTCAGCGCCCAGGACGCTCACGAACTTGTCTCTCAGACCTGTCGGCTGCGGATCGGCAATTTGGTGAACCCGCTCTATTCAGTCGCCGCCTTCATCGATAAGCGGTGGCTTCCCGGCCAACCCGTCATATTCGGCGGGGTGCAAAGTCGACTGCGTCAGACGTAGGATCGGCGTTGAGCGACGCGCGCTCGGCTCACAAGATTCCCCAAGCCCGATAGCGCCCACGTCCGGTCGCGTCGCGCAGGCCCAGTTCGGCCACCGGGTTTTGTGCGGCCCAAGCGCTGATGCCGAGCTCGGCGGCGATCATGCCGGCCGAGACGAGCGGGCGGCTCATCACATAGTCCACCAGGGCCGGCAGGCTCGAGGTGGAACGGCGACGCTCCAGCTTGCGCGCCAGCAGGCTGCCCGCGGTGAGCCAGCGATCATGATCCTTGAGGCCGGCCTCGGCCATCGCGGCGATGGCCTCGAGCGTGGCGACGAGCCGCGATGTCGCCTCGCGGGCCCGCCTGCGCTCGCGGCACGAGACGCAGGCCGACATTCAGGCAGGCGAGATGGCAGGTCTTGCCGCGTTGTCGCAGCACGGAGGCGACGAGCAGCTGCCCGAGCCAAGGCTGGCGCTGAAGCGGCTCGATGGCGCTCCAGGCCTCGAGCGCGATGGCCGCGGCGAGCGTGGCTGGCAGGTTGCGGGTTTCGCCGAGCGCCTGGCGCCACTCCTCCAGCCTCGCTGTCGCTTTTGCTTACCAATGTCAGTGACAAAATAATCATATTTTATTTAGGTTTAGAGGCCAAGCCGGGTGAAATTTTTGGCTAACGATGTCACTGACAGCACGATTTGCCGAACTGATCGCAAACCCGAACAACGATCTCTGCGTCTTCGCCGCCGTCGAACGAGGCGTGGCTCGCTGCGCGCCGCATCGCGCACGAACTCGACAGGATTCTCGATGAGGCAGGGTTGCATCGAGCGGCGGTCGATCGAACGGCCGCCGAGCTGCGCCTCTCGACCCGGCATGGCTATCGTTTGCTGGCGCGCTATCGCGTCGACCGGCGAGTGTCGTCGCTGCTGCCGCGCACGAACGGCGCTAGGAAAAAGCGGCTCGACCACGAAGTCGAGGAAATCATCGCGGCGTCCTTGCGATCGCAATGGTTGACGCTGGAGGCGCCGCCGCTTGCGCCTGTCGTGGCCGAAATCCGCGCCCGTTGCAGGGAGGCCAGGCTCGCCGCACCCTCCTATGTCGCTATCGACCGCCGCATTGCGTCGCTGTTCAGCCCTGAGGAACTCGCCAAGAAGCGATCGGGGAACCCGAAACATCTGCTGCGGCTCAACCCGAGACCCGGATATATCCGCGCCTCGAAGCCACTGGAGGTTTGTCAGATCGATCACACGCCCACGGACATCAACTTCGTGGAGGTCGTGGACGGCGAAGGCGTTCGCCGGCAGGGCATACCTAACCCTCGTCGCGGATGTGGCGACGCGCAGCATACTCGGGTGCCGCCTGACCCTCGAAAAGCCGTCGGCGCTGTCCGTCGCCCTATGCCTTGCAGAGGCGATGTGCCCGAAGGAGAATTGGTTGGCGGCGCGCGGCATCGAGCATCGCTGGCCAATGTTCGGACGACCGCGACTGCTCGTCGCCAACTCGGCGAAAGAGTTCAAGGGGCACGCTTTCGAACGCGGCCGCGAAGATTACGGCATCCGGATTCGCTGCCGCAATCGCGGCCGCGTCCACGAGGGCGGCGTGGTGGAACGGCTGCTCGGGAAGCTCAATGCCGTACTCGCGATGCACCCCGGGTCGACGGGTCGATCCGTGGCGGACCGCGATGGCTATCCCGCGCAGCGGCGCGCTCGGCTCAGTTTCGCCGATCTCGAGCGGTGCGTGGCGCTTGCCGTGATCGATCACAATCTCCAGCAGAATGCGAAGACCTTGAAGACGCCGGCGGCGGAATGGGCCCACTGTAGCGGGGATCTTCCGCGTCTCGAGGACGACGCGGCGCGGGTCGTGCTGGCGTTCCTGCCGGGGGCGGAGCGGCGGCTTTCGCCGCAAGGCGTCAGCTTGTTCGCTTTGGACTATTATTCGCGGTGGCTGGGGTGGCCTGGTCCCGCGGCGCGACCGTTTGGGTCAACTCGAGGTGCGATACGACCCCCGCGATATCAGCCACATCTATGTCCGGGATCCGGAAACGAGGGAGTTCCGGTCCGTCGGGCGACGCGATGGGCGGCGTGATCCGATCACGCTGTGGGAGTACCGGGGCGACCGCGCTCGTCGACGCGCCGCGAACGCGCGATCGGACGCGGAGAAGGTGACCCTGCGGCGTCAGATCGCCGAGATCGCGGGTGGATCAAAGCATTCGAAAGTTAAACTGCGCGACGCCGTGCGCCGGATTCACTCGGCGGAGGCTGGCAAGCCCTATGAGGCCATTCGCCCGCCGGCGCCCGAGGTTCCCGCCGAGCGCCCGATCCGCGAAAAGCGCCTATTGGCGGTCGAGGAATGGTGAGATGGACGACCATCTCTTCGATCATGTTCGCCCCTATCTCGACCGCAGCCTGGAGGACCGGATCGCCTATATCCGGTCGCCGCGTTGGATCGGACACCACGGCGCCAAGCAGGCGCTCGAGCAGCTGAACGAATTGATGTGCCGGCCGCCGGCGTTACGCACTCGCGGTCTGATGCTGGTCGGGCCCTACGCCAACGGCAAGACGATGATCGCCGAGCGGTTTGTCGTCACGCATCTGAAAGCCTGCGAGTCGCAGCGCTCAGGAAGCCACTCGTCAACCGAAGGCGGAAGCAGATAATCCGTCTGCCGATCGATCGTCCGAAAATTGCTCATCAAAACCGCCCGCCGCCCTGCGCGAATCAACGCATGATTCTAGCGCAGCCGCAGGCGCGGCGCTAAGTCCGACAGGCTGCTAGGCAACAGGCTCCTTGGTCACGCGACGAGCGCGCCGACATCGAGCATGACGCCGGCGACGAGGGCCGGCGCGAGAACCCCGGAGGTCAGCCGTTCCTTGAAGGCGTAGGCGTCGCCCGCCGGCTCGCGGTAAACCTCAACCGCGGCGCCCCGAAGATCGACGATCCAGACTTGCGGCACGCGGAACTTGGCGTAAAGCGCAAGCTTCACCCCGCGGTCATAGGCGAGCGAGCTTTCGGAGAGTTCGACGAGGAGGATGACATCGGCAGCGCCGGGATGGCGGTCCTGATAATCGTCCTCCCTCGGACGCAACAGCATCACGTCAGGCTCGGGCTCATTGTAAGCGTCGAGCCGCAACGGGCTCTGCACGCTGACGAGGGCAATTCCGTCGGCCGCGGCCCGGGCGAAGAGCCGGTTGAGCCGGTTAGTCTTTCCCGCATGCGCGCTCCCGATCGGCGTCATGTCGAAGATTTCCCCTCCAATCAGCTCGACGCGGTCGTCTTGCGTGAGGATTCCGGCCTCGGCCATCTTATAGTAGGCGCCGACGTCGAGGCGATGGCGGACCGGGGCTTGCTGAAGATCGAGAATTTCGACCATTTTGTCGTCTCCGAGACGTTTACTCTACGCTTGGCCCCGTCGAGCGCCAATCCACCGTCAGCCGGCGGGACCCCGCGCGACGAGACGTCATGGTTCGAGACGGGTCGGAGTAGTCTCGGTGAGACCCGCACCATAGTTCTCGAGCCCGACGGGCGCGAGAAGCCCTGTTGACGACGCCATGTCAATAGCTGAACGGTTAGATTGGGTAGCCAGGAGCAATCCAATGGAACGGCAATTCCAGCACGCCAAGAACCATTTCTCGAAAGTCATTGAAAGCGCGCGCACGCATGGGCCGCAATTTGTTATGTTTAGCGGCGAGCGCGCGGCCGTCGTCTGGTCGGCGCGCGACTACGACGCTCTCACGGCCGCCTGGCCCAATATCGTCGATCATCTCCTGTCGGGTCCTCCCTGGGACCACGAGCTCGTCGAAGCCATTGAACGCCGGGCCAAAACCCAGAACCGTGACGCAGTTTTTTTGACGGACATCGTCGACACCGACGTCGTTTCCGAGGCTCGGCGCGGCTCCCTCGAGGCGGTTCCGTGGTTGCGATCGGCGAACCGGGCTGTCGGAATCCCCTGCCAAAATCCGCCTCGAACCGCTATGCTGCGGCAATGACAAAACTGCTCGATCACGCTGTTGAAAAAGTGCGGGCGCTGTCCGCCGAGATGCAGGACCAGGCTGCGCGCATGTTGCTCATCTATGCCGGCGGTGAAGAGCCCTTGTTCGAGCTCACGCAGGAAGAGGAAGCGGACCTAAACGAGGCCCTGTCCGAAATGGCGCGCGGCGAATTGGCGTCTGAGGCCGCAGCAAGCGCCATACTCTCCAAATATCGCCTGTGAAGCTGCGCTATTCGGCACGCGCGCTCCAGCAAATCGACAAAGCGCTTGGATATCTAGCCGAACGTTCACCCTCGGGAGCCGCCAAGATCGCGGCCCGCATCACCGCAATACTGACGCTGCCGCAAAGTCAACCTCATGCTGATCTTCGACAGTTGGAAGAACTAAGCCGTTGATATCGAGCGCAAAAACGCGCTGATCTGAGGGCGTGGCACTACATTACAATATCTAGATGTTGATAGGCCGTTTGCGACGTGACGTCGGGCGCTACGTCCATCCGCGGCGGTCTGGAGTCAACGCCAGGGCATCGCGGTGCGCCAATCCGAGATCTTCTTGCTGAGATGCATGCCCAAAAAGTTGGGGCCAACTCGGTCTCGGTTCACACAGCATGCGTCAATAATCGAATGAAATCAATATCAATCGGCCAGAAACGTGGCACTACATTTACGCGTTCGGCACCGATCGCCTGCAATGATTTCAATATCTTACGACGTGCCGACCCGCTCCAACTGTAGAAGATCAGTCATGTGGGCGTCAGGACACGCCTCTCAGGGGTGAGCCGCATTGTCCTTACCCCCTATCCGTATCTCATCGACTACTATGTCGACGAAGACGAAATCGTCGTTCTTCGGTTCCGGCACGCCTCGCGAAATCCGGCTTCAATTCCGGAGAGGGCATGACTTTGTTCGCGCTCCTGCCTCAATTCCTCGGCTCGGCCCGTGGCTCTCGCTCATGCTCTCAACTCGGCCCAGAAGAGCTGGCCCTTGGAGCCCCTCGCGACGAGGCGTACAATCCTCAGAGACAGGTCGGAGCGGAATTAACGAACTCGCGCCGGAGTCCATAAGACCGGCCGGCGCGCGAACGTGCGTGCCGCCAGACGGGCCCTTGGGCCCAACGCGCGGTCCCGACCGAAAACGACGGGAGAAACGCACAAGCTGGTGTAGAATGTTCGATGCCTTGGCGGTTTGCGCGAAGGTCCAGCAGGTATGCCTCTGAACCTCAACGTTCCTGCGGAGCTCCGGCTTGCTCAAAAGATCGCCCGCTTGATTGGCGAGACGATGACCTGGATCGTCACCGGGGACCTGGGGGAGCGCCTCGTCAGGATCGAGCGGACAGGCGCGCAGGCGAGCCTCGAGGAGTTGCTCGTGATCGCAGAACAGGCCGCGGCGCAAGTCAAGCGCCCCTACCTCGACCACGCCGAACTACTTTACGACGAGAGCGGCCTGCCAAAATGAACAAAGGCACGTCTCTGCTCGAGTCGCGATCCTCCACGGCGAGCCGAAGACTCAAGCCTTCAGTGAACGACTAGAAGCAGGGTCGACGCCAATCCGACAACTCCGCGCGCATTTTGCTCAGTGTGATAGAATGCGCGCCTGCGAGGGTTGCGCGCGCTGTCGCCTCTGCTCACTGACAACGCCGCGTGGGGCCGATGTCCACATGATCTTCTCGATATTGTTCCCACCACCCTCGACGACGCTACGCAGAGTTCCAATTATGTTCTGCCGCGAGGTGAAATTCAGACCCGATCCCGTCGCGCCCCTTATAGGTCTAGCGCGACAATTCGCCGGCGAGATTGGCGAGAAAGGCCAGGCAGGCCGCAAGCTGCAACTCCTCGACATATTCGTCCGGCTTGTGCGCCTGATCGATCGAGCCCGGACCGCAGACGATGGTGGGAATGCCCGCCGCCTGGAAATGCCCCAATTCGGTGGCGAAGGACACCGCGATCGTCCGGTTGGACCGGGTCAGCCGCAGCGCAAGCGTCTCGGCGACCGATCCCGGCTCCGCGCCGAGCGGCGGCGCGTCGGCTTCGATCTCGGTGGCGATCGAGGGTCCGCTGACGTAGCGGGTGAGGCGCGGCAGCGCGACCGTGTCGATAAAGGCCTGCACCTGAGCGATCGGCGCAACCGATGGGACGCCCGGGAGACCGCGGAACTCCCAGTCGAAAGCGCATTCGCGGGCGAGGATGTTGCGGGCCGTCCCGCCATGGATCACCCCGACGTGCAGCGTCGAATAGGGCGGCGCGAAGCGCGGGTCGAACGGTCCCTTCTCGTATTCGCGGGCGAGGCGACCGATCTCGGCGACGATATCGGCGGCAGTTGCGACGGCGTTGGCGCCGAGCGCGGGAAGGGCCGAATGCGCCTCGTGCCCCCTGACCACGGTGTGGATCGTCGCCACGCTTTTGTGGGCGTCGGCGACCTCCATCATCGTCGGCTCGCCGACCACAACCGCGGCCGGACGCGGCTCTTCCCTGCCGAACCAGGCGATCACGTCGGTCGAGCCGAGGCAGGTCGTCTCCTCGTCGTAGCTCAGCACGACATGGACCGGGCGCTTCAGCGGCGCGGCTAGAAAATCCGGAACAAAAGCCAGCACGCAGGCGGCGAAGCCCTTCATGTCGCAGGCGCCCCGGCCATAAAGGCGGCCGTCCGCCTCGCGCATGACGAATGGCGGGCTCGTCCAGGCCTGTCCGGCGACCGGCACGACGTCGGTGTGGCCCGAAAGAACCACGCCGCCGTCAACCCGTGGCCCGACGGTGGCGAGCAGAGCCGTCTTGTCTTTCGAGCCGTTCGGCGCGCGGCGGGAGGCGACGCCGAGCGAGGCGAGATAGTCCTCGACGAAAGCGATCAGCGGCAGGTTCGAACGGTCGCTGACGCTCTCGAACGCGATCAGCCGACGAAGCAGCGCCTTGGCCCTGGCGAGAGAGTCTTCGCTCATCGAAAGCTTCCCCATCCGGCGTCGCCACGCGAGAGACGAAAAAACCCAGGCGCGCCAGTAGACGCGCCGCCTCGCGCCGCTAGAATACGCCTCCCATGTACATGGCGGTCACACATCAGGTCAAAGTCACGGTCGAGCCGGTGTTCGAGCCGGAACGCTCCGATCCCGAGGAGAGCCGATATTTTTGGCGCTACGACATCGAGATCGCCAATCTCGGCGACCGGCCTGTAACCCTCATCGGGCGGCGCTGGAGCATCACTGACGCCGAGGGCCGCCGTCGGGAAGTGAGCGGGCCCGGCGTCGTCGGCGAGCAGCCGACGATCCTGCCCGGGGAGTCGTTCCGCTACGCCTCCGGCTGCCCTCTGACGACGTCGAGCGGGGTCATGGTCGGGCACTACCGAATGATCGGCGAGGACGGCGAGCCGTTCGACGTCGCCATCCCCGCCTTCTCGCTCGACTTCCCGCACATGAAGCGGACGCTCAATTAGCGCCGGTTCCGACGGCGAGGGCGCGCATGGCCCGATCCGGCCGGCTTGCCCGGATCGGCGATTTCGGCCAGGAGTTCCGCCATGGCGCGCCGATCCTCTCTTGTCGGGGCCGCGGCGCGCGGCGCGCTCTGGACCGGCCTCGCGCTGATCGCGCTCTTCCTCGGCCTTGTCGCGCTCTATGCCGTCGTCGATCCCGTTTCGACGCTGATGCTGGCGCGCACAGTCACAGGCAGGCCCGTCGACCGGATTGCGACGTCGCTCAACGACATGGCGCCGGCCGCGCTCGCCGCCATCGTGGCCTCCGAGGACGCGACCTTCTGCACGAATGACGGCATCGACTGGGGCGCGCTGCACGAGGTGCTCGCCTCGGCGGGCGAACGGGGCCCTTCTCGCGGCGCCTCAACGCTGACCATGCAGACGGTCAAGAACCTGTTCTTGTGGCCGGGCCGCTCGCCGCTGCGCAAGGGGCTGGAAATCCCGATGGCGCTCGCCCTCGGCAAGCTCTGGACGAAGCGGCGGGTGCTCGAGGTCTATCTCAACATCGCCGAATGGGGCGACGGAATATTTGGCATCGAGGCCGCGGCGCGGCTCTATTTCCACAAAAGCGCCAGGGCGCTCGACGCGCGCGAGGGCGCGCTGCTCGCGACCGCCCTGCCCAATCCTTTGAAGCGCGATCCGGCGCGTCCAACCGGGTTCCAGCGCCGGCGGGCGGAGATTATCATGATGCGGGTGGCGGCCGACCCGGATGCGCTGAAGTGCCTGTGAGGCGCGTGCTCATGAATTTCGGCCATATCCGCTTCGTCCCGATGACGACGGCTTTTGTGTAGACGCGGCGCTTTCTCAAGGCGGAATTGAAGCGCGCGGACGTGACCTATGAGGAACTGGCCGCTAAGCTCAACGCGAAGGGATGGAACGAGACAGAGGCGTCAATCGCCAATAAGCTCTCGCGGGGGGCCTTCGCGGCCACGTTCTTTCTCGCATCGCTGGCGGAGATTGGATGCCAAGCCGTTCGCTTAGAGGACATTTAAGGACGGCAATTTTCGTCGTTATCGTGCTTGTGGGCGTCACGGCTGTTTTATGGATCGTCGGAACGTCCGAGATATTCGGCGAGTGCGTAAAGCAAGCCGAGAACGATCAAAGATATGAAGCTCTTGGCCAGGACCACTCCGGAATCCTCGGCATCATCGAGAGACTTCACATGAACGTGACGTGTGCCGGCGATTTCACTGACAAAAAGCAAGGAGCGATCACCGCCGTTGCGACCATAATCATCGCCCTCTTCACGGCTATCCTTGGCAGTTTCACAATCGGTCTCGCGCGCGCAACCAAGATAGCTGCCATTGCGGCCAAACAAAACGCGCAAGGGCTTATTGACGCCGAGCGCGCGCACCTCTATCCAATCATGAAAAGCGAAAACCTCACCAAGGAACTGACGGCGGTTTTCTTCTATACAAGTAATCCAGAAATGGATGAGGGCTTTGTCCCAAACCAAAATGTTGAGTTTACGATCAAGAATCTTGGCAGAACGCCAGGCGTGATTATTGACCTTAGCTATAGTATAATCCAGGCGGCACCGTCGAATGCAACCTGGAACTATTCCGCCAACGACGTTCCATATGTTGCTATCAATGGTGGCGACGAACTTCCGGACTTGCGGTGTCGCTATGATGGCCCGTTCCGATTGGCTAACGCAAAACTCGCTGCCAATGGCACGGAACCACTATTCTTCTATGGGCGTGCCATCTATATGACGGCCTTCCAACGAGAATACATATGTTCGTGGCGCTATCGGAATAGCGGACGCCGCTTCGTTTTGGAATATTACGAAGATCGCGCAAAAAACGAGTTTGCCTGATGAGGCCAGCGCCGCGCGCGCCTACATGGCGCGCCTCCTAAGTCAAGGTTCCCTCCCATAATATCGGCTCGCGGCCGTCAAAATGCTTTTGGCGTTTGCGCCATACTACCGAAAAAACGCCACTCTCAGCCACCATGCAAATCGCTCCGGGGAATGGATTAAGAGGCGGAGGGGGACTCCGTGAAGGGATTCATCGATCGCCGTCAATTCCTCGGCTCGGCCGCCGCTTCGGCGATCGCCGGCGCTGGCTGGCGCCCGGAACGCGCGAGCGCGCATGACGCCTTTTCGGGTTACGACGGCATCGGCCAGGCGCAGCTTGTGCGTTCGAAGCAGGCGACGGCGCTTGAACTCGTCGACGCCGCGATCGC
The DNA here is from genome assembly GCA_963709655.1 of uncultured Alphaproteobacteria bacterium. GTDB lineage: Bacteria > Pseudomonadota > Alphaproteobacteria > Rhizobiales > Beijerinckiaceae > Roseiarcus. Next base: position 276,678 of record CAVPXF010000039.1, read on the forward strand.
GCGCATTGAGGCGGCCAATCCGAAACTCAATGCCGTCGTATGGGAGATGTTCGAACACGCCCGCACCCGCGCCAAAGGCGCCCTCTCTCAGAGTCCGCTCACGGGCGTGCCCTATCTCATCAAGGACCTGAACAATGTGGCCGGCGAGCGCACCACGTGGGGCTCGCGTTTCAGCGCCGACATGCCTGCCATAGCCAACGATCCGATGCCGCAACAGGCCATCGATGCTGGGCTCGTCATCGTGGGCAAGACGAACACGCCCGAATTCGGGCTCTTGCCGACGACCGAGAGTCTTCGCCTTGGGCCTTGCCACAATCCCTGGAATCTCGACCGTTCAACCGGCGGCTCATCGGGCGGCGCGGCGGCAGCGGTGGCGGCAGGCCTCGTACCCACCGCGCATGCCTCGGATGGCGGCGGCTCCATCCGTATCCCCTCGTCCTGCTGCGGCGTCTTGGGACTGAAACCGTCGCGCTGGCGGATGAATTTGGGGCAGGAAAACACGGTGATGGGCGGCATCGTGGTGGAGAATTGCGTCAGCCGGACGGTGCGTGACAACGCCATGCTGTTCTCGCTGACGGAAGATACGGGCAAGTATGCGCGGTTCAAGCCCATCGGCTTCGTCGCAGGACCTGCGAAGCGGCGACTCAGAATTGCTTTCGGCACGGCCAGCTGTTTTGGCGCGGAGCCGCATCCCGATGTGAAAGCGGCGGTGGAAGCCACCGCGAAGCTCTGCGAGAGCCTGGGGCACACGATCGCGCCGGCCCAGAATCCCGTCAATGGTCCGGCCTTTTATGAGGCTTTCCAGGTCGTGTGGTCGTCGCTGCCCGCGAAGCTCGTGCAGTTGGCGAAGAGCAAGAATCTCAATCCCGAAAACGTTTTCGAGCCGTTCACGCTCGAGCTGGCCGATTACGCCATGAAGCTGCCGCCGGATGCGCTGCCTAAGGCGCAGGCGGTGTTCAAGGAGACCGAGGCGCAGATCGACGCGTTCATGGCGAATTACGACGTCTGGCTCACGCCGGTGCTGGCGTCACCGCCGGTCCGGCTGGGCGAGCTGGCGCCGACACTCGACCTCAAGACGCTCTCTGAGCGCCGGATGCATTACGTGGTCTATACGCAGATCCACAATGTGGCTGGCACGCCCGCCATGTCGGCGCCGCTCGGCATGAGCCAGGACGGACTTCCCATCGGCAGTCAGTTTGCCGCCGCCCTGGGACGCGAAGATCTGCTCTTCGCACTCGCCTATGAGCTGGAATCCGCCCAACCCTGGGCGACGCGCACGCCGAAAGTCTGGATGGGATGACGCCGGCGGGCGGAGGCACCGGCGGCGTCGGCCCGCTCTGGCGGAACGGCGCAACGCGCCCTACATTCGCGTCGAACCGGGGTGTCGTCATGGAAGGCTTTCTCATTCGGGCGGTGGTGGTCGGGATCGGGCTCTGGCTCGCCTCCCAGATCGTGCCCGGCGTGGAGTTTCGGTCGACCCAGGCGCTGATCGCCGCGGCGCTGCTGCTCGGCGTGATCAACGCCATCGTTCGGCCGATCCTGATCATTCTCACCCTTCCGATCACGCTGCTGACGCTCGGCCTGTTCCTGCTGGTCATCAACGGCCTGATGATCGAACTGGTGTCCTGGTTCCTCAAGGATTTCATCGTGACCGGCTTCTGGCCGGCCTTCTTCGCCGCCATCGTGGTGGGCCTGACGAGTTGGATGATGTCCGGGTGGATCGGCGGCGGCCGACGAAATAACGGCCGGATCGACGTCGTCACGATGCGGCAGACCGGAACGGGGCGGTGGGAGTGAGCGCGGGCGGCGCGGCGGCGCGGACGCGGCCGGCGGTCTCCGGGGCGTGAGGTCCGCGGGACCTGCGACGATGTCGTTCAAGGCTCGCGTCGCGTTCGGCGAATTGCCCGGCCTTCGATCATGACGACTGCCTACGTTCACGGCTATCAGGAGACGGAGGCGCAGCGCCTGCGCGATCAGGCGCAGTCGCTGACCGACCTCCTGCATGGCGACACCCGCTATCCGGCGGGGGCCGCCGTCCTCGAGGCGGGCTGCGGCGTCGGCGCGCAGACCGTGACGCTGCTCCGCAACAGTCCCGAAGCGCGGTTCACCGCAATCGACCTGTCGCCGGGTTCGCTCGAAGAGGCGCGGCGCGCGGCGCAGAGAGTTGGGAGCGGCGCCGTCGAATTCCTGGTCGCCGACATTTTCGCCCTGCCCTTTCCCGAGGCGACGTTCGACCATGCCTTCGTCTGCTTCGTGCTCGAGCACCTCGCCGACCCCGTCAAGGCGCTTCGCGAAGTTCGGCGGGTGATCCGGCCGGGCGGATCGCTGACGGTGATCGAGGGGGACCACGGCTCAGCCTATTTTCATCCCGACAGCGCGTTCGCCCGGCGGGCGATCGCCTGCCAGGTCGCGCTGCAGGCCGGGGCCGGGGGCGACGCGATGATCGGCCGCCGGCTCTACCCCCTGCTCGTCGAGGCGGGCTTCCCCCACCCGCGCGTCACCCCGCGTCAGGTCTATGTCGACGGAAGCCGGCCGGACCTGATCGACGGATTTACCCTGAAGACCTTCACCGCGATGATCGAGGGCGTGCGCGAACGGGCGCTCTTGGCCGATCTCTCGACCTCCGAGGCTTTCGACCGGGGCGTAGCGGACCTCGCCCGCACCGCCGCGCCGGACGGGGTCTTCTGCTACACCTTCTTCAAGGCCGTCGCGACGCTGTAGGGCCGGGTCGGCGACCCGGCCAGCGCGGTCAGCGACCGCGGCTACAGAAACGCCGGCCCCTGTAGCCGCGCTCGATGAGCGCGGCGGACACGGTCAACGACCGCGGCTACAATGCGCGTCTAAGCCGTCACGATCGCCTTGGTCACCCGGGCGACGACGCAGACCTCACCCTCCGAGCGCGCCTCGACCTCGCAGAAGGCGAGCCGCCCTCCCGCCTTGAGGACCCTGCCGACGAGCTCGACGCGAGCGCGCGGCGTCGCCGGGCGCAGGAACTGGGCGTGAAAATCGGCGGTCACCGCGTAGCGGTCCGCCGGCAGCAGCGGCAAGAGCGCAAGCAGCGCCGCCGGCTCGCACAGCATCGAAAGCACGCCGCCGTGCACCTGGCCCGCGGGCCCGAGCGCGGCGTCGCCGGCCTCGAAGGCGAGCACCGCCTCGCCAGGGCTCGAACGCACGAACGTGAGCCCGAAGGCGCGGTGAGGCGCGGCGGCAAGCACCTGCGCAATGGCGCGTTCGATGTCCTCGAGCGTGCGCACGGGCTTCATGGCGGCCAGTCCACTTCTCGTGCCGGCGGAAGGTTGCCGCGCTCAGAACGCGCTCTTGACCACGCCGCCGTCGACGCGGAGCGCCGCCCCGGTCGTGGCCGAGGCGAGCGGGCTTGCGACATAGGCGACCAGCGCCGCGACCTCCTCGGGCGAAGCAAAGCGCTTGATCAGCGACGTCGGCCGCACCTTTTCGAAGAACTCGGTCTCAAGCTCGTCGAACCCCTTGCCGGAATTCTTCGACAGCGCCGCAACGAAATCGACCACGCCGCGCGACTTCGTCGGCCCGGGCAACACGCTGTTGACCGTGATCCCAGTTCCGGCAACCAACTCGGCGATGCCGCGGGCAAGCGAAATCTGCGCCGACTTGGTGACGCCGTAATGGATCATCTCGGCCGGAATCTGCAGGCCGCTCTCGCTCGAGATGAAGATGATCCGGCCCCAATTGGCGCGCTTCATGCCCGGCAGGTAGAGGCGGGCGAGGCGCGCGCCGCTGATCACATTGACCTCGAACAACCGGCGCCAGTCGGAATCCGGGATCTCTTCGAAGGGCTTCGGTTCGAAGATGCCGAGGTTGTTGACGAGAATGTCGACTTCGCGGTGCGCGCGCACGAGCGCCTCGGCCGCGGGAGCGCCGCCGAGATCGCCGGCGAAGCCGACGACGTCGCCGCCGGTTTCGGCCTTGAGCGTCTGAACGGCCTTGGCGACGCCCTCCTCGGTCCGGCCATTGATGACGACCTCCGCGCCCTCGCGCGCGAGGGCGGCCGCGATCGCGTAGCCGATGCCCGCCGTGCTGCCGGTGACGAGCGCGCGCTTGCCGTTGAGCTGAAGATCCATGGAGAGTCCTTAGCGATCGCGCCGCCCGCCGTTTGGCGGCGGCGGCTGAATGGGGGAACTCAAGCCTGACATCGGGCTTTAGCGCAAGAGCGTCAGCGTCGGCAAAGCCTCAAACGACGTCCCGTCTGAACGCAAAGAGCCGCCCGTTTGGGCGGCTCTTCTCCCAAGTGACCCTATGGCAGGGCTTAATCCACGATCGAGGCGCGATGGCGGCGACCGCTGTAGCCGGCCGCGCCGAGAGCCGCGAACCCCGCGAGCAGCATGACCCACGTCGACGGCTCGGGCACGCTCGTCAGCGACAATTCGGCGCCGGCGACGTTTCCGGACCCGTTGAAGAGGTTGGCGAAGGTCAGGCCGCCTGGCCCGGGAAGCAGGACGTAGGAATCCGCCCCGGTGAAAGTCCCGCCGACGTAGAACTGGCCTCCGGCCGCTGCATTGAGGTCGGCGAGGCCCGTGGCGTTGAATGCCACGGTGACGTCGCTCGGCGTCGGATCGAAAGAGCTGATCGTGCCGCCGTTGGTGACGCTGACAGTGCCGATCAGGTTGGCGGCCGCCAGTCCAGCGAGAAAGTCGGTTCCGTCGGTGGCCGGATCGGCCGGCGAGGCGTACAGCGAAAAGACGCCGTTCGGGCCGCTATCGAACACGTTCTGCCCGCCTGAGATCTCGACCGAGGCGGAGACGATTGAGCCGGGCGCGATCCCGGCCAGGTTGAACGAGAAAAAGTTCGCGAAGTTGTAGGAGAATCCTGTGTAGTCCTGGGACGGGTCAGGAATGCCGTTCTGGGTCCCGACGACGTAGTTGGCGGTCGGGCTCGGGCCAGGGCTCTGTTGAGTTTGGCCGTTTTGATCGTACCATCCCTGGTTGTTGTCCGTAATTTGCGATGTCGCCGCAAAGGCATGACTCGCGATGAGAAGTCCAAGTGAAGAAATGATGACAGATTTTGCGCTCATGACGGGGCCCCTCTCGAACGGCCGGCGCCCTGTCCGCATAAGGGCGAGCCGAATTGAAGACGGATTGTTAGAGCACCGTCAGTTCTCACTTTGATGAATACTGTGCCGCCTCGGCCGCTCACGGCTCGCCGCTGCGTCACGCGAGCCGCGCGACGGCGATCTCGCCGTCGGCGACGTAATGGTTGACCTTGCCAAGCGCGAGCCGATCGCCCTCCCGATGCCAGACCGTCTCGCCGATGACGCCGGCCGCCTTCAAGTCATCGAGGATGAAGGCGCGCTCCGCGTTGGTGTCGTCGGCGGTGGCGTGGGTGAACTGGAAGGTGAACCGGGTGAACGAAAGCCCGGTGTCGCGCGTGCCGGCGCCCACCCAGAGCACTTGCTCGTCGAGCGGCGGACGGTCGGCGTTCAGCCAGAATTCCGGCGTATTCGCCTCGGACGCGCGCTCGGGGCTCAACGCCCAGAAGCGGATATGGTGGCGCTTGCGCGGACTGGCGTCGATCGGCTTCTGAAAGCCGACGTCCTGCTTGCGGCCGAAGAGATAGAGGGTGCTGAACGGCGCGGACGGATAGGGGCGGTTGAGGACGAACGAGACCGCCATGCCCCACGAGCTCTTGAGCCCAAGCGGGTCCGCCTCGATCCAACCCGCGCGGGCGAAGGCCGCCTTGAGCTCGACGAACGTGCCGATGAGGGCGAGATTGACCGGATCGCCGGGGAACCCGTCGCCGGTGACGGTGAAACTCGGCACGCTGCGGCGGCTCAAGAGCTTGAGGCTCATCCGGACGATCCGCGGCAGGACGACATAGGCCGCGACGGCGTAGGTCGCCGCGAGCGCGAGGACGGTCGGCAGCCGATGGTCGGTGAGCCGGAAGACGAAGGCGATCAGCCAGATGGCGAACGCGCCGAGCATTCCGACGCCGAGACGGCGAAGCCAGAGACGCAGAAACCCTAAGATCTTTCGCCCTCCCACCGTCCCGCGCCGGAGCCACGCGGTTTTACTGTGCCGCCGGCGGCAGGCGGCGGCAAGCGGAAGACGCTGCAGATCTTGACCGGTTCGCCGCGGCGCAGACGCTCAACGTTTGCACAAGCGGGGCGAGGGGCTATCCCCCGCCCAGCACGCCCTTCATCGCGCCGTTCGTCTCTTGCGCGTAGCGCCGCGCGGCGAAGGCCTCGCCGAGCGTGCCGAGCACATGGCCGGCGTCGCGCTCGGTGACGGCGAGCGTGTCGGTCTCGGCGGCGCCGAAGACGTCGAGGGCGGTCTGGATGTCGTCGTCGGGATGGAGGGTGGTCGCGGGCAGGTGGACGAGGAGGCCGACCGGGCCGCCGTCGTCGTCCTCGGCGAGCGCCTGCGCATGCGCCTCGGCGACGTGGATGAGACCATGGTAGCGCCCGTCCTCGCCGACCGCGACCACGACATTCGCGCTGCCGAGCGGAAAGGCTTCGCGGAACGCCTCGAGGCTCCTGTCGGCCAGGAACAGCGGCGGCGAGGCGATCATCATCTTGCCGACCGTGAGTTCGCGCAGCCAGCCGACGTCCTGGCCGCCGCGGATCGTCTCGCCGCGCAAATGCAGCCGCCAGGTGGTGAACGAATAGCCGAAGGTCGCCCGCACCGCGAGCGAGGTGGCGATCGAGGCCGCAAGCACGCCGCCCGCGATGCCGAGGTTGCCGGTGCTCTCGAGCACCAGGAAGGTCATGGTCAGCGGGCCGCCGACGATCGCGGTGCTGAGCGCCCCCATGCCAACCAGCACGCAGGCGATTGTGTCGAGCCCCAGCCCCGGAAACGCCGCCTGGACCGCGATCGCGTAGAGCTTGCCGAGCAGCGAACCGACGAACAGCGAGGCGAAGAACAAGCCGCCGCGGAAGCCCGAGGCGAGCGAAGTCATGCTGGCGAACAGTTTCAGCGCGATCAGCACGGCGAGCGCCCGCGCGCTCATCGGCGCGTAGAAGTCGAGCCCGAGCGCGCCATGGCCGGCGCCGAGGATCTGCGGGGTGTAGAGCGCCATCAGGCCGAGCAAGGCCCCGCCGGCGACCGGCCGGAAGAGACGCGACGGGACGGCCAGACGGAACGCGCGCTCGATCAGAGCCGCCGCCCGCATCGCCCCGACGCCGAGCGCCGCCGCCACGAGGCCGAGGCCGATCAGCGCGCCGTAATGCGGGAAGCCGAGGGGCGGGACGTCGGGGACGCTGATCACGTAGGGCGCGCCGACGATCGCCTTGGTGGTGAGCGCAGCGACCAGCGAAGCGGCGAACACCGGCCCCGCGATCGCGAGCGAATAGGCGCCTATGATCAACTCGAAGGCGTAGAAGGACCCGGTCAGCGGCGCATCGAAGGCGGCGGCGATCGCCCCGCCCGCCCCGCAGCCGACCAGCATGCGCAGGTCATGGCGCCGTAGGCGGCTGTCGATTCCCATGCGCGAAGCGACGCCGCCGCCGATCTGCGCATAACCCGCCTCGAGGCCGACGGAGGCGCCGCAGCCGTTCGACAGCACCGTCTGGGCGGAAACGAGCACGCTGTCGCGCAGGGACATGCGGCCGCCGCGCAAGGCGTTGGCCTCGACCGGGTCCACGGCGGCGGGCGCCTTCTTCCGCGCCCGCCAGGCGTCGAGCGCGCCGAGGGCGAGGCCCGCCAGCATCGGCGCGGCGAAGGCGGCGATGGGGGGAACGCGCTCGGCGGCGCTGAGCCTAACGTCGAACGGAATGCCGTAGATGACCATATGGGCGGTATTGGCGATCAGCGTCATCGCGCTGACGGCGAGCCCCGCCAGGGCGCCGACGACGATCGCCAAAAGGACGAGCCCGAGTTCGCTCACGCGCGCCCGCGCGCGCAGCCTGGCGAGGATCACGAGCGCCGGGCGAGGGATCTTCATTCCCAGGCCCAACGCGAGTTTGAGGCGCTTGGCGGCATGGCCGGATTTATGCGCGGCCGGCTCGGCAAAGCCAAGGCCGACCGCCTCGCCGACAGCCCATCAACTTGGAACGCGCGAAGTCCCTCAAAAAGCTGCCGTAGGCGACGACGCCGCCCGTTGAGGTCGCGCGGACGCGCTTCGGCGACGACGACTTCAGTTTGCCTGTCCCAGCGTGCGGACCAGCTCTGTTTCGCCCGGCGGGAGCGGCCCGACGATCACGTCAAGGCGCGAGATCGGCCAACGTCTTCGGCGCGCGCCTCCGAGGCAAACAAGACGGAGCCGAGCGGCCCCGTCGGGCAGGCTCGGGGCGCTGTCCAGTTGTCAATTCAGGCGATCCCGAATCTTTTCCAGGCCGGCGCGAGCGCAACCGTCGTCGAGCTTGGCGCCAGGAGCCCCGGCGGCGCCGATGGCGCCGATCGTCTCCTCGCCGAGCTTGATGACAACGCCGCCGCCAAAGAACATGACGTGCGGTAATTTAGCGAGAGGCGCAATGGAATCCTCTCCCTTCGCGCGCTCAGCGAGTGCGATCGTGTCGTTCTTGAAAGAGACAGCTGTGTACGCCTTATCGTGCGCGCTATCGAGCGTGTGAATGCCGGCTCCGTCCCCTCTGAGCGCGACGATTGTCGCTCCGTCGGCATCGAGGACAAGGGCAGTCTCATGATATCCTTGCATTGCACATGCGGAGACCGTCTCGGCCGCTGCTTCCATCGCGAGCGCTGCGGGGATCCGATGGGTGGGCAAAGTCTCGGCGACCGAGAGCGAACACCCGAATACGAAGACGACCAGCGCGAGTCCGATCCTGCAATCGATGAACAAGGGGGCTCTCCTTTGAAAAGGGGTGATAAAGCCGCAGTCGAGGCGCAATTGGCCGAGCTCGGGAACTCCGGAAACTCCTGGAGATCATTCGCATCGTGGGATAAGTCGAGGACCGGAGGAGCGCCCAACGCTCGCCCGAAACTCCTGCATCCAGGGCGTCACGGATATCGCATCGACCTGCTGACAGGAGCCGGCGGCATGACCGCCGCGAGCGTTCGAAGTCCGGCCCATCTCATGGACTAGCGCCACCCTGACGCTCGCCGGGCCTGCCACCTCTCGGACACGGTGACGCCGAGTCTCTCCAGCATAGACGAACGGCGACTTGATTGATGACCTTGGGGCCCTTCGTCCTCCATGCCTTCGCGCCGATCGCCCGGCTCAGGAAACGGAATGACAGCCGCTCCGGGCGGCGGCTCCGTTTTGAACTCCGCCAGCGCCGCGATGGCGTCGAGAGCCGCTTCGACGCTTGGCCGAAAAGCCGGCTCCGCGCGAGCCTCACCGGCCATAGGTTCTGTTTCGACCGCTCGATCGATGCCCGTCGCGACCACAGACACCCGGACGGCGTCACCGAGGGTGGCGTCAAAGGTCGCGCCCAAGATGATGTTGGTTTCGTCGTCGACCTCTTGACGGATCCGGCTTGCGGCCTCGTCCAGTTCGTAGAGCGTGAGGTCCTTGCTTCCCGTGATCGAGACGAGCAGGCCGCGAGCGCCGCGCATTGAGCTCGCGTCGAGCAGCGGATTGGCGATCGCAGCTTCGGCGGCGCGCAAGGCGCGGTTCTCTCCTGTCGCTTCGCCGGCCCCGATCATCGCGGGCCCCATTTCGTACATGATCGAGCAGACGTCCGCGAAGTCGAGGTTGACGAGCCCCTCCTTGACGATGAGGTCAGTGATGCAGCCGACGCCCGAGCAAAGGACCTGATCGGCTATCGCAAAGGCGTCGGCGAAAGTCGTCTTTTCGCTGGCGACCCGGAACAGGTTCTGGTTCGGGATGACGATCAGCGTGTCAACGGCTTTCTGCAGTTCGGCGATCCCAGCCTCGGCGACCCGCATGCGCCGCCCGCTTTCGAAATGGAACGGCTTGGTGACGACGCCGACGGTCAAGATGCCCATCTCACGGGCCGCTCTGGCGATGACCGGCCCGGCGCCTGTGCCGGTGCCGCCGCCCATGCCGGCCGTCAGGAACACCATGTTCGCGCCCGCGAGGCGATCGCGGATTTCCTCCAGCGCCTCCTCCGCCGCGGCCTTGCCGATTTCCGGCTTCGACCCGGCGCCGAGGCCTTCCGTCACTTAAAGGCCCATCTGGATCACATGTCCGGCCCGCGACGACGCGAGAGCCTGTGCGTCAGTGTTGGTGACCATGAAGTCGACGCCGGATAGACCCAAAGCAATCATGTTATTGACTGCGTTGCCGCCGGCGCCGCCCACGCCGCACACCATGATGCGCGGCTTCAGTTCCTTCAGTTGGGGAGCCTGAAATTGGACTGGCATGTCGTGCCTCTCCTGCTCGGCGTCGATGACGCCGTTTCCCGCCCCTACGCTCGATGGACGGCCGGCCAGACGGACCCGCCCGTCAGTCAGAGCCAGCCTCAGATGCAGATCCGGCTCGCGTGGCCGTGACGCTGCGTCGCCCAGGAGTGTTGGACTTTATGGTTAAGGAATAGTTTCTCAGAAGGCCGTTGGCGCAGAGTTGGCGCCCGAAGGGTGTCGGGCCGGCCGCAAAGGTACGAGCCGGCCGATTTTATCCGCCGGTCGTTGCGCGCGTTACGTTCCCCTATGTCAAGAACTGAACTTCAGCAATGCCGCATCGGGCGGGTTTTACGCGTTCCCGACTGGGTTCTGGAGAGCGGGTGTCGACGCCAAATCCGACCTCGGCAAGTCGACCTTGACGGCAAAGGTCCGCCCGTTTTCGACATATCCGCGGAGGAACCAATCGGCGCCTCTTGGCCGCTACCGCCCGATCAGCGTCATGTCGTCGTGGTGGATCATTTCGGCGCGGCCGCGCGCGCCGATGCAGGTGAGCGATGTCGCGCGATTTGCGTCCGCGGATCCGCTCGGCGTGCAGCGCGTCGAAGGCGATCAGGCCCCGTCCGATCTCGGCCCCGCGCTCGTTGCAGATCGCGACGCAGTCGCCGCGCGAGAACACGCCTTCGACCCGGGTGACGCCGGCCGGCAGCAGGCTCTTGCCTCGATGAAGCGCGGCGGCCGCGCCCTCGTCGACGAACACCGCGCCCTTCAGTTCCAGCGTGCCGCCAATCCAGATCTTGCGCGCTGCGACCGGGTTCGAGGGCGTGAGGAACCAGGTGCATCGACCACCCGCGGCGACCCGCGCGATCGGATGGGCGACGCGCCCGTCGGCGATGACCATGTGGGTTCCGGCCGAGGTCGCGATCCGGGCGGCCTCGACCTTGGTTCGCATGCCGCCGCGCGACAGCTCCGAGGCCGCGCCCCCGGCCATCGCCTCGATTTCGGGGGTGACCCTTTCCACCACCGGCAGGAGCTTCGCCTGGGCGTTGCCCGACGGCGGCGCATCGTAGAGGCCGGCGACGTCGGAGAGCAGGATCAGGAGATCGGCGCTCGTCATGGTGGCGACGCGGGCGGCGAGCCGGTCGTTGTCGCCGTAGCGGATCTCGCTGGTGGCGACCGTGTCGTTCTCGTTGATGATCGGCACGGCCCGCATAGCCTGCAGCCGGCCGAGCGTCGCGCGGGCGTTGAGATAGCGGCGCCGCACCTCGGTGTCCCTGAGCGTCAGCAGCACCTGCCCCGCGACAATTCCGTGCTTGTGCAGGGCCTGCGACCAGGCGCTCGACAGCGCGATCTGTCCGATGGCGGCGGTAGCCTGGCTGTCCTCGAGCTTGAGCCGGCCCTTCGGCAGGCCGGCCACCATCCGGCCGAGCGCGATCGCCCCCGAGGAGACGACCGTCACGCTCGCGCCCCGCCCATGCAGCGCGGCGATATCCTCCACCAGGGCGTCGAGCCAGGCCTGCTTGACCACGCCCCGCGCGGAATCGACCAGAAGCGATGAGCCGACCTTGACGACGATATGCTGGAATCGATCGAGGGAAGGAACCAAAGCCAAGGCCGCCGGCTTCGCAAGGGAGGATTGCGCCCGAACGCACGGGAGAGACGTGAAAGGGACGGGACGCCCCGTCTAGTGCAGGCCAGCGGGGATGGCAAGGCGCACCCCGACACGTGCGAGGAGGGCCGGAGGGCGAAAGAATCCACACGCACGGCAACGACGTTGACCCGGGCGAGACGCGCTCCTAAAGAATCCGCGAGCTGAAATGTCAGGTCGCATAATCGCAAGCGGCGTCCGCCGCACTCCCGCCTTCCGAACCAATCTATCCGACCCCGATCGCAGAACTCTGAAGGACGCCGCAATGCGAAATTTCGACGACCTGTCCGAACGTGAGATGCTGGCGCTCGCGATCAGCAACGAAGAGGAGGACAGCCGCATCTACGCCGACTTCGCCGAGGGCTTGGTCGAGGAGTATCCGGCGAGCGCCGAAGTGTTCACCGAGATGGCGGCCGAGGAGAACGGGCACCGCCGCCAGCTCATCGACATGTTCGTATCCAAGTTCGGCCAGCATATTCCGCTGATCCGACGCCAGGACATTCACGGCTATATCCCGCAGCGGCCGATCTGGCAGCTCCACCCCTTGAACCTGGAGGCGGTGCGCGCCTGCGCCCACGATATGGAGAAGGCGGCCGCCCGTTTCTATCGCCAGGCGATCACCCGAGCCTCCGATGCGTCCATTCGCAAGCTGCTCGGCGATCTCGCCGAGGTCGAGGACAAGCACGACAACCGCGTCGCGGTGCTCGAGCGCGAGCTTCTGACCGACAACGTCCGCCACACCGAGGAGGAGCACGAGCGCCGGCGCTTCATTCTGCAGATCATCCAGCCGGGGCTGGTCGGGCTCATGGACGGCTCGGTCTCGACGCTCGCGCCGGTGTTCGCGGCGGCCTTCGCGACCCACAATCCCTGGAACGCCTTCGTCGTCGGCCTCGCCGCCTCGGTCGGCGCCGGCATCTCGATGGGCTTCGCCGAGGCGCTGGCGGATGACGGCAAGCTGTCGGGCCGCGGCGCGCCGCTTCTGCGCGGCGTCGTCTGCGGTCTGATGACCATGGCCGGCGGCATCGGCCACACGCTGCCCTTCCTCATTCCGAACTTCTCCACCGCGACCGGAATCGCCATTGGCGTCGTGGTGCTCGAGCTCCTGGCGATCTCCTGGGTGCAGTGGCGCTTCATGGAGACGCCGCCCCTGTCGGCGGCCGCCAAGGTGATGATCGGGGGCGCCCTGGTGTTCGCGGCCGGCGTGCTGATCGGGGTCAGCTGAGGGGCCTTATTTGCGCGGGGTCGTTGCAGATTGGCCAGGCTCGGCCAACGATGGCGATTCGCGGCCGACGTCTGTCGAGGCGCAACCGAACGCGCGCCCTTGCCGGTGACGGCCGGACTGTAAGAGAGATCAACTGCTCACCGCCACATCGCCCGCATCCGCGCCGCGAGGTCCACGCGCGGGCCCTCCGACGCGACCCGCGCGACCGCAGCCGCCGAGGCGGACGGCCAGGTCTGGCGGTCGAAATGCTTCAAAAGTGGCGGAGGAATGAAACGGGTGCGCGCCGCGAACACGCTGCGGTCGCCGTTCTTCGGTTGGCCGTGAACATAGAAACGCTGCGGCGCGACCAGGGTCAGCTCGTCCCTCGCCCGGGTCATCGCGACATAGAGCAGCCGGCGCTCTTCCTCGATCTCCTCCAAGGAGCCGGTCGCGAGATCGGACGGAATGCAGCCGTCGACGCAATTGAGCACAAACACTGACCGCCATTCCTGCCCCTTGGCCGAATGGATGGTCGAGAGGATCAGATAATCCTCGTCGCGCAGGGGCGGCCCGGCCTCGTCGCTCGTCGCATCCGGGGGGTCGAGGGTCAGTTCGCTCAAGAAACGCTCACGCGAAGGGAAGCCGCCGGCGATGCGCTCCAGCGCCTCGAGGTCGCCGATTCGCGCCGCGGCGTCGTCGTAGCGCGTCTCGATCTGGGAGCTAAGCCAGGCGACGGCGTCGGCAAGCTCGCTCGGCCAGGGGGCGGCGCGCGTGGCCAGGCGCCGCATGAGGGCGGCAAACTCGGAAAAGCCGGAGCGGGCGCGGGCCGGCAACGCCAGCGCCGCCAGCGCCTCGAACCCGTCGCCCTCCGCCGCCGCGGCCACGATCGTCTCGGCGATCTTAGGCCCGACGCCCGGCAGGAGCTGCGCGACGCGGAACCCCGCCACCCGGTCGCGCGGGTTCTCGGCGAAACGCATCAGCGCCAGCGTGTCCTTCACATGGGCGGCGTCCAAAAACTTCAATCCGCCGAACTTCACGAACGGGACGTTGCGGCGCGTCAGCTCCAGTTCGAGCGCGGCGCTATGGTGCGACGCGCGGAACAGCACCGCCTGCGATTTCAGCGTCGCGCCCATTTCCCGGTTGGCGAGAACCGCGGTCGCCACATAGCGGGCCTGATCGGCCTCCTCGGCGACGGTGACGAGCGCCGGCGCCGCGCCCTCCTTCCGGTCCGTCCAGAGGTCCTTGGCGAAGCGCTCGGGCGCGAGCGCGATCACCGCATTGGCGGCAGAAAGAATCGCCTGCGTCGAACGATAGTTGCGGTCAAGCGTGACGACCCGGGCCGGCGGGTCGAAATGTCGGGGAAAGTCGAGGATATTGCGCACCGTCGCGGCCCGGAACGAATAGATCGATTGGGCGTCGTCGCCGACGACGGTCAGGCCCTGGCCGCGCGGGCGCAACGCCAGCACGATTTCGGCCTGCAGCGCGTTGGTGTCCTGGTATTCGTCGATGAGCAAGTGGTCGAACCGGTCGGCGATCTCCGCGGCGAGATCGGCCTCGGCCAGCATCTGCGCAAACCAGAGCAGCAAGTCGTCGTAATCAAGCACGCTCTGGCGCTGCTTCGCGTCGACATAAGCGGCAAACAGCGCGCGCAGCGCTGCTTCGTGCGCGGCGACCCACGGAAACCATTTCCCAATTGTCGCGCTGAGGTCGGCCCGGGCGTTGACCACGCGCGAATAGATGGAAAGGCAGGTCGCCTTGGTCGGAAAGCGCTCCTTCGTCTCGCTCAAGGCCGCCTCGTGGCGCGCCCAGTTCATCAGGTCCGCCGAGTCCTCGCGATCGTGGATGGTGAATTGCGGATCGAGCCCGACCCTGGCCGCGTATTCGCGCAAGAGGCGGGCGCCGATGGCGTGAAACGTTCCGGCATATTCGGGCTTGGCGGCGACCGCCGCCTCTGGCGGAAGTTTTCGAGCGAGTAGCCGCTCGAACTCGACGGAGAAGCTCGGCGGCAGCGCGGCGCGAGAAGGTCGCCAGCATGATCCGCTTCGGATCGGCGCCGGCGAGGACGAGCGCCGCGACCCGGTGGGCGAGCATCGCCGTCTTGCCTGAACCGGCGCCAGCGATGACAAGCAGCGGCGGGAGGCCGTCGGCGGAGCCGATCGCGTGCTCGACGGCGAGCTGCTGCTCGAAATTGAGCTCAAAGGCCGGATGAGCGCGAATCAGGGCGAGCGACATGCTTGGGACGCAACCACGTTTCGTGCTTTGTTCGCAAGGCGTGGACAAAAGGAGGCGCATTAGCTAAGCTGTGGACTAATGATAAGGCTGCCGCCATGGCCATTGTGACGATTCACGACGCCAAGACGAATCTTTCCAAGCTTCTCGCACGTGTCGAATCGGGCGAGGAAATCGTGATTGCGCGCGGCAAGACCCCGATCGCGAAGTTGACGCCGGTGCGCCCGCCGGTCGAGCGCCGATTTGGCGCCTACAAAGGGATCGTGAGTGTCGGGCCGGAATTCTTCGAGCCAATGTCCGACGCCGAATTATCGGAGTGGGAGTAGAATCACGTCCCTCTTGCTTGATACGCACGCCTTCCTTTGGTGGCTCGCCGGCGACGCGGCCTTGAGCCGAAAAGCGAGAACCGCCATCGAGAGCGCTCCAGACGCTGTCTATGTCAGCGCAGCGTCAATCTGGGAAATCGCGATCAAGCATCGATCCGGTAAGCTGCCAGGCGTGAGCGCAATCATCGCTGATGTTGCGGGCGTTATGAAGTCGCAGCGTCTTCTGGAGCTTCCAATCTCAATTCGACATGCACAAGCAGTCGGGTCGCTGCCAGGCCCGCATCGCGATCCGTTCGATCGTATGCTCATCGCGCAAGCCCTGATCGAGGATCTTGGCCTCGTATCCAACGAGCACGCTTTCGATGCTTACGGCGCGCGCCGAATCTGGTGAAGCGTAGCGTCGCCGGGCCCCCTCCACCACCCCATAGCCTGTCGAAAGACGCCCGTCGTTCGACGGGCTATGAGGACGGTGGTGGGGTGCGGGCCGTAGGGCGGAATCCCAAAGAGTTGCCGCAAGTGCCGATAGGTCGCTCGACCAATTGCCGCAGCCGCGAAATCGAACTAAGGCTCGCGCTGCACTGCAATCGTAGGCCGGTCATGAAATCTCCGCGCAAAATTTTCGAGCCTCTCGCGATCGGCGCGCCGCGCCCCCTTATGGAGCTGCCGTCGAAACTCGAGCGGATGATCCACTTTGTTCCTCCGCACATCGAGAAGATGCGGTTGAAGGCCGGCGAACTCGCAGGACAGGTGGATGTCGTCCTCGGCAATCTCGAGGACGCGATCCCAATCGAATCCAAGACGGCCGCGCGCGACGGCTTCATCGCCATGGCCAAGGCGACCGAGTTCGGCTCCACCGGTTTATGGGCGCGGGTCAACGCGCTGAACTCTCCTTGGTTCCTCGATGATATGACGCAACTCATGGGCGAAATCGGAGACAAGCTCGACGTCGTGATGATCCCGAAAGTCGAGGGCGACTGGGACATTCATTTCATCGACCAGCACCTGGCGTTGCTCGAGGCGCGGAACGGACTGGAGAAACCGATCCTCGTCCACGCGATCCTCGAAACGGCTCAGGGCGTCAACAATGTCGAAGCGATCGCCGCCGCTTCGCCCCGAATGCACGGCATGAAGTCTCGGGCCGGCCGATCTCGCGGCCTCCCGCGCGATGAAGACGACCCGCGTCGGGGGTGGGCATCCTGACTACAAGGTGCTCGCTGACGCCGCCGGGCAGGGCTTGACGCGAAGCTTCTACCAGCAGGATCCCTGGCACTACACGATCGCCCGTATGGTCGATGCCTGTGCGGCGCACGGGATCAAGGCCTTCTACGGACCGTTCGGCGACTTTTCCGACCCGGACGCTTGCGAAGCCCAGTTCCGTAACGCCTTCCTTCTCGGCTGCGCGGGCGCCTGGACGCTTCATCCGAGCCAGATCGCCATCGCCAAGCGGGTCTTCTCGCCCGAGCCAGGCGAAGTCGCCTTCGCCCGGAAAATCCTCGACGCCATGCCCGACGGCTCGGGCGCCGTCATGATCGACGGCAAGATGCAGGACGACGCGACCTGGAAGCAGGCGCGCGTGATCGTCGAACTCGCCAAGCAGGTGGCCGCGAAAGACCCGGAATACGCAGCGCTTTACCAGCTCTAGCAGGCGCGTCCCCGCAGGACCACCGAATTGACGAGGTTCTTCGCAGAGTTTATGCCGTTCCCATGACCCCGCGCATCGCAAAATTCGGAATCGGACAGGTGGTTAAACACCGGATTTATCCGTTCCGGGGCGTCATCTTCGACGTCGACCCGATATTCAACAATACGGAGGAGTGGTGGCGCTCGATTCCGGCCGAAGTCCGCCCGGCCAAGGATCAGCCGTTCTACCACCTCTACGCCGAGAACGAAGACAGCCAGTACATCGCCTACGTGTCGGAGCAGAACCTTCTGGAGGACGACTCGACCGAACCGGTGCGCCATCCCCAGGTCAGCGAGACGTTTGAGCGCACGGCCGATGGACGCTATCGGTTCCGCTTGGGCACGATGGCGAGTTGACGCGCGGCTACGCCCGATCGCGGAAAACGACCGATAAGTCAATGCTGCAGGCGCCGGAAAATCCGTGACAATGCCTGTTGCGCCTCCGTCTCCCGCTTGGGCGCGACAGGTGGAGGCGGCAAGAAGCGCTTATTGCTTCGGGGCGGTAGGCGCGGCCGGGGCGGCGGCGGGCGCTGCCGGAGCCGCCGGCGCTGCGGCGCCGCTCTGTTGCTGCTGCTCGAGCGCCTTGCGCTGTTCCTCGGCTTTCTTCTGCAACTGCTGCTGCAGCGCCTGGCGCTGCGCTTCGAGAACTTTGGGATCGGTCGGCTTGCCGTCGAACGTCGGCCCAAAATCCTTCAACGGAATGTTGAAGGTCAGCTCGCGGCCAGACGGATCGCCGCCTGGAACGCGCAGGACAATCGCGAGGTTCTGACCTTTCTTCAAGTCGGCGAGCGCGGTCGAGCCGATTTCGATCTCGGCGGTGCAGGCATTCTGGAAGCACATGTCGTACTTGCCGTCGAGGGGCTCGGCCTTGTCGATGATAACGCGGAAGCCGGGCTTGATCAGCATGCCGATCGGCAGCATCATGAAGCGCAGCTTCTTCTTTTCCTGGCCCTGAAGTTCGAAGACCTGCATGCTGACCATCGGAGCCTGGTCGGCCGACGGCGCAAAATCGCGCATCGTTTGGCAAGCCTCACGACCGGTCGTCTGCTCCTTGCCGCACAGTTTGACCCACTGCGGCTCCGGGGAAACGAGGTCGATCTTAGAGGGGATTTGCTGCTGCGCGCCGGGAGCGGGCTGAGCCGCTCCAGCGGGAGCGGCTGGCTTCGCCGACGGGCTCTGCGCCAGCGCCGCCCCAGCGCCGAGCGCCAAGCTCATTGCGAGCGCCGCAGCGCCCACGCGCGTGATCGGGAAATTCATCAGTCGTCCTTTCAAGCCCTGAATCATCGAATTCGGCGCCCACTCGCCAACACTCGGTCGTTCGGCGTGAGCCCTTCCGCCAGCTGTCTGGCGACAGTGTGGCCCGGCGGCGCCGCGGCAGGGCGTCTTTCCGGCGCGCTCTCTTTCCATATCCAACGCGACAATCCAATAACAATTTCGCGCCCGCGGTTGAGCGTCCCGACGGCCGCATCTCGTCGAAAGCGACGTCGAGACCGAGAATCGACGCAATCGCCGGTGCTAATCTTCAACCATGTTCGCCCATGCAATTCGCTGTCTTCTTCTTGCGGCCTTGGCGCTCGCCGCGCCCGCGAGCGCGGAGATCGCCGCGCCCGTCACGGCCATCGCCATGCACGGCCAGCCGGCCTTGCCCGCAGGTTTCGCTCACTTTTCTTACGTCAATCCCGACGCGCCGAAGGGCGGCCGGTTGAACCTCGCCTTCCTCGGCGCCTTCGACAGTTTAAATCCATACAACGTCAAGGCGCTGTCGACGGCGCAGGAACTGATCGGCAACGTCTACCAGCCGATGATGATACGCTCGGCCGATGAGCCCTTCACCCTCTATGGATTGATCGCGGAGAGCCTCGAGACCGATCCCGCCCGCGACCTGATCGTCTTTCATCTCAATCCGGCGGCCCGGTTCTCCGACGGAACGCCGATCACCTCAGCCGACGTGCTGTTCACCTTCAACCTCCTCAAGGCGAAGGGAAGACCGCAGACGAGGGCCGCCTACAATCTGGTGAAAGGCGTCGACGCCCCGGACGCGCATACGATCCGGTTCGACCTTGCCGGCGCCAACGACCGCGAGCTGCCTATGATCCTGGCCATCATGCCGGTGCTGTCCAGCGCTCACACCGACGCCGAGCATTTCGAGGACCAGACGCTGCAGATCCCGGTGGCGTCGGGGCCCTATCGGATCGCGGAGGTCGTTCCGGGCGAGCGGCTCGTCTTGAAGCGCAATCCCGACTACTGGGCGCGCGATCTGCCGGTGTCAAAAGGCCTGTACAATTTTGACGAGATCCGCATCGATTACTTCCGCGACGCGACCGCGATGTTCGAGGCTTTCAAGGCGGGGGTGATCGATTATCGGGTCGAGGACGACATAACCCGCTGGCGTTCCGAATATGACTTTCCCGCCGTCAAGGACGGGCGGGTGATCATGGCATCTGTTCCCGACCGCCTTCCGAAGGGGGTGTCGGGATTCGCCTTCAACACCCGCCGTCCGATGTTCGCCGATCCGCGCGTGCGCGAGGCGTTGGCCTCGATGTTCGATTTTGAATGGATCAACGCCAATCTTTACGCCGGCGCCTATCGGCGCTCCGAGGGCTTCTTCGACGACAGCGATCTGTCTTCCATCGGCCGCCCGGCCTCCGAGCGCGAGAAAGCGTTGCTCGCCCCCTTTCCCAGGGCCGTGCGACCGGACGTCATGGACGGGACATGGCGCGCGCCTGTCTCCGACGGCTCTGGGCGGGACCGCGCCATCGCCCGCCGCGCCGTCGATGAGCTGGAGCGCGCGGGCTACAGTCTGAAGGACGGCCGTATCGCCGATCGCAGTGGAACGCCGCTCGCCTTCGAGATCACGGTGAAGACCCGGGAAGAGGAGCGGCTGGCGTTGGCTTATGCGCGCAATCTGGCCCGCATCGGCGTCGCCGCCGATGTCCGCCTGGTCGATGAGGTGCAGTTCCAGCGCCGGCGGACACGGTTCGATTTCGACATGATGCCCGGAACCTGGACCGCCTCGCCTTCGCCGGGAAACGAGCAGCGCGGACGATGGAGCTCCGCGGCCGCGAAGGCTGAAGGGGCGTACAACATCGCCGGCGCCGCTTCGCCCGCGATCGACGCGATGATCGCCACAATGCAAGCGGCGGACAGCAGTGAGGAGTTCGTCGCCGCGGTGCGGGCGCTCGACCGGCTGCTGATCTCCGGTTTCTACATTGTCCCGTTCTACTATGCACCCGACGTGTGGATCGCCTATTCCGCCAAGCTCGGCCGCCCCGAGAAGACGCCGTTGTTCGGCGTCGACCTCGCCGCCTGGTGGCGGCGGAAACCTTAGCGCCGAAGCCAGGCGTCCCGCCTTGCTGGCGAAACGGGCTCGCGACGACGCGTCCGATCACGATCCCGAGTGGCCATGTCGAACGTTGAACGCGCGCTTGCGTCGAAGCGACAACCGCGCCAGCGTGAGCAACCGAGAGAAGCCCGAGCAGAAAGAGGAGGCCGTTCAATGCGCGACGCCGACGACCCGCTGACCATCGACGTCGTGAGCGATGTCGTTTGCCCCTGGTGCTATCTCGGCGAAAAGCGCCTTGCCGCGGCGCTGGCGGAGGAATCCGAGCCGGTCGTCGTTCGCTGGCGCCCCTACCAGCTCGACCCGACGATTCCGCAAGGCGGACTTGACCGGAAGGCGTACATGGCGCGGAAGTTCGGAAACGACGGCAAGTTGAAGGCGGTTCACGACCATCTTGTTCAACTCGGCGCCGAGATCGCCCTGCCCTTCGCTTTCGACAGGATCACTCGGGCGCCGAACACGCTCGACGCGCATCGCCTGATCCGGTGGTCGGCGTCCAGCGGCGCCCAGGGCGCGGTCGTCGACCGGCTGTTTCACGCCTATTTTGTCGAGGGCCGCGACATCGGCGATCGCGCGACGCTGATCGACATCGCCGCGGAAAGCGGCCTTGATGCGGACCTGGTCGGCCGCCTCATCGAAGACGGGGCGGACGTCGACGCCGTGCAGCGCGAAATCGCCCAGGCCCAGGCGATCGGCGTGACCGGCGTGCCCTTTTTCATATTCGCCGGCCGTCTCGGCGTGCCGGGCGCGCAGGACGTTTCAACGCTAAGGCGCGCGATTGCTGAAGCTCGTGGCGGGACATCGGCTCAGGCGGCGAGTTGATCGCATATGACAGTGTCGAGCGCCCGAATGAGATCGGCGGGAAGCTCGACCAGAGGGACGGGGCCGTCGCCAGCAACCGGAGTCAGCGGGGCCTCGTTTGCGGCCGAGTCGTCGTTGGCCGGCGAGAAATCGAGGCTCGTCGGCAGCGCCGACATAGCGGCCGCCTTGCGAGTCTCGTGGCGCGCATCGGCCCGCGCCGCTTCCGCGGCGAAGCGCCAAAACAGGGCGAGGAACGGGGCGAGCGCCGGATCGCCTTGGGCTTCGCAGGCGGTGATCACGGCGCCGGCGATCTCGGTCTTAAGCCCTGGAGCCGCCTCAGCCCTGTGCTCGCCAATCGAAGCCAGCGCCGCCCGAAAGACCGGCAGGCTGGACTTCGAAAACCCCGCCTTGACCGCCGCGGCGGCGAAGCCAGCCCCGCGCAGATCGCGGACGAACCCGGCGGCGCGCGCATGAGACAGGCCGGAAAGCTCGGCCAACGCGGCGACGAAGAACGCGCGTTCTCCCCCTGCCAAGGACCGCAGGAGCAGCGCCGTCGTCAGCGCGCCGCGCAGGCGTAGCGTTTGGACGAGCCCAGAGAGATCGTTTTCGGGACAGTCGGCGGCGATCGTCGAGAGAGCGGCGTCGCGCCGGGCCCGCGCCTGTGCGGCTCCCTCCGAAAAACCCTGCGGCGCGCCAGCGTCCGCGATGGCGATTTCGGCCTTGAGGGCAGCCGGCAGGTCCGCCCGAGACGCAAGCGCTCGCCGGACGTCGGCGTCGTCGCCGAATCGCTCGAACAGCCTGCGCAGCGCCCCGCGCCCGAGGGCCGCGTCCGGATTGTCGATCAGCGTCAGACCGGCGTCGCGCGTTCCGACCTCGGCGAGAGCGCCAACCGGACCGGGGCCGAGGAAAGGCCGGCGAGCGAGGGCGCATTGCGCCACGCCGTCACCGGCCGCGACGGCGTCAATGAGTTCGCCGTCGGTCAGCAGCGGCGAACGGGCAAGCAGCGGGGCGGCGATTTCGGACCGATCGTTGGCGAGCGCGACGACCAGCGCGCGCGGAGCGCGGCGCGACCCGGCGAAGGCTTCGGCCAGAGCGCGGCGAACCTCGACATGCCGGTCGTCCAGCAGCGCCGCCATCGCGAGCGAGCATTCGTGACGCTCAGCGTCGGTCAGGTCGGCGTAAAGATAGGCGCGGGCAAGCGCGCTAGCCGCCGCCGCCCGATCGGCCGCGCCGGCCCGTTGCGCCCAGGCGAGGAATCGAGGCGCCATGCCTGTCATGGTCGCTGGTCCGGACGCAGCGGGAACATTTTGAGGTTGGAAGGTCGCGGCATCATCGATCAAGTCTGACCGAACATGGTAAAGACCGTCTTAAGACGAGCGCACTCTCTAGGAACGCCATGACGACTCCCGCCCCTCATCCGCGCGGCGGCCTCTATTTCGAGGACTTCTTCGCGGGCCAGGTGTTCCGCCACAGGCTCACGCGGACCGTCACCCAGATGGACAACATGCTTTTCTCGAACATGACTCTGAACCCGCAGCCGCTGCATATCGACGCGAATTTCTGCGCGACCGAAACCGAATGGGGACGGCCGCTGATGAATTCGCTGTTCACCCTTGGCCTCATGATCGGCATTTCCGTCAACGACACCACCGTCGGCACGACCATCGCCAATCTCGGCATGACCGACGTCGCCTTCCCGGCGCCTCTGTTCGAGGGCGACACGGTGCGTGCGGAAACGGAGGTGCTGTCGACCCGAGGCTCGAAGTCGCGACCCGAGGCCGGCCTCGTCGAGTTCCGCCACCGCGCCTTCAAGCAGGACGGGACGCTGGTCGCCGAGTGCCGGCGGACGGCCTTCATGCGCCGGCGCGGGCCCGAGATCGTTTCCGTATGAGCCCATGCGCTCGCTCATCGTGACGCCGGGCGACGACGCGGCGCGGCTTAAGGCGGCGCTCGCGAGCCAAGCCCACGCCGTCGTGATCGATCTCGCGCTCGCGGCAGACCGGCGCGAGCGGGCGCGGGCCAACGCGGCGCGCGCCCTGATCGAGGAGACGCGCCATCCCGAGGGGCCGGACTTGATTGTGCGGCTGAGCCCGCTCGATTCCGGCGAAACCGACCGCGACCTCGACGCGATCATGGCCGCGGCGCCTTTCGCGGTGATGCTGCCGAGGACGCGCGGGGCGGCGGACGTGCAGCAGCTGTCTTCGAAGCTCGCTTGGCGCGAGGCTCTGAACGCGCTCGACGACGGCGCGACCGCGATCGTCGCTTCCATCGACACCGCCGAAGGCCTTCTCGCAGCGGCGAGCCTTCGCGGATCGAGCGCGCGGCTGATCGGCCTCGCCTGGGACGCCGAGGCGCTCGCCGCCGAAGTCGGCGCGGAAGCGAGCCGTCACGGCGACGGCGTGCTTGCCGCCCCGCTCCAGACTGCGAGAGACCTCATCCGGCTGACCGCCGCCGCCGCCCGCATCAGTGCGATCGACACCACATTTGCGGGCGACCCTGGCGCTGCGGGCTTGCATGCGGAGGCCAACGCCGCCCGCTGCTCAGGCTTCGTCGCCAAGCTCGCACTCGATCCGGCTCAGGCGGCGACCATCAACGCGGCGTTCGGCGGCGAAAATCGGGGCAGGACCTGACCCGGGGCCGGGGATGGGCTCAAGGAAATCCGTCGAGGTTCTCCGACATTGTCGAGCGCCAATCCGAGGACGACGGCATCCCGGCAGGTTTTGAACATGGGCGCCCCCTGCCGGTCGGCGATCCGCTGACCGAATTCAGATTTTTGAGAGACAATTCGGCTTGTCGGGGCCTGCCCTCGGACCTAGCCTTCTGCCGCCGCGCGCCAATAGGCGAAAGCCGGCGTCAGCAAGGGAGAGCGCGATGCCCAAAGTCACAGCCAACGACATCACCATCAATTACGAACAGCAGGGCGCCGGCGAGCCGCTCATCCTCATTCCTTATCTGGCGGCGGACAACGCCTGCTATGCGTTTCAGGTCGCCGACTACGCCAAACATTTCACGTGCATCTCGGTCGATCCGCGCGGCGCGGGGGAGAGCGACAAGCCGGACGGCGCCTATTCGACCGAGTTCTTCGCCGATGACATTGCCGCGTTCATGCACGTCCTGGGGCTGGAGCGGGCGCATGTGAGCGGCCTGTCTCTCGGCGCGGCCACCGGCCTCTGGCTCGCCAGCAAATATCCCGAGAGGGTCAAGTCCTTGTCCCTGCACAGCTGCTGGACCAAAACCGACCCCTTCCTCAAGACGGTGGTCCAAGGCTGGCAGACCATCGCGAAAGGGCTTGGCGCCGTTCAGGAGATGGTCATCCAGGGAATCTTTCCGTGGTGCTTCACTCCCGAGCTCTACGCCTCCAAGCCCGACTATATCGAGCAGCTCGCCGCGTTCGTCCGCAGCCGGCCGCAACAGCCGCTCAACGCCTTCATCCGCCAGTCAAATGCGGTGATCGAGCACGACGCGCTCGTCCAGCTCGGCAAGATCTCCGCCCCGACCCAGATCACCTTCGGCCGCCATGACCTGGTCACGTCGACCCGTTTCGCCGATCCCATGAAGACGGGCATCAGCGGCAGCGAACTCGTTGTCTTCGAAACCTGCGCGCACGCGCCGATCTATGAGAGCGTTGCGGAATTCAACGAGAAAACGCTTGAGTTCCTCCGTGGACAGACAGGCTGAATCGGCACGGGAAAGCGGCAGGCGCGCAGCGTGAGCGACAAATCGACGACGAACGCAAACGAGCAGGTCGTCCTCGATCTCAAAGGGCTAACCTGCCCTCTTCCCGCGTTGCGCACCAGGAAGGCGCTCAGGGCGATGCCGTCCGGCGCGACGCTTCTGGTCGAGTGCACCGATCCGCTGTCGGCCATTGACGTCCCGCACTGTGTCTTCGAATGCGGCGACGCGCTCGAGAGCCAGAGTTCGGACGGGGGCGTGCTGCGGTTCCTCATTCGACGGCAAGCTCGAGGGGCCTGGACATAGGTCGTCGGCAATCGGCCCTTCGCCCTTCCGGCGGCGAGTTGAGCGCCAGGGCATAGTGGGGATACGATCCGTGTCCAACTGCACTGTGCGCCGAGTTGAACGTCATGTCCGCAAACCCCTTCGCCGCGTTCCGTCACGAGGTCGTCGCTCAGAGCCCGTTGCGGGCGGCGATCACGGAGGCGTACCGGCGGCCGGAGCCGGAATGCGTGCCGCCCCTGATCGCGCTCGCGGCGCTCACGCCCGACGAGAACCAGCGGGTCGAAGCGATGGCGCGCAGCCTGACGACGCGGCTGCGCGCGAAGTCGCGCTCGAGCGGCGTCGAAGGGCTGATCCACGAATACTCGCTGTCGAGCCAGGAAGGCGTTGCGCTGATGTGCCTCGCCGAGGCGCTGCTGCGCATTCCCGACGCAGCGACGCGCGACGCGCTCATCCGCGACAAGCTCGCGCCGGGCGACTGGCGCGCCCATGTCGGCGCCAGCCCCTCGCTGTTCGTCAACGCCGCGACCTGGGGCCTCGTGCTGACCGGCAAGCTCGTCGGCACATCGAGCGAGCAGACGCTCGGCGCCGCGCTCACGCGACTGATCGCGCGCGGCGGCGAGCCGCTGATCCGCGCCGGCGTCGATGTCGCCATGCGAATGATGGGAGAGCAGTTCGTCACCGGCCGAACCATAGAGGAGGCGCTCAACGCGAGCCGCGAGCGCGAGGCGCGAGGCTTCACGTTCTCTTACGACATGCTCGGCGAGGCCGCGACCACGGCCGAGGACGCCGCGCGATACCTCGCCGAATACGAACGCGCCGTGCACGCCATCGGACGCGCCGCCCACAAGCGCGGCATCTATGAGGGGCCGGGCGTGTCGATCAAGCTGTCGGCGCTGCACCCGCGCTATCAGCGGATCCAGCGCGCCCGCGTCATCGGCGAGCTTCTGCCGCGCATCCAGCATCTCGCCGTCCTGGCCCGATCCTACGACATCGGGCTCAACATCGACGCGGAGGAGGCCGACCGGCTTGACCTGTCGCTCGACATCCTCGAGGCGCTGAGCCTCGACCCGAAGCTGGTCGGCTGGAACGGTCTCGGCTTCGTCATCCAGGCCTATGGCAAGCGTTGCGTCGTCGTGATCGACTGGCTGGCCGACCTCGCGCGCCGCGCTCGCCGGCGACTGATGATCCGGCTCGTCAAGGGCGCCTACTGGGACTCGGAGATCAAGCGCGCCCAGATCGACGGCCAGGACGAGTTTCCCGTCTTTACTCGCAAAGTTCACACCGACGTCAGCTTCCTTGCTTGTGCGCGCAAGCTGCTCGCGGCCCCCGACGCGATCTACCCGCAATTCGCCACGCACAACGCCCAGACGCTCGCGTCGATTCTGACCATGGCCGGACCGAACTTCTATCGCGGGCAATACGAGTTCCAGTGCCTGCACGGGATGGGCGAGCCGCTTTATGAGGAAGTGGTCGGACGCGACAAGCTCGATCGCCCCTGTCGCGTCTACGCTCCCGTCGGCTCCCACGAAACCCTGCTCGCCTACCTCGTGCGCCGGCTTGCTCGAAAACGGCGCCAACACGTCGTTCGTCAACCGGATTGCCGACGCGAGCGTGTCGATCGACGAGCTCGTCGCCGATCCGGTCGCCGTCGCCCGCCGAATCCAGCCGATCGGCGCGCCGCATGACAAAATCCGTTTGCCTCGCAACCTTTACGGCTCAGAGCGGCTGAATTCGCGCGGCCTCGACCTGTCCGACGAGTGCAGCCTCATGGCCCTGGCCGATGAGCTCGAAGCGAGCGGACGCGCTCAGCGCCGCTCGTTCCCGCCAGGCGCGCCGGCGGGCGAAACGGGCGATGCGGTCCGGAATCCGGCGGATCGGTCGGATGTCGTGGGATGGACGCGCGCCGCGCGCCCCGAGGAGGTCGCCGCCGCAATCGATGCGGCCGCTGACGCCGCGCCCGGATGGGCGGCGACCGCGCCAAACGAGCGCGCCGCGATCCTGCGCCACGCGGCCGACGCGCTCGAAGGCCGGACCGACGATCTCATCGGGCTCATGGTACGCGAGGCTGGAAAGACCTACACGAATGCCGTGGCCGAGGTGCGTGAGGCGGTGGACTTCCTGCGGTATTACGCGGCGGAGGCCCTTCGCGTCCTGACCCCCGGCGCGCCGCCCCTTGGCGTCGTCGCCTGCATCAGTCCGTGGAATTTTCCGCTGGCGATCTTCGCCGGCCAGGTCGCGGCGGCGCTCGCCGCCGGCAATACGGTCGTCGCCAAGCCCGCCGAGGAGACGCCCTTGATCGCCGCCGAGGCCATTCGGATCCTGCACGAAGGGGGCGTCCCGTCGAATGTGCTGGCGCTGGTCCCGGGCGCGGGGGACGTCGGGGCGGCGATCGTTGCCGACCCTCGTATTCAGGGCGTGGTGTTCACCGGCTCGACGGCGGTCGCACGGCTCATCGAGAAGCAGCTCGCCGGCCGGCTTAGCCAGAGCGGGGCGGCTGTGCCGCTGATCGCCGAGACCGGCGGAATCAACGCGATGGTCGTCGATTCCTCCGCCCTGCCCGAGCAGGTCGCGGCCGACGTGATGGCGTCCGCCTTCGATTCGGCAGGCCAGCGCTGTTCGGCCTTGCGCATCCTGTGCCTTCAGGAGGACGTCGCCAGCCCCATGCTGGCGATGCTGAAAGGGGCGATGGCGGAGCTCGAGGTCGACGATCCGAGGCGCCTGTCGACGGACGTCGGCCCGATTATCACGGCCGAGGCGGCAGAGGCGATCCAAGCGTATGTCGAGGCGATGCGCGGGCGCGGATTCCCGGTGACGCAGGCCGGAGCGCCCGAAGCCGGTCGGCGCGGGTCCTTCGTCACGCCGGCGATGATCGAAGTGACGCGGGTGGCGGACGTCGAGCGCGAGGTGTTTGGACCTGTGCTCCATGTCTTGCGCTACCGGCGCGAGGCGCTCGACGCGCTGATCGACGCGATCAACGCGGCCGGCTATGGCCTCACCTTCGGCCTGCACACGCGGATCGACGAGACGATCGCGCGGGTCAGCGAGCGGATCGAAGCCGGCAACATTTATATCAACCGCAATGTGATCGGCGCGACGGTCGGGGTCCAGCCGTTCGGCGGCTCACGGCTCTCGGGAACCGGACCCAAAGCGGGCGGCCCGCTCTATCTCGCGCGGCTCCTCGCCGAGCCAACCCGCGCCGCCCTGGAGGGGCTCGAAGGAGACGGCGCCGCCCTCAACGCAATCCGCGCGTTCACCGGCTGGCTCAGCGCCTCAGGCCATTCGGCGGAAGCCGAACGCTGTGTCGGTCTGATGGCCCGTTCGCCTTTGGGCGCGCGGGTCGAACTCTCCGGACCGGTCGGGGAACGCAACATCTACACCTTGCGCCGCCGCGGCCGCATTGCGGCGATCGCGACCGAGCCGAGCGCGGCGCTTGTGCAGATCGGGACGATCCTGGCGACGGGCAACGACGCGATTGTCGATGCGAGCGTCGCCGCGACGCTGAAAGGCCTGCCGCTCGAGCTCGACCGCCGCGTCGAAATGGCGTCGTCCCCGCTCGATGCGCCGGCGCTCGCCGGCGCGATCGTCGCCTGCGAAAAGGAAGCGGTCGCCGACGCGCTCCGCCGGCTGGCGGCGCGGCCCGGCCCGATCGTCCGGCTTCAGGCGCTGACGCCCGACCGGCTCGCCGCGGGGGAGGATTACGACCTTGCGGCTCTCTTCGAGGAGCGTGCAACCGCCATCAACACCGCCGCAGCAGGGGGCAACGCGAGTCTGATGACGATCGGATGAGGAGCGACGCATTGAAGCCGACGGGCGGCGTCGCCCATTGACCGACGCCTTCGCGTCTCTTTCGTTCAGCTTTGAGCCCCGCCCGCCTCCGCCGTCGTCTTGGGTCGGCCCGCGGACAATGACTTCCTGCCCTCTTCCTCCGCCGGGGGCGGGTCGAGCAGCACGTAGTAGAGGTATTTCTCGAACTCCTCCGGAAAGTGGCGGACGACGGCCTCGGGGTTCGGCGTCAGCGCGACGTCCGCGATCAGGCCGAACTGGACCTTGCCCGCGTAGGAGAGGATCGACACGCCCATGCCGGTGTCCGCCGTCTGGGGCACCCAGAACAGCGACTGCTTCAAGACGCTGCCGGCGACGGTGAGCGGTTCGGACGGACCCGGCACATTGGTCATCACCGCGGTCGAGCGGCTGACGAGAAGGTCGAAGAGCTGATCCTGCACGAGTTTCGGCAAATGGCCGAGAGCGGCGAAGAGCCCGAGCGTCGTCCTTGGCTCATACGAGGTCTTGAGCGCCAACATCCGTTGCCGGAGCGTCATCACCCGTTCGAGCGGATGCTCGATGCCGACCGGCAGCTCGACGGCGATGATCCCGAAGCGGTTGCCAAGCTCGACGTCGCCGGGGGCGCGCAGGTCGATCGGCACCAGGGCCCGGCATTCCACTCCCTCGGTCTTGTCGCCGCAGTCGGCTAGGTAGCGCCGCATCGAGCCGGCGACGCAGGAGAGCAGAAGGTCGTTGATCGAACATCCGAGCGCCCGGCTGACCGCCTTGACCTCGGGCAGTTCGATCGGCTCGCACCACGCGACGCGCTTCGTGCCTTTCGGTTTGCCCTTGAATCGCGTCTCGCTGTCGCTCGACATGAGAAGCAGATAGGCGAGCTCGCTCGCGACGCCTGCGCCGTCGCGCAACAGGCCCGCCGCGCGCAGCGGATTGCGGGCGAGGCCGAGGGCCGCCTTTATTGTCGAGCTCGACGCCTCGGCGCTCGAATTGATCGCCGCGACAACCGGCGTCATCACACTTTGCAGCCAGCCCTCCTCCTCGTGCTCCGCCGATCCGTCGCCCGATCGCCGCTCTGGCCCGTCGACGAGCTTCATCGTGACGTCCATCAGCGCCATGCCGTCGGCGATCGCGTGATGCATGCGAAAGATCACCGCGACGCCGCCCTCGTATTTGTCGACGAAGTGCACCGTCCAGAGCGGATGGTTGGGATCGAGCGGCTCGGAGGCGAGCTCGCCGACGAGGCGTTCGAGCGCATGCTTGCCGCCGCGCCCCGGCAGGCGGATATGTCGGATATGATGACTGAGGTCGAAATTGGGGTCATCGCGCCAAAAGAACGCGGCGGGCGTGCGCTCGACCATCTGACGATAGCGACGGTAGCTGAGTAAGCCTTCGACGATCTGGGCCTCGACCCGCTCGACGTCGACCGGCCCTTCCAGCATCCACACGCCGACGATCATCATCAGGTTGTTCGGCCTGTCCATACGCAGCCAGGTCGTGTCGACCGATGACATGCGCTCCCTGTGAGCCATCGTTTTCTCCCTTTTCTTTCATCATGCTACCGTGTTTGGCTTGATGCAAAAAGGGGGGCCTGGACTTGATTAGGGCGACCCGCCTACGCCGATCCGCTATAGATGCGCCGCGATGACCAAGGAGACCTCTCGCGATCTGCTGCTTGCGGAACTCGACCGCTCGGAGGCGTTGCGCGCGCGCACGACGGAGGACGCGGTCTTCAGCAAAAAACGGAGCCAGCTACGCGCTTGGCAGGCCGAGCGGCTCGCGCGCACGCATCGGGACCTCTTGGAGAGCCGCCGTTTCCGCGCCGCGGCGAAATTCTTCCTGACCGACCTCTATGGGCCGACAGACATCAGCCGTCATATCGAAGAGGTGCGCCGGATCGTCCCGGTCATGACGCGCGTCCTGCCGGATTCGGGCCTCGCGACCGTCGCGCACGCGGTCGAGTTGAACGCGCTATCCGAAAGCCTCGACGGCGCAATGGTCGAGGCGCTCGGCGACCGCGCCGCGACAATCGACGAGGGGGCCTATGCCAACGCCTATCGGACGATCGACCGCGTCGAGGACCGCGCGCGCCAGATCGACCTGATCGAACTTCTCGGCAAGGCGCTCGACAAGCTGACCCATATTCACTTCATCGGCATGACGCTGAAGATGATGCGCGGGCCTGCAAGGCTCGCCGGGCTCGGCGAGATGCAGGCTTTTCTCGAGCGCGGCTATTCCGCCTTCGGCGCGATGCGGGGCGGGGCAAGCGAGTTCGTGACCATCGTCGTCGACCGGGAGCGGGCGATCTCCAGGGCGCTGCTTGCCGGCGACGACGAGGCGCTGCGACGCCGGCCAGAGCCGCCCACGCGGCGCTGAACGCTAAAATCGCTTGAGCGGCGGAGGCCGCATCGTCAAGAGTTCCCGCTGATCCTCGGGACCCTATCGATGTCGCCACGCGCCCAAGTCTTCAACTTCGCCTGGCATTGCCTTGGCCGGCAAGCGGTCGAGCGCGGCGGGAAAATCGCGCTGATCATCGCTGACGGCCCCGATATCCTGCGCTCCTGGACCTACGCCGAGCTCGACTCCAAGGTCCGCCGCCTCGCCGGCGGCCTTGTCGCGAACGGACTCAGAAAGGGCGACCGGGTGATGATCCGGGCCGCCAACGACGTCGAGGCGGTGATCGCCATCTTCGCCGCCGCCGCGATCGGCTGCGTCGCCCAGCCGGCCTCGCTGATGCTGACGGCCGAGGAGGCGCTGGCGCTTGCAGCGGATGCCGGCGCCTCGGCGATCGTGCTTGGCGACGCCGACCCGTCGGAGCGGGCGCTGTTCGCCTCCATGCGCGTCTTCGACCGCGACGACATCGTTCGGCTCGCGGCGGAGGGCCAGCCGGCGGACTACGCGCCGACCGCGCCCGACGACCCGGCCTATCTCGTCTTCACCTCCGGCTCGACCGCCGAGCCCAAGGGGGTGCTGCACGGGCACCGGGTGGTGATCGGCCGCCGGCCGATGGCGGACGACTGGCTCGGGCTCGACGAGGACGACATCGTCCTCCACGCCGGCAACATCAACTGGACCTATACGCTCGGCGTCGGCGTGCTCGACCCGTTCGTGCGCGGCGCGACCGGGGCGCTCTACGCCGGCCCGCGCGATCCGGCGATCTGGCCGCGGCTGATCGAGGCGACCGGCGCCACGATCTTCGCCGCCGTGCCGAGCGTCACCCGGCAAATGCTCAAATATGGCGACCTGACGCCCGGCCCCCTCGGGCGCCTGCGGCATGGGGTCACGGCGGGCGAAGCGCTCGCGCCCGATCTGCTCGCCCACTGGCGCGAGGCGACCGGGACCTGGCTCTATGAGGCTTTGGGCATGAGCGAGATCTCGACTTATGTGTCGAACCGGCCGGGCGAGCCGATCCGTCCGGGTTCGCCGGGGCGCCCGCAGCGGGGAAGGCGCGTCGCCATCCTGCCGGTCGAGGGCGGGACCGATCCCCTTGCGCCGGGCGAGGTCGGCCTTCTCGCCGTCCACCGCAGCGACCCGGGCCTGATGCTCGGCTACTGGAACCGGCCGGA
Source organism: uncultured Alphaproteobacteria bacterium (assembly GCA_963709655.1). Taxonomy (GTDB): domain Bacteria; phylum Pseudomonadota; class Alphaproteobacteria; order Rhizobiales; family Beijerinckiaceae; genus Roseiarcus. The sequence continues at coordinate 309,432 of CAVPXF010000039.1, forward strand.
GGAGGAGAGGGCCGCCTATCGCGGCGAATGGTTCCTCGGCGGCGATCTCGCCGAGTTCGACGCCGACGGCTACGTCTGGCACCGGGGCCGCAACAACGACATCATGAACGCCTTCGGCTACCGCGTGTCGCCGCTCGAGGTCGAGAAGGTTTTGGCGGCCGACCCCGACGTCGCCGACGTCGCAGTGGCGGAGCGCAAGGTTTCCGAAGACGTCTCGGTGATCGCGGCCTTCGTGGTCCCGAGGCCGGGGAGAGCGCCCGAGGAGGCGACGTTGCTTCAGCGCTGCGCCGCGCATCTCGCGGTCTATAAGCGCCCGCGCAAGGTCGTGTTCGTGGACGCGATCCCCCACACGCCGAACGGCAAGGTCAGCCGGAGGCTGCTGCCGCAGCTCGTCGAGCGCGAAGTCGGTACTCTGAGCGGTCAGGCGTGAGGCGCGTCCTCACGTTCGCGCTGCTCGGACCGCCCCTCGGTCTCTTGACCGGAATCTTCATCCTCTTTGCGCTGTCTGGCGACTGGGCGGGCATCGACAGCTTCGCAGGCGCCGCGATTCTGGTCATGCTGTCCTACGCTTTCGGACTTGCGCCCGCTTTGTTGACGGGGGCTTTCGACGCCGTGCTAGCCAAACGTAAGGCAGATTATCGGCCTGCGCTTACTGCCTTTTTTGGCTTTGTCGCCGCGTTCATCCCCCTCGCGACTTCGCTGGCGATGGGCTTTATCCACGGTCCGTTCGTGATGCTGTTCGGATTTGTCGGAGCCGTTCCTGGCGCGGCTTGCTCTTGGATCGCGGGGCGGTGGAGCGGCGGCTGAGAAGTGAACCCGCCTCGGCGGCGCGCGGACGCGGTTATTTGGATTTCCTCAGGTCTCCGCGGGCTTGCCCCAACGCTCCGCAAAAACCCGTCTTTCCGGCCCTTGGATTGTCTTGGATTTCCTTGGATTCTCTCGTCCGAAATGAGCCTTTTCAATGGGTTACAGCCGCGCTGGGGCGAAAAAATAATTTACGCCCGCCTCCTTCCCGCAAAGGCCGCTCGCCGTGGGACAAAAACCGAAGCCGCTGGCATGGTCGCTGGGTGGCGCATGAGGGGATCATAGCGACATTTCTGTTAATCCGCAAGAAAATGTCGCTGGCGCCATGGGCCGGTTGCCGAGCGCCCGATGGTAGGCCAGCATAGCAGTCCCAGAATGACGGGCTGGCGAAATGTCTCACGGTTCCCGCGCGCGGCCGCCGCGATAGTCGGCAAGCGCCTGCTCCGCCAACCGGTCGAGCTTGCCGGCCTCGGCGTCCTTTTCGATCCTGAGGTCAAAGCGAATCGCCTCGAACTCCGCGAACCATGCGCGGAACTTCGCGAACTGGTCGGCAGGCAACCGGGCGACCGCGCTTTCAATGTCTTCCACTGTCGTCATGGCGGCAAATTACCATTTCCAGAGCGAGATGAATATAGACTCACCCACCGCCGTCATTGCGAGGAGCGTAGCGACGAAGCAATCCATGCCGCCTCCGCGCCCTACGTCCATGGATTGCTTCGCTTCGCTCGCAATGACGGGCGAAATACGTCAGCCGCCTCACTGCTGCGCCGCCGCCCCTCCCGCCTTCGCGAACGTCTGCCGAAGCTGGTACTTGAGGATCTTCCCCGTCGCGTTGCGCGGCAGCGCGGCCACGAATTCCAGGCGCTTGGGCAGCTTGAAATGCGCGAGGCTCGTTTGCGCGAACTCCCGCAGCTCTTCGAGGGTCAGCGATGCTCCTGGCTTCAGCGCCACGACCGCCACGACCTGTTCGCCCCATTGCGAATCCGGCTCGCCGATCACGCCGACCTCGGCGATCGCGGGATGGCGCATGAGCTGGCTCTCGATCTCGGCCGGATAGACGTTCTCGCCGCCGGTGATGATCATGTCCTTGATGCGGTCGCTGATGGTGAGAAAGCCCTCGGCGTCGAAGAACCCGGCGTCGCCGGTGTGGAACCAGCCGTCCGGATCGATCGCCTTGGCGGTCGCCTCGGGCAGGCCCCAATAGCCCTTGGTCACGTTCGGTCCGCGCACCAGGATTTCGCCCTGCGCGCCGGGAGTTTCGACGACGCGGCCATCGGAATCGACGAGTTTCACCTCGACGAACATCGGCGTCCGTCCCGACGAGCCGACCTTTGTGAGCGCGTATTCCGGCGCGAGGAAGCTCACCATCGGCGAGGTCTCGGTCAGGCCGTAGCCCTGCTGCATTGACACGCCGCGCGCGAGATAAGCCTTCAGAACCGGCACAGGGCACGGCGCGCCGCCGACCAGCAGAACCCGAACGGAGGAGAGGTCCGTTTCGGCGAAGCTCGGATGTTGAGCCATGAACAGGAACATCGCCGGGACGCCGAACATGGTGGTGACTTTGTGCGCGGCGATGTCAGCCAGCGCCTGCCCGGGGTCGAAGCCGCGGCGCAGGACGACGAGCGCGCCCTTCTGAAAGGCGGCCAGCGTGGTCACGTTGAGCCCGCCGATGTGGAAGATCGGCGCGGGAACGAGCGTCACATCGTCGGCAAGCATGTCGACCGTGTGCATGCCGCTCGCATTGTTCCACCAGATGTTGCCATGGGTGAGCATGGCGCCCTTGGGGCGGCCGGTCGTCCCCGAGGTGTACATGATGAGCGCGACGTCGTCCTCCTGTGCGCGGATCGGGAGGGTCGCTGGCGGCGTTGCGTCGATCCAGTGCGCCGCGTCCTCGGCGGCGAGCGTCGCCTTGAGCGAGATTAGCCACGGATGGTGCGGCTCGACGACCGCGCGATGGGCGGCGTCGACAATCAGGGCGCTCGCCGCGCAGTCCTCGATCATGAAGGCAAGCTCGGGCCCGGTGAGGCGGAAGTTGAGCGGCACGAAGATCGCGCCGAGCCGCGCCGAAGCGAATAGGACGAACAGGAACATCGGCTGGTTGTGGCCGAGAAAGGCGACCCGGTCGCCCTTCGAAATTCCGATTGCGGCGAGCCGGCCGGCGCAGTCCTCGATTTCGCGCTGCATCTGGAAATAGGTCCAGTCGCGGCCTTCGAAATGGAGGGCCCGGCGCTCAGGCGTGCGTGAGCTTCGCTCACGGAACCAATTGGCGAGACCGATGTCGGGCGTCATCCGCTCCTCCCCGTAAATTTGGCGAGAGAGTGAACGCATGTCTTACCGGCGTCAAATCGACCGTTCGGCCGTCATTGCGAGCCGCAGGCGAAGCAATGCATGACCGGAGGGCCGGGCGGCGGATGGATTGCTTCGTCGAATACGCCGCATGTCATGAGGCAATGCTCAGCTCGCGTCTTCTGCCTCGCTCACCGGCGGCGGCGCGACCCCTTGTTCGACGGCCGCCGTCTTCTGCGCCGCCTTGGCGCGCTGGAAGGCCGGGCGCTCTCTCAGGCGGCCGTAATAGGCTTTGAGCGACTCCGGCGCCTGGTCGAAGAGGCGGACGAATTTCAGCATCATCAGCGCATAGCCGACAGAGACGTCCGCTACCGTGAAGCGGCCAGCTGCGGCGTATTCGGCGCCGTCCATCAGGCTCTCGAAGCCGGCGAGACGGCCGAGCGTCCAGCGCGAATAGTCCACGACCGCCTGCGGCAGGCGCCGCTCGGGCGGCTCGAGCAGCGAATAGCGAAGGACGAGCGTCTGCGGAAAGGTCAGCGTCGCCTCGCCGCAATGGAGCGCGTTGAGATAGGCGCCGTAGCCCGGCTCGTTCGGCCGCACGGCGAGCGGCGGACCGGCGTAGCGCTCGGCGAGGTACTGGCAGATCGCGGCCGACTCGGTCATGCGCGTCTCGCCGTCGATCAGGAGCGGGATGGTGCCGAGCGGGTTCACCTCGAGGTACTCGCGCGCCAGATAACGCGGCGGGAAGGGGAGCATCTTCAGGTCATAGGGAACGCCAGCCTCCTCGAGGGCCCAGAGGGCGCGGAATGAACGGGCGTCGACGCAATGGTAGAGCGTGATCATGGGCAAAGGCCCTTTTCGGGGAGATCTTCACCACCAAGGACACAAAGGCCGCACGAAGTCTTGGTGATCCTTCGTGTCCTTGGTGGTAAAATTACACCGGCACGCGTCGTCTTCAGAGTCCCATCTGGCGGCTGGCGAGGTCCTTCATGATCTCCTCCGTGCCGGCCCCGATGGCGTTGACCTTCACCTCGCGGTAGATGCGCTCGACCTTGACGCCGCGCAGGAAGCCCGCGCCGCCGAAGATCTGCACGCCCTCGGAAGCGCAGAAGGCGAGCGTCGTGGTCGCCTGGTTCTTCAGCATGCAGATCTCCGCGACCGGGTTCTCGCCCTGCTCGACCCGCCACGTGAGCAATTCCAGCATCGCCTGCGAGGCTTCGATCCGCATCGCCATGTCGACGAGCTTGTGGCGGATGACCTGGTGCTGGATGATCGGCTTGCCGAAGGTCACCCGCTCCCGGGCGTAGCCGATCGCCTCCTCGAGGCAGACCCGCGCCGCCGAGATCGCCCCCGCCGCCCCGTGCAGACGCTCGTCGTTGAAATTGAGCATGATGGCGCGAAACCCCTCGCCCTCCTTGCCGATCAGGTTCTCGGCCGGCACGCGTACGTTCTCGAAATAGAGAGTCGCGGTGTCCGAGCACCACCATCCCATCTTCTTGAGCGAGGTGCGCTGCAGGCCCTCCGGCTGCCCTTCGACGAGAATGAGGCTCACGCCGCCGGCGCCGGGACCGCCGGTGCGCGCGGCGAGCGTGATGAAGTCGGCGCGCATGCCCGAGGTGATGAAGGTCTTCGAGCCGTTGATCACGTAATCATTGCCGTCGCGCCTGGCGGTCGTGCGCAGGTTGGCGACGTCGGAGCCGCCGGAAGGCTCGGTGATGGCGAGCGCCGAGATTTTCTCGCCCGACAGGATCTGTGGCAGCACGCGCGCCTTCATCCCTTCCGATCCGCGATGGAAAATCGGCGGCGCGCCGATCGTGTGGGAAAAGAGCCCCGCCGCCACGCCGCCGCAGCCCGCGCGCCCGATCTCCTGCATGGCGATGATGCGCATGAAGCGGTCGCCCTCGGTCCCGCCGTAGGCCTCCGGGAAGCCAAGGCCCATGTAGCCGACGGCGGCGGCCTTCTTGTAGAGCTCGCGCGGGAATTCGCCGGCTTCGTCCCACGCGGTGCAATAGGGCTCGATCTCGCGCTGAACGAACTTGCGCAAGGACTGCCGGAACGCTTCGTGCTCCGCCGTGTAGAACGGGCTCAGGCGGACAGTGTCGAACGCATGGGCGGTCATGGCCGCGCCTCCTTGGTTTTGTGGACGCGGTCCATAGGGCGTCCGGAAGGATGCCCGTCAGGAGACGGGCTATCGACCGCGTCGCCGCTTCTGTAGACGCGGTCGCTGACCGCCTCGCCGCGATCAGCGATCGCGGCTACAGGGGGTTTGAGTCCGAGCGCCGCGCGCGCCTCGGCCGGCGAGGCGATCGGACGTCCCGCTTCGCCTGCGCAGGCGACCAGCGCCGCGACGAGTTCGCCGTTCGAAGCCGCGCGCGAGCCGTCGGGCAGATAGATCGTGTCCTCGAGGCCGGTGCGCAGATCGCCGCCGAGTTCGGCGGCGCGGCGGTGCAGCGGCCAGATCTCCTTGCGTCCGATCGCGGTCACGCTCCAGCGCGCGCCGGCGACGATGAGTCGCGTCAGGATCGGCAGCAACTCCGGATCGGCCGGCATGCCGGATTCAACGCCCATGACGAAGTTGTATTTCGGCGGTCGGGGAAAGCCGTTGTTGCGCGCGATCGCCGCGGCCGTGCGTACGATGCCGGTGTCGAAGCACTCGAACTCCGGCTCGATGCCGCATTCGCCCATCACGGCGAGGAAGGCCGCGACCTTCTCGACCGGATTGTCGAACAGCATCGGCGGCCAGGCCCAGGTCCCGTCGGCGCGGGTCTTGAGATAGTTGAGCGATCCGGCGTTGAGCGCGGCGATCTCGGGCCTGACGGCGCGCAGGCAGGCGAGCGGGCCGGAAATGTCGGGGCCGACGACGCCGGTCGTCTGGTTGACGACAATGTCCGGGCAGGCGTCGCGGATCGCGGCGACGACTTCGGCGGCCACCGCGGGCTGCCACGACGGAAGATGGCCCTTGCCGGGTTCGAGACGGCGGAAGTGCACGTGGACGACGCTCGCTCCCGCGTCGCAAGCGCGTCTCGCCTCGCGCGCCATTTCTTCCGGCGTGACCGGGGCCGGATAGACGGCGGGGTCGGTGAGGACGCCCGTCAGGGCGCAGGTGACGACGGCTTTGTCCAGACTGGGCGGTCCCATGTCAGGCTCCTTCGGGGGTAATGGCGAACAGCAGAGCGCGCGCCTCGGCCTGTCGGCCGGCGGCAGCGTGCGCCTCGGCGATCACGCCGTCGATCGGCGCGAGGATCGCATATTGCATCTTCATCGCCTCGACGGTCGCGAGCGCCTGACCGCGCTTGACCGTGTCGCCAGCTCGGGCTTCGACCGAGACGATCACGCCGCTGACCGGCGAGCGCACCGCGCCGTCGGCGTCGACGTCCTTGAGCCGCGGCGGCGCATAGGTGCGATCGGTAACGCTTCGGCAGACGCCGTCGACGTCGAGCCAGAGATCGTCGCCGTCACGCGCGTAGCACGCGCGGCAGATAACGCCGTCGATCGCATAGCGCGCCTCGCCCTCGCCGAACGCGACGATTTCAATGGCCTCGTCCTCGCCGTCGATCGCAACCAGCGTCTCCTTGCCCTGCCGGCGCACGGAAACGCGGCGCTCGTCGCCGTCGCATGCAAGCCTCAACGGGGCCGCGCGCCATTCCGCTGTCGGCGATGGCGGAGGTCCGCGCTCGACGAAAAGGATCGCCGCGAGCGCGATCGCCTTACGGCTCGGCGCCGCCGGGACGAAGGGCGCCTCGCCGACGAAAGCGGTGGTCGCACGGCCCTCGACGAATTCCGGCCGACGGAGCGTCTCGATCAGGAAATCGCGATTGGTGACGACGCCGGCGACGAGCGTTCTGGCGAGCGCGCGCAAGAGCCTCAGCCGCGCTTCCTCGCGCGTTGCGCCATGCGCGATGACCTTGGCGAGCATCGAATCGTAGAAGGGGGTCACCGCCGAGCCCTTTTCGACGCCCGCGTCGACCCGCACGCCCTCGCCCGCGGCCGGCCGCCACGCGGCGAGCGTTCCGATCGACGGCAGGAAGTCGGCGGCCGGGTCCTCCGCGTAAAGCCGCGCCTCGATCGCGTGGCCCTTGAGCGCGAGATCGGCCTGGGCGAAAGGCAGCGGCCGCCCCTGAGCGACGCGGAACTGCAGCCGGACGAGGTCGACGCCAGTCACGCATTCCGTCACTGGATGCTCGACCTGGATGCGCGTGTTCATCTCGAGGAAGTAGAAAAGCCCATCGCCCGTTGGAGTGCGGTCAAGCAGGAATTCGACCGTTCCCGCCCCGACGTAGCCGACCGCCGCGGCGGCCTTGACCGCCGCGGCGCCCATCGCCTCGCGCAGCGCGGGCGACACCGCCGGCGACGGCGCCTCCTCGATCACCTTCTGATGGCGGCGCTGGATCGAGCAGTCGCGCTCGCCGAGATGGACGATCGCGCCCTGCTCGTCGCCGAACACCTGCACTTCGACATGGCGCGCAGTGAGCAGCGCCCGCTCGATCAGCAGGCGGTCGTCGCCGAAGGCGTTTTCCGCCTCGGCGCGGGCCGCCCGCAAAGCGCCCTCCAGCGCCTCGGGCGCGCGCACGATGCGCATGCCGCGGCCGCCGCCGCCCGCGCTCGCCTTGACCATCACGGGATAACCGATGCGCGCGGCCTCTTCGGCGAAGCGTGCAGGTGACTGGTCCGGCCCATGATAGCCCGGGACGCAGGGCACGCCGGCCGCCGCCATCCGCGCCTTGGCCGCGCTCTTGTCGCCCATGGCGCGGATGGCGGCCGACGGCGGTCCGACGAACGCGAGCCCGGCGGCGGCGCAGGCCTCGGCGAGATCGGCGTTCTCGGCGAGAAAGCCGTAGCCCGGGTGAAGCGCTTCGGCGCCGGTCGCCTTCGCCGCGTCGATCAGCGCGCCGATCGACAAATAGGACCCACCCGGCGGCGACGGACCGATGCGGATGGCCTTGTCAGCCAGGCGCACGTGCAGCGCCGCGGCGTCGGCGTCGCTAAAGACGGCGATCGCGCTCAGACCCTCTTCGCGCGCGGCCCGGATGATCCGGCAAGCGATCTCGCCGCGGTTGGCGATAAGAACGGACGAAAACCGCGCGCTCATCGCCCTTGCCTCGCCCACACGGGCGCACGCTTGCCGAGGAAGGCCGCGAGCCCCTCCCGCCCCTCAGCGCCGCGCAAAGCGGCGGCGAAGCTCCGCGCCGCCGTTTCAATATAGGCGTCGGCAGGCTCGGCGCGGCAGGCGCGCAGCAATCGTTTTGTCTCGGCGTTGGCGCCCGGCGCGCAGCGCTCGATCGCCTTGATCAGCGCCGCCACCTCCGCATCACACGCCTCGTCGCTGTCGCAATAGACATCCGCGAGCCCGACCGCCGCGGCTTGGCGGCCGTCGAGCCGCGCGCCGGTCAGCGCGAGGCGGCGCGCCGTACGCTCGCCAAGACGGGCGACGAGATGGGGAGCGATCTGCGCCGGAGGAAGGCCGAGGCTCGTCTCGGTGAGGGCGAAGCGGGCGCGCTCAGTGGCGATCACGATGTCGGCCGCGGCGGCGAGCCCCATGCCGCCGCCAACCGCCGCGCCGTCGACGACCGCGATGGTGACGAAGGGCAGCGCGGCGAAGCGGGCGAAGAAACGCCCGCCCGCGGCGTTGAGCGCCTGAAGCGGATCGGTCTCGCCGGGCGCGGCGATCCAGCGCCAGCGCCGCCGACAGCGCTTTGAGATCGGCGCCGGCGCTGAACACGCCGCCTTCGCCCTCGACCACCAGCGCCGCGAGATCTTGCGGCGCGGCGTCCAGCGCGCGCTCGATCTCGACGACCATCTCGGCCGAAAGCGCGTTCTGGCGCTGAGGCTCGGCCAGGGTCAGGATCATGCTGCGGCTCGTTCGGCGTATTCGGACGAGCGTCATCTCAGAACCTCGCGACGCCGAACGCATTGGGACGCAGGGCGCGCGCCTCGCTCTCCGCGCAGGTCTCGAGGCAGAAGGCGAGAGTCGCCCGGCTGTCGCGCGGGTCGATCAGGCCGTCGTCCCAAAGGCGCGCGGTGGCGAAGAGCGCGGTCGACTGACGGTCGTAGCCAGCCACGATCTTTGCAGCTTGCTTCGACATGGTTTCGGCGTCGAAAGGAAGTCCCCTTGCGCGCGCCGAATCCTCGGCGACGATCGTCATCACCTTCGCCGCCTGCTCGCCGCCCATCACGGCGACGCGGGCGCTCGGCCAGGAAAACAGGAACCGCGGACCGAAACTCCTGCCGCACATGCCGTAGTGGCCGGCCCCAAACGATCCGCCGATCTGCAGCGTCAGCTTCGGGACGCTCGCGTTGGTGACCGCCTGGATCATCTTGGACCCATGCTTGACGATGCCCGAGGTCTCAGCCGTGACCCCCACCAGATAGCCGGTGGTGTTCTGCAGGAAGACGATCGGAAGTCCGGCCTGGCAGCAGAGCTGGATGAACTGCCCGGCCTTGCTCGCGCCGGATGAATCGATCGGCCCGTTGTTGCCGAGGAGTCCGACTTCGCGGCCCTCGATGGCGGCGTGGCCGCAGACGGTCTCGGGGCCGTAGCCCGGCTTGAAGTCGAGAAATTCCGAACCGTCGACGAGCCGCGCGATCACTTCGCGCACGTCGTAGGGCTTTCGGTAGTCCACCGGCACGATGCCGAGCAGGTCCTCCGGATCGTAGAGCGGCGCCCGGGCGCCCGGCCGCGGCGGCGGGGCGCCCCAGCCGAGATGGGCGAGGATGTCCCGGCCGATACGCAAGGCGTCGGCGTCGTCCTCGGCAAGATATTCGCCAAGGCCTGTCGTGGCGCAGTGCAACTCCGCGCCGCCGAGCGCCTGGTCTTGGGCGATTTCGCCGGTCGCGGCCTTGAGCAGCGGCGGCCCGGCGAGAAAGACCTTCGAACGGCCGCGCACCATCACGACATAGTCGGCAAGGCCGGTCTGATAGGCGCCGCCTGCGGTCGAAGACCCATGGACAATCGAGATGACCGGTATTCCCGCCGCCGACATGCGCGCCATGTTGGCGAAAGTCGCGCCGCCGCGCACGAACATCTCGGCCTGCAGCAGAAGATTGGCGCCGGCGCTCTCAACGAGCTGGACGTAAGGCAGCTTCTCGCGGAGCGCGATCTCCTGTGCGCGGATCGCCTTCTCCACCCCCATCGGATGCGCGGCGCCGCCCTTGATCCCAGAATCGTTGGCCGCGACCATGCAGCGCACGCCCGCAACGAAGCCGATGCCGGCGATGAGGCCGCCGCCATAGACGTTCTGAGCTCCGTCGTCCTCGTGCATGCTGAGGCCGCACAGCGTCGAGAGCTCGAGAAAGGCCGAATCGCGGTCGAGCAGCCAGTTGATCCGCTCCCGAGGCGGCAATTGCCCGCGCGATCGGAATTTGTCGTCGGCGCGGGCGGAGGCGTCGCGAACCTTACGTTCAAGGGCGCGGAATTGGGCGATGAGTTCGAGGTGCGCCACACGATTGGCGCGAAACGCCTCGCTTTCGACGATGACGTTCGACGCGATCGCCGGCATGCTGCCGCTTCCTCCCGGTCACGCCCGCGAATATTGTCCCGCGAGATCGTTCACATATGATCGTTCAACAGACCACAACAACCGGCAGAAAGTCAAACGCGGGACGTCGGAAGGCGCCGCCATTAAGCGCCCTCGGGTCGCCGCCAGCGCTGCGCACTTGGAGGTTACAGCAACGCCTTCTGGGGGTCGCCGATCATGAAGGCGCGGGTGTCCGGCGGCACAGCGTTCAGGAGGTCGCGGATGAACTTCTCCCGAACCTGCATGCTCTGCTCCACGGGCACGCCTAAGGTGGATACGCGAAACAACGCCCCGTCCGGAACCCATCCCCTGAGGCCATATTGAAGCTTCAAGGCGTTGCGCGCCCAGTTGCTGTTTGTGACGTCATAGCCGATCCGCATCCAGTAGCTGATTGGCTCGGTACGGCCCTCTCGGGTCGCGATCAGGCTGGTCAGAGGAATGGGCCTGGAGGTCGGCGACCAGCTGAACTCCGTCGTCACCGGCTTCGTGACACGGAACCCCTGCGCCGTGTAGCAGACCTCGGGGTGGTGCATCTGCAGGCGATCGCTCTGGCTCTCGCCGTAGGCGATCATCAGCATCACGGCATGGCCGTCCTTGTCGACATAGGCGCGCGCCACTTCCTGATTGTAGATCTCCGCCTCCAACCCGTCCGGGGGCGGCTTGATCGCCTGCAAGCCCGGCAGTTCGGCCCATTCGCCAAATGACCGCGGCACCTGGGCGTCGATGTTGAACGCATCATGCGTCCGCGCCATCAGCCGGTGCGGCGTCAACACATAGGCGAGCGCCGCAGCGGCGAGCATCGCCACACACGCCAGCGCCAAGTTCACCGAACGCGTCATGTTGCAATCCGTAAGTTGACGATCCGCAGCGCCTATATACCATCGCCGTCGACGACGCCGCAAAGCCAGCGTCGCGACCGTCCCTACAGGGCTCAACGGGCCGAATTGCGGCGCGCGACGACATCCTCTTTTTGGATGGGCGCTCGGCCAGACCTGAACAGGCTTGCCCCTCGGCGCGCATTTTGCGATTCACGTTGCATCTCGCCGGAGCGCGGCGCGCGACTTCCGTCCGAGCAAGGGAACGTCAGATGACCAGCGATGAGATTCTCGCACGTGCGGGCTTGAGCCGCGAGGCGCTTTGGACCGGATCGCTCACGGTCCGCTCGCCGATCGACGGCGCCGATATCGCGCGCGTTGCCGAAACGCCCTTGTCCGAAATGTCGACCGTCGTCGCCCGCGCTCGGGCCGCCTTTTTGGCCTGGCGCGAGGTTCCGGCGCCGCGCCGCGGCGAACTTGTGCGGCTGTTCGGCGAGGAGTTGCGCGCCGCCAAGGAGCCGCTCGGCGCGGTGGTGACTTTGGAGGCCGGCAAGATCGTTTCCGAGGGCATTGGCGAAGTTCAGGAAATGATCGACGTCTGCGACTTCGCCGTCGGACTCTCGCGCCAGATCTACGGTCTGACCATCGCTTCGGAGCGCCCGGGCCATCGCATGATGGAGACTTGGCATCCGCTTGGGCCCTGTGCGGTTATCTCTGCCTTCAACTTCCCGGTCGCCGTTTGGGCCTGGAATGCTGCGCTTGCGCTCGTTTGCGGCGATCCGGTCATCTGGAAGCCCTCCGAAAAGACCCCCCTCAGCGCGCTGGCGGCCACGAAGATTCTCGACCGGGCGCTCGCGCGCTTCGGCGCCGACGCGCCGGAAGGGCTGGCGCAGATCGTTGTCGGCGGCGCGGCGATCGGCGAGCCTCTGGTCGCCTCGAGGGACGTGCCGCTCGTCTCCGCGACCGGTTCGACTCGGATGGGCGCGATCGTCGGCCCCAAGGTGGCCGCCCGTTTCGGCCGCGCCATCCTCGAACTTGGGGGCAACAACGCAATGATCGTGGCCCCCTCGGCCGACCTCGACATGGCCGTGCGCGCCATCCTGTTCTCCGCGGTCGGGACTGCCGGGCAGCGCTGCACGTCGCTTCGCCGTCTCATCGTCCATCGTTCGATCCGCGCCGATCTGACGCGCCGGCTTGTCAAGGCCTATTCCAGCCTGCCGATCGGCGATCCACGCGAGGCCCGCACGCTGGTCGGCCCGCTCATCGACCATCCGGCGCGCGACCGCATGGCCGCGGCGCTCGCGCGGGCCGAAGACGAAGGCGGTCTCGTTCACGGCGGCCGACGCGTGACTTCGGGCGCGCCTCACGGCGGCGCCTATGTGGAGCCCGCGATCGTCGAGATGCCCGGTCAGACCCCAATCGTGCGCGAAGAAACCTTCGCCCCCATCCTTTACACGTGCGGCTACGAAAAGCTGGACGAGGCGATCGCCCTGCAAAACGACGTTCCGCAGGGTTTGTCGTCCTGCATCTTCACCCTCGATGTCCGCGAGGCGGAGACGTTTTTGTCGGCGGCCGGCTCCGACTGCGGCATCGCCAACGTGAATATCGGCCCGTCAGGCGCCGAGATCGGCGGCGCGTTCGGCGGCGACAAGGAGACAGGCGGTGGCCGGGAGAGCGGATCTGACGCCTGGAAGGCCTACATGCGCCGACAGACCAGCACGATGAACTATTCGACGAAACTGCCGCTGGCGCAGGGCGTGCGGTTCGATGTGTGACGCGAGTGCCGTCGCCTTCGCCCGGCCTGCGAAGGGCGAGGCGGAGAAAAGCTCCGTCGCTACACCCAGGTCGCTTGCAAACAGCGTCCGACCCGCTTGAGCTGGACGCGGCCGGCGACCCCCGTGTTGTCCAGGTTGAGGTTCTGCAGGCACAGCCTCTCGGTGATCGAAACGTCGAAGCTCTCGAGCGGATTCCCCGACAAATCAATCGTCTCGACGCCGGAGCCGGCGTCGAACACTTCGGCGCTGAAAGCGCGGAGCTTGTTGTTGGCCAGCACGAGATCTGTGAGTTTGGCGTTTTGCGCGAAGGTCCCTCGATCGACGAACTCGATGAGATTGCCCGAAAGGTTGACTTTCGTTACGTCCTCGTACTCTTCGAAGGCATCGATGTCGATGTCGCCGATGTTCTGGTTGGAAAGGTCGATCTCCTGGCTCCTGATTGTGTATCCGAAGTCCGTAAGCACATCTTTGGTCAGAGTAAGTCCCGACATTGCAGCCCCTCGTATTGGCTTCCGGTCGACGATCGCGGCGCCGCGCCTTCGGTCGCCTAAGAAACCACGAAACACTCGTCGCGCTAATGCGACCCGTCGTCGCGCGCCGGCGGCGCGGCGCGCCGCCGTGATTGTCTGACGGCGGATATGGAGGCGCGCGACGTCATCATCGTCGGCGGCGGCCACAACGGGCTCGTCGCCGCAGCCTATTGCGCCGCCGCGGGACTCAAAGTCGCGGTCCTGGAGCGCCGGGCGATCGTCGGAGGCGCCGCGGCGACCGAGGAATTCCATCCCGGCTTCCGCAATTCGGTCGCCGCCTATGCAGTGTCCCTGCTCAACCCGACGATCATCCGGGACCTCGACCTGCCGCGTCACGGCCTCAAAATCGTCGAACGGCCGCTGTCCAATTTGCTGCCCCTGCCCGATGGCCGCTTCCTGAAAGTCGGGCCCGGGCGAACCGGGACGGAAGTCGCGAAATTCTCGACCCGCGACGCCGCGCGGCTCGGCGCCTATGAGGCGCGGATCGAACGGATGGCCGACATTTTGCGTGCGATCGCGCTGGAAGCGCCGCCGAACGTGACGACCGGGCGCGGTCTTTCGGCCGGCCTCGGCGAGCTTCTCGCGGCGGCGCGCGCGGCGAATCGCCTCAGGCCGCTCGGGATCGAGGGACAGCGCGACCTTTTCGAGATTTTCACCCGTTCGGCCGGCGACGTGCTCGACCAATGGTTCGAAAGCGATCCGATTAAGGCGGTTCTCGGCTTCGATGGAATCGTCGGGACCTACGCAAGCCCCTACGCGGCGGGAACGGCGTATGTGCTACTGCACCATTGTTTCGGCGAGACGAACGGCCGCAAGGGCGCCTGGGGCCATGCGATCGGCGGCATGGGTGCGATCACTCAGGCCCTGGCGCGCGCTGCGGCCGAGCGCGGGGTCGAGATCCGCACACATGCGGGCGTCGCGGAAATCGCGATGCGCAACGGACGAGCGGCCGGAGTTGTCACGGAGACAGGCGAACGGATCGAGGCGCGCGCGGTCGCCTCGAGCCTCCATCCGAAACTGACCTTCGAAAAGCTCGTCGATCCCGCGGCGCTGCCAGCGGACTTTCGCGCGCGTATCTCCTCGTGGCGCAGCGCCTCCGGCGTCTTCCGCATGAATGTCGCGCTCGCCGAACTCCCGAGCTTCGTCTGCCTGCCAGGGCGGGCGCCGGCCGAGCACCACGGCGCCGGAGTCGTGATCGCGCCGAGCCTCGCCTATATGGAGCGCGCGTTTTTCGACGCTCGCCTTCGCGGCTGGTCGGCCGCGCCGATCGTCGAAATGCTGATCCCGTCGGTCCTCGATGATTCGTTGAGCCCCCCGGGGCGGCATGTCGCCTCACTGTTCTGCCAGCACGTCGCGCCTCGATTGCCGGACGGGGGGTCGTGGGACGAGGCCCGCGAACAGGTCGCCGACGTGATGATCGACACGGTCGAGGCTTACGCGCCGGGCTTCAAGGCGTCCATCATCGCCCGAAAGATCCTGTCGCCGCTCGACCTCGAGCGCGACTTCGGCCTTGTCGGCGGCGACATTTTTCACGGCTGCCTGTCGCTCGATCAGCTCTATTCCGCCCGGCCCGCCCTCGGCCATGCCGACTACCGGTCGCCAGTCTCGGGTCTCTATATGTGCGGCTCCTCGACCCATCCGGGCGGCGGGGTCAGCGGCCTGCCGGGACGCAACGCGTCTCGCGAGATCGTGAAGGACTTTCGCCGTCGCCGACTGCGGCGCTAATGCCTAGCCATTGAGCCACCCGCGGCGGACGGCTATGCGCAGGCGGCACCATCGAGTCCTCCTCCCATGACTTCCGCCGCAGACGCGCCCGACCATCAGGGCCTCCCCAATCCGCAGCGCCTGCTCGCGTTTCTGACGCTCGCCATGGCAATAGCGATGTCCGTGCTCGACGGCAGCATCGTCAATGTCGCCCTGCCGACCATGGCGCACGACCTCGCAATCGCCCCGGCCGCCTCGATCTGGATCGTCAACGCGTTCCTGCTGGCGGTCACGGTGTCGCTTTTGCCGCTGTCGG
This sequence comes from uncultured Alphaproteobacteria bacterium, assembly GCA_963709655.1. GTDB lineage: Bacteria > Pseudomonadota > Alphaproteobacteria > Rhizobiales > Beijerinckiaceae > Roseiarcus. The sequence goes on from CAVPXF010000039.1 coordinate 325,176, forward strand.
CGCTTGGCGACACGATCGGCTACCGCCGCGTCTATACGCCGGGTCTTGCGCTCTTCACCTTGGCTTCGCTCGCCTGCGCGCTCGCGCCGTCCCTCCCGATTCTTACGGTTGCGCGCGCCGTGCAGGGCCTGGGCGCGGCCGGGATCATGAGCGTCAACATTGCGCTCGTCCGGTTCATCTATCCGTCGTCGAAGCTCGGTCAGGGCGTCGGCAACGTGGCGGTCGTGGTCGCCGTCTGTTCGGCCGGAAGCCCGACAGTCGCCGCCGCGATCCTTTCAGTCGCGTCGTGGCGATGGCTGTTCCTGATCAATGTGCCGATCGGCCTTGTCGCCCTCATCCTTGCGGTGCGCACGCTGCCCGACACGCCGCGGTCAAAGCGAATGCTCGACCCCGTCAGCATCGCGCTCAATGCCTTGACCTTCGGACTGCTTATCGCCGGCGTGGACGGGCTCGGGCAGAGCAAGGACGTCGGCGTTGCGATCGTCGAGCTCATCGCCGCCGCCGTTTTCGGCGCGCTGTTCGTTCGCAGGCAACTCGGGCAGTCCGCTCCACTGCTGCCGGTCGACCTCCTGCAACGGCCGATCTTCGCCCTTTCCCTTGCAACCTCAATCTCGTCGTTCGCCGCGCAAAGCCTCGCCGTGGTGGCGCTGCCATTCTACTTCGAAGACACGCTGGGGCGTTCGGATACGGTCACCGGCCTCCTAATGACGCCTTGGCCGGTGGCGACCGCGCTGATCGCCCCAATCGCGGGGCGCCTCGCCGACCGGCTCGCTCCCGGCCTCCTCGGCGCCGCTGGCCTTCTGGTGATGGGCGTCGGCCTTGCGCTGGTCGCTTTTCAGATCGGCGACGCGAGCGGGACGTCGCTCATCTGGCGGCTCGCGATCTGCGGCCTCGGTTTCGGCTTCTTTCAGTCGCCGAACAATCGCCTGATCATCGGCAGCGCGCCCGCCAATCGCAGCGGCGGAGCAGCGGGCTTGCAATCGGCGGGCCGCCTCATTGGACAGTCTTTTGGAACCGCGCTGATGGCCGTCGCCTTCGGACGGGCCCCCGGTCAGGCCACGACGATCGCGATCTGGACCGCCGCCGGGATGGCGCTTGTCGGCGCCTGCGCCAGCGCGATGCGTCGCGCTTGAGCGACGCGAACGTTCGGGCCTGCCGATTTGAAACGCGGCGGCCGCTCCGTCACGATCCGGGATAGTCCTCGATTCGGCCGATCGCTGGCGGCCGTATCTTCCGGATTCGCTTGCCGACCGCCTCAACCCGGCGCAGCACGCGCAGCACGTTCGCAGACGCCATTTTCGCAAGATCGCGCTCGGAAAAGCCGCGCCGCACGAGTTCCGCGAAGAGATGCGGAAAGCGGCTGACGTTCTCGAGGCCTTCGGGCGAAGCGCCGCCGAAATAGTCCGAGCCGATCCCGACATGATCGACGCCGGCGGTCGCGGCCAGCCGTTCGATGTGGTCGGCGACCTCTTCCAGCGTCGCCTTCGGCGCAACGCCGTGTCTGGCTTCGAGTTCGGCAAACTGCGCCTTCGGATCGGCGACCAGCGGAGCCTTGCCGTAGGCGTCGCGCCCGCGCCTAAGCCAGTTGCGCAGCGGCTGCGATACGAACCCAGGCACGAAAGTCGCCATGACCAACCCGCCGTTCGCCTTCAGACGTCTCAGGACGTCGTCCGGCGCGTTGCGCGGATGGTCGCACAGCGAATAAGCGTTGGAATGCGAAAGCGAGACCGGCGCCTCGGTTGCGTCGAGCACGCGCCGCATCCCATCATGCGACACGTGGGCAAGGTCGATGACGATCCCGAGCCGGTTCAGTTCGCCGATCACAGCGCGGCCGAAAGCGTTGAGGCCGCCGTTGCGCGGGGCGTCGGTCGCCGAATCGACCCAGTCGAGCGTCTCGTTATGGCAGAGCGTCATCAGCCGGACTCCGGCCGCGCGCCAGATCCGGAGCGGGCTCAGCGAATTCTCCAGCCCGACCCCGCCCTCGACCGCGATGAACGAGGCGATCTTTCCGGCAGCCTTCGCCCGAGCGTAATCCGTCGCGCTCCGCGCCGGGTGGAAAACGTCCGGATGCGCCTCTTCAATCCGGCGAATGAGGTCGATCTGCTCAAGGGTCGTTCGGCCCGGATGGGGCGCGCCGGTGGGCTGGAACGCGGCCCAGAATTGCGCCCCGACCATGCCTTCGCGCAGGCGCGGGATGTCTGTGTCGGCTTTTTCGTGCACCCGGTTCAGTTCGTAGGCAAGGACGTCGCCGCGCGCCGTCTTGTCGATCCGGATGACCCACGGCAGATCATTGTGGCCGTCAAACACGGGCGCGCGCTCTAAAACCGAACGCGCCATCGCCATCGCATTGTCGTCCCCGCGGGTGGGACGGGCAGTCGAGGTTTGGTCCACCTGCGCGGCTCACTCGATCGGGATGGCGACGAAGCGTGCTACGCCTTCGCCGTTGGCGACCAACAGCAGCGCCGGCTTCTTGGCGCTGTCTTTCTTGGCCGCGTCGATGGCCTTCGCAAGATCGCCCGGCTTCTCGACCGCCTGGTGATTGACCTCCTCGATCACGTCCCCCGGCCGCAAGCCGCGATCCGCCGCGGGCGACCCCGGCTCGACCGACGTGACGATCACGCCCTTGACGGAGTCCTTGATCTTGAAGGTCTTGCGCGCGTCGTCGGTGATGCCGGAGAATTCCATCCCGAGGGCCTTCTGAACCGGGCTCTCCAAGGCGGCGCTGTCGTCCTCGCTCGGGATCTCCGCGGTCTTCTCGCCGTCCTCGAGGCGGCCGAGCGTCACCGATTTGGTCACCTCCTGGCCGTTGCGGACGACGACGACGTCGACCGTCTTGCCGACCGGGGTGGAGGCGACAATTCGCGGCAGGTCGCGCGATTCCTTGATGTCCTTGCCGTCGAACTTGACAATCACGTCGCCCGCCTTGAGTCCGGCGGGTTTCGCCGGGCCCTTGTCTTCGACGCCGGCGATCAGCGCGCCGCGCGCCGTTCCGAGCCCCAGACTTTCTGCGATGGTGTCGTCGACCGGCTGGATCCGCACCCCGAGCCAGCCCCGCCTGGTCTCGTGGAACTGCTCGAGTTGTGCGATGACCGGCTGGACCGTGTCGGAGGGGGTCGCAAAGCCGATGCCGATCGAGCCGCCGGACGGCGACAGAATCGCTGTGTTGATGCCGATGACTTCCCCCTGCATGTTGAACAGCGGACCGCCCGAATTCCCCTTGTTGATCGAAGCGTCGGTCTGCAGGAAGTCGTCGTAGGGGCCGCTGTCGATATTGCGGTTGCGGGCCGAGATGATGCCGGCGGTCACCGTTTCGCCAAGCCCGAACGGATTGCCGACGGCCATCACCCCGTCGCCGACGCGCGCCTTGTCGCTGTCGCCGAACTTGACTGACTTGAGCGGCTTGTCGCTCTCCACCTTCAGCACGGCCACGTCGACCTTCGAGTCCTTGCCGATCACCTTGGCCTTCAGCTTGCGGCCGTCGGTGAAGATGACGAGAATGTCGTTGGCGTCGCCGATGACATGGTTGTTGGTGATCACGATCCCGCTCGGATCAATGACGAATCCAGAGCCGAGCGATTGCGCCTTCTGCGCGCGCGGATGCGGGACGCCGCCGTGGTTCTTGAAGAACTCTTCGAACATTTCGTCGAACGGCGTCCCCTTGGGGAGGTCCGGGATTGCGCTGCCGCCCTTTTCCTCGATCGTCTGGGTCGCCGAGATGTTGACCACGGCGTCGTCGACCTGTTCGGCGAGGTCGGCGAGGTTGGTCGGCCGCGCCTGAGCGAATGCGGGACTGGCCGGCGCAAGCGCGAGCGGGGCGCCGCCTATGAGCGCCAGAGCAGCCGTCGCCGCAAGCGCCGAACGGACGCGCGGGCGGGGCGACGCCGAAATGCGCGCAGGGTGGTTCATGGGAATCCTCCTCGAAATCGTCAGCAACCGAGACGCGGCGCGAGCCCGCCGCCAGTAGATTAAGAGCTAAAGAAGGGAGCGGGAGGCCCAAACGATCGCGACGCCGAGCAGCGCAGCGCCGAGGCCGACGCCGCGAAGCTTGTTTGGATCCTCGCGGGCGGCGACCGCCATGCGTTTGCGCATCTGCTCCGTGAACCCCGCCATCAGCATCCCTTCTATGGCGAAAACGAGTCCGACCGCGGCGGCGAAGTCCCGCATCTCAATCCGCCTTGGCCGTCGGCGGAGGAGCCGCCGCGGACGGCGGCGTCCCTTCGGGCGACGGCGTCGGCGTGCTGAAATAGCGGAAGAAGTCCGATTTAGGACTGAGCAGCGTGCGCGTCTGCCCATCCTTGAAGGCGTTCTGATAGGCTTGCATCGACCGATAGAAGGCGAAGAATTCCGGATCGGCGCCGTAGGCCTCGGCGAAGATGCGGTTGCGCTCGCCGTCGCCTTGGCCCCGGATCTGCTCGGCCTGCTGCTGCGCCTGGGCGGTGATGACGGTGACCTTGCGGTCCGCTTCGGCCCGGATCTGCTGGGCCTGCTGCGACCCCTGCGCGCGATAGGAGGCCGCGCGCTGCTGGCGCTCGGTCTGCATGCGGTGGAACACCGCCTCGGAATTCTCAGCCGGCAGGTCCGCCCGCTTGATCCGCACGTCGACGACTTCGAGGCCAAAGCGCTTGGCGCCGGTGATCATCTGGTCCTTGATGTCGGCCATCAGCGCGTCGCGCTTGTCGCGCACGATGTCGGTGATCGACGCGTCCGACAGCGCGCGGCGGAGCGCCGAGTTCAACATGCCGCCGAGTTGCGCGTCGGCGCCGCGAATGTTGAAGACGGATTGATAGAAGAGCAACGGATCGGCGATCCGGTAGCGCACGAACGCGTCAACCTCGAGCCGCTGGTTGTCCGACACGAGCACTTCCTGGCGCTCGTTGTCGAGCGCGAGGATGCGCTTGTCGATATAGACGACCGTGTCGACGAACGGCCACTTGAAGTAGAGGCCGGGCGAGCCGATCAGGTCCCGGACCGGCTGGCCGAAGCGCAACACCAGCGCCTGCTCGGTCGGATCGACCACGAACATCGACATCGATGCGATAACGATGGCGACGACGGCGACCACGACCGTCGCCAGGCCAGAGAAATGGCGGTTCATTTCCCAGCCCCCGCCTTGGGCTGCAGCGCATCGAGCGCAATATAGGGCACGGGCGGGCTGGTCCCGTTGGTGTCGACGATGGTCTTGTCCATCGGCCCGAGCACGCGCTCCATCGTTTCAAGATACATCCGTTCGCGCGTCACCCCCGGCGCTTTCTTGTACTGCTCGTGGATCTGATTGTAGCGCGACGTCTGGCCCTTGGCGTCCAGGATCGTCTGCTCGCGATAGGCATTGGCTTCGGCGACGATCCGAGATGCGCCGCCTTCAGCTTCGGGCACCACCTTGTTGGCGTAGGTTTCGGCTTCGTTGACCTGCCGCTGCTGGTCCTGCTGCGCCGCGGTGACGTCGCGGTAGGCGGAGAGGACTTCGCTGGGCGCGTCGACGGACTGGAGTTGCACCTGCTTGACCAGCACGCCCGCGCGATATTCGTTGAGCAGGTTTTGCATGCGCTTCTGCACGTCGTTTTCGACCGCGGCGCGGTCGGTGGTCAGAATGCCGTCGATCGTCTTGAGGCCAACAACCTCGCGCATGATGCTTTCGGCCACCGCCTTGACCGTCTCGCGCGGCCTCAGAATGTTGAATACATAATCCTCGGGCTTGGCGGGATCGATCTGCCAGTTCACCCGGAAATGGACGTCGACGATGTTCTTGTCGCCGGTGAGCATCTGGCTCTCTTCTGGCACGTCGAGGTTAGCGTCGCTCCGGTAGCCGACCTCGGTGATCTGCTGATCCCAGACGGGAACCTTGATCACCGAGCCGATCGGCCACGGCCAGTTGGTGTTGAGGCCGGCGGCTGTCTTGCCGGTGTAACGACCGAACACCAGATTGATGCCGACCTCGTTGGGCTGGACGGTGTAAAATGTGCCCCAGGCGAACCAGACGAGGATCGCCGCCAGGATAACGAAGGCGATCGTGCGGCCGCTCAGACCCCCGCCCGATCCGGAAGAGCCCTTGCCGCCCGGCGCGAGCCGACCGAGCGCATCCTGAACGCGACGAATGATCTCCTCGAGGTCGCCGGTCGGCGGGCCGGATGGCCCCTGTCCCCACGGTCCCCGCCCGGGCTGGCGCCAGGGTCCGCCGCCTTGATTGTTCCAGGACATTCGATCCTCTTCGCCGCCAAACCGCTCGCGGCACAGGCTTATATAGGCAAGCCCGGTGACGCGGCAACGAGCCATTCCATCGCGGGGGCGCGCTCTTACTCCCGCGCCGCTATTTCGCCTTCCCGGTCGCGAGGCTTTCCATACGTCTCGCCGTCCTTCTCGCGCGGCGTAAGCGGTGTAACCCTGAGAGCGGCAATGCGGTTACGTTGCTTACGCAACACCTCGAAGCGGAAGCCGTAGAATGAGAAGGTCTGCCGCGGCTCGGGAATCGCGCGCGCCTCATGGATAACGAGGCCGGCTATGGTCGCGGCCTCCTCATCGGGCAGGTTCCAGCCCAGCGCCCGGTTGAGGTCGCGAATGGTCACTCCACCGTCGACCACGACCGAGCCGTCACGTTGCTTGCGCAGACCCAAGACAGCCTCGTCATGCTCGTCCCGGATGTCTCCGACGATCTCCTCAATGATGTCTTCCAGCGTTACCAGGCCCTGCACGACGCCATATTCGTCGACGACCAGCGCCGAGTGAGTTCTTGCGTCGCAGAAAGGCCTGGAGTTGGTCGCTGAGGCTGGTCGACTCGGGCACGAACCACGGCTCCAGGGCCAAATCAGCGATTTTGAGCCGGCTCGCGTCGCCGTGAGCGGCCACTAAGGCGCGCAACAAGTCTTTAGCGTGCAGCACGCCGATGATGTTGTCCGGATCGCCCCGCCATAGCGGCAGGCGCGTATAGGGCGATTCGATCGCTTCGCGCACCACCTCGTCGGGCGGCAAGTCGGCGTCGATGAGCCGAATCTTGGTGCGGTGCACCATGACATCGGACACCGGCACCTCGGCGAGTTCCAGTAGGCCGCCGAACATATCGCGCTCGTTTCGCTCGACCTCGCCCTCGCGATGCAGGATGTCGACGGCGCCCATCAACTCCTCGTGGCCCGAAACGCTTGGGTCCGTCTCGGTCAGCGACAAGCCACAGACGCGCAAGACGAACCGCACCAGCGCCTCGACCGTTGTGACGATTGGTCCGAACACGACAACGAAAAAAAGGACGACGGGCGCGATCGCCAGCGCCACGCGGTCCGGATAAGCGATGGCGATCGTCTTGGGCATAACCTCGCCGAAAACGACGATCAGTGCGGTCATCACGACTGTCGCCACTGCAACGCCGTGCTCGCCGTAGAGGCCCAGCATGACGCTGGTTGCGATCGCTGAGGACCCGATGGTGACGAACTGGCCGCCGAGCAACATGGCGCTGATCAGCCGGCCGCGCATGCCGATCAGCCGAGTGACCAGCGTCGCGCGCGGATCTCCGGCCATTTCGAGGGCGTGCATTCGTGCCCGCGAAGCCGCAGTCAGCGCCGTCTCCGCGCCGGCAAAGAAGGCCGCAAAGGCGATACTGACGACAATGACGGCGATGTCGAGAGATATCGGCATGGCGAGGTTCTAACACAAACGCCGGCGCGCCGTGAGATCGGCAGGCGAGCGGTCACCGGTTGAGCGAAGGAAGCTCCAAATCCTGTTTCAGGAAGCCGCGAACGCTGGCCTCGTCGACGTCGCGGCGGATGAAGGCCTCGCCGATTCCCTTCGCCAGAATGAAGGTCAGCCGACCGCGCTCGACCTTCTTGTCCTGGCGCATGGCGGAAAGAACGGCGTCGACATCCACATCAAGTCCAGGTATATCGCGGATGCGTGTCGGGAGGCCGACCGCGGCTAGATGCGCCTCGACCCGCTCGGCGTCCTGCCCCGGGCAAAGACCAAGTCGACGTGAGAAGCGGAACGCGCACGCCATGCCGACTGCCACTGCCTCGCCGTGAACAAGGCGCGCCGAATCGTAATGGGCCAGGCTCTCGAAGGCGTGGCCGAAGGTGTGGCCGAGATTGAGCAGCGCTCGTTCGCCTTGCTCCATTTCGTCAGCAACCACAAACCGCGCCTTGGCGGCGCAACTCGTCGCGATCGCCTCGGCTCTCGCAGGGCCGCCCGAAAACACCTCGCGCCAGCGGGCCTCGAGTGCATCAAAGAATTTCCGGTTGTCAATCAGTCCGTATTTGACCACCTCGGCGTAGCCGGCGCGGAACTCGCGCGGGCTCAGCGTATCGAGGGCGCCGGAGTCGGCCAGCACCAGCGATGGTTGATGGAAGGCGCCGACGAGGTTCTTTCCGTGCGGCGAGTTGACGCCCGTCTTGCCTCCAACGCTGGAATCGACCTGCGAGAGCAGCGTCGTTGGAATCTGCACCAGGCGGACGCCGCGACGAAGCGAGGCGGCGCAAAAGCCGGCGAGATCGCCGATGACCCCGCCGCCCAGCGCAATCACGACGTCGCGCCGCTCGACGCGCGCGGCAATCAGAGCGTCCGATACGCGGGCGAACTCCGCGTATGACTTTGTGGATTCTCCGGGCGGGCAGACAATTGCGGTTGCGGCGAGGCCTGCGCGGACGAGACTCGCCGTGACGCGCTCGAGATAGAGCGGCGCGACATTGGCGTCCGTTACAACGGCGCATTTCGCGCCAGACGCAATTCGGGCTATTTCCGGTCCCGCCTCGTCGATCAGTCCCGGGCCGACATGAATCAGATATGCGCGTGCGCCGAGCGGAACCTCCACCCGACGGCGCCCGGCTGACGGGCCGACCCGCTCGCACAGCGCTTCTGCGAGCCGTCTCAGGATCGTTTCGACCACCAAATCGTGCGGGCCTTCGCGCGATTCGATGGTGAAATCCGCAAGCGCGTAAGTCGGGGAGCGCTCAGCCAAAATGCGACGCAAGCTTGCCTCCGGGTCCTGGGTCTTTAGGAGCGGGCGGTTGGATTTTTTGCGCACTCGGGCGAGCAGGACCTCGACGTCGGGCTTGAGCCAGATCGACATTGCGTGCGCGGCGATCGCCTCACGCGTCGAGGCGTTCATGAAGGCGCCGCCGCCAGTCGCCAGCACGCGTGGGCCGCCGGCGAGCAACCGCGCAATCACCCGTCGTTCGCCTTCTCGGAAATACGCCTCTCCGAACCGTTCAAAGATTTCGGGGATCGTTAGCTGCGCGCCCTCCTCGATCTCCGCGTCGGCGTCGACGAACGGCAGCCCGAGTTTTGCCGCCAACTTCCTGCCGACCGACGTCTTGCCGGCGCCCATCATGCCAACCAGCACCACCGACCGGTCCCCAAGCGCGACCGCCACGCGGCGCACGTCGACCGGTTGACCCTGTACCATCATCCTTCGCCCTTGGAAACGACCGCTTAAGCGCGGTCCCTTACAGGAAACTGAGCCGGAGCGCGACAAGTCGAATAAAGCGTCCCGGCGGCTTTGTCGCACTTCCGGCCGGCTTGCGTCGGAGGGCTCTTCTTGCGAGCATGTCAGGATGACGACAAGAGCGCGACAGTCGTGTATAGCCGCGCGGCGAATTTGTGAGCCTCGCGCGTCCCGAGGAGAATGCCCCGGGATATCCGCAGCGAGCGCCGCCTGAGGGAGCCGGATTTTGACTGCTGTCTATAACGAGCACCGCGTCCCCGGTCCTCGTCTCATCGCAATTGTCGGACCGTTCCAGAGCGGAAAAACCAGCCTTCTTGAGGGAATACTCGCGCGCGGCGGGGCCCTGGCGCGACAAGGGACGGTCCGCGAGGGGACTAGTATTGGTGATTCAAGCGCAGAGGCCCGCAGTCACGCCATGAGCGTCGAGCCGAACGTCGGTAGCGTCGATTATATGGGAGACCGGCTTACCTTTTTCGACTGCCCGGGATCGATCGAATTCATCCACGACATGCGGCCCGCTCTGCCGGTCTGCGATGCAGCGGTCGTCGTATGCGAGGCGGACCTGCGCAAGATTCCGGCGTTGCAAGTTATCCTTCGCGAGCTCGAGGAACTCGCTCTGCCGCGCATCCTGTTTCTGAATAAGATCGATCAGGGCAACATCGGCGTCCGCGAGACGCTCGAACTGCTGCAGCCCGCGTCGCGTACGCCTCTGCTCTTGCGCCAAATCCCGGTGTGGGAAGGTGGGATAGCGACCGGCTTCGTCGACCTCGCGCTTGAGCGCGCGTTTCTATATCGGGAGTCCGCGCCCTCGGTCGTCATCGAGATGCCTGCTGGCGTGATCCAGGAGGAGAAGCACGCGCGATATTCGATGCTGGAGAAGCTCGCCGACTATGACGACGCTCTGATGGAGCAACTTCTCAGCGACATCGACCCGCCGAAGGACCTCGTGTTCGAAGATCTGGCGCGCGAGCTGCGCGAAGGTCATGTGGTTCCGGTGCTGGTGGGATCGGCGACCGCGGGTCATGGCGTGACGCGCCTTCTCAAGGCGGTGCGCCACGAGGCGCCGCCCATCGGCCACACGCGCAATCGTCTCGGGATCGACGATGCGGGCCCAGCGCTCGGTCAGGTCTTCCGTACGGTTCATACTGCGCACGGCGGCAAATTGTCGCTGTCACGGGTGCTGCGCGGCGCCTTCGCGGACGGCGCAACCGTTATCAATTCGCATGGGGTGGAGGAGCGCATCGGCGGGCTCGCCCGCTTGACCGGCGCATCGTCGGCCAAGGTCAACCGCGCAGAGGAGGGAGACACTGTCGCCTTTGCGAGGCTCGAAAGCCTCGCCACCGGCGATCGGTTTTCCGAAGGCAAGAGCGCTCCTGCAGCCGCGGAGCTTCCACCGCCTCCGCCGCAGACCCAGGCCTTCGCGATCAAGGTCAAAGATCGCAAGGACGAAGTGCGGCTGGCGGCCGCCCTCGCCAAGCTGTGCGAAGAGGACCCAGCGCTATCCTTCGTCCAGGACGCCGAAATGTCCGAGATGAAGCTTTACGGCCAGGGCGAAATGCATTTGAGGGTGACGACCGAACGCCTCGCCGACCGTTTCGGCGTGACCATCCACACCCACAAGCCGACAGTGGCCTATCGCGAGACGATCCGCGACGCGGTTACGGTGCGAGGCCGGCACAAGAAGCAGTCAGGCGGACACGGCCAGTTCGGGGACGTCGTCGTCGAGGTCGGTCCACGCGGTCGTGGCGAGGGCTTCGCCTTCGCCGAGCGAGTGCACGGCGGCACGGTGCCGCGACAATATTTTTCCTCGGTCGAAGCGGGCGCCAAGGACGCCACGGCGCGCGGGCCGCTCGGCTTTCCCGTCGTCGACGTCTCGGTTACCTTGACTGACGGTTCCTATCACACTGTCAATTCGTCGGACATGGCGTTCCGCGCCGCTGCCCGCATCGCGCTCGACGAGGCGCTAACCAAGGCGCGCCCGGTGCTTTTGGAGCCGATCCTCTCGGTGACGATCTACGTGCCATCCGACGCGCTTGCTCGGGCGAGCGCCCTCGTGAGCGCCCGCCGCGGCCAGATCCTCGGATTTGAGGCGCGCGAGGGCTGGAAGGGCTGGGAAGCCCTGCGGGCGCTCATCCCCGAAGCAGAGATTGGCGACCTCATCATCGAACTCAGGTCGGCGACCGCCGGCGTGGGCGCGTTCGAGACCCAATTCGACCATCTTGCCGAGCTTACGGGGAAGGCGGCGGATCAAGTTATCGAGACGCGCCGAAACGCCACGTCGTGAAGTCCCCGTGAACCGGAAACGCCTTCTTCGCGGCTGTACAGGGGCCAAGTCATCGCTTATTGGGTGGCGGTAATTCGTGTTCCCATTCGTCCTTTTCTGGAGACGACAACGATGGCCGACGCCACTTTCGAAGGTAACCGGCTGGCGACCGTGTTCGGTGGTTCCGGCTTTCTAGGACGTCATATCGTCCGCGGTCTCGTACGGCGGGGATGGCGCGTGCAAGTCGCGGTCCGGCGTCCGGACCTCGCCTTCTTTCTGCAGCCGATCGGCGGCGTCGGCCAGATCGAGGCGGTCCAGGCGAACTTGCGTTACCCGGGCTCTGTCGCCGCCGCTCTCGAAGGCGCCGAAATGGCCATCAACGCCACCGGCGTCAAGGCTGAGAGCGGGGCTCAGACCTATCGCGCCGTTCATGTCGACGGAGCCGCCGCTCTCGCCCGCGCGGCCAGGGCGGAGGGCGTCGTTGCCTACGCGCATGTCTCCGGCATTGGCGCCGACCCCGATTCGCCATCGCCGTACATCGCCAGCAAGGGTCAGGGAGAAAAGGCGACGCTGTCGGAGTTCCCTGATGCGACGATCCTTCGGCCCTCGGTCGTGTTCGGACCCGAGGACGACTTCTTCAACCGCTTCGGAGCGCTCGCTCGCTTCTTCTGGGTCATTCCTCTATTCGGCGGCGGCGGGACCCGTCTGCAGCCGGTATATGTCGGCGATGTCGCGCGCGCTGCGGTCGCGGCGCTGGCCGGCGAAACCAAGCCGGGCGTCGTCTACGAACTCGGCGGACCGCAGGTGATGACGCTGCGTGAAGCCGCCGAGTTCGCCCTCCGGGCGACCGAACGTCGCCGCCTTCTCGTGGGGTTGCCGCTTGCGCCGTCTCGCTTCATTGCGATCGCCACGACTTTGGCGAGCAAAGCTTCCCTCGGCCTCTTTCCGAAGCTTCTCGTGGTTCATCGCGATGAGATCGACCTGCTCGCCGCGGACAATGTTGTCTCGCAGCAGGCCGAGGCGGAGGGACGCGTTCTCGCCGGCCTCGGTATCGCGCCGCAAGCGGTGGACGCGATTGTCGCCTCCTATCTTGTGCGTTTCCGTAAGACGGGCCAATATGAGTTGCAGCGCTCATCGTGAGATTGCGTATTTTCCGCAGGAGACATCAGCATCTCAAATGGGTAGAGGCTGGCTCGTGCCGATCGGCAACGGCGTTTGCGGCATCTAGGCTCTGGGGCGCTTTCCTCGGACGGTTTTGAGTTGGGGACGTTCAGTGATCAAGTCTGAACTCGTGCAACGGATGGCCGCGCGCAATCCGCATCTGTATCAGCGCGACATCGAGAACATTATCGACGCAATCCTCGGAGAAATCGGAGACGCGCTGGCGCGCGGCGAGCGGGTCGAGTTGCGCGGGTTCGGCGCCTTCTCGACCAAACAGCGCCAGGCGCGGACCGGACGCAACCCGCGCACTGGCGACAAGGTGCCGGTGACGGAAAAGCTTGCGCCGTTCTTCAAGACCGGCAAGGAGATGCGCGAGCGTCTGAACCGCATGGCGGCCGAACTGGATTGAGATGACGCTCCCGTCCGAATGGCGCTGCGGGCTCGTGGGGGCGAGAAGACTCCAATGATCCGTTTCTTTCGCCTCGTCTTTGCCGCGATCGTCATTGTGATCCTGCTGGCGTTCGCCTTTGCCAACCGGCAGTGGGTCACCGTGTCGTTCGATCCGTTCAGCGCGGCCGGCAGGGCCGCCTTCGCGCTTGAAGTTCCTCTCTTCGTCGTCGTCATCGCCGCCGCCATGCTCGGGGTCGTCGCCGGCGCGGCCGCGACTTGGGTGTCGCAAGGCCGGCATCGTCGAGCGGCCCGCCGGAGCCGCGTCGAGGCGGATCGCTTGCGCGCCGAGGCCGAGCAACTCAAAGCGGCTCGGTCGGCCCCCGCGCTGCCTCGCTAAGCTTGCGATGCGCGTCTTCTCCGCCGAGGACATCGACAGGACGCTCGACTTTGCCGCACTGATCGACGAGATCGCCGAGGCGATGCGCGGGGGATTCTATGCGCCGCATCGCCATCACCACCCGATCGAGCGCGCCGGCGAGCCGCAGGCGACCCACCTGCTGATGCCCGCCTGGACCGAAAGCGCCTCGCGCGCCGGTCGCTATCTTGGAGTTAAGGTGGTCAATGTGTTCCCGGGCAATTCGGCCCGCGGCATTCCGGCGGTTCAGGGCCTCTATGTCCTCCAGTCCGGACGCACCGGCGAGACGCTCGCAGCGATCGACGGAACGCGCCTTACGCACTGGCGCACCGCGGCCGCTTCGGCGCTTGCTGCGCGCCATCTCGCGCGGGCCGACGCAAAGCGCCTGCTCATCATCGGCGCAGGCGCGCTCGCGCCCTTCCTGGCGCGCGCGCATGCGAGCGTGCGTCGATACGATGAGATCGCGGTGTGGAACCGCCGTCCGGAAGGCGCGCGGAAACTTGCGGCGAGCCTCGCCGACATCGGCCTTCCTGCCCAGCCAGCCGAGGACCTTGAAGCCGCAGTCGCCGAGGCCGATGTGATCTCTTGCGCGACGCTTGCGACCGAGCCGCTGATCGCCGGCCGCTGGCTCAAGCCCGGGCAGCATCTCGACCTCGTCGGCGCGTTCAATCTGTCGATGCGCGAGGCCGACGACGAGGCGCTGCGCCGCGCCTGCATTTATGTCGACACCGACGCCGCGCTCGTCGAAGGCGGCGACGTGGCGATCGGCATATTAAACGGGGTGATCGACCGCTCGGCCGTCGTCGCCGACCTCCCGGCGCTTTGCCGCGGCGCGCCCGGCCGCAGAAACGCGCAGGAGATCACCTTGTTCAAGTCGGTCGGCGCGGCGATCGAGGACCTCGCGGCGGCAATCCTCGTCTGGCGCAAGGCTGGCGGCGCGGAGCCGTGAATGGTCCCACTCTGGCCCGGCTCGCCGTAGCGCGATGAAATCGGCCGGCGGAGGGTTGACCGCGCCTTACCTTGAGACCAACCGCCGAACCAATGGTCAACCGAGAGCGGCCCCGGCCCAAGCGCAAGAATGGCGATTGCGAGCGCCGCCAATGGCCAGTGAAAGTTCTGCCAAGCCGTCAGGGACGACGAACTGGATCGCGCCGGTCATGACCAGAAGATCGAGCGCGTTGAAAGCGGGTCGCGAGGCCGATCGCGAACAGGGCGGAAATACAGCCGCCGCAGCGGCCGGGCGGCGCGAGGTCACAGTTCCTGACCGGCGATATCGGCCTTCAGCCTGTCGACCGCCTCCTGGACGGTCTTCCAGTGCGGCGCGATCGACAGCGCCCGCTCATAGACCTCGAGCGCCTCCTTCTTTTTGTCGCGCAACTCGAGGATGCTCGCCATCCCCATCAGCGCGCCGAGGTGGCGCGGCTCGCGTTTCAGGGTTTCGGCGATGTCGGCCATCGAGCCGTCGTAGTCGTCGTCGAGATAGCGGAGCGTGGCGCGCGCGTTCCACGCTTCCGCGCGGTCTGGGATGAACACGACGGCGGCGTCGAGGATGCGCTCGGCGTCGTCGTAGTCCCGAGCGACGATGGCCTTGTGCGCCCGCTCGAGCAGCAGGTCGCCGGTGTCGGAACCCGTCCGCGCGTAGGACGCAAGCAGAAGACCGACAAGAGCCTCCGTCTCGTCGGCGTCCGTGGACGCCGCGAGCCGCGCGTAGATTTCCGCTCGAAGATCGGCGGTCGATTTCGGCGCGGGCTTCTCAGCCTGCCGGTCATCGGGCTTGGCCGGTTCCGCCGCGCAGGCCGCGCCTGCGGCCGACACCGCCAGCGCGCCAGCCAGCGCCATGGAAACAAACTTCATGGGGCGAGAGTATCGCGCTCCATGGACCACGTCAAAGCGTTCGGACCGCCGTCAGCCCTGCCGCGCCTTGAAGCGCTTCTGCGTCTTGTTGATGATGTAGACGCGGCCCTTGCGGCGCACGAGGCGGTTGTCCCGATGACGATTGCGCAGGGACTTGAGTGAGTTACGGACTTTCACGGCGATCACCAATGGTTCTTCCCGCGGGGAAAAGACCCACGGCGCAGGAATTCGGAGGCGGTCCTATGCCTCAAAGCGCGGCGCTGATCAAGTCCCGGCGGCCCGGTTTGCGGGAAAAGCCGTTGGGCAGTCCAGCGTTCCTCATCCCGGCGGCCTTTCCGAAACGAGCACGCCGGTGCGGACTTCGCCGTTGGTCAATTCATAGCTTCCCGTGAACTCGGCTGCGCCGAACGCGGCGTCGAAAGGCGTCGCCAGACGGATCGCGAAGCGTCGTCCGCCGGGATCGATGTGGACGACCTCGCAGTCGAGATGATCGAAATACCGCCGGGACGAAGGATAGACCGCCTTGAACAGACTCTCTTTGGCTGAAAAGATCAACGTCAGGCTTTCCAGCCGGTTCAGGCCTGCGGCCTCCGACACCCGGCGCGTTTCATCCTCCGAAGCGACGAGCCGAGCCACTTCGTCGGCAGCCTCCCGACTTATGGTGGGCTCGACGTCGACGCCGAGCCCGCGCGCGACGCCGGCCGGCGCCACGGCGGCGGTGGCGAAAGCGTCGGTGTGGGAAATCGACCCGACCAGGCCCTCCGGCCATACCGGGCAGCCGTCGGAGTCTCGTGGCAACGCGCCGCCGTTGGATATCGATCCGAGCCTTTCGATCGCCTCCCGTGCGCAAAAGCGGCCCGCGAGAAACTGGATCTTCCGTTTCGGGACGGCGCATTCGAGCGCAGCGGGAAGGAAAAGACCCGCAGCGCCCAGCGCCGGATCCGCGTCCTTGGGGATGATCACGCTATATTGCGAGACGAACGGCGGGAAGACGTGCGGATCGCGCGCTCTCGGGAACATCGGGGTCACGTCCGCCACCATAGCCGCCCGCCGGTTCATTGCGAAAGTTGGACACAGGCAGCGCCCCGGCCGGCCCTTCAGCCGACGATCAGCGTCTGCATCAGCTCGCGGTGTCCTTCCGGGATCGGAAAGGGCAGGTTGGTCTGGCGATCGACGTAGACGTGGGTGAAGCGCCCCGACGCCGCCGCGACCGGGCTGCCCGCCTTGAACACGCCGAGACGATAGCGGACTGACGTGCGCCCCAGGTGCTCGACCGCAACGCCGACCTCGGCAAGGTCCGGATAGGTCAAGCTGGAGAAATAGCGGCAGTTGGTCTCGACGACAAGGCCGACGATCGGACTCGTATTCGGATCGAGCAGTCCGGCCTCAATCAAAATCGCGTTGACCGCCGTATCGAACAGCGAATAGTACACGACGTTGTTGAGATGGCCGTAGGCGTCGTTGTCGCTCCACCTCGTTGCAAGCGGCACAAAACGCGCAAAGGCCGTCCGGTCGGGCGGTCCTTGGCGTTCGGATTGTGGCGCCACTGGCTGGCTCAAGCGTCGCGCAGCCGAGCGACCCCGCCCCAGGCTGCGCTGACCAGCGCGACGGCGAGCAGGGTCTTGACGACCGTCGCCAGGGCGAAGGGCGCGACGCCGAAGGCGAAGGCCTTGTCGGGTCCGACGAGCATGGCCAGCCAGGCGAAGCCGAACGCGAAAATCACGGCGTGGCCGATCGTCATTGCCGTGAGGAGCCGCAACCAGGAGCGGTCCCAGCCGCGCTCGGCGAGGAAGCCGATCAGCGCGGCTGCGGCAAGGAACCCGGCGAGGTAGCCGCCGGTCGGCCCGGCCATATAGGCCGGGCCGGCAAAGGCGCCGGCGAAGACCGGGGCGCCGAAAAGGCCCGCGACGAGATAGAGCGCCACGGCTGCGGCGCCGAGCCGCGCGCCGTATGCGGCCGCGAGCGCCAGCACGACGAGCGTTTGCAGGGTCATTGGCACGGGATAGAAGGGGACCTGGACCTTGGCCGAGACGGCGAGCGCCAGCGCGCCCCCGAATACCAGGGCCCCATCGCGCGCCAGCCGGGCGCTTCGGCGGGCGGGCCACAAAGTGGCGACAAGCGTGGCGTCGAGGACGGCGGTCATGGGGTCTCCAAGGGCTTCACGAGCGATCGCCTTCGCGTCTTATCCGCGGCGGGATATCATGACAAGGCGATCGTACGTCGCAGGGCGGAAGGAACCGAGCGCATGGCCGAGGACAAGGAACCCGAGCTTTTCGCCGATCCGCGGCAGGCGCCGCCGCGCGACGTCACTCGGCTTTCGCCGCTCGTCCGCCGGCTGATCGCGCCGAACGCGTCGCCCTTCACCTTTACCGGCACTTGCACCTATATTTTGGGTCGTGGCGCAGTCGCTATCCTGGACCCGGGCCCCGGCGACGAAGATCATCTCTCCGCGATCCTTGCGGCGGTCGAGGGCGAGACGGTCGAGACGATCCTCGTCACGCACACCCACCGCGACCACAGCGTCCTCGCAGGCCGGCTCAAACAGGCGACTGGCGCCCGCATCGTCGGCGCGGCGCGGTTCGAACCGAATGAGGGCGCGGCCGGCGGGCTCGAACTCGTCGCACGATCTCGCCTACGCGCCCGACGCGGTTCTGTCGGACGGCGAGCGCTTCGAGGGGCGCGCGTTTACCCTGGAGGCCGTCGCGACCCCCGGCCACTGCTCCAACCACCTCTGCTTCGCCTTGCTGGAGGAGGCGGCGCTATTCTCCGGCGACCATGTCATGGCCTGGTCGACCTCGGTCGTCGCGCCGCCGGACGGCGCCATGCGCGCCTATATGGCCTCGCTCGACAAGGTGCGGGCGCGCGGCGAGCGCATCTACTGGCCTGGGCATGGCGGCCCGGTCGTCGAGCCGCAACGCTACGTTCGAGCGCTTGCGCATCATCGCCGCCAGCGGGAGGCGTCGATCCTTGCGGCGCTCGATGGCGGCGTGATGAGCATTCCGGAGATCGTCGCCAAAGTTTACGTCGGCCTCGATCCAAAGCTCGTCCGCGCCGCGGGACTGTCGACCCTGGCCCATCTCGAGGACCTCGTCGAGCGCGGCTTGGTGTCGGTCGAGCGTCCGCAGGGAGACGTGCGGTATCGACGGGTCCAATCGCCTTAGATCGGATTGCGGCGGGGGCGCCCGCCGAGGTGTCGCCGCGCGCCAAGATTATGTATAATGGCGCCATGTCGACAATTCCTTGCAAAAAACAGAAGTCGGCGTTAGTCTGATCGCAATCCCCAATCGGAACCGCGCGATGTCGACCGCCATGATTCATGAGTGCGCCCAGCCTTTTCCGCCCGGCGAGGAGGTTCAGCACGGTCGACCTTCGGGTCGACGACGGCCGCCCTTTTGCCCCGTCCCGCGGGAAAGCGCCCCCCAAAAAATAAAATTGGCCTCGGGTCGCCTGTAACCCATTGAAAAGGCTCATTTCGGACGAGAGAATCCAAGGAATTCCAAATAAATCCAACCGCCGAAAAGCGGGAATTCGCGGAGCCCTGATGCACCGCTGCGTAGACCTGAGGAAATCCAAATTATCACACGCCGGAGGGGACGAGACGGCTTGAGAGCGCAGCTTTTTCGGCGTCCCGTATTTAACCCCCGCCGACGACGGGTCTTCCGCATGCATGCGCGAGCAGGATCGAAACGCCGGCGACGACGAGCGCGAATTCCGCGAGCCGCCCCGACCAGACGGTCGCGCGCGAGATGGGTTCTGCGACGATCAGGCGGCGCAACGCGAAGATGCCCCGGCGAGGCGCCTAATTCCCCGCTCCCGACGTGCTTGCCGACACGGTCCCTCGAGCGAGCCCGTTGCGCATCGTGATTTGTGTGCCAGCCTTGTTGAATACGTCGTTGTCGTCGCCAAGCTGCACTGTCGGCATGCAATCGGGCTTGCAAGCGTAGGATACGCGCGAGGTTCCGTTCTGCAAGACCACCACCCTCTTCTCCTCCGGCACGACGCGAAGCTCTTTTTCTACGAGGAACTTGCCGTCGCCGCTGACGGCGATCAGATTCGTCTCGCCGTAGGCGTGGGCGGTGACGATCACCTGCTCGCTGTTCTTGATCAGGGTTACGTCGGCGAATGTCGGATTCCCAATGATGACTGTGGCGGTTTCAGGAGGCAGCGTGACGATCTTAGCCTTATCGGGATAGACCTTGATGACGTCGAGCGCCTGATCGGCCCGCGCGGGTTGCGAGCCGAAAGCGACAATGAAGGCTGCGGCCAGCCATAGGCGAGACGACATGGAAGGCTTCTCTCACGTGGAGACGTGTGTCCGATATCGCCCCCGACCGGTAAACGAAGCGTCAAGGTTTCAGGCGCCGCGCCGTCACGCCGTGGAAAAGATTGCAGCGCCTTCGTCTGCGGCGCCGACTTGGCCGCGGAATGCGGCGAACAATTCGCGCCCCATTCCCACGTGCGAGCGCGACAGGTCGGCTTCGGCATGGCCGCGCCGGGCCCAAACCTCCGGTTCGACCAGAACGTCGAGCCGGCCCTGGCGCGCGTCGAGCCGCACCACGTCGCCGTTGCGGATCTTGCCGATCGCGCCGCCCGCCGCCGCCTCGGGCGTCACATGGAGGGCCGAGGGCACCTTGCCCGAGGCGCCGGAGAGCCGTCCGTCGGTGACCAGCGCCACTTTGTGGCCGCGGTCCTGCAGGACGCCGAGCGGCGGCATCAGCTTGTGCAATTCCGGCATGCCGATCGCCTTCGGACCCTGGAAGCGCACGACCGCGACGAAGTCGCGATCGAGTTCACCAGCGCGGAAGGCGGCGTGCAACTCCTCCTGGCTGTGGAACACGCGGGCCGGCGCCTCGATCACATGGCGCTCGGGCGCGACGGCGGAGGTCTTGATGACCGCCCGTCCGAGCGGCCCCTCAAGGACGCGCAAGCCGCCGGTCTCTTGGAAAGGATCGGAAACGCCGCGCAGGACGCTCGCGTCGCCGGAAACGTCCGGCGCAGGACGCCAGCGAACTTCGCCCGCGCCGTTAAGATGGGGCTCGACGGCGTAGTCGGCCAGTCGCTCGCCCCAAACCGTCCGCGCGTCGGCGTGAAGCAACCCCGCTTCCGCCAACTCGCGAATGAGCAGACCCATACCGCCGGCGGCTTGAAAGTGATTCACGTCGGCTTTGCCGTTGGGATAGATGCGAGTGAGGAGCGGCGTGACCTCGGCGAGGTCGGCGAAATCCTCCCAGGCGAGCGCAATTCCCGCCGCCGCGGCCATGGCGATGAGATGGATGGTGAGGTTGGTCGAGCCGCCGGTCGCATGCAGGCCCACGACGCCATTGACGACGGCGCGTTCGTCGATGACATGGCCGATCGGAGTGAACGCATTGCCGAGCGCGGTCAGTTCCAGCGCCCGCTTGACGCCAAGCATGGTCAGCGCATCCCTGAGCGGCGTGTCCGGATTGACGAATGAGGCACCCGGCAGATGAAGACCCATCATCTCCATCAGCATCTGGTTGGTGTTGGCCGTGCCGTAGAATGTGCAAGTGCCCGGCGCATGGTAGGCTTTGGCTTCGGACTCGAGGAGCTCGGCGCGCGTGGCTTTGCCCTCGACGTAAAGCTGCCGGATCTTCGACTTCTCGTCGTTCGGGAGGCCGGACGGCATCGGCCCGGCGGGGAGAAATACCGCCGGAAGATGGCCGAACGATAGCGCGCCAATGAGGAGTCCCGGCACGATCTTGTCGCAGACGCCGAGATAGACCGCCGCGTCGAACATGTCGTGTGAGAGCGCGACCGCCGTCGAGAGTGCGATCACGTCGCGGGAGAAAAGCGAAAGCTCCATGCCGGCCTCGCCCTGGGTGACGCCGTCGCACATTGCAGGAACCCCGCCGGCGACTTGCGCCGACCCGCCGACCGCGCGCGCCGCCTGCTTGATGAGGTCGGGAAACCTGGCGAACGGCTGATGAGCCGACAGCATATCGTTGTAGGCGGTGACGATCGCCAGGTTGGGGCCGTCGCCGTTGCGCAGCGCCTCCTTGTCGCCGGCGGCGCAGGCGGCGAAGCCGTGAGCGAAATTGGCGCAGCCGAGACGCTTACGCGCCGGCCGCGTGGCGACTGCGGCTTCGATCCGGTCGAGATAGGCGCGCCGCGACGCACGGCTTCGCGCTGCGATTTTCTCAGTGATCTCGCCGACGCGGGCGTTTAGCTTCGTCATGCGCGCCTCCATCTCAATTGGCGTCGGGCGTCGCCACAGAAACGACTCCGCAAACCAGCCCTCAGTTTCCGATTGTCCCGCGAACGATCTGGGTAAATCGACCGCGTTCACCGGGCGTCAAATTGGCCGTCGCGACGTCGAGGTCCTGATCCTGCAACCCGCCGGCCTTGGCGAACGCGTTCCAGGCAGCGGCCTTCGCAAGATCGCGGCCAACCACCACGCCGTCCACGTAAAGATGCGCCAGACGGTTCTGGGCGATCGGATTCCCTTTGGAGGCCGCAACGCGCAGAATCGCGACGGCGGCCGCCTGGTCTTTCGGCACGCCTTCGCCGTTGAACAACATGATCGCGTATTCGACCTGACCAGCAATCACGCCCGAGTCAGCGGCGCGCTTCAGCCAGCGCGCGCCCCCGGCGACGTCCTGCGGTACGCCTCTGCCCTCGCGCAGCATGACCCCGTAGGAATAGGCGCCGTCGTCGTCGCCAGCGTTTGCTGACTTGAGAAAATACTGAGCCGCCTTCGAAAAATCCGGCTTCCGGCCGCCCGAGGAATCAAGCGCCATGACGCCCAGATTGTAGAGGGCGGCTCCCTGGTTTTTCGCTGCGGCGCGTTCGAACTGCGCCTTCGCAGCGTCCGGATCCTTCGGCACGCCCTTTGCCCCTTGAAGCAGCAGTGCGCCAAGTTCGTAGGCGGCCTGCGGATCCCCTAGGTTGCTGGCGAGGCGAAACCAACGTGAAGCCTCGAGATCGCTCTTTCCGACCGCTGCGCCATCGCGATAAATGACGCCAATCAGAGTCATCGCCGCGGCGTCCTGGTGATTCTCGTCCAGTCGGCGCTCGGCTTCTCGCAGCGCGAACAGGAAGTTGCCGCGCTGGTATGCGCCAAAGGCAAGGTCGGGCGTCTTGCCGTCGGCGCGAGGCGGAAGCGGAGGCGGAAGCGAAGGACGCGGCGGCTGCGCATCTGTCGGCGCCGTAACCTTTGGTCCGGCCTCCTGGGCCGACGCGCCGCCAGCGAAAATGAGCGCCGCGGCGAAAATCACAACAAGTCGCTTCATGGCGAAGGGGCAGCGACGCGAGCAAGAACACCGTACAGCGACCTCACGGCCTCGACCGGAGATTGAGCGCCCCAGATGACCTGGTCAACCGCAATGAAATCGGCGCCCGCCCCGGCGAGACGATGCGCGGCATCAACCGATTCTCCGTATGCGACACAAGGAGTTTCGAAAATTTCCGCCCACCAACCGACCCGTTCCAGGAGCAGTTCGAGCGCCATTGGCGGCGCGGCGTTGCGAGGCTCGCCAAACATCACATAATCGGCCCCCTTCTCGCCTGCAGTCATCGCATCGTCGCGCGTTCTAAGGGCGCCAACGCCCACAATTCGCTCTGGCTTCAGGCTGTCGAGCGCCTCGTCGAGCGCCTCGTCGACGCCCTCGACATGTCCGCCGTCGGCGCCCAAGCGCGCCACGCGCCGCGGATCGCCGTCCAAAATCAAGGCGCAATCCACCGCGGCGGCCTGCTTGAGGAGCGGCGCGACGATTGCCTTCGCGTCACCGTCGGCGCCGGGTCCAAAGCGAACACGAAGGCTCGCGATTGGCGCCGCTGCAAGAACTTTCGCCAGCACCTCGACGAAATTCGTCGCACTCGACGCCTCGAGCGGCGGAGTGACGAGGTAAATCGAGCACGAAGGCAGTTGAACCGGTGCGGGGGCCATGAGTGTCAGTCTGGGAACGACCTGTCTGGCCGACCAATGCGGCCAAAAGGGGGTCGAGGCAAGTCCCGCTCCCGACATTGGCCGAACATGCCGGCGGCGTCAGT
Source organism: uncultured Alphaproteobacteria bacterium (assembly GCA_963709655.1). Taxonomy (GTDB): domain Bacteria; phylum Pseudomonadota; class Alphaproteobacteria; order Rhizobiales; family Beijerinckiaceae; genus Roseiarcus. Next base: position 348,687 of record CAVPXF010000039.1, read on the forward strand.
GTGAGAAGGCCGCCCTCAATCGCTCGACCTGGTCGGCTACCGCACTGCCGCGTTTCAGCGCTTCGGGCGCGCAGGCGAAGGCAAGACTTTGGTCTAGATGAATGACGCGCTCCTGAATGCGGAGCGACCGAAGACTGAGCGTGCGCAGCGTCAAGGGCAACTGCTCGAAGATCTCTGCAGCGCAGGCGAGATCCTGCCGTGCGAGCTTGACACGGCGGCGCTCCGTCAGCGCTTGGTTGCGCGTCAATTCACCCTCGTTGACCGCGCGCTGCAGCAGCAGCCAAGACGCCACCTGCATCAACCGCGTCGTCAACCGCATGCTCTCGGTAGCGTACGCGAGCGCGGTCGTCCTCGACAGCCCGCGCGATTCCTCCCGCCCCGGCCCGTCAAGATACGCGGCCGCTTGCTCGACCAGAGCCATCCCTTCGCCGAACAGCTCCCGGAATGCGGGCGAGGCGGTCAGGCGATGAATGAAAGGGATTGCGCCTGGCGGCAGGGCTGAGGCGCCCGAAAGACGCTTCCATCCGTTGTAGTGTCGATTCATACGCTTAACCCCCGCGCTGCACCGGCAAGATTGCACAGCTGTCTTCGTCATTCAGCAAAGCTCGAAGCAAATATAGAGCCTGCGCACGGGACGCGCGCTTTAACCCGGAAATAACGTTAACGCGCGCGTCCTTGTCTCCGCAACGACGCAATGAGAGCGTTCCAAATCGGCGTTCAAGGCCGTTTGATCGGAGGCGTCGATCGTCGAGCCAGCGAGTGCGTCTCACGGCCACAAATTGGGACCGCGAGGAGGTCCTCATTCTTAAGCTTTCAGGACGCTGCCTCTCGCTCACGTCCCAAATCGACCCAGAAACGTGGGAACTGGAACAACCGAGGCCGGGACGCCATTCCACGGCGACATACTCGCTGCCGCGTCCTGCGTTGAAGGCGGGAAATTGCCCCGGGGTTCCCCAAGCGGACTCGAGCGGCTCTACATCTTGAACGCGGCCGCGGCCACGGCGTGCGTCGCCTGACGCGCCTCGATCGCCCGCTCCAGTCGATCAATCTCCGACCGGAGCAAGGCGATCCGTTCGGCCAATTCGGTTGCCGAAAGGTCGTCAACGTTTTGGCCGATTTCGTGCGCTGTCGGCGCCTTTCGCTTCGTCCCAAATATGGATTCTTCATCGAAGTCAGCCATGACCGTTGTCCTGCCGCTCACGATGCGGCGATGAACCCGCCGCCCAGAACCCGGGCGCTCTCGTCAACGGAATCATAAAAAACGCATGCCTGTCCGGGCGAAACACCCGTCTCCGGCTCGAGGAAATCGACCTCGCCGCCTGATGTCAGCCTAGCCAGCGCCGGCGGCCGCGTCGAACGGACGCGTGCGGCGATCAATAAACCGCCTTGCGGCAGGTCTGCAAAGTCGCCGTCACCGATCCAGTTAACGGAACGCAGCTTGAGCCGCGTCCTCGCGAGCGCCGCTCGCGGTCCCACGACGACCCGCGCGCGCCTGGCGTCGAGGGCGACCACATAAAGCGGCTCGCCCGAGGCGATACCGAGGCCGCGCCGCTGGCCGATCGTGTAATGAACAATGCCGGCGTGGCGGCCGAGAACCCTACCGTCGACGTCGACGATATCGCCGGGGGTCGCCGCTCCCGGCATCAACCGTTCGATGATGTCGGTGTAGTGGCCCGCCGGCACAAAGCAGATGTCTTGGCTGTCCGATTTTTCGGCGTTGATCAGACCATATCGGCGCGCAAGCTCACGCACCTGAGGCTTCGCCATCCCGCCAAGGGGAAAGCGCAGCCGCCCGAGTTGCTGGCGGCTGGTGGCGAACAGAAAATAGCTTTGGTCGCGCTCGGCGTCGGCTGCCCGATAGAGCGCCTGCCCGCCACGCCCGTCGTCGCGGGCGACGACATAATGGCCCGTCGCGAGGAGATCGGCGCCAAGATCGCGAGCCGCGCCGAACAGGTCGGCGAACTTCATCTGCTGGTTGCACGCCACGCAGGGAATTGGCGTCTCGCCGTCGATATAGGCCCGCGCGAAGGGTTCGATGACCTTCTTACGGAACTGAGCCTCGTAGTCGAGCACGTAGTGGGGAATCCCGATCCGATCGGCGACCTCGCGTGCGTCGTGTATGTCCTGCCCGGCGCAGCAGGCGCCCTTGCGATGGGTCGCCGCGCCGTGGTCGTAAAGCTGCATCGTCACGCCGACGACGTCGTAGCCTTGGTCGGCAAGCAGCGCTGCAACGACGGACGAGTCGACGCCGCCCGACATGGCCACCACCACGCGGGTTTTGTTCGGCGGCTTCCGGAGTCCCAGACTGTTAAGCGGAAGATCCACCGTCTGCGCGAGGGCTGTCGCGAGCATCGTAACGTCATCCCGACCCGAAACGGGCTCCCCGGTAGAACTGGTCTACCGCCCCGCGAGTCCAAGCCCATAGCCGAAAACGTCGCCGCCCGCCAGTTCCGCGAGTTGCAAACTTCGAGACGACGCCAAAGCGCGCGCTTGGACCGCCTCGACTTTGCTCGCGCCCGGACCCGCGGGTATTGACGGGCGGCGCCAGACAATTGCCCGCCTGCCTCGTCGCAAAGCGGTCCGACAATGTTTCGTTCGCCGGCAAGCCAACGTGACGCCGCGCAGCAGGCGGGCAATGGCGCGCGCTTGGAGCCGCCGAAGGTTTTCGACCCCCGCCGTTTAGGTAAATTTAAAGCGCCGCTCCTACAGTGCGCGCACGAGTCAGCGTACGGGTGAGCGTTCCATGAGCGATATCATGCGGCCGAGGGTCAAATACGTGATCGGTCCGGATGGGAGTCCTTTGACCGTCGCGGACCTTCCACCGCCGAATACCCGCCGCTGGGTCATTCGCCGGAAGGCGGAAGTCGTCGCCGCCGTGCGGGGCGGACTCCTTTCTCTTGAGGAGGCTTGCTCTCGCTACACCCTGACCGTCGACGAATTCCTGAGCTGGCAGGTGTCGATTGACCAGTTTGGCTTGCCGGGCCTTCGCACGACGCGCATCCAGCAGTACCGACAGTAGCCGCGTTCCCACGGCTGCGAGATATCGACAAAGCGAAGCGGTTCATGCGCTGCGCTCCGCGGGGGCCTAACCGGCCGACGTTGGTTCCCGGCCGAACAGCGCCCGGCGTCACGCCGCGTAAACGCGACCGCTCTGTTCTGGATTGTCTGGCCGCCTACCCTATATAATTGTGGCGAAGGCGGAGCTCGGCTGATGATTGTGACGCGCAAGCTCGCGGCGATACTGGTTGCCGACATTGTCGGCTTTTCGCGGCTTGCCGGCGCGGACGAGGACCGCATCCTGGCCCGGCTCAGGACCCTTCGCAGCGACCTGATCGACCCCAGCATTTCGGTGCACAATGGCCGGGTGGTGAAACGCACCGGCGACGGCGTCCTCGTCGAGTTCCGTAGCGTTGTTGATGCCGTGCGCTGCGGGATCGAGATGCAGAACGGTCTCATCGAGCGAAACGCGGGCCTTCCGGAAGATCGCCGCATCCAGTTTCGGATCGGCATCCACCTCGGCGACGTCGTCGAGGAGGCCGACGGCGACCTGATGGGCGATGGCGTGAACATCGCCGCCCGGCTCGAAGGCATCGCCAAGCCCGGCGCGATCGCGCTCTCCGAGGACGCCTACCGGCAGGTGAGAGGGCGAATCGAATTCGCCGTCAGCGATCTCGGCCTCAAGGAGCTTAAAAACATCGCCGAGCCGCTGCGCGTCTATTCGCTCGAGGTCGGCATGCCCGCGGAGCCACGGCCGGCGCCCCTCGAATCGCCGCCGCAGAAGTCCGGGCCGCCGCGGTGCTCGATCGTCGTGCTGCCTTTCGCCAGTCTCGGCGGCGGAGAAGAGCAGGAACAGTTCGTGGACGGCGTGACCGAGAAGTCTTACAACCGATCTCTCCCGGCTCGCCAACACGGTCGTCGTCGCGCGCAATACGGCTTTCACTTACAAGGGCAAGCCGGTCGACGCCAAGCAGATCGGTCGGGAACTCAATGTCCGTTACATCCTCGAAGGCAGCATTCAGCGCGGCGCGGGCCGGATGCGGATCAACGCCCAGTTCATCGACGCCGCGACGGGCAACCACATCTGGGCCGACCGGTTCGACAAGCCGATCGCCGACCTGTTCGACATGCAGGACGAGATCGTCTCGCGCCTCGCCAATCAGTTGCGCGGCGAGCTGATCGCGGCCGAGGCGGAGCGCGCGGAGCACGAGCCGAATCCCGACGCTCTCGATTATTATTTCCGCGGCGTCGCCGCCTTCAACAAAGGCCGCCTCGAGAACATTCTCCGAGCGAAGGACCTGTTCGAACAGGCGCTCAAGCTCAATCCGGCCCATGTCGACTCCATCGTAGGGGCGGCGCGCGCCGATGTCATTGTCGCGCTTTACCGCCCTGCGGGGCGCGCCGAGCGGCTCAAGGCGGCGGAGGCCGAACTCCTCAAGGCGCTCTCGATCGATCCGCGCAGTCATTGGGCGCACCTCTGGCTCGGGTATGTCCAGATCATGACCAATCGCGCGGCGCGCGGGATCGGCGAGTTCGAGCGGGCGCTGTCGCTCAATCGCAATATTGGCGTCGCCCATGCCTGGACCGGCCTCGCCAAGATCATGCTGGGACGAGCGGAAGAGGCGGAAGCCCATATCGCCGAGGCGTTCCGCATCTCACCGATCGACGGCGTCACCTTTTTGTGGAAGTACATTGACGGCCTGGCGAAGCTGTATCTCGGCGCGGACGCAGAGGCGGCCGAACTCTTCCGCGAGTCGATCGACGGCAGCCGCAATTTCCCACTGAACCACTTCCACAACGCCGCGGCGCTCGCCCTCATCGGTCGGCAGAGCGAAGCGGAGGCGGAAGTCAAGACGGGGCTTGCAATTGCGCCGGATTTCACGCTTGCCGGCTTCCGCGCCTCGGCCGAAAGCGACAATCCGGTCTATCTCGCCCAGCGCGAGCGAGTAATCGAGGGGATGCGCAAGGCAGGTGTGCCGGAGGGTTGAAGGCGCGCGGATCAATTACGACATTTCTGTGACGAGTTTTGAATCGAGACTGTTGCCGGACGGGCACAGTCGAACGGCGCGCCGCCGTGTATACGATACCTATCTGTTGCCCGGTGAGCCTTTGGGGGTCGTTATGAAGACTATCTTGCTGGCAGGCGTCGCCGCCTTGTTCGCCGTTCCCGCGGTCGCCGCGGACCTGCCGACCAAGAAGGCGCCCGCCCCGATTCCGGTGGTCACCGAATACGACTGGACCGGCATCTATTTCGGCGGCAACCTCGGCTGGGACTGGGGCAACGGCAATTACACCGACTACAACCTGACCAACGGGGTTTTTGTCGACAGCGGCAGCGACCACTTCAGTTCGTTCATCGGCGGCGGCCAGATCGGCTATCGCTACATGTTCCCGCAGCGCTTCGTGATCGGCGCCGAGGCGAACCTCGACTGGAGCTCCGGCAGCGGAGCCAACACAACCGCGTTGCTCCTGAACAACAAGTACTACCAGTCGACCACCTATTCGAGCGGCTTGGGCGGAGACGTCGTCGCCGAGGCGGGCTATGCCTGGGGCGACTTCCTGCCTTACGTCAAGGGCGGCTGGGCCTGGACCAATTCGACGGTCACGCACTGGCAGGATACCGGCACGGTCGGGACGCTCGCCGCCGGGACCGCCCAGGAGGCGAGCCTCTACCGCAGCGGCTGGACGATCGGCGCCGGCCTTTCCTACCACGTCTGGCAGAACTGGGAAGTTTTTGGCCAGTACATGTATGCGAACTATGGCACGGCGACCATCAACTGGCTCTCGCCGCTGTCGCTCTCGACGCGCACCTCGCTCACCAGCAACGCGCTGACGGCTGGCGTGAACATCAAGTTCTGATCGGCAAGCCTCACAAGGCTCTCACGGACGGGCGGCTTCGGCCGCCCTTTTTTATGGGCCCGTCAGCCAGGGCAGCAGCGCCGGTACGATCGCCGGCGTCACCACCGCGTTCAGGCCCATGGCGATGCCGGCGAATACGCCGGCAACCGGGTGAACGGCGAACGCGCGAGCGGTGCCGAGGCCGTGCGAGGCGAGACCGACCGCAAAGCCCCGCGCCGCCCAGTCCGTCACCTTCAGCGCGTTCATGAGCGGCGTCACGACGACCGCCCCGAGAATGCCGGTCGCGATGACGAGGACGGCCGTCAGAGGCGGCGCGCCGCCGAGCGTCTCCGACACCGCCATCGCCACCCCGGCCGTCACCGATTTCGGCGCAAGCGACACGAGCACCGCCCGCGGCGCGCCGAGCGCCCGCGCAACGAGGAGGGCCGAGACAACGGCGACGACCGCGCCGACGAAAAGCGCCGCGGTCATCGGCAGGAGATTGCGCTTGACCGCCTCGAGGTTACGATAGAGCGGCACGGCGAGCGCGACCGTCGCCGGACCGAGCAGAAAGTGGACGAATTGCGCGCCGTTGAAATAGGTCTGGTAGTCGGTCCCGGTCAGCTTCAGCATCGCCCCGATCAGCGCGACGGCGATCGCAACGGGATTGACCAACGGATGCCGATGCACGGCGTAGGCGATGGTCTCGGCGATCATGTAGGCCGCAAGCGTGGCCGTCAGCCAAAAGAGCGGGGTCGTTTGCAGATAGACCCAGAGGCGGAACGGCGTCATGCTTCGCCCCTCCTGCCGATCAAGCGCTTGACCGCGACGAAGACGCCGACCGTCACCACGAGGGTCAGGAGCGTCGAGACGACGAGCGACGCCGCGAGCGCGAGCCCCTGCGCCTGGAGAAGCCCCAGGTATTGGACCACGCCGACGCCGGCGGGGACGAAGAACAGCGAGAGCGTGCTCAAGAGTCCGTCGGCCGCCCGGCCGAGCTCGCTCTTCGCCAATTGCTCATCGTCGAACGGCCGCCATGCCCGATTGACCGCAAGGGCGGCGACAAGAAGAGCGAGCCCGATCACCGGACCCGGCGCCGGGAGGCTCAAACCTCGGGCAAGCGCCTCGCCGACAAGCTGGAACAGGAGGAGGATGAAGAGGCCACGGATCATGGCAAAGTTGTGGGCGCAATGCCGCGCACGGTCAACGCGGGCCTGCTTCTACGCGCCCGCAATAATGGCCTTCAGAAACGCCACATGGCGTGCAAACGCCGCCCGCCCCGGCGCGGTCGCCTTGACCGTCGTGCGCGGACGGCGGCCGACAAAAGCCTTGGTCGCTTCGACGTAGCCGGCGCGCGCGAGTTGATCGAGATGGGCGCCGAGGTTGCCATCGGTCGCGCCGGTGAGGTCCTTCAGCCGGGTGAAGTCGAGCCCCTCCTCGCTCGGGTCGAGCGCGCTCAACGCCGCCATGATTTTGAGGCGCACCGGCTGGTGGATGACCTCGTCGGGCCCGTCGTTCACGACCGGCGCATCCAGATCCCGCAGCCGATGAAGCCAAAGCCCGTGACCGCCGCCTGCCACAGCGCGAACGCGCCGCCCGACCAGAGGTAGCCGGCGACGACGAGCGCCGCGAGGCCGATCCCGATCGCGGTGAGGATCCAGCCGAATAGAAGTCCCGCGATTGCAAACCCGAGCAGGAACAGCATCGGCCAGAAGGCCGCGGCCTCGCGCGGCCCGAACTGGCCAATCACGTGCGACCAGATCCAGCCGAAGCTGTAGACGATCGCGAACGCCGCGAGAAAGCGCACAGGAAACCGCCCGCCGCGCGTGGGCAGCCTCCAGAGAATCGCGACCGTCGCGGCCACGCCGAAAAGATCCGCCAGGAACCAACGCGGCCCGAACGCGGCCGGCCAGAGTGCGACCAGGATCCCGCGCGCGAGATTGACCACGCCCCAGACGATCGTAATCAAGGCAGTCGTGCGATAGACGCGTGACTGCTTGACCTTGGCGACGACGCGCTCGATCTCGGCAAGCGTTGCGGCGGCCTCGTCGGAGCGGATCGTCATGCGTTTGCCTCGGCGGCCGGCGCGGGCGCCGCTTCGGGCGGAGGCAGCAATCCGAGCCGGCGGCTGAGGAAGAACAGACGCCGCCCCTGCGTCGAGCTGACCAGAATCATCAGGCCGAGACTGGCCGACCCGACCACCGAACGCAGCGCCATCGCCTCGAGCATCGGCATCGTCCAGACGGCCCAGACGTAGAAGGCGGCCTTGACGAAGAAATAGGCCGCCCAGACGAGGGTGAAGAGGCGAAAGAAGGCGCGGGTCTCGCGGGAGGCGGGAATGGTTTCGCCACGCTCCTCGGCGACCTCCTGGATGATCGGCTTCCTGCCCATTGCGCCGCCGACGAAGGCGAGGCCGGTCGCGACATTGGTGACCGCCGCCTCGTATTTCAGCATGAACGGCGAAGTCGAAACGAGGTCGATCACGCCAAAGACGAGGGTGAGCGCGCTAACCAGCAGATAAAGACGGGTGAAGGCCCTCCCGGTCCGCCAGCGCCAGGCGGCATCGCCGAGGATGAAGAGAATGGAGCCGGCGATCGCCGGCTTGACCCCGAGCGTCAGCGCGAGCGCCCAGAACACGATCAGCGGGCCGAATTCGGCGAGCGCCCAGCGCGCGGCGGCGACGAGCTTCGGCATCGCTCAACCGTTCAGCGCGGCGACGATCGCCTTGATCGCCTCCGGCCGCCAGCAGAGCCCCATATGATCGACGCCCGGAAGCAAGGTCACCCCCACGCCGAGCGGCGGCAGGACGCGCTGATACGCCGGGGCGTCCATCAGCTCGTCGCCGGCGCCGGCGATCACGGCGACCGGCGCTTTGGCCTTGCGGAAAGCGCCCTCCCAGTCGTCCGGCGCGGCGTAGCTCGTCATCAGGCGGAAGGTGTATTGGTCGGTCACGAATTTCTTCGCGCCCGGTCCGGTCGCGAACGCGAGCACGGGCAGCGATTGAGGCCAGTCGACGCCGAAACTCTTCAGGATCGAAATCGCGATGATGCGCGGCACGTCGGCCGCGGCCCATAATCCCACGCCCTCGGCCGGCCGGGTGGTCGGCGCGCGATAGCCGAGATAGGGCGCCAACAGCACGAAGCGCTCGAACGCGCCGCCAAGCGAGCCGACCGCGACGCGCAGGCCGTATCCGCCACCCGACGAATGGCCGACAAAGGCGAACTTCGCCTCGGGATTGCGACGCCGCAGGTCATCGATCAGGTCGCCGAGATCGTCGTCGAGCTGCCCGGCATAGGCGACGTCGCCGCGGGTTCCGGACGCGCCGTGGCCGCGAAAGTCGACGGCGACCGCTTCCAGTCCGGCGTTCGCCAGCCCCCGCGCGATCGCGTTCATCTGAGCGGACGCGCCGGCCGAGCCATGGGCGAGGAGGACGATCCGCACGCTTGCGCCGGCCGCCGACGCGTAGCGCCTATAGGCGAGCCAGGTCCCGTCGCGCGCCTGGAAACGCGAAAGCTCAGGCAAGCCGCTGGCCTCGATCTGCAACGCGCCGTCGAGAATGGACGCAAGCGGAGGCGGCGGCTTCAGGGGACGAGAGAGAAGGACGGCGAGCACAATGGCCGCAACGCCGACGAAGCGCGAGCAGCCAGAGCAGGAGACCGAGAAGGAACATGCCAAGCTCACAGATATCTCTGCATTGCAGAGTTCTCTGTCATGGTCAAGCGCGAGCGTAAGGCTCTCCCGCGTGATCCTCCGCGGGAAGGCAGAGCTCGACCCGGTGCGGAACCTTCTGGTTGATCCAGTGAACGGTGCAATTGCGCAAATAGGGTCATCCGCCGACGGCTTGGCGAACGGGCCCTATCCGTCGCTTTGCCGCCTTCCCCAGTTCTTCCGGGTACAGGAAGAGGGCGTCCCCGGAGATACGGGCGCCGCGGAAGGCGCAAGCCGTCTCACTTCTCGGTCCATTGCCTTCGGCGTAATCCCGGGCCGAGTCAGCCTTCACCAGTTCCTCCCAATCGCTTCCCAATGGTTTAGGGATAGGGCAGGAGCACGGAGGGGACAGACGGATCGAACAGACGCAGGTAGAAGAGTCCGATTCCCGACCGCCCCAGCATGAGGCCTGGCGCGGCGTCTGGCGAAGGCGCACGCTCTGCCCAGGAGGTTCGCCGGCAATGCGCCGCGACACGCCAAACTAGGGGCGGCGCCGCCCCATTCGCGCACAAGTTCACAACGTCCGCGTTGCCGGCCAACCCATGGCAGAGGCAGAAGCTTGTTCCCGGCGCGTTAAGCATCGCAGCGGTTGCTTGGCTTGTCGTCCCTAGCGCGGCGTGAAGCTCTGAGGCGATTTCGGGATTAGGCGCGAGCTTCATGGCCCTTAGCCGGGACAAAGCGATGCCCGGCGCGCCATGGCACCAAGCCGTCGAGACCTGCTGCGCAATCCGGCTCCTCCCGCCGCCGCTTCGGCGAAAATCCGGCCAATTCTTTTGGGCGGCGTTGTACCATCGCCGTTCATACGCGAAGGCCGCCAAGCCGGCCTCCTTAAACGCTTCGTCGCGAACGACCGCCCCGAGTTCCAACAGGGCGACGCCCGCGCCGGCGGCGCCGTGCGAGTACCCGGTCAGTGCGCGCCGGCCACGCCCATGGCGCCCGCGCCAACTCAAAGTCCCGGCCCTGTCTCGCTTGCCCGTAACAATCAGAGCGTCCCCGAGCCGGATTGCCCACTCCAGCAGCGAGCCGTCGCCTAGATGACGTCGGAGCCAGAGCAGGCCAAGGATCGCGCCGGCTTGGCCGGCCAACAGGTCCCATTCGCCGTCTGCAATTCCTCTTTCATGATCCCGGCAGACTTGCAATTGGATCGCAGCTTCGTCCACTAGCCCCAACTCTTCGAGCGAGATTGCTGCCCGAACCGCCGCCCAGCAGACGCCGAGAGCCCCTGTGTAGAGCCCGAGTAGATTTGTCTCTCGCAGGCCATGAACCCCAGCTAGCGCCTGACGGATCGCGCCGAGCGCGGCCAGGCGGACCTCCTCTATGCGCGTCACCTGCCACAGAGCGGCGAGGAACAATCCGATGCCTGCAGTCCCGGAATAGACGTCCGGGCGCAAAGTCCCGTAGGATGTGACGCCCGGTCCGAGCATCTCGGCGCCGAGCCAGATGCAGCGGTCGCCGTGCCAAATCGTTTCCCGCGCCAGCCGCTTGCCGATATCAACTGCGACCTCGAGGCAATCGGCCGGTTGGATTGCTTGCTCGCGATCCGTCGACGAAGCAACAGTCAGGTTGCGTTGAGTGGGCGAACGCAGCGTCTGGTAGGCATCGTGGGACCTAGGATTGAGATAGGGGCGCTCGATGTCCAGTCCTGCGTCAGACCAGCAGGCCAGGACGCAATCAAGCCGGTCTGCGGTATCCGCTCGTGTTTCCGTTCGCGAGCGGACGAGTCCATCGGCAACCAAGCCGCAGCGATGCAATCCGAAACTCTCGCCGCCGGGCGATTCCGCGAGCCCAATCCCCGGGGCCAAAGATTTCGTAAAGGCCGGGACTTCGGAACGCAGCCCCGCCTCGACCTGCGCGTAAACGTCCCTCAGCGCGGGCGTCGCGGCTGCAAACGCGGATTGCGGCAAATAGAGCACGCCTGCATCGCATCGCGTGAACAGTTTCGGCGAATACAGCACCTTCAGGTGGAATGGTAGGCTGCAGGCGTTGAGAGCCGCGGTCGTAGCATACAGCCACCTTGCGGCGCCATCCGGCGTCAGATGCCAGTAGAGCCGGACCACGCCATCGCCTGGCGGCATCGGCGCATCGCCAATGACCAGGAAATAGCCGGGCGACAGATTTGGCCTCGCGCTCGGCACACGCAGCGAGATTTTCGCCCCGGACGCCAGCGGCTCCGAAATCGGGAGAACGCAGGCGTCAGGGGTAACCTCCAGCGTAAGCCCTTGCCGTTCGACTGTCACGCGCCCGGCGCGAACCGTGCGCGCCGTCCAGCCGGTTTCTAGAGAACTTGTTCCCTGGTTGGCTGCCGCCAATTCCGCGACAAAACCGGGATCCTCCCGCGCCCATTCAGCCTCATCCGAATCCGGAAGTGGCGTCCCTTTCGTGTAAAATTGCTTATAAAGCGTTTGCCGAAGTTGATAACGAAGGACGCTTCGGGCTGTCTCGGGAGTAAGGGCCCGACGGACCGTTGAGCTTAGAGCTTCCGAAGCGGTCCCGAACCAGGTGAATTGGGTGTCGTTCAAAAAGCGGATGGCATGGACTGCCGCTTTCAATTGGGAGAGATAAAGATTCAATTATGCTTCCGGAGAGATGAGTTCGAGACCGAGCAGATGTACGCACGCCAGCTCCGGCTCTTGGAGGATATTCCAACTCAGTTGAAGCTGACAAATCGTGTTGGCGAGCAAGTCAACGGCCTCGCGGGTCTGCTCATGGACCCTTTGAATGAGGCGGACCGCGCAGTAGCGCGTCGCCGCCAGCAGAAACGCAGTCGCCGCTCTGCCGGTCAGGCCTCGAACCAACCGATACGATCGCCAAAAGGCGCGAAGCGCGGGTTGTAACCTGGTCAATGGGAAGCGTGCGAGCGAGAGGTAATGGGCCGGCGGGTGTTCTCCGGTGATCGGGATCGACCATAGCCACACGCCGAGATAGTCGGCGAACATGGAGCCGACGTCCCATGCGGGATCGCCGAGCTCAGCCAGTTCCCAGTCGATGAGCCAGGCTGAGCGCGCGCCCGTTTTGGCGGAGAGGAGAATATTGTCGCCTTTCACGTCGAAATGAACGAGAGCGGTCGGTCGCCACTCTTTTGTCAGCGCGTCGATCAGCGCCCCGAAGGCCGGGAAGGACTGCATGACCCGCGCCGCCTGCAGATTGCCGTAGCTGGCGGCGCAGTAGAGAGCGTGATCCGGCCGATGAAGGAATAGCGCATGCGGGAGGCGGCGGGGCAGCCCTTCCGACAAGGCGCTCATCGGCGGTGAGCCTAGCTCAAGGCTGTGCAGGGCCCCCAGAGCCCGCCCTATCCGCGTCGCCGGCCTAGTGGGAATCCCACCCTGATTCTGATGCGCCGCGAGCGTGCGTGCATCCGCGATAGAGCGAAGGACCAGCACGCCTTCGTCATCGTCGTATTCGAGAAAAGGGACAGTGTGGCGGCGTAGCGGATGTGAAGCAGGCAAAGCTTGGAAGGTCTTGTAAATCATAGCCTCCCACCCGACTGTCGGCGAAGCGTTCGGCTCCCGAGCTTGCTTGAGCAGCAGCGCATCCCCAGGCTGCCGCTCCACTCGGAAATTTCCGTTTCGTCGAGACGCGTCGTAGACTTTGACGCCGCTCGCAATCAATTCCGCGAATGTCAAGTGACCGCGGCGCAACAGATAGGGAATCACCGTTTCTTGTGTCAGCACGGTGCGCCGCCAGGCGGGAGGATTTACCTCGACCCCAGACCGATGGCCGATATCCGCCGCACTCAACAGTCAAACGCGCCAGTGTCACCGCCGCCGCCGCGACCGCAGCCACGGTCTTCGCAACTTGTCACGGCGTTAGAGACGCAATGAGCGCCTCGGAGAGTTACAGGGTCGCAAATGAGAGTTGCGTGCGGCAGTCCAAAGAATGCCGTATATGCTCCCGTTGGAGAAGCCACACCGGCCGCCCCCGCGCCCACGCTCGACATCGGGCCCTGCAGAAACCGGGCTTCGATTTCCGTTGAAACCTGCACCCGTCGCAAGGGAGCGCTGCTCCTGACGTAAACGACCGATCCTCCTAATGGAGATTGCGTCGCCGGGAGTTGCTGACTGTGGAGAATATCGGAAGATGAGATTTCGTAGTAGTTTCGAAAGCCGGCGTCTAGATAAAGCCGGACTTTTCCGTCTTCTGCGCTTCGGCCCACAAATCCCGCTAGCGCCACGCTATCAGGAATCGTCGCTGGATCAGGGACCACCGCTTCCGCGAGGGCATCGAACTCAGTCTTGGGTGCGCTCGACTGCTTTGGTTCCTTCGCCATGGCCGCAACCTCCCAATTTTGCTATCAAATGAACACTTTATGGACCAAATATCGCCGTCCGGCAAATCACATTTTTCTGGTCTTCGCGTTGAAGCCTCCATGCCGCGAGGAGAGCGCCGCCCAAACCAAACCTGAGCGTTGCGATCGGAAACCGACAACTGGCTGCCGAGATGGCGTGGCGCCCGCCATCGAAATGATCGTTTTCGGGATAACTGCTACGGGCGCAGGCTGTGTGAAAAACGGCAAGGCATTAACCGACAGACCCGAATTTTGAGTCCTACCGTCAAACGCAGCGAGAAAAATCGCGAATTTCGCTCATCTGCGTCGCCTAACAGATGCGAGCGCTGCGTTTTCGCACAGCCTCGGCGGAACTCCGCGCCTTCGCCCTGTAGGTCCGCTTCCCCGCCCGATTGAGGCGTCCAAGGTCGCGATCCGCAACGGCAGCAATACGTCGACACCGGTCGTTAAATCGATCGCGACGAACTCCCGCTGCCCCCCCGTTTAGCGCCGCACCCGCAGAATCGGCCGCCCGCGTCGACGCATGCTAGGCGTAGCGCGCCGCTCAATGAGCAGCGCGCGACATCGGCTCATCGCCGGACTCGCGGCCGCGCGGCCCGTCTCATGCCGCGCCGCCGATCGCGTCCAGCCGGGCGCGCGCCGCCTCCGGCAGTTCGAGCCTCGCTGCGGCGAGGTTTTCGCGCAGGTGCGCCCGCGACGACGTGCCGGGGATCAAAAGAATGTTCGGCGCGCGATGGAGGAGCCAGGCGAGCGCCGTCTGCATCGGCGTCGCGCCGAGATCGGCGGCGACCGCCGACAATTCCGCCGATTGCAGCGGCGTAAAGCCGCCGAGCGGGAAGAACGGCACATGCGCGATCCCGGCCGCGGCCAGTTCGTCGATCAAAGCATCGTCGGCGCGATGAACGACGTTGTAGTGGTTCTGCACGCAGACGACCGGCGCGATCCCGCGCGCCTCCTTGACCTGCGCCGCCGTCGCGTTGCTCAAGCCCAGGTGGCGGACGAGGCCCTGCTCCCAAAGCTTCGCCAGCGCGGCGAACTGCGGCTCGATCGTCCCTTCGCTCGGCTCGTGGACCTTGCCCATGATCCGGAGATTGACGACGTCGACCGCCTCGAGCTGCAAATTTCTCAAGTTGTCGTGGACCGCGCGGACGAGGTCGTCCGGCGCGAAGGCGGGAAGCCACGAGGCGTCGGCGCCGCGAACCGCTCCGACCTTGGTCACGAGGGTGAGCCCGGCCGGATAGGGATGCAGCGCCTCGGCGATGATCTGGTTGGTGACGTGCGGCCCATAGAAATCGCTGGTGTCGATGTGATTGACGCCGCTTTCGACGGCCTCCCGCAGAACCGCGACCGCTTCCGCGCGATCCTTCGGAGGGCCAAACACGCCGGGGCCGGCAAGCTGCATGGCGCCGTAGCCCATGCGATGGACGACGCGGTCGCCGAGGCGGAAGGTTCCGGCGGCGGATGCGATGGCGGTCATGGTCGATCTCCCTGAATGACGATTTCCGCCATATGGCGCCGTCCCCGCCGCGCGATAATCCGCTATGATCGGCACAGGTTGTACGGAAAGGCGAACAGTGGCGGCAAATTTGAGCGATCTTTCGTCTTTCGTCGCGGTCGTCCGGGCCGGCGGATTTCGCGACGCCGCGCGCGCGAACGGGGCTTCCGCCTCGAAGCTCAGCGAGGCGATGCGGCGGCTCGAGACGCAACTTGGCGTCCGCCTTCTCAACCGCACCACCCGCAGCGTGGCGCCGACCGAAGCCGGCGCCCGGCTTCTCGAACGCCTGACGCCGGCGCTCGCGGAGGTTGACGCCGCGCTCGACGTCGTCAACGCGTTCCGCGACCGTCCGGCTGGGACGCTGAGACTCAATGTCCCCTCGGGGGTCGCGCGCATGGTTTTGCCGGCGATCATCGCGCCCTTTCTCGAAGCCTTCCCGGACATCCGGCTCGAGGTGGTCGCGGAGGACAGTTTTGTCGACGTGTTCGCCGCCGGCTGCGACGCGGGCGTCCGCTACGACGAGCGGCTCGAACAGGACATGGTCGCGGTGCCGATCGGGCCGCGCACCCAGCGCTTCGCGCTCGCCGCGGCGCCCCGTTATGTCGCAGCGCACGGCCGGCCGGAGCACCCGAGCGAGCTCCTCAAGCATCGCTGTTTGCGGGTGCAGTTCGCCGGCCGTTCGATGCCGGTCTGGGAGTTCGAGCGCCGCGGCGAAACGGTGCGGGTCGATCCCGTCGCCGCGCTCGTTTCCCAGCCGGGCTCCGCGGCGGATCTCCTCGTCGCCGCCGCCGTCGAGGGACTTGGGATCGTCTACCTGTTCGAGGACTGGCTCCGCCCCGCGCTCGCGACCGGCGTGCTCGTCCCGCTGCTCGAACCTTGGTGGCCGAGCTTTTCCGGTCCGTTCCTCTATTTCCCGAGCCGACGCCTGATGCCGACGCCGCTCCGGGCGTTCGTCGATTTCATCAAGGATCGGCACGACAGCGCCTGAACGCCTCGTTTCTGTCGCGCGCAAGGCGAGGCCTCCGAGGCAAGCGCAGACCATGTCGGCCATCGCATCGGCGCAGATGCAAGGCAATTCCGGAAAGCGCTGGCCCCCTCGCTGAGCGTTGTGACAACAAGTCGCAGCCCAATGCGTGCGCAGAGTCAGAAACCTCCCGCGGCGCCTTTTTGCAGCAAAGCCTGAACGATGCGGCCTCCAGCCGCCTTCGATTCGTCCGCCTGAGCGCGTTGCAGAAGCAATAGGCGAGATGGGTTAGGCCAGATGGCCAATGGACGCTCACGGGCGAAGCCGAAATAGTCGAATCGACGCGTCATCTGACGCGCGGGAGGAAATTATGGACGTTAAGCTCGGCAATCCTGCGCCGCTTGGGCTCTTCGCCTTCGCGTCGACAACTTGGCTCCTGAGCATGGTCAATGCCGGCTGGTTCGATGACAAGAGCGTCGTCGTCGTCCTGTCCATGGCGCTCGTATTTGGCGGAACCGTTCAGGCCATCGCCGGTATCCTTGCCTTTGTGAGGGGAAACACTTTCCCGGGCGTCGCGTTCATGGCCTATGGGGCGTTCTGGATTTCTCTAGTGACATTCATCAAGTTTCTTGGCGGCGGGGCGCCGGCGCCGTTTGTCGGCTGGTATCTGTTCATCTGGGGGGTTTTCAGTTTCTACATGTGGATCGCATCATTCCGACATAATACAGCGCTGCAACTGACTTTTTTGACGCTGTGGATGACGTTCATGCTGCTCGCGATCGGAGATTGGTTCGCAATTCCCCTGAGCCATATGGCGGGCGGTTACCTTGGGCTCGTCTGTGCAGCGCTCGCCGCATACCTCTCGGCGGCGGAAATCATCAACGGCGATTTCGGCCGGACGGTTCTTCCGGTCGGGCCCTATGTCGCGTGACGCAGGTTACGGCCATCGGGCGCAGCCGGCCGCATCGCAGGCCGCGTCAAAGCCCTGACTGCATGATCGGCGGGAAGCGATCCGCCGGTCGCCTGCCAGCTCCGGGGATTTTCATAGATCTAATTTGTAAAACGGTCCGGAAAGGCAGAATCGAGTCGCCGCTAAGGCGGCTCGTAAGCCTTTGAAGGTGTTGAGGGCGGTCGATAAAAGGCGCTAAAACCGCCGGATCACGCTCCAGTCCAGTCAAGGACGATCTTGCCGCTGTCGCCGCGGCGCATGATCTCGAAGCCTTCCAGGAAATGTTCGACCGGCAGCCGATGCGTGATGACCTTGCGCACGGCAAGGCCGCTCTCCAGCATTGCGATCATCTTGTGCCAGGTCTCGAACATCTGGCGGCCGTAGATGCCCTTCAACGTCAGCTGCTTGAAGATCACCTTGTTCCAGTCCACGAGAGTTGGTTTCGCCGGCAGGCCCAGCAACGCCACCCGGCCGCCAGTGACGACCGAATCGAACAGCTGGTCGAAGGCGGCCGGCGCCCCGCTCATCTCGAGCGCGACGTCGAAGCCTTCTGTCATCCCGAGTCGGTGCATGACCGCCTTGAGGTCCTCCTTCGACACATCGACCGGCAGGATGTCGGCAACCTCGGCCGCGAGCGCGAGGCGTTTTGGATTGACGTCAGTGATGACCACATGGCGCGCTCCAATATGCCGTGCGACGGCGCCCGCCATGATCCCGATTGGCCCGGCCCCGGTTATCAGCACGTCTTCGCCAACGAGATCGTAAGTCAGCGCTGTGTGGACCGCGTTGCCGAGCGGATCGAGAATAGCGCCGAGTTCGTCGTCCACGTCTTCAGGCAGAGGAACGATGTTGAAGGCCGGAACGCGGACATGTTCGGCGAAAGCGCCGGGAATGTTGACGCCGATGCCCTGTGTCTCCGGGTCGAGGTGGTAGCGCCCGCCGCGCGCGGCCCGGCTCCGCATGCCAATGACGTGACCCTCGCCCGACACGCGCTGACCGACTTTCAACCGCCTCACATTTGCCCCGACCTCGGCTATAACGCCTGCGTATTCGTGGCCGATGGTCATCGGCGTCGGGATTGTCTTCTGCGCCCATTCGTCCCAGTTGAAGATGTGGACGTCGGTGCCGCAGATGCCGGTCTTGTGGATCTTCACCAGAACGTCGTCGGGCCCGATCTCCGGGATCGGCAGGTCGTTGAGCCAGAGTCCGGGCTCGGGCTTCTCCTTGACGAGGGCTTTCATGTCCTGAGCTCCGCGGTTCGATCGGGTCGGTCTGGCCGGCAGCGCCAAGCTTTCGACCGCAGTTAAACGATTCCCAACGCCTTCCCCGCGTCCTGGAAGGCTGAGACGGCCGTATCCACGTCCTCCGTCGTTAGCGCTGCTGACATCTGCGTGCGAATGCGCGCCTGTCCCTTTGGGACCACGGGGAAGAAAAAGCCGGCGACATAAATGCCGCGCTGATCGAGCGCCTTCGAGAGGTCCTGAGCTCGCCGCGCCTCGCCGAGCATGACCGGAATAATCGGCGTGACGCCTGGCAGAATCGAAAAGCCGGCCGCCTCGACGCCGGCCCGGAAGCGTTTGGCGTGGTCCTGCAGCAGCGCCCGGCGATCGTCGGATCGAATCGCGATCTCCAGCGCCCTCAACGCGCCGGCGGCGACTGCCGGCGCAAGCGAGTTTGAAAAGAGATAGGGCCGTGCGCGTTGGCGCAACAGGTCGACAATCGGTTGAGTCGCGGCGACAAAGCCGCCCATGCCGCCGCCAAGAGTTTTGCCGAACGTGCCCGTGACGATATCGACCCGATCGCCCGCGCCCGTCAGCGCGGGGGTGCCGCGGCCTTTCTCGCCGAGGTGCCCGGTCGCGTGGCAATCATCGACTAGGACCATGGCCCCGTATCGCTCGGCGAGCGCGCAGATCTCCGGGAGCTTCGCCACATAGCCGTCCATCGAGAAGACGCCGTCGGTTGCGATCAGTTTGAAACGGGCGCCGTCGGCGTCTGCTGCCTTCAGGCTGTCCTCCAATGCGTTCATGTCGGAATTGCCGAAACGGTAGCGCCTAGCCTTGGCAAGCCGCACGCCGTCGATGATCGAGGCGTGGTTCAGGCTATCCGAAATGATCGCGTCCTGCTCGCCCATCAGCGGCTCGAACACGCCGCCGTTGGCGTCGAAACAGGCAGCGAATGCGATCGCATCGTCCTTACCGAGGTGCCGGGCGATCGCGCATTCGAGTTCGCGGTGCAGCGTTTGCGCCCCGCAGATGAAGCGCACAGACGCCATGCCGAAGCCGAATGCGTCCATCGCGCACTTTGCAGCGGAGATCACCTCGGGATGATCGGCGAGGCCGAGATAATTGTTGGCGCAGAGGTTGAGCATCGTTCGCTCGCCCGCGTCCGAGGCGACCCGAATGCGTCCGCCCTGCGGCCCGGCGAGGAGACGCTCGCGCTTGGTGAGCCCGGCCGCGTCGATCTCGTCGAGCGTCGCTCGGACATGACGAAGGAATGCGTCAGACATTTGCGATACTGTAGACGCGGATACCGGCGCGCTCAAGACGCGCCCACGGGCGACGGTCGGCGCGCCCACGCAAGATTTCCCGGTATTTCCTGCTACGCGCCCCAGTCGATCAGCCGGTCGCCGCGATGGATGGCGTCCGCCTCCGCCGTCAACCGCCCGTCGGTCTCGTGCAGGGCGAGCGCAGGAGCGATGCGAAGAGGGGCTTTCGAGCCCTTGACGCCGCCCACGATCAACCGGTGCGCCGACACGCCGGCGCGCGGATGAACCGGCAGCAGCGCGAGAGCGCCGAGGCGGTTCTCGACCGCCGCTAGGATCGTGGCGAGCGCGGCCGGGCGGTGGATCAGCGCGAACCGCCCGCCCGGCTTCAGCAGGGCGAGACACGCGCGGATCCAGTCGACGAGCGCGGCCGTCCCGGCGCCGCCCTCGAACACATGCGCCCGGGCTCGATATGCGTCGGGCGAAGCGCGCACCGTCCCCGACTCGAAGAATGGCGGATTTGTGACGACCAGATCCGCCTCCCCGTCGGCCAGTCCGCCGATACGGCGGGCGCGCGCGTCGAAAATATCGGCAATAACCACGCGCATCCGAGGGCCCAAGCCGTTCCGAACGGCGTTTTCCGTCGCGAGACCCGCCAGAGCGGGGTCGATCTCGACGCAATCGGCAAATGTCGGCGCGTGACGGACGAGGACGCCCAGCGCCACCGCGCCCACGCCAGCGCCGACGTCGACGATGCGACCTTCGGAAAGATCGGCGGCGGCGGCAAGCAGGGCGGCGTCCGAGCCGATCCGATGGCCCCGCCGCGGCTGTTCAAGCGTCAGTCGACCTCCGAGCCACAGGTCACACGACAGCCCGCCTCCACCCAACTCTCCAGCCTTTGGGTCGTCAGGTCGGCGAGGCGGCGAATCAGGCATTGCGCAACTCGTCGGCGAGGCCCGCTTCGGTCAGGAGTCGCCGCGCGCGGGCTTCCTCGTCGTTCGGCACAAGGATCCGGCGCGGCAGAAAGCCGAGCGACCCTTCGACAGCCGCCATATGTTGATCGGCGACAAAGCACCCGACGCCCGCGGCCCGCAACAACAACTCGACAGCGCTGATCAGGACGAGATCGTTGGTTCTCAAAATTTCCACCAATGGGAACCCCGAAAAGGGCGCACTTGCCGCGCGGTTTGGGCGTCTCTATGGTCGATCCACGGCCGGTGGCAAGGGATGGCGTCTCGTGGGTGTTGTGATTCCACTCGAAGAACGACCGGTCGATCGCCTGATCGAACCCTTGACCGCGCTCGTTGACAGCGACATGGCGAGGGTCAACGAGACCATCCTTGCGCGCACGGGATCGGACGTCGCGATGATCCCCGAGGTCGCCAACCACCTGATTTCGTCGGGGGGAAAGCGGTTGCGGCCAATTCTGACGCTCGCCACAGCGGCATTGTGCGGCTACAGCGGGTCGGGGCACGTCAAGCTCGCCGCGGCGGTGGAATTCATGCACACCGCGACGCTGCTGCACGACGACGTGGTCGACGACAGCGACATGCGGCGCGGCAAGGCGGCGGCGCGCGTTCTGTGGGGCAATGAAGCCAGCGTGCTGGTCGGCGACTTCCTGCTCGGCCAGGCGTTCAAGATGATGGTCGAGGTCGGTTCGATGGCCTGCCTCGACGTCCTGTCGACGGCCGCCGTCGTGATCGCGGAAGGCGAGGTCATGCAGCTTTCCGCCGCCAAGGACACCGAGACGACCGAGGACGCCTATCTCGCCGTCATTCGCGCCAAAACCGCGGCGCTGTTCGCCGCCGCCTGCGAGGTCGGGCCGATTTTGGCGGGCCGGGGCAAGGCCGAGATCGCCGCCTGCCGTGCTTATGGGGCGAACCTCGGCGTGGCCTTCCAGTTGATCGACGACGCGCTCGACTACGGCGGCACCGCGGCCAAGCTCGGCAAGAACGTCGGCGACGACTTTCGCGAGGGCAAGATCACCTTGCCGATCGTTTTGTCCTTCCGGCGCGGCTCGCAGACGGAGCGGGAATTCTGGAAGCGCACGCTGGAGAGAGGCGAGATCGTCGCCGGGGATCTCGAGTTCGCGCTCACGACCATAAGGAAGCACCGCGCCCTCGAGGATACGATCGAGCGCGCCCGCCACTACGGCGCCATGGCGGTGGACGCGCTCGAACTCTTCCCCGCTTCCCCGTGGAAGCACGCTTTGCGTGACGCGGTCGAGTTCGCCGTCAGCCGGGCGCATTGAGGCGCGACCTCGTTTGCGCGAACTCTTCTCGCTCTTGCGCACGAGTCTTTGCGGCGGGCGCGCCCGCGTTCGCGAACGTATCTCCGCCCACCGGGGGCACGACTGCGGCTGTCCGTTCCGCTCTTCCGCGTTCTTCTCGAAGGTCGCGTGATTGCGGTCCCAGTCGATCGAGACGGGGCGGGGCCTGCCATTTCCAACTCGGTTTCAAGTGTTTTCAAGGAGATGCGGCGCCATTTGCGAGTCTCCGCCAACTGCCTGACCGAGTTGCCATAACATGAACCTCATCCTGATCCCCAGGCTTGACCCGGGATCAGGACGAGGGCGTGGGCCCGGGCGCTGAATCAATGTTTTCAAGGCCTTGCGGCCGGTTTTCCGGGCGATCGTAACTGCCAGCGCGTCCGACCTGCGGCCAACACCCCCACCACCATCCCCAGGGTTGACCGAATCGGATAGCTCCGCGCTGCAGCGCGCGCCGATTGCGAGCGCTGGCGCTGTCCGGCGGGGCGGGAAGTCGGGGCAAAAGGCCATCGCCTGTCCGATCTGGGGTAACAAAATCAGACTACGACGAGCTTTTCTTTTTGGCAAGGCTTTGCTATGACGATTCCGTTTATAAGAATGCCGTGCGTGACGCCGTGGGCCACTCGATCGCCGGCAGGGTCGTTGGGTCCCGCGGGCCAAGGCTCTTCGAGGCCAACGGGACGACGGGAATACGCAAGAAGCGGATGTGCGATGATGGCGCGGCGAACGGGTCAAATCGTCGATAAAGCGCGCATTCCTGTTCGGTCGCGGCACGCGAGGGTTGCGCCAACCGCGCTCCTTCAGTCGCCCGTCGGGGATCGCGCACGCCTTGGACGCGGCTCACCCGCCGCGGGCAATCCGAGCACGCGGCACGCCAGTTCTACAACCTTCTCGACTTCAGCCTGCGAGAACGGATCGAGACTCGTCATGCGCTGATATTCCTTCGAAAAAACTATACCCGTGGTGATGACGCCGATCGCCGCGTAGTGCAGTCGCCCGGGGTCGCCGGCGCTCGCCATTCCAGCTTTCTGGGCGGCGTGGATCGCGGCTGTGGAGATCTGGTAGAGTGGGTGGATGTAGGTCTCGATCAGCCAATCGAGCCGCGCGCTGTCCGCCTGTCCCTCAAATGACAACAGCCTGTGCAACTCGGGGCGCCTGGCCGTGAACAGGGCGAACGCCCGCAACATTTCGCGCAGCGCTTCGGCCGCCCCTTGAACCTCGACCCTTTCGGCCCAATGCGAAAGTCCCTGCTCCCGCCAAGCGTCTTCGAAAATAGACGACACGACCTCCCGCCACAGGCCGTCCTTGGTCTTGAAGTGATAGACGACGAGCTGGTGCTGCACGCCTGCACGCTGGGCGATCTGGCGCAGACTGGAACCTTCAAAGCCGGATGTAGCGAACGCCTGGAGCGCCGCAGCGAGGATGCGGGAGCGCCCATCCAGGTTATTCGTCGTTTCGAGACCATTCATGGCGAACCCTCCGGCGCGTCGGCCAAGCGCGCTTGACTTTCCGATCGGAAAGTCGCTTATGAACGAAGACTGTCCGATCGGACAGTCGCCTGGCTTGGTTTAAACGAGAAATTATGGTGAAGCGAGTCATCGTTGTCGGCGGCGGCTACGCCGGCGCCGCCGTCTCAAGGGCCCTGGACAAGGCAGCCGAGGTCCAGCTTGTCGAGGCGCGAGACCGCTTCGTCCACAACGTCGCGGCGATTCGCGGCGTGGTCGACCCTTCGTTGCTCGATCGCATCCTGATTCCCTATGACCGCCTGCTTCGCCGAGGCCGCGTCCGGCAGGGCATCGTCGCCAGCGTGTCGAGCGGCGGGGTCACGCTCGCCGATGGCGAACACATCGAAGGCGACATCGTCGTCGTTGCGACGGGCTCGAGCTACGCAAGCCCGTTCAAGCCGCAGGGCGAGTCGACCCAGGACTTTGCCGCAAGCCTTCGGACGACCCATGGCGACCTGATGAGCGCGAATGCTGTCGCCATCGTCGGTGGGGGAGCCGTGGGCGCCGAACTGGCCGGCGAAATATCCAGCGCCTATCCCAGCAAGGCGGTGACGCTTGTTTCCGGTTCGCCATCCCTGATGCAAGGCTACTCTGACAAACTCGCCGGCGCGCTCGCGGCGCAGTTGCGAAGCAAGGGCGTGTCGCTGCGCTTCAACCGTCGGGTCGAGAAACTGGTCGCGCGTGATCGCCCATTCATGGGCTCGTTGGGCGAAGACCTCGGCGGGGCGGGTGAACACCTCATCTTTCCGGCGCTCGGCGCCCGGCCGACCACGTCTGTTTTCCAACAAATGCCGGGGGCGAGCTTTGATGCGCAGGGACGCGTCGAGGTCGATGCGTGGCTACGGCCTGCCGGCTCCCGCAGCATTTTCGCGCTTGGCGATGCAGCAGCGACGGGAGACCCGATGACCATCGTCGCCATCACGAGGCAGGCGCCGTGGCTCACGGGCGCGATCAAGGCGATGCTCGCCGGCAAGACGATCGAATCGCTGGCGCCCTACAAGCCTTGGCCTACACGCGGCATCCTGGTTCCCCTTGGCCCGCGCGATGGCGCCAGTACGTTGCCGATCCTGCGCAACGGGGTGCAGGTGGGCAGGTGGTTAACCTCGCGACTGAAGGGACGCGAGCTGTTCATCCCTCGCTACCTGAATGAGTTTGGCTACACGATGGGTGATCAATGACAACGCATCTCCATACGGATACCGCGAAGCAGGGGGCCCGTGATTGGGCGTCGCCGCTACTCTGGGTGTTCGCGGCAGCGAGCGTCATCTCGAATTTGGCGACAGTCGCGTTGCATCTGCCGCAGGGAATAGGCGGCGCGATGTTTGCGCTGTTTCTGACGCTGTTCGGGTTGCTGCATGGCGCATTGACCTATGGCTGGCGCGGTATCCTGTTGTTCCTGATTGTCTGTCTGGGGGTGAGCAACGCGTTTGAGAACCTCAGCATCATGACGGGCTTCCCATTCGGCTGGTACCACTATAGCGATGCCTTAGGGCCCAAGCTGTTCCTGGTGCCCCTGCTCATCGGGCCAGCCTATTTTGGCATGGGCTATCTCTCGTGGACGCTGGCGCGCGCCATTCTCGGCGACGAGGACGCCAGATTGGTTGGCCCGCTGTCGTTTACAGCGCCGACGATCGCAAGTTTTATCATGGTGTTCTGGGATCTCACGATTGATCCGATGGCGTCGACAATCAACGGCAGTTGGGTATGGCGCGACGGCGGAAGTTATTTCGGCGTGCCGGTGAGCAATTTCTTCGGGTGGTACCTGACGGTATACGTATTTCTCCAATGCTTTGCTCTGTATGCCAGAAGCCGGTCCGCATCGTACACGAAAGTGCCTGGATACTGGATCACGCCGCTCTTTGCATACACGTCAATCATCATTTCTCCCATCGTAAGCTTATTTCTCAACACCGACCCTGCCGCCGTTTTAACTGATCCCGCCGGACACTCGTGGCAGACCCACGATATTCGATCGGTTGAAGCCTTGGTGTGTCTCTTCACCGCTTTGCCGTTCTGGATTCTCGCGGTGTTCAAGACCGGAGCCGCGGCCGTCCAAGCAAACTCAGAGAGAGAGCCCGCGGCGCTGACGAGCGACCCGAATGGGGGCCTGCCGGGTGGTCAGATCCCCATGCGGCGCGGCTCGCGCTGAACGGCGACGCGACGCACTATGCACGGGAGAGATCCATGACGAATTCGAGCAGGGGTAGGTTGGCGGGCCTCGCGCTAGGCGCGCTGGCGATGGCGTGCAGTTCGCATGCCGCGTCGATTCCCGACGACGCAACGCTTCACCTGGCGGCGGCTCCGGAGGATTTCAAAGCCCTCGGCATCGGAACGGAGATCGAGGTCCGAGAAGATGGGCGGCGCACGCCGAAATCCTCGGATTATTTCGAGTGGTGGTATTTCGACGGGTTGCTCGACGACGGGACCGTGGTGGTGGTCTGGTTCGGTGACAATTGGCTCTACGGATCGCAAAAAAGGGCCGTGGATTTCGAACTGACGCCGCCAGGAAAGCCGACCCGGCGCGTCATGCGAACATTCGATGACCCCGGCGCGTTTGCGAGCTGACCAAGCAAACATTCAGATTGGTCCTCACAGCTTCAAAGGCAATCTCCAAACCTACGCCATTCATGTGGACGCCGCCGAAACCGGTGGCGTGGGCTGCGATCTGACTCTGCGCCGCAGGGTCGCTTCCTACCGCCCCGCAACTGGCTACGACGAGGCTGGCGACAGGTTCTTCGCGTGGCTCGTGGCCGTACCGGAGGGAGCTATTACGGGGACGTTGACGGCTGACGGCGTGACCCGACAAGTCACGGGCAGCGGTTATCACGATCATAACTGGGGTAATGTTTCCCCGGCCGATCTCTTCGACAACTGGTGGTGGGGGCGCGGCCAAAGCGGCGGCCACACGATCATCGCCTCCGATATCCATGGCAAGGCCGCGGTGGGGGGGACCGATATTCCACCTCTTTTTCGTCGCTGACGATCATGGAGTAGCAGGTCAATGCCTACGGGTCGGACGTATCGGCGGTGGAGAGCGGCCCCGTACGCCATCCCGATCCAAACCATGAGCGCCCGATCAATTCAGCGGTTTCCTTCGCCACCGCTGATGGAAGCCGGGCCGAATTCAAGATTTCCGATCGCCTCCTGACGTCCAGCAGCCTTCTTTCGGACCAATCGTTCCTCAAGAAGGCGGTCGCTGCGATCATGTCGATAAAGCCTTGGTATTCGCGCTTCGTGAGCCCCATTACGCTCAAGTTACCCGGACAATCGCCGCACGAAGGGGAAGGCACGCTGGAATATTTCGAGCTGAAATAAAATCGAGCAGGCGCGCGGCGTCCGCAGCAACTGGGTTTGGCGCGCGGCGGCTAAGCAGAATTCCTTCAGCCAGCCCAACGAAACGGACCTCGTTAGAGTTCGACTTTCACCAGAAAGGGCACGAAGGACACAAAGAACGACAGGGCTCTTTCTACGCCTTCGTGGTTCTTGGTGTTCTTTGTGGTGAATTTGTCTCGCTTGTTCCGTTGGCCAGCCTAGGAATCTCTGCCACGAAAATAGAATGGCTGGCTGCAGCCTTATGCATCCTGCGCATACCGCCAACACCCGGGCGGACCTCATTTTCATCCATAATGGCGCGCCGCAGGCGCTGGTTGGCTGCTTAGAGCGGTTTCCGATCAATCTGTATCGTATCCGCGGGCCTTGAAGTAATTCAGACATTCGCCGGGTTTGAAGATTTCGGCACACGCTTCGGGTGCGTTCAAGAGGCCTGTGACGGTTCGCTCGGCAATTTTGCGTGGGGCAAGGCCTTGAGCCTTGAGTAGGCTTTTTCGATCGGATTCATGTCGGGGCTGTTGGGCGGCAGATAAAGCAGCTCGGCTCCGGCGGTTTTGATGAGTTGCTCGACCCTTGGCCCCTTATGGCTCGACAGATTGTCCATGACGACGACGTCGCCTTGCGAGAGCGTGGGAACGAGGCATGTCTCCACCCAGTCCTCGAACATGGCCGCGTTGATCGGCCGGTCGTAGGCCTTTTGCGCCACGAGGCCGGAAAGGCGCAGGCCGGCGGCGAGCGTGACGGTCTTCTAACGGCCATGCGGAATGCCGACGCGCAGTCGTCGACCGCGCCGGCATCGTCCGCCCTTGCGCGCCAGATTGGTGGAAGCCCCCGTTTCGTCAATGAACACGAGCTTCCTCGGATCGAGATCGAGTTGCGCCCCAAACCACTCCTGGCGCCGCTTCAAGACGTCGGGGCGCTGCTGTTCCTCGGCATGCGCGGTTTTTTTTGAATGTGATCTCGTGCCGATCGAAGAAGCGCCAGATCACCGACAAAGAAAAACGCTCGCCGCAGTTGGCGATCGGCCGCTCCTGGATTTCCAACAATGTGATGTCCGGCTGACGACCAATGAGACCAAGCAGATATTCGCCATGCGCCTCAATGCGCTCCGAGCGGCGATCCCCACCCGTCGGAGCGGGGGAAATCTCGCCGGTGGCCTGGAAGCGCCGAACCCAACGTATGGCGCTGGCGATGCCGATCCCGAAACGCTTGGCCGCCGCGTTGCGCGACAGGCCGCCCACGACAACAGCGTCAACGACCCGCTTTGCGAAGATCTTCGGATAGCGCCATCCCCCGCCGCCTCCTTCACGCGGCGGAGCCCATGAATCATGGACAGCCCCGATTCGGGAATCTGGAGGGTTATGTGAGGTCGCCGGCGCGTAGGGTCGTGGGTCGTGGAAGGCGACCTCACATAAGCCGGATTGAACGAAGCCGTCGCACCTTGGAAGCGGCCATCGGGGTGTGGCGGAGCACGTAGCGCGGGCGGATGTGTGTAGCCGGCATCCGCCACCGCATTTGGCCCTATGGAAAAAGCCTTAATTCTCCACGTAACGATTACAGACGCTTAAGCCAAAATCGCCACAATTACTCGTCTTTCTGTACCGGTCTTGTTCGCGCATTCAGGCGTCCTTCGCCACATTTTAGATTGCGCCCCAGTTTGTATCGCCCAACTCGAGGCGTCGCCGCGATCGACGGAAAAGCGGCGCGCCTTCACAAACCATCGAACCCCTCACCACGCCGTCCGCCAATGAAGCCGCTTTCGTCATGCGGCAGTCAAGGTTCTGATCTCCAACGCTCTCTGAACTAACCGCAATCTCGAAGCAACTCTGCAGACGAAGTCGGCTTCGTTCAATCCCCCGAGATTCATTTCGCTGGGAAACCGCTCTAGGAGCCGTGTGGGAGGACGCGGCTATTTCTCGATGCAATAGCCGAGGAAGCGCTTGGAATCGATCGGGTCGAACCCGAGCTTGCGCTTCAGCTTCTTGCGCAGCTTGCTGATGTGGCTCTCGATCACGTTCTCGTCGACGTTCTCGTCGAAGAGGCCATAGACCGCGTTGAAGATCTGCGCCTTGGTGACGCGCCGGCCGCGGCATTGCAGCAAAAATTCCAGGATGCGGCGCTCGCGTCGCGGCAACGGGAAGGGTTCGCCGTCCGCCTCGGGTTCGCGCCCGTCGAAATAAACTCTCAGCGTCCCGAGCGTGACATGACCCTTCTCGCCAAGCACGCGCCGGTTGATCGCCCCGACCCGGGCCAGGATCTCACGCACGTGCACGGGCTTGCGCACCACGTCGTCGACGCCCGCGGCGAAGAGGCCGAGCGTGTCGTCGAGCGAATGGCGTTCGTTGAGGCAGAGAAGGGGCGCGTTGGAGCGTTCCCTTATGATGCGCGACAGGTGCTCGCGCTCGCCGCAGTCGCCGATCAGGAACGCCTCGACCGCGTGCATGTCCTGATCGCTGGTCTTGTCGATCCACTCGCGAAACTCGGACGCCTCGATGCCCGCCGACGACACGCCCTCCCGATCCAGACCGTTCGCGTAGCCGCCCGCCACGATGTCGCGATCGTCGATAATGATGTACATGCCCCAGCTCCAAAGCCAAACTGAAAAGCAACTCCTCTACTACGCGTACGCAACACACTTTTAAGCATCTGTGACCGGCGACGTTGCGTTCATTTTGTCACAAATGACCGCTAAAATCCCATGCGACATCTAAGATGAAAGGTGAACATGGGCAGCAAATACGTTTGACCGGATCCTCGTTTCCCGAGAAGCTCCAACTTGCCGGTGTGGCCAGCAATGTTCGTAGCTTATGATTATATGTATGATGCAAATGGTTAACGTCGTGCTAATGGCTGGCGCAAGGCCCGCTTTACGGCGCCGCCACGCGCCCGCGCCTCTGCTCGACGGGATCCGGAATGGGGACTGGACGACCAAGCCTGCTCTCGCCCGACAACTCGGCGCAGCGCTCGCCCGGCGCGGCGAGGTCGCCTATTGCGTCGAAGGCCCGGACGACCGGCATGCCCTCCCGCTCGCGCACAACCTGTTCACTGAACTGGCCGACGCTCTCAGGCGCGAGATCGGACGCCTCGCCGCGGCGCTCCACCCGACTAGGGCGGGACTACCGACGGCGATCGTCCCGCGTTGAGGGTCGCCGCCGACCTCCTGGAGCCAGATGATTTTTGGACGGATCGCTTGGGCCCCCTCGTCCGACCGCTCACAGGGCCAGACGTCCACGTGCGACGGAAGGGAATTCTAACTGCATTACAACCCGGCCACACCTGGGCTCGCGCCCTAGTTTCGCCCGCCTGTTCTTTGCCTGTTGCGACCTGATACCCGTCTGTTCGGCGGCCTGTTCCCGACCGTTAAGGCGCCTGTTTCGCGTCCGCCGGGCCCGCAACCGTTGGGCTGCACAGCAGCGACCTCATGACATTGCATGGTTTTCCGGATAGAGCGCCGATCGCGGCCAAAAAAACGCCTTGTTATATAGCACGCGGACCGGATCGAGAGAATCTGCGTTAGCCGTAGCTCTTTTCTTCCATCAGCTCCGAGCCGAACAGCGTGTTGATCTCTCGCTTCAGCGCCGCGCGCCGGTCGTTGAGGACGTAGACCGACCGAGCAAGCGCCACGAAGGGCGGTCCAAAATCGGCGTCGCGTTCGCGCCAGCGTAGCGCGTCCTCGACCTCCCAGAGCTGTCCATTGACCTCGGCCAGATCGTCGGCCGCCGCCTCGACCGCCCCGCCGACCACGCCGGCCTGCCGCGCCTCGCATTCGAGCAGTTCGAGTTCGCGCCGGACATGGAGGCATTTCGCCTCCTCGGTCAGGCGCTCGGCCTTGATCCGCAGAATGGTGATTCGGTCGATCAGGTCGCCGATCGAACAGGGCGCCCGGACCGCCTGCGGCGGGCGCCGCGCCGCGAGCGTCTCCGAGAGCGCGGCGGCCATGGCGTCAAAAACCTCGCCCCAGGCGCCGCGCGTCGGCTGACGAAAGAGGCGCATCGTCGGATACCAGGGCGAATCGTCGCGCTCGGTCATCCAGCGCCATTCGGCGTCGCTCTTCAGCGCGACCCAGACCGGCCGCGCCAGCGCGCCGGCGAGATGGGCGATCGAGGTGTCGCAGGTCACGACGAGGTCGAGATGCGCCATGAGGGCGGCGGTGTCGACGAAGGCGTCCGGGCCGGAATCGAAGTCCTCGCTGGGCGTCTCGACCCGCATCCCTCCCGGCAGCGCGGCCAGTTGCTCCTCGCCGAAACCCTTCTGCAGCGAGACGAGACGAACGCCTGGAAGGCGCCCGAGCGGCGCCGCGGCCGCAAGCGGGAAAGAACGCGCCCGATCCGCCTCGGGATGTGGATTGCCCTGCCATACGATCCCGACCTTGAAGCCGTCCGGGCCGATCCGTTCGGCCCATTGGGCTGCAAGCGCCGGCTCCGCTGAGAGATACGGGACCGCGGCCGGAACCGTGTCGAGCCGGGTGCGGAAGGCCCGCGGCAGGCTCGAGATGGCGATCTGGGCGTCGAACGGCTCGTCGGGCGCCGCCTCGACAAGGCGCGCCGCAAGCGCCGGGGCGAGAAGCCGCCGCAGCTTCGCCGGACAGACAAAGGTCGCCTCGACGCCCGCCGAATTCCATCAGCGGCAGGTAGCGGACGAACTGAATCGTATCGCCGAAGCCATGATCGTTGAGGACCAGCACGCGGTTCTGTCCGCGCCCCGGTCCTTTCCAGGTCGGATAGCGCGCGCCCAGCGCCTCGGCGAGCGACTTGCCCTCCAGCCAGCGAGCCTCGTAGCCCTCGAATCCGCGCTCGAAATCCCCGAGCGTCAGCAGCAGGCAACCCTTGCCGGCGACCGCCTCGTAGGCGCCGAGCGACTCGGCCGCCTCGAAGGCCGCGAGCGCCTCGCCGTAGCGGCCGAGGTTGCGCAAGACCAGCGCCTCGCCGCATAGCGCCGCAGCGTAGCCGGGCCGCGCGGCGCTGGCCTGGCGGTAGGCCAGCAGCGCTTCCTCCATCCGGTCGAGTTTCAGGAGCGCATTGCCGCAATTGATCGCCGCCTCGGGGAAATCGGGCTTCAACGCCAGCGCACGGCGCGCCGCGACGAGCGAGTCCTCGAGCCGTCCGAGTTCGCGAAGCGCGCCGGCGCGGCCATTCCAGGCGTCGGCGTCGGCGGGCTTCAGGGCGATCACTGCGTCAAAGGCTTCCAACGCCTCGGCCGGCCGGCGCAGTTCGACGAGCAGCTTGCCGAGGTTGGCGTAGGCGACCGTGAACCGCGGGTCGAGGAGGAGGGCGCGGCGATAGAAACGCACCGCGGCCTCGGCCTTGCCCATCTCGCCAAGCATGTAGCCGCCCATGACGAGGACGTGCGGGGCGTCCGGGTCGAGCCGGAGCGCCGCGTCGAGCCGCTCGATCGCGTCGCGGCGCCGGGCCGCCGTCCAAAGCCTGCAGGCGTCTTCATAAAGCGCGTCGGCTTCGTGCGAGGAAGCGGGCTGCATGCGCATGGCGAGGCTCGAGCGGATCATGGCGCACGACGATCGCGGCGCCGGCTTGCGCGGGCCTTTCGCGTTTCGTCATGGGGCGCGGTGAACCGCGCCGCGACGGGCGTCTCCGCCCGAGGTTGCGTCTGCACGGGCGACGGCGCCACAATCAGATCTGCACCTCAACCCGCGGACACCGATGACGTCACCGATTGCGCGCTCGCGCGTGACCCCCAATGGCGCTTGCGCCGAGCCGTCGGTTCCCGATCCGGTCCCGCACGGCGACCTGTGGGTGTTCGGCTACGGGTCGCTGATGTGGCGGCCCGGATTCGTCTGTACGTTGCGCTGCAAGGCGATGCTGCGCGGCTGGCGCAGGAGCCTGTGCATTTATTCCCACGTCTACCGCGGCACGCGAGAAAAGCCGGGGCTCGTGCTCGGCCTTGACCGTGGCGGCGCCTGCCCCGGCGTCGCGTTCCGGGTCGCGGCGACCTTGCGCGAGCCGACGATCCGCTACTTGCGCGAGCGGGAGCAGGCGACCGCGGTTTACCTCGAGCGCATGGTCCCCGTGACCCTGGAAAGCGGCGAGAGGGTGAGCGCGCTCACCTATGTCGCCGACCGGCTGCACGATCAATATGCAGGGCGGCTCGACCGCGAGGCGATGCTGGGTATCGTCCGGGCGGCCCGCGGCCAGTCGGGCGAAAACGCGGTCTACGTGCTCGAGACGCACGACCATCTCGCGGCCATCGGCGTCCGGGACGGCGACTTGGTATGGCTTGCCGAGCGGCTGCGCGGGGCGC
Source organism: uncultured Alphaproteobacteria bacterium (assembly GCA_963709655.1). GTDB lineage: Bacteria > Pseudomonadota > Alphaproteobacteria > Rhizobiales > Beijerinckiaceae > Roseiarcus. Next base: position 381,764 of record CAVPXF010000039.1, read on the forward strand.
CCGCGGACAACATTGACTGAATGCCGGGTCGCCAGCAGCCGCGATCGCGAACAGGCGGCCGGAAGCCGTCGCAAGCCTTGAAAAGACTGAAATCCCGCTCGGAAACGGCGGGACCGCCCGACGTTGGCCTCACCCGCCGAGCTTGAGCTGCGCCATGCTTGACATCAGCGAGGTCGAGAACAGCGGGGTCGACGCGCCGGTGAAGGCGTTCATCGCCGTGCCGAGCGTCTCGCCGTTGGAACTGATCACCTCCGACAGGACCGAGGAGGCGCCCGACGCGTCGGAACTTGAATTGCCGGAATACGCTGTGAGCGAAGAGGTCGCTCCGGACGCCGCGCCGTACTTCGAGTCGTACTCCGCGGTGAACCGCTCGACGAGCTGCTGGAGCTTCTTCGGATCCTGTAGGTCGGAGAGGGGCATGGCTGTGCTGAGCGCCTGGGCCTGCTGGTCGACGCCGCTGACGGTCGTGGCGACCGGTAGGTTGAAGATCGTCTCGGCGACCTGCACCAGGTTCTTGTCGGCGAGGATGCCGTATTCGCTGCTGACTGTCGGCGCCACGCGCTGGAAATAGAGCGCCAGCTGGACGCCGACGTCCTGATTGCCCTGGTCGCTCTCGAGCTGCTGCTCGACGTAATCGGAGGTCGTCGTCTGGACCGCGCTGGCCGTAGAGACGGACGCCGCCCCGCTGCCGACGAAATTGAAGGCCGTGGCGAAGGCTTTCCAGTTCGAATTGGAGAGGGTGTTGGCGAGGCTCTTCGAGCTGCTGACGCCTCCCTGCAGCACCTGGGTGATCAGCGCCGTGTTGTTGATCTGATCGCCAAGCCCATAGGCGTTCAGCGCGTAGGAGAGAAGACGGTAGTTGCCGACGAAGTCCTGGATCGACGTCACCTTGCCGATGTTGGCCTCGTAATAGGCGGTCGCGGATTTGACCGCCGGCTCGGCCGCGGTCATCGCCTGGTAGCGCGAAAGGTTTTCGCTGACGGTCAAGTATTGCGAGGTGGTCGTGGTCATCGGCGCTGTCGCATGAGTTCGATCCCGATCCTCGCTCCGAATCGCTGTCGTCCCGTTAATTCCCTTGGGTCAACGGTCCATCCGTACGGAACCGAGGCCCGCCTCCGAGATCAAATCCTCCGAGCGCGCCTCGCGGCCGAGCCGAGCGGCGATCGCTCCGGCGAGCGAGGCGACCGAACCGCTGCTCATGAACTCGAGAAGAAGCTGAAGCTCTCGCCGCTCGTCGTCGGCGCGCGTCCCTGATTGCCGCGCGGCGGCGTAGCTCCTGAACCTCGCCAGTTTACGCATGGCCTGACCCTCGCATTCAATGATTCGTCGAGCAGCCAATTTGCCCTGCGCCAGGGGGTGGGATGGGTGACGATTTGTGACAAATTGCGTCGGACCGCCGGGGTCACAAGAGCTGAAAAGCGGAGACGGCTTCCGAAGCCCACAGCCGGACGTTTGCGGCGAGCGCTTCCCCCCGCGCGACGAGCAGGATTTCGAGCGGCGGCAGCGCGGGCAGATCCGCCTCGACCGAGAGCGCGAGCCCCTCGAGCGCTAGGCCCTCGATCATCGGCGCGAATCCGAGCCCGGCCGAGACGGCGGCGCTGCGCACGGCGAAATCGGCGCTCGCGCAGACAATGACGAAGGGACGGCCCGCCGCGCGCAAGGCGCCCGCGGCCGCCTCGTGCAACGCCGATTCCCGCGGCGGAAGGACGAGCGGCGCCGGCGCCGGCGGCTTCGGCAGCCGCATGCCGCCCCGGGCGTACCAAGCGAGCCTGGCCAGCCAGCGGGCCGCCGCGGGCTCCGCCGTCTCGCCGCCGACGAGGAAGGCGACGTCGAGCCCGTTCTGGCGATAGGCCAGCGCCAGAAACTCGGGCTCGCCCGTGACGATCTCGAAACCCACCGCCGCCGCATTCTCTCCCACGCGCAGGCGGTCGAGCCGCGGGGTGAGGCGCAAGGCGAACTCGCCGGGCATGCCGATGCGGAGCCGCGCGCCAGGCGCCCGCAGTCGCTGGGCCTCGTCGAGCATCTCGTCGTGCAGCCGCAAGAGCCGGCGGCCGTAGTCGAAGCAGACCGATCCCACGGCCGTCAGCTCGAAGCGCGCGACCTTCTCGAACAGCGGCGCCTCGATCAACTCCTCGAGGCGCTTCACCTGCAGGCTGATGGTCGGCTGTGACCGGCCGAGGTCTTCCGCCGCACGGGTGAAACCGCGCGCCTCGACCACCGCGACAAAGGCTCGGAGGACGTCGATCGGGATGCTGCGGGTGGCCAAGCGTCCGAATCCTCCAAAGGCGCCGTTCGCCGCGCTCATACACGGTTCGCCGCAGTTCCATAAGCGAGTTGAATGCAATCATTCGAGACAAGCAATGCGGAGGCGCCTGTCGAAATGTCAACGTCCCACTTGAGTCGCCGATGTGACGTTGCGTCAGTCTTGCTTTCACCTCCAGCGAGGTCCGCCCGGCCGATACTTGCCGACTGTTTTAGCTGGGTGGCGCGATTGGCGCCTCTCCATATCTGTTAGCTGTCTGTCCTATGGTCAGTTCTTGACGGTTAACGAACTTTACAAACAAATGAATGGAGCAGGTGATTCGCCACATCCCTGCGAACGTTCACGGGGATGCATGCGATGCAAATCTTGGTGCTCGGCGACGACGGGCCCGACCTGGCCGCGATCAAGAACGCGGTCCGCCTCGGCCAGTTCGAGATCCTGGCCGCGCGGACTCCGCCTCCGCCTGCGCCCGCGGACGGCGTCCGCTACCGGTTCGCCGGATGGACGCTCAACGCCTCGACCCGCGACCTTTCCGGAGAGGGCGGCCGGCGCGCCGAGCTGACGTCCTCCGAATTCGATCTCCTCGTCGCTTTTGTGCAGCGGCCCGGCCTGGCGCTGTCTCGCGACGACCTGCTGCGCGCCTTGCGCGGGCGGGCGTGGGACTATCTCGACCGCTCGATCGACACGCTGGTGGCGCGGCTGCGCAAGAAGATCGACGCGCCGGAGGGGCCGTCGCTCCTCCGCTCGGTGCGAGGCGTCGGCTACGTCTTGTGCGCCGCCGTCGCGCACGAAGACGGCGGACGGAATTGATCCGCCGGCGGTCGAGCTAGCCAAGCAGCCCTCCCGAGCGCGGCGCCAGCGGATTGTTCGCGAGCGCGGCGAGATCGGGCGCATCGATCCGCGGGGCCCGCGTCAGGGCCGCCCAGAGATCCTCCGCCTGCCGGGCGGACACGCCGTCCACAATCAGCACGACGCGGGTCGAGCGGTCGGCGTCCGGCCAGTCCGGCAGCGTCCGAGGCGGATGAAACACGTGCTGGACCCCGTCGACCAGAACCGGAGCCTCGGGCCGATCGGCGAGCGCGAACAAGCCCTTCAGCCGCAGGAGCCGCGGCCCGATCATCGCGCCGAGAACCGTCAGGAACTGACCGAAGGCGACCGGGTCGATCGGTAGGTCGCTGCGGAAGGCGAAAGTTCGTACCCGGTGCCTCGCCTCCGTCGAGGCGAGGCTCCCCTCCACGGGGAGCGCGCCGGACAGGCCGAGGAAATCCGCCGGCCCGAATTCCCCGGCCGCGCCGTCGAGAATCGGGGCGACCGGATTCAAGCCGCGCAGCGCCGCGGTCAACTCCGCAAGACGCGCGCCCCGGTGCGCGCGCGGCAAAAGGTCGCTCTTCATCACGACCAGGCGATCGGCGAGCGCGATCTGACGCGTGCTCTCGGGTCGGGTCGCGGCGGTCGCCGCGCCGTTGACCGCGTCGACGACCGTGGTCACGCCGGCAAGCGATAGCCGCGTCGCAAGAGTTGGATCGGCGAAAAGCGCATGGAGGATCGGCGCCGGCTCGGCGAGCCCGGTCGTCTCCAGCACGATCCGCGGAAAGGGCGGCAGCGCTCCTGCGTCCCGGCGCTCGAGACTATCGCGCAAGGCGTCGATGAGGTCGCCGCGCAGCGCGCAGCAGACGCAGCCGCCGCTGACCAGGATGGCGTCGCCGGCGAGGCGCTCGTACAGCAGGTTGTCGATGCCGATCTCGCCCCATTCGTTGACCAGAACGAGCGCGCCGCCGAGTTCGGGGGTGCGGAGAAGCCGGTTGATCAGGGTCGTCTTGCCGGCGCCGAGAAAGCCGGTCACGACGTGAAAGGGAATCGTCGCGGTTCCGGTCATCGGCGCGAACCTTGTTGACGGCGGACGAGGACCGCCCTTATCGCTTGGCATGCAGAGTTTGAATTGTCTGAATGAGCGAGCGCCGCCGTGACCGTCCGCCTCCACCGCGCCGACCTGCCCGACGACTGGACCTTTGGGGACGCCGTCGCGATCGACACCGAAACGCTCGGCCTCGCCGTCGGCCGCGACCGGCTGTGCGTCGTGCAGCTCTCGCGCGGCGACGGCGACGCGGAGGTCGTGCAGATCGCCCGCGGCCAGACGCGGGCCCCGAACCTGGAAAGACTGCTGGCGGACCCGGGCGTCGTCAAGCTCTTCCACTTCGGCCGGTTCGACATGGCGGTGCTCTGCCGGACGTTCGGCGTGATGGCCGGCCCCGTATATTGCACCAAGATCGCCTCCAAGCTCGCCCGCACCTATACCGACCGGCACGGACTCAAAGACCTGGTGAAGGAGCTCATCGGCGCCGAAATCTCCAAGCAGCAGCAGTCTTCCGACTGGGGGACCGCAGCGTTGACCGACGCCCAGCTCGCCTACGCCGCCTCCGACGTTCTCTATCTGCACGCGTTGCGCGAGAAACTCGACGCCATGCTTGAACGCGAGGGCCGCGACCCTCTCGCCCGCGCCGCCTTCGCCTACCTGCCGGAACGGGTCCGCCTCGATCTGGCGGGTTTCGGCGAGATGGACATCTTCTCGCACGGCTATCCTTAAAACCCCCTCGCCACGCTTGCGGGGAGAGGGCTGGGGTGAGGGGCGGCGCGGACTTTTCCGGAAAGGCTGGCGCAGCCTCTCATCCGGCGCTTCGCGCCACCTTCTCCCCGCTTTGCGGGGCGAGGGGGCGCGCCCGTTCAGGTCGCGTCGGCGACGGGCGCCGGGGCCGGTTGAGCCCTCGTCGGCGAGAGGAGGCGAAGCCCTCATTGCCGCGGCTCCCGAATCGAGGATTTTTCAGAAGGTAGCGGCGCGCTTCGGTTCCGCGCGTCACTGCCAAGCCGGGCCGCCATGACAAGACCCTCATCGACCCGGGTCAAGCCCGGCGGGCCTGCCATGTGCGAGTCGGTTTCGAGTGTTTTCAAGGAGATGCGGCGCCATTTGCGATTCTTCTTGCGGGCTCGCCCGGCCCGCCCGAGGGCGGAAGCCAGTCGGCGAGCGCCGCGTCGAGCTCCGGCGTCCGGTTCGCGGCGTTGTCGTCGGTTGCGCGCGGCGGGGGCGCGGTCGCCGACTTGGTTTGCGGGCGAGCGGTCGGGTTCGGACAAGGGTGGCCTCGATTTCGGCGTTATAGAATGACGATAGAACACGCTTGGCATGTTGTCAAGAAATTGTCGAAGCCGTCTTTCGCCGCGCCGCCTTCTGCAGCGCGACGAGGCGCTCGACGCCGCCGCGAGCGAGCGCCAGCATCTGCAAAAGCTCGGCCCCGCCGCCGCCTCGATCGGCTTTGACCTCGACCTCCAAATTCCCGCCCCGAAGACGAGAGAGGATGTCGTCGTGCGTTGCCATCGCGGTATAGGCTCAGGCAACGATTCCGGGCGCACGGGGTTCAATGATGCGGCGCGGATGGACGACCTTCGGACTGATCGCTGCGGCCGTTGCGCTTCTGGCCGGAGGAGGGGTCTACTATTTGCGGCAGGAGCGCGACCAACTGCCAGCGTCCGCTTCGCCTCAACCAATTCCCGTTATCGCGACGACCGTCCAGGAGCGGGACGTGCCGATTATTCTAACCGGCCTCGGCACGGTCAGTGCGTTGAACACAGCGGCCGTTCGCAGCCAGATCACAGGGCTGCTGGTCAGCGTCGACTTCAAGGAAGGTCAATTCGTCAAGAAAGGCGACCTGCTCGCCCAGATCGATCCGCGCGCCTATCAGGCGCAACTCGACGAGGCGGAGGCGACGCTCGCTCACGATCAGGTCCATCTCAAAAATGGAGAGCTCAACCTCCAACGCTACACCGAGCTGGTCAAACAGGATTCCGCCGCGGTCCAGATGCGCGACAATCAGCAGGCGGCTGTCGATGAGCTCAATGCGCAGATCACGAACGACCGGTCCGCCATCGAATACGCCAGGACAGAGCTCAGCTATACCCGGCTCGTCGCCCCGTTCGACGGCGTCACCGGGTTCCGCCTGCTCGATGTCGGCAATATCATGACTCCGCCGACCGCGGCGACAGCCGCGGCGACCACGCAATCGAATGGAACCGGCTCGAACGCCCTTGTCGTGGTCACCCAGCTTGAGCCGATCAGTGTGATTTTCACCCTCCCCACCACAAGCATAGGGGAGGTACAGGACGCCATGGCGAAGGGACCGGTTGAGGCCGTCGCCTTCAGCCAGGACGACAAGACGCGGCTCGACGTCGGCAGCCTTGTTGTGGTGAACAACCAAGCCGATCCCGGCTCGGGCACGATCCAGCTCAAAGCGGATTTTCCCAATCCTCAACGCCACCTGTGGCCTGGCGAGTTCGTCAACGTTGAGCTCGTGGTGTCGACCCAGCACAACGGCCTGACGATTCCACTGGACGCCATCCAGCAAGGTCCACAGGGGCGGCGGGTCGTCTTTGTGGTCGGCCCGGATGATAAGGTCGCGATACGTCCGGTCTCGATGCGCCAGTCGCTCCGAGGCGTTGCGCTCATCGACAAAGGGTTGAGCGCCGGCGAGACCGTGGTGGTCCGGGGCCAATATCGGCTGCAGCCCGGCACACTGGTGAGGCTCGCCGACCCGAACAACCCCGACGCCGTCCCGAACCCGTCCACCGCGAGTTCGGGCATGCTGCCATGAATGTCTCCGCCTTCTTCATCCACAAGCCGATCGCCACCGCGCTCATGATGGTGGCGATCGTCTTGTTGGGCGTAATCGGCTATGAGCTCCTGCCGGTGGCCGCTCTGCCGGAAATCGATTCCCCGACAATTCAAGTGACGGCGCAGTTGCCGGGCGCCGACCCTCAGACGATGGCCTCATCGGTCGCAACGCAACTCGAGCGACAATTCGGGGAGATCCCGGGCCTGACGCAAATGACGTCGAGCAGCGCGCTCGGCTATATGCAGATCACGCTCCAGTTCAGTCGCAGTCAATCGATTGACTCGTACGCCGAGGCCGTCCAGGCGGCGATCAATGCAACGGCGGGCCAGCTGCCCGCGAATCTCCTCAATCCGCCGATCTACCGGGAGACCAATCCGGCCGACACGCCGATCCTGCTGATCGCGCTCACCTCGGATTCGCTTCCGATCACCAAGGTCAGCGACTACGCCAACAGCATTCTGGCGCAAAAACTCTCGCAAGTGCCCGGCGTCGGTTTGGTCAGCATCGGCGGCGAGCAGAATCCGGCGATCCGGGTCCAGCTCAACCCGGCTGAGCTTGCCGCGGAAGGGCTCGATCTCGAATCGGTGCGAACGGCGCTCACCAACAGCACAGTCAACCAACCGAAGGGCATACTCTACGGCGGCGAGCACGCTTACGCGCTGTCGACCAACGATCAGCTCCTGACCGCGAGCGGGTTCGACGACTACATTCTGGCTTACGTGAACGGCGCCCCGGTTCGTGTCCGCGATGTCGGCCGCGCGGTGGTTGCGCCCCAGGATACGACGCTCGGCGCCTGGCTGGGTTCGACCCCGACGATCCTTCTCGCGATCCAGCGCCAGCCCGGCGCCAATGTGATCGAGACCGTGGACCTCATCAAGAAGGCGCTGCCGCAGCTCGAGGCCTCCATCCCTCCCTCGATCAAGGTCGAGATCGTATCCGATCGTACGCAGACCATCCGCGCCAGTGTCGCCGACGTCAAGTTCACGCTCCTGCTGACGATCGCGCTGGTCGTCGGCGTCATTTTCATATTCCTCAGGAAGCTTTGGGCGACGGTCATCCCGGCGGTTGCCGTGCCCTTGTCGCTGATCGGCACGTTCGCGGTGATGTACGTGCTCGGCTACAGCCTCGACAATCTCTCGCTGATGGCGCTGACGATCGCCGTCGGGTTCGTCGTCGACGATGCGGTCGTGATGATCGAGAACATCGCGCGGCATATCGAGGACGGGGCCACGCCGATGGAAGCGGCGATCAGGGGCGCGGGCGAGATCGGCTTCACCATCGTCTCCATGTCCATATCGCTGATCGCCGTGTTTATTCCACTCTTTCTGATGGGCGGAATCGTGGGCCTGCTGTTCCGCGAGTTCGCCGTGACCGTCGCCGTGTCGATCGTCGTCTCGCTGATCGTGTCGCTGACTCTGACGCCGATGATGTCTGCTCGCCTGCTAACGCCGGAAGGCAATCCAGGGCCGATCTCGAAGGCGGTCGAGCGCTTCTTTGAATGGCTGGTCGCGCTCTACGATCGGGGCTTGGTCGTCGCCCTGCGATACCGCCGGATCACGCTGACCATCATGATTCTCACCGTCTGCCTGACCCTGGCGATGTTTGTCTGGATCCCGAAGGGCTTCTTCCCGCAGGAGGATACAGGATTGATCCTTGGCATCAGCGAGGGATCCCAGGACATCTCTCCACAGTCCATGGCGAACCGTCAGCAGGCGCTTCTGGACGTGGCGAGCAGAGACCCTGCGGTCGTCTCGGCGGTCGGCTATATCGGTCCTGGCGGCTCAACCGTCACGGAGAATGACGGGCGCGTGTTCATCACCCTCAAGCCGGTGGCTGAGAGGAGCCCAATCGACGACGTGATCAGGCGCCTCGATCGCGCGTTGCAGCCGATCCAGGGCATCAGGCTCTACATGCAGGCCGCGCAAGACATCACTGTCGGCTCTCGACTCTCCAAGACGCAATATCAGTACACTTTGGTCGACGTCGATAGCGACGAGCTCAACCACTGGGCGCCCATTCTCTTGCAGAAAATGCAGGGATTGCCGCAGTTGGCCGACGTGGCAAGCGATCAACAGAGCGCCGGTCCGACGCTGAAGCTCGAGATCGACCGGGACGTCGCTTCCCGTCTCGGAGTCGATCCCGCCCTGGTCGACTCCATCCTCTATGACGCCTTTGGCCAGCGTCACGTCGCCCGGATTTATACGACCCTGAATGAATACTACGTCATCCTCGAAGTCGACCCCGGCTACCAGCTTGGGCCGAACGCGCTCAGCCGAATCTACGCAAAGTCCGCCGGCGGCGGCATGGTTCCGCTCAGTCAATTCGCCAGCGTCAGCCCCTCGACCGCTCCGCTGGCGATCAACCACCAGGGCCAGTTCCCGTCGGTGACGCTGAGTTTCAATCTCGGACCGAACGGCGCCATCGGAGCGGCGGTGGCGGCGGTCCGGAAGGCCGCGGCGGATCTTCACCTGCCGCCTTCGATCGCCACCAGCTTCCAGGGAAACGCCCAGGCGTTCCAGAGTTCGCTCAGCAGCACTCCAATCCTGATCCTCGCAGCGCTGGTCGCGATCTACCTCATCCTTGGCGTGCTGTACGAGAGCACGATCCATCCGCTCACCATCATCTCCACTCTGCCCTCGGCCGGGCTCGGCGCCTTACTGACCCTGACGCTGGTCGGCATGCCGCTCGACGTGATCGGCATCATTGGCATCATCCTCCTGATCGGGATCGTGAAAAAGAACGGCATCATGCTGGTTGATTTTGCGCTCGCGGAGGAACGCGATCACGGGCTGAGCAGCGAGGACGCCATTCACCGGGCATGTCTCATGCGGTTCCGCCCCATCCTGATGACGACGATGGCCGCGCTGCTGGGCGGCGTCCCGCTGATGCTGGGTACGGGGACAGGGTCGCAAATTCGCCAGCCGCTCGGCTATGCGATTGTTGGCGGTTTGTTCATCTCGCAGATATTGACACTGTTTACCACCCCGGTCGTCTACATCTACATGGATCGTCTCAGCGCCTTGCTTGGGCGCGGATCTCGCGCCCCGAGGGTTGGCGCGGCGGGTCCATCGACCGTTTCGACAAGCTCGACCTGACGGACGCACAGGCGGCGGGGTTCTCACGCCAGCGCCGCCTTCTGCAACGCCACAAGCCGCTCGACGCCGCCGCGGGCGAGCGCCAGCATTGTGATCAGCTCGGCCTCGCTGAACGGCGCGCCTTCGGCCGAGCCCTGGACCTCGACCAGGCCGCCCCGGCCGGTGATGACGAAATTGGCGTCGGTCTCGGCGGTCGAGTCCTCGGCGTAGTCGAGGTCGATCACCGCCTCGCCGCCGACCACCCCGCAGGAGACGGCGGCGACGTGATCCTTGAGCACGCTCTCCTTCAGGATCGAGCGCTGCACCATCCAGTTGATGCAGTCGCGCAGCGCAATCCAGGCGCCGGTGATCGAGGCGGTGCGGGTGCCCCCGTCGGCCTGCAGCACGTCGCAATCGATGGTGATCTGCCGCTCGCCGAGCTTCGGCAGGTCGACCACCGCGCGTAAGCTGCGGCCGATCAGCCGCTGGATTTCCTGGGTGCGGCCGGAAACCTTGCCGGTCGAGGATTCGCGCCTCGAGCGGGTCAGGGTGGCGCGCGGCAGCATGGCGTATTCCGCCGTCACCCAGCCCCGCCCCTGGCCGCGCAGCCAAGGCGGCGGCTTCTCCTCGAGCGAGGCCGCGCACAGCACATGGGTCTCGCCGAAGCGCACGAGGCAGGAGCCCTCGGCATAGCGGGCCACCCCGCGTTCGAAGCTCACCTTGCGCATTTCATCGGCGGCGCGTTTGGAAGGACGCATGCAACCTGCCTTTTTTTGTGCCTATCTGGCCCTTTAGCGGCAGAACGGCGGCGGCGCAACGCGCGGCGTTATCTCCCTTCTCCTCCCCGGGCTTGTCCTGGGGATCGGGATAAGGGCCGAGGATGAGGGCTGCGGCGAGCGCAAGCGGTCGCCAGCGGCGGCGTCGGGGGATTCTTCGCAACCGTCGAACCCTCATCCGGCCCTTCGGGCCAGCCTCGGGTCAAGCCCGAGGGCAAGCTCTTCTCCCGATGGGAGAAAGGGGGGCCCGGCGGCGTTGACCCCGCCCGCCGGCCTCACTAGGGTCCGCGGCCTTAAAATCGCGGAACCCGCCGGATATGCCCGCCGACCCTTCGCTCGACCCGACCCGGTCCTTCCAGGGGCTGATCCTGACGCTGCAGGACTATTGGGCGCGGCAGGGCTGCGTCATCCTGCAGCCTTACGACATGGAGGTCGGCGCGGGCACCTTTCATCCGGCGACGACGTTGCGCTCGCTCGGCCCGAAATCGTGGAACGCGGCCTATGTGCAGCCGTCGCGCCGCCCGAAGGACGGGCGCTATGGCGAGAACCCCAACCGGCTGCAGCATTACTACCAGTACCAGGTGATCCTGAAGCCTTCGCCCGAGACTTTGCAGGACCTCTATCTCGAGTCCCTGAACGCAATCGGGATCGACATGAGCCTGCACGACGTGCGCTTTGTCGAGGACGATTGGGAGAGCCCGACGCTCGGCGCCTGGGGCCTCGGATGGGAATGCTGGTGCGACGGGATGGAAGTGTCGCAGTTCACTTATTTCCAGCAGGTGGCCGGCTTCGAATGCGCCCCGGTGTCGGGCGAGCTCACCTATGGACTCGAGCGTCTCGCCATGTACGTGCAGGGGGTCGAGAACGTCTACGACCTCAATTTCAACGGCCGCGACGGAGAAGCGCGGGTGACCTATGGAGACGTGTTCAAGCAGGCCGAGCAGGAATATTCCCGGTTCAATTTCGAGTACGCCGACACCTCGATCCTGTTCCAGCACTTCAAGGACGCGGAAGCCGAGTGCCGGTCGCTGATCGACCGGGGCGCCGACGACGAGCGACACCTCCTGGCGCTGCCGGCCTACGACCAGTGCATCAAGGCGAGCCACGCGTTCAACCTGCTCGACGCGCGCGGGGTGATCTCGGTCACCGAGCGGCAGAGCTACATCCTGCGCGTGCGCGAGCTCGCCAAGGCCTGCGGCGCCGCCTGGCTCAAGACCGCGGGCGGCGGGGCGTGAGTCGTATGAGGCTCCTTCTGACGAGACGGCGCATCCTCCCCCACCCGGGCCGCGCTTGCGCGCGCCCGGGCGCAAGCTCTTGTGGGGGAGGACAGAGGAGGGGGGTCGCGCCGTCATCAGTCATTGGCGAGGCCTTTGCCGGCCAACCAATCTCCACGTTCAGCGCGACCCCCCACCCTGTCCCGCCCCCACAAGGGGGGCGGGGACGCTAGCCGCGCAACCTCTCGGCTGTCCCGGACCTTTCCATGCCCGACCTTCTCCTTGAACTCTTTTCCGAAGAAATCCCCGCCCGCATGCAGCGGCAGGCGGGCGAGGACCTGAAGCGGCTCGTCACCAACGCGCTGGTCGAGCGCAACCTGACTTACGAAGGCGCGCAGGCCTTCGTCACGCCGCGGCGGCTGGCGCTGCACGTCGTCGGGCTCCCCTCGGCTCAACCCACGTCGCGCGAGGAGCGAAAGGGCCCCCGCGTCGGCGCGCCGGAGGCGGCGATCCAGGGATTTGTGAAGAGCGCCGGCCTCGCCCGCATCGAGGACGCCACCATCGAAAAGGACCCGAAGAAAGGCGAATTCTACGTCGCCGTGATCGAGAAGCCCGGCCGCACGACGAGCGAGGCGCTGGCCGAGATCGTGCCGGAGATCGTGCGCGCCTTCCCCTGGCCGAAGTCGATGCATTGGGGTGATTACAGGCCGCCGCATTTCGGCGGAGGACTTGGAGATATGGGTTTTAACGCCTCGATGCTCAACGACAACACCGTGATACCGGGTCAAAATACGCTCCGCTGGGTGCGCCCGTTGCGCGGAATCCTCTGTACTCTCGCCACGCCGAACGACGCGACCGAAATCGTGCCCTTCGCCGTCGACGGCGTCGCGTCCGGCGACGTCACCTGGGGCCACCGCTTCATGGCGCCTGAGCCGATCGCCGTCCGGCGCTTCGACGACTATGTCGAGGCCCTGCGGAAGGCCCGGGTCGTGCTCGACGCCGACCGGCGCAAGGCCATCATCCTCGAGGACGCCAAGACCCTCGCCTTCGCGCAAGGGCTGACGCTCATCGAGGACGAGGGCCTAATCGAGGAGGTCGCCGGCCTGGTCGAATGGCCGGTCGTCCTGATGGGCGAATTCGAGCAGGACTATCTCGATATTCCGCCCGAGGTCGTGCGCGCCACCATCCGCGCCAACCAGAAATGCTTCGTCCTGAGGGGACCCGACGGCGGGCTCGCCAATCGCTTCATCCTCGTTTCGAACCTGATCGCCCGCGACGGCGGCGCCGCGATCGCCGCCGGCAACGCGCGGGTGGTGCGCGCCCGCCTGTCCGACGCCCGCCACTTCTGGCTGACCGACTTGCACGACCTGCCGGACTATAAGGACAAGGCGGCAAAGCCGCTCGACCAGCGCCTCGCCAAGCTCGAGGCGCTCGGCATCGTCTTCCACGAAAAGCTCGGCACGCAGGCCGAACGGATCGAGCGCATCGAAGAGCTTGCGCGGGAGATCGCGCCTGAGGTGGGGGCCGACGTCGAGCTTGCAGCGCGCGCCGCCCGCCTCGCCAAGGCCGACCTCGTCACCGAAATGGTCGGCGAGTTTCCCGAGCTGCAGGGCCTGATGGGCCGCTATTACGCGGCGCGCCAAGGCGAAGAGGCGAGCGTCGCCGCCGCGATCGAGGAGCACTATAAGCCGCAGGGGCCGAACGACCGGATTCCGACGTCGCCAGTGTCGATCGCCGTCGCGCTCGCCGACAAGCTCGACACGCTCGGCGGCTTCTGGGCGATCGACGAGAAGCCGACCGGCAGCAAGGACCCCTTCGCTCTCAGGCGCGCGGCGCTCGGCGTCGTCCGCATCGTGCTCGAGAACGGGCTGCGCCTGCCGCTGACCGGGCCGCTCAGCGCCGCGGTATGGGCCGCGCTGCTCGACGCGGAGTTCGCCCGCGAAGACGAGGCCGGAGCCGCGGTCCATTCGCTCGAGACCCGCGGCTTCCCGAAGGGCCCGGAGCTCGACGCCATCGTCGGCGCCGTCTCGCGCGCCGCCCGACGGGCGCAGGTTCCCGACGACGCGCGGCTCGCCGCCGTCACGCACAGCCTCCTCGACTTCTTCGCCGACCGGCTCAAGGTCTATCTGCGCGACAAGGGCGCCCGGCATGACTTGATCGACGCCGTCTACGCGCTCCCCGGCCAGGACGACCTCCTGACCGTCGTCTGGCGGGTCGAGGCGCTCGGCCGCCTGCTCGACGCAGAGGACGGCAAAAACCTGCTCACCGGCTACCGCCGCGCCGCCAACATCCTGCGCGCCGAGGAAAAACGTGACGGCGCCGGGGCCTTCGCCGGACCGCACGATCCGGCCAAGCTCGCGCTGCGCGCCGAGCGCGACCTCGCCGACGCGCTCGCCGCCGCCGGCGCCGCGGCGCGCGAGCGGGTCGGCCGCGAGGACTTCGAGGGCGCGATGCGGGCGCTCGCCACGTTGCGCGCGCCGGTCGACGCCTTCTTCCTCGACGTCACCGTCAACGCCGACGATCCGGCGCTGCGCCTCAACCGCCTGCGCCTGCTCGGCGAATTGCGCGACGCGGTGCATGCCGTGGCCGATTTCTCGAAGATCGCCGGATAGGACAGCGAACTGCGCTTTACACACGTGGCCGCTATGGGCCGCGATCAGCAATCGCGGCTAACCTTGAAAACCGCGCTTAGACCACATTGCGTTTTGGTAGATGCAGCGCATTGTCGCCGCGCTCGGCTCGAGCGCGGCGACGCGGTCAACGACCGCGTCTACAGGGCGCGCTCGGCGACGGGCGGCGCCGTCAGTCGTCCGGACCGAGCTTCTTCAGATCGTCGCCCTTGAGCGTCGACTTCAGGATGCCGTGCCAGACGGTCTTCACGTCCGACCCGGAAATCTTGCTGTCGTCCGGCCGCAGCTCAAAGACAAGATCGTAGGGGTTGGTGATGTTCCGCGTCGTCGACGTCCAGGCGAAGATCGTGAACGCGGTCAAACCCGGATCGACCGACGAGGCTTCCGTGCTGACCTTGATGTTGGACGACTTCTTGGTGCCGTCCTGGATCGCCGCGACCGCAGGCTCGAGCCGCGCCGCGTCGCCCTGAAGCGTGAAACTGACGACGTCGTTGGGCAGGTTCTTTGCCGAGCCGGCAAGATTATACGCGATCGCCTGCTTCATGATCATGGCCCGGAAGCCGACGTGCTGGTCGTTGCCGGTGACCATTCCCGAAATCGCCTGTTTTGGCTTCATCGTGATATCCCTGAGCGGGCGAGCCTACTCAGGATTGGGTGACCCTGACAAGGATCTTGCGGCCTTGGGCCGCCAATACGACGGGCGGCTCGCAATCCGCAACGCCCAGCGCCTCGCAGACCAAGCCGTAACGGCCGGCGCAGAGGGCGGCTCGCGCGGCTTGCCCAGCATGCGGCTCGCCGGCGGGCGCCCCGAGTTTCCGCGGCGCGGGCTCACTGGCGTCGCGGCGTGAAAACCCTTAAAGAGGCCGATGGGGCGGGGCCTTTAATTTTGCCTTCTTGGCGCCGCGTTTCTGGATTCTAAGGCGCGGCTTCCGGGCGGCGCCCGGTGGGCAAGGGACCGTCAGCGGTCGTGTTTCGGGCGGCAAGGGACGCAATGGTCGGAATGCGGAATTTTTCAGCGCCGCGATGGGCGATCGCCGGCCTTGCGGCGTTGATAGGGGTCCTCGCAACCGCGCAAGCTTATGCCGAAAGCGCCGATTGCGCGCGCCTGAGGGCGGCCATCGCCTCGGCGCCCCGGGGCGGCGGCGGCCCGGCGGCGGGCGCCGCGTCCCGCCAGCGAGCGGAGCTTGCTCACACCAGCGCCTACGCGCGTTCGATAGGTTGCGACAACCAGAAGTTTTTGTTTTTCGGCTCGGATCCGCCGGCGCAGTGCGGCGAGCTCAGGGGCCAGATCGCCCGAATGCAGGCCAGTCTCGCGGACCTTCAGGAGCGCGCCGGCGGGGGCCGGGAGGAGCTGGTCGCCCGCTACAATTCCCAGTGCGCCAACGCGCAGGCGCAGCCCGGCAATATCTTCCAGGCGCTGTTCGGCATCGGCGGCAGGCCACAGTCAAGCGAGCCGATCAATCCCGACACCCTGTCGCCGGACGAGCAGCAGCAAAATATCCAGAACTCGATCGACCACGAAAAGAAGAGCGCCAACGTTTCGGCCGGCTCCTACGCAGTCTGCGTGCGCACTTGCGACGGCAGTTTCTTCCCGGTCTCCTATTCCGGCGTGAGCAGCCGGTTCGAGGACGTCTGCCGGTCGCTGTGTCCGAACGCCGACGTGCAGCTCTATTCCTTCCCGTTCGGGGGGACGATCGAACAGGCGGTGTCGGTCACCGGCGAGCGCTATGTCGACATGCCGAACGCGCTCAAGTTCCAGCAGTCCTTCGATCCGACCTGCTCCTGCCGAAGCAAAGGCGAGAGCTGGGCGCAGGCCCTGGCGGCCGCCGAAGCCAAATACGGCCACGAGGCGCGCGACATCCTGGTGACGCCCGAAAAATCGATCGAAATGTCGCGTCCCATCGTCGCCAAGGTCTCGACCGACCCGAAGGCCAAGGGCGGCAAGGCGAATGGCAAGACGGGGGCGCCGACGCCCGACGCGACTGCCGCGGGAACAACCTCGAGCGACCCCAGCCTCACCGGCGCGCCGCAGGGACTGAACGCCAACGGCGAAGATACGGCCCTCAGTGCGGCGGCGGCGACCGTCAGCCGCGAAACGTCCGGCATCGCCGGCAGCGCGACGCAGTCCGGAACCTTTTATAGCGATACCCAAGGCAAGACGGTCACCGAAATCGGGCCGGACGGGGTCAAGAAGACGGTGCGGATAGTCGGGCCATCGCTCTAGCGCGCCCGATCAGCGGAAGCAGCGCCGCAAGTTCCGGCCCCGAGTTCGCGTCCCGTCAGCGCAAGCCGCAAGGGATGATAGAGGTCCTTTCCCTTGCGGCCGGTTCGCGCTTTCAGGGCAGCGGTCCACGCGGCCCAGGTCGTCCGGTCCCAAACGCCTGCGGGCAAAGTCTCGGCGGCTAAAGCAAGATAAGCCCGATCCACTGAGACCGGGGCGATCTCGCCCTCGACCACCGTGCGCCACTCGGCGACGTCCGCGAGGCGGGCGACGTTGCCGCGCACCGCAAGCCAGAATGCTTCCGCAGTTGGACCTGCGACGCCGAGGGCTGCGAGCCGGTCGGCAACCGCGGCGTACGGCGTCGCATGCAGCGTACGGGCGGAGAGCGCGTCGAGCTCAGCCTCGTCGAAACGGGCCGCGCCGTGCGACAGGTTCGCGAGGTCGACGAGGCCGCCCAGTTCGTCGAGCGAGGCGACCGGGCGAACGGCCTCGGCCGAGCCGACCAGCACGGCGAGGGCGGCGACCGCGAGCGGCTCGATTCCCTTTTCGCGCAGGGAAGCAATCGACAGGGCGCCGGTCCGCTTGGACAAGCCCTCCCCGGCGGAGTCCGTCAGCAGGTTGTGATGGCCGAACCGGGGCGTCGCGCCGCCCAGGGCCTCAAAAAGCTGGATCTGCACCGCCGTGTTGGTGACGTGGTCCTCGCCTCGAATCACGTGCGTGACGCCAAGCTCGATATCGTCGACCACCGAGGGAAGCGTGTAGAGATAGCTTCCGTCCTCCCGCCGCAACACCGGGTCGGAGAGCGAGCCGCAATCGATGTGGCTCTCGCCGCGCACGAGGTCGATCCAGCGGACGGTTGCCGGATCGAGGCGAAAGCGCCAGTGCGGCCGGCGGCCGGCGGCCTCGAGCGCCGCGCGCTCGGCGTCGGTCAGGCGCAGCGCTGCGCGGTCGTAGATCGGCGGCCGGCCGAGGGCCTGCTGGCGCTTGCGACGGCGTTCGAGTTCGTCCGCCGTCTCGTAAGCGGGATAAAGGCGTCCCACCGCCTTGAGTTTTTCGGCCGCGGCGTTGTAAGAAGCCATCCGCTCCGACTGGCGCCGGACGAGGACGGGCTCGACGCCGAGCCAGGCCAGATCCTGTTCGATCGAGGCGGCGTATTCGGCTTTCGAACGTTCGAGATCGGTGTCGTCGAATCGAAGAACAAACCGGCCGCCGCGCCGGCGGGCGAAGAGCCAGTTGAGTAGGGCTGTGCGGGCGTTTCCGATGTGCATGCGCCCCGTCGGCGAGGGAGCAAATCGGACGATCGGGACCGCGTTCATGAGCCTTCATAGAAGCGTCGTGAGACGTCGGCAATAGTGCTGGCGGCGATTCGCCAATTGAGTACAATAGGCTAATGACAATAAGCGCTTTGGCCGCCGGAATCTGCGTATCGGCGGGCGGAATTCATGCCCTCAGCGTGGGCCTGGCGCTGCGACGTTGCGCCGGCGGGCGCAGCTATATGCTTCCCCCTCAAGGCGCGCCGCCCGTCTCGATCGTGCAGCCGCTGTGCGGGGTCGAAGCCTATTCGCGCGAAACGCTGCGCTCGATCTTCGCCCTCGACTACCCGGACTACGAGATCGTCTTCTGCCTGGCCAGCGCCGACGATCCGATCGCCCCGCTCGTCCGGGGCGCGATCGCAGCGCATCCCGAACGGCCCGCAAGGCTTTTGATCGGCGATGACCGGATCAGCGCCAACCCCAAGCTCAACAATGTCGTGAAGGGCTGGAAGGCGTCGCGGCATGAGTGGGTGATCATCGCCAACTCCAATGTGCTGATGCCGCGCGACTACATCCAGCGGCTCATGGCTCGGTGGCGCCGCAACAGCGGGATCGTCTGCGCCCCGCCGATCGGCTCGCAACCGAAGTCGTTCGGGGCGGAGGTCGAATGCGCCTTCCTCAACACCTACGAGGCGCGCTGGCAATACGCCGCCGAGGCGACGGGGCTCGGCTTCGCCCAGGGCAAGACGATGCTGTGGCGGCGCGACATCATGGAGGCCGGCGGCGGCATCGAGGCGCTCGGCGGCGAGATCGCCGAGGACGCCGCGTCCACCAAGATGATCCGCGCCCAGGGTTTCGACGCCCACCTCGTCAACGAGCCGTTCCAGCAGCCGCTCGGGGCGCGCAGGTTAAAGGACGTCTGGGCGCGGCAAGTGCGCTGGGCGCGCCTTCGGCGGGCGACGTTTCCGCTGCATTTTGCTCCCGAGATCCTGACGACCAGTCTGGTGACGATCGTCGCGGCGGCTTTCGCCGCGCCGGAATTCGGTCTGAGCCCGTGGGTCAGCGCCCTCCTCGCGGCGCTTTTCTGGTATGCGATCGAGGCGATGCTCGCGGTCGTCGCGGGATGGCCGCTGAGCTGGCGGAGCCCTCCGGCGTGGATCGCTCGCGACCTGCTCCTGCCCGCGCTGTGGGGTCAGGCGTGGATGGGCGACAATTTCGTCTGGCGCGGCAAGGCGATGAGCGTCGACGAGAGCGACCTCCGCGAGGCGCCGTCCGGGCCGCCGCCGCCGCTATGACCGCAATCCGGGCGAGGATCCGGCGCCGCCGGGCCTTCGGCTGCAAGGCCTGAAGCAGATTGCTTTTACCGTCCCGGAACGCTCGGAGGAGCCGGCCGTCAAGCGAGCGCGGCGCCACCCAAAGACAATTTAGCCTCAGGACATCCGCGCGTCTCAATTCTGCTTCGTTGCGGCTTTAATGCATCCTCAAGGGGCCCCGCGTCAGTCGGTCGCAGGCCAAACCCGGCGCGGGAATGCTAAAAGGAGATCGGGGAAGTCGGGAAGGGAGGAAACGAACATGTACGCCCATGGCGAAGACGTGACGACGCGCGTCATGAATGCGCTCCACTGGGATTTCGCGATACCCCGCTATCGCGTCATGGTCAAAGTCGACGACGGCTGGGTTACGATGTCGGGCTCTGTCGACCTGCCCTATCAACGGCAATGCGCCGAGTTCGACGTCCGCAACGTTCCCGGCGTCGTCGGCGTCATCAACCAGATCCGGCTTCCCGAAGAGTCAATCGGGCAGACGTCGTTCGGCGCCCACTGATCCTTCCCAGCGGCGCCGTCCCGGAGGCGGATCACACGGTCTTGAGCATGCCGCCGTCGACGAAATAGGTCGAGCCGAGGGTGTAGCTTGCGCGCTCGGAGCATAAAAAAACGAAGGTGCTGGCGAGTTCCGCCGGGGTGGCGAACCGCTTGATCGTGGCGTGTTCGCGCGCCACGCCGTCCAGGTAGCCCTGCCAGTCGCCGCCCGTCTCGGCCGTGAGTTGCTTGGCGGTCTTGATCCAGTCGGGCGTCAGGACAAGGCCCGGGTTGACGCAGTTCACCCGGATGTTGTCGCCGACGAGCTCGGTGGCGAGGCACTTCGACAACATCATCAGCGCCGCCTTGGTGGTGTTGTAGATCGGTTCGTACCACAACGGCTGCACCGCGCAGATCGAGGCGTTGTGCAGGATCACGCCGCCGCCGCGCGCCTTCATCGTGGGAGCGAGGCCGCGGGCGAGCCGCACCGCGGCCATCACGTGCAAGTCCCAGTAGGCCTGCCACATCTCGTCAGACGCCTGCATGACCGTTTCGTTCGAGCCGGTCCCGGCGTTGTTGATCAGGATGTCGGCGCCGCCGTGAGCCGCCTTCGCCGCCTCGATCAGCGCATCCGTTCCCTTCCGGGTGGCGACGTCGCAAGCGACGGCGTCCGCGCGAATGCGATAGGCGCCCGCAATCCGGCTCGCCTCTTGGCGAACGCGTTCAAAGTCGCGCGCCGCAAGGACGAGGTTCACACCCTCGGCCGCAAGCCCCTCCGCGATCGCCAGCCCAATGCCCACGCTGCCGCCGGTCACCACCGCGATCTTGCCCCTCAGTCCGAGGTCCATTGCTTCTCCCTTTCACCAGCAGGTATAGCCGCCGTCGGCCAGGACGATCGAGCCCGTCATCAGGCTCGCGGCGTCGGAGGCGAGGAACAGCACGACCGCCGCGATCTCGTCCGGCTCGCCGATCCGCGCCATTGGCGTGCCGTCGATCCAGGCCTCGAACATCGGCCTGTTGGCTCGAGCGGCTGCGGTCATCGGCGTGTTGATATAGGTCGGGGCGACGGCGTTGACCCGGACGCCGCGCGCGCCCCATTCGGCCGCGAGCGACTTCGTCAGCTGATGCACCGCGGCCTTGGAAGCGTTGTATGAGACCTGCGGTTGCGGACGGTTGACGATGATCCCGGACATCGAACCGATATTGACGATCGACCCGCGTCCGGCGGCCAGCATCGGCCGCCCGAACGCGCGGCAACACCAGAAGACGCCGTTGAGATTGACGTTGACGACGTCGAGCCAGTGCGGATCGGCGACGTCCTCGGCCGGCGTGTCGGAGCGCGCGATTCCGGCGCTGCACACGAGAATGTCGATGCGTCCCTTCTCGGCCATCACCCGCTGAGCCGCGTCCTCGACCTCGCCCGGCGAGGTCACGTCGACACCGACGAAATCGATCGCGTAGCCCTTCGCCCGCATCGCCGCCTGCGCCTCGCCGGCCGCCCTGACGTCGCGGTCGGCGATGTAGACATGCGCGCCGGCCTCCGAGAGCGCCTCGACGCAGGCGAGGCCGATGCCTTGCCCGCCGCCGGTGACGACGGCAACTCGCCCGTTGAGATTGAAGCGATCGAGATACATTGCGCCCTCCGCACGCCGCCGTCAGATCATCCAGGCGCCGACGCCGACGTCGAGCGCCGCGACCTGGTCGCTATCGGACGAGGCGAGAAAGACGGAGGCAAGGTCGATATCCGCTCCTCGGCGTCCGAGCCCCTTTGCGAGCCCCGCGCTCGCCGGTCCAACGGCTTCACGCGGGGTTAAGGAGGTAGTCGGCGAGCGTGGCGCGCACGCCGTTCGTCCACAAAGACCCGAGGGCGCTCGAGAACGCGGCGACATAGGCCGGGTCATCCGCGAGCTCGCCGAAAATGTCGTACATCGCCAGAAAGGCGCGCGGGTCGTTGCGCGCGGGCTTCGCCGCCGCCTGGAGGCGGTCCCAGCTCGGATCGTTGGGCGGGATGACCTTGCCGCCTTCCGATTCGCCGTAGCAGTAGCGGCACCACATCGCCGAGACGAGCGCGAGCCCCTTGACGCTCGCGCCGGCGGCGATCCGGTCGCGCACCGTCGGCAGGATGAACTTCGGCTGACGGTTGGAGCCGTCGAGGCAGAGGCGGCTGATCGTGTCGCCGATCTTCGGGTTGGCGAAGCGCTGCGCGACCTTCCGCCGATAAGCCTCGAGATCGACCGCCGGCGGCGGCGGCACGACGGGAATGATCTCGCCCTTCGTCAGCGTCGTGAGGAACGTCGCGATCTGCCGGTCCTCCATCCCCTCGTGCACGAAGTGGATGTCGAGCAGGCCGGCGGGATAGGCGATGGCCGCGTGACCGCCGTTGAGGATGCGGATCTTCATCAGCTCATAGGGCGCGACGTCGGCGGTGAACGTGACGCCGACCTTCTCCAGCGCCGGACGCCCGGACGGGAACTTGTCCTCGACGACCCATTGCCGGAACTCCTCGCAGAACACCGGCCAGTTGTCCTCGACGCCGTAGCTGTCGAGCAGGAGGCCGCGCTCGCGATCGGTGGTGGCCGGCGTGATGCGGTCGACCATCGAGTTGGGGAAGGCCACGTTCGCCCGGATCCATTGCGCAAGCTCCGGATCGATGAGCTCGGCTAGCCCAGCGACCGCGTTCTCGGTCACGTGGCCGTTGCCGGGAATGTTGTCGCAGGACATGACGGTGAAGGGCGGGACGCCCGCCGCGCGGCGGCGCTTCAGACCCGCCGCGATCAGTCCGAAGGCGGTCTTCGGCGCGTCGGGGTTGGCCGCGTCGGCGGCGATGTCCGGGTGGCTCGGATCGAAACGCTGGGTCGCGGGCGAGATGTAGTAGCCGCCCTCCGTCACGGTGAGAGACACGATGCGGATCTCGGGCCTCGCCAGCGCCGACAGCATCGCTGCGACATCGAACGGCCGGATGAAGTCGATCATCGCGCCGGTGACCCTGACGGTGGTGGCGTCCGCCTCCTGCTCGACGACCGTCGTCAGCCAGTCCTGCGCCTCGAGCTTTGCGCGCATGTCGATGTCCGCCGCGCGGACGCCCGCGCCAACGAGCGCCCAGTCGTGATCGGCGCCGGCGTCGAAGAGGTCATTCAGATAAACGGCCTGGTGGGCGCGATGGAAGTTGCCGACGCCAATGTGCACGATCCCCGGCTTGAGGTCCGAGAGGCGATACTTCGGACGGATGATCTCCGCCGGCAAATTCGCCAGCGTCGCGAGGGAGAGTTTCACACTCATGGCTGCCTTTCCACTTCTCGTATGGCTGAGGCGGCGTCGGCCGCCGTCAGTCGATGCGCCGGCCATCCTTGTCGAACTTGTGCAGATTGGCCTCGCGCGGGGTCACGAAAATCCGCTGGTCCGGCTGCAGCGGCGCCTCGCCCTCGAGGCGGAGGGTCAGCGGACCGATCCCGTCTCCTTCGGCGTGGATGAAGGTGTCGGAGCCGAGGTGCTCGGCGAGCCGCACGGTCGCCGGCCATTCGCCGGCGGTGGTCGAGATGTCGGCGTGCTCGGGGCGGATTCCGATCACTGCCGCGCCGCGCTTATCGGCCGGGACGCCGCGGATGAAGTTCATTTTCGGCGAGCCGATGAAGCCGGCGACGAACAGCCCGTTCGGCCGGTTGTAGAGGTCGAGCGGCGAACCCACCTGGGCGACGGACCCTCGGTCGAGGACCACGATCTTGTTGGCCATGGTCATCGCCTCGACCTGATCGTGGGTGACATAGACCATGGTGGTCTTGAGATCGTGGTGCAGTTCGCCGATCTCCACCCGCATCTGCACGCGCAGCGCCGCGTCGAGGTTCGAGAGCGGCTCGTCGAACAGGAACGCCTTGGGCTCACGCACGATCGCGCGGCCGATGGCGACGCGTTGGCGCTGCCCGCCCGAAAGTTGGCGCGGCTTGCGGTCGAGATAGTCGGTGAGGTTCAGCGTCGCCGCCGCCTTGCTCACCTTGCGCTCGATGACGTCCGCCTTCTGGCCCGCCATCTTGAGGGCGAAGGCGATGTTGCCGCGCACGCTCATGTGCGGGTAGAGCGCGTAGGACTGGAACACCATGGCGAGGCCGCGCTGCGAAGGGCCGACCTCGGTGACGTCCTTGCCGTCGATGAGAACCTCGCCCGAGGTGACGTCCTCGAGGCCAGCGATGAGCCGCAACAGGGTCGACTTGCCGCAGCCGGAGGGGCCGACGAAGACGGCGAACTCGCCGTTCTTGATGTCGAGATCGACGCCGTTGATGACGCTGACGGCGCCAAACGATTTGCGAACCGACTTCAGTTGGATGCTGCCCATAGTCGCATTCTCCCTTTGCCGGCTTATTTGACCGCGCCGAAGGTCAAGCCGCGCACAAGCTGCTTCTGCGAGAACCAGCCAAGGATGAGGATCGGCGCGATGGCGAGCGTAGAGGCTGCCGAGAGCTTCGCCCAGAAGAATCCCTCGGGGGCAGAGTAGGAGGCAATAAACGCGGTCAACGGCGCGGCGTTCGAGGTCGCCAGATTCAGCGTCCAGAACGCCTCGTTCCACGACAGGATGACCGCGAGCAGCATCGTCGAGGCGATGCCCGGCACCGCCATCGGCGTCAGTACGTAGAGGATCTCATTGAGCAGCGACGCTCCGTCCATCCGCGCCGCCTCCAGGATGTCGACCGGGATCTCTTTGAAGTAAGTGTAGAGCATCCAGATGATGATCGGCAGATTGAGCAGCATCAAGACGAGGCCGATGCCCCACAGACTGTCGAGCAGATGCATGTCGCGGAACAGCAGGTAAATCGGAACCAGCACGCCAACCGCGGGCATCATCTTGGTCGAGAGCATCCACATCAGGAGGTCCTTGGTGCGCTTGCCCGGGGCGAACGCCATCGCCCAGGCCGCCGGAACCGCGATGAGGAGCCCGACGATATTGGCGCCGACCGACAGCACGATCGAATTGAAGGCGTAGTGCAGGTAGTTGGAGCGGCTCTGCACCTCGGCATAGTTTTCCAGCGTCCAGTTGAAGAACAGGAACTTCGGCGGCATCGCGATGGCGTCGATCTCGCTCTTGAAGCTGGTGATAAAGGTCCAGAGTATCGGGAAGAAGATCAGGAAGGCGACGATCCAGGCCGCCACGGTCACGCCGACCCGCTTCTGGATGGAATGCTTCATGGCCATCGATCAGCCCTCCAGGTTCCGGCCGACGATCCGCATCAGGAAGATCGCGACGATATTGGCGAGCACGACGGCGATGACGCCGCCCGCGGACGCGCTGCCCACGTCGAAGTCGAGCAGCGCCTGCTTGTAGACGAGGAAGGGAATGTTGGTCGTCGCCACGCCGGGGCCGCCCGAGGTGGTCACGTAAATCTCGGCGAACACACTGAGCAGGAAGATCGTCTCGATCAGGATCACGACGGTGATCGCGCGCGCGATATGAGGCAGGACGATGTAGAAGAAATAGGGGATCGCGCCGGCGCCGTCGAGTTGCGAAGCCTCCTTTTGCTCCTCGTCGAGCGACTGAAGGGCGGTCAGCAGGATCAAGCTAGCGAACGGCAGCCACTCCCACGAAACGACGATAATGATCGACAGCATGGGATAGTTGGTGAACCAGACAACTGGGGAGAACCCGAGCGACTTGGCGATCCAGGCGAACAGGCCCGAATCCGGGTTCATCAGCAGGTTCTTCCAGACGAGCGCGCTGACCGTCGGCATGACGAAAAACGGCGCGATCACCATGAGCCGCAGCAGATTCTGGCCGAACACGGGCTGGTCCATCAAGAGCGCCACCAGAATGCCGCCGATGACGCTGATCGCCAGCACCGAGACGACGAGCACGAGCGTGTTGATCAGCGCGGCGATGAAATTCGGGTCGGACAGGAACGCCGTATAGTTCGCCAGCCCGACGAAGCCGGTCCGGTCAGGGTCGAGCAAGAGGTAGCGCAGGGTCGAGAAGTAGAGGGTCATCGCCAGCGGGACGATCATCCACAGGAAGAGCAGGATGACCGAAGGCGCGACGAGCAAGCGGCCTGCCGCGGAAGTCTGTTGGGTCGCCATCCTTGAAAGCCTCCCGCTGCGTTGTGCGCTCGCTCCTCGTCTCGGGCGGAAGGACGCCGGGACGATCGGCCGCGCGAGGGCGCTTGCACGCCCTGAAGCTTATGTTCCACCCTCCGGCCGGCGCGAGAGGACATTTCGCGCCAACCGTGTTCAAACGTCGAACCTCGGAACGGGGTGCGCTTGCGCGCACGGTCGTTCCAAAAAGCCCCTCTCCGCCAAGACGTCGGTCGTTCGGCGCGCCAAGCGAAGAGGGGTCGGGACGGGGAGGACGTCCCGCGCGAACGCCTCGCGGCGCAGGGGCCGCGGGGCGAAGGGCCGTGGGCTATTTGATGTAGCCCGCCTTCTTCATCGTGGCTTCGGTGCTGGCCTGCGCCTTGGCGAGCGCATCATCGACGCTGATCGTTCCGGCGAGCGCGGCCGAGAAGTCCTGGCCAACTTCGGTGCCGATACCCTGGAACTCGGGAATCGCCGCGAACTGAACGCCCGTATAGGGAACCGGCTTCACGGTCGGATGCACCGGATCGGCCGCGTCCATGGACTTCATGGTCAGCGCAGCGAACGGCGCGGCGTCGAGATACTTCGAGTTCTTGTAGAGCGAGGTGCGCGTGCCCGGCGGAACGCTGGCCCAGCCCGTATTAGAGGCGACGAGATCGGTGTACTTCTTGTCCGTCGCCCAGGCGAGGAACTTCTCCGCCGCGTCGATCTTGTTCGAACCGGTGGGGATCGCGAGCGTCCAGGCCCACAGCCAGTTGGCGCTCTTGCCGAGACCGTCGTTGGGGGCCATCGTGAAGCCGACCTTGTCGGCGACCGTGGAGTCCTTGCTGACCACGGAACTTCCGGCGGACGTCGCGTCGATCCACAACCCGCACTTGCCGGAGCTGAACAGGGCGAGGTTTTCGTTGAAGCCGTTGGCCGAAGCGCCTGGAGGTCCGGCGACCTTCATCAGGTCGACGTAGAACGAAAGCGTTTTCTTCCATTCCGGCGTGTTGAACTGCGGCTGCCACTTCTCGTCGAACCAGCGCGCGCCGAACGAGTTGGCCGCCGCCGTGAGAAAGGCCATGTTCTCACCCCAGCCGGGCTTGCCGCGCAGGCAGATGCCGTAGGTCCCGGTGGCGGGATCGGTCATCTTCTTCGCCGCGTCAGCAATGAACTCCCAGGTCGGATTGTCCGGCATCTTCAGGCCGGCCTTCTCCATCAGGTCCTTGCGGTACATGGTGAAGGAGCTTTCGCCGTAGAACGGCGCCGCGTAGAGCTTGCCGTCGACCGTCAGGCCGGCGCGGATCGCCGGAAGCAGATCGTCGACGTCATAGTCGGCGCCAAGCTTGTCGAGCGGCACCAGCCAGCCCTTCTTGCCCCAGATCGGGACTTCGTAGGTGCCGATGGTCAGAATGTCGTACTGACCGCCCTTGGTGGCGATGTCGGTCGTCACCTTCTGGCGCAGCACGTTCTCTTCGAGCGTGACCCAGTTCAGCTTGATGTCGGGATTGGCCTTGGTGAAATCATCCGTCAGCTTCTGCATCCGGATCATGTCGTTGTTGTTGACGGTGGCGATCGTCAGCGTCGTATCGGCGTAAGCCGAAAGCGAGAAGCCGGCGAGCGCGACCGCGCCCAGCAAGCCCTTTGCGAGAACTTTCATAAAACCTTCCCTCCCATGAACAACGCCCGATGTTGAGCAATTGCCATTAATGCGGGCGAATATTCGTCGCAACGGCGCGCGGTTGTCAATAACAATTCGTTGCTGCGATGCACCAAATCGGCTTGGAGCCGGTCAAGTTCCTGATAAAGCAAACTGAATCTGTCGGGCCGGGTCCCGCCGCGGCATCTGCGGCCGCCTCGCCGACGAAGCGCCAGCGGCGAAGGCCGCGATCGCGGCGGGGAGGCCTAAGCGCCGAAGGGGCTCCTCCTCGCGCCGGAGAAAGCGCGAGGAGCCTTTGTCCGGTCAGGCCTCGGCCGAACCGCGGTCGTGGTCCTGAGGCCTTACTTGATGTAGCCGGCCTTCTTCATTGCGGCTTCGGTGCTCGCCTGAGCCTTGGCGAGCGCGTCGTCGACGCTCATGTTGCCCGCGAGCGCAGCCGAAAAGTCCTGGCCGACGTCGGTCGCAATGCCCTGGAACTCGGGGATCGCGACAAACTGGACCCCGGTATAGGGAACCGGCTTCACGGTCGGATGCAGCGGGTCAGCCGAGTCGATGGACTCGAGGGTGAGATTGGCCCAGGGCGCGGCCTTCAGATAGTCCGGGTTCTTATACAGGGAGGTGCGGGTTCCCGGCGGAACGCGCGCCCAGCCGTCCTTTGCCGCGACCAGTTCGGTATAGTGCTTGCTCGTCGCCCAGGAGATGAATTTCTCCGCGGCGTCGATCTTGTTCGAGCCTCCCGGCACGGCGAGCGACCATGCCCACAGCCAGTTGGCGTTCTTCCCGAGCCCGTCGTTCGGCGCCAGGGCGAAGCCGACCTTGTCGGACACCTTCGACTGCTTCGGATCGGTGACAAATCCGGCCGCGACGGTGGCGTCGATCCACATGCCGCACTTGCCGTTGCTGAATAGGGCGAGGTTCTCGTTGAAGCCGTTCGACGAGGCGCCGGGAGGTCCGTCCGCCTTCATCAGCGCCACGTAGAAGTCGATTGTTTTCTTCCACTCCGGCGTGTTGAACTGCGGCTGCCACTTCTCATCGAACCAGCGTGCGCCGAAGGAGTTCGACGTGGCGGTCAGAAAAGCCATATTCTCGCCCCAGCCGGGCTTGCCGCGCAGACAAATGCCGTAGACGCCGGCCGCCTTGTCGGTCATCTTGTCGGCGGCCTGCTTGATGAAGTCCCAGGTCGGCTTTTCCGGCATCTTGAGGCCGGCCTTCTCCATCAGGTCCGTCCGGTACATGACGAAGGAACTCTCACCGTAGAACGGCGCGGCGTAGAGCTTGCCGTCGGCGGACAGGCCGGCGCGGATCGGCGGCAGAAGGTCGTCGACGTCGTAGTCGGCGCCGAGCTTGTCGAGCGGCACCAGCCACTTCCTCTTCGCCCAGATCGGCACTTCGTAGGTGCCTATGGTCAGCACGTCGAATTGGCCGGCCTTGGTGGCGATGTCGGTCGTCACCTTCTGGCGCAGCACGTTCTCTTCGAGCGTCACCCAGTTGAGCTTGATGTCCGGATTTGCTTTGGTGAAGTCGCCGGTCAGCCCCTGCATCCGGACCATGTCGCTGTTGTTGACCGTGGCGATGGTCAGCGTGGTGTCGGCGTATGCGGGGAGCGCGAAACTCGCGAGCGCGACGGCCCCGAGCAGGCCCTTGGTCAGAACCTTCATGAACGTATCCTCCGGTGAGCAACGCCACGTCTTGGGCAATTGCTAAGGTAGCGGGCGAATACTCACCATACTAGCATGTCGGAGTCAACCAGGAATCGTCGCTGCGCCGTCATTAATGGCCGCGGCCGGGCGCCCACTTGTGAGGCGCCACTTGTCGGCTCGCTCCATATCCGGTCGAGGGACGGGCGTCCTGACGGCCCCCCCAACCAAGGGCGGCGACGCGGTCAGCAAGCGAGTCGACAAAGACTGGCGGCGCCAGAATTTTGCATAAATGGCGCGACATCGACAATTTCTTGCTAAAAAGCGAAGGTAGCGTTAGTCTGTTGCCAATGCCCGATCGGACCTTTGCGATCTCGACTGCCATGATCCATGAGCGCGCCAGGCCTTTTCCGCCCGGCGAGGAGGTTCGTGGTCGACCTTCTGATCGACGACGGCCGACCCTTTTGACACGTCCGGGCGGGAAAGGGCTGTGATGAAAATAAAATCGGCCTCAGGTCGCCTGTAACCCATTGAAAAGGCTCATTTCGGACGAGAGAATCCAAGGAAATCCAAATAATTCCAACCGCCGAAAAGCGGGAATTTGCGGAGCCCTGATGCACCGCTGCGTAGACCTGAGGAAATCCAAATGTCTGGCGCCTGGGTTCGCGGCGGTTGAGCGGGCCGCCCCGCCGCCGGGAACATAGGGCGTCGCTTACGCCCGTCTGTCGGCCGGCTAGCGTTGCAGCAGGTGCTCGGCCGTCGATTCGTCCGTCACCAGGCCGGAGATCAGCCCCCCCGTCAGCGCGGCCCGGAGCGGCGCGCGGCGTGTCGGCCCCATCGCGACGCCGATCACCAGCCGGTTTCCAGCCTTCCGCAGCGGCGCGCCGGCGACGCGCAAGTTCACGCCTTCATTGAGAACGCGCCCGGCGCCGTCGAACGCCCAGCCGGTGATCTCCCCGACCGCGCCCAGGTTGCGCATCGCCTCGGCCTCCTGCCGGGTGATGATGCCGTCCTGCACCAGCGGCGAGGAATCGCCGATCGAGCCAACGCCGACGAACGTGACGTCGGTGCGCTCGGCAAAGTCGAACAGGCTTTTCACCGAGGCGAGGCTGGTCAGAAGCGCCCGCTCCTCGACCGAGCGCGCCACGACCGGCAGCGGCATCGGGTAATGGGGCGCGCGCACCGTGTCGGAGACGCGGATGATGACGTCATAGAACGAGGCCGAGCCGTCGATCTTGGTCGTGCCGACGAGCGCCACCAGCTTGTGCTGCGGGCATTCCATCGGCGGCAGCTGATCGGCGACCGCCCGCATGGTTCGTCCAGTGCCGATGCCGATGATGGCCGGTTCGGTCCGCCTCAGCCAGCGCTCGAATTCGGCCGCCGCGGCCTGAGCGATGCCGAGCGTCGAGGACGTCGAATCCGGGTCGGTCGGAGCGATGTCGCAGAAGCGCAGGTCGTAGCGCAGCCTCAAGGCCGCCGCGAGTTCCATGCAGCGGGCGATCGGATGATCGAGTCTCACCTTGATCAGCCGTTCGCTGATCGCGAGCGACACGAGGCGCTGCGCCGCCTGGCGCGAGATGCCGAGCTTGCGCGCGATCTCGTCCTGGGTGTTGCCGGCGACGTAATAGAGCCAGCCCGCCCGCGCCGCCTCGTCCAGCCTCAGTCCGTCGTGATCGGCCCTGCGCGCCATGATGCTCCCTGCGCCCTCCCCGATGACAGCCAGCCGGCGACGAATTCCGGCAGCCGCGCCATGTCGTCGAAAATGAGCGCCGCCCCGGCTGCGGTCAATTGCGCGGCCTGCGCGGGCTCGGAGAAATGGCTCGCTCCGACAAAGCCGAACGCCGTCATGCCGGCTGCGCGCGCGGCCGTCACGCCGGCCACGCTGTCCTCGATGACCAGGCAGTCCTCCGCGCGAGCTTTCATCGCGCCCGCCGCCAACAGGAAGAGGTCGGGGTGGGGCTTGCCGCGCTCGACGTCGGCGGCGGAAAAGATGTTCGGGGCGAACAGGGATTCGTAATCGGCCACGCGCAGCGCAAAACGCAGGCGCTGGGGCGCGCTCGACGACGCGACGCAGACGCGGGCGTGAAGACCGTTGACCGCCTGCCGCACGCCTTCGACGCCTTTGAGCTCGCGCTCGAAGGTCACAAGAATTTCGCGCGCCAGCGTTACGGCGAAGTCCTTCGGCAGCGGGCGGCCGATTTCCCGTGCGATGCGCTCGAGGACACGGTCCTGGCGCAAGCCGAGGAAGCGCTCGCGCGTCTCCTCGTCGCTGAGTGCGAGCCCGGCCTCGCCGAGCATGCGGCGGGTCACGCCGAGCGCGATGAGCTCGCTGTCGACCAGGACGCCGTCGCAGTCGAAAATGACCACCTCGGGCCAGCGCGCCGCGCGCATCGCCCGCCGCGCCTCGCGTTCGGCTCGGGCGAAGAGCGCGGCGGCTCGGCGTTTGCGGGCGTGGAAGGCGGCAATGGCGCCGCGGGCCGGCTGAACGCGCTCGCCGAGCGACGACATCGACGCCATCGCGGAAGTTACGGTCGTGCCTCCCGAAGCGGCCGCGCCAATCATCGCCGAGCCGAGCAACACCGGCTCAGGCGTCTGCAGCAAGGCGACCGGCATGCCGCAGACGTCAGCGACGATCTGACGAACCAGACGGCTCTGCGACGCGCCGCCGCTTGCAACGATCGTCTCGAAGGCATAGCCGCCGCGACCGTAAGCCGCGACAATCTCGGCGAGGCCGTAGGCAAGGCCGCAAAGGCCTGCGACGTAGAGCTCCTCGAGGCTCGCCATATCCTCGCGCAGGTCGAGCCCGACGACGCCGCCGCGCGTTGCGGCGTCCGCGACCGGCGCGCGCTCGCCGATAAACGACGGCAGCACGTGCAGGCCGTCGGCGAGGAGGGCCGCCCGCGACAGCCCGCCTGCACGCGTGGCGATCCCGCGTTCCAGCGCGTCGTAGTCTTGCGCCGCGACCGCGCCGGACAGCGGATGCATGCGGACGAGCCGATCGATCGCCGCCCCGAACGCCGACTGCCCGCCGTCCATCAGCCATTGGCCAGGAATCAAGCCCGATAGGTGCGGTCCCCAGACGGCGTCGATAAAGCGAGGCTCGTCCGATACGGCCAGGCAACTGGACGAAGTACCGAGGATCAGCGCGAGCCTGAGGCGGGGATCGCCGGGCCGCTCCTCGTCGCTGGCGGCGAGCGAAGCGAGCGCGCCGGCGTGCGCGTCGACAAGCCCCGCACCGACCGGCGTGCCCTCGATAAGCCCCATGTCCGCGGCGGCTTCGGACCTCAATCCGCTCCCCACCGGCATACCGGGCTCGAGGATCTCCGCGCCGAGTTGGGCAAAATCGTTCTCGGCAAGCCCCGCAAGCCCGACACTTTGGAGAAACTCGGAGGGCCAGCGCCGCTCGTGCGCCTGATAGCCGAACTTGCAGACGACCGAGCAGAGCGAACGCGCAAGCGAGCCCGTCGCGCGAAAAGAAAGATAGTCGGTGAGACCCAGGAAATGCGCGGCTTTAGCGAATGTCTCGGGCTTCATCCGGCTGAGCCAGGCAAGCTTCGGCGTCTGCATCTCCGGCGACAACGCGCGCCCGACATAGCGCAGGCTCTCGTGGCCGGCGGCG
This sequence comes from uncultured Alphaproteobacteria bacterium, assembly GCA_963709655.1. Classification (GTDB taxonomy): domain Bacteria; phylum Pseudomonadota; class Alphaproteobacteria; order Rhizobiales; family Beijerinckiaceae; genus Roseiarcus. Next base: position 414,601 of record CAVPXF010000039.1, read on the forward strand.
TTGATGCGCTCGGCGTCCTCGGCCGCTCGATGGTCCATCCACGCCATCACGTCGCGTCCGGGCGCGTCGACGCGATTGACGGACAAGGGCGTGAGCCCGGCGTCGAGCGCGACCAGCGAGCAGGTGGCGGCGAAGCCGACGCCGGCGAAAGCGCCGGACGGAAGGCCGCTTGCCTCGACCGCCTCGCGAATCGCCTCCGTCGTCGCCCGCCAGATGTCGGCGCAGGACTGTTCGACGACGTCCCCCGGCTCCCGCCAAAGCGCGATCGGCCGCCTGGCGCTCGCAATGAGCCGCCCGCGCGCGTCAAAGGCGCCAGCGCGGGCGCTGCCCGTGCCGACGTCCACTCCGATGAAAACCTGACTCATGGCGTCCGAGGCGGCGCTCTGCGTGAAACGCGGAAATTCGGACTTCCGGCGCCGCCTGGCAAGCCCTTTGGGTGTCGCGGCTACGGGTCTAGCCGGCGCCCCGCTCGGCCCAGACTACGCGCTAGCAAAACACCGTCAGCCCGGCAGGTCGAGCAGCGCGGCCTCGCCGGACTCGAGGCCAATGAGGAGGCGCGCACCGCTGGCGTTCCAGGCGAGAGCGCCGACCGGGCCGCCGCGCGGAGCGCGGACCAAAATCTCGGCGGCGTCGGCGAGCCGGCAGAGCAGCACAAGCCCGTCTGCATAGCCGATCGCGACGACGAGCGCGCGAGGATGGAAAGCGACCCTGGTCACCCGCGCCTCGCGTACGCCGCATTCGCGCGGCGCCTTGCCCATCGGACCGTCCTTGTCCTTGAACGGCCAGACCACCGCGGCCTCGGCTCCCGACGTCGCGAGCCAGTTCCCGTCGTGCGACCACGCAAGCGAGCGTGTCTTGCCGGGATAGCCCGTCATCCGCATGTCCCGCGAATCGACGAGCCGCCAGCCGTGCAATGCGTTCTCCTGCATCGAGGTGACGAGGAAGCGCCCGTCGGGCGAGAACGTCGCATCGAGATGGGCGCCCTTCCACATCAGCATCTGCGGCGCGCCCTCGACCTTCGGGAACCAGAGCGTGGCGCCGTTGTAATGCGTCGCCGCCAGCCGATGGCCCTTCGGCTGAAAGGCGAGCCCTCGTACGCTCGAAGGCGCATTCCAGGTCTTGACGAGACCGGCCTCGTCGCGCGCGCTGACCGTCTTGCCGGCGCTCCAGGCGAAATTCCCGCCGCGTAGGGCGAGCGCGTCGATCCAGCGACCCTTCTCGTCGGCGATTTCCCGGAGGTCGCCATCGGCATCGATCGCCGTCACCCGCCCGTCGTCGCCACCTGTGAGCAGCGTCTGGCGGTCCGAAACGGCTGTCAGGATCGCCGCGTCGGGATGGGCGGCGACGCGCTTTTGCGCCTCAGGCTCGCCGACGAGAACCGAGCCGTCGGCGAGCGCCAGCGCCGGCGTCTCGCCGAGAAAGGCCGCCGCGACGACCTCAGCGCCGGCGTCGAAGACGTTGAGGTGCTGGGTCAGCGAGGTCGAGGTCTGGGCGTCGCTCATCGTGCGAGGCGCCGGATCAAGCGGCGCAAGCCAGGAAGCCCTTGCGGATGTCGTCCTCCTCGAGATTGCGGCCAATGAACACCACCTTGGACTCGCGCTTCTCGTCCGGCCGCCACTCGCGCTGCGAATCGCCGTCGAGCATCATGTGCACGCCCTGGAAGACAAAGCGCTTGGGATCGTTCTTCATCGCCACAATGCCCTTGCAGCGCAAAATGTTTAAACCCTGCTCCTGGGTTACGCGATTGATCCAGGGCATGAACTTGGCCGGATCAACTTCGCCTTCGAGCCTGATCGACACCGACTGCATGTCCTCGTCGTGGTAGTGCTTGAGCCCGTGATGCTCGTGCGCATGGCCGTGATCATGGTCGTGGTCATGCTCCTCGGCAGTGAGGAATTCCGGCTCGATGTCGAGGATGCGGTCGAGATCGAAGGCGCGCCGCTCCAGCACGTCGGCGAGCTCGACGTCGCATTTCTGCGCGCGATGCAGCGCCGCATAAGGGTTGATCGCACGGATGCGCGCCTCGACCTCGCGCAATTCCGCAGGGGTGACGAGGTCGGTCTTGTTGATCACAATGACGTCGGCGAAGGCGATCTGGTTCTTGGCCTCGGGCGCATCGCGCAGCCGGGCGGCGAGCCACTTGGCGTCGGCCACGGTAACGACCGCGTCGAGCCGAGCCGCCCTCTGCACGTCCTCGTCGACGAAAAAGGTCTGCGCCACCGGCGCCGGATCGGCAAGCCCGGTCGTCTCGACGATGATCGCGTCGAACTTGCCCTTGCGCCGCATCAGACCCTCGATGATGCGGATGAGATCGCCGCGCACGGTGCAGCAGATGCAGCCGTTGTTCATCTCGAACACTTCCTCGTCGGCGCCGACGACTAGCTCGTTGTCGATGCCGATCTCGCCAAACTCGTTGACGACCACGGCGTAGCGCTTGCCGTGCGGCTCGCTAAGGATGCGGTTGAGCAGCGTGGTCTTGCCAGCGCCAAGATAGCCGGTGAGCACAGTGACAGGGATCTTCTCGCCTTCGACGGCTTCGCTCACGCGTTCGTCTCCTTAAGAAACAGGGGTCAGCCCGTCATATAGAGCCGAGGAACGCGCTGCGGTAGGGCCCCTGTCGGCGTCACCAGTCGCCCCCGCCGAACCCGACGTACGCTCCGCCCCAGTGATAGACCGGGGCAGGCGCCACGACGACCGGCGCAGTGACCGCGAGCGGCGGCGGAGGCGAGGAGAAGCCGACCGGAGGAGACGGCGGCGGGCCGCCCTGCGCCACTGCGAAGGCCGGCAGATAGCCGTGACGGCCGCGCCAGGAGCCATAGCACCAGCGGCCGCCGCAGCTGCGGATCTCGACCCCGGCGTTGGCGGGGACGACTTGGACGACGCGGGAATGGACATTGGCTGCCCGGCGCATGGCGGACGGGGCGGTGGTGATGGCCGGATCGGCCAAGCCGGGCGCGATCATCGCGCCGAGACATCCGGCGGCAAGCAGCAAATTCCGCAAGATCTTCCTCCCTCCCGCGATCCTAGCCGCCCGCCGCGGCTCCGGCGGGGCGACCAGCTTCAAGACCAAAGATGCGGCGGTTTTGAGTCCCGGCCAGCGCCCGCTGCCCGTCGGGGCGATTTTGCCCGGATCGTCGGACCTCGCTCAGACTCTCGCCGCTCGCCACGTCGGGCCGCTCGGGCCGAAGGCCGGTTCGATGCGAAACTGGTCGGCGGCGGTCATCTTGCCGAGCGGGATCGCATCGTCCGGCATGACCAGCGTCGCTTCGTCGCCGACGAACATGATCACGTGTCGGCGTTCGCCGAGGATCGAGCGGGCAAGGATCTTCAGGCCGGCGAAAAAGGGCTCTTTGCGCCAGGCGCCCGGCGAGCCGGGATCGACCTGGCCGTAGACGAAGCCGTTCGGCGGGAAGATCGACAGCACGAATTTGGCGTGGTCGGGCCTCCAGGCCTCGGGCAGCTTGGCGTCGGTCATCCACAGGCAAAAGAATTTTTGGCACTGCTCCGGCGCCTGGTCGTGGATCTTGCACCCCTTCCCGGGCGCGCATTCGCGGCACCAGACGCCCGGCGGCTTCTCGAACTCCGCCAGCGCATAGACCTTGCAGCAAAGCGTGCAGGACCCGCAGGCGCGCCCGAGCGCTGCCCCATACGGTGTGACGACCATCGTTGAAGTCATGGCTTTCCCATTGAAACGAGGCCCGACCGCTATCGCGGCGGCGGCGCGCTGGCAAGGCGCCGCTCCGCTAGCTTACCGTCCACCCCGCCATCTCCGCCGCGGCCTCGGCCGCTGGCGGCTCGGGCAGGTCCGTGCGCCAGCGCGCGGCGACAAGCCGTCGGCCGGTGACGCCATCGGATCCCTCGGAGGCGAGCCAGACCGCCGGCGGCCCCATAATGGCCGGATCGAGAAATTGCGCCTTGACCTCCGGCGCGACGCCGCCCGGGATCATCCCGGTCATTGTCGCCCCGCCCGGCAGCAGCGCGTTGACCGTCACGCCCGTCCCGGCAAGATCCTGGGCCCAGATGATGGTTCCGATTCGAGCGCCGCCTTCGACGGCCCGTAGGGCGAGAAGCCGCGGCGGCGCATGGTCTCGTGGTTCATCGAGACGTTGACGATCCGTCCCCATCCGGCCGCGATCATTGCGGGCGCGGCCGCCCGCGCCATTAGGAAAGGCCCGACGACGTTGGTGTCGATCACCATCCGCCAGGTCTCGGGCGCGACGTCAAAGAACCGGGTCGGCTCGGTGATGAAGGTTTCGCTGACGTATTTCATGCCACGGCCGGCGTTGTTGATGAGGACGTCGAGCCGGCCGAAGCGTCTGGTCGCCTCAGCGACCAGACGTGCGCAATCGTCTTCGCGGGTGACGTCGGCGACGACCGGAACGATCCGCCATTCGCCGAAACGCCGCTCGGCCTCCTCCGCGACCGCCTCGATTTCGGCTTTCTGGCGGGCGGCGGACACGATCACACGGGCGCCGGCCCCGGCGAGCGCCAGCGCAATCGCGCGGCCGATGCCGCGCCCGCCGCCGGTTACGATGACGCCGCGAGGATGAAGGGACATTGATCGCTCCCGATTCGTTCAAAGAAATCGCAACAATCCTACGGACGAGCGCCTCTCGCGCGTCGGCCAACGACATGCCGCCCACTCCGATTGATCGCGAACCTTCTACTGTCGTTCATCGCGAGACCGGGCAAACCATTCGCTACGGATTGCTCGCCGCGGATGCGGAAAGACTGGCCGCGCCGGCGAGGCTGCGTCTCAAATCGAACAAGGACTACGCACTCATTGGCCGCTCGCTGCCTCGCCCGGACATTCCGGCGAAGGTAACGGGCGCGCTCCAATTCGGAATCGACGTCGACTTGCCGGAAATGCGGTACGCGGCAATTCGGTCGGCGCCGGTCCATGGCGGCCGTTTGCTGCATGTCGATCCGCAGCCGGCTCTCCCCGTTCAAGGCGTTGAACGGGTGGTCTGCCTGGTCAATTCCGTCGCGGTTATCGCGGCGAGTTATTGGCAGGCTCGAAAAGCCTCGAAAGATTGTCGCCGAGTTTTTCCGACGGCGGCAACGGCGCAATGTCGTCGGACGAACTGTTCCAGCGCCAGTCGCGCGCCATGAATACCGAGCCTGCGAGGAGCGATGTTTCGGTCGGCGATGCAGCGAGGGCGCTTCAGCGCGAAAACATACGCATTGTGGAGGCCGAATATCGCGTCCCGTTTCTGGCCCATGCTCCGATTGAGCCGACCAGCGCAACCGCCCAGTTCGCCGGCGGCAAGCTGACGATCTATGCAAGCGATCGCGATCCGCTCGCCTCGAAGATGGCGGTCGCAAATGCGGCCGGCCTGCCCGCCTCGGCCGTCACGTTTGTCGCTCTGCCCTGCGGCGGTTGTTTTGGGGCGCGGTCAGCGCAAAATTCCTTCGCGGACGTCTATTTGGCGTAGGCCGCAGAAATTGCGCGCGCGGGGTCTCCATGGCCGGTCAAGATGATTCGAAGCCGCGAGAAGGATTTCGGTCAGGACGCCTACCGACCGCAAGTCATGACGAGAATCCGGGGAGCGCTGGATCAGGACGGCGCCCTCATCGCTTGGGATCAAATCTATGTCGCCGGTGCTGCCTCCCTGGCGAGCGCCTTCGACATTCCCTATGCGGTTCCCAACAAATCGATCCGCTCGATTGCGGTCCCTCATCATGTCCGCATCGGATCATGGCGCAGTGTGAACAGTTCCCAGCACGCGTTCTGGTCCGAGAGCTTTGTCGATGAACTCGCGTACGAGAGCGGCCAGGACCCCTATCTTTTTCGTAGGAGGCTGCTTGCCGACGGCTCGCGTGAGCAACGCGCGCTCGACGTTGCGGCGAAGGCGGCAAACTGGGAATCCCCCGCCGCCGCCGGGGATCGGACGCGGGATCGCGTTGGCGCCTTCGTTCGAGACCATCGTCGCTGAGGTGGTCGAAGCCTCACTCGCGCCCGATGGCGCGCCGCGCATCCTGCGCGTGGTCGCGGCCGTCGATTGTGGCAGCGTCGTGCACCCCGGTACGGCGCAACGGCAGGTCGAAGGCGCAATCCTCATCGGTCTCAGCGCGGCCGTTCATGAACGAATTATCGTCAGCGATGGCCACGTGATGCAGACGAATTTCTCGGACTATCCGGTCCTGACGCCTGCCGAAACGCCCCAGATCGAAGTTCATTTCGTCGAGAGCGACGCGCCTGTCGGCGGCCTCGGCGAGGTCGGCGTGCCGCCCGTCGCCCCGGCCCTAACCAACGCTCTTTTCGCGATTTCCGGCCGGCGGATCAGACACCTGCCAATCAGGAATGCGTGAGCCGCGGCGAAGCGAATGTAACGGCACAGTCGTCGCAAACCAAGGTGCGGACCAAACACCGGCTGAAGAAATGGGAACGATAGGCAATGACGGGCAGGGTCTTGGTGACCGGCGGTTCGGGTTTTCTCGCCGAATGGCAAATCGCCAAACTTCTCCGAGCCGGATATGAGGTCCGCACGACGCTGCGCGACCTTGCGCGCGCGGATGAAGTGCGAACTGCGGTCGCTCGCGAGGGTGTTGCTGCCGATTGCCTGAGTTTCGTTCGGTCCGATCTGTCGCACGACACGGGATGGGACGAAGCCGCGAGAGGTTGCGATTTCGTCCTGCACGTCGCATCGCCCTTTCCCGTCGCTCAGCCGACGAATCCGGACGATCTCATTGTTCCGGCGCGGGACGGCGCGTTGCGTGTCCTTCGCGCGGCCGTCGCGGCGAAGGTCAAGCGCGTCGTCATGACGTCGTCGTCGAGCGCGCTCTCGGATCCTCCAGGAAGGCGGAGGCTGGTTCCTCTCACTGAGGACCATTGGACCGATCCCGAAGTCCGCGGCACGACGCCTTATGTGAAGTCGAAGGTTCTGGCCGAACGAGCCGCCTGGGATTTCATCAAAGCCAACCCTGGCGGCCCCGAACTTGTCGTCGTCTTACCGACCGTCATCATTGGTCCCGAACTTTTGCCCGATCTGTCGGCGTCGGTGCAGGCGGTTAGACGGCTATTGACCGGCGATATGGCGGGTATCCCGAGGCTGGGCTTTCCGGTCGTCGATGTGCGCGACATCGCCGATCTTCGGACGCTCGCGATGACACGGGTCGAAGCCGCGGGCGAACGCATCGCGGGCAGCGGCAAGTTCGCTTGGCTTGCCGACGCCGCAGCGATTCTGCGCCGACATCTCGGCAAGGCGGCGGAGAAGGTGCCGACTCGCACCGTGCCAAACATCCTCGTGCGGCTGATCTGGCTGCGCGATCCCGGATTGCGCTCTGTGGTGCATGAACTCAATCAGGAGCGCGTCGTTTCGTCCGAGAAAGCAAAGCGTCTGCTCGGTTGGGCGCCGAGACCTTTCGAGGAAAGCCGGCTCGACTGCGCGCGCAGCCTGTTGGAGTTGAGACTGGCGCCCTGATGCTCAGCGGTCCAGGAACGCGAAGGAAAAATCGCGGAAGTGTCGGACGGCATCGTCAGCTCAAGCGGATTCTGGACCGAAGCCGGGCGGTTTTCCGAGAGGCGAGATCAGGCGGCGGCGCTGTCTTGGAGAGCTCGCGCCAATGCGAGAAGGTTCGGTCGCGAAGCGGGACTGAAGTCAGGTGTGGCGATTTGAGATGTATGCGGAGCCGAAAATGAGCGGCGTTCCGAAAGATGGAGACAGGGCGTCGCCCACCGCAAACTCAGCCATGGCCCGGCCGCAAGCTAAGGACAGCCGCAACGATAAGTGAATCGGGATCGGCCGTGAATGGCGATGCGACCTTTTGACTCGGTTGTGGACGATTCCTTGGTGCCGGGTTGCGCGCTACCAGCGATTGCATGATCGATTGGCGGGCGATTCGGCAACGTTGGCAAGCGGACGGTTCGAAACGGGACGAACGCGGTCGTCGGTTGTTTGCGGCGAGCGAGGCGCGCGCCGCCGGATGGGGTGGTCTGGCGGTCGTATCAAGCGTCACGGGTCTGGCGCGCAGCACGATCGGACGTGGACTGAAGGAGCTCGATGCGCCGCCACTTGCTCCCGGCCAAGTTCGCCGTGAAGGCGGCGGCCCTCGATCATTGACCGAAACGGACGCAACGCTGCTCGATGATCTCAAGCGCCTCGTCGAGCCGGCGACGCTGGGCGACCCGGTCCGCCCGCTGCTGTGGGTATCGAAGAGTCTCGACAAGCTGGCGTCTGCGCTTGTCGCCATGGGCCACTCGATCAGCCCCAACAGCGTGCGCAAGCTTCTCATCGAGATCGGTTTCTCACGGCAGGTCAACCGGAAAGCCGACGAGGGCTCGAGCCACCCCGATCGCAATGCCCAGTTCGAATACATCAACGCCGAAGTCCTTGCGGCTCAGGCGGCTGGCCAGCCCGTCATTTCCATGGATACGAAGAAAAAGGAACTGGTCGGCAATTACCGCAACGCCGGCAGCGACTGGCGGCCGAAGGGCGATCCCAAACGCGTGAAAGTGCACGACTTCGAGGACAAGAAACTCGGCAAGGTCGCGCCCTATGGCGTTTATGATATTGCCGCTGATGCGGGTTGGGTTAGCCTCGGCATCACCTGCGACACGGCCGAGTTCGCGGTCGCCTCTATTCGCACTTGGCTCGAAAGGATTGGCCAGGCGCGCTATCCGAAGGCAGGCGAGCTGACGATCACGGCAGATTGCGGCGGCTCAAACGGCTCACGTGTGCGGCTTTGGAAAGTGGAGCTGCAGAAGCTTGCGGACGAGACCGGCCTTACGATCAAGGTCCGGCACTATCCGCCGGGCACATCGAAATGGAACAACCCCCGGGCTCGTATGGGGGGCTGGTTGTCAAGGGCGAAATTGGCATCCTCCTTCGAATGAAGAGCGGCGGCGGGCTCAGTCGGCCGGTCGGCGCGACCAATCCGAGGCGTCGAGCTCTTGGATGCGAAAATTCCGAGTGTGAGGGCCGGTCAAGGACGGCCCGGAGGGCCGCGGCGAAGCCGCTTTAGTCCTTGAGGGGCCCTCACCCTCGGAACAAGAGGTTGTCCAAGAGGTCGACGCCGGCCGCCGGTCATCGCGGGTCCTTTGACGACCCGCGCTGCCCGCCCTGGGGCGGCGGCGCTTCGAGGGCCGGCCAATTCGCTGGCGCAGGCCGATGATTTCGACGGCGACGGTCGACAGCCGATCCAAGGCGGTTCCCCTCTGCTCAGGCCATGCATGGCCTGCAAGCTCGTATCCGGCGGCGCTCGGCTCGGGCCGAACGCCAGACCATGATGCCCTTTGCGTCAGGGGCCAGGTGGGGAACCAAGGGGGCAGGACCAATCTTGACGGCGGCGTTTTGCAGCCACAGTCCGGCGCGGCATCCTGCCCACCTTGGAAGGTTGCAGACGTCAGCATCGCTCTGTCGCCCGATCCTCGTGTTGACCTGTCAATCGATGTCTCAATCGATGTCTTGATCGCTCCGCACTAAGCCCTTACGCTGCGGCCAGGCGCGCGCCCTCGGGAATGACGCCGGCCTCGATGTAGCGCCACAGGGCCACCAGCAGCTTGCGCGCCAGGGCGACGGCCATGATCTTCTTCATCCGGCCCTTGGCGCCGCCGGTGCGCGCGACGAACCAGCGGGTCAGCGCGCTCTGCGGCTGAAAGATCGTCCAGCGCCACATCAATTGGGTGAGCATGCGGCGCACCCGCGGATTGCCGTTCTTGGAGAGGCCCTCCCC
>CAVPXF010000040.1:0-17636 GCA_963709655.1 uncultured Alphaproteobacteria bacterium
CCGCGGAATCGCCGCCGAAGCGCGCAGGTGCGGTAAGGCGACGCCCAAAGACTGGTGAATCGGTTTGGTGTTCTACTGGCGTGGTCTGTTTACGGGATTCCTGTCGCCGGGGCTGCGGTCTATAGCAGATAGATGATCGACGAATCACCGCTGCGAGCCCGTTACGAAGCGCTTCGTTCCTGTCTGAACGAACGGGGCCGGCGGTTGAACGCGGCGGCGGAGGCGAAGGCCGCGGGCTACGGTGGGATTGCGGCGGCGGCGCGCGCGACGAAGGTCGCCCGCAGCACGATTGGACGCGGTCTGAAGGACCTGCAGGACCCCGGTTCATTGACAGGAAAGGTGCGGCGGAAAGGCGGCGGCGGCCCTCTGTTGACAACCAAAGATCCGACGCTGCTGGCGGACTTGCAACGATTGCTCGAGCCCGCGACGATGGGCGATCCGATGCGGCCATTGGTATGGGTGTCCAAGAGCCACGAGAAGCTGGCGACGGCGCTTCGCCAGATGGGCCATAAGGTGAGTTCGTCAACCGTTCCCAAATTATTGCGGGAATTGAAATACTGCCGCCATTACAACCGGAAGACCAAAGAGAGCGGCAAACATCCCGATCGCGACGCGCAGTTCGAATATATCAACGCCAAGGTCGAAGCGTTCCAGGCAGCCGGCGAACCCACGATATCAATCGACGCGAAAAAGAAGGAATTGCTCGGCGAATTCAAGAACGGCGGCAGCGACTATGGGCCGCAAGGCCAGCCGATCGAGGTCAATACCCACGATTTCGAGGACAAGGAGCTCGGCAAGGTTGTCCCTTACGGCGTCTACGACATCGGCGCCAACCTCGGCTATGTCAGCCTCGGAATCGACCACGATACCGGGCAATTCGCGGTCAACGCGGTTCGTCTATGGCTCGAACAAATCGGCCGCGGGCTGTATCCCGGCATGAAGCGCCTGATGATCACGGCCGACGGCGGCGGCTCCAACGGTTCACGCTTGCGTCTGTGGAAGTTGGCGCTCCAGCAACTTGCCGATGAAACCGGGCTGATCATCCAGGTCTGCCACTACCCGCCGGGGACATCGAAGTGGAACAAGATCGAGCACCGCATGTTCTGTCACATCACACAAAACTGGCGCGCCATGCCTCTGGCCAGCCTGCTCATCGTCATCGCACTGATTTCCAACACAACAACGAAAACCGGCTTGAAGATTTCCTGCGGGCTCGATCGAAATACCTATCGCAAGGGCATCAAGGTTTCCGACGCGGACATGGCGAGCCTGAACATAACCCGCGACGCGTTCCACCCAGAATGGAACTACAACATCGCGCCGAGAAAAAACACCATGGAGCGATAGTCTTTGGGCGTCGCCTAAGTCGCGGAACAAGCTCCAGGAACTCGAACACGGACCCCGGCAGGGCCGTTTAGTTCTACGCTAAAGAGGGCATTTCGAGCACGAGATTGATGTCGAGGGCGGCCCGCCAGCGAGCATTTCGGATGTTGTCACATCCCGAAGCCCTGGTCAGATTGTAGGCGAAGGAGCGCAGGCGCGCGACGATATCGGGGTTCTTTCGGATGCGGCAAGCGTCCTCGGCAAAGGCGGTGTCGCGCACGTAGTGACTGCCATTCTCAATGCGCCAATGCGCGCGAATCCATTCGTTCCAGCGCTCGGGCGTCTGGCTGGAAGCGGAAGAGACCCAGAAGGCGACCTCGTTTGTCTGGGTGCAAAGACCCGTCGCAGGGTTGCGCTTGTAGACCGTGCGCTCCAAGCGGAGCACGGTCTTGATCAGGTTTTCCCATGGCGTATGGCGAAACCACGCCTTGGCCGGAAACACCGTCAATTCGCGGGTTTCCCAGCGGTTGCGGCCCGCGGTCTGGCTCTTGTCCGAGCCGGTTGGCTTTCGTCCTGCGGTTCCCAGTTCAAGCTTACGGCGCAGGCTTGGTTGGTTGTCCTTGACCTGAGTGAGCAGATGATTGCCCGAGGCGATCACGCGCTCGAACGTTTTTTTTGGGCGTGTTCGGCGTCGAGCGTGAACACACACCCCTTCAAGCCGAGCGCCTCGATCAGTTCCGGCGCGGCCGGAATCTCGTTGCTCTTCTCGTCGACCATCAGATGGCCGAGCACAATCTGATCGGCTTGCCGCAACGCCGACATCATGTGCGTCGCCTTGCGGTCACTGAAGGCGTCGAAACTGCCGCGAAGGGTCTTGCCGTCAACCGCGATCGCAGTCAGGCCGTCCGAAGCAAGCGGCGTCGAAATCGATAATGCGTGCTGGCGAAACGCGGCCTCCAAAGCGGTCGGATCGACGCCTTGAATGATCAACCGCAACCCGGTGTAGGAGGGTGAGCAGCGGAGCCGCAGGCCGAACGCTTCGTTCAGCCGCTGCAAATGAATGCGAATGAATTCATGCATTTGCCGGTAGGAGTTGGCCCCGGCGACCATGCTGAGAATGGCGTACAGCAACACCGTGGCCAGATCGAACCGCTTGCCTTCGTCACGACGACGGTCTGGGATGGTGCGCAAAACCTCCAGCAACGATGCCGGCATGGGACAACCTCCGATTCGGGTTGTCGCCTATAGATTCACACATTTTCGCCCGCGGGAATCCCAGACCCCACCTCAAGACCACTCAAGGCATAGAGAACTGCACAGCCCTGCGGACCCCGGCCACCCATGCATCAAGAGGAGGGGCATCGGCGCCGGCCCATTCCCCGGAACATGCAGAAAATGAAGGTTGGCGTCCGCCCCCTCGATCCTGAACTGCGGGAACGCATTCAGTCGCGCCTCCTGCGCGCGCCAGTCGAACTCGCTCCGCCAATACTCGACGAGACGCTGAAGGTAGTCGACGCTGGTCCCGAAGGCCCATGGGTCGCCTGGCGCGGGGTCGGGAAATCGGGTTCTCCCGAGACGTTCGCGCAAGTCCGCAATCTTGCTATCCGGAACTTGCAGAGTGAAAGTTTGCGGCACACCGTCCTCCTCCTGATCGCCGACGGCTCTGGCTGCTGCGAGGCTATTCGCATCGACGATTTTCCGCTTCGCTCGGCACGCAGTCAACGCGAGGCCCTTTCTGCCCTTGCCATTCGCCGCCGCCGTCTAACGCGTGCCCCAATCCCAGCTCACACCCTCAATCGCCTCGGCCGCGGGGTAGCTAACGCAGAGCAGCATCGCAACGAGAAGCCTGCGTTTTGCAGTTGCAGCGTCCGCGAGGTAACTTCTCGATGACCGCTCTGGGCGGAGACTGCGCCTACAAGTCTCACCTGGGAACGCCTGGTTGCCTGCCCGACTTGCGACGTTCGCGGTCGCGACCCGCAAGTTTTCCAATACGTCGCGAGCTGCGGTCGCTGCGGGATGCAAGCGTCGGATTCGGACCACAGTGAGACAGTCGTGCTGTGAAAATTACGGCAGGCTTTCCGGCCTTCCAACATCCCCCAGCCCAACTCGGGGATCAGGCCGGGGCCTCCCGCTTTAATACGTCACCGTCCTTGAAGGCGACGAGTTGAAATGTAGTTCGTAAATGTCCGTCAGAGCCTCTCGCGCCGCGCCTCCTCCGAGCGAGTTCGCTCACGCTCCATGCGCGCCTCCCAGGCCTTGAAGGCGATGGCATAGGCCTCCGCGCTCGCTTTTCTCGCGGCAATGCCGGTTGCGATCATCGGCTCTTGTTCCTTCTCAAGCGCCTTCAACGTCCGCGCGCCTTCTGTAATCGCAGCGGCCAGGGCCTGGGCGAAATTCGTATCCGGCGGCAAGCCCTTCATCGCCTTTACAACGAGCTTCAGGCGGTCAAGGAACTCGATCTGCTCCTTGTACGCCAGAACCATCGCAGTGACCTCCGCTGGCTCCTTGTATCTGGGTCGCGGTTCTGTCGGCTCAAACTTCTCGTCCTTCGCTTGTCTCCTTTCCCGAGCTTCGGCGGCAGCCGCCTTCATTTTGTTCCAGGCACTCGTCGGCGGCGCGTCGTCGTGCTGAAGCCGTTCCGTCAGATAGTCGGAGATCAGCTTCCCTTCCTGCTCTGCAGCCTTGGCCAAGGTGCGAGCGGCGGCCGGCGCGGCCGTGTCATCCGCCAGCATGTTGACAATATTTTTTTTTGGTCTTGCTCACGGCTTCGTTCCTTTGCAGCCACTCTACCGGTCGCCCCAGCGCCCGAGGCCCAAGCGCGGCCGACAGATTGGCGCCCCCCAGTGGGCCTAGTTCATCGATTCCATGAAACCGATCACGTGTCCGGGATTCATTTTTCTCGACATGGCTTGTAGCCTTTGCGCTTTGATTCGGAAGCGAGGTTTGAAGTCGTGGCGGGACGGCGGAAGGCGATCGAATTGGCGATGAGCGCGGAGGATTTGGCGGCGTTGCGCGCGATCGCCCGCTCGCGAACCGAGCCGGCGAGCCGGGTCGAGCGAGCGCGGATGCTGCTGGTCTATCGGGACGAGCCGTCTTTTTTTCAGGTGGGACGGACCGTCGGCGCACATCATCAGACCGTTCAGCGCTGTATCGAACGGGCGCTGGTCTTGGGTGCGCTGGGGGCGCTCGATGATCGACCGCGGCCCGGCAAGGAGCCGACAATCACCGCCGAGGCCAAGGCCTGGATTGTCGACCTCGCCTGCCGCAAGGCCAAGGACCTCGGCTATCCCCACGAATTGTGGACGACGCGGCTGCTCGCCCGCCACGCGCGCGAGTACGGTCCGGCCGAAGGGCACGCTTGCCTCGGCAAGCTGGCTCAGGGCACGGTGTGCAAGATCCTCAATGAGCAAGAGGTGAAGCCGCACAAGGTCCGCTACTACCTGGAACGCCGCGATCCGGAGTTCAGGCAGAAGATGGTGGAGGTTCTGTGCGTCTATCGCGAAGTGAAGCTCATCAAAGAGACGGCGACGGCCGCAAAACAAAAGCCGAGTGATGCGGTGGCGATTGTCTCCTACGATGAAAAGCCTGGCATTCAGACGATCGCCACGACCGCCCCTGACCTGTCGCCAGAGCCCGGCAGACATGCGACCTTCGCGCGCGACTACGAGTACAAGCGCCACGGCACGGTCAGCTTGCTCGCCGGCATCGATCTCATCACCGGCCAAGTTCACGCGCTCGTCAAGGATCGCCACCGCAGCCGCGAATTCATTGAATTCCTCAAGGCTCTCGACGCCGCCTATCCGAGCCATACGGCGATCAAGCTGATCCTCGACAATCATTCGGCGCACATCTCCAAGGAGACCAGGGCTTGGCTCGCCAAGCAGCCTGCCGGCCGCTTCCAATTCACCTTCACGCCCAAGCACGGCTCCTGGCTTAACCTCATCGAGGGGTTCTTCTCCAAGCTCGCCCGCTCGGTGCTGCGCCATATCCGCGTCGCATCCAAACAGGAGCTGAAGAACCGCATCATGGCCGCCATGGATGAGTTCAACCGACACCCCGTGGTCCATACCTGGTCCTACAAACTCGACCAGGCGGCCTAATATGATTCGAATCTCAAAATCGATGAACTAGTTCCCTTCCCAGTCCAACGGCGGCCACCAACGGGTCCTCAACGACGTCCTGGGCTTTGTTCGAGAAGCTCTGAACAAGCCGGAAACCCGGGTGCTGTTGCGCGAGAAAATCCGCAACGAGCTTCCAACTCTGCTCCGGTTCTATAGCGCGGACGCCTACCTCCTGAACAAGGTCGTCGCCTCCGGCTCCTCCTTCCTCGAGGAGGTGTAGGCCGACCCGAACCACCCTTTGCGCAGCGAAATCGATCGCCTCGCGCTCTCCCTGATCGAGCACGCCGGGCAGGACCCAGGGTTTGCGACGAAACTCGCCGCGCTCGAGCGCGAGCTCTTCAGTCGGCCGGAGATCGCCGATCTTGCCGAAGGGCTTTGGTCGGCGGTCAAGGTCTTCGCGGAAAGAAGTCGAGCAGCGTCTCGCGAATCTGCTGCGAGAGGCCGGCGGGCAAATTGCCTCCGACCCGGACATGCGAAGGGAGATCAACCTTGCCTGTGCGACCGCCCTGGAGAGTTTCATCGCGGCCAACAAGAGCGGTGCCTCCGTCTTCATTGCGGATCAGGTCAAGGCATGGGACATGCGCCAACTCGTCGAAGTGATCGAACTGAATGTCGGCCGTGACCTCCGGTACATCCGATTGAACTGCGCCGTGGTCGGCGGGCTCGCGGGAATCGCCCTCTACACCTTCGCCTTAATCTTCCCGCAGCTTTAGCGCGTGATGACTTCAGGTTGAAACAGGCCCGTAATTGAGAGGAGTGTGAGCGATGAGGCAATCCAGATACCGCGAAGCAATATTTCTTCTCCGAATTGCTTCGCTTCGCTGGTAATGACGGCGATGGATCGACCTTGATTCATCCCCCCCTACGAAACGCCGGCGACGACTGTTTCGGCGGAGCGCGGCGCGCGACGGAACGCGCTCGGAGACCGGCCGGTCCAGCGCCGAAACGCGTGACGGAAGTTGGCGGTGTCACGAAAGCCGATCGCGTCGGCGATGTCGTCGTTGTTCATCGACGTTTCGCGCAGGTATCTAACCGCGAGTTGCGCGCGCAGCTCGTCGAGCAGGCCGCGGAACGACAGCGCCTGCTGGGCTAGGCGACGGCGCAAGGTCCGCTCGCTGACCTTCAGTTTACGGGCCACGGAGACCAGCGAGGGCTGCCTGCCGATGTCCTGCAACAGCAGCGCTCTGACCTTTCCGGCGACGCCGGCGAGCTCCGACATCTCCGCGATCAGATCGTCACAAAGCGATTCGACGAGCGCGTAAGTTGTCCGGTTGCCAAGGGTCGGGCTGGCGTCGAGCCACGTCGCATCGAACGCGAACGCATTGACCGGCCGGTCGAAAGTGACCTTGGCGTTTCCGAAGAGCTCGACGGCTTCCATATCCTCGGGCCGGGCGTAGGCGAGCGCAACCTCGCTCGGAGAGAAATGGGGCCCCATCACGTCTCTCATCAGCGAGAGAATGACGCCCATCTGCATGTCGACGACGAAACGATACAGGCGATCATCGACCGGCGTGTGGACGATCGGATCGACCGACCAGACGCCGAGGCCGTCGCCCTCACGAAACGTGAGCGTCACGAGCGGCGTCGCAAGGACATGGTACCGCTCGCAAAAGCTCATGGTCTTGCGAAAGTCCGCGCTGCTCAGGATCGCGAACCCGTACATGCCGAAGGACGAGAGGTGCATCGAGGCCCCGGCGCGAAAGGCCAACGAGGCGTCCCGGGTCCATCGGATGGCGTTGCCGCAGGCGATCAGCACCTGTTGAAGCGAGACACGGGTGTCGGGCGAGACCAGTTCCGCAAGCGAAACGCCAACCCCCGCAAGCGCGTGAACAGGAGACACGCCTTCCGCGACAACCGCATCGACGATCGCAGCGAGCTTGGTCGGCGTGTAAACGCGGTCGGATTTGCCGGGCCTCTGCAGCATTGGGACGCCGCCTCCCCTCCCTCATGCACTGCATTCATTTCGGCCAATGGCGCCCTCGCCCGTGGCCGGTCCGAACCTTGGAACGAGCTATCGAAATGAGACAATAAGGACGGGAGCGCCGGAAGGATCAAGGCGCAGTGGATAACAGGAAATAATTGTCCACCAATACACGCAGGGAGGCTGTGCGTTGACCATCCAAGGCGCGACTCGCGGCGCGGAATACGCGCCCCCGCCCCCCGATGGAGACTTCTACAAGATCGCTGGACTTCTTTCCGATCGCGACCGCTCGCTCGTCCAACGCGTGCGCGCCTTTATGGAGTCCGAGGTCGCTCCCCTGATCGAGGACTTTTGGGCGCGCGACAAGTTTCCCCACGAGATCGTGCCGAAGATCGCCGCGCTCGGTATTGGCGGCGTCGGATACGAGGGATACGGCGCCGTCGGCGGCAGCATGCTCCTCAACGGCTTCGTCTCCATGGAGCTTGCGCGCGTCGACGCCTCGATCGCGACTTTCTGGGGCGTCCACACCGGGCTTTCCGCCGGATCGATCTACCTGTGTGGGGACGAGGAGCAGAAACAACGCTGGCTGCCCTCCATGATGCGTTTCGAAAAGATCGGCTCGTTCGGCCTGACGGAACCGCTCGTCGGTTCGGCTACCGGCGGAGGAATGATGACGACCTGCCGTCGCGAGGGCGACGTCTGGGTCCTGAACGGCGAGAAAAAGTGGATCGGCAACGCGACCTTCGCCGACATCAATGTCATCTGGGCCCGCGACGAGAAGTCCGGCGACGTGAAGGGGTTCGTCGTCGGCAAGGACAATCCCGGCTTCTCGGTCAGGAAGATCGAGAACAAGATCGCGCTCCGCGTCGTCCAGAACGGGCTGATCACGCTCAAGGACTGCCGCGTTCCGGAATCCGATCGCCTTCAGAAGGCGGACGGATTCAAGGATACCGCGAAGGTCCTTCGCATGACCCGCGCCGGCGTCGCCTGGTTCGCCGTCGGTTGCGGGCGCGGCGCCTACGAGCACGCGCTGCGTTACGCCACCGAGCGACACCAGTTCGGGCGCCCGATCGGAGGCTTTCAGCTCGTTCAGGATCTTCTAGTGCGAATGCTCGGCAACGTCACGGCGTCCGAGTGCCTCATGCTGAGACTCGGGCAGTTGCAGAGCGA
The DNA here is from genome assembly GCA_963709655.1 of uncultured Alphaproteobacteria bacterium. Taxonomy (GTDB): domain Bacteria; phylum Pseudomonadota; class Alphaproteobacteria; order Rhizobiales; family Beijerinckiaceae; genus Roseiarcus. Next base: position 8,536 of record CAVPXF010000040.1, read on the forward strand.
AGGGAAGATGACCGACGCGCAAGCCTCGCTGGCGAAGGCGTTCTGCACCGTCAAGTGCCGCGAGACGGTCGGCTACGCCCGGGAGCTTCTCGGAGGAAACGGGATCCTGCTCGAGAACCATATCGGACGGTTCGTTGCCGACGCCGAGGCGATCTACTCGTACGAGGGCACGCGCGAAATGAATACGCTGATCGTCGGCAAGGCAATTACTGGTCTCAGCGCCTTCGTGTGATCGTCGGGATAGGCAAGCGAACCAGCCGAAAAAAGACGGAGACCCTAAGTGCCGGAACGGCTCATTCAGATCTCACCCTCGGCCTACCAGTATCCTCTGCTGCTCAAGCACATCTGGACGGCGCCCTTGCTGCAGGCGGGAGACCAGGAAGTCGTCTATCGCGACGCCAAGCGCTTTTCCTACCGCGACATTCGCGACCGCGTCGGCCGCCTCGCCTCCGCGCTCGCAGCCGCCGGCGTTCAACCAGGCGACACGGTCGGGGTGATGGATTGGGACAGCAATCGGTTCCTTGAGGCGTTCTTCGCAATCCCGATGATGGGCGCCGTGTTGCAGACGGTCAACGTGCGCCTTTCGAACGAGCAGATCGCATACACGATCGATCACGCAGGTTCGACGACGCTGCTCGTGAACGAGGATTTCGCGCCGCTTCTGAAGGAGCTGAAGCCGAGCCTATCGGGCGTGAAGCGTCTGATCCTCATGTCGGACCGCGAGCAGCCGGAGACCGTCGGTCTGCCCTTTATCGGGGAATACGAGTCCCTTCTCGCGGCGGCGCCGCCGGACTATGCGTTTCCCGATTTTGACGAGAACACCCAGGCGACGACCTTTTATACGACAGGCACGACCGGGTTACCCAAGGGCGTCTACTACAGCCACAGGCAGCTCATGCTGCATGCCCTGACAGAGCTTGCGTTCCTGGGGATCGCCGGAAAGCAAGGACGTTTCTCGCGCGATGACGTCTATATGCCGATCACGCCGATGTTTCATGTCCATGCCTGGGGATTTCCCTGGGCCGCGACACTCGCCGGCGTCAAGCAGGTCTATCCCGGCCGCTACGATCCTGCGCTCCTGGTGAAGCTGATCAAGTCCGAGGGCGTCACCTTCACCCACGGCGTTCCCACGATCCTGCAAATGCTGTTGAACGCAGCGGCGGAGGCGAAAACCAATCTCGCCGGGCTGAAGATGGTCATCGGAGGCTCGGCGCTCACGAAGGCGCTCGCGAAGCAGGCGCTTGCCGCCGGCATCGACATCTTCGCCGGCTACGGCATGTCCGAGACCGGGCCGGTCATCGCCATCGCCCAGCTGCGCACGTCTGATCTTGACGGCGACCCCGATCAGCAAGCCGACATCCGCACCTCGGCGGGGCTGACGGCTCCTTTGGTCGATCTGCGCATCGTCGACCCCGGCATGACCGACGTGCCACACGACGGGAAATCTTCTGGGGAGATTGTGCTCCGCGCCCCCTGGCTGACGCAGGGCTATTTCAACAATCCCGCCGCATCGGAGGACCTTTGGGAGGGAGGCTACCTGCACACGTCGGACGTCGCGGTCATGTCTCCTGACGGTTATGTGCGCATCACGGACAGGATCAAGGACGTGATCAAGACGGGCGGCGAGTGGGTCTCATCCCTGCAGATCGAGGATCTCATCGGGCATTGCCCGGGCGTGTCCGAGGCCGCCGTCATCGGCGTCAAGGACGACAAATGGGGCGAGCGTCCCATGGCGCTCGTCGTGAGGGACCCGGCCTCTCAGGAATCGGTCGACGAGCAGAAAATTCTGGCTCACCTGAAGGTCTTCTCGGACAGCGGCGTCATTTCGAAATACGGGATTCCCGACAGGATCCAATTCATCGAGGGCCTCCCGAGAACAAGCGTTGGCAAGATCGACAAGAAAGTCCTCCGCGAACGCTTTGGCGACAAGTGAGCCGCGGATCGGCATCGACCCCGAAGGAGACTGAGGTGAGCGACCTGACGCTGTCCGACCTGAGCAAGCGAATTGGAACAGAGCTCGGCGTGTCGGAATGGGTGACTGTCGACCAGCCCCGCATCGACGCCTTCGCCTCATGCACCGGCGACCGTCAGTGGATTCACGTCGACGTCGAGCGCGCGAAGCGCGAAAGCCCCTATGGCGGGCCGGTCGCGCACGGCTATCTCACCCTCGCCATGGTGGCGCCGCTGGCGATGCAGGTCGGCATCCTTCCGGCGGACGTGGCCGCCGGCTTGAACTACGGCGTCGACAAAGCGCGCTTTCTTGCGCCGGTCCCGGCGGGCTCGCGCGTTCGCCTGCGCGTCGCACTCATCGGCGTCGAGCCTAAGGAAAACGGGCAGGCCGTCATGAAGACGAGAAACACTCTGGAGGTCGAAGGCTCGGACAAACCTGCCCTGATCGCGGACACGCTTGCGTTTCTCGTTCCCAAGACTCGGACCGGCGCGCAATGACCGGCGACCGGAAGACAGGACCGCAGTCCGACGACGCGTCCGAGCAGGCAGCGCGCCACACGCTGGCGCTCAATCCGATCGTCGGTCTCCGCAGCGCCGATCTCGTCGAGAGCGCGGGCGTCTTCTTCAAGGCGATGATCAAGGAGCCTCAGGTCGCCGCCGACCAGTGGCTTGCGCTCGTCAGCGAGCTTGGCGACGTCCTTCGCGGGACGTCGGAGCGGTCGCCGAGCGCAGGGGACAAACAATTCAACGATCCGTCGTGGACATCGAGCCCGCTGCATAGCGGTCTGCTCAAAGCCTATCTGGCCTGGGGCGAGGCGCTCGAGACGTTCGTAGATCGGACGAGCCTCGGGAAGGTCGAGAAGGAACGCGCGCATCTGTTCGCGAGCATCCTCATCGATGCCCTCGCTCCGACCAACAGTCTCCTCGGCAACCCCGTGGCGACGCGGCGGCTGATCGAGACGCGCGGGCAGAGCCTGGTGAGCGGGCTCAGCAATTATCTGGACGATCTCGCCAAGAACGGCGGCTTGCCGTCGCAGGTCGACATGTCCGCGTTCAAGGTGGGGGAGAATCTCGCAACAACTCCGGGCAGTGTCGTATTCCGCAACGAGTTGATCGAGCTCATTCAGTACGCGCCGACGACGGTCAACGTCGCGAAACGGCCGATCGTCGTCACCCCGCCTCAGATCAACAAGTTCTATGCGCTCGACCTTTCGCCGGACAAAAGCCTGTTCCGGTTTCTCCTCCAGAACGGGATCCAGATCTTCGCTGTGAGCTGGCGCAACCCCAGCGTGCAGCATCGCGACTGGGGGCTGAACACGTACGTCGCCGCTCTCGATGAAGCCGTCGACGCGGCCCGTCGCATCTCGGGCAGCGAGGACGCCACCATGATGGGCTCCTGCTCCGGCGGCATCACGGCCTGCGCTTACGCCTCGACCCTCGGGCTCGACAAGATCAAGAACCTCGTCCTCGCCGTGTGTCTCCTAGACACAAAGATGATGGACGACAGCGCGTTCGGCTCGCTCATCACTCCCGAGACCATGTTCGCGGCAAAGGAGGCGTCGCGCCTGCGCGGCGTGCTGGACGGGCAGGATCTTGCGCGCATGTTCGCCTGGATGCGGCCGAACGACCTCATCTGGAATTATTGGGTCAACAACTACCTTCTCGGCAATGCACCGCCCGCCTTCGACATCCTCTACTGGAACGCCGACACGACCCGACTGCCGGCGCGGCTGCACGGCGACTACGTCGACCTCTACGCGACAAACCCGTTCGTCAACCCGGGCAAGCTCGTCCTCGACAAGCGCCCCGTCGATATGAGGAAGGTGAAGGAGCGCGTTGACGCCTATGTCGTCGGGGGCGTCACCGATCACATCACGCCATGGAAGTCCGTCTTTGAGACCGCGCGCATCGTCGGCGACGATACGCGCTTCATCCTGTCCAACAGCGGGCATCTCCAGAGCCTGATCAATCCGCCCGGCGCCCGCAAGGCGTCGTTCCGCACCGGAACCTCGAAGGCCGGCGGAACGGACGCGTTCCTCTCCGAGGCGGAGCAGCGGGAAGGAAGCTGGTGGCTCGACTGGGTGGACTGGCTGCGCTCGCGCTCGGGCCCGGAGGTTGCCGCACCCAAGTCGCTCGGCGACAAGACGCATCCGGTTCTTGCGCTGGCTCCTGGGAGTTACGTTTTTGAACGATAGCCTGGCCGCGCAAGACGAGAAGCCTCGCGACGCGCCGGTCATCGAGGCGCGGATGATGACGGTCAGCGAGCAGCCGCTCATGGTCGCAGTGAAGCGCGGCGACGATTCGCGGCCTCCGGTGCTCCTGTTCAACGGAATCGGGGCGAACTGGGAGCTTGCAAAACCCTTTCTCCTAGCGCTCGAGCACACGACGACGATCATCTTCGACATCCCGGGGATCGGGGGATCGCCTCTGCCCAAGCGGCCTTACCGCCCCTCCAGTATCGCCCAACTCGGCGCGCGTCTCGTCGCCGAACTAGGCTATGGCGAGGTCGATGTCGTCGGCGTCTCCTGGGGCGGCGGTCTCGCCCAGCAATTCGCCTACCAATATCCAAAGGTCTGCCGCCGACTCGTCCTCGCGGCGACGTCGCCGGGCGCGCTCATGGTCCCGGGACGGCCGGAAACGCTCATGCGCATCGCCACACCGCGCCGGTATTGGCACAAGGGATACCTGCGCAAGGTCGCTCCAGAAATTTACGGAGGCGCCTTCCGAAATGATCCGTCGCTCGTCGCGCGCCACGCGGCGGGGATGTTCGGCGCGACGCGCCTCGGCTACGTATACCAGTTGCTGGCGCTGGCCGGATGGACCAGCCTCCCTTGGCTGCGCCTCATTCGGCAACCGACGCTCGTGCTCATGGGCCGCGACGACCCGCTGGTGCCTGTCGCGAATGGCTACATCCTCTCGCGTCTCATTCCGCACGCCCGTCTGGAGATCATCGACGACGGGCATCTCTTTCTCGTCACGCGAGCCGAATCAGTCGCGCCGCGTATCGAGAGATTCTTGAGCGGAGACGGCTGAGACATGGGCGGCGGGAAGGGCGCCGCTCAACTTTCAACGCGAGCAAAAATGGAGGCGTTATGATGACGACGGAAAAGAGCGCACAGACGTATATGGACCTGCTACGCGGCTTCGGCGACAAGCTCGGGCTGCCGCAGATCGACGTCGAGAAGCTGATCGAGGCGAACCGCAAGAACCTCGATGCGTTGAACGAGTCGGCGATCGCGGCGGCGGGCGGCGCGCAAGCCGTCGTGCGCAAGCAACGCGAGGTGCTCGAGGCGGGCTTGACCGAGGCGACGACGCTCATTCGCGGATATCAGCCGCTCGGCGACCCGAGGGAGACTCTGACCAAACAGACGGATTTTGCCAAGAAGCTCTTCGAGCTTGCCCTTCAAGGAGCAAAGGATTCCGCCCAGACGACCCGGGAGTCGACGGCGGAGGCGGTGAAGATCCTTCAAGACCGCATGAAGGAGGCTCTCGACGACGTTCGGGCCAGCGTCGGCCAGGGCGGCAAATCGAAGACGTGACGCCGCCAAAGCGGGTTCTGCCCGGGTAAGCTGCAACAGCGTGAGGGAATCCTTGATCGAAGGGCGCAGCGGCGGATGAATTGCTTCGTCGCTTCGCTCCTCACAACGGCGGCGACTGCTCCTCAGGCGACTGAGCTGCGCGTATCAGTCCAGTCGACCATCAGCTTTCGCTCGGCGAAGAGCCACTTCCCGTCCTCTTTGGTGAAGACGTCGAGATAGCGGATCGACGCCACCATGAGGGTTCGCTTGTCCCCGTCGACGGTCAGATGATGGGCGATGCAATAGCTCTCGCCCTTCGCCGTATTTCCTTCGATCTCGACGGTGCTTTGTCCATTGAAGTGCGTGGTCGCCTGATAGGTGTTGAGGTTGTCGAACACCGGGGCGAGTGCGTCCCTGCCGCGAAAAGTCTGGGTGGGGGACGTGGATCGGCTGTCCATGAAGACCTCAAAAACCGAATCGACCGCGAAGAGGGCCATCTGTCCCCTGGCGTCTCGCCTGTCGGCGCAGTGGGCATAGGCGTCGATGAGCTGGCGGATCGCCAGCCTATTCGCTGCTTCCTCCGGAGATATTGAAGCGGGAAGATTCATTCTGGAAACGTCCTTTCTTCTCTGGACGATAGCGATGGGCGAAGCGACCAGCGATTCGGGGCTGTTTGCGGCGCCGTCGGGCTTTGAAAGCCAACGCCTCCTTGCTCATTCCCGCTGGGCCCGGTCGCGCGCGTTCTGTGTCTCTATGGCGGCGCGCGCGGCTTGCCACTCGGCATCACCCCATTTGCGCAATTCGTAGAAATTGCCGCCCGTCGCGAGCGCCTGTGCGCCGTCCATGGCAATCGTTTCGCCGGTCAGCCATGCGCAGCCGTCCGCCAGAAGGAACGCGGCGAGGTTCTGCAATTCCTCTATGGCGCCGACGCGGCCCATGGGATTGGAAGCCTTCGTCTCCCGGCCCGGTTCATCGCCGGGGTTCAAGCGCTTGCTCATGCCCTCGGTTGGGATCTCGCCAGGCGCGATGGCGTTCAGGCGGATGCCGTACCGACCCCATTCGGCCGCAAGCGACATGGTCATCGCTTGAACCGCCGCCTTGCTCATCGCCGAAGGAACCACGAACGGGCCACCGTTGCGGACCCAGGCCACGACGATGGAGACCACGCTGCCGCGAACGCCGCCTGCGATCCAGCACTTGCCAACCGCCTGGGTGACGTAGAACGTGCCATGCATGACGATGTTGGCGATAGCGTCGAAGCCGCGCGGCGACAGATCCTCGGTGCGGGCGATGAAGTTGCCGGCGGCGTTATTGACCAGCGAGGTGAGCGGCCCATCGCGAAAGATCTCCTCGATCATAGCGTCCACGGCGGCGGCGTCGCGGATATCGACACCGTAAGCCTTTGCAACGCCGCCATGCGCGCTCATCATCTCCTCCGCTGCGGCCTCGCATACGGATTTGCGCCGGCCGCAGACGGCGATCTCTGCCCCGAGCCCAAGCAGACGCTCGGCCATGCCCCTTCCAAGACCCGTGCCGCCGCCGGTGACAAGGATTTTTTTGCCTTTGAACAGACCCTGCTGGAACATGCGACCCTCCCTCTTGTCGAGTGATGACTCGCCTAACTTTCCGAGCGAGCCGCTCTCGTCCTCACAACCTCACCTGGGCCCGTCGAGCCTTCCTCGAAATTGAAAGTCTTGAGACGGAATGAGCGGTGGCAGAGAGCGTCGGCAACCTATGCGGCCTCAACTCGTCTGACGGACGGCCTTCCTGGCTTCTTCTTCCGACTCAAACACGTGCGCGGAGACGCCTCGTTTTTCCAGCGCACCCCGTAATTTGCTTCGCATGAAGGCGCTCGTCGCAAAGCGTGTCACGCCATAAAAATATCGATCGCCAACTTCCTTCAATGCGTCGAGACAAGCGTCCTCAACCTCGGGATCGAGGACAAAGCCGTCGTAATTCACGATCGCGTACACCCTGTGTCCGAGAGGTTCGATGAGCCAACGAATTCTCTCCTTACATTTCTCGATAATGGCGTCGGTCTTTACCACAAGCTCCGCGAAATTCAGAAACAGGATGTTGTGCGCCTCATCGTAGCTGAACCGAAGGTCTAACGGCAATTGCAACATCTCCTCTCGCAGGCCCATCGGCTCGGGTCTGAAGATGCGAGGGTCCATCTCGCGTGGCTGTCGTATCAGAGGCTCGAAATCCATGCGGTCGAGAACGTCGCGTCTGATGTCGACCCCCGGAGCAACCTCAGTAAGTTCGACGCCGTCCCTCGTCAGCTGGAACACGCACCGCTCTGTGACATAAAGAACGTCCTTGCCATTTTCCGCGGCGTACCGTCCGGAAAACGTACGTTGCTCCACTTGGTCGACAAATTTGCGTTGCCTTCCTTCCCGTTCGATCAATAGCCTCCCGTCGACCGCTCCGAAAGCAACCCGTCCGCCGAGAACTTTTCCGCCTGAGCCATGACTTCCCGGCGGATTTCGGCCAACGCCTCGTCCTGCAGAGGCCGCAGATCGGGAAGCCCCACGAGCTCCCGGGCTTCTTTCGGCGTTAAATTGACGTTGATTGTCACATCCATGACCGCATTCCCCCGAGCTGACGAGGTTTCATTCTTCGTGTACGACACCGCGGGCCGCTGGCGTGTCCTTGTAGGTGCGGATCTTCAGGCACTAAACGTGCTTTCCCCTGATCGGGCGGCTCCTCCGTTCCACTCCGCGGCTATCGGTTGCCCGCCGCAGGCGCGACGAGTACGGACGCCGAACCGCTATCGGCAACACTTTCTCGCGTTCTCAGCACGAAGAGAAGGTTCCAGCCGGCCAGCAATGGTCTTGTGATGGCCAAATAGCCGAGATCGTTCCGGACGACACACGCGTCCCGCACCGGTCCGCCTGAACAAGAGATCCCATTTCTAGAGTCGACGCCAGCTACTATCGCCGGATGGTCAAGGCCAATCTCGCGTTGAGAGGCTGCGATAAGTGATCGACCAGCGCGTCGCCTCCATTGCGGCGATGCTGTGCTCCCATTCGCGCCGAGCCGCGCCGGCGAGATGGTAGATCGATCGCGGCTCCAGTAGCACCGAAGTAGCACCGAGAACTCGGTCAAAGCCGCCGGGCCTGCGGCGTCGGAACCGCATCGTCGCCGGCGCCCCGAGTGAAACCCCGATCACATGCTCGAAGACCGGCCGGTCTCGATGCCAGCCGATTCCGGCGCCTGAATCGTAGCGGATCACTAGAGCCTGGACGAGCTCGTCCGGCGTAAGTCGGGCGAATTCAGCAGCCTTCCTTCGCAGGGGCAATAACCAGTCGGAGATCGGATCGGCCCGGCCGAAGCATCCTGTGTCGAAGTCGTACCGCCAACCAAAGGAAGCGGTCAGGCGCTTCCCGAGCCACCCCTGGAAGCGGAACGGCGACAGCTCCAGTCCATCGATGGATGCGATCAAATCTCGTTCCTCGCTCGCCGAAATGACCTCGCGAGCCTGCGCCAGGCCTTCAAGGAGAGGTTGATCGAACAAGTCGGACTGCACAGTCTGCCTTTGCCCTCAAACTCCAAGTCTTTGGTCGACTCACGTGTCGTGATGTCCCGTTATATGGAAATCAACATCCGACCTCAGGGCGCCAACACGCGCGG
>CAVPXF010000041.1:0-27249 GCA_963709655.1 uncultured Alphaproteobacteria bacterium
GGGCCGCGTCGAGCGCGCCATCCGCTACGTCCGGGAGTCCTTCTTCGCGGCCCGCAGCTTCGTTGATCTGGATGACCTCAATGCCCAGGCCGAGGCCTGGTGCATTGGCCCCGCCGCCGACCGGCGCTGCCCCGACGAACCGCAACGCGCCGTCCGCGCGGTGTTCGCCGACGAAGCGGGCCGCCTGCTGGCGTTGCCGGATAATCCCGCGCCGCTGCTCGAGCGGGTGGAGGTCTCGGTCGGCAAGACCCCCTATGTCCGGTTCGACCTGAACGATTACTCGATCCCGCACACCCACGTGCGGCGTGTGCTGTCGGTGCTTGCCGATCCGCACGAGGTTCGCATTGTCGATGGCGCCGAAGTGCTCGCCGTTCACCGGCGCAGCTACGACAAAGGCGCGCAGATCGAGGCCGCCGCCCATGTCCAAGCCTTGGTCGAGCAGAAAAGCGCCGCTCGCCAGCACCGCGCAACGGACCGCCTCGCCCACGCCGTCCCCGCCAGCCAGACCTTGCTCGCGCGCGCCGCGGAACGGGGCGCCGATCTGGGCGCCATCACTTCCGCCTTGATCCGACTGCTGGACCGCAACAGCGCCGCCGATTTGCAGGCGGCCATCCTCGAGGCGCTGGAGCGCGATGTGCCGCATCCCAACGCCGTGCGTCTCGCCCTCGAACGTCTCCGCGAACAGCGCGGCCAGGCGCCACAGGTCGCCCTCGCGTTGCCCGAGCATGTGCAACGGCGCGACGCCCCGGTGCAGCCGCACGCGCTGGAAACCTATGACCAGCTCAAGGAGCGTTCCGATGACTGACCTCGACGCCCTGCGCGCCCGCGCCGAGGCGCTGCATCTGCACGGCCTGGTGGCGCACTGGCCGGAGGTCGCGACCCAAACCTGGGTCGCGCCGTTGCTCGATTGGGAAGAGCGGCAGCGCGCCTGCCGCAGCCTGGAACGGCGGCTGCAGACCGCTCATATCGGCCGCTTCAAGCCGCTGTGCGACTTCGACTGGAACTGGCCCAAGCGCTGCGACCGCGCCGCCATCGAGGCGCTGATGGCGCTCGACTTCCTCAAGGAGGCCGCCAATATCGTCGTCGTCGGTCCCAACGGCGTCGGCAAATCGACCCTGGCGCAGAACATCGCCCACCAGGCGCTGATCCAGGGGCACACGGTCCTGTTCACCAGCGCGGGCCAGTTGCTCGGCGACCTTTGCGCGCTCGACAGCGATTCCGCGTTGCGACGCCGCCTGCGCCACTACGCCCGCCCGCAATTGCTGGTGATCGACGAAGTCGGGTATCTCTCCTATTCCAACCGCCATGCCGACCTCATGTTCGAACTGGTCTCGCGGCGTTATCAGAGCAAGAGCACGCTGGTCACCACCAACCGGCCGTTCGCCGAATGGCGCGAGGTGTTCCCCAACGCCGCCTGCGTCGTCTCGCTGGTTGACCGCCTCGTTCACAACGCCGAAATCATCGCCATCGAGGGCGACTCCTATCGCCTCAAGGAAGCTCATGACCGCGCCGAGCAGCGCGCGCGGCAGCGGCGCGGAGCCAAGCCATGAGCGCGTCGCCGCCGTCGCCCTTGCCCGCGCATCTGCGTCCGATCGCCGTCGAAATCCCCGCCACCTGGACGCCCGAGCAGGCGCTTGCCGTGTTCGAACTGCTCGACGAAATCAGAGACAAAATCTGGTCTCGCTACGGGAGTCGATTGCAAGGCCTAATCCAAGAGCAACAGACATCCTCCGAGGCCGACCAAAGAAACGACATTACGACTTCCCCTGATCGGCCCAACTTCTGACCACGAGTTGAAAACCAGGCCCTGCAGCCGGCGCCGCGCTATTCCCGACGGTCAATCGGCGCGCAAATCAACTCCTTCAATATCGTGCGCTGCGGGTAGCGCTCGCCCCGGCGGAGCTGGTCGGGGTTGCGCAGCCGGGGCGAGCGCGGCGGCGTGAGGAACCGTCTCTTGAGGCTCAGGCCCAGTTCTTGAAGCGCCAGCTCTCGTTGCCGGTCTCACCAACGCAGATAAGCCATCAAACCGAACACGCGCCGTCTATGCGCGCTTTCTCGCCGCCGCTAACAACTGGTCAATTTCCACGTTTGCATTCCGAATATCGGCATGTGACGGCCAGGCAGACCATTGTAAGTCTCATGGCGCGCCCGCGCACCATCCGACCACTCGCCTTCGCAACAATCCGCAGTGCGTCAGGCAAGCAGACGTAAGTCGAAGCGTCGCGTAATGCTATTCTGAATATCAAGATTTCTGGGGATAGCGCGAGCGGACTCTGGCTCGCGCGCCTGAGGAATTGCAGGCGTCCGGAATGGATGCAAACATGAACGATGGTGGAAGGTGGCGATGACGTTCGCGGCCGTCCATCAAGACACGCCAATCCGGCTTGCGACGGCAGTTCGGATGGCGTTTCCAGACGGCGGGATGACCGTCAGCGGCTTGAGACGCGAGGCCGCGCGCGGGCGGCTTGTGATCCGTCGCGTAGCTGGCAAGGACTTCACGAGGCTCCGCGAGATTCAGGACATGCTTGACGCTTGCGTCGTCCAATCGAAGCGGTCCCAAGCGGTCCCAGCGCGCCTAGCGCCATCAAGCAAGATCGCCCTCGACTTGCTTCTCTTGAACCTCAAACAGGCGGAAAGCGGGCCGTCTGGCCGGAAACCGGCCCACGCGGCTTGAAGCGGTACCGAAGCGGTCCCGGCCTTACCCATAACCGTCTCGTTATTTTCGCTAAGTGAATGGAATGTCAGAGGAATAATGGTCGGAGTGAGAGGATTCGAACCTCCGACCCCCTCGTCCCGAACGAGGTATTTTGATGGATCGCCGCACGCCATCACGTGCCGGATGTTGGACAGCAGGATCAGCATGTCCTCGGGCGAAAGGCTCTGCAATCTGATCACCGGCCCGCTCATGTCTATCAGGCCGCCCTTTGCGAACGTATTTTCCGCCAATCGGCTTTCCAGCGCCTGGTAGCTGTAGAGCCCCCGTCGCGTGTCCAGCAGAAACTCTGGAGTTCCGCCAAACAGAAAGCCAATGTTCCAGACGTTGCCCTGAAGAGAATCGTTGACGATTCTAAGTATCTGCTCGTAGTTTGTGGTGCGTGTCTGCGAGTTTTGGAGCTTACACAGATTGACCATCTCGTCAAAGATCACCATGAGCCCGCCATAGCCCGCAATCCTCACGAACGTGGCCAGGAGCTTAATCGAGTCGTAAACGTTGGTGTCGTCGATGATGTTCCGGACCGGAAGGACCGACCGGGCCTCGGTCTTCGTCGAGAATTCCCCGCGGATCCAGCGAAGGGCGCCGGTCTTCAGGTCGTCGTCGCCCTTGTCGCTGCCCCTGAGATAGGATTTCAGGACCACGGTGTAGTCGTAGCCGCCAACTTCGTCCTGCAACGGGGCGAGCTTGGTGTCGATAACCTTGTCGACCGACGTTCCCGCGGCCTCAGCCTGCCTGACGGCGTCCGTCAGAAACCGCTCCATGATGCTCGCCAGCGCTCCGCCGTCGGGCTTCGTCCTCGTCGACATGTTCTTGACGGCTTCGGCATAGAGCCCCCGCGCCTGGCCGTCACGGCCATAAAGCCTGCGGTCGGGTGCGAGGTCCGCCTGGATCGTGACCAGCTTCTTTTCGAGTGCGATGAGCCGGACGAGATTGAGAAAGAATGTCTTGCCGGCGCCGTATTCGCCGATGATGAAGCGCACCGTCGCGCCGTCGCCGGACATCCTGTCGATGTCGCCGATCAGAGCGGCGACTTCGGCGGCGCGCCCTACCTGGATGTGGCGCAATCCTTGCCGGGGAACGACGCCCGCGGCGAGTGCCTGCATGATCGTGTCACGCTCGCGAGCGGTGGCCGAAGGCGTCCCGTTCATTCTCGGTGCTCCCTCATTTCCCTGATGCGCTCAACCAGATGCGGCGCGATGAAGACGACGTCGCCGTCCTCGATGACGGGTTCGTCAAACCGGTCGAACGCCCATTCGTTGATGTGGTCGATCGCCCCACTCGCCAGCAGCTTCATGGATCTCGCGAGAGGCTCGAATTCCGACTTCGACAACGTGCCGGCGCCAAGTACGGCGGACAGCAATGCGCCATGCGACCCATCCAACCCTTCGAACGGGCCGGATTCGGCGGGCGGTTTTTCGACGATCCAATTCGAGGGCTTCATAGAGCCCTCATCGGAATTGTCTGCTTCATTGAAGATTTCGGAGAGTATCTTGGACACTGCCTGCGTGGCCTCCCTGGCGCGGGCCAGGCGTTCCTGGTTGATCGCGACCCCATTGGCCGACGCCGCGGGAACAGGTTGGTTTTCAATTTCGCGTCTCACGGCCTCGAAAACGACGTCCATGGGATCGGCGGACGCCGTCGGTGTCATCTCCTCGGTCGGCGCGCGATGCAGGGCTCTGTACAGTTCGTCCGTCGGCAAGTTCAGCGATTTGTGGAGCTTTTCGAGTTGCCTGACGACTTGCATGGGCAGCCGCTTCCCAGAGGCGACGGCGACGATCGAGGCGCGGGCGGCGGTCTCCCTGAGTTCAGTCGACAGTTGTGACGCCGCCTTCAGACGGCGCGGCAGCCGCTCCGGCGACGGCGTCGACACGCGCGCGTAGGCGTCAAGACGCGCTCTTTCCAGGTCGTCCGCGTCGATCCCATCGGCGATCGTCGCGGCGATTCGCGCTCGGGTTTCTTGCTCGGCGTATTCCGCTGCCAGCGCGCACAGGACGGCGATGTCGATGATCATCCTCGCGCCGGCGTTGACCGCCCCGCCGTATCCGCTCCCGGGTTTCGATTCCGGAATCTTGAACAGGCAGACAAGGCTGGAGAAGGAGACCTCGGCGTCCGCGAAGTGACCGTCAGGTTCAAGGCCGACGCCCACGGTCCAAAGCCCTTCGGACAGCCGCCTCAAGACCGCCAAAAGCGTCTTGGGAGCGATGCTGACCGACATGTCGGCCAAGTTGAAGATGTCGGTAACCGGCAGAATGAGCGTATCTGTCCCCGCTCCCCCAAGATAGCTCGCGAGGGTCTTCAGCAGGCGCGCGTTCTGCTTGATCCAGACATCCTCGGGCAGCAGTAGGGCCGCCGTAAGTGGAGATTGCCCCTCGTGACGTCGAGTCACGGCACCGACGTAGGAACCGCCTTCGGCCCAGCATTCGTCGACCAGGGTCTTCAGCGCTTCTGATGTTGCGGTGTCGGCAGAGGGGTCGGGAAGGTTTTCGAACGCTCCCTTGACCGCGACCTCGAAGCTTCTCGAACTCGGACGGTAGACCGCGCGTATCTTCTGCCTTGGGATTTGAGTATGCAGTCCGGAGGGAAAGCGCGACGCGAAGCGGTTTCGCCAAAGGTCTTCGAAGACATCCTTCTGGTCGTTGGGCCAGCGCCTGCGCCAGGCGACGGGAGAGGAAATCGCCCACACGAGCGCGTCGTCCGCCGAGATTGCGCCGCCGTCGGCAAGCTTGCGCCCGAGGTAAATTCGGGCGTTCAGCCGCATCTCGTTCGGAATGATTTCGAGGTCGAGAGCCGGACTGCCCGCATCCGTGCCGTATGCGCGAGCGAAGGCGATGAAGTCTCCGACGTAATATGAGAACGACCTGTTTTTTCCGTAGATTGCCAGCAGCCTTTCAGCTTCCGCAATAAGTCGCGGGGCATCCAAGGTCACGCCCTCTTTGAAGACCCTGTATTCCAGTCCGTAGAAGAACAGGAAAACGAGCGACAGGTTCTCCTCAGGATCGGAGCGGCCATTCGCCATCCATTGCAGGAACCCTCGCCGCTGGCTCGGCGTGATCTTCGAATAGGATGGGTAGTAGGTCGGCGGGTCGTTCTTCGGGCTGCGGTTCTTGGCAACGCTGAGGCGGGGATCTACGAAGCAGGGTTCGACGTCGAACAAGGAAGACGAGGGCGGCGGCGCCCCCAGGTAGAACATCCCGCCCTTGATCGTCACGTCAGCAATCGTGACGGCCTCGCCGGGCGCGACCCAACGGGCCTTTTCCCCGACTTGCGGGTTTGTGCGTCTTGCGGCCTTCGGTGGATCAACGAGCGCGCCGATCCGAACGTCGGAAGTCGAGTAGCTATCGTACGTTTGTGCCGGCTTGGCTTCGGCGACCCCCGGTGTTTTCGCGGATGGACGAGACGAAGAGGGTGGGACTAGGGAGGGAATTGGCGGCGGCGAGACGCGCGGGGGCGCTTGGCGCGACGGGGAAACTGGGTAAGAGGTTGGCGCCGCAACCGACTGCACAGGCGATATCGAGGACGCCGCCTTTTGCTTGGATCGCCGCATCATCCAGCGAAGCCATTTCAGGAGGAGCCATATGGCGGCGCCTGCTACACCGAGAGCCAGTATTTCCGGAATGTGCGCTTGAACAAATTGAAAGATAAAGACGACGGCAGCACCGATTATGACTATCATTCCAAGCGCCGTATCTCCTTTCGATGATCGTCTGCGCCGGGCCATGAATTTAATTATTCCTCAAAGAAATCGAACTGCCTTCGAGCATTCGAAGATCGGGCGTTTGTTGTACGATCAATGGTCGGAGAGCGAAACACGATCGATCTTTCCTGACGTGACGAAGACGATGAGCCCGACCGAGGCTCGGGTCGCCTCCAAATAAGCCCGCACCTGCTCGCGGTAGCCGGTGACGACATCGGGGGCCGGGTCGACGTCGCTCTTCCAGTCGACGATGACGTTGGGCTTGCCGGACGCGTCGTAGCCCGTCGCGTCCGCGACGCCGGCCGTGGCGACCTCCACGCCGTCGATCGTCTCCGACGCGTAGACGGGCATCTCGGGCGTCAGCGTGGGGCGCAAGGCCGCAATTTCGGGAAGCGCCAATGTCTTGGAGACGCAGGCGGCGATCTCCGTCGGCGACAGCCCTTCCGCGGGGTCATCGGAGGGCGGCTCACCAAGTTCGGCGATCAGGTCTGCCGCGCGCGACGTCAACGCAGCGGTCGCGTCATCGGTTTCGCCGTTGAGCGCCTCTTCCAGCAGCTTGTGGATGACCAATCCGCGGTTTCGTCCGCCTTGAACAGCGGACGGCAGGTCGTCGATTTCGCTGTCCTCGATGTCCGAAGGCATGACGAGCGGGGAGACGTCCTCCCGCGCCTCGGACACGGGACCTTCGTCGCAACTCGGCGCGATCCATTTAAGGCGTCGATGGGCGTTCGTGATCGTCGTCGCCTCCTTCGCGAACTCCTCCCTGGTCTGCGAATTGATCTCAGGCTTCGGTCCGGACTCGGCCTTTTCCTCGGATGGCGGCAGGTCGAGCGCCGGCAGCGTGTCGAGAGCAAGGTCGACGATCGCCCCCCATGCGTTGCGCGCGATCGGGACGTTGGGTCTCGGCAGCACCAGAAGCTCCCTGGCGCGCGTGGCGGTCACGTACCAAAGGCGGACGCGCTCGCGTTCGACCTCGGCCTTTTCGGCGGCATGCGCGTCGTCGTAGCCGTCAGGGCAAATGCCGAACAGCGAGACGTAGATCCGTCCGGCGGCGCGATCGACGATCTCGGGGTTTATCGCCTTGGGCGGGCCCATCGTGTTGATCGGGACGACGATAGGCCATTCCAGTCCTTTGGAGGCGTGCATCGTGTAGACGCAGACTGCCTCCTCCTGGATGTCCACCCGGCCCTCAATGGCCTTGCCGCCTTCGGTGCGCGCCTCGTTCCAGGACGAGGTCATGGCCTCCGCGAACGCACGAAGCCCGCGCACCGAGTACGCCTTCGACATTTCCAGGTAGAGGTCGACATTGGCGAGCGCCCGTTCCGCCTGGCGCGGATGGCGTCTTTTCAGCATTGCGCGGACGTTGAACATGTCGACGGCTTGGCAAAGCAGGGCGTGGGGGGTCGTCGAGTTGCCGAGGCTGCGCAGGTATCGCAGTTTCATGAAGACATCGCCCGCGTACGGTTCCTCAACGTGTTCGGGCTCGATCGACAGATTGAGGGGCGGTATGCCTTCCGGCCTCGAATTCCTGTCTCGGCAGGCTCCAGACGACGTCGAGGAGATGCTCCTCGGTCAGTCCGACAAGGGGCCCGCGGAGCAGCGAGCCCAGCGCCAGCGTGTCCCGTCCGTCGGCCAGGACACGCGTCATGGCGATGAGATCCTGGATCTCCTGCTGTCGGAACAGACCCTTGCCGGCTTGCGTGGCCACTGCGATGCCGCGCTCTTCCAGCGCAGCCTCATAGCGCCAGAGGTTGGTGCCCGTCGGGGCGAGCAGCGCAATGTCGCCTGCGCGGCACGGGCGCATTTCCCTGGCTGCGTGATCGTAGACCGGCACGCGACCGATCATCCTCGAACACATCTCGGCGACGGCTTCCGCTTCCGCGTCGCGCCTCGTCTCCGCGTTCGGTTTTGCTTCGGCGCCGCCGACGTCGACGTCGAGCGCGAACACGCCGCAATGGCCGTCCAGGTCTCCGTGGAAGGGGTCAAGTTCGGTGAAACCGGGTTGGCCCGCGCTGCCGAGCGCGCGCCAGGAAGCGCTCGTTGACGAATTTCAGGACTTTCGGACGCGAACGGAAGTTCGTCGAAATCACGCCCAACGCGTCCGCAGCAAGAAAGGTCGCGCGGGCCTCGACATAGGCTGCGACGTCCGCTCCGCGGAAGCGGTAGATCGCCTGCTTGGGATCGCCGACCACGAACAGCGCGCCGGGCCGGACGGCGAAGCTTCTCCAATCCGAGGGGTCCGCTCCGGCGACCGGGTCCCCGCACAGCCGCCAGAAGATTTCAGCCTGGAGCGGATCGGTGTCCTGGAACTCGTCGACCAGCACCCTCTGATAGCGCATGGCCAACGCCCTCCGGACGGCGTCGTGGTTTCGCAGCAGTCCGAGTGCGGAGTGGATGAGATCGTCGAAGTCGAGCAGTCCGGACGCGCGCTTCTGAGCCTGGAACCGCTGGACGGCGGGGCGCAGTTCCTCGACGAGGCGCCCCAGCGCGTCCGCTCCGATCGCCGCCCGCGAGCGCGTTCCACGCGTCGCAGCACCGGACGTAGCGGCGCGCCGCTTCGTCGTGCATCAGGCCCGCTTGCGCCTTGGGAATGCCGACCGTCTTCGCGGCGCCCTCCCATTTCCCCTTCTTCCGGAACGTGTAGAAGCCGCCCGTGGAGCTGAACAGCGAGCCGCTCAGCTTCGACCCGAGAAGCTGGACAAGGACCGACGGGGCGTCGTATGGAGCGTTCGGCAGGGCGTCTGAGTGCGTTTTGAAATGTCCGGCGACCTCGATCGACTCGGGCTCCCGGATGGCGCTCTGCTCGATGAAATCGTGGAAGGCGCGAACCGCGGACCGGTACGCGTCCTCCAAAGGGGGCAACGGTTGCGCGGGCGGGCCCGCGAGATTCCGGTGCTTGCGCATGCTGTCGAGGATGGCGTCAGCCGCGCCCATCGCCGCCTCGACGTCTTCGACCACCATCTCGGCGAGCAGGCTTCCTTCATCGCGGGACAACCGCTCTCGCAGCCATGCGTCAACGATCTCTCGAAACAGAAGGTCCACCTGACTCCTGTCCGCCACCCTCGCGCCAGGGTCGATGTCCGCCTCGACGGGATAGGGTTTCACCAGGCGTTGGCAGAAGCCGTGGATGGTCGTGCAGGCGACCTCGTCGATGGTCTCCGCGGCAACAACGAGATTCTGCCGTTGCTCCGTGGAAAGTCCGTCAGGGAGGCATGCCTTCAGTTCCGTGGGAACCTTGTCGGCGAGGAGCGCCGAGACGAAATCCCGAACCCGCGAAAGAAGTTCGCTGGCGGCCATCTCGGTGAAGGTGACGGCCGCGATCGACTTTGGCGCAACACCGCCCGCGAGCAGCATTGCGACGCGCCCCGCCATGATCGCGGTCTTGCCTGACCCGGCGCCGGCCTCGACGAGGTACGACTTCCCGTGGTCGGCGATCGCCGAACGCCGCGAGGTTTCGTCTTTGAGCGTTGCAGCCGGCGAAGCCATCACGCGGCCTCCCAAATTTGGACGGCCTCGCCGAGCCGCTCGCGTGAGGTGAGGAGCTTGCGCCTGAGGTAGAAGCCTCCTGCGTTGGCGGGGAGCGCGAACGCAAGATCGTCATACGTGTCGCCGCTCTCGACGCCAACGACTGCGGCGCCGGAAAGCAGGCTGGCGCGGGCAAGTCGGAGGTACTCGGCGAGCCGGTCCATGATCGCGGGCGGGTCTTCAAGCCGCATGTCCACCTGGGTCCGGAGATAGAAGAGCGACGCCGCGACCTCGACCTTGTCTCCGAGCAGGGCCTTCACGGCGTAAGCGTACAGGCAGCGTTGAAGCTCTTTGCCGCCGTCGAGGACGATCGGTTCCTTCGGCGTCTTGCCGGTCTTGTAGTCCCTTACCAGCGCGACGCGGCGATCGGCTGACAGGTCGATGCGGTCTATCCGCCCTGCAATCAAGAAGCCGGGACCGGGGATTTGAACCGGCGCATCGGGATCCCAGGGCGGCGCGCCATCCGATCGGCGTTCCGAACCACCGAACGACGCCTCGCAGTAGGATCGCCCCCCGGGCAGGGTCGTGTCATTCAAGGCGAGCCCGTTGCGGCAAAGATCCTTCGCCTCCGCGAGCGTACGTCGCCAGATCAGCGCCGGTGGAAGCGATTGCGTGGCCGCCCATTTCGCCGCGACCTCATCGGCTGCGGCCTCGATCGCAGCCGACGTCTTGTCGGACGTCGCGGTCGCGAAGCCGCCGCTGGCTTCGAGAGCCGTCAACGCCTTGTCCAGGATGGCGTGAACGAGGTCGCCGAACGCCTTGCCGTCGAGGATCAAGGGATCGGTTCCGGACGCCGGCTCCCTCAGGTGAAGCCCATATCGCCAGACGAAGCCCAGCGGATTCCGCAGAAGCGCCCTCAGCGAGCTGGCCGATTGGACGCGTCCGAGTATGGCCGCGATCGCCGGATGGTCAGGGCGAACCACGCCGTCGTGGGGCGTCATCTCGGTGCGGCGCCAGTCGATCCAGCACGTGATCCCGCGGACCGCTGGTTCCGTCTCGGCGAATTCCACAGGCCGCGCGGTAAGCCGGTCCGTTTCGCTGAATGCGTGGGCGGGGATCGCGTTGCGCCGAAGCGGAGTTTCCCTCGGGCATCCCTTGCAGCAGGGGACTTCGACCGAGAAGCCGCCCTTCGCCATCCCGCCGCGATCGCGAAAGGAGGACCTGGACCGAGGACGTCTTGAGGATCGTGTCAAAGTCCCTGCGGTCCGCCGCCGACAGCGGCAGGGGATCAAGCTCGTCGGGCTCAATCACGTGGTCGGCGAGCAGCCTGTCCTCGGATAGGCCCCGCGGCCATCGGCCGGAATTCATTCCGAGGAGCCGCACGAAACGACGGGGAGCCGCAGCGAGCTCGCTTGCAGGCATCCAGCAGACGCTGACGCTGCCCTCCATGCCATCTGGCTGCTTCAGGGCGTCGACGGTTGCGTCGATCGACGCCGCAGGACCGGATAGCAACGCCTTGCGCCAGATTTTGAGCGGACGTCCGCCGAGGAGCTCCTCTCCGGCTTCAACGGCGCCCGCAGGTCCGGCGCCGACGAGGGAGAGTATCGCCCGCAGGTCCGGCGCATGGTCCTTGCCGTCCGGCCACGCATCGTCCGGGAGCGCCGCAAGGAAGCGGTCCCACCCCACCGCCGACGCAAGGGGAGCGTCGAGCGGGAGCACCCGGGGCCAACCGTCCGGGAGGGCGTCGAGCAGCCCTCCAAGCCCGCGCGCAAGCGACGAAAGTCTTCGGATGCGGCTTTGGGAAGCTCCTCGCAACAGGATGTCGGCAAGCGCCGCCGCGGCTTGGCCGTCACGCGTCGTCGTCACCTTGACGCCATGGACGAAATGGAGGTCGAGGTTTGCGTCCGCACGCAGGCTGAAAAAGGCGTCGTCGTAGTCCGAAGGGATTGCTGCGGCGATGGCGATTTCCTCGGGCTTTGCCTTGCCGGAAGCGACAAGTTGCCTCGCCCACCGCATCGCTTCGATCGCCTCATGGGGGGCGTTTGCCGCGCTGACGCAGACGATTTCGGGCTTCGCCGCTTCGGACCGCTCGACCTTCACAATCGCCGTGTCCAGCCAGGACGGAACGGAACGCGGCCCTGCATCCCAGATCACCGGAAGGCGTGCGGCGAGCCCATGAAGCAGCGGACGCCAACAAGGAGAAAGTTCCGTGATTCCGACGATGCGAAGCGAACCGAACAGCGTCTCGGCAAGGCCGATGCGGGCCGTAGCCTCCTCGACGACGTCGATCGGTCGCTTCGCCGCCGGCGGCAGCCTTTCGAGCACCGCCGCCTCAAGCCTGGCGACGGAAGCGATGCGGGCGTTCTTGGCCGCCTCGTCTTGGAGTACAAGACCGGACCTCCAAGCCTTACGCAGGGTTCCGGCGGCGGCGGCGACGAAGCCCGGCAAGTCCTTTATCGGGTCGAGTTCTCCAAGCTCCGTGATCGGCAGGGATCGCTGAACCGCATCGCGAAGAACTTCATCGTCGATCGGATGCACGAATCCTCCAGCCAGCCTGCATGCAAGGGACTCGAAGGTCATGATTTGTCGGCCGGTCGTGCGGGACCGAGCGGCTTCGACCCTGAGTTCCTGCTTCAGGAGTGCGCCGTGAGCTACGATGGTATGCCGCCTTGACATCGACCTTGATCCGAACCCGCTGAGGCGTACGAACGACCGCGCTTCACCCAAAGCAACAGTGTCCCGGTCCTCGAATCGACGGTCGCAGATCCAGCAAGTCCGTCAAGCTTGCTCTTTATGTGAAGGGGCGCGCCTATCGATCTCCACGAATGCTGGCGACGCACGTTTCCGCAAGACGACGCCACGCTCGGCTCCTGGTCACGCGGAGCGAAGACTTGCGATGCAAGTCGTGTTCCGCGGCCGCTTTTCTCCGCGCATCGACAGCCAGTTCGCCAGCGAGATCGACGACCTCCTTCCTTGGGCCTACCGCCAAGCTCCCGCGCTTAAAGACGGGTCCTGAGGACGACGAGTACATTTCTACGAGCCGATAACGCAGGCCGTCGGCGACCTTCGGAGCTCGGGATTCGCGACCGTCCATCGCGACGACGGGGCGCGGTTCGATCCGGATGGTGAGTGCCTACGTCATGCGCCCACCATAGAACAGAGCCGAAATGGCGTAAGGGAACACCCATGACAAATACGTGACTTATCAACATGCGGCACCACGCGCGTCGGTTACTGCCCTATTACCACCTCGCCGTCCTCGAACCAGCCATTCTGAAGAACGTGGCCGCGCACCCTTTCGGGATCGTTCGTGTACACGACAAGGGCAAGGCCTTGCTGGGCGCGGCTGCAAGTAACGTAGAATAGTCGGCGCGTGGAGCTTGTCACGCTGTCCTCACGCGCAGCGCTGCCGAACAGCTTTTCGTACTTGAACATAAATCCTCGGGCCTCGGTATCGTCCATGACGACCATGACTCGCGGGAATTCCAACCCCTTGATTCCCTGGTGGGTTGCGAAGCCGGCCGCTCCTGAGACGTAGCGGACGTACGGCTCGATCTGTTCGAAAGGCGTCGCCAGGAACTTGTCGATCGCCTGTGCGCGTTCGGACTTCTCGTCCGCAGCCCCGGGATCATCTGTCTCCTCGTCGCGAGACGCTGCGGCGCGCAAATCATCGGGAACTCCGAACAAGCCGCTCTCGACGATGTTGCGGAGCACGTCCTTGAATGTGGTGCCCGCGCCCTGCTGCACGACGCCCAGAAGCGACGCGACCGCGTCTTGAGCCGACGTGAGAAGTTTCGACTGATCAGTGGACTGACGCAGCGCCTCGGCGCTCAGCAACAGCGAGTGGGCTTGAACGATCCTGGCGATTTCGAACCTGTCGCCGTTTGCTTCGACCAGCGGAAGAACCCTGTGAGAGAACGGGGTTACTATCGACAACGTGCCGTTGAGTAATCCCGTTCTAAACGAAGTGAAAGAATGAAGCGCCTCGAACATCTTGTCGAAGCCCATTCGGCGCGCCGCCATGTGATGTTCGAGGAAGAGCGCCTTGTACCCGTCGGGCGCTTCCCATTGGGCGTCGCCTGTCAGAAGGGCCATTCGCGACGCGACCGCCGCCTCTGAAGACTGCTTGTCGGGCGCGTCCGCGGGCAAGACGAACATCCGAGCCCACCCCTCCGGCGCCCCGCTCCAAGGTTGCTGAACGTGCGGATCGAATGCAGCCCTGACCTTGTTGATGAGGCTTATGACCCGGCGTGGACATCTCCAGTTGAGCATCTTCGTCGGCTTGGCCCAGCTTGACGGCAGGTCGTCGCCGAGCGCTTCCTTCCCGTCGGCATAGATCCTTTGCATCATGTCGCCAAAGAACCCGAGGACAACCTCGTCCGGATGAGCGCGTTGTAGCTCGAACAGCGCGTCGACCAGAACCTTGTGAGTGTCCTGGCTTTCGTCGATCAGGATGAAGGGGAACCCGCCGATCAGGATGCGCTGCATCGCGGGCTTTTTTTCAATGAAATGCGCCGCGAGCTTCAGGACTTCCGAGTGATTGGAGAGAGTCTCGCCCGACGTTGTCGCCGTTCGGATCGTACACGAATTTCGGAATCTGATCGAGGAAGTCCAATCTGCGGCTCTTCAACTCGATTGATGCTCGCCGCTCCGACGATGCCTTGGACGCGCTGCGCCCCTTGCGTTCCTTGTCTTGCAGATCCTCAATCTCAGCCTGAAGCTGGTCACGAATCCATTCGCGGATGTCGTGAGTGAATCCCTCGATGAGTGACCAGCAAAAGCTGTGGATGGTCGAGACCTTGAAGATTGGATCAAATCGCGTTCGCCGCACGATTTCGTCGCAAGCGGCGTTCGTATAGGTGATCACGGCGACGCGACGTCCGCGAAGCCGGAGACGGGGACCGATGCTCTTTTCAATGTGGTGAAGGGCGTTTACGAGGGAACAAGTCTTGCCCGAGCCGGCACCGGCGAAGAGGAAGAAGCTGCGCGGCGCGTCAAGGCTCAAGCACGAAGCAATCTGATCGTCCACGTGATCGTCGATACAGTCGGAGTGAACCGCTTCGCTCATTGCCTTGGCGCCTTCGGAGCGATCGCGGAGTCCTTGCGCTGGAGCTGGTCAGCCAGCCACGAAAGCCCTTCGCTTATGTAAGCAGGAGGCTCAAGCTCGTCGACCTTGTCGCTGAACAGCAGGTCGAGGGCGAATTCACCCTTGCCCGCTTCTTTCAATGCCTCGCGAACATGTTGAGGAAGATCAATTGCGTCCGTAGAATTCGCGAGCGCATGGCGAAACTTGTCAATCAACCCGCTTCCTTGAAGCGTTCTGAAAAACTCAATGTTCTTGTAAAGAAGTGCGTCTTCGAACGTGTTCGCGAGCACAGTTCCTTTCTTTCCGTTTATTTCGATCTCGGCAGGGGTCTGATAAGCGACTCGAAATCGAGTAATCGTCCATAGTCATGACTTTGACAGAAGCACTTAGTCCAACCAGTTCATCTACCATCTCTTTTCCTGGAACCCATGATTTTAACGTCTCGTTCCTCGTCCGCAAATCTTCACCGAGGCGCGGCCAAGTCGACTTGTTCGTGGACGCTTCCTTAGCGTCGAGATCTGTAATGATAAGGGATGTTAGTCCAAGGTGCTCAATCAGAGAGCGGAATCGATGGGCATGACTTCCACCGACTTCTAGCCAAGTAATGTAACTCCGCCTCAATTGCTCGAACTCTGTCTTTGTATTGACGAGGTATGGTATCAGTATTCGCTCGCCTGATCCTTCTACGAAGACTGCTGCATCAGCAAAAAATAGATCGCAATGACTTGTTCTTATGTATCGCGCAACGAATTTCGCCGTACTGTCTCCTTTACCGAAGACCTCGCTGAGATTGATGACCCGTGAGGTCGGGATCGGGCATGCCTCGGACGATTCCGGATGGCGACGGAAATAACGAAGAGATGCGAAATCGCACGCATAAGCCAAATTGCTTGAGTGCGTGCTTACGATTAGCTGCGTCGTCAGGCTGCTCGACGCTCCTAGGTCGGGATGATTGCGGAGGACGTCGTAAGCTTGCTTGATGAAGACCTGCTGGACCTGCGCGTGCAGGTAGGCCTCCGGCTCCTCAACAAGGACGAGTTGCAGAGGCGGTACTGGGGTCGAAGAAGCCTGCCCCTGGCTGCTTGCCTTGCCGACCCGCATCCACGCATCGCGATAGCTCATCAGTCGGAAGACGATCGACACAAGGTTTTGAAAACCTAGGCCGTTCGAATCTTCAGGCAGGGAGTGCCCGCCCTTCTCGGCCAGGGACCGAACCGAGTATTGGACCGCTGAAATCGTGGTTGAGGCCGTCGGTGAGACGAAACTTGGTCGCCACGGTAAGGACCGGATCGGTCATGCCGGGATAACCAAGGGTCTCAAGCTCTTGGAACGCGCGCGAGAAGCTGTTTTGAAGGCGGCTGTCGAACGTTGTGCGCGCCATCTCCAGCGCGCTGAGGGCGTCGAGGTCGTCCGGGCTAGGCGCGGTGGACGGATCAAGGTGCTTGTCAAAGTAGGCTCGCAGTTGCGCGGACAGACGCCGACTGCTTCGTTCGCTCGCTCTGGCGCCCGCTTGATCGTCTGCGGAGGACGACCTATTCGGCTCGGCTTGACCGAAGCCCCGTTGCGCCTCGATCGCGTCGACCCTTATGAGGCCTGCAAGCGGGTTGCCGTCAATCGCAACCGCGCCAGGCCGCAGCGCTTGAGGAGATGCCTCGCCCTTGACCGGGCCAGTAAGCTTCGCGGGATCAAGGAGGTAGGCCTTGACCTTGAACGCCGTTCGCATCTTGCGTTCAAGGAATTCCAAGAGCGACTTGGGCCACAAAGTGACTTCGGCGTTTTCGCGTCCGCTAGCAGCTTTCGCTTCCACGACGCTCTTGCGCGCAAGAACGAACTCTTCCTGCAATTGCGACGGCTTGTCCGGCTCGTAACGCAGCCGCAATCCGAGAAGTCCGCCCCTCCAGTCTAGCGTCGGGATCAAGTCTCGGACGAAATGCCATTCGCCGTTTGAGACATTGAGCCAGACGTCCAAGAAAGGCAGGAATTCTTCTAGCTGCGGGTTGGGTAGCTGGCGTTCCGAATTGAAGGCTTCGTCCCATTCACGGCCGGTGGCATTGATCTTCGTACAGTGCGACAA
Source organism: uncultured Alphaproteobacteria bacterium (assembly GCA_963709655.1). Taxonomy (GTDB): domain Bacteria; phylum Pseudomonadota; class Alphaproteobacteria; order Rhizobiales; family Beijerinckiaceae; genus Roseiarcus. The sequence goes on from CAVPXF010000041.1 coordinate 17,036, forward strand.
GGTAATGTCGTTCGTCGAGAAGCTGCTGGGGTCGACCAGGAACCGCCTAAGAGCGACCATGGCCGAGGTCTTCCCGCTGTTGTTCGCTCCGACGAAGACGGTCTTCTCAGGAGCAAAATCGATCCGGACTGCGAGAAGCTTACGGAAGTTACCGATCTCGACGTGCTCTATTTGCATCAATTCTTCTCGAACCGCTCGGGATCTTCAAACCCTTGCCGAAGCAAAGAACCACTCAGGCGAGTGCGCTCGCATCTGTCCAAGTGCGCTCGTCTCTCCGTGCACGATACTTAGACCTAAAGGCGTCGGCCTTCTTCTCACTGCCGGGAAGCTGCTCCGTCCCGTTGTTGCTGTCGGTCATAGCTACACCTTTCGGTTCGGCTTGTTGTCCGGTCGCCCTTTCGTCGCAGGTCGGTCCGGCAAGCGGCGGAATCTGACCCTGCTTATTCCTAGTCCCAATTCGCGGGTATTGTCAATATGCGCTCACACTCATACTGCGTCTAATGCGCACATTGCGTTCCTCATTGACAAGCTGCCTGTTCGCGGCTACGAACAATCTATAAGTCCGGATCCTATCTACAAAGAGATCGGCGTGATCATTCGCGGCCGTCGCAAAGCGCTCAATCTCACTCAGGAAGCCCTGGCAAAGAAATTAGGAATCTCCCGCGGCGCGCTGGCTAACATAGAGACTGGCCGCCAAAACATACTGGTACATCAGATCTACAAATATGCTTCTGTACTTGGTCTCAATATGATCGATCTCCTGCCGATTGCGCGGCGAGAAACGCAACCAGTCGAGATGGATCAGGTTCCTATACCGCACAACGTAAATCGCAGCCAGGCGGAACAGATCGTGCGCCTCATTCAAGAGGCGACGACGGATGCAAAGCAACCGGCGGAGGTGCGCCGTGGCAAATGAGTTGAACGCTAACGTTGCCTACTCGGCCGCTGATGCTGTTCTCGAACGGTTTGGCTCGGTAAGTATTCCTGTTCCCGTTGAGAAGATCGCGAAATTCCTGCAAATCCAGGTGAGATTTTCGCCACTCGATGACGAGCTTTCCGGTATGATTTTCATTAAAAATGATATACCGATTATTGGCGTCAACGCAATTCATCATCCAAATCGGCAGAGATTTACTCTAGCTCACGAAATCGGACATTACGCACTCCATCGCGACATGCTCACCAGTCAGGTTCACGTCGACAAGAGTTTTCCTGTTCTAATGCGCGATCCAAAATCCGCGTCGGGAAGCGAGCGGCGCGAAATCGAAGCGAATCAATTTGCCGCAGCACTGCTCATGCCAAAGAGCCTGTTGGAGCCGGCGCTTGATAGCCGGACGTTCGATATTGATACGGATAAGCCATTGGAGGAACTCGCGAAGAAATTCCGCGTGAGCAAGCAGGCACTCGAGTATAGGATTAGAAACATCATCTAACCGTTCGCCATAGGAGGCGGAACTCATGGGCTTCGTTTTCTATGACACAGAGACAACTGGAAAGGACACATGGTTCGACCAGATCCTCCAGTTCGGGGCGATCAAGACCGATGTTGAATTTAACGAGATCGACCGTTTTGAGAATTCGTTGCCGCCTGCTGCCGCACATCGTGCCGTCGCCGGGCGCGATGCGAGTCACCGGCGTCAGGGCCACCCAGCTCACGGATGCGTCTTTGTGTTCGCACTACGAAATGGTGAGAGCCATCCGGGCGAAGCTGCTTTCCTGGTCACCAGCGACATTCATCGGTTACAATTCGCTCAAGTTTGACGAGGACCTCATGCGACAGGCCCTCTACAAGACCCTCCATCAGCCTTATCTCACCAACACGAACGGCAACGCTCGGAGCGACGTCCTGCGGATGGCGCACGCCTGCAATGTATTCGCCCCCAACTGCCTTGTCATTCCGGTCGGCGACAACGGCCGGCAAGTCTTCAAGCTTGACGTGCTCGCACCCGCCAATGGTTTCAATCACGATCGCGCACATGATGCGATGGGCGACGTGGAAGCCACAATTCATTTGTGCCGACTTATCAGCGAGCGTGCGCCTGAAGTCTGGTCGTCGTTCATGCGCTTTGCGCGAAAACCCGCCGTAGTCGACTACATCACCGTAGAACAGGTCTTCTGTATCACCGAAACCTATTTCGGTCGCGCCTACTCCTATCTCGTTACGTCCATTGGGCAGGATCGCGACAACCCCAACGAGTGGTACCTATACAATCTGGCCGTCGCCCCCAAATCGATCATGAGCCTGACTCAAGGCCAGCTTGAGACCCGGCTCGCGCGTTCACCAAAACCGTTCAGGACCATGAGGTCAACGCAGTACCCATCTTGTTCTCCGCCGAGGAAGCGCCGGACGTTTGCAATGGTAGGGAACACGGGCTCAACGAACTGGAGCGAAGGGCTAACGTGGTCAAAGAGAACCAAGAGTTCCAAGGTCGGATCATTGCCGCATACCGCGCCGGAAAAACGGAATATCCGCCTTCGCCCTATGTTGAGCGCCAAATCTATGATGGTTTCTTTGACGCTGAGCAGCACCTCATGGAAGCCTTCCATGACGCACCATGGGTACAGCGGCCTGCGATCGTCGAACAGTTCCGCGACGAACGGCTGAAGGCAGTCGGCCGGCGGCTGATGCATACCGAGCGGCCGGACTTGATGGAGGCGGCGCTTCGCAGTCAGCTCGATGCGGAGCTCGCGCGCCGCATTGCCGGGCAAGATGAAGACGTGCCCTGGCTCGCAATTCCGCAAGCGCTTATTGATCTCGACGAAATGCTAGCGACTGCCTCGGGGCCCGAGGCGCTCCTCCTCGCTGAGCATCGAGAAGATCTGTATAACTCGGCTGAATGAAGCAACGCGCGGACTGTCCGCTAAGTCGAGAGCCGTCGCATGATCGAGGTCGATAAGAACCTCTTTGTCGGCGCGGAAATCGACGAACACAGGATCCGCGGACAAAGCGACTGGTACGTCATTCACGCTTGCAAAGAGCCGTTCCATCGGCAGGCTTTGGGCTACAGCGGCAGGGCTGCATCGAAGGACCATCCCGAATATCTCATCGCGCGCCGCGAAGGACGGTTGATTCTAAATCTCAGTCGATGTCGACAATGCCAGCTTTGTCTCCCCAGTGATCATCGATGCCGCGCTTGAGGCAATTGCTGCCAACATTGCCACGAAAAAGGTGCTCGTTCATTGCAATCAAGGCCAGTCGCGATCCCCCGCGATCGCATTCCTTTACCTTCTGAAGCACACGACCAGAATTCGAGGGCCTCACCCCGGACGACGCCCTTTCAACATTCGGAGCGCTCTATCTGCCCTTTCGCCCCGCTCGCGGAATGGCCGACTTCATCCACCTTAACTGGCAGCGATATGCATCGCCTACGTAGCATAAAAAGGTAGGCGAGCCGCCGAAGTGTCGCGCAGCATCTAAAGCTGCAACACCGATTGCCGTTTTATCAATAGCTTATCAGCACACCTTATTTGCAGCACAGCACCTAAACCTGCAACAAGACCTTGGATTTGCGGCACCTTATAGGGGTCATTGTGGAATTTGTTCCAAATCCTACGCTAAGGATCGTCCCTGAACCGTGCCGAGGATTTTGGGACGGAGACGAGTTTGTGGACGGTGTTTCTGGATGGATTTTCGGCTGATTTCGACGCGGGAGAGGCTGAGTCCACAGAACGAAGAGTTTCTAGACAATTCGGGGTCATCGCAGAGGATGTTCCAAATCGTACGCGAAGGACGGGGCGGCCAAAAACCCCCGCAAATCGAGGCTGCGCGAGCATTGATTTTGCCGGCTTTTTCCGAGCCGTTGCCGCGTGGCCGAAAACTCTAGTTTCTGGCCGGCCGAATTTGGTGGATCGGCAACTATCGGAATTATCGCTGTTATTTGCTTAGCGTACGATTTGGAACGCCCACATCCTCGATCGCGGCGGCATGCGGCGCGCATGGCTACGCGGACGCGAGAACATCCACAAGCGCTATTTGATTCATGTCGCCGGGTTCAATCTCGGCGTCCTGATGCGCGCCCTCCACGGTCAGGGCACGCCGAGGGAGGCCGCGGAGGCCGCATACGCCTTCATTTTCACCCTGCGAACCGAGACCGTGCTGCTCTTCGGCCTGATCGCCGTCGTCGAAGGCGAATTCGCAGCGTTCCTCGTCCTCATCGCTCCCGTGCCGACCTCAAGCTGAAAACACGACTTCGTCACCGGACTGCTAGGGGGAGGGAGGATTGCGCTGCTGAGCAGGCTCGGGATCTGTGGCGCTCGCAAACCGCTTTAGGTGTTGTTGGGCGTGGGCGACGGTTCGGTCTTTTAGAGCCGCCCATTTTTCAGGGCCGAGCGCACTCATGAAGCGGTCATCTTTCATGTAGGTCGGGAAGAACATGGCCGGCAGTCCGGCTTCCGCGACTGCGCGGACTTGGCGGTAGCCCAGGAGAATCCGGGCTTTTCGGTCGTCATCTCGCAAGAGGATCGGATTTTCGAGGCGAGACGACCAGTGGTACGTTTTGAGTTTGCCGAGATCGATGGGTGTCTCGGATATCCACCAGTCGTCCGGGTCGTCGCCGGCTGAAATTGCGACGTCATTGAGGTAACGGCCTTCGGGAGTGAAATAGCCGCAATACTCTGGCCAGGGGACGAGGCCGATTTCGGCGCGGTCGAAGCCGAGGGCGATCCGGTGGAGACCGAGAGCCCATCGCGGAAGGGAGACATCGACGGGGACGGGCTCGCCGGTTTTTGGATTTATGAATGTTGGTTCGACCTGGAGAACTTGAGGGATTTCGAGATGGGACGTGAACCAGACGAGCCCGGGGAAGTCGGACATCGTCCTCCTCAGCGTGCGGATTTGCTGGTCCGACTGGACCTCGCCGAAGGCCGGGTGGATGCAGCTTCCGCAGGAGCCCTCGGGCATGATCTTGCCGTCGAGGATAATCAGGTGTTCGCGCAAGGTCGAGGCGTGATGGTAAACAATCACCTGCGTCTTGCGTTTGCGCTCGCCCATGAGAACCGTTCTGCGGTTGCGCCGCTGGAGGAAGTATGTGAATAGGCTCCGAACTTTGACCCCACCATTCCTAATAGCTTCAAAGGGTTGCCGCGCCGATCGGCGTTCGGACCCCGCTCCGAATAACAGTAGCCTGCTCAAGCGCACTCAGGTAGTCGCTCCAGGCGTTTGGTCCGCTGAACTGGTTGTTCATCACCGTGCCCGGCGCGTGGATACACGGCTCCTATCTCCGCCATTCTGATCCCCGGCTCAGCATCTTTTCCTCTTCCACAGCGGCTATTTCGATTTGGCCGGCTTTTTCGTCGGTGCGCCCTTGGGGCTTTTGGCCTTGGGCTTCGTAGGGGTCCTTGCCGGCAAACCAGCGGCTCCCGCCGTCGTGCGAGAGGACTTCGGCGGGCGCTCAGCGGTCGTGTCGGCCGGCGCCGTGTCTATTTCCTGTGTGGCAAGTCGCCGCTCCAGGCGGATGCACATCTTGGTCATTTCGATCAGGATGGATGCCTCCTTGCCGGTAACAGTCGGCGCCTTAGTCGCGCCGTGACCCGCTAGCGGCTCGACATTGCGCCGCTTGTACGTTTCCAAGATATAGTCTAACACCGGCTCTGGCAGTTCTGATCGCTTGCGATAGCCGTCGAACAAACTGGCGAGCGTCTGATTCTCAACATTCGGATTGCCGAAAACCAGCTTCGCGAGCGTCTCGAAGATATTTGCGCTAGCGTGCAGAACACCGGCGTAATCTTTCCGTTCGAAGGCACTTCCCATGCGGATGGTCAGCAGACGGATATTGGGGTGTTCTGCCGCGTCGTTTTCCTCTTCGATCTCTTTGTCTGAGAGGAAGCGAACGAAAACATCCTCGTCGAAGCCACTGGTCTCAAATCGCACCGACGCATTGTCCTCTGCAAGAATGGCATTGACCGCGGTGACATCGAGCATGCCTTGTTGCAGAAAATCGCCAAGAGTCTCCACGAGTTGAATCGAGTTCCGGGCGCCGCATCACGAGTTCTGTTTTGGCGATATGCTAGCCGAACTCTTCATTCATGTACATGCCCCAATCATCCAGCTCAAGCCGATAGATCGATAGGTCGAGAACCCTGCGAGCAGTGTTAATATAACGGTTTCTGTTGATCAAGTTCACGTTCGAGTCGTTGCTATCGCAGCGCTTGCGCATTAGGCGCGTGAGCTTTAGGCGCGCCTCATTCGAGATAACTTCTGTTTTGAGCTTCTTCTTCTCAATTTTGTTGAGTCCCATGAAATACATCGTCGCCTCTCAGTTCCACAGGCTCGACAACGGCGCCGCTGCCAGTCGGTCGCCGAACGGCACGACATCCGCGCTGTCGTAGAGGACGACGCCGAAGGCGAAGCGGTCCCCGCAGGCCTCGGCCAATGCCCGCAGGCCCGCGAAGTCGCCGGCTCTTGACCGTGGCGCTCGCCTTCACCTCGATCCCCACGATCATGCCGTCATCGCGCTCCAGCACGATGTCCACCTCACGCATGTCCCGATCCCGGAAATGATGAGGCGTCAGCCGCAGGTCCGAGGCCGTCATGAGCTTCAGAACCTCGGAGAACACGAAGCTCTCCAGCAGCGCGCCGAACGTCCCACGATCCGCCTTGACCCGGTCGAAGGTGAGCCCGCGCACGGTCGCCAGCAGGCCGGAATCGAGGAAATGCAGCTTGGGTGTCTTGACGATCCGCTTCAGCGAATTGGTGAACCAGGGCTGCACCGTCGCAATCAGGAACACCTGTTCGAGCAGCCCCACATAGCGCTGCCCCGTCTTGTGGCTGACGTTGATGCCGCCCCCGAACTGCGAATAGTTGACCAACTGGCCGGAGTGTTCGGCCAGCAGCCGCACGAACTTCGGAAGCTCGGTCAGTTTCTCCACCTCGGCGATGTCCCGCAGATCGCGGGTCAGGATCGAGGTGAGATAGGACCGCAACCAATCTTGCCGCCGCCGCTCGCTTTCGCGGCTGATCGCTTCGGGAAAGCCGCCGAGCAGGACGAGCTGGACAAGATCATCGCCGACGATCGCGTCTCGCTGGCTCTGGAGCTTCCCCTCGAAGAGGCGTTCCAGGAAGGTCGGTGTCCGGCCTTCGATCTCAGCCCTGGCCAGCGGCAGCATCTGGATGGTTTCCATCCGGCCGGCCAGGCTGTCGGCGATCCGCGGCAGGGTCAGCACATTCGCCGAGCCGGTGAGCAGAAATCGACCCGGGCGATAGTCCTCATCGACCGTCTTCTTGATCGCCAGCAGCAGGTCGGGCGCGCGCTGGATCTCGTCGATGATGGCCCGGTCCAGGCCCCGAATGAAGCCGGCCGGATCGGACTGGGCGGCCTCAAGCACCGTCTGATCGTCGAGCGTGATATAGGTTCGACCGGCTTCCCCCATCTTTCGGACGAGCGTGGTCTTGCCGGCCCGGCGCGGTCCCACGATCAGGACCACCGGGGTATCCGAAAGGGCTTCCTCCGCCCGCCGCTCCACAAACCGCTCGAACATGCCATCCCCGATCCTCGGACGATCGGAACTATGGGCCTCGGCTAATTGGAAGTCAACGGCCCGCTAAATGGAAGCATGTGGGCCGCGATCTGGAAGCATGGAAGGGGAAGGCCTTGTATGGGAATTTCAGGAGTTCAAGCTCCAAAAGGCCAACGGGATCGTCGCCGATGCCACTATCGTTGGCTACGTTGGACCGTCCGGCGAGGATCTCGGTCTTCCGCCGACCTCACGGCGTCAGCCGCGCGGGGTTCTCTTTCTGTTCCCGGCCTGATATGGTCGCCTGATGCCGATGCGCAAGATCATCCACATCGACATGGACGCATTCTATGCGTCGGTCGAACAGCGCGACGACCCAACGCTTCAAGGGCGCCCCGTTGCGGTTGGACATGCCGCCAAGCGAGGTGTCGTCGCCGCGGCGAGTTACGAGGCCCGCGCCTTTGGCGTGCGCTCGGCCATGCCGTCGACCACGGCGATGCGTCAGTGCGCCGAGCTGGTGTTCGTTCAGCCGCGTTTCGACGTCTATCGAGCCATTTCGCGCCAGATCCATGCAATTTTTGCGGATTATACCGGGCTGATCGAGCCGCTGGCGCTCGACGAAGCCTATCTCGATGTCACGGAAAACCGGCGCGGGCTGCCGACAGCGTCGGCGACCGCCAAGGAGATTCGAGCGCGAATCCTCGAGGAGACGAAGCTGACGGCCTCGGCGGGAGTTTCCTACAACAAATTCCTCGCCAAGCTTGCATCCGGCGAGCGCAAGCCGAACGGCCAGTTTGTCATCGCTCCGGGCGCAGGCGCCGACTTCGTCGCATCCCTGCCGGTCGCCAAGTTTCATGGTGTCGGGCCTGTCACCGCGGCAAGGATGCAGCGGCTCGGGATTCAGACGGGCGCAGATCTTAGAGCGCAGTCGCTCGCCTTTCTGCAGCAGCACTTCGGCAGAAGCGCCGCCTGGTACCTCGGCGTCGCGAAGGGCGAAGACGACCGACCGGTCGTCGCCGACCGTCCGCGCAAATCCTCAGGCTCTGAAACCACCTTCGAGCGTGACCTGACGGCGCCCGACGAAATCGAGTCCGGCGTCGAAGCTATGGCCGACGATGTCTGGGCCTGGTGCGACAAAACGAAAGCTTTCGCGCGGACCGTAACAGTGAAGGTGAAGTTCGCCGATTTCCACCAGGTCACCCGCAGCCGCAGTTTCTCTGGGGCAATCATGAGCGGCGCTCTGCTCCGTCGGGCGAGCGTCGAACTCGTGCGCATGCTGCTGCCGACCAACAAGGGTGTCCGGCTGCTGGGTGTCACCGTTTCGAACTTCCATACCGCGCTGGCGACGCCAACAATGAGCTGCCACTTTTTGGCGGCAGCGGAGCGACGCTGCCTGAACAGCTTGATGCGTGCCCGCGATAGGGTGAGGCGGCGCGCCGGCGGCACAGATGTAGAGACCTATTCAGAGGGGTACGATGCCGATCAGCGTTTGGACCGCGCGCCACAAGTAACCATTCCCATCCACAGGCCCTGAAGTTCCTTCGCCCGTATCCGGAAGGACAGCCGTGGGGCCGCTAACCTCGATCAATTGGCCCGCGACGCCGCGAGGAAGAGTGCCGATCAGCCGGCGCGTTGGCGTGAACGGGCGCAGAGTTTGATCTCAGTGCAGCTTCACGGTCGGCGCCGGTCGTCGGGCCCCAGGGGTCAGGAGACTGAGCAACGTCCGACCGCGGCCGTGCAGGGCGGCTTCGTGCATCTTGTAGAGTCCGCGATACATCAGCCGCGCGAAAGATCCCTCGACGAAGAAACTGCGGCCGATGAGGAAGCCCATCAGGCTGCCGACCGTGCTGTAGGCGCCGAGCGAGACCAGCGAGCCGAAGTCGCGATAGACGAACTCCCGCAAGGACTTTCCGGTCAGCCGACGGTCGAGCTGCTTCACCATAAACTCGGCCTGCTGATGGGCGGCCTGGGCTCGCGGAGGGACAACCTGAGGAGAGTTGGGGCGCGGACAGGCCGCGCAATCGCCGATCGCAAAGATGCTGTCGTCCAGAGTGGTCTGCAGCGTGGGGCGCACGACAAGCTGGTTGATGCGGTTTGTCTCCAGCCCGGTGATATTGCTCAGGAAGTCGGGCGCCTTCACGCCCGCGGACCAGACCACGAGTTCGGACGGAATGAACTCGCCGTCGGCGAGTCTTACGCCGTTCTCGAGCACCTCGGCCACACGCGCGCCCGTTCGCACTTCCACGCCCAACTTGGCCAAGAGATCATGGGTCGATTCGGAGATGCGCGGCGGCAGAGCGGGCAGGATCCGATCCCCGGCCTCGATCAGGACGATGCGAAGGTCGCGCTCCGGGTCGATCCTGTCGAGCCCGTAGGCGATGACGGCGCGAGCGGTATGGTGCAATTCCGCGGCGAGCTCGGTGCCGGTGGCGCCTGCGCCGATGATGGCGACGTGCAGCTGCCCCGGACGGACGGGAGCATCCTGGTCCTGCGCGCGCAGGCAGGCATTGACCAGACGGTGGTTGAAACGGCTGGCCTGCTCGGTGGTCTCGAGCGGGACGGCGTATTCCGCGGCGCCGGGCGTTCCAAAATCGTTGGTGACGCTGCCGACGGCGATTACCAGGGTGTCATAACCGATCGTCGCTTTCGGGCTGATTTCGCGTCCCTCGTCATCCTGCGTGGCGGCCAAAGTGATGGTTTTCGCAACGCGGTCGAGGCCCGTCATTTCTCCGTTACGGTAGCGGAAATGGTGCCAGTGAGCC
>CAVPXF010000042.1:0-15596 GCA_963709655.1 uncultured Alphaproteobacteria bacterium
CTTCGAGCACCGTGACCCCGGGAATTGCGGCCTTCATCGCCATGAGCCCGTCGTGCATGGAGCGATTGTAGCCGTAGTCGTTGGTCGACCCGACATAGATCGCGCCGACGGTCAGCACGGGATCGGCTGAGGCGGCGCCGGCTGCGAATAGCAGCAGCGCCGCGGCGATGAGAAATCTGAGCATCGTCATGATGGCCTCTTTGGTTGTATTCTACTCCACGCCGAAGAAGCTTCGGCCGAGCGCCGCCGGCGCGACGGAGCGCCGGCTCCAGCCCCAGACCAAGAGAACGGCCAGGGTCAGCAGATACGGCGTCATCGTCATCAGGAACGGCGAGACGTCGGCGCCCAGCGCCTGCAATTGCAGTTGAACCGCGTCCGCTCCACCGAATACGAGCGCCCCGGCGATGAGCCAGAGCGGGTTCCATTTGGCGAAGATCACCAAGGCGATAGCGATGAAGCCGCGGCCCGAGGTCATGCCTTCATCCCAGGTCCGCGTCAGCGCCACGGAGAGATGCGCGCCGCCGACGCCGCCGAGAAATCCCGCCAGCGCGAGCGCCTGATATTGCAATAGCTTTGCGCCGGCCGGCGGCGAACGCGGCGGCCGGGTCCTCGCCGACCGCACGCAGCGCGAGGCCCCAGCGCGTGCGAAACAAAAGCGCCCATGCGAGGCCGGCGGTCGGAAGGGCGAGCCAGACGAGGGCGTCATAAGGCCCGACGCCGATCAGCGCCACGCGCGGCAGGCCGGAGACGAGCGCGCCGACATAGGGACCTCCGATCAAGGTGCTCGCGCCGAGCCCGAAGAACATCAGGCTCAGGCCCGCGGCCAGCTGATTGGCGCGCCGCTCGACCACCAGATAGGCGAAAACGAGATTGGCGAGCACACAGGCGAGTCCGCCGGCGACGACGCCCAGATACGGGTTGCCGGACATCGCGGTCGCAGCGAAGCCTTCCGCGGCGCCGATCAGCATCAGCCCCTCGAGGCCGAGATTGACGACGCCGGCGCGTTCGCCGACCAGTTCGCCGAGCGCGGCGTAGTAGAGCGATGTGCCCGAAACGATGGAGCTCGACAGGACCGCTTCGGCGAAGGATGTGCTCATGCGCCGCTCCGCGAAGGGATGCGTTTTCCGAGCACGATGAACAACACCAGCGCCATCAGGAGATTGATGACCGCGTAAGGCGTCGACTGGGTGATCTGCAGAATGTCGCCGACGGAGCTGACGACTGCGAACAGGAACGCCATGACGACGATGCCGATCGGGTCGCCGCCGGCGAGCCAGGCGACAAGAAAACCGGTGAAGCCGTAACCCGGCGACAACGAGGCGACCAGCCGTCCCTGGATCGCGGAGACCTCCGCCATGCCGGCCAGACCCGCGATGCCGCCCGCCAGCATCATCGCGACGATCATGATGCGCGCGACGGGCACGCCAAGCCGCAAACTGGCCTCCGGGTTGCCCCCGATCGCCCGCATCTCGAGACCCCAACGGGTGCGGCTCATCGCCAGGCCGTAAAGCGCAAGGCAGACAAGGCCGAAAAGCAAGCCGAGATGAATGCGCGTGCCGCCAAAGCTCGGCAGCCTCGCGGCCGCCACGAAAGCCGGCGATTGCGGGTAGGCGCCGCTGTCGGCGCTCCGCCACGGGCCGAAGATGAAATAGCTGACGATCAGCGGCGCGACATAGTTGAGGAGCAGCGTCGAGATGGTCTCGTTGACGAGCCTTGCCGCCCGCATCAACGCGGGCCCCAGCGCCCACAGCGCTCCGCCTGCGAATCCCAGCGCGGCCATCAGCGGCAACAGCAGCCAGGGCGGGAGGCCGGGGAAACTCAGCGCGCCGGCGGTCGCGAGCCAGGCGCCCATATATAGCTGCCCCTCCCCGCCGACATTGATGAGCCCGACGCGGCTCGGAAGCGCCACCGCGACCGACGTCATCAGAAGCGGGGTCATCCGGACGAGCAGCTCGGAGAACCCGTAGGCGTTGCCGAACACATAGACGATCGTATCGCGATAGGCGCGAATAGGATCCTTGCCGTCGATGACCAGCACCAGCGCGAATGCGGCGAGCGCAATCGCCGCGATAAGAACGGCGCGTCGCGCGCGACGCAGTACCGTGAGCCTGATCGGGCCGTTCAGCTGAAGCGCAAGCTCACGCGGCATCGGCGGATCCGACCATGCTGAGGCCGACGATCTCGGCATCGAACGACTCCGGCGCAAATTCGCCGGCGACGCGCCCATCGCGCAGCACGACCACCCGGTCGCTGACGCCGAAGAGTTCGTCGAGATCCTCCGAGATCAGCAAGACCGAAGCGCCCGCCGCGCGAGCGTCGCAAAGCGCGGTCCGCGCGGCCTCGGCGCTGCGGACGTCGAGACCGCGGGTCGGATATAGGCCGACGATGAGCCTCGGCTGGTGGGCGAGTTCACGGGTCAGGACGACCCGCTGCTGATTGCCTCCCGACAGCGCGAACGCGCGCGCGTCCAGCGCCAGGGACGGAAATCCCAACCTCGCGGCGCTCCGCTGCATATCCGAGACCAGCCGCGGCCAATCGAAAACCAAGCCCTGGCGATATCGCCGGCCGCCGCCGAGAACCAGGTTCTCTCGCACCGTCAGGCCCGGGATCAGCGCCAGGGTCAGCGGGTCGTCGGGGATGCTCGCGACCCCGCTCGAGCGAATTCGAGCGACGGGCCAGCCGTTCACCGGCTCGCCAAACAGACGCATGACGCCGCGCGCCGGCCGGCGGAGCCCAAGGACGACCTCGGCCAGCTCTCGCTGGCCGTTGCCGGAGACGCCCGCCACTCCGAGAATTTCGCCTTTGCGGACGGCAAGCGAAAGATCGCGCAACTCCGACGCGCCGAATGCCGGCGCCGTGGAGAGGTTTTCGAACTCGAGAGTCACGGCTTGCGCTCCCGCCGCGCCGGCCGACCGCGCTCTGCCGACCGAGCGCGGAACCTCGCCGAACATCAACCGAAGCAGACCGGTCTCGGTCGCCTCTTGCCTTGGCGTCTCTCCGGCGACGCGGCCCTGGCGCATGACGACGATCCGGTCGGCGCAGGCCATGACTTCATGCAGCTTGTGGGTGATGAAGATGATGGCGTAACCGTCCGCCTTGAGCTCGGCGATCGTGCGAAAAAGACCTGCGGTCTCCGGCGGCGCCAAAACCTTTGTCGGCTCGTCGAGGATCAGCACGCGCGCGCCGGCAAGCAACTGTTTGAGAATCTCGACCTTCTGCCGGTCGCCGACCGCCAGTCGCCCGACCGGCAGGTCAAAATCGACATCGAGCCTGAGCCGCGCGGCGAGGCCCTGCATGCGGGCGCGCAGGCCCGCGGGCCCAACGACGAACGGGAGATCGTCGAGAAAGAGCGCGACATTCTCCCAGACCGTGAGCGCCGGGATCAGGCTAAAGTTCTGGAAAACCATGCCGATCCCGAGACGGCGCGCTGCGCGCGGGGAATTGATCGTCGCATCGCGGCCGGCGACTATGAACGCGCCGGCGTCGGGCCGGTAATAGCCATAAAGGATCTTGCAGAGCGTGCTCTTGCCCGCGCCATTCTCGCCGAGAAGAGCGACAACCTCCCCGGGATGAGCCGCAAATTCCGCGACGTCGTTCGCCAGCAACGCGCCGAAGCGCTTGACGACGCCTCTGGCCTCGATGAGGGGAGCGATTGCCGTCAATTGCGGCCGCCGAGCACGAAATTCTTGCTAGGCAGGTATTGGCTGGGAGCATCGTCATCGGGGCGCCTAATGCTGCGTTGCAGCGGATGATGGCAGCTCGATCGCACATGAGGAAATGAAAAAAGAATATGCCGGGGATGACCGACAGGAATATCCGCGGGGTCAACCTCAATCTCCTCCTCGCGTTCGACGCGCTGATGGCGGAGCGCAATGTGACGCGCGCCGCCCGGCACAACGGCCTCAGCCAGCCGGCGATGAGCAAGGCCCTGAACAGGTTGCGCCATCTTCTGGGCGACCCGCTCTTCGAGCTGCGCGACGGGCGCATGGAGCCGACGCCGCGGGCCCTCGAGCTCGCGGGGCCGATCCATGGCGCGCTATCCGACATCTCGCGCACGCTCGGGCGGCCTACGGCGTTCGAGCCGGCGGGGGCCGGAGGAATCGTGCGGATCGCCACCATCGATCTGCACGAGTCGACCCTTCTGCCGGCTCTTGTCGCGCGGCTGCGCGGCGATGCGCCCGGTCTCGATCTGCATTTTCAGCCGATTGAACGAAACCGGCTCTGCGATCAGCTCGCAGCCGGGGAACTCGATCTCGCCATTGCGCCGATTCTCGCCGGAGCGTCCGATCTGCACGCGGAGCCGCTGTGGCGCGATCGGCTGGTCACGTTGATCGGCGCGAACAATCCCCTGCCGCTGCCGATGACGCTCGAGTTCTTCGCCGCCGCCGACCATGCCGTCGACGCCGGCCATGTCCGGGTCGACGGGAAGGGAAAGGGGGCGAGCCTCGTCGATACGATCCTGGCTGCGCGCGGTCTGCAGCGACGGATCGCGGTCGTGCTCCCGAGCGCCGCGGGCTTGCCGTTCGTGGTTGCGAAGACGGATTTGATCGCCACTTTGCCCAGCCGGATTTTCAGGGATCTGGCTGCGGACCCGCGCCTGCGCGTGGTCCCCGCGCCTTTGCCGCCGCTTGAGGTCAGCCCCCACGTTCTCTGGCATTCGCGGACGCAGGAGGCGCCGCTTTTTCGCTGGGTTCGCGCGATGATCAAGGAGACCGCAGCCGAACTTTGACGGCATACGCGCGGCGCGCGCAGACGTCGAGGCCTCTCCCCGGTGATGCGCGACGATCAGGATGAGAACCCAATGCGCGCTCGATATAGCGATAACTGACCTTCGCAGGATTACGACCCGGAGCGCGGCGCCGCCGGTTCGGCGCCTTCGGAGCAACGGACACTCTCCGATCGAGGGGCGGGACGAACGAGCGCAATACGCCAGAATATGGTCGCTGGCCCTTCGGCAGCCTTGCGCCGGGAACAGACGTCACATCTCCCAGTCGAGGCAAAATTGCGCGAATTCGAGGTAACGGCATCACGAACAAGCCGCTGCCCACAATTTGGCCGTAGGACTGCCAGAAAAAGGACGCCCCTCGTTCACGTTGGAGGCAGGCCGTGCCCCAGAGTGAAGGACCATTCGAGACGTATATCGGCGCCAGTAGGCGCACGGTCTTTGAGCCCTTTTGTCTGCTCCATGATAGGCGCCTGTTATTGGAAGGCGAAAAGCCTGTCGCCATCGGCGCGCGAGCGCTCGAAATCCTTATCGCGTTGCTGGAACGCCCGGGTGAACTCGTGTCGAAGGACGAGCTGTTCGCGCGAGCCTGGCCCAACACGATTGTCGAGGAGTTAAACCTTCGAGCACAAGTCGCGGCACTGAGGCGGGCGCTGCGCGAAAACCGGGACACTCGGTACATCGCCGCTGCGCCGGGCCGCGGATATCGCTTCGTCGGGTTGGTCTCCGCGCCTGGGGGCGAAGACATCGGGCTCCCCGAGGCGGGACATTCGCCTGAGAGGCCGAAAAACTGCAGGAATAATCTGCCCTCGCGCCTGACTCCGATTATTGGCCGCGCCGAGGTCATCGGCGTTCTTTCCGCCCGGCTGAAGCGCCGTCGTTTCGTGACCATTGTGGGCCCCGCCGGAATTGGCAAGACAACAGTCGCCTTGGCTGTCGCGACGGAGTTGTCGTCGGCGTACGCAGATGGCGCCTATTTCGTCGATCTGGCGCCGCTTGCCGACGCGGAGCTTGTCGCGAGTGCGGTCGCCGCCGCGTTCGGAGCGGCCCCGGTCACCGAAGATCCGGTAAGCGAACTGGTCGCCTTTGTCCGCGGCAAACACATTCTCCTGCTTCTCGACAGCTGTGAGCATGTCGTCGAGGCTGCCGCCATCCTGACTGAACGTATGTTGAAGGGCGCTTTGTCCGTCGATGTCCTCGCGACCAGTCGCGAGCCTCTGCGCGCGGAAGGCGAAAGCGTTCATCGACTGGCGCCGTTGACGGTCCCGCCCGTCCAAGCGGGTCAAAGCGCGGCCGACGCGCTCGGCTATTCTTCCGTCGAGCTCTTTGTCGAGCGCGCAGCGTCGATCGCCGACGATTTCGAGCTGACCAACGAGGAGGCGCCGATAGTCGCCGATCTCTGTCGCCAGCTTGACGGTATCGCGCTTGCGATCGAGCTGGCGGCTGCTCGCGTCGACGCCCTTCATCCACGAGCAATCGCCGCACGTCTCAACGATCGTTTTCGTCTCCTGACAGGCGGTCGTCGCACCGCGCTGCCGCGTCATCGGACCCTCGCCGCTGCGCTCAATTGGAGCTACGAGTTGCTCACCGAGCGCGAGCGCGCGGTCTTTCGGCGCCTTGCGGTATTTGCAGGCGGGTTCACTTTGGAAGCCGTTTCGGCCGTGTGCGCGGACGCGGAGATCACGGCGCTCGACATCCCGGACCTCCTGGCGCAGCTTATCGCGAAGTCCATGGTCATCGCTGGGTCAGAGGGCGCTCGCGGCGACTATCGGCTCCTGGATACGATGCGGGCTTACAGCGCCGCAAAGCTTGCAGAGAGCGGACAGAAGGATGCGTTCCTTCGCCGCCACGCCCAGCACTTCCGTGACGTGTTTGAGCGAGCATTGTCCGAATGGGAGGAACGGTCGATCGGGGAATGGCTTGCCAGCTACGCCTGGCAGATCGACAACCTGAGGACAGCACTGGAGTGGGCGTATTCCTCGAAAGGGGACGCGGATGTCGGAATGGCGCTGACGGTCGCAGCCATCCCGCTTTGGTTCCAGCTGTCGTCAACGGACGAATGCCGCGAGTGCGTCGAGCGCGCGCTTTCAAGGCTCGGGTCGGAGGAGGCGCGTGATGCGCGGGCCCGCGAAATCATGCAGCTCTACCTTGCGCTCGGCTTGTCCAGAACCTTCACCATCGGAGTCGCTCCGCAGGCCGCCGCGGCCTGGGCAAAAGCATTCGACATTGCCGAGGCGCTGAACGACAAAGAATATCAGTTGGAAGCGCTCTGGGGATTGTGGTTCTATCACATCGGAGCAGGAGAATATCGGGCGGCGCTTCAGGTCGCGCAGCAGTTCTGCGCCACAGCCGAAACGACGCCCGATATCCGAATGGGCGATCGTCTGGTTGGAGTTCCGCTACACTGTCTTGGCGACCACGCCGCCGCACGCGATCGGATCGAGCGGCTTCTCATTGCCGATCTTGCGTCGCCAAACACATCTCGTGGCGTTCGCTTTCGATTTGGCCAGCCAACCGCCGCGCGGGTCATTCTGGCCCAGATGCTGTGGCTCCAGGGATTCCCCGAGATGGCGCAAAACGCCGCGTCCACAAGCGCCGATGAAGCCCGCGCGATGGGACACGCGATCTCGCTGTGCGACGCACTGGCGCAAGCGGTTTGTCCGATTGCGATTTTGACGGGCGACTTGCACGGGGCGGATGAGGCGGTAGCGATGCTGCTCGAGCATTCCGGCAGACATTCGCTGGGCCCCTGGAGCGTTCTTGGAAAGGCATGGCGGGCCGTGCTGCTTGTCAAACGGAATGAGTTCAGCCTCGGCTTGCGGCTTCTGCGGGACACGCTCGATGAATTGCGCCAGGTCAGATTTGCTTTCCATCACACGGGATTTCTGGCCGCCCTTGCAGAGGGTCTCGCCAAGACGAGGGAGTTCGCGCAAGGGTTGAAAGTCGTCGAGCACGCGCTCACACGCTGTGATCAGAACGAGGAACGCTGGTATGTTGCGGAGCTTCTGCGCATGAAGGGTGAGATTCTCTTCTTGGGCGAGGCGGCGGATATCTCTGTCGCCGAAAAGCAAGTCATGGAGTCCCTCGATTTTGCACGCCGGCAAGGCGCTCTTTCCTGGGAGCTTCGAGCGACGACGAGCCTGTCACGGCTTCGTCGCGTACAGGGACGCGCCGACGAAGCTCGCGGCGACCTTCAGGCGGTGTATCGCAGGTTCGTCGAGGGCTTCGCGTCCGCCGACCTCTTGGCGGCGAACGCGCTTATCGAAGAGCTTTCTTGAGGGGCTTCGCCTCACGAGATTTCACGCGAATTCACTAGCCGGACAGCCCGCGTTCGCAGATGGTGTCCATAATGGGCTCGGGATCCTTTGCCGTAAGGCGTGGGAGGACTCGTGGCGGCGTCGTCTTCCATGAACGCGCAGGTCCTGGAACGGCACAACGCGCCGCTCGCGAGGATGACGGTCGCCACGCCAGAGCCTGCCGCGGGCCAGGTCCTGGTTCGGATTGCAGCCAGCGGCGTCAATCCGCTCGACATCAAAATCAGGACTGGAAGCGCGCCACACGCCAAGCATCCGCCTCCGGCCATTCTTGGCCTCGACCTCGCCGGAGTTGTCGAGAGCGTGGGACCCGGCGTCGCGACGTTCAAACCGGGCGATGAGGTCTATGGGCTCACCGGAGGCGTTGGCGGGCTTCAGGGTTCGCTGGCGGAGTACGCCGCAGTCGATGCCGATTTGCTGGCCGTCAAACCCCGCAATTTCAGCATGCGCGAGGCGGCCGCGCTGCCGCTGGTCTTTATCACTGCGTGGGAGGGCCTCGTCGATCGCGCGGGAAGTCAAGGCGCGGGAGAAGGTCCTCGTTCAGGGCGCGGGCGGAGTGGGCCACATCGCGATCCAGCTCGCCCGCGCCTTCGGCGCAGAGGTCTTCGCCGTGGACTTGCCGGGCAAGCAAACCGTCATCGAACAATTGGGCGCGACGGCCATCGACTACAGCCATTCGGCAGTGGAGGAATACGTTTCCGACCATACTGGCGGAGAGGGCTTCGACGTCGTCTTCGACACTGTCGGGGGCGGCACACTCGACAATTCCTTTAACGCCGTCCGGCGGTTCGGCCACGTCGTGAGCAGTCTAGGCTGGGGCGTGCATTCGCTGGCGCCGCTTTCGTTCCGCGCGGCGACCTATTCGGGCGTCTTCGCATTGCTGCCGATGCTGACCGGAGAGGGCCGCGCTCACCACGGCGAAATCCTGCGAGAAGCGACGAGGCTGGCGGAAGCGGGAAACATCGCGCCTCGCGTCGATCCGCGACGCTTCAATCTAGCCGCTGTCGAAGACGCGCATCGTGCGGTCGAGCAGCGGCAGGCGAACGGCAAGATTGTCATCGAAGTTCCCGAATAGCGTTCGGCGAGGAGATCGTTTTCGAAGCATTCCATTGGGAGAGATCAACCGACACGCAAGAAGGAGACTTAGGCCATGTCCGAGGGCGCTGGATCCAGTTTGAAGCGGCTTCCCGACATCGTCGCGCCGGAGGGCGAGGAGCCGCTCTTCAAAGTCGGCGACGCCGTCGTCGTCTCGAAGCGCTCGCCGATCGGACATTTTCGAACGCCGACCTACATTCGCGGCAAACGAGCCCGGGTTGAAGCCGTCATCAAACCCCCGGCGGTCAACAATGAAGAAGAAGGCTACGGTCGAAACGCCGGCGACAAGCGTCATTACTACCGCATCGCCATCCCGATGTCCGAGCTGTGGAAGAACTACGCCGGCTCGCCGAACGATGGGCTGCGGATCGAGGTCTTCGAGACCTGGCTGGAAAGGAGCTGAAACGATGAGCGTCGGCCATCACGACCATGCGCCTCTTGCGGAGGCGAACGAGGGACCGCCGGGCTACTACGAAATCATGGAAACGGCGGTGCGCGAGCTACTGGTCGAAAAGCATCTGATTTCCGCTGACGAAATCCGGCGCATGCTCGAGGTCATGGATTCTCGAAACCCCGCGCTCGGTGCGAAGCTGGTGGCAAAAGCCTGGGTCGATCCCGCATTTCGTGCTCGCCTGCTCCGCGACGGTCGCGCCGCATGCGAGGAGCTCGGCATCAGCTTCTTCGAGGATACGCAGCTGATTGTTCTGGAGAATACGAAGGAGGTTCACAACCTCATCGTCTGCACTCTTTGCTCCTGTTATCCGCGAGAAATCCTGGGTCTGCCGCCCGACTGGTACAAGTTGAAGCCCTATCGCGCGCGAGCCGTCAGCGAGCCCCGGGCGGTGCTCGCCGAGTTCGGCACGGTCATTCCGGACGACGTCGAAGTCCGCGTCAGCGATTCGACAGCCGCGGTTCGCTACCTCGTCTTGCCCCAACGTCCCGCGGGTACCGAAGGGTTCGGCGAAGACGAACTCGCTTCGCTGGTGACGCGCGACGCCATGATCGGAGTCGCGACTGTTGAAGCGCCCCAGCCGGGAGGAAGCGCCCGATGACCCAAACCGAACATCTCCTCAAGCGCTTGCCGACGGAACTCGGAGGGCTCGACGCGGGACCGATTGAACGCGTCGAGCACGACTACTTACCGTGGGAGAAGCGGTGCCATGCGCTGGCCAACGTGCTCGACATCCACAAGATCATAAGCACTGAAGAAAAGCGACGCGGCGTCGAGAGCCTCGGCGCCGAGATCGTCGGTCAGCTGACCTATTACGAAAGGTGGATCGCCGCATTCGCCAACATTCTCTTTCAAAAACGGATTTTCTCGCCGGAGGAACTGGCGCGCAAGATGGATCAGGTCGAGACCAGATGGTCTGGCGAGTTGACGAAAGGCGCTCACGCCGACGCGCGAGGGTGAAACAACGGACCGCGCGCGATGTGATCGCTTGCGTCCCAACTTCAGGAGTCCGGCTATGCCACAAGTCATGACGAAAGACGGAGTCGAGATCTTCTATAAGGATTGGGGAAGCGGTCAGCCGATCGTTTTCAGCCACGGGTGGCCGCTTTCGGCGGACGATTGGGACCCGCAGATGCTGTTCTTCCTGAGCAAGGGTTTTCGCGTCATAGCGCATGACCGGCGCGGCCATGGGCGATCGACCCAAGTCGGCGACGGCCACGATATGGATCACTACGCCGCCGACCTGGCCGCGGTGACGGAACATTTGAAACTGAGGGACGCCATTCACGTCGGCCACTCCACCGGCGGCGGCGAGGTCGTCCATTACATCGCGCGCCATGGCGCAGGTCGGGTCGCCAAGGCGGCGATCATCAGCGCGGTGCCTCCCCTCATGCTCAAGACCGAAGCCAATCCCGGCGGGCTGCCGAAGGAAGTCTTCGACGGCCTCCAGGCGCAACTCGCGGCGAATCGCGCCCAGTTCTACTACGACGTGCCGGCGGGGCCGTTCTACGGCTTCAACCGGTCCGGCGCGAAGCCTTCGCAAGCGATAATCTGGAACTGGTGGCGGCAAGGCATGATGGGCGGCGCCAAGGCGCACTACGACGGCGTCGTCGCCTTCTCCCAGACTGACTTCACCGAGGACCTGAAGGCAATCGGCGTGCCAGTGTTGGTCATGCACGGCGACAACGACCAGATCGTGCCCTACGCCAACTCCGCGCCGCTGTCGGCGAAGCTGCTGAAAAATGGGACCCTGAAAACCTACGAGGGCTTTCCTCACGGCATGATCACCACCGAAACGGAGACGGTCAACGCCGAGCTCCTTGCGTTCATAAGAGGTTGAGATCCGGGGAGCTGGGTCTCGGGTCCCCCGCCCCGGGATGATCCGCGAGCCAATGTCTAAGCCGGCGGTCCGCAATAGGCTCGACAAGTCTTTTTCGCTGGCCGATCCGGCTACCGCATGGGAGGACTGAATGATCGCCATGCATGACAGCAAATTGTCTCGCCGTGGGTTCTGTCTTTGCTGCATCGGGGCGACAGCCTTCGCCGCTTCGGGTGACTGGCTCACGCCCCAGCAGGCATTCGCCGAGGCCCGAAACATCGTCGATCTCATCCGTGACTACGCCGCGAAGACGCCAATCAAAGTCCACAAGCTGCGCGGCAACGTCAGCATCCTCGAGGGCTCCGGCGGCAACATTGCCGTCCTGACCGGCAGCGACGGCAAGGTGTTCGTCGACGCCGGCATCACGGCGTCGCGACCACGAATATTGGAGGCTGCGAATGGCCTCAGCCGCGATCCGATCACACACCTGATCAATACCCACTGGCACTTCGACCATACGGACGGCAATGACTGGCTGAATGCGGAAGGCGCCGCAATTATCGCCCACGAGAATACGCACAGGCGCCTCATGTCCGCTCAACGCGTCGACGACTGGGATTTCAACTTTTCTCCTTCCCCATTGGCGGCCGTTCCGACCGAGGTTTTCTCCTCGGAGAAGACCTTGTCGCTCAACGGCTCCACCCTGCAGCTCAAACATTACGAGCCGGCCCACACCGACAGCGACATCTCTGTGAACTTTGGCGAAGCCAACATAATTCACGTCGCGGACACTTACTGGAACGGAATCTATCCGTTCATCGACTATTCTACCGGGGGAAGCATCGGAGGCATGATCAAAGCTACCGAAGCGAACTTGGCGGACGTGACTGACAGGACGATCGTAATTGCGGGACATGGCGCCCCGGTGAGCAATAGGGCCGAGCTTTCCGCGTATCGCGACATGCTCGTCTCGATCCGGGACAACGTTGCGCGGCTCAAGCAACAAGGACGCTCCCTCGAAGAAACGATCGCCGCCAAGCCGACTGCTGCGTTCGACGCCCAATGGGGCCAATTTGTGATCACGCCCGAGTTCTTTGCTCGCCTTGTCTATCACGGAACCTGAGCCGTCCCCGAGGACAGGCGCGGAGATATTTTGTACGGGCCCGCGATGGGTCCGCTCTGGATCTCTCTTCCGGCTGGTCAACCCCACATGAGGAGCGCGTATGGCACGCAACAATCGGCGAGGTCGACGATGAGCGTTTCAGTCTCCTACGGCGATGTTGGGGAAGCGGCCGCACTTTCCAGCGGTCCATCATCTGCGCGCATCCCCTGCCCGACGTGGTTGCACGATTGCGCGAGGCGATCGAAGCCGCGGATCTCTGGGTTCTGCACGAGATCGATCCGCAGGCACTCCTTGAACGGGGCGGCTACGCGATCAGGCCCGCGCGGCAGATCCTTTTCTTTCACCCCCCGCTGATGGCGCGCCTGCTCGCCGCCGATCCCGCCGCGCTGATCGAGGCCCCGCTCAAGTTTGCGGTCCTCGACCTGCCGGACGGGGCCGTGTCGGTGCGATGGAACGATCCGGCCGCCGCCTTCGCCCGGTACGGCAATGCGGCGCTGACCACTCTCGGACAGGAGTTCGCCTCGGTCTGCGAGCAAATCGCAGCGGTGAGCCTCGGCTCGCGCGCAGCCCCGGATTCGTAGCGGCGTCTTTCGCCATCTGCCCGTCATGACCTCGCAGCCCTGAGGAAGAGCAAGCATGACCGAGACGGACCTGATCGACAATCTGTCCCGAAGCGGTCTGCCCCGCGCCCTCCGCGCGGTCATGATCGCCCAAGCGCTGGGCGGGCTCATTGTCGCCTTCGAGGCCGTCTCGGGCGGCCACTTAGACTCGGTGATCGCGGGACTGCAATGGCTTGCCGGCCAACGCCGATCGTCCTCTGCGAGACCCCGGCCATGGCGATCGAGCGCATCAGGCACTTCGCCACGATCAAAGGCCTCCTCACCGCGGATACGCTCGGCACGTCTTGAGCGGGCGCACCTTTCTCAGTCGCAAGTCACGCTGGCGCCCCTAACCAGCAGGAACGTCATCGTCATCGCGACTCAACTCGCGACGGACGCAAGGAGCGTCGCGCGCGACGCGCCGAGCCGCAGCCAATCATCGAGTTTCGACCAGCGTCGTCGGCCCGAAACATTGCGAACGGCGATCGCGACGGCCTTCTTCTGGCCGACGAGAACCACGAGTTTCTTGCCACGGGTGACGCCGGTATAGAGGAGATTCCGCTGCAGCATCGGGTAGTGCTGGGTCATGACCGGGATGATCACGGCGGGATACTCAGAGCCCTGGCTCTTGTGGATGGTGGCGGCATAGGCGGGGACAAGCGTGTCGAGTTCGCCGAAGCCGTAGGTCACCGAGCGCCCATCGAAGCTCGCCACGAGTTCGCCCGCCTCGGGATCGACGTCGACGACGTAGCCGATATCGCCGTTGTAGACCTCCTTGTCGTAGTCATTCTCGATCTGCATGACCTTGTCGCCTGGGGCAAAGGTCCAGCCGAAACGCTCGACCTTGCGTTCGCCCGCGGGGTTCAACGCCGCCTGCAGTTCGATGTTGAGCGAGCGGGCGCCAACGCCGCCGCGGTTCATCGGGCAAAGCACCTGGATGTCGCGGATCGCGTTCAAACCGAAGCGCTTGGGGATGCGGGTCTTCACCAACTCCAAGATGCGCTGAACGGCGGTCTCGGGATCCTCGGCCGCAACGAAGTAGAAGTCGCTGTCGCCGGCAGGCGCGCTGAGATCGGGCGTCAAGCCTTGATTGATGCGGTGGGCGTTGATGATGATCCGGCTCGCCGCGGCCTGCCGGAACACCTCGGTTAAGCGCACGACGGGAACCGCGCCAGAGCCGATGATGTCGGCCAGGACCTGCCCGGGTCCGACGGAAGGCAGCTGGTCGATATCGCCGACGATGAGCAGCGCCGCATCGTCCGGCGTCGCCTTCATCAGCGCCTGCATCAGCATGACGTCGATCATCGAGGCCTCGTCGACCACGAGCAGATCGCAATCGAGGGGATTGTCGGCGTTGCGTTTGAACCCGCCGCTCCTTGGATCGACCTCGAGGAGACGGTGGATGGTCTTGGCCTCAACGCCCGTCGCTTCGGTCATGCGCTTCGCCGCGCGGCCCGTGGGCGCGCAAAGCAGCAGCCGCACGCCCTTGGCCGCAAGGATCTTGAGGATCGAATTGACGATCGTCGTCTTGCCGACGCCCGGGCCGCCGGTGATCACCAGCGCCTTGGCGGTCAGCGCCTGGCGGATCGCCGCCTTCTGACTGTCGGCAAGCTGCAGCCCGCTGCGCTTTTCAACCCACGGTATGGCCTTCGTTTCGTCGATCCATGGCCAGGGCAGCCGGCCGCGCGCGATGCGGATCAGTCGATCGGCGATCGCTTGCTCGGCCCTGTAGAGGCCCGCCAGGAACATGCAGGCGGCATCGCCGACCTTGTCGGCGATCACGGCGCCGTCGGATCGTTCGAGCTCGAGGGCCGTCAGGATCAAGTCCTTCGGCGCTTCGAGCAGTTTTTCGGCGAGCGGGATCAATTGATCCGTCGGCAGCCCGCAATGACCCTCGTCCATCGCCTCTGTCAGCGCGTACGATATCCCGGCGCGCAGTCGGATCATGGCGGTCTTTTCGATGCCGAGCTTCATTGCGATCGCATCGGCGGTCTTGAAGCCGATGCCTCGGATATCCCGGGCAAGGCGATAGGGGTTCTCGGTCATGACCTGCACGGCGTCGACGCCGTAAGTCTTGAAGATGCGAACCGCCCGCGCGGTTCCGACCCCGTTGCTATGAAGGAAGACCATAATCTCCCGGACGACCTTCTGCTCGGCCCAGGCGTCCGTGATCCGCTTGGCCCGAACCGCGCCAATGCCCGTCACCTCGCGAAGCCGATCGGGTTCGGCCTCGATGACGTCGAAGACCTTCTCCCCGAAGGCCTTGACCATCTTCTTGGCGTAGACCGGTCCGATGCCGCGAATCATACCCGAGCCCAGGTATTTCTCGATCCCGTCGATCGAACTTGGCGCCGAGGTCCTGAGAAAGCGTGCCCGGAACTGCTGACCGTGGGCGCGATCGTTGATCCATTCGCCGGATGCGGTGATCCACTCGCCGGCAGAGATGACGGCGGCGTGGCCGACCACAGTCAC
>CAVPXF010000043.1:0-20502 GCA_963709655.1 uncultured Alphaproteobacteria bacterium
GCCGATATCGGCTACCGCTAGAGGCCAGCTCTCCACGTCCAGTGGCATTTCAAGGTGGTTTCTTGCGACGGTTCGCCGTGGTAAACAATTCAGCCTAGAAACGGCAGTTGAGGTTTTGCTCTGGGACTGAACGCGCTCATTCCGAAGGGCATGACGCGCGATCCTTTTGTCTTTTCCGCTCACCTGTCGGGGTGAACAATCCCCCGGTTGGGACGAACGAGTGGCCGGGCGGCGTCGATCTCGACAGTTTCCTTGGTCCGGTCCCCGTGTGGAATGGGATCAAGAGGCGGCGTTGACGCCGCTTGCGCAGCTGCCGTTATTCATCCATTTCCCCAAGGCTGAGCGGACTTCTTGACGCCTTGGTCGCCGACCGTCCGCCACGCTGCCGGAGGCCCAACGCGCCCGGCTGCGGGGTTTCCGTTTCCTTCCAAAGGCCTCAATTTCTTTCCGCGGCGGCTTCAAAAAACTTCCATTCATTTCCAAAAGTCGCAAACAATTTCCGCGATTCGGGACTTATCAAAGGGTTACGGGCAATAAGAGGCGGAGAGGCAACTTCCAAGCCGGGCCGCCATGATAAGAACCTGATCCTGATCGCCGGGTCAAGCTCGTGGGGCCTGCCATTTCCGAGTCGGATTCGAGTGTTTTCAAGGAGATGCGGCGCCATTTACAATTCTCCGTGAGCAGCCTATCGAGCTGCCATAGCGAGAACCCCATCCTGATCCCCGGGTCAGGTCCGGGGATATTGAAAGATGATCGGTGCGTTGGGACGCTCACTGCGCGCTGAAGCGTCCTTCGACATCCATGGGCTTGACCCGGGATCAGGGCGAGGGAGCGGGCCCGGGCGCTGAATCAATGTTTTCAAGGTCTTACGGCAGATATTCCGGGCGATCGCAACGACCAGCGCGTCCGACCTACGGCCGGCGCCCCCACCACCGTCCTTCGGGTGGTCCCCCTCTCCCGCGCCGACGCGCAGGGGAGGAAAGCCGACGACGCCTCTCCTCCCCCGTGTCGCGCGAGCGAAACGGGGGACGGGGACCACCCGATAGCCCGTCGAAAGACGCTCGTCTTTCGACGGGCTATGGGTGGTGGAGGGGCGGCGCCGCTGGGCGGCTTGGGAGTTACGCGGAAAGAAACTTGCCAGCGCGCCGATCGTCGGAGGCGACCCGAACGCGCGCCGCGACGCGCCGCAGCGCGCCCATGCTCCCGCCGCCCCGGCTCAAATTGCATCCGCCGCCGTCAGACGGCCTCGCCTCGTTCATTTCGTCCTCGCTTCGCCGCGCCCCTCGCGGCCCAATCGCCCGATGAGAATAACCATAGCACGCACTGCCGGGTTGCCAAAGCATTCGTCGTAAAAAGTAGAAAACAGCAAAGTTATCAACGCGTTACCGTGCGCGGGCTGGGGGATCGGACGGAGAGGGCGCTGGCGCTACCGGAAGCGAGGATTTGCAGGCGGAGCGGTCGTCGGACTATTTGCTGACTGGCTTTTCCAGGTGGCCGCCAAACTCGTAGCGCATCGCCGACAAAAGCTTGTTCTGGAAATCAGCGTCGCCGCGGGAGCTGAACCGTTCGTAGAGCGCGGTCGTCAATACCGGGGCCGGCGTGCCCTCATCGATGGCCGCCTGGATCGTCCAGCGGCCTTCGCCGGAATCGGACACCCGCCCAGCAAACTTGGCCAGCGCCGAGTCCGCCTGCAGGGCGGTCGCAGTCAGGTCAAGGAGCCATGAAGCAATCACGCTTCCGCGTCGCCAAACCTCGGCGATGTCAGGCAGGTTGAGATCGTACTGGTAGTGCTCGGGATTGCGCAGCGGCGTCGTCTCGGCGTCGATCGTATGCAATTCCTTGCCGACATTCGCGGCGCGCAAGATGTCGAGTCCCTCGGCGTACGCGGCCATGATTCCGTACTCGATGCCATTGTGCACCATCTTGACAAAATGGCCGGCGCCGCTTGGCCCGCAATGAAGGTAACCGAGCTCGGAGGTGCCGCCTCGCTTATCTTTACCAGGGGTCGGCGGAATGTCGCCTGCGCCAGGGGCGAGCGCCTTGAAAATCGGGTCGAGGCGCTGCACGGCTTGATCGGGTCCGCCGATCATCATGCAATAGCCGCGTTCGAGGCCCCAGACGCCGCCGCTCGTGCCGACATCGACGTAGTCGACGCCCCTCGGGGCCAATTGCTTGCCGCGCCGAATATCGTCAATGTAGTAGGAATTGCCGCCATCGATCAGGGTGTCCCCCCGCTCGAGCGTCGGCAGCACGTCGGCGATGGTTGTGTCGACGACAGCCGCCGGGACCATCAGCCAGACGGCCCGTGGTCTTTCGAGCGCCTTGACGAGTTCAGCCAGCGAAGCACTGCCGATCGCCTTTTCCTTGACGAGATCTTCGACCGCTTTCGCAGACATGTCGAAAACCACGCACTCGTGGCCCTGCTTGATGAGCCTGCGCGCCATATTGGCGCCCATTCGGCCCAGACCGACCATTCCAAGTTGCATGCTGGCCTCCTTCAGACGAGTGCCCGATCCAATCGCGCCGAGGTTCGTCTAGAGCGGTTTTCGACCACGCTGAATCGTCATTGCGAGAAGCGAAGCGACGAAGCAATCCAGTGATCGTAGGGCGGCGGTGCGGCCCTGGATTGCTTCCCCCCGGGCTCTTCGACCCGGGGGTCGCTCGCAATGACGAGGCGCCTCGATTTGATCGGAAACCGCTCTAACAACGCCTCTCATCCTCCTGCCCCTTGGCTTGCGCCGCCTACAAAAGGCCCTTTACAGCCTCAACAATGTGGCGCGCAGAAATGCCAAACGCATCAACAAGCTCATCCTGTTTACCGGAATGCGGCAGGCCGTTCACAGCCAGCAGTTCGAATTTTTCCGGCGCCGCTCCCGCGGCAGCCAAGGCATGCAACACAGCCTCGCCTAATCCACCCTCCGGCCAATGATCTTCGACGGTCACCAGCCGCCCGCCCGTCGCGCCGACCTCGGCGGCCAGCGCCTCGCCATCCAGGGGCTTCACACAGTAGAGATCGATCACGCGAATCGCAACTTCCGCTGGTTTCAGTTGATCCGCCGCCTTCAGCGCTTCGTGCAGTGTCACGCCGGCGCCGATCACCGTCGCCTTGTCTTCCGCGCTCCTGCGCAACACTTTGAAACCCGGAATCGGGAATTTTTCATCGTTCGAATACAGAATGGGCATTTTCGGCCGCGAAGTGCGCAAGTAGTTGACGCCCGCGCGCCGGGCCATCGCCTCCGTCAGGCGCTCGGTGGAGACCGCATCGCTCGGATAGAAAACAGCCGAGCCATGCACCGCACGGAACATGGCGATATCCTCGAGCGCCATCTGCGATGGACCGTCCTCGCCGATCGAGACGCCACAATGCGACCCGCAGAGGTTGATGTTCGCGCGGCTGATGGCCGCCATGCGCACATTGTCGAACGCGCGCGAAAGGAAACAGGCGAACGTGTCGGCAAAGGGCGTCTTGCCGCGCGCCTGCAATCCGACCGCGACGCTGACCATGTTCTGCTCGGCGATATATCCTTGCCAAAAATGGTCGGGGTAGGCGTCGCCGAATAGCTGCGAAAACGTCGAGTTTTTCACGTCGCCCGATATGGCCACGATGTGGGGGTTCGCAGCCCCAAGCCGCCTCAGCGCGAAGCCGTAGGCCTCGCGCGTCGCAACCTTCGCATCCTTGGCATAGTCCGGCGGGGCGGGAGAGGCCAGTTCCGGCGGCTTCGGCAGTGATGTTCGCTCGAACGATTTTCCCGGATCGGGCGGGACCGTCGGTCCACCGCCTTTTTCCTGAATGGCAGCGGCAAGCTGTTCTTTCGACAATGGCTTGCCGTGCCAGTTCAGTTTGTCGGCGACTAGGCTGAAGCCGTGGCCCTTGATCGTTCGCGCCACAATGGCCTGCGGCCGCCCCCTCACTGTCCCGGCGCGATCCAGCGCCGCGAGCACCGCAGCCACGTCATGTCCGTCAATCACTTGCGTATCGAAACCTTCCAACTCGAATTTCAGCCGGTAGCGTTCCATGTCGTGCTGGTACATCGTCGGCTCGCTCTGGCCGAGCCGGTTGATGTCAGCAATCACTGTCAGATTATCGAGATTGTAATGCGCGGCGAATGCCGCGGCTTCCCAAATCTGTCCTTCCGCCAATTCGCCATCGCCGGTAAGCACGTAGACCCGCGTCGGGCTCTTATCCATCCGCGCGCCGATCGCGAGGCCCGAGCCTACCGAAAGTCCTTGGCCCAACGACCCTGTCGCGGCATCCACGCCATGAATCCGGGGCGTCGGGTGCCCCTCGAGCTCACTGGTGAACTCCCGAAGCGTCATCAGCCGCGAAACCGGAAACACGCCCGCCTCCGCCAGTGCGGCGTAGAGCAACGGCGCGGCGTGGCCTTTCGAAAGCACGAAACGATCGTTTTCATTCGAGTTCGCATTCTTCGGATCGAACTTCATCGCGTGAAAAAATACTCCGGCCACCAGCTCTGCGGCGGACATGCACGAAGTCGGATGTCCCGAGCCTGCGGCAGTCGTGGCCATCATTGAGTAGATGCTCAACAGCTTGGCCTTTGCCTTGATGGCGTTGACGGCGGTGGCTGAAGGTTCCGCGGTCGAGTAGGCGCTCATGTCGGCTCCTTTCGAATTGCGTTATCATGGTGGATTGAAATCTCGCCCACCGAGGCGAACGCTGACGATTCCCCGAGGCCGTCACACAGCTGACGCCTCGCCCGGGGTTCTCCACTCAATTGGTGTCGATGCAGACGGTCCGAGTGCAGTTCTCGGGGCCGCGGTCCAGAATCGGCACACGTTCTGGCGGCAACCGGCCTTGCGAGGCGGTGACGACGGGAGCGTCCGCCTCGGCTCGGAACGCCGAGCGCTCGAATCGATGCGCACCGCGGTGGACAACCTCCGCCATGGCGCCTGTCGTGCCCGCGAGCGCTGGAGTCACCGAGATAAACATAAATGCCAAACGAACGAAAACTCCCTTTTTCATCTTTTCTCTCCATTGAGATCGTCCGGGCTCAGACCAGGTTCACTGCGACCCTGACGTCACAAAGAGATGAGACCACCAACTACGACGAAATTCTATTGCACGATGGTATCGCCAACACCTTAGTGTCAGGTGCTGAACTAAGCTCAAAACAGAAAGATTAGTACTTTCCAATATCAAAGCACTATATATTACTGATCCTTCTACACGAGGAGCCGCAAATCGCAGAGGAGGCCTACCGTCGTCCGCACGCTTGGTCTGTGGTCAGCGACCAACTGGGGCACAAGCGCTATCACCCTATCGCGTGGGGGCAGTGAGCCCGCCATAAACGAAGGGCTACTGCCGATGCGCCAATCTCAGCTTGGCGCCATGGTGGAGAGGATTTCTGCTGCTGTCGTCGTCACCGCGGCCGCAGGGCGGTCCAGAACATTGCGCTCTGCACCTCGACACGTACTCACGGACAGGCGCCATCGACCGTCATTTGACACCTCATCCGTATGGGTCACTGGCCGCGAGGCGACGTATTCATATTGGGCGCGAGGCCGGGGTTGATTTCTGCGGGATTGAGAGCCGCCACGGGTTTGGGTGTTGGAAGGGTGACGGTCGCGCCGTTCTCGTTTCCGATCCGCGGCACGCAGTCTGGTGACGGCTGCGGTCCGCCGGCGATGTCACGCAGGTGATCCGCAAGGCTCGCAAAGCGCTGGCGGAGCCAGGCGCCGCTGTCTTGCGCCTCGGCGTCGCGGATCGTTACCGTCGCCGTCATACCCGAAACGAGCGGGACGCCAGCCGGGACATGGGTGATCCGGATGCGCACCGGCACGCGTTGCGCCAGTCGCACCCAGGTGTAAACCGGATCGACATTCGGCAGGCCCTGTGTGCTCGGCGCGGCGTTTGAGACGCTGATGCCACGGGTCACGCTCTCGACCCGGCCTATGATCGGATCGCGGTAGCCCATCAGCTGCGCTTCGGCGCGGTCGCCAATGCAAATATGCGCCATCTTGGTTTCCTCGAAATAGCCGTCGATCCAATAACTGTCGGCGTCAATCACGGAAACGTTCGTCGCGCCCGCATGGGCGTAGTCGCCCACACGCAAGAGAAGGTTGGTGACGTAGCCGTTCACCGGGCTGCGCACCTGCGTGCGCTTCAGGTTGATGTCGGCCTGCTCAACCTGCTGCTGGGCGGCCTCGAAGGCCCCCTGCGCCTGGGTCGCGTTGCCCACAAATACCTGCTGCTCCTCCGGTGTCGTGGACAGGTTGGTGAGATGCTGCCGGCGCTCTGCTTGCATTCGCTTGACCTGCAGATCGGCGGCTTTCTCGCGAAGCTCCGCCTTATCCATGTCGAGCGCCACCTGAAAATCGAAGGGATCGATGACATAGAGCACATCGCCCTGATGAACGTATTGGTTGTCGACGACCCGGATTTCCGTGATCTGGCCCGACACCTGCGGCGCCACGTCCGCGACCTGCACGCGAATGTTGCCGTCCCTCGTCCAGGGCGCCGTTATGTAGTAGTCCCAGATGAGCGCGGCCGCCACCGCGGCTACGGCGAGGATGAACAAGGTCGCCGCCGTCTTGAGCATGCCCCTAGCGAAACCAGCCATGCGACCCGGGCGCTCGGACGACGGCCCTTTGACCCGCTCACTCGGATCCGCGATTGGCAAAGGTGGTTCCAACGCGACGGCGGCCTCCTCGTGCAGCGGTGGAGGGGCGAGGTGACGAACGGAGCTTTCGGCCGAGCCTGGGCCCGGTTCGACGATTTTGGATTTCGTTTGGTCGAGTGAGATGAGGTTCGTCAATTGCAAGGACGCCTCCTCTAGAACAGCACGATGAGCAGTGCGAGGATCAGGACGTAGAAGCTCAGTTCCGCGATCGCCGGATTGCTGAAAGCGCGATCGAAGGCGACGAGGTGGAGGACAGGACGCAGCCCAGCGAAGATCGCCGCGGCGGCGCCCGCGTAAATCACGAAAGGCGCGATGAGCACCCCACCGATCGTCAATTCGGGGAAGATGTGCATCATGAGGTGGTCCACCGTTGAGAGTCGAGGCCGAAGGGGCTGAGCTCGATCAGGAAGGCGGCCCAGATCAGATCCAGGCTGGCGGCGCGAACAGCTGCCTGACCGTCATGATCGAGCTCAGTCGCCGTGCTCGTGAGATCGGCGGCGGCGCGGCGCAGGCCAAGCGCATCGCAAGCCGCCAGGGCCAAGTATCCGCCCTCAACCAGGCGACCGCCCCTACGAGCGGATAGTTCGGCGAGCGTTGTCCGGACCCGTCGCACCGCCGCCGCGCGTTCAAGGATGTCGAGAGCCTCGCGGAGGTCGTCACGGCGTTCATCGCCGTCGGCGGGTCGGAGCGCGGCCAGTTGACCGATCCGGTCCGCGTCGCGGAACAGAGCCTCGTCGTCCAGGCGCCGAGAGCGGCTGCCGGCGAAGAGGTCGCGAATGTCCGCTCGCGCCGACATCAGGCGCCAGCGCCGCTTAAGCGCGTCGGACGTCGGGAGGACGATCCGCAGAGGGACGAACACCAAGATGGCCGCCGTGATCGCCATCAAGCTGGAGAAGAGATAGCTTTCCGGGTTGTAGCTCTGTGGATTCGCTGGGGAGAGGATCACGGGGACGAAGACAAGGACCAAGAATCCCTGCTTCGTTGACCACAAAGCGGCGAAGAGGATGCTTGGCGCCATGCCGATTGCCAGAAGGGGAAACTGGTCGACCCCATCGAGGATCAGGAACTCCGTCACGCCCGCAAGGAGCGCGGCGATCACCATAGCGATAACGGCGCTGGCGGCGAAAGCATGCAGGTTCGGGTTGATGGCGCTTAGCGCTACGATGCTCCCAACCACGGCAAGGGCCTGCGACGCGAACGGCCAGCCGCCGAGGGACAACAGTATCGCGCAGATCAGCATCGCCAGACACCCACGCAGGCCGTTTCGCACCGCGGCCCGTTGCGATCGGTAGATCGGCGCCTGGATACGGCGTGCAGGACTGCGACCCGCCTTCAGGTCCTGCATCGCGTTCTGCGCCCGCCGGTTCTCGATCAACAAGTCCAGGCCATGTCGGGCGAAAAGCGCGTCGTTCTGGTCGGCGCAGCCGACATCCGCCTGCTGCTGCAAGCGAAGCTGCAACGCACGGCTCTCTCCCCCGGGGACATCGTCGAGAGCCCAGCCAAGCTCGCTGCGAAGAGAAGGTGAGCTCTCACCGGGGAGCGATGACAATGCGCCCGCGGCCCTGACCTCGGCGACCAACGCCACGGCGGCGCTCCGAGCTGCGGCGCCTCGCGCGCCGCCGTCGCTCGAATTCAGCGGCAAGCGCCGTGATATCGGGATGAAGGGCGGTGATCTCACGCAACAGATTCGCCGAGTGGATCGGGTCCGCAGTCTCGCCGCGGAGGATGGCGAGCGCATAGGCGCGTACCCGCCGATGCGTTGCCGCGAGCTTGCCGGTGAGACCCGTATGTATGTTCGGGGCGGCGAACACGTTGACCAGGGCGAGCGCCGCAATTCCCACCACGATCGCTGCGCCTCGGTTGATCCCAGCCGAGAAAATGTTATGCGGCGAGTCGATCTGCGGCACAGCGACCTGGGCAACCGTATAACCGCACAGAATAGCGGCGTACGCCCTGTTCGTGTCCAAAAGATTGGCAGCGTAGACACAGAGGCCCAGCGTGACCGCCAAGCCGATCACGAACAACTCGCGACTCTGCGGGAACATCCCCCCGATCGCCAGCGACGCAACAACCCCTATGATGGCGGCGAGGACCCAGTAGACGGCCCTTTGGTAGGTCTGCCCTCGCGTCTGCATGGAGAGAATGCTGACCGTGACCGCGGCGGACCAAAGCGTTGTCGAGCTGCAGCCAGAACGCCGCGTACAGCGCCACCATCATGGCGGCCCAGGTCCGAAACGCAAAAGCCCAGGCAGAGAGCGGGAACCCGGCGATCGTCGATAGTAGGGCGCGCGCTTTGCGTATTGTTCTCCGGCCGATACGTACTTGCGCCACGGCTACCCTGGCTTCACCTCGGGGCATATTCATTTCCCCGTCTCCCAACGACCAGTCTTCACAATCTGTGTCGACTTGATTTATCCAGATGACATCCTTCGGTAGAGTGATTGCCCTGGTGGATCTCCTCTACGATCAGGCGCAAGAACCTTCTTACTGGAGTCGTCCGCGTCCAAAGGCCACTTGCAAATGCTATCTCTCTGCCACCGGCTGATCTCGATCCATGTCCAAAACAAATAGGCCCGCGTGGAGGCTACCACCAAAGCACGGCAAATCTATTGGACGATGGTGTCGCCGATACTTTGGGATTGGTCGGCGAGACGAGCGGCGTTCACGCCTGCCTCTCCGTCGCGCCTCGGACAGTTGGACGAATTCTCAGACGCAGAACGTTGTTGTCATCTTGTTAGGGAGGAGGCATGTCACCAAACACTTTGCTGACCGTGCGAAAACTGCGCGAGAGGTTGCCTGGCGCCGAAAATTCGCGGCCCATAACCGCGCAGAGAATAAAAATTCGGAGCAACAGGGCGGTCGATCTTGAAGGTGGCCTACTACGCCGTGCCGATGAGCGCGCCGGCGATTACGGCGTTCCGGCACCATCTGGTCGATCGTTGGCTCCACGCCATCCGGCGGCGGGGACAGAAGCGTCGGCTCGCATGGCCGCGAATGAAGGTAATCGCCAATCGTTACCTGCCGTATCCGCGCATCCAGCATCCGTGGCCGGAACAGCGGTTTCTCGTCAATCATCCGAGGTAGGAGCCCGGTGCGGTAGCGCCGCACGCCGGGATCTGTGCGGGGGGCGGCCAGCAATGGCCGTCCCTACCGCCACCCGCAATCCCCGAGGCGCGGCAGGGCCGTCTCGGGCCGCACATCGGCGCGCGTTGTGTCCTGATCGGCCTGACGATCGACCACCTGGGCCCTCTGCCCTACTCCGAATAGGCGGGACGGTAGACGTGATCCCGGATCAGCGCGCCGATATCCTTCGGCCGCGGCGTCCGCGCCAGCCCCTGGTCGAAAATGTACGCGGCGATCCGTTCGGCGACGTGGATCGACGCCTTGAGGATGTGGCTCTGCGGCGGGTAGATCAGCCCCAACGAGAGGTTCTCCTCGGTGACTTGCTCGGCGACCGCTTGCGCGGCGACAATGAACATCTCCTCGGTCACCCGGCTCGCCTCGGTGGCGAACACCGCCATGCCCATCGCCGGGAAAATGTAGACATTATTGCCCTGGCCGGGCACGAAGCGGCGGCCGGCGATCTCGACCGGCGGGAACGGGCTGCCGCTGGCGAAAACGGCCCGACCGTCGGACCATCGATAGGCTTCCTCCGCCGTGCATTCTGAGCGCGAGGTCGGGTTCGAATAGGGGAAGATGATCGGGCGCTCGTTGTTGCTCGCCATTGCCTCGATCACCTCGCGGGTGAATAGCTTCGGCACGGCGCTTACGCCGATGATGCCGGTCGGACGCAACGCCTTGACCGCCTCGACAAAGGTCGAGACCGGCGGGCGGTCCTGGGCGAACGGCCTTTGAAAATCAGCGAGGTCTGTGCGCCCGGTCACCACGAGCCCGTTGACGTCAAATAGCGCATTGCGGCGCCGCGCCTCGGCTAGATCCGCGCCTTCATGTGCCATCACGAGGCTGATCAGCTCGGCGATTCCGGTTGCGGCCGACCCAGCCCCGAGGAACAGGAAGCGCTGGTCGGTGAGCTTCTGTCCGGTGAGGCGCAAGGCGGCGAGGATGCCAGCGAGTGCGATGCCGGCGGTGCCCTGGATGTCGTCGTTGTATGTGCAGATCTTGTCGCGATAGCGCGCCAGGATCGGCACGGCGTTGATGTTGGCGAAATCCTCCCATTGGATGCAGCACTTCGGGTAGAGCGTTTCCACCGCATCGACAAACTCGTCGACGAAGGCCGTATACTCGTCGCCGCGCACGCGGTGCTGTCGCAAGCCGAGATAGAGCGGATCGTCGAGCAGGCTCTGAGTGTTGGTGCCGACGTCGAGGACGATCGGCAGGCAATATTGCGGCGGTACGCCCGCGCAGGCTGTATAGAGCGCGAGCTTGCCAAGTGGGATGCCCATCCCGCCCGCCCCGAGATCGCCGAGACCGAGGATGCGCTCGCCGTCGGTCACGACAATGAAGCGCACGTCCTTTTCCGGCCAGTTGGACAGGACCTCCCTCAGCCGACCTTTCGCGCCGATCGGCAGGTAGATGCCGCGCGACTGACGGAAGATGTGGCCGAATTTCTGGCACGCTTCGCCGACTGTCGGCGTATAGACGAGCGGCATGTAGGTGGCCGGGTCCGACATCAGGACAGCATAATAGAGCGTCTCGTTGCGGGCCTGCAGATCGGACAGCACGAGGTACTTCTGCAGATCGTTGTCGAGACGGGCGATTTCGTCGTGGCGGCGCGCCACCTGAAGCTCGAGGGTAATTACTGCGGGCGGCAGCAAGCCCTCGAGCCCGTAGGCGCGTCGCTCCACCTCGGTAAAAGCGGTGCCCTTGTTGAAACGCGGGTCACGAAGAAGCTGGTAACCTGTGGGGCGATGCTGGGGGGCGGTCATCTCGATCTCCTCTGGATGTACCTGTCTCAGTGGGCGGGATCGCTGGCGCATGCGATAACCTCTCAGAGCCCTAGCAAGACTTCTTCAACTGGCCGCTAAGGCCGCGCTCGGTCGGAACCCGCCGGACTGCCTTCGGTGATAACCACGGGAAATTCGCCGCGGCGGCCTCTGCGCGTTCTGCTCTTATGGCGACCGCTCGGCTACTTGTCCCTTCGGAAAAAGAAGACTGGGGAGGCGCGCATGTCGGCGCCTTCCCGGGTTCGATGGGCCTAACTATTTCGGCTTCTTGTTCAGCGTATCGATCAGAAGTCTGGCGGCAGGGCCCGACGACGCCGGATTCTGGCCGGTGATCAGCTGTCCATCGGCGACCGTATGAACGCTCCAGTTCTTGACCTTGGAAAAGGTGGCGCCGAGCCTCATCATTTCGTCCTCGACAAGGAAGGGCACCACCTTCGCCAATTCCACTTCGTTTTCCTCGCCATTGGTGAAGCCGGTCACGGTCTTTCCCTCGACAAGCGGCTTGCCATCCATGGTCTTGACGTGGCGCAGCGCGCCGGTTGAGTGGCAGACCACCGCGAATGTCTTGCCTGCGGCCACGAAGGATTCCAACAGCTTGATCGAATTCCTGTCTTCGGCGAGATCCCACATCGGCCCGTGGCCACCGGGGTAGAAGACTGTATCGTAATCTTCCTGCTTGACACTATCGAGGCGCGCTGTCTGGTCGAGTTGGGTGTTGGCGCCGGCGTCCTTTTCGAACCGCCGGGTGATGTCGGTCTGGAAGTTCGGCTCGTTGCTTTTCGGATCGAGCGGCGGGCGACCGCCTTTGGGCGACGCAAGGGTGATCTCGGCCCCTGCATCCTTGAAGACATAGTAAGGCGCCGCGAGTTCCTCCAGCCAGAAGCCGGTCTTGCGGCCCGTGTTGCCGAGCTGGTCGTAAGATGTAAGAACCATCAGGACTTTCATAACGCGCTCCTTTCCTTGGTCGTTGATGCAGCGGTCCGCGCGAGTGTCGTGGACGTGGCGAAGGCCGCCCAATCAAGTCACCCCTGATGTGGTCGTAACCTGCGACGGCGGCCGATTTCGCCTGATTACCGAATTAGATCTTCGAGGATGTC
Source organism: uncultured Alphaproteobacteria bacterium (assembly GCA_963709655.1). Taxonomy (GTDB): domain Bacteria; phylum Pseudomonadota; class Alphaproteobacteria; order Rhizobiales; family Beijerinckiaceae; genus Roseiarcus. The sequence goes on from CAVPXF010000043.1 coordinate 12,640, forward strand.
TTCAGTCTTGTTGCGGCGCGCCGCTCCAGGTTGCGCGAGGCGCCGTTACATTCGAGTTGGTGCGTTTACCGCCCAAGTTGTCCCACGTAGTAGCCCAGGCGATTTTCTGCATCGCCGGGTTTATGGAACCCTCTGTCGATCAACGTCTTAATTTTTTCCTGCGCGGCTGGCCGCGCAAATGAACCCATGAAGGCGTCCCACCCGGCCCCGATTTCGACATCGGCCGGCAAACTCGCCGCGTTAACAAGCCGCTTGGTATCGATAATTGCACGCTTGTCGAACGTGGCGATCCGAGTCGCAAGGGCATCGACAAACGCGTCAAGGTCAGCGTCCGGTAACGACCGGTTCACATAGCCATAGAGCTCGGCCAAGTCGCCTCGAATGTCGTCCGCGCCCAAAAGCACTTCCAAGGCCCGTCCCCTTCCCATGAGCCGCGGCAATCGCGCCATGGGTCCGCCGCCAGCCACCAGACCAGCACCCACTTCCCACTGCGACAGGATCGCTTTTTCGCGACTCGCAAAACGCATGTCGCAGGCAAGTGCAATCTCACTGCCGTTGCCAGTCGCCCGACCGCGAATCGACGCTATCGATACAACAGGCGCACGAGTCAGACGCACGAGGATATCCGGCCACGCCTGCAAGCCGGTGGGACCTGGAGGCAGGCCGGTCAAATCCTCGGGCTTTCCAAGGAAGTCCGAATGATTCAGAAAGAAACCTTCAACGGCGCTGTCAAAAACCACGACTTTGACCTGCTTGTCGGATTCGAGCGCCGTCATGATCTCGCCCACTTGCAGAATGGCTTCCGGACCGAAGACATTGAGCGGCGGATGGTCAAATGTAACTCGCCAATACGTCGCTGAACGCTCAGCCAACCGTACCTGCGTAGTCTTTGCTGTTGACGAAATCTGGTTTTTCATTCTTGTCTCCCTTCGATCTTCCGTCGATCGTCGTTTGGATTCAGATATCCGAGGCCAAGCGGCCCAATGGCGGTCACTTGCGTGACGTACTCGCCGGTCTTCGCCCAGTGAAAGTGAGATGTATCGCCGGGCAGCACGATGACACTGCCGGGCGGATAAGCCTTGACCTTGTCGCCGTCGAACTGATCGCCCAGGCCAATGTAAAAGACGCCGGACATAACCGTGTAGATTCGGCCCTCCGGATGTCTGTGGGGAATCAGCTTCACGTCCACAGTCACTTTGACCCTGATCACGTATGGGCCAGGCTTCGAGGGCTCGCCGACAACGACGGCGAGGCGCACCGAAGGCGGGAAGGCCGGGAACGGCTTCCACTCGATGTCTTCGGGCAAGATCGCTCTGAATACCTCTTCGCCTAACCGATGCGGGCGGGTCACGAGATGTCTCCTCTTGCGTTCGGGACGCGCTGGGCAGCCCAAGCTAATTCTGTTCGCCGAGAGCTTGGGCGTAGGTCCTGCCGTAAGGATAAAAGAGCTGCTTGCGGCCTTGCTGCCATGCAACCTTAAGCTCGGGCATCGAGAAGTCCCAACCCCCGCGAAGCCTCATGGCGGCCGCCGCGCAGACGAGACCCCCGCCTCTTAGGCTATGGCCTAGGCCCTCCCGCTGTAAGCCTTGCCATTGCTGCAAGAGGAAAACATGACGACAACAAAATCAGGAGCGCGAAGCGGAATCTATTGCACGATGGTGTTGCCGATACCTTGGTATCTGTCCGTGCATCATGCTCGCCGACCGAATTGGCTCGCCGTGCGAAGTTGCGAACCGAATGGACGGCAAGTCGCCGATATGCGGGGCAGTTTCCGACGCCCTCGTACGAGCCGAAATTGCGCCTTCAGGAAGCCCAGGCTTCTTTGGCGTTGCGCCGGCTTTCGTTCGCGCGCCAAGGACGGCGCTCACTGGCGTCGTGGCTCCCCGCGACGGACGTTCCGGCTCCCTCCATGGATTTCTTGAACTTCACCGGGCGTGAATCGGCGACGCGCACCGAGGCGGCGAAGATTAGCGGCCGGACGCTTCATATCGTTCGCGATCGGGTGCTCAAGTTCAACGCTCATGGGCCGGCCGGCTTGATCGATCGCAAGGCGCCCGGCCAAGCGCCTCGTTTGAACGATACGCATCGCGCCGGCCCGATCCCGACCGTTCACGGCGTCGTGCGATGGCGGATTGTCGATCCAATGGATTTGGGAGGAATTCCGCGTCGTCGTCGATAAGCAGACGTTGAGCCTCGAACTGCGCTCCATCGGCTGTCGCAAACTTTCCGCTCGTCCTCGCCATCCGTGCTAGGTTGGCCTGCTCAGCCGCGAATATGGTACATTCCGACCTTGGCCCGACGGCGGAACTCCACGCATGAATCCACCCTCTCGGTCCGGTGGTAGCGAGGACGGCGCTCTCCAGGTTCTGTGGAAGGACGGAGAACGTGTCTTTTGCAGAACTTGGCGCGAAGACGCCGAGGGTCGCCCGCACGAGTTTATGGCTGTGATTTGCGCCGGTGAGCAACCAACTCCTGGCGGCATTAACAGGCTCACACACGAATATGGACTGAAGGACCATCTCGACGCCGCGTGGGCGCTGCGGCCACTGGACCTGGTGCACGAGCGCGGGCAGGCGATCCTGCTGCTGGAACCGACCCGGGGCGAACCGCTCGACCAACTCATTGGGCGGCCGATGGAGATCGGAAGATTCCTGCGGCTCGCTGTTGTCCTGTCGGCTGCGCTTGGTCGGTTACACGAACGCGGACTCATCCACAAGGATATCAAGCCAACGAATATCCTTGTGGATGTTGCGACCGACCAGATCAGGCTGACGGGCTTCGGCATCGCGTCCCGGCTGCCGCGCGAGCGTCAGGCCCCCAGGCCACCCGAGGTCATCGCAGGGACGCTGGCCTATATGGCGCCCGAGCAGACAGGACGAATGAATCGCTCCGTCGATCCACGCAGCGATCTCTATTCGCTCGGCGTGACGCTTTACGAGATGCTGACCGGGAGGCTTCCCTTTACGGCTTTCGATCCGATGGAATGGGTGCACTGCCACATTGCACGGCAGGCCGAGGCGCCTGGTGAGCGGGCGAGCGGAATTCCTGAGGTGCTTTCGTCTATCGTGATGAAGCTTCTCGCGAAGACCGCAGAGGAGCGTTACCAGACTGCCGCGGGTGTTGAGGCTGACCTGCGTCGTTGTCTAGGCGAGTGGCAGTCGCACGGTCGCATCAATCCATTCCCGGTGGGCGCACACGACGCTTCGGACCGATTGCAAATCCCCGAGAAACTGTACGGGCGCTCGCGCGAGGTCGCCGCACTCCTCAGCTCGTTCCAACAGGTCGTCGCTACCGGCATGCCGGAACTCGTTCTCGTCTCCGGATATTCCGGTATCGGCAAGTCCTCGGTCGTGAATGAACTACACCAAGTCCTGGTTCTGCCGCGAGGCCTCTTCGCCTCCGGCAAGTTCGATCAGTACAAGCGCGACATCCCTTATGCCACGGTGGCGCAGGCCTTTCAAAGTCTCGTCCGGCAGATTTTGAGCAAGAGCGAGGCTGAGCTGCAAGCCTGGCGGGATGCGCTTCGCGAGGCTCTGGGTCCGAATGGGCTGCTGATGGTGGAGCTCATCCCCGAATTGGAACTCGTCATCGGCAAGCAGCCGCCGGTCCCCGATCTATCGCCGCAAGATGCGCAGCGCCGTTTTCAGACGGCGCTACGGCGATTCATCGGCGTCTTTGCACGTCCGGAGCACCCGCTGGCGCTCTTCCTCGACGATTTGCAGTGGCTCGATGTCGCCACACTCGATCTGCTCGAAGATATTCTCGCGCAACGGGATATCAGGCATTTGCTGCTGATCGGCGCCTATCGAGACAACGAGGTCGACGCGTCGCACCCGCTCATGCGCAAGCTCGATGCGATCCGTCGAGCGGGCGCAGCAGTACAAGATATCGTATTGGCGCCTTTGACCTATGACGACCTCGGACAGTTGATCTCGGACACCATACGCTGCGAGAACAAGCGCGCGAATTCGCTCGCGCAGCTAGTGCATGAGAAAACCGGTGGCAATCCGTTTTTTGCTATTCAGTTTCTCTCCGCGCTCGCGGACGAGGCGCTGCTGGTTTTCGATCGCGCAGATGCGCGATGGTTTTGTGACCTCGGTCGCATCCGCGCCAAACGCTATACCGACAACGTGGTGGATCTCATGGTCGTCAAGCTCAATCGCTTGCCGGCCAAAACTCTGGCGGCGCTTCGCCAGCTTGCCTGCGTCGGCTCCCGTGCAGAGTTCGCTCTCCTTGAAACTGTCTGTCAAAGCTCACAAGAAGATCTTCACAACAGCCTCTGGGAAGCCGTTCGATCTGGGCTCCTGCTCCGCGTGGAGGACTCCTATGCGTTCCAGCATGACCGCGTCCAGGAGGCTGCTTATTCGCTAATCCCCGTGGACGCGCGCGCCAAAGCCCACCTGGAGATTGGACGCCTGCTCTTGGGGCATACGCCGGTCGACAAGCGCGAAGAGATCATCTTCGACATCGTAAATCAGTTTAACCGTGCGGCCGAGCTCATCACTTCAGAAGATGAGCGCGACCAGTTGGCTGAGCTCAATCTCGCCGCTGGCAAGCGAGCCAAAGCTTCTACAGCCTACGCGTCGGCCCTTCGGTATTTCATCGCTGGCGAAGCACCTTTGAGCGATAATCCCTGGGAGCGCCGCCCCGATCTCATCTTCCAACTGGAGGCGCGGCGGGCAGAGTGTGAGTTCTTGACGGGCGAACTGGGCATCGCGGCCGAGCGGCTGGAGATGCTTCGATCGCGCGCCGAAAATACCGTCGAATTGGCGATGGCCACGTCTTTGGGTATCGATGTCTACATGACGCTCGGTCAGTTCGATCGTGCCGTCGCCATTTGCCTAGACTACCTGCGCCATGTCGGTATCGACTGGCCACTCCATCCAACGGAGGAACAAGTACGAAGCGAATACGACCAGATCTGGTCAAAGCTCGGAGGTCGCGCCATCGAGGAGATCCTTGATTTCCCGGTAATGACCGACCCCACATCCATCGCGACTCTAGCTGTTCTAAGCAAGGCGGGGCCTCCAACATTTGTCGTGGATCCGAACCTTGCCGCCATGCTCAATTTTAGGGCGGTTAGCCTTAGCGTCGAGTATGGTAACAATGACGGTTCGTGCCTTAACTATGTTTGGTTGGGAATGCTCGCGGGGCCGAGGTTCGGCGACGACAAGGATGCATTTCAATTCGGCCAGCTCGGCTATGAGCTCGTCGAAAAATGCGGGTCGAAAAGCACTGACGCTGGGACCTACAACCTGTTCGCGACCACCATCATGCCATGGACGAAGCACATCTCAGATTGCTGTGAAGTGATGCGTCAAAGCATCGAGGTCGCGAACGGAATGGGCGACCTCATATTTGCAGCGTACAGCCGCCTGTCCTTGAACACCCTGCTGTTCGCCGCAGGCGTTCCGCTCGCCGAGGTGCAAAGTGAAGCCGAGTATGGCCTTGATCTCGTGCGGAAGGCAAAGTTTGATCTGGTCATCGACGCAATAAATCCGCAGCTCGGGCTTATTCGAACACTCAGGGGCTCGACGGCGACCTTCGGCAGCCTGGACCATGCCGAGTTCGACGAGGTACGGTTCGAGCGTCATCTGGCCAGTGACCCGACTATGGCGCAGACCGGTGTATGGTATTGGATCCGAAAGCTGCAAGCGCGCTTCTTCGCCGGTGACTTTGCTTCGGCCATTGAGGCATCTTTGAGAGCCCGGCCGCTGCTTTCAACATCACCGTTTTTCGAGGTGGCAGAATACGACTTTTACGGCGCGCTTGCCCGTGCAGCGTGCTGCATTTCTGCGACGACGGGCCAGAATTCGGAGCATTTTGATGCCCTCAAAGAGCATCATAGGCAGCTCGAAATAAGGGCGGAACGTTGCCCTGAAGAATCTCGAAGATCGCGCCGCCCTGGCTGGCGCCGAGCTTGCGCGTCTGGAGGGCCGCACGCTCGATGCTGAGCGACTATACGAACAGGCCATCCGCTCGGCCCGCGCGAACAGCTTTGTCCACAACGAGGCGCTCGCCTGCGAGACAGCCGCGCGCTTCTACTCCGCGCGCGGCTTTGGGGACATCGGCGAAATGTATCTTGGAAGAGCTCGCGACGGCTATTTGCGCTGGGGCGCCGATGGCAAGGTGCGGCAACTCGAGGCCCGCTATCCGCAACTGGTGATGACCGATGCACGCCGCGGAAAGAGCGAGGCGACGTCGCCGGATCAACAGCTCGACGTCGCCGCCATTGTCAAGGCGTCCCAAGCGCTGTCCGGCGAAATGCTGCTGCCCCGCTTGATAGAGCGGCTCATGACTATCGCCGTGCAAAATGCCGGCGCCCAGCGTGGCTTGCTGATCCGGCCACACGAGAGTGATTACCGCATCGAGGCCGAGGCGCGGGCGGACGGCGAGCAAATCGTCCTCCATTACGGCGCGTCTATGGGGCAGGCGCTTCCCGAAAGCATCATCCGCTACGTCATGAGGACGCGGGAAAGCGTGATCCTCGATGACGCCGCCAAATCCGACCTGTTCTCCGCCGACGAATATCTGCGCGACCGGCAATCTAAGTCGATCCTCTGCCTGCCATTGATCAAGCAACGAGAGTTGACCGGGATTCTTTTCCTCGAAAACGCGCTGACTTCACACGCATTCACGCCGGCCCGGATCGGGGTTCTGGAGCTATTGGCGGCGCAAGCGGCGATCTCGCTCGAAAACACGCGCCTTTATAGCGATCTGCAAGAACGGGAGGCGAAGGTCCGACGCCTGGTCAACTCGAATATCATTGGGATTTTGATCAAGACTCTCGAGGGTCAAGTTCTGGAGGCCAATCAGGCGTTTCTCCAGATCGTCGGATACGAGCAGGCAGACATCGAGTCGGGTCGATTGCGCCGGGCGGAGCTGACGCCGCCCGAATGGCATGACCGGGACGCGCAGGCTGTGGCTGAACTGACGAGGATCGGAACCGCTCAGCCATACGAGAAGGAGTACTTCGGGAAAGACGGCAGTCGCGTGCCCGTGCTGATTGGAGGCGCAACATTCGATGAACGAGGCACCACCGTCGCCTTCGTTGTCGACCTGTCTGATCGAAAGCGAGCCGAGGCCGCAGAGCGTCGCTACCACGAGGTTCATATGCAGTTGGCGCACGCGAACCGGGTTGCGACATTAGGGCAGCTGTCCGCTTCGATTGCGCACGAAATCAACCAGCCGCTGTCCGGCATCCTCACCAACGCGAGCACCGGACTGCGCATGCTGGCGGCCGATCCTCCAAACGTCGAGGGCGCGCGCGAGACCGCGCGGCGCACCATTCGCGACGGCAACCGTGCGCATGAGGTCATCAAGCGATTGCGCGCGCTCTTTAGCAAGAAGGACCTCACGATCGAATCGGTGGATCTGAATGAGGCGACGCGAGAGGTTATCGCGCTGTCGTTGAGTGAATTTCAGAGAAACGGCGTAATATGGCAGGCCGAGCTTGCCGACGACCTGCCGCTTGTCAGATGCGATCGAGTGCAGCTCCAGCAGGTCATCCTCAACCTGCTCCGAAACGCTCTGGACTCGATGAGCGCGGTGGACGACCGTCTGAAACAATTGACAGTCAGGACGGCCATGAGCGAGCCCGATCAGGTGACGCTCGCGGTGCAAGATTCTGGGTCAGGCGTGGACCCAGCGAACCTGGAGCGGATCTTCGACGCCTTTTACAGCACTAAGCCCGGCGGTCTCGGGATGGGCCTATCGGTCTGCCGTGCGATCGTTGAGGCGCATAGCGGCAAACTCTGGGCGACGACGGGCGCGCCACATGGCGCCATCTTTCAGCTGACACTCCCTGTGAGCGCCGACAACGGATCCGTTCGGAATCTTCTCGCCGTTCCGGGCTCAAAGACG
>CAVPXF010000044.1:0-20894 GCA_963709655.1 uncultured Alphaproteobacteria bacterium
GTCCTATGTCGTCACCCCGAATTGAAGAACCAGCGCAACGATTTCGAGGACCTGTGCCTGTCCCGCCTGAAGGCGCTGCTGCCCGAGGGCGTGGCCGTGACGATCCTGGCCGATCGCGGCTTCGGCGACGTCAAATTGTTCGAATTTCTGGAAGGCCTCGGCTTCCGATATGTCATCCGCTTTCGCGGCAACATCCATGTCAGCGCCGCGGACGGCGAGACCCGGTTGGCCGCCGATTGGGTCGGCAAAGGCGGACGGGCGCGTAAGTTGCGCGACGCGGAAATCTCCGCCGCCCGCCAAAAAGTCGGAGCGGTCGTGTGCGTAAAGGCCGCGGGCATGAAGGAGGCTTGGCATCTGGCCGCCAGCGACGGCGCGCTCTCCGCGCCTGCGATCATCAAGCTCTACTCCAAACGCTGGACCATCGAACCCAGCTTCCGCGACAGCAAGGACCTGCGCTTCGGAATGGGCATGAGCGCGCTGAGGATCGACGATCCGCAACGCCGCGATCGCCTCTTGCTCCTGAACGCATTCGCCATCCTGCTGCTGACGATGTTGGGCGCCGCCGGCGAGAGCCTCGGCATGGACCGCCAACTGAGAACCAGCACCGTCAAGCGCCGCGTCCACTCCCTGTTCCGCCAAGGCTGCCTGCTCTACGATCTCATCCCCAACATGCCAGAACCACGGCTGCGGCCGCTCATCGAACGATACCAAGAACTCCTACGCCAAAACGCAACCTTCTCCGAGACCTTCGGCATAGCTGAAAATGAGGGGATACTTGAGGGCCGCCATGTATGAGTTCAACCGACATTCTGTCGTCCAGAGATGGTCCTAAGAAGCCCGACCAGGCCGCCTGATATGATTTCGAGGGTCAAAATCGATGAACTAGTCCGGCCCCCCGAGGGAGACGGTCTTGCCGACGTACCCGCGGGTGCCGAGTTCATCCAGGATGAAGCGGGCGACGTCGGCTCGCGCAATCGACGAAGGGACGGGGCCAGGGCGACCGGTGCGGTGTAGCGGCCGGAGCCTGTAGCCGTCGTCAAGCGGGTCGGGCGGACGATGGTGAAGTCGAGGCCGCTTCTAACGGACCGCCTGCTTCTTCTGCAAGACCTTGTCGGCGTAGGCCCCTCGCAGGAGCAGGGCGTAGAACACGCGCTCGAGTAACCCGGCGTCGCGTCGGCTGTCCCCGACACCGAACGAGCTCTGGACGATGAGGCGGCGAAGGCGGCCTTCAGGGCCGCAATCGAGGTTCCGCGTGCCTTGAGAAAAGACGTTGGTGGGCTTTTTCGGGCAGCGGCGAAGGAGACGCCCAGCATCGACACAGCGGCATCCTGGCCTCGGGCGGCAGCGTCGAGGGAGTGCTGCTCGAAGACGTCGCCCCGGAGCACCTCAAGGCCCGGTGCAGGCTGGAGTGCGGCGGGATTGCGTGCGAAGGCGCAAACGGCATGCCCCGCAGCCAGTGCTTGCGCTACGAATTCCCGCCCCTGCGGGCCGGTGGAGCCGATGACGAGGATTTTCATGATCTAGAGCCTGATCCTGCTGCAGAAAAGTCCTCAAATCCCTTGCTTGTGTGGACCGGACTGGTGGGGGAAGGTCAGCGGGCCTGTACGGCACCGACTTCACCTACAATATGCCCCGGATCGCAGAGGCGGTGCGCTCCCTGCCGGGCGGTGGACCACGTTGTGCTCGATGGCGAGGAAGCGGTGCTCAAGGCCGATGGCCGCAGCGTCTTCACGGCGCTGAGAACCACCCGGGGCCGCAGCCGGTCGCCTCGACATTCTTGAGCTCGACAGTGAGGACCAGTGCAAGCGGCCGCTAGAGATCCGCCGGGCGGAGTTGGGCGCAGTCGTCGCCGAGATCGACGCCATCTTGTTTAGCGAGGCGATAGAGGCTGAGGGCGCGATCGTGTTCGTGAAGGCGTGCGAGATGAACCTCGAGAGGATTGTCAGCAAGCGCCTGTGCGGTTCCTACCGTAGCGGGCGGTGCAGGAACTGGCTGAAGGCCAAAAATCCGGCGTTTCGGATACGCTGGCGACAGAATTGCCAACGTAGGTAGAATCCGACCCTCGTGCGCCTACGGAGGACCTGCCATCTCACTGATCGCCGGCGGTAGCATCGCCAGTCGACTGGTCTCGCCTGTTCTCGCCGGGGAGATGACGAATGGACAAGGAAACGACAAGTCTCCAGCGGAAGGCCAACCCAGACAGCATAGAGTGGTGGCGCGAAATGATTGAAGAGCGCGCCTTCGCCGACGAGGCTGTGGAACGCTTCACCAATGACGAGGCGCTGGAACGGGCGAACAAGGCTATGCGATTGATCATCGACGCCAAGCACGAGCGCGGCGAAGCCGTCGATCTGGGCGAGGTTGCGGCCCGAGCGGTACGGATTCTCGATCCGGACGACATTCGGGCGCGGCTAATCGTCAATCGTTCGGGCGCAGCGGCCGGCGGCCTGATCGTCAACCTGCTGGCGAAGTGAGGCTCAGTACGCCCGCAGCCTCCCAAACGCATCGGCAAGGCGCGCAAAGTCGAGCTTCCCGAGCCGCCCTGCCCATGCAGTGACCAACTGGTCGGCCAGCGCGGCGTCAGAGAACTGGTCGAGCTGATCGTGGTTGTCTCGGTAGACGACTTCCCCTTGCTCGGTCAGAAACTCGGCGGCGAGTTGCTCGTACATGGCGAGGGGGTCTGTGGACGAGAATTTCATGTTGCTGCCTCCTTCCAGCGGAGGATCGCCGACGGGAGGGCCAATGCGCAAAGGGTCACTCGCTCTCGCCGACTACCCAGGCGACGTCGTCCACATCTCCCGCGAAAGTCGCGGGCGCGCCGGCAGCTATCGCCGCGACGGCCTGGTCGGTTTCAGCCACTTGCCATCCTGTGCAGCGGAATCCGTCCCTCACCGCAGATCAGTGTGCTCTCGCGCACCTTGATGTACGAAAGGGGCCGCACATGAGCACCCCTTTGAGAAGAGTGGTGCTCATAGCTCGGCGTCCCGCCTGCTTGGGCTTGCTACGAGTAGACCCGCGGACCTCATGGCGTCCGCGTCGCGCACCGCGTCTTTCAAGCCGCCAGCATAATTTTGAATCCTGCGGACGGCATTGTCGGCCTCGCCGTCACTCTGAAACTTGGACTCGCCGACAGCCTTACAAAGGGCCTCTTTCGCCACGCCGTTGACCGCCTTGATGGAACCGACGACTCCGTTCATATCCATGATTGGGCTCTCCTCGCGCATTTCGAAGATGCGTGACGGCGCTTGGTAGCCATTCGCATCTGACATTGAGACGTTAGAGGCGCAAGTTGAGAGACGGCAGCCTCGGAAACTACTCACTCGAGGCCAGCGGACGTGGCGATGCAGTTTGAGAGACCGGCGGACGACGGCGAGGCGACGCTGGGTTCGACAATCCCGCCCTGGCTCTTGCCGACCCCCGATCAAGTTTGCCTAACGAGCATCGGGCATGATTGGAGCCCGGCAGGATTGAGGAACTCAAGCGCGACGATGCCAGGCGATTTGCGCGCCGGCTCGTAACGGACATAGATCGACGGCACCACTCGGGCAGGAATGCGCCCCCGCTTCGCCGTTGTCGCCCAGCACCTAAACCGGGTCTGATTTACTCTTGGTGCACGCGCTGGGCGCAGCACGCCCGATGACGCCCTGGCGGGCTGGCATCTTGCGCCGGCATACCGCAGTGAAAGGCGATGAAAGCATCAGTTTCCTGGTCACCCGCGCCAAGCCTGAACGTCGTGAGCGTCCAACGGGGAGAACAGGCTTGGACGGTCACGGTGGACAGCCGGCAGCCGACCTCCTGTCCGGGATGCGGTACGCAGTCCACATCGCATCACAGCGCTTACTCGCGAACGCTTCGGGATCTGACCGCTCAGGGAGCACCGGTCATCATAAGCGCGCGCCTGGCGCGCTGGAGGTGTCGAAACCAGCGATGTGATCCGCGCATGTTCACCGAGCGTGTGCCGGGTCTTGCGGCGCCGTTCGCGCGCCAGACCGCCCGCCTGGCGGGTATCGTTCGACTGCTTGGCCATAGCGCCGGCGGGCGGCCATCGGAGCGGCTGATGAGACGGCTCGGCATGCCGGTCAGCGACACGACAATTCTGCGCAGCCTGAAGGAGCATGTCAGGGCTCGGTCCGATAACGGCGCGGTGCATGTTGCTGGCATTGATGACTGGGCGTGGCGGAAGGGCGCCAACTACGGCACGATCATCGTGAACCTGGAGCGTCGTCAGGTGGTGGACCTGCTGACGGATCGTTCGGCGGCGACCGCGGCCGGTTGGGACCCGCGAGTGGCAGGGCACTATCCCCCGTGCTTGCCAAATAGTAGGCCGCCCTTCGCCTGACGACCGTGATGGAAATTCGGCTCGCCTCGTAGGCGACCCTCTGCGCCTCGTCGCCTTGATAGCCGCTATCGACGAAGGACATTGTCAACCCAAGGATTCTCACGATGAACCGCGCTGAGTACGGGCGCGAGGGCGTCTCGATCCTGGACACTTGCGGGTGTGACTTGGCATTCGCTTGGCAAGCCGAGCGTATCCACCGCGATGTGTCAAGCGCACCGACAGGACAGTCAAAGGCTTCATCGTCTTGCCCAAAAGGTGGGTCGTCGAAAGAACGCTGGGCTAGATCAACCGCGCGCGACGCCTGTCAAAGGACTTCGAGGCCACAATCGAATCTTCGCTCACATGGATGCTCCTCGCCCTCGCTTTTCTCCTCACGCGAAGGCTCGCCAGGCAACCTCGCCATGCCTGTTGAATTTCGAGTCAGGCGCTTAGACTGATCTTCGACAGTTGGAAGTACGAACCTATTGTTTCGATACGACAATCTCCGCTGAGAAAGCGTGTTGGCACTACATTACGATTTCGTTATGGAATTGGTCTTCGCGTAGGCCCGAAGCCGATTTTTTGCTCGACGGCGCCACGTCAACGGCACGATGGCGACGAACTCGACCCCGTTCGAAGCCCCGAACGCCGACAGAGCGCCCGCAAATTCGCCAGTAGTCGCAAAGAGCATCAAGTCTAGCCTGCACAAAATTGCACTATCGCCTGAAAGTCAACAGAAAATCATAAACACGTGGCACTATATTTTTGCGAAACCTTCCAAACAGATCGAATGATATCAATAGTTTGCGTGGCGTGCTCGGGCCACAAGTGTAAAAGATCAGTTGGAGTCAATCCATAGGCCAAGTGGGCAAAGTATAGGGTCGCTCGTTCCTACGACTAAGTAATCTTGGTGGCCCCGGCGATGATACAGGTGAACGCCCGCGCCGCAGCATCTTCCTGACCATATACAACTGGCCAAAATCCTACGCTTGGCGGGCCTTGCGAGCCAAATCTCTTCGGCCACCTCAAAGAAGTTGGCCAAACCGGTCACCCACGTGACAGCCGTTAGGACCGTTGACAGGCCCAGTTTTCTTGAGAGCGGGTCAGGAAGAGGACTTCACCGACTCGCCCGCTCAAAGATGACGACGCATCACTCCGCAGCAGCCGTCTTAGCCTCAGCCGTCTTCCGGGCACGCCTGCTGCTCGTCTTCTTGACCGGGGCCTTCACAGCCGACTTGCGCCCCAACCCAAGCGACTTCGCTAGGGTCGACCTCTGAGCGGCATAGGCGGGCGCAACGATGGGGTAATCGCTCTTGAGTTTGAAAGCGTCGCGATACTCTCCCGGAGACATCTGGTGGGCAGTCAGCAAGTGCCGCTTCATTGACTTGAATTTCGCACCGCAAACGAGACAAGTCAGTGCTTCGGGTGATACCGACTTTTTCACCGGAACAGCGGGCTCCCAGTTCTTGGACTTGCCCTCCGATACCGAGGTTGAAGCCGGCTCCGCCCCACCGGCAAACGCCTTCCTCACGCTCTCGATGACCGATGGCAGATCAACGGGAGCTACCGTGTTATTCGAGAGATAAGAAGACAGGATTTGCGCGACATGTGATTTGTCGTCTGACTCCGACATTTGTTCCCTCCTTTGGCTGATTCGGAATTTTCCTTTGATCACCATTTCAACCAAAAGAGAAGAGACACGGTTGTTAGAATCTCGCTGAAATGACGAAAAATCGTGAGAACGCTCGTCAGTCGGGACTGCCTGGAGATTGAGGGTGTTCCCTTGGACTTTAGCGCGAATGACCGTGGACCACCTGCGGTGCGGAGCACGTCCCCGTCACCGCAGGTCCTCGCCAACAAACCCGTTATCGAAGACGGCTTCGCCAGCCGAAGTCTAGACGGGTTCTGCGTAGTGGCAGCGGCACCCTGCGGCAACCCGCGGAAACTACTCAAGCGCGCGTTTGACCGCGAACGCGGCGCAATCGCGCGCGGCGATGAAAAAGATGTCAAATCGGCCTCGTGATGCGGCGCCGCCATCGCCTTGCCAAACGCCAGCGCGCCATGGTCACGGCAAAGCCGGCAAATAGGTGGCAAATAAGTAGAATCCGTTTCTATCGCGTGGCCGCCGTTGCCATATTCTGTGTCTGAGAGCAGGACTTTCGGAGAATGGGTCGATGCGCACGCTAATTGGTTTCACAGTGATTATTTATCTGGTCGGCGTTGGCGTCGCGCTATCGCCCACGATCGGGACCAAATGGAGTAGTGCATCAGGGTCAGATCTCGCCGCAAGCGTCTTGCAGGCTCTGCCCAATGCAGCTGCGTGGCCGGCGAGGGCCTACCGTAGTATGACCGAACGTGGTTGATCGCGAGACCGCCGCCGAGGACCTAGCTAGGCGGCCCAGCCGCACAAAGGCGAGCGCGCCAATTTACCCGCTCAATTACGTTTCGCGCAGATCAACCCGAGGCATGTCCGCTAAGAAGCCAAGAAAGCGCCCACGATGACCTATATCAACAGCATCCTCGAACCAGGCGAGAAGGTTCGCTACCACACCACTGTCAGCTGGACGACTTACAGAGCGGCGATTTTACTAGCGATTTGCGCGGTAGCGTCACTGCTCACTGGTGCGAGCTATGCCGAAACGGTGAATATCAGCTGGTTCGCCGCAATTGTCTTCGCTGTCTCGGCAATCGTCGCGTTTCTTCCCGCCTGGTTTCGTCGCTGGACGACGGAAATCGCCGTCACCGATCGCCGCGTCATATTCAAGCGCGGCCTAATACGCCGGCATACAGTTGAAATGAATATGCAGAAGGTTGAAAGTGTCGACGTTGATCAGACGCTGATCGGCCGATTGTTCAACTACGGCAACGTCACGATCCGCGGCACGGGGAGCAGTTTCGAGAAACTCAGCAGGATCGATTCACCTCTGAAGCTGCGCACAACTGTGACCGCTGGGTGAGGGAGACACTCTGACGAGAACCGCGTTCGCGGACCGCCCACTATACCGGTTTATCGGGACATTTTACATAGTCCCCGTTCAACGCGGCGCCGAACGATCCGCAAAGTCGCCAATTGGCGAAAGACGAAACGCAGCCGTGCGGGGGAGCGAATTCCGACGCAATCCGGTCGGTGATTGATTTGAAGCCGGCCATGATTCCGGTTTGAACCGGCCACTTGGGCCAGTCACGGCCTCACCGTGGATCAGCAGCTGCGGCACCCTTTGTCGATAATCGACGAGGAGATTGGGATGCCGGCCAAGCGGGAACTGAGCATGCGACAATTGCGACTTCACTACGATGGCGTGAGGCCTTCGAGTCGACGTGAGTATTATCCGAGGCTACCGCCGCCACTTCGCTTTCAACTACACAATCGACGCCAACCCCGACGATCACTGGCTCCGTCCGGCGCATTCCGGGACCTCCTCGGCGACAAATTATGCAAAGCCCGTACAATGAGGATTGAGATGCGCCACATTTCTCCGCTCGCGACCTTCGTATTCGCTGGGCTCGTCGCTACTTCAGCCGCTGAGGCCGCCGGAGGTGCGAGGACTCTTCTGGCCTCGCAAGCGCTAGCCAGCGACGAACTGCCAATTGCCAATCCGACGCCGCGCGAAATCGTCGATTTCAACGGGCCGCAAAAGCCCGGAACACTCATCGTCAACACATCCGAACGACGTCTCTATTTTGTTCTGCCTGACCAGCAGGCGATCAGATATGGGATCGGCGTCGGGCGGCCTGGCTTTGAATGGGCCGGCGTCGAACATATCGCCAGCAAGCGCGAATGGCCCGACTGGACGCCGCCGAGCCGGATGATTAAGCGCCGCCCCGACTTGCCGCGTCACATGGCGGGCGGCATCGACAATCCGCTCGGAGCCCGCGCGATTTATCTCTCGGGCACGCTCTATCGCATCCACGGCTCGAATGAGCCTGACACGATTGGTCAAGCGGTCTCATCCGGCTGCATCCGTATGACCAACGACGACGTCGTCGATCTCTATGACCGCGCCAAAATTGGCGCGACCGTAGTCGTAATGCGCTGATGACCGGGTCGTCGGCGTTCAGGCCCCTCCCGAGCGAAGCAAGCTTTCGGCGCTAGAATGGCCGTATTGGGCACGAACTGCTTGAGGTCGCTTGTGGTTCGTCACTGGCCGCAACACGATGCGGTTCTTGGCGATTTAGGGACAATTGTCAGGTTTAGACGAAAGGAACGCACGTGACTTCATCGGAAGGAAAGCTCGACGGTCGTATGGCCTTGATGCAAGAGATCACAGTGCCGATGGTCGTCACGCACGAGGGCGACAACGGCCGGATGCGAGCGAGACCCATTGTGGCCGCGCACCTCGATCCGCATGCAAACGCGATCTTCTTTCTAACCGACGCTGAGGCGACGAAAGACAAGGAGATTTATCGGAACGACAACGTGTGCCTGGTTTTCTCCGACATCCGGAAGCGGCACAATGTGTCACTGACCGGCCGCGCCGAGTTGTCCGACGATAGGGCGAAAATCACGCTTCTGTGGTCGAGCATTGATTCGGCTTTCTGGAGCGATGAAGAAGATCCATCGATCCGGGTGCTCAAAATCGTGCCGTCAGTTGCCAAATACTGGGACCGCGGAGGCGCGATCGCGAGCACCGTCAAAACGGTCAATGCGGCGCTCACGGGGAGTCAGTCCGATTTGCGTTCGAACGAAAAAGTGGAGCTGTCCTGAGCACAAACCAAAGGCGTCGACGCACGCCCGTGCGGTTCACCCGGACTGCGAAACCCTTATGAGTTCGAGCGTTTGGGGGTCTACCGGAACCCAAGGAATCCAGCGACAAAGAGAACAATTACGACTGCGCCGACCAGCCAGATGATGCTGTTCACGGCGGGCTTCCTTTCCTAATTTTATGGCTCCGTATCCTGACGAACCAAAGCCAGATTGGGGCTCGCTTTGCGAGCGGTCGCGAACTCTGGATATATGGTCGCGACGCGCGGAGGTAGGCTCGGAAACTACTCATGGAAGCGCTTCGCAAAATACCGCCGCTCGGGCGGTCGAACGCGTCCGGGCTGTCTGGCTAGTTTCCGAGGGCGCCAGCCAAATCGTTCGTGAGACAACCTGAGCAAAGATGTCGAGGATGCGTTTCCATCCTGAGTCCGTAACGCGCTCGGCCTGCCGCCTCGGTTTTGCTTTCACAGGAACGTCGGCCATGGCCATCGAAAAGAGCCGAAATACACGGTCTCCCTCCACGATGGCGGCTACGAAGTACGCGACTATCAAGCGGCCGTCGCCGCCGAAGTCAGCGTCACCGGTGACCAAAGGGCGGCCGCGCACAAAGGACTTCGATTGCTGGTCGGCTATATCTTTGGGGGCAATAGGCGGCGTCAAAGCATCGCCATGACGCGCCGGGGTCGCCGGGTCGCCGGGGCCATGTCCTGTTTGTTTGTGTAGCTCGGTTGGAGCAAGCCGCTCGCGACGCTCGCTCCCCATAGCGCCGTAGCGAGCGAGCGGCTTGCGGCGGCCATTGGCGATTTTCGGGTAGCGTTGGGTTGCTGTGCTCGACGCAACCGAGGAAGCCCCAACGACCGACGAGATCATGATTCTTCGCGCGATTGTGGAGAGGGCCCCCGACGCGGATATCCTGCGCGACATGATCGCCTTCGCCGCCGAGCGGCTGATGGAGATGGAGGTCGGCGCCAGGACCGGCACCGGCTTCGGCGAGGGCGCGTAGCGATCGCTTCGGCTGCCAGATCGGCCCAACAAAAGCGCTCAAACTTGATAGCCCTTGAACCAGCGATCACGCCTGTCAAGCGGGATTCTATTTTCAATGCGAGGCGCGGAGAACCATGCAGGTGCGACAGATCGAACGGCACCGCGCGGGGCGCACCGGGTGGCTGCGGGCGGCGGTGCTGGGGGCGAACGACGGCGTCCTGTCGGCTGCGAGCCTAGTCATGGGCGTCGCTGTGGCGCACGGAAGCCGCAGCAACGTGCTGATCGCCGGGTTTGCCGCGCTTGTCGCAGGCGCCATGCCCATGGCCGCGGGCGAATATGTGTCGGTGCATTCGCAGAAGGACACCGAGGACGCCGACTTCTCGCTCGAGCGCACCGAGCTTCGAACGAACAACATCGGCGAGCACGAGGAGCTGGCAGCGATATACGTCGGTCGTGGCCTCGATCCGGCGCGGGCAAAGACGGTCGCCGACCAGCTCATGCCCAAAGATGCGCTCGGCGCGCATGCCCGCGACGAACTCGGCGTCACGCCGACGTTAGAGGCTCGCCCGGCATTGTCACGCAGCCTTCGGCTTGCGGCACTCTCGGCAGCCCGTTAGCCAAGCGGATGACGAAAATCAGCTATGCCGGATACCGGTTCCCGCCCGAGGTCATTCACCAAGCGATATGGCTCTACCTCCGGTTCACCCTCAGCCTGCGCGACGTCGAAGATTTGTTGGCGGAACGCGGAGTGGCGGTGTCCTACGAGAGAGTTCGGCGTTGGGTGAATCATTTCGGATCGATGATCGCGGCCAACTTGCGAAGCGTCGCCTGAAGCCTCACACGACCTGGCATCTGGACGAGGTCTATCTGAAAATCGACGGCCGCATGGTCTATCTTTGGCGGGCCGTCGACGCTGAGGGCGAGGTCCTCGACGTGCTGGTCCAGTCCAAACGCAACAAGCACGCCGCGCTGAAACTGATGCGCAAGCTCTTGAAGAAGTATGCCTTCGTTCCTGAGCGGTTGGTCACCCACGACTTGCGATCATATAGCGCAGCGGTCCGGGACCATGAGCGCGGGCAACGGAAGAACAACAGAGCCGAGAATTCGCATCAGCCGACGCGGCGGCGGGAACGCAAGATGCAGCGGTTCAAGAGCGCCGGCTCCGCGCAGAAGTTCCTCTCGAGCCATGCTGCCGTCTACACTACCTTCAACCTCCAACGCCGTCTCACTTCAGCCCAAGCGCACCGCGTTCTACGCGCTGAGGCGATGGACACGTGGCGGACCGCAGCCGCAATTGCCTAACAATTGCTGAGGCGCCGACGCTTCGCTTTCGACGCGTGGCGATCTGACAAAGAAGCCAGCACATGCCACGTCATCGGGAAACAGCCGCTGAAACTCGGGAAGCGATTGGGGAAAAGCCAGATCGTCGCGCTGGTGGATGTCCATGGCCGCCATGATGGCCGACGCTAGCCCTGGTGGGTGTCTGGGTCAACCGGATAGGCGCAGAACCAACGTCCCCGGCCATACCAACCGAATCCGCCGAACAATAAAATCACAAAGATGATCCAAAATGTATTCGTATCTATTGCAGTGCTTTCTTGAGTTTTTCGGTAGACGCCCGAAAGAGGGTCGCACTCGTGCTCGGCCGAGCGGACAGCGCGGGCCGCCCGAGGGCGGCCCGCTCTGGGGTGTTGTCAAATCAGCGCTTGTCGGCCTGTCGTTCGGCCTGACGGGCGGCGTCCTTGACGTTGCCGATGGCTTCGTGCGCCGCACCCTTGGCCTTGTCGAACTGGCCTTCGACCTGCAACTTCTTGTCGCGCGTTATCTTGCCAGCCGCTTCCTCGACAGCGCCCTTTGCCTTGTCGGTCGCTGCCTTGATGTGCTGCTTGTCCATGATTTCTCCTTTGATTTGCGCATGGTTGGCTTCGCCCTTCTATTACCGACGATCGGCCGGCTCGTGGGAGCCTCGGAATCTACTCACCAGCTTACGGCCTGCGCGGTATCCGCAAACGCGAGGACGGGCATCCCGTCGGATGCGCGCCGCGAAATCGTCGCGACAGCGGATCGACTGGCTCGCCTCAATGGGTCGGCAACCGACAAACGGGCCACTAAGAGGCGGCGAGGGACGGCGGGTTTGCCGCTTGCAGGAGGTTTCTATGTCACGAATGAGTTCTTGTTCTGATGGCCGCGCTGTTGCTCTGCGCGACATCCCAAATTGCCTTTGCCGACCAGAATGGCCTCGTCACTGGCGCGGTCGGGGGCGCGGTTGCCGGGGCTGTTGTTGGCGGCCCGGTTGGGGCGGTCGTGGGCGGCGTCGGTGGCGCGGCAATCGGGAATTCCGTCACCAATCACAGAAGCTATCATCGCGGCTACGCCTATCACCCCTATCGTCACTACCACCACTACGATCAATACTGATCGATCGACGGCGCCCGGTGCGAGGGCGTCGCCGGGAATTGGAGGGGTCGCTGGCCCAGGGGAGTCTACATCCACAGACTGTCGCTGAATAAGGCGCCCTCCGATCTCCGATGCGTGCGCCGTCGCGACCGGCGCGGCCCGCTTCGAATCTCCGCAACCGGATCCGAGCGGAACGCGCTGCGCTCTTTACAGGGGACGGCCAATGGCTGAAACGGATGCCACGTCGTCGGTCCCGCCGATCCATATCGAAGAAACGATCCAGTCGATCGCAGGGCTCCGTGCCGAACACCATGCGAACGCCACACAACATCAACGCGTGGCCGACCGCATTACGTCGCTCATGGGCAGCGCCAACTTCATCGCGACGCTGTCGGTCTTCGTTCTCGGCTGGGTGAGCTTGAACGGCCTGGCCCCGGCCCTTGGTTATCGCGCGCTCGATCCGCCTCCCTTTGCATGGCTGGCGGGCGCAGCGTCGCTGGCGTCTCTCTATTTGGTCATCCTGATCCTCACGACGCAAATAGGTGACGATCGTCTTACCCAGCGCCTGGAACTCCTCAATCTGGAGCTGACGATCTTAAGTGAAGAGAAGATCGCCAAGGTGGTCGCGCTGCTCGAGGAACTTCGGCAGGATAGCCCGCACCTCCGCGATCGAGTCGATGAGCTGGCCGAGGCGATGTCCCAACCAGCGGACCCTCAATCGGCGATTGACGCAATCAAGGAAACACGTTCCGAATCCGCCCACGTGATGCGCAAAGCAGGAGGACCGAACGATTGAACGGGCGTTATCAGCGGCGCCGATTTCCGGCCGCGTCGCCACATACCCATGCCGCCCTGTCGCCTCTCATCGGCCTTGAGTTCGATGAATTACTTGGCGCGCCGATTGACGAGGATCGCAATGAAACGACGCTCAGCGTCCTTTCCATGCTTGCTGGGCTCGATGTCGATTGATGGGAGGAGGTCACCACGAACTTGGCACGAATGAAGCCGCAAGTGGCAGGCTCTGCCGCGCGGTTCGAAATCAGCGAGTTTCGACACCGTTCTGAGTAGTTTCCAATTCTCCCTTTCATGCTTCCGTTCAACTAAGTTGACACCTCGCTTGCAGCGCACCGCGCCGCCGATGTTGAACGAGGCGTGTCATGGACGCGACTTTGGAAAATTCCTCGATCGTAATGCAATCGAGAGGCTCTCCAGGCCGAATGGCAGGAGCACCGCCCTCGGACGACTTCAGGGACAACCTCATCGCCGAAATCAAGCATTTGCGGGCGTTCGCAATTTCCCTTTCCGGGTCGGCATCGGTCGGTGATGACCTAGTGCAGGAAACGCTCTTGCGCGCATGGAGCAAGTCAGACCAGTTCCGCGTCGGGACAAACCTGAAGGCTTGGTTGCTGACGATTTTGCGGAACATCTTTTATTCCACTTTTCGCAAGCGCGCCCGCGAGATGCAGGACAGTGACGGCGTGTACGCGGACCGTATCGCGGTCCCGGGCGGTCAGGAAGGCCATATCGATCTGCAAGATTTTCGCAGAGCATTGGCCATGCTTCCAAACCATCAACGGGAAGTTCTGTTACTTGTAGGTGCAAGCGGTCATACATATGAAGAAGCAGCCGCAATCTGCCGGGTAGAGATTGGGACGGTCAAGAGTCGCCTGAATCGTGCGCGGCTGAAGCTGATCAAGCTTCTCGACCTTTAGGGTTCGGACTCAATCAGCCTGCCAACGGACGGCCCGGTCAGTTCCCCTTCGCAGATATTGGCTTGCCGGGCGTCATTTCGACGCTCCCGACCTGATCGAGTTGCGATCAGGCGCGTTGGCAGGGCAACAAGCAGCCCGGCCTCCTCGTCCGTGAAGTTGCATAGTACCCTCACGATTACCCCGGAGCAGGCGGCAACCGCGTCCGGCAGGCGCACTTTTGCGATCTCCGTTAGTGTAATGCGGCTGCTGGGCCCCTCGGCCGGGTCGCAGGCGCGCTTGGAGAAGGCAGCCATGATTCGTGCTGACTGAAAGCTTGGGGGAGCGTATTTTTCGTTCAGGTTATATTTCGGGATCGGGAATGGGTGATGGCAAGAAAAGCCAAGAGCGCCCCGTTTGATGCAGCGGAGTTTCTGGCGACCGTGAACCACGGCCGGTCAATGACCGAGCATCGGGCCGGACAGGTCATCTACGCTCAGGGCGAGGCAGCCAACTCCGTCTTCCACATTGTCCGGGGCAAGGTCAAAATCGCGGTAACCTCAGGGCAAGGGCGGGAGGCAATCGTCGGATTGTTCGGCGAGAAGGATTTTTTCGGCGAAGGCTGCCTGAGTGGGCAGCCTTTGCGCTTGGCGGCGGCGACTGCGATGGCCGACGTGACCGTCCTGCGCATCGAGAAAGCAGAGATGATCCGCGTCCTCCACGCCCAACCCGCTTTTGCCGAGGTGTTCACGGCGCACCTGTTGACCCGCAACAGCCGGGTCGAAGCGGACCTTGTGGACCAACTGTTCAATTCCAGCGAAAAGCGCTTGGCCCGCGTTCTTCTCTTGCTGGCGAATTTCGGCAAGGAAGGAAAGCCGGAGCCGATAACCACAAAAATCAGTCAGGAGACGCTCGCGGAGATGATCGGGACGACCCGTCCGCGGGTTAGCTTTTTCATGAACAAATTCAGGAATCTCGGCTTCATTGAATACAACGGGGAAATGAAGGTCCACAGTTCACTGTTGAGCGTCGTCCTGCGCGAATAGGTCGCACCGAGAACTTACGTACGTGGCCAATCTTGAACATTCGGCGTCCCAGCCTGCAGTTAATGGTCGCGGGATGCCTATCATCCAAGATGGTCCGACAACCCCGGAGACCGACGTCGTGACAAATAGTGAAGGCTCCCTCTCCCCGCATAGCGTCTCCATCCCGGACCCAAGCCGGTTGAACGAGCGCGTCCGCGAGATTTCGGCAGCCGCTGGGCCGGAACAATATCGCCTGCTGTTGGTGAGTGGAGGGACCGCTCGTCACCCGGTAGTCTTGAAAGAGATCGGCATTCCCGCCGCGGATGTGCCGGAAGCGATACGGTTGGCATTTCATGTCGAGTGGCCGCCGGCGGCGATCGGGTTTGTCCTGATGGATGACGAAGGCCGCGAGGTCTTTGGGCGAGACAACGCAGATCGAATTCAGCAACAGCGGCGATAGCGCGTTGGGGTCGCGGAGTCTGACAATCGGGTCGCGGACCCGTTGCCGCCGTTCCTGGCCGGTCACAGTACGGTGGGAGTGCGCCAGAACCGCGCGCCGGCGTCATTCAAGCTTGAGACGGCCGACGTCGACGCCGATGAGAATCGCGCGTCTTATCTTCAGTTTTCCTCACAATCGACGCATCAGTCCTCCTCAAAGGCCCGCGTCCGATACCAGTACTCGTCCGCCTTGCCTTCCGGACGGCCCTCCCGCTCCCACAGCGCGTAAGCGCGTTCGCGGAAGCGGTCGTGCTGCGCCTGGTGCCAAAAGTCGTCGGCGCAACCCCCCGGTCGCCCCGCCCGCTCCCAGAGGAAATAGGCGCGGTCGCGAACGAACTGGTCCAGACCCTCCTTGGTTTCCGCCAGCACACCAAGCGGATCTCCGTACTGGGTCAGTTGACCGCCGCGGCTGACATGCATCTTGGCGCTCAGACTTTCGAGTTCCTCGTTCGGGACCAACTTCGCGTGGCCTGCCGCCTCCAACGCCTTCTGCTTGAATGCCTCCTTGTCAGCCGGAGGGCTGAGCGTAACAGGAAACGTGTGCAGCACCCTCCAAGCCCTGCCTCTCGACGTCGACCAAGTGTTCCGGCATGAAATCCTCCTTGTGATGGTAGCTACGGCCTAATCTAACACCCGTCGACACGGGGTTGCGCGACTGTAGAATGAGTATTTTCCGAGCCTACCCCATCTTTGCGGCTACCGCTATGATTCGTTTGCACTTGGAGGTTCAAATGAAGAGCTTTTTGTCTGGCGGCTTGGTTGTCGTAACCACTTTGATGATTCCGTTGGCGCCCGCCTTGTCGCAGGGCGATTACGGAGCGGCCCATCCACGTATGAGTCATAGTTACGCTGGTCACGGCCCGGCGCGATTTCAACATCAATATCGCGGCTATGCGCACGGTCAGGGGCCGGGATATGGCGTTGGGGCCGGCGTCGCAGCCGTTGCGGCGGGCGCCCTAATCGGCGGAGCCATCGCTTCTCAGAACCAAGGCTACTACCCGACCGAGACTTATCCCGTGTATTCGGATCCAGGTTATGTGTATACCGACGCCGCTCCTGTCGCGTATAACAGCGGCGATTTGGTAGCGTACTGCGAACAAACTTTCAGATCCTACGATCCAGCAAGTGGGAGCTATCTTGGCTATGATGGGTTTCGGCATCCTTGCCCATGATCGGCTGTGAACTGATCGGCGCGGCGACGTCGAACGAAAATCAATACAATGACGTGCAATCGAGGCCCTTTCGCCCTGACAACCGCTGAAACCGGAGAGAATGTTCCTCCCGTATTGCCTAATGACGAGAATGCAGCTGAAGAGAAGCGAGAGTAAATGTTTAAGATCTCGCAGATTGCGTTGACCGGATTGGTATGCGCAACAATGCTCATCATCGGTCTTGGCTTGATTTTTCCGGTGAGCGGCGCCGTCGGTGCCCTATTCGAAGCGTTGGCTGTCGCGTCGGGCGTCCTTTTTGTCGGGATGCTTGATGGCCAATAATGGCCCAATACCTAAGGCCCCGTCTATGGCTACAAGGCGGCGATCGGGACCGCAAGCCCAAGGCGGCCTAGTCTGTCGACATCATCTAAAGGCGGAGGCCGGCTCCTTCCTGGCTCCTTCCTCGTTCCCGCGGCGCCGCGCTTCGCCCGCGCCTTAAGATCGATCGCACGCGTCAAAAACACTACTGTCCCCTGCTATGAATACCGGACAAGAGACTCGGCGAGCTGAGAGGCTCACTTCCCAAGTGTGCCGGCGATGGTGATTGTCTTGAGCGTTGCGATCTCCTCGATTGGCCATGACGCGGTGCGGTAGATCTTGGCGCGGAATCCTTCAGCTTCGAAGCGGATGACGCACCGCTCGGCGGCGGCGCGGGACGCGAACGCGTGATATTGGGGCCAAACGCAGTCGATGCCTATAACGTCTACTTTGTACATCGCGGCCTCCCCGCGAGGCGGCCTACTGGGCTCGACGCTAATCACCGATTGGGCGTCGATTGTATCGACCAATTCTGGGAACAATTGCGTCAGAACTGACCGAACTGTGCTACGCAGGGCACCGTGGGGCATGAGGTTCTA
This sequence comes from uncultured Alphaproteobacteria bacterium, assembly GCA_963709655.1. Classification (GTDB taxonomy): domain Bacteria; phylum Pseudomonadota; class Alphaproteobacteria; order Rhizobiales; family Beijerinckiaceae; genus Roseiarcus. Next base: position 17,681 of record CAVPXF010000044.1, read on the forward strand.
CTCCTACGCGGCGCCAAGCATCTACTGAATTTGGCGCGTACCAACCCTCAATAGACCACGAAATTACTCCGCGCGATAGCTTCGGAAAGTACCTAGGCGAAGTTGAGATGTGCGGGGAGCAACTCCCCTAACTTGTCACCGCTGGAGCGCCAACATATAGGTCTGCCTAGCAGGAATGGACAATATCCCTTCACACAGCGGCCATGGGTTCACGTCCTCACTCCCTGCGAGCAAAGCCCTGAGCGCGGGGGCTCCAACATACAGGTCGGATTCGTTGCGCTGCGCAACTGGCAGGTCTTTGACTGGCGTAGCTATTCAGATAATTGTTTGGGGAGGGGTCAAGCATCGGCGCCGAATCACATGCCGCCCAACTCGCAGGGAATGGCAGAAACCCGCCTATTGCTATGCCCGCGGCCGCGATCCGCAACGGCCGACGAACGTCGGCATTGGCCGTTTGCTGCGAACAGGGAGCGGTCATTTGGCGATAGCGTCGTTTAGAGGCAGGCTAGACCTTCTGTGTCAACCTCGCGATCGCTGACGTGATGTGCAATCTCCACTCGATCACCAAAGGCCAACAGGCGATCCATGAGCTCGTCCGCGCGCTGCGCGACAACAGAGGTAACATGACGTCCTCGCATGAGTAGTTTCCGATGATTGTCACGGAGGGGTACGCGTCATACGCCTGACTGCCGAGACCTCAACTTCTCGACTTCGGCCGGCAAACCGTCTTGATTGACGGTCCTTCTGGCGAGGACCTGCGGTGTCGGGGATCGCCTCGCGCCGCAGGTGGTTGGCGCCGCGTCGCGCTGCGAGCAACCGACAGGCATTTCGCTGCATAAGCGGTTAGCATGCCTTCGCAGCGAACGGACGGCGCCAATACTCTCGTCGAACAAGAACAAGTTAGGACATTCTCATGGAAGGCAAGCGCATCGAGGGCATCGGCCATCAAATCAAAGGGGTCGTCATGGAGGGTGTGGGCAAAGCCATCGGGGACGCGAAGCTGGCGGCCGATGGAGTCGCCGAGCGAGCAATCGGCGACGAACAGAATGTTGCCGGCGCTGGCGGGGATCAACTGATGGGGGTGGACGCCGATCGCATCATGGGCATCGCCCATCAAGTCAAAGGCGCATTAATCCAAGGCCTCGGCGCTATCGTCGGAAATCCGCAACTGGCGGCCGACGGCGTCGCTGAGCGGTTTGCCGGCAAAGCGCAAAATGCCGTCGGCGGGGCGAGGGACTTGGCGCGCGAGGAGGCAGAGAATCAACGCGCGGCAGTCGAACACATGAATTGTAGGAATGCTTTGGCGCGTAAAACTCACTAATAGTTTTTGAGCCTGTTCTCAGGGTCGAGGCAGCGTTCAGGCTAGCTCATTCGATGATCGCTTCCGGTCGACCAATTCCGCGGGCCTCGTATCGGTACCCTGGAGGCACCGCCCACTGCAAAGAAAACTAACATAGTCAAACTCATAACATCGACTATCGCAGTGTTCGTGTGTGTTGCTCTTTGTTCAGCCGCAACGGCAGGAACTCACCGTTAGAATTCGTGCTTCATGGGGTTTGCGCGATGAACGACACGACCGATCGCTACGTCGCAACCTTCGTTACGCTGCGCTTGAATTTCTCGCGTGTTGGGGCGTCGTTGGTCGCCAAGCGCCCTTCGCGTTCCCTGCATGACCAAAGGAACCGGGTCGATCGCTTGGCGAGCGAGGATTGTGTTGAGCAGTAGGAGTTGCAAGATGTCGATGTCTTTCCGAAGTTTAGCCTTAGCCGGCTTGACCGCGCTAAGCCTTGCCGGCTGCTCGACGACCGGTGAGAGGTTGAGTGGGGTCGGGGTCGGCGCGGTCTCGGGCGGCGCTATCGGAGGGCCTGCGGGCGCGGTCGTCGGCGGCGTTGTGGGCGGGGTGACTGGCCCTGCGGTCGCAACGAGCATGGGCGTCCCGCACCGCCATTATTATCACCATTACCATCACTATCATCACTATCAGTGATCGCCGCCGCGCGGCGTTGCGGGGCTTTTTCCGAATTACTCTGGGCGTGGGAGTGAGTCATGTCTCCTTTAGGAATCATCCTGGTCGTCCTCGTGATCCTGCTGCTCTTCGGCGGTCGGCGTTGTTGCATGGATGCCGTCGAGGTCGAGTAGGCTGGCGGGGATTGTCCAAGCTTTTCCGATCCGAGCCATGCCGAACAAGCACAATGCCGAGCGCCGACACCACATTCCCAAGATGAAGTTCAGGGTGAGGAACTGGGCGCAGTATGACGCTGGGCTTCGGCGGCGAGGCAGCCTGACGTTGTGGGTCACGCAAGAGGTGATGGCGGGGTGGCGTGCGGCGCCGCGGTCGACCCGCGGTGGGCAGGCCAACTATTCGGACCTGGCCATCGAGACGGGGCTGACGCTGCGGCTGGCATTTCACTTGCCATTGCGCCAGACCGAGGGGCTGATGACATCCATCTTCGAACTGCTGGAGGTCGCGCTGAGCGTGCCCGACCACAGTACCTTGAGCCGCCGGGCGATGAAGCTCACGTCGATTTCCAAGGGCTGTCGCCTGCCCGATGGGCCGGTCCATCTGCTGATCGACAGCACGGGACTGAAAGTCTTCGGCGCCGGCGAATGGCTGCAGGAAAAGCATGGCGCGAGAGCGCGGCGCACTTGGAGAAAGCTGCATCTGGCGGTGGATGCCGATACCGGGACGGTCATGGCCTCGATCCTGACCGGCAACGATGTGGGGGATCCTTCGCAAGTGGCGCCGCTGCTCGATCAGATCGATGCCGGAATCGCCAGCGTCATGGCCGATGGCGCCTATGACGGGGCGTCGACGTATGACACGGTGGCCGCCCACGGCGATGACATCGCGGTGATCATCCCGCCCCATGTGACAGCGGTGCTCAGCGACGCCGCCGCGCACAACCCGTCGCAGCGGGACAATCACATTGCCTCGATCGCAGTCCACGGAAGGCTGGGCTGGCAGAAGGAGAGCGGCTACGGCCGACGCGCTCTCGTCGAGACGGCCATGGGTCGCTACAAGGCCATCATCGGCCGGCGTCTGCGTGCGCGTAGTCTGTCTGGCCAGCGCGCGGAAACGGCCGTCGGCGTGGCCGTGCTCAACCGCATGTTGCACGCCGGGCCGCCAAACTCCGTCCGCCGCCCGCACAGAGCTTCTTGAGATTGCTTGGGGAAGGGACTCCTTCGCCCGGGTCGATATCCATGCAACAACGCC
>CAVPXF010000045.1:0-18504 GCA_963709655.1 uncultured Alphaproteobacteria bacterium
GAAGTGGCGGCGGTAGCCTCGGATAATACTCACGTGGACTTCAAGGCCTCACGCCATCGTAGTGAAGTCGCAATTGTCGCATGCTCAGTTCCCGCTTGGCCGGCATCCCAATCTCCTCGTCGATTATCGACAAAGGGTGCCGCAGCTGATCCACGGTGAGGCCGTGACTGGCCCAAGTGGCCGGTTCAAACCGGAATCATGGCCGGCTTCAAATCAATCACCGACCGGATTGCGTCGGAATTCGCTCCCCCGCACGGCTGCGTTTCGTCTTTCGCCAATTGGCGACTTTGCGGATCGTTCGGCGCCGCGTTGAACGGGGACTATGTAAAATGTCCCGATAAACCGGTATAGTGGGCGGTCCGCGAACACGGTTCTCGTCAGAGTGTCTCCCTCACCCAGCGGTCACAGTTGTGCGCAGCTTCAGAGGTGAATCGATCCTGCTGAGTTTCTCGAAACTGCTCCCCGTGCCGCGGTCGTGACGTTGCCGTAGTTGAACAATCGGCCGATCAGCGTCTGATCAACGTCGACACTTTCAACCTTCTGCATATTCATTTCAACTGTATGCCGGCGTATTAGGCCGCGCTTGAATATGACGCGGCGATCGGTGACGGCGATTTCCGTCGTCCAGCAACGAAACCAGGCGGGAAGAAACGCGACGATTGCCGAGACAGCGAAGACAATTGCGGCGAACCAGCTGATATTCACCGTTTCGGCATACGTCGCACCAGTGAGCAGTGACGCTACCGCGCAAATCGCTACAAAATCGCCGCTCTGTAAGTCGTCCAGCTGACAGTGGTGTGGTAGCGAACCTTCTCGCCTGGTTTGAGGATGCTGTTGATATAGGTCATCGTGGGCGCTTTCTTGGCTTCTTAGCGGACATGCCTCGGGTTGATCTGCGCGAAACGTAATTGAGCGGGTAAATTGGCGCGCTCGCCTTTGTGCGGCTGGGCCGCCTAGCTAGGTCCTCGGCGGCGGTCTCGCGATCAACCACGTTCGGTCATACTACGGTAGGCCCTCGCCGGCCACGCAGCTGCATTGGGCAGAGCCTGCAAGAGCCTGCGGCGAGATCTGACCCTGATGCACTACTCCATTGGGTCCCGATCGTGGGCGATAGCGCGACGCCAACGCCGACCAGATAAATAATCACTGTGAAACCAATTAGCGTGCGCATCGACCCATTCTCCGAAAGTCCTGCTCTCAGACACAGAATATGGCAACGGCGGCCACGCGATAGAAACGGATTCTGCTTATTTGCCACCTATTTGCCGGCTTTGCCGTGACCATGGCGCGCTGGCGTTTGGCAAGGCGATGGCGGCGCCGCATCACGAGGCCGATTTGACATCTTTTTCATCGCCGCGCGCGATTGCGCCGCGTTCGCGGTCAAACGCGCGCTTGAGTAGTTTCCGCGGGTTGCCGCAGGGTGCCGCTGCCACTACGCAGAACCCGTCTAGACTTCGGCTGGCGAAGCCGTCTTCGATAACGGGTTTGTTGGCGAGGACCTGCGGTGACGGGGACGTGCTCCGCACCGCAGGTGGTCCACGGTCATTCGCGCTAAAGTCCAAGGGAACACCCTCAATCTCCAGGCAGTCCCGACTGACGAGCGTTCTCACGATTTTTCGTCATTTCAGCGAGATTCTAACAACCGTGTCTCTTCTCTTTTGGTTGAAATGGTGATCAAAGGAAAATTCCGAATCAGCCAAAGGAGGGAACAAATGTCGGAGTCAGACGACAAATCACATGTCGCGCAAATCCTGTCTTCTTATCTCTCGAATAACACGGTAGCTCCCGTTGATCTGCCATCGGTCATCGAGAGCGTGAGGAAGGCGTTTGCCGGTGGGGCGGAGCCGGCTTCAACCTCGGTATCGGAGGGCAAGTCCAAGAACTGGGAGCCCGCTGTTCCGGTGAAAAAGTCGGTATCACCCGAAGCACTGACTTGTCTCGTTTGCGGTGCGAAATTCAAGTCAATGAAGCGGCACTTGCTGACTGCCCACCAGATGTCTCCGGGAGAGTATCGCGACGCTTTCAAACTCAAGAGCGATTACCCCATCGTTGCGCCCGCCTATGCCGCTCAGAGGTCGACCCTAGCGAAGTCGCTTGGGTTGGGGCGCAAGTCGGCTGTGAAGGCCCCGGTCAAGAAGACGAGCAGCAGGCGTGCCCGGAAGACGGCTGAGGCTAAGACGGCTGCTGCGGAGTGATGCGTCGTCATCTTTGAGCGGGCAAGTCGGTGAAGTCCTCTTCCTGACCCGCTCTCAAGAAAACTGGGCCTGTCAACGGTCCTAACGGCTGTCACGTGGGTGACCGGTTTGGCCAACTTCTTTGAGGTGGCCGAAGAGATTTGGCTCGCAAGGCCCGCCAAGCGTAGGATTTTGGCCAGTTGTATATGGTCAGGAAGATGCTGCGGCGCGGGCGTTCACCTGTATCATCGCCGGGGCCACCAAGATTACTTAGTCGTAGGAACGAGCGACCCTATACTTTGCCTACTTGGCCTATGGATTGACTCCAACTGATCTTTTACACTTGTGGCCCGAGCACGCCACGCAAACTATTGATATCATTCGATCTGTTTGGAAGGTTTCGCAAAAATATAGTGCCACGTGTTTATGATTTTCTGTTGACTTTCAGGCGATAGTGCAATTTTGTGCAGGCTAGACTTGATGCTCTTTGCGACTACCGGCGAATTTGCGGGCGCTCTGTCGGCGTTCGGGGCTTCGAACGGGGTCGAGTTCGTCGCCATCGTGCCGTTGACGTGGCGCCGTCGAGCAAAAAATCGGCTTCGGGCCTACGCGAAGACCAATTCCATAACGAAATCGTAATGTAGTGCCAACACGCTTTCTCAGCGGAGATTGTCGTATCGAAACAATAGGTTCGTACTTCCAACTGTCGAAGATCAGTCTAAGCGCCTGACTCGAAATTCAACAGGCATGGCGAGGTTGCCTGGCGAGCCTTCGCATGAGGAGAAAAGCGAGGGCGAGGAGCATCCATGTGAGCGAAGATTCGATTGTGGCCTCGAAGTCCTTTGACAGGCGTCGCGCGCGGTTGATCTAGCCCAGCGTTCTTTCGACGACCCACCTTTTGGGCAAGACGATGAAGCCTTTGACTGTCCTGTCGGTGCGCTTGACACATCGCGGTGGATACGCTCGGCTTGCCAAGCGAATGCCAAGTCACACCCGCAAGTGTCCAGGATCGAGACGCCCTCGCGCCCGTACTCAGCGCGGTTCATCGTGAGAGTCCTTGGGTTGACAATGTCCTTCGTCGATAGCGGCTATCAAGGCGACGAGGCGCAGAGGGTCGCCTACGAGGCGAGCCGAATTTCCATCACGGTCGTCAGGCGAAGGGCGGCCTACTATTTGGCAAGCACGGGGGATAGTGCCCTGCCACTCGCGGGTCCCAACCGGCCGCGGTCGCCGCCGAACGATCCGTCAGCAGGTCCACCACCTGACGACGCTCCAGGTTCACGATGATCGTGCCGTAGTTGGCCCCTTCCGCCACGCCCAGTCATCAATGCCAGCAACATGCACCGCGCCGTTATCGGACCGAGCCCTGACATGCTCCTTCAGGCTGCGCAAAATCGTCGTGTCGCTGACCGGCATGCCGAGCCGTCTCATCAGCCGCTCCGATGGCCGCCCGCCGGCGCTATGGCCAAGCAGTCGAACGATACCCGCCAGGCGGGCGGTCTGGCGCGCGAACGGCGCCGCAAGACCCGGCACACGCTCGGTGAACATGCGCGGATCACATCGCTGGTTTCGACACCTCCAGCGCGCCAGGCGCGCGCTTATGATGACCGGTGCTCCCTGAGCGGTCAGATCCCGAAGCGTTCGCGAGTAAGCGCTGTGATGCGATGTGGACTGCGTACCGCATCCCGGACAGGAGGTCGGCTGCCGGCTGTCCACCGTGACCGTCCAAGCCTGTTCTCCCCGTTGGACGCTCACGACGTTCAGGCTTGGCGCGGGTGACCAGGAAACTGATGCTTTCATCGCCTTTCACTGCGGTATGCCGGCGCAAGATGCCAGCCCGCCAGGGCGTCATCGGGCGTGCTGCGCCCAGCGCGTGCACCAAGAGTAAATCAGACCCGGTTTAGGTGCTGGGCGACAACGGCGAAGCGGGGGCGCATTCCTGCCCGAGTGGTGCCGTCGATCTATGTCCGTTACGAGCCGGCGCGCAAATCGCCTGGCATCGTCGCGCTTGAGTTCCTCAATCCTGCCGGGCTCCAATCATGCCCGATGCTCGTTAGGCAAACTTGATCGGGGGTCGGCAAGAGCCAGGGCGGGATTGTCGAACCCAGCGTCGCCTCGCCGTCGTCCGCCGGTCTCTCAAACTGCATCGCCACGTCCGCTGGCCTCGAGTGAGTAGTTTCCGAGGCTGCCGTCTCTCAACTTGCGCCTCTAACGTCTCAATGTCAGATGCGAATGGCTACCAAGCGCCGTCACGCATCTTCGAAATGCGCGAGGAGAGCCCAATCATGGATATGAACGAAGTCGTCGGTTCCATCAAGGCGGTCAACGGCGTGGCGAAAGAGGCCCTTTGTAAGGCTGTCGGCGAGTCCAAGTTTCAGAGTGACGGCGAGGCCGACAATGCCGTCCGCAGGATTCAAAATTATGCTGGCGGCTTGAAAGACGCGGTGCGCGACGCGGACGCCATGAGGTCCGCGGGTCTACTCGTAGCAAGCCCAAGCAGGCGGGACGCCGAGCTATGAGCACCACTCTTCTCAAAGGGGTGCTCATGTGCGGCCCCTTCGTACATCAAGGTGCGCGAGAGCACACTGATCTGCGGTGAGGGACGGATTCCGCTGCACAGGATGGCAAGTGGCTGAAACCGACCAGGCCGTCGCGGCGATAGCTGCCGGCGCGCCCGCGACTTTCGCGGGAGATGTGGACGACGTCGCCTGGGTAGTCGGCGAGAGCGAGTGACCCTTTGCTCATTGGCCCTCCAGTCGGCGATCCTCCGCTGGAAGGAGGCAGCAACATGAAATTCTCGTCCACAGACCCCCTCGCCATGTACGAGCAAGTCGCCGCCGAGTTTCTGACCGAGCAAGGGGAAGTCGTCTACCGAGACAACCACGATCAGCTCGACCAGTTCTCTGACGCCGCGCTGGCCGACCAGTTGGTCACTGCATGGGCAGGGCGGCTCGGGAAGCTCGACTTTGCGCGCCTTGTCGATGCGTTTGGGAGGCTGCGGGCGTCCTGAGCCTCACTTCGCCAGCAGGTTGACGATCAGGCCGCCGGCCGCTGCGCCCGAACGATTGACGATTAGCCGCGCCCGAATGTCGTCCGGATCGAGAATCCATACCGCTTGGGCCGCAACCTCGCCCAGATCGACGGCTTCGCGGCGCTCGTGCTTGGCGTCGATGATCAATCGCATAGCCTTGTTCGCCCGTTCCACCGCCTCGTCATTGGTGAAGCGTTCCACAGCCTCGTCGGCGAAGGCGCGCTCTTCAATCATTTCGCGCCACCACTCTATGCTGTCTGGGTTGGCCTTCCGCTGGAGGCTTGTCGTTTCCTTGTCCATTCGTCATCTCCCCGGCGAGACCAGGCGAGACCAGTTCGACTGGCGATGCTACCGCCGGCGATCATTGAGATGGCAGGTCCTCCGTAGGCGCACGAGGGTCGGAATCTACCTACGTTGGCAATTCTGTCGCCAGCGTATCCGAAACGCCGGATTTTTGGCCTTCAGCCAGTTCCTGCACCGCCCGCTCCAGTAGGAACCGCCCAGGCGCTTGCTGACAATCCTCTCGAGGTTCATCTCGCACGCCTTCACGAACACGATCGCGCCCTCAGCCTCTATCGCCTCGCTAAACAAGATGGCGTCGATCTCGGCGACGACTGCGCCCAACTCCGCCCGGCGGATCTCTAGCGGCCGCTTGCACTGGTCCTCACTGTCGAGCTCAAGAATGTCGAGGCGACGAGCTGGGCCCCGGGTGGTTCTCAGCGCCGTGAAGACGCTGCGGCCATCGGCCTTGAGCACCACTTCCTCGCCATCGAGCACGACGTCGTCCGCCGGCAGGGAGCGCACCGCCTCTGCGATCCGGGGCATATTGTCGGTGAAGTCGGTGCCGTACAGGCCCGCTGACCTTCCCCACCAGTCCGGTCCACACAAGCAAGGGATTTGAGGACTTTTCTGCGGCGGGATAGACTTTGGATCATGAAAATCCTCGTCATCGGCTCCACCGGCCCGCAGGGGCGGGAATTCGTAGCGCAAGCACTGGCTGCGGGGCATGCCGTTTGCGCCTTCGCACGCAATCCCGCCGCACTGCAGCCTGCACCGGGCCTTGAGGTGCTCCGGGGCGACGTCTTCGAGCAGCACTCCCTCGACGCTGCCGCCCGAGGCCAGGATGCCGCTGTGTCGATGCTGGGCGTCTCCTTCGCCGCTGCCCGAAGGCCCACCAACGTCTTTTCTCAAGGCACGCGGAACCTGATTGCGGCCCTGAAGGCCGCAGGCGTTCGCCGCCTCATCGTCCAGAGCTCGTTCGGTGTCGGGGACAGCCGACGCGACGCCGGGTTACTCGAGCGCGTGTTCTACGCCCTGCTCCTGCGAGGGGCCTACGCCGACAAGGTCTTGCAGGAGCAGGCGGTCCGTGAGAGCGGCCTCGACTTCACCATCGTCCGCCCGACCCGCTTGACGACGGCTACAGGCTCCGGCCGCTACACCGCACGGGTCGGCCCTGGCCCCGTCCCTTCGTCGATTGCGCGAGCCGACGTCGCCCGCTTCATCCTGGATGAACTCGGCACCCGCGGGTACGTCGGCAAGACCGTCTCCCTCGGGGGGCCGGACTAGTTCATCGATTTTGAGATTCGAATCAGTATCAGGCGGCCTGGTCGAGCTTGTAGGACCAAGTATGGACGACGGGGTGTTGGTTGAACTCATCCATGGCGGCCCTCAAGTATCCCCTCATATTCACGCTATTCCGAACATCTCGGAGAAGATGGGATTTTGGCGTAGGAGTTCTTGATATCGTTCGATGAGTGGCCGCAGGCGTTGTTCTGGCATGTTGGGGATGAGGTCGTAGAGCAGGCAGCCTTGCCGGAAAAGGGAATGGACGCGGCGCTTGACGGTGCTGGTTCGCAGTTGACGGTCCATGCCGAGGCTCTCGCCGGCGGCGCCCAAAATCGTCAGCAGCAGGATGGCGAAAGCGTTGAGAAGCAGGAGGCGGTCGCGGCGTTGCGGATCGTCGATCCTCTGCCCATAAGACAGGAGTTATAGGAGATCGAACTCGTGCGCGCAGTCCTCGCAGCGCTCGACGTGTCCGCCGAGCGCGGCGGTGCGACAGGTCTCGATCGCCGACATGACCTTGAGCTGGTCGAGGCTCACGTGACCGGCGTTGGCCTCGCGCCATGCCGCCCCGTGGGCGCGAAAGATGTCGGCGACCTCGAGATGGGGCCGCGCCACGCAGCCGTCAGGCGGGCGGCGTTTTCTTCGTCAGCTTGACGTCGAGCCGGTCCAGCGGACTCTTGATGTCGCGGACCGTGCTGACGGCGACGCGGGTGTAGAGCGCGGTCGTCTCCAGCTTGGCGTGCCCCAACAACACCTAAATCACGCGAATATCGACACCCTGTTCGAGCAAATGGGTGGCGAAGCTGTGCCGCAGCGTATGCGGAGAAACGCGCTTGGAGATTCCAGCCAGGTCTTTGGCGACGGTGACGGCGCGGTTGAGCTGACGCGGCGTCACCGGATTGATCGGGTTCTGGCCAGGAAAGAGCCAGACCCGCGGACGCGCCGCCTTCCACCATTCGCGCAGGAGCTGGAGCAGTTGGGGCGACAGCATCACATCGCGATCCCGCTGTCCCTTGCCCTGCTCGACCCGGAGCATCATGCGCCCACTGTCGATGTCGGACACCTTCAGGTTCGCGACCTCGGACACGCGCAGGCCCGCGCCGTAGGCGACGCTGAGCGCGGCCTTGTACTTGAGGCCCGGCGCGGCCTGGAGGAGACGCGCCACCTCCTCTTGGCTCAGCACAACGGGCGCCTTGCGCGGCGTGGACACGATCCTGAGAGGACGAACGAGGTCGGGCCGTTCGAGCGTCTCGGTGAAGAAGAACCGCAACGCGGAGATGGCGGAATTGATCGTCGGCGCGCCGATCTGTTGCTGGGCCATGTGCAGTTGAAAGCGGCGAAGGTCATCGCTCGTCGCCGTATCCGGAGAACGGCCGAGGAACTTCGTGAACGTCCTCACGTGCCGGACGTAGTCCTTCTGCACCTTCTCCTTGAACCGCCGCGCCGTCATGTCCTCGATCATGCGCTGCCGCAACTGGCTGATGGAATTGTCGGACATCGAATGCTCCTGTCTCGCATGGGGTTGAACCCCACGATCTTGAGACAGGGCCGAGTCTTCCCGTTGTCCTTACCCGTACACCCTCTCCGCTCCCTCGCCGCCCCTACCGCGCGAGCGGTTTAGTCCTCTTGCGCAAAGCGGGCCACATCTCGATGGTCAAGCGTTCTCAAATCCCCGTCCCAGCGCTGCGGCTCCGATGTCCGCCGGCCGCTTCATGACGACGAAGCCGGCGCGCTCCAAATGGTCGACAAGCCGCTTGGCGACGATCTCGGCCATGATCTCGTCGGCGTTGTGGGCCCGCTTGCGGCCCTGGTAGCGGAGTGCAAAGGCAAGCGCCGCGGCAAGGTCGGACGGGTCCGCGGGAGTGAGCTTGTCGGCGTCGGGCATCGTTGGACGATAACCGAGCGGAGTGAACGGAGCAAGAACGTGCGGGTCGCAATCGCTTTCGTCGCGTTGCTGCTAGCGGGCGCGGCCTGCGCGCAGTCTCCCGACACTTCTGCCCGAAGGCTGCTATCAAGCTGGAAAGGCGAAGACCCAAGTATGAGACTGCTCGCCGAGGTCATCGCGAGCGCCTTCGCTAGCGGCCTCTCTTGGAACGGTTCGCTCGCCGGGAAGGGGATCTATTGTCCTCCGCAAGGGTTGAAGGGTCAGCAGGTAATGAGCGCGCTTGAGAAGTACGTCGGGGACAATCCCGACATGACCGAAAGGCCTTACGGAGAGGCTATGGCCGCCTCGCTCAGCCGGGCATTTCCATGCAAAGCGCTATGAGAAAAATCGGCGATGCTCCAGAAAATTTCAACCGCCTGCGGCATTCGCCGTCCGCGCAGCGGGAAGGTAGCGATACAGTGTCGCGGGCGACACCCCGAGACGGTCGGCAACATCGCCGACGGTAATATCGGGATTGGCGAGCAACGTCCTCGCAACGTCGAGGTCGTCCTCGGTCAGCTTAGAGCGGTGCCCGAACAAAGTGAATCGCCGGGGATTCCCAAATCGGCGGTATTCTGATTGATCGGTTCTGTCGCGAAGGAGGCGGCGGGACATGGCTCTTTCCGAGGATCTTCGTGAACGGGTTGTGGGGGCGGTGGTCGGCGAGGGCATGTCCCGCAACGCGGCGGCCAGACGTTTTGGCGTTGGGATTTCCAGCGCAATTCGTTGGGTGGCGCGCTTCCACGCCGAGGGCGACGTTTCACCCTTGCCGATGGGCGGGGACCGTCGGTCGCAGCGGATCGAGTTTCATCGGGATTATCTGCTTGGCCTCAATCGCCGCCAGCCGGACCTGACGCTGTTGGAAATCCAGGAGCGGCTGGTCGCCAATTGCGGCGAGTGTTTCTCCTCTTCCGTGATCTGGCGCTTCTTCGACCGCCACGGGATCACTTTTAAAAAAAGTCCGCGCACGCCGAGGAGCAGCAGCGTGCGGACGTTCTGAAGCAGCGGCGTGCTTGGTTTGCAGGCCAAGCCGATCTCGATCCGACGAGGCTGGTGTTCATCGACGAGACCTGGGCTTCGACCAACATGGCGCGCAAAAGCGGACGCTGTCGGCGCGGCCGGAGGTTGCGCGCCGCCATCCCGCACGGCCATTACAAGACCGTCACGCTCGTCGCCGGCCTGCGTCTGTCCGGCCTCGTAGCGCAGAAGGCCTTCGACCGTCCGATCAACGCCGCCTCGTTCGAGGAATGGGTGGAGAAATGTCTCGTTCCCGCCCTGTCGAAAGGCGACATCGTCATCATGGACAACCTTTCGAGCCACAAGGGTTCGAGGGTCGAGCTACTCATAAAGGCCGCCGGAGCCGAGTTGCGATACCTCCCGCCCTACAGCCCCGACATGAACCCCATCGAGAAGGCCTATTCCAAGCTGAAGGCCTTCCTGCGCAAGATCGCTGAACGAACCGTCGCCGGCATCCTGGCCGCCCTCGACGCCTGCAACACCATCTTCAAACCCGCCCAATGCGCCAACTATTTCCTCGCCTGCGGCTACGACGCAAACCTCGAGATCAATTCAACTTGAACGGATTCCGCTCTAGGCGGGCGGCCTCCTGTTCGCCCCGCGCGTTTCGCCGCTGCAAGTCCGGCGCATGTACGCTCCCGAATGAGGGCACGCTCGAATTCGGCAAGCGCACTGAACATGTGAAACACTAGGACGCCTTGCGCCGTCGTCGTGTCGATCGCCTCCGTGAGGCTCCGAAAGCCAATGTTGCGCAAGCGCAGCTTATCAATCGTCTCGATAAGTTGCTTCATGGATCGCGCCAAGCGGTCGAGCTTCCAGACAATCAGCGTGTCGCCGCTGCGGGCGTAGTCGAGCGCTTCGCGTAGGGCAGGGCGATCGGAGACCGCGCCCGACATCTGCTCAATGAAAATCTTCTCACATCCTGCCTCTTTGAGGGCTCTGTTGCAATCTTACGGCGCGGGCCGCACGAAGGCGCCGAATGGTTCGGTGAATTTTTCAGGCCGCTTCGAGTTCGATCTGCTCGCTGAGAAATTGGACTGTCTCAGCCAGGACAGAAGCGCCGAGACCGAAGGCGCGCTCGACGATGCGGGCCTCGCCTCGGATGTCACGCGTGATATTGAAGGCCGATGCCTGTCCTTTGCGGAGCGCGTGCATCACTTCGAAGCCTTTGATGGTTGCGTAGGCCGTCTTCAGCGTCTTGAAGCCTCTGACCGGTCGGATCAGCTGCTTCAGCTTCCCATGGTCAAATTCCGTGCCTATCCGGTTAACGCCCAGACCTACCAAGGCTTGTGACGGTTATCGAACCGGTCATGGAAATCCGCCAGAGCGACGATCTGGGTTTCCCCAGTCGCTCTCAGAAGTTTCAGGAGCTTTTTCCGTATGACGCGGCATATGCTGCCTATCCTGATCGCGCGCGTTGGCCTGTCGGCTTCGTCTGGCAATATTGCGGCCAGATCGCTCAGCACGTGAGCGCACCCTACATCTAGGGGGTGTGGGCGTTAACCGGACAGGCACAGTCAGATTCAATGATGTTGTTCATATATTTGACCTGCCGGTGCAGCGTCTCCTCGGGACATCTGCCCTCCTTCTTCAGCTCGGTCAGAGCGGCGGCGTAGGTCGGCGCCTTGTCGGTGTTGATGACCCTCGGCTTCTCCCAGTCCTTCAGGCCGCTCAGCGCCTTGCCGAGAAAGCGCTTCGACGCCGCTGTGTTGCGCGTCGGGGAGAGGTAGAAGTCTATGGTGTTCCCATGCTTGTCGACGGCCCGGTAGAGATAGACCCATTGGCCGCGGACCTTCACGTAGGTCTCGTCGATGCGCCAGCTGGTCGAGCGCGGCCCGCGCCACTGCCAACGCAGCCGTTTCTCGATCCCGGGCGCGTATGACTGAACCCAGCGGTAAATCGTCGAATGGTCGACCGAGACGCCGCGCTCGCCCATCATCTGCTCGAGATCACGATAGCTCACCCCGTAGCGGCAATACCACCGGACCGCCCAGAGCACGACCTCACCCTCAAACTGACACCCCTTGAAGTCCGACATGGCCCGCTCCCGTCCCTCGCACTGCACCCATCTCGACGGAGGACGGTGGATTTTGCAACAGAGCCATCGCAACTCCAGAAAGCCCGAAAGTACCAGCTCTTGTGCAGCTTCTGGATGCGCAGTTTCATTTGCCGCCGCGTGGTCCATTTTGGGTCCGATCGACGGCCTCGTCTTTATGAAAGTCGACAGTGTGTGATAACCCTCACAGACAAGCTCTCGGAAGGAGGGAATGGTCCAATTTGAGGGCAGGGCTGTACTGACTTCGATCCAGCTAGCAGCCACGAGTAAAAGCAGCGCCAACTTATAAGTGATCGCGTAGATGAAGGTATCGGCACTTCCTAAGTCCTTGAACTGTTGGCAGCGCAAAAAGTGCTGCGTCAGAAATGTACCAACAATGGAAACGCCACCATGTCAGCCATAACATACAGAGACAGCGTGTATTCGTTCAGGTTCAACACTTCCTTTATCGATAATTTTGCTAACAACGGTCCCGACGCGGCAACCTTGGCGCAGATCGAGAACTACCTTTCCGCCGCAGCGGATGATTTCTATCAGCGTAAGTATTCAAATTCAACGAACAATTACCAGCAAGCCGCGCTGATAATGTATAGCTATCTAGATCCGCAATTCACTCCTGTATCGGCATGGCAATTTCGGTCTATATCGAAAGATATTAAGCTTTTCGACAGTCTATTGAGCGTCGGCGCGCAGTATCTCAACATTCTGCCGATCGCCTCGCCTCAGACCGTCCGGCCCACGGTCGCCGTCGACGCCACCGCGCTTGGAAACATTCCCGAAGACAAGATAGGCATTCGCAGCACCGGCCTCACAACCGTCGCCCAACTCGATGCCGCCGCTGGGATGCAAGCCGCGGCAAACCTGCGCAGCCTCGGCATGACGGCTCTCGCAGCAAACCTCGAAACTGCCGCTACGAAATCGGATGCGGGGACTGCTGCGATCTTCAAGACAGCCATCGGCGCGAACACGCCGATCGCGGCCGCCACAACCGAGGCAACACCGAGCGATTTGCGGCTCGCGGTCCGCCCTGCGACGTCGCCCACTCTCGCAGGCAGTCTCCGCGTCGCCAAGCTCGGATTGCTGCCCGTCAATCTGCCTTCCAATCTCCTGGAGGGACGTACGGTTGGGGTTTACACCCATGCGCAGCTAACCAATATCTCTTGGGCGTCTGGAGCCACGGCGGATATCGGGACCATCAAGAACGCCGTCTACAGCGCCAGAGTCACGGCAAATCTTCTTGACGGCGATATTTTGCTGAATCCGACCCAGCCATCGGATATCGCGCTCTCACTCCCTCATTATTATTATTACACCATTCCGCTGGGTATTGCCGAAAACTATTATGCCACAGGTGATTATCAGAATGCTGAAGCCTATTACTACCAAGCCGCCGGCTACCAATATCTCAATCAGGCATCCGAGGTTCCTTATCTCTTTAGGAGGCTCGCAAGTCTCTATCTCGACTGGGGTAATTCTTATTTTCAGGACGGGGACGCGGTTAACGCCGCCAACATCTACAAAAACGTCATTGCGCTCAACGGAACCGTGCCGACCTCCACGCTATTTTCGACCGCCAATCTGAAGGCGGCGGCCGACGTGGCGCGACAGATCATTGCTGACATCAAGAATCCTTCAGCCCTTCAGGCCTTGTCGGCCAGTGTCAACCCCGATCTGATTGCCACGGTTGTCCAGTGCTTCGGCGAGATCACCAAGATCAACAACGGGCTCAACTTCTGGGGCCTTCACGCCAGCACGGTCCCGATCTGGACCTTCGACTACCTTCAGTCCGTTGCGATCAATTTCGCACAGCTCGCGATGAGCACGGAAAAGGACTTCATAAATTTCCAGGACAATGCCGACCAAGGCTCGCTGACGCAAACGCAGCTGACCCAAAGCGTCAACCAGTCCGGCCACGAAGTGAATGCGGCGCAAGCGCAGGCCGACGCAGCTAACGCACAAGTCGCCGTCTACCAGGACGGCGTTACGCTCGCCAATACGCGCGTCGCCAACGCCAAAGCTAACGCTGCAGCCTACGCGAGCAACTCTTGGTATCAGAACCTCTACCAGGCATCGTCTTCGCAAATTCAAGGGGGCGACGACGGCGATCCCAATTACCTAAATCAGCTTGCTGGCCAGTTGATGGGCGGAAGCACTATCTCGGGCGACACAGCCACCATCGGCGCCGAACGTCGTTGGCGGCGTCCATGTACAGCCGCGACTATGAGGTCGGGAGTCTCAACCGTACCGTCGCGGAAATGCAAGCCGCAGCCACCCAGGCACAAGCCGACCTTACGGCCTCAGTGGCCAACGCCACCGCCGCGCAGGCGCAGGTCACTGTCGCCAACGTTCGATTGGTCGGCTCGCAGGCCATGGTTAACCAGTTTGATAGCCAGTATTTCACGCCCGATGTTTGGGCTGCCATGGCGAGCAACTCTTATCATTTATATAAGCGGTATTTGAACATGGCCATCAAAGTGGCCAGGCTCATGCAACAGGCCTACAATTTCGAGACCGACCAAACCCTGACTTGGATTAAAAATAGCTATTCCTCTAATTCTGTGAAGGGCATTCTTGGCGCGGACGCCCTCATGGCCGATATTCAACAGTTTACCTACGACCTCGTCACGTCCACGAAATCCAAGCCGCAGCCTATCCGCCAGACCATATCGCTGGCGTCCAACTATCCGTTCCTTTTCCAAAGTCAGTTCCGCACCACCGGGGTCATGGAGTTCGAGACCCGGGTGGACGACTTCGACGCGCTTTATCCGGCATTTATGCCGGCCGAATCGAATCCATCGAGGTCGCGGTTCAGGGCATCGTGCCGGTGACCGGGCTCTCGGGAACCCTAACCAATTCCGGCATCTCCACCTATCGTGTGCCGAGCGTATCCTGGCCAACCGATGGCTTCGCCCCAGGAGTGAAGTTTAGGGTGCAGTCAAAAGAAACCCTTGTGTTATCTGACTATACGGCCCGTAACAATTCGCTTCTGTTTACGACGACAACAATATGCTCCGTATCTTCCAAGGGGCTGGTGCCGCCTCGACTTGGCAACTGGAGATCGCTAGGGCGGTCAACAATATCGACTTTGGTCATTATCGATGTTCAGATCACCTTCTACTACAAGGCTAGATACGACGACACGCTTCGAACGCGCGTGCTCTCGTATCTCTCCAGCCTGCCCGGCGTTACGACTAAGAGCTTCTCGCTTCCGCTACGCTGGCTCTATCCGGACGCGTTCTACGCTTTCCAGTCGTCCGGCTCATGCAACATCACGCTGCGGCCGCGTGACTTCCAACGCAATCAAACGAAGCCTCTCATCAACAATATCGGGTTGCTGGTCTCGACGGACGGCTCTGTACCCGCAGCGGGTGTGAAGCTTTCGATCGCCGTGCCCGGAAAGTCGGCGGTATCGGTGACCACAGACGCCACCGGCATGGTTGCATCCCAAAACCTCGCGTCGCTCGCCCCTCTGCTCGGCGGAGCAGCGACCGGAGCCTACGCGATCACCGTTACGGCAGCGGACAACCCATCGCTGGTTAAGGCCGGTCAGCTTGACTTGTCGCCAATCGTAAATAGGCGCTCCTGTTGGAATACACCTTTACTCCAAGATCATGAGCGGAAATGACCATCAGTTCTGGAGTCGACCCCCAGGTGCTGACGCTGCCGAATGGCGGCGGTCGGTTCAGGACATGGCAGCACCTTCAATGCAGATCTCAACACCGGTAGCGGGAGCTTCGGCCTAAACGTTCACACCCCAGCAGGGCCAATGGGGTCGGCCCCAACTGAAGCTCAGTTATCAGACCGGCTCCGGCAACGGCGTCTTCGGCATCGGCTGGTCCATGGACGAGCTTTGCATCGCGCGCCAATGCGACAAGGGACTTCCAGCCTACCTTCCCGGCGACGACCGCTTCTTAGTCCCTGGGGTCGATGACCTTGTGGATATGGGCGACGGTACATTCAGGCCGCGGGTCATACGACCTTCTTCCGCATTCGGCGTAGCGGCGCAGGTTGGGAAGTTACAGACACCAAAGGCACGGTCCACATCCTAGGTTCGACCCCGGCGCCCAGGTGACCGACGGTACTTTCCGAACGGGTAAATGGCTCTTGGGACCAGCACGGATGCAGGCAGGCATTCCGTCTCCTACAAATACCAGGCCGACGGATTCAACCGGCTCGTAAGCAGCATCAACTGGGGAACCTACAGCCTGCAATTCATTTATGACGCTAGGCCGGATCGGCTGGTCGACGGCAGTTCCGATTCATCGTCCCGACCGACAGCCGCTGCGTACGCATCGAGCTGCACGTCGTGGGGCAGGCGGCCCCCCTCGATCGCTCCTGGAACTTCGGTTACATGCAAGCCCCAGGGGTCCGGCATTTCCCTTCTATCCTCCATCACCATGCGGGGGCATGACGCCGACGGTTCGACACTTGACGCCTCCACCGTCACCCTGACCTACACCCAGTCTGCCACGCCCGTCCTACAGCCAGTCGCAGGACCATTTCCCGGCGCAACGCCAGCCCCCTTCAGCGGCGGCGCGGTTGAGTTGGTCGACTGGAACGAAGACGGACTTCCGGACGTGTTCGAGCTGAGCAACGGCGCGGCTCGCGTTTGGCCAAATCTCGGACGCAATAGTTTTGGTATCCGCTAGCGTTCCCGCGTTGCCGGGACCAATTGACCTAAACGAGCCAGGCCTTGCGTTCCCGATATGGACGGCAATGGCGTTGTGGATCTGTTCAAGCTCGTCGGCTCTGTGTCCTTTTATTCGCCCATCTCTCCGGGCGGCGGCTTTGGTCAACCTGTCTATCTCCAACGATGCCCGACGGCGACTTTAGCCTCTAAGAACGCCCGCTTTGTCGATCTAGACGGTGACGGCATTCCAGACCTGCTGTCCACCGATCAGGATCTATTTCTCCCTCTACTACCGGCAGACCGATGGATGGTCCGAGACGCCGCAGGTCGTCCCGGCCGCTCTTGCGCCGCCGGTCTCGTTCTCCGACGGGCGCACGAGGCTCGCGGACATGAATGGCGACGGTGCAGAACCTGGTCCGAGTAGACGGAGGCGGTATCCGGTACTGGCCGTACCTTGGCTACGGCCGCTGGGGCGCCGCAATCTACCTCGACAACCCGCCCGTTCTTCCGATTGATTTCGATCCCGGCCGGCTGTTCATCGCCGACATAGACGGAGATGGCTGCTCCGATTTGTCTACGTGGACAACGGCCATGTCACAGTGTGGCACAACCAGGGGGGTGCAGCATCGCTGACCCCGTCGTGCATGATTTCCTGCCTTTCGTCACGCCCGATCAGATTCGGCTCTGCGACTTCAACGGCGCCGGCACAATGGGCGTGCTCTATTCGAATGTCCCGTCGGGTCCTACGAGCAAAGGTTACTTATCTCGACCTCAGCGGAGGTAAAACCCTATCTGTTGACGAAAATCGACAACGGTCTCGGGCTGACCACAAACATCGGCTACAGATCATCGACAGAATACGCCCTCGACGCGGCCGCGGCCGGCACGCCCTGGAAGACGTTCCATCCCTATCCGGTCCAGTGCGTTGCCTCAATCAATACAAGCGACGCTGCATCGGGTGAAGCCGGCCGCGTCGATTATGTCTATCACGAATGCCGCTACGATTCCGCTTTGCGGACGTTATGGAATCCGTGTCGTTGAAACGCTCAACGCGGGCGATGCCTCGATTCCGGCGCAGCGGCTGGTAACGACTTTCCATCTTGGTCTCGATCCCGCCAACTTGAACCGTCCGCTGTTCGGGGACGACATCCTGCTTTTCGGAGCGCTCCGTCGCAGGCTCCTGACCACCGAAGTCTATGCGCAGGACGGAAGCCCCGATCATCCAAGCCGTATCGCATCACAACCCACACATTTGCTTCAAAACTCGTCGCAGGGGCGAACAGAAACAAAATTGCAATTGGCTACGAAACCCAGACCGTAGACGAAGACTACCAGCACACGGGAGCGCCCATCTTCACCAAGACCGTCGAGTATCTCAATTACGACCAATATGGAAATATTACACAGCAACGCCAGCGTCCGGGCGCACGGTCAGGCGAGTTACGACCATATTACGACGAACATTGCCTTCGCGCAAAATCCTTCGAAATATATCGTGTCCATGCCGGCCCGTGTCACTCAGCAGGTGACGAGCGGCGCGACAATTTCAACCAAAATCATGACCTATGACGGCCCTGACAACGTGGGGCTGCCGGAAGGCCAAGTGGACATCGGCTTCCTCACTCGCGTCGAGGTTCTGGTTCTGACCGACGAGTTCGTGTCCTCAACCTATGCGCGCAGGCGCCGGATTTCGACGCTGGGCTATCATCGTCGCAGCGGGGACGACGGCTGGTGGACCTATACTGTGTCCTACGCCCGCAACGCCGGACCGCCGTTCACGCTCAAGACAACCGATGCCAAAGGCGGCGTCGGTCATGGAATTGACGCCGCCAGGCAATTCGTCGTCAAGCTTACCGATCCGCTCAATCACGTAACGACCGCGGTTCCCGAGTTTCGCGCTTTGGCGGTCGGATCGTTGACCGATCCCGATGGCAATACCATAACCGAGCAGTTCGACGCGCTTGGCCGCGTTGTCAAGAAAATCGGTAAGCTCGATAGCGAGGCCTTGCCGTCGGTCAGCTATGTTTACGCGACCGCGTCGGCGCCGTTCAGCGCCACCGCCAAGACCTTGATCAATCACGGCCAACCCAAAACACTCGACCAGACAAC
>CAVPXF010000046.1:0-4382 GCA_963709655.1 uncultured Alphaproteobacteria bacterium
CTCCTGCACGGTCTTCGCGCCGATCGCCCTCATGATGGGCTCCGATCCCAAGGAGCCCATCCATGAAAGCCCTCTTCCCGCTTGCCCTCGCCCTCGGCGCCCTGGCCCTGACCGGCTGCGCACAAGGCAACCTCCGCACTCCCGGCAGCTACGCCGCCCTCGCCCCTCCCGCCGTCGGAAACCCCTTGTACGATCCGTACGCCGCCTATGGCTCATCCGACGCGATTTGGCGGCCCCCCGTCTATGACCTCCAGCGAACGATCGTGAAGCCGGTCGAGCCCGCTTCGCAGGCGTCACGCCCCGACTATGAGGGCGCGGAATGGGCGACAGGGGCTGGCGGAGGATCGACGCTCCGTCCGCCCGGCACATTCTGACGCTTCTGAGCACTCAGGCGAGCGGCGCATCGCGGCTGCTCGTCGGCTCCATAGGAAAGGGCGGCGCTTCATCGGCGCCGCCCTTCCCTCTACGAAACCGATCTGTCTCGGCGGCGTCAGCGCGGCCAGAAGCCGCACGCC
The DNA here is from genome assembly GCA_963709655.1 of uncultured Alphaproteobacteria bacterium. Lineage (GTDB taxonomy): Bacteria > Pseudomonadota > Alphaproteobacteria > Rhizobiales > Beijerinckiaceae > Roseiarcus. The sequence continues at coordinate 516 of CAVPXF010000046.1, forward strand.
GCGCCAAGATATTCCATCGCCGTGACCTTGCGACGCATCCGGATCTGATAGTTCTCGAGGGCGAATCGGAACGCTAGCAGAAAAAAGACCGCGCAGGCCGGCGTGAACTGCAGTGCGGTCAGCGTCGCATTGGCGGTCCAGGCCATTGTCATGAGCCGGTAGAGCCAGCCAAGAAAGAACAGCACGCCGAGCCCGAGAAAGATCCAGGCGTTGCGAGCCGTGGAGCCTTGGCGGACCGCAAGCGCGTCCTCGAACGCCGCGCGCCGCTTGCCATGCAGGAACGCAGAGGCGTCGAGATCGAACGCACCGGCCTCATCGAGCCTCATACGCGAGGTCCCTGCCCCCTGACCGGCCCTCAGATCTTCGATTTCCCGGCGGATCGCAGCCATGCTCTCGTCGATCCGGATGAAGCGCCAGGGCGCGAATGCGGCGCGCCCGATGCGGCGAAGAACGCCGGGCGGTCGCGCTTCGCCGCCCCGATCCTCACCGCGCGGAGACATTGTGCGCTCCCTCGACCTCGGCGATCGAAGCCTCCCAGCTCTTGGGGATGCCGTCGATCTCTCCCGCCGTCCCATCCGCCTTGCGCCAGATAAGCGTCGGCGTGCCTTTGAGCCCGATCTCTTCGGCGATTCGGTTATTCTTCTGCAGCAGCGCGGGCGCCTCCTGCGACGGGGGCGCCCGAAAACCCTGATGATCCCACGCTTCCGCCATGCGCGCCTGGTCCTGGCTCAAAAGCGATTCGGCTGCCGGCGTGCTCTGGCCGTTCGTCTCGTAGTCCAGGATCGAGATCGGAACGATCGCGAGCTGGATGCGGCCCGCCGCCACATAGGGCTTGAGCTCGTCGAAGGCGCGCACCGAGTAGCTGCAATAGGGGTCGACGATCATCCACAACCTCGGCGCGGCCGGATCGCCATAGGTTCCGAAGACCGAATGCTCGACGTCGAGCAGTGCGTCGGCCTTCGCGGCGACTTCGAGCGTCTTCGACCCCTCCTTCTCGACCACCATGGTCGGAACCGCGCCGTCGATCTTCGAGACCTGCTCGCGCGTCAGGTTCTTGCCCGTCGCGTCCCACATCACCCCGGCGATCGTGGATTGCCCGTCCGGCGTCACATAGAGCACCTGGAACTCCTGGCCGTTACGCAAATAGAGGCCGCGAAGCCCGTGGGTCTCGCCGAGTTCCTTCACCTGTCCCGAGGCGAGCGTCATCAGCTTGTCGACCGGAAGATCGAGCTGCGGGCCGCCGACAACGGCTTGGCCGTCGGGGGCGATCTGAAGGATCATGAACTGGTCGCCGCTCCGCGCGCTGACGGATCTGAGCCCGTGCGCCTCGCCGAGATCGAGAAGCTGCGCCCCGGTCGCGGCGATGTGCTTGAGCACCGGAACGGTCTCGATGTCGACCGGCGCGGCGAGCGTCAGCGGTTCGGCTTGGCCGTCATTCGCGAAACGCGCGCCTGGCGGAGCTGGAGAGACTATCCCCGGCTCGCTGCGGCCGCTCTGAACAACGCCGCCGCTATTGCTCGAATCGCCAGGACCGGCGAACGCCGGCGTTGAAAGCGCGACGAGACTGACGCTCATCGCGATGAGGAAATGTCTGGGCATAGGGTGAACCTCCAAATCGTCCGAAGCACGACGCTTAAGAGGGTCCGGCGCGAACGAGAATTCCTCTGCGATCACTCCACGGAACGGCGAGGCATCGGCGAGTCTTTCCCGTGAAGGCGACGATATGCCAGGTGATCGAAGTCGCGCAGGTATGAGTCCTGCAACGCAGAGAGGCCGTCCATCGCGCCGACAAGGGCCAGAAGGTCTCTGAACATAGTCCCCTTGGCCCTGAGACCGATGGGGGTCATGGTTTCATAGCGAGCGACGCTCCAGATGGACTCGTTCAGCTCGTTCCACGCCCTTGCGAGCGAAAAATCGGCGCGAGCGTCGTTTGGACCTCCGACTTCCTTGCTCTGCTCGACGCAATCCCATCGCGCCTCGAGCGCTGCCGTCTGGTGCTCGACCCGCTCGCACAATGCCCAGAGTTCCCGCTCCAGAGCCTCGAAACATGGCTCCCCGTCGCCTTCTTGAGCGAGCGCGCGATCGCACTCCTCCAGGCATTGGGGGATCAACCCCACCCTCAAATCTCCTTCCAACAACAAGAATTCTGTCATGGCCATTTTCAGCACGACGTCCTCAATCGTCGACGCCGCGGCCTCGACGATACGCTTCGCGAGTTCTGATCGCTTGCGCCAGAGCGCCACAATGTCGTCGACCTGTTTCGAGTCGCCCTTTGTCGCCTCGGCTCGCTTCAGTTGCGACGCCACCACCGAAAATTCGTAGCAGATGCGCCGGAGCGGGCCCTGGTTCTCCCACCGCCGCGACGATTGCTGAGGAGAATCGCCGCCACATGAAAACCCGCCGCCACCGTCTTGGTCCTCTCCTCGAAGCATGTCCGGTTCCAGGTTTACCAAACATTGGCGGTCGATTGCTCTCTTCCCAACATAGCTCATAAAAGAAAGTCCCTTCCTAGAATAAGCGGCGACCTCCGGGACCGCATTACCGTATGGGTGGCGGTCCGGTATAGACCACCACAACCAATACGACTCGACTACTTGATACCTGACGAACAGTATTAACCCTGAACCTACCATATGGCGCCGCAACAGGGAATCCTATGCCGCCAAAAAACCACAGAAAAAGCGAGAGGCGCGCCACTACTGGTAAACATTGATAACTACGCGCCTCGCCAGATACGACGGCGCAGGACCCTGGGCGTCATAATTCCACCCAGGACTCCAACTCCTGGACGCCAGCGAATGCTTCCAGCTCATCCCCCGGGCGACAAGGGGCGTCAGGATGCGCCACGGCGTATTCCAGATCCCTCTGAAACTCTTCGTAGGTGCTCTCGACCAACAGCTCCGCGTCATGCGCCTTGCGTACGAGCGGCGCGAGATCGGTCAGCCCCAGGCGCGAAATCAGCTTCTCCCATCCCGACCAGATCAACAACTCCTCTTCGTCACGCGAAAGTTTCTCGAACGCCTGTCGCGCAAAATCCGCCGCAACGCTTCGATCAAGTTTGCCCTCGAGCGCGATCAGCGTCAGCGCGTGCCACTGCCAGAATCGCGCGGATGGGTCGGCGCCGCCATCGAGGATGATGTCGAAAATGAATTGCGGGTCGCCGTCGAATAACGACGCCATGATTCGATAGCCCGGCTCCTCGATCGCCGGCTCGCCGAGAAGATGATCATGGGAAACCCACGGAAACCGCAGCAAGCGCGCGAACGGACGATAGGCCGCTTTTTCACGCCAGTCGGCCAGCACGAAGACGCCAAAGAACAGTGGCGACGGCGCTTTCAGAAATCGCTTCAGGCTGGTCTTTGGAAATCCGGCCGCCTCAAGTTTCTCGATTTCCGCAACCGCTTGCGACAGCTTTTCCAGCAGGAGCGTACTCACTTCGGAGCGTTGGGACGACGCAGCTTCAAGCGCTTCCCCAGGCAAACGCTCATGACCCTGCGACAGGGCCTTCAGGATTTCAGACGGCGTCATGGCAATTCGTTCCTTTCCCGCTTCCATGGTCCCCCATCGCCGATATCGGCGCGAACAAGAACACGCGATCGGAAGGACGCGACAAAGCCGCCGCGCCAGCGGCCACTTAAAATACCGCCTGCCGTGGCCAACGCTCAGTCGAGATCTTCCTCGACGATCATACGGTCGATGTTCGTGAGCTTCTCGGCGATCTTGACGAACGCGTCGCGTAACGGCTCCGAAGTCGTATGCTGTGCGCACATGCCGAAGGCCGTTTGGACCAGGCTCATTTCATAGGACGAGAGCATCTCGCGCCGGAACCGCCGCCTCCGCTTTTCGGTCGTCGCTTTTTCCGTCGGC
>CAVPXF010000047.1:0-33975 GCA_963709655.1 uncultured Alphaproteobacteria bacterium
ACGATCAGAAGTAACGGGTGATGCGCAGACGACCGGCGAAGCCGCTCGAGTTGCCTTCCCACGCGCCGGGGACGAACACCGGCGCCGCCGACGCCGCCGGAGTTGTAGCGGTTCCGAGGAAGCCGCTCGGCCGGGTCTGGTTGGTGTCCTGATACATCAACTCGAGGTCGAAGTTCAGGTTGGTGACCGGGTTCCAGCCGAGGTCGGCGCCGATGATCCAGCTGGTCGCGGGACGGCGAAATCGGGCCCTGGACGGCCTGAGCGAGCAGACAGCTCTCGGTCGAGCGCAATGTAGCAGCCGCCGCCCTTGGTTGCTCCACTTCAGCAGGCGTACGACCCTTCGAGGTCGACGTAGAACTCCGGCGTGAAGTGATGCTCGAAGATGGCGGCTACCGACCATGCGGTCGGCGACGACCACTGGTTGGTGAGCGGGTTGAAGAACGCGTCGGCCGCATACATCGGCTGGCCGTTGCCGTTGACCTGGCCGTTCTCACCCCACATGCCGTCCGGGATGCCCGAGTACCAGAACGCGCTCTGGGTATAGCTGCCGGTGACCAGGAAGTTGTCGTCCTGTGCCGAAGCTCGGCAGGTTGATCTTCACGCCCGCGTCGACGCCCCAGCCGGTCTTGGTCTGCTGGAAGTTGCAGTTGACCACGAGACCCCCGACGCCGCAGCCGTTAACGCCGGCCGCGCCAGGGCGTAAGTCTGGTTCGCGACGCGGACGTCATGTATCACGCCGGAGATCTGCGCCTCGCCCCAGCCCTGCTTGACATGCAACTGGCCGACAATGTCGGGCCAACGCTGGCCGCCATAGGTCAGGTTCGGTGGCCGGCAACATCGGTGCCGCCGCCGGACTGGCCGTTGGTGCCCGGGCTCTGCGCCGCGATGGTGGCCGAGAAGCCGCCGCCGAACGAGGCGGTGTAGGCCAACAGCTGGGGCTCGTTGAAGCCCTTCTGGTCGGGCGAGAACAAGTTCGCCCAGTTGTCGCCGCCGCCGATGAACGAATAGAACGAGGCGGCCTTACCGGCGGTGATACCCAGAGCAGGTCAGGTAGCCCTGGTCGAGGTAGGTGATGTTGGCCGGGGAGGCTGGCGTCAGCAACTCGAACCCGTTGCCGACGTCGTCCTGGATGCCGATGTGGCCGAGCAGCGGGCCATAGGCGGTGTTGGAGGCGAAGTCGAACACGAGCGCGGCGCGCGCCGACCAGCCAGTCGCCGGACGATAGAAGGTGCTGTTGCCCTGTGTGTCGCTGGCGGCGATCAGCACACGCTGCGTCGCCTGGTTCGAAACGGCGGCCAGCGTGTTGAGGGTCGCCGCGAGAGCCGGATTCGACAGCGCGACGGCGTTCGCGACCGTGCTGTACGACGCGTAGTTGTACTGGGTGTTGAGGTTGCCGCCGGTGAATTGAGCGGTCATGTAGCCCGAAATCTTCAGGCAGGTGTCGGAGCCCGGCATAGTCCAGCCGGTGATGCCGCCGACGTTGCAGATCTTGACATATTGCGCGACGGGAGCCGCCTTCTTCGTGGGAAGATCGGCAGCCTGCGCGCCGGCGACGGCGACGATGCCGGCTGCCGAACCGAGCAGAATGCTCTTGATGAGCGTCATTGTTGACCTCCAGTTAATACTCTGGGCGTTGGTTCTTCTCACTTCCGATCCGCCGGCCCGCTTGACGAGCCCGAAACCGTAGGTGGTCAGCCCCCTCTTCCCGATTGTTTAGGACCCTGGCGCTTCGCCTGAAGCTGACGCTACGATCCGTCCGCGACCGGGAATTTCCCGTTCACGAGCCCGAAGATACGCGCACTCCGGCGGCGATCAATAAAGTTCTCGCCTTAATCCGGGCTAGAGACACAGTTTGAAGGCCATCGTTGCATAATTGTCACTCAAAGCCGCCCCACTCTTGCCCCATTATCATTTTTACAGGTGTGGCGTGCGTTAAGGCTGCCGCGAAGGGGCGGACCGCAGACTGAAGCCGGTCCCGTCCGTGCCCTGACCCCTCTATTAAACAACAATAGTATGTTCATTTGATCGGCCGCAAGAGGTCCCCTGGACCGGTCGCTAAGGCGGCCTGCAAGCCTTTGAATCGGCTGAGCCCGGCCGATAAAAAAGCGCTAATCCCTCGTTTGCCGGATCCGGACGGACCGCGCGGTCGTAGACGGTGCGTTTCGGGCGCCGCGTCGCAGGCGCGACCGCCTCACCGCCCAACGCGATCGCCGGCCCCGCCGCGACGGCGCGAGAAATGCACACTCCGTCTTGGCGGCGCGGATCTCAGCGCTTACACTAGGCGCGCCTCGATGATCACGAAGGCCTGCGCGAGCGGCGGCTCGTCAGTGATCGTCAGATGGATGAACGCCTCCGCGCCAGGCGGCAAAATCGCCTTCAGGCGCTCCGCGGCGCCGCCGGTCAGCCGCATGGTCGGCTGCCCCGACGGCAGGTTGACCACGCCCATGTCGCGCCAGAACACCCCGCGTCTCAGGCCGGTTCCGAGCGCCTTGGCGCAGGCCTCCTTGGCCGCGAATCGCTTGGCGTAGGAGGCGGCGCGTCCGGCGCGCGCGTCGGAGCGGCGCCGCTCGATCTCGGTGAAGCAGCGTTCGACGAACCGGTCGCCGTGGCGCTCGAGCGTCCGTTCGATCCGCCCGATGTCGCAAAGGTCGCTGCCGACGCCGATGATCACGTGTGCGTCCCCACCGCCGCCCGCCCTTCCGCCATCGCCGCGCGCATGCGCTTCAGCGTCTCGGCGAGACCGACGAAAATCGCTTCGCCGACGAGAAAGTGGCCGATGTTCAGCTCCGCCACCTGCGGCAGGGCGGAAATGACGCGGGCGGAGTCGTAGTCGAGGCCGTGGCCCGCGTGGCATTCGAGACCGAGGCCCGCGGTCTGCGCCGCAGCCACCCTCAGGCGGCCGAATTCGTAGTCGGCGCGGGGCGCGTCGCGATGGTCGAGCGCGTCGCACCAGGCGCCGGTGTGCAGTTCCACCACCGGCGCGCCGAGGTCGGCGCTCGCCTTCAAGGCCTCGCCCGAAGGTTCGACGAACATCGAGACGCGGATCCCCGCCTTGCCGAGTTCGGCGACAAAGGGCTTGAGCGCTTTAAATCCGCCGACCACGTCCAACCCGCCCTCGGTGGTGCGCTCGGTGCGCTTCTCCGGCACCAGGCAGCAGGCGTGCGGGTGGAGGCGCAAGGCGATGTCGAGCATGGCTTCGGTCGCCGCCATCTCGAAATTGAGCGGCTTCCTGATCGCCGCCTTGAGCCGCCGCATGTCGTCGTCGTGGATGTGGCGACGGTCCTCGCGCAGGTGAGCGGTGATCCCGTCGGCGCCCGCCTCGATGGCGAGGAGCGCCGCGCGCACGGGATCGGGCGTTGCGCCGCCGCGCGCGTTGCGGATGGTGGCGACGTGGTCGACGTTGACGCCCAGGCGGACCGCGGTCATCGGAAGTCCTCATCTGCGGTTTCTCAGGCCGCCCCGGCAAGCGACCGGCTGCCGGGCTTGACCGCCGGCAGCGCCGCGAGCTCGGGCGGCAGCGCGTCGGCGGGATAGGCCGGAATGTCGAGGGTCGCAAGCGCGACGCGGGGAACGCCGATCTCCGCCTCGCCCCCCGAGCGATCGATCAGGCAGGCCGCGCCGACGATCCGGCCCGGGTGCTCGGCGAGCGCGGCGAGGCATTCGCGCGACGAGAGCCCCGTGGTGATGATGTCCTCGACCATCAAGACCCGCGCGCCGGGCTCGATTTCGAAGCCGCGCCTGAGCCTGAAGGCGCCGTTCTCGCGTTCGACGAAGATCGCCTTGGCGACGAGCCAGCGCGCCGTCTCGTAGCCGGGCACGATGCCGCCGACCGCAGGCGAGGCGACGATGTCGATCGGCCCGAAGGCTTCGCGCGCCTTCGCGGCCAGAGCCCGGCAGAGCCGCTCGGTCCGCGCCGGGTCCTGGAACACGAACATCTTTTGCAGAAAGACCGGCGAGTGCAGGCCGGACGACAGGATGAAATGGCCTTCGAGCAGCGCGCCGGCCGCGCGGAACTCGTCAAGCGCCTGATCGGCGGTTAAGGTCGTGCTCATCGGCTCCTCATAGCAGGCGGGCGCAGGCCGCGCCACGTGGGCGGAGCGCAGGAACGACAGTGCGACCGGCATGACGACGCCCCTTCCCTTCGCGAACTCGGACGCTCGCCGCAAGCCCCGACGCCACCGCGCCGGACGGGACGGCGGTGCGGCTGCTGCTCGAGCTCGCCGGCGGCAGCCTGGCGCATTTCGAGCTTCCCGCCGGCGCGGTTTCTCACGCCGTCGCGCATCGCACCGTCGAGGAGCTTTGGTACGTCGTCGCCGGCCGCGGCCTCTTGTGGCGGCGCGCCGGAGCCTCTCAAAGCGTCGAACCGCTCGCCCCCGGCGTGGCGGCGACGATCCCGCTCGGCGCTTCGTTCCAGTTCCGCGCCGATGACGATGGTCCGCTCGCCTTCGTCGCCGTCACCATGCCGCCCTGGCCGGGCATGGACGAGGCGGTCGCCGTCGAGGGCCCGTGGACCCCGACCGTCCCCGCCGGCCGATGAAACGGCCCTTGCGTAGCCTGAAGGCCGCTGCTAGCCAAGACGCCCCTGAAAGGGCCGGATTAGCACAGCGGTAGTGCAGCGGTTTTGTAAACCGAAGGTCGGGGGTTCGAGTCCCTCATCCGGCACCAGACCTCCTCCCGACGCCGTCCCCGACTGGCAGGCTGGCGGCGCAGTGCGGCGGCTCGCTACGCCGTAGACGCCCCGGCGCCCGCCCGTCCGTCGGCGCCATCCGCGGACGTTCGGGCGCCCTCGCATTTGCTGCATGGAACGCCATATAATCCGTCACCATCGATGCTGTTCGAGCGAAGGCGCGCAGCGACGCGCACGAGAGGTTGAGCGGATTGCGATCCTCGGCCCAGGTTGACGACAGGCGCGCCGAGCTGGCGAGCGAGCCTGCGCATGCGCCCGGGGCTGGCCATGCGGGCGCGGGTCATGCTCGCAACGACCTCTTCCATCCGGCCGTGGCGGCATGGTTTGCGGGCGCCTTTCGGGCGCCGAGCCCGGCCCAGGCGGACGCCTGGCCCGCGATCAAGGCCAGACGGCACACGTTGATCGCCGCGCCGACCGGCTCCGGCAAGACGCTCGCTGCCTTCCTCGCTGCGATCGACGACCTGGTCCGCCAGGGTCTCGACGGGGCGCTCCCGGACGCCGTGCAGGTCGTCTACGTCTCACCGCTCAAGGCGCTGAGCAACGACATCCACCGCAACCTCGAAGCGCCGCTTGAAGGCATAAGGCGCGAACTTGCGCGGAGCGGGTTTGCCGACGTCGCCATTCGCACGCTGGTTCGGACCGGCGACACCGCGGCCAACGAGCGCGCCCGCATGCGCCGCAGCCCGCCGCACATCCTCGTCACGACGCCCGAGTCGCTCTACGTGCTGCTCGGCTCCGAGTTCCGGGCGCCAGATGCTGGCGACGACGAGAACGGTCATCCTCGACGAGATCCATGCGGTCGCGCCGAACAAGCGCGGCGCGCATCTCGCTCTGTCGCTCGAACGCCTGTCCGCCCTCTGCGGCGACCGTCTTCAGCGCATCGGGCTCTCGGCCACCCAGAACCCGATCCGCGAGGTGGCGAACCTGCTGATCGGCGCCAACGGGAGCGGCGATCCGGCGGCTGAGGTCGCGATTGTCGATTCGGGCCACCAGAGGCTGCGCGATCTCGCGATCGAGACGCCCGAACTCGCCGCTCGAAGCGGTCATGTCCAACGAAGTCTGGAGCCAGGTCTACCAACGGCTCGCCGCCCTCATCCGCGAGCACAGGACGACGCTCGTCTTCGTCAACACCCGCCGTATGAGCGAGCGGGTCGCGCGCGAGCTCACCGACCGGCTCGGCGAGGATGCGGTCGCCACCCATCACGGCAGCATGGCCAAGGAGCGGCGGCTCGCGGCCGAGCAGCGGCTGAAGCGCGGCGAACTGAAAGCGATGATCGCCACCGCCTCGCTCGAGCTCGGCATCGACATCGGCGACGTCGACCTCGTCTGCCAGCTCGGCTCGCCGCACTCGATCGCGACCTTTCTGCAGCGGGTCGGCCGCTCGGGCCACGCGATCGACGGCACGCCCAAGGGGCGGCTCTTTCCCCTTTCGCGCGACGATCTGATCGAATGCGCGGCGCTCCTCGACAGCGTCCGGCGCGGCGAGCTCGACCGGCTCGCCATTCCCGCTCCGCCGCTCGACGTCCTCGCCCAGCAGATCGTCGCCGAGGTCGCGGCGCAGGACTGGAAGGAAGCCGAGCTCTCCGACCGCCTGCGGCGCGCCTGGCCCTACCGGAATCTTACGCGAGTGGATTTCGACGCCGTTGTCCGCACCTTGTCCGAGGGGTTCGCCACCCGGGTCGGCCGGCGCGGGACGCTGATCCACCGCGACGGAGTCCACGGGGTGCTGCGCGGCCGGCGCGGCGCGCGGGTGACCGCTCTGACCTCGGGGGGCGCAATTCCCGACACCGCCGATTATCAGGTGCTGCTCGAGCCGGAAAATCATGTCATCGGCAGCGTCAACGAGGACTTCGCCGTCGAGAGCATGGCTGGCGACGTCTTCCAGCTCGGCAACGCCTCCTACCGCATCCTAAGGGTCGAGCGCGGGACTGTCCGGGTCGAAGACGCCAAGGGACAGCCGCCGAACCTGCCATTCTGGCTCGGCGAGGCGCCCGGCCGGACGGACGCCCTATCCGCCTCCGTCTCGCGCCTGCGGGCGGAAGCCGAGGCGCGTCTCAGCGCCGATTCGTCGGGCGGCGCGCTCAAGCGCTGGCTCGAAGCCGAGGTCGGCGTCGGCGCGACGTCGGCCGAGGCGATCGCCGAGTATCTCGCCGCCGCGCTCGCCGCGCTTGGCGTCCTGCCGACCCAGGAGGTCGTCGCGCTCGAGCGCTTCTTCGACGAGTCGGGCGGCATGCAGCTCGTCATCCATTCGCCCTATGGCAGCCGTCTCAACCGGGCGTGGGGCCTGGCGCTGCGCAAGCGTTTCTGTCGCAAGTTCAATTTCGAGCTGCAGGCGGCCGCGACTGAGGACGCGATCGTGCTGTCGCTGACCGCGGCGCACAGTTTCGCGCTCGACGACGTGCCGCGCTACCTCAACGCGAAAACCGTCAGGCCGCTGCTCGTGCAGGCGATGCTCGATGCGCCGATGTTCGCTGCGCGCTGGCGCTGGGCTGCCGGCGTGTCGCTGGCGCTGCCGCGCTTCCGCTCGGGCAAGAAGGTGCCGCCGCAGATCCTGCGCATGCAGGCCGAGGACCTGATCGCCGCCGTCTTCCCCGACCAGATCGCCTGTTTCGAGAACCTGACCGGCGACCGGGAGGTCCCCGACCATCCGCTGGTCAATCAGGCGGTGTCCGACTGCCTGCACGAGGCCATGGACATCGAGGGGCTCGAACGGCTGCTCGGCCGGCTCGAATCGGGCGAGGTCCGCGCGGTCTGCCGCGACCTGACCCAGCCCTCGCCGCTCGCGCTCGAGGCGCTTTCGGCCAAGCCCTACGCCTTCCTCGACGACGCGCCGCTCGAAGAGCGCCGGACGCAGGCCGTGATGGCGCGCCGATGGCAGGACCCTGAGAGCGCCTCCGACCTCGGCCGGCTCGACCCGCAGGCCGTCGAGACGGTGCGCGCCGAGGCCTGGCCCGATCCGGTCAACGCCGAGGAGATGCACGACGCGCTCATGTGGCTGGGCTTCGTGACCGAACAGGAAGCGCGGCTCGACCCGGACTGGGCGAACTGGCTGAACGCGCTGGCGGCGGACCGGCGGGCGACGCGGATTGCGGCCCCTCACGCAACGCTTTGGACGTCGGCCGAGCGGGCGGACGAGTTCCGCGCGCTGTGGCCGGACGCGCGGCTAGAGCCCGAAATCGCTCCGCAGCCGGGCGGCGCCGGCAAGTCCTGGACCGCCCAAGAGGCGCGCGTCTCCATCCTGCGCGGCCGGCTGGAGGGGTCTGGTCCTGTCACGGCGACTGCGCTTGCCGCTTCGCTGGGCCTCGAGCCGGGGGCGATCGCCGCCGCGCTTGCCGCGCTCGAAGCGGACGGCGCAATTCTGCGCGGCCGCTTCGACGCGAGCGTCAATGACGAGCAATGGTGCGACCGTCGGCTGGTCGCCCGCATGCATCGGCGCACCGTCAACCGTCTGCGGGCCGAGATCGAGCCGGTCGCGCCGCGCGTTTTCCTCCGCTTTCTGTTCGACTGGCAGCATGTCGACGACGACGCGCGCCTCGAAGGGCCGGACGCGCTGCCGCAGGCGCTGGCGATGCTGGAAGGGTTCGAAGCGCCGGCGCGGGCGTGGGAGACGGAGATCCTGTCGGCTCGGCTCAAGGGCTATCAGCCGTCATGGCTCGACGCTGAGTGTCAGGCGGGCCGAATAGCCTGGACGCGGCTGACGCCCGCTGCCGGCGCCGGCGACGGGGCGCGCTCCGTTTCGCCCGTGCCCGCGACGCCGATCGCCCTCGTCGACCGTCGGCGCATCGGGCTCTGGACGTTGCTTGCGCCTCAGCCCGGGGCGCCGAGCCTCGGCGGCCGGGCCGAGCACGTGCTGGACGTTCTGCGGACCCACGGCGCCCTGTTCTTCGACGAGCTCGTCGACGCCACCCGAATGCTGCGCGCCGAGGTCGAGCAGGCGCTCGGCGAACTCGTAGCTCAAGGGCTCGTCGCGTCCGACGGGTTTGCGGGCTTACGCGCCCTGCTGACGCCGTCGAGCCAGCGAAAGCCGCATTCCGGTCTGAAACGCCGTGGACGGGTGCTGCCTTTCGCCATCGAGAGCGGCGGCCGCTGGGGAATCGTGCGCCGCGTCGCGCCGGCGGCCGGCGAGGACGCGAACGCCGCCGCGGTCGAGCACGTGGCGCGAACGCTGCTTGCCCGCTACGGCGTAATGTTCTGGCGGCTGATGGCGCGCGAGGCGGCGTGGCTGCCGCCGTGGCGCGATCTGGCGCGCGTCTACCGGCGGCTCGAGAGCCGGGGCGAGATCCGCGGCGGCCGGTTCGTCGCCGGGGTCACCGGCGAGCAGTTCGCTTTGCCCGAGGCGATCGCCGCCATGCGCGAGGTGCGGCGCCGGCCTCACGACGGCCGATGGGTGTCGCTGTCGGCCGCCGATCCGCTGAACCTCGTCGGCGTTCTGACCCCGGGCGCCCGGCTCGCCGGGTTGACCTCAAACCGCGTCGTTTTTCGCGACGGCGTGCCGGTCGCCTTCCTGTCGGGACGCGCCGTTGAGCTCGATTCCGATCTCGCCGGCTCCGATCGTTGGGAGGCGGAGCGCCGCCTGATGCGCTCGTCCGCCTCGGGGCTGATCGCCAGTCTGGCGTAAGGCGGCCTCGGGTGATCGAGCCCTGCGGCGGCGACAAACTGACGCCGCAAATCCATTCGACGCTGGGCAATTGCGGCGTGCCTCTGATTGAGCGCGACAAAACCAAATACCGATCTGCGGCGGAACTCATCCGCAAGGCGAGTGTGGGTGGAGGAAACGGAAACGAGAGGCCATGCCGCGCCGGTCGATAATGGGCAATCCGAACGTCGGAGTGGAAGCCGAGGCGCCGGCGATCGCCGCCGAACGATCGGCGCGGTTTCCTTCGCCGCTCTTGCGGCCTTTCTCGCCTCGGCGGATCCCGCGCTTGCGCTCGACAAAGTCACGCTTGGCTTGAACTGGCTGGCCGACCCGGAGGCCGGAGGGTATTACCAGGCGGTCGCCGACGGCGCTTACGCCAAATACGGGCTCGACGTCACCATCCTGCCGAGCAGCCCGGAGGGCAACGGCGGCATGCTTCTGCTTGCGGGCAAGATCGACTTCTTCCAGGGAGGAGATCTTCTCGGCGATTTCCTGGCCGAGCAGCGGAATCTTCCGATCGTCGCGGTGGCCGCCGACTTTCAGAAGGATCAGCAGATCTTCATGTCTCATCCGGACGTCGGCTTGGACAAATGGACCGATCTGCCGAAAGCCTCGCCGGTTTACGTCAGCGCCGGCGGCCTGTACTCATTCTACGCTTGGATGGTCAAGGCCTGGGGCTTCAGCTACGCGAACGTGAGGCCGTACGATTTCGATTCAGCGCCGTTCATCGAGAACAAACACTCGATCCAGGAGGGGTATCTGACGTCGGAGCCCTACGCGATCGAGCAGCAGGCGCATTTCAAACCCAACGTCTTCCTGCTCGCCGACCATGGCTACTCCACCTACTCGTCGCTGATCGAAGCGCGTCGCGACACTGTCAGGCAGAATCCGGATCTCGTGCAGCGTTTCGTCAACGCTTCGGCGATCGGCTGGCGCGACTATCTTTACGGCGACAACGCCAAAGCCAATGAGGCGATCAAGCGCTCCAATCCGGGGATGACCGACGGGCAGATCGCCTATTCGGTCGCCAAGCTCAAGGCGTACGGCGTCGTCGACTCGGGCGACACATTGAAACTCGGCATCGGCGCCATGACCGACGCGCGGGTCAAGGCCTTTTTTGACGAAATGGTCAAGGTCGGACTCGTGAAGCCCGACATCGACTACAAGAAGGTCTACACGCTGCAATTCGTAAACAAAGGCGTTGGCGTAGAGCCAGGTCGCCAGTGAACGAATTCTGACGTTCGAATCCAGAGCGGGCGTTCAGTCGAGATCGGTGGCGCCGACGCGGGTTCAGACCGCCAAGGGCGACCTCTTCGTCGCCTTCGCGAACGCGAATTCTTGAACGCGACGTCACGAGATGACAAGGTTGGGGCCCGCGCGAAACCCGCGCGGGCCTCGTGGCGTTATGCAGCGGCGGGCTCGGCGGCGCGCCGCCGCGTTCGCGGCCCTTCATCGGTCGCCTTCGGCCCGGAAAGCGAGGAGGGGGATGCGCGTTCGACTCGGGTCTGCGCTTGCCTTGGCGATCATCGCCCTTGCCGCCGTCGCGGCGGACACCGTCTGGCGCCGGTCGTCCAGCGTCGCAGAAGCGCAGCGGCCCGCCGAGGCGGTCGTTCCGGTCGTCGCGGGGACCGTGACGCAACTCGACATGCCGATCCTCATCAACGCGCTCGGCACGGTTCAGCCGATCGAGACCGTCAACGTGCAGTCCCGGGTCAACGGTCAGATCATGCAGGCCTTCTTCACCCAGGGACAGGTCGTCAAGGCGGGTGACCCCCTGTTTCTCATCGATCCTCGGCCCTACCAGGCCGCGCTCGACCAAGCTCAAGCCCAGCTCGAGCACGACCAGGCCGTGGTCGCCGAAGCCAAGACCGATCTCGCGCGCTATCAGAAGCTGGAAACCGAAAACTCAATTGCTCAGCAACAAGCGCAAGACCAAGCCTATGTGGTCCAGCAGGACGAAGGCACGGTCAAGCTCGATCAGGCCAATGGCGAAAACGCCAAGCTCAACCTCGAGTACGCCCACATCAACTCCCCCGTGACTGGCATTGCCGGCGCCATGGCGGTCGATCCCGGGAATTACGTGCAGGCGGGGGCCGGCACGACGCTGGTGACCATCACCCAGATCTCGCCGATTTATGTGACCTTCCCCATCCCGCAGACCGAACTGGACGAAGTTCGCGCCGCCCAAAACAAAGCGCCGCTCGATGTCAGCGCCCTGTCGCAGGACGGAAAGGCCTTGGGCGACGGCAAGCTCACCTTCATCAATAATCAGGTCCTCTCGACGACTGGAACCATCGCCCTCTATGCGACGTTCCCCAACGACGATGAAGCGCTTTGGCCGGGAGCGTTCGTCACCGTCGACCTTGTGGTCAGGGTGCGCAAGGAAGCCCTCACCGCTCCCGTCGGGAGTGTCATGTCGGGTCCCGAGGGGGACTACGTCTACACGATCTCAGCCGACAATGTCGTCCACCGCGCCCCCGTGCTGGTCGTCGCCCGCCAGAACGGGCTTGCCGTCTTTTCCAAGGGCGTCTCGCTGGGCGAGCGCGTCGTCGTCAACGGGCAGTACAATCTCGCCAACGGCGTGAAGGTCGCGATCGAACCGCCCAAGGCGACTGCGAGCGCCCCATGAACATCTCGGAAATCTTCATCCGCCGACCGATCGCGACCGCGCTGATGACGGCCGGTCTTTTTGCGTTCGGCGCGGTCTGCTTCACGCTGCTGCCGGTCGCCGCGCTGCCCAACGTCGAATTCCCAACCATCGTGGTGTCGGCTCAGCTCCCGGGCGCGAGCCCCACCGTGATGGCCTCGACCGTGGCGACGCCGCTTGAAGACCAATTCACGGCCATTCCCGGGCTCGCCTCGATGACCTCGACGAGCGGGCTCGGCACGACGTCGATCACGCTGCAGTTCGATTTGAGCGTAAGCATCACTGCCGCAGCCGGCTACGTGGAGCAGGCGATCCAGGCGGCAAGCGCCCTTCTCCCCAAGGATCTTCCGACCCCGCCGACCTACAAGGAGGCCAATCCAGCCGACGCGCCGATTCTCATCTACGCGGTTCATTCCGACGCTTATCCGATCCAGGAGCTCGATCAGTACGCAAACATCCTTATCGGCCAGTCGCTCTCCCGGGTGACCGGCGTCGGCCAGGTGGCCATCGCCGGGCAGGCTCAGCCCGCCGTGCAGGTGCGGCTCAATCCCAACGCGCTCGCGGCGAAAGGACTGGGCTTCGCGCAGATTAGCGCCGCGCTGACCTCCGAGAGCGCGCTCCAACCGACGGGCAATCTCGAAGGCCGCCACGAGGAGTTTCCGCTCGACGTCAACCAGCAGCTGACCAACGCCGCCCAGTTCCGCAAGGTGATCGTGGCCTACAGCAACGGCGCCCCGGTCCAGCTAGGGGACATCGCGACCGTGGTCGACGGTTCGCAAAACCCCCGCACGGGCGCCTGGTTCGGGACCAGGCTGGCCGAGGTCCTGCTGGTCTTCAAGGCGCCCGGCGCCAACACGCTCGACGTCGTCGACAGGATCAAGGCGATCATGCCGCAGCTCGTGAAATCGATCCCGCGCACGGTGCACGTGGACCTCGTCTCCGACCGCTCCCTGTCGATTCGCGCCTCCGTCTCTGACGTCGAGTTCACGCTCGTGCTGGCGCTCGCGCTCGTCGTCATGGTGATCTTCCTCTTCCTGCGCAGGTTCTGGGCGACCGTGATTCCGAGCATCACTTTGCCGGTCGTGATCGTCGAGACGTTCGCGGCGATGTATCTGCTCGGCTACAGTATCGACAATCTGTCGCTCATGGCGCTCACGATCGCCATCGGGTTCCTTGTCGACGACGCGATCGTCATGATCGAGAACATCGTCCGCCACATCGAGGCGGGGAAGTCGCCCCTGCAAGCCGCGCTCGATGGCGCGGGCGAGATCGGCTTCACCATTCTCTCCATCACGCTGTCGCTGGCGGCGGTCTTTATTCCGGTCCTTTTCATGGCGGGCGTGGTCGGACTGCTTTTCCACGAATTCGCGATGACGACCATTCTCGCGATCTTCATCTCCGGCTTCGTGTCGCTCACGCTGACGCCGATGATGTGCGCGCAGTTTCTGACGCGCGAGAGCGGCGAGCAGCAGAACCGCGTCAGCCGCTGGCTGGAGCGCGGCTTCGACCGCATGCGCGATACGTACGACCGAGGGCTGGTCTGGGCCCTGCGGCACGAGTTTCTGATGCTGCTCGTCACCATCGCGCTGATCGTCCTGACCGTCTGCCTCTATGTCGTGATCCCGAAGGGGTTCTTGCCCGAACAGGACACCGGCATCTTCATGGGCGTGGCGCAGGCGCGCGAGGACATCGCCTTCGAGGCGATGGCGAAAATCGTGAATGAATGCGCCGCCATCATCCTCAAGGATCCTGCCGTCTCCGGCGTCGTCAGCTTCGCCGGCGCGACCGGAGGCAACGCCACCGAGAACACGGCGCGCATGTTCGTCCAGCTGAAGCCGTTCGCAGAGCGCCCTTCCGTGCAGAAAGTGATGGCGCGGCTCAGGCCCGAGGTCGCCAAGGTGGTCGGCGCGAGGTTCTTCATGCAGGCCGTCCCGGACATCAGAATTGGCGGCCGGCTCGAGCAGGCGGAATACCAGTACACGCTGACCGACACGAACTCGGACGAGCTCAATCACTGGGCCCCGATTTTGCTTGCAAAGCTCGAGGGCATGAAGATCCTGTCCGACGTCGCCTCGGACCAGCAGATCAACTCGACCCATGTCGTCGTCCAAGTCGATCGGGATCGGGCTTCAAGCCTCAACGTGCCGATCGCCAGCATCGACGCGGCGCTCCAGGACGCCTTCGGGCAGGCGCAAATCGCGAATATCTATTTGCCGACCCAACAGGCGTATCTGATTCTCGAGGTCGAGAGGAAATTTCAAGCCGGGCCAAAGGCCCTGTCGAGCATCTACGTCGCGAACGCGACGGGCGGGCAGGTCCCGCTGTCAGCGGTCGCGCACGAGACGCGCAGGGTCGAGCCGTTGACCATCAACCACCAGGGCGTCTTTCCGTCCGTGACGCTGTCGTTCAACCTCGCGCCAGGCGTGTCGCTGAGCCAAGCAGTCGACGCCATCACCGTGGCGAAGGCGAGCCTCGGCGCTCCACCGACCCTGGTCGGGCAGTTCCAGGGCACGGCGCAGGCTTTCCAGGCCTCGCTCGTCACCATGCCGCTCCTGGTCATGGCGGCGATCGTGGTGATCTACGTCATCATGGGCATGCTCTACGAGAGCTTCATCCACCCGATCACCATTCTCTCCGCCCTGCCGGCGGCCGGAGTGGGCGCGCTCCTGATCCTGATCGCGTTCGATTACGATCTGACCCTG
This sequence comes from uncultured Alphaproteobacteria bacterium, assembly GCA_963709655.1. Taxonomy (GTDB): domain Bacteria; phylum Pseudomonadota; class Alphaproteobacteria; order Rhizobiales; family Beijerinckiaceae; genus Roseiarcus. The sequence goes on from CAVPXF010000047.1 coordinate 14,673, forward strand.
ATCGCGCTCATCGGCGTCCTCCTCTTGATCGGCATCGTCAAGAAGAACGCGATCATGATGATCGATTTCGCCCTGGTCTCCGAGCGGGAGGGGCATATGAGCCCGGCCGACGCCGTCCGCCACGCGTGCCTGCAGCGCTTCCGCCCGATTATGATGACCACGGTCTCCGCGTTGATCGTGGCCCTGCCGCTCGCCCTCGAAACCGGCGCGGGCGCGGAGCTGCGCAGGCCGCTGGGGATCGCGATCGTCGGCGGTCTGCTTGTCTCCCAGTGGCTGACCCTCTACACGACGCCGATCGTCTATATCTATCTCGACCGGCTCAACACTTGGCTGACGCGCGCGCATCCCCGCTTGCGTTTTCGGATAGGCCGGGCAGCCTGACGCTATCATTTTCCGCGAAGATGCTGGGAAAGCGTCCTCGACCTGCGCCTCCTCTTAGCCTGAAACCGCGAGGTGGCCGTGGAAGCGCCGGCGCAGGTCGGTCTTCAGGAGCTTGCCGGTCGCCGTGTGCGGCAGGCCGTCGACGAGGATGACGTCGTCCGGCATTTGCCATTTCGGCAGTCGCTCCGCGAGAAAGGCCAGGATCGCCTCCTTGGTGGGCGCCTTGCCTTCGCGCGGATGGACGATCAGCAGCGGCCGCTCCTGCCACACAGGATGTTCGACGGCGATCACCGCCGCCTCGAACACGTCCGGGTGCGACATGGCGAGGTTCTCGATCTCGATCGAGGAGATCCACTCGCCGCCCGACTTGATCACGTCCTTGAGCCGGTCGGTGAGCTGGACGTAGCCGTCCGCATCGACCGTCGCGACGTCGCCGGTGCCGAACCATCCGTCCTCGTCGAGCACGTTTCCGCCCTCGCCCTTGAAATAGCCCGACACGACCCAGTTGCCGCGCACCTTGAGTTCCCCGACCGAGACGCCGTCATGGGGCAGCGCCTTTCCGTCGCGCCCGGCAAGCTTCAGTTCGACGCCGCAGACCTGCCTCCCCTGGCGGACCTGCATGCCGACTAGTTCGGCGCGACTTCGCGCCCTCGTGCTTCCAGAGCGGCGCGCCGGTGGTCACGATCGGGCTGGTCTCGGTCATGCCCCAGGCGTGCAGCAGGAAGACGCCGAGCAGATCGTGGAACTTCTCGACGATCGCGCGCGGCGGGGCGGAGCCGCCGCAGAGCACCGTCTTCAGCTTGAGTCGCGTAAGGTCGAGGCGGTCGCGGTTCGCCTCGATCCAGGTGAGGACATTCAGCCACACGGTCGGCACGCCGCCCGACTTGGTGCAGCCCTCCTCGGTCATCAGCGTGAAGAGGCTCTCCGGGTCGAGCCGCGACCCCGGCAGCACGAGCTTCATGCCGCACATCGCCCCGGAGAACGGCACGCTCCAGGCGTTGGCGTGAAAGAGCGGCACCACCACCAGGAACGAATCGCGCCCCGACAGCCCAAGGCCGTCGACCGCGCAGGCGGCGAAGGCGTGCAACACAGTCGAGCGGTGGCTGTAGAGCACGCCCTTCGGATTGCCGGTGGTGCCGGAGGTGTAGCAGAGGGTCGAGGCGGCGTTCTCGTCGAAGACCGGCCATTCGTACACGGGCGAGGCGGCGGCGATGAGCTCCTCGTAGACGAGGAGATTGTCGACCTTGACCTCAGGCGCGCCGGTGCGGTCGCTGAGCGACACCCAGCCCAGCACATGCGGCAGGCGCGGCGCAAGCTCCTCGATGAGCGGCGCGAAGACGGGATCGAAGAACACGTAGGCGTCCTCGGCGTGATGGATGATGTACTGCAACTGTTCGAGGAACAGGCGCGGGTTGACGGTGTGCAGCACCCGCCCCGACGAGGCGACGCCATAGTAGAGCTCGAGGTGGCGATAGGTGTTCCAGGCGAGCGTCGCGACCCGGTCGCCGGGCCTCAGGCCGAGCGCGTCGAGCGCGTTGGCCAACCTTTTCGCCCGCATCGCAACTTCGGCGTAGGTCGTGCGATGGATCGCGCCGTCGGCGTCGCGCGAGACGATCTCGCGTCCCCCGTGCTGACGGGCCGCGTAGTCGACCAGTGTCGAAATCAAAAGCGGACGCTGCTGCATCAGTCCAAGCATGGGTTCCCTCCCCGCGGCTTTCGGCCGGTCGCGATGGCATGAGCTTACGGACGCGCAATCTGCGGTCGCCCGACGAGCTGTCAGCCGACCCCGAAAAGCAAGCTTATCGGACTGATTTCCGATGGCAATGCGTGTCCAGTTTGGGCGCACGTCGCCTGACCATCGCTTCAATCAGGTGTCGGTCAACCGAGGAGGCGCGCCTGGAGGATTATCCGGCGACCCTGCGAGTTTTGCGGCGAGCGCGCCTCCCGTTAAGGGCGATACGTTTGCGACGCCGCTGCGGACCGCGATGTCGACGACCGACAGCGAAGATTGGCCGCGGATATGCAAAACGGATAAAAAAGGCCGCCCGAAGGCGGCCAATTGCAATATCGATCAGCGTCGAATTACGCGAAAGGCGCAGCTAGCCGGTTCCTTCGGCCTCGCTGGTAGGCAAAAGAGCCGACGCCAACGAAACCGATCACCATCATTGCCCAGGTTGACGGCTCAGGGACAGTCTCGGAAGCCGCATAGAACGCGAGAATCGGCTGTCCAAATACGTCGTGGGCGGTATCCTCGTTGGCGAACGTGGCGCCGCCTCCGTCGGTATACCAATTCGAGAGGAACGTGGCGCCTGCATCGCCCGTGCTGTTCACGCCCAGGTCGTCCACATTCGGTGTCGCACTCAGCGGTCCCACGTTCTCGAAGCCGATGAAGTACTGGGCGCCGGCGACCAGCGACAGCCAGGGCTGTGCAGTTCTCTATGCCTTGAGTGGTCTTGAGGTGGGGTCTGGGATTCCCGCGGGCGAAAATGTGTGAATTTATAGGCGACAACCCGAATCGGAGGTTGTCCCATGCCGGCATCGTTGCTGGAGGTTTTGCGCACCATCCCAGACCGTCGTCGTGACGAAGGCAAGCGGTTCGATCTGGCCACGGTGTTGCTGTACGCCATTCTCAGCATGGTCGCCGGGGCCAACTCCTACCGGCAAATGCATGAATTCATTCGCATTCATTTGCAGCGGCTGAACGAAGCGTTCGGCCTGCGGCTCCGCTGCTCACCCTCCTACACCGGGTTGCGGTTGATCATTCAAGGCGTCGATCCGACCGCTTTGGAGGCCGCGTTTCGCCAGCACGCATTATCGATTTCGACGCCGCTTCCTTCGGACGGCCTGACTGCGATCGCGGTTGACGGCAAGACCCTTCGCGGCAGTTTCGACGCCTTCAGTGACCGCAAGGCGACGCACATGATGTCGGCGTTGCGGCAAGCCGATCAGATTGTGCTCGGCCATCTGATGGTCGACGAGAAGAGCAACGAGATTCCGGCCGCGCCGGAACTGATCGAGGCGCTCGGCTATGAAGGGGTGTGTGTTCACGCTCGACGCCGAACACGCCCAAAAAAACGTTCGAGCGCGTGATCGCCTCGGGCAATCATCTGCTCACTCAGGTCAAGGACAACCAACCAAGCCTGCGCCGTAAGCTTGAACTGGGAACCGCAGGACGAAAGCCAACCGGCTCGGACAAGAGCCAGACCGCGGGCCGCAACCGCTGGGAAACCCGCGAATTGACGGTGTTTCCGGCGAAGGCGTGGTTTCGCCATACGCCATGGGAAAACCTGATCAAGACCGTGCTCCGCTTGGAGCGCACGGTCTACAAGCGCAACCCTGCGACGGGTCTTTGCACCCAGACAAACGAGGTCGCCTTCTGGGTCTCTTCCGCTTCCAGCCAGACGCCCGAGCGCTGGAACGAATGGATTCGCGCGCATTGGCGCATTGAGAATGGCAGTCACTACGTGCGCGACACCGCCTTTGCCGAGGACGCTTGCCGCATCCGAAAGAACCCCGATATCGTCGCGCGCCTGCGCTCCTTCGCCTACAATCTGACCAGGGCTTCGGGATGCTGACAACATCCGAAATGCTCGCTGGCGGGCCGCCCTCGACATCAATCTCGTGCTCGAAATGCCCTCTTTAGCGTAGAACTAAACGGCCCTGCAGCGACAGCGGCGTTGAGAACGTTCCTCCGCCCAGCGTGCCATCCGCGACCGAGGAATTGAAGCTAAAGGACCCGAGAAGGGAGCCGCCATTTGCCGGCGTGTTGTTTTCGTATACGACAACCGTCACCGTGCGATCCTCGATCGTCGTGTTGAACGGAATTGAGAACTCCGTTGAAATACCGGCGAGGCTGTAACTTGCAGCAGGTGTATAAAGCCAGCCTTCGTCTACGGCGCCATTATAGTACGCAGAATTGGCAGTGTCTCCCAGATTGATGCCGGTTTCGAGGACATCCGCCCGGGCGGAAACCGACACGCATGCCACTGCGCAAAATGAAACAACACCACTGAGTAGAGCCTTACGCATTGCCCGAAAAGCCATGTCCCTGTACCCCTTTTTTCATACAATGTTCATCACGACGATCGCGATATCGGAGTCGACGTTAAGACACGTTCACATCTGGCGTAAATCGGACCAATGAACCAAGACGGTCTTAGGACCGCTTACGGTATGTGGTTCAAGAACCGGCCCTTCCCGTCGACTCTGGTCCGTCATCGTGGGAACAAAACATCAGATTCTGACCATCCGGGCGGAGGTCAACTGTCCGAAACAGATCTTGCTTCGGCGGTCGCGCCTCCCGCGATCCAACTCCAGGCCCGGTCTTCGCCCTGAGCGGGCCTCTGGGATGCTCGAGGTCGTTCCTGCTCAGGACATAGGGCCGTGCATGGATTTGAGCCGTCAGCCGTCGCCCGCCCCGGATTGAGCGCATCCGCAAAGGCCCATAAGCGCCCGGCGCCCAAAATCCCGGTTGCCGGCGCCGACGGGCGGACTATGTAAGACGCGCGGCGACGCGGCGCCCTCGAACGGGCGTCGCCAGTTTCGCAGTATGGGCTTGGGTTTTCGCACAACGATCGGGAGGGAGCCGTCATGGCCGCCAAAGAAGTCAGGTTTTCACAGGACGCGCGCGAGCGGATGCTCCGCGGCGTCGACATTCTCGCCAACGCGGTCCGGGTGACGCTCGGGCCCAAGGGTCGCAACGTGGTGCTCGAAAAATCCTGGGGCGCGCCGCGCATCAGCAAGGACGGCGTGACCGTCGCCAAGGAGATCGAGCTCGCCGACAAGTTCGAGAACATGGGCGCGCAACTCGTGCGCGAGGTCGCCTCGAAGCAGAGCGCCATCGCCGGCGACGGCACGACGACGGCGACCGTGATCGCCCAGGCGATCGTCAAGGAGGGGGTGAAGGCGGTCGCCGCCGGCGCGAACCCGATGGACGTCAAGCGCGGTCTCGAGTCCGCGGTCGCGGCGATCGTGACCGAGCTCGGCAAGCACAGCCGCACGGTGACCAAGTCCGACGAGATCGCCCAGGTCGGCTCGATCTCGGCCAACGGCGACAAGACGATCGGCAAGATGATCGCCGACGCCATGGACAAGGTCGGCAAGGAGGGCGTGATCACGGTCGAAGAAGCCAAAACCGCCGTGACCGAGCTCGACGTGGTCGAGGGCATGGAGTTCGACCGCGGCTATCTCTCGCCCTATTTCATCACCAACGCCGAGAAGATGATCGCCGAGCTCGAGGACGCCTACATCCTCATCCACGAGAAGAAGCTCTCCTCGCTCCAGCCGCTCTTGCCGGTGCTCGAGACGGTCGTGCAGGCCGGCAAGCCGCTCCTCATCATCGCCGAGGACATCGAGGGCGAGGCGCTGGCGACGCTCGTCGTCAACAAGCTGCGCGGCGGGCTGAAGATCGCGGCCGTGAAGGCGCCGGGCTTCGGCGACCGGCGCAAGGCGATGCTGGAAGACATCGCCATCCTGACCGCGGGGACGATGATCGCCGAAGACCTCGGCATCAAGCTCGAGAACGTGACCCTTCAGATGCTCGGCCGGGCGAAGCGGATCCGGGTCGAGAAGGAGAACACCACGATCGTCGAGGGGGCGGGGGCGAAGGCGGACATCGACGCCCGCATCGGCCAGATCAAGGCGCAGATCGAGGACACCACCTCCGACTACGACAAGGAGAAGCTGCAGGAGCGGCTGGCGAAGCTCGCCGGCGGGGTCGCGGTGATCCGCGTCGGCGGCTCGACCGAGGTCGAGGTCAAGGAGAAGAAGGACCGCGTCGACGACGCGCTGCACGCCACCCGCGCGGCGGTCGAGGAGGGGATCTTGCCGGGCGGCGGCGTGCCGCTGCTGCGCGCCACCAAAATCCTGCACGACGTGAAATTCGAGAACGACGACGAGCGGACCGGGATCGAGATCGTCCGGCGCGCCATCCAGTGGCCGGCCCGGTACATCATCGAGAACGGCGGCGTCGACGCCGCCATGGTGGTCGGCAAGCTCCTCGACAACAAGGACTACGCCTACGGCTACGACGCCCAGACCGACGAATACGGCGATCTCTACAAGCTCGGCATCATCGACCCGACCAAGGTCGTGCGCACCGCGCTGCAGGACGCGGCGTCGGTGGCGGGCCTGCTCATCACCACCGAGGCGATGGTCGCCGAGAAGCCGAAGAAGGCCGCCCCGGCGCCGGCGATGCCGGGCGGCGGCGACATGGATTATTGAGCTCTGCAAACGGGCGCGGCGGGCAGCCGCGACCTCGCGCGGTTCAGCGTCTCGAAACTAGAGTATGAGGAAATAAGGTCGCGCCAGCTAACCCTCACCCTGCCGCCGTAGCCCGTCGAAAGACGGGCGTCCTCCCGGACGCCCTATCGCGGCTTCCCTCTCCCGGCGGGAGAGGGGCGTCCCCTTCCCCCTCGGGGGGGAAGGTGGCCCGAAGGGCCGGATGAGGGTTTTCGGCGCAACTCGATCAGAATCGATCATGCGTTAGGCGAGCGGGCGCCGGAGATAAGCCGGAGATAAGGAGAGAAACGCGTGTTCGAAGCGCTGAACGCCCAGCCGGCCGATAGCCTGCTCGGTCTGATCAAGATGTTCAACGCCGACGGCCGCGCCGGCAAGATCGACCTCGGCGTCGGCGTCTATCGCGACGCGACCGGCGTCACGCCCGTTTTCAAGGCCGTCAAGGAGGCGGAGAAGATCCTGCTCAAGAGCCAGGACAGCAAGAAATACCTGGGGCCGGAAGGCGACTCCGGCTTCTCCGAGCGCCTCCAGCCCTACGTGATTGGCGCGAGCGAGCGGATCGCCGGCCGGATCGCGGTCCTGCAGACGCCGGGCGGCACCGGCGCGCTGAACTCGGCGCCGAGCTGATCCGCAAGGCCAACCCCAGGGCCGCCGTCCAGCTCGGAGCGCCGACCTGGCCCAACCACGCGCCGATCTTCGCTGCGGCGGAACTCGAGATCGAAACGTCGCGCTTCGCCGATCTCAAGGCGCAGACGATCGCCGTCGACGGCGTATGGGAGACGCTCGACCGGGCCAAGGAAGGCGACGTCGTGCTGCTGCACGGCTGCTGCCACAATCCGACCGGCATGGATTTCTCGCGCGATCTCTGGAAGGCGATCGTCGAAGTGCTGGTCGCGCGCCGGCTGACGCCTTTCATCGACCTCGCCTACCAGGGCCTCGGCGACGGGCTCGAGGAGGACGCCTGGGCGACCCGGCTCGTGCTCGACAGCGTCGAGGAAGCGCTGGTCGCTTATTCCTGCGACAAGAATTTCGGCCTCTACCGGGACCGCGTCGGCGCGCTGTTCGTCCTCAGCCGGGACAGCGCCGAGACGGCGACCGTGACGAGCAACCTCGCCGCGCTCGCCAGGGTCAACTGGTCGATGCCGCCCGATCACGGCGCCGCGGCCGTGCGGATCATTCTGGAGCGACCCAAACTCGTTCAGATGTGGCGCGAGGAACTCAACTCCATGCGCGCCCGCATCAACGCCAATCGCCAGGCGCTGGCCGCGGCCGACCCGGCGCTCGCCTTCATCCGCGACCAGCGCGGCCTGTTCTCGAACCTCGCCATGTCGAAGTCGCAGGCGATCGGGCTGCGCGAGCGTCACGCCATCTATTGCGCCGAGTCGGGGCGGATCAATCTGGCGGGGATGCAGGCCGCCGACGCAGGCGCGATCGTAGCGGCGCTCGCGGCCGAAGGCTGCCTCGGGACGCCGGCCAAGGCGGCTTAAGGCGGCCGGGCGCGTCAGGCCGCTGCGGCGGCGCGCTCGAGATGGCCGCGCAGCGCGCGAATTTCGCGCGTCAGGCGGACTAGGTCGGCTTCGGGAAGCCCCATCGCCTCGGCGATGCAGCGAATGACGTCGCCGGCTTCCCGGCGCATCGCCCGGCCCTTGTCGGTCAGGGCGACGACCACCCGGCGCTCGTCCGCGGCCGACCGGCGGCGCGTCACGAGGCCCATCGCCTCGAGGCGCTTGAGCAGCGGCGTCACCGTGTTGGTGTCGAGGGCGAGACGCTCGCCGAGCCGGCCGACGGATATGCCGTCCTCGCTCCACAGCGCCGTCATCGCCAGATATTGCGGATAAGTCAGGCCGAGGCGTTCGAGCGGGCGCCGATAGACCCGGTTGAAGGCGTGGCCGGCGGAATAGACGGCGAAGCAGAGGAAAGCGTCGAGATCGACATTGAGAGGAAGGGACGGGGATGCGGTCATGAGGGAGACATAAATCGCGCACGATTGTCTCGCAAGCGTTTGACACGGGGATGGACGAAAGATATACCGGACACGACTGGATCGCGCACGATACAATGACCGCGACGCGACGCCAGCGCCTTTGAACGCCGGGCCCCGGCTTTTGCGAGAGGAGACCTCCCATGCCTGTCGATGCGAAGTACAAGACCACCGCCACTGCGACTGGCGGCGGTCGCGACGGACGGACGTCGCTGGCCGACGGCACGCTGGCGTTGCAGCTCGTCATCCCGAAGGAGCTTGGCGGACCGGGCGGCGAGGGCGCCAATCCGGAAAAGCTGTTCGCGCTCGGCTATTCGGCCTGTTTCCTCGGCGCCATGCGGGTCGCCGCGGGCCAGACCAAGATCAAGGTTCCGGACGGCTCGACGGTGACGGCGACGATCGGCATCGGGCCGCGCTCCGAGGGCGGCTTCGGCATCACCGCCGATCTCGACGTCTATCTGCCCGGCCTCGCCGAGGCCGAGGCGCATAAGCTGGTCGAGGTGACGCACACCATCTGCCCCTATTCCAACGCCACCCGCGGCAACGTGGACGTGAAGACCACGACGCGGGCCTGAGACGCATCGGCGGCGCCGTTCCGCGCGACGACGCCGTTCCTATGGGTAGCTCCGGTGACGGCCTTCCCCCAAACTCCTGTCCTTCGGAACGCGCCAGGACCTGAGAAACCCCATCCAAAGTGGAGGTTCCTACCCAGTGTTTGCGAACGGCCATTGTGCCCTGTTTCGACACCATCGGCCATTTTCCGTCCACAATTTTTCGTCACGACTATTGGGAATGATTGGCGTAGTCCGGAACCGAGATAACTCTTGTATGGTATTAGTTACTGCCGGTATATCGCCACCGTATGCGCAGAAATTTGTTCATGAGCGTTGCAGTCAGGATAATATTGTAACGGGCGACGAAGCTTGCTGATTCACGCCGGTGGTTCGCCAATTCCTGCGGGAGCACCCGCTGGCAGCGAAGAAAGCTTCGCTGCGGGCTCTCCTGAAGGAAGTGAATTTTTCAGTCGGCTTGGAGGTCTGCTCCGGCTGAGAATTAATTATGCCAATAGGTTACGACGCTGACCGCCGATCCGAACGCCAACCTCACGCTGATTGACAGACTGGTCGGCGATGCGATTGAGAGGAGTTGGAGATGACGGATATCCAAAGAGTAGTGTCTCGCGCCGCAAGCCAGTCGTCCTGACGTTTACCTTCCCCGATCCCGGATTCGGTGAGCCTGACCGTTAATGGGAGACTTCATGAGCTCTCGCTCGATCCGCGCACCACACTCCTCGACTTGCTGCGCGAGCGCCTCAACCTGACGGGTACGAAGAAAGGCTGCGATCAGGGTCAATGCGGGGCCTGCACGATTTTGATAGACGGACGGCGTGTCAATTCATGCCTGACGTTTGCGGTCATGCATGACGGCGCCGAGATCACGACGATCGAGGGCCTCGCGGCCAACGGTGCTCTGCATCCTCTGCAGCAGGCGTTCATCGACCATGACGCCTTCCAGTGCGGCTATTGCACTCCCGGGCAAATCTGCTCCGCCGCCGGGATGATCGCAGAGGGCCGGGCAAAGAGCGCAGACGAGATCCGCGAACTCATGAGCGGCAACATCTGTCGCTGCGGGGCCTACACCAACATTGTTGCGGCGATCCAGCAAGTGATGGGGCAATCATGATCAACTTCCAATACGCGCGCGCCGACGACGTTGCGGAAGCATTGCGCCTGATCGGCCGCGATCCGAACGCCAAATTCATCGCTGGCGGCACCAATCTGATCGATCTGATGAAGATGGACGTGGAACAACCCACCGCGGTCATCGATATCACGCGACTGCCGCTCAACCAGGTCGAAGGCATGGCCGGCGGCGGCCTGCACATCGGAGCGCTGGTGCGCAACACCGATCTCGCCTATCACCCTCTCGTCGAGCAGCGTTATCCGGTTCTCGCCAGCGCGATCATGGCCGGCGCCTCGCAGCAATTGCGCAATATGTCGTCGACAGGCGGCAATCTCCTCCAGCGCACGCGCTGCCATTACTTCTACGACACGGCGAGCGCCTGCAACAAACGGGAGCCGGGCAGCGGGTGCTCCGCAATCGACGGCCACAATCGGATGCACGCGATCCTCGGCGCGAGCGACGCCTGTATCGCGGTCCACCCTTCCGACATGTGCGTGGCGCTCGCGATGTTGGACGCGAAGGTCCATGTCAGCGGCGAGTCGGGCGAGCGCGTCGTGGCGTTCGCGGACTTCCACCGGCTGCCGGGCGAGACACCGCAGCGCGACACCAATCTCGATAGTGGCGAGATCATCACTGCGGTGGAGCTCCCGCCACAGGGCTTCGCCGGAAACTACACGTATCTGAAAATTCGCGACCGGCTCTCGTACGCGTTTGCGCTTGTGTCCGTCGCGGTCGGGCTCGAGCTCGAGGGCGACATCATCAAGGAGGGACGCTTCGCGCTCGGCGGCGTTGCCCACAAGCCGTGGCGCGATCCGCAGGCGGAAGCCGCGCTCAGCGGGCGTCCGGCCAACGCGGCGACATTCGCTGGCGCGGCCGACGTGCTGTTGCGCGACGCAAGGGGCTACGGGCGCAACACGTTCAAGATCGAGCTGGCGCGGCGCTGCATAACGCGTGCGCTCACACAAGCTGCGCTCGGCGAGCCGCAATCGCAGTCGTCCAAAAAGATCATGTGAGGTCAGCCATGGCGCCATACATCGGCACGGGAACGTCGCGCATCGACGGCATCGCGAAAGTCACCGGCGCGGCAAAATATGCCGCCGAGTTCAACACAGCCGACCTCCTCTACGCCAGCCTCGTCACCTCGTTGATCGCGAGAGGCCGCATAACGCGCATCGACGCAAGCGCCGCGACGCGCGTTAAGGGGGTCGTCGACGTGCTTACGCACGAGAACCGCCCGCGCATGGCCGCCGACGACAAGGCCTACAAGGATGACGTGGCTCCATCGGGGTCACCGTTCCGTCCGCTCTACGACGACAGAATCCTGTTCAGCGGACAGCCGATTGCGCTCGTCGTCGCCGAAACGTCGGAGGTCGCGCGCTATGCGGCGTCGCTGGTCGAGGTCGAGTACGAGAAGGAGGCGTATGTCACCGACGTGTACCGCCAGCGCGATGCCGCCATCCCGGTCAAACCTCCAACAAACGAATTCGAAGCCTTGTTCACGCCGCCGAAGACGCGCGGCGCGCCCGAGCAGGCGCTTGCCGCCGCTGCCGTGCGCCACGAGGCCGAATACGCCACGCCGATGGAGCATCACAACACCATCGAGCTCTATGCAGCAACGGTGGTGTACGAGGGCGACGGCAAACTCACGGTCTACGACAAGACGCAAGGGGTGCAGAACGTCCAGCGCTATCTCTGCGGGGTGTTCGGCATGAAGCCGGAAGACCTGCGCGTCGTGTCTCCGTACGTTGGGGGCGCTTTTGGCCTGGGATTGCGCCCGCAGTTCGAGGTCGTGCTCGCGGTGCTCGCGGCGCGCGCGCTGCAGCGCTCCGTGCGTGTGGCGCTGACGAGACCGCAAATGTACGCGCTCGGCTATCGGCCGCCCATGTTTCAGCGGATCGCGCTCGGCGCCAGCAGCGGAGCAACGCTTGATGCGATCACGCATGACGCGGTCACCGTGACTTCGCAATACGAAGACTACAACCGGCAGGAGACCGGCTGGTCGGGCGTGCTCTACGCGTGCGCCAACGCCAGCTACGCGCACAAACTCGCCAAGCTCGACCTTCCGACGTCGTGCGATATGCGCGGCCCAAGCGCAGCCACAGGCGTCTACGCGCTTGAATGCGCGATGGATGAGCTTGCGGTCGCGCTCAAGATCGATCCGCTCGAACTTCGCCTGCGCTGCTATTCGGAGCGCAATCAGGACACCGATCAGCCGTTCAGCAGCAAGGCGCTGCGCGAATGCTATCGCCAGGGCGCCGAGGCGTTCGGCTGGGACAAGCGCAATCCGGAGCCGCGCTCGATGCGCGACGGCGGCGACCTGGTCGGATGGGGGATGGCGACCGGCGTTTGGGACGCGTGGCAGGCGCCAATCACTGTGCGCATCGTCTTGAGCGCCAACGGCCATGCGGAGGTCGCGTGCGCAACTTCCGACATCGGCACAGGCGCCTACACGATCATGGCGCAGGTCGCGGCGGACATGCTCGGGCTCCCGCTCGAGGCCATCAGCGTCAAGCTCGGCGACTCGAGCCTGCCGCAATCTCCGGTCGAGGGCGGCTCGTGGATCGCAGCCTTGGTCTCGAACGGGATCGCGACGACGGCCGCCGCCATTCGCGACGAGCTGTTGCGCCTGGCGAAGCAGATTCCGAACTCGCCGCTCGCGAACGCGGCGCGCGATGACGTCGCGCTTGTCGACGGCAAGCTCGCGAGCAAAGCCGACTTGTCGCGTTCGGTGTCGATCGCCGACGCCATGCGGCAAGGCGCGGGGGACAATATCGAGCGCGAAATCGCCACCAACCCCGGCCAGGACGCGCGCGCTCACAACACCCATTCGGCGATCTTCGCCGAGGTGAAGGTGGACGAGCAACTCGGCGTGATCCGCGTCACCCGCGTCGTCAGCGCGGTCGCCGCCGGGCGCATCCTGAACGCCAAGACTGCGAGCAGCCAAATCCTGGGCAGCGTGGTCTGGGGCATCGGCATGGCGCTACGCGAGGAAACCTTGATCGACCACAGGGACGGCCGCATCGTCAACGCCAACATTGCTGAGTATCTCGTGCCGGTGAACGCAGACGTCGAGGACATCGAGGTCATCTTCGTCGACGAGACGGACGACAGCAATCCTCTCGGCGTCAAGGGGGTCGGCGAAATCGGCATCGTCGGCGTTCCCTCGGCCATCGCCAACGCCGTCTACCACGCGACCGGAAAGCGCATCCGCGAGCTACCGATTACGCTCGACAAGCTTCTGGCGTAGCGTCCTGCGTTTTTGCATGTCATTGGATCTGTGCAGTTCGGTCAGTGTCGCGAGATTCTTGGGGAGGCCGGCCGGCGACGCCGCTTGACGTTGATCGCCGAAGTTGAGTGGGACGCGACGAATCTCCGCTCCGGATCGCCTTGATCCGTTCGCCAGACGACCCGCTAGAACGTCGGCGGCGTGCAAGCCGACACCACCACCAGGTCCTCAGCCCCGATGTTGCGGAAGGCGTGCGGCTTGCGGCTGTCGAACACATAGGCGTCGCCGGCCCCGAGCTCGTAGCGGCGCCCATCCACCTCGAGGCCGAGCAGGCCCTTGACGACGAGGCCCGCCTCCTCGCCCTGATGGGAGAGCATCTTCGCCCCCGACTGCGCGCCCGGCCTGTAGCGCTCGTGGATCATCTGCAACGCCCGGCCATTGAGGTTCGATCCGACCTGCCGGTAGGAGACGGGGCCGCCGGCAATCTCGGTGAGCTCTCGGGCGCGATAGACGACCTGCTCGGCCGGCGCTTCGGCCTCGGCGAAGAAATCGGCGACCCCGACGTCGAGCGCCGAGAGCACCTGGCGCAAGGCCGACACCGAGGGACTGACCCGGTCGGCCTCGATCATCGAGATGGTGGCGTTGGAGACCCCCGCGCGGCGGGCGAGCTCGCGCTGCGACAGGCCGCGCCCGATGCGCAGCCGCCTCAGCCTCGGCCCGATCAGGAAATCATCGGCAGCCTTGTTCATACGTTCAGAATTTAGAACAGAGCGAACAGCACGACAACTGGACAGCGACGAAACAGACTGCCAATGTTCAGGAAACTGGACATTTCGCGGCCCGCCGCTAGGAGTTCCCATGACCACCCCCGTCAACCCGACTGCCGCCGCCCGCGCCGACATCCCCAACGATCTCGAGGCGTTCTGGCTGCCGTTCACCCCCAACCGCGCCTTCAAGAAGCGACCGCGGCTGATCGCGCGCTCGAAGGACATGCATTATTACACGCCCGAGGGCCGCGAGGTCCTCGACGGCTGCGCGGCGCTCTGGTGCTGCAACGCCGGCCATAACCGCAAGCCCATCGTCGAGGCGATCCAGCGCCAGGCGGGCGAGCTCGACTTCTCGCCGACCTTCCAGTTCGCCCATCCGCAGGCGTTCCAGCTGTCCTCGCGGCTCGCCGAGCTTGCGCCCGCCGACCTCGACCACGTCTTCTTCTGCAATTCGGGCTCGGAGGCCTGCGACACGGCGCTGAAGATCGCGCTCGCCTATCACAACGTGCGCGGGCATGGGTCGCGCACCCGTCTGGTCGGCCGCGAGCGCGCCTATCACGGCGTCGGCTTCGGCGGCATTTCGGTCGGCGGCATGGTCAACAACCGCAAGTTCTTCGGCTCGCTGCTCGCCGGCGTCGATCATCTGCCGGCGACCTACAACCGCGAGCGTCAGGCCTTCACCAAGGGCGAGCCGGAATGGGGCGGCCATCTCGCCGAGGCGCTCGAAGGCATCGTCGCTCTGCACGACGCCTCGACCATCGCCGCGGTGATCGTCGAGCCGATGGCGGGTTCGACCGGGGTGCTGCCGGCGCCCAAAGGCTATCTCGAGCGCCTGCGCGAGATTTGCGACAAGCACGGCATTCTCTTGATCTTCGACGAGGTCATCACCGGCTTCGGCCGTCTCGGCGCCGCCTTCGCCTCCGAACGCTACGGCGTCGTCCCCGACATCATCACCTTCGCCAAGGGCGTCACCTCGGGGACAGTGCCGATGGGCGGCGTGATCGTGCGCAAGTCCATCTACGACGCCTTCATGAAGGGGCCGGAGCAGGCGATCGAGCTCTTCCACGGCTACACCTATTCCGGCCATCCCCTCGCCTGCGCGGCGGCGCTGGCGGCCCTCGACGTCTATCGCGACGAGCGGCTGTTCGAGCGCGCCAAGGCCATCGAGCCCAAGTGGTGCGACGCGATCATGAATCTGAAGGGCCTACCGAACGTGGTCGACATCCGCTGCGTCGGCCTCACCGGCGCAATCGACCTCGCCCCCATCCCCGGCAGCCCCACCATACGCGGCCTGAAGGTTCTCGACCATGCGTTCCACGAGGCCGGGCTCATGGTGCGCATCTCCGGCGACACGATCGAACTGACCCCGCCGCTGATCGTCAGCGAGGCTCAGATCGACGAGATCATGGAGAAGACGGCGGCCTCGATCAAAGCGGCGGCGTGAGACGGCGCGCTGTAGCGCCGGGTCGCTGACCCGGCCGGCGCGGTCATCGACCGCGCCCTACAATGCGCGTCCCGTTAGCCGGATTGCGCCCGCGAGGGCGCACGCCGCTTAGGCCCTCTGCGTCATCGCAGCGCAGAAATTGGGCTTGCCCTCGCATTCCCAACCCGAAGACCCGCATGTAAGACTAATCGCCGGGTTTCCCTCGAGGAGCCCGGATCCGGGCCGGTCCAGCCGCCGGGTCGCGTGAGCGAATTCAAGGCATGGGAGTGAGTTGATGGGCTCGAAATTCTGGAAATCGGTCGCGCTCGGCGCATCCGTCGTCGCGACGCTGGCGCTGGCCCCGGCGGCTTTCGCCAAGGACTGGAAGACCGTCGTGATCGGCATGGAAGGCGCCTACGATCCCTACAACCTGACCGACTCGAGCGGAAAGATCGTCGGCTTCGAGCCCGATCTCGCCAACGACCTGTGCAAGCGGGTCGGCGTCGAGTGCAAGATCATCGCGCAGGACTGGGACGGCATGATCCCGGGCCTCAAGGCCGGCAAGTTCGACGTCATCATGGACGGCATGTCGATCACCGACGACCGCAAGAAGGAGATTGACTTCTCCAAGCCCTACGCCGCGCCGCCCGCCGCCTTCATGGCCGCCAAGGACAGCGACATCGCCAAGGCGCTCGGCAGCGGCAAGGTGGTCAACGCCGCCAAGGACCCGGCGGCCGGCGCCGCCGCGATCAAGGCGGTGCAGGCGGCGCTCAAGGGCAAGACGATCGGCGTCCAGTCCTCGACCACGCACGCCAATTTCGCCAACAAGTACCTGAAGGACATCGC
Source organism: uncultured Alphaproteobacteria bacterium (assembly GCA_963709655.1). Lineage (GTDB taxonomy): Bacteria > Pseudomonadota > Alphaproteobacteria > Rhizobiales > Beijerinckiaceae > Roseiarcus. The sequence goes on from CAVPXF010000047.1 coordinate 31,217, forward strand.
GACCATCAAGGAATACAAGACCACCGACGACCGCGACCTCGACCTCAAGGCCGGCCGCATCGACATCGCGCTCGACGACTATCCGACGATCGCGGCGGCGATCGGCAAGCCCGATGCCAAGGATCTCGAGATCGTCGGACCCGAGTTCATCGGCGACGTGTTCGGCGTCGGGGTGGGCATGGGCCTCAGGAAGAGCGACGCCGATCTGACCGCGAAATTCGACAAGGCGCTCGACGCGGCCTTCGCCGACGGCTCGGTCAAGAAGTACTCGCTCAAGTGGTTCAAGATCGACACCACGCCGTGACAGCGTGACGCGCGCCGCCCGCTGGAGAGGCGGGCGGCGCGATACTTGCGGCGGCGGGCGGCGTGAACGGTCTCGGCATCTTCGGCTTCGGAGAAGGCGGGTGGGGGCTGGCGCTGCTCACCGGCGCCGGCATGACGCTGCTCGTCTCGGCCTGCGGGCTCCTGATCGGCGCCGTGATCGGCGCGCTGGTCGCCTGGTCGCGGCTCTCCGGCGACCGGCTCGCGGGGGCGGCCGGCGAGGCCTATGCGGCCGTGTTTCGCGGCCTGCCTGAGTTGCTGGTCGTCTACTTCGTCTATTTCGGCTCTTCGACCCTGTTGACGACGGCGGCGTTCCTCGTCGGCTATGACGGCTTCGTCGGCGTGCCGTCCTTCCTGGCCGGCGCGCTCGCGGTCGGCGTCATCTCCGGCTCCTATCAGGCGGAAGTGTTCCGCGCCGCCTATCTCGCCATCGCCAAAGGCGAGCTCGAGGCTGCGGTCAGCATGGGCATGGACCGCTGGCTGATGTTCCGCCGCATCATCGCGCCGCAGGTGCTGCGCTTCGCCCTGCCGGGCCTCGGCAATCTGTGGCAGGTGGCGCTGAAAGATTCGTCGCTGATTTCCGTCACCGGCCTCACCGAGCTCATGCGGGTGAGCCAAGTCGGGGCCGGCTCGACCCATCAGCCTTTCGCCTTCTATCTCGGCGGCCTCGTGCTCTATCTGATGATGACCCTCGTCACGACCCGCATCTTCGACCTGGCCGAGGCGCGCGCGACCCGCGGCATGCGCCGCATTGCGGGGTGAGCCATGGATTGGGGCTTCACCGCGACCACCTTCTGGCGGCTCATGGGCGCCCTGCCCCTCACGCTCGAAGTCTGGTTCCTGTCGGTCGTTCTCGGAGGCTTCGTGGCGGCGGGCGTCACCTGGATGCGGGTCAGCGGCGCAAAGCCGCTCGAGGTCCTTGCGCGCGCCTATGTCGCGGTCTTCCGCGGCACCCCGCTGCTCATCCAGCTCTTCATCGTCTACTACGGCCTCGCTTCGCTCCCGGCCGTGCGCCACAGCATCGTCTGGCCGATCCTGCGCGACCCGTTCAATTGCGGCGTGCTGGCGCTGGGGCTCTGCACCGCGGGCTATCAGTCCGAGATCTTCCGCGGCGCGCTCATCGCCGTGCCGCACGGCGCGGTCGAGGCGGCGCGCGCCTGCGGCATGTCGGGGCTCCTGCTCTTCCGGCGCATCATCTTTCCGATCGCGCTCCGGCACGCGCTGCCGGCCTACTCGACGGAGATGATCTCGATGGTCAAGGCGACCGCGCTCGTCTCGCTGATCACGCTCTGGGACGTGTTGAGCGTGGCGCTCAAGATCCGCAACGACACGCTGGTCACCTACCTGCCGCTGATCCTCGCCGGCGCCATTTATTTCACCGTCAATTACATCCTCGGCGCCGCGTTCCTGAGCCTCGAGCGGCGACTGTCGCCGCATTTGCGCGCGCGGCCGAGCTGAACCCCCATGGGAGTCCGTCATTGCGAGCGCAGCGAAGCAATCCACGAATCGTAGGGCGCCCGACGGTCCCCTGGATTGCTTCGTCGCTGCGCTCCTCGCAATGGCGGTCTCCCGATTCCTGTGTAGGATTACCCGGATGCCCGCAGCGACCCCGGCCCTGACCGTCAAGGACATGCACAAACGATTCGGTTCGCTGGAGGTGCTCAAGGGCATTTCTCTCACCGCTGAGGACGGCGACGTCATCTCGATCCTCGGCTCGTCCGGCTCCGGCAAGAGCACGTTCTTGCGCTGCATCAACCTGCTCGAGACGCCCGACGCCGGCGAGGTCACGGTCGCGGGAGAAGTGATCAAGATGCGCCGCAAGTCGGACGGAACCGCGGAGGCCGCCGACCGGCGCCAGGTCGACCGCATCCGCTCCGAGCTCGGCATGGTGTTCCAGAACTTCAATCTCTGGTCGCATCTGACGGTGCTCGAGAACCTGATCGAGGCGCCCCATCACGTGCAGAAGCGCCCGCGCGCCGAATGCGTCGAGGAGGCGCGCGCCCTGCTCGCCAAGGTCGGCATCGCCGACCGGTGGAACTACTATCCAGCCCACCTCTCGGGCGGACAGCAGCAGCGCGCCGCCATCGCGCGCGCGCTCGCGATGCGTCCCAAGGTGATGCTGTTCGACGAGCCGACCTCGGCGCTCGACCCGGAGCTGGTCGGCGAAGTGCTGCGCGTCATGCGCGCGCTCGCCGACGAGGGCCGCACCATGCTGGTCGTCACCCACGAGATGGGCTTCGCCCGCGACGTCTCGACCCGGGTGATGTTCCTGCATCAGGGGCTGGTGGAGGCCGAGGGCGAGCCCGAGGCGCTGTTCTCTGGGGCGACGTCGGAGCGTTTCCGGCAGTTCATCTCGAAGGAGCGCGGGTAGGGGCGCCGGTCGGCGTCCGTCCGACCGCGAGGAGGGTCCGGATCTTCATGCGTTCGAACCCGTTTGG
>CAVPXF010000048.1:0-9670 GCA_963709655.1 uncultured Alphaproteobacteria bacterium
ATGCGTGTCCAGTTTGGGCGCACGTCGCCTGACCATCGCTTCAATCAGGTGTCGGTCAACCGAGGAGGCGCGCCTGGAGGATTATCCGGCGACCCTGCGAGTTTTGCGGCGAGCGCGCCTCCCGTTAAGGGCGATACGTTTGCGACGCCGCTGCGGACCGCGATGTCGACGACCGACAGCGAAGATTGGCCGCGGATATGCAAAACGGATAAAAAAGGCCGCCCCCGAAGGCGGCCAATTGCAATATCGATCAGCGTCGAATTACGCGAAAGGCGCAGCTAGCCGGTTCCTTCGGCCTCGCTGGTAGGCAAAAGAGCCGAGGAGCAGAACAAATCGATCACCATCATTGCCCAGGTTGACGGCTCCGGGACAGTCTCGGAAGCCGCATAGAACGCGAGAATCGGCTGTCCAAATACGTCGTGGGCGGTATCCTCGTTGGCGAACATGGCGCCGCCTCCGTCGGTATACCAATTCGAGAGGAACATCGCCGCCTGCATCGCCCGTGCTGTTCACGCCCAGGTCGTCCACATTCGGTGTCGCACTCAGCGGTCCCACGTTCTCGAAGCCGATGAAGTACTGGGCGCCGGCGACCAGCGACAGCGGCGTTGAGAACGTTCCTCCGCCCAGCGTGCCATCCGCGACCGAGGAATTGAAGCTAAAGGACCCGAGAAGGGAGCCGCCATTTGCCGGCGTGTTGTTTTCGTATACGACAACCGTCACCGTGCGATCCTCGATCGTCGTGTTGAACGGAATTGAGAACTCCGTTGAAATACCGGCAAGGCTGTAACTTGCAGCAGGTGTATAAAGCCAGCCTTCGTCTACGGCGCCATTATAGTACGCAGAATTGGCAGTGTCTCCATTGTGCCGGTTTCGAGGACATCCGCCCGGGCGGAAACCGACACGCATGCCACTGCGCAAAATGAAACAACACCACTGAGTAGAGCCTCACGCGTTGCCCGAAAAGCCATGTCCCTGTACCCCTTTTTTCATACAATGTTCATCACGACGATCGCGATATCGGAGTCGACGTTAAGACACGTTCACATCTGGCGTAAATCGGACCAATGAACCAAGACGGTCTTAGGACCGCTTACGGTATGTGGTTCAAGAACCGGCCCTTCCCGTCAACTCCGGTCCGTCATCGTGGGAACAAAACATCAAATTCTGACCATCCGGGCGGAGGTCAACTGTCCGAAACAGATCTTGCTTCGGCGGTCGCGCCTCCCGCGATCCAACTCCAGGCCCGGTCTTCGCCCTGAGCGGGCCTCTGGGATGCTCGAGGTCGTTCCTGCTCAGGACATAGGGCCGTGCATGGATTTGAGCCGTCAGCCGTCGCCCGCCCGGATTGAGCGCATCCGCAAAGGCCCATAAGCGCCCTGCGACCAAAATCCCGGTTGCCGGCGCCGACGGGCGGACGATGTAAGACGCGCGGCGACGCGGCGCCCTCGAACGGGCGTCGCCAGTTTCGCAGCATGGGCTTGGGTTTTCGCACAACGATCGGGAGGGAGCCGTCATGGCCGCCAAAGAAGTCAGGTTTTCACAGGACGCGCGCGAGCGGATGCTCCGCGGCGTCGACATTCTCGCCAACGCGGTCCGGGTGACGCTCGGGCCCAAGGGTCGCAACGTGGTGCTCGAAAAATCCTCGGGGCGCGCCGCGGATCAGCAAGGACGGCGTGACCGTCGCCAAGGAGATCGAGCTCGCCGACAAGTTCGAGAACATGGGCGCGCAACTCGTGCGCGAGGTCGCCTCGAAGCAGAGCGCCATCGCCGGCGATGGCACGACGACGGCGACCGTGATCGCCCAGGCGATCGTCAAGGAGGGGGTGAAGGCGGTCGCCGCCGGCGCAAACCCGATGGACGTCAAGCGCGGTCTCGAGTCCGCGGTCGCGGCGATCGTGACCGAGCTCGGCAAGCACAGCCGCACGGTGACCAAGTCCGACAAGATCGCTCAGGTCGGCTCGATCTCGGCCAACGGCGACAAGACGATCGGCAAGATGATCGCCGACGCCATGGACAAGGTCGGCAAGGAAGGCGTGATCACGGTCGAAGAAGCCAAAACCGCCGTGACCGAGCTCGACGTGGTCGAGGGCATGGAGTTCGACCGCGGCTATCTCTCGCCCTATTTCATCACCAACGCCGAGAAGATGATCGCCGAGCTCGAGGACGCCTACATCCTCATCCACGAGAAGAAGCTCTCCTCGCTCCAGCCGCTCTTGCCGGTGCTCGAGACGGTCGTGCAGGCCGGCAAGCCGCTCCTCATCATCGCCGAGGACATCGAGGGCGAGGCGCTGGCGACGCTGTCGTCAACAAGCTGCGCGGCGGGCTGAAGATCGCGGCCGTGAAGGCGCCGGGCTTCGGCGACCGGCGCAAGGCGATGCTGGAAGACATCGCCATCCTGACCGCGGGGACGATGATCGCCGAAGACCTCGGCATCAAGCTCGAGAACGTGACCCTTCAGATGCTCGGCCGGGCGAAGCGGATCCGGGTCGAGAAGGAGAACACCACGATCGTCGAGGGGGCGGGGGCGAAGGCGGACATCGACGCCCGCATCGGCCAGATCAAGGCGCAGATCGAGGACACCACCTCCGACTACGACAAGGAGAAGCTGCAGGAGCGGCTGGCGAAGCTCGCCGGCGGGGTCGCGGTGATCCGCGTCGGCGGCTCGACCGAGGTCGAGGTCAAGGAGAAGAAGGACCGCGTCGACGACGCGCTGCACGCCACCCGCGCGGCGGTCGAGGAGGGGATCTTGCCGGGCGGCGGCGTGCCGCTGCTGCGCGCCACCAAAATCCTGCACGACGTGAAATTCGAGAACGACGACGAGCGGACCGGGATCGAGATCGTCCGGCGCGCCATCCAGTGGCCGGCCCGGTACATCATCGAGAACGGCGGCGTCGACGCCGCCATGGTGGTCGGCAAGCTCCTCGACAACAAGGACTACGCCTACGGCTACGACGCCCAGACCGACGAATACGGCGATCTCTACAAGCTCGGCATCATCGACCCGACCAAGGTCGTGCGCACCGCGCTGCAGGACGCGGCGTCGGTGGCGGGCCTGCTCATCACCACCGAGGCGATGGTCGCCGAGAAGCCGAAGAAGGCCGCCCCGGCGCCGGCGATGCCGGGCGGCGGCGACATGGATTATTGAGCTCTGCAAACGGGCGCGGCGGGCAGCCGCGACCTCGCGCGGTTCAGCGTCTCGAAACTAGAGTATGAGGAAATAAGGTCGCGCCAGCTAACCCTCACCCTGCCGCCGTAGCCCGTCGAAAGACGGGCGTCCTCCCGGACGCCCTATCGCGGCTTCCCTCTCCCGGCGGGAGAGGGGCGTCCCCTTCCCCCTCGGGGGGGAAGGTGGCCCGAAGGGCCGGATGAGGGTTTTCGGCGCGACTCGATCAGAATCGATCATGCGTTAGGCGAGCGGGCGCCGGAGATAAGCCGGAGATAAGGAGAGAAACGCGTGTTCGAAGCGCTGAACGCCCAGCCGGCCGATAGCCTGCTCGGTCTGATCAAGATGTTCAACGCCGACGGCCGCGCCGGCAAGATCGACCTCGGCGTCGGCGTCTATCGCGACGCGACCGGCGTCACGCCCGTTTTCAAGGCCGTCAAGGAGGCGGAGAAGATCCTGCTCAAGAGCCAGGACAGCAAGAAATACCTGGGGCCGGAAGGCAACTCCGGCTTCTCCGAGCGCCTCCAGCCCTACGTGATTGGCGCGAGCGAGCGGATCGCCGGCCGGATCGCGGTCCTGCAGACGCCGGGCGGCACCGGCGCGCTGAAACTCGGCGCCGAGCTGATCCGCAAGGCCAACCCCAGGGCCGCCGTCCAGCTCGGAGCGCCGACCTGGCCCAACCACGCGCCGATCTTCGCTGCGGCGGGACTCGAGATCGAAACGTCGCGCTTCGCCGATCTCAAGGCGCAGACGATCGCCGTCGACGGCGTATGGGAGACGCTCGACCGGGCCAAGGAAGGCGACGTCGTGCTGCTGCACGGCTGCTGCCACAATCCGACCGGCATGGATTTCTCGCGCGATCTCTGGAAGGCGATCGTCGAAGTGCTGGTCGCCCGCCGGCTGACGCCTTTCATCGACCTCGCCTACCAGGGCCTCGGCGACGGGCTCGAGGAGGACGCCTGGGCGACCCGGCTCGTGCTCGACAGCGTCGAGGAAGCGCTGGTCGCTTATTCCTGCGACAAGAATTTCGGCCTCTACCGGGACCGCGTCGGCGCGCTGTTCGTCCTCAGCCGGGACAGCGCCGAGACGGCGACCGTGACGAGCAACCTCGCCGCGCTCGCCAGGGTCAACTGGTCGATGCCGCCCGATCACGGCGCCGCGGCCGTGCGGATCATTCTGGAGCGACCCAAACTCGTTCAGATGTGGCGCGAGGAACTCAACTCCATGCGCGCCCGCATCAACGCCAATCGCCAGGCGCTGGCCGCGGCCGACCCGGCGCTCGCCTTCATCCGCGACCAGCGCGGCCTGTTCTCGAACCTCGCCATGTCGAAGTCGCAGGCGATCGGGCTGCGCGAGCGTCACGCCATCTATTGCGCCGAGTCGGGGCGGATCAATCTGGCGGGGATGCAGGCCGCCGACGCAGGCGCGATCGTAGCGGCGCTCGCGGCCGAAGGCTGCCTCGGGACGCCGGCCAAGGCGGCTTAAGGCGGCCGGGCGCGTCAGGCCGCTGCGGCGGCGCGCTCGAGATGGCCGCGCAGCGCGCGAATTTCGCGCGTCAGGCGGACGAGGTCGGCTTCGGGAAGCCCCATCGCCTCGGCGATGCAGCGAATGACGTCGCCGGCTTCCCGGCGCATCGCCCGGCCCTTGTCGGTCAGGGCGACGACCACCCGGCGCTCGTCCGCGGCCGACCGGCGGCGCGTCACGAGGCCCATCGCCTCGAGGCGCTTGAGCAGCGGCGTCACCGTGTTGGTGTCGAGGGCGAGACGCTCGCCGAGCCGGCCGACGGATATGCCGTCCTCGCTCCACAGCGCCGTCATCGCCAGATATTGCGGATAAGTCAGGCCGAGGCGTTCGAGCGGGCGCCGATAGACCCGGTTGAAGGCGTGGCCGGCGGAATAGACGGCGAAGCAGAGGAAAGCGTCGAGATCGACATTGAGAGGAAGGGACGGGGATGCGGTCATGAGGGAGACATAAATCGCGCACGATTGTCTCGCAAGCGTTTGACACGGGGATGGACGAAAGATATACCGGACACGACTGGATCGCGCACGATACAATGACCGCGACGCGACGCCAGCGCCTTTGAACGCCGGGCCCCGGCTTTTGCGAGAGGAGACCTCCCATGCCTGTCGATGCGAAGTACAAGACCACCGCCACTGCGACCGGCGGCGGTCGCGACGGACGGACGTCGCTGGCCGACGGCACGCTGGCGTTCCAGCTCGTCATCCCGAAGGAGCTTGGCGGACCGGGCGGCGAGGGCGCCAATCCGGAAAAGCTGTTCGCGCTCGGCTATTCGGCCTGTTTCCTCGGCGCCATGCGGGTCGCCGCGGGCCAGACCAAGATCAAGGTTCCGGACGGCTCGACGGTGACGGCGACGATCGGCATCGGGCCGCGCTCCGAGGGCGGCTTCGGCATCACCGCCGATCTCGACGTCTATCTGCCCGGCCTCGCCGAGGCCGAGGCGCATAAGCTGGTCGAGGTGACGCACACCATCTGCCCCTATTCCAACGCCACCCGCGGCAACGTGGACGTGAAGACCACGACGCGGGCCTGACCCGCCGCGGCGGCGCCGTCCCGCGCGACGGCGCCGTGCCCGCCCCTGCGGATCGTCAGCCATGCCCCGAAGCCCTCCTCCGCCCTAGCCGTCCCCTGATTCCTGCTCCGACGACCGGAGGCCGCGGATTGCCGACGTAAGCGGAACGCGGCCTTGGACGCAGGGCCGTTTAGTTCTACGCTAAAGAGGGCATTTCGAGCATGAGATTGATGTCGAGAGCGGCCCGCCAGCGGGCATTTTGGATGTTGTCGCATCCGGGGGCCCTGATCAGATTGTATGCGAAGGATCGTAGGCGCGCGACGATATCGGGGTTCTTTCGGATGCGGCAAGCGTCCTCGGCAAAGGCGGTGTCGCGCACGTAGTGACTGCCATTCTCAATGCGCCAATGCGCGCGAATCCATTCGTTCCAGCGCTGGGGCGTCTGGTTGGAAGCCGAGGAAACCCAGAAGACGGTCTCGGCGGTTTGCTTGCAAAGTCCGGTCTTGGGATCGCGCTTGCAGACCGTTCGCTCCAGGCGGAGCACGGTTTGGATGAGGCCGTCCCACGGCGAACCGCGGAACCACGCCTTGGCCGGAAACACCGTCAATTCGCGGGTTTCCCAGCGGTTGCGGCCCGCGGTCTGGCTCTTGTCCGAGCCGGTTGGCTTTCGTCCTGCGGTTCCCAGTTCAAGCTTACGGCGCAGGCTTGGTTGGTTGTCCTTGACCTGAGTGAGCAGATGATTGCCCGAGGCGATCACGCGCTCGAACGTTTTTTTTGGGCGTGTTCGGCGTCGAGCGTGAACACACACCCCTTCAAGCCGAGCGCCTCGATCAGTTCCGGCGCGGCCGGAATCTCGTTGCTCTTCTCGTCGACCATCAGATGGCCGAGCACAATCTGATCGGCTTGCCGCAACGCCGACATCATGTGCGTCGCCTTGCGGTCACTGAAGGCGTCGAAACTGCCGCGAAGGGTCTTGCCGTCAACCGCGATCGCAGTCAGGCCGTCCGAAGCAAGCGGCGTCGAAATCGATAATGCGTGCTGGCGAAACGCGGCCTCCAAAGCGGTCGGATCAACGCCTTGAATGATCAACCGCAACCCGGTGTAGGAAGGCGAGCAGCGGAGCCGCAGGCCGAACGCTTCGTTCAGCCGCTGCAAATGAATACGAATGAATTCATGCATTTGCCGGTAGGAGTTGGCCCCGGCGACCATGCTGAGAATGGCGTACAGCAACACCGTGGCCAGATCGAACCGCTTGCCTTCGTCACGACGACGGTCTGGGATGGTGCGCAAAACCTCCAGCAGCGATGCCGGCATGGGACAACCTCCGAATCGGGTTGTCGCCTATAAATTCAGACATTTTCGCCCGCGGGAATCCCAGACCCCACCTCAAGACCACTCAAGGCATAGAGAACTGCACAGCCCTGGCCTTGGACGCCTCAATCGGGCGGAGTCCGGTCATTCGGCGAGAACGCGACGGAGGAGAGGTTTCGCCAGATATCTGAGTCGGAAGTTCCGTAAGTTGGGCTTATGCGACCCTTGTGCGGAATCAGGCCTGAGCCTCATCACGCTCATTAATTGATCTAACAAGTTCGGCATCGGGGAATTTTGGAAGTGTTTGCAAGTTTTTACGGGTAGCCTACAATTTGAATATCCGCTTTGTGTGTTCAGGGATAATATTCGTTCTCAAAACTTCATCGCTGGACGGTTGGAATCTGTGAGTGTCTTCGTTCATTTGTCCGGGTCTTTGAGCGTCAGTTTCTATGCGAAACAGAGATTACGGTGACACGACTGTCTTTAAGATTATGCCGCATGCCAATATCCCTATGCATGACCCGCATCGCGAGATCGTTAGCCCCCGTGCAAAAAGGGATTTGAGCGCGTATCACCGTAATCCCGGGATGGTGCGCAAAATCTCCAGCAACGATGCCGGCATGGGACAGCCTCCGATTCGGGTTGTCGCCTATAGATTCAGACATTTTCGCCGCCGGGAATCCCAAAGCCGCCATAAAAGCTCAGAAACCTGAACGGCCCTGGCGACTTCTAAGAGATGGAGATGCAAGGTTCATTTGTGACCATCGGCGCTTTTGCCCTGTTGTCTGGAGGGACAAAAGTAGAAATTGCTTTCAAACTCTCGATCCTGAATGTTTGTTTTTGTGTAAAACCAAGCGTTACCGTCGCGCTGCAAACAGTCCATAATAATGTATGCCAACACGAAAGCGGCCAAAGTTTTATCTTGGCAAAAATCCCAAAGATACCTAAACTGAGGCGGCCAAGGGTCAGGAAACATAGTGGCTTCGCTGAAGTGGTCTTCTCCTGCAATCCGGCTTGAGATATAATTATAGACAATCGCCTGATCCCGCTGAGGAACTACCCGCTTATAGCGGAGATATAGTTTATACGTTGCGGGGTGAGTAACGGGATGGTCATCGCCACTTTGGCCAATGCGAGTGAGGCTCATTTCCGGCGTCCACCGCGCGGCAGGGGTGAAGTTCAGATCAGGCTAGCGTAACGCGCTTTCGCCAGCCCGAAGCAACGGCCAATTTGTCAACGTCCTTCCACGGTATCTTGAACCATTCACCTTGGTCAACCCTGAACCCATCTCCTTGACGTCTGAAGTGGTGGAAGTGATTTTTCGCTTTCTTCTCCGCTTCATACGCCTCTACGTCAGAGTCGAATTCATATTGGGCCACCACGCGCAGGTCTCTGGGATTACCTTGCGCGAGACTCCTGCACCGGACTTGGGGCTTATTTCCGAACCCTATCTTGGTCCACGGACCGCTCTCGTTGGCAGAATGCGGCACTTCCTCAATCAGGTATAGGAAACAGGCCATATCAACGAATCCTCTTCACGTCTTCACGCTTTACCTCGTCCGACGGTTCGTGGACGGGTACATACGAGCATAGACACTCGGCAGGCATTATTTTGTTCTAAGCACGGCATTTTCAGATGGTATTATAAAGGCTTTCAGGCGTTATCGCGGCATGGTGCAGAAATCCAGGACTTTTGGAACGCTCGTGAGCCGTTGATTCCGCGTGTCTTTTCCGGTGCATAATTCAAGTGCAAAAGGGCGGGGATGATTCATGGCTGCGTGCGCCGTTCCCGCGCTTGCGGAGCCCGCGTCGGAACTCGCGCGCGACCGACAGGAAATGTTACGAATGGGACACATCAGCTTGAGCTTGGACCAAGTGCCGGCAATCAAGAGACACGCAACTCGTGACGCCGCTTACGCTGACCGAGTGAGCTTGGGATTCGCTGTCGCGCTTGCTCAGTTTGGAGAAGCGCTCGGCGAAGATCTTGACGTATTGCATGAGATCGACACGCTCGAAGGGCTTGCCTCGTATTCGTCAACGAAGGAAGCCACGCAATTCAAACGCCCGCCTTTGCATCCGTTCTGGCACAAGCACTTTTCGACGGCCCGCCATTTGATGCGCAACATGGGGGACCGTTGGGGGCTCGGAAAATCCGGGAATCGCGAGCTTTCGGCAATGATCGAGCGTGTCGCTGCTGAATGCGGCGATCAACCAGAGCTGTGGCCGAAGCGGCTGGCGCATCAGCTCGTATTGGGTGGGCTGGGCGACCGCGCCGCCGCGCGGCGCATGACGGGGGACTGGATCATCTTCGGCAAGCAAGAGGGGAGGAATTTTTACCTCACACTGGGAACCCATGACGAGGCGACACGAGATCCCGATGCTCTCTATCAAAGGCTGCGTCAGGGCAGCGAGTGGGAATTCCCGTTTCTCTTTACGTGAGGAGCTTTCCCAATTGTCGACAGTCTTCTTGCATCCGTGAATGTATATGATAATAACCTTTATGCAATGGTGGGAACAATCAGAGAGAGCCTTCTTCTTTCGACACAGGCGAGAATCGAAAGACCGCTGTGGGTCGAACTGACGCGTTCCGACCATGCTCAGAGATCGGCAACTCCAGGCGCACGCCTGCCATTGAAACGGAACCAGGCGTTTCGCTTTGACAC
>CAVPXF010000049.1:0-43795 GCA_963709655.1 uncultured Alphaproteobacteria bacterium
TTTATGCGGAAAATCGAGGTCGCGTAGTCTGGACGCGCAAAGCGCTATGCGACCGGACCCGCGATGATGGACGTCACCGTAAACGGCAAAAGGCATGTTGTCGCCGCCGAAGCGGATACGCCCTTGCTCTGGGTGCTCCGCGACGAACTCCATTTCACAGGCGTCAAATTTGGGTGCGGCATCGGCGCATCCGGCGCCTGCACAGTCCATCTCGATGGCAAAGCCGCACGAAGCTGCACGATCCCGATCGGCGATGCCGACGGGGCCGCAGTGCTGACGATCGAGGGCCTGGGCGCCGAAGCCGGAGCTCCAAACGGATTGCACCCGATTCAACAGGCTTGGATTGACCATCAGGTTCCGCAGTGCGGATATTGCGAACCCGGCATGATCATGGCCGTCGCGGAGTTGCTGGCGGAGATTCCCAAGCCGATGAAAGCCGAAGTCTGGCCGGCGTCGACCCATTCGCGCGCCGAGGCGAGCTTCTCGATCATGCGCTTGACGTTGGCGGTCAGCCGCAGTTTCAAGAGAAACGGAAGCGCCCGCGCCTCCGCCTCGCGCATGATCTCCTCGTTGCCGAATCCCCGATCGCCCGGCAACAAAGCCGGCCACAGGTCGCGCGGCAAACGATCGATGAGCGCCCACAGGCTGGGCGCGCTGTGTCTGGACGCATGCTCGTCGCCGGGACTGACATCGACATCGAGGATCAGACGCGTCGAAGCCATCGAATACGTGTGATAGCAATGGCTCGGACGCCCCGGCTTCTTGGGATTGTAGCCGAGAACCGCCCCTTCCTGGTGGCCGTAAAGCGGCTTGATCGTCGTATCGACGTCGAGGATCCACGGCTCGGCCAGCAGCGGCTCCACACAATATTGCAGGTGTCGGCGCAGCCAGACGGCCCCTTCCGTCTCGTCGACCGCCTTGAAGGCGCGCCGGATCGCGTCCTCGCTGACGATCTTCTTCATCCCGAGGAGGTCCGGCAGAACCGCGTCGCAGCGCAGCGCCGCGATATGCGCGTAGCGCTTGTGGCCGGCGAGCATGGAAAGCATCGCCGTGCCGAGAACGTCCCGCTTGCCCGGCGCGTTCGGGCTCAAATAGCGAAGCGGAGAGTCGGCCACGAAGGCGTCGAACAAGCCGGCCGTCTTGAGGAAGTCGATGAAGAACGGCAGCTGCCCGAGCGGCGTCATCGCCGCTTCATGGTCCCATTCAACTAGGACCGGGCCGAAAAAGCAGTCCAGGTCAACCCCTTCCAGCCGCTCTGCCACAACCAGAGATTGCTCACCCGGCCGGTGAGCCCAAGGAGACGAAGAGTCGCGCTTCATACCCTTGAGAATGCGCCATTCTCGCCATCACGCCAAAACCGAACTGCCGTTTCTAGGTTCATTCGCTGTCGCGACACAAAGTCGACCGGAGAGGCTGGACAATCCTCCCAGCTCTCCCCTATTCGTCGTGGTTCCGCCTCCGGCTGTCCAATGTTACATGAGACGGCAACTTCCGACTCAAGCGGTGACGCGACGATGCTGAGGGGCAAAAAGGGGCTCGTCGTCGGCGTGGCGAACGACCGCAGCCTCGCCTATGGCTGTGCGCGACATTTCCATGCCGCGGGCGCCGAACTCGCCATTACCTATCTGAACGCGAAAACGGGCCGATTTGTCCGTCCGCTTGTGGACACGCTGGAGTGTGAAATCGCCCGGACCTGCGACGTCGCCGTTCCCGGCGAGCTCGAAAGCGTCTTCGAGGAGATCGCTTCGAAGTGGGGACGCCTCGATTTCGCTCTCCATTCGATTGGCTATGTGCCCCCTGAAGACCTGCATGGCCGGGTGATCGATTGTTCGGCGGAGGGTTTCGCCCGGGCCATGCTCGTCTCCGTGCACTCGTTCTTGCGCATGGCGAAACTCGCCGAGCCCCTGATGACCTCGGGTGGCTGCCTGCTCGCGATCACCTATTACGGCGGGCAAAAGGCGGTGCAGCACTATGGCGTCATGGGACCGGTCAAAGGCGCGCTTGAAACCGCGATCGCCTATATGGCGCTCGAGCTCGGGGACAAGGGAATCCGGGTCAACGCCATCTCTCCCGGCCCGGTGGCGACGCGTTCCGCCTCGGGGCTCAAGCATTTCGCCGAGCTCCTGGACCACGCCGCCAAACGCGCGCCGGAGCATCGCCTCATCACGCCCGACGACGTCGGCGCGCTGGCGGCGTTCCTGGCGAGCGACGCGGCCAGCGCCATGACCGGCAACATTTCTTATGTGGACGGCGGCTACCACGTGGTCGGCTGACCGGACGCGAAGCCCCAGCGTGGCCATTCAAGGTCGGCGGTCTACGAGCTGCGTCACGCCTCGCAGGCGCTAAGTCGCGGCCCAAGGCGCCGACCCAAATCGACCAAAGTCCAGACCCTTACCCCAAGGAGGCGCGAATGGATGACGCCAGACCTCGGGGCGCGTTCAAGGCTTGACCGAGCTTTTGACGCCTTTCTTGGAATTGCCCCCGGCGCCGATGCCGGCGGTCCGATACGCCGTCCGGTGAGACCACGTATGGCCGCCGCCCTGGCCGAGCCCGGCCGAGTGGAGCGAAGCCAAGTTCGCGGCGCTGTGCGCGGTACTGCCCGAGGCGCAGGACGACCCCGTCGACGCACTATGCGTCGAGCTCGTGGCCGAATGGATGCTGCCGGACGAAGCCGCAGATCCCGTCGAGCCTGCGCCGGAACTGGAGTGATAGCTTCCCACGCATTGCGCGAAGGCCCCGCCGGACATGCCCAGGCCGATCGCCAAAGCGACAGCGGCGGCGGCGGCCCGCCTTTCCAGTCGACGCACGGCGGCCGCGTTGGTGCGAGCAGTTATCGTCATGGCGAACTCCTGAAGTCGAGTTCCGGAAGTTGTTCCCGGACGAGAGGTGAAGGCTTGCCCGCTCGAAGTCAAGGGCGGCGAGGTCTCCGATTGAACGCCAGGGGCAGCGGCCAGTCAAGGCTGCGCCGCTCTCCCGGACCCGGGCCCGGGCTTTCCGCTTCGAGGCGACGGTCTTTCCCTTTCGCCGCGAAATGTGTTAAGATTGGCGGTCGCCCGGCGCCGCAGCGCACGCCGGGCGTCTTTGTGTCGTCCGGCGGTCGTCCGAGCGGCTGCCCCGACGGGAGCCGCGAACGGCTTTTTGCGCGCTTGCCAACGCCGGCGCGGCGACACTAGAAGGAGCGCCATGTCGAAAGAAGAATTGCTCGAGTTTCCTGGATTCGTGGTCGAACTGCTCCCCAATGCGACCTTTCGCGTCAAACTGGAGAACGATCATGAGATCATCGCCCATACCGCCGGCAAGATGCGCAAGAACCGAATCCGCGTGCTGGCGGGCGACAAGGTCCTGGTCGAAATGACGCCTTATGACCTCACGAAGGGCCGCATCACCTATCGCTTCAAGTGAGAGCGGCGCTCCGGCGCATCGCGAGGGCCGGG
Organism: uncultured Alphaproteobacteria bacterium; assembly: GCA_963709655.1. Lineage (GTDB taxonomy): Bacteria > Pseudomonadota > Alphaproteobacteria > Rhizobiales > Beijerinckiaceae > Roseiarcus. The sequence continues at coordinate 3,435 of CAVPXF010000049.1, forward strand.
CTCTGAGCGCGTTTTCAACCCGCCCGCGGCTGGTTCTGGCCTCTGGGTCGCCCCGCCGCCTCGCGCTCCTCGCCCAAATCGGCGTCGACCCGGAATCCGTTCTGCCGTCGGAGATCGATGAGGCGCCCCGGCGCGACGAGCAGCCGCGTGCGCTGGCTGAGCGGTTGGCGGCGGAGAAAGCGGAAGTTTCGGCCGCGCGCGCAGCCGAGGTCCCGAACCTCGCCCCGTTCGTCACGCTCGCGGCCGACACGGTAGTCGCGGTCGGGCGGCGAATCCTGCCCAAATGCGAGATCCGCGACGAGGCGGAAGCCTGTCTTAGCCTGCTCTCGGGCCGCGGGCATCGGGTGTACACCGGGGTCGCTCTGGTGAACGCCCGAGGCGGCCTGCGGCGGCGGCTGGTCGAGACGCGCGTCCGCTTCAAGCGCCTGTCGCGCGAGGAGATCGACGCCTATATCGCCAGCGGCGAATGGCGCGGCAAGGCCGGCGGCTACGCCATCCAGGGCCTCGCCGGCGGATTTGTCATCCGGATCGTCGGCTCCTACTCCAACGTTGTCGGCCTGCCGCTGGCGGAAACCGCGGCGCTGTTGAACGGCGAGGGCTATCATCCGCACCAGTTCTGGGGCGATACGCTGCTGAAATGACCGCCGACGACAATCCTCCGCCGAAACCGCCGCCGGCGCCCCGGGCCCGGCGCTGCCCGATCTGCGGCAAGCCGCGCAGCGAGCGGTACGACCCGTTCTGCTCCAAGCGCTGCGCCGACGTCGACCTGCACCGCTGGCTGAAGGACGGCTACGTCATCCCCGGCGAGGAGCCTGGCGGCGGCGGCTCTGACGACGAGGAGTGATCGGCAAGTCGGAACGCCGAACGACGCTCGACCGCTGGCGCGAGATTTGGATTTCCTCAGGTCTACGCGGCGGTGCATCGGGGCTCCGCGAATCTCCGGGTTTTGGACCGTTGGATTTGTTTGGAATTCCTTGGATTCTCTCGTCCGAAATGAGCCTTTTCAATGGGTTACACGCGACCCCCGGCCCATTTTTAATTCACGCGGCCCCTTCCCCTCAATCAGCAGCGCAAGACCCGGCCGTCATTCGGTCCGAAGGTCGGCCGCGCTGAACCCCCGTGTCCAGCGGAAACCGCTGGGCGCGCCGGAATCATGGCAATCGACATCGCAAGGGTCGGACTGGGCATTGGGACCAACCTAACTCCGTCTTCGCTTTTTGGCAAGAAATTGTCAACTCGGCGCTCCATTTTGACAAAACTCCGGCGCCCGCAGTCGCTACCCCTGACTCCATCGCCGCGCCGTGGACGCCCGACCTTGGACGAGCCCTGATGCGCGGCCACGATTGGCGCTTCGATTGAAACGCAATTTGCCCTAATGGCAATTGACCGCCGCTCCAATGGTTTGGCAGTTAGACCCGCTTGTGGCGGTGCCTGTTGCAGCCGCGGGTCCTGTTGCGCTCCCGGTTCCGGCGGCCATCCCGGGAGTCGTCCCGGTCCCGACGCCGGTGCTGGCGGACGTGCCCGCGCCCATGCTGGCGGCGGTCCCGGCGCCAACGCTGGCGGACGTGCCCGCGCCCGTGCTGGCGGCGGTTCCGACACCCGTGCTGGCGGCGGTTCCCGCGCTGCCCCCGCTCGTGCTGACGCCGGTTCTCGCGCCTGCGCTCGTGCTCGACGTCTGGGCATGGGCGCAGGCGGGAAGAAGCGAAACGGTCAACGTAAAAAGAATGACTCTGAGCACCATCGCCTCCCGAACGGACATTGCCAAACACCCTTGCAGGCGGCGCCGGAACCCTCAAGGGGCCTTGGCGCCCGCCGCCTCGAAAGTCTCGCCCGAGCCCGCGCCGGCGGCTGCATGCGCGAACCGCTCCAGTTCGCCGACCACGTCTCGGTCCTGACGGCGGACATCGAGGCCCGTGCCTTCGGCCGCCGGCGACCGGCGTCTTCGCCGCCCGGGCTCGGCCGCAGCCCGGTGCGACGCCGCTAAAGGCGCGAGCCCGACAACGGTTGGTCTTTCACCCCCCGGCCGCTCCGGCGCCCGCCTCGCGTGTGCGCGCGCTGGCCGCCGGATCGCGCCGTCACGCCATCGCGCGCCGCCGGAAGGCTCCGGCGTCCACAGGCGACCGGGCGGACTCGGCGGGGGTCGCGACGGCGGACAGGAAGGTCATCCAGCGGGACCAGTCGTTTCCGGGCGCGGATTCCATGATTTCAAGGCGTTGCGCCGGATTTTGCGGGCGCCCGGCGGCCGTGGCCGGGGCCGACGGCGCGTCCGTCGGCCCGCGGCGGTCGGGCGTGCGGATCGGTTCGAGGTCGGGGACCGGCATGAAGCCGGACGGAGCGGCGATCGGGGCCGGACGATCGTCAGCCGCGCGTTGCGCGTCCGCTCCGGCCGCCGAATTTCCCGGCGCGGATTCAACCTTTTCAACGCTTTGCAGGGGATTATGCGGGCGCGCGTCACGGGCTGCGGCGGCTTGGCTCGCGGTCGATGACGCATCTTTGGACGTCTGGGGGTCCATTTGGCCGGTCGGTTCGGCGCCGCGGTTTGGGCTCTCCTGCGGCAGGCTCGGGCGGAGGTCGGCGGAGGCGAGTCGGCCGGCCGGAGCGGCCTCGGGCGCGGGCCGCGCGTCCGCGCCGGCTCCGGAGGCCGATCGATTTCCGGGCGCGGATTCCATGATTTCAAGGCTTTGCGCCGGATTTTGCGGGCGATCGCCGCCCGCGCGGCCGGGCGAGGCGGGGTCGACGTCCTCGAGCGCAGGCTCGGAGGCGCAGAGCCACGCCCGCGCGAAGGCCGCGTCCGCTTCGTCGGGCGCGTCGAGCCCCGGCGCGTCCGGGCGGCGCCACTCGGCGGCGAAGGCGCCGCCGTAGCGATCGAACTCGCGGACGATCTTCACCACCCGGTCGACCGCCTTGAGATTCGTCGGCGACATGGCGCTGTAGGCGACGAGTAGCGCCTCGTTGAGGCGGCTCACCTGGATCGCGACGAATTGCGCAGGCGGATGCGGCATGCGGCGGGCCATAATCTCCTTGATGGTCGCGCGCATGCGCTTCTCGCCGACCCCGATCCGCGCGGCGATCTCGACGACGGAAACGCCGCGATTGAGATATTCGACGATCGCCTGCTCCCGCTGGAATCGCTTGAGCCGGGCGCCCTGCGCCTCGGCCGGCGCGGGGCGCGCGGCGGGCGGTGGGGCGGTTTCACGACGATCGGACATGGGCGGCGGTCTCCGTTGCGGCGGGTACTGGAACGAAAGTAGAACGCAAGATGTCGCGGGGCAAGGATTTGTTGCGATTTTCAGAAAATTGGTTAAGCCTCTTGTCGCGTTAGCTGCTGGTCTAGTGGCCCGCGTCAGTCAAATCGTAGGGAGGCGACTTCCCTCCCCCCTTGTGGGGGAGGGTTGGGGAGGGGGGTCGCGCCGCCCCATAATCGCAAGGAGCGAGACCTCAATATGCAAGGTCAGCGAGACCCCCCATCCCTGCCTTCCCCCACAAGGGGGGAAGGAGAACGCCTGCGATTTGACTGACGCACGTCACTAGGAGTTGGAGCAATCGGCAGATGGCGTGCGCCGCTTGATCGGCTGGTTGGGGGACGGCGGACCCCTGGATCGAACCCGACCCCGTGGCGCCCGCGTGCGATTGGCGATCGGGGCCGGAATCGAACCGGCAGGGAACATTCTAGCTCACCTAGTGAACGGCGGAATTGCGCAAGAAGCGGCCCTCGCGGGAGGGCTTGGCAAACGGCTGGTTTCCCCGGCCCTTTCCTGCGCTTCCCGGTCGACGCGGTCCCTCTTAGAGCGCGTGCGACCCGTAAGCCGCAGGCGCCGGATCTTTTTGGGACGTCCAACAGCCTCACGGCGAGAAGCCAAAGAGCCTCTATCGCGGGGGCATATCCGAGTTGCCGAGTCGTGCGCATGCTGAATCCCGGTTCGAGTTCAAGGACCCGCGCGCAGACATGCCTCGCTTCGTCCATATGGCCGCTCAGGGCTAACGACGCGGCCTTGCCGAAGAGGAAGCCGCCGAACTTCGGTTCGCATGCCAACATTTCTCCCACCATGACGCTGCTTCCTCATAGCGACCTTGATGAAACGCCGCGATTCCGAGGGCGAGATGGGCGATATATGAAAGTGGGTCGAAAGGATTCAGGCGCAGCGCCCGCCGGGCCAGATCGGCCCCCCGCACCGGGTCGCCGCTCCACGCATAAAGTTCTCCGCCGAAATAGTGCGCTGCGGCCGATGACGGATTGAAGGACAACGCCCGTTCGATGGTGTCGAGCGCGGTAGGCGCGTCCTTGCCAAGAAGGCCGATTACCATGGCGCCGACTGCGAGCGCCGCGGCATCATCGACATCGTTTGCGGTGGCCGCTCGCGCGTGTTGCATCGCCGCGACCTTCTCTGCCTCGTCAAAGCCAGCGTGCGTGAACCGGATCTGGTGCGACCATGCGAGATAGGCGTGTGCAAGCGGAAAGTTTGGATATGATTTGAGGGCATCTTTCAAAAATGCGGTGGCGATCGGTGCGCTCTCGGGATCAATAGATTGCACGAAGGGTAACGCTCTGAGATAGAGATCGTGAGCGTCGAGACTCTCGGGCCGCTTGCGGCGTGACCGTTCGATCTCGGATCTTTGCACGCTTGGCTCGACGATGCCGACCACTTGCTCAGTGATGCGATCCTGCAGGTCAAAAACATCTTCCAGATCGCCGTCGAACTTGTCGGCCCACAAATGCGCGCCGGTCTCTGCCTCGACGAGCTGAGCTGTGATGCGCAGACGCCGGCCCGATTTGCGGACGCCGCCCTCCAGTAGATAGCGTACGCCGAGCTCCCTTCCGGCTTTGCGGACGTCAATAGCCTTGCCCTTGAAGACGAAACTCGAATTTCGGGCGATCACGAACAGCCACTTAATCCGGGACAGTCCGGTAATGATATCTTCCACCATTCCGTCCGCGAAATAATCCTGCTGGGGATCGCCGCTCATGTTCTGAAAGGGCAGGACGGCGATCGAAGGTTTAAGGCGTAACGAGCGCGAGTGCGGCTCCTCGGAGGCACCGTCGGGCTGATCGCTGGAACGGTTGAAACTCAGGCCGTAGGCGCGAATCGGCCGCGCGATGTTTTTGAGCGTCTTTTCGCCGAGATCCACAAATGGCTGTTTTACCTTGTCTCGCACCTGCTCGTAGGTTGCACTGGAGAGGCACACGGCACTCGGTTCACAAGCACTCTCGAGCCGCGCGGCAATATTGACCCCGTCTCCCATCAAGTCGCCGTCGCTCTCCTCGACCACGTCGCCAACATGGACGCCGACGCGAAAATCAATGCGGCGGTCATCCGAAACGCCGGCGTTGCGTTCGATCAGGCCCGTCTGCATTTCGATCGCGCAGCGCACCGCGTCGACCGCGCTGCGGAACTCGGCGATTGTGCCGTCGCCGGTGCGCTTGACTATCCGGCCGTTATGAACAGAGATCGCGGGATCAATGAGGTCGCTTCGCAGCCCGCGCAGTCGCGCGAGTGTTCGCTCCTCCTCTACACCGGCGAGCCTGCTGTAGCCGACGACATCGGCGACCAAAATTGCCGCCAGCTTCCGGGTCTGGGTCATGCGCCGCTCTCGCTGCCTCACCCTAGCACAAATGCAACCGAAATCGTTCTCGAATGATACCTATCCTCGTTTGCAGCATTCCGCTGGGAAGGCGAATCGGAATGACCGGCTCAGGCGGGCGGACTCCGCGCTTCCCATAGTTCCGCTTCCTCCCGCATATGAGGCGTTCAGGCCCGCAAGTTGCAAGGGCAGCTTAACGTCAACTCCGGCCGTTGAATGGATTGCGGGAGCCTCCCGTTCTCCGACCGTGTCCGACCGTTGGCCGAGGGGCGCAGGCGACCCTTCGTCATGGTCCGCGGCACAAGCGCCAAGCGCTGGAGAGACGGAGTCTGGAAAGCGCGACAAGACAAGGCGCAAAACGACTGGGCCTCCCCTTTCGCCGGCCTCAGGTCCCTCCATGCCCGCGCGCCGCGCCGCCGTCGGCGAGCGCCAGGGCGACGTGGAGCGAGGAGCAGATGCGTCCGTCGCTCAAAAGCGCCGCCACGCCGTGGCGTTCGAGGTCGGCGCGCAGCCCGGGTTCGACGCGGCCGAACGCCACGGCGATGCTTCGGCTCTTCAGGTCGCCGAGCAGGTCGCGCAGCGTCCGGGCGGCGGAATAATCCATGTCGGTGATCGCGCCCGCGTCGATGATGAACCATGTCACCGGCTCGGGCGCGCCGTCGATCAGCGCCCGCGCTTCGTCGGCGAAACGGTCGGCGTTGGCGTAGAAGAGATCAGCGCCGAAGCGGTAGAGAATCAGGCCCGGCCGGGTCTGCTGGCCCGGTTCGGCCGGATTGGTCAGCCAGCCGCCCTGCGGGTCGGGCGTCAGCACCATGGTGTGCGGACGGTAGCTGTGGCGGACGTGGCGGACGAGCGAGAGCGCGATCGCAAACAAAATGCCCTGCTCGACCCCGATTGCGGGCACCACCGCGGCGGTGGAGAGCGCAAGCCAGAACTCGCCCCGGCTTTCGCTCACAATGTTCTTCAGGCCCTTCACGTCGATCATGCCGACCGCGATGGTGAAGACGACGCCCGCAAGCACGCAGCGCGGCAGGTATTGCAGGTACCCGGTCAGCGCGATCAGCACGATCGCCACGATCCCGGCGAAGACGAGCTGGGCGAACTGGCTCTGCGCGCCCGCGTCGTCCGCCATGGCGGTCTGGGTCGGGCTGCCGTTGACGACGAAGGCGCCGGTCAGCGCCGCCCCGGCGTTGGCGGCGGCGATGCCGAGGATGTCGGCGTTCTCGTCGACGTGCTCGCGATGCTTGATCGCATAGACGCGTGAGGTCGCCGCGCTCTGGGCGATGATCATCACGAAGCACGAGCCCGCGACCGGCAAGAGATCGAGCGCCTCACCCCAGGTCACGTCCGGCCAGCTGAGCGCCGGCAGCCCCCCGGGGACGGGCCCGATCACGGCGACGCCCCGGCGGGCCAGATCGAACCAGGCGCTGGCGACGATCATCCCGACCACCACCACGAGCGGGACGGGAAATCGCGGAACGAGCCATTTTCCGATGAGGATCGCCGCCACCACGAAAACGGACAGGCCGAGGGTCAGCGGGCTGAGAGTCGGCAGGCCTCGGCCCACTTCCCACAATTGCCCGAGCGTGCTGTGCGACTGCACATCGACGCCGAGCATCCCTCCGAGCATGGCGACGCCGACCTGGACGCCGACGCCGGTGAGAAAGCCGACGAGGGCGGTGCGCGCCAGGAAGTCGGCGAGGAAGCCCAGCTTGAAGATCCGCGCAAGCAACAGGAGGCCGGCGGTCAAGAGGGTCAGCATGCCGACCAGCGCCATGTATTTCGGGCTCGCGATCGGCGCCATGCGCGAGAGCGTGCTCGAAAAGATCGCCGCGGTGGCCGAGTTGGCCGCCACGACCAGATGGCGCGACGAGCCGAACAGGGCGAAGCCGACCAGCGGCAGGAGCACGGTGTAGAGGCCGGTGACGACCGGCGTGCCGGCGATGCGCGTGTAGCCCAGAACCTGGGGGATGTTCATCGATGCGAGCGTCACGCCGGCCAGCGCATCCTTCAGGGCCTTGCGCGGCTGCAACGGCATGAGGCCTTGAAGAACGGGGATATGCAGCGTCACGACGTTCCCTTTCAAGGCGCCGACGGCGCCTCGAATCACGATTAGCACAAGCCCGGCGACGACCGCGAAGGGCCGGCGCCGTTTTCCGACAACCTTCGCCAGGATCAGGCTAAACCGGCGGGCTCACGCGGGCGCTCTCGCCCCGCGAAACGGAAAAGAACCCGCTCGCGGCTCGCGCCGGTCTGGAAGCTCCGGCGGGCAGCCGTGAATGTGGCGCTGAAGACACGTCCGCACCAAAATCTCGCCTCCCTTCAAACAACCGTTGCCCAGTTGTGCGACTGTCGATACGGTTCCGCGCATTCATGGGTTGTTAACCAAGTTTTTCGGGGGCGTAATGTTGGAAGTCGACGTCGGCGAGCCGGTCGCGTGGTTGCGCGACGCAGCGGTGTACGCCTGCACTTCCGACGTCAACCGCCACAGCCGGACCCGCTCGTCTTCGACGGCGTTCTGATGACCCCGCGGGCGTCGATGGATCGGACGGCCGGGCGCGGGGCCCGGGTCGCGCAAGCGTTGCGTCGCGGTCGCGGATTGCTGGCGCTGGCCCTGGCCTTTCCACTTGCCGCCTGCTCGGTCGGGCCGAATTTCGTCACGCCGCAGGCGTCGGTCGAGACCCGCTGGAAGGACGCCGGTTTCCCGGCTGTCAAGACGAACCGCGAGGACTATCAGCGCTGGTGGGCGTCGTTCCGCGACCCGTCGCTGAACCGGCTTGTCGACATCGCCGCCACGCAGAACCTGACGCTGATGGAAGCGGGCGCGCGGGTGATCGAGGCGCGCGCCGTGCTCGGCCAGGCGATCGGCGAAGTCTACCCGCAGACCCAGCAATTGAACGGGACCGCCGACTATCTCCAGCCCAGCCGGACTGACGCGACCTCCAATCCGGACGACGCCATCACCTCGAAGGAGTTCTGGCGGGTCAATATGGGCGGGCAGGTCGGCTGGGAGCTCGACCTGTGGGGCAAGTTCCGCCACGGCGTCGAGCAGGCCGACGCCGCCTACCTCGCCTCGATCGCCACCTACGACGACGTCCTCGTGACCCTGATCGGCGACGTGGCGAGCGATTACATCCAGATCCGCACGCTTCAGGCGCAGATCGCCATCGCCCGCGAGAACGTGGTCAAGCAGCGGTCGGCGCTCGAGATCGCCCGCGACCGCTACAAGGGCGGCGCGACCTCGGAGCTCGACGTTTTCCAGGCTCAGAACGTGCTCGGCCAGACGGAGTCGGCGATCCCGCAGCTGACGGCGCAGTTGCAGCAGAGCGAGAACGCGCTCGCCGTCCTCCTCGGCCTGCCGCCGGCTTCGATCGACGGGCTTCTCGGCCGTTCGCGCGGCATCCCCGCGCCGCCGCGCTCGGTTGCGGTCGGCGTCCCGGCCGATCTCCTGCGCCGCCGGCCGGACGTGCGCGCGGCCGAGCTCAAGGCGGAGGCGCAAAGCGCGCAAGTCGGCATCGCCGCGGCGGACCTCTATCCGGCCTTCTCGCTCGGCGGAGTTCTCGGCACGCTGGTCTCGACCACCAATGGGAACACGATCAAAGAGCTCTTCACCTCGCCGAGCGTCACTTTCGCCTTCGGCCCGTCGTTCAGCTGGCCGGTGCTCAACTACGGGCAGATCACCAATCAGGTGCGCGCCCAGGACGCGGAACTTCAGGCGCTGCTGATCGACTACGAGAACGTGGTGCTCAAGGCGCAACGCGAGGTGGAGAACGGGCTCGCCGGCTTCGTCCAGGGACGCCAGCAGGTCGCCTTCCTCAGAGCGAGCGCTGCGGCGGCGGGCAGCGCCCTCACCGTCGCCCTCGCGCAGTACCAGCTCGGGTCGCGCGACTTCACCACGGTCTTGACCGCCGAGCAGAACCTTTACCAGGCGCAGAACAATCTCGCGGCCGCAGAAGGCGGCGTGTCGGTGAGCCTCACTACCGCCTATCGCGCGCTCGGCGGCGGCTGGCAAATCCGCGACGGCCACGAATTCGTCGACGACGCCTCGCGCGCCGAAATGCGCGCCCGCACCAATTACGGCGACATCCTCCCGCCGGCCGGCCAGCCGCAGCCGCAGGCGCCCGGTCTTCCCGGCCCGTCCGACCTCGGGCCGACCGTGCGGCCTCCGCAATGGTGAGCGACGTGCAGACGAGTCTGAACTCACGCAAAACGGCGAGGGCGCGCCTCGCTCGCCGTCGGCCTCATCGCCGCGCTCGCGAGCGTGGGAGCGACGGAGGCGCGGGCCGCAAACGAGCTCGAACGTCTGTGGAGCGACGTCTGGGGACGCCACAAGGCCCCTGCGCCGCAGCCGGCAAAACAAGCGCCGACGACGAGCGCTCCCGCCACGAGCGCTCCCGGCGCGAGCCCACCGGCGACATCGGCGCCTGCGGCGAGCGCCCCGGCGGCGAGCGCCCCGGCGCCCGCTGCGGCCGCCGACCAGGCCCAGCCCGCGCCGGCCGCGCAGCCGGCGCCCTCCCAGGCGGCCGGTCCGACGGTCCCCGTCGTCCTGCCGAAAGTTCAGGCGGTCAGCGAGACCCTGGTCGTCACCGGCAACGCCGAGGCGGTCAATGCGGTCAAGCTGGTCGCCCGCGTGCCGGGATATCTCGAAAAGATCCATTTCGAAGACGGCCAGCTCGTCAAGAAGGGCGACCTTCTGTTCACCGTCCAGCAGGACCAGTACAAGGACCAGCTCCAGCAGGCCGAGGCGCAGCTTCAGGCGGCGATCGTCGCCCGCGACCACGCCCATCTCGAGGTCGGCCGGTACACTGCGCTGCTCAAGCAGCACGCGACCTCCAGGTCGACGTCGACCACTGGGTGTTCGAAGAGAAGACGGCCGAAGCCAACATTCTGGCGGCCGAGGCGCAGGTCGCGCTCGCCAAGCTGAACCTCAGCTACACCCTGGTGACGGCGCCGTTCGACGGACAGATGGGCAAGCACCTCATCGATCCGAACAACCTGGTGGGCGGCGGCGGCCAGCAGGCCGCGCTCGCCGAGATCACCCAGCTCGATCCGATCTACGTGGTCGCCAACATCAGCTCGCAGCAGGCGCTGCAGATCCGCGCCAACATCGACCAGCGTCGCCTGTCGCTCGACGATCTGCACAAAATCCCGGTCGAGGCGGAACTCTCCGACGAGACCGACTTTCCGCATCGCGGCACGATCCAGTACGTCGCGCCGCAGATCGACCCGCAGACCGGCACGCTTTACGTGCGCGGGATCATGCGCAACCCCGACCGGACGCTGCTGCCGGGCGTGTTCGTCAACATCCGCCTGCCGATGGGCAAGGTCACCAAGAGCGCTTTGCTCGTTCCGCAGATCGCGTTGCAGGAGGACCAGGGCGGGCGCTATCTCTTTGTTGTGGACGACAACGACGTGGTGCAGAAGCGTTACGTGCAACTCGGCGAGGCCGTCGGCGACTGGCAGGTCGCAACCAGCGGCGTTGCGCGGAGCGACCGGATCGTGGTCGGGGAGCTCTGGCGCGTCTCTCCGGGCGTGACCGTGACGCCGAGGGCGACGACCGTCAACGCCGTCCAGTAGCGGGAAAAAGGTCGATGATCTCGAAGTTCTTCATCGAGCATCCCGTCCTCGCCAACGTCCTGGCGATCGTGCTCGTCGTCCTCGGCGTGGTCTCGCTCTATCGCTTGCCGGTGTCCGAATATCCCAACGTCGTGCCGCCAACCGTCTCGGTGACGGCGAGCTACCCGGGCGCGAGCGCCCAGACGGTGATCGATACGGTCGCGCTGCCGATCGAGAACCAGGTCAACGGCGTCGACCGCATGCTCTACATGCAATCGACCAGCGCGCCCGACGGCACCTATTCGCTGACGGTGACTTTCGCGATCGGCACCGACCCGAACATCGACCAGGTGCTGGTGCAAAACCGCGTGCAGCTCGCGCTCGCTTCGCTGCCCGAGCCGGTGCAGTCGCAGGGCGTCAGCGTGCAGAAGAAGAACACCGCGATCCTTCAGATCGTCACGCTCAACTCTCCCGACCACAAGTTCGACAGCCTCTATATGAGCAATTACGCGACGATCAATCTGATCGACGCGCTCGCCCGCCTGCCCGGCGTCGGCAGCGTCAAGGTGTTCGGCGCGGGCAATTATTCGATGCGCATCTGGATGGATCCGCAGCTCCTGCAGTCGTTCGGTCTGCAGCCCAAGGACGTCATCGACGCCATCCGCGAGCAGAACCAGAACATCGCCGCCGGCCAGGTCGGCATGCCGCCTGCCCCGTCCGGCACCGAATTCCAGTACACGGTCGACGTGCAGTCGCGGCTCAACCAGCCGGAGCAGTTCGGCAGCATCGTGGTCAAGGATCAGACCGCGCAGGGGGGCCGGCTCATTCATCTGCGCGACGTCGCCCGGATCGAACTCGGCGCGCAGACCTATTCGCAGGACTTCAAGGTCGACGGGCAGCCGGCCGCCGGCATCGGCATCTACCAGACGCCGGATTCGAACTCGCTGCAGGTCGGCAAGGAAGTGAAGGACACGATGGCCGCCATGGCCAAGCGTTTTCCGGAAGGCCTGCGCTACGCCATCCCCTACGATACGACCATCTTCGTCCAGGAGTCGATCGCCGAGGTCTACACGACGCTGTACGAGGCCGGCATCCTCGTCCTGATCGTCATCCTCGTCTTCCTGCAGAACTTTCGCGCGACGCTGGTGCCCGCGACGACCGTGCCGGTCACCATCATCGGCGCGTTCGCGGGGATGGCGGCGCTCGGCTTCACCGTCAACCTCTCGACCCTGTTCGGCATCGTGCTCGCCATCGGCATCGTAGTCGACGACGCGATCGTCATCGTCGAGGGCGTGACGAAATACATCGAGCGGAAAATGTCGGGGCACGACGCCGCCATCACCGCGATGGACGAGCTGTTCGGGCCGATTATGGGCATCACGCTGGTGCTGATGGCGGTGTTCATTCCGGCCGCCTTCGTGCCGGGCCTCACCGGCAACATGTTCGCCCAGTTCGCCCTCGTCATCGCGGCGACCGCCCTCATCAGCGCGGTCAACGCAGCGACGCTGAAGCCGACCCAATGCGCCCAGTGGCTCAGGACTCCGGTTCCGCCGGATGAGCGCAATATCTTCTATCGAGCGTTCAACGCCGCCTACGACCCGATGGAGCGCGGCTACGCGGCCTTCATCGGCCGCATGGTGCGCCACAGCGGCCTGATGGTCATTCTCGCGCTGATCGTGTCGGGGGTGGGTTTCTACGGCCTCGTGCAGATCCCGACCGCGTTCATCCCGATCGACGACCAGGGCTACCTGATGATCGCCGCGCAATTGCCGGAAGGCGCTGCGCTCGGCCGCACCACCGCGACGCTCGAGAAGGCGGCGGCGGAGGCGCTGAAAGTCCCCGGCGTCGACCGCGTGATCACGCTCTCCGGCATATCGTTGCTCGACAACAGCGCGGACCTCTTCAACGGCGGCGCCGCCTGGGTGATGCTGAAGCCGTTCGACGAGCGGCTCAAGGCCAAGGACCAGGACCTTCTGTCGATCTACGCGCGGCTCGAAAAGGTCGTGGGCGCCCTGCCCGACGGCAAGTCCTATGTGTTGCCGCCGCCCGCGATTCAGGGCATCGGCAACGCCGGCGGCTTCCAGATGCAGGTGGAGCTGCTCGGCGGCAGCACCGACTACCAGAAGCTCGGCAACCTCACTGACCAGATCACCAAGGAGGCGGCTGCCGATCCGAGCCTCGCAAACGTGCTGACCACCTTCCGCACCGCGGCGCCGCACGTCACGCTGACGGTCGATCGCGATCGGGCGCAGACGCTGCGCGTCAGCGTCGGCGATATTTTCGCCACCCTGACCGATTTCGTCGGCTCGACCTACGTCAACCAGTTCAACAAGTTCGGCCTGTCGCTGCAGGTCTACGTCCAGGCGGACTCGAAATTTCGCCTGAACCCCGACGACCTGCTCAAGCTCTACGTGCGCAGCCAGGACGGCAATATGGTGCCGATCGGCGCCGTCGCGCATCTCGGCTCGACCGTCGCTCCGCCGCTGCTCACGCTCTACAATCTCTATCCGTCGTCGACCATCGTCGGGGGCCCGAAGCGCGGCTTTAGCTCCGGTCAGGCGATGACGGCGATGGAGTTGATCGCCAAGCGCGTGCTGCCGAACGACGTCGCGTTCGAATGGACAGCGATGTCCTATCAGGAGAAGATCACCGGCAACCAGCTCTACTATGTGTTCGGCCTGTCGCTGCTGCTCGTCTATCTCGTGCTCGCCGGCCAGTACGAAAGCTGGATCCTGCCGCTCGCGGTGCTCGCCGCCGTGCCGCTCGCCCTGCTCGGGCCGGTGATCGCGCTGACCAGCCTCGGCGCGGCCAACAACCTCTACACCCAGATCGGGCTCATGCTGTTGATCGCGCTCTCGGCCAAGAACGGCATCCTGATCGTCGAGGTGGCGCGCGAGCAGCGCATCGTGCACGGCAAGTCGATCTGGGACTCGGCGGTCGAGGCGTCGCGCACCCGCTTCCGGCCGATCCTGATGACGTCGTTCGCCTTCATCCTCGGCGTGCTGCCGCTGGTGCTGGCGACCGGCGCTGGCGCCAACGCCCGGCGCTCGCTCGGCATCAGCGTCTTTTCTGGCATGATCGCCTCGACCTGCCTCGCCGTCCTGTTCGTGCCGTCGTTTTTCGCCGTGCTGCAGCAGTTCGAGGAACGGCGCAAGACGCGGAAAACACCGAAGGCGCCGCCTGAGCCGACGGCCGAGCCCAGCGCCTCCGCCGAGCCGGAGGAGGCGGCGCAGGCAGGTGCAACCGGGCCGGCCGCCTGAGCGTTTCGGCCGGTGGTCAAGCGGTCTCCGCCTGCAGTCAAGAGCATGATAAAGTTCTGATCGGATCCACGCGGAAAGCCCTTATCCGGCCGCTTGGGCGGCCGGCGGACTCTGCGCGATCGGGCGACGCGTTCCCTTAATCGTGCGTCGGCGGCTGCCGGAAACTCGCACAAATGGCGCCGAGCGCAACGGAGGGGCGGCTGCTGTCAGCGCAACAGCCTCAAGAGCCTCGGGGGGATTGAGGTTGGTCATGAAACCGGAAACATTCGTGCATGTCGCCAAGGTCAGCGAACTTAAGGGCGCAGGTCCGTTCGCGCTGTCGGCAAACGGGGTGGACGTCGTCGTCGCTCGAGACGGCGGCGCGTGGCGAGCGTTCGCGGGCCGCTGCCCACATCAGGGCGCGTTGCTTGGCGAGGGCGAACTTGACGGCCACACGCTTGTCTGCCGAAACCACCGCTGGCGATTCGCGCTCGAACTCGGGACGGCGCATCGGAGGCTCGGAAGCCCTGCCGCCCTGTCCGGTCGCGGAGCGGAACGGCGCGTTATCGGTCGACGTCACGGGGCTCGCGCCGCCCGCCCGACGCACCGCTGCGACGCGTTCTTTGGATGATCTACCCGGCCCGCGGCCGTTGCCGTTCATCGGCAACCTTCACCAGCTCGACTCCGCCAAGGCCCACCTCACCATGGAGGAATGGGCGGCTCGATACGGCTCGACGTACCAGTTCTGGATGGGGCCGAGACGAGTTGTCGCGACGACCGATCCGGCGTTGATCGACGACGTTCTGCGCGCCAGACCCGAAACCTTTCGGCGCCCGGAGCATATGGACCGAGTCATTAGCGAGCTCGGGGTCAAGGGTGTGTTCAACGCCGAGGGCGAAGTCTGGCGCCCACAGCGCAAGCTCGCCGTCGCCGCCCTGGCGCAGCGTAACCTTCATGAGGTGTTTCCGAGCATCCAAATGGTCGCCGCGCGATTGAAGGCTCGCTGGGAAAAGGCGGCGAACTCTGGCCAATCGCTCGACGTCGTCGAGGAACTCAAGCGCTTCACGGTCGACGTCACCATGCTGATCGTCTTCGGCCACGACGTCAACACCGTCGAGCGGGAGGACGACGTCATCCAGAGCGAACTCGAAGTGATCCTGCCGGCGATCAATCGTCGGCTTTTCGCGCTCATTCCAACTTGGCGTTACGTCCCGACTTCGTCGGATAGGCGGCTCAAGCGCGCATTTGTCAATGTTCGGGCGTGGCTCGGGGAGTTGCTGGCGCAGACCCGGACTCGTTTGAACTCAGAGCCTGAGCGGGCGGGGAAGCCGTCAAACTTCGTCGAAGCGATGGTGACAACCCGCGACGAGAATGGCAAGCCGTTCTCCGACGACGTGATCATGTCGAACCTCCTGACGATGCTCATCGCCGGCGAGGACACGACGTCATTCACACTGGCCTGGGCCATCCATCAGCTTTGCGACAGCCCACGATGGGCGTCTGAAATCAGGCGAGAGGGTGACGAAATTGTCGGCGCCTCGATAGTGGCTGGCAGCCACGACATCGCGAGCCGCCTCGTCTGCGCCGGCGCGGTCGCCAACGAAACAATGCGCTTACGACCGGTGGCGCCGATTAATTTCCACGATGCCGCTGTTAACACGTCGCTAGGGGAGTACATTATTCCGAAGAGAACGATGGTTGCGGTTCTTTTACGTCCAGCGGCGCTCGATCCGGCAAACTTTGCCGACCCGCTGGCGTTTCGACCCGAGCGATGGCTGGACGATGCAATTCGGCCGCGCAACCTCTCCGTCTGCATGCCTTTCGGTTCGGGTCCGCGGATGTGCCCTGGCAGGTCTCTCGCAATTCTTGAGATGAGGACCCTTCTGTCGATGCTCTATCAGAATTTCGACGTCGAGCGGGCGGCCGAAAATGCGGACGTGTCAGAGCTTTACGGCTTCACGATGTCGCCGAGAGGGCTCCGGGTGCGCCTGCGCTGCCGACCGCAATAGGGACGGCGTCGACTTCAAACCAAGGCCGCTGACCTTAAGTTGACGAACCCCGAACGGCGCGCGGCGCGGCCAGGCCTCTGCTGCGTCGCTGCGGACTTTGACTTTCCCGTCCAAAGTCTCACAATTGTGAAGGTTATGCGGGCGGAGTCGCCACATGACCGCTACGGACTCTTCCTTGAGGACAGGAAATACAATCATGCTAAAGCTAATCGAAGGTTCGTCTGGGTTCATGTTTCCGACTGAAATGGATGCAATGTTTCGGAATTGGGCGCAGATATTTTCAGAGCGACTTGGGTGGAAAGTTTCTGTTAAGGATGGATACGAACGCGATACTTTTGACGAAGAGAACCCCCTGTATCTCGTTTCCGTCGATCCTTTGACAGATCAATATCGGGGATCGGTCAGACTTCTCCCGACGACCGGTCCCAACATGCTGCGCGACGTGTTTCCGTTCTTGCTGGGAACGGATGAATGGGTCGAGAGCCCGACAATTTGGGAGATATCCCGGATTTGTACGCTTGTCGGGGAACGCCAACCCGAACGAACCAGGACAGGGTTCAACCTCGTGCTCGGAGAACTGATTGTCGGCATCGTCGAAGTTGGCCTCATGGCGGGACTGAGCCAGATCGTGGCGGTGTTCGACGCCCGCGTTTATCGTGTGGTGAAAGCAGCCGGTTGCAATCCGCAACTCATCGGCAGACCTCAACGCATTGGAGAGACGATGAGCTACGTCGGGGTGTTCGATACGGGCAATAGCC
Source organism: uncultured Alphaproteobacteria bacterium (assembly GCA_963709655.1). Taxonomy (GTDB): domain Bacteria; phylum Pseudomonadota; class Alphaproteobacteria; order Rhizobiales; family Beijerinckiaceae; genus Roseiarcus. Next base: position 20,577 of record CAVPXF010000049.1, read on the forward strand.
CGCTCCGGGCAATCCGCCGCGCCGTGGGGATCGAGGTCCCGGTGCTGGCGGCTGAAACTCAAACGCTTGCAGCAGCCTAGACAGTCGCGACCCTTGAGGGCTGGCTGCGCCAGCCTTCAAGGGGCGCATCCATTCCGACAGGCATTCGGAAGCGCTGAGGGATATGCGGCGCGCCACCCGGCCGCACCATCGAGGAAAGCTCGCCTCCCGTGCGAAGGGGAACGAGTGAATCATGGACTGTCTCTCAGCGCCTCCGGCGGAATAACGCCGGTCGCCACCGCGACGCCTACGGCATGAGTCAAATTAATGCAGTGTAGCTTGTGGCGCGCGGTGTCCAAGTGAGTCTTGACGCTGCCCGCGCTCAGCCCCAAGATATCAGCAACTTCTTGATAGGTCTTTCCCCTGGCCGCCCAAACCAGGCATTGCTCTTCCCGCAATGATAACTGGACAGGGTTCTTGGGTAGGCCTGACTCTATACTAGCTGCAGAATCTATCAAAGCGCACAATTGCTGCAGAAATGTCATGTTTGCTCGCTTGAAATTCTCCCATTCGTCTCTCGCAGCATCGTTACTATACGAAACCACCGAGTGGGTATTTTTACGATTTCGCACGGGAATCGACAGCCCGTTGCGCCCAACGCCGTGACGTCTGGCGTCTGCAAAAAACTTCACGGTCTCCGGTTTGTCGGTAGGAAGGGTGTCCCAATCGAACGGTAAGACCGCGGCGCTGCCGTGGCTGACAATCGGGTCAACGAGTGCATATCGTTTTAAGAAATAGCGAGTCTGCCAGATTTTCGAGTATGTATTGATCGAAGTCAATATGCTGACGTCCCAACTGCGATTAGAAGCAAAGCGCACAAACGAAATGTGAAGCATACCAATTTCTGAAGCAATGTCCTTCAGCGTCTCGGTCATGCCTTTTGTATTCTTGCCAAGAATTATATCCGTTAACTTAATGGCCGCGGAATTGACGTCTACTATTTCCATAATTCTTTCTCAGAACACGCAGCCCGGCGTAGGTTAAGGCACTATATTACAAACCGCCAGACGCCGCATTGTCCATCTCCAATGGCAGCGGCCCAATCACAGGCGGGCGGCCGGCCTCACATTGGCGGGGGATCTCGTTATGTTCATGATATGATCTCCTCAGATTTGGAGCTTGGCATCAACACATCCTCTCACTAGTTTCTCCCGTACGGCACGGCTTGGTAAAGGCAAAGTGAGCGGCAAGTGTCAAGATCGGAGACGTTAAAGCTAGTTGAAACGTATTTGTCCAGGGCGCGCGGTATGATGCAGCGCCCGGACGATGAGGTTCTCTGTTACCTGATCGATGTCGCCCTCTCAGAAACGCAGGATCTGTTGGATTCCGAAAATTCGGAAACGCAGACACAACGACGCCGCGCCGGCAAGCACAGAGAACAAAAAAGCGGGTCCTCCAGCGTTCTACACCTCCTGGCTGGAGACAAAGTCAGCTAGGCGAATCGAGCGGACTAGCCATCTCTCTCAAGTCGTAACTGCTCCTCGACGTGCCGGATGATCGACTCCCGGACTTTCGCATCCCTGATCGAAAAAAAGGCATGCATGAGCCGACGCCCTTCTTCGGGCGTCGGCCTGGAATATTTTTCGATGCTGCCATAATTCTCGGACTCAACATCAGTTTTACTTGCAAATACCTTCTTGTCAGACATCGCAACCGACCGTTTTTAGTTGGGGGCGCATGAGGAAGGAAGGATGTTAAACATAGATCAAAGGACTGCGCTACTAGGAAAAATAGACGGAGCTGGCTTAACCGGCTGCGTCGGATACATGCGATCGAGAGGGCGCCGCCGAGCCGTCGATCGGCACGTTCCGCGTATCTGCCTGGACCGAACGGAGGGGAATACTTACCCGCCTCCGACGTCATCAAAGTCGCCAGCTCATGTCGATTCGTGACGGCGACCTTGGCGTGGACCGGCGCGTCCCGGGTCGAGCCGGCGCAAAGGTCGATGCGACCGGGCGTAACCGCCAGCGTGGCGACAAGCGCATCGCGCTCTCGTTTCGAGCAGCTTTCCCGCCCCGCCTGCCCTGATCGCCGTCGTCATGCGCCTCCCGCGCCGAACTGGCCCAGAAGGCCATTTGAGGGCGCCCGTCCCACCGCCTGCCCAATTCGGGACGCCGACGTCCCATTTCACAGACGTTTCCGCCGCGTCGGCTTCGCCCTATTGTCGGCGCCGGAATTGCAAACCATAGGGCGGGCGCTCAACGCGCTCGCGGTCGACGGCAGGAAACAATGAAAGACTTCCAGGAGACGACCGGCGTCAGCGTGCCTGTGTGGATCCGTTGCACCGACGCCGAGAACAGGACGCCGATTCACGTGAACATGGCCTTCGCGGCGACCGTCGTCGCGCACGGGAGCGGCTCGCGCATCTGGATCGCGGACGAAAAGCGCGCAGTCGAAGTCGCCGAGACGCCAACCGAAATTGTCGAGGCGATGAAGGCGGAAGAGCGGCGTCCCGCGCCGCGCGAGTCCGCAAGCCCGCGACCGTTCGCCTTCCCGCTCGCCCGTCCTCCGACCCGCGGGCACTGAGGGAAGGGCGAGGCGAGCGGTCGCGCCGCCAGTCGCCAAGGCCCCTCAGCCCTCCCTCTCCCGCTGAAGCGGGGCGAGGAGATCTGCGCCTGGCGCCGCGCTGGCGCGCTGGGGCTGGTCCCTCACGCGGTTTTCTCTTCCGCCAGGGCCAGTTCGTCCATCATCGCCTTGCGCATTAAAAACTTCTGCGCCTTGCCGGTCACCGTCATCGGGAAGGCGTCGACGAAGCGGACGTAGCGCGGGACCTTAAAGTGGGCGATCGAGGCGCGGCAGAAGGCGACCACCTCCTGCTCGTTGAGACTCGCGCCTTCGCGGCGGCGGATCCAGACGCACAGCTCCTCGCCGTATTTGGGGTCGGGCAGGCCGAAGGCCTGGACGTCGGCGATCGCGGGATGGGTGTAGAGGAATTCCTCGATCTCGCGCGGATAGACGTTCTCGCCGCCGCGGATCACCATGTCCTTCAGCCGTCCGACAATGTTGCAGTAGCCCTCGGCGTCGATGGTGGCGAGATCGCCGGTGCGCATGAAGCGCGCCGCGTCGATGGCGCCGGCCGTCGCCGCCGGGTCGTCCCAGTAACCCCGCATGACGCTGTAACCGCGGGTGAGCAATTCGCCCGGGACGCCCGGCTGGACGATGTGGCCTTCCTGATCGACGATCTTGACCTCGAGATGCGGCAGGATCCGCCCGACCGTCGAGACGCGGCGCTCGATCGGATCGTTGTAGGCGCTCTGAAAGCTGACCGGGCTCGTCTCGGTCATGCCGTAGGCGATCGTCACCTCGCGCATGTGCATTCTGTCGACCACCCGCCGCATCACCTCGACCGGACACGGCGACCCGGCCATGATGCCGGTGCGAAGCGTCTTGAGGTCGAAGCGAGCGAATTCCGGATGGTCGAGCATGGCGATGAACATGGTCGGCACGCCGTGCAGCCCGGTGCAGCGCTCAGCCTCGACCGCCTCGAGCGCCGCGACCGGATCGAAGCCTTCGGACGGGCTCACCATCGCGGCGCCATGGGTGACACAGGCGAGGTTGCCGAGCACCATGCCGAAGCAGTGATAGTACGGCACCGGGATGCAGAGCTTGTCGTCCGGGGTGAGGCGCATCGCCTCGCCGATGAAATAGCCGTTGTTGACGATGTTGTGGTGGGTCAGCGTCGCGCCCTTCGGCTGGCCGGTGGTGCCGGAGGTGAACTGGATGTTGATCGGGTCGTCGAACTGCAGCGTCGCGCCGAAGACCGCCAGCGCCAGGCGCTCGGCAGCGCTCGCCGGCCGCGCGACGTCGTCGAAGTTGAGCATCCCGGGCGTCGTCTCGGTCCCGAGGCGGATGACGATCTCGAGGTTCGGCAGCCGCGCCGCCTTGACGCGGCCGAGCGCGGCGTCGTCGATCTCGGGCGCGATCGCGCGCAGCGAAGCGAAATAGTCGTTCGATTTGTGGCCGGGGCTCAGGATCAGCGCCCGGCAGCCGGATTTTCGGACCGCGTATTCAAACTCGTGCACCCGGTAGGCCGGGTTGATGTTGGTGAGGATCAGCCCGGCAAGCGCCGTGCCGAACTGGGCGAGCACCCATTCGCTGCAATTGGCCGCCCAGATTCCCACTCGGTCGCCCTTCTTCAGGCCGAGCGCCTGAAGGCCGACGGCGAGATCCTCCGAGCGACGCAAAAGCTCGGCGTAAGTCCAGCGGACGTTCTGGTGGCGGGAGATCTGGGCGGGCCGCTCTGGGCCCTCGGCCGTGATCCGTCGAAGCAGCGCCCCAATGGTCTCGCCGATGAGCGGCGTCACGCTCACGCCATGGACATAGGATTGGGTGAGTAAAGCCATGACGTTCGCTCCCTTGTCGCGGCGCCCCTGTAGCCGCGATCGCTGATCGCGGCGGACGCGGTCAGCGACCGCGTCTACAATGGCCGGCGCCGAATCCGCATTTCGTAGCACAACTCGCGCAAGAACGCCGCAGGCTCGTAATCGAGAAGGCGCCATGCTCCGTTCATGCCAAGACGGACGCCAGCGTCACATGTTCGTCCACCGGTTCCCCCCATATTCCGGCTCCGCCGGCTTCGCCAGCGGGACGAGACGAAGCGCGTCTGAAAATTCGCCCGGAGACAGACTTGCAGGGGCCGTCGACGCCGCCTAGAATTCCGGTCGGACGATGTAGAGGGGAAATTTTATGAATATATACCATTACTTCTTGAATCAGAAGGGCAGAAGGATCATTAAGAATGTGCATTACTTCATAATTTATGAAAAATACTTTGAGAGATACATAAATCGACCGGTCACATTCTTCGAGATTGGCACCGGCGATGGTGGATCGGCGCGAATGTGGAAGGAATACTTCGGCGCGATGGCCAGAATCGTTACCATCGATGTCCAGGATCGGAAGTTTGTCGAGGAGAGCCAAATATTTTTTCGACGCGGCAGCCAGGACGATCCGGCTTTTTTGAAGAGTCTGGTCGAGGAATTTGGCGCCCCGGACATCGTGTTCGACGACGGTTCACACCATATGCTGCATATCAACAAGACGTTTGATGTCCTTTTCCCTCTCCTCAGTTCGTCCGGCGTCTATCTGGTCGAAGATCTGAACGCGGCCTACATCCCAGCGCAAGGAGGCGGGTACAAAAAACCCGGAACTTTCATAGAACGCTGCAAAGACCTCATTGATGAGGTCAATCGCGGCGCGCCCCAAAGTGTCTACGGTAAATCGATATTTTCGATCTCATTCTTCGATAAGGTCGTTGTGATTGAGAAGACGCCGTATGTTAATACCGAATTGCTCAATTTGCCTGCTGTCCAATAGCCAAGGCTCTCGCTCCGGAGAGGGTCGGCGCTGACAGGGCCTGCGCGATCCCTTCCGGCCTGCGCCATGACGCGCCGACCAACTCGCATTCGTCTCACAGCTCCCGCAAGAACGCCGCTGGCTTCTGGCCGAGCATGCGCCACTGATGGGCTTAACTGGGCGATGAGCCGGGGCGACCGCGGCGGAACTGCGGGTTCTGGCTATCGCACCTTGAACCTGTGGTAGAACTCACCTAGAAACAGTATGTTTGATGCGGTCAGATGGAATGCGAATCGGGCAATCTCTCCTGTCACTGCTGCCGCTGCGATGCCCTCTCCATGCCCGCCTGCGTCATTTCTAATCGACGGCAGCCCGGTCTTGAGCATCGCGATAAAAGCAGAAAGGCTTTTGTCGAATTCATGCGTGAATAACCCGTGGTTGGTCACATTTGTCACCAACTCAGATGCCCGATCTCCTTTCGCATACTCCCAATTCTCGGTTTCACAAATCGCCTTCAGCGCACTCTCGAAGGCGCGATTCGCTGAAGTAACGCAATCCTTAAAATCACCTGCACGATAGTGCTTATGCGCTGCAACAAAATCTTCATTGGCTTTCGCAAATATATTCTCGGAGAGAATCTCGAGTGCCGGCTTAATTATTTCGGCATGAGCAATTTTTGAATCTACTCGTATTATTTGTCTGCCCTCAAATTGATAACCGATCGCATGTTGCTCGAAACGCTGGTTTATCTCTTTCAACGCGTCGACGGCGCTTTGAGACGCGCCGCGCACCGTCCGCGGTTCATCGCGATAATATACAATCTTTGCAAGACATCCAATTTCGAGCGCGCTGAGGAAGTCATCAATATCCGCCACATTCAACAAATAATTCAAAAAATTTTCGGCAGAGATCATTATCTGATCTGCAGCCAAGGTACAATTCTATTTCCTTCCTACAAATTCTGTCTATCTCACTCCAAGCTTTATTCGCTTCGTTAACGCTATTGAATTCATGTCCCGTGTATACGCGGTAATAACCAATCCCTTCTTGCAGCGCAGTGCAAACTTGATGACGCAAATGGCCTGGTGTGCTATCATACGTATAAACGTCCCGGTCGCCGCCGCGGCTTGCAAGTCTTTTTCTGTACGCAAAGGTTTCAAAAATCATGGGTGTCCCAATATGCCTTCCCAAGTGCGCACACGACCCGAGATTGAGAACCTAAAGCCTATCACAGCTCCCGCAAGAACGCCGCAGGCTTCTGGCCGAGGATGCGCCAGGCGCCGACCATCCCGAGGACGACCGTGAAGGTGAGTCCGCCGCCGGCGGCGGCGAGGGCCGAGGTCCAGTCGAAGGCGAAGTCGGCGTACATGATGCGGGTCACCACAGCCCATGCGATCAGTGTCCCCGCCGCGACCGCGAAAGCCGCCGTCGCGGCGCCGAGAATGGCGTATTCGGTCAGGAACATCAGGGCGAGGCGGTTCCGCGTCGCCCCGAGGATTTTAAGGATCGTCGCGTCGGCGAGGCGGGCGCGCCGGTTGGCGGCGAGCGCGCCGGCGAGCACCAGCACTGAGGTTGCGAGCGCCACTCCGGTCGCGGCGCGGATCGCCAGCGCCAGCTTGCCGACGAGCCCTTCGATCGTCTCCAGCGCTTCGTGCACCCTGACGCTGACCACGGTCGGGAACTCGCGCGCGGCCGCGCGCAGGAGCGCGATCTCCTTCGCCGGCCCGTCGGCCGGCGGCAGGGCGATCGACACGAGTTCGCTGAACGGCGCGCCCCTAAAGGTGTTGGGCGTATAGACGAGCACGAAGTTTATGGCGTAGCTGCGCCAGTTCACCTTGCGCAAGTTCGCCACCGTCGCCGTCACGTCGCGGCCGAGCACGTTGACCACCACGGGGTCGCCGATCTTCAAGCCCAGCCCCTTCGCCACCTCCTCCTCCATCGAGACGAGCGGCGGCCCAGCATAGTCGGGCGCCCACCACGACCCCTCGACGACCTTGGACCCCAGGGGCACGGTCGAGGCGAAGGTCACGCCGCGGTCGCCTTCGAGCGCCCAGGCGACCTTGTCGCTCGCCTTCACCTTTTCGACCGGCGTTCCGGCGAGGCTGACGAACCGCCCGCGCATCATCGGCGTTTCGCTGATCTTGGCGCCGGGCGCTTCCTCTTTGAGGAAATCGAGGAAACGCGGCGCCTCGGCGCTGCTGAGGTCGAGGAAAAAGAAGTTCGGGGTCACGCCGGGCAGGGTCTGATGCAGCTCATTGCGCATGTTGAAGTCGATCAGGCTCAGCGCCACCAGAGCCGCCAGCCCGAGGCCGAGCGACAGGACGATCGAGCCGGTCAGCGCGCCGGGCCGGTGGATCGCCGCCAGCGCCATGCGCAGTTCCACCGGCCGCGTCACCGGCGCGCGCCGGGCGGCGAACGCGAGGCCGAGCGCGACCAGGCGGAGCACGGCGAAGGCGGCGAGCGTCGCGCCGGCGACGGCAAGCGCAATCGTCCACTGTGGGCTCGTGACGACGGCGAGCGTGACGAGCGCAGCGGCGGCGAGCGCCGCGACCGCGAGATACCGCCGCCTCGGCCAACCCTGGCGTTCCTCGGCGAGGTCGCGGATCAGCGTGGTCACCGGCAGATCGTGCGCGCGGGAAAGCGGCGGCACCGCGAAAACGAGCGCGGTCAGGAGGCCATAGGCGAGGCCGAGCGCGACGACGACGCCATCGACCGAGGGCGCAAGCGGAATCGGAATGAGATCGGCGAACAGGGCGTTGAGGGCGAAAGGGATTGCGCTGCCGAGCGCTGCGCCAGCGAGGGCGCCGGTCAGCGCCACCGCCAGGAACTCGACCACGGCGAGCTGAACGACGCTCGTCCCGGTCGCGCCGATCGCCTTCAGGATCGCCAGCGTCGCGCGCTTGCGCTCGACAAAACCCTGCGCCGCGTTGGCCACGCCGACGCCGCCGACGACCAGCGACAGGAGGCCCGCCAGCGTCAGGAACTCGGCGAAACGGTCGAGGTCGCGGGTGAAATCGGGCGAGACGTCGAGGCGGGAGCGCGTCTCCCAGCCGGCCTCGGGAAAGGCGCGGTTGGCCGCGGCGATGAGGGCCTTGACGGCGGCCTCGCCGGGCGGCGCGCGGGCGCCGCCCATGACGACCCGGGTCGTCCAGCGGACCAGCGATCCGGGCTGCACCAGACCGGTCGCCTTGAGCGCGTCCAAAGAGATCAGCAGCCGCGGCCCGAAGCCGACGCCGACCGCGAGCCGGTCCGGTTCGTCGACGAGGACTGCGCGCAGGACAAAGGTCGCCTCGCCGAGACGGAACGTGTCGCCGATCTTGAGATCGAGCCGCGCCAGCAGCGCCTTGCCCGCCGCGGCGCCGAAGACGCTGTTTTTTTCAGCCAGCGCCTCGGCCGTCGGCATCGGCGGCGCGAGGCTCGCCCTGCCGATCGCCGGCCAGGAAGGCTCGACCGCTTTGACTTCCACCAGCGCTGCGTCGCCGCTCGCGGTCCGCGCCATCGCCCGCATCGTGGCGATGGTCGAAAGCTTGCCGAAGCGGCCGAGAAACGCCGCTTCGTCCGGCTTGAGAGGGCGGTGGATGAGCGAGAACGACGCGTCGCCGCCGAGGATGACCCGCCCCTGCCGCGCGAGGCCGTCGTCGAGCGCCTTCGCCAGGCTGTCGACCCCGACGATGGCGGTCACGCCGAGCGCGATGCAGACGAGAAAGATCCAGAGGCCGGCGAGGCCGCCGCGGAGATCGCGCAGCGCAAAGCGCAGGATCGGCGCGCGGACTTGCGGCCGGGGCGGAACGACGGGCGCGTTCACGCCGAGACCAGCGGCGCGTTCTCGACCGCGCCGGAGCGCATCCGGATCACTCGGTCGCAGCGAGTGGCGAGCGCCGGGTCATGGGTGACGAGCGCCAGCGTCGCGCCGCGACGGGCGGGTAGCGCGAAGATCAGGTCCATGATGGCGCGCCCGGTCGCCTCGTCCAGGTTGCCGGTCGGCTCGTCGGCGATCAAGAGCGAGGGGCGCGGGCTCAGCGCCCGGGCGAGCGCCACCCGCTGCTGCTCGCCGCCCGAGAGCTGGGCCGGATAGTGGCTCATCCGATCGCTAAGGCCCATCTCATCGAGTTCCTCGCGGGCGCGGACGAAAGCGTCGGGTGCGCCGGCGAGCTCGAGCGGCGCCGCGACGTTCTCGAGCGCCGTCATGGTCGGGATGAGATGAAAGGACTGGAAGACGATGCCGATGCGGGCGCCGCGAAAGCGCGCGAGCGCGTCCTCGTTCAGGGTCATCAGGCTCACGCCGTCGATCAGCACTTCGCCGCGGTCCGGCCGTTCGAGCCCGGCCATGATCATGAGCAGGGTCGATTTGCCCGAGCCCGACGGCCCGACGACGCCGACCGCCTCGCCCTTGGCGATTGTCAGGCCGACATCCCGCAATATATGGACCCTGGCGGCGCCCCGTCCGAGGCTGAGATCGACGCCGCGCATCGCGACTGCGGGAAGGCTCATCGTGTCGGAAATCCTGAAGGGGAGGCCGCCCTCATATGGGCATTGGCGGATGTTCGTCCAGGCGACGGCGTTCGTCGCCGGGTTGGCGGCGGTCCTGGCGCTGGCTTTCGCCGTCCCGGCTTCGGCCCGCACGCTCAAGATCGTCGCCCTTGGGGACAGCCTGACCGCCGGCTACGGCGTCGCGCCCGGCAAGGCGTTTCCCGACCAGCTCGAAGCGGCGCTCAAGGCCAAGGGCTGGGACGTGACGGTTGTCGACGCCGGCGTCTCCGGCGACACGGCGGCGGACGGCCTCGCCCGCTACGACTGGTCGGTGCCGGCCGACGCCGACGCCCTGATCGTCGAGCTCGGCGCCAACGACATGTTGCGCGGCCTCAATCCCGAGGCGACCAAGAGGACTCTCGCGGCCATTCTCGACCGGGCGAGGGCCTCGCACCTGCCGACGCTGCTCGCCGGCATGCGCGCCGCGCCCAATCTCGGCGCCGACTACGACAAGGCGTTCGACGCGATCTATCCTTCGCTTGCCCAAAGCTATGGGGCGATCCTCTACCCGTTCTTCCTCGACGGCGTCGCCGGCGACGCCAAGCTCAACCAGCCTGACGGCCTCCACCCGACGGCGGCGGGCGTGGCGGTGATCGTCGGCCGCATCCTGCCCTCGGTGGAGGCGCTGCTCAAGCGGGTGAACCGGTAGCGATCCGCGCTCGGTAGACGCGGTCGTTGACCGCGTCGCCGACCCCCGGGCTTGGACCCGGGGGGAGCGCGGCTACAGTGCGGCAGCTTCAGCGCGACAACCGCCTCAGCCGAGCGCGGACTTTCCAGTCGTCGCGCCGAACGTCACGTCATTGGAGGCGAGCGTGGAGATCGAATCGGTGAACGACATTTGGAGGCCGCTGTATGCGCCGCTCGTTCCCCAGGGGTTGAGCAGCGATACGGTCCCGGCCGCCGCGTTGACGCCAGTGACCATGTACATATGGTCGGCGACAAGATTGCCGGACGATGTCCCGCCCGTGGCCATGATCACGTCCTCGTGGGAAGAGAACGCTGTTTGCAAAGTAGAGAGGAGACTGCCGAGCGACGACGACGACTCGCCCGAGGAGGTGCCATAGCTGTTGACGGACTGACCGGTCACCTCTGTCAGCCCCTGCCAATTGCCGCCGGCGATGTCCTCGTACGCGTTGCCATTGACGCCGAGTTCGCCGGTCGCGACGCCGGACTGCTCGTCGAGCTGCGCAAACGCCTTCTCGACCAGGGGCGCCCAGAGCGCGCCGTTGCCGTTCTCGAAATACAAAGACGACCCGGGATAAAGGTCTCCGCCGTTCGACATTTCCGGCAGCTGATTGTTGACCGTGACGTAGTCGGCCTTCCCATTGATCTGGAACTCGACGGAATAGGTTCCGTTCGCGTTCTCGCTAATCATGTTTTCGATCGTCGCCGGGTCTTGCAGCGCGATCTCCCCGATCGCCGACAGGAAGTAGCAGTCGCCGAGGTAACCCTGGTTGATATTGCTCGTCGAGGGCGCCGTATCACCGGTGGCCGTGAATAGCGGCTCGTTGACCGCCTCGTAGGTGACCGCATAATTGGCTTGACCGACCGCGCTGAGATTGGTCGACGGCAAATCGGTCCCAAGGAACCACTTCCCGATCAGGTCTTGGAGCTGCGTCTCGGTCGACGAGGCTGTGAGGTCTCCGAGCGCCGTCGCCGCGGACGAGCCGCCGTTCCAATAGGCGTTGGCCGAGTTACCAAGCACAACGTTGTCGGTGATCTGCTGCACGTAGGCCGAGGTCTGGATGCCGCCAGACGTGTTGAGTTCGGTGGCGAGTTGCTGGAGCCCGGCCATCTTTTGGGCCGTCATGCCGCTGGTGTCGGCCTCCTGGAGAACGGTGAGCATCCCCGTGTAGCTCAGCGACCCGTTGACTTCCTGCGCCTCAGCGTCGGCGATGATCGGGTTGACGCTCGCGCCGTTGACGACCGCCAGCTGCGCCGTCGACATGGCGGCCAGCTGCGTCGAGGTGAACGAGTTGAGTTCCGCAGACGTGAGCGACGAGAGATCGGCGACGCTGATTCCCTGGATGGCCGACTTCGAAACGAGGCTCAGGTGCGAGCCGAGCAGCGAGTTCGAACGTCTGGGTCGACATCGACGTCAGTGTCGCCGCCGACAGCTTGCCGACGATTCCGGTGAAGGCGGCGCCGCTGAACGCCGCGAGACTCGCAGCCGACAGCGCGTTGACCTGCGTCGCCGAGAGTGCGGCCGCCTGGGTCGCGCTCAGGTCGGCGATCTGAGACGCGCCGAAACCGGCGAGCGCGGCCGTCGTCAAGGCGCCGACCTGCGTCGCCGACAGTGCGGCGATCTCTTTGGCCGTCAAGGCCGCGGCCTGTGTCGCCGACAGCGCCCCGATCTGGGTCGTCGACAGCGCGGACACGACGCTGGTCGAGAGCGCGGCGGTCTCGGCCGCCGTCAGAGCCTGGATTTCGGCCGTCGTGAGGCCGGCCGCCTGCGCCGCCGTCAGCGCCCCGGCGTTCGGGGCGATCAGCGCGGCAAACTGGGCGGCCGACAAGGCCCCGATCGTCTTGGCCGTGAAGCCCGCGGCCTGCGCCGCCGTCAGCCCTTTGAGCGCCTGGAGCGCCGCAGCGCTCAGGCCGTTGATCTGCGCCAACGAGAGAACCGCGACGTCCGCGGCGGTCAGCGCTCCGGCCTCTGCGGTCGTGAGCGCCGAAATCTGGGCCGGCGTCAAAGCCGCCGCCTGCGCCGTCGACAGAGCGGCGATGTCGGAGGTCGTGAGCGCGGCGACCTCAGCCGTGGTCAGCGCGGCGATTTGTGCTGGCTTCAGGGCTGCGACTTGCGCCGGGGTCATTCCGCCTAGCGCGGCCGTCGTCAGGGCGCCGATCTGGGCCGCCGACAGAGCGGCGATCTGCGTCGCCGTCAGGGCTGCGGCCTGCGCCGCCGACAGCGCCTTGATCTGGGTCGTCGACAGCGCGGACACGACGCCCGTCGAGAGCGCGGCGGTCTCGGCCGCCGTCAGAGCCTGGATCTCGGCCGTCGTGAGGCCGGCCGCCTGCGCCGCCGTCAGCGTCCCGGCGTTCGGAGCGATCAGCGCGGCAAACTGGGCGGCCGACAAGGCCCCGATCGTCTTGGCCGTGAAGCCCGCGGCCTGCGCCGCCGAGAGAACCGCGACGTCCGCGGCGGTCAGCGCTCCGGCCTCTGCGGTCGTGAGCGCCGAAATCTGGGCCGGCGTCAAAGCCGCCGCCTGCGCCGTCGACAGAGCGGCGATGTCGGAGGTCGTGAGCGCGGCGACCTCAGCCGTGGTCAGCGCGGCGATTTGTGCTGGCTTCAGGGCTGCGACTTGCGCCGGGGTCATTCCGCCTAGCGCGGCCGTCGTCAGGGCGCCGATCTGGGCCGCCGACAGAGCGGCGATCTGCGTCGCCGTCAGGGCCGCGGCCTGCGCCGCCGACAGCGCCTTGATCTGGGTCGTCGACAGCGCGGACACGACGCTGGTCGAGAGCGCGGCGGTCTCGGCCGCCGTCAGAGCCTGGATTTCGGCCGTCGTGAGGCCGGCCGCCTGCGCCGCCGTCAGCGTCCCGGCGTTCGGGGCGATCAGCGCGGCAAACTGGGCGGCCGACAAGGCCCCGATCGTCTTGGCCGTGAAGCTCGCGGCCTGCGCCGCCGTCAGGCCGTGAAGTGCGTCAAGCGCGGCAGCGCTGAGGCCGTTGATCTGCGCGGACGACAGGACCGCGACGTCCGCTGGGGTCAGCGCCCCAGCCTGCGCGGCTGCCAGCGCCGCCATCTGGGCCGCCGTCAAGGCCGCCGCCTGCGCCATCGACATGGCGGCGATGTCGGAGGTCGTCAGCGCCTCGATCTCGGCCGCGGTCAGCGCGCCGATCTGGGCAGGCGTCAGCGCGGCGACCTGCGTCGCCGCAAGGCCTGCGATTGTCGACGTCGCGATGGCCTGGATCTGGGCCGAGGACAGCGACTGGAGGGCGCTCTTGCTGAGCGCGTCGACCTGGGCGGCGGACAAGACGGCCGCCTGGGCCGTCGTCATCACCGCGATGTCGGAGGGTTGCAGGGAAGCGATCTGGGCGGTGGACAACGCCTTTGTGAGGGCTGGCGAAAGGCCGGATAGAATCGATGTCATGGCTTTCAAGACCGACGATGGAGCCTGCGGCTTCGACGGAGTCAAATACAGCCGCAGTCTGCTGATGTGAGCAGGCAGTATTTAAGTGCGCGTTCAGGCGGGCGAAATCAACTCGTGATTGGGCACACAATTAAGGAGGTGTTTTCCCGGCTAAATCTAATCAATTGTTCATTTCTAACTGTGCCTATATACATCTGTCAGTATTTGAATCAAATACCGCGTGGCGAAACGACTAAGTCTTTACTTCGAGAGTCGCCAGCCGCCCGACGCTCGTCCCAACGCCGATCTCTCCCGAGCGGCGACGCCGGCGTCCCGACAGTTGATTTTGGACAGGTTTTGGCGCCTAAGCCCCTGCCAATGCCTCGTCCGGGCCAAACAGCCGCGGCGCCCACGCCGGGTTCGACCCGTCGGCGGAACTTGCAAAAGGCGCCGCAAGGCTCTGAAAAAGCGAGAAACGGACTCGGAAATGGCAGGCCGGCCGCCTCGGCGAGGCCCGCCGGGAAAAGGCCGCGGAGGCAATCCGCAGACGGGATGCGTTGGTGATGCTTGAAGACGCTGGAAGTCAAAACCGCATGCCCTCGCAGCGTCACATTCTGACCCTGTCCTGCGCCAACAAACCGGGCATTGTCGCCAGGGTTTCGACGGCCCTGTTCGATGGCGGGTACAACATTCTCGACGCGCAACAGTTCGACGATACGCTGACCGGCAGCTTCTTCATGCGGGTCGAGTTCAACGCCGCGAGCGCTGAGGCGGACGTCGCCGCGCTCGGCGCCAGCTTTCGCGGGATTGCGGAAGCCTACGATATGGCCTGGTCGATGCGGCCAACCGGACGAAAGAAGCGGGTGGCGATCATGGTCTCGCGATTCGACCACTGCCTGGTCGACCTCATCTACCGCTGGCGCAGCGGCGAGATGCCGATGGAACCGGTGGCGATCCTCGCCAATTATCCACGCGAGACCTACGCCCACATCGACTTTGACGGCATTCCGTTCCACTATCTGCCAGTGACCCGGGAGACCAAGATGGAGCGGGAGGCTCAGGCTTGGGAGATCATCCGGACCGCGAAAGCCGACGTCGTCGTGCTGGCGCGCTATATGCAGATCCTGTCGGAAGGCTTCGCCGCCAAGCTCAAGGGCCGCTGCATCAATATCCACCACTCTTTTCTGCCTGGGTTCAAGGGGGCGAAGCCGTACCACCAGGCGCACGTCCGCGGCGTTAAGCTGATCGGCGCGACGGCCCATTTCGTCACTCCCGACCTCGATGAGGGGCCGATCATCGAGCAGGATGTCGAGCGGATCAGCCACCGCGACACGCCCGAGGTTCTGGTGCGTAAGGGCCGCGACATCGAGCGCCGGGTGCTTGCGCGGGCGCTCGGGCATGTGCTGGAGGACAGGGTGCTGCTGAACCACGGCAAGACGGTGGTCTTTCCGGACTGAAGGAGGCCTGGGCGCCGCTTCCAAGGGCGGACGGTCGGGATCCCGATCGCCAGGAGCGGCCTCGAGGACAAGGTTGGACCCAACAACAGGATCATAAGATGAGCAAGGTCGCATTCATAGGTCTCGGCGTGATGGGTTTTCCAATGGCGGGACACCTCGCGCGGGCCGGGCATGACGCCGTCGTCTACAACCGGACGCCCGAGGTCGCCGCCAGGTGGGTGGAAACCTACGGCGGGCGGAGCGCGCCGACGCCGCGGGAAGCGGCCGAGGATGGCGATTTCGTCTTCGCCTGCGTCGGAAACGACAATGACCTCCGGTCGGTCTGTCTCGGGGAAACGGGCGCGTTCGCCGGCATGCGGCAGGGGGCGCAATTCATCGATCACACGACCGCCTCGGCCACCGTCGCGCGCGAACTCGCCGGGGAAGCGAGAGCCCACGGTTTCGGCTTTGTCGACGCGCCGGTTTCGGGCGGGCAGGCGGGCGCGGAAAAAGGGCAGTTGACCGTCATGTGCGGCGGCGACGACAATGACTTCGTCAAGGTCAAGCCGGTTATCGACGCCTATGCCCGGTCCTGCCGCCTGATGGGATCTGCCGGGGCGGGACAATTGACCAAGATGGTCAACCAGATATGCATTGCCGGTCTGGTGCAGGCGCTCTCGGAAGGCGTCCGGTTCGCGGAACTCGCGGGTCTGGACCCGCAACGGGTTGTGGAGGTGATTTCCAAAGGCGCGGCTCAGTCCTGGCAGATGGACCATCGCCACGAGACGATGATCGCGCGAAAATTCGACTTCGGCTTCGCGGTGGACTGGATGCGAAAGGACCTCGCGATCTGTCTCGACGAAGCGCGTCGAAACGGCGCGTCGCTGCCTGTAACGGCGCTCGTCGACCAATTCTACAGCGATATTCAATCCAAGGGCGGAAGCCGTCTGGATACGTCGAGCCTTATAAGCCGCCTTTAGCCAGGCTCGACGCCAAGCCGGCCCATGAACCGCGGGACTCAAGCTCATGTACGTCGAGTTGAATGGTCATTGCCGGGGTTGCGCGCCAAACCCATGTCGAGAGAACACCTTATCCGCGCGGCCGCGGCCGTTTCGGCCACGCGCCCAACGCCTTTACTATTGGCGCCGGCCTGCAGGTCGGATAAGGAGTGCGGCGCTCGAACCTTCGCGGGCCAAAGCCCAGATTCCACACGCTGACGTGAGGCGCGGAGCCACATGGTGATTGACGGAGACGCGACGTCCGTCGAAGAACGATTGCCTCCTGGACCCAGTCAGCCGGCGCCGGACTTTTCCAGTCTTCAAGGTTTCCAGTTCGTGGGAGCGAGGGACGGCGTCGCCAGCCGCGGCGGGACGGACGACGAACAGCGGCGCGCGGCCCTCGCGCTCGAACTGGACGTGCGGGCCGCCCGTTTCCATCAGGCGGTCGATTCTTCGATCGTCCTCGCGAGCGACGGAACAATCCGCTGGCTCGGCGATTCCGTGGCGAAACTCGCGCCTGGCCAGGACATTCTGGCGCCCCGCACGATTTTGTTCGTGGACGAGGCGATGTCCGCCGAGGCGCAAACGTTGGTTGTCGCGCGCCTTGAGCTGTGGCTGAGCGCGACGATCCAGCGGCTTTTGGGGCCGCTCTCCTCGCTTCGCGGGCTTCAGGAAGGCTCGTCGCAACTCCAGGATCTCGCCGTCAGGATCGCCAACGCATTGGGCGTCCTGGACCGCGAGCCGGTGCGGAACGTCGTCCGCGGTCTCGACCAGAACGCCAGAGGCGTGCTGAGAAAGCAGGGCGTACGTTTTGGCTCCTACTATCTTTACGTGCCGTCGACGCTCCGTCCGGCCTCGAGGGCGCTGGCGCTGCAATTGTGGTGCGTTCAGAAGGGAGACGAGGAGCTTAGCGCGGCGGCGCAGGGGCTGATCCCGATGGCGTCGTCAGGGCGAACCTCGGCGCCGCCCGATGCGCGGGTCAACCCGGAAACCTATCGGATCGGAGGGTTTCGGTCCTGTGGCGACCGGGTCGTCAGGGTCGATATCGTCGAGCGCCTGGCCGACATGATCCGCGCCGCGTCGGTCCTGCGGGTCGTGAACGGATCGGATTCCGGTCCGCCGGCGTTCCAGGTCACCAGCCAGATGACGTCTCTGACGGGCTGCTCCGGCGATGGATTCTCATCTGTCCTGAGAGCGTTGGGATTTGAGAGCCTGACAGTTCAACGCAACGAAATCGTATGGCCGGCCGCGGCGACTCCCGCCGCCCCGACGCCCGGGACGAGCGAAGCGCCGGGTCCGGAATCCGAAGGCGCGGAGGCCAAGGGCGAGGGGGATTGGGCAGAGGCGACGGGCCAAGCCGAAAGCGGGGAACCCGCGGGCGCTGGCGCTGAGGGTGTCGACGCCGCGGACCCGCAGGGGGCGCCGCTCGCCGAGGCCGACCTGTCGGTGCAACGCGCGCCGCCCGACGGCGTTCATCCATGGGCCATCGAAGCTCCGGCTCCTGAACCGGCCATGCAGACCGGCCCTGCCGAGGCGCCATCGCCGGATGCGCCGGCCGAGATCGGGCCGGCGCCGGACCTTCCGACCGGGACGCCGCGAGACGCAGCGCCGCCGGCCCTCGAAGCTTCCGCTCCGGAACCGACCGGAGTCACGGACCCTGCGGAGGCGCCTTCGGATCCGTCTTCCGAGATCCGGCCGCCGGCCGACCTCTCGATGGAAGCGCCGCCGCAAGAGGCTCAAGAGACGAAAGCCTCATTCGCCGAGAACGAAACCGTCACGGTGTGGCGGTTCGCGCGAACATCCCAATCCGCGCCAACCAAAGCCCCATCATCGCCAGGCGCGACGGCGGGTTTCGACGGCCGATCCTCAGCGCGCTCCGTTGCAACCCGGCGCGGGCGCCTCGAGCGGCGAGGCGGCCGGCGCCGCGATCCACGCCGAGAGCGCCGCTCCGAGAACCGGGCGCCCAGCGACGGTCGGGAAACCCGCTCGCGAGGGCGGCCAGAAGACCTGGGGTTCGCCCAAGACGCCCCTGAAGCCTGATGAGAGACGTGATGAGAGACGCGACGGTCGGCCGTCGGCGGGAGGGCGTCCGGGCGGGGAGAGAAGGCCGGTGGTCGATCCCATGTCGCCTTTCGCAAAGCTGATGGAGTTGCGCTCGATCCTCGAATCGGAGAGCAAGAAGCGAACCTGAGCGAAGCCCAACGACCGGCGGCGATACGCTCCGCAATCGACGGGCGGTCGGGCCCCTGTCTGAAGTCAAACGAGGCGCAGCCAATGACTTATGTTGTTGTCGAGAACTGTATCAAGTGCAAATACATGGATTGCGTCGAGGTCTGCCCGGTCGATTGTTTCTACGAGGGCGCCAACATGCTGGTGATCCATCCGGACGAATGTATCGACTGCGGCGTTTGCGAGCCGGAGTGTCCGGCCGAAGCCATCAAGCCGGATACCGAGCCCGGGTTGACCAAATGGCTGTCCCTGAATGCAGAATATTCGAAATCATGGCCAAATATAACCGCCAAACGAGAACCTCCGGCGGACGGCAAGGAGTTTGACGGCAAACCCAACAAGTTTAACGATTTCTTTGCTGCGGAGCCTGGCCAGGGCGACTGAGCGACGCTCGGGCCGAGAGACGGGAGTTTTCGGGCAGGCCGTTTATAACATAAATAAATTGTTCTTCTCATCCTTTGAAATTTCGATAGAATTGTGCTAAACGAAATTCCGCGGACGGAAATGACGTGTCGCGCGGATCTTCCTACAACCGTTGGCGCCGGAGTAGGCGTAGTTCGCGGTTTTTCGGGCTCTGCTGGCGCAGAGGGCGGCACGCGCGTAGTATGGCGCGCGTTGGTGGAGTTCGGACGATGGCGGCGCGTAAGAGGTCTGCAAAGAGTGGCCGGGCAAAGAGCGTTCGCACGAAGACCGTCGACTCCAAGAAGCGATCGCAACCCACAACGCGTGCGGCGCCGAAGACAGCCAGGAAGGCCGGCGCGAGGTCTGCGCAAGCCGCGGCCGCCAAAAAGAAGTCGGTGGCCAAAAAGAAGTCGGTGGCCAAAAAGACTGCGGCCGCCAAAAGGCGCCCTGCCAGTGGGAAAGCCGTGAAAAAGCCGCAACGGACGGCGCGAGGGGGAATTCGTCAAGGCGGCAAGGCAACCCCTAAGGGCGGAGTGAAAACAACCTTGAACCGCGAAGTGAACGGTCTCGCCGTCGATGACAAAGCGAATGGCGGCGTGGTGGACCCGAATTTGCAGGTGAAGAGCCTGCGGAAGACGAAAATACAAACCCCGAGTGAGGAGTCCGCATTGAAGGTCGAGAAGATTGACGCCGCGCCCGGTCCGGAGATCAAGTCGGCAGCCGCGCCCACGGTCGTGAGCGGGATCGCGCTGCCCAAGGCGGCCCCGGCCAACGCCAAACAGAAGCCGGCGTCCAAGGACGACGGCGTCGCTTCCTCGAAGACCGGCAAATCGGCCGCGCAGCGGCAGGGTTTCAAGCTGAGCGAGTTCGTCGTCTATCCGGCGCACGGCGTCGGCCAGATCGTGGCGATTGAAGAGCAGGAGGTCGCCGGCTTCAAACTCGAATTGTTCGTGATCAGCTTCTCCAAGGACAAGATGACCTTGCGGGTGCCGACATCGAAGGTCACCGGCGTGGGCATGCGCAAGATCTCGGACCCCGACACGGCGAAGCGGTCTCTCGATATTCTGAGCGGCCGCGCCCGCGTCAAGCGGACCATGTGGTCGCGGCGCGCCCAGGAATACGAGACCAAGATCAATTCCGGCGACATCGCAGCGATCGCCGAAGTGGTCAGGGATCTCTATCGCTCCGAAGCGCAGCCCGAGCAGTCGTACTCCGAGCGGCAGTTGTATGAGGCCGCGCTGGATCGGATGGTCCGCGAGATCGCCGCCGTTCAGAAGTCGAACGAGATCGACGCGCTGAAGGCGATCGAGGCCCAACTGCAGAAGACGGCCGCCCGGCAGGCGAAGGCCGGCGCCCCGCAGGCTGCGGAGGCAGAGATCGAAGAGGCGGCGTAGTCTCAATCGGGACCTCGTAAAAATCCGCGCCGGCGCGTAAGCTCCGGCGCGCTTTTGTTTGCCCGCCGCCGTAAACGAGCGTTGAAGACCCGGAGGCCTGTCGACCGTCCGCTGCCGGCATTCACACAAGTCGATCTGTCTTAGTCTCGAGCCTTCGCGCGCCTCCTTCTCCGCGAAGCGGGGAAGGTGGCCCGGAGGGCCGGATGGGGTGCGGAAAGCAGGGATAAGTCGATGAAGACTCGGGGTCACGGTCGTGCAATCCAATCCGAGGTTGCGGCAGCGGACCACACCACATCCGGCGCCATAGCCCGTCGAAAGACGGGCGTCTTTCGACGCCCTACGGCGCCACCTTCCCCAGCAAAGCTGGAGAAGGGGGGCCGCGCTGCGGTCGGATCGCCGAACCGCCCGGAGCCGGCGTTCCCCTGCACCGGTCAGCCATGCCAGGCTGCGACCGTCTTCAGGACGGAGAAGCCGTAAAGCGCCTCGAATCCCTTCTCACGCCCATGTCCGGACTTGCCGACGCCGCCGAACGGCAGTTCGACCCCGCCGCCGGCGCCGTAATTGTTGAGGAACACCTGCCCGGCTTGCAACGCCTTGGCGAGCCGCATCTGCCGGCCGCCGTCCGCCGTCCAGACCCCCGCCACCAGCCCATAGCCCGTCCCGTTGGCGATCGCCACGGCCTCGGCCTCGTCCGCGAACGGAATGACGACCTGGACGGGACCGAAGATTTCCTCCTGCGCGAGGCGATGGCCGGGCCGCACGCCGGCCAACAGGACCGGCGCGACATAGTGGCCGCCTGCGGGCGCGTCCGCGGCGATCGTCGCCCGAGCCGCGATCTCGAGATCGGCGCCGGCCGCCAGAAAGCCCTCGACGATCGCCTTCTGCCGCGCCGAGATCAGCGGGCCGACGTCGAGGTCGGCGTCGGCCGGACCGACCCGCAGCGCCCGGTAGCGCTCGGCCATGCGCTCGACCACCTCGCCATAGCGCTGTCTTTCGACCAGGATGCGGGAGGACGCCGAGCAGGTCTGCCCGGCGTTCTGCACGCCCGCGTTGACCAGGAACGGCACGGCGCGGTCGAGGTCGGCGTCGGCGAAGACGAGCTGGGGCGATTTCCCGCCGAGTTCCAGCGTCACGGGCGCGACATGCCGGGCGGCCGCCGCCTGGACCAGCGCTCCGACAGCGACCGATCCGGTGAACGACAGATGGCGGACGCCGGGATGGGCGGCGAGCGCTGCGCCCGCCTCCTCGCCGAGGCCCGGCACGACATTGAGGGCGCCGTCCGGAAAGCCCGCCTCGCGGGCGAGATCGGCGAGCGCGAGGGAGGTGAGGCAAGCCTCCTCCGCCGGCTTCAAGACGCAGGCGTTGCCCATCGCCAGCGCCGCGCCGACCGTGCGGCCGGCGATCTGCATCGGATAGTTCCACGGCACGATATGGCCGGTCACCCCATGCGGCTCGCGCAAGGTGTAGACCGTGTAGCCGTCGAGATAGGGAATGGTCTCGCCCATCACCTTGTCGGCCGCGCCGGCGTAAAACTCCATGTAGCGCGCCATCGCCAGCGCGTCCGCGCGGCCTTGCCTCAGCGGCTTGCCGACGTCGAGCGCCTCGATTTTGGCGAGTTCCTCGACCCGGCTCATGATGCGTTCGCTGAGCCGCATCATCAGCCGCCCGCGCTCGGTCGCGGTCAGCCTCCCCCAGTCGCCGGCAAGCGCCCGCTGGGCGTAAGCGACCGCGGCGTCGACGTCCGGCGCCGTCCCGCGGGCGATCGAACCGATCGCGACGCCGCGCGACGGATCCTCTAGGGGAAGCGTCTCGCCGGCGCTCGGCGCGACCCATCGGCCGCCGACAAAGCAGCGGTCGATCGGATACCAGGCAAGGTCTGAGGTCACGGTCACTCTGCGACTTTCCTTTCCTGACGCGCCGCCGTCCCCGTCGCTCGCGCGACGAAGGGCGAAGCCGGATGTCCGGGCGCCGCGGCGCCCGTCCGGCGTTCGGCCGAACAATCGCGGCGTCCGCGTCCCACCGCAAGAGGGTGGATCCGGCGCCAAGCGGGCGTGGCGACGGCGCCAAATCCATGCCAAGCCGACACGGCGTCACCTACCCGGCCGCCGGCGAGGGCGGCGGCCCGCCTCCGACGGGTCTCAGCCCGCCTTGTTACGCCCGGGTCCATTTTGAGCCTTTTCAAGAGCTTGGAGAGACTTTTCCGGGCGATCGTCGGGCGCCGGGGAGCGTCCCTTCTCCCCGCGTGCCCGCGATCCCCGGGTCAAGAGCCCGGGGGGGCGAGGGGGTCCTGCGCCGTCGGGATCGTCTCGATTTCTCCGGGCGCGGTTTCAATCTTTTCAGAGGGTTGCGGCGAGATTTCCGGGCGAGCGTGGCGCGCCGGGGAGCGTCCCTTCTCCCCGCGTGCGGGGAGAAGGTCAGGATGAGGGGCCTGGTGAGATTCGGCGGCCAATCGCCCAGGCCCCTCACCCCGACCCTCTCCCCGCGATCCCCGGGTCAAGAGCCCGGGGAGGGCGAGGGGGTTCTGCGTCGCCGGGCTCGTCTCGATTTCTCCGGGCGCGGAATCAATCTTTTCAATGGCTTCCGGCGGATTTTCCGGGCGAGCGTCACCTGCAGATGCGTCCGCGCGTCCCTTCTCCCCGTTCACGGGGAGAAGGCTAGGATGAGGGGCTGGGTGAGATTCGGCGGCCAATCGCCCAGGCCCCTCACCCCAACCCTCTCCCCGCTGAAGCGGGGAGAGGGAGTCTCCGGGCGCGGAATCAATCTTTTCAATGGCTTCCGGCGGATTTTCCGGGCGCGCGTCGCCTGCAGGTGCGTCCGCGCGTCCCTTCT
>CAVPXF010000050.1:0-156964 GCA_963709655.1 uncultured Alphaproteobacteria bacterium
GTCGACATCCACGCCTACGCCGATCGCATCGTCGTCCGCCAGGACGGGCGGATCGTCGCGGAGCATCCGCGCGCGTTCGGTCGCGGCAAGATCGAGTACGATCCCTGGCATTACGTGCCGGTGCTGGCGCGCAAGCCCGGCGCCTTGCGCAACGGCGCGCCGTTCAGGGACTGGGTGCTGCCGTCGGCGCTGGACCGCATCCGGCGCAAGCTCGCCGGCTCCGACGATGGCGACCGGCAGTTCGTCAAAATTCTCGCCGCGGTGCTCTCCGACGGATTGCCGGCGGTCGAGGCCGCCTGCGCCCAGGCGCTCGCCGAGGGCGTCCATTCGGCCGACGTCGTCCTCAACATTCTGGCGCGCCGCCGCGATCCCGGACCGGCGCCGCCGATCCACACCCCCGCCGCGCTGAGCCTGCGCCATGCGCCAGTCGCCGACTGCGCCCGCTACGACAGCTTGAGGAGCGCCTGACGATGGAGCGAACCGAAGTCCTCGACATGATGGGCGAACTGAAGCTCTATCGGCATGAAGGCCGCCTACGACGAGACGCTCGCGACCGCGCTCAAGCGCCAGCATGAACCGCCAGCGCTTCGTCGGCGATCTCCTGCGCGCCGAGATCTCGGAGAAGCAGGCGCGGTCGATCAAGTATCAGATCACGGCCTCCAAGCTGCCGCTCGCCAAGGATCTCGACGACTTCGTGTTCAAGAACACGCCGATCAACGACGCGCTCGTTCGTGATCTCGCCGGCGGCGGCTTCATCGACCAGCAGCGCAACGTCGTGTTCATCGGCGGCACCGAGCCCGATTCATAATGCTCACCTCGCCATCTCATTGAAAGTTCAGGGGTAGCGCCGGCTGATCTTCAGACGGCGGAGTTCTGGGCGCATGCTTCCTTCGCCGCTCGGCAGCGGAAGCGACCTCGGCGCTCTGGATATCGGCGGTGCGGATGACCCAAGGCGCCCCTTTGCAGATCTGATTTGCGGGAAGAGCGCCTTCGATAATCAGGCGGCGAACGGTCGCGGGACTGACGGCGAGGGTCTCGGCCGCCTCGTCCAGCGTCGCCTCGCCGCGCTCGGCGCGTTCGCCCTCTCGGTAGACGGCGATGCCGTGAATGTTGCGCAGAGTGGCCACCCGCGTTCGCGTCCACGAATGCCCCTTGGCCGTCGTCTTCCCGGTCCGATTGAGAGCGGCCGCGATCCCCATGTCCGGCATCTGTCGGGCCATCGCCCGCACCAGATTGACGACATCGGCGTCGACACGCCAGCGGTGCTCCCCCGTGCGGTTCTTGCGCACGCGAAGTGCCGTATGATCCTCGCCCGCCCAGCGGATGACGAGATCGAGACCATCATCCTCCACGCGTACGACGATCTCCTCGATCAGCGTGCGCACGATCCGCTTGCGTGTGGCGATGGTCGCCCCTTCCGCATGCCAGGCGCGCTCGACGTCGGCGCCGAGCCTCATGAGCGCTTCCCGCTCATCTGGAGTTACGCCGTTCGAAGGCGTGGCGCTGAACGCATCGAGTTCGTCCTGAAGCCGTCGCTCCTCCTTCAGGCGCTCGTTCCAGCGCCGCTCGAGTTCGCCCGCGACCAGCCGGTTGTCGGGATCGACGGCGTCATATTGCCGTCGAGCGTGCGCAGCCTCGAAACGCGCCTGCTTGAGCGCCAGCTCGACCTGTCGGCGCTTCTCGGCGTCCTCGCGTCCACGTTCCTGAAGAGCCGCCAGAGCCGCTTCGACGCCCAGAGGCTGAATGCGCTCGATGACTTCGGCGGCGACCGCGGCGTCGACGCGAAGACTGCCGAAGGAGATGCAGCGCTTCGTCCCGTGGTTGAGGAATGCGCCCTGGCAGTGATAGCGCGCGACGTCGCCCTTCGTTCCGCCGTAAGCGACATGCAGCTTGCGCCCGCAATGGCCGCAGCGGAACAAGCCGGCGAGCAAGGCTTCCCCTCGCCGCACGGCGCCCCGGCTCGCCCAGCTCTTGCCGTTGGCGTTGTCGCTGATCAGGCGCTGATTCCTCTCGAAGGCATCCCAGCCGATATAACCCTCATGGTGGTCGCGGATCAAAATGTCCCACTCAGGCCGCTCGACCCGAACACCGCGCGTGACGCGTTTTCGGCCATTCTCAATTCTCGTCTTGCTGATCGACCGGCCGTACGCATAGGCGCCGGCGTAAATCGGGTTGGTGAGGATGTGATGGATCGTATTGTAGACCGGCGGCTTCCACTCCAGGCCTCGGCCTTCCGTGCCGTAGCAGACGGCGGGGAGCAAGATCCTCTCCTGCCGAAACCAGAGATGGACCTGCCGCACGCTCTGCAGTTCTTCGAACTTCCGAAAGACGAGCGCAAGCGCTTCGCGCACGCGAAGGTCCGGGTCCTTCTCGATCCGATCGTGGTGGTTGCGCACGTAGCCGATGGCGACCGAGGTGAAGAGCTCGCCGCGGCGCGCCTTCTGCTTGAGCGCTTCATGGGCGCGCTGGCGCAGGATCGTCAGCTCCATCTCGCTCATTGTGCCTTTCATGCCGAGCAGGAGCCTGTCGTTGGGAAGACGGGGATCGTAGACGCCGTCCTCATCCGCGATCAGCGTCCCGACGAGCCCGCAGAACTCGAGCAGCGTGTGCCAGTCACGCCCGTTGCGGGCCAGGCGCGAGGCCTCGATCGACACCACCGCGCCGACCCGGCCTTCGCAGATCGCAGCCAGCAGCTTCTCGAACCCGGGGCGGCTGACGCCCGAGCCGGAGCGGCCGAGATCGTCGTCGATGACGCTGACGTCGGCCCAGCCGAGCTGCCGGGCTCGCTCGACCAGCCCATATTGGCGTCGACGGCTCTCAACGTTGTTGTTCACCTGATCGACCGTCGACTGGCGGACGTAGACGATCGCCTCCCGGGCGAGATGGTCAGCCTCGATCCGGCTCATGGCGCGCCTCCTTCCGGATCGAAGCCGAGACCTTCTGCGAAAGCGCCTCCGCCAGAAGCGCTCGCAAACTCTCCACCATCGCCCGGCGGCGTTCGTTCGGGATCGGTCGCAGGCGCGGCGGCTCTTCGAACAGGTCCGGTTGTCGGCGTTTCAGGCGCATGATCAGCTCCGTCGGTCAGGGGCGAATCCCCACGGTCGGAGCCTAGAACCGCATCGAGATAAGCGCGCAGACCACGCAAACGCGCCAGGCAAAGCCGCGGAGCCGTACGAATCTCGCAGGCTGCAGCCGCAGGCCGCAACATCCACTCTGGCGTCAACGTCAGCGTGCCGTCGGCAAGACGAATCGTGAGATGCACATCGCCCCCGAAAACGACGCGCCGACCGCTCGTGGCCACCGCCCTGCCAGCGAGTGGATGAAAGGCATAGTAGATTGTCTCTTCGCTCGCCAGAATCCCGGCACCATGTCGCTGTCTCGACCGGCGCCGGCAAAACCCATCTGTCGATCGCCATCACCGCCAATTGCATACGCAAGCGCAGCGCTCGGGCGCGCTTCTTCAATGTCGTCGACCTCGTCAACCGTCTGGAGGCCGAGGCGCGCGCGGGACGCCAGGGCCGCATCGCCGATTCTCTCACCCGCATGGACTTCGTCGTCCTCGACGAGCTCTGCTACCTGCCGTTCGCCCAGGCCGGCGGCCAGCTTCTCTTTCACCTCGTCAGCCGGCTCTACGAGCGCACCTCGATCCTTCTCACCACCAATCTCGCCTTCGGCGAATGGCCGAGCGTGTTCGGCGATCCTAAGATGACCACGGCGCTCCTCGATCGCCTCACCCATCACTGCGACATCGTCGAAACCGGCAACGAGAGCTGGCGCTTCAAGAACCGCGCTTGAGCGTCGTCTCATGACCGGGATTTCGTGACGTCACGCTTCGGAGTGGACCATGCCGCGCAAGCCGATCGGCGAGCGACCGATGACCGACGCCGAGCGCCAGGCGCGCTGTCGCGCCGCTCGGGAGTCTGGGACGCCGGCAGTCCGGATATGGCGACCCCTCGATCACCGCAGTCGCGTCAAGCGTTGGCGCGACGCTGTCTCCGAGCTGGCCACGTTGCAGGGTCAGTATGCCGCCTGGCTGGAAGCTCTGCCGGAGAACCTTGAGGACAGCGCCACCGCCGAGGCGTTGCAGGCGATCTGCGACCTCGACCTCACCGACCTCCAGGCAATCGTTCCGCCCCGCGGCTTCGGACGGGATTGACCCGCCCGACGTCCGCCCGGCACGAGAGCCGACGCTTCAAGAACCGCGCCTGACCAACGCCAGCGCCTCACCGAACCGCGCTCGCCCCGGCTGCGCAACCCCGACCAGCTCCGCCGGGGCGAGCGCTGCCGTCCGCGCCCTTCCCAAAGGGGGGGGTCAATTTTGGACGCCGATTGACACATAGAGGGGGCTCATCTGAACGTTGACGCTGACGTCCAGGCACACGTCGTCATGCCCGATCGGAAACGAGACGGCGCGACCCTCGGTGATCGCTGTGTCTCGGATGGGCCGCGCTTGCTTCGGATCAAACTGAGAATTGACGGGGGCGGGAAATCACTCCCGCTTTCAGATCTGTGTCGCAAGTTGAATCAACTGCCAATGTGCAGCGAGAATTCGCTCCGCTTTTCGCGGTCGTCGGGGCGAAACGCCTTCGGCTGCCCGTCGCTTTGGCCGTCCCTCGACATCTCCGCGCCGATCAGTTCGAGACCCTTGTAGTTGTCATCCGTCACCCTAACCCACTGGAAGACGAATTTCTCTTTGAGCTGCTGCCAACTCACTTGGATTTGATCCCAGTTCATGAACGCCTCCTGCTCCTGCGCCATGGCTGAGTGCATCGAGCCCCCATTAGCTGGGGCGTGCAAGAATCGGAATCTACTCATGCGAGGCTTCAATCGCGCTCACCATTGAGCGGTACAACGTCAACATAATGCTGGGGTTTGGGAGCACGGCGAGGGATAAAAAAGACGTTGCCTTCATCGCGCTGTTGCTTGGACCAAAACCAACATCCGCCGCTCGGTCAAATGCGGTCAACCATGGTTGGTCATCCTGTGGTAAATCCCTGCCGGCCACGCGAGTGCGTTTGGCAGAGCCTGTCCTATGCTCGCGAAGAGGTTTGACGCCGTACCCCTATTCCACTCGGCCCGAAATGTGGGCGACAGTGCGACGCCAACTCCGACAAGATAGACGATCACGATCAAAGCAATCAGCGCGCGCATGATGGTCAATCCCTGGTTTTAGGCACGGTAATTGTTTCGACCTTCGCCCGACAGCGGCGGAAACTACCCATTCAACTCCGTCGCCCGTCGGCTGCAGCAGCGCGCCTGGCAAGGCGGTTGCTCAGTTCGACGGCATGCTAATGCCTTTTCGCGTTCCGTATGCATCGCCCACCAACCGGCCCCGCCGGAATTCTTTAGGGGCGAACGAGCGCCAGCGTGTGCTGCGCGATCATCAGTTCTTCGTTGGTGGGGATGACCCAGACAGATACGTCGCTATCTGGAGCGGAAATGCGCGGCCCGCCGGCCGCGTTCGCCGGCTCGTCCAGCTTAACGCCGAGCCAGGCCATCTTGTTGCATAGCGCCGCGCGCACGGCGACTGAGTGCTCACCGATGCCGGCAGTGAAGACAAAGGCGTCCAGCCCTCCAAGCACAGCCGCGTAGGCGCCGACATACTTCGCCATCGCATAGACGAAATACTCCACCGCGGCGACTGCTCGCGGATCCACGCTGTCCTGTAGCAGTCGCATGTCGCCGCTGACGCCAGACAGACCAAGCAGGCCCGCTTGCTCGTACAGCATCTTCTCCAGCGACGCGTCGTCGAAGAGCTTGCGGCGCAGTAGGTAGAAGAGGAGGTCCTGCGGGACGTCGCCCGATCGCGTCGCCATCGACAGTCCGCTCAGCGCCCCGAAGCCCATCGTCGTTTCGACGCTCTTTCCGTCAAGCATCGCGCACAGGCTTGCGCCGCCCCCGAGATGCGCGGCGATCACTCGACGCGCCGCGGGCGCATATTTCGGCGCCTGCCGGCTGATGTAGTCGTAGGAGATGCCATGGTAGCCCCAATGGCGTGCGCCGGCGTCGAGCACGTCTTTCGGGAGGGCATAAATCTGCGCCACCTCGGGCATGGTCCGATGGAACGAGGAGTCGAAACAAGCCACCTGCGGCAGGTCGGGGAACGCCTCGGCCAGCGCACGGACTCCACGCACGTTGTATGGCTGGTGCGTCGGCTCCATCACCACGAGCGAGTCGAGATAAGCCAGCACATCGGCGTCGATCAACACCGGCGCCTCAAACCTTGTCCCGCCGAGCACCACCCGATGTCCAGCCGCAACCACCTTCATCGTCGCGATGTTCTTCTCCAGCCAGGTGACGACAAAATGGAGAGCGGTGCGGTGGTCGATCGCGTGGCCCTTGCCGAAGGCGTGCGCATCCAGCGGTTTACCGTCCGGGTTCTGCGCAACGAATTGTGGGTCGGTCTGCATGTCGCTGACCTCGCCGCGACTGATCGGGGTCAGAGTCCCCTTTGCCGCCACTTCATAGGCGCCGAACTTCACGCTGGTGGAGCCCGCGTTGAAGACGATGATAGCCTCGCTCATGGCCGATCACTCCGTGGTTTCGGGCAGGACGATGGCGGGATCGCGCGCCAGCGTTTCGGCGTAGAGCACCGCGGCGGCCGCCGAGAAGCGGCGCGCGGCCGGCGTATCGGCGCGGCTGGTCAGGATTACCGGCGTCCGGGCGCCGACCACCAGGCCCGCGATCTGCGCATCGGCCATGAAGGCGAGGTTCTTGTAGACCATGTTGCCGGCCTCGATGTTCGGCACAATCAGCACATCCGCGCAGCCCGCGACCGGCGAGGAGATATTCTTGACCCGCGCGGCCTCGGCATCGACCGCCGCATCGAGGTCGAGCGGCCCATCGACGATGCCGCCGACGATCTGCCCTCGATCGGCCATCTTGGCCAGAATCGCCCCGTCGAGCGTGGCGGGCATTTTGGTTTGCACCATTTCGACCGCCGCGAGCACGGCGACTTTTGGCAAGTCGATGCCGAGTGCGCGCGCGAAACCGATCGCATTCTGGCAAATGTCGCGCTTCTGGTCGGTGTCGGGCGCAATGTTCAGCGCGACATCGCTGAGGACGAATCGGCGCGCATACGTGGGCGCCGACACCATCACGCAGTGGCTGATCAGCCGCCCGGTGCGAAGTTTTGCGTCCTTCTGCATGATCGCGTGCAAGAGCACGTCGGTGTGCAGGCTGCCCTTCATCAGCGCAGCGACCTCGCCGGCGCCGGCGGCCATGGCCGCCTTCTGCGCCGAGTCTTCGGGACCATCCGCGGCCACGAAGCGGCATTTGGCGACATCCAGGTGCGCACGATCAGCGATTTGCCGGATCTCGCTCTCGGGGCCGTAAACGACGGGTACGATCAGACCGGCCTCGGCGGCCTCGACCGCTCCTGCCAGCGCATCGGCGCTGCACGGATGCACGACGCCGGTCAGCATCGGTTTGAGATTTCGACAGCGCTCGATCAGCCCATCGAGCCGATGCTCGGCGACATCGAGTCGCTGCCGCACCGTGGGCGCCAGAACTTCAAGGATCGCGGTTGCGACGACCCGACCCGTTGGGTCTGTGCACTGGCCGTCCAGCACCACAACCCCCTGATCCGGCCGTTTCTCTCGCACGATCAGCCTCGCCGTCATCACGGTGGCGATGGGCAGTGCGCCTTTGATTTGCACCGAGGCCGCGCGGATCGAACTTCCAGGGCCTGGAAGGGCCGAGCCGACCAGCGCGGTCAGGATGCCAGTGACGATGCCGGCAGCCGCCTGGCTTTCGCCAGGGCCAGCGAGCGCGCCCGCTTCGCCAAAGGCGGCGGCCCAGGCCCGCACGTCGCCTGCCTGCAGCGTGCGCTCGGTCGACGCGGAATCGCCGACGATGATTTCTCCGAACGTCTTGTTTTCGACCGAAGGCATAGTGATGTCTCGAGGGTTGAAGCCGCCGGTGTCCGAGCCCGTCTCAGTGCAACTCCGCCTCTGATCTGGCGGTCACCCTAGCGTTGGTCGGTCGGCCCGAGGTTGCAGGCGCCGGGGACTTCTCGCTTGGGACGCCCAGCGCCCGCGACAGGCGGGCCAGGCGATCGCGTTCGGCCGGGGTCAAGGGATCGCCCGCGCTGGCGATCGCGCGCACTTGCTTCAGCAGTTTTTTCCGCGCCTCCACCTCCGGTACAAGTGACGGGAGCGCCTCGATCGCGCGCTCAGGCTCGAGCTGGAGGACAAAGAACTGGTTCCGAACCAGCACTTTGAACTCGGCGAGCGACAGCCGCATGAGGTGTTGGCGCGCGACATTCAGCGCGAGCGCGCAGCGCTGGTCGAGCGCTCGGTCGGCGGTGCGGACATAGAGGACGGCTCGGGTCAGCGCTTCGTCAAACCCCCCGGTCTCCCGCATCGCAGCGTACGCGTCCGTCTGGGCCTGACGCGCCGCCAGCTTTTCAGGCGATGTTTCCGGGACGGGTCGCACGACGGCGTCCTCGTTGATGCCGAGGAGCGCCTGGACGAACGGGGAGCCATAGAAGCCGAAGAACATCTGCTCCTCCAGCCTGTCACGCGCTACCCGATAGGAATCCAGGGCGGTCGTGATCTGGTCGGAGACTTGCTTCTGCAGTGCGAGTAATGGGTTGTCTGGCGCTACCGGCTTGCGCGCCGCGGACACGCTGGCGGCCAATGGCTGCAACCCTTTCATCCACGGATTCTTATCGGCAAAGATCGTGTAGCTGAGCCTGAGCGGATCCATGGCTCGGGCCATATCGGCCATCGGCTGGTTGGCGATCGCGCGCACGAAGGGCTGCAAAAAGGTGCGATAGAGCGAAAGGTTCATTTCCGAGACCCTTGCCACGGCGGCGAAGGCGCGGTCGTCCTCGGGACTGTTGCGCCCGAGCGCCCGAACGTCATCGAGCGAACGGGCTTCGAAGCGGGCGATCCAGTCGCCGGTGACAAAGCCGGTGGCAGGCACGTCGGCGGGCCGCGGCGCAATGACCATCTCGAAGAGACCGGGAGGCAGGCAGTCGATGACGTCGATCAGCTGGACAAATTCCTCGTCCTCTTTAGCGCCGACTTTGGCGGAGACGAAGATGGCGAGATGGCCGATTTCCTGGCTCACGCAATAAACGATCGTTCGGCCGGTAGCGCGGATGTCGTCGACGTCCCTATAGAGATCGACGATCCAGCCCAGAGTCTGCGGCGGCGGACTGATGTTGTCAGCCATCGATGTGAATACGATGATCGGCGAGGCAATGGTGCGAAGATCGAAGATCGTGCCATTGCGCGAATGAAGCTGGTTGCGGGTCAGCCTGTCGCCGATGAAGAGGTTGTCGACCAGGAACTGCAGTTCGTCCCCGTTCAGCTGGATGAAATCTCCCCACCACTTCTCGAATTTGAGGTAGCGCGCGGCATCGGTGTCAACGTGCGTATAGACCTCGTATTGCTTGCCCCACAGCCAATTCGCTGGGTTCAGAATATCGAAGTTCAGGATCAACGCGGTCCCGTCGATCTTCCCTTTGCCGAGATCGCTGGCCATTGCGGTGAGCCAGCTGCCGCCGAGGAGACCACCCGCATAGCGCATCGGGTTTTTCCCATGCACGCCTTGCCAGTACGACATGGGCGAGCCGGCAACCAAGCAAGGCCCGAACAGATCAGGTCGCAAGATGGCCACCATGAGTGTCTGATAGCCGGCCTGGCAGTTGCCAATGGCGAACGGGCGCGGCGCATCCGGATGGAGCTCGACCACGCGCTCGAAGAACCTCACCTGTCCCTCGACGACATCCAGGAACTGCTGGCCCGGCTCAGGCGTCGCCCCGAATCCGATGAAATAGACCGGATGGCCCGCGTTGAGGGCATCGCCGATCTCGCTCTCCGCCTTGAATCCGCCGACGCCCGGTCCCTGGCCCGCTCTCGGGTCGACGACAACGACCGGCCGCTTTCGCGGGTCGATTTCGATCCCCGATGGAGGCACGATGCGCGACAGCGTGTAGTTCATCGGCCGGGGCAGCGACCGACCATCCATCAGCACTTCATGGCTGAAACTGAGAACCGTCGCCATCGGTCGAGATGTGATCTCGATCTCTTCATTGCCCCGCTGTCGCAGCAGATCAAGGAAGAGAATGCTGCGCTGGAAGGCGTCGACCAGATATTCTGGCAACGCCGCCGTGATGTTTCCGGGCGCCGTCGCGAAAGGGTTCGACCATGTTGGTAATTGTACACCCAGCGCGGTCTTTGCAAGCGCGACCGTTGACAAGGATTCGTTTGTTGTCGTCATGAATTTCTCCCTTCACGGATTGGTCGAGGCGCGCTTCCCAATCGCCGCACCAATTCACGAAAACCGATCAGCATGATTGCCCCGCCAGAAGGCAGGCGCGGAGCGTGTGCGCGGCATGTGCACGCGCGCCTTCAATCGGAGAACGGTGTTTTTCCAGAACAATAGACGCGGCCTTCATCTCGTCGCTTCAGGCGAAGCTATCGGACAATCCACGTCACTCGACGCCGACATCAGCCCACGAGGTTGCGAGTGCAGTGCAACATATCGTGCGCTTGCGGCGCCGCGATAGGTTCGGAAATTACCTACGCCATGTTCGGCGGCCGCAGGCCCTCTGTGGGTTTGATCGGCTGCGTCTTGCTCACATGATCACCTCGAACGCCGGCGATTTATCCGCGAGGCAAAAAGTCTAGTAGGCGTCGTTCGACCTTGGATCGAGGGGCTGGGAGCTTTGGGTCATTCTTCTTGGACCGAAGGCTTTTGCTTCTTGGACCGAAGGCTTTTGGGCAGCGTTAGCGTGCTGACGGTCTCGGCCTCGTGGCTGGATCTTCATCATGACGCCGAGCCGGTCGGCTTGCCATCCCGATCCCGCGCAGCCAGCTCGCTCTCAGGAGCGAGCCTCGCCGGATCTCGGGCTCGCGTTCGCGGTGACCGCAACCTCGACGGACATCGCCTGAAACGCATCGCTTTCGCCGACAAAGCTGCCGACCACCGGCATGATCTGACGAATGTCGCGGGCGACCCCGACCGGGATAAGATTGTATCCGCCGACCCCCCGGTTCGTCGGATCGAAGCTGATCCAGCCGGCGCCCGACACGTAGACCTCCGCCCAGGCGTGCGTCGACCCCGGGCCCGACGATCCGGCAAGCCTCTCGTCCGGATTGAATAAATATCCCGAGATGATCCGCGCCCCAAAACCGAGACTGCGCGCCGCCTCCGCGAAAAGCACCGCGAAGTCTCGGCATGAGCCCCAACCCCGCGCCAGGGTCTGCGTCGGCGACTGGGCGCCCTCGTCTTCCCGGCTCTGATAGTTGATCCAGAGGGAAACGCCGGCGCTCAGGTCCTTGAGCAACGCGAGCGTATCTGTCCGATCGCCGCCGACAAAATCTCGCGCCCATCGGCGCAGACGCCCCTCCGGGTCAGCATATTGTTGGACGGTCGTCGCGCCCAGATCCGTCCATTCGTCGTCCGAATATCGAAACGGATATACGATCGCCGAAGCCGCTATGTCGAACACCGGCCACGCGGAGGCGTGAAGCTCGAGTTCCGCGGCCGCGTCGATCGCCAAGACGTCCGTCATGGCGGAAAAGGTGACGGTCGCAACGGCATTGCCGAAGACATCGTGGGCCCAAGTCAAGACGCCGGCCGGGGTCACATGGATTTCGCTCGAAATCAAACGGAGATCGCGACTTTCGCGCGGCCGAAGCATCAGTCGATGGGGACCCAAGCTGACCGGGCGGCGATAGGTATAGGTCGTGCGGTGACGAATCCGAAGCGCGATCAAACAAGCCTCCAAAATGCATTGCTGTATCGCCGCCCGCGCGGGCGCTCAGGATGGTTTCGCCCATGGGGAATGAAGACACAATCGGCCGCCATCCACTCTCCATTCGAAACCGCACAATGACCGTCAACCCAGTCGCACGTTGACGCGGTGACGGCCCCCGTCATCCAGAAGCGCCACGAGGGGCGGACGTCCAGAGATCTCGACTCCGTCGATCCCCGCAAAGGCGACGCCCCGACTGACCCCATTCGGGTTCTCGACCAAAATCGAATATCGCGCGGTTCGATATTTCACTGTCGCCTCGTACTGGCGCCACCCCTTCGGAATGCAGGGGTCGATAGACAAGAACGCTCCTCGGAGTTCTGAGGCCGAGCAGGCTTTCGATCCCGGCGCGCTGCAGCCAGCCTGCCGAGCCCGTGTACCAGGTCCAGCCCCCGCGCCCGACATGCGGCGCTGTCGAGTATACGTCGGCGCAGGCGACATACGGCTCGACTTTATAACGATACGCATCGGCGGGGGTTCGCGAGTGGTTGATGGGGTTGAGCAACGAGAAAAGCTCAGCCGCCTTGTCGCCCTCGCCTAGCGCAGCGAACGCCATCACCGACCACGTCGCCGCGTGTGTGTACTGGCCGCCGTTCTCGCGAACGCCCGGCGGATAGCCCTTGATGTATCCCGGATCGTGCGTCGTCTTGTCGAACGGGGGCGCGAACAGCAGCGCCAGTCCATCATCGCGCCGAATCAACTGCCTATCGAGCGCGGCCATCGCGCCGGCCGCGCGTTCGGGCGCTGCGGCGCCTGACAAGACAGCCCAGGACTGAGCAATCGCATCGATCCGACACTCGTCGCTGGCCGCGGAGCCGAGCGGCGCGCCGTCGTCAAAATAGCCCCTGCGATACCATTCGCCGTCCCAGGCCTCGCGCTCAATCGCGGCTTTCAGCTCGGCCGCGTGCGCCGTCCACGATTCTGCGCGCAACGTCTCATTGCGCGCCAGCGCAAGCGGCGCGAAGGCTGTGAGCGCCGCATGAAGGAACCAGCCCAGCCAGACGGTTTCGCCGTCGCCCTTCTCTCCAACGCGGTTCATGCCGTCGTTCCAGTCGCCTGTGCCAATGAGCGGAAGCCCATGCAGGCCGACCGCCAGACTCCCATCGAGCGCAAGAGCGCAATGTTCGAAGAGAGTGACGCTCCTTTGAGAGACGGTCGGCTCAAAAAAACGATCAGTCTCGCCAGCTTCGAGTTGCGCGCCCTCGAGGAAAGGAAGCAATTCGTCGAGTACGAGCGTGTCTTGCGTCGTCTCGACATACTGGGCGACCGTATAGGCCAGCCAGGCGCGATCGTCCGAAATACGGGTCCGGACGCCTTGACCGGAATGCGGCAGCCACCAGTGCTGCACGTCGCCCTCGACGAACTGTCGGGCGGCCGCGCGCAAGAGGTGCTCGCGCGTCAGATCGGGCCGGACAGCAGCGAGCGCCATGCCGTCCTGCAATTGGTCACGAAAGCCGTAGGCGCCGCTGGCCTGATAGAAGGCGGAGCGCGCCCAAATCCGGCAGGCGAGCGTCTGGTAGATGAGCCAGCCGTTGAGCATGAGATCCATCGCGCGATCGGGAGTCCTGACCTCGATAGCCCCCAGAGTCGCATCCCAGTTGCGCGCGATGTCGGCTTCCAAGGCGTCGAGATCGGCGGCGCGAAAGGTCAGGATGGCGGCGCTGGCGTCCTCGCGCGTTGCGGCCTCTCCAAGAAAGAAGACGACTTCGGCGACGCTCCCTGGCGGCAATTCCAGCTTGACGCGCATCGCGGCGCATGGGTCCAGGGCCGCGCCCACCGTTTTGGACAACGGCGACGCGCTCGCGAGTGCGGCCGGATTCGCGAGCGTCCGGTTGCGACCTATGAACTCCCGGCGATCGCCCGTCCAATCGGTTTGGGCGCCTCGCATGTCGGCAAAAGCGACCCGCGAACCGAACAGCACATTCGCCGGATTGCGTGCGAAAAGTGCGCCTGTCGTGACGTCGCTCTCGGTTTCAACAAATGCGAGCGTGGCGGATCTCGACGCGCCGAGCACCCACTCGACGTAGGCGGTCACGCTGAGATGACGTGTGAGGTTCGATTTGTTGGTCAACCGGAGGCGCGATATCTTTATCGATCCTTCGACCGGCACGTACTGAAGAAGACTGCAGGCGACGCCCCGCGCGCTGTGTTCGAAGCGGCTGTAGCCTCGGCCATGACGGGCGACATAAACTCCTGAAGGGTCGCGGATGGGAACCGCGGTTGGACTCCAGACGTCGCCGGTTTTGTCGTCCCGGATATAGAAGGCCTCACCTGGGGGGTCGCTGACAGGATCATTCGACCAGGGGGTGAGCTGGTTCTCGCGGCTGTTGCCAGACCAGGTGTAGCCACTGCCTTCGGTCGCGGTTTGGAAGCCGAAGGTCGAATTCGCGATGACGTTGATCCAGGGCGCCGGGGTCGATTGGCCAGGCCCGAGTACCGTCACATATTCCTTGCCTCCTGCCGCAAATCCTCCGAGCCCATTGAAAAATTCGAGCTCCGGTGTACGGAGCGCGGCGAGCCGCTCAGGGCGGATCGGGGGAATTTCTTTGAGCGGACGCAGGGGCTCGACCGATTCGGCGATTCGATCGAGTTGATCGGAAAGGCTTCCGTGTTGGGCCACAAGCACAATGCGGGCGGTCGAGACCAGCAGGGACCGCGTGTCGGGATCGATCAGGTCCGCCCGGAGGACGAATACCCGGCCCGGCCGATGATCAATTCCGGGAGTGGGTCGCGATTGACTGGCGCGCACCAGCGTCTCGATCGCCACCTGAAGGTCCTGCACATACGACGATTTACGCTCGTTCAGAATAACAAGGTCGACGGCGAGTTGCTTCATCCGCCAATATTCATGCGCCTGCAGCAGCTGGCGGGCGACATTGAGACTCTCGATCTCGACAATTCGCAGCAGCACGATCGGCAAATCGCCCGATATCCCTTGAGACCACAGACCCGATTGCGGACCTGAGCCTTGCCGAATGACATCCGACGAGGGGCGCAAATCGCGACCAGCAAAGATGACATGGCTTGCGAGGCGTTGAAAAAGCCCGGCTTCGCCAGGGTTGACGTCGAGGTGATGGAGTTGCACCTGCGCCTGGGTCCACGCCAGCGTCGTAGCACGCTCATAGGCCGCTGCGTCTCGATGCTTGTCGACGCAATCCAGTAGCGCTGCGCGCGTTCCCGCCGCCATGGTCCAGAAGGCGACGCGGACCGTGGCCCCGGCCGCCACGCGAACACGCCGGCGCAACGCGAAGATCGGGTCAAGCACGGCTCCGATCGAATTGGTCAACGGCCGCGCGTCCAACATCGCGATCGGCGCGCTAACGCCCTGTCCGCGAC
Source organism: uncultured Alphaproteobacteria bacterium (assembly GCA_963709655.1). Taxonomy (GTDB): domain Bacteria; phylum Pseudomonadota; class Alphaproteobacteria; order Rhizobiales; family Beijerinckiaceae; genus Roseiarcus. The sequence goes on from CAVPXF010000050.1 coordinate 15,107, forward strand.
CCAGGAAACGCGCCCTGTCGGTTTCGAATTCCGGTCTGCCGACCAATTCTCCAATTGCGACGCTCAGATGCGCCGCCCAAATTTCGGGTTCCGAAGGAGACCGCCTTCGCCGCGTCGCAAGGATCGCGCCGAAGTCCTCAAGATATTCGGTCTCGACGAACAGCTTTGCGAAGGCCGGATGAGCGACATCGGCTCCTTGCGGCCCCAAAGCGAGTTCGTTGTAGGATGTGATCTCGATGTCGCGCGCCCGCCCTCCTGTATTGGATATGGATATGCGGCGAACCTCGGCGTCGTCCTCAGCCGAAACAAGCACCTCCAGCGTTGTCGTCAGAGTCCCGTCGCGTCGAGCGATCTCGACACGATCCTCGTTGAAATCGACGGCATAGTCGTCAGGCTCGACGCCCGTCGGCTGGAAGCCAGTCGACCAGACGACGCCGCTGCGCGTGTCCCGAAGAAAGATATAAGAGCCGCTATCGTCTCGCGTCGGGTCTTCGCGCCATCGCGTGATGGCGACATCGCCCCACCGGCTGTATCCGGAGCCGGCCGCTGTCATCATCACTGCATAGCTTCCGTTGGAAAGAAGCTGCGTCGCCGGAGTGGATTGATGAACGGAAACGATCCTGCGCCCGCCCGAGGGATCCGCATCGCTGGCGCGCGCGCCGGACTTGACCTCCGCCGCCCACGGCCGCGTCGACGCGACCTCGCGGGGAACCCGCTCCTGCAACAACAATTCCGTCGCCTGAATGATCGGCTCAGCATGGAAGCGCTCGCGCATCGCGCCGTCGAAGACCGCGTTGGCGATCCCGGCTATCGTCATGCCTTGATGATGCGCCATGAAGGCGCGCACGAGTGCGAAGGGCTCGCCTTCCGGAACCCGAATAGGGGTGAAATCCACGGCCTCATAAAATCCATACCGGCCCCCCGCGCCCAGCGTCGTCAGTCGTTTGAAATTTGTGGCCGCGGCCGAGGGATCAACCATGGTCGCCAAGCCGGTCGCATAGGGCGCGATGACCCGATTTTCGCCCAGTCCCCGTTTCAGTCCCAGGCCAGGCACGCCAAAATTGGAATATTGATAGGTCAATTCAAGATCGCGGGCATTGTAGGCGGATTCGGAAATCCCCCACGGCAACCCGAGTTCATCGCCATATTCGATCTGACGGCGCACGACGAGCCGATCCGTCTGCTCGAGCAGACTCCTCGCGGGCGCGCGCATGACGAGCGGCGGCATGAGATACTCGAACATTGAACCCGACCAGGAGATCAGAGCCGTACCGTGGGTAACCGGCGTCCCGGCGCGGCCGAGCCGGAACCAGTGACGGGCGGGTATGTCGCCTTTCGCGATCGCGAAGAAACTCGCCAGCCGAGCCTCGGATGCAAGAAGGTCGTAGCAATTGGGATCCAGAGCGGATTCGGAAATGAGAAATCCGATCGAGAGCAATTGGCGCGCACGGTCAAAGAGAAAGCCAAACTCCATCGCCATCGCCATTGTGCGGAAGGCGTTCTCCAGGACAATCAGCCGGGCCTGACGGGAAGCCGCTGTCTCCGCCGAAGACGCGTAATCCGCGCGATGCGCCTCGATTGCGGCCAGGCTCGCCCGCGACCAGTACAAGAGATTCGATCCGCTTCCGTCGCTACGCTCGAGTGCGATCGCTTTGGCGATGTCGACTACGATTGCGGCCTCGCGTGCGAGTTCTGGCAATTGGGTCGCGAGCGTTTCCTCCGATGGAGAAGCGCTTTCGAGCGTCTCAGTGATCGCCGCAAGCGAATCCTCGAGTTGCGTTGGCGTCACTGTCTGAGTTCGGCGACCGAGGCGCAGGTGCGCGGCATGATCAGCGGTCAGGGCTAGTGCATCGGCGATTCCGGCCCGACGCGTCGCGGCGGACACCGGCGACTGCCTCCATTCCTTGCATGCGTTGGCGATCGCGATGAGATGTCCGGCCAGATTGCCGCTGTCGACCGAGGAAATATATTTGGGCTCGAGCGGCTTGAGATCGCGAGTGTCGTACCAATTGTAGAAGTGGCCGCGAAAGCGCGGCATGCGAGCCATGGTCGCAAGCGTCGCTTCCAACCGTTCGATCGTTTGGATCGCGCCAATCCAACCGAAGTCGCGGGCGCAGACGACAGAGAGCAGATAAAGTCCAATGTTGGTTGGCGAGGTTCGGTGGGCGACCTCGGATGTCGGGTCCTCCTGGAAATTGTCCGGCGGCAGCATATTATCGTCCGCCGTCACAAACGTTTCGAAGAAGCGCCAGGTCCGGCGCGCGATCTGACGCAGGGCCAATGATTGGGCCTCCGAAATCTTCGCGATGGTCTTGATGCCCGGAGAAAAGCTGACGTAACGCGCGACGGCGGGCGAAATCAGCCACAAGCGCGACGAGGGGCGTCGCAATCAGCCAATTTCCATGCCCGATAAGGAGCGCGAGAAGCAGCGCAGTCGCGGCGAGCACAAGCGCGCCCGACATTCGGACTGCGAATCCCTGGAGATCGAGACGCTTTGCCGCCGCCGTTTGCGCCGCGGGAGTCCACTCGAGCAGGTGTCGGCGACTGACGAAAAGCCGCCAGAGCGTCCGCGCGATGGCGTCGCCCATCAACCAGGCCTGATCCGCCAGAAACGTAATATTCAACGCCGCCAATGTCGCCGCGAGACGGAAATCTCCCCCAAGCGCTCGCAAATGCCCGGACATAGCAGCGCCCGGACGACGGCCCGAAATTGCCGAGATCGCAGGTATGAAGCTTGGCAAAATAATGGTCGCGAGCACGAACGTCGTCCAGACGAGCGCCAGTTCAAACGGCAGCGTCCAGCCGATCGCCAAGGCAAGCATGCATGCGGGCGCGCTAAGCGTCCGACGCAGGTTGTCGATCATCTTCCATCGACCGATCCGCGGCAGCTTGTCCCTGACGCTCGGAGCCCGGCCGCCTTCGCCGGCGAAACCGAGAATCCAGGGCAAGAGCTGCCAGTCTCCGCGCGCCCAGCGGTGATGACGCCGAGCGCTTACATCGTATCGCGAAGGAAAATCGTCCACGACTTCGACGTCAGAGGCGAAGCCCGCGCGTGCGAACGTCCCCTCGAATAGGTCATGACTCAGCAAGGTCGAGTCCGGAGCGCGGCCCGAAAGGACGTTCTCGAACGCATCAAGGTCGTAGATGCCTTTTCCTGCGTAAGAGCCCTCGCAGAATAGGTCCTGGTAGACGTCAGAGACCGCGGCGGCATAGGGATCGATGCCGCTGGAACTCGAGAAGACACGCTGAAACAGCGAACCTTCGCCGCCATTGGGAAGCGACGGCGTTACCCGCGGCTGAAGGACAGCATAGCCCTCCACGATCGCGCCGAGCTCCGCGTTGTAGCGCGGGCGGTTGAGCGGATGCGCCATCTTGCCAATCAGCCGCCGAACGGTGTCACGCGGCAGCTTCGTGTCCGAGTCCAGCGTGACGACATATCGGATATTTTTCGGGGACGATGGCGCTGCGCCGCCTATGTCCATAAAGGTGGTGTCTGTGGCCCCCCGCAAAAGCCGGTTCAATTCATGGAGCTTGCCGCGTTTGCGCTCCCAGCCGATCCAGCGCCTCTCACTGTCGTTCCAAACTCGCCGACGGTGCAACAGAAGGAAGCGCGGGCCCGCGGGCGCGGGGCCATAGCGTCGATTGAGGCGTTCAATGCCCTCGCGCGCAACAGCTACCAGTTCCGCATCGCCTTCCGCTTGATAGACGTCCGCGTCGATCCAATCGGATAGCAGAGCAAAGTGCAGATCGCCTTCTGGACTCGCCAGATGGTGGATCTCGAGCCGCTCCACCTGCTCCTTGATGTCCTCCGGCGTGGTCAAGAGCGTCGGCACGGCGACGAGCGTGCGCAAGCGATTCGGGAACGCCGCCGCGAAGCTCGAGGCCCGGCAGCGGAACCGGGCCGACGACAAGCGTGACCCCTCGATTGACAAGCGCCACGCCCGCGTCAATCGCGCAAATGGCGCCGAGAACCGCAAATAATATGAGCGGAACTGGGCCGAGGCCCAGCTTGGCGAGGCCAATCAGCGGCGCGGCCAGAACGATCGCGGACGTGGCCACGATCGCCGTGGCGTACATGTCGAAATTCAGTCTTGCCGTGACGCGCGCGGGCCAGCTCCGAAACCCGCAAATGCCAATCGAACCCTCGAAGTCGCGGCGTCCCCCGGCGAGCAAATGGTAGCCGGGGTCGCCGCGCCGTAACTGCTCCGGCGGCTCGCACGACGGATCGGGCGCCTGCGCCGCCGCGACGGTGAGGCGCGCGATGTCGAGTTCGTCGTGTCCCGACTTCCTCGCTAGGGTTTCGACCGCGCTTCGGTAGAGATTGCGGGTCGCAAAATCCATGTCGTGAAATGCGCACCCTGAGGCCAGAACGTCGTCGACGAGACAATAGCGTTCGAACAGGACCTGCCAGTCAACCTCAGCAATCACCCTCAGGCTTGTCACGATGTTGCGGACCGTCACGTTCGCGGCCCCTTGGCTGCGATGGACTTCGCGCACGGCCGAATCGGCGTTCAGGCCCTGTTTCGCGAGCCGCTCGTCGAGCCACGCCAGCGCCGGCGTGAATCTCGGATCTTGATCGCGAAGCCGATGCACGAGTTCGACCGCGAAGGCCTCGGAAAGGGGCTGGGCGCCCTGTCTGGCGAAAACGACCGACGCCGGTTCCGCAGCGCGGCCGCCCACTCCAAGCAACCGATCAGCAAGGCGATCAGCCGCGTGGCGCGCGACGCGGCTGCCCGTAATCTGTTGCGCAAGCCGCCTCAGATTTTCAATCAAGACGATCTGCAGCGTTATCGAGACCGCCCAAAGCTCGCCGATCGTGAGGGGTTGAACTTCCTGATACGCGTTGACGTAGGACACGAGGATATCGGAATCGAAACAGCTGTCGGTGTGGGCGACAAACGCCCACGCCATGCCGAAGACGCGGGGGTAACCCGTGAACGGTCCGGCGACGAGTTTTGGCAGCTGGCGGTAATAGCCAGGCGGCAAATCGGTGCTGATCTGACGGATCTGCCTTTCCACCAAATGAAAATTGTCGATCAGCCACTCTCCCGCCGGCGTGATCTGGCGCCCATCGTCGATCGCCTTCACGATCGACCGATAGGCCGACAGGAGGACCGTGGAATTGTCGGCAAGTCGGGTGGCGAGAGGCCGGCCCCTTGTCGGACGGGGAGCCACGGTCTGAGCGATCGCAAGACTCTTTGCATGCGCCTCAAGACGCTCGACGCTGAACAATTCCTCACGGATCGGCTGCTCGCTATCCCATGGCGACGGCTTCTTGAAAAATCCGAGGAAGCGATGTGTTGGGATTGCGGGCTTGGCGGTCAACTCTAGGTTCGACAAATATCCGGTCTCCCGATGGTCTCGCGCAGCAGAAGAGGTCGGCAACCGAAGCCCGACCAGGCCCTGACGCGCCAACGATCGGTCGGGACAGTTGGGCATCCGGGGCGAGGCCGCGCTATTCATCCGGCGCGCGGTAAAGATGATACGCGCCCGCTGAATGCCCGCGGCAGCCTCGGAAACTACCTACGCAAAGAGTCACCGTTTGGGCTTAAGCAGCGCGGGCGCTGCAGAAGTCGGCTCCCTGCGTGCAGTTGATGATCGCGTCGAGGAAGACGTTGAAGCCGGAGAGCTCGCTCGCTTTAGGTGAGGGAAAAGGCGGCGAAACTATGGACTTTCACAAGGTCCATCAGAAGAGCGAAAATGGCCGCGCCGCCGAGCGCCCGCGACCACCAAAAAGGGTAGAGGCGCCGTCGCGATCGCTGCCACCGCAAGCACACAGTCGATCGAAATGTCGACAACCAAAGAGGCGATGCGGCACGAACTTGGCCGCGACGACCAAATGCGTCGCCTCTCGCGATTGTTGTAAGTCGTCGCCTGGTTGCCGCAAACGAGCGCCAACCATCGACCAAAACCGGATGACGCAGCGTCGTTCGCTTGGGCGGCCAGCGCCGCAAATGCCGGTGGGTACTTTTCAATGAAGCCGGGACCGGGCATGGGCGTCCTGACGCGGCGTTGGACCAAATGACGGGCGGTCCATCTAGGCTGGGGCGCGGGTCGCGGACGCAACCTTTTAACCCTGTCAGATCGAAGCGATCCAGTGATGGTTCTCAATCGTGAATGATCACGCGCTCAGTTCCGACTTCCTCGACGCGTTGCAACGCGAATCCTTCGACTATTTCGTTCACGAGGCGAACCCGCTCAACGGACTTATCGCGGACAAGACCCAGCCAGGATCGCCGGCGAGCATCGCAGCTGTTGGGTTCGCCCTCTCGTCCTATCCTGTCGGCGTGGAGCGCGGCTTCATGCGTCGCGCAGATGCGATCACGCGAACGCTTGCGACCTTGCGCTTTTTCCACACCAGCATTCAGAGCGCTGCCCCCGATGCGACCGGATACAAAGGTTTCTATTATCACTTTCTGGACATGATGAGTGGAAGGCGGGTCTGGCAATGCGAGCTGTCCACGATCGACAGCGCCATCCTCATTGCCGGCATGCTGACTGCCGCCGCCTATTTCTCCGGCGAAGAGGAGGACGAGCGCGAAATCCGTGCGCTGGCCAACGCACTCTACCTGCGCGCGGACTGGAACTGGGCGCTGAACGGCGGCGTCGCGATGAGCCATGGCTGGAAGCCAGAGCGCGGCTTTCTCCGCTACCGCTGGCAGGGCTATTGCGAGGCGATGATTCTCTACCTGCTCGGCCTGGGCTCGCCGACCCATCCGCTGCCTCGCGAAAGCTGGGCGCGATGGACCTCCACATACGATTGGCGAACACTCTATGATCACGGACATGTTTATGCGGGCCCGCTCTTTATCCACCAATTCTCGCATATCTGGATCGATTTTCGCGGAATTCAGGACGACTATATGCGCAGCCGGCAAATCGACTATTTCGAGAACAGCCGCCGCGCGACCTATGTCCACAAGCTATATGCAATCGCCAATCCAGCCCAATATGAAGGCTACGGCGAAAACTCCTGGGGAATTACCGCGAGCGATGGTCCGGGACCCGCGACCACCATGATCAAAGGAAAAAGGAGGCGCTTCTTCGGGTACGAAGCTCGTGGCGCGCCTTTCGGCCCTGACGACGGCAGCATCGCACCTTGGGCGGTCGCCGCCTCTCTCCCCTTCGCGCCCGAGATCGTGCAGCCGGCGCTGGCGCATTTCGAGACGCTGCAGCTGCGCGAGAACAACGCCTATGGCTTCAAAGCCACGTTCAACGCCACCATGGCTCACAGATCCGGTCCGTCGCGATTATGGGTATCGCCGTTCCACTTCGGCATCAATCAGGGGCCGCTTCTCCTGATGCTCGAGAATTACCGCACCGGCCTCATCTGGAACCTCCTGTGTCAATGCTCCTATCTCGTCGCCGGGCTTTGCCGTGCGGGCTTTTTGGGGGGATGGCTCGGAGCCGGCGGGCGCGAATAGAGATCGCAAGCGGATGGCCCCGTCTTTTCCCGCGGCGTCCGTCGCCTGAAGGATCAGCAATATGGCGTGACGGTTGGACGCGTGGTGAAGACGCCGCATCGCGCTGAGCTTGGCGACGTGCTCCTCCAGCAGACTCTTGTATTGATCATTCGATTTATAGACGGGATCGACCTTAGGCGGCGCCCAAAGACTGGTGAATTGGTTTGGTGTTCTACTGGCGTGGGCTGTTTACGGGATTCCTGTCGCCGGGGCTGCGGTCTATAGCAGATAGATGATCGACGAATTACCGCTGCGAGCCCGTTACGAAGCCCTTCGTTCCTGTCTGAACGAACGGGGCCGGCGGTTGAACGCGGCGGCGGAGGCGAAGGCCGCGGGCTACGGTGGGATTGCGGCGGCGGCGCGCGCGACGAAGGTCGCCCGCAGCACGATTGGACGCGGTCTGAAGGACCTGCAGGACCCCGGTTCATTGACAGGAAAGGTGCGGCGGAAAGGCGGCGGCGGCCCTCTGTTGACAACCAAAGATCCGACGCTGCTGGCGGACTTGCAACGATTGCTCGAGCCCGCGACGATGGGCGATCCGATGCGGCCATTGGTATGGGTGTCCAAGAGCCACGAGAAGCCTGGCGACGGCGCTTCGCCAGATGGGCCATAAGGTGAGTTCGTCAACCGTTCCCAAATTATTGCGGGAATTGAAATACTGCCGCCATTACAACCGGAAGACCAAAGAGAGCGGCAAACATCCCGATCGCGACGCGCAGTTCGAATATATCAACGCCAAGGTCGAAGCGTTCCAGGCAGCCGGCGAACCCACGCTATCAATCGACGCGAAAAAGAAGGAATTGCTCGGCGAATTCAAGAACGGCGGCAGCGACTATGGGCCGCAAGGCCAGCCGATCGAGGTCAATACCCACGATTTCGAGGACAAGGAGCTCGGCAAGGTTGTCCCTTACGGCGTCTACGACATCGGCGCCAACCTCGGCTATGTCAGCCTCGGAATCGACCACGATACCGGGCAATTCGCGGTCAACGCGGTTCGTCTATGGCTCGAACAAATCGGCCGCGGGCTGTATCCCGGCATGAAGCGCCTGATGATCACGGCCGACGGCGGCGGCTCCAACGGTTCACGCTTGCGTCTGTGGAAGTTGGCGCTCCAGCAACTTGCCGATGAAACCGGGCTGATCATCCAGGTCTGCCACTACCCGCCGGGGACATCGAAGTGGAACAAGATCGAGCACCGCATGTTCTGTCACATCACACAAAACTGGCGCGCCATGCCTCTGGCCAGCCTGCTCATCGTCATCGCACTGATTTCCAACACAACAACGAAAACCGGCTTGAAGATTTCCTGCGGGCTCGATCGCAATACCTATCTCAAGGGCATCAAGGTTTCCGACGCGGACATGGCGAGCCTGAACATAACCCGCGACGCGTTCCACCCAGAATGGAACTACAACATCGCGCCGAGAAAAAACACCATGGAGCGATAGTCTTTGGGCGTCGCCTTAGTCGACCACTTCTCGAGATGGACATTATCGCCTTCGCGCACGCGAAAGTCCCTGCAGTCAATTTTCGTGTGAGTCCTTCCGGCGGTTGTTGCGGTTCGTGTCGTCCATCGGCTCACTCGGCGGCCGACCGAGTTGGATCAGGCGGCGCCTTCGCTTTGGCCCCCGGCTTAGGCTCGGCTTCGGTTCCAGTCTTAGACTCGGCTTTGGTTGCCGACGCCTTCGCGGCCGCGATGGGCGCCACAGCCTGGGTGATAGCCGCGGCGATCATGCGCCCGGCATCCTCCGGGTCTTTGACGAGGCCGGCCACGAGGAGGTCGCCGAGCGACGTGTCGAGCAGCGTCGCGACGCCGGCTTTGGCTTCAGGTTTAGGCTCGGTTTCGTGCTTGGGCCCGGCCTTGGCTTCCGGCTTGGGCTCGGCCTTTGCATCCGGCTGGGGCGCAGCCTTGGCCTCGGGCTTGTGCTCGGCCTTGGCCTCCGGCTTGGGCTCGGCCTTGGCATCCGGCTGAGGCTCGGCCTCGGGCTGGGGCGCAGCCTTTGCCTCTGGCTCGGTCTCGCCTTTGGCTACGGGCTTTGCTTCTGCCTTGGCGTCAGGCTTGGCCTCGGTTTTGGCCTCAGGTTTGCGCGCGGAGTTGGCTTTGACAGTATCGAGCACCTTATAGGCCAGCAGCTTCACCGGATCGGTGAGGAGGAACCAGGCGAAGGCATAGCCCCAAACGATTCCTGCATACTTCCAGCCGAGCGGCGTCACGAGCCACGCGCCATAAACCGCAATGAGCGTCGCCACGGCTTGAGTGCCGACGACCGCCGCCAACAGGATCCATGCCGGGCGTGTAGACCACCACGGGCCGCGCGTACGGGTCTGGAAGATCGTCAGGTGCCCAGCCACGGAGAGCATGAGGTACATCATCGTTTGGAGTTCTGGATGGCCGAGATGAAAAATGCGGTCGCCAAGGTAAAACAGTCCGAACGAGGCGATCGGGCCGACGAGACCCAGCACCGTGGCGATCCCAAGAACCAGGCGCATGTCCCATGTTTCGGGCTGGTTCCTGTACGTGACATTGTCATAGGCGATGGACAGGATCGCGCCATCGTTGAGCAATGCCAGGATGACGATCATAATCGCCGTCAGCGGATAGAAGTTGAAGATGACGATCGCCAGCGTCATGAACAGAAGGACGCGCAGCGTCTCGGCGATGCGGTAGATCGCATAGCTGTTCATCCGTTGAAAAATCTTGCGGCTCTCCTTGATTGCATCGATGATCACCGACAACCCCGGCGCCACCAGCACGATTGACGCCGCCGCGCGCGCCGCATCTGTCGCTCCGGAAACGGCAAAGCCACAGTCGGCCTTCTTCAGTGCGGGGGCGTCATTCACCCCGTCGCCGGTCATGCCGACAATGTGGCCGTGCTTCTGCAGCACGTCGACGATATGAAATTTGTGTTCGGGGAACACCTGGGCGAAACCGTCGGCGTTCTCGATGGACTTGGCTGCCGCCGCAGTTTCCTCGGTCTTGGAGTCGCCGAGGGTGTTCGCGTCGAGGATGTTGGCGCCCATGCCGAGTGTTTTGGCCATCTCGCGTGCGATCGCCAGGGCGTCGCCGGTCACCATCTTGATCTTCACGCCCATCTCGGCCGCGGTCGCGATCGTGGATTTGGCGTCTACGCGAGGCGGATCGAACAGCGGCAGGACCCCAAGAAGCCGCCATTTGCCGTCGCCTTCCGTACGCGCCACGCCGAGCGCACGAAAGCCGCGCGCGGCGAAGTCGTCGACCGCCTTGTCGACGGCGGACTTCACCGCGGCCGCGTTCGCCGATAGCGCCAGAATGACCTGGGGCGCGCCCTTGGTCACCTTGAATGTCTTTCCGTCCGCGCCCTTGACCGTGGCTTCGGTCCGCTTGTGCACCGGATCGAAGGGCGTGAAATGCGCGACCTGATAGGGCTTCAGCGCCTCCTTGTCCTTCAGGCCGCCGAGGACCGCGAGATCAATCGTGTCGTTGTTCGCCGCTTGCGAAGCCAGTGCGCCGGCGAGAATGAGCTCATTCGCGGTGATCGCATCCAGGCAGAACGGATCGCCGAGCGTCAGTTTGTTCTGGGTCAGGGTCCCGGTCTTGTCGGCGCACAGGACATCCACGCCCGCCAGTTCCTCGATCGCGACCAGCTTGCTCACGATCGCCTCTTTCTTGGCGAGGAGGCGCGCGCCGACCGCCATCGTCACCGACAAGACCGTTGGCATCGCCACTGGGATGGCCGCCACCGTCAGCACCAGCGCGAACTGCAACACGGTGAGAATCGCCTCGCCGCGATAGATTCCAAGTCCGATGATGACCGCCACGAGGATCAGCGCGAGGACAATCAGGTAGTTGCCGATCTTCAGCACTGCTTTCTGGAAATGACTGACGGTGACCGCCGTCTCCACCAGTTCCGCCGTCTTGCCAAAATAGGTTTTGCCGCCCGTCGCATAGACCAGCGCGTCGATCTCGCCGCGACGAACGATCGAACCGGAGAAGACGGCGTCGCCGGATTTGCGGCTGGCGGGTAAAGATTCCCCGGTCAGCGCCGACTGGTCCACGGATATCTCGTCGCCGTCCAGCAAGCGCGCATCGGCCGGCACGATGTCGCCAAGGCGCAGGCGGATGGCGTCGCCCGGCACGAGCTCGCGCGCAGCCGGGTTGACCCACTTGCCGTCGCGCTTCACCCTCGCCTTGATCGCGAGCGTCGCCTTCAGGGCGGCGATGGCGTTGCCCGCCTCATGCTCTTCCCAGAATCCGACCACGGCGTTGGCGAAAAGCAGAACGAGGATGATGCCAAAATCCGGCCAATGCTGGGCCGCAGCCGACAGGATCACCGCCGCTTCGATCATCCAGGGGATCGGACCCCAGAAGTAGGAGAGGAATTTCAGGATCTCGTTGGTTTTCTTCTCCGCGATCTCGTTCGGTCCATATTGGGTCAGCCGCTTCTCCGCCTCGGCCTCGGTCAGGCCGTCCGGCGATGAGGCCAATTCTTTCTCGACCTCCGCCAGAGGCAGGGTTTGCAGATTGTCCTTCGCATCGGGCTTCGCGTCAGCTTTGGATCCGGGAGCCTTGGGCTGATCCGCATGAGCTTTCATGGTCGAAGTTCCTTCTACTTTTACGACGTGCAAGCTGGTGCACGCCGCGCGGGACCCTTATCCTCGTGTTCATGACCTTCGCGGCGCGCAGCCAGATCGAGTTCTCATCAGGCGAACACTGCCTTATTCCTTCGTGATCTTCGTGGCGCGAACCCGATCCCAGGTGAGCACGCTGCCTTCGACGTCGAGTCACGCCGCGCGCCCTCGAGAGGAGGGAGCAGCGCGTCGCACATGTGAGGCCGGCCGCGTTATTGACCAAAATACCCTCAAAGCCACCCCGACCGCGCCGTTCGCTTAACTCGCATGGACCAGAGGTTTCGAGGCTTTCGCCGCTTCCAAGCCTTCGTGCACATCCAGCCGAGACGGGTTGGTCGTGGCGAGTATTGTCTTGGCACGCGTCGTTTCATCCGCTGAGCCGCGCGCCATCACCAGAAAGTCATCGGCCTTAATGGCGGTCTCGTAGGCGAGCACGCTATCCTTGGGAATGCCGAGACTGTAGAGCGCTGCGCCAAGCGCGCTCAAGCCACCAACCACGATCGCGTTCTCCATGCCGGCGAGCACCACGGTAGCCAGATAGCCCAGCACGACGACGTGGCCGACAACGGGGATGGTCATGAACAAGCCGCCAAAAAGGAGGCCCCAAAATCCGCCCCAGAATGCGCCGCGCGTGCCCCAAAACTTCACTCGGTCGCCTGTGGTGTAAAAGCCGACGACCTTTTCGTCCTTATGGTATCCCTGTCCCGACAACGCTGAGATTTTTCGTCTCGAAGCCCGACGCGATCAGTTTTTTCACTGCCGCTTCCGCTGAATTGTGGTCTCCATAGACGGCGACGACTGAGCCCACCATTTCCATTTGATCCTCCTTAGAAACGGCCCAGCCGCGCAAAATCCTTTGGGGGGCAGGCCTCCAGATCACACAGGCTAGCCAGTTTCGAATCAGCCGCGACAGACTCGGAATCTACTCAGGAGCGCTTCGCGAAACACCGTTGGTCTATGGGGCGTCTTCGGCCGCATGCATGCGTTGCGCGGCCGGCTGTTCGTTGGCGATTCGCGTCAGAGGGGAAACCCTCAAACTGGGACGGAGGCTTCGCGTCTGCAGCCGTTCGCGCCAACCCTGAGCCAGGGCTCGCCCGCCTGGACTGCCGAGCCAGCGCGCAGACTTGCTAAGCTACGGCGATATCATTCTCTACGGATGTCGCTCCTGGCGCAGACCATGCGGTCATTCCCGCCAGGTCGCGCGCATTCCAGGTCGTGACCTGCCCTGTCAGCCTGATCTTGCCGCCCTGAGTGCTGACCTTGATCGTGTTCGGATCGTAGAACCAGGAGCGATGCAGCGCACGCGTGATGTTTTGGCCGACATCGTCGGCGTTCACGGTCGGCTTGATCTCGACTTGATTGGAAATGCCGACGACGCCGATAAGGGTTCGGATGGCCTGCGTGGCGGCTTCCTTCTGGAATTGCCAATCGACTTCGCCGTCAAGCGTGACCCATCCTTTTTCGACTCTGATCTCGACAGCGTCGGCGGGAACGGACGAGTCCCAAGCCAGACGCTCGATCGCCGCTCCGGCGATGTCCTCGTCGCCGCGTTTGATATCATGGGGAAGCTTGACCTCGATTTCCTCGGCTACCGCTTTCACCCCCTTCACCCGGGCCGCCGCCCTCTCCGCCGCGACCTTTTGTGCGAAGCTTTGGACGTGCCCAGTCAGGGTCACGACGCCGGCGTTCGCGGCGACGCCAACATGCGCAGCGTCGATGCTCGGCTCCCAGCCGAGTTCGGCCATCACCGACTCCTGGAGCTCTCTGTCTTGTGACATTTTTGCTTGTCCCTTTGGTTTGGGGTGAGCGGATCTCTTCGTCCCGCGAGCCGCGGCCCCGGCTACGCCGAGCGGCCCGGGAGAAGCGATTGCCGCGATCGGCGTTCGCGTGCTTGTCGGGACTTAAACACCCTACGAGGGGCGATCGCTCCCCGACAGACTCGGAAACTACTCAAGTTTGACAACGCCGGAAGCGATCGACGTTGTCGCGCTCCATGCATGAACTGGCTGGGCCAAGCGCCAGAAACGCCGCCCTCAGGCTGCAGCCTGTGCTGCCGTAGCGCGCTCGTCACATAGCGACTCCGGCGCTAGGCGCGTGATCCCGGCCAGCCATAATGCTTGTGAAGCCGCTTTGCGTATTCGTCGTTGAAAGCCAGCAGCGGGTCCCAGGGCGGGCTCGCCTTCACGAGTTCGCGAGACACGTTGAGTTCGACGTGGCGGTCGAACCAGTCGATCGTCTTGACGGCGAACGGCGAAATCAGCACGCGCTTGCCAAACCACCAATCGCGGGTGTCGACGACGAAGTAGCGGACGCTCCAATCCGCGTCGTCGACCATGAGATTTTCGACATGGCCGATTTCGCCGTCAACGGCATGAACGCGATATCCTATCACTTCGACGACGCTGCGCAGATGCGGATCGGCTTCGCGCAAAGCCGGGGCGCCGCCGCCGGCCTCGGTCTCATCGGCTGAACCAAAGCCCATATACGGCGGCCCCATCAGGGGCGACGCCATAGCGCCGGGGATCGCCGAGAGGTTGGCGCCGCCCCAGAGCGGGTCCCAGCCGTAGTAAGTGTAAAGCTGATTCTCCATCTGCGGCGAAACCGGCTGATCTTCAGCGAGTTCCGGGCCGCTTTCGACCTGAGCCTTCGTCAGCGCGACAACGAATTGTTGCCCCTCGAGGTCCTCTTGCGAAATGGCGGATGGATGGATGAGCGCCTTGCGCCCTCTCAGCCAGGTCCCGCAATCGATGACGAGCCAGCGCACTTTCCACGACGCGTCGTCGAACAGAAAGTCGACGACCGTTCCAATCCCGCCGTCGCTCGCCTCGATCGAGAAGCCTTTCAGAGGGGATATGACCTGCAACATGGTTTGGCGCCTTTTGCGAATGGGTCGGGAGGACCTGGCAGGCGTCTCAGTTCGAGATTTCAGCCGCCGCCTTTTTGAAAGGCTGTGCTTCGACGCGTCGGCTCCAACTGAGGTCCTACAGGCATGATCAATTCTCTTGCGCGCTTACGAAACGCAGACCCCCTTCGTCGAGTGACTTCATAATATCCCACACTATTCTCTCGATTTTTGCCCGGCCCTCCACTGTTTGGACCATGTTGGGGTGCAACTTTATCAAAACGGGCCGGATTGCGGCGCGTGCGGCGATTGCGTGCATGGGGTCTCGCTCCTGCATTGCGCTAAGCTTAGTCCGATAATTGGCGCTTACGAATCCGCATGTAATCATGAAACGGTCCGCGTCGAGGCTCGGAAAGTACTCACGCGCGAATGCGATGGGCCGGATGGGCGCGCCGCACCGATGCCCTCGGACGTCAAACGCGTTCGCAACGTCCGACCAAAGCTTCGGCGGCGTCGGTGCTTGAACTGAGTAATTTCCGACGCTTGTGTTTCGATAGCGCGGCTGTCCAAGTAAGAGCGGCCCAAGGACATGCGCCGAATTCGGGCAGGCGCGAAACTGAGGGCCATGGCGATCGGCCACGCAAGGGATAGACCCATGCACAAGAGAAACGGCGTCCTTTTGCGATCGGCTTTGTCGGCAGCCGCCGTCTGCGCGGTTCTCGTAATGGCGACTTCGAGCGGCGCTGATCGAGCCGGACCGCTATCGATCACGATGGTTCCGAGAACCGCGCCAATACTCGCGAAGTCGATTTCGACGATCAGGAAGCCGAGCGTCGAAAAAGCGCGAGCCTCGCATGAACGCTTCGAAACGGCCCTTAACGAGGCGCGGCTACGCAGCGTCCTTGCTATGCGGAACGGAGAATGATGATGGCAAACATCGAAATCAGGAAGGTCGAGGAACAGCCGAATCGCCGGCTCCTCTTTAGCGTGCAGGTGAGCGGGGACACAGACCGCATGGAATTTCCGGTCGGCATCCCGGATCAGGGATCGCCGGCTGCAAACGATGCGGCGGTCCTGACCTCCGCGCTCGCATTCGCCGAGCAGCTCGAGGCAGCAGCGCGGCTCCGTTTGGCTGCTGGAACACATCGATAGGAGAACTTGGTTCGAACGAGCGAGCCGGTTGGTTCCGCTTTGTGGGAACGCGCGATGACCGTGGTCACGCTTCGGCTGGCCGTCGCGGCGTCCATTCGCGATGTCGGCGGGCCCGTCGAATGAGTACTTTCCGAGGCTGCCATCTCATGAATGTCCGGCCTAACGTCGCAATGCAGGACGCAAACAGCGCAGGACCAAGCGCCGTGAGGCATCTTCGCAAGACGCAAGGAGCGCCAGTCGTGGACAAGAACAGAATCGAAGGTTCGATCAAGGAGATCAAAGGCGCCGCGAAAGAGGCCGTCGGCAAGGTGGTCGGCGACGCCAAGTTGCAGAGCGACGGCAAGGCCGACAGGGCCGTCGGCAAGATTCAGAACGCCGTCGGCGGCCTGAACGACGCGGTCCGCGACGCAGTGAAGAAGCCGTAACGCCGCCGCTCCGGCCGCGACGAATATCTCCTGACCAGAGGTCAAATCCATGAGCACAATCCTCATCGTCATCATATTGATTGTCATCTTTGGCGGAGGCGGGGGGTATTACGCGCACGGCCGCTACGGCGGCGCCGGTCTCGGCGGCGTCCTTGGGCTTGTTCTGATGGTTGTTGTCGTGTTGTGGCTGGTGGGCCGCTTGGCTTAGCGCGCCGCTCCTCTTTAAGGAGCGGCTCTCGAAGAGCGGCGCTGCGCCGCGTGCGATCTTCCCTTGGACACCGAGAGGGGGACGCGCTTGTTACGGGACTTATCGTATCGCTGATTGCGGTATCCGCGCCGAACTGTCTGGAGCATTGATCTGGAGTTTCGCGATGTCGGATTCGGATCAGCGGCCAGAGATCGAAGCGCCGGACGAATTATTGGCGGATATGCCTCTGCCGTCCGACGCGAAGACCTTCTTTCTTGGCGGCCTGTTCGTTCTTGCGATGCTGACGGCGGTCTACGTCGCGAGCGAAATCGTCCTGCCGATGATCTTCGCGGTCATGTTCAATCTTTTGCTGCAGCCCGCCTTGCGCGCCCTAGAAAGATTGCGTGTCCCGAGGGTGCTGGGATCGATTTTCCTCATTCTTGTCGTGGTCGGGACGATCGTCGGAATTGGCGCCGCGGTCTCCGGGCCCGCCGAGACTTGGATCGCGAAGTTGCCCGAGGGCATTCCCCGCATCGTGCAGCGGCTGCGCTTTCTCGACGCCCCGATCACGACCCTCAAGACATTCCTGGCGGCGGCCAACAATTTTGGCTCTGCCGGCCCACAGCGAAGCTCGGCCGGGCCTTTCGACGGCGGAGCGATCCTGTCGAGCGTCTTCGCCGGGACGCGAAGCTTTGCCGGCGGCCTGTTCACGACCGTGATGTTTCTCTACTTCCTGCTTGTGGCGGGGGACAGTTTTCTCCGGCGGCTGGTCGAGGTTCTGCCCAGGTTCGCCAGCAAGCGGCAGGCCGTCGACATCTCGCAGCAGATCGGACAGGATATTTCCGCCTATCTCCTTACGATTACGATCATGAACGCGCTCGTCGGCGTCGCGACCGCCGTTGTCATGTGGGCGACCGGAGTGGGCGATCCCGTTCTTTGGGGGACGGTCGCGTTCATTCTCAACTATGTCCCGATTTTCGGGCCCGCCGCGGGCTTTTTCATTTTCCTGTTCGCCGGCGCGCTGACGATCGATTCGACCTGGCAAGCCCTGCTCCCGGCGGCGCTCTATGTCGGCATCCATGTGATCGAAGGGGAGACGGCGACGCCGATGCTGCTCGCCAAGCGATTTACCCTCAATCCGGTGTTCGTGGTTTTCAGTTTCGTGTTCTGGTTCTGGCTATGGGGCGTACCCGGCGCGATCCTCTCGGCGCCGATTCTGGCCACCACCAAAATCATCTGCGACCGCATTCGCCCGCTCGCGGCGCTGGGCCATGTGCTCGGGGAATGAATGCATGAACTCCGCGGTTGCTTTACGGCGCGTTCGGCGGCTGCTCGGCTCCGCCCGACGCGAGAAGCGCCAACCGGGCCAGCGCGGGCAGCGACTTCGACCCGGTTCTCTTCATGATGGCGGCGCGGTGGTTCTCGACAGTGCGCTGGCTGATGTTGAGATCGGCCGCGATGTTCTTGCTGGGCTGGCCGGCGAGCACCCTTTCCATCACGTCCCGCTGTCGCGGCGTCAGGCCCGCGAGGTGAGCCGCCGCCGATTCTTGCAACTTCGCCAATTTTCCGGAATCCTCGGACAGTTCGAGAGCCCGCTCGACGCCAGCGATGAGTTCTTCGCGGCCGATCGGCTTTTCAATGAAATCGAGCGCGCCCGCTTTCATCGCCTGAACCGCCATGGGCACATCGGCGTTGCCGGTGATCATGATCGCGGGCAAGCTGTGACCCTCTTCATGAAGTTTCTCGAGCAATTCGAGGCCGCTCATCCCGGGCAGATAGGCGTCGATCAGCAGGCAGGCGGATTTGCCGGGATCAAAGGCCTTGAGAAAGGCCTCGCAGCTTGCATAGCTCTCGACGACGCGGCCGTCGTCCTCGAGCACCGTGCGTATCGCCTCGCGAACGAGGTCGTCGTCATCGACGACGACGATCGCGGCTCCGCCCGAAGCGCCCACGGGTTCATGAGCGCGATGAGGAGGCCGGACGAGGGGCTCGGGCGGCTTCGCCAAGAGCTTCTCGATCGCGCGCGTCAGATCGTTCAGTTTGACGGGTTTGTGGAGATGAACGCAATCGTGAAGGGCGATATCGCGCAGGGTGTCGGTCGAAATGTCGCCGGTGAGAATGATGAATGGGATTTGTCGATCGAGCTCCTGCCTCAGTTTCCGGGAGACTTGAACCCCGTTCATGCCGTTTGGCAGATTGTAGTCGGCGAGTACCAGATCGGGCCGCACCGTCCCGCGCGCCGTCGCTTCCAAAGCTGCTGGGCCGTCGATGGCCGTCGAGACGTGATAGCCCTCATCGTTCAGGAAGAGCTCGAGGTGCTCGCGCACTTCCGGGTCGTCCTCAATGATCAGGATCGCTCCGGTGCGCGGCGCCGTGTGCGTCGATGTGTCTTCCGCCGCGTGCGGCTGAGGACCAGGCGCTGAAATGTGGCCGACTGGCGTCAGCGGAACCTCGATCGAGAAGACCGACCCCTGTCCTTGCAGCGAGCGCACCCGGACCGGATGGTGGAGGAGTTCGCCCAGGCTCTTGACGATCGAAAGGCCGAGGCCCAACCCCTGGCTGCGCTGGCGCGCGGCGTTGGCCACCTGATAATATTCTTCGAAGATCGCCTTCAACTCGAACTCGGGGATGCCGATCCCCGTGTCCCAGATCTCGATGCGCAATTTGCCCTGGCGTCGCCGGCAGCCGAGGAGCACGCTGCCGCGCTGGGTATATTTCAGGGCGTTCGAAATCAGGTTGCGGACCATCTGCTCGAGCAAGCGCTGATCGCTCCGAATGGACAGGGCGCAAGGGACGACACGGAGCGCGAGTCCGGCCGCCTGTGCGTGGTAGGTCAATTCCTCCTTGAGGCGATCAAACAGGACGTTCACAGGAAAGCTGGCGATTTCAGGCTTAACGGAACCCACTTCGATCTGGTTGATGTCGAGCAGCGCATTCAGCATGCCCGTCATGGCGCCCACGGCGTCATTGATGCGTCCGACCAGTTGTTGAGCCTTTTCGTCGACGACTCTCTTCGCCAGCAGGCCCTGGAGGAGGGAGAGGGTCTGCAACGGCTGTCTGAGATCGTGGCTCGCCGCGGCGAGGAAGCGCGTCTTGGCGATGCTCGCCAATTCCGCCTGACGCTTGGCGGCGGTGAGCGCGTCCGCCGTGCGCCGCCGTTCGGTGACGTCTTCATAGGTGATGACGACCCCTTCGGTCTTCTCGTCGCTGGCGCGGTAGGGCATGATCCGGCGGACGAACCAAGCGCCGCTCTGACCCTCGACTTCCCGTTTGATCGGCCTCTGAGTCTTGAGAACAGCTTGGGCGTCTTCGAGGAAAGCGTCGTCGGCCGCGAGCGACTTGAGGTCCGTGAGCGGGCGGCCCACATCGCCCGGAATAACGTTGAAGAGCGCTTTTGTCGCTGGGGTGAAGAAGCGGATATTGAAGCGCGTATCGAGGAAAATCGTCGCGACTTTGGTGCTGTAAAGCACGTTTTGCAAATCGTCCGAGGTCGTGCGCTGCCGCTCGAGCGTTTCCTGCAACTGGCTGTTGAGGGCGGTCAGCTCCTCGTTGAGCGATTGAAGCTCTTCCTTGGAGGCCAGCAGCTCCTCGTTGGTCGACTGGTACTCCTCATTGACGGACAACGCCTCCTCGTTGATCGCCATCTGCTTTTCGCTGGAGACCTCGAGATTGCGAAGGGCGCTTTGCAACTCGGTCTTTGTCGTCTCCAGCTCCCGTTCGAGCTCCACGACCCGGGGAACGTCTGCGGCCGCCATCCCGCCGCTGCGCCCGGGTTGCGCCTCCGGCTCCTCGACGAAGCAGACCAGCAACAGGTCTTCGCGGTCGCGCGGCGCCGGAATGACGACGATGCTGAGAGACGCGGCGCCGTCCGCGCCCTGCGTCCGGCCGCCGGACATCACAACTCGCGCATTCTCGCTCAGCGCGCGCTGAACGGCCGATCTCAGCTTCGTACGCACGTTCTCACGCGCCATTGAGATCAGATCATTGACGGGGCGCCCCGATACGACCTTGAGATAACGATCCACGGCTCCCTGGAAGTGGAGACATTCGAGCTTGCGGTTGATCAGCACTGCGGCGGGACCATAGGCCTCCAGCACCATCCGTCGACAAAGCTCGGCAAGCTCGAGCTGGCGCGAAGGCGCGGACGCCGCGCCGGGACGTACGCGCAACCGGGAGCCATCGGCGGCATTCGACGACAACGCGAAATCGCCCGGCCGGGCGCCGCCGACGCGGCGGTAAATTCGTTGAGGCTTGGAAATGGCGACGAACCGACCGTCGGCGACGCCGACCGTCTCGGCGTCGCCGACAAGCAGAAGTCCGCCTTCGCGCAACGCGAAGTGGAGGATGGAGATGACCTTTGCCTGCGCCTCCGGCAGGAGGTAGATTAGAAGATTCCGGCACGATACGAAATCGAGACGCGAGAACGGCGGGTCGGCGAGCACGTCGTGCGCCGTGAACACGACGTTCGAGCGCAGCTCGGCCGAGATGCGGTAGCTGTGATCCTCCTTGGAGAAAAAACGCGCCAGTCGTTCCCGCGACACGTCCGCCTCGATCGAATCGGGATAGAGGCCGTCACGAGCGATCGCCACCGCGTCCGGATCGACGTCGGTCGCGAAGATCTGCAACTTGATCTCGCGTTTCGAGACGTCGATCTCTTCGCGAAAAAGCATGGCGAGGGAATAGGTCTCCTCGCCGGAGCTGCAACCGGCGACCCAAATTCTGAGCGACCGATCCAGAGGGTGGTCGCGCACGAGGTCGGGAATGACGTTCTCGCCCAGAAAATCGAAAACGGCCGAGTCGCGGAAGAAGCCCGTGACATTGATCAGCAGATCCCTGGAGAGCTGATCGCGCTCGTTCGCGTCCCGACGCAGGAGATCGAAATACTCGGCGGCGGTCTTGGCGCCCGCCAGCGCCATCCGCCGCTCGACGCGCCGCTCGAGCGTACCGTGCTTGTAGAGCGTGAAGTCATGAACCGTCATCGTGCGCAGGACAGCGATAATGTCCGGCAGGAAGTCCTCCACCGACTTCAGCGCAGGCGATTTCGGCGCCTCCGACACGAAGACCTGACCGCGCTCGCGCGCGACCAGCGCCTCGGCGATCTTCGCGGCGCGGAGCACGAGATCGACCGCGCCGGTTGCGACAGCGCTGCGCGGCATGCCGTCATAGTCGGCTTCGCGGATGTCCTGGGCGATGACGAGGCCGCCTATCGCCTTCACCGATTTCAGGCCGAGACTGCCGTCGGCGCCGGTTCCGGAAAGGACCACGCAGACGGCGCGCGACCCGTGTTCGCGAGCCAGCGAATTCAGGAGGAAGTCGAAAGGAAGCCGCGCGCCGTGTCGCGCCTGCGGCTTCGAAGTCCGTAACGCGCCCTTGTCGTCGACGGACAGATAGACGCCAGGCGGAATGACATAGACGCGCTCGCATTCGATCGGCATGCCGTCGGTCGCCTGCAGGACCGGCATCGACGTGTGGCCCGCAAGCAGATCGACCATCATGCTGTCGTGGCTCGGGTCGAGATGCTGCACGATGATGAAGGCCATGCCGTTGACGGCCGGCAGCGCGTCCAGAAGCTTCCTGCAGGCGTCGAGGCCTCCGGCCGAAGCGCCGATGGCGACAACCGGAAAATCCTCCGTCTTGCTGGCCGAGAGGGGCCGCGTTATCCAGCGCGATCGCTTCCCCTCGTCGGTATGATTGAGCCTTCCAGGCATTATGAGATTTTTCTCGAAGAGCGGCGTCCCGGCGGGATGAGCAGGAATTCATAGCAAAATTCGCGGGCGATTGCGATCTTATTCGGTTCAATGCTCGTCTCCGCGAGCAAGAGAACGAAAGCCCGAGGCATGAGTAGTTTCCGACTCTTTCCGTGCGGAGAGGCTTCAACCATAGTCGTTGCCTGGATCGCCGCAGCCGAACGCTTTGCGACGATAGGAGACATAGGCGCCATGAACGCATCGATGAAGGTGGAGCCGGATCTCGCGCTGTTTCGCGAGGACCTGGACGCGTTGAAGCGCGATGTCGCGACCCTGATCGACCACATGAAAGCCGAAGCGACGAACACCGTTCAGAACGCCGCCGGCCAGATTGAACGGCGCGTCACAAGCCTCCGCCAGCAGGCGGGAGCTGAAGGCGACCGCTCGGCGAAGGCGCTGCAGTTCTTCGTCCAGAACCAACCCCTTGTCGCGCTGACGATCGCGGTCGGGATCGGCTACGTCGGCGCGCGCGTGCTTCGACGGTGAGCCAACCCTCGATTGCAAGCGACCTCGTCCAGATCGCTCTTGCAGTGCTTCAGCCTGGCGCCGCTCCCGCCGAGCCGCGACCGGCCGGATCCTTTCCTCGTAGCGCAGTCCTCGAGCTCAGCGCCCTTCTTTGCGCCGCGGCGGCTCTCGGCTGCGGCCTCGTCGCTCTTTGGATTTACGCCTCGCCCATGCTCGGCGCCGCCGGCGCGTTGCTTGTCGTCTCGGGCGTTCTTTGTGTGGTTGGGTTCGCGGCGTTCGTCTTCGAGCGGCGCGCTCGAGATCGGCGCGCGACCTCGCCGCCTCCTCCAAGCCTGGCTTCAGGCTTCGCCGACGACGCGTTGCTTACAGGTGGATTGGACCTCCTTCAGGAGCGCCCCATTCTCACGCTCGGAGCCGCTCTCCTCGCGGGCGTGTTCCTGGCTTTGGAAAACTAGCTGTCTTGGCAAGCCCTTGGCCGGAGCCCGTCGTGGCGGGGTATCTGCCAAGGCGTCGTCCAGGACAACGCCGTCAGCGCGAGGACCCACGGCGTTGATCCGCGGGGACGCGGCGATCCAGCAGATCGTAAGGCGCTCGACGTTCCTCTGGATCGCTTGGCTCGCGCTCGCGATGACGACGTCGATAGCGGCGCCCTCCTTAGAGTGCCGCGGCGCCCGAACTTTGCCGTAAGTCTTTGAAAAGGCTCAAGGCCTGCTGCGAGAATCCCCGGCAGCCGCCGCTAAGTCCATGAAAAGACAGGGCGCCGGACCGAAAACCGCGGTCGTCCGGCGGCGGCCCCGACGGGTGGCGTGGCGTGAGTAGTTTCCGAGGCTATCGTGAAGACTGGCGGTCATATCATGTTCTCCGACGGATTGCGCAGATGTCCGCAAAGCGCTTGCGGGAAAGGGAATTCGATGAAGGCGCTGCGCACGCTGGTGGTTGAAGACGACGCGATGATCGGCGAGTTGCTCGCGGAAACGCTCGAGGGTCTCGGTCACACCGTCTGCGCCGTCGAGCGCAATGTCGCCAATGCGGTGGCCGCCGCTTCGCGTTGGCGCCCGGATCTGATGATCGTCGATGTCGGACTTGGCGAAGCGAGCGGCATTGCAGCCGTCAAGGAGATCCTGCGAAGCGGGTTTGTCCCGCACGTGTTCGTGACTGGCGATATGGTGCGAGGCATACCGCTGGGTCCCGAAACGGTCCTCATTCAAAAGCCCTTCCGCGTGTCGGACCTGGAGCGAGCGATCGAACGGGCGCTCTTAGCGGCGCCGGTCAGCTGAAGATGAAGTTCCCTTGATCGCGAAGAGTGCGGGGACCACCCCCCCGAAACGGCGCAAGAGACGCAATCGGCCACGTTCAGATCGACGAACCGCGAGCTTGCGCGACCGAGGCAGCTTTAGCATCGACTTGCGGTTGAGGCCGCGGACTACGCGCTGGCGATCGCCAACTTGATATCCAGTCCGACAACTGATCGAGATAGATATAAATAACCGGCGTCGTGAACAGCGTCAGGGCTTGGCTCACGAGGAGGCCGCCCACAATAGCGTAGCCGAGCGGTTGTCTGAGTTCCGAGCCGGTGCCCGTCCCGAGCATGAGAGGCACGCCGCCGAGCATCGCCGCCATGGTGGTCATCATGATCGGTCGAAAGCGCAGAAGCGCCGCGCGGCGCACGGCGTCCCGCGCCGACAGATGATCGTCCCGCTCCGCGACCATCGCGAAATCGACCAGCATGATGCCGTTCTTCTTCACGATGCCGATCAGCAGAATGATGCCGATGAGTGCGATCAGGCTGAAGTCAAAGTGGAACAGCATCAGCGTTGCAAGAGCCCCGACGCCGGCCGAGGGCAGGGTCGAGATGATCGTGATCGGATGGATGTAGCTCTCGTAGAGGATGCCGAGGATCAGGTAGACGACCACGAGCGCCCCCAGGATCAGGATCCAGACTGTTGAGAGCGAATCCTGGAAGGCCTGCGCGTTGCCCTGGAAGCTGGCGATGATGGTCGCCGGAAGCTGCAGGTCGCTGCGGGCGCGCTGGATCGCATCGGTCGCCTGGCCGAGCGCCACGCCGGGGGCCAAATTGAAGCTGATCGTTACCGCCGGGAACTGGCCTTGATGGCTGATCGACAAGGGCTGGATGGGCGTCGTCGTCCATTTCGCGAACTCCGAGAGCGGCGCCTCGCCACCTGTCGTCGGCGATTTCAGAAATATCCTGTCGAGCGTCGCCAGATCGTCCTGCAAGCTCGGCAAGACCTCCATGATCACTTCATAGCTGGGGAGAGCTGGGTGAAATATTGGGCGATCTGGCGCTGGCCGAAGGCGTCGTAAAGGGCGTTGGTGCACAACCTGAGATCGGGGGGCAGCGGCGGCCCTCCCGGAGGTTTCAGGCGAGCCTTCGAGAGACGGGCATGCCGAGAGCGGTCATGCGGTTGAGCACCTTACAGCCGACCCTGGCCTCGACCTTTTGTGCGGGCAGAGTCCGGGCGCGGAGCGTTCGGCCGATGATGGTCTTGTAGCGCAGCATCCCGGTCTCGACGAGCGAGCGCCGGCCGTAGCCGACGGCCCTCTGCCATCCCAGTCGGCCCTTGGCGGCGATCATCTCGATGTGGCGGTCACGCGGTGTCGGTGTGCCCGCGGCGGAGACCTCGCTGACCACAGCGGTAGCGCGGGGTGGAATGATCACGGTGGCCGCGGGAGCCCGATCGGCAACGGCCCGGTAGACAGGATCGCCGTCATACGCGCCGTCCGCCAGGACGGCGGCGATCGGGGCCGCAATCTGGTCAAGCAGCGGGCGAACCCACGAGGCGTCGCCCTCCTCGGTCGTGGTCAAGGCCGAAGCGAGAACCTCGCTGGTGTCCGGATCGATGGCCAGGTGCAACTTGCGCTAGGTCCGCCGATCGCGGCCGCCATGCTTGGCCATCTGCCATTCACCGGCGCCGAAAACCTTCAAGCCGGTGCTGTCGATCACCACGGTGACCGGACCAGCCGGCACGGCCAGGGCGGTGACCAAGGACAGCGCGGCGCTGCGGCGCGACAGCGTCGTATGGTCGGGGACATCGAGGCTCAAACCCAGCAACGTCGTCACCGAACGCAACAGCCCCTCGGTCTGCCGCCATGGCCGGGCAAATGCCAGCCGCAGCATCACGCCGGTCTCGATGGCGAGGTCCGAATAGTGAGCTGACCGCCCCGGACGGCCGGTCCTCGCCGGATGCCACGCCGCGATCGCCTCGGGCGTCACCCACACCGTCAGGCTGCCGCGGTCGCGCAGCGCGACCTCGTACTCCCGCCAGTTCTCCACCCGGTACCGGGCTTTCGGGATTTTGTGACGGCGGGGCTCGTTATGCCTGTACGGCATCGGCAAATCATCGTCCCAGGTGGTGCTGGCGGCAGGTCCATCATCCTACTCCAGCGACCTACCCACGCAGGCCGGACCCGTTTAGATGCCGCACGCTGCCGATTTGTGCACCAACGCCTGCCCGTACGGTTGCGGAGCAGAAGGCGCAACGAAACTGTTTTGGTTGGTCAAGACTTGCGGGGTTTCTTGCTGCTCCCGAGAGGCGAAGCGGTCGGGCAGACCACCGAAGTCGTTGCTGTCGTCCGAGTCTTCCGGATCGGATTCTCCAGGAGCCCGCACGTCGCCATTCTGGCGCCCGATCTGCACCGCCTGCGCGGCGGCGATCAATCGGAAATAGTGTTCGGCGTGCTGAAGATAGTTCTCGGCTGCGACAGGGTCGTTGCCTGTGTGTGCGTCGCGCGCCAATTGAAGGTATTTTTCCGCCACATGCTGCGCCGTGCCCCGAATTCTGACGTCAGGGCCGTGCGAATCGTACGATCGATTCAATGGGTTGGGCTCACGACCGCGATTTGTTTGGCGGCCGCGAGCTCGGTCATTCTGACCAGGTGACATTTCTTTTCCTTTAGTGTTCATTTGCTCCTACTGGGGAGAGTATTTGGAGCTTTTGCGGAGTGGCGGCGTTCGAGGCGTCGCAGCGCCGGGCCGTCAAGGTCTCCATGTCGCGCTCAGACGCGGGCGCTGAGCGTGTCGAGTTGGATCCGTTTGACGAAGGGTCAGATTCAGTCTGTCGATTTTGTGCGAAACCTAGACGCCAAGCGCTCGCCTGATTGACCTCTCGGCGAGCAACTGCGCCTTCGACGGCAACAGCGCTGTAGGACGTCGTCGATTTGAGATCGTTAACCCCGCGCCCCTGTACGCGCCAACCCAAGAGCTGGCCACATGGGCTTTCTTACCGACTGCGACGGCATCGCGAGGATGGTAGGTACATAACCCATTCTTCGTTCAATGCAAGGACGAAGGGGGTGCGATCCAAAGCGGTGCAATTAGGCGGTGCGGCGTAGTGATTTGTTCGGGCTATTGTCATTGGCTGCAGCGGCACGTTGCCGGGCGAGGGCTTTCCAGTAGGCGTCCCAGTCGCCGTTGATTCGGTTTATCCGCAGGGCGAGCATATGTTCGGCATGCTCGACACGCCACCAGGCGCCGGGCCGCTTCAGGCGTTGCTGGGCGACGTAGCGATGGGCGCTTTCGATCTCGCCCGAGCCGATTGGCAGCTCGTCGGCCAAAGCTTGGCGGTAGTTCAGGTGGTTGGCGCGAGCGCTGAGATAGCGATGGCAGGTTCGCACAGGCGCATGCTCGTCGTCGACTTCGGGCGGCTCGCAACATCCGGCAAGCGCCCGCAGAACGGCGTCGAGACGTCCGCCTTTGAGCGCCTCCTTCTGCGTCTCCATCCAGGCGCTGCGCGCGGCCGGGTCGGGCGCGATCGCTTCGGAAGCAGCGGCCAGGTATTCGCAGACGTGATAGAAATCAATCAAATAGCGGCCCTGGTCGCCGAACTGCTGCTCGATTTGGCCGACGATCCAGGGCGCGCCGTCGCCGACCGCGTGAACCCGGGAGTTCGCCCCGAAGCCGGCGCGAACCGCGCACGAAAGCAACTGACGCCCGGCCTCTTCGACTCCGCCCTCGATCGAACCCGCATAAACCGGCGTGCAGTTCCCTTGCGCGTGCGCCAGCGACAGCTTCGCCTCCCGCCAGGACAGCGTCTTGCCCTTGCGTTTGTCCTTCCCCTCGCTGCTCGGTTCGACGATCGGAACCATGCCGCCGTCCGTCTCGACGATGATCGGCTTGCTGAGGCCCGGCGCCTCCGGAAATTCACAATCCTGGCGGCCGGCTTCGTAGATCGCCTGGGCGTGGGCAAACGTGATCCGCTGGATCGTGCTCTCGCCGATCGCGAAGCCGTAATGCTCCTGCAACTTGGCGCGCGCCTGCGCGAAGGGCTGATCGGCGGCGAAGTCGACGATGGCGCGCTGCAACGGCCGCGAACACCCGAGCGGGCTCACCTTCGCCCCGAGCACGAATGGACGCACCCGCTGCGTCCCCAACCGATATTGCGGCTCCTGGACCTCTATTTCGCCGAATTTCGTGTGCCAGCGGAGTTTTTTTCGCCTTGGCGATACATCTGAGGACGTTGACGAATTTCCCGCTCCGTCGCCTCGACCCGCCGCTCGGCCCAACTGTGAAGCGCCTCCCGTCCCAGAAGACGCATCTCCTCGACCATCCGCTCTTCCGCAGCGTCGGCTTCCGTCAATTCCCCCTCGTCGCCTTCGACCGCCAGCACAATCGACGACACCCGCTGGCGAAGCTCCGGATGCGCCTGCAACGCCGCCATCAGCGCCTCATCGCTCAACTCCCCGACCGCCATCCGAATCCTCCCGCCAAATCACTCCAAACCCAACCTACTCTGCATCGCTTTGAATCGCACCCGGACGAAGGTGTCAACGGCGAAGAGAATCTCAGGCGACGGGCGCAGTCCGGCTCGGCCACCAGTCGCTGTCGTCGAGCGCAAAGACGATGATCACGAGCGGCGTGATCTCTATCAAGGGCCGCTCCCCGGGCTGGTAATCGGTGAGACATCCGTCGTTGATCGATCGGGCGTGTCCTCCTTCCAGCGCACAGATCCGATAGGTCGCTCCAACATGCGGCGAATTCGGATCGGCTCTGGACCAATATGAAATTCGTTGGCGCGGACGTGCAGGGCGCGCTCCGTTGCCGTCGAACGGCTTCGCTGCCGCAGATAGTCATGCCACGTCGGGCAATGAAATCGTTCGGTCCAAAGTTCGGGATCGGCGATGTCGCGTGCGAACGACCAACCATACGCGCCATTGCGCTGACGGCTTAGCTGAACTTGCTGCATGAGAGCGTAGAAGACGCGCGCCCTGGCGAGATCGACGCGATATTCGATCTCAACGACGATCGGTCCGCTGCGTGGGTTCAGCGAGAGGCGAACCTCCGGATCGGCGAGGACGTCAAGGGACAGTTCATTCGGGCCGCTGGCGGTTGGCATCCGCATCCACAAAACAAGCACCGGCGACACAAACACGGTTGCGCCCGAAATGAGCAGCGCTCCCTCGACCCCAATAACGTTCGCTATGCTGCCCCACGCCCAGCTGCCAAGCGCAATTCCACCGGAAATGGCTGCTTGGTAGGCCGCTATCGCGCGACCGGCGACCCAGCGGGGCGCAGCGAGTTGAACACCGACATTGAACACCGTCACCGAGGCGGTCCAGGCGGCGCCCGCGAAGACGAGCGCGCTTCCGCTCAGCACTGGCGAGCGGCTGATCGCGACGAGAGCGACACAGACGCCCATGACGACCATGCACAGTCGGACCGAAACTTCGTCTCCCAGACGCCCCCGTAGCGTGGCGATATTGAGCGCTCCTACCACCGCCCCCAAGCCAAACGCCCCTATCATGACGCCGTAAGTTTGCGCGCCGCCATGCAGAAGGTCGCGCGTGACAATCGGCATGAGCGCCGAGACTGACCCGCCAGCAATTCCGGTAACCAAGGTCCGCCCGAGCACAATTCGAATAGACGGAGAATGCACGATGTAGCGAACGCCCGATATGACCGCTCGAGCCAATCTTTCAGGTGGCAGCCGCGACGGTTCCTTCTGCCGTCGCCAAAGAAACAAGACGACAAGAAGCGGCAGATAGAGAAACGCATTCGTGGCAAATGCGGCGACCGCCCCCGCCGACGCGACGATGATCCCGCCGATCGCAGGCCCAAAGCTGCGGGCAATGTTGTAGCTGATGCCATTGAGCGCGACGGCCGCGGGCAGCGCCTCCGCCGGCACCTGCTCGCTGACAGACGCCTGCCACGCCGGCCCGAACAAAGCCATTCCACTGCCAATGATGAAGCAAGTGGCAAGCAGGAGGACCGGTGTCACGAACCCCAGCAATGCGAGAACCGAGAGCGAAATTGAGCCCGCCAAGGCGATCGATAGCGCGACGAGTCCGACAATCCGCCGATCAAACATGTCCGCGATCGCGCCCGCAGGCGTCGAAACCAGCGCGACCGGCAGCATCAATGACGTCTGGACCAGGGCCACCATATCGGCCGATGAGGTGATTTGCGTCATCGTCCAGGCGGCGCCGACGCCCAGGACCAGGATGCCGAGGTTAGATAGCAGGCTTGCGGTCCATATGCGTCGGAACACCGCATGGCGCAAAGGCGAGAAAATGCCGCGGGCCGACGGCGCGGGCCTATTCGACGTGATGCGCATCATACTGGCCAGTTTCGCGAGACAGGCTCACTTGAATCCGCCATTTGGCCGGAATCTCGGGGCCGGCGGATTTCTTCTCTTTGCGCGTAATTTCGAAGGCATGACCGAACCCAGGACCGGGAACGATAGAAGATAGCTTCTGATCAGCCCGCGCTACCTCGAAATGGCCCCTCTTCCTCACCCAAGCGAATCGAGATCAACGTCGCCGAACCGCGCGAGGACTACCGCGTCGTCAAACTCGCCCGTCGCCGGATTGCCGGTGCGAGAAAACGCCAGCGCGCCAGCGTGTTCGAGGGCGAGCGCGCGAGCCCGGCGCTCGGCGACGAGTGGACTCAAGACCTCCCGAGCTTCGCCGGGCGTCAGGTCGCCGTTTGCGTTCCGATCGAAAGCGACGACGACATGATAGGTCACAGGCAATTTTAGGCCGGCTTCAAATTGTCCGCCGAGGATTTCCCGCTGCGCTTGTCGGCGACGACCTCGTAGGCGATCTTCTGCCCGTCACTCAGATCACGCATTCCAGCCCGTTCGACCGCGCTGATATGAACGAACACATCGGGGCCGCCGGCGGCGGGCTGAATAAACCCGAAGCCTTTCGTCGCATTGAACCATTTCACAGTGCCCGTCGCCATTGCGCGCTTCTGTCGAATTGACCGACAAACCTAGCTGAGCCGACATTCATTGCAAGGCGCAGCCGCAGGCGATCGGCGTTCGCGCTGTTGTTAGGCGGCGGAGGGGGGCCCCCGCGCATATCAGGCGATGACGCTATAGTGACATCGCGCCGGAGCCATGCCATGGACGCCCCGCATCAAATCGCTGGGAACTCCTGCAATGAACACAACCGAACTCGTCGCGAAGATCGCTGAGGCGCATGGCGTGAGCAAAGCGTAAGCCAAGTCCATCGTCGAGGACATCTTGAAGGACATCGTGGACGCGGCGGCAAGCGGGGCGGAGGTGTCTCTACCGGGGTTCGGCAAGTTCAAAGTCAAGGTGACGCCAGAGCGTGAAGGGCGCAATCCGGCAAATGGCGAAAAGATCAAGATTGCGACGTCAAGGAAACTCACATTCTCGTCTGCCAAATCGGTCAAAGACATCCTGAAAGGCTGAGCCGAACGAGCGCCAAGCGGCACCTGAAGCCTAATCAAGTCCCGCAGAATTTCCGGAGGACGCGCTCACCTGTTTGAGGCGGGTTGGCATATTCGGCGAAGGCCGGTTCATCCTCATAAGGTCGCGAGAGAATCGTCAGCAGGTCGACAAATGGCGAAAGGTCTCCATGGCCGATCGCTGCTTCGAGCGCTTGCTCCACGCGATGATTGCGTGGGATGAAAGCTGGATTGACGGCCGCATCGCCTTGGCGCGTGCGTTGGTTTCGCGCCCGTCAGCGACCAGACGCGCTCGCCACCTGGCGGCCCAACGGTCGTAGGCGCCTGGGTTCGCGAACGAGCCGCGCGCCATGCCGTCTGTTTTGCGTCGGTCGTCAGACAGGCGCACGCGCCCCGGCGACCTTGCTTGGCCTCTCCGCGTTCTCTGCGGACCCGGCGTTGGTGCACAAATCGGCAGGGTGCGGCATGGGTAGGTCGCTGGAGTAGGATGATGGACCTGGTGCCAGCACCTGGGACGATGATTTGCCGATGCCGTATAAGCATAACGAGCCCCGCCGTCACAAGATCCCGAAAGCCCGGTACCGGGTGGAGAACTGGCGGGAGTACGAGGTCGCGCTGCGCGACCGCGGCAGCCTGACGGTGTGGGTGACGCCCGAGGCGATCGCGGCGTGGCATCCGGCGAGGACCGGCCGTCCGGGGCGGTCAGCTCACTATTCGGACCTCGCCATCGAGACCGGCGTGATGCTGCGGCTGGCATTTGCCCGGCCATGGCGGCAGACCGAGGGGCTGTTGCGTTCGGTGACGACGTTGCTGGGTTTGAGCCTCGATGTCCCCGACCATACGACGCTGTCGCGCCGCAGCGCCGCGCTGTCCTTGGTCACCGCCCTGGCCGTGCCGGCTGGTCCGGTCACCGTGGTGATCGACAGCACCGGCTTGAAGGTTTTCGGCGCCGGTGAATGGCAGATGGCCAAGCATGGCGGCCGCGATCGGCGGACCTAGTGCCGCGCTTCCTTGATATCGAATCGTTTCCATGAATCAAACGTCCCTGCTGTTTTGAAGCATGGAGATGATTCGTGGCCGAGAAGAAGTACATCGTAAAATTGAGCCTTGAAGAACGGTCCTTCCTGGAGGAATTCCTTTGCAAGGGCAGACGCTCGGCTGAGTTGGTTACGCGGGCGCGGATCCTGCTCAAAGCCGACGTTTCCGAAGCGGGCGACGGATGGACCGACGAGCAGATCATGGAGGCGCTTGATACGAGCAAGTCCAACGTCTCGCGGACCAGGCAGCGGCTCGTCGAGATGGGCTTCGAGGACTGCATGTGCCGGAGCTACAACCCGAAGTCGGCGCGTCCGATGACCTTCGACGGCGAGGCCGAGGCGCGGCTCATCGCCCTGACATGCTCAGCGCCGCCCGAAGGTTATGCAAAGTGGTCGTTGCGCCTGCTGGAGGAGAAGGTCGTCGAACTCAAGATCGTAGAACGCGCCAGCGACAGCACCATCGGGCGGACTCTAAAAAAAACATCCTCAAGCCGCACCTGAACCGGCAGTGGGTGATCCCGCCGGAGGCCAACGCCGAGTTCGTCGCCGCAATGGAGGATGTGCTGGAGGTCTATTCCCGTCCATTCGACCCGGAACGGCCCGTCGTCTGCCTCGACGAGACCTCGAAGCAACTGATCGTCGAGACGCGCGTCCCCGTGCCCGCCGCGCCGGGCCGTCCGGCCCGCCACGACTACGAATACGAGCGCAACGGAACGGCCAATTTGTTCATGGTCTTCGCCCCGCTCGAAGGCCGGCGCCATGTCGAGGTCACCGAACGACGCACCGCCGTCGACTACGCTCACATGCTGAAGAAAATCTCCGACGAGCAGTTCTCCCAGGCGGAGAAGATCGTCCTCGTGCAGGACAACCTCAACACCCACAAGCCGGCGTCGCTCTACGCCGCCTTCCCCGCCGCCGAGGCGCGGCGGCTGGTCGAGCGGTTCGAGTGGCACTACACTCCAAAGCACGGAAGCTGGCTCGACATGGCCGAATCCGAACTCAGCATCCTGTCACGGCAATGCCTCGACCGGCAAATCCCGGACATCGGCACGCTGGCCGCCGAGGCGGAGGCGTGGACCAGGAACAGAAACAAGAAATGCGTCAAGGCCGACTGGCAGTTCACCACCGACGACGCCCGCGTCAAACTGAAGAGACTTTATCCTCAGTTCCCTTGAATCGGGACACTAGCGCAAGTTGCACCTGGCCATCGATCCGGACACCAGCGAGGTTCTCGCTTCGGCCTTGACCACGACCGAGGAGGGCGACGCCTCGTGGGTTCGCCCGCTGCTTGACCAGATTGCGGCCCCGATCGCCGCCGTCCTGGCGGACGGCGCGTATGACGGCGATCCTGTCTACCGGGCCGTTGCCGATCGGGCTCCCGCGGCCACCGTGATCATTCCGCCCCGCGCTACCGCTGTGGTCAGCGAGGTCTCCGCCGCGGGCACACCGACACCGCGTGACCGCCACATCGAGATGATCGCCGCCAAGGGCCGACTGGGATGGCAGAAGGCCGTCGGCTACGGCCGGCGCTCGCTCGTCGAGACCGGGATGCTGCGCTACAAGACCATCATCGGCCGAACGCTCCGCGCCCGGACTCTGCCCGCACAAAAGGTCGAGGCCAGGGTCGGCTGCAAGATGCTCAACCGCATGACTGCTCTCGGCATACCCGTCTCTCGAAGGCTCGCCTGAAACCTCCGGGAGGGCCACCGCTGCCCCCCGATCTCAGGTTGTGCACCAACGCCTGTTCGAGCTGCTCGGCGAAATCGAGCAGCCGGATCATCTCGCGATTGAGGTTCGCCGCGCCCCCCGCGGCTTCGCTCAGCTCATACGGTCCCTCGGGAGTTTCCAGCGAGCGAAATTTCGCTTTCAGTTCGACCATGCCGTACTATTGCCGAACTCGAGCTGAGACTCTCGCGACCATTCGAGTCTTCTCATCCAGGTGTCCATAACTGTTTCGACCCCGCCATTGATCCAGCCGGGCCAAAGTCGCTGGTTGAGTGTGGCGCAGGAGCGTGGGCGGAGCAACGGGTGAGCGGATGAACCAAAGCGCCTGGTTTTGGCGCTCTTCCCGCGTAGAGCCAACTACGGTTTTCTTACGTAAAGCTGCCGGCCCCAGCGGGGGCTAGAAAGCGTAAAATCCGCCCAAAGCGGCAATTGTGCTTGATGATCGTGATACGCCGATTTCTACAGAGTTGCTGGCCTCTGCGTTTCAGCTGCGCAATCCAGAACTGATCATCGACGCTTTCACGGTAAGCCCCGCGCATAAATAAATGTCCGGTCCTCCACGGCATGGATGGCGGCGCGTGGCAGCGCTTCGCCGCGGTCGTCGAACACATGGACATCAATTGGATCGATGCGGAAGCGGATCGGCTCTCCAGGATTGACCCGGCGGAGGCCCCGAACGGATGCTGACAGGCGCTCCCCTGACTGGAGCACACCGTGGATGATCGTTTCAGCCCCCAAGATCTCGCTCGTCTCGACCCGGGCGGCGAGCGGGCCACCCTCGGCCGGAGACAAGTGCTCCGGCCGCAGGCCGGCGACGAGCGGCGCTCCGGATTTCGTCGCAGGCGCTACGACATGAGCCGCGATCCTGGCGCGCCCCTGGTCGATGGCGAGTTCCAGTCCGTGCGCCTCGGCTGCGACAGCGTCGACCGCGAGAAGATTCATCTGCGGCGCGCCGAGAAAGCAAGCGACGAAGCGGTTGCGCGGCCGCATGTAGAGGTCGATCGGCGAACCGACCTGTTCAACGAGGCCATCGCGCAGCACCACAATCGTGTCGGCCATGGTCATGGCCTCGACCTGGTCATGCGTCACGTAGATCATCGTGGCGCCGAGCCGCCGATGGAGGAGGGCGATCTCGCTGCGCATCTTCACCCTGAGCTCTGCGTCCAGGTTGGATAGCGGCTCATCGAACAGAAACGCCTTCGGCTCCTTGACGATGGCCCGGCCGATCGCCACGCGCTGACTTTGTCCGCCCGACAGTTGCGAGGGCTGGCGATCGAGAAGATGGGCGATCTGCAGGATGTCGGAGGCGCGGGCGATTCGCGCTGCAATCTCGGCCTTCGCAACGTTCTGGCAGACGAGGCCGAAGCGCAAGTTTTCACGTACGCTCATGTGGGGATAGAGCGCGTAGGATTGAAACACCATGGCCATGCCGCGGCTCGACGGCAGCAGGTGATCGCAGCGCGAGCCTTCGAGCAGGATCTCGCCCTGGCTTAAGTCCTCCAGGCCAGCGACCATCCGAAGGAGCGTCGACTTTCCGCAGCCTGAGGGGCCGACGAACACGGTGAAGGAGCCGGACTCAACCACAAGGTCGACGCCATGGATGACCTCGACCGACTGGAAGCTCTTGCGGACCCCTTTGAGCTCAAGCCGCGCCACGTTCCGCTCCGATGACAAAGCGCTCGCCCGGAGCGAGCGTCCGTTCCACTCCCAGGAGAACGACGGCGCCCTCGCGTTCAGCAGGTTGCCCGTCGACGCTCGCACCGCCCGGCAGCATCGGAAGGCGGATCCGCGAGACCCTGAGCTCGCCGCCAAGGACGGTCAACGTTACCGAGTCGCCGCGAAAGACGACCTCGCCCCAGCCGCGGCCCGCGGACCAGAAATAGACGGCGTCTTCCGGAGACTGCAGGGGCAAAACCGATTTCGCCGGCGCGCTGGTCGAAGGTCAGTCCGATATAGGCGTTGAGAAGCGCATAGCTCGACAAGCGAACGCGCGTAGTAGCTGCCGCACTCGATCTCGTTCCAGGGATTGCGGCGGGAGCCGTCGTGGCGCTCCCGCGCCGCGCGGACGATGGTCAATCCCTCCTCGACGAGCCCGCGGGCGATGAGGTGCGAAGCAAACATGTATTCAAGCCCCGTCCATATTTCCTCGGAATAGGGGACCGGAACGGCCGGCTCCTCGGCGCCCTTCGGCCACGCACACACGACAAGACCGGCTTCGTCCTCGTAGGCGTAAACCCGACAAGGATTGAAATGGTCTCGAAGCGACGGCCGGAAATTCTCCCGGTAGATCGACCGGAGCGCAGTGTCCACCTTCTCCCGCGACAGCACGTCGCCCAGACCGGCCAGGTCGGCGTGCCACTGGCCGAGAACCTGATCGGTTAAGCAGCCGCCGCCGACCTGATATTTGATCTGCCCATATTCATCCGACCAATAGGCTTGCATGAAAGAGTCGCGCAGCACCCCGGCCTTGCGGCCCTCGTCGAACGGTTCGAGCACCGATCTGTCGTCGAGCTTGAGTTTTTGAGCGTAGTAGCGGCCGTTGAAAAGCTCCTGGTCGACATAGGCGGCGCCCTTCACAGCCATCGCCTCGCATTCCGCCGCAAATTCCGCCTCGCCCATCGCGCGCGCCATCACGGCGGCCGCCTTGAGCGCCGCCAGATACATGCTGGTGAGCCACGAATTCGGACCGAACAGCTCCATGTCGAGCGTATGGTGCTGACGGCCCCAAAGCACGCCGGTCTTCTCCGGGTCCCAGCGATCCGGATTGTCCGACGCCCACGCATAGTCGATGGACCGTCGGATGTTTGGCCAGTAGCGCCTGAGCCAGTCGTCATCGCCCGAGTTGCGCCACTCGCGGATAGGCCTTGATCGTCGCGCCGAAATGCCCGTCGGCGCAGGGCCCGATCACGTCGAATCCGGACCCGAGCGGCAGGCGCTGGCGGAAGGTTAGACCGCCGTTAGGAAGCTGGTTGTAGGCGAACTCGGTCTCGCGCAGGCTTCTTTCGAGCGCGGGAAAGAGCCACGGGAGCGCCTGCTGGTAGTTCCAGACATGGGTGCAGCTGCCCTCGCAGGAGCCCTCGCCGATGTGCTGGCCTTCCCAGCCCCAAAGCTCCCCGCCTTCGAGCCGGATGACGGTCGCGCTGCGCAGGATGCTGAGCGTGCCAGAAACCGCGTCGATGATCTCGGGAGCTATCGAGGAGCCGAAGAGCGAGTCCCGAAACGCTGCCGTCGCTGCTTCAAGTTCGTCCCAACGGCGAAGCGCCTCGGCCCCGCTCGCGAGCGAATCCGCCCAAAGCGTGGCGTAATAGTTGCGCCATGTCGGCGGAACGCCAGCGTACTCCGGATCGCCCGGTTGCGCGCGGTCGAACCAGTAGATCGCACCCAATGGGTAGTTCCAGGTGATGGCGAAACGGATCTTAGCCTTTTCTCCCGGCGCGATCCGAACGCGGCGCGCGAGCGTGCCGTGCTCCGGCTGGCGCCACATTTGGGCCGTCGCGCGCGGCGAGTCATAGCGCCGCTCGCGCAGGCGCCCCGCCTTGGCGAATTCCCGCCAATATCGGCTCAGGCTGTCGAACCATTGACCGCGCAGGTGATAATCGACGTGCTCAACCCCGTCGCCTTCGGTGGTGATCGCGAGGTCCCCGCGTTGCGAGGCCGGACGGTCGACGTCCGCCGAGCGGAAGTGCAACGCGCTCAGACCCATCGACTGCGAGAAGTCATGGACGCCGCTGTCGCAGCCGTAATTCCCAAGGGTCGCCGCGACCGTGTAGTCGATTGCTGCGGCGGTGTCGTTCTCGATTGTGAAGGCGAAGAGCGCCGCGGGCATCGACGAGTCGCGATCGTTGTGCGGGATGAACGGACTGAACGCCGTCATTCGAACCTTGCCGGGAAAGGGGACGTGACGGAAATCGATCTCGGCGATCGGGAACCGCCCAATGAAAGTCGCGTCGTCGAAATGCGGCGCGCCGGCCATCGAGTCGCGGTTGGCACCGAAGCCGAAGCCGTCGAACTTCCTTCGGCTCGGCGAACCGGTGGCGAGCCCTTCGTAGGGACCGTTCAGCACGCGCGCATCGAGAAGAACGCCGTCCCGTTCGGCCTTGATCGCGAAATGGCTGTAGCCGTTGTGCTGGTGAATGGCCGGTCGGTTCTGGATGCTCCAGTCGATCAGCCGGCCGCTTCCGGTCAACGAAACGCTGCCCGAGCCGATGCCGCCGAGCGGAAAGGCCACGTGCCGAGCACGCGGCCCCCGGTAGACGAAACGCGGGTCGATGCGGTCTTGGGAAGCGGCCGGCGCGATAGCGTCCATGATGTTCCTCATGTCTTGATGCCGCTGAGCGCGACGCCTTCGATCACCATCCGTTGCGCCAGCAGGAACAGTAGGATGACGGGCAGCACCGACATGCTCATCGCCGCCATCACGAGCGCCAGGTTGCCCGAACCCAGGTAACCTCGAAGAACGTCCATCGCGATCGGGAGCGTCATCGCGTCCTGCGGTTCGAGCAGCACACGCGCCTGGAAATAGTAGTTCCAGGTCTGGGTGAAGGTGATGATGCCGAGCGCCGCCAACGCCGGCCGGAGTTGCGGCAGCGAGATGCGGAAGAAGATTTTGATATAGCCGGCGCCGTCCATCAGCGCCGCCTCCTCAAGAGCCTTGGGCTGCGAGCGCATGAACTGACGCACCAGGAACACGCCGAAGCTCGACGTCAGGTACATGAGGGCAAGGCCAATCGGCTTGTTGAGGAGGCCAACGCGCGCAAAACCGAGATAGATTGGAATGATCGTGACCTGAGCCGGGAACAGGAGCCCAATCAACATCACGAAGAAGAGCGTGTCGCGCCCCGGAAACTTGAGCCGGGCGAAAGCGAAGGCGGCGAGCGTGCAGGTGACGAGTTGCCCGACGGTTACGAGCACCGCAACTTCGACGCTGTTCGCGTAGATCCGCAAAAAGGGAACCGAGGACGCGAGAACCGCGCGGTAGTTGTCGAGATCGAGCCGCGGCGGGAGGAAACTCGGCGGCATCTGGTAGGCGTCGCGCACAGTGCGGAACGACATGCTGAAGAGCCAGGCGAAGGGCAGCAGCATGAAGACGCCGAGCAAAGCCATGACGCCGATGATCGCCCAGTCGATCGCCCTCTGGGAGAATTTGGACTGCGTCGTCATTGCCGAACCCAGGCGCGCGAGGCCATGAACTGCACGACGGTGATGACGAGGATCACGACGGTCATGACGACCGCGATAGACGCCGCGTAGCCGATCTCGAAGGTGTCGAACGCCTCCTCGACGATCAGGATCGACATCGACCGGGTTGCGTCGCCCGGACCTCCGCGGGTGAGGATGACGATCGACTCGAACACTTGCAGGGCGCCGATCGACGCATAGACGATGGCGAAGAACACCACCGGCGAGATCCAGGGGAGGACGATGCGAAAGAAACGGCGCCAGTAGGACGCGCCGTCCATGACGGCCGCCTCCAGAATCGACTTCGGCACGCCCTGCAACGCCGCGATGAAAATGATCATGAAGAAGCCAGCGTTCTTCCAGACGTCCATGATCACGATCGACATCATCGCGGTGCGGCTGGAAGTCAGCCAGTGGACGGGCGAGAAGCCGAGTCGAATGAGGTAGTAATTGATGACGCCAAGGTCGTCGCCGTAGAAGTAGCCCCAGACGATCGAGACGAAGGCCGCGGCGATGATCACCGGCAGGAAATAGGCGAGACGGAAGAGATAGAGAAGCACGCCGGGCATCTTCCGGTCGAGCGCGAGCGCAAACAGCATGCCAACGCAGATGTTTCCGGTGACGGCGAACAGTGTGAAGCGCAACGTGTTCCAGAATATCTGGAGCGAGCGGTCGTCGGTGAAGAAGCGCACGTAATTGTCGAATCCGACCCAGCGCGACCCGAGCATGGGATCGTAGAAGGTGAAACTCAGGACGCAGGTGACGAGGACAGGCGCAAGGACGAAGACGAGATAGAGCAGCAGCGCGGGCAGAATGAACAGGTAGCCGGCGCGCGTCTCGACCCGCTGCAGCTCCGACGCGTGGCGCAAAACCGCGGCCTGCATTGCGCGACCCCTGAGTTGCGGGCGGTGGGTGTCGAGCCGCTCGGGGACGCCGCACGGCTCAACGGAACGGCTACTTGCCCTGCTGGGCGGCAACCCGCTTGAAGGACGCGTTCAGCTCCTGGTCGGTGCGCTTGACCCCGTCGGCGATCGAAATCTCGTCGGCCATCATCGCCACGAAATTGCGCATGAAGATCTTTTCAACCTCCTGGAAGTTCACGGGAGAGGGGACCGGGACCGTGTGCGGAAGCGACTGGTAGTAGAGATACGCGCTCGGGGGGTAGGCCAGGAACGCCGGCGTCTCCGCAGCCGACTTTCGGCCCGGCACGCCGCCTCCAAGCTCGCCTTCTTCCTTCTGCGTCTCTTCGCTGGTCAGCGCGCCGACGAGTTCCTTGGCGAGATCGGGATATTTGGAGGTCTTCGACACGCCGTAGCCGCCGAAGCCGATCACTGTGTTTCCGTTCACCTTGGACGGCACGTTGGCGACATCCATGTCGAGCTTCGCTCTCTTGGCGTTCTCGATGATCCAATGGCCGCGGTTGATCATCGCGACCTGGCCGGCGGCGAATTGGTTGTCCATCGTGTCCTTGCCCGGAATGGGCGAGACCTTGTCGACGTGGATGAGGTCGTGCAGGAATTGCAGGGTCTCAGAGACCTTCGGATCAAGCATGTTCGATGCGGTCCAATCCGCATTGAGCGGCGACGTCCCGTTCGTCAAGAACCAAGGTTGCACGAAGAAATTCTGGTTCGGCACTTCATAACCGTATTGAAGCACGTTGCCCGCGGCGTCCCGCTTGGTCAGTTTCTTGGCGACTTCGCGGAACTGCTCCCACGTCCAATCCTTGGGGTAGTCGACTCCGGCCTCCCTGAAGAGCGCGCGGTTGTAGTTGATCATGATGTTGTTCCAGCCGATCGGGACGAAATACGTCTTGCCCTGATAGGATGAGTATTTGAACAGCGACGGATCGAAATCCGAGTAGCCGGGGTTCTTGGCGATGAAATCGTCGAGGGGCACGAACAAGCCGCGGGTCTCGAACGTGCGGAACGTCTCGATCGCGGTGCCGTACACGTCATAGGCGTCCCCGCCATTGAATTGCGAGAGTACGTGCGTGACGTAATCGCCCCATCCGTTGGTGATCGGATCGATGGCGATCTCGACCTTCACGTTCGGGTACTTCTGATTGAAGCGCTCGACCGCATGCTTCACCGCAGTCAATTGGGCGTCGCTGCCGAACGCCATGAGCCGGAGATTGGCCGAGGTGTCGTCGGCCATCGACGGAGTCGCTGCAAAGGCCAAAGTTGCGGCGAGAAAAAATGCAGTCACGCGTGACGTCATGGTCAGTCCTCCCGTGCTGTCGCCCGCACGCCCTGACCGCCGTCAAGCGCATGCCCTGAAAGACCAGCGGGCGTCTTTTTGTATCCCGAAGATGCGCAGAACTCTTGGGGTCGAAACGTTTCGAGACTATGCTGGCGGCCTGTCACTGTCAAGGAGGGGCGAAGTGTGACGACGATCAGGGACGTGGCCAAGCGGGCGGGCGTGGCCATCTCGACGGTCTCGGCGGTCATCAACCGGTCGGCGCCGACGAGCGTGGATGTTGTCGCAAGGGTCGAGCGCGCCATCGCGGAGATCGGCTACGCCCCGCAACGTGCGGCGCAGACGCTACGCAGCGGCCGGTCGCGCCTTGTCGGCGTCATTGTTCCCGACATCACCAACCCCCACTTCTCAGCGCTTGCGCGGGTGGTGGAGAATGAATGTCTCAAAGCCGGCTTCATGACGTTCGTCTACAACACGGACGAGGATACCGAACACGAGATGCGCATCCTTCGCATGATGCGCATGCAGCAAGCGGCCGGGCTCATTCTCATCTCCACACGCTCAGACGCGCGGCATGGACGGCGGCTCCTCATGGAGATCGGCGTACCGGTCGTGACCATGGGAAGCCTTGTCGCCGGCACGCCTTACGATTTCGTCGCCCTCGACGACGTCGAGGCTGGAAGCCTGGCGGCCGGACGGCTGCTCGACCTGGGCCATCGCCGCATTCTGGTCATCGGAGGACGGGAGGGCGTGTCGTCCCACGAGTTGAGGCTGAAGGGGTGCCGTGAAGCGTTCCGCCGTCGCGGGCTCAGTCTCGCTGACGAGCAGGTTCGCCTCGCCGAGTTCAAGGTGGAAAGGGCCTATGAGGAGACTCGGAAAGGCCTCAGCGCGGCGCAGGCGCCGACGGCAATCCTGTCGCTCAGCAATTTCATGACGATCGGCGTCATGCGGGCGATGGGCGACCTCGGCGTCCGCTGCCCCGGTGATGTGTCGCTGATCGGCGTCGACGATCTCGATTGGGCGGACGTGATGCGCATTCGTCCGACTCTAATCGCGCAGCCGATCGAGGAGATGACCCGAACCGCGATCGCCACCTTACTGGAACAGATCACGAATGCTGAACCTCCGCAGAAGCGGCGACTTTTGTTTCCACCCAAGCTTGTTGAACGCGGCTCCTGTGCGCCGACTTCCCGAAGCTGAGCGATGCTTGACTGTCGGGCGCCATCTTCAGGACGCGCGGATGCCAGTTCCTGGGGCCACACGCTTCCGTTGGGCCGCCGACTGCATTGGGGAGCTTTCTCCGCGCGTTGCAGCTGCCGTTGATCGCGTGTCGGCCGTCCGAAACTCGTACTCGGGTGAACCCCAGTAGGCGTCGATGCAGTAGTGCAGGGTTATGAGCAACCCCCGCGCGTAGTGGACGGAGGGATCCCGAAGCCAGCGGCCATTGACGCATAGAAACGATGCGGCCGGCGAGGAGAACTTTCCCCTGTTGTCAAGAGTTAGAGTGAGTCCGGCACCTACGCCCGCAACGAATCGGCAAGCCGCCGTGCGCTCCGACTGTCGCAACGGGGTTAGCGCAGTGCGCCGAACTGCTGGTTGTCTAACCGCGGCGGTCGCATTGTCATACATCAACCCAGCTTCGCTTTTCCCTATAGCCGGTTTCGACTAAGCCGTCGTGGTCCCATTCGACCAACCCTTTTAGTCTGGGGCAAACGCCCGCCAAAATCGATTGTACGAGAGTTTGAGTCATGACCGATAAGGTCTTCATTGGAGCCGTCGTCCTCCCCGATCGGATCCTTGAAAATGGGCACGTTCTCGTCGCCGACGGCGTCGTCCATCGTGTGGGCGAAGGAGCCCCGCCGGCCGGCGAACGCCATGGCGGCTCGGGCTTTCTTGTGCTTCCCGGCGCGATCGATGGACAGGTCCACAGCCGCAGTCAGGCGGGGCAGGAGGACTTTGTCTGGTCGACCCGCAGCGCCGCGTCCGGCGGCGTAACGACGATCGTCGACATGCCCTACGACGACAATTGCTTGATCGCCTCCGCTGAACGCTTTCGCGCCAAGGCGGAGAGCGCCGGGCGACAGGCGCGGGTGGATTTCGCGCTTTACGCCACAATCGATCCAGAAGAAGGCGCCGTGCGGGTGAATGAGCTGGTCGATGCGGGTGCGGCGGCCTTCAAGTTCTCCACCTTCGGTACGCATCCGAAGCGCTTTCCGCGTATTCCGCCACACGTCCTTTTCGCCGCCTTTCGCGCCGTCGGCCAGCGAGGACTCGTCTCTGGCATCCATAATGAGAACGACGAGATGGTGCGCGCCTACATGGCTGAGGTCGAAGCCGCAAACCTCACCGACTATAGGGCGCACGGCCTGTCGCGGCCTCCAATCACCGAAGCGCTCGCCATCGCCGAGGTCTACGAGCTTGGCGCCGGCGCCGGCTGTCCGGTCCATATCGTCCACTGC
Source organism: uncultured Alphaproteobacteria bacterium (assembly GCA_963709655.1). Taxonomy (GTDB): domain Bacteria; phylum Pseudomonadota; class Alphaproteobacteria; order Rhizobiales; family Beijerinckiaceae; genus Roseiarcus. The sequence continues at coordinate 59,259 of CAVPXF010000050.1, forward strand.
TCGATCGGCCGCGGCTATGACCTCATGGCTTCGTATCGCGCGCAAGGCTTCGACGCCACGATAGAGGCCTGCATCCATTACCTGACGCTGGACGAGGAGACCGACGTCAAGCGGCTCGGCGGGAAGGCCAAGATCAATCCGCCGATCCGGCCGCGTGCGGAATTGGAAGCGCTCTGGCGGCATCTCGCCGCCGGCAACGTGACGATCGTGTCGACCGATCACGTGAGCTGGTCCGAGGACCGCAAGGCGGACCCGAACATGCTTAAGAACGCCTCGGGCGTACCCGGACTCGAGGCGCTTTATCCGCTGCTCCTGAAGGGACTCGACGAACGCCGACTGCCCTTCACTCACGCAGCGCGGCTGCTCGCTCACAATCCCGCCGCGCACTTCCGTATCGCGCACGTCAAGGGCGCGCTGGCCATCGGCCGCGACGCCGACATTGCGCTCGTGCGGCGCGATCCCTATCGCTACGATGCGGGAGCCAGTGGAAACAATTTCGTGTCGTGGAGCGCCTATCAAGGCGTCGAGCTTCCGTATCGCGTGGCCGAGACATGGCTGCGGGGCGAATGCGTCGCCGCTGATGGCCGCGTTATCGCCGAGCCGGGAAACGGCCGCTTTGTGCGGCCGCGAGCCGCGGCCTGAGGCCCGCTCGCATGTCTTTGACTCTTCCGATTGATCCAGACCGCTTATGGGACGATGTCATGGCGCTTGGCGCCATCACGGATCCGGAGAGCCCCTATACGCGTCGGTCCTTCAGCGCTTTGTTCCTGAAGGGGCGTGAATGGCTGGCGCATCGGTTCGATGAGGCCGGACTCGAAGTCAGAATCGATACGGCGGGCAATCTCATCGGCCGGCGCGAAGGCGCCGAACCCGGGTTGAAGACCATCATGCTCGGCTCCCACTCCGACACGGTTCCCTCGGGCGGCCGCTTTGACGGGATTGCTGGCGTCATCGCCGCGCTGGAGACAGCCCGATCGCTGAAAGAGGCGGGCGTCGTCCTGCGCTACCCACTCGAAGTGGTGGACTTTCTTGCTGAGGAGCCGAGCGAGTACGGTCTCTCGTGCATCGGTAGTCGCGGCATGGCCGGCGCGCTCGAGCCAGGCATGCTCGCACTGAAGGGTCCGAACGGCGAGGCGCTCGCGTCCGCGCTTCGCCGCGTCGGCGGCGATCCCGAAAAACTCGCGGAGTCGAAGCGCGAGGATATCGCCGCCTTCCTTGAACTGCATATCGAGCAGGGCGTCGTGCTCGAGTCTGAGGGCGTCGATGTCGGCCTCGTGACATCCATCGTCGGCATCCGCCGCATTGAGATCGCATTCGAGGGTGAGCCCGACCACGCCGGCACGACTCCGATGGGTCTCCGCCGCGACGCGCTGGTCGCCGCTGCGCGCACGGTCGATTCGGTCAGGCGCGCCGCCGAGGCGCTCGCCGCCGAGGGAGGGGATTACTTCGTGGCGACAGTCGGTATTCTCGATGTTTCGCCCTCGGCCTCCAATGTGGTGCCGGGCCTCAGCCGCCTGATCGTCGACGCGCGCTCGACGTCACCGGACATGACGAAGCGCTTCGCCGAGCGGATCGAGCGCGAGAGCGCGGACCACGCCAGAGAAGCGCGTGTGAGGCGAACGGGCTTCTCGGTCCTCTCCGACGGCCCGCCGGCAGCTTGCGATTCTGCGCTGCGCGCAGAACTCGGCCGCGCCGCGAACCGGCTCGGCTTCAGCGTTCGAGAACTGGCGAGCGGGGCCGGACACGATGCGGCCTTCATGACGCGTGTCTGCCGGGCGGCCATGATCTTCACCCCCTGCCGCACGGGCAAGAGCCACGCACCCGAGGAATGGGCGGATCGCGACGCCCTCGCCGCGGGCGCTTCGGTGATGTTCGAGGCCGTCCGCGCGCTCGATCGAGCAGCACGAGCCGTATAGGGAAAGAACGATGGGTCGAATTCTGACCTTGGACGACGTCGAGGCGGCCATCCGCGGCGGCTCGGTGTTCGCGGCCGGCGGGGGCGGTTGGGCCGACCACGGACGCATGCTCGGAACGGCCGCGGTCAACGCCGGCCAACCGGAGCTCGTGTCGATCGAGGAAGCGCCTGACGACGCCTTCATCGCGACCGCCGCGGCGATCGGCGCGCCAGCGGGAACGACGGAATGGCAAATGCTTGGCGTCGACTATGTCAAGGCTGTGCAGATGATGCAGGACGCGCTCGGCGCGCCGGTCTGGGGGCTGATGATCGGACAGAACGGCATGTCGAGCACGCTGAACGCCTGGCTTCCGTCCGCGCTGCTTGGGACGAAAGTGGTGGACGCCGTTGGCGACATCCGGGCCCATCCGACTGGAGACATGGGCTCGATCTGCATGGCGGCCAGTCCTGAGCCGACCATCCAGACGGCGGTCGGCGGACACCGCTCGAGCCATTCCTATATCGAGCTGGTCGTCCGCGGCGCGACCGCCAAGGTTTCGCCGATCCTGCGCAAGGCCGCCGACATGTCCGGCGGCTTCATCGCAAGCTGCCGCAATCCTGTGCGCGCATCGTACGTCCGGACGCACGCTGCGCTTGGCGGCATTTCAAGGGCGTTGGCGCTCGGCCGCGCAATCCTGGAGGCGGAGTCGAAGGGCGGCGAGAGCGTCCTGGACGCGATCTGCTCCACAACGTCCGGCGAGATTGTCGGGAGCGGCCGCGTGACGAGGAAAAGCGTGGTCTACACCGACGCCGCCTTCGACATCGGGACGGTCACGGTCCGCTGCGGCGCTCGCGATCTCGTGCTGCACGTGATGAACGAATATATGGCGATCGGGGACGGCGATGGACGCCGCCTCGCCACGTTTCCGGACGTGATCACCACGCTCGGTCCAGATGGCCGCCCGGTCAGCGTCGGGAAGCTCAGGGAAGGCGACGAAGTGTCGATCTTCCATATCGCCAAGGCGCATCTGCCGCTCAGCGCATCGGTCAAGGATCCGTCTGTCTATCCCGTCTGCGAAACGGCCCTCGGCATCGAGATCGCCAAATATGCGCTTGAGTGACTCGCAATGACGCGACGCTTCCCAGTTCCTTCTGGTTCGAACCTGCGATGTCGCGGCTGGAGACAGGAAGGGCTCTTGCGCCTGCTCGAAAACGTGCTCGCCGTCGGTGAGGATCCGACCAATCTCGTGGTCTATGCCGCGCTCGGAAAGGCCGCGCGCGACTGGCCGTCGCACGACAAGATCGTGGAGACGCTGCGCACGATGGGCGAAGAAGAGACGCTGATCGTTCAGTCCGGCAAGCCGATCGGTCTCATCCGCACGCATGAACGGGCGCCCATCGTGATCATGGCCAACTGCAACATCGTCGGCCAATGGGCGAAGGCCGACACCTTCTATGACTTGCAGAAGAAAGGGCTGATCTGCTGGGGAGGTTTGACCGCGGGCGACTGGCAGTACATCGGCTCTCAGGGGGTCATCCAGGGCACCTACGAAATCTTCATGCGCATCGCCGAGCGCCACTTCGGCGGATCGCTTGCGGGCCGCTTCATTCTGACCGCGGGCCTGGGCGGAATGGGCGGCGCCCAGCCGCTTGCCGGGCGCATGGCGGGCGCCGCCATCCTGTGCGCTGAAATTGATCCGCAGCGCATCGAGAAGCGCCTTGCCAATGGATTTCTCGACCGCCGGGCGGCCGATCTCGACGAAGCCTTGACAATGATCGAGGCCGCACGCCGGGACAAAATGGCCCTTTCGGTCGGCCTCATTGGCAACGCCGCCGACGTCTATGAGACGATGCTTGCGCGCGGCGTCGTCCCCGATATCGTCACCGACCAGACTTCGGCGCACGATCTCGTCTACGGCTACGCGCCCTCAGGACGAAGCCTCGAAGACATCCGCCGCCTGCGCGACGAAGATCCCGCGACCCTGATGCGCGAGGGCCGCGCCACAATCGTCCGTCATGTTCGTGCGATGCTGGGTTTCCGGCGCCACGGCGCAATCGTCTTCGACAACGGAAACTTGATTCGCACCCAGGCTTTCGAGGGCGGAGTTGTCGATGCGTTCGACATCCCGATCTTCACCGAGGCCTATCTGCGGCCGCTGTTCGCGCAGGCGATCGGGCCGTTCCGCTGGATCTCGCTCGCCGACAGCGAGGACGACATTCGGCGTATCGACGACCATCTCCTTGAAGCCTTTCCGGACAACACGATCCTTTCCAACTGGATTGCGCTCGCGCGCCGCCATGTGCCGTTCGAAGGGCTACCGGCTCGTATCGCCTGGCTCGGCCACGGCGAACGCACGTCCCTGACGCTGGCGGTCAATGGCATGGTGCGCGACGGTTTGTTGTCTGGACCGATCGCCTTCACGCGCGATCATCTCGACGCGGGCGCGATGGCGCATCCGAACATCATGACCGAGCGCATGCGCGATGGATCCGACGCGATCGCCGACTGGCCGCTGCTGGACGCCATGGCGATGTGCGCTTCACAGGCCGATCTCGTCGCCATTCACTCCGGCGGGGGCGGATATTCCGGTTATATGACTAGCGCTGGGGTCACCGTCATTGCCGACGGGACTCGCGAGGCTGACGAGCGCCTGGCGCTTTCCATGACCAATGACACGAGCCTCGGCGTGATGCGCTACGCCGACGCGGGATATCCGGAATCGTTCGAGGCGATCCGCCGCGGCGGCGTGCGGCATTTCCGGCTGTGAGAGCGCCTCTCAAAGCCCTGCCGAAAGGGACCGTCGCAGTGCGTTGACGAGGTCGCGTTCCGGCGGGCTCAGCTCGCGATCGCCGGAATAGATCAAGAAGAGCCGGCGTGATACGGCCGGCTCTACGATCGGATGCACCACGAGATCGCCGTTTGTTACCTCGTTGGCGATGGCCGATGGCGGCAGAACGGTGCAGACCGGCATTCGCGCGAGCAGCGCGACGGCCATCGGAAGCGCGTCGATTTCCAGGACCGGCCGTATTTTGAGGTTGCGCGCTTCGGCCGCCGCGTCGAGCAACTGCCGGAGGCCGGAACGGGTCGTCGGCAGGACGAGCTTCTGGCGTACAAGCTCCGCAAGCCTGACCGGGCCCTCCGGCAGCAATCCATGCGCGGGATGCGCCACGGCCGCGAGTCCCTCCGAGGACGCGAGCGGCAGCCGGGGCATGTGCGGAAGCGCCGTCTCGACGATTGCGACGCCGATGAGGTCGCGCGTTACCCAATCCTGAAGAGCGCCGTTTGGTCCCTCCTGAACGACGACCTTCAGTCCAGGATGACGCGCCTGCATGCCGACGATCGCGTCGGTGATGCGGTTGACGAGGAATCCGTGCTGGCTGACCGACGGCAGTATGCCGATGGCGATCCGCCGCCCCTGCGCCGGCGCGCCTGTCTCGCCTTCGGAGATGAGACGGGATCTAGTCTCGATGAAAGCAGCGATCTCTGCAAATCGCTCCCCGCGTGCGGTCGGAATCACGCCATCGCCTCGGCGCTCGAAAAGAGCGCCGCCGAGCGCTTCCTCGATCTTGCGGATCTGCTGGCTGAGCGCTGGCTGGCTGACGTTGCCGGCGCGGGCGGCCGAGGCGATGCGCCTCAGCCGCTGGACAAGCGCGGTGTAGCGAACCTGCCGCAGAGTCATGAGGGTCCGCTCGACATGCGTTTCGCCTTCGGAGAGCGCAGAGCGCAAATGCTCGGCGAAAAGCCCGGACATGGACCCTGGCCCAAGGGGTCGCGCGGTAAGCCTTGACCTCAAGGGCTCGTCCGGCTCGACCGTCGTGATGTTGGCGAGGCCGAGACGGGCCGTCGTGACGGTGCGCGGCACGAAAAGCGCCGCGTCCGGGCGCTCGTCGATGAGGCGCGGCAATTCGACGGGATGATCGTCGACAAAGCGCACGTTGGGAAAGCGATGGCGGGAGAGGTAGCGATCGGCCTGGTCGATCAGCGTCGGCGACAGGAGCGGCACGATCAGCCTACCGGCGGCGAACTCTGCGGCGCGCGGCGGCGTCCGGGTGCCGGCGGGCAGCCGGCTCGCAAACACCCAACGGTCGTCCAGAAGGTCGATATCTCCCCGCAAAGTGCGGCCTTCGCTCACGCCGATGCCGATCCGCAACACCGAGCGGACGGTCTGATGGTTGGACTCGGTCAATGGCGGGACCGGCGGCCGGTCCCTTTCGTCGATCCAGACTGGATCGATGAGGACGTCGGGCCGTTCGGCGCCGAACGTCTCGGCCGCCCGACGCAGAGCCGCAGCGACCCCGCCAACGGTGTGCGTGAGGGCGATCTCGACGCGCAAAATCTTTAGATTTGCGCGCGGAGAGACTTGCAGCCACCGGCGCGCGAACTGCTCAGCCATCAGTAGCGGCTCAATTGCGCGGATCAACGCAACGGCTGCGCCGTTCGGGTAGAGCGCATTGTTGCGTCGATGGAACAGGACGACATTGGTGTCATCCTCGACGCTTTTCAGGACGGCGCTCAGGGTCGAAACCGCGATGCCCAGCCGGCCGGCGCCGTGGGCGAGGCTGAGAGACCGGCAAGCGGTGACAAAATAGGCGAGCGCGCGCAATTCCAAGGCGGCCTCCGCATCCAAGGCGCAATCGTTCAGTTTAGCCTATAGGCTGCTTCGAAAGCCAGTACCGTGGACTGGCGGAGGCCGGCCGATATGATTTGGCGTGCGGACGACAGTCGCCCGCGAGCGAATATGAGGTTCCTTCCGCGTGCCTGCGAAGGCTGAGGCGAACCGGTCGATCAGCGAATCTCCCCAATCGATGCGCGCCTTTCTGGCCCGCCTCGACCATGGCGGGGAATTGTTGACCGTGGGCGCGCCGGTCGAGGCGGATTTCGAGATCGCCGCCTGCCTTGCCGAGACGCGCGACGGCGCTGCGCTCTGCTTTCGCCGGCCGGTCCGCGACGGGAACGCATTCGAAGGCCCGATCGTCGGGAACCTCGTCAATAGCCTACCCCGTTTGGCCGCCGCCCTCGATTGTGCTCCAAGCGAGATCCAGAAGCGGCTGATCGCGGCGATCAAAAATCCGCTGCCGCATCATGTTCTGGACGCGGCGCCGTGCCAGGAGACGGTTGTCGAAAGTCCCGATATCGAACGGCTTCTGCCCGTCCCGCGTTTTTTTGAAAAGGAAAGCGGCCGCTACATCACGGCCGGCGCGATCGTCGCCCGTGACGCCGCCTCGGGTGTAACGAACCTTTCGATCGCTCGCGTGATGCCGCTTGGAGGCTCGCGGGCCTTCGTCGGCATTGCCCCCAATCATCATCTCGCGGTCATGGCGCGCGCGGCCCGGACGCGCGGCGACAAGCTCGATATTGCCGTCTCTATCGGCAATCATCCCGCCGTCCTGATCGCGGCCTGTCTCTATCTCGGCCTTGGCGACGATGAGCTTCCGATCGCCGGCGGCCTCTTCGGCGCGCCGTTGGATGTGGCGAAATGCATCGGTTCTGATCTGCTCGTTCCGGCTCACAGCGAATTCGTGCTCGAGGGCAAGCTTGACGCGGGCGAGCCACACGAAGAGGGGCTGGTAAGCGAATATCACGGCATGTATGAAGCTTATGGCGCCGGGATTGTCGCAACCTTCTCGCGCCTGACGCGACGGCGCGATGCGATATTCCAGGTCATCCTGCCGGGCTATCATCCAGAGCACTGTCTTCTGGGGGGCGTGGCCATTGCCGCGGGCCTCGCGCGCGCCGCGCGCGTGGCCGTTCCGGGGCTGTCCGAAGTCGCCGTTGGGCTTGGGGGCGCCGGCCGTCTGCATGCGGTCGTCTCGATCGATTCGCCCCGGCCTGGGGAAGCCCGCAAGGCGATGTTCGCGATCTGGGCTGCTGTCAATCTCGTGAAGCAAGTGGTCGTGGTCGACGCGGACATCGACCCCTGGGACGCAATTCAGGTCGAATGGGCCGTTGCGACCCGCATGAGAGCGGACGAGGATCTGGTTGTCGTTCCGGGCGTTCGCACCGACCGGTCCGATCCGCTGGAGCGGGGCGGGCTGATCGCCAAGCTCGGACTCGACGCCACGCGAAAGGCGGCCAGTCGCAGTGACTGGACCAAGGCGGAGCCCCCGAAAGCCGCGACGGCGCGGGCGCGCGACTTGCTTGCGCCGATCCTTGGCAGCGTCCGCTCGGGCGCGAGGCTATGAAGATCTGTAAGATTTAAGGGAGAAGGCTATGTCCAAAGGAACTCGATTGCTGCGGTCCCGGATCGCGCTCGGCCTCGCGGGAGCGCTCGCGTTGGGTCTTTGCTCGCTGAGCCCAGCCTTTGCCGACATCAAGATCGGCTTCCAGGCCCCGCTGACCGGGCCGGCCGCGACCGACGGGAAATCGGCTGCGATCGCCGCGCAGATGGCGGTCGACGACATCAACGCGGCTGGCGGCGTGCTCGGCCAGAAGATCGCGCTGGTTAGCTACGACGACCAGGCCAAGCCCGACCAGGCCATCTTCACCGCCAACAAGCTGATCGGCGAGGACGGCGTGAAATTCGTCGTCAACGGCAGCTATTCGGCCTCCGGCCGCGCGGCCGCGCCGGTGTTCCAGCAGGCCGGCGTCGTGATGATATCGGCCTACGGCGTGCATCCCGACATCACCCGCGCCGGCGATTATATCTTCCGCCTCGTCCACCTCGGGCCGCCCCAGGGCGCCGCGACGGCGCTCTATATCGGCAAGACGCTCGGCTTGAAGACAGTCTCGGCCATCACAATGGACAACGACTACGGCCAGGCGACGATGGACGGTTTTCTGGCGGCGGCCCCGAAATACGGCATTCAGATCCTGAACAAGTACAGCTATTCGCTGAAGGACCGACAGTTCGGTTCGATCGTCGCGAGCGTCAAGCGCGACAACCCGGACGCCGTCTACGCGACCGGATATTTCTTCACCGCCGGTCCGCTTGTCGCTCAGCTGCGTGCGGCTGGCGTGACCGCCCCGATCATCGGCTCGCAGGCCTTCGATTCGGAGAAATTCATCGACATCGCCGGCCCTGCGGCCGAAGGCGTGACGATCATCGACAGCTTCAACCGCCAGCGCGACGACGCGGCTTTGAAGACCTTCTTCGCAGGTTTCAAGGCGAAGGCCGGATATGACCCCGAAGGTGTCGCCGCCATCACCTATTCCGCGGTCAGGCTGATGGCGGACGCGATCCAACGCGCCGGCAGCGCGGACCCCGCCAAAGTGAGGGACGCGCTTGCCGCGACCAAAGACTTCCAGACGTTCGACGGAACGCTGCGCAGTTTCAACAAGCTGCACGAGATCATCATGCCGATCAGCATCAACGTCATCAAAGACTCCAAGTTCACGCCGGCTGGCGAGATCACCGATCTCGACGCGTTCGCGCCGCCCGAGAAATAGGACGCCGGCCAGGCCGCGCGCTCCAGGAACATAGACGTGTATTATGTGGACCTTGCCGTGACTGGGGTCAGTTTCGGCTGCATGTATGCGATGATGTCGGTCGGATTGACGCTCGTCTACGGCCTCTTGCGCATCCTCCACATTGCCCACGCCGCCGTCTTCGCGCTTGGCGCCTACGTTACGGTTCTGGTCGCCAACGCGACCGGAAGCCTGACGCTTGGCTTTCTCGCAGCGCTGGCGACCGCGCCTTTGTTCGGAATGGCGGTGTATCGACTGCTTTACGAGCCCCTGCTGGACTTTCGGCCCGATGTTCCGATGGTCGCCTCCGTCGGACTGCTCATCTTCATGCAGGACGCATTCCGCATCCTGTTCGGGGAGCAGGGAGTCACGTTCAAGAACGACGCGGTCGCGTTCAGGACTGTCGATATTGGCGGGTTGCGGATCGGCGTGGTGCAAGTCGCGCTCATTGTCTCTGCGGCGATCGTGTTCGTCGGGCTGCATGTCCTGACGACCCGCACTCGCGTCGGCGTCGGCTGGCGGGCGACGGTCTCGCGGCCGAAGATCGCGGCCTCTTTCGGCGTCGATCCGATCCGCGTGCGCTATCTCGTCTTCGCATTGGGTTCATCGCTAGCCGCGCTCGCCGGCGGCCTCGTCGCGCTGATGGACAATCTCGTCGATCCCGGGATCGGATTTGTGGTGAGCTACAAGGCGCTCGCGATCATCGTGCTCGGGGGCCTCGGCAACGTGCGCGGAACTTTGCTCGCGAGCCTCGCGCTGGGTCTGATTGAATCCTACGGCACAATCTTCATCGGCGGTTGGCTCGATCGTGACGCTATCGCCTTTCTTGCGGTTATTGCGCTCCTGATGATCCGTCCGCAGGGGTTCACAGGGGTCCGAGCTGCATGAGCGCATACGAGATCAGCATCGCCTCGGTCATCGGCATCAACGTCATCCTCGCGATCAGCCTCAATCTCATCAGCGGATTTTGCGGACAGATCAGCCTTGGCCATGGCGCATTTTTCGGGGCGGGGGCGTACGCGGCGGCGGTGGTGATGACAAGGGTCGGCTACGCGCCGCTGGCGGTGGCGGCGGCGGTGGTCGCCGCGAGCCTGCTTGGAACCGTCGTCGGCTTTGCGTCGCTTCGCGTGCGCAGCGACTTCCTCGCTGTGACGACGATTGGCGTCAATTTCCTGTTCGTCGGTTTCGTCCGCAAACAATCGTGGCTCGGCGGCGAGATGGGGATCAGCGCCATCCCGCCCTCAGGGCTCGGCGCGCTCGGCAACCTCTGGCTCATCCTGTTTTGCGCCTGTGCGACTGTCGCTTTCAGCGCCTACGTCAACCGGTCCTGGATGGGGTTTGCGTTTCGCGCGGTCGGCGAGGACGAGGGCGCTGCGCGCACGCTTGGGATCGATCCGGGCGGCTACAAGCTCGCAGCCTTCGCGATCGGCACGGCGCTCGCCGGTCTGGCGGGCGCTTTCTACACGTTCTTCACCCAATTCATCACCCCGGATGCGTTCGACTTCATCTTTTCAGTCATGCTGATGGCGATGGTCGTGATCGGCGGCGTCGGCTCGACCCTCGGCGTCCTTGCCGCGGCGATCAGCCTGACGTTGCTTCCGGAGGCCATCCGGTTCGTCAACGATTATCGCCTGCTCGTCTTCGGCGGACTGCTGATTCTCGTTATTCGCCTCGCGCCCGGCGGGCTTGCGGGCTTGGCGCGCGCCGCCTTCGTGCACGCGAGGCCGACATGAGCGTCGCGCTTCGCCTCGAGGGCCTGGCGATCCAATTCGGTGGCGTGATGGCCGTCAATGACGTCTCGCTGGAGGTCTCGACAGGTGCATTTGTCGGGCTTATCGGGCCAAACGGGGCCGGAAAGACGACGCTCGTCCGCATTGTCGCGGGAATGCTGCGGCCGAACCGCGGGCGCGTCTTTCTCGGCGATCACGACGTCACCGATCTCCCGACCCAGGCGCGCGTCCGCCTGGGGCTCGCATTGACGCATCAGATCGTGCGGCCGTTCCGCGAGATGACTGCGTTGGACAATGTCGTGCTCGCAGCCGGATATCGGAGAACGTCTTCTCCCCTGCATGCGTTGTCGCGCGTGGATCGGCGCGCCGAGACGGAGCGGGCCGCCGACATCCTTGCCCGCGTCGGCCTCGCCGGCGCGGAGCGCAAGCTTGCGGGCACGCTGCCGCTCGGATTGCTGAAGCGCCTCGAAGTCGCTCGCGCGCTTGCCCTTGATCCGAAGATCATCCTGCTCGACGAACCACTTGCTGGACTCAATCAGGCGGAAGCGTCCAAGCAGATTGATACGATCCTCGAAGTCAACGCGAGCGGCGCGACGATCGCGCTGGTCGAGCATAATCTCGAGGAGGTCCTGCGGGTGTGCCGACGGCTGGTCGTGCTGAACAACGGCGCGATCATCGCCGACGGAGGTCCGGCCGAGGTCATGGCCGATCCGGTCGTGCGCGAGGCCTATATCGGCGCCGGGACGGACCGACATGCTGCGGCTTGAGGGACTCGCCTGCGGCTACGGCGCGGTCGAAGCCGTGCACAACCTCAGTCTGGAGGTCGAGCAGGGAACAATCTTCGCCCTATTGGGGCCTAATGGCGCGGGAAAGACCTCGACGATCATGGCCATCATGGGCCATATCGACATCCATGCGGGACGCGTTCTGCTCGAGGGCGAGGACATCTCACGGCGGCGCGCCACCGAACGCGCTCGGCTGGGAGTCGCGGTTGTCCCCGAGGGCAGGCAACTCTTCTCGGACCTTACGGTGGACGAAAATCTGACCGTTGGCGGCTATGTTCGTCCGGCGCCAGACGAGGTTCGGAATCGGGAGCGCGTGTTCGCGATTTTTCCTCGCCTGCGCGATCGGCGGCGCCAGATCGCCGGTTCGCTCTCCGGCGGCGAACAGCAGATGCTGGCGATCAGTCGCGCGCTCATGGCGGAGCCGCGGCTCCTGCTGGTCGATGAGTTGTCGCTCGGTTTGATGCCGAAAATGGTCGACCTTTGTCTTGACGCGCTCGTTCGTCTCCAGCGAGAGGGCCTCACCTTGGTCCTGGTCGAACAGAACACGGCGCGCGCTTTGGATGTCGCCAATTGGGTCTGCGTGCTGGCGTCGGGCGTCGCCGTCTATCAGGGCGACGCATCCGAAGCGAAGTCGGCGGGCTCAATTTTTGCAACGTTTCTCGGTCAGTCGGCAACATTGTAAAGCGCGCTTGCGCAGGGAGAGATCGGATGGCGCATACGCTGACCCAGGATGACGTGGAGGCCGGCGTCCTGGGCGGCCTGTTCCTATCCGCCGGCGGAAGCGGTCGGAACGCGGTCGAGAAGAACCGTGGCCTGGGGCACATGGCGCTCGACTATGGCGGGGTGCGGCTCGTCGGTATCGAGGAACTCGATCCGCAGGATCTTGTCATCACCGCGACCGCCGTCGGCGCGCCCGGTTTCGCCAACTGGGCGATCCGGCCGCGCGACGCAATCAATGCGGCGCGCCGGTTGGTCGAACGGATGGACCGGCCGCCAACGGGAGTGATCTGCGGCCACGTGCCTGGCTTCAACGCCTGGCTCGTTGGCGCCGCGCTGGGAATCGATTATGTCGATCTCGCCTCGAATGGCCGGGGCCATCCGACGGTCAAGATGGGCGGCATGGGTCTGGCTTCACGGCCCGAACTTTCCATCACACAGATCGCGGTGAGCGGTTCTCGGGCCGATGCGAATGAATTCGCGGTTTGCGTTGAAGGCGACATCGTCCGCACCTCGAACGTCCTGCGGCAGGCCGCCGTCCTCAATGGCGGTTTGATCTACGCGGCGCGAGGGCCGCTCACAGCAGCGTTCATCCAGGCAAATGGCGCGCCGGGCGCGATCTCCTTCCAGCTCGCTCTCGGCCGCGCCATGCTCGCGGCAAACGGCGGCGACCGCGTCCGCGCGACGATCGATTGTCTCGGCGGCGAGCTTCTGATCGAAGGCGAGGTCGTGACCAACGATGTGACCTACGGCGGTGGGTTTGACCTCGGCCGAATGGTCGTCCGCGGCGCAAAAGGGGAAGCGACTCTGGGCGTCTACAATGAATTCATGACGGCGGACATCGACGGTAAGCGTAGAGCGACCTTTCCGGACATGATTGGAACGCTCGACTCGGAAACCGGCGACGTCGTGTCGATCTCGGAATCCAAGGTCGGCGCCCGCGTCGCCGTCATCATCGCGGATCGGACGCGATTTCCGGTCGGCAAGGGCGCTCTCGATCCGGCCGTCTTCCCGGAAGTGGAGCAAGCCATGGGCGTCGACTTGCGCTCATATCTGTGAAGGGAGGGACGCGATTGGTTCGTCTTTACGACAGCAGGCTTTCGGGCAACGCCTGGAAAGTTCGCATCCTGTTGCGCCAGCTTGGACTGCCCTTCGAGCGCGTGACGCTTGACCTCGCCAAGGGCGCGACCGCCGATCCTGTCTTTCGCGACAAGAGCCGCTTCGCGCGCGTGCCCGTGCTCGAACTCGAAGACGGGCGAACGATTGTCGAATCCGACGCCATTCTGCTCTATCTCGCGGAAGGATCGCCCTTTCTGCCGGACGACCGGTTCCTGCGGGCTGAGATCGCGAGCTGGCTCTTCTTCGAGCAGGCCGATCTCCTGCGTCCGCTGGCATTGCCTCGCTTCTACCATCTGATCGGCAAGGCTGCGGAGATGGAGCGCCGCATCGCTGAATTTCACGAGGTCGGCTATCCGGCGCTCGGCAAGCTCGACCGATGGCTGTCGGGGCGAGACTGGCTCGTCGCCGACCGCTATTCGATCGCCGATCTCGGGGTCTTTCCCTATGTCGAGATGGCGCCGCAGGGCGGATACGATACGGAGCGTTTCTCTGCGATCGCAGCATGGCTTGCGCGCGTCAAGGCGATGCCCGGTTGGGTTCCTTTGGTCGAGGAGGCTTAGCATGACCATCCCGGTGCGGCGCGGGCGCGAAGTGAGGGCGGCCCGCGGAACCGAGCTTCGCTGCCGAGGCTGGCGGCAGGAAGCGATCCTGCGTCTCTTGGAAAACAACCTCGAGAACGCCGAAGATCCCGACAATCTGGTCATTTACATGTCGATCGCTCGGGCGGCGCGCAACTGGGAAAGCTTCGACCGGATTGTTGCGGCGCTTGCCACGATGCGGGAGGACCAGACGCTCGTCATGCAGTCGGGCAAGCCGATCGGGATCTTTCCCGGACAGGCGACGACGCCGCTCGTGATCATGGCCAACGGCAACATTGTCGGCGAGTGGACGGCCGAAGAGAGCCGCCGCCGGCTCGATGACATGGGGCTCACGATCATGCCCGGCATGACGGCGGCGGCCTGGCAGTACATCGGGAGTCAGGGAATCCTGCAAGGGACCTATGAGACGTTCCTGGCGATTGCCCGCCGGCATTTCGGCGGATCGCTCGCCGGGCGTCTGCTGTTGACCTCTGGCTGTGGGGGGATGAGCGGCGCGCAACCGCTTGCGGGCAAGCTCGCCGGAGCTTCGACCCTGGTCGTCGAGGTGGACGAGGCGCGCATCGACCGTCGTATCGCGACTGGCTATTGCGACCAGAAGTCGGACGATCTGGACAAGGCTTTGCGCCTTTGGCTTGAGGCGCGCGACAAAGGCGAGCCGCTCGCGCTCGCGCTATGCGCCAATGCGGCGACGGTCCTGCCCGAGATCGCGCGGCGCGGGATCGCGCCCGACATCGTGACCGACCAGACGTTTCCGGACCCGCTAAAGGGCTATATCCCTGTAGAGCTTTCGCTCGACGAAGCGCGCGCCATGCGAAAGAGCGATCCCGAGCGGCTGATCGCGCTCGCGCGCGGCTCTCTCGCCACCCACATGCGCGCGATGCTCGGCTTCATGGACCGCGGCGCGGTCGTCTTCGAATATGGCAACAGTTTTCGGGCCGAGGCCCGGTCGGCCGGCGTCGAGGACGCGTTCCGAATGGGATCCTTTGTCGATCTCTATATCCGTCCGTTGTTCTGCCAGGGGATCGGTCCGTTTCGCTGGATCGCCGTCTCCGGCGATCCGCAGGACATTTACACGATCGACGACATGATTCTGGAAGCGTTCTCGCACAATCATCCGATCGCGTCCTGGATCATGAAGGCCCGCGAGCACGTGCATTTCACCGGCTTGCCGGCGAGGATCGGCTGGCTCGGCTATGGCGAGCGCAGCAGGCTCGCGCTGCTCGTGAACGATGCGGTCGCCTCCGGACGGATCTCCGCGCCCATCGCCTTCACCCGCGATCACCTCGATTCGGGCTCGGCTGCGCTCCCCTACCGGGAAACGGAGAACATGAAGGACGGATCGGATGCAATCGCCGACTGGCCGATCCTCAACGCGTTGCTCAACTGCGCCTCCGGCGCGGACCTGGTGGCAATCCATGGGTTGGGCGGACGCGGCGTCAGCGCTGGCCACACCATCGTCGCGGACGGGAAGCCGGCGACGGCCGAGCGCCTGAAGCGTGTGCTCGACGGCGATCCGGGCATCGGCGTGCTGCGCCATGCTGATGCCGGCTACGAAGCCGCGATCGAACATGCGGACCTTGTCGGGCTCTCGGCGACAATCCCCAAAGCCCTCTAATCGATCGAAAGGCGCCGCCATGGAGAATCGAAGCGCCGGGCAGGACAGGCTGATCATCGGAATTTCCGGCGCATCGGGAGTTGCCTATGGCTATCGCGCGCTGCAATTGCTGCGCAATGCCGGGGTCGAAACGCATCTTGTCATGACGCGGACCGCTGAGCTTACGCTCGCTTACGAGACCACCCTTAAGGTCGCTGACGTGCGCTCGGCTGCGAAGTTCGTACACGAGATTGACGATATGTCGGCGCCGATCGCGAGCGGTTCGTATCTCACTTCCGGTATGATCGTGGCGCCGTGTTCGATCCGCTCAATGTCGGAGATTGCGACGGGCGCGACGTCCGACCTTCTGACCCGCGCTGCGGATGTTACCCTAAAGGAGCGCCGCCGGCTCGTCCTGATGGTCCGCGAAACGCCCCTGCATACGGGCCATCTACGCACGATGACTGCGCTATCAGAGATGGGCGTGATCATCGCCCCTCCAGTCCCGGCCTTCTATGCCAAGCCACAAACGCTCGAGGATATGGTGGATTTCACGATTGGCCGCGTTCTGGATCTTTTCGCGGTTTCGGGATCGCCGATTCGGCGCTGGGGCGAAGATCCCGATCTCAAGCGCCGGCGAAGTCCGGGTGACCCGACATGAAGTGCGTTGCACTTACCCGACCGTTGCCCGGAAGCTTTGATAGCCGGTTACGTCGCGACGCTTTAGGTGTGGCGTAGCCAGGAATCGAGCTCTGTGCGGACTCCGCACATACAAGGCTTGCGCGGGAAGGTCCGGAGTCCGGGCAGAAGCCGCGGTACACGGGACGGAAGGGTTGCGCCATGGCACGAAGTCGCTCCGCTCCGGCCCGCTGTGCCTGGGCCTGAGCCGAGAGGGCGGGTAGCAGGGACTTCGAACCGAAGCCGCTCGAAGATGCACGGCCAGCTCAAGTTGACGGTGCCCCTGGTCCACATGCCGAAGCAGGTCCCCCTCCAATTTTGCAGAGACCGTGAATCATGCGGTCTCCGATAACGCCAGAAACTTTTGGGTCAGGCCCTAAGACTGAGTGCACAACGACTGTCGAGAAATTCGGCGCACGAGGACCGTCGGTTTCAGGGCTGGCGCCGGTAGGCGATCGTCGCTCAGGCCCCGCGCATTCTTTCCTTAAAAAAATCGAGATGCTTTGCCTGCGCATGAATCATCCGTTCGCGGTATTGGCCATAGATGAGATCGGTGTCATGCAGCGTCACCCCGGCAATAGTGGGCGATGCAAACACCGGCAGCTCCACGCCCTTGTCGCCAAGTTTCCGAGCCGTCTGCGCCAGAAGCTCGTGCATCATCATCATGGCGAGTACGGTCGATGACCCTGCGACCGGCCGCGACCAGCCCTCGATCGGGACGATCGCGTCCTCGATCGGCGCACCCGTGTCAATGACGATGTCAGCCGCATCGGCGAGCCTCTTACCCGAGGAGTGCGTGGCGGGCTTGTCGAGATTGGCCCTGGCGGTGACGGCGATGACCGTCAGCCCGCGCTTTTTGGCGTAGAGGGCCGTGTCGATGCCCGAGGCGTTGCGGCCGCTGTGGCCGAAAATGACGATGCTGTCGCCCGGATTGAGAGGCTGGTGATCGAGGAATTTCTCTGCGTAGCCCTCGGTGCGCTCGAGCCAGAGGAGCTCGCGCACGCCGCCGGCGCCGAGCACGTTGTGCCACATAACGCGCGGGTCGGTGAGCGGATTGAAGCCGATGTAGCTGCCGTAGCGGGGATACGTCTCTTGCGTCGGAAGCACCGAGTGCCCCGATCCATACAGATGAACGAGGCCGTCTCCGGTCAGCGTCGCGACCAAAGCCGAGGACGCGGCGTCGAAAGCGGCCGCGTTTCCTTCCGCGGCCTGCTCGGCGAGTTTAACGAGGCGACTGATGTAGAGGGTCGTCATAGTGGGGGCCTTTCGCGGGGTGTCACATGCGCAGCTTGGATCGGATCTCGTATCGGTCGCCGCGCATCGTCGATACGGTGAACTCGTAGGGTCCTCGCGCGTCAGAGGTGGTGCGATGGACAATGAAGGCGGGGCTGCCCGCAGCGACTTCGAGGAGTTCGGCGTCCTCCGCCGACACGGCCCCGACCCGGTAAACTTCGAGCGCCGAGAGCGGGACGAGGCCAAAACGGTCACGCAGCGTCGCATAGAGCGAGACGAGCGCTTCGCTCATGCTCGCCAGACCTGTCGCCCGCTTTGCCGGCAGGTAGGCGGTCTGGATGCCGATCGGCTGACCGCCGCCAAAGCGCAGGCGGCGCAGCTTGACGACCAGGGCCCCATCGCGGATCTCGAGCGCCGAGGCGATCGCATTATCGGCGGGAATCTCAGCCAGCTCCAGAATGCGGGAGCCGACGGAAAGTCCGCGGTCAGCCAGTTCCTGCGTAAGGCTGGTCGGTCCACGCGCGCCGGCGATGACGGTCGAACTGCGCACGAACGTGCCGCGGCCCTGCTCGCGTCGCAAGAGACCCCACTCCTCCATGTTCCGCAGCGCGTGGCGCATCGTGATCCGGCTGACCCCCAGCATCTCGCTGAGCTTGGCCTCGTTGGGAAGCTGTGCGCCGTCGAGCCAGGTTCCATCGGCGATCAGCGCCCGTAAAGCACGTTCTGTCTGATGCCACAGGGCGTTGGTGCACAACCTGAGATCGGGGGGCAGCGGTGGCCCTCCCGGAGGTTTCAGGCGAGCCTTCGAGAGACGGGTATGCCGAGAGCAGTCATGCGGTTGAGCATCTTGCAGCCGACCCTGGCCTCGACCTTTTGTGCGGGCAGAGTCCGGGCGCGGAGCGTTCGGCCGATGATGGTCTTGTAGCGCAGCATCCCGGTCTCGACGAGCGAGCGCCGGCCGTAGCCGACGGCCCTCTGCCATCCCAGTCGGCCCTTGGCGGCGATCATCTCGATGTGGCGGTCACGCGGTGTCGGTGCGCCCGCGGCGGAGACCTCGCTGACCACAGCGGTAGCGCGGGGCGGAATGATCACGGTGGCCGCGCGAGCCCGATCGGCAACGGCCCGGTAGACAGGATCGCCGTCATACGCGCCGTCCGCCAGGACGGCGGCGATCGGGGCCGCAATCTGGTCAAGCAGCGGGCGAACCAGCGAGGCGTCGCCCTGCTCGGTCGTGGTCAAGGCCGAAGCGAGAACCTCGCCGGTGTCCGGATCGATGGCCAGGTGCAACTTGCGCCAGGTCCGCCGATCGCGGCCGCCATGCTTGGCCATCTGCCATTCCCCGGCGCCGAAAACCTTCAAGCCGGTGCTGTCGATCACCACGGTGACCGGACCAGCCGGCACGGCCAGGGCGGTGACCAAGGACAGCGCGGCGCTGCGGCGCGACAGCGTCGTATGGTCGGGGACATCGAGGCTCAGACCCAGCAACCTCGTCACCGAACGCAACAGCCCCTCGGTCTGCCGCCATGGCCGGGCAAATGCCAGCCGCAGCATCACGCCGGTCTCGATGGCGAGGTCCGAATAGTGAGCCGACCGCCCCGGACGACCGGTCCTCGCCGGATGCCACGCCGCGATCGCCTCGGGCGTCACCCACACCGTCAGGCTACCGCGATCGCGCAACGCGGCGTCGTACTCCCGCCAGTTCTCCACCCGGCGCCGGGCTTTCGGGATCTTGTGACGGCGGGGCTCGTTATGCTTGTACGGCATCGGCCAATCATCGTCCCAGGCGCTGGCAGCAGGTCCATCATCCTACTCTAGCGACCCTACCCATGCCGCACGCTGCCGATTTGTGCACCAACGCCATAGCGAGCGCCTTCGCCAGCGGAATGTCCTGGGCCGGTACGATCTCGGCCTCCTCGCGCGCCGCGTTCGGTAACTTGACGATGCCGATTCCGGAGCGGTTGTCCTGGCGATGTAATCGATGTCGCCTTGGGTATACACGACATATCTTGCCCCACGGCGCTTTTCTGACTCCCGTCTGCAAGGTCACGGCTCCGGCGGTTTGGCGCGGCGGGCTTTCCGCGACGCATGGAAGCCGACTGCCATGTCGAAGGCCGCGCCGACGAACTTCAGCGCATGCGCGAAGTCTTCGTCCGTCAGGCGGCGCGCGGCGTCGTTCGCCCGATAGAGATTGGCGAAGTCGCGTTCGCGGCCGGCCTGCACCACCAGCTTGCCGACTCCAAGATCGTCGAGCGCCTTCCAAATTCCGGGGTTGTAGGAGCGCGTGAGCTTCAGGGCGAAGGAGATCGGGTCGTTCCTGCCCAGCAGCCCCGCGAGCCGCAGGACGAGGTCAAATGGGAGGGCCGCCTTGCCCTCCTCGGCTTCCTCGATCAGCGTCGGGTCCGGAAGGTCGACCGCCGTTCCGAGCTCGTCGAGCGTGATCCCCGCGGCCTCGCGCGCCGCGCGCAAGAATTCGCCCGCCTTGCCGATCGCTGCCTTCTCCCCCGGGCCCCGCGCCAGGCTTTTGGCCGCAGCAACCGTCATCTCGGTCGCGCCCTCGGCGACGCCGAGCGCCGAATTCGCCCAGGAGGTGAGCTCTTGCGCGATCCGCATAATCGCCGATGGCCCCACCGCCTCCGGCGGCGACGCAGCCGGCTTTGACGAACGCTCCCTGGTGCGCCCCGGCGCGTGCGATTTCGGGCGAGACGCGGACGGCATTCTGACCTCCCTCTGGCCTACCTTGCGGCGCTCGGCACTTTTCTTGTTGGCGGCGATTGCCGCGCGGTTTCATTCTCTCAAATCAACGTCTTCGTTGCCAATTGGACCGCATGTCTTCGATGCCGATTCGGGTCGTGAAGCCGGAACAGGAATCACGAGACGACGTTACTCCGCCGCCGCGGGCACGCGCCCAGCGGGCAGTTGAAGGCGGTAAACCGCACGCAGCTTCTTCTTGTCGATCTTGCCGACGCTGGTCAGCGGCAGCGCGTCGACGAATTCGACGCGCTCTGGCATGGCGAATTTCGAGATCAGGCCCAACTCGACGGAGCGCATCACATGGGAGCGAATCTCGTCCCTGCCGATCGATCCTTTGAACTCCGGCAGCAGGTGGACCAGGACCAGCGGACGCTCGCCCCATTTGTCGTCATGAATGCTGATCACAGCGGCTCTCGCCACACCTTCCAGCCGCAGGATGATGTCCTCCAGGTCGATCGAGGAGATCCACTCGCCACCGCTCTTGATGATGTCCTTGAGACGGTCGGTTATATGCAACGTGCCATCAGGGTCGATTGAGCCTACGTCCCCGGTATGCAGGTATCTCCCGGCCCAGAGCCGCTCGGACGCTTTGGGATCGTTCAGGTATCCCGTCGCCAGCCACGGCGCGCGGGCGACGATCTCGCCTGTGGCCTTGCCGTCATGCGCCACGTCCCGCATATCGGAATCGACCACGCGCAACTCCATCAGCGGCGGGGCGTAGCCGGGTTTGATCCGAAGCTCGACCTCTGTGTCAGCGTCTCCTGTCGTCTGCGCCGTGCTGAGATTCATGATCGTCAGGGTCGGGCAAGCTTCTGACTGGCCGTACGCGGCGCACACGTCTATCCCGCGCTTCAGGGCGGCCTTCACGAGCGGGCGCGGAAGCGCGGCGCCCCCAACGATCATCTTTAGCTTCGAAAGGTCCACGTCCTGGCTCCCGGGCGCGCTCAGGAGCATCTGCAGAATTGTCGGCACGCACGTCGTGAAGGTCACGCCCTCGTCCCTGATCAGCCTCAGGAACACGTCGGGCGCATATCGACCGGCATAGACCTGCTTCAGGCCGATCAGGGTCGCCGAGTAGGGGACGCCCCAGGAATGCACGTGGAACATCGGCGTCATCGGCATGTACACATCGTCGCGATGCACCCGCCCCTGCGCCGTCGCAACGCCTATTTCGACCAAGGTGGCCAAGACGTGCAGCAGGATCTGGCGATGGCTGAAATACACCCCCTTTGGCTGCCCGGTTGTGCCTGTGGTGTGGAACGTCGTTGCGCGCGTCCTCTCGTCGAAGTCAGGGAAGACAAAGAACGGCGAGCCCGATTCGATCAGCGCCTCGTATTCTCCGGCCACCGCCAGCGTCGTCGTCGGCAGTTCCGGCCGGTCGTTGAGGAGTATGAAGCGGCTCACGTTCGGCAGCCTGGACGCCAACGCCTCGATCAGCGGCAGGAAGTCGACATTGAGAAGCACAGTCGATGCGCCGGTTTCGTTCAATGTGTAGAGCAGTTGCTCGGGCGGCAGGGCGATGTTCGCCGTTTGCAGTACGGCGCCCATCATTGGGATCGCGAAGTAGCATTCGTGGTATCGATGGCTGTCCCACTCCTCATGAATCCCCTCATTTTTTGCAGGACTCGAAAAAGCCTGACTTTCGGGGTCAGGGCACGGCTGAGTAGAGAATCAGCCGGCTGGGGGATTGATGCGCGCGCCGAAGGAGCGTTTTGATTTCGTTCATGAATTCTTGAACCGCATATTCATCGAGGATTTGCACGCCAAGCGCGTGCTGTCTTTGGCCAATGGAACGCTCGGGGTGATGAGCGGGGCTTGCCTGGCGGTTTCCTTGATCGGCCAGGCGCTCGCGAAGGCGCGTGGATTGTTCGCCAAGTCCGCGATCAAACAGGTCGATCGGTTGTTGAGCAACGCGGGCGTGGTCCCCTGGGACTTGTTCGCCTCGTGGGTTCGCGAGGTGGTGGGCGAGCGGCGCGAGATCGTGGTGGCGATGGACTGGACCGACTTCGACGCCGACAACCAGTCCACGCTCGCGCTGCATCTCATCACCCGCCACGGAAGGGCCACCCCGCTCCTCTGGCTGACCGTCGACAAGGACGAATTGAAGAACCAGCGCAACGATTTCGAGGACCTGTGCCTGTCCCGCCTGAAGGCGCTCCTGCCGGAGGACGTGGTCGTGACGATCCTGGCCGACCGCGGTTTCGGCGACGTCAAGCTGTTCGAATTCCTGGACAGCCTGGGCTTTCGATACGTTATCCGCTTTCGCGGCGACATCCACGTCAGCGCGGCCGACGGCGAGACCCGGTTCGCCGTCGATTGGGTCGGCAAAGGCGGGCGGGCGCGCATGTTGCGCGACGCCGAAGTCACCGCCGCCCGCCGGAGGGTTGGCGCGGTCGTGTGCGTGAAGGCTGTGGGCATGAAGGAGGCTTGGCATCTGGCCGCCAGCGACGGCTCGCTTTCCGCGCCCCAAATCATCAAGCTCTATTCCAAAAGGTGGACCATCGAGCCCAGCTTCCGCGACAGCAAGGACCTGCGCTTCGGCATGGGCATGAGCGCGCTGAGGATCGACGATCCGCAACGCCGCGACCGCCTCCTGCTCCTCAATGCTTTCGCCATCCTGCTGCTGACGATCTTGGGCGCCGCCGGCGAGAGCCTCGGCATGGACCGTCAACTGCGAACAAGCACCACCAAGCGCCGCGTCCATTCGCTGTTCCGGCAAGGCTGCCTGCTCTACGACCTCATCCCCAACATGCCGGAACAACGCCTGCGGCCACTCATCCAACGATATCAAGAACTCCTACGCCAAAATCACACCTTCTCCGAGGCGTTCGGTATAGCGTGAATATGAGGGGATACTTGAGGTCCCACTCCAGCACCGCAACGACGTCGCCGGCTTTGACGCCAAGATCGGTCAGCGCACTGGCCAGGCTCCCCAATCGGTGGCGGAACTGCGGGTAGGTATGCCGGTGCTCGCGATAGACGATAACCTGGTCGGGCGAGCGAGCCAGAGGCGCGTGCAGCAAATTCTTGATGAGCAGAGGATAATTGCAAGCTGACGCGGTGATCTCGATCAGATTGTCCGACGTTGTTTCCTCCATTTATTCTTTCTTTTACAGTACGTACCGCGCACTAGCAATGCTGAACCAGAAGATTTACCGGGTTCCGTGCGTTTCGCGGTCCGATGTCACAGCGGATATGAAGTTGCTCGGAATCCGGTCCGCGCTGTGAACGTACAAATGCCGACGTAAAGAATGGTATTATGATTGTATTGGCTCCCCGCTTCGCGGACGCGCAAGACTCGGAATCTACCTATGGGCAGCAAGGATCCGGATTGAAGTGCTGGCTCCTCGGCTACCCTGCTGGAGCGTAACGCGAGCAGACGCTCGAAAGGCAACGTCCAGATGGGACGACGCCTATATCAGCGGCGCCCGGTCCGGCCGCCGCGGGGCGCGGCGCAGAAGGCAAGACGCCGTGCCACCCAGACAGCCCGGAAGCGTTCGATCGCCCGAGCGGCGGTGTATTTTGAAGCGCTGAAATGAGTAGTTTCCCAACCTATCTTAGCGCGCCGCGGCTATATAACGAAGGTTGAAAGCGCTCGCAGAGCGAACCCCCAATTTGGCCTTCGCTCGTCAGAATACAGCGCCATAAAATTAGGAAAGGAAGCCCGTCATGAACAGCATCATCTGGATGGTCGGCGCAGTCGTAATTGTTCTTTTTGTCGCTGGATTCCTTGGGTTCCGGTAAACCCCAAACGCTTGGTCGTGGAAACGACCTCAGTGAATCCCCTCATTTTTCGGCGGCAGTTAGGGCGCTGGCTAGGAGGCTGTTTTGATTGATCATTTCTCCGAATTTGATGAGGAGGGGTCGGAGGCGGGGCTCGGGCATGTTGGGGATGAGCCCGAACCACATGCACCCTTGACGGAACAGGGAGTGGGTTCGGCGCTTGGTCGTGCTGGTTCGCAAGTCCTTGTCCATGCCGAGGCTCTCGCCGGCGGCGCCGAGCAAAGTGAGCAGCAGGATGGCGAGCGCGTTGAGAAACAGCAGTCGGTCGCGCCGCATCGGGTCGGCGATTCTCAACTCGGCCATGCCCATGCCGAAGCGCAGGTCCTTGGTGTCGCGAAAGCTCGGTTCGATCGTCCAGCGCTTGGCGTAGAGGCCGATGATCGCCGTGGCCGACTTGGCGCCGTCGCTGGCGGCCAGATGCCAAGCCTCCTTCATGCCCTTGGCGTGCACGCAGACGCAGGCGCCGACCTCGAAGCCTTCCCTGGTCAACTTCGCCCCGGTAAGCTTTCGCGCCCGGCCCCCGGCGCCGACCCATTGAGCCGCCTTGCGAGTTTCGCCGTCGGCGGCGGCCACGAACGTGTCGCCGCGAAACCGGATCACGTAGTCGAAGCCGAGTTCGCGCAAGAATTCCATCAACCGCACGTCGGCGAAGCCGCGATCGGCGAGGATCGTTACGCGCACGCCCTCGGGCAGCGCTTCCTTCAGTCGGGCCAGGCAAAGGTCCTCGAACTCGTTGCGCCGACCGGTGAGTTCGGCCTTGTAGACCGTCAGCCACAACAGCGGCTGGGCGCGCCCATAGGTCGTAACCAGACTCAACATCAGGGTCGATTGATCATCGGCGTCGAAGTCGGTCCAGTCCATGGCAACGTCGATTTCCCAATCGTCGCCAATGGCTTGACGAATCCATGGCGTGAACAGGCGGCCGAGATCGACGCCGGGGTTGCTCAGCAGGCGGTCGACCTGCTTGGTGGCGTGCTTGGCTTTCAGGCCGTGCGCTTGCGCCAAAGCCAACCCGATCGCCGAAACCGCCAGCGACGTCGAATGCAGCACCCCCAGCACGCCATCGCTCAGAGATGCAATCCGCTTGGCGTGCAATTCGCCGTCGAAGCACTCCCCGACCCACCGCGACACCATATCCGCCCGGAAATCCCCAACCCGCATCGCCGCCCCCGTGATCCAAAACTCACGGCCTTCGGCGCCTTGATCATGGCAATATCGAGTCAATCATAAAATGAGGGGATTCCTGAGGGAAACGACTAGCTGCCCGGTCAGATTCGAAGCCCGATTAAGTTGCCATGCCTTGCCTGGTCCCGTCTCTAGCAGGCCGCCGGTGATCGAGAGAACCGGATTGGACTTCTGATTAAGGCGGCGCCGAGCAAAGCGGCCCACATGAATCCCAAAGAAGCAAAAAGACTAACAGTGAGAGGAGCGACCAAGATGCCGCGGAAGTCGAAAGAGGGGCCGAAGGAAGGTGTCAATAAACAACTGGCGGAAGGAATTCGGGGCTCAGCAAGTCGGATCTGGTTAGCCGGGGTGGGCGCCTTTACTGCGGCCCAGAACCAAGGAAACGGAGTTTTTGAGTTGCTGGTCGAAGAAGGCGAACGGGTTCAAAAACAGGTCAAGAATGCCGCCGAAGACGCATATACCGGTGTTGTGACGAAGGCTTCCCAAGCGTGGGATCAACTATCGCCCGAACAGTTTGGGCGCCTGTTTGACGACAGTGTGGCGCGAGCGCTTCACGCTGTGAGCATCCCGACCAGGGAAGATGTTGAGAAGCTGTCGCATCGCGTTGCGGAACTAACCAAGATCACCAAGACGCTATCGGAAGAGGCCGAGGCGTCGGGAGAAAAACGCCGTCCCCGCGCTCACACGGCAAGCAAGCGCTCCTGAACCGCGTCGGAGTGGCGCGGAAGGGCGTTGGTGCACAAATCGTCGCGCACGGGGTGCGTGGGTCGTCGGAGTAGGATGCTGGACACGCCGTCTGGGCCTGTGACGATGATGCGCTGATGCCGTACAAGCATAATGAACCCCGCCGTCACAGGATCCCAAAGGCGCGATACCGGGTGGAGAACTGGCGGGAGTACGACGCCGCGTTGCGCGATCGCGGTAGCCTGACGGTGTGGGTGACGCCCGAGGCGATCGCGGCGTGGCATCCGGCGAGGACCGGCCGTCCGGGGCGGTCAGCTGACTATTCGGACCTCGCCATCGAGACCGGCGTGATGCTGCGGCTGGCATTTGCCCGGCCATGGCGGCAGACCGAGGGGCTGTTGCGTTCGGTGACGACGTTGCTGGGTCTGAGCCTCGATGTCCCCGACCATACGACGCTGTCGCGCCGCAGCGCCGCGCTGTCCTTGGTCACCGCCCTGGCCGTGCCGGCTGGTCCGGTCACCGTGGTGATCGACAGCACCGGCTTGAAGGTTTTCGGCGCCGGGGAATGGCAGATGGCCAAGCATGGCGGCCGCGATCGGCGGACCTGGCGCAAGTTGCACCTGGCCATCGATCCGGACACCGGCGAGGTTCTCGCTTCGGCCTTGACCACGACCGAGCAGGGCGACGCCTCGCTGGTTCGCCCGCTGCTTGACCAGATTGCGGCCCCGATCGCCGCCGTCCTGGCGGACGGCGCGTATGACGGCGATCCTGTCTACCGGGCCGTTGCCGATCGGGCTCGCGCGGCCACCGTGATCATTCCGCCCCGCGCTACCGCTGTGGTCAGCGAGGTCTCCGCCGCGGGCGCACCGACACCGCGTGACCGCCACATCGAGATGATCGCCGCCAAGGGCCGACTGGGATGGCAGAAGGCCGTCGGCTACGGCCGGCGCTCGCTCGTCGAGACCGGGATGCTGCGCTACAAGACCATCATCGGCCGAACGCTCCGCGCCCGGACTCTGCCCGCACAAAAGCTCGAGGCCAGGGTCGGCTGCAAGGTGCTCAACCGCATGACCGCTCTCGGCATGCCAGTCTCTCGGAAGCTCGCCTGAAGCCCACACAAAGGCCACCGCTCGCCAAGATCCCGATTTGTGCACCAACGCCGGTTCGAGTCACTGCGCGACCTGCCGGACATCGAGGCGCTGAAGGACGCGGGGCTGCTGTGCGAGGCTCAGAGCGCTGAGCAAGACGTCGCGCCGCAAAGACGCAAAGGCGATATCAGTCATCCGGGATCGGAGACCTCAAGGGATCACGTCGCCTCGCAGCTGAACAATCTTTCGGGAACGCCGTTCGCTTCCTCGCTGTGAGAAGGCAAGCCGGGGAGAGGGGCGGAAGGGCAGAAGGGCAGAGGAACTCACGGCGCAACCGCTTTCGTTGCCGCGCGCGGGATTTGTTCCGCCGAGATTGACGAGCCCAAGCCGCGCGAAGTCTTGGTGCGCCACATAAAGGGCTGAACGGCCGAACTGGATATTGTCATTCAATTGCATTACAATACTCTTCAAAGAGGAGAGTTCGTCATGACCGCCAAGGCCTTGGTGCAGACCAGAATCGACGCCGACGTGAAAGAGCGAGCGACGGTCGTCCTGGAAAATATGGGCATGACTGTTTCCGACGCTGTTCGCATCCTGTTGACGCGCACGGCGAAAGAGGGGGCGCTCCCGATCGAGCTCCTGAGCAACAGCGAGGCCCACGACGCATGGTTTCGGGCGAAGGTGCGAGAGGCGCTGGAGGATGAGCGCCCGGACGTCGACGACGCCGCGGCCGAAGCGCATTTTGCTGAACGGCGCGCCTCGGCGCTTCGCAAAGCTCGGGGCCGGTCGTGAGGCTCGTCTGGACGCAGCATGCGCTCACCGATCGAGAAGCCATCTTCAGATACATTGAAGCCGAAAGCCCGCGCGCTGCAGTCAATGTCGACGATCAAATCGTCGCCGCCGTGCGGCGGCTTCTCGAGTTTCCCGAGAGCGGCCGCCTCGGCCGCGTCGCCGGAACCCGTGAACTCGTCGTTTCCCGTACGCCCTTCATCGCAGCCTATGTCGTGACCGCGGACAGGGTTCGAATTCTGCGCGTCCTGCACGGCGCTCAGGTGTGGCCGGACGAGATCGTGTCAGGCGTTAACGATGCGTAGTTCGCCCGGCCTCGTCGGGGGAGCCAATACGCTCCAATATTGACGATCGCGCTTCACCGCTTTGGCGGCCATTCCGGGTACCGAACTTGGGTCGCCGGGCTCATCTTGCGTCGGCCCGTGTCAAGCCGAATATCCTGGGCATGGGGACGACGAAGAAAACGGGCGCACTGAGGCCAGACGCTCACAAGCGGAAGGTCATGTACCGTGGCGTCAAAATTTTCCCGAAGACCGGGAAGTGTCACCAATTGCCAGAGCGCGGCCCAGACTGGAGCACGATCGAGACGATCGTCGTGGGATTGAACCCGAAGCGCGCAGTTTATCCTGGCGACACGGTCGAGGCGGCGGAGCGACATTAGGCCGGGGCACGTCCGGCAGGGCCGCCTCCGCGCCGAAGCGCGCAATCAGCCCCCCGCCCGGGCCGCCGAGCGTCGCCGCCACCGGCGAGAACGCCGTCTGCGCTTTGGATTGCAAGAAGCCGAAGCCCTTGGCCAGCTCCGCCGGAATGAGGTTGCGTAGCGAAACGTCGTTCGCCAGCATGACAAGCCGGATGGCTTGGCCGGCTTCATCGGCGGAAACGTTCATCGGCACGTCGCCGGCGATCACCGCGACCTCGGCTTCCATGTCGGCGCCATAGGCCTCGTCTGCCAGCAGGATCGGGTCGCGCGGGCCGAAGGGCGCGTCAGAACTTCCCTGATACATGAGGGGATCGGTCAGTGCGTTCGGCGGCATTTCTGCGCCGCGCGCCTTGCGCCCCAGCCCCACGTGATTGAGATAGGCTGACCCGTCCAGCCATTGGTAGGCGCGCGGCAGCGGCGCGGCGCAATCCTGCTCACGGAACGCGAACAAGGGAACCGCGTCGCGCGCGAGCTGATCCGCGAGCGCGGCGAGCCGCGCCGCCGCCTCCGCCCATGAATTGAGCGCCGCCTGCAGCGTCGGCGCGATCGCAGCCGCCGACGTCGCCTTCGTCAGATCGCGCGAAACGACCACGAGCTTTCCGTCGCACCCATGTTTGAGCGGCGCGAGCTTCACGGGCGGCTGCCGTACTTCCGCCCGAGGCCCCTCCAGCAATCCGCGTAATCGCGTTGCAGCGTTTCCAGTTGCGCGGCGTAGCGAGTGAGGTGCTGCGGAAGCCGCGTTTCGAACATGAAGGCCAGCGTATCGACGAGCTTGTGCGGCTTGAGCTCCTCGGTCGAGGCCTTCGCGAAGGCGTTGAGATCCGGACCATGCGGCAGCATGCAATTGTGAAGGCTCACGCCGCCCGGCGCGAAGCCGTCCGGCTTGGCGTCGTACTGGCCATAAATGAGCCCCATGAACTCCGACATGACGTTCATGTGGTACCAGGGCGGCCGGAAGGAATGTTCGGCGACCTGCCAGCGTTCGGGGAAGATGACGAAATCGACGTTCGCCACGCCGTCCTCCCCCGACGGCGCCGTCAGCACCGTGAAGATCGACGGGTCGGGATGATCGAACAGGACCGAGCCGACAGGCGAGAAGGTGCTGAGATCGTATTTGTAGGGCGCATAATTGCCATGCCAGCCGACGACGTCGAGCGGCGAGTGGCCGATCTCGCATCGATAGAACTTGCCGCACCATTTGACCGTGAGCCGGCACGGGGTCTCCTTGTCCTCGAAAGCGGCGATCGGCGTCTTGAAGTCGCGCGGATTGGCGAGGCAGTTGGCGCCGATCGGGCCGCGGTTCGGAAGCGTGAATTTGGCGCCGTAGTTCTCGCAGAGATAGCCGCGCGCCGGACCCTCGACGAGTTCGACCTTGAACTTCACGCCGCGCGGGATGACGCAGACGTGGCCGGGACCCACCTCGATGCGTCCGAGCTCAGTGAAGAACACGAGCTTGGCCGCCTGCGGCGCCACAAGGAGCTCGCCGTCGGCGTCGTAAAAATAGTCGTCCGCCATCGACTGGTTGACAAAATAGAGCGCGGCGGACATCCCCGTCTGCGTGTTGACGTCGCCCGCCGTCGTCATCGTGCGGACGCCGGCGACGAACGTGAGGTCGCCCTCTGGCGCGGGCGGCGGACCCCAGCGCAATTGCCCGATCGGCAAGTCGTGATCATCGAGGCAGGGCGCGCTCCTCCACCACGGCAGGGAAACGGGCGCAAATCGCGCGGCGTGCCGCACGCTCGGCCGCATCCGATAGAGCCACGAACGCTCGTTGACGGTGCGCGGGGCGGTGAACGGGGACCCCGAGAGTTGTTCGGCGTAAAGGCCGTAGGCGGCGCGTTGCGGCGAATTCTGGCCGCAGGGCAGAACCCCCGGCAACGCTTCGGTTTCAAAATCATTGCCGAAACCCGGCATGTAGCCGGGGAGAATTGCGCTCTTCACGCCGTTGCCTATTGGTTGCGCGTGCGACGAAATTAGTTGCATATGAAACCTGATTATGTCAAGCTCGGTTCATGGGCGCGGGCTTCGTTTTAAACGCATTCCTCCCTTTCCGCTTGAATCGGCTCGCCGCGGAGGTTTCGGAGCGGCTGGCGGGGCTCTACGCCGAACGCTTTGGCCTCGACGTGCCGCAGTGGCGGGTCCTGGCGACCCTCGCCGCGGGTCCTTGCACCGCCCAGGCCGTCGTCGCCTCGACCCGCACCCACAAATCGACGATCAGCCGGGCGGTCCAGCTGCTTGAAGCCCGCGGACTCATCGAGCGCGACGTCTCCGGCGTCGACAAGCGGGCCTACGTCCTCAAGCTGACGACGGCCGGACGCAAGCTGTTCCGCCAGCTCGAGCCGCTGGTGCTCGCCTATGAGGACGATCTTCTGTCGCGCATGACCGCCGCCGGCTCGAGAGGCCTCCTACGCGGCGTCGGCGCGCTCGAGGCGGCGCTCGGGCTGTCGATCGGCGATCCGGCCGCACGACCATAAATCCGCCGCCCCGATGTCCGGATTTGGCGGACTTTTTGCGCTAGATGAGGGGCCCCAACTGACGGAGCGACTGCCATGGGTCCATTTCCGCATGAGGCGCCGCCGCCGGTGATTTCGGCGGAAAACCCGATGGGCACCGACGGCTTCGAGTTCGTCGAGTTCGCCCATCCCAAGCCCGGGTTCCTCGACGGCATGTTCCATGCCATGGGTTTCTCCCTCGTCGCGCGGCACCGATCGAAAGCCGTGACGCTCTACCGCCAGGGCGGCGTCAATTTCATCGTCAACGGCGAAAAGGGCTCCGTTCGCCGAACGGCACGGGCCATCGGCGCCGGCCATGGCCTTCCGAGTCGTCGACGCACGGCGCGCCTACGAGCGAGCTCTGTCGCTCGGCGCCAAGCCCGCCGCGCGCCAGGTCGGCCCCATGGAGCTCAACATACCGGCGATCGAAGGAATCGGAGGATTGCAGATCTATCTGGTCGACCGTTACGGCGACAAGGGTTCGATCTATGACGTCGACTTCGAATGGCTTGGCGAGCGCGATCCCAAGCCGGTCGGCGCCGGCCTCTTCTACATCGACCATCTGACGCACAACGTTCGACGCGGCCGCATGAACGCGTGAGCCGACTTTTACGAGAGATTGTTCAACTTCCGTCAGATCCGATTCTTCAAGATCGAGGGCAAGCTTACCGGGCTGCAATCGCGCGCCATGACGAGCCCGTGCGGGAGGATCCGCATCCCGATTAACGAGTCGGCCGACGACAAGAGCCAGATCGAGGAATATCTGCAGGACTATCATGGCGAGGGCATCCAGCATGTCGCCCTCGGCAGCCGCGATCTCTACGACACGATCGAGGCGCTCGGTCGCCTCGGCCTCGAGTTCATGCCGGGCGCGCCCGACGCCTATTACGACATGATCGACGCGCGCCTGCCCGGCCATGGCGAACCGCTCGACCGGTTGCGGAAGAACCGCATCCTCATCGACGGCGAAGGCGTCGTCGAAGGCGGCGCCACCAAGGTGCTGCTGCAGCGTTTCTCCAAGACCGTGATCGGCCCCATCTTCTTCGAATTCATCGAGCGCAAGGGCGACGATGGGTTCGGCGAAGGCAATTTTCGCGCCCTGTTCGAGAGCATCGAGGAGGATCAAATCCGCCGGGGCGTGCTGAATCCCGACGCCGCCTAACAGGAAAGCGGGAGGGAAAGCGATGCCCGACCACGCCGTCCTCTCCGCCCAAACTGCTGAAGACTGCGTCGTCGATCAGCATTGGGAGCGCTACGACGCCGAGGATCATGCCATCTGGCGAACGCTGTTCGAGCGCCAGCAGGCGACGCTCAAGGACGCAAAGCGGCCGCCGACGGCATCGAATGGTTATTCGGCGATACGTTGCGGACCAACGACGGGATGATCGCACTGGCGTGCAGCCGCGGCTTCCAGCTCGAAGCAGGGCTCGAGCCGCGCCTTGTGCGAATTCGGAAGCGGTTGGAGGACGCAGCTTCTGACCTGCCGTGCCTGAAGTGGACCGAAATCGACGACGGCGTGGAGCGAAGGCCGCCGCTACCTTAGTTAGGTCGACACTTTGGCTCCGTCGCCCGAGTTCGAGTTCTCGAGCCCGTTCCAGCTTGAGCATCATCTCGGCGAGGTCAGGACGCTTGATCAGACGCCGAGCGTAGATCCTGCCAACCGCGGCCGTGAGGCGGCCGTTGCGCCCGAGGCGCTCGTCGGCGAGCTCGATCATCCGGGAGTTCGGCCAGGCCTGCGGCCGGATCTCCATCACTCGGTCGACCGGGGTAACCTCAAGGTAATCGGGAAAGGCATGCGCCAGGACCATCTCCTCCGATTCAAGTCATGGCGCAACCTGCTTGTTCAACCTACGGCGGCTTCGGCTCGGATTGCCGACCTCCAGCAAGAGCCGGGAAGCGGAGGTCTCCGCCCGAAGCGGGCGTTCGTCACGAGCGATTTAGGGTCGCGAATCGGCATTATGTAGCCTCTGATCGTGGCAGCGGGCGTCGCGAAGAGCGACCCGGTAGACATCGAAGCTTGATATTTAGGATCGTTGAACAGCCTACCCTCCGGTGACGCTCATGCCGCGCTGGGTTGATGAGATCCCGCCGCGCGGCGCTATCGCGAAGTCGTGACCCCTCGGCTTTCGCGAGATCGCGGTCAGCAATGCGCCGAGCAAGAGTTCGTCACCCCGTGTGAGCCGCAGCGGTTCGCGAAGGTCGACGCCATCTTCGTGTCCAAGGCACAGATAGAGCTTGCCGGAGCAGGTCACACGCACACGGTTGCACGCCTCGCAGAAGCTGTGCGTGAGCGGAGTGATGAACCCAACGCGACCACCCGTCTCCTGGACTTGGAAATACCTCGCCGGTCCGCCGCTCCGGTATGTCGAAGGCGTGAGCGTGAACCGCTCTGCGAGCGCCGAGCGAATCTGCGTCAGGGGAAGGTGCTGATTGAGCCGCTCTCGTTCCGCCCCGCCGAGCGGCATGACCTCGATGAAGGTCAAGTCGTAGTTGCGGGCGTGCGCCCATTCGACGAGGGCTGCCGCCTCGGCTTCATTGACGCCCTTGAGCGCAACCGTGTTGATCTTGATCTTGAGTCCCGCCCGGTCCGCGGCGTCCAAACCGGCCAGCACTTTCGCAAGATCGCCGCGGCGCGAGATCGCACGAAACGTCTCGGCGTTCAGCGTGTCGAGCGAGACGTTGATCCGCTTCACGCCGCGGGCGGCAAGGTCTCCCGCAAACCTGGCGAGCTGGGATCCGTTGGTGGTCAGCGTCAGCTCGTCGAGCGCGCCGCTCGCAAGGTGGCGCGAAAGCGATCGGATGAGCACCATCACGTCGCGCCGCACCAACGGCTCGCCGCCAGTCAGCCGGATCTTGCGCGCGCCGAGCTTCACGAAGGCGGAGCACACTCGGTCGAGTTCCTCCAGCGACAGCACATCGCGCTTCGGCAGGAAGTTCATCCGCTCCGGCATGCAATAGACGCAGCGGCAGTCGCACCGGTCCGTCACCGACAGCCGCAGGTACGAAATCGTGCGGCCATACGGATCGATCATCCCGTGCGCAGCAGGCGTCGTCCCGGCGCTTCCTCGGGGCGCGTCAAGTCCTGGGAGGAACATGAGTTTCAGCCTTCGCCAGCACGAAGTCGGCAATCGCCTCCGTGTCGTTCAAGTCGAGTACGGGGATCGCAAGCGACGGCAGCCGTTCGTCGCTGGCCACGGCGATGATGTCGGACCCCGGCCGCCACATCAGGGCGTGGCCCTCGCTCGGACGATGCACTTCGAGGGCTGCATGGCGATGCGTGTGGAACCCCTCGATCAGCACGAGATCGACGGGGTCGAGCCGCGCGACGAGGTCTTCGAGCGCCGGCTGTGACGCGTCGCGGATTTCGTGCATGAGCGCCCAACGCGAGTCGGAAACGAGCATGACCTCGCTCGCGCCCGCCTCCCGA
Organism: uncultured Alphaproteobacteria bacterium; assembly: GCA_963709655.1. GTDB lineage: Bacteria > Pseudomonadota > Alphaproteobacteria > Rhizobiales > Beijerinckiaceae > Roseiarcus. The sequence goes on from CAVPXF010000050.1 coordinate 93,912, forward strand.
TGGACGAACGAGTCTTTTCCGGGTCCATCGAGGTCGAAACCATGGTGCGCATGCTTGATCGTGGAGACGGTAAGACCGCGCTCGCGCAAGGCCGGCAGCAGCGAGGCGATCAGCGTTGTCTTTCCCGATCCGCTACGCCCGACAAGTCCAATCATTCGCATGGAAGGGCTCGCTTTGAAGACGTTCGGGAGGGAGAGCCCCCTCCCGAACAGGAGCGCGGAGCGTCGCGCCAGCGCTCCAATTTGTCTTGTGGTCAGACGGCCGGTTTTGGCGCTGCAAAGACGTCGACCGTGACGACAGGACCATTGTACTTCTCGACTTCGCCGACAATCGAGTGGCCGCAGTTGCCTTGGCCGAGCTTGGACGTACCGATGTCCATGCTCAGATTGTTGACGTCGCCATACTTGCACAGGGTTCCGGGCTTGCCGGGCTCGAGCGGATCATACCACCCGCCCTCGTTGACCCGGATCACGCCCGGACGCATCGCCTCCGTCACCTTCGCGCCAGCGAGAATCTGGCCGCGGTCGTTGTACACGCGCACGATGTCGCCGTCGCTGATTCCGCGCGCCGCCGCGTCCTTCGGATTGATCCAGCAGGGCTCGTGACCGGCAATCGCGTAGGTCTCGCGCAGCTTCGTGCCGCAAAGCTGCGAATGGAGCCGGGACTTCGGATGGCTCGCGGCAATGTGCAGCTTGTACTTGGTGGTCGGACCGCCGAGGCGTTCGGCCGGTTCATACCACATCGGATGCGGACCGCAGTCGTCGTAGCCCATCTTCTCGATGTTTTTCGAGTAGATCTCGATCAGGCCGGACGGCGTTCCGAGCGGTTCGAGCAGCGGGTCCTCCCGGAACTTGGCGTAGCGCACAAAGTCCTTGCCCGAGGTGACCGGGAATTCGACGACCCCGGTTCCGCTCCAGAAGGCGTCGAACTCCGGCATCGCGATATTCTTGGCCTTCGCCTGGGTGAGGGCTGCGTCGTAGAACGACTGAATCCAGTCCGTCTCCGACTTGCCTTCGGTGAACTCCTTTTCCTTGCCGAGCTTCGCCGCGATCGCTGCGAAGATGTCATAGTCGTTGCGGCTCTCGAACACCGGATCGATCACCTTCTTCATCGCGATGATCGCCGAGCCCGCGTAGTCGCCGACGCTGTCGATGTCATTGCGCTCATAGGAGGTCGTCGCCGGAAGCACGATGTCGGCGAAGCGCGCAGTCGGCGTCCACTGGAAGTCCTGGACGATGAAGGTGTCGAGCTTCTTCCAGGCTGCGACCATGCGGTTGCGGTCCTGATGATGGACGAACGGATTGCCGCCGACCCAATAGGCCATCTTGACGTCCGGGTACTTGGCTTTGACTCCGTTGAAGTCGAACTCCTTGCCGGGGTTCACAAGCATGTCGACGACCCGCGCCACCGGGATCGAGGCCGCGCCGCTTTCGGTCAGCCACGCCGCGCCTGCTTTCGCTTTGCCGCCGTCGGTGATGCCGGTCAGCACCGGGGCGTCGGCCGAGGGGGCGCCGCCGCTCGCGTAGTGATACGAGAAGCCGAAGCCGCCGCCCGGCAAGCCGATCTGGCCGAGCATCGCCGCCAGCGTCACCAGCATCCAGTGCCGCTGCTCGCCATATTGCTGCCGTTGCAGCGACCAGCCCGCGGCCAGCATCGTGCGGTTCTTCGCGAACCGATGCGCAAGGTCCTTGATCGTGTCCGCCGGCACATCCGTAATCGCGGCCGCCCATTCGGCGGTCTTGGGCGTCTTGTCGGTCTCGCCCATGAGGTAAGGCAGGAACTTGTCGTAGCCGGTCGTGTAGGTCTTGAGGAACTTCTCGTCGACCAGCTTCTCGTCGACCAGCGTATGGGCGATGCCGAGCATGAGCGCGACGTCGGTCTGCGGCCGTGGGGCGATCCATTCGGCGGCGAAGAACTCGGCCGTGCCGGTCTTCACCGGGTCGATGCAGATGACCTTCGTGCCCTTGTCCTTGAGCGCCTTCAAGCCTGGGTAAGCGCCGTGGTCCGCGATGACCCAGCTGATCTGGTTGGTCAGCACGGGATCAGCGCCCCAGAACACCATCAGTTCGGTGTTGTCGACGACCACCGGCCAAACGGTCTGCTGCTCGTACACCTCAAGCGTGCCGAGGACGTGGGGGAGGATGATTTGCGCGGCGCCGGTCGAATAATCGCCGGACGCGTTCACGAAGCTGCCCTTGAGGTTCATCATTCGCCTGAGCAGGCTCTGGCAGTTGTGCAGCCGACCGGGACTCTTCCAACCGTAGGAACCGGCGAAAGTCGCCGCCGGGCCATAGGTCTTTTCGACCCGAGTCAGTTCCTTGGCCACGAGGTCGATTGCCTGGTCCCACGATACGCGGACGAAGTCGCCTGTCCCGCGGCTGTCGAGATCGGCGCCCGGTCCCTTCTCGAGATAAGCCCGGCGCACCATCGGATATTTGATGCGGGTCGGCGAATAGACGGAATCCAGCACGCCCGCCAATTGATGGCTCGGCGCCGGGTCCTTCTCCCAAGGCGCTATCGAGACCATGCGGCCGCCTTCGACCTTGGCGCGGAAAGCGCCCCAGTGGGAGCCGGTCAACACCTCGCCGTCGGGCACGCCCGCCGCGCGCGCGCCGTTCATCAAGAGCGACGGAGCGGCGAAGCCGAGCGCGCCGAGCGCGGCGCCGTACGTCAGGAATGCACGCCGACTGAGTTCCGCGCGCAATTCGTCATTGGATAGCCTGGACATGGAAACCCTCCTTTATGCGTTTGCTTCTTCTTTGGTGGTCTTGAGAGTGCGGTCCTTGCTCGCAACGACCGCTGCGAGAATGGCGGCGGCGCCAGCCCAGAAGCCTTCTCCGTCTGCGTCGCTGCAGGCGTCGGCGAAGGCCGGAACCCATCCGGCGAGGCGTTGGAACATTGCAGCCGCCGAGGCCTTGTCGCCGGCGGCGAGGACATGCGCCGTCAATGCGAGTTCGATCGCCAGATGGTCGGCGGACATCGCGGTATCCGGCGAGACCGACAGGTCGTGCTCAACAAGCAGGGCGTCCATTTCGGCCGTCGGGACCTGAAACAGTCGCCAGGCTCCGTTCGGCCTGAATGCGGACTCGTAGGGCGGAACGGTGTCGGGACCGCCAACTCCCTCGAACAGCAAGCCGAAGCTGCGCCCCAACCGGGCGGCGACCGTCGCGTCGTCGTCGGAGGCGTCGAGCGCCTTACGAATGAGCGCCACACCATGCGCAAGTCCTGGGTCTTCGGCTTGGAAGCAGAACAATTCGGACCCGCGCCCGCGGCGATGCGAGGCGACGAAATCGGGAGTCGGCGGCGCGGCGAACAGGGCGGCCAGCCAATTCAGGGTGTCCGCAAGCGCTTGTGCCGATGGCCCGTCGAACCGCAAGGACGGTGTGTCGTTCAATGTTTTTCTCCCGCGTCTTTCTGGCCGGCGTCTTTTGCGCCGCCGGTGTCTTGCGCGTTCAATTGAACGTATTTCTGCAGGAACCGGTATTGTTCGTCGTCGAGCGAAATGTTCCGCTTCATCGCGTTCAGGTTGCCGATCCACTGATTGGCCAGATAGTTTCCGGTTGGCGGCAGCGAATGACACAGTCCGCAGCTCGCGTTGTACATCTCGGCGCCATAGCTCAGGAGTTTCGACCGATCGGCGACGAGGTCATTGCTTGTGGTCCAACCGACGAGACTCGCTTCGGTCCACTGCTGGTCCGTATCGGGGTCCTTCATCGTCTGGCCATGCGCCGCCTTGTCGACGGCGTCGGGGCCGAGCGCCGCGGCGAAGATGCGTTTGCCTTGCGCCGCGTAGACCATTCGGTCGGCGCCCTGCTGCTGCCAACCGGCGAACTTCACCTTCACCCAAGCGCCGTCCCGGTCGAGAACCTCGAGCGGCGTCAAGGGCAGGAGCTTTCCGCTGCCAGCGCCGTCTGCGCTCTGCGGGCGATCGAGCCAGAAGGGCTTGGTCGACAGTGTGTAGAGGGTCGACCCGACCGAGGGCGTCAGCGACTTTGAATCACTCGCCAACTCGTCGTGGATCGCCTTGAAGCCGGCAGCCATGTCGGGAAGCTTGTGGGCGATGCCTTTGTGGCAATCGATGCAGGTCTGACCGCCTTCTTTGTACGCTTTCTGCATCCGTTCGGCGGCCGGCCGCTGATGGGCGAAATCCATCGCCTCGAACGCGTGACAGTTGCGGCATTCGCGGCTGTCGGTGTCCTTCATCGTCTTCCAGACGTCCTTGGCAAGGGAAGCCCGCGCCGCCTGGAATTTCTCCGGCGTGTCGATGGTGCCGAGGACCTTGTGCCAAAGCTCGTTGGTGGCCTGGACCTTGCGAATGACCTTGGGGGTCCAGTCCTTCGGAACGTGGCAGTCGGGACAGGCAGCCCTGACCCCGGACGGATTTTTGTAATGGATGGAGGTCAGATACTCCTTGTAGACCGTGTCGCGCATCTCATGACAGGAGACGCAGAATTGAATGCTGTTGGTCGCCTCCATGGCCGTGTTGAACCCGCCCCAGGCGATGACGCCGGCGATCGCGCCAAGGGCGCCGATCCCGATGAGCGTCCAGGTCCTCCTCCCCCAGGCCAGTGGATTCCACACCCCAATGCTCCCGCTTCTCGAACCGGAGGGTTTTGGCCCATCGCGGTAAACGCGCTTCGCGCCGTCGATGAACGTGGCGTAGAAAATTGTAAACGGATATGAAAAGCGTGCTTCGGGCGAGAAGCCGGCGGGCGTGAACGAAATGTCCTATCACATCCTGGTCGTGGAGGATGACCCGGTCGGGCGGGAGACCCTGGCGGCCTATTTGCGGCGCGAAAACCACCGTGTTTCCGAGGCCGCGAATGGAGGGGAGATGCGGCGCGTCTTTGCTCACGGGGACGTCGACGTCGTCATGCTCGACATCAACCTGCCCAACGAGGACGGCCTCTCGCTGCTCAGAGAGCTAAGGCGTCAGTCGGAGGTCGGGATCATCATGGTGACCGGGCGGCAGGACGTCGTCGACCGCATCGTCGCCCTCGAGCTCGGGGCCGACGACTACGTGACGAAGCCCTACAATATGCGGGAGCTGCTGCCGCGGACGAAAAATCTCGCCCGGCGCGTCGCGGCGGCGCGAGCGAATTCGCCCGACGAGCCCAAGAAGCAGTTCGACGGCTGGACGCTCGATATTCCACACTGGACGCTGACGTCGCCCGAGGGCGAAGAGGTGCGCCTGACCCGCGCCGAATTCGAACTCCTCGCCACTTTCGTCGCCAATCGAGGGCGCGTCCTCACCCGCGACGGGCTCATCGATCACGTCAGCCATCGCGACCGGGATCCGCTCGACCGGACCATTGACGTGCTTGTCGGCCGGCTCCGCCGCAAGATCGAGAAGGACCCGACGAGTCCGCGGCGCATCATCACGGTGCACGGGGTCGGCTACGTGTTTGCGGGCTGAGCCTCTGCGATCCCGGCGAAGACCTGCCTCAGCGCCGTCAGGCCCCGGCGGCAATCCGCCGCCAGTTCGTTGGCGACGGCCGCCAGATCGTCGTCTTCGGTTTTCGCCAACCGCTCGACCGTCGCGGCGCGGTCCGAAAGCTGAAGAAGCCCGACATGAAGGGACGAACTTTTGAGGCGATGGGCGATCTCGGCGAGCTTGTCGTGCTCTCCAGTCCTGGTCAGTCGTTCGATGTCCCCGGGCGCGCTCGCCACGCTGGTCTCAAAAGCGGAAACAATTCGCTTCGTCTGCTCGAAGCCGAGCAGGTTCAGATGTTCGGCGAGCACGCTTTCGTCGATCAGGCCTTTTTGCAGATCCGGGGCTGGAGGGACGTCCGGCCGACGAAACTTCCGCGGCTTCACGCCGTAGCGGCGCGCATGTCTGAGAACAACGCGCCTCAGCGTCGCTTCAAGGCGTTCCGTGCGGAAAGGCTTGCCGAGGAACTCGTCGACGCCTGCGTCAACGCAAGCATCGATGTCGCTCGCAACCACTTGAGCCGACAACGCGACGATCGGCACGCGGCACTTTTTGCGGGAACCGAGCGCCCGAATTCGCCGCGTCGCCTCAGCGCCATCGATGTCGGGGAGCCTGAGGTCCATCAATACGACGTCGAAGTCCCGCGTCCTGACCTGTTCGACCGCCGCCTCGCCGGTTGACGCCAGTGTCGCACGGTGGCCGACGCGCTCGAGCAGCCCGCAGGCGACCATCGCGTTCACCTCGTTGTCTTCGACCACGAGAACGTCGAGCGACAGCGGCATTCCGACAGGTTCCGCCGACATCTCGGCGCGCCGCGCCGGATCGTTGGTCTGGACGCGCGCGAACGGCGCCACAAATCCGAACCGGCTGCCCTCGCCGAGATGGCTGTGCGCCCATATCCGACCTCCCAACCGCTCGACAAGGCGACGGCAAATGGCGAGACCCAGCCCGCTCCCTCCAAAGCGCCTCGCGACGGAGGCGTCGGACTGCATGAAGGGGTCGAAAATCGCCTCCAGCCTGTCGGCCGGAACGCCGATGCCTGTGTCGAGAACCTCGAAACACACCCAGATGCGGTTGGCGTCGTCGTCGCGCGCGCTGACGGTCAGCCGAACTTCGCCTCGTTCGGTGAATTTGACGGCGTTGCCGACGAGGTTGAGCAGGATCTGGCGGAGCTTTCCGGAATCTCCAGCGACGGAGGGAAGCGCTGGCGAATCGAGAACGAGCTGAAGATCGAGCTTTCGCGCCGCAAGCGGCAGCATCAGCTCGAAGACGTCCTCGATGACGGCGGAGAGAGAAAATTCGGACTCGTCCAGTTCGAGCGCGCCCGCCTCGATCTTGGAATAGTCGAGGATGTCGGAGACGACCGATGACAACATCTGACCCGATCGCGCGATCGCCTCGACATAGCGGCGGGCGTCGCAAGAAAGGGCGTCCTGGCGCAGAAGTTCGGCCAGCCCAAGGATGCCGTGGATGGGCGTGCGGATTTCGTGGCTGATCGTCGCCAGGAAGGCCGATTTCGCCCGATCCGCTCGCTCGGCTTCTTCCCGGGCGCGCCGATATTCGGTGACGTCGTTGAGGATGACGACTGCGCCCTGATACTTTTCGCTGACGTCGAGCATCCGTTGGACTTTACCATCGAACCAGCGTGGACCGAGCTTCGTCGGCAGCAATCGCTCGAACGCGACCTCTTTTTCGGCCAGCACCTCGGCGCCCAGAAGATCTTCGATCGGCAGGTGGGCGCCGCCGTAGTAGCTCGCCCCCGGCGCGGTTTCGCCGGCAAAGAGCGTCAGCGCCGCGTGGTTGGCGTTTTCGACCTTCGCATGCTCGTCGACCAGGATCACCGGATCGTTCAGGCTCTCGAAGATCGTCAGGTATTTGTTCTTTTCGTTGGTGATCAGGCGGTTTTGCGCTCTGAGTTGCTCGAACTGCTCGTCGGCTGGTTTGCCGGACCACTCGTCGCAAAAGCCAACCTCCATCCGGTCGAAGAATTTTTCGATCGACCGGCGGTTGTCGGCTCGCTCATCCGGCGCGGCCTCGAGCCTGGACGCGAGGTCCTGAAAGGCTTCGCGATAGCTCTTCATGAGGCCGAGAAAGAGCCCGAGCGTCACCCCGCGCGTGCGATGCCTTCGCGCGGCTTCGATGCCATAAAGCGCGATCGGGTCATGCGCATAGTCGGACGACGCCTCCACAGGCGAGGATAGACGCCCGTCTTCGAGCGCGGCGATGAGGGCGGTCGAGAGTCCGCGGATCGAAGCGAGCCACGCCTCTTCGAGCGTCGAGGTGAAGGGCGTGTATCCGCGCTCCTTGGCATAGCCAATGATCCGCGCGGTGAGCCAATGCTCGCTGGAGGCAATGAGGTTGCGCAATTGTTGCGTCTTGGACATTGTCGTTGTTCGAAGCGTGAAAACCGAGGCCAGCAGCCTTTCAGGGTTTGCGGGTGGATGCAAGGAACGCTCCGATCGAGCAACGACCGCTCATGTGCAGGTTTTTGGACGCCGGCGGCGCAGTCCTCTCCGCGCGCTCGGACGGCCGGCGTCCTAAAAGCGCCAGGGCACGAAGTCGCGGTCAGCCGGGCCGACGGCTGGCGGTGAGCGTTATGGGGATTTCAGGTTTGTGGCGCGTTCGCTGGAGGCGGAACACGGGCGGCGCGGCCGGGATGACCGCGCGAGGGCGGCGAGTGAGCGGGTAAGGAAGCGTCCCGGGCCGGGTTTGAAGGATGTCGACGGGCTGTGGCGCATGGATTGCGGTGAACCGGCCGATAGAGTTCGCCTCCGGCGGGAAGCCAGCGCGCCAGAACGGGCATGGGGCGGTGTCGCGAAGTCCGGCTCATGACGTGTCGCACCTCCCCGGCGTCGGCCGCCACCTCGGCTCGCAGCCGCGGGCGAACACCTCGATGACGATCATGCGGGCGCCGCAGCGCGGGCATGGGCAGGGCGCCACGCGCGCCTCTTGCGGTTCGACGTCCGGCTGCGGGTCTGCGGCAGGCGGCTCGGCGCCGAGCAGCGCGCGGGCTCTTGCGATGTTCTGGGCGCGGCTGGCGTTGGCGAAGAGCCCGTAGTGGCGAATGCGGTGGAAGCCCTTCGGCAGGACGTGGAGAAGAAAGCGCCGGATGAACTCGTGCGGGGGAAGCCGCATCGTCTTCCAGCGGTCCGGACCGGCGATGCGATAGTCCTTCCAGCGGAACGCGACGCCGTCGTTGTCGGCTGCGACGAGGCGGCTGTTCGAGATGGCGACCCGGTGGGTGTAGCGGGACAGATAGCGCAGCACCTGCTTCGGTCCGGCGAACGGCGCCTTGCAAAAGACGACCCATTTGATGCGCCTGAGCGGGGCGAGGAAGCGCTTGAACGCGGCCTTGTCGGCGAGCCCGGCGTGCGCGTTGAAGAACGCCAGCCGGCCGGCGTCGTGCGCGTCCGCGAGCATCGCCAGCATCTTGCCGCTGAACAGGCGCGCCAGCAGGTTGACGTGCACGAGGAAGTTGGCGCGGGAGGCGACCCAACGCGATCCGTCGGGCGACAGCCCGCCGCCGGGCACGATCATGTGCACGTGCGGATGATGGGTGAGGGTCGAGCCCCACGTGTGCAGCACGGCGGTGACGCCGATCCGGGCGCCGAGGCGTTTTGGATTGGCGGCGATGGCGAGCGTCGCCTCGGCCGCCGCCTTCATCAGGAGATCGTAGACCACCCGCTTGTTCTGGTAAGCGATGTCGCGCAGCTTGCCCGGCAGCGTGTAGACGACGTGGAAGTACGGGACGGGCAACAGCTCCGCTTCCCGGTCGGCCAGCCATCGGCGCGACGCGGCGGCCTGGCACTTGGGACAATGCCTGTCGCGACAGGAGTTGAACGCGACGTGCGTATGGCCGCACGCCGGGTTCTCGCAACGCGCGACGTGACCGCCGAGCGCCGCGGTTCGGCAGCGCTCGATGGCGCTCATGACCTTCAGCTGGTCGAGGCTGACGTGGCCGCGGTTGGCCTCGCGCCACGCGGGACCGTGCTCGCGGAGGATGTCCGCGAGTTCCAGAACCGGCCGAGCCATGGCGGGCGGCGCTATTGCGCCGGCGGCTTCCCGAGGTTCCGCGTCGCCTGCCTGTGGCGCGGCGTGATCAGGCGCGCGATCGGGCTCTCGATCTTGGCGATGAGCCCCGTCGCCACGCGGGTGTAGCGCGCCGTCGTGTCCAGCTTCTCGTGTCCGAGCAACGCCTGGATCAGCCGGATGTCCTTGCCGTCCTCGAGCAGGTGGGTGGCGAAGGAATGGCGCAGCGTATGAAGCGAGACCGCCTTGCGCAGGCCCGCAGCTTTCACCGCGTCCTTGAACAGCCGGCCGAACTGCCGTGTGGTCAGATGACCGTCACGACCGGGAAACAGCCAGCGCTGTTGCGGCGCAACGCCGGCGTCGCGCCGCTTCGGCCGCGCCTTCCACCATTGCCGCAAGAGGTCGAGGAGCTCGGGCGGAAGCATCACGTTCCGGTCCTTGCGGCCTTTCGCCTGCACGACGCGGATGATCATCTGCTCGCTGTCGATGTCGCACACCCGCAGCCGCGCCACCTCGCTCGCCCGCAGCCCGCAGCCGTAGGCGACCGACAGCATCGACCGCGCCTTGAGACTGGTCGCCATGTTGAGGACGCGCTTGATCTCCTCGGGGCTCAGCACCGGCGGCAGCTTCTGCGGCTCCTTCATGTGCCAGATCTCGGCCGCCAGGTCGTGGCGGCGCAGCGTGACCCGGTACAGGAAGCGCACGCCGGTCACGATCCGGTTGCGGTTGCAGATGCTGGCCCCGCTCTCGACGAGGTGCAGTTGGAAGAGGCGCACCTCGTCGGCGGTCGCCGTATCCGGCGAACGCCCGAGCCAGTCGGCGAACCGCTTGCAACTGGAAAGGTGGCCGCGCTGCGTCTGGGGGTCGAGCTTGCGCGCAGCCATGTCGTCGATCATACGCTGACGCAGCGGGCTGACGGTGTCGGTCTTGCTCATGGAGAGCTCCATCCTGAGTGAGGTTTGCAACGCCTCGATTCTCAGGACGGGGCTCTCCGTAGCGCCACCGCCAATTCTATCCGCCCGCTACCCCGCCTGACGGTTCACGCCACCCGCGCAAGCGGGCCGGAGCGGAGCGACTTCGTGCGCTGGCGCAATCCTCCCGTCGGGCCACCGACCGCTTTCCTCCCGACACCTGCCGCTGACATCCGCCGCTTTCCAGCCGCTGGGCTTCGGATAGCTGCCTTGCCACGTCGCGCAGTTCCAACGCCGATCGGTTCGCAGGCAAACGCCTTCGCCGCTCATTGACGCCGATCAGAACCACTCTCCCACGGGCGCCGACGCGCTCTCAGGCGGCAGGGCGTAAACGTCGAACAGCCTGCCTTCGCCGCCCTCGCTTACCGCCGCCAGACCGAGGGCTTCTGCGATGGGGATCCAGGCATCGCCATCCGCCGTCTTGCGACGCAGCTTCATGTCCGGCGCTGGCATGTAATAGCCAACTGTGCGCCGCGTCCAGAGCTTGCGGGCGGGCCGGTAGCCGGATTCGATCTCCGCTCGCGCCAGCACGCCGTTGAGATAGTCTTTCTTGCGGCGTGCTTTCGGCCAGAGATGCTCCGGCAGACATTCGAGCGTCACGAGCAGGCCATCTGCGAAAAAGCCTTGCGTATATCGGTAGGGCCCGAGCGGCCGGGCGGTCAGACCGCCGCAATGGGTCTTGAGGCCAGCCAGCATCAACCCCAGGAGCCAGAATTCGCCCTGGCCGCGCTCGAGACGAACGAGCCGCCCGTCAGTGTGAACGTCGAGCGTCTCCGGTCCCAGGCGCTCGAACAGAGCCGCGACATGGGCGCGGGCGAAAGCTTGGTCATCGATGGCGCGGTTGAGCGCGCCCATCCAGGCGGTGTGTCCGTAATCGTCGACGATCTCCGGATCCGCGCCGCGCGTAAGCAGGGTTTCGATCAGCGCGACGTTGCCGGCGCGCGCGGCGAGCATCAACGGGGTGGCGCCGCAATAGGTCTTGTGGTCGACGCCGTACAGGTCGCAATCCTGCAGCGCGGCCTTTGCGGATCGTTCAAGAAACGGCCGCAATTGCCGCGCGCGCGCCGCCGCCGCCGCGCTCGTCGCGCGGCCCATCGGGTTGCGGGGATCTTCCGAGAATCCGGGAACCTTGGCGAACTCGACGAACTTGCCGTCGTGAACCACCTGCGCGACGCGGGCCAGCAACCGCCCGCGGTGGGTCAGCGTCAGCGCAGGCGCGAAATTGGCTTCGGCGAGCCTTTCGACATAGGCGCCCTGTCCGTGCCACAGGGCATAATCGAGCATGGCCTGTTTGATCTTGGCGGACGGATTTTTGGGATCGAGCGCCTTGGGAGTCCATTCCCGCAAAGCGTGTAGCGACCAGGGCGTCCATGGCGTCGGCCGCGCGACCAGAAACGTTTCCCGGATCGCGCGCGCCTGCTCCTGCTTGCCCTGTAGTTCGAGCTTGCGGGCCTCTTGCGCCCATTCGTCCTTGCTCGACGCCGGAGCCGCCGTCGGCGCGATATTCGCGATCTCCTTGAGTTCGAGCAGTCGGAGCAACGGGTGCTGAACGTCGGTCTCGACTATCGTCAATCCCTCGACGGCGCGGGTCATCGCGACATAGAGCGCGTTGACGTAGAACTTGTTGATCTCGAGCGACTTGTCGGTCTTGTCCCTGGCGCGGCGGTAAGCGAGCTCCTCGCTTTCAAGTTCGCTTGGCGCCACGTCGCGGCACACTTCGGCGTAACGACCGCGGTTCGCCGAGATCATCTGGAACAGGATGACGTTCGGATATTCGAGGCCCTTCGCTTCGTGGACGGAGAAGATGAGCGGCGTCGCGAACTGGGCGCGGGCGGCCGCCTTGTCCTCGTCGCGTAGCACGATGACGGCGTAGCGAACGGACGCGCGCGACGCAGCGTCGAGCCCGCGCAGGACCTTGTCCTCGCTCTTGAGCAATTGCGCCGCGCCCGCCGCGCCGGAGGCGCACCGGACGAGGAAATTGCTCTCCCGGTCGACTGATCCGAAACGCGCCTGCTTGATCCTCAGGAGTCGATTGGCGAGGCCGGTGACGGCCTGAGTATTGCGGAAATTGGTCTGCAGGACGGAGATTTCGCGCGCGGCGGACGCGTCCTCGGTCGCCTGCGCCGTTCGCCAGAACAGCGCGCGAACCGAAGCCCAGGAAAAGAAGTTCGGATGCACGATCTGGTGCGAATCGCCGCACAGCAGGAAATGATCCTTGGCTTTCAGCGTATCGAGGATCAGCGCGAGCTCGGCGTTGGTGAAATCCTGCACTTCGTCGACGACGACGAAATCGTAACGCGGCTCGGCCTTCGCGCGCCAGGCGTGCGAGACGAGGTTGAGATCGAAGAGCCTCTCCTCTTTCAGCCAGGCCCGGTATTTTTCGAACAACTCGTGCACCGCCGCGCGCGCGTCTCCCGCCGGGTAGAGGGATTGCCGCACGCCAAGCGCTTGGTATTCGGTCTCGGTCAGCGCCCCGCCGGCGGGCGCGCCGAGCACGCCGCGGAATTCCTCTAACAGCGCATGCGCGTCGGCCTGCCGCAGATCGCCCTTCAGGCCGCCTCGCCGGCGCTCGAACCAGGCGCGAAAGGCGGCGAAGCGGACCTCCTCGCCATCGGGGACGGCGATCGAATCGACGAACTCGCGAAAGCTCATGAATTCGGCGTCGTGACGAGGATTTTCGTAGCCATGCGCGCCGTAAAGCCGGCGCGCCGTCTGCGCCAGATAGGCCGAGAGCGTCACATAAAGAACGTTTCCAGTCGCCTCGCGCATTTTGGCGAGCGTCACGGCCGTCTTGCCCGAGCCCGCGGGGCCGATGATGACGAGCGGCGGCGCATGGCGGCGCACCGCCTCCTGGGCGGCGTCGAGAACGATCGGCTTGTCGATGAGATCGAATTCCACCGCCTCCGGCGGCAGCCACTTGAGCTCCCAACCCATGCGCGCGCTCTGCTCGGGCTGGGGCGTCAGATCGTCCGGGCCGGCCTCGATCTTGTCGCGATCCACCGGCGCGCCCCGCAGGAAGCGGGACTTTTCGTAGGCGTGGTCGGCGATCACCTCCAGAAACAGGCAGACGGTTTCGCCGTTGTACGGGGCAAATTGCATGAGGAGGCGAGCCTCGTCGCTGAGCTTGGCGCGCCAATAGGGCGTGGGGGCCAGTTTCTTGAGCCCGGCGGCTGCGAAGTCGCCGCGGGCGAGCGCGGCGCGCAGTCGTTCGAGCGGTTTGGCGAAGCGGCCGGGGCGGAGGTCGCGATATGTGACGATTCGCATTCGGCAAGTTTACGCGAACGGCGCGCCGAAACCGCGCCGTTCACCCGGCGACGCGGCGTCGAAGTCCATTCGATTTCGCACGACGGGTTGAGGGTCAGTGCGCGCCAGCCCCGGAGCATCTGAAGGCAGACGGACGTGTCATGACGGGCAGTAGTGAAGCGAGATTTGATGCGGATATTTGCGCCTCCCAACATATTACGATTTTGCCCGTTTTGATAACACTTACGGGTCCTGTTGCTGTGATAAGAGTCTGATAATGCAAGATTATCGGACATCGAATCCGGTCGACAGGTGGGGCGCTTTGGCCGCCGGATGATCGCCATAAGCGCCGCCGTCGGCTACGCTTGCGGCGATGATTCGCGCCGAGCCCGTCGCCTTCGAGCCGCCCCGCGCCCCCGCCTGGGCGCATCCCAGCGGGTCGTTTCGCGAGAATTCGGAGGCCGAGGCGCTGTTTTTCGCCGGCGCGGCCCTTTCCGCGCTCGATTTCGTCGCCAAATCCGACCCGTCCTGGGCCGGCGTCTGGCGCCGCCGCCTGGCGCTGAAAAGCGCCGTCGCGGCAGCGCAGAACCTGCTCAACCGGCGCGAGGACGAGGCGGCGCTCCGGGACGCGATCGCCCTCGGCAAACCCGGTCAGGATCTCGGCCCGGCGGGACGGGTGTACGCCGCGTTCCGCATCCTCGCGGGTCCCGGCGACCCTTTCCGCCCCAAGCGCCTCGCCGCGGTCGCAGCCGACCTGCAGGCGCCGCTAGACCCGGAAAACGCGGCGGAGATCGCCGCCGCGCTGCGGGAGACGGGCGGGCGCGGCCGGCCGGCCCCGCTCGCCGCGGGCGCGGCGGCTGAAATGGTGATTGCGCTCAAGCCCGACGCCGAGCCGCTCGCGCTTCTTTGCGCCGACGTCGCGCTGGCCAGGAACCTCGGCTGGCCAACGCCGCTGCCGCTCATCGCCAGCGAGCTCTTCTTGCGCCGCGCCACAGGCGAGGGACGGCGGCCGCGGCCGGGCGAGGCCCGCTGGATGAAGCTCGTGGCGCTCGCTTACGCCCGGGCGGCGCTCGCCGCCCTCGACCTGGCCCAGGACCTGTCGCGCCGGGCGGCCCGGCTCGCCGGCGCCGCGCCCAAACTGCGCGCCAAGGGGAAGGCGGGCGCCATCGAGGCGCTGCTCGCCGACGACGCCGTCTCGGCCGCGGCGCCGATCGCGAACTTAAGCGACCGCGCCCGCCGGTGCCTGTTCGAGCGGCTGGTCGCGCTCGAAGCCGCGCGCGAGCTCACCGGCCGCCCAACCTTCCGGCTCTACGGGCTCTGAGGCGATGGCGCGGAAGTCCAACCCTGAACTCGACTTCGACCGCGAGCTCGCCGACCTGCCGCCGGAATTGCGCTGGCGCGAATGGAAGGCGCGGGTCGAGGCGGTGCTGTTCGCCGCGGCGAAGCCGGTCACGCGAGACATCCTGGCGCGCGTGGTCGGGCGCGACTGCGCCCTCGAGCTCCTGCTCGACGACCTGAAAGAAGACCTGCGCGGACGGCCGATCGAACTCGTCAGGGCAGGGGAGAGTTTTGCGCTTCACACCCGCTCCGCCGTCGGCCCGGCGATTCGCGCGGCCTTCGACATCCCGGCCGACGCCAAGTCGCTCACCAAACTCGAGGCCGGCGTGCTGATGGCGGTGGCGATGTTCCAGCCGGTGACGGGGGGGAGATTTCGGAAATGTTTGGGCGGGAGATCTCGCGCGACCTGATCGCGGCGCTGCGCGAGGAGGGGCTGATCGCCGCCGGACCGCACAGCCCGAAGCTCGGCGCGCCTTACGCCTACGTGACGACGGAGAAGTTTTTGTTCCAGTTCGGGTTCGAGTTGCTGCGCGATCTGCCGGACATCGAGGCGCTGAAGGACGCGGGGTTAATGCCGGCCGAAGGTCAACCTGGCGAAGGAGACGGGGACCCGGAGCGGGAAAGCACACTCGACGGCTTGCCGTGGCCGGAGGCTTCGCGAGATCGAGTCGCGTAGCAGCACAACCTTGCCAAGGTTGGGGTCGAGGGTTCGAATCCCTTCGCCCGCTCCAAATGTCCTCACGGAAATCAGTACGTTACGAGAAGGCCGCTGCGAAGCGGCCTTCGTCGTATTTGGCGTGGTGTCCACATGGTGTCCACCGTGGCAAGCGTGGATACCCTTCCCACCTCCAAGTCTCGTGCGGTGTGATTGAAAATCGGGTGCCGACGATATATATTCCGATCTGTCGGAAGATTTTTTGGAGGCGACTATGGGCTCTGCTACGGACATGCTGAAGCCGAGCGAGGCTGCGGTGGTCGCCCGCGTGGCGCTACGGGACGTCAATCGGGTCATTGACGAGCACATCCTGCCGGAGTTGTTCGTCTCGGTGGACGATGGCCGGCGCGTGGCGGTGACCGCCTGCACGCTCATCGCGTTCTATTTCGATAGCGCCAAACGCCTGACATCAGAAGAGCGCCTGTTCGCTATTCGTGAAGCGGGCTCACGCATGCACGGATTCCGCACCCTGGCCCTTGCCTCGCTGATCGGAAAGGACTGGATTGTTCGAGATGAGTTTCTCACGATCGACTTAGCACCGTTCGTCCAGCGAACAAAGGAGCGGATGGAGCGATTGGACGCCGCCCGTGAGATTGTCGTGTCCGATCCAGACGTGCTTGGGGGCTCGCCGGTCGTGCGCGGAACGCGCGTTCCCGTCCATGACGTTGCGGCCTCCGTGGCCGCCGGCATCCCGACGGACCGCATCCTCGCCGCCTATCCGTCCCTCGACTCGGACAAAATCGAGCTTGCCGCCATCTATGCAGAAGCAAACCCTGCGCGCGGTCGCCCGAGGGCGACCGATGAGCTTTCCAGAGGCGCTATCGTCATCGCCGAGCGACGGGTACCTCGCCGCAGGAAGGCGGGATGAAATTCCTGGTCGATGAGTGCCTGAGCCCCGACCTAACGAAACTCGCTCACGCCAAAGGGCATGGCGAGTTGTCTCACGTCGTCTGGCTCGGGCGATCCGGCCTGAAGGATTGGGAGCTTAAGCCGGTCATCCTCGACGGGGACTGGACATTTGTGACCAAGAACTCGGTGGATTTCCGCGGCCCGGCGGAACGACCCGGTGCGAAGGGCCAGTACGCTGACGTCGCCCTCCACGCTGGACTTGTCTGCCTCAACGGGCCGCAGGGGATGGACCTTGATATGCAGATCGAGCTCTTCGAGCAGGCGCTCGATGAGTTGGAGGCGGATGCAGATCTCGTGAACCAAGTGCTGGAGATCACCTGGGGGGAGAGCGCGCTAGACGTCCGCCGTTACAGGCTGCCGGACATCGATTAGCCTGCTTCGGAATACCACTGCGCGGGCGATGCAATTCAAGCTGAGGAATTGCCGAGGGATAGCAAAAATAGTGACCCGCGCTTCCAACCACTTGCCGTGCCTCGCACGCTATACGGATAAGCTTGATCGTCAAAATTGATAAGCAGCGCCCCACATGGTCGATCTGTCGGAAGAATGCCTGGACGTACTAAACGGCGGCCATTTTACGGTCGTCGAGGCGGGACCCCTGCACGCGCCGATTCAGCGCTTCTCGATCCGGCGTGACGAAAAGCTTCGCCTGGTCCTGGAGACTGAAGTCCCGCCCGACGCGACCTCTGCGGCAGCGATCCATCCACCGGGGACGGTGCGCATGACCACTGAGCGCGTCTTGCTGCGCAACATCGGCGGGGTCGATGCCGAGCTCATGGGCGTCATCCCATTCAGCCTCAAATCGAACACGGGCGGCCTCGCCGAGAAGTCGCGCCAGGAATTGGCGCAGGTGCATATCGCCAGAACGAACTATGCCGGGGGCGGGCCGGCGACCTACATCATCGACTGGCTGGAAAACCTTCCTTCCAGCCCCTTCGTTTGGCCGGCCTCCTCGCGGGTCGTGAGCACTACCCAATCGAGTCGCGCCATAGCGCTCGACGACGGAATCACCATCGCGCGGGAAAGTGAAAGATTCTCGAGCTCCCACAACGCCGCCAAGCTGACCGTCGAAGGCTGGACGTTCTACATCTGCGCCCTTGATCGCGAGGGTCACGCCGGGTCGATCAAGCCCGGGTGCATCGTGTTCGACGGCACGCCAGATGACGCCTTCCGCAAAAAGGTGCGAACGGCGCTGTCGTTAGCCCTAGGCCTTTACCTGGTGGACCTCGGAAGCACCTACTACAACAACAATTGGAGCATCGTCTCGACGCTAGCGCGGAGCGCCTACAGCCTGGGTCGGCGCGCCTTCGACATGGTACCGGAGCAACTCGCGCCCCTCGGCCCCCGCTATCTGAATGAACTGAACGCCGCCCAGTTGACCCGGGCGATCACCGCGCTCGTCCGGGAATTCGATGAGTTGGACCTTGCAAATCTCAGCTGGGCCTATTGGCACGCCTGCGCCGCGACTGTGCATATCGCGCCGGCGCACTTCGGGGCGGCGATAGAGGCGCTCCAGAACGCCTATATCAAGAGAAACCCAGGCGTGGTAGCCGAAAGCTGGGTGCCCCGCGCCGTCTGGAAGGTGCTTCGCTCAAACATTGCCGCGGCCATCGACGACGCGGAGATCTCCGAGCAGGCCAAGGCTGCGATGAAGGTCAAGCTCGCGACGTTCAACACCGCGGATCAGCGCCTTCGTCTGAAGGCAGTGATGGGAGCGACGGGCCTCCAGCTTGGAGACGACGAGGACGCGGCCTGGCGGCGCCGAAACAAGGCGGCGCATGGCACGCCCGTCCCAGAGGGTGAGGAGCTGGCGGCTATTCGCGACATGAAGCTGCTAAAGGGTCTGTTCGCCCGGCTGCTGTTGCGCATCACGAACGCCGCGGACCAGTACATCGACTACACGTCGCCTCACTTTGATTACCGCAGCCTGGCCAACGCCCCGCCAAACACACCTAAAGTCTGAAGAGATCCGACAATGTCGGATGATGCCCTGTCGTCGGCTGTCGACACCATCGGCTGGGGCTCAAGCTGAGAGGGATGGGGTAATGACATCCAGCAGGCTCCGAGAGAGGGAGCGCACCGATCCCTCAACTGCATCGAACCCCGCTCGAGGCATGGGCGCCTGGCCTTCAAACTGAAGCCGTTCGGCGCATCGTTGAGTAATCTCCGTATCAAGAGCGCCCGCTGCCGACAGATACCGTGGCAACGATGCGATTTCGCTTGGATCAGAGCTCTCCATTAGCCGGCTTTCGATTGCCAAGGCGGCAGCAACACCATGAAACGTAAGGACAAATTTGGTGGGTCATTGCGTCCGAACGGTAAATTGTCGCGCCACGATCCGTTGGCCGACCGCGGAATCTCTGCTTAGGATTCGCCGCCGGTCCCGGCAAAGGCCGGCGGCGGGACGAAACCGCCGAACTCGAGTTCGATCAGCCTCGCGAGCTCCAGTGTCGTCCGGTCTTCGAGCCAAGGTCCGACGATCTGGACGCCGATCGGCAATCCTTCGGCCGTGCGCCCGGCGGGGACGGCCGTGGCCGGCAGGCCCGGCAGGGTGGCGACGCCCGGCCACAACAGGAGCATGTCGACGTAGGGCTGCTCGGCGCCGTTCACGATCAATTTGCGGCGCTCCTGGTCGGGCTCGTGGTCGTGCGGGAAGGCGGCCGTCGGCAATATTGGGCAGATGAGCGCGTCGAATTCGCGGAAGAAGGGGCGCCAGCTCGCGCGCAGACGCGCGCGGTGGGCGTCGCCGCATCGAGATCGGGAAGCAGGGCGCTGGCGCGCGAGACCTTGGCGCCGGCCTTCTCGAGCCCGGCCGCCAAGGCCTCCACCGCCACAGCGACCGGCGCGTCGGTGGGTCCGAGGGGATGCTGCGCCAGAACCAGCACGCGCGCCCCGGCGAGCGTCGTCGAACGCGGCGGCGGAAGCGCGAGGCGGTAGCCGACGCCCTCCGTGAGCTCGTCAGGTCCGGCGATCGCATCGAACAGCGCAATGAGATCGTCGGCGGTGCGGGTCATCGGCCCGACTACCGCGAGGTCGTCCGAATAGGGCAGGGCCGGCAAGAAGGGCGGCGTCTGGCCGCGCCCAGGCACGAGGTTGAGAGTCGGCTTATGGGCGAAGATCCCGCAGAAATGGGCCGGCACGCGCAGCGAGCCGCCGATGTCGGACCCGAGCGAGAGCGGACCGAAGCCCGCGGCGAGCGCAGCCGCGGAGCCGCCCGACGAGCCCCCGGGGGTGCGCTTGAGATCGTAGGGATTGTTGGTGACCCCGTAGATGGGGTTGTAGGTCTGCGCGTCGTCGAGCGCGGGGGGCACGTTGGTCTTGCCGAGGATCACCGCGCCGGCGGCCTTGGCGCGGTTCACGATCAACGCATCCTCCGCGGGACGGTAGTTGTAGCGGCGCGCAATCGAAATGTGGCGGACGCGCAATCAAGGGCGATTTCAGACGCAAATTAGCTGAGACGGAAGGGCCGCTCTGGCGCACGCTATTTGAGACTGAGCACACGCTGTGTGAGACGGACGCGAGATCGTAAATCTCGACGCACGATAATTGAGACGGATCGCGGGTGGCGATCACGGGGCGTGGTTCGCGAGAAAAACGGGCGGTTTCCTGGTGACTGTGCGCAGCCGGCCGATCGACCCGAGATTCCACGAGAAAACCCGTTGCGATCACGTCGGCAGTCCGGCGGCGCGCATTTCGTCCATGAGTTCCTGCGCACGGCCCGCGTCCAGGTCGCCCCGCAGCAGCCGGCGGATCTCGGCCGGCTTGGCGTCGAATTGCTCGACGAGGCTGCGCAGGTCATAGCCGTTGCGCGTCAGCTGTGGCTCCAGTTCGTCGAGTTTGCTGGAGAGAACTGCCTCGACGACGCCGGCGGTGATGGGCTTGGCGCCGATTTCGAACCCGGCTTCGAACGCGCGCACCAGATGCTGGCCGATTTGCAGCGGCGTCTTCAACTTGGCGGCCAGCAGCGTCGCCGCCTCGTCGGTCAGCACGTCGTCAGACGCCACGCCGTCCTTGACCGAGGCCTTCAGCACCCAGTCGATGTAATCGCGCTGCCGGTCGCGCAGGCCGCCGAACTCGAACACGGTCGTGCGGTCGCCGATTTCCTCCATCTTGGGGCGGCGCAGGTCGTTCTTCAGTTTGGGATGTCCGACCAGGACGATCGACAACTGCCCGCCGCCCTCGGCCACCAGTTCGATGAGTCGCTTCAGCGCGGTCAGCGTCTTCGGATGGAGGTCGTGCGCGTCGTCGACGAACAGCGCCACGGGTTTCTTGGCGCGCCGGAACAGCTCTTGCAAGTCGCGCTCCCGCCGTTCCGACTGGCTCGATATCTTCACCGTCTTCTCTGGGGTCAGATCGTAGAAGAGCGCGGCTTCGAGCAGCGGCAGGCTGATCTTCGCCTTGTCGATCGACAGCGAGCGCGACACGATGACCCGCCCCTCGCGCTCGAGATCAGCCCGCAGCCGGCGCGACAGGACGGTCTTGCCCGAGCCGATGACGGCGGTCAGCGCGATCAGCCGGCCACCTGCAATCGCCGCCCGGATGTCGCGCGACACCTGGGCATGGTGCTCGGTCTCGAAGAAGCCGGCATCGACCGGCGGGCGCGCCAAGCCGTAAAACTGCATGACCTCGGTCAGCATCAGCCAACGCCTCCCCTTCGTCCTTGCGGAAAGCGGTCCCGTATGGCGGCGATGATTTCGGGGCGCGCCAGAGTCCGGTTCAGCAACGCATCGATGAACGCCCTGTCGTCATCCGACAAGGTTGCCAGCGGCACCCTGATCTCGTCGGCGATCGCGCGTCGTGCCGCGATCGGATTGGCGAAGACGAGTTGATGGAACGGATCGGGGTCCTGGAACGGGCGCGCAGGGATCGCGGCAGCGTCGACCTCACGCCGTATGCCGGTCATGACCACGGCATTCTCACCCGACAAAGCCGCGCGCGGCAGCGCGAGCTTGCCGGCGAGGGCTGCCACTTGGTCGGCGCGGACCTCGTGGCGCGACTTGCGGTGCTTGCGATAGCGATGCAGCGGGATCGGGCCACCAGCCGGCCGGAACGGCCCCATGCGTTCGTCGCCGTGTTCGACCCAGAGCTCCTGGTCGAACAGGCCCCACCAGACCACGACCGTCTCGCCGGCGAGTTCGGCATCGACCTCGTACACCACCCCCGCGACCGTCAGGCGGCAATCGATACCGACCAGGCGCCGTTCCGGCTCGCGCGCGAAGGCGCAGAACCGTTCCCAGGCACACATCTGCCGCACACCGTCGGCCGGCAAATGTGTCAGCCAGTCGTCGATGCGCGAATGCGGCTCGGAGCGATGGTCGCCCCGGTTGTAGGTGGCGATGAAGCGCGCAAGCCAGCGGTTCGCCTCCGCTTCGGTCTCGGGTTCATGGAAATGGTACAGCGTCTCGTGCGCGTCCTTCACGGTGCGGAATGGCCGTTCGACCTTGCCCTTGGCGCGCGCCGTCGTTCGCCGTCCGTCCGAGCCGGCGGGCATGTGCGGCAGGATCTCGACGCCAAGGCTTTCCATCGCGCGCTTGAACACCGCCGATTTCGCGACCGGCCCGTTGTCGAGGGAGAGCGCGGCCGGGATGCCCTGGAACGGGTCCGCCTCATCGCCCGCCTCCGGTGGCTTCGGCGACATGGCGTTGAACAGGAAGCGCAGCGCCGTCTCGACATCCTCGCCGTAGACGCAACGGTATTCCTGATAGGCGACGCCCGAGCGATCATCGACGACGGAGAACAGCATCAGGATGGGCGCCCCCTGCCGGTCTACGTCGATCCAGGCCGGCGTCTTCAGGTGTTTTAGTTCGGACGGGCTCATGTCGAAGTGCCACAGCGCGTTGGCGCACTCGGCCTGGAAGCGGACCGCAGGCGGCTCGCGTGTCATCCGCTCGTGGTCGTAGCCGAGGCGACGCAGGTGGCGGTTGACGGTCGAGGCGGTCAGCTTGCCCGGCGCCAGCTTCTGGAAGCCATCCGGCGTATCGACGCCGTGCTCGACCAGCAGCTGCAAGGTGCGCACCGTCGACAGGTGGCGGCCTTTCTTGTTGGTGGTTCTGATCTTCATGGCGGCGACGATCTCGCACCAGCGCTCGATCTCCGGCGCCGGCATCGCCCGTGGGCGGCCGCGATCGGCGCGATGTGCGTCCTTTGGACGGCGCTCGCCACACAGCAGGCGGTACAGCGTGGCTCGGCTGACGGCATAGAGTTGCGCCGTGGATGCCATCAGAACGCTGCGCTCCGGATGCCGCATCGGCAGCGCCATGAGACGACGGCGCAAGGCCGAAAGCGCCTCAGTCGGTACGCCGCCGCCCCTCGGCATCACGCGTCCGCAGTCGTGCTGGAGTGCCGCCGCAAGATGGGCGGAGGCCGGGAACGTGTCTTGTCGGCCGCCCCGGGACGATGCGTGCCGTCGAGCACGGCTTGGCCGGCGGCCTTCGGCGTCCCGTCGCCGTTGACGTAGGTGTAGAGGGTGGTGGTCGTGAGGTTCAGGCGCTTGGCCACTTCGGCCGCGACAGCCTTGCGATCCGACATCGCCGACATCGCCATCATCAGCGTGGCGCGATCCATCTTGCGCGGTCGCCCGCCCATGCGTCCGCGCGCGCGGGCTGCGGCAAGCCCCGCCATGGTGCGCTCGGCGATCAGCTCGCGCTCGAATTCAGCGAACGCGGCAAAAATGCCGAACGCGAGTCGCCCGTTTGCGGTCGTCGTGTCGATCTGCGCACCGGCGCCGGTCAGCACCTTCAACCCGACGCCCCGGGTGCGCAGATCCTCGACCGTGTTGACCAGGTGACGCAGATCGCGCCCAAGCCGGTCGAGCTTCCAGAGCACCAGCGTGTTGCCGGGCTGGATCGCCTTCAGGCAGGCGGTCAGCCCAGGGCGGGCATCGTGGCGGCCTGACGCGAGGTCCTCGTAAATGCGGGTGGGATCAACGCCGGCCGCAAGCATCGCGTCCCGTTGCGGCGCGAGCGTCTGGGTGCCGTCCGACTTGGAAACGCGGACGTAGCCGATCAGCATCGCGGCACCCGGAGCTTCAGGAAAGATGAAGCTTACCCTGCAAGCTTGCGATCAATTCCGCAACGGCTTTTCTCGTGGAATCTCGGGTCGATCGGCCGGCTGCGCACAGTCACCAGGAAACCGCTCGTTTTTCTCGCGAACCACGCCCCGTGATCGCCACCCGCGATCCGTCTCAATTATCGTGCGTCGAGATTTACGATCTCGCGTCCGTCTCACACAGCGTGCGCTCAGTCTCAAATAGCGTGCGCCAGAGCGGCCCTTCCGTCTCAGCTAATTTGCGTCCGAAATCGCCCTTGATTGCGCGTCCGCCACATTTCGATTGCGCGCCGCTACAGCTATCGGCTGCCGTCATGGACCGCCGAGGACTACGCGAAGCACAAACGGGCCGATCGTCTCGCCGCTGCCTCCGAGGCGTTCCATGTCGTCGGCTGGAGCCGAACCGACATGGTCAAGGCGCTCGGTATCGAGATCCACCCGCTCCTCGACGATCCTCTTCCCCCGAACGGGTTTGCGCGCTGGGAGCCGTGGCCGCCCAGAGCGGCAGAACATCTCTTCATCGAGCGGTTTCACGAGTTTGCATATGCGTCCGGGTCCAGCATGTCGCCATCCCGAACGCCCTGCTTCGGACGCGTGGCAAGCCATCCTGCTACGTCAATCTGACAGTCGCGACGGGCATCATGGCGGCGATCGGAGACATCCGCTTGGACGCGCGGACCTCGGCAATCCAAGCTGGGCCAAGCGTTCCTTAGCCGTCCGAGCCGTCCGAGGCCCAGCCTTGTCGTTTGTCGGGTCAGGAAGGCGACCAGTGGCCTATTGGCTTATGGCGACCCCCGACCGGTCGGAGATTATGATTTTGAAAATAGCCTGAGACGCGTCGGGGGCGCCGGGAGGATCAAGAGAGACGGTTCTCGTCGTCGATAAGAACGAGTCTGGTCGGCGCGGTGTCGCCCCAGCGCCAGAGCACGAGATTGAGGTCGGTGGACGAGGCGCCCCGGGCGAAGGACGGGACGAGGAGTGCGGCATAGCCTGCGGCGATGAGGCGTCGCGCGAACTTCTGCGTCTCGGATTCGCCGTTGCTCATCATCTCATCGCGCCAGGTGGCGGAGGCGAGATCCGTGGGAGTCATGTCAAACCCGGCGAGAGACCCTGTGTCGCGGGTATCGAAGATGGGGCGAAGGTCGGCGTCGTAGGCGACGAGCGTGGTTGGCTGGAGCGTGCCGACCTGGTTGGCTTCGCGCAGGGCGGTCACCGGCGACAGAGACGCGTAGAGCGCGGGCGTTCCCTTTGGATTGAAGCGGCCTCCGTACAACTGGGCGCCGCGGCCGGACAGCGGATCGCGGGCATAGACAGGGTTGAGCGCGCGATAGAGAAAGCCGGTGAAACGGTCGATTGGGGTCAAGCAAAGACCCCGGCGTCGACTGCGTCGATGTACTCGAGGACGTCTGCCGCGCGGCCGGCGCGGACGAGTTGCATTGCGGTCTGTCCCGAAAAGCCGGCCAAGGGCTCGGAACGATACCAGGCGTAAGCGATCAGATCAGATCCGAACCGCGATTCGATCTTGTTGAGGATCTCGACCATCTCGCGCAGGCGCTTTTGCGTCTTCTGGGAGGCGATACGGTCCTTGCGCAGCATTGCGTCGCGACCTAGCCCGACGGTTTCGGCGATTTCATCGCGGGTCGTGCGGAGAACGCCGGCGATCTTGGCGGGGGCGAAAACCCCATTCTCGGCGTAACGGGACAGCGCCATGGGTCTTTCCTCGGCAGGTACATAAATTATGACGCAATGTAGCGTCAGAAGTTATGGCCCGCAAGGGTACCGGTGGTTGAGCCGGGGCCCAGTCCAGATTCATGTTTTCGCCTCGAGGCCCGCGAATGCGGTGTTCGGGGGATTGCTGCCGCTCGGAGTGAGGCACCTCCCGCGGGACGACCGAAAATCCACTGTGGAGAAGGCGTTCGGTAGTAAGGACGACGCTCGGTCGGTGGTCAGGCGGCCTTTCGATCGGATCTGGCGACAGGGGCGGCGCCAGCCGGAAGCATCCGCCTCCTACCTTGGCCCAGACGATGTCACTGATGTCCCGCGGGCCCATGACGCCTCTGACGTGAGCGGCCTGGATCAACTCTCCACCGATGCCGGGGTTTCAAGAGCCAATGATCCTCGCGTCTCCCGGGCCCTGAGGGCGCGAAGGATCTCTCCTCTCGACGCGAGGGCGCTCGGCTTCGGGTCTACTCTGGCGACTCCTGCGGCGAGTGCGGCAACTTCACGCCGGCGCACGATGGGACCTGTCTAAAGAGCGCGACCTGCGGAGCAACGACAGGATGCTCCTGACGTCGTCAATCTCAGAGCAATTTGGTCTCACAGACACGATTCGCATAATGTAGATTATGGAACCGTTTCAAGGTATTACACAGATAACTTCGCAACAGAGGCGGCGCGACAATCAAGCCGGGACAGCAGTAAGCCGGCCTGACGACGCCTGTGGAAGTTGCTCTGCGGAGGCCGCTGCCGGATAAGCCGCTGCGGATCGTAGCGCGCGGCGAAAGGGCCGACAGCCATGAATTCATCGATTCCATTTGAGGCGAAAGACGTTCGGGGACACTTGCACAATTCCGATGGCGCAATTGAGGGGATGGTTCTCACCCACGGCGCCGGAGGCGACTGCAACGCGTCTCTGCTTCTGGCTGTCGCGGCAGCCTTTCAGGCTGCGGGCGTGACGGTCTTGCGCTGCAATCTGCCCATTCGTCAGCAAAGGCCGTCTGGACCGCCGAGACCGGCAGACTCGACGAAGGATCGCGACGGACTCCGGACATCGGTCGCAGCTCTGCGCTCAATTGTCAGCGGCGCGATTACGCTCGCTGGTCAGTCGTGCGGTGGGCGCCAGGCGAGCATCTTGGCAACCGAGGAGCCGGAACTGGTTGAACGGCTCATGCTCCTCTCTTACCCGCTCCATCCCCCGGGTAAGCCGGCGCAGTTGCGGACCTCTCATTTTCCGCGGCTACGCACGCCGGCGATGTTTGTTCAAGGCTCAAACGATCCGTTCGGGTCGATCGAGGAGATGCAAGCGGCGCTGGGGTTGATCGTCGCGGCGCATACGCTAACCGTGACCTTGTTGCAACGAGGCATGGGCGACAAGAGTTTTTAAGGGCTGCCGGCGCAAAAGGCTTCTGATTTTCGTCTCGGGAGCCGATGATGCCTTTCAAGCTTCATTCGAAAGGCCGGCGCCACATTCCCCGTCAGCGTCATCGGGTCACGAATTGGCGCGAGTACGACGCATCCCTGCGCAATCGCGGAAGCCTGACCGTCTGGTTCACGCCAGATGCGATTGCAGGATGGAAGGCGCAGCCCCGAACAACGCCGGGCGGTCAGCGCCACTATTCGGACCTGGCCATCGAAACCGCACTGACTTTGCGCGCGGTGTTTCGATTGGCGCTTCGACAGAGCGAGGGCTTGATCGGGTCGATCATGAAAATGCTGGAGATCGATCTGCCGGTTCCCGATCACACGACGCTGAGCCGGCGGGCGGGTGGATTGCCGGTTCAAATGCCCAGGAGAGACCAGATCGGCGATCTTCACTTGATCGTCGACAGCACCGGGCTGAAATTGCGCGGCGCGGGCGAATGGTTATTTGAAAAACACGGCACGGCGAAACGGCGCGCATGGCGCAAGTTACACATCGGCATTGACGTCGCCAGCGGCGAGATCGTCGCCTTTGATCTGACGGACAAAGATGTAGACGACGCCTCCCACGTACCCGCGCTATTGGATCAATTGACGCAGGCTCCCGCTTCTTTCATGGCCGATGGCGCATACGACAGGGCTGCGACTTGCGATGCCATCCTCGCCCGAAATCCGTTCGCCCGGTTCATCGTCCCACCCTGCAAAGGGGCTGTGCCGGGACCGGCTGCAATCATCTCGCCAACCCGGCGCGACTTGCATATCCTTGCCGTGAACGAACATGGGCGGATGAATTGGCAGAAGGCGACGGGTTACAACAACCGCTCAAAGGTCGAGGCTGCCATAAGCCGTTACAAACGCGTCATCGGCGACACATTGAAATCCCGTCACGACGCTCGCCGTGCGACCGAGGTTGCGATCGCGGTCAAATCGCTCAACCGGATGAACGAGCTCGGGCGAGCGGAATTCGTCAGAATGGCATGATCAAAGCCGCGGCAACGTCCAAACGCGTCTTGCGATGCCTCCGTGCAACAAAGTCGCGCTCCGTGATCTCCTCAGCCCGAAAGCAGGGCCGCGACATCCTCACAGCCCTCACGCTCGGCCCCGACCAACTCGCCGTCGAACTCAACCTCTGAGTCCCGCCTCCGCTTCCCCACACCCCAACAACCACGCCCAGCGCCGGCGGCCAGATAGCGCCAGCGGCGCAGCCGGCTTGGCAGTTACAATTTATTCACTTTCGTGTCTTCGCCCCATAAGCTGCGCGCCGGTATGGTGCGGCCCGAGCGCGACAAGATTGGCGGCAAGCCGCAAGAACACGTTGAAGTGGATGAAACCTGGGTCGGGGGACGGACCCGCGGCGAAGGCCGGGGTGTCCATCACAAGGTTCTCGTTTCCTGCGCCGTGGAGGTGCGTCACCGCAAGCCGGGAACCAAGCTCGACAATCGGAAAGACGGTCGCTACGCGGGACGTGTTCGTCTGGCTGTCGTCCCCGACCGTAGCGCCAATTCGCTCTGCGGATTCGTCGAAAACGCCATCGTTCCCGGGTCGCTGATCGTCACCGACGACTGGAGCGGCTATGCCGGTCTTCGCAAGCGCGGCTTCGATCACCACGCGATCGCCGAAAGCGGCGACCCGGAGGTCGCAGAGGAATTCCTGCCGATCATCCACTTGGTCTTTGCCAACCTGAAGACCTGGATCAACGGCATCCATCACGGGGTCAGCGCCAAGCATCTCCAAGCCTACCTCAACGAATTCACGTTTCAATTCAATCGGCGTTTCTATCCCTTCAACGCGTTCCGCTCGCTGCTCGGAATCGCCAGCGGGGCCGCCGCGCCGACCTTTGACGAGCTTTACTCGGAGGAATGGGTGCACCCTACATTTAGTGGGTGTGGGTGACCTCATGAATCCCCTCATTTTTTGCAGGACTCGAAAAAGCCTGACTTTCGGGGTCAGGGCACGGCTGAGTAGAGAATCAGCCGGCTGGGGGATTGATGCGCGCGCCGAAGGAGCGTTTTGATTTCGTTCATGAATTCTTGAACCGCATATTCATCGAGGATTTGCACGCCAAGCGCGTGCTGTCTTTGGCCAATGGAACGCTCGGGGTGATGAGCGGGGCTTGCCTGGCGGTTTCCTTGATCGGCCAGGCGCTCGCGAAGGCGCGTGGATTGTTCGCCAAGTCCGCGATCAAACAGGTCGATCGGTTGTTGAGCAACGCGGGCGTGGTCCCCTGGGACTTGTTCGCCTCGTGGGTTCGCGAGGTGGTGGGCGAGCGGCGCGAGATCGTGGTGGCGATGGACTGGACCGACTTCGACGCCGACAACCAGTCCACGCTCGCGCTGCATCTCATCACCCGCCACGGAAGGGCCACCCCGCTCCTCTGGCTGACCGTCGACAAGGACGAATTGAAGAACCAGCGCAACGATTTCGAGGACCTGTGCCTGTCCCGCCTGAAGGCGCTCCTGCCGGAGGACGTGGTCGTGACGATCCTGGCCGACCGCGGTTTCGGCGACGTCAAGCTGTTCGAATTCCTGGACAGCCTGGGCTTTCGATACGTTATCCGCTTTCGCGGCGACATCCACGTCAGCGCGGCCGACGGCGAGACCCGGTTCGCCGTCGATTGGGTCGGCAAAGGCGGGCGGGCGCGCATGTTGCGCGACGCCGAAGTCACCGCCGCCCGCCGGAGGGTTGGCGCGGTCGTGTGCGTGAAGGCTGTGGGCATGAAGGAGGCTTGGCATCTGGCCGCCAGCGACGGCTCGCTTTCCGCGCCCCAAATCATCAAGCTCTATTCCAAAAGGTGGACCATCGAGCCCAGCTTCCGCGACAGCAAGGACCTGCGCTTCGGCATGGGCATGAGCGCGCTGAGGATCGACGATCCGCAACGCCGCGACCGCCTCCTGCTCCTCAATGCTTTCGCCATCCTGCTGCTGACGATCTTGGGCGCCGCCGGCGAGAGCCTCGGCATGGACCGTCAACTGCGAACAAGCACCACCAAGCGCCGCGTCCATTCGCTGTTCCGGCAAGGCTGCCTGCTCTACGACCTCATCCCCAACATGCCGGAACAACGCCTGCGGCCACTCATCCAACGATATCAAGAACTCCTACGCCAAAATCACACCTTCTCCGAGGCGTTCGGTATAGCGTGAATATGAGGGGATACTTGAGGTGGGTGACAACCGGATAAGCAAGGTAAGAACATTGACCGCGTGAATGGTACCAAAATAATAATCGAAATACAAATCCAAGCTAAGGTTACGCTTGGTAATTGTTGCAGTCGATGCCCGCCTAAGCTATTACAATTATGTTCGAGAAGAAGAGAACAAAAGAATGAGGCGGCGGCCTGACACCTTGATCTGCGGTATATTTGCCCGTGATTTGCACGATCTGTTCCACCATCTACTGGATCTGATCAGTGTAACAGGAGCGGTATCGCGTCAAACATTAGTCTGACAATGCGCCGCTTCAACACGCAACCGCCGTCAGAACCGCGCGGACGCTTTCAGGGCCGGAGTGGTCGGCCGAGATCGTCAGCGAGGCTGCGCCCATGTGGGCGCGAAGCCCCACGTCGTTGCGCAGGGACGCCATTGCGCGGATGAGGGCGCCGATATCGGCGCAAGGGTAGACAAGCGCATTGACGTCGGGCCGCGCGATCGAACTTGCGCCGACGGCGCCGATCCGGTCGCTGAGGATTAAGGGAAGGCCAACCACCGCGGCCTCCACGACCACCATCCCGTACTGTTCGCTTTCGGCGGGATGGACCAGCGCGTCGGCTGCGGCATAGAACTGCGGCAGCGCATCGACGTTGACGAATCCGAGCATGCGGACGTCGAGGCCACGCTCCATGGCGAATCGCCGCAGCGCCTCGCGCTCGATGCCGTCGCCGGCGACCAGCAGCGTGACCGCCCCGACGCCAAACCGCTCGTCCTTGAACTCTTCGAGCGCGCGCAGCGCGTCGAACACGCGTTTGCCCGGATAGAGCTTGCCCACATAGAGCACGACAAACGCATCCTCGGCGAGCCCGAGCCGCGACCGCTCCACGGCGCGCAGCCGCGCGCGTTCGCCCCGAGCGCTCCAGAAGCCTGCATCGATCATCACCGGCGTGCGGAACATGCGGTTGCTCGGATAGCCTAGACTCGCAAGATGCCGCTCGCCGCGCTCGCTCATCGTGAGCGCCGCGCCGTATTGTCGCAGCAGCAGCGGTGCGATCATCATCTTCGCCCATCGGCGCGGGCCGGCAGGCGCGCCGTGCGAGGAACTGTCCGAGAGGAGGATCGCCTTGACGCCGTGGACGCGGCACCAGGCCAGCGCACGCAGCATTGTCAACGTCGCATAGCCGTGTAGAATCACGGCGTCCGGCGCGAAACGCCGCAGCGCGCCGGACACGCTCGGATTGTCGACGTCGCGAAAGCCGACCTTATCGATCCGCCCCGCCTCCGGCAGGAATTCGTGCGAATATCCGCCGGTGAGGTCGGTCGCCCAAGCAACTGGCACGCCCATCACTGGATCGAAGGTCTTATCGAGACCGATGCGCGAGGCGAACAGCACATGGAAGTCGAGAGACAGCTCCGCCGCGAGCGCCCGATAGAGCGGAACGAAATACTGGATCGGATGCGAGACGACGACCGCGAGGCGCTTCCTTTCGCTCATCGGCTGGCGCCCTCGCGCAAGAGCGCGCGCAGCATCGCGCGGTTGCGCTCGATCGCGCCGCTGTGCTCGACGTAGTCCTGCGCCACCGCCCGCGCGCCCCGACGGAACGCCGTTCGCCGGTCTTCAGGCATGGCCGCGAACGCCTCGATCGTTTCGACGAACATTTCCGGTGCGGCGAGCGAAAGGTCCCAACCGGCGCGCCGAGCGGCAAGGCCTCGCCACGGTGTCTGGTCGCTGACAAGGACCGGAACGCCGCAGGCCAGAGCCTCGAAAATCGCATGGCCAAAATTCTCGCCGGCGGTCGGCAGGAAAAAGAGATCGGTCTGCGCCATCCGCCTGAGAATCTCCGCATTCGCGGTCTCGCCACGCCACGTCGCGCGGACGTTTTCAGGCAGGGCCGCGATGAGCTTGCGGCACTGGCGCCAATATGCTTCGTCTTCGGCCGGCCCGTAGATGTCGAAATCGACGCGCGATCCCAATTTTCCAAGCGAGTCGAGCGCGAAATCCAACTGTTTTACCGGCACGATGCGGCCGACGAAGGCGACGCGCAACGCCCCGTTCGCGCTCGGCGCGTAGGCGGGCGTCTCGGCGACGAGGCGGATGTTGGGGGCGATGACGACCGGGCGTCCAGCCGCCGGCCCGCGCGCGATGTCGGCGGCCTCCGCCTCGCTGGTTGCATGTAAGGTGACACCGCGCCAGAGGTCGAGCCTGCATGCGGTCGCGAGAAAAAGCTGCTTGCGGTTAGGTTTGAGATCGAGCGCGCCAAGGCCGAATTCGCCGCGCGGCGACAGCAGCGTAGGCTTGCGTGCGATGAGACCGAGCCGTCGTAGCGCAAGCGTCGGCAGCGAGAACTCGCGGTCGAACATGCTGTTGAGCCAGAGTAAGTCGTGCGGCGTCTGCGCGATCAAGCGTCCGAGGCCTCTCGCGCCAAGGCGGCCGACCCGCCGATAGCGCGCCTTGGCGTAGCCGAGATCGATCCAACGCTCGACATCGGCTGGTGCGCTCGGCGCTCCGGTCGCACCATCGCGCGCGACGACGCGGAATTCGAACGTGTCGCCAAGCGCGCGAGCGAGCGAAATGAAACTCTGATTGGGACCGCTGGAATCGTTGCCGGGCCAGAAACAGCCGAGCAAGGTCAGCACGACGGGGCGATGCGCCGTCTCGATCACAGCTCGATCCGCTGCGTTTCGGCAAGGCGCCGTTTGAACGCTTCGAGACCGTGCGCGGCGATTGCATCGCGCGCCTCGTCGAGCTTGGCGTCGATCAGCACGAAGAGCCAAAAGCCGTGCAGGAAGTGGAACACGAAGCCGACTTTACCGTCGAGAAAGCCTAGGCGGAACACATAGCGATAGATGAACAACGCCACCGCCCTCAAATAAAGCGGCGCACGGCCATAGACGGAGTTTTTCAGGACACGGTTGCGCCGGGCGGCGCCGGCCGAGCCCTCGATGCGCGTATCTTCGGCAAAGAGCGAATATTCACGGTTGAGAGTGTCGACCATCGCCAACGTCGCATAGCGATTGTGCTTGGCGGTCCAGGAATCGAGGTCGTTGAGATTGTGGTCGACGAGATCTGCGCCCTCGAGCAGTCTCGCGCTTCCGCGATTGAGAACGATGTGCTCGTCCATCCAGCGCTGTTCGACCTCGCCGGCGCCGTTGCGCCAGATCCGTAAGAGGAAGGTCGGATAGTAGCGGCCATGGCGAATCCAGCGGCCGCGGAAGATGAGTTTGCGCTTGACGGTCACGCCCGCGACCTGATCCGGCAAGCCGGGCAGCAAAGCGGCGAGCGCGGCCGGTGCGGTCTCCTCGAAATATTCGTCGCAGTCGATCCGCATCACCCAGGGCGTCGTCGGCGCCGCGGCTGCGAGTCCCCAGCGGAATTGGTCGGCGTGGTTCTTGAACGGGTGCTGCAGCACTTCGGCGCCCAGCTCCCGCGCGATCTCGACGGTCCTGTCGCGCGAGAAGCTGTCGATCACGACAACACGCTCGACCCAGGCGGAAAGGCGCGTCAGGCAGCGCGCCATGTGAACCTCCTCGTTGAAGGCGAGGATGATCGCGGTGATCGGCAGCTTGGTCGGGATGGTGTTCAAGGGCTGCGCAACGCCTCCTCGATCGCGAGCGTCGCGAAACTCACCGCTTCGATCTCGGCAAGCGGGATCGGGGCCGGCCCGCGGCCACGCGCGGCGGCGAGAAAGGCGGCGACGAGCTGCGCCTGGCCCTTGTCCTGCGCGCCCTTCGTCGCTTTACGCCTGCCGCCCGCGTCGACAGTCAGGCCGATATAATCGTCGAGCCGGATCACACGCCCGTCCGCGAAGGCCTCAACATATTCCTTCGGCGCACCGGGATCGCCGAGCGACGTGTACACGATCGTACCGGCCGAGCCGTCCGCAAATTTCACGATCGCCGATACTGCGTCCGGCCGTCCGGCCGCCGAGACCGCTTGGACTTCGACCGGCAGCGCGCCGCACAGATAGGTCAGCGCATCGACGAAATGGCAGACCTCGCCGAGAATGCGGCCACCGCCTTCCTCGCGTTGGATCCAGCTCTCCGGCGCGATAACCCCCGCGTTGACGCGATAAAGCATCATCAGCGGGCCGGAGCGCGGCTCGAGCGCTTGGTGCGCCGCCACGAGCAATGGCGCAAAGCGCCGGTTGAAGCCGACCGTCAGAATGCCCGCCGCGTGCCGCGCGGCCTCGATGCAATCGGCGAGTTCGGCGCGCTCGATCGCGAGCGGCTTCTCGCAGAACACGTGCTTGCCCGCGCGCAAGGCGCGCGCCGCGAGCGAGGCGTGGGTGTCGTGGCGGGTGGCGATGAAGACGGCGTCGGTCGCCGGATCGTCGATCGCTGCGGCTGGATCGGTCGCCGCGCGAGCGAACCCAAACTTGTCCTTCGCATGGCCGGCGCTGATGCCGGTCTTGGTGACGACGCTCTTGAGCCGAACACACTCGGCGCCGCGCGCCTTTGGTAGCAGCACGGAGCGGGCGTAATTGCCCATGCCGATGAACGAGACGCCGAGTTCGCCTTTCGTCGCACGCGCCGGGTGCGCCTCTGGCGGTCGGGTCGCGCGGGAGACGTCGCCGGGGTAGGTGAGCAGCATCGCCAGATGCGGCGCGCCGCTCTGCATCAGCTCGTAGGCCTTCTCGGCGTCGGCTATCGGGAAGCGGTGCGTGACGTATTTCTTCGGGGTGACCTTGCCTTCCTCGATCAGGCCGAGGACGGCCGACATGTTGCGCTGCTCGGTCCAACGCACATAAGGCAGCGGATAGTCGCGGCCGGCGATCTCGTAAGCAGGATCGCCGCGGCCGGGTCCGTAGGACATCGACAACTTCAGCTCGAGTTCGCGCTTGTAGAAGGCGTCGCGATCGATCGTGAGACCGACGAGGCCAACGACGACGACGCGTCCCTTCATCCGGCTGATCTCGGCCGCCGTGTTGACGGGCTCGCTCGACTTCGACGACGCGGTGACGATCACCGCGTCGGCGCCGAAGCCGCCTGTGCGGTTCGCCACCGCACCTGGGAGCGAGTCGCTCACTGCGACATCGGCGCCGAGCACTTTGGCGAGCGCGGCGCGTTCAGGCTTGGGATCGTAACCGATCACCCGGCAGCCGCTGGCCTTGAGGATCTGCGTCGTCAACAGACCGATGAGGCCGAGGCCCATCACCACCATCGTTTCGCCGAGGGTCGGCGCCGCGAGACGGACGCCCTGGAGCGCGATGGCGCCGAGCGTCACGAAGCTCGCGTCCTCGTCGTCGACGCCCGGGGGGACCGACACGGTCAGGTTTTTCGGCGTCGCATTGATCTCGGCGTGATTGGCGAGGCCGGCGCCTGCGCAGGCGACGCGGTCGCCGAGCGAATGCCCATAGACGCCGCGCCCGATCCCGATCACCTCGCCCACGAGGCTGTAGCCGAGCGGGATCGGCGTGTCGAGCTTCGCGAACACCTTGTCGAGCGTCGGCCTCACCCCCTCGCGCCGCACGTTGGCGAGGACGCGCCGAACCAGATCCGGCCGCGCCGCCGCCTTGCCGACGAGCGAGGATTTCGCCAGCTCGATCAACTGCCGCTCGGTACCCGCGCTGATGAGCGACACGCGCGTGGCGACGAGGATCTCTCCGTCGCCGACGACAGGGGCCGGAACCTCGGTGACCTTCAACTCGCCGCTGCGGTAGTTCTGCTGGACCTGCTTCAAGACGCCTCCGGTGGGAGGACTGGGGGAGTTCGCGCCGGTTTCCCGTAATCCTCTGCCGTTCGCAATGTGAAAATCGTAACGACGCGGCGGCGCGCGCCGTTCGGTGCGACCGTGACACGCCGCGTCGGTCGCTCGACGCCCATATCCGGCCACCAGACGGCGCCCTCAACCGTCATGGCGACGTCGCATCGCATCTCGACGCGCGCGCGCCCGCGCGCGATGAGAAGCCCGTCGCCGGCGCGGGTGACCTCGGCCTCCGGGTGCAGAAGAAAGCCGAGGCGGGCCGGGCGCCCGGGCGGCGCATCGAAAGCGTCGACGATCCGCATTCGCCCGGGCTCGACCTCGAAGTGTCGGACATGACGCGCCGCGGCGCCAAATCCATCATGCGTCCCTTTCAGCACGAGATGCGAATCGTCGGCGTCAAAGGCCAGCACCGTGACGTTCGGCCGACGTCCGCAGCGAAACGCGCCAAAAAACTCCGCCTGATCGAGACCGTCATAGCACAGGGTGTTGTGCGTGGCCGCGGATCGCGCTGCCATACGCCGCGGACCGGCGATATATTCGAAGACGCCGGGATCGACGATCAGCCTTTCGCCCGCCACCGACCATTCGAAGGACAGAGCGTCGCCATGCGCATGGGCGGGCAGAGCGTTGGGACCGATCCGGCCGCAATCGGCGATGAAGAGTGTGTCGCCCGACCGCAGCCCAAAATATCCGGCTGCTGGAAACACGAAGGAGGCGCGCGGCGCCGGACGCTTGCCCAACAGCCGATCGAAGACGTCGAGGCAGGTCCGCGGCGGGTAGGCCATGTGGAGCCCCGCGTCGTTGAACTGCGCAACCAGCCCGTCGGGATGGGCGAGGTCAGCGGTGGCCTGCGCGATGGCGCGAAGCCGGGCCTCGAGCGCAGGCGGGGCGTCGTCGGGTCCAAGAACGTGGCGGCATTCGAGGAGATCGGCGAAGACTTGGGCGTGGTAGGAGGGCGAGCGCTCGAAGTGGACGCCGTCGGAGAGGATCTGAGCCTCGAGCGCGGCGGAGAGCAGCTGCAACCCGGTGCGCCGCCAGCGCTGCGCGGCGGCCCCGCGGAAGAACGCAGAGCCCCACAGCAGCGCCTTGAGGTTCTTGATGAGGTGGTTGCCGCCGATGTCGGTCTCGAGCTCGCTTTCGAGGTTCGCGAGCTGCGCCGCGAGGCTCACTACGGCCTGCGCGCGCGTTGACGGGGCGATCCGCTCGCCGCGCAGGGCAAGTTGCTGCATCCAGACGACGGCCCGGATCGACAACGCGTAAGAGTTCCAGCTGTCCTTCCACGCGCCAGCGCGTGCCGGAGGATTGGCGCGAATCCAATCCTCGATAAGCGCGGCGAGCAGGGGATCGTCGACCTCCTCGAGATATTCCATGTAATGCAGATGCATCCGCCACAACTGATGCTCGGGCGCGCGGCTCGGCGCTTGCCAGTCGATTGCTGCGGGTGGCATCGTGACCGCCCGTCCCAGAAACGTGAGGACGAGGCTACGCGGCCCGCATTCGATCATGCCCGAGCGGGGCGGGAAGATCGGCAGTGGGAGCTTCGACGCAGTTGCGGCGTCGACGCTTGCGGTCTGCGCTCCAAGCTGCTCGCGCCACGCCCGGCGCGCGGAGAGCGCGATGCGGCGCAATGCCTGCCTCGGCGGGACATGGCGAGCGAAGGCGAGTGAGCGCCGCAATCGTCCGATCGGATCGCTCATTCGGCCGCCGACCGCGTGGCGGCGTCGCGCCTTGCTTCGCGAATCGGTCGCCGCGCGGCGACGTCCTCGAGAAATCGTAGATATCGCGCCGCGACTTCGGCGCGATCGAAATGCGCGTCGGCGTAGGCGCGCCCGGCGCCGCCATAGGCCGCAGCGCGCTTGGGGTCGTCGGCGAGCGAACGCATCGCGGCGGCGAGCGCGCTGGCGTCCTCGGGCGGGATGGCGATGCCGGCGTTCGCCTCCTCGAGCACGTCGCGCGCCTCGCCTTCGACGCCGAGGATAATCGGGCAACGCATCGCCATCGCCTCCATCATCTTAGACGGCAGGACCTTCTTGAACGCATCGGATCGCTTGAGCAGGATGAGACTCGCGTCGGTCGCACTCCAGACGCCGGGCATCTCGGACTTGGGACGCTGGCCGAGGATGAGCACATTGGCGAGCCCGCGCTTCGCCCGCGCTTCTTCGAGCCGCGGCCGTTCTGCGCCATCGCCGACCATCAAGAACGCGAACCGTGGATCGTCTTTCAGAATCTCCGCGGCGTCGAGGATCGTCGTCAGACCATGCGCCATACCGTGCGTGCCGACATAGGCGCCGATGAATTTACCCTCCAGGCTCAGCGCCCGCCGCACGGCGCCGCCGTCGCCGCTCCTGACGAAGGCGCCGAGGTCCGCCGCATTCGAAAAGACGACAACGCCTTTTGCGGTCCCGCGGCGTTCTGCGATGTGGGGCACGAAGGAACGCGTGAGCGAGACCACCGCGTCCGCGCGCCGGTAGGCGAAACCCTCTAGCCATTCGAGGAAGCGGATCGCGCGGCCCTTGCGCATGGCGCCGACCGCGACGATGCTCTCCGGCCAAAGATCGCGGATCTCGAGCGCCCAAGGCGCGCGCTTGTACGGCCCAGCGAACAGTCCGACGAGCCCGCAGAAGAATTGCGGCGAGGTCGAGACGACGACGTCCGCCTTGGGCAGGCGCGGCAGCGCGACGATCGCCGAGGTGAGATAAGAGAGGTAGTTGAAGATCCGCCGCGCGAATCCTTCGTTGGCGGCGAGCAGCGTCCAGATGCGCACGACCCGGACCCCGGCGATCGTCTCGGTCTGGAACCAGCGGTTGCGATAGCCGGGATACACTCGACCCTGGGGATGGTTCGGCGCGGAGGTCACCACCGTCACGTCATGGCCGGCCGCGACCCAAGCGCGACAATGCTCGGCGGTGCGCGAGGCCGGCGCGTTGACCTCCGGCTCGTAGTAATGCGAGAAAAACAGGATACGCATCGATGCACTCCCGGGAGACGGCCGTTGGGCCGAAAGCTCACGCGCCGGCACCCCGTTTCCCCCCTTGAACGAGAGCACGTGAACCCACGATGACCGACCGCAAGCTCCACCGTATCTACTGCGTCGTCGGGACCAGGCCGAATTTCGTGAAAATAGCCCCTATCGTCAAGGCGCTGCAGGCCCGAACGGAGTGCGACTTGCGCCTGATCCACACCGGGCAGCACTACGATTTTTGGATGGACCGCGTGTTCTTCGAGGAGTTGCGCATTCCCGAGCCCGACGTAAATCTCAAGGTGGGCTCCGGCGCCGGCGGCGAGGTCGTGGCGCGCGTGATGCTCGCCCTGCAACCGCTCCTCGTCGAGGCGCGGCCGGATCTGATGATCGTGGTCGGCGACGTCAATTCGACTGTCGCCGCCGCACTCACGGCGAGCTACCTCAAGATTCCCATCGCCCATGTCGAGGCGGGCCTGCGCAGCTTCGATCGCGGTATGCCGGAGGAGATCAACCGGCTCGTCGTCGATCAGGTGTCGGACCTGCATTTCGTCAGCGAACGCGACGGTGTCGCCAACCTGACCGCCGAGCGGATCGCACCAGAGCGCATCAAGCTGGTTGGCAACGTGATGATCGACACGCTCTACGCCTGCCTCGATCGCGCTGTGCCAGCGACGGATTGCCTTTGCGAGATCGGAGCCTCGCCGGGGTTTCTCTCTGCGGTCGCCACGAAGGGCTTCGGTTTCGCGACCCTGCACCGACCCTCCAACGTCGACGATCCCCGCAGCCTCGCGGGCCTCGTCGACGCTCTGGTTCGCCTCTCTTCTGATCTGCCGATCGTTTTCGCCGTCCATCCGCGCACACGCGCCAATCTTGGCAGGTTCGGGTTGGCGAAGCGGCTCGCGTCGCCGCTTATGCTCGTGACTGATCCGTTGAGCTATCTACGCTCGCTCGGCTTGATGCGCGAGGCGCGCGTCGTCGCCACCGATAGCGGCGGCATTCAGGAAGAGACCACAGCGCTCGGCGTGCCATGCGTCACGGTGCGCGAAAACACCGAGCGACCGGTGACGATAGATGAAGGGACCAACACGCTCGTTGGCTCGAATCCCGCCGCTTTGGAGGCCGCCGTCGCGGACGTCCTGCGCACCGGCGGCAAGCGCGGCCGCATTCCAAAGCTCTGGGACGGACGGGCAGCTGAGCGGATGGTCGAGGAGGCTATCGTCTTCCTCAACGCACGCCGCGCGGGCGCCTCACAGTGAGGACGACAGGTCGGCGTCTCAGCATTTCGGCGGACGGCGGCTGGCGATAAGGAACCACAGGCTCGGCGAAGCGTAGCGAGCCAGCGCACTGGGCAGTACTGGGTCGAAGCCGAGAATCGCCTCGACGTCGAGACCGCCAGAGTCGGCGAAGGCGGCAAGTTCGTGCTTCGACCAAGCGTTATGGGAACATGCGAGGTAATCGAAAGCCTTTGCCCCGCCGCGCAAGGTGAACGCCCGCAGCGCCAACTGTGCGCGGCGAAGGCCGGAACACCGGTTTGGGGCCGAAAGGACGAGAGCACCGCCCGGCCGCAGCAGGCGTGTCAGGATCGCGAGGCCAGCGATGGGATCGTCGAGATATTCGATCACGCTGAGACACAGAACGCCGTCGCAGCCGGCGGGTTCGACTTCGAGCGACTCGATCGTGCGGACTTCGTAGCGGGGCGCTGGCTCGCCCCCGCCTGCGCGCGCGGCTTCGATCATCTCGCTCGAGCCATCGACGCCGAGGACGTCGGCGCCGTGATTGGCCAGAATGCGGCTGAACACGCCGCTCCCGCAGCCGACGTCGATCCACCGACCGCGCGGCGCAAGGAACGGGAGAACCTCTCGACCAAAGAAGTCGGCACGCTTCCTGAAGCCGCCGGAAGCGTAGCGGCCGCTCCAGCCCGTTGCGAGGCCATCATGATAGGCGATTGCCCGATTGGATCGGGACTGGGCGTCGGACCGATGTGTGAATTCCCGCATGACGTCAGTGAGCGCCGAACCCTGTCACGATCGTCTTGATAGTCTTGAGCGCGATAAGGATGTCAAGCCAGATAGAGCAGTTCTTAACGTAGTATAAGTCGTAATGCAGCTTGGAGCGCACGGCGTCCAGCTCAGTGACGTGTCCCTGGTTGACCTGCGCCCAGCCGGTGATGCCGGGTCGGACTAGGTATCGATATCCGTAGAACGGCAACTGGCGCTCGTACCATTCAGCGAGCGGCGCCGCTTCGGGGCGTGGCCCGATCCAACTCATCTCGCCGCGGAAGATGTTCAGAATCTGCGGCAGTTCGTCGATCCGGGTCCTCCGCAGGAATGCGCCTAAGCGGGTAATGCGCGGGTCGCGATCACGCGTCATCGCGTCCTGCAGAGAGTCCGGCTCAGCGGCGGCTACCCTCATGGTGCGAAACTTGTACATGGTGAACGGCTGCCCGCCCTTCGTTCGCCGGGTCTGGCGAAACAGGGCGGCTCCCTTGGAGTCGAGCTTAATCAGCACCGCGACAAGTAGTAGAAACGGACCAAGCGCCACTACGGCGACGAGGGCGGCGATCCAATCGATGACGCGCTTAAAGACGCCATACCCACGGTTGGCGCCGACAGCGGCCAACGCGCTCTGGGAGAGAGAGTCGATCTCAAGGCGTCCGGTTAGTGCCTCGGAGACCGTCCTGAAGTGATAGATGGGAATGCCCGCGAGCGTGCAGGCCGTGAGGTAGGCTCGCCATTCTGCGTCGAGATCCGCGCCCAGATCGATGACGACGCCGTCGCAAGCATCAGGAGGCATCGACGGGTCGACAAGCGTCCACCGCGCGCCAGTAAGAGCACGCACGCAGGCCGCCTGGCCGACCGGCACCAAAGCGAACCGCGGCCTTCCCCGACGCTCGCCGAGCCTGCGGGCGGCGGCGAACCAGATCACGGTGACGATATAGCCGGTGAAGAGGGACAGCGGCCGATGCTCGATTCCGGCCAGCAGAAGGGCGGACACCACGATCAGGAACGAAGCTGTGAAGATCGTCAGCATAGCGCCGACAGCTTGCATGCTGGGAAACTCCGAAATCCGCTTCAGAACATAGTAACCGCTCAGAATAGCGAGAAAGAGGCCAATCGACGTATTGAGCAGCCGCTCCGGGGGATCGTCGGAGGCGATCGCCCAAGTCGCCACCAAGTGCAGCCCAATCGAAAGAAAGACCGCGCCAAGCAGCGTTAGATAGGGGAAAAAGTCAGCGCCCGCGCGCGCGCCGGCGAAAACTGTCGCGACGCCGACAACTCCCGACTTCTGCAAAGCACCAGCCGAAATTGAGTCCTTCTCGGTCGAATACATCACCACCTGAGGTCCCGGCAAAAGGGGGTGACCGCGCGTCGCTCTTATGCGGACACTTCTCGTAGCATCGCATATTTCCGATTAGGCATCTAATAGCATTTCCGTGAAAGGCGCCCCCTCGCTCGGCCCATCGCACGAGGTGAAACGCGAAGCTCGAAGACAAGCCTACAGGCGCAAGTCGGACTCCGTCTCGGCGAGGACATATTTCAAATCGTAGAGCACATGCCGCTCCTTACCCAGGGCGCGAATGCGCTCGGCGCCCATGCCGCGAAATTCGTCGTGAGCGACTGCGATTATGATCGCGTCGTAAGCGCCGGGCTCAGGCCGGGCGACAAGGTTGAGGTCGTACTCGCGCTTCGCATCCTCCGCGGCGATCCAAGGGTCCCACACATCGACCGTCACGCTGAACTCGGTCAGCTCGCGGACAAAATCGACGACGCGGGTGTTCCTCAAATCAGGACAGTTTTCCTTGAATGCGAGGCCCATCACCAAGACGCGCGCCCTCACGACAGGGATACGACCCTTCACCATCGCCTTGATCAACTGAGAGGCGACGTAGCGACCCATGCCGTCGTTGAGCCGCCGTGCCGCTAGGATGATCTCGGGATGGTAGCCGACCGCCATCGCTTTCTGGCTAAGGTAGTAAGGATCGACGCCGGTGCAGTGCCCCCCGACGAGGCCGGGACGAAATGGAAGGAAGTTCCATTTTGTGCCGGCGGCGACGAGAACGGCCTCGGTGTCGATCCCCAATCGATTGAAGATCATGCTGAATTCGTTGACTATGGCGATGTTAATGTCGCGTTGGGTGTTTTCAATCACTTTGGCGGCCTCGGCCACCTTGATGCTCGGCGCCTTGTGCGTTCCGGCTACGACGATAAGACGGTAAAGTGCATCGACGCGCTCGGCGACTTCTGGCGTCGAACCCGAGGTGATCTTCTTGATGTTCGGCAAGCGCCGCGTCTTGTCGCCCGGATTCATTCGCTCCGGGCTGTAGCCCGCGAAGAAGTCGACATTGAAGGCGAGCTTCGAGACGCTCTCCA
Source organism: uncultured Alphaproteobacteria bacterium (assembly GCA_963709655.1). Taxonomy (GTDB): domain Bacteria; phylum Pseudomonadota; class Alphaproteobacteria; order Rhizobiales; family Beijerinckiaceae; genus Roseiarcus. The sequence continues at coordinate 136,915 of CAVPXF010000050.1, forward strand.
AGGCCGGAATGCAGATTTCCTCGGTAGCGCCGGGATAGACTGTCGAACTCATAAATGACGATGTCGCCGCGCTTCAGCACGGATCCGATTAAGCGCGAGGCTCTGATCAAGTGACTGAGGTCGGGCCGCTTGTGTTCGTCGACCGGCGTCGGGACGGTGACCATATAGATGTTGCAGTCGGCGAGATCGCGAATGTCGAGCGAATAGATCAGACCCGTCGCCGATCGCAGTTCCTCCTCGCTCAGTTCGAGCGTCGCGTCGCGCCCCGCGCGCAGCGCCTCGATCCGTGCTGGATTGACGTCGAAACCGACGACCGGAAACCGCTTGGAGAATTCGACCGCGAGCGGCAGGCCGACATATCCGAGGCCGATCACCGCGAGTTTCAGGTCGGACAGGTTTTTCATGACAGTCGTGAACTCGAGTCGGCCCGGAGGCGCCTTAAAGGTGAGACGCCGCAGCTAACCCTGGAAAGCGGCGGCGCGCCGCCGCTGAGCCCGCCCCCCAATGACCTGCCCCGAAGCATCCTTGTGGCTTCATCCGCTATGCGCGCGAATTTTGATTGTCAATGATTCTATCTTCATAGGATCGTGATAGGAAGTCACCTTTGCTTTCAAGGACTGGGCATGTGACGGACGGCCTATTTGCATCCGAGGCGGCGAGCGTTCGGCCGGGCGCCGGGAGTTCGCCGAGCCGGGCTAATCTGGCGTCGCGGGGCGTCGTGCGAAGCAGGTTGGCGACCCCGGGCCGAGGGTTGCCGGCAAGGTCGATGCGCCCATCATGAGCGCCCGCGAACACTCGATTTTGATATGCGCGCAACACATGAGCGAAGGCGCGGGCGGCATCGCAGAGGTCGCCCGGCTGACTGCCAAATCGCTCGGGCGTCGGCATGCGACGTGCGCAATCGCCTGCCTCGATCGCGAAAGTTTCGTCTACGACGGGGTTCCAGTCGAAGCTTTCGGCGGCGGTCGCTTTGCTTTCGTCGCCCGCGCCGCTTTGGCGGCGCGCCACGCGAGCCACGTCGTCTACGACTTTGCCGGCACTGCGCGCGCAGGGCGCTTTTCCCTGGGTCGCCACCGCCCGAACGCGCTCTGGGCGCACGGCATCGAGGTCTGGGACGAGCCGAGGTCCTCGCGACTTCGTGCTTTGCGTCGCGCCGATCTCGTTCTCGTCAACAGCGAATATACCCGCGAGCGCGCGTCGCGAGCGCTTCGAGTCGCCGCGGGCGTGCGCCTTTGCCCCTTGGGCACCGCGAGCGACGACGCCCCCGCCATGGTTGGACCCTCACAAGGCCGTCCGACGGTTCTCGTCTTCGGCCGGGTCGATCCGGGCTTGCCCAAGGGACACGATCTCTTGATCGCTGTCTGGCCGCGGGTGGTCGACGCGATACCCGAGGCGCGCCTGCTCATCGCTGGCGGCGGCGGCGGGCTCGACAGCGCGCGAGCGCTCGCCGCTGGTTCGCCCGCGACCGCCTCGATCGCGTTCAGCGGCTTCGTGGCAGGAGGCGACATCGAAGCGCTCTGGCGCGAGGCGACGGTTATGGCGATGCCGAGTCGCAAGGAGGGATTTGGCCTCGTCTATGTCGAGGCGATGCGCCACGGCGTCCCGGTCGTAGCCTCGACAGAGGATGCGGGACAGGAAGTCAATCTCGACGGCGTGACGGGTTTCAACGTCCCGCGCGATCGCCCGGATGCCCTGGTCGATACGCTCGTCGGCTTGTTGCGGGACCGAGATCTCTGCGCGCGCCTCGGCGCGCAAGGCATCCACCGCTGGAGAGACGAATATTGCTTTTCGCGTTTCGACGCGCGGCTGCAGGCCGCGACGGCAGATTTCCTCGCCTCCTGAGCCTCGTCGGAGATTCTATGGGTCGGGCGTCAATTCGAGGGTCCGGCCGAGCATCCGATAAGCGACAAGCCCGATCCATTCGTGCGCTGCGAGATCGAGATCGGCGAGGCCGGAGGCGAAGTCGAAACCGACCTTTTCCCGCTGACGGTATTTGAAGTCGACGGGAAACGCGGTGACGGGAAAGCCGACCGCGCGGAAGCAGGCGATGGCGCGTGGCATGTGAAAAGCCGAGGTGACGAGGAGCCACCGCGCGCCTGGCCGCGGCTTGATCAACCGTGCCGCCTCCACTGCATTTTCATAGGTGTTGCGGGATTCGAGATCGAGGGTGACGCGCGCTGGATCGACTCCGAGTGCGACGAGGAGATCGCGCGCGGCCTCGCCCTCATTGACGTTGGGCGCTTCGCTCGGTCGCGGCCCACCGGAATAGACGATGCGGGCCGTCGGATAAGTTCTCGCCAAACGCGCCGCCTCGATGATCCGCGTCGCAGCACTGTTGAGGCCTGAGCCGGGGTGGGTGAAATAGGCCTCTGGGTTCAAAGCGCCGCCGAGCACGATGACGCCGTCGATCGGACCTTCGATCTGCGGCTCCGGAAAATGCGCCTCAAGACTGCCGAGCATGGTCGCGCCGATTGGAAGCGTCGCCACGCAGAGCATCGCGACGAGCGCGACTGTCAGCACGCCGAAGCCAACACGCCGTCGCCCCGCCAATACGGTCGCCAATCCGAGCAGCGCGATGAGCAGGAGCAGGTTGTCGGGTTCTGCGAGACGCCAGACAGCCTTCGATATCCAATAGAGCATACGGGTGTCCCGCTTCAAACTCGCGAAGGGTCCGTCCGCCGCGGGCGTCGCCCGTCCGCGCGGGCTGCGCCTGTATATCCTGACTTATCGAGGATACGAAAAGTCGCTTGCCGAGCTTCGTTTCACGGACCGGAGCGGACGCCTGCGAGCCGAAGGACGCGGCCCGCCAGCGCGGCGCGCAGCTTCCCCGGCAACGCGACAAAGATCGTCGGCCCGGCCGCCGTCAGCGCCCAGACGCCGATCTTACCGACCATCGCCGCAAGCGAGACTGACGGGAAAACCGTCGTCAGGCCGAGGCCGACAATTCCGCACAGGGTGAGCGTCGCCGTCGCGGAGCCAAGCATGTCGAGGCAATATTGTTGGAAACCGGTGAACGCCCTGGCGAACAGAGGGAGCAGCGCCCACGACGCCGCGATCTCCGCGACGGCGAGGCCGATAATGGCGCCGAGCGTCCCGTAGGTCAGTGCGCCGAGCGTGCAGCACAGGGGCGTCAGGCCGATCAGCGCCAGCTTTTGCAGCCCTGGGCCGGTCGACAGGTTCGCATATTGGAGCAAGGACAACGGCTGCTGGAGCGGCGCGACAAGCATCAGCGGCGCCAGCATCCACGCGGCGATCGAGAGCGAAAACAGGTCCGCGCGCCCGGTCCAGTGCAGCGTGATCGCGGCCCCGAAGCTCAGCATGCCGGCGACGCAGACCGCGCTGAGCGCCGTCGTCAAGCGCCCGACCGCCGCGGACTGCTGCCAAGCGCCTGCGAAATCGCCGCGATGAGAGAGCGTCGCGATCTCGAGCCCGGCGCCGACCGCCGCGAACTGGAAGGACTGCCGGATCAGGTTGACCATGGTGCGGACCACGAGAAAGGCCGCTATGTCCTCGCCTGAGACACGCCAAGCGTTAAACACGAGAATGGGCGTCTGCAGCCAGATTGTCGGCGCGATCGTCTGCAGGCTAAACCATTTAATGTGGACGCCGAGCGCCCTCAGTTCGGCGCCCGTCGGCGTCGCTGGGGAGGCAACCCAGTCGGCATATCGTCGGCGAGCGTCCCAGGCGAAATAGGCGACCGAGCCGATCCCCGTGACGACGAGATAGATCGCCGCCAACGTCAACGGCCCGGCGCCGGCCAAAACCGCGATGATCGCCGCCACCGTGTTGATGGTAAGGAAAATCGCGGTCAGGGCCACGACGAAGGCAAAGTCGCCGGCGGCGGTGTAGATCGTCGTCGTCGTGGAGCGCAGCACGGTCAACAGGCTGCCGAGCGCGTAGACGACGAAAACGTCGCGGCCAGCGCTCGCTTCGAGGCTCGACAGATGAAGCAGATGCGCCGATCCGCCGCCGACGATGAAGACCGCGAAACCCGCCGCTGTCGCCGCGACGATCGCGAGAATCAGAGCGAGGTGGATCGCGGCGAGGCGGCGGAACCCTTGAACGTCGCCGGCGACGAAGGCGGCCTTCTCGACGTTCACGAAATAGATTTGGAGTCCTGCCTCGACGATGGTGAGCATCGCGGACATCGACTGGATGACGGCGTAGTCGGAGAACAGGTCCGGTCCCCACGTTCGGACCAGGATCCCGACCAGAACCAGGCGGTCGATCGCGGAGGCCGCGAGGGAGAACATCTGCGCGGCGATGTTCGAGGTTATGCGTCGAAGGCTAGCGGCGCCCGTATCGGCCCGGGCGCCGGGCGCGCGGTCGTCTGTGCCGGGGTCGCGCGCCTTCATGGGGCGGCCTTCCGCGAACTCGCAACGCCGCCCCGCGCATAGGGAAAAGTCCCGCTCGCCTCAGAGGGGGGTTGCCGATTCTGCTGAGCGGCGCGCCGCGCCGGCCGCAGCAGGTCGGGCACCTCTCCGGGCTCGGCCTCGCCGAGTTCCGTGACCACGATGTGCGCATAGCGATACTGGATGCGGGCGCCCGCTGCGCCGAGAGGCGCGAGGTCGCCCTCCGCCTGACGGAAATGCGCTGCGAGCTTCCCGGCGCGCTCGACGCGAAGCCGCACGTAGTCGAGCAGCCGGCCGACGTCGACTTGGATGGCGCGCGCCTCCGTCATCATGCGCGGGTCGCGCACCATCGCTCCTGCGCCGAATCGATGACCGACATACGCTCGCCACGAGGTCGCAACGGGTCGCCGGTCGTCAGGTCACTTGCGCCCGAGGTCTTCAACTGCTTCGCCAACGACACGTTTTGGATGATCCGGCGACTCGATGTCAAGAATGCCCGGGCGATTGCTCAGGGCAATCGCCATTGAAGGTCCGCTTACTTGCCCACTTGACGCGTCAGCGGCCGCGACCCGCTACGCCCGCAATACGTCGACTCCGGCCGTCCGTTGCGCGCAAACGGCGGCCGTTCTCTGACGGCGTGGTAAACAGGTCTAATCGACCCCACCGCGCGCTACGTCCGAGAGATTGACCTGGTCTCAACGAGGCGCAAGATTTCGATCAACGGCACACTCGTGGTTCTCATGGTTCAACTGGCTTGCCCGATGCCGTTTTGATCGAGTAACGGACCGATCGCTCATTCTTCGGTCTGCACCAATTAGCGCCGGCGGCGCGACCGAGATTGGGGGTGCGCTGATGCCCGACTTCGGGGCCTATCAGAACGAGATCTACCTTGCCGGCCTCAGCGGCCGCCTGCCGTCGTTCCCGACGCGTTTTGACGAGTTGGAGGCCAAGGCCCACGCGGCGATGCCAGCCAGCCTCGTCTCCTACGTTGCCGGGGGTTGCGGCGACGAGCGTACGCAAGAGGCCAACGTCGCCGCCTTCGACAAATGGGGCCTGCCGCCGCGGATGTTCGTCGGCGCCAAGCAGCGCGACCTATCGATCGAGCTCTTCGGCATGAGACTGGCCTCCCCGTTGTTCATGAGCCCGGTCGGTGTGATCGGGCTCTGCGCCCAGGACGGCCATGGCGATCTCGCGACCGCCCGCGCCTCTGCGCTGACCGGCGTGCCGATGGTCGCTTCGACCCTGTCGGTCGATCCGCTCGAGACGGTCGCCGCCGAGTTCAAGGCGACGCCCGGGTTCTTCCAGCTCTAGACCCCAACCGATCGCGAGCTGGCGGCGAGCCTTGTGGGACGGGCCGAGCGGGTCGGCTTCAGGGCGATCGTGGTGACGCTCGACACCTGGGTGACCGGCTGGCGCCCGCGCGATCTCGCCACCGCCAACTTCCCGCAACTGCGCGGGCATTGCCTGGCCAATTATTTTTCCGACCCGCGCTTCGCACAATTGCTGGCGCGCCGCCGGAGAAGGACCCGCGGGCCGCGGTTGCGACAGGGGCGGCGATCTTCGGCAATCCGCTGACCTGGGACGACCTGCCCTGGCTGCGCTCGCTGACCAAGCTGCCGCTGATCGTCAAAGGTATTTGCCATCCCGACGACGCGCGGCGCGCCATCGACGGCGGCGTGGACGGAATCTACTGCTCTAATCAGGCCAGAACTAACGAAAGGGCCTTCGGATACGCATAAGGAGACAAAGCAGGAACGTCAGGCGGCTCTGAAAAATACCTCGGGCGGGGTGCGCAGCGGTCTCAATTCGGCATTGTTTTCCGACATGGCGTGCTCAGCTCCCCATACGTAATCGCCGGTCAGGTTCACATGCTCCCAACCCAACGGGGACAGGTGAGCCAGCAAGTGGTCGGGGATGTCCTCCGTCTGACGCAGCGTGGCGACGGCGCGCTCGAGGTATCGCGTGTTCCAGAGGATGATCGCGGTGACGAGGAGGTTGAGGCCGGAAGCTCGGTGCTGCTGGTTTTCATAAGTGCGATCGCGGATTTCGCCGAGCCGGTGGATGAAGACTGCCCGCGCCAGGCTGTTGCGGGCCTCGCCCTTGTTGAGCTCCTGGCCGGTCGTCCGCCGCAGTTCGGGATCCTCGATCCAGTCGAGGGTGAACAGGGTTCGCTCCAGCCGGCCAAGCTCGCGCAGCGCCGCGGCGACGCCGTTCTGCCGGGGATAGGAGGCGAGCTGACGCATGATCAGCGAGGCGGTCACGGCGCCGGTGCGAATTGAGGCGATGATGCGCAGGATTTCCGACCAGTGGGCGCGGATCAGAGCGACATTGATGCGGCCTGCGATCAGCGGCTCGAGCGTCGGATAGTCCGACGGTCTGCCGAAGCTGTAGAGGCGCCGGTGCTTCAGGCCCGGAATGCGCGGTGCGAACTGGAAGCCAAGGAGGGTGCAGAGCGCGAAGACGTGGTCGGAATCGCCGCCGCCGTCGGTATGATGGCGACGGGTCGAGACCTCGCTCCGATGATAGTGAAGCGCATCGAGCACATGCAGCGCCTCGCTCGCCGTCGCCGCGATCAACTTGGCGAAGAACGGCGCGTAGCGGTCGGAGGTATGGGTGTAGACCTTGAACCCCGGTTGCTGGCCGTAATGAGCATTGAGGCGGCCGGCGGCGCGGCCGAACCCGCTGGCCTGGAAGAACTGCCCGTCGGACGACGAAGCAACGCCGCTGCCGAATATCGCCGCAAACGGCTCACGCTGTTGCTGATTGACCAGACGCCGCAGCGCCTCGGCATAGGTTTCCTCGCGGATGTGCCAGTCGGCCGTCCAGGCGAGCTGGCCGAGGCTGGCGATGCTGCACGCTTCGGCCATGCGGGTCAGGCCGAGATTGAGCCCGTCGGCGAGCAGAGCCGCCATGAGGATGCGGCCGTCGGCGGCCGCCTCGCCGGTCCGCAGATGGGTGAAGCAGTCGGGGAAGAGCGTCCACCCCGCCACTTCCGCCAGGAGATCGGTGATGCGGATGCGCGGCAGCATGGCATAGAGGCGAGCGGCCAAGGCCTCGGCCTCCGGTGGCGTGGATTTCTCGATCGGCGCGATTTTCAGCACGCCCTTGTCGATCGTCACGTCGGGCAACAGGCCACCCTTCGCACGAGCGTCAATGGCCGCCAGCCGTTCGTCCAGAAGCGCGCGACGGCTCTCGACGAAACGGTCGAAGTCCGCCTCGACCGCGACCGGCAACGTGTCGGCCTGCTGCAGGTCCTGCAGGGTCTCTTTCGAGATCAGCCGTTCCTCGAAGGAGCGGTATTGCCGGCTGCCGACGACCCATACGTCGCAGGCGCGCAACCGGTCGCGCAACTCCGCCAGCACGCAGAGTTCGTAATGACGACGGTCGATGGCGCCGCCGGGCAGCACATAAGGCGCCCAGCGCCGCCGAACGAACGCAGTCGGGGCGGATTCTTGCAGGTTGGCCGCGCTCGTGCGGTTTGCCTCGCGCAGCATGTGTTTCGGCGTGCAAAATTGACCCCCTGAGGGGCGTCATCGGCGTCCAAAATTGACCCCCCTATTTCCGGTTTGGTCGGCTGCCTGCTTTGGCGCGAAGCGGGCGGTGGGGGATGCTGATTGTGGAGACGATCGGTCGGATACGGCGCGAGCATCTGGGCAAGGGGAAGTCGATCAAGGAGATCTCGCGGACCCTGCATCTGTCGCGCAACACGGTGCGACGGATCCTGCGGTCGGGGGAGACGGCGTTTTCGTATGACCGCGAGGTCCAGCCGCGGCCGAAGCTCGGGCCGTGGACGGAGGCGCTCGACCGGTTGCTGACGGCGAACGCCAAGGCGCCGGCGCGCGAGCGGCTGACGCTGATCCGCATTTACGAGGCGTTGCGGCCTCTCGGCTACGAGGGCGGCTACGACGCTGTTCGCCGCTATGCGCGGCGCTGGGGCGAGCAGCACGCGAGCGCGACGGCGGAAGCCTACATTCCCCTGACGTTTGCGCCGGGCGAAGCCTACCAGTTCGACTGGAGCCACGAGATCGTCGTCATCGGCGGGGTGACGACGACGGTGAAGGTCGCCCACGTCCGGCTCTGCATGAGCCGCATGATGTTCGTGCGCGCCTATCCGCGCGAGACCCAGGAGATGGTGTTCGACGCGCACGACCGCGCCTTCGCGTTTTTCAAGGGCGCATGCAGCCGCGGCATCTACGATAATATGAAGACGGCGGTGGACGCGGTGTTCGTCGGCAAGGACCGGCAGTACAACCGTCGCTTCCTTCAGATGTGCTCGCATCATCTCGTCGAGCCGGTCGCCTGCACGCCGGCGGCCGGCTGGGAGAAGGGCCAAGTCGAGAACCAGGTCGGCCTCGTGCGCGAGCGCTTCTTCACGCCGCGGCTCAAGGTCAAGAGCTATAGCGAGTTGAACGCCTGGCTCGTCGACAAATGCGTCGTCTGGGCCAAGGCGCACGCCCATCCCGAACAGAGCGGGCGGACGATCTGGGACGTCTTTGAGGAGGAGCGGCCGAAGCTCATTGCCTATGGCGGACGCTTCGACGGATTCCACGCGCTGCCGGCCTCGGTGTCGAAGACCTGCCTCGTGCGGTTCGACAACAATCGATATTCGGTCAACGCCAGCGCCGTCGGCCGCCCGGTCGACATCCACGCCTACGCCGATCGCATCGTCGTCCGCCAGGACGGGCGGATCGTCGGCGAGCATGAGCGGGCCTTCTGCCGCGGGAAGATCGAGTACGACCCGTGGCATTACGTGCCGGTGCTGGCGCGCAAGCCCGGCGCCTTGCGCAACGGCGCGCCTTTCAGGGACTGGGTGCTGCCGTCGGCGCTGGACCGCATCCGGCGCAAGCTCGCCGGCTCCGACGATGGCGACCGGCAGTTCGTCAAGATTCTCGCCGCAGTGCTCTCCGACGGATTGCCGGCGGTCGAGGCCGCCTGCGCCCAGGCGCTCGCCGAGGGTGTCCATTCGGCCGACGTCGTCCTCAACATTCTGGCGCGCCGCCGCGATCCCGGACCGGCGCCGCCGATCCACACCCCCGCCGCGCTCAGCCTGCGCCATGCGCCGGTCGCCGACTGCGCCCGCTACGACAGCTTGAGGAGCGCCTGACGATGGAACGGACCGAAATCCTCGACATGATGGGAGAGCTCAAGCTCTACGGCATGAGGGCCGCCTACGACGAGACGCTCTCGACCGCGCTGAAACGCCAGCACGAGCCGCAGCGCTTCGTCGGCGACCTCCTGCGCGCCGAGATCTCGGAGAAGCAGGCGCGGTCGATCAAGTATCAGATCACGGCCTCCAAGTTGCCGCTCGCCAAGGACCTCGACGACTTCGTATTCAAGGGACACGCCGATCAATGAGGCGCTCGTTCGCGATCTCGCCGGCGGCGGCTTCATCGCCCAGCAGCGCAACGCGGTGTTCATCGGCGGAACCGGAACCGGCAAGTCGCACGCGGTCATAGCAATCGCGCGAAGCTGCATCCGCGCCGGACGGCGCGGCCGCTTCTTCACCACCGTCGATCTCGTCAACCAGCTCGAGGCCGAGACGCGCGCCGGGCGGCAGGGCCGGATCGCCGACTCTCTCACCCGCATGGACTTCGTCGTCCTCGACGAGCTCGGCTACCTGCCGTTCGCCCAGGCCGGCGGTCAGCTTCTCTTTCACCTCGTCAGCCGGCTCTACGAGCGCACCTCGATCCTTCTCACCACCAATCTCGCCTTCGGCGAATGGCCGAGCGTGTTCGGCGACCCAAAGATGACCACGGCGCTGCTCGATCGCCTCACCCACCACTGCGACATCGTCGAGACCGGGAACGAGAGCTGGCGCTTCAAGAATCGCGCCTAAGCCTTGTCTCATGACCTTGGATTTCGTGACGTCACGCTTCGGAGTGGACCATGCCGCGAAACCCGATCGGCGAACGACCGATGACCGACGCCGAGCGCCAGGCGCGCTGTCGCGCCGCTCGGGGGTCCGACATGCCGGCAGTCAGGATACGGCGGCCCCTCGATCACCGCAGTCGCGCCAAGCGTTGGCGCGACGCTGTCTCCGAGCTGACAACGTTGCAGGGTCAGTACGCCGCCTGGCTGGAAGCTCTGCCGGAGAACCTCCAGGACAGCGCCACCGCCGAGGCGTTGCAGGCGATCTGCGACCTCGACCTCACCGACCTCCAGGCAATCGTTCCGCCCCGCGGCTTCGGCCGGGATTGATCCGCGCCACGTCCGCTCGGCACGAGAGCCGGCGCTTCAAAAACCGCGCCCGACCGACAAACATCGGCTGCGCCTCACCAAACCGCGCTCGCCCCGGCTGCGCAACCCCGACCAGCTCCGCCGGGGCGAGCGCTACCCGTCGGCGCCCTTCAAAAGGGGGGTCAATTTTGGACGCCGATAGGGGGTCAATTTTGGACGCCGATTGACACGCAGCACGTCTGTGGCGCGCATGAGTGAGGCCGAGGCTGGCACGCTCTCGAACCGGAACGTGTCGAGAAAGGCGGGCGACCAGCGCCGGATCCCAGCATAGTGCTCGCCGAGCTTTTGGTAGATATCGAACTCCTGCGGTCGCGCCAGCGTCTCGGCCTCGGCGACGGTCGCGCGAAACCGCTCCCACGGGATCACCGCCGTGATCGCGCCAAAGGCATCCAGGTGGTCCTCGCGGGCGGCGATCAGCGCAGCGCCGACGCTCGCATAAAGACCGACTTTCTCGTTGATGGCCCGGGCATCGGATTGGAAGGCGCGGGCATGGCGACCCTCGGCCTTGCGAAACATCGCGCCAATCAGGCGGTCAAACAGGTCGATCGCCTGGTCAGTCAGGCTGGCGGCGAGGTCCAGGCTGATGGCCACCAGCGTCGCGTGGCGGCGCTGCCGCTCGTAACCGGCGACATGCTGGACGGTGGTGCGGCCAGCCTCGCGAGCAAGCAGGGCAAGGCGCGCTTGGTGGACCAACCGTCCACGGCCAGGCTCGATGCCGATCGCGCGGACATGCTCCAAGCGCTCGGTCAGACCGAGCATGGCGCCCTGCTTGGCGGCCTCCGGCATCTGCCGCAACCAGGTCAGCCAGTTCTGATTGGTTTCTTCCCGATGCTGCGTCAGCGCATCGAGCCTGCGACGCTGCTCGGCGGTGAGACCATCGGTCAACCGGCGATAGACTTCCCGACGGGCCTGGTGGCGGAGCTTGGCGCAGAGCCGCTCGAGCGCGGGCGGCGACGGGACGACGATCCGGCGTTGCCGGCATGTCTCCATCGCCAGTTCTGCCAGACGGGCGAGCCGATCATCCTCGATGGCTTGCGGCAGAAGGACGCTTGCCAATTCGGCTGCGGGGAGTTTGCCGAACGGACGAAGCCCGAGCTGCTCTTGGCATTCGACGGCATGACGCTGGCGGTTCCGCTCCGCCGCGAGATACTCGTCCACCGCGTCCGGAAGAATCCCGATCTGCTCGGCGACGAATGCGAGCAGGATCGGAGGCGGACGCTCGCCGGAGCGCAACACTCGGCCGGGATGGCGCAGGTAGCAAAGCATGAGAGCGTAGCCGAGGCGGTTGTGATCTCCGCGGCAGCGCCGGATCGCTCCGAGATCGGCCTCTGACAGCGTGAAGTGGCGCACCAGGTCCCGTTGCTCGGTCGGCGGATCGAACAGCTCCGCAATCTGGGCTTCGTTCAATCGCTGCGGTCGCGCCACTCATGCCTCCTCGATCTTGACCCCCGCAGACCAACCGATCCGGGCCAGGGAGTCGAGGAGCGTGCTGCGCTTGATGCCGAAGGTCCGGCAGACCGCGGCCTTGGTGGCCCCGCCGTCGAGCGCGGCCGTCACCGCGGCGAGTTTCTCGACATCGATGGCGACGGGACGACCTCCGCGGCGACCGCGCCGCCGAGCTGCAGCGAGCCCGGCCTGGACCCGCTCCTGGATCAGCGACCGCTCGAACTGGGCGAGGGAGCCGAAAATGTGGAACAGGAACTCGCCCTGCGGCGTGGTCGTGTCCATCTGCTCGGTCAGCGAGCGGAAGGCGATGCCGCGCTTCTTGAGATCGGTCACCGTGGCGAGGAGGTGAGGCAGCGATCGGCCGAGCCGGTCCAGCTTCCAGACGACCAGGCAGTCGCCGGTTTTGATGAAAGCCAGCGCCTTGGCGAGGCCGGCGCGCTCGCCGCGACCGCCGGTAGCCCGATCCTCGAACAGGTGACGCTCATCGACCCCGGCGGCGAGGAGCGCGTCACGCTGCAGGTCCAGAACCTGACGGTCACCGTTCGTCGACACGCGCATGTAACCGACCAGCATGTGCGGAAAACCCCATCCAACGAGTTTCCACACAGTCTCACATTCCGACAGGGTTTGTCGTGCAGTTTCTGAGCCCGTGACAGGCAGCTTCTTCCCGTGCAGCGGGGACGTCGGAAATCATCTGTTTCCCGACATCGTCACCGATCCGCCGGCCGGACCCGTCCAGACGATTTCTGGCGGAGTTCCGCGGCCTACACCGCGCGGTGTTCTCGATTCGTCCCCCTATGCGTATCTGGAGGCCGTTTCGTTAGTTCTGGCCAATCACGGCGGCCGCCAAGCCAACGGCGGCATCCCCGCGCTCGACATGCTGCCTGCGGTGGTGAGGGCTGCCGGCGCTGTTCCGGTGATGTTCGATTCCGGAATTCGCTCCGGAACCCACATAATCAAGGCTCTGGCGATGGGCGCGGCAGCCGTCGGTGTCGGTCGCCCCTACGCCTACGGACTGGCGCTGGGCGGGACGGACGGAATCGTACATGTGCTCCGCTCTCTACTGGCCGAGGCCGATCTCTACATGGCGGTCGACGGATATCCGACCCGCGCCGACCTCAAGCCCGAGGCGTTGCAGCGCGTGGAGCGATGACCCGGAGAGATGAGCAGGCTGAATCCGATTTCGCCGGAAGTCGTTCTTGACGAGACAGCAAAAAATACGACTCACGCGCGGTTTGACAAATGTCGTCAGGCCGCTTTTGGCTTGCCGACAGTGGTCGCCGCCTTCACCTCGTTGAGGCGTCCGGTCCGCACGTCGTAAATGTAGCCGTAAACGGGAACCTTCGAGGGAACCAGCGGATGCTCCCGGATACGACGCACGTCCTGGACCACGCTCGACTCCTGATCCTTGATCGTGTGCCACTTGATGAAATGGCCCGCCGAGTGGCCGCCGTGATGATGCGGGTTCGACCAAGCCTTTCCGTCAAAGGAGGCCGTCGCCAGATCGTCGTCGAGGAGATCCGCCATCGCCTCGTCGGAGAAGAGCTCCATTCCGCAGTTCGTGTGATGGATCACGAACCACTCGTGTGTGCCGAGTAGCTTGTGAGAGATGACGAGGGACCGGATCGCGTCGTCCGTAGCGCGACCGCCGGCATTGCGAATGACATGCGCGTCGCCCTCGGCGAGCCCGGCGTATTTGGCCGGATCCAGCCGCGCATCCATGCAGGTGAGAATTGCGAACTGCCGGGCCGGCGGCAGCGCCAGATTGCCCTTCTCACCGAACTCTTGCACATATTTCTGATTCGCTGCGATGACCTCATCGACAATTTTCGACATTTTAGCCTCTGTCATACGTAAATGCCGGGCGACCCCGATATCAGGTCGATATTTGACGGGATCACGTTGCCGGGCTTTCGTCAACTGAGTCTATCAATTAACCGGAGAAACCATCTGACCTGTTCGCTGCCGCCAAAGCGTGAGAAATGCGCACGGCAGGCGCCCTTTGTTTCGACCGCTATGGCGAGACCAGCGGAGCGAGAACGACGCGGTCGACGACCGTTGTGCGCAAGAGGACTAAACCGCTCGCGCGGTAGGGGCGGCGAGGGAACGGAGAGGGTGTACGGGTAAGGACAACGGGAAGACTCGGCCCTGTCTCAAGATCGTGGGGTTCAACCCCATGCGAGACAGGAGCATTCGATGTCCGACAATTCCATCAGCCAGTTGCGGCAGCGCATGATCGAGGACATGACGGCGCGGCGGTTCAAGGAGAAGGTGCAGAAGGACTACGTCCGGCACGTGAGGACGTTCACGAAGTTCCTCGGCCGTTCTCCGGATACGGCGACGAGCGATGACCTTCGCCGCTTTCAACTGCACATGGCCCAGCAACAGATCGGCGCGCCGACGATCAATTCCGCCATCTCCGCGTTGCGGTTCTTCTTCACCGAGACGCTCGAACGGCCCGACCTCGTTCGTCCTCTCAGGATCGTGTCCACGCCGCGCAAGGCGCCCGTTGTGCTGAGCCAAGAGGAGGTGGCGCGGCTCCTCCAGGCCGCGCCGGGCCTCAAGTACAAGGCCGCGCTCAGCGTCGCCTACGGCGCGGGCCTGCGCGTGTCCGAGGTCGCGAACCTGAAGGTGTCCGACATCGACAGTGGGCGCATGATGCTCCGGGTCGAGCAGGGCAAGGGACAGCGGGATCGCGATGTGATGCTGTCGCCCCAACTGCTCCAGCTCCTGCGCGAATGGTGGAAGGCGGCGCGTCCGCGGGTCTGGCTCTTTCCTGGCCAGAACCCGATCAATCCGGTGACGCCGCGTCAGCTCAACCGCGCCGTCACCGTCGCCAAAGACCTGGCTGGAATCTCCAAGCGCGTTTCTCCGCATACGCTGCGGCACAGCTTCGCCACCCATTTGCTCGAACAGGGTGTCGATATTCGCGTGATTCAGGTGTTGTTGGGGCACGCCAAGCTGGAGACGACCGCGCTCTACACCCGCGTCGCCGTCAGCACGGTCCGCGACATCAAGAGTCCGCTGGACCGGCTCGACGTCAAGCTGACGAAGAAAACGCCGCCCGCCTGACGGCTGCGTGGCGCGGCCCCATCTCGAGGTCGCCGACATCTTTCGCGCCCACGGGGCGGCATGGCGCGAGGCCAACGCCGGTCACGTGAGCCTCGACCAGCTCAAGGTCATGTCGGCGATCGAGACCTGTCGCACCGCCGCGCTCGGCGGACACGTCGAGCGCTGCGAGGACTGCGCGCACGAGTTCGATCTCCTATAACTCCTGCCGCAACCGGCATTGCCCGAAGTGTCAGGCCGCGGCGGCGCGGCAATGGCTCGAAGACCGCGAGGCCGAGCTGCTGCCGGTTCCCTACTACCACGTCGTCTTCACCCTGCCGGCGTCGATCGGCGCCCTCGCCTTCCAGAACAAGGCCGCCGTCTACGACCTCCTGTTCCGGACCGCCGCCGAGACGCTGACTGCCATCGCCGCCGATCCGAAGCATCTGGGCGCGCGCATCGGCCTCACCGCCGTGCTCCACACCTGGGGCTCGGCGCTCACCCACCACCCTCACGTCCACGTCATCGTTCCCGGCGGCGGCCTGTCGCCGGACGGGTCGCGCTGGGTCGCCTGCAAGAGAGACTTCTTCCTGCCGGTGCGCGTGCTGTCGCGCCTGTTCCGCCGCCTCTTCCTCGACGGGCTCGCGGCCCTGCATGCGGCCGGCCGCCTCGCCCTCTTCGGCGATCTCGCGCCCCTCGCCGACAAGCGCGCCTTCGACGCCGCGCTCGCGCCGCTGCGCTGCTCGGAATGGGTGGTCTACGCCAAGCGGCCGTTCGCCGGGCCGAAGGCCGTCCTCGCCTATCTCGCCCGCTACACCCACCGCGTCGCCATCTCGAATTCGCGTCTGATCCGGCTCGACAACGAGGGCGTCACGTTCCGCTGGAAGGACTATCGGATCAAAGGCCGAGACCGGCTCAAGACCATGACGCTCGACGCCAGCGAGTTCACCCGCCGCTTCCTCCTGCACGTGCTGCCCAGCGGCTTCCACCGCATCCGCCACTACGGCTTCCTCGCCGGTCCCGGACGCGCCGCAACCATCGGGCGCCTGCGGGACCTGATCGCGGCCTCCAACGCGACCGCTCGGCCTCGCCCCGAAACCGACGCAAGCGCCGCCACGACCGCCCCCGAGCCCGCCGCGACGCGAAGACGGCTCCAGGATCTGTCCCTGCTGCGGCGGACGCATGCGCATCATCGAGACGTTCGACCGTGGCGCTCGTCCTCGCAGCTTCACCGCCGAATCTGCCGGAATCAACTCTTCATGACCGCCGCTCCGGCCCGCGCCGCCACCGACTTCTGCTCGCCGAGGACCTCCCCCGGCGCCGCTCCGTTCGCGCCCGAGCCGATCGCGGCGACCAACGTCTCGCGCCTCCTTGCCCCCGAAATGCCCGCCTATGCCGATCGGCCAATCCGCGGCCTGTCCGACGCCCTCGCGTCATCCACAAACACGCCACTCCGGCCGTCCCGCGCGGCGCCGCCGAGCCCCAAATCCCCATAGCGCCCCCGCGGCGCCGGACGCTCACCGTCCCGCGGTTTCCTCCACTTGAGGCTTTCGGACGCCGGCCCTCCGGCCCGCACCTACGCCCGCGTCAGGGCCGGCATCCGAAACCCTACGAAGAAGCGGCCCTTACCGGACGGCTTGGCGAACGGGTCATATCCGTCCCTTTGCTGACCGCACCCGAAGCGTTCGCAAAGCCTCAACCAAACCCTTGACGACGGGGCGCCGTCCAGACATGCCCTTCCCAGGCGGTTAGCTACGGACGAGTGCGCGACTAACGGTTGTTCGAGCGCCGGCTATCGCCCGCTCCTTAACCGCCGCCTCGTTGTGCAACCCTAGAAGGTCGCGCCTTTGGCGACGAGGATATGTTCGGCGATCGGGCCGAGGGCCAGCGCCGGAAGATATTGTATAGCGGGATTCCGCGCCCATCCGAAAATCGTTTGACCGAATCAGCGGGATCAATTCCAGTCGTCTGGTGAAGACGAATCGCAATTTCCTCAGCGGAGCGGATCGGGCCGACCTGGTGAAGATCGTCAGGGACGGGCTGGAGGAGCATCGCATCGTCCGCCGGGCGAACGCCATCCTTCTGCTCGACAAGGGCTGGTCCTTTGCCGCGATTGCCGAAGCGCTGTTCCTCGACAACTCGACCATCCGCATCTGGCTCAAGGAATTCCAGGAAGGCGGCGTCGAGGCGATCGTCCTGTTCGACCTGAAGGGCGGAACCGGGCGGCTGTCGCCCCTCCAGATCGACGAATTGCGCGCTTGGGCGACGGAGGCGCTGCCGACGTCGACCACCGAAATCGGGCAATTCATCCTGGATCGGTTCGGGTTCGACTATGGCCGCTCCGGACTGATCAAGCTGATGAACCGCATCGGATTCGACTGGAAGAAGCCGGAATCCGTGCCCGGCAAGATCGACGTGGAGACCCAGCAAAAGTTTATCGACGCGCATGAGGACTTGCGCAACTCGCTCGGCCCGGACGAGACGGTCGTCTACGTCGACGCCGTCCATCCGACCCACCAGGCCAAGCCCGCTGGACGCTGGCTGCCGCGCGGACAGCGCTGCGCACTTCCCGCGGCCTCCGGACGCGACCGGCTGAACCTGCACGGCGCGATCGACCTGGAGACCGGACGGACCAGCATCATGGATGTCCAGACCGTCGACGCGGCAAGCACGATCGCCTTGTTCGAGGCGCTGGAGCGCTCCCATTCAACGATGAGCCGCATCCATGTTTTCCTCGACAACGCCCGCTACCACCACGCCAAAGTCGTCCAGGGCTGGCTGCAACAGCCAGGCAGGCGCATCGTCCTGCACTTCGTGCCGTCATACTGTCCGCATCTCAACCCGATCGAGCGGCTGTGGAAGGTGATGCACGAGAACGTCACCCACAACAGATGCTACGCCAAATTCCGCGACTTCGCCGAAGCCGTGCTCGGTTTCCTGCGTGAAACCGTGCCTCAGCGGTTCGACGAGTTCTCGTCAACCATCACCGACAATTTCCGCGTCATCGACCCGAGGGATTTTCGGATCCTCGCGTGACGCCGCTATACCAGGGTCACGATCACGATCACGGCCAGCAGGAAGGTTATGAACAGCGGGCCCTCGGTGGGGAGAGTGCCCGCGGAGGGCTTCGCCTTCCGTTTGGCCGCCAGCGACCCGGCTATCGCCAGGATCGGAATGGCGTGGGCGAAGCGGCCGAGGAACATTGCGAGGGCGGTCGTGACGTTCCACCAAGGCGTGTTCGCATTCAAGCCGGCGAAGGCGGAGCCGTTGTCGGCGGCGCTGGAGGCGTAGGCGTAGACGATCTCGCTCAGTCCATGCGGTCCCCCGGCGCCGAGGCTGTCGAGCGCGATTTTGGTGACGGAAGCGGCGCCGGCGAAGATGAGCACGAGCGCCGGCGGCAGGAGGAGCGCGAACATTGCGAGCTGCATGTCGCGGGCGTTAATCTTTTTGCCGAGATATTCCGGCGTTCGCCCGATCATCAGTGCGCCGATGAACGCCGTTATCAAGACGAGGAGCAGCAGGCTATAGAGCCCGGTCCCGACGCCGCCCGGCGAGATGCAGCCGAGCAGCAAATTGAACATCGCGACGAGCCCGGAGATCGGCGCCATGGACTCGAGCACGGCGTTCGACGCGCCCGTCCCGGTCCCCGTTGTCGCATCGGCGAACAGGGCGGCGCCCGCCTGGCCGAAGCGCAGGTCCTTGCCTTCCATCACGCCGAGCGAAGGATCGACGCCGAGCGCGGTCAGCGCCGGATTGCCCGCCGCCTCGACCTTCCAGATCATCGCCAGCGCCACGACGAAGATGGCCGCCATCGTGATCAGAAGAGCGCGCCCGTGCTTCGGCTCGCCGGCCATGCGGCCGAAGGCGAACACCAGCGCGACCGGCAGCACAAGCTGGCTCCAGTTCTGCAAGATGTTCGACCAGACGCTCGGGTTCTCGAAGGGATGGGCGGAATTGGCGTTGAAGAACCCGCCGCCGTTGTCGCCGAGGAGCTTGATCGCCTCCTGGCTCGCCACCGGCCCGATGGCGATCATCTGTTTTGCGCCCTCGAGAGTCGCCGCCTCGATTGACCCGACAAGAGTTTGCGGCACGCCGAGCGCCGCGAACACGAGCGCGAGGACGAACGCCACGGGCAGGAGGACGTAGAGCGTCGAGCGGGTGATGTCGACCCAGAAGTTGCCGATCGTTGTCGATTCATTCCGCGTCAGCGCTCGGACGAGCGCGACGGCGATGGCGATCGCCGCCGCCGAGTTCGAGAAAGTTGTTGGCTGTGAGGCCGACCATCTGCGACAGATGCGAGAGCGTCGTCTCGCCCCCGTAGGCCTGCCAGTTGGCGTTGGAGACGAAACTGACGGCGATGTTGAAGGCGAGGTCGGGCGGCACGCCCGGAAAGCCCTGCGGGTTGAGCGGCAGCCAGGCCTGCAGGCGCAGGATCGCGTAGAGCCCGAGCATGCACGCGCCGCCGAACAGAACCATCGAAATCGCGTAATCGTCCCATTCCTGCTCGTCCTTGGCTTTGACGCCGGCCGCCCAATAGACGGTGCGCTCGATTGGACCGAGGATCGGCGTAAGAAGAGTGCGGCGATCCTGGAAGACGTCCGCCATATAGGCGCCGATGGGGCGGGCCGCGGCAAGGACGAGCGCAAGCGTGACGGCGATTTCGACAAGTCCGGAGATACTCGCAGACATGGTTTTTACGCCCTCTTTCGGTCGTCGGGTAGGCTGTCGCGGGGCCTGCGAACGGGGCCGCTCGTCGGAGGCGCGAGGCGATAGCCCACGCCGATCTCGGCAAGCAGGATTTCGGGATGAAGCGGCTCGCGTTCGATCTTGCGCCTGAGGCGGAGCACGCACCCGCGGAGGGCCGATCGACCGTGCCGCGAACCCGCAAGTCCCGCCTCGTCGAGCAGGCTCTCAAAGGCGACGACGACGCCGGCCCGCGCGGCGAGAAGGGCAAAGAGCGCGCGCTC
>CAVPXF010000051.1:0-94536 GCA_963709655.1 uncultured Alphaproteobacteria bacterium
AATCGTGATTCGAGGCGCCGACGGCGCCTTGAAAGGGAACGTCGTGACGCTGCATATCCCCGTTCTTCAAGGCCTCATGCCGTTGCAGCCGCGCAAGGCCCTGAAGGATGCGCTGGCCGGCGTAACCCTCGCGTCGATGAACATCCCCCAGGTGCTGGGCTACACGCGCATCGCCGGCACGCCGGTCGTCACCGGCCTCTACACCGTGCTCCTGCCGCTGGTCGGCTTCGCCTTGTTCGGCTCGTCCCGCCATCTGGTCGTGGCGGCCGACTCGGCCACCGCGGCGATCTTTTCGAGCACGCTCTCGCGCATGGCGCCGATCGCGAGCCCGAAATACATGGCGCTGGTCGGCATGCTCACCCTCTTGACCGCCGGCCTCCTGTTGCTCGCGCGGATCTTCAAGCTGGGCTTCCTCGCCGACTTCCTGGCGCGCACCGCCCTCGTCGGCTTTCTCACCGGCGTCGGCGTCCAGGTCGGCGTCGCCATGCTCGGAGGGATGCTCGGCGTCGACGTCCAGTCGCACAGCACGCTCGGGCAATTGTGGGAGGTGGGCGAAGGTCTGCCGGCTCTCAGCCCGCTGACCCTCGGCCTGTCCGTTTTCGTGGTCGCGGCCATCCTCATCGGAAAATGGCTCGTTCCGCGGTTTCCCGTCCCGCTCGTGGTGGTGGTCGGGATGATCGTCGCCAGCGCCTGGTTCGATCTGGCCCGCCGGGGCCTCGCCGTGATCGGGCCCGTCCCTGGAGGGCTGCCGGGGCTGCACTGGCCGGACGTGACCTGGGGCGAGGCGCTCGACCTCTTGCCGGTCGCGGGCTCGTGCTTCGTGATGATCATCGCCCAGAGCGCGGCGACCTCACGCGTCTATGCGATCAAGCATCACGAGCACGTCGACGAGAACGCCGACATCCTCGGCATCGCCGCCGCCAACGCCGGGGCGGCGCTGACCGGCGCCTTCGTCGTCAACGGCAGCCCGACCCAGACCGCCATGGCGGACGACGCGGGCGCGCAGAGCCAGTTCGCCCAGCTCGTCTTCGCCGGGATCGTGGCGATCGTGCTGATCGCGCTGACCAGGTACCTGCAATACCTGCCGCGCTGCGTGCTTGCGGGCGTCGTCTTCACCATCGCGGTCGGCATGATCGACGTGAAGGGCCTGAAGAACATTGTGAGCGAAAGCCGGGGCGAGTTCTGGCTTGCGCTCTCCACCGCCGCGGTGGTGCCCGCAATCGGGGTCGAGCAGGGCATTTTGTTTGCGATCGCGCTCTCGCTCGTCCGCCACGTCCGCCACAGCTACCGTCCGCACACCATGGTGCTGACGCCCGACCCGCAGGGCGGCTGGCTGACCAATCCGGCCGAACCGGGCCAGCAGACCCGGCCGGGCCTGATTCTCTACCGCTTCGGCGCTGATCTCTTCTACGCCAACGCCGACCGTTTCGCCGACGAAGCACGGGCGCTGATCGACGGCGCGCCCGAGCCGGTGACATGGTTCATCATCGACGCGGGCGCGATCACCGACATGGATTATTCCGCCGCCCGGACGCTGCGCGACCTGCTCGGCGACCTGAAGAGCCGAAACATCGCCGTGGCGTTCGGCCGCGTCGAGCCCGGGCTGCGCGCCGACCTCGAACGCCACGGCGTGGCGGCGCTTCTGAGCGATGGACGCATCTGCTCCTCGCTCCACGTCGCGCTGGCGCTCGCCGACGGCGGCGCGGCGCGGGGGCATGGAGGGACCTGAGGCGGGCGAAAGGGGCGGCCGAGTCGTTTTGCGCCTTGTTTTGTCGCGCTTTCCAGACTCCGTCTCTCCAGCGCTTGGCGCTTGTGCCGCGGACCATGACGAAGGCTCGCCCGCGCCCCTCGGCCAACGGTCGGACACGGTCGGAGAACGGGAGGCTCCCGCAATCCATTCAACGGCCGGAGTTGACGTTAAGCTGCCCTTGCAACTTGCGGGCCTGAACGCCTCATATGCGGGAGGAAGCGGAACTATGGGAAGCGCGGAGTCCGCCCGCCTGAGCCGGTCATTCCGATTCGCCTTCCCAGCGGAATGCTGCAAACGAGGATAGGTATCATTCGAGAACGATTTCGGTTGCATTTGTGCTAGGGTGAGGCAGCGAGAGCGGCGCATGACCCAGACCCGGAAGCTGGCGGCAATTTTGGTCGCCGATGTCGTCGGCTACAGCAGGCTCGCCGGTGTAGAGGAGGAGCGAACACTCGCGCGACTGCGCGGGCTGCGAAGCGACCTCATTGATCCCGCGATCTCTGTTCATAACGGCCGGATAGTCAAGCGCACCGGCGACGGCACAATCGCCGAGTTCCGCAGCGCGGTCGACGCGGTGCGCTGCGCGATCGAAATGCAGACGGGCCTGATCGAACGCAACGCCGGCGTTTCGGATGACCGCCGCATTGATTTTCGCGTCGGCGTCCATGTTGGCGACGTGGTCGAGGAGAGCGACGGCGACTTGATGGGAGACGGGGTCAATATTGCCGCGCGGCTCGAGAGTGCTTGTGAACCGAGTGCCGTGTGCCTCTCCAGTGCAACCTACGAGCAGGTGCGAGACAAGGTAAAACAGCCATTTGTGGATCTCGGCGAAAAGACGCTCAAAAACATCGCGCGGCCGATTCGCGCCTACGGCCTGAGTTTCAACCGTTCCAACGATCAGCCCGACGGCGCCTCCGAGGAGCCGCACTCGCGCTCGTTACGCCTTAAACCTTCGATCGCCGTCCTGCCCTTTCAGAACATGAGCGGCGATCCCCAGCAGGATTATTTCGCGGACGGAATGGTGGAAGATATCATTACCGGACTGTCCCGGATTAAGTGGCTGTTCGTGATCGCCCGAAATTCGAGTTTCGTCTTCAAGGGCAAGGCTATTGACGTCCGCAAAGCCGGAAGGGAGCTCGGCGTACGCTATCTACTGGAGGGCGGCGTCCGCAAATCGGGCCGGCGTCTGCGCATCACAGCTCAGCTCGTCGAGGCAGAGACCGGCGCGCATTTGTGGGCCGACAAGTTCGACGGCGATCTGGAAGATGTTTTTGACCTGCAGGATCGCATCACTGAGCAAGTGGTCGGCATCGTCGAGCCAAGCGTGCAAAGATCCGAGATCGAACGGTCACGCCGCAAGCGGCCCGAGAGTCTCGACGCTCACGATCTCTATCTCAGAGCGTTACCCTTCGTGCAATCTATTGATCCCGAGAGCGCACCGATCGCCACCGCATTTTTGAAAGATGCCCTCAAATCATATCCAAACTTTCCGCTTGCACACGCCTATCTCGCATGGTCGCACCAGATCCGGTTCACGCACGCTGGCTTTGACGAGGCAGAGAAGGTCGCGGCGATGCAACACGCGCGAGCGGCCACCGCAAACGATGTCGATGATGCCGCGGCGCTCGCAGTCGGCGCCATGGTAATCGGCCTTCTTGGCAAGGACGCGCCTACCGCGCTCGACACCATCGAACGGGCGTTGTCCTTCAATCCGTCATCGGCCGCAGCGCACTATTTCGGCGGAGAACTTTATGCGTGGAGCGGCGACCCGGTGCGGGGGGCCGATCTGGCCCGGCGGGCGCTGCGCCTGAGTCCTTTCGACCCACTTTCATATATCGCCCATCTCGCCCTCGGAATCGCGGCGTTTCATCAAGGTCGCTATGAGGAAGCAGCGTCATGGTGGGAGAAATGTTGGCATGCCAACCCGAAGTTCGGCGGCTTCCTCTTCGGCAAGGCCGCGTCGTTAGCCCTGAGCGGCCATATGGACGAAGCGAGGCATGTCTGCGCGCGGGTCCTTGAACTCGAACCGGGATTCAGCATGCGCACGACTCGGGAACTCGGATATGCCCCCGCGATAGAGGCTCTTTGGCTTCTCGCCGCGAGGCTGTTGGACGTCCCAGATTGAAGCAATGCCGTGGCTTACGGGTCGCACGCGCTTGAAGAGGGACCGCGTCGACCGGGAAGCGCAGGAAAGGGCCGGAAACGAGCCGTTTGCCAAGCCCTCCCGCGAGGGCCGCTTGTTGCGCAATTCCGCCGTTCACTAGGTGAGCTAGAATGTTCCCTGCCGGTTCGATTCCGGCCCCGATCGCCAATCGCACGCGGGCGCCACGGGGTCGGGTTCGATCCAGGGGTCCGCCGTCCCCCAACCAGCCGATCAAGCGGCGCACGCCATCTGCCGATTGCTCCAACTCCTAGTGACGTGCGTCAGTCAAATCGCAGGCGTTCTCCTTCCCCCCTTGTGGGGGAAGGCAGGGATGGGGGGTCTCGCTGACCTTGCATATTGAGGTCTCGCTCCTTGCGATTATGGGGCGGCGCGACCCCCCTCCCCAACCCTCCCCCACAAGGGGGGAGGGAAGTCGCCTCCCTACGATTTGACTGACGCGGGCCACTAGACCAGCAGCTAACGCGACAAGAGGCTTAACCAATTTTCTGAAAATCGCAACAAATCCTTGCCCCGCGACATCTTGCGTTCTACTTTCGTTCCAGTACCCGCCGCAACGGAGACCGCCGCCCATGTCCGATCGTCGTGAAACCGCCCCACCGCCCGCCGCGCGCCCCGCGCCGGCCGAGGCGCAGGGCGCCCGGCTCAAGCGATTCCAGCGGGAGCAGGCGATCGTCGAATATCTCAATCGCGGCGTTTCCGTCGTCGAGATCGACGCGCGGATCGGGGTCGGCGAGAAGCGCATGCGCGCGACCATCAAGGAGATTATGGCCCGCCGCATGCCGCATCCGCCTGCGCAATTCGTCGCGATCCAGGTGAGCCGCCTCAACGAGGCGCTACTCGTCGCCTACAGCGCCATGTCGCCGACGAATCTCAAGGCGGTCGACCGGGTGGTGAAGATCGTCCGCGAGTTCGATCGCTACGGCGGCGCCTTCGCCGCCGAGTGGCGCCGCCCGGACGCGCCGGGGCTCGACGCGCCCGACGAAGCGGACGCGGCCTTCGCGCGGGCGTGGCTCTGCGCCGCCGAGCCTGCGCTCGAGGACGTCGACCCCGCCTCTCCCCGCCGCGCGGGCGGCGATCGCCCGGAAAATCCGGCGCAAAGTCTTGAAATCATGGAATCCGCGCCCGGAAATCCATCGGCCTCCGGAGCCGGCGCGGACGCGCGGCCAGCGCCCGAGGCCGCTCCAGCCGGCCGACTCGCCTCCGCCGACCTCTGCCCGAGCCTGCCGCAGGAGAACCCGACCTCCGAACCGACTGGCCGAATGGACCCCCAGACGTCGAAAGATGCGCCATCGACCGCGAGCCAAGCCGCCGCAGCCCGAGACGCTCGCCCGGATAATCCCCTGCAAAGCGTTGAAAAGGTTGAATCCGCGCCCGGAAATTCGGCGGCCGGAGCGGACGCGCAACGCGCGGCTGACGATCGTCCGGCCCCGGTCGCCGCTCCGTCCGGCTTCATGCCGGTCCCCGGCCTCGAACCGATCCGCACGCCCGACCGCCGCGGGCCGACGGACGCGCCGTCGGCCTCGGCCAGGGCCGCCGAGCGCCCGCAAAATCCGGCGCGACGCCTTGAAACCATGGAATCCGCGCCCGGAAACGACTGGTCCCGCTGGATGGCCTTCCTGTCCGCCGTCGCGACCCCCGCCGAGTCCGCCCGGTCGCCTGTGGACGCCGGAGCCTTCCGGCGGCGCGCGATGGCGTGACGGCGCGATCCGGCGGCCAGCGCGCGCACACGCGAGGCGGGCGCCGGAGCGGCCGGGGGGTGAAAGACCAACCGTTGTCGGGCTCGCGCCTTTAGCGGCGTCGCACCGGGCTGCGGCCGAGCCCGGGCGGCGAAGACGCCGGTCGCCGGCGGCCGAAGGCACGGGCCTCGATGTCCGCCGTCAGGACCGAGACGTGGTCGGCGAACTGGAGCGGTTCGCGCATGCAGCCGCCGGCGCGGGCTCGGGCGAGACTTTCGAGGCGGCGGGCGCCAAGGCCCCTTGAGGGTTCCGGCGCCGCCTGCAAGGGTGTTTGGCAATGTCCGTTCGGGAGGCGATGGTGCTCAGAGTCATTCTTTTTACGTTGACCGTTTCGCTTCTTCCCGCCTGCGCCCATGCCCAGACGTCGAGCACGAGCGCAGGCGCGAGAACCGGCGTCAGCACGAGCGGGGGCAGCGCGGGAACCGCCGCCAGCACGGGTGTCGGAACCGCCGCCAGCACGGGCGCGGGCACGTCTGCCAGCGTTGGCGCCGGGACCGCCGCCAGCATGGGCGCGGGCACGTCCGCCAGCACCGGCGTCGGGACCGGGACGACTCCCGGGATGGCCGCCGGAACCGGGAGCGCAACAGGACCCGCGCCTGCAACAGGGACCGCCGCAAGCGGGTCTAACTGCCAAACCATTGGAGCGGCGGTCAATTGCCATTAGGGCAAATTGCGTTTCAATCGAAGCGCCAATCGTGGCCGCGCATCAGGGCTCGTCCAAGGTCGGGCGTCCACAGCGCGGCGATGGAGTCAGGGGTAGCGACTGCGGGCGCCGGAGTTTTGTCAAAATGGAGCGCCAAGTCGACAATTTCTTGCCAAAAAGCGAAGACGGAGTTAGGTTGGTCCCAATGCCCAGTCCGACCCTTGCGATGTCGATTGCCATGATTCCGGCGCGCCCAGCGGTTTCCGCTGGACACGGGGGTTCAGCGCGGCCGACCTTCGGACCGAATGACGGCCGGGTCTTGCGCTCCTGATTGAGGGGAAGGGGCCGCGTGAATTAAAAATGGGCCGGGGGTCGCGTGTAACCCATTGAAACGGCTCATTTCGGACGAGAGAATCCAAGGAATTCCAAACAAATCCAACGGTCCAAAACCCGGAGATTCGCGGAGCCCCGATGCACCGCCGCGTAGACCTGAGGAAATCCAAATCTCGCGCCAGCGGTCGAGCGTCGTTCGGCGTTCCGACTTGCCGATCACTCCTCGTCGTCAGGGCCGCCGCCGCCAGGCTCCTCGCCGGGGATGACGTAGCCGTCCTTCAGCCAGCGGTGCAGGTCGACGTCGGCGCAGCGCTTGGAGCAGAACGGGTCGTACCGCTCGCTGCGCGGCTTGCCGCAGATCGGGCAGCGCCGGGCCCGGGGCGCCGGCGGCGGTTTCGGCGGAGGATTGTCGTCGGCGGTCATTTCAGCAGCGTATCGCCCCAGAACTGGTGCGGATGATAGCCCTCGCCGTTCAACAGCGCCGCGGTTTCCGCCAGCGGCAGGCCGACAACGTTGGAGTAGGAGCCGACGATCCGGATGACAAATCCGCCGGCGAGGCCCTGGATGGCGTAGCCGCCGGCCTTGCCGCGCCATTCGCCGCTGGCGATATAGGCGTCGATCTCCTCGCGCGACAGGCGCTTGAAGCGGACGCGCGTCTCGACCAGCCGCCGCCGCAGGCAGCCTCGGGCGTTCACCAGAGCGACCCCGGTGTACACCCGATGCCCGCGGCCGGAGAGCAGGCTAAGACAGGCTTCCGCCTCGTCGCGGATCTCGCATTTGGGCAGGATTCGCCGCCCGACCGCGACTACCGTGTCGGCCGCGAGCGTGACGAACGGGGCGAGGTTCGGGACCTCGGCTGCGCGCGCGGCCGAAACTTCCGCTTTCTCCGCCGCCAACCGCTCAGCCAGCGCACGCGGCTGCTCGTCGCGCCGGGGCGCCTCATCGATCTCCGACGGCAGAACGGATTCCGGGTCGACGCCGATTTGGGCGAGGAGCGCGAGGCGGCGGGGCGACCCAGAGGCCAGAACCAGCCGCGGGCGGGTTGAAAACGCGCTCAGAGCCCGGCCCTCGCGATGCGCCGGAGCGCCGCCCTCACTTGAAGCGATAGGTGATGCGGCCCTTCGTGAGGTCATAAGGCGTCATTTCGACCAGGACCTTGTCGCCCGCCAGCACGCGGATTCGGTTCTTGCGCATCTTGCCGGCGGTATGGGCGATGATCTCATGATCGTTCTCCAGTTTGACGCGAAAGGTCGCATTGGGGAGCAGTTCGACCACGAATCCAGGAAACTCGAGCAATTCTTCTTTCGACATGGCGCTCCTTCTAGTGTCGCCGCGCCGGCGTTGGCAAGCGCGCAAAAAGCCGTTCGCGGCTCCCGTCGGGGCAGCCGCTCGGACGACCGCCGGACGACACAAAGACGCCCGGCGTGCGCTGCGGCGCCGGGCGACCGCCAATCTTAACGCATTTCGCGGCGAAAGGGAAAGACCGTCGCCTCGAAGCGGAAAGCCCGGGCCCGGGTCCGGGAGAGCGGCGCAGCCTTGACTGGCCGCTGCCCCTGGCGTTCAATCGGAGACCTCGCCGCCCTTGACTTCAGGCGGGCAAGCCTTCACCTCTCGTCCGGGAACAAATTCCGGAACTCGACTTCAGGAGTTCGCCATGACGATAACTGCTCGCACCAACGCGGCCGCCTTGCGTCGACTGGAAAGGCGGGCCGCCGCCGCCGCTGTCGCTTTGGCGATCGGCCTGGGCATGTCCGGCGGGGCCTTCGCGCAATGCGTGGGAAGCTATCACTCCAGTTCCGGCGCAGGCTCGATGGGATCTGCGGCTTCGTCCGGCAGCATCCATTCGGCCACGAGCTCGACGCATAGTGCGTCGACGGGGTCGTCCTGCGCCTCGGGCAGTACCGCGCACAGCGCCGCGAACTTGGCTTCGCTCCACTCGGCCGGGCTCGGCCAGGGCGGCGGCCATACGTGGTCTCACCGGACGGCGTATCGGACCGCCGGCATCGGCGCCGGGGGCAATTCCAAGAAAGGCGTCAAAAGCTCGGTCAAGCCTTGAACGCGCCCCGAGGTCTGGCGTCATCCATTCGCGCCTCCTTGGTGTAAGGGTCTGGACTTTGGTCGATTTGGGTCGGCGCCTTGGGCCGCGACTTAGCGCCCGCGAGGCGTGACGCAGTTCGTAGATCGCGGACCTTGAATCGCCACGCTGGGGCTTCGCGTCCGGTCAGCCGACCACGTGGTAGCCGGCGTCCACATAAGAAATATTGCCGGTCATGGCGCTGGCCGCGTCGCTCACCAGGAACACCGCCAGCGCGCCGACGTCGTCCGGCGTGATGAGGCGATGCTCCGGCGCGCGTTTGGCGGCGTGGTCCAGGAGCTCGGCGAAATGCTTGAGCCCCGAGGCGGAACGCGTCGCCACCGGGCCGGGAGAGATGGCGTTGACCCGGATTCCCTTGTCCCCGAGCTCGAGCGCCATATAGGCGATCGCGGTTTCAAGCGCGCCTTTGACCGGTCCCATGACGCCATAGTGCTGCACCGCCTTTTGCCCGCCGTAATAGGTGATCGCGAGCAGGCAGCCACCCGAGGTCATCAGGGGCTCGGCGAGTTTCGCCATGCGCAAGAACGAGTGCACGGAGACGAGCATGGCCCGGGCGAAACCCTCCGCGGAACAATCGATCACCCGGCCATGCAGGTCTTCAGGGGGCACATAGCCAATCGAATGGAGAGCGAAATCGAGGCGTCCCCACTTCGAAGCGATCTCCTCGAAGACGCTTTCGAGCTCGCCGGGAACGGCGACGTCACAGGTCCGGGCGATTTCACACTCCAGCGTGTCCACAAGCGGACGGACAAATCGGCCCGTTTTCGCGTTCAGATAGGTAATGGCGAGTTCGGCGCCCGCGGCATGGAAATGTCGCGCACAGCCATAGGCGAGGCTGCGGTCGTTCGCCACGCCGACGACGAGCCCCTTTTTGCCCCTCAGCATCGTCGCGTCACCGCTTGAGTCGGAAGTTGCCGTCTCATGTAACATTGGACAGCCGGAGGCGGAACCACGACGAATAGGGGAGAGCTGGGAGGATTGTCCAGCCTCTCCGGTCGACTTTGTGTCGCGACAGCGAATGAACCTAGAAACGGCAGTTCGGTTTTGGCGTGATGGCGAGAATGGCGCATTCTCAAGGGTATGAAGCGCAACTCTTCGTCTCCTTGGGCTCACCGGCCGGGTGAGCAATCTCTGGTTGTGGCAGAGCGGCTGGAAGGGGTTGACCTGGACTGCTTTTTCGGCCCGGTCCTAGTTGAATGGGACCATGAAGCGGCGATGACGCCGCTCGGGCAGCTGCCGTTCTTCATCGACTTCCTCAAGACGGCCGGCTTGTTCGACGCCTTCGTGGCCGACTGTCCGCTTCGCTATTTGAGCCCGAACCCGCCGGGCAAGCGGGACGTTCTCGGCACGGCGATGCTTTCCATGCTCGCCGGCCACAAGCGCTACGCGCATATCGCGGCGCTGCGCTGCGACGCGGTTCTGCCGGACCTCCTCGGGATGAAGAAGATCGTCAGCGAGGACGCGATCCGGCGCGCCTTCAAGGCGGTCGACGAGACGGAAGGGGCCGTCTGGCTGCGCCGACACCTGCAATATTGTGTGGAGCCGCTGCTGGCCGAGCCGTGGATCCTCGACGTCGATACGACGATCAAGCCGCTTTACGGCCACCAGGAAGGGGCGGTTCTCGGCTACAATCCCAAGAAGCCGGGGCGTCCGAGCCATTGCTATCACACGTATTCGATGGCTTCGACGCGTCTGATCCTCGATGTCGATGTCAGTCCCGGCGACGAGCATGCGTCCAGACACAGCGCGCCCAGCCTGTGGGCGCTCATCGATCGTTTGCCGCGCGACCTGTGGCCGGCTTTGTTGCGTGGCGATCGGGGCTTCGGCAACGAGGAGATCATGCGCGAGGCGGAGGCGCGGGCGCTTCCGTTTCTCTTGAAACTGCGGCTGACCGCCAACGTCAAGCGCATGATCGAGAAGCTCGCCTCGGCGCGCGAATGGGTCGACGCCGGCCAGACTTCGGCTTTCATCGGCTTGGGAATCTCCGCCAGCAACTCCGCGACGGCCATGATCATGCCGGGTTGGCAATATCCGCACTGCGGAACCTGATGGTCAATCCAAGCCTGTTGAATTGGGTGCAATCCGTTGGGAGCTCCGGCTTCGGCGCCCAGGCCCTCGATCGTCAGCACTGCGGCCCCGTCGGCATCGCCGATCGGGATCGTGCAGCTTCGTGCGGCTTTGCCATCGAGATGGACTGTGCAGGCGCCGGATGCGCCGATGCCGCACCCAAATTTGACGCCTGTGAAATGGAGTTCGTCGCGGAGCACCCAGAGCAAGGGCGTATCCGCTTCGGCGGCGACAACATGCCTTTTGCCGTTTACGGTGACGTCCATCATCGCGGGTCCGGTCGCATAGCGCTTTGCGCGTCCAGACTACGCGACCTCGATTTTCCGCATAAATGAAGAGCGTTTTAGCTTGGCGTTGCGCCGCACATGCGCGCGAATTGAGCCGCCGGCGGTGGAGGGCGCGACGGTAAGCTAAAACGCCGTTGGACTAAGCCGCCCGCACGGTGCTCGGGCTATGGGGATCGAATCGATGCGACGCGTCGAAATGCGGTGAACCGAGCGTCACTGCGGGGAAAGATTCTGGAGAACCGCCCCCGAGGGTGGGGCCAGGAATGATCTTCCGTGGCGACAACGGACGGAATCGCCTTGAAGCATCGGGGCACTTTCGCCGGTCCGGCAGCGCCGGCCAGACCAAGGGCAATAGCAGTTCCAATTCTTGCCCGAGGGGCAAGCGGGATGGATCGGTGCGGCGAGGGTCGGCGTGTGCTGCATTCATGACGTATCGACAGAGGGTGGTGCACTGGTGATCGGCGGAAGCGTGCGAAACGGCATCATGCGTCCGAGATTGCAGACTGGGCATTGGCAGAGCGAAACGCCGGTCAGCTCTTCGTATCGGTCCCGATAGTCCTTCTCCTCGCTGGCGACGACGGGCCGGGGTTCCGTCATGGCAAGGAGCCGACGACACTGCGCCAGCTTCTCCGCACGGTAGCGATTGCCGAGGAAACCGTAATAGCGGATCCGCTGAAAATTGCAGGGTGGGACATGAATGAGAAATCGCCGGATGAACTCCTCGGCGCTGACTGTCATCGTCTTCTGCTGGCCGCCGCGACGATAGTCCTTCCAGCGGAAGCGGACCTTGCCATCGTCGATGTCGAGGATGCGGTTGTTGGAAATGGCGACGCGATGCGTATAGCGGCCGACATAGTCGAGAACCTGTTCCGGTCCGGCAAAGGGAGGCTTGGCGAAGACGACCCAATCCGTCTGGCGGAGCGGCGCCAGGTACCGCTGGAAGGTGCTATTTTCCTTGAGTTGGGCCAAGGCGGAGAAAAACTGCAGCTGCCCGGCGGCATTGGCCTTCTGAAGAGCCTCGATGAATAGCCGCCGGAACAGGCAGGAGAGAACTTCGACCGGCAGGAAATATCCACGCCGACAAGAGATCCACCTAGTCCCGTCGGGTGACAATCCGCCGCCGGGCACGACGAAATGTATGTGAGGGTGATGCAGGAGATTCGACCCCCAGGTGTGGAGGATGCCGAAAAAGCCGATCTCGGCGCCCAGGTGTTTGGGATCGGCGGCGATGGTTCGTAATGCCTCGGCGGCGGTCCGAAATAGAAGGTCATAGACGACCGCCTTGTTCTGCAGGGCAATGGCGGCCATTCTCTCCGGCAGAGTGAAAACCACATGGAAGTACTGGGTGTCGAGAATCTCGGCACGCCTATCGTCCAGCCATTGGGCGCGTCGCATCGATTGGCATTTCGGGCAACTGCCATTACGACAACTGTTATAAGAGACGCGCTGGTGACCGCAGCTGTCGCACTGTTCGACGTGGCCACCGAGCGCTGCCGTCCGGCAGATCTCGATCGCTGTCATTGCCCGGCGCTGGGCCGTCGACAGAGATCCGCCATGCTGCTCCCGAAAAGCGTCACCGTAGTGGCGGAACACATCCGCCACTTCCGGCCCCGACCGAGCCATTGACCGTACGGCTCAGGCGGCCGTGGGCGCCTTGGATAGGGCGGCGACGGGAATCTGCGGCAGCAGATCCAGCGGACTGGTTGTCGCACACACTTTGCTGGTCGCGATCCGCAGGTAACGGGCCGTCGTATTCAAGCTGCTGTGGCCAAGAAGCAGCTGAATGGTCCGTAGGTCGGCGCCGGACTCCAGCAGATGCACTGCGAACGCGTGCCGAAGCGAATGGGGCGTCACCGGTTTAGAAAGTCCGGAACGCTGGTGCGCCGCTTGGCAGACCTTCTCGACGGAGTGGCGCGTGATCGGCTGACCCGGGATGTCTCCCGGAAAGAGCCATACCTTTGGCCGCACCGCCCACCAGTACTCGCTCAGCACCTCCAGCAATTTCGGCGACAGCATGACATAGCGGTCCTTCCGCCCCTTGCCCTCCTCGATGCGGATGACCATCCGCTGTCTGTCGATGGCTGCCGGCTTTAGGTGAACCGCCTCGGTGATGCGCAACCCGGCGGCGTAACAGGCGGTCAGAATCGTCCGATGCTTGATGTTGGGTATGCAGCCAAGAAACTGCACCACCTCGTCGGGGCTGAGAATGATCGGCAAGGTCCGTGGCGCCTTGGGGCTGGGAGCGATCTCACCAAAATCCCAAGGCCGCTTCAGAGTAACTCGATAGAGAAATCGAAGTGCCGCAACGGCGACCTTGATCGAGCTCGCCTCCAACTTCTTTTGGTTCGTCAGGTAGACCTGGTAGCTGCGGATCTCCTCGGGCCCCAAAACGGCCGGCGATTTGTTGAAATACCGGGCGAACTGGGAAACCTGCAAGACGTAAGAGGCCTGCGTCTGACGCGACAGGTTCCGCACCTGCATGTCCTCGGTCATGCGTTGTCGAAGGATCGTGGTCTTCATCGGAGGGCTCCGTTGTCAGATGGAACGTGCTGCAAGCAGCCGCTCCATGCTGATCCTCGGACGCCGTGACAGCTTCAAAATTGCGCCGCCCAATGACCCCGCTCACAGGTTGTCAAAATGCCGGCGCGACACCCCTACCGCGCCAGCGGTTTAGTCCAAATCCGCTTATGGGCTGCAGCCCATAAGGGGGTGGTGGGTCAGCGTCTGTCCCCAGGTATGCCGGACGGCGATGAGGCCGATCCTGGTGCCCAGACGCTCGGCGGCAAGCGTCATGAGCGCCTGGGCTGCGGCGCGCATCAACAGGCCGTAGACCGTCTGCTTGTTCTGGAAAGCGATCTGGGCTGCCGCCGGCGGCAGGGTGAAGACCACGTGGAAGTAGGGAACTGGCAGTAGCTCGGCCTGACGAGCGGCGAGCCATTCGGCCCTCGCCCCTCGCTGACACTTCCCGCAATGACGATTGCGGCACGGGTTATAGGCGACGCGGGTGAGCCCGCAATCGTCGCAGCGCTCGACGTGACCGCCGAGCGACGCCGTGCGGCAGGCCGTGATCGCTCCGATCACGCGCCGCTCGACGCGCCCGAGATGTCCGGCGTTCGCTCGTTCGTAAGTCTCGCCGTGACGGCGGAAGACATCGGCCAGTTCGAACGCCGGCCGCGCCGTCACCGGCTACTCCGGCGGCGTCACCTGCAGCGAGAGCCGGTCGAGAGGGCTCTCGGTCCTGGCGATCACCTGCGACGAGACGCGCGTGTAGCGCGCCGTCGTCGACAGATTCTCGTGTCCGAGCAAGACCTGGATGATGCGAATGTCGACGCCGCTCTCCAGGAGATAGGTCGCGAAGCTGTGGCGCAGAACGTGCTCGCTCACGCGCTTGTCGATGCCGGCCGCGACGCGCGCCGAACGGCAGGCGGCGTGCAGGACGGTCGGCTCGATCGGCTTGTGCTTGTCGCGACCCGGGAACAAAAACCGTTCGGGATGCGCGAGACGCCAGTAGCTGCGCAGGATGCCGAGCAATTGCTCGGACAACATGATGTAGCGCTCCTTGCCGCCCTTGCCGCATTCGACCCGGATGACCATGCGGTCGCTGTCGATGTCGGGCGCCTTCAGGCCGACGACCTCTGACACCCGCAAGCCTGCGGCATAGGCGGCAGTCAGCGCGACCCGAGCCTTGAGGCTCGAGACGGCTTCAAGAAAGCGGACGACTTCGCCGGCGCTCAACACGGCCAGCAGCTTGCGCGGCTCGCGGGCGTAGGCGATCCGCTCCGGGATCGCCTCGTAGCTGAGCGTCACCCCGTAGAAGAAACGCAGCGCGCACACGACCTGATTGAGCGACGCCCAGGAGATCCCTTTCGAGATCAAATGCACCTGGTAGGCGCGGACGTCTTCCAACCCGAGCCGATCCGGCGAATGGCCAAAATATCGGCTGAACTTCGAAACCGCGTGGATGTACGATTGCTGGGTCGCCGGCGACAGATTGCGGATCGTCATGTCCTCAACCATCCGGCGACGCAGAGGGCTCATCTCGGCCATCTGAAACTCCTGCCTGACAGGGGCTACTGAACACCCCATCCTCTCAGGCAGGAGGACATTCACTCTATCCCCCCGATCATCCGCTCGCTTTCGCTTCCACCGCGATAGCGGCTTCGTTCAATCCCGCTATAGGAGGTGTGGGTGAAGGCGCCGCAGCCGTTGCAGTCGGCGGACGCCCAGATATGCGGAATGCTGGTCCGGAGTTCGTCTTCGACCACGATAGAGCCCCCCGCGTCGACCGCGATCCCCGCCGCTTCGAGCCCGAGGTCCTCGGTGTTTGGCCAGCGGCCGAGCGCGACCAGCAAGTACGAGCCGACCACGGCGGCCTCGCCGCTTTGACATTTGACGCCGACCTCGACGTCGGCGCCGCGCGGGGCGACGCGGATGCACTCCGCGCCGCAGCGCACAGTGATCCCCTCCGCCTCAAGGATAACGCGGATCGCGTCGGAGACGTCCGGGTCCTCTCTGGCGACGAGACGAGGCGCCCTCACGATCAAGGCGATTTCGGCGCCCAGCCGCCGAATAATTTGGGCGAACTCGATCGCCAAGCAGCTTCCGCCGACAATCACCGGATGACGCGGCAGAGCATCGAGTTCGAGCAAGGTCGAGTTGATCAGCGTGCGCACGCGATCGACGCCCGGAAAATCCGGGATCGCGGCCCGGGCGCCGAAGTTGATGAAGATCCAGTCGGCCTCGAGCGTTTCGCCCGCGACCTCGATCGCATGAGCCGAAACGAAGCGGGCGTGGCCCTTGATGATCGTGCAGTCGGCCATGCCCCTGAGCCAGGACTCGAGGCCCACGCGCTTTTCGTTGACGATCCTGCTCATGCGCGCCATGACAGCGGAGAAATCGACGCCGACCGGTCCGGCGCTGACTTCGTAGTCGGCGGCGCGCCGGGCGAGATGGGCCGCATAGCCGCTGGCGTCCAGCGTTTTGGTGGGCCTGCAGCCCACGTTCACGCAGGTTCCGGCGAGGAGTTTGCGCTCGACGATAGCAACGCTCTTGCCCGCCCTGGCGAGCCGCGCCGCCATCGGCGGTCCGGCTTGGCCGCCCCCGATGACAGCGGCGTCGAAGCGGCGGCTCATCGGACCGCGTGCGATTTCGTCTCGATCGACTTGAGGAGGTCCGTCCAGGACTCGTCGAACGACTTGGCCCCGTTTGACTGGAGGTCCGCCGCCAGGGCATCGAGATTCACGCCCGCCTTGACCATCTCTGAAAGCGTCGCACTTGCGGGTGCTCCGTCACGAAGCAGAAGGCCGCCGACATCGCCGTGATCGGCAAAATGGAGGAGCGTCTCTTCAGGCATCGTGTTGACGGTGTTGGGCGCGGCCAACGCGCCGATGTAGAGCGTGTCCGAGGCCTTCGGGTCCTTCGTCCCTGTGCTCGCGAACAAGAGCCGCTGCGGGCGCGCGCCGAAGTTCTCGAGCCTCTGCCAGCGATCGGAGGCGATCAGGTCGCGATAGGCGGCATAGGCCGACCTGGCGATGGCGATGCCCAGTCGATCGCGCAGATCGCTTCGCAGTTTGTCTGTCGCCTTGTCCCAGCGGCTCACGAACAACGATGCGACCGAGCGGACGTCGGGGCTCAGGCCCGCCGCGATCCGGCGTTCCAGGCCGCGCATATAAGCCTCGGCCGCAGCGACGTAGTGCGCCCGTGAGAAGATCAGCGTGACGTTCACCGGCACGCCGCTGAAGATCGCCTCCTCGATTGCTGAGGCGCCGTCCTTCGTCCCGGGGATCTTGATAAAGAGATTCGGCCGTGCTGCGGCGGCGTGGAGGGACTTTGCGGCTTTGACCGTCTTCTGCGTGTCATACGCGAGCAGCGGCGAGACTTCGAGCGACACCCAGCCGTCCACGCCGGCGGTGCGGTCGTGGATCGGGCGGAAGAGGTCGGCTGCCTGTTGCAGATCGGCGATGGCGAGCCGGAAGAACAAATCCTCGGTCGCAACGCCGCTCTTCGCTAACGTGTGGATGTCCGCGTCGTAAGCGGCGCTCTTGGAGACGGCGTGGTCGAAGATCGTCGGATTGGAAGTCAAGCCAGTGATCGACAGGGTATCGATGTAGCGCTTGAGCGTGCCCGACGTGAGCAGGTTGCGCGTGATATTGTCGAGCCATAGACTCTGTCCAGCGGCGTGCAGTTTTTCGGTGGCTTTCACGTCCAATCTCCCTGATTTCCAGTTGTCTAGAACACAACCCGGTCGTTCGCGACGTCGGTCCGCCGATATTGCGAAAGCTCCTTGGGATCCCTCGCTTAATGGCGGATCCGCCAACACTGGCTACGTTACCGATCAGTTTCAAATACACGCCCCGGGGGAGGCAGAGAAAGCAACGATAGGCCCGTTGGAGAGCGGCAACGTCGTCAGATCTTGGCCGAGAAGCGCCAGCGAATGAGACTCCGAGGTCGCGCACATTATCGCCAACGGCTCAGAACATCGTGTTCCTGTTCGCCGCCGTTTCCGGTATCGGCTGGATCACATCTCAGTGCTCGACCACCTTGTTGTCTTCCAACCGGTAGATGTCCACAACGGCTTCGCCGGGCGCATTGTCCGACAGGCCATGCCAGTGGCTGTGGAGGATGACGTAGTCGCCCTCCGCGAAGACGCGCTTGATCTCGTCGTGCGCGTCCGGATGATTGGCGAGGATCAAGGCGACGAACTTGCGGAGGCCCTCCATGCCGTCCTCAATGAGAGGATTGTGCTGGCGATAGGCGCCTCCGGCATAGAGCCGGAACGCGTTCTCAACGTCGCCTTCAAAGACCGCTTTCTTGTGGAAGGCGACGGCATTGGCCTTGTTCGCCTCAGACATGGTCCTTCCTTTCAGATCGTTCTCGCCTATCCACGACACCGTTGCTGAAGAAGCCGCTCTGGCGTTCGCGCGCCCCCATTCCGGTCCCAAGGGTTTAATGTTCACGCTTCGGAGGGACGGTCGTGACCCGGTTTTTCGGATCATCTTGAGGCAGCCAGAATACTCGATCGGCCACGCTCCAATTGCGCCGGTCCGCGGTCCCGGACAGTATGGCGGTCGCTTGCGCCAAAATTACGGTGAAAAGCTCGTCTCGATCGGTCCACGTCGCCACAGGCGACCACCCGCCCGCTCGAAGCAGAACCCCGACGTCCCTCGGCCCGTATTTTAGGCTGTTTTCCGTATGGATCGTCTCGCCCGCGGCCATACGGAAGACATGACCGTCCACCCGGAACTCGACATCGCGTTCCGCCTCGAGATGCATTTCGATCCGCGCCTCCTTGTCATTCCAACGCGCGAGATGGCGAAAGGCGTCCACCGGAATCGACCCTCGCAGTTCCCGATTGATCCGATGTAAAATATTGCGATTGAAGGCAGCCGTGACTCCCGCCGCGTCGTCATAAGCGGGCAAAAGAATGCTCTCGTCCTTGATGCGGTCGACGCCGATCAACAGCATCGAACCGCCGCCCAAAGTGGACGCCATCGTCCGCAGCAAATCGACGGCGTCAGGAACCAGCAGGTTGCCGATGGTCGACCCAGGAAAGAAACCAACCCGGGGCAACCGCTCGACCGCCGGTGGAAGGCGCACGGCGTGGGTGAAGTCGCCTTCGATGGGGTAGATCGGCAGGCCGCGAAACACCGTCGAGAGTTTTGTCGCCGAGTCTCGAAGAACGTCGCCGGCAATATCAATCGGCACGTAAGCCGCCGGATTGAGCGTGGTCAGCAGGATCGGCGTCTTCGAAGAGGAGCCCGAGCCGAATTCGACAACCGCGCGCCCAGGCCCGACAAGCGCGGCGATTTCGGCCGCCGCGCTTTGCAGAAGCGCCCGCTCGGTCCGGGTCAGGTAGTATTCGGGCAACGTCGTGATGTCCTCGAACAACGCCGAGCCGTCGCGATCGTAAAACCAACGTGGCGGGATCGTCCGCGGTCGAGCCGCCAAGCCGCTGACGACGTCGCGTCGAAAAGCGGGATCGGCGGACGACGGACGATCGTCGGTACCGAGCAGAGGCGGGTCGTCTGTGCGGAGCATCGATCAGATATCCTTTGCGAGGCGGACGCCGTTGAATTGCCAGCGTTGGTGCGGATAGAAAAAATTGCGGTAGCTCGCGCGCACGTGCCCCCGCGGAGTGGCGCAGCTTCCGCCTCTCAGGACGAATTGCCCGGACATGAACTTCCCGTTGTACTCGCCGACTGCGCCCGCCGCCGGGCGAAAGCCGGGATAGGGAAGGAACGCGGACGCCGTCCACTCCCACAGGTCGCCGAATAGCTGACGAATTCCGTCTTCGGCGGGCGCGGATGCAGGTCGGACCGCGCCAGGTCGATCCAGAAACGTTCCCTGTTCGGCGTTCAGGCCTTCAGACGCGCTTTCCCACTCGGCCTCGGTCGGCAGCCGGGCGCCGGCCCATCGCGCGAAAGCGTCGGCCTCGTAGTAACTGACATGCCGCACCGGGGCGGCAGGATCGATCGGTTCGAGTCCGCCG
Source organism: uncultured Alphaproteobacteria bacterium (assembly GCA_963709655.1). Classification (GTDB taxonomy): domain Bacteria; phylum Pseudomonadota; class Alphaproteobacteria; order Rhizobiales; family Beijerinckiaceae; genus Roseiarcus. The sequence goes on from CAVPXF010000051.1 coordinate 19,564, forward strand.
AGCCCGAAATGCCCGGACCAGGCGCCGCCATCGTCGCGACGCCAGTACAAAGGCGCCTCGATCCCGTTCTGTCGCACCCACGCCCACCCGTCCGACAGCCACAGGCTCGCCGCGCCGTAGCCTCGGTCGTCGATGAAGTCGCGCCATTCGCCGTTGGTGATGAGGCGATCCGCCAGCGCGTGCGGCGCGAGCCACGCGGTATGGCGCGGCCCTTCGCAGTCGAAAGCGAAGCCCCGGCCATCGTGCCCGATATCGACCGGACCCTGGCGCCCCTCGACCCAACGCAAGGCGTCGGTCGCGGCGCCGATGGCAACATCGCCGGGCGCGTAGGCTTGCGGAAGGAGAGGATTTTGGGCGAACAGATGAAGGAGGTCGGTCAGAAGCAGTTCCTGATGCTGCTCCTCGTGATTGCACCCCAGCAGGATGAGGTCCCGCGCCGGCGCCGGCAGATTGTCGAGCGCCCGCGTCATCGCGATGTCGACATGCCGGCGATACGCCAGGACCTCGTCGAGCGACGGGCGGGTCAGCATCCCGCGGGACGGCCGCGCGACGCGATCGCCTTCAGATTCGTAATAGCTGTTGTGGAGGAAGGCGAACGCGGAATTGAACGGACGGTAGCCGCGGACGAAGTCGCGCAACACGAACGTCTCGAAGAACCACGTCGTGTGCGCCAGGTGCCATTTGCTCGGCGAGGCGTCCGGCATCGATTGGACGCTGACATCTGCGTCGGAGAGGCCAGCCACGAGCGCGACCGAGATCGCGCGCACGCGATCAAAACGCGTCCGCAGAGGGTCCGAGGATGGCGGCGTCAAAATCATCCCGCCGGGAGCGTTATCTTCGAGTGCGGTCATTGGGTTCTCGTGCAGATCGTTCGAGCGGTACAATGTTACGGCTCAAGACCTAGGGGTACTGCCATCGTCGACTGGCACCCACCGCATCTTCCTCGCTCTGATTCTACCAGATGTAATCAATTTATCGCCTGGAACCGAACGGACCCACTCTTGTATCACGGCAATGACCATAGCAACCTCCTCGAGACCTGGCGCCTTTCCCGATTTAACGGGCACAAGATAGCGACAACCTGATCACACTGCCATTGCACAATGGTATCGCCGATACTTTGGTGTCGATTTACGGAAAGGCGACGAAGTAACGGTGAGACTGAGTTTGGAGGATACTGCGATGCGACCACGCCTCGCCGTATCCAGGAAATCTTGAGGCTTCGAGCCTGCCTGAAGACTCCATGCTGGAGATTCAGGACTGGATTAGCGGTTCAGTTTTTTCGGACCGCTAACGAGAGGATTGTTGCGGACGTAGAAACGCAGGAGCGGGTCAGTCTCGCGCGAGAGGCCGATCCGCGGGCTGACCCCGATTTCCGGCGCGACATGGTCGTCCCGCGCGAGCCACAACTCGTCCCGCGCGAGCCACAAGGGTCCCATCAGGCAGAGGTCGATCCCGTCCAGCCGGCGCGATCAATCCCCAAGGCTTCGCACAGCCGGCCCGGGCCCGCGCCAAGTCTCGCGCACGCTCAACGCCGCGATTTCGCTCCATGACCGTGCCGCCGATGGTTGGCTCGATTGCCCTGATCAAAACGCCCGCGCCCAAGCCGGACGCCTCGCTCGAGACGTTCAGCAGGAACGAGCCGCCGTAGGCAAGATAAACATATGCGTGCCCGCGCTCGAGGAAAAGCGCGCGATTGCGCGGGGTGAGGCCGCGATAGGCCTGACCCGCAGGGTCGCCGATTCCGTAGGCCTCGGTCTCGACGATGCGGCCTCCAGCCACACCTTCAGCCAGTATCCGCAAGAGCATTTTGCCGATGAGAAAACGAGCGAGCTCAGCGGTATCCACGGGCGCCTCTGCCCGGTCCAGCACGCGCGGGAGCGCCAATGTCGCGCCGATTTCATTCCATTCGCTCAACCGACCGCGCGCGCGAGGGTCCGGGTTCGAACGGGTCGGCAAAGTATTGGGTCTCACGGGCCACCTTGCCATCGAGGAACTCCATGACCCTCACCGTAAAGGACGGCCGGCCCCACGCACCTTGGCCTTCGCCACCTGCAGGTCCGCCGTCGCCGTATCGACAGCCGCCTTTTTGATCGCGACCGCGATCTGAAACGGCTCCTTGTCCATTTCGACCAGAAGGTCTCCCTTACGCACCCGGTTGTTGTCGTCGACGAGGACGCGCGCGACCTGGCCTCGGACGCGCGCCGCCACGAAGGTCACGCGACCGTTGACGTACGCGTCGTCCGTTGAAACTGTGTTGAGAGCCGTCCGGACCCACGGAACGCCAATCCAAAGGGCGGCGGCCAGGATCAGAACGGCCGCTGCTCCAAGCAGCACTTTTCGTCGCCACGTGGCCTTCTTCTCTGGCGAGACCGTCCCAGTGCTGGAAGTGTTTTGTGGGTTTGGCGCCGAACAGGCGTTTCGAGCAGAAATCAGATCCGTCACGCTGCTCTGCTGGCTCATAGAGGATGCCTGCCATCGAACGGATGAACAACTCACGCAATGTCTTCCGGGGTTTTGCAAGACGGATAGGACCCTCCCCGAGGAGAAGACGCTATTGCACGTAGGTATCGCCGCTACCTTGGTATCGTCGGGGCAGTTCGTATCGAGCGGCCAAGCGCTTTGCTTTAGATTCGGATCGGGGACACAGTAGATTCGGATCGGGGACACAGTGTTGCCGGTTTCACAGGCGCTGTTGGCTGAAACCAATACCAAAGGGTCATCGACGCTAAAGCGCAAAAAGGCGCACTGTCGAATTGGTTACACTTTGACACATGCTTGCGGACGCATACGCCACAACGGACGGCAATGGAAAGCGAACTCGGCCGTGCTATGGACGGGCTCCAGGCCCTGGTATGGACCGCGACGCCCGACCGGCCCATCGACTTCGCCAATCGACGATGGGTCGAATACACGGGTCTGGATCCGGCCGAAGAGGGCGGCTCGGACTGGCAGTTTGCAATCTGTCGAGAGGACCTGCCTCAATCGCAGGAACGCTGGCGAGAGATTTTTACGTCCGGTGAGCCGGGCGAGCTGGAAGCGCGGCTGCGCCGCTTCGAGGCGCGCGATCGCTGGTTCCTTATCCGGTGCGGTCCGCTCTGCGACGATGCCGAACGGATCGTCAAGTGGTGTTGCGTGGGCATGGACGTCGAAGTTCTTCGGCGGCCCGATGAGGAACAGGCGTCTATCTTGTTTCGGGAAGCGACCCACCCAGGCAAGCATAGGTGTGGAGAAGAGAAAGTAGATCAGCCGGTTGCACTGCGAACTCAAGAGCTCGCAACCGCCAACGAAGTGCTAGAGAAGGAAATTGAAGAGCTTCGGCAAACCAACGCTGCGCTTTGCATCAGACGAGCTCTAATCTTCCGGAGTGTTATCAGCCCGCGTTTTGGCTCTTCTGCCAACGGTGAAATTACGTATACCAACCAAAAGGCGCTCGAGTACTTCGGTTTGATGGGTGCATGGCCGAAAGACTGGTCGACCGACATCATGGTTCATCATGAAGATCGTCCACGTGCCATCGAATTCTTTACCCAAGCAATTGCGTTATGTGAGCCCTTCGAATTGGAGCTTCGTCTTCGACGTTTCGACGGTGTCTATCGCTGGTTCGGGGCCCTGGGTTTTCCGCTTCAGTATGCGAGCGGGGGCCTCCTTCGCTGGTACAACCTTCTAATCGACATGAACGACCGCAAACGGGCGGAGGAGGCGCTGTACCGCAGCGAGTCGGCGCTCCGGCGCGAACATGAGCATCTCGTCACAGCGCAGCGGCTGAGCCATACCGGCAGTTTTACGTCAGCTGTGTTGACGGACGAACATATCAGGTCCGATGAACTCTATCGCATCTCGGAGCAAGATCCGGGGACCGTCGTCTCGTTCCGTTCGTTTCGTACGTCGATCCACCCCGAGGACTTGGCGTCTTTCAACGCCGCCTTCGCGAACTCTATCGCCGACGGCGAGGATTTCGATCAGGTGTTCCGCATCGTCACGCGAAGCGGGAATCTAAAGCATTTGCACTCGGCGGCCAATCGCACGGAGGATACGCCTGGCCAACCGGTTTTCATGCGCGCTATACAAGACGTAACAGAGAGCAAAGTCGTCGCGGAGGCTTTGGCGGGAAGTGAACGTAACCTTAGGCTCGTCGTCAATACGATGCCTAGACTGGCAGCCACGACACGTACGGGCGGATCCTGGGACTTCATAAATCAAAACTATCTCGACTACCTAGAGTTAACTCTTGAGTGGTCGACGAATTTGCAGCTGAGCTTTGGAGTTCATCCTGACGACATGGATGCCCTTGTTCGCACGGGAAGGAACACGGGGAGTTCCGGTGGCGTAGCGACGGTGGAGGCTCGGCTGCGCCGCTTCGACGGAGTGTACCGATGGTGTCTTTATCGCACCGTCCCGTTGCGCAATGAGTTCTGGCGCGATCGTCATATGGTTCAGCGTAATCATCGACATCGAGAATCGAAAGCGCGCCGAAGTGGAGCTCCGCCGCACGCAGGCAAAGCTTGCCAAGATGGTTCACGTCCCGACAATGGGTCAACTGACGGCCTCGATCGCGCACGAAGTCAACCAGCCATTGTCGGGCATCATCACGAACGCTAACACCTGCTTGCATATGCTGGCCGCGAACCCGCCGAACATTGAGGGCGCGCGCGAGACGACGCGGCGCACGATTCGTGATGGCAATCGCGCATCCGAGGTCGTCAAGCGATTGCGCGCCCTCATTAGCCAGAAGAACGCCCCGCTCGAGCCGGTCGATCTCAACGAGGCGACGCGAGAGGTGATCGCCCTGTCACGGGGCCGATCCCAGAAACCCAGCCAGCTCTACGAACCCAGCTTGCTGAGGAGTTGCCCCTCGTGAACGGCGACCGCGTGCAGCTGCAGCAGGTCGTTTTGAACCTCATTCAGAACGCGTCGGACGCGATGATCTCCGTCCGAGACCGGCCGCGGCAGATAGTGATTACGACGGAGCGAGACGGGAACGTTTGCGTCCGCCTGACGGTTCAGGATGCCGGCGTGGGGTTTGAGCGGGATCGTCTGCAGCGACTTTTCGACGCGTTCTACACAACAAAGAGCGATGGTATGGGAATAGGATTATCTATCAGTCCTTCCATCATCGAACGGCACGGCGGCCGCATATGGGCGGCGCTAAACGAGAGACCAGGCGCCGCATTTTCATTTTCCGTCCCGATCGTAGCCGAAGACGCGGCGAGCGCCCGGCGCCACGGTCCGCGGTGAAACAGCAAGATTGATGGAGCGCTACTCGAAGTGAAGAAGTCCGTGAAATCCGTGAAGATTAAACGTCCGCTCGTCTCGGTCGTCGATGACGACGAATCCGTTCGTGAGTCGCTGCCCGACTTGCTGACGGAGTTCGGCCTTGCCGTCCGGGCTTTCTCGTCAGCCGAGGAATTTCTGAATTCCAAAAGCCTGGCGCGCACCCGATGCCTGATCCTCGATATCGCCATGCCGGGCATGTCAGGGCCCGATCTCCAACGCGAGCTCAAGCGACGAAGGCTGGGGATTCCGATCGTCTACATCACCGCGGATGCCGACGAGAGTGTCCGCCCGCGCATGCTCGAACAAGGGGCGGTGGACTGTCTGTTCAAACCTTTCAGCGATAGCGATCTTCGTAAGGCGCTGGAAGTCGCGCTTGGGTAGACCAAACCGTCGCCACGCTCTAGCCACCTTGTCGACCTAGTGTCCCGATTCAAGGGAACTGAGGATAAAGTCTCTTCAGTTTGACGCGGGCGTCGTCGGTGGTGAACTGCCAGTCGGCCTTGACGCATTTCTTGTTTCTGTTCCTGGTCCACGCCTCCGCCTCGGCGGCCAGCGTGCCGATGTCCGGGATTCGCCGGTCGAGGCATTGCCGTGACAGGATGCTGAGTTCGGATTCGGCCATGTCGAGCCAGCTTCCGTGCTTTGGAGTGTAGTGCCACTCGAACCGCTCGACCAGCCGCCGCGCCTCGGCGGCGGGGAAGGCGGCGTAGAGCGACGCCGGCTTGTGGGTGTTGAGGTTGTCCTGCACGAGGACGATCTTCTCCGCCTGGGAGAACTGCTCGTCGGAGATTTTCTTCAGCATGTGAGCGTAGTCGACGGCGGTGCGTCGTTCGGTGACCTCGACATGGCGCCGGCCTTCGAGCGGGGCGAAGACCATGAACAAATTGGCCGTTCCGTTGCGCTCGTATTCGTAGTCGTGGCGGGCCGGACGGCCCGGCGCGGCGGGCACGGGGACGCGCGTCTCGACGATCAGTTGCTTCGAGGTCTCGTCGAGGCAGACGACGGGCCGTTGCGGGTCGAATGGACGGGAATAGACCTCCAGCACATCCTCCATTGCGGCGACGAACTCGGCGTTGGCCTCCGGCGGGATCACCCACTGCCGGTTCAGGTGCGGCTTGAGGATGTTTTTTTTAAAGTCCGCCCGATGGTGCTGTCGCTGGCGCGTTCTACGATCTTGAGTTCGACGACCTTCTCCTCCAGCAGGCGCAACGACCACTTTGCATAACCTTCGGGCGGCGCTGAGCATGTCAGGGCGATGAGCCGCGCCTCGGCCTCGCCGTCGAAGGTCATCGGACGCGCCGACTTCGGGTTGTAGCTCCGGCACATGCAGTCCTCGAAGCCCATCTCGACGAGCCGCTGCCTGGTCCGCGAGACGTTGGACTTGCTCGTATCAAGCGCCTCCATGATCTGCTCGTCGGTCCATCCGTCGCCCGCTTCGGAAACGTCGGCTTTGAGCAGGATCCGCGCCCGCGTAACCAACTCAGCCGAGCGTCTGCCCTTGCAAAGGAATTCCTCCAGGAAGGACCGTTCTTCAAGGCTCAATTTTACGATGTACTTCTTCTCGGCCACGAATTCATCTCCATGCTTCAAAACAGCAGGGACGTTTGATTCATGGAAACAATTCGATATCAAGGAAGCGCGGCACTAGATATGGAAAACAATCCGTCGGCGGAGTTGGCCATGTCGCAACTCACCCCGATTGTGTTCGTGGTTGACGACGACATTTCCGTGCGCGAGTCTCTGGAACTCCTGATCCGCACTGAACATTGGGAGGTCGAGACGTTTATCTCGGCGGAGGAGTTCCTCTCTCATCCGCGGCCAGCGACGCCGTGCTGTTTGGTGCTCGACCTTACGCTGCCGAACCTCAACGGCCTCGATCTGCAGAAGCAGATTGCGGGTCGGAGTGAAATGCCGATCATCTTCATAACGGGCGACGGCGATATACCGGCGAGCGTTCGGGCTATGAAGGCCGGCGCCGTCGAGTTCCTGACGAAACCGCTGGAAATCGAGGCCCTCTTGGCGGCGATCAGGGGCGCGATCCAGCGCAGCGAAGCAGTTCTACGCGGCGAAGCCGAGATGCAGGCTCTTCGAGAGCGCTATGACACGCTCAGCCGCCGCGAACGCGAAGTGATGGCGTTGGTCGTCAGCGGGCTCCTGAACAAGCAGGTCGGCGGCGAACTCGGTATCAGCGAGATTACGGTCAAGGCGCATCGCGGGCGAGTCATGGAAAAGATGAAGGCTCGTTCACTCGCCGAACTTGTCAAGCTGAACTCAAAACTCGGTTTTGAGACTGCAAAAGGCTAAACACGTTGAGTCCCTGGGCCGTTATGGTAGTGTAAAGACCTCCGCGATGCACGATTGCTATGTCACTAGGCCAATTCGCCTAGATGGAAAGCCTAATCCGCCAAAAGTGCGCCGAACATCTTCCAGTGCTTACCGTCGAAGCGTTGCAGCTGGTACTGCCGGATCATCCGATAGTCGGTCGGGCTCGAGTTGATCGTCACGCCGGGCAAGGCAAGCGACAGCGTCAGGTCCTTCAGATGCGTCGCCTGACGCATGATGTTCTCGCGCGAGAGGTCGTCCCCGCACATACGAGCACCGCGACGAGGAGCGCCGCCGACTGGTAGCCGTACACTGCCGCACTACTCCAGACTGATCTTCGACAGTTGGAAAAACTAAGCCGTTGATATCGAGCGCAAAAACGCGCTGATCTGAAGGCGTGGCACTACATTACAATATCTAGATGTTGATAGGCCGTTTGCGACGTGACGTCGGGCGCTACGTCCATCCGCCGCGGTCTGGAGTCAACGCCAGGGCATCGCGGTGCGCCAATCCGAGATCTTTTTGCTGAGATGCGTGCCCGAAAGTTGGGGCCGACTCGGTCTTGGTTCGCACAGGGTGCGTCAATAATCTAATAAAATCAACATCAATCTGCCAGAAACGTGGCACTACATTTCCGCGTTCGGCACCAATCACCTGCAATGATTTCAATATCTTACGCCGTGCCGACCTGCTCCAACTGTAGAAGATCAGCCAGAGATCGGTGGGCGTCATGTATTTGTCGATAAAGGCGGAATAGGCCTTCACGTCGGCGTCGTCCTTCCATTGCGGATCGGAAACGTCTTTGTTCGAGATCGCCGTGATCAGATTGCGCGCGTTGTCGAGCCCGGCTGGCTTTAGCACACCGACGATCGAAGACGAGACGACAGAGATGAAGCGCGTCGGATTCCAACCGAGATCGGCGGCCTTGCGGATCGCCTGGGCCGCAAATTTGGGTGAAGCGGCGATCAACAGTACGTCGGCGCCGGAAGCCTGCAGAGTGATGACCTCGTCGTCTATTGCTGGCTCCGACATTTCGTCGGACGCGGTTTTGACCACCATGCCCTGATGCTCCAACCCGAGCGCGTCGGTGAAGCCCTTCAGGTAGGTCCGCCCGAGGTCGTCGTTTTGGTAGAGGATCGCGACCTTGGCGTGCGGCAGGGTCTGCAGCGTGTAGCGGGCGTAGATCGCCGCCTCGCGTGCGTAGAGCTGAAAGAACGGAAGCGTCCAGGGGTGATGCTCGGAGTCAATGACGCCGAAAGCGGAAAAGAGCTGGCGAACCTCGCTCTCGTCGAGGAAGTCCCGCACGGCGATTTGGGAGGCCGTGCCGAGCCCGTTGAACACGAATGCGACGCCTTCCCGCTTGTCAATCGGCGTCGAAAAGTCGGCCATGATCGGCGTCCAAGAGTAGTCCACATCTAGGGTTGAGGTTTTCAATCGGCGCCAGAAAGGGACCCAAAATCGGCGTCCAAAACCGCCCTTGTGGCGCGGACGGTATAGCGGGATTCCGCGCCCATCCGAAAATCGTTTGACCGAATCAGCGGGATCGATTCCAGTCGTCTGGTGAAGACGAATCGCAATTTCCTCAGCGGAGCGGATCGGGCCGACCTGGTGAAGATCGTCAGGGACGGGCTGGAGGAGCATCGCATCGTCCGCCGGGCGAACGCCATCCTTCTGCTCGACAAGGGCTGGTCCTTTGCCGCGATTGCCGAAGCGCTGTTCCTCGACAACTCGACCATCCGCATCTGGCTCAAGGAATTCCAGGAAGGCGGCGTCGAGGCGATCGTCCTGTTCGACCTGAAGGGCGGAACCGGGCGGCTGTCGCCCCTCCAGATCGACGAATTGCGCGCTTGGGCGACGGAGGCGCTGCCGACGTCGACCACCGAAATCGGGCAATTCATCCTGGATCGGTTCGGGTTCGACTATGGCCGCTCCGGACTGATCAAGCTGATGAACCGCATCGGATTCGACTGGAAGAAGCCGGAATCCGTGCCCGGCAAGATCGACCTGGAGACCCAGCAAAAGTTTATCGACGCGCATGAGGACTTGCGCAACTCGCTCGGCCCGGACGAGACGGTCGTCTACGTCGACGCCGTCCATCCGACCCACCAGGCCAAGCCCGCTGGACGCTGGCTGCCGCGCGGACAGCGCTGCGCACTTCCCGCGGCCTCCGGACGCGACCGGCTGAACCTGCACGGCGCGATCGACCTGGAGACCGGACGGACCAGCATCATGGATGTCCAGACCGTCGACGCGGCAAGCACGATCGCCTTGTTCGAGGCGCTGGAGCGCTCCCATTCAACGATGAGCCGCATCCATGTTTTCCTCGACAACGCCCGCTACCACCACGCCAAAGTCGTCCAGGGCTGGCTGCAACAGCCAGGCAGGCGCATCGTCCTGCACTTCGTGCCGTCATACTGTCCGCATCTCAACCCGATCGAGCGGCTGTGGAAGGTGATGCACGAGAACGTCACCCACAACAGATGCTACGCCAAATTCCGCGACTTCGCCGAAGCCGTGCTCGGTTTCCTGCGTGAAACCGTGCCTCAGCGGTTCGACGAGTTCTCGTCAACCATCACCGACAATTTCCGCGTCATCGACCCGAGGGATTTTCGGATCCTCGCGTGACGCCGCTATAGCGCTCGCCCCGGCGGAGCTGGTCGGGGTTGCGCAGCCGGGGCGATCGCGGTTTGGCGCGGCGCAGGTGAGCTTGGCTGGTCGAGCGCGGTTTTTGAAGCGCCGGAGCTCGTGCCGAGCGGACGTCGTGCGGGTCAATCTCGGCCGAAGCCGCGGGGCGGAACGATCGCCTGGAGTTCAGTGAGGTCGAAGTCGCAGATCGCCTGGAGGGCCTCGGCCAGCGCGCTGTCTTGTTGGTTGGCCGGCAGCGCCTCGAGCCAACCGGCATATTGTGCTTGCAACTCGCTGAGCTGGGCGCCGGCGTCCTGCCAACGCCGGGCGCGGCTGCGATGGTCGGCCGGGGGACGGGTGCGGGTCACCCGCGCATCGGCCGCGCGTGCGCCTCGGTAACGGGCCTGGCGCTCGGCGTCGGTCATGGCTTTCTCGCCGATCGGCTTGCGCGGCATGGGCCAGTCCCAATCGTTACGTCACGAAACGCGGTTGGTGGGGCAGCTCAGGCGCGGTTCTTGAAGCGCCAGCTTTCGTTGCCAGTCTCGACGATGTCGCAGTGATGGGTGAGGCGGTCGAGCAAGGCGGTGGTCATCTTGGCGTCGCCGAACACGACGACCATTCGGCGAAGGCGAGATTGGTGGTGACGATGATCGACGTCCGCTCGTAGAGCCGGCTTATCAGGTGGAACAGCAACTGGCCGCCCGACTGGGCGAAGGGCAGATAGCCGAGTTCGTCGAGCGCGACCAGATCAACGCGGGTCAGTTGCTCGGCCAGTCTCCCGGCGACGCCGGCGCGCGCCTCGGCCTCCAGACGGTTGAACAGGTCGACGACATTGAGAAGCGCGCCCGAGCGCTGCGCTTGCGTATGCAATTGGCGGTGATGGCGATCGACAGATGGCTTTTGCCGGTGCCGGTCGAGACAGCGACATGGCGCCGGGATTCTGGCGAGCGAAGAGACAATCTACTATGCCTTTCATCCACTCGCTGGCAGGGCGGTGGCCACGAGCGGTCGGCGCGTCGTTTTCGGGGGCGATGTGCATCTCACGATTCGTCTTGCCGACGGCACGCTGACGTTGACGCCAGAGTGGATGTTGCGGCCTGCGGCTGCAGCCTGCGAGATTCGTACGGCTCCGCGGCTTTGCCTGGCGCGTTTGCGTGATCTGCGCGCTTATCTCGATGCGGTTCTAGGCTCCGACCGTGGGGATTCGCTCCTGACCGACGGAGCTGATCATGCGCCTGGAACGCCGACAACCGGACCTGTTCGAAGAGCCGCCGCGCCTGCGACCGATCCCGAACGAACGCCGCCGGGCGATGGTGGAGAGTTTGCGAGCGCTTCTGGCGGAGGCGCTTTCGCAGAAGGTCTCGGCTTCGATCCGGAAGGAGGCGCGCCATGAGCCGGATCGAGGCTGACCATCTCGCCAGGGAGGCGATCGTCTACGTCCGCCAGTCGACGGTCGATCAGGTGAACAACAACGTCGAGAGCCGTCGACGCCAATATGGGCTGGTCGAGCGAGCCCGGCAGCTCGGCTGGGCCGAGGTCAGCGTCATCGACGACGATCTCGGCCGCTCCGGCTCGGGCGTCAGCCGCCCCGGGTTCGAGAAGCTGCTGGCTGCGATCTGCGAAGGCCGGGTCGGCGCGGTGGTGTCGATCGAGGCCTCGCGCCTGGCCCGCAACGGGCGTGACTGGCACACGCTGCTCGAGTTCTGCGGGCTCGTCGGGACGCTGATCGCGGATGAGGACGGCGTCTACGATCCCCGTCTTCCCAACGACAGGCTCCTGCTCGGCATGAAAGGCACAATGAGCGAAATGGAGCTGACGATCCTGCGCCAGCGCGCCCATGAAGCGCTCAAGCAGAAGGCGCGCCGCGGCGAGCTCTTCACCTCGGTCGCCATCGGCTACGTGCGCAACCACCACGATCGGATCGAGAAGGACCCGGACCTTCGCGTGCGCGAAGCGCTTGCGCTCGTCTTTCGGAAGTTCGAAGAACTGCAGAGCGTGCGGCAGGTCCATCTCTGGTTTCGGCAGGAGAGGATCTTGCTCCCCGCCGTCTGCTACGGCGCGGAAGGCCGGGGCCTGGAGTGGAAGCCGCCGGTCTACAATACGATCCATCACATCCTCACCAACCCGATTTACGCCGGCGCCTATGCGTACGGCCGGTCGATCAGCAAGACGAGAATCGAGAATGGCCGAAAACGCGTCACGCGCGGTGTTTGGGTCGAGCGGCCCGAGTGGGACGTTTTGATCCGCGACCACCATGAAGGTTATATCGGCTGGGATGCCTTCGAGAGGAATCAGCGCCTGATCAGCGACAACGCCAACGGCAAGAGCTGGGCGAGCCGGGGCGCCGTGCGGCGAGGGGAAGCCTTGCTCGCCGGCTTGTTCCGCTGCGGCCATTGCGGGCGCAAGCTGCATGTCGCTTACGGCGGAACGAAGGGCGACGTCGCGCGCTATCACTGCCAGGGCGCATTCCTCAACCACGGGACGAAGCGCTGCATCTCCTTCGGCAGTCTTCGCGTCGCCGCCGCGGTCGCCGCCGAAGTCATCGAGCGCATTCAGCCTCTGGGCGTCGAAGCGGCGCTGGCGGCTCTTCAGGAACGTGGACGCGAGGACGCCGAGAAGCGCCGACAGGTCGAGCTGGCGCTCAAGCAGGCGCGTTTCGAGGCTGCGCACGCTCGACGGCAATATGACGCCGTCGATCCCGACAACCGGCTGGTCGCGGGCGAACTCGAGCGGCGTTGGAACGAACGCCTGAAGGAGGAGCGACGGCTTCAGGACGAACTCGATGCGTTCAGCGCCACGCCTTCGAACGGCGTAACTCCAGATGAGCGGGAAGCGCTCATGAGGCTCGGCGCCGACGTCGAGCGCGCCTGGCATGCGGAAGGGGCGACCATCGCCACACGCAAGCGGATCGTGCGCACGCTGATCGAGGAGATCGTCGTACGCGTGGAGGATGATGGTCTCGATCTCGTCATCCGCTGGGCGGGCGAGGATCATACGCCACTTCGCGTGCGCAAGAACCGCACGGGGGAGCACCGCTGGCGTGTCGACGCCGATGTCGTCAATCTGGTACGGGCGATGGCCCGACAGATGCCGGACATGGCGATCGCGGCCGCTCTCAATCGGACCGGGAAGACGACGGCCAAGGGGCATTCGTGGACGCGAACGCGGGTGGCCACTCTACGCAACATTCACGGCATCGCCGTCTACCGAGAGGGCGAACGCGCCGAGCGCGGCGAGGCGACGCTGGAGGAGGCGGCCGAGACCCTCGCCGTCAGTCCCGCGACCGTTCGCCGCCTGATTGTCGAAGGCGCTCTTCCCGCAAATCAGATCTGCAAAGGGGCGCCTTGGGTCATCCGCACCGCCGATATCCAGAGCGCCGAGGTCGCTTCCGCTGCCGAGCGGCGAAGGAAGCATGCGCCCAGAACTCCGCCGTCTGAAGATCAGCCGGCGCTACCCCTGAACTTTCAATGAGATGGCGAGGTGAGCACTATGAATCGGGCTCGGGGCCGCCGACGAATACGACATTGCGCTGGGTCTCGAGGAATCCGCCGCCGTGCAGGTCGCATACGAGGGCCTCGTTGACCGGGCTCCCGGTGAACGTGAACTCGGTCAGGTCCTTGGCCAGCGGCAGCTTGGCGGCGCCGATCTGATAGCTGATCGAGCGTGCTTCCTTCTCCGCCACTTCGGCGCACAACAGGTCGCCGAGGATCTGCTGCACGGATCGCTGCCGCTTCAGCCCGTCGCGTATGACGTCGTCGTAGGCGGCGCGCATGCCGGCGAGCTTGAGTTTGGTCATCAGCGCCAGCAGATCATGGCGCTCCACGGTCGATCTCCGGGGTGATGACGCGCAGACGGTCGTAACGGGCGCAATCGGCCGTTGGGACGAGGCGCAACTGCGGGAGGGACGGCGCCGCCAAGGGCGCCGGCGGCGCGCTGTCGCGGCCCCATGAGAGGATGTTGAGCACCGCGTCGCGGCTGCACAGGCCTTCGGACAAGGCCAGGCGGCAGGCGTCCTCGACGGCGTCGAGACCGTCCTCGGGGATGGCGGCGAGGATGCCGACGAACTGGCGATCCGCCTCGTCGGAACGGCCGAGGCGGGCGCGCAGCTTGGTCAGATTGGGCGGCAGCTCCCAGTCCTTGAACGGCGCCCCATTGCGCAGGGCGCCGGGCTTGCGGGCCAGGACCGGCGGATAGTGCAGCGGGTTGTAGCGAACACGGTCGCGGCCGAAGACGCGCTCGTGCGTGGCCACCACCTCGCCATCGAAGCGGACGACGACCCGATCGGCATAGGCCCGCAGCTGGACCGGCCGGTTGGCGGCCTTGGCCCCGATGCTGTAGCGGTTGCGATCGAAGCGGACCAGACAGGTCTTCGAGGCGCTGACATCGACCTCGCGGAATCCGTCGAATGGCCCGCGGATCGGCACAAGCGCCGGGCGCTCCGCCTCAAACGCCTCCCACACAGTGCGCTCACGGTCGTCGGGATGGCGGCTCTCCCGAGCGTAGGCGATGCAACCGTCCTCCAGCTGCCGGTTCAGCTCTTCCAGCGTCTTCACGTGCGGGCGCGGAATGAACAGGCGCTGGCGCAGGCTGCCGACCTGGTTCTCGACCTGCCCCTTCTCCCAGCCGGCCGCAGGCGTACAGGCCGTCGGCTCGACCAGGTAATGCGAGCACATCTGGGCGAAGCGGCGGTTGAACTTGCGCTCCTTGCCGACGAACACGGCGTCCACCGCCGTCTTCATGTTGTCGTAGATGCCGCGCTCGCAGGCGCCGCCCCAGAAGGCAAAGGCCCGGGCATGGGCGTCGAACATCATCTCCTGGCTCTGCCGCGGATACGCCCGGATGTAGGGCATGCGGCTGTGGCAAAGCCGGGCGTGCGCGACTTGAGCCTTGAAGGCGACGCCGTCGAGGACGATCCATTCCTCCGACCAGTCGAACTGGTAGGCCTCGGCCGGCGCGAAGGTCAGCGGAATAAAGGCCTCGGTGGCCTTGGCCTCCGTCTTCGTCGCCCGAATATCCACCCAGCGCCGAGCGTAACGGCGCACCGCGTCATAGCCGCCGGCATAGCCGGCCCGCCGAAGCGCCTCGAATAGCTGCCGCTTGTCCAGCCGATCCCGCGCAGGCTGGCGACCATTGCGCTCCAGCAACTCTTCCAGATCAGCCAGAAACGGCCCGAGTTGCGGATAAGGTTGGCAATGACGCTCGTACTTCGCCGCGGTCTCGCCGGACCGGAGGTACTTGGTCACCGTGTCCCGAGACAACCGCAGATCCCGCGCAATCGCCGGGACGCTCTTCCCTCTCGCCTGCTCCCGTCGAACCCGTGCAATCGTCTCCACAGTCAGCACCCCTGAACACCTCCGATGTCGCAATCGGAGATGATGTAAGTCTGATCAGGAGGTGGCCGACTCTTGCACGCCGATCACCCCCTCAGCTGGCCGACTTTTGCTCGCCGCTCCACGCGCCGGGGTTTCGGCTTGTTGGTGTCGCGCTCGATGACCTCGATCGCTCCGGCAATCAGAATTTTCCCCGCGTTGCCGGACTCGAAGAACGCGTCGCCAACCCGGAACGGAATCTCCGTCTGATCGACCTCGACGACGCCTTCGAGAAGCTCTCGGTTCGGATCGATCATTGAGCGCCGTAGTTTTTGCGTCAGCAGCCAGGCAGTCTTGTAGGTGACGCCGAGTTGGGCCTCCAGTTGCAGCGCCGATATGCCGTTGGAGTGCGTCGTCATCAAGTGCGCGGCCTGAAACCACGTCGTCAAGGGCAGCCTCGAGCGGTGCATCACGGTGCCGGCGGTGAGCGAAGTCTGACGTCCGCAATCCAGACATTCAAACAGGCGTGGACGAGTTTTAAGCGCATTGGCGCGGCGCTTGCCGCAAGCGGGACAACCGAAGCCGTCGGGCCAGCGACGCTTGAACAGAAACGTGGCGCAACTCGCCTCGTCGGCGAATGCTTTCTGAAACTCGGCGAGCGAACGGCCCCGCGCCATGCCCTGGCTTCCTCGCGATTCCGCGCACGCTCGGGGACCGCTCAGACACAACATATAGCGGAACCTGAGTCAAAGGGATAAGCCTCCTTGAACGCACTCGAAGCGTGTGCCGAAATCTTCAAACCCGGCGAATGTCTGAATTACTTCAAGGCCCGCGGATACGATATAGATTGATCGGAAACCGCTCTAGACGCTCGCGACATTGCCTTTGACGGCATTGTTTGAATCTGTGCTATCGCGATTGAGCCGGCGACGACGCAATGCCGATCGAGAGCGGCGGGATGTGCCAGGGCTATTTATGGAGACAACTCGATCTCTTTGCGTTCCACGCCGGCGCGCTCGTCGATCTCAAGCCAGGGGTCGTGCTCGACGCCGACAACGAGGGCGGCACTGGGGACGCAGGCACGGCGATCGTCGTGGGGGAAGCTGGTTCATCGATAAAGACAAGACTGCCCTCGTCGTTGATTACAAGATCAACGCCAAAGGCGCGACGCGCATCGAGCGGGCCGTCTGGCGCTTGCAGGGCGGCAAGCTGGTGCTCAGTCGCAGCCGCGTCCCGCCGGAGGTGACCCAGGCAAGCGGCGGTTGACGCGCGGGCCGCGACGCTTGCGTTGCCCCTTGTGCTTCGCCTCAGCGGACCTCGAAACTCTTGGGCTTCAGCCGGGTGTTTTCGGCCGCATCTGCTAACCGTAGCGGACGCGGCCTCCGGCCCCGCCTACCCCCGGGCGAGAATCTCCCGAACGCGCTCGACGAGCTTGCCTTCGGGCGCGGCGAACTGCGCGCGCTGGCGCAATTCGAGATAGTCGGCGCGGTCCTTGGTCGTCTTGGCGAGTTCGGCGCCGAGCTTGAGATCGCGAATCGTCACCTGAGGGCCGCCGGGTGCGTCGCGCTCGTTCGAGCCCTGGATGACGGCGCAGCGGCTCATGCGCTTGTCTGCGTATTTGAGCTGCGCGTTCATGCCGCCTGAGCCCAGATAGAGTTCGGCCGCGATGCCTGCGGCGCGCAAGGATGCGACGAGGCGCTGGTAATTCGCCATCGATTTTTCGTCGCGGTCGAGCGCCAGCACGACGACCGGCCCCGGCGCTTCCGCAGCAGCGACGATCGGGCTTTTGATCGCGCGGAGCGCCGCGAGCAGCCGCGACACGCCGATCGAGAAGCCGGTCGCCGGCACAGGCTCCTCGCGGAAACGCGCGACGAGGCCATCGTAGCGGCCACCGCCGCCGACCGAGCCGAACCGCACCGGCCGGCCGGCTTCGTCCTTGACCTCGAAAGTCAGCTCCGCCTCGAAGACGGGGCCGGTGTAATATTCGAGGCCACGGACGACCGAGGGGTCCACTATGACCCGCATCGAACCGTACCCGGCGGCTTCGCAACTCAAAACGAGCGACCATAATTCCTCGATTCCCGAACGTCCGACCGACGTGGCTCCGACAAAAGATGCCCAGTGGTTCAAGGTCTGCAAGTTGTCGATAAAAGCCTGCCCCTGCTCGCCGATGACCGGAATTTTAATCTGGATCATATCGTCGACGGGACGTTGTCCAGCCTCGGCAACGCGCGTCCATGCCTTCACGGTCGGCCTGCCGGGTCTGATGAATTCCAATACGCGCGTGACTCTTTCCGGCGAAAGTCCAGCACCCTTGGTGACGTCTCCGCTTTCGTCGCGGCGTTCCGCACCGAGCAATTCCCGGACTCCTTCGATGCCGAGCCGATCATATTTGTCGAGCGCGCGCAGAACTATGAGCCTGCGCCCGGCATTGTCGGGGCCATCGAGTCCAATGGTTTCCATCAATCCGTCCAGGACCTTGCGGTTGTTGACCTTGACGACATAGTCGCCGCGCTGGACTCCCAGCACCTCGATACAGTCGGCGGCCATCATGCAGATTTCCGCGTCGGCGGCGACGCTGGCGGCGCCGACCGTGTCGGCGTCGAACTGCATGAACTGCCGATAGCGTCCCGGCCCCGGCTTCTCGTTGCGAAACACCCAGCCGGCCCGATAGCTCCGGTAGGGCTTCGGCAGCTTGTCGTAGTTCTCGGCGACATAGCGGGCGAGCGGCGCGGTCAGATCGTAGCGCAACGACAGCCATTGCTCGTCGTCGTCCTTGAACGAGAAGACGCCCTCGTTCGGCCGGTCCTGATCGGGCAGGAACTTGCCGAGCGCCTCGGTGTACTCGATGAACGGCGTCTCGACCGCTTCGAACCCGTAGAGCGCATACACGCTGCGGATCTTCGCCATCATCGCCTCGGCCGCCGCGATGTCGGCGGGCGCGCGGTCGACGAGCCCGCGGGGCAGCGCGGCTCGCACTCGGTTCTGGGCGGGGGAGTTGGTCATTGGCGTTCGGTCCGGTCGGCGGTCCGGGGTCAGAAGAATCCGGCCGCAATGTTGATGGCGAGGGCGAGGACGATGGTGTTGAAGAAGAACCCGACGACGCCCTGAATGACGCAAATGCGCCGCATCCGGGTTGACTTCACGTTAGTGTCCGAGCTGGCGAATGTGCAGCCAACGGTGAACGCCTGATAGACGAATTCGGTCCAGCCGGGTTCGGGTTTGCCGGGAAACTCGAGGCCGCCCAGGGCGCCGTCGCCGACCGCGGCGAAATAGACGCCCGCGTAATGGATCGCGAACATGACCTGGATGAAAGTCCAGGCGGTGAGAATGCTGACGCAGACCAGGACGAGATGTTCCGCCTTGGCGAAACCCTCCATATTTTTCACCGGGCCAAGCTCCCAGACGATCGCCGCAAGCGCGGCGACAGCGGCGACCAGGCCGAGCAGCAAGAGAACCCACTGATTCTCGTCTTCGGGCCGGGCCTGCACGCGCGGATCCGCCGTCGGACGCAGCATCATGAGCATAATCAGGTTGAGATAGACGACGGCGCCCATATTCCAGGCGACGAGCAGCCGGGACGATTCCCGCATCGCAAATGGCGCGAAAAGCAGGACGACGTAGGTCGCGACCATGATGAGCGCCCCCGCAATCAGGCGGGGGCGGTGCGCCAGGGTCACTAGAAACCCGCCCGGCGCCTCCTCGGCGCCCGGCGTCTGCGGGGGGATGGACATGCAATGCGGTTCACGTGAAAGCGGCGCCTGCCTTGCCCGACCGGCAGCGGAGGGTCAAGCCGCGCTTGCCGATCGTGGGTTCGCCGTGCTTATCCGGCTGCGCGTCCGGCCTGAGTCGGGCGCATTAGGATAAGAGAGGAGGAGTGCCCACATGACGGCTTCGGTTTCCGTCCGCGCCGAAGGGCGCGTGGCTATCGTGACGATCGAGCGGCCGGAAAAGCGCAACGCCGTCGACTTGCCGACGGCCCGGGCGCTCTACGACGCCTTCCGGCGCTTCGACGCCGATCCGGACGCCGACGTCGCTGTGCTAACCGGCGCGGGGGACGCGTTCTGCGCCGGCGCCGATCTGAAAGCGCTGGCCGCGGGCGAGACGGGGCGGTTCGAGGAGTCCGGCGACTTTGGCCCGATGGGGCCAACGCGGCTCAGACTCGGAAAGCCCGTGATCGCGGCGATCGAGGGGCCGGCGGTCGCTGGCGGGACTGAGCTTGCGCTCTGGTGCGATCTGAGGATCGCGGCGCGCTCGGCGGTGTTCGGCGTCTTCAACCGGCGCTTCGGCGTGCCGCTGATCGACCTCGGCACAATCCGCCTGCCGCGCATCGTCGGGCACGGGCGGGCGATGGAGTTGATCCTGACCGGGCGGCCGGTCTCGGCGAAGGAGGCGCTCAGCATCGGCCTCGTCAACGAGGTGACAGACGACGGCGAGGCGCTTGCCCGGGCGCTGGCGCTCGCCCAAACACTTTGCGGCTTTCCCCAGAATGCGATGCGCAACGACCGGCTCTCTGCGATCGAGCAGTGGGACCTCAGCGGCGAGACGGCGGCCGCCAACGAGGTTGCAAAGGGCCTCGCAACTCTCGCGAGCGGCGAAGGGGCCGAAGGACCGGCGCGGTTCGCAAGCGGCGCCGGCCGGCATGGACGCTTCGCCGGCGTCGAATAAAGGGTTCGCTATTTGTTCAGCGTAGTCGATTGGCGCTCCGCCCCCGATAGCCGGTCGACGGATGGGCGTCCCTTCGGACGCCCTACGTTGGGGGCCGGAAGGCGAAGGGAACCGAGACGTGCGCAGCGCGACCTTGGGGGGAGACGCCGGTCGCGTGCGGCGCGCTCTCACGCCTTCGGCGCAACGCAATGCGCCTCACTTCCCCTGCTTAGACTGCCGCGCCGTCCATTCGGCGCGCTCAAAGTCCTCGAACGCGGCTATCATTGCGCGAAAGGTTTTGTCGGCGACCGTCGGATCCAGCTTTTGCGCTTCGGCGTCGGCGCGCACACTTTCAATGATGGCGTCGACTCGATTGGCATCGCTGACGGCGGCGGGGTCCCGCTTGAACCGTCCGGCCTCGCCCACGTACTGCTGGCGCTCGGCCATGAGGCGCACGAGGTCGCGGTCGATCCGGTCGATATGCTCACGCACCTCAGCAAGCGTGTCGCAGCACCGTCCCCCGTTTGCCGATGGGCTTCCCCAATAGGCGGCCCGTGTCGCCGCGTCGTCTGCATGTGCTGGCAGGACGAAGAGGAGAGCGAGGGCGAGGAGGACAGTTTTGTGAAGCATGGGGCATAACCTGAGACGGAATGAGATGCTGGCGCCCACTTTCACCGGGCGCGGCCGTGTCGGCAATACGCCTCGAGAGCGCCGACCTACTCCTTTTTCCCATCGGGCGCGAACGGGACAAGGCTACCTGCTCACGCCGTGAGCACTTCGTGGGAACTGAGAACCTCGATCGCGCCTACGCGTGGCGCCTCCTCGATATCGGCTTCGGAGTAACCTTCCCGACGCTAGATGCCGAAGCGTCGCACGTTAGCCTCAGTGTCTGTTCGGGAACAAATCGAGTCATTTGAATCGGTTAGCGGGCGGGTCTTGAACCCACTGATTCCGTTACCATTTCCGGCCCCTGTATCGATTCGGGGGGCATGCCGTGTGGACCAAGGAGAACCGCGCCCGCTATGACCGCAGCGGGCTGCGCTATGAGAGTGACCTGACCGATGAAGAATGGGCGGAGATCGCTCCTTTGATCCCGCCGGCCAAACCGGGCGGCAATAAGCGGACGGTCAATCTGCGCGAGGTGGTCAACGGCCTGATGTACATCCTCAGCACCGGCTGCCAGTGGCGCGCAATCCCGAAAGATCTGGCCGCGCGGAGCACAATATACGACTACTTCGATCGCTGGAGCTGGGATAGAACGCTGGACCGCATCCACCACGCCCTCTACGTCAAATGCCGCGAGCGAGCCTCGCGTGAGGCCAGTCCGACCGCAGCGATCATCGACGCCCAGAGCGTCAAAGGCGCCGAAAAGGGCGGCGCACACGTCGATCCGCATGGCTATGACGCTGGCAAGAAGGTCAAAGGCAAGAAGCGGCATGTCCTGGTCGATACCCAGGGCCTGATGCTGCATGCCATCGTCACTGCAGCCGATATCCAGGACCGCGACGGCGGGGCGATGCTGCTGGCCACGTTATTCGGCCTCTATCCCTTCCTGCTGAAGCTCTACGCGGATGGCGGCTATCAAGGACCAGAGTTCCGCGCCGCCGTGCGAGCCGCCCTGGCCTCGGTGGAAGTGGAGATCGTCAAGCGCTCGGATCACGCCAAAGGATTCGTCGTCTTGCCGAAACGGTGGGTGGTGGAAAGAACACTGGCTTGGCTGGGCCGCTGCCGCCGTCTCGCCAAGGATTGGGAGGCGCTCAACCACAAAGCCCGGGCGTTTCTGATCATGGCCTCCATCCGCCTCATGGTCAGAAGGCTATGCCGCAGCTACGCATGATCCCGGACAAACTCTAGAGTTTGTCCGAAGAGTTTATGCGGGATTGCATAGCTTTCTCAACATGAGCCTGATGGAGGCGAGGCGCAGGAAAGCGAGCGCCTTGCGGTTGAGATTTTCCCAATCCTTCGCGAGCCTTCGGCATCGTCCGAGCCAAGCGAAAGTTCGCTCGACGACCCATCGCCTCGGCAGGACGACGAAGGTCTTCGCTTGATCGGAGCGCTTGACGATCTCGAGGTTGACCTGAACCATGATTTTCTTGAGGGCGGCGCGAAACAGCGGGCCTTGATATCCGCCATCGTCGTAGAGCTTCAGCAGGAACGGAAACATGCTGAACATCGTCGCCATGACAAGTTCGCCACCGTCGCGATCCTGGATGTCGGCCGCCTGCACGATGGCGTGGATCAGCAGGCCTTGCGTATCGACGACAATGTGACGCTTCTTGCCCTTGATCTTCTTGCCAGCGTCGTACCCCGGCGGATCGTCGGCCCCCCTTTTTCGGTGCTTTTGACGCTCTGGGAGTCGATCACGGCGGCTGTGGGACTTGCTTCACGTCCAATCGCCTCGCGGCACTTCATGTAGAGTTCGTGATGGATCCGATCGAGTGTGCCGTCCCAACTCCAGAGATCGAAATAGCCATGCACCGTCGAGCGCGGCGGCAAGTCCTTCGGGATCGCGCGCCACTGACAGCCCGTGGACAGAACGTACATGAGCGCGTTCACGACCTCGCGAATATCGACAGTGCGCTTGTCGCCACCGCGCTTGGCCGGCGGAATCAACGGCTCGACGAGTTTCCATTCCTCGTCGGTCAGATCGCTTGGATAGCGAAAACGATTGCGCTCATAACGCCCGCGATTCTCCGTCGTCCACATCCGCGGCTCCCCTAAAATCTGGCAGCCCCCTTGAATCACAAACGACTCACATGATTCAACGTCTCATCGGACAGACACTTAGATGGAAAAATAATTCGTCGACCTTTGCATAGCCTTAGGAAGATTCACACAAGGTCCGCGGAGCAAAAGAAGATCGGAGACGGAGATAATACATGCCGGACTTAGCAGAATTGACCCAGGCGATTGACGCAACGGTGCCCCTCCGACAGGACTCAACCCTTAATCCTAGGCCAGACAATACATGTGCCGTATCGACCGCAAGCCTTTTCTACCCGGTATACGCTTCGCCCGACGACGTTGACTTCCAACGGGAACAGCCGTTCGAGGCTCAGTTCCTTCCGCGCTGAAGATAGGAATTCAGAGGACGGCTGGAAGCCCTGTCGACGCGTCGGCGGAGTTTGCTTGGTGCGCCCAGCACGGGCGCACTCTTGCGGGTGAAAGTCTCGCCGTAAGCTGGTCATGGCGAACGAAGCGAAGGGCAACGGCTTGAGGGCGACCGGGAGTGGGGAGATAGCGCGGACCGGCGCGCCGATGAACACGTACCCGGAAAGAGGGCGCCGCCTATCAGGGCCTGAAATGGAAACCGTTTTTGGGACCAGGGGCCAAGTTGGAGAACCTGCCGACCAGCGCGCCATCGCGGCCCTCAGAATGTCGAGTAGCTTAGGATGTCGCCGTTCCCACCCCTCACAGACTCCGACGTGCCGTTTTCCCGCATCCTGTTCTTCACGTGAGAGTTTCGCTCGCGTTGGCGCAAAGACGGTGGACGATCCGCGCTGGAGGAAGCGTATGGCGCTTGAGGAACGCGTTGAGGCGCGTCCAGTGGAACTCGCACCTTCAGCCCAGCGTCAATCGGCCGTCTCGTTTTCTTCGTCATCGTTCGATCAGTCTATCAAACGGAGCGGCCGAGAGGCGCAAGGGCGCCGAAGAAAACGATTTTGGCCGTCGCTGCGGGCTCGATTGGACGACGTCGTCTGAGCCCAAGTCCGCCCAGGCCGAGGAAGCCGGCCATCATGAGCGTCCAGGTGGCGGGTTCGGGGACAGCGGTTAACGCCAGGGCTCCGGTCACGGGATCGAACCCCGTGATCTTCAGGCCGGCGTTGTCGGCGAAGCCGATGTCCTGCAGGACGGTTGCGCAGTGGAGTTCCGTGCAGAACTGGCCACCGTCGCTCAGTCCGAAGAAGGTATTGAGGTTGAGAAGACCGTCGGCGACAAGCGCGTTTGCGTTGGCGCCGCTGGCGAAGTCATAGACGAAGGTCGTGTCGGAGATGCCGACCGAAAAACTCGGGTCGAAAACCAGGGTCGTCTCCAAAAACCCGCCGCGGCCGTTCGGGTCAATGTCGAACACTATCTCGCCGCCCGTTTGCGAATAGCCGCCCTCCACCTTCAGCGAACCGCCGGCGCCGGGTTGCACCGTGCCGCCAGTCATGGCGACGTTACCGGCCATGGAGCCGCTGCCCCTGAAATCGCCGCCGTCGATAACGATGTTCGGCGGGTCGAGCACGCCGCCGTTCATCAGCGTCGTCGTGCCGCCCGCCTTTTCGGTGAATGTGCCGCCCGCGCCGGCCACATGCATCGTCACCCCGTTAATCGTGAGATTGCCGCTGTTGGTCACGGAGCCGTCCACAGATACGTCGCCGGCGTCCGTCAGCCGAGCCGACGCCTGGATTTCGAGCGTTTTGGATGTGAGCGAGCCCGTTACCGACAGCGTCCCGGTTGAAACTGTCGTGTCGCCGAAGCTCGACTTACCGCCGAGCGTCCAAGTCCCGCCGGCGTCGGCGGTCAGCGTGTTGAAATTTGTAAAATTGTTGTTGGCGGTCCCGCTGCCCTGGAGGACCAGAGCATTTGTCGCGCCCGAAGCCTTGCTGCCATAGGCGCCCCCGTTGAGCGTCGAGCCCGTCCCCAAGGTCACGGTGTTCGCCCCCGTTCCGGCGAAAGCAATCGAGCCAACTCCCCCGCCAATCGTTCCCGTATTCGTCACCGCGCCGGCCGCCCCGGTGATGTAGACGCCGTCAGACCCGCCACGGATCGTGCCGCCGGTCTGGTTGTTCACCACGCCGCCCGAGCCGAGGTCCACGCCCACGCCGCTCGTGGCGTTGATGCTTCCGGAGTTCGTCACGGTATTCTTCGGCCCGCTCCCGCCGCCAATATAAACGCCGAAGCTCGCGCCGCTGATCGTCCCGCTGCTCTGGTTGGTCACCGCGCCGCCGGCATCGAATGCGACGCCTCCCTGACTTGAGCCCGCTATCGCGCCCGAGTTCGTAGCCGCGCCGGCGCCGCCGGCCACATCGACGCCAAGGGCGGCGCCGTTGATCTTGCCGCTGTTGGTCACCGTGGCGCCGCCGCTGAAGACCGCTCCCGAGGCGGCCCTGCCGTAAATGTCGCCTGCATTGGTCAACGCGTTCGTTCCACCGGCAATGAAGACGCCCTGAGCGCCGCCGCTGATCGTCCCGCCGCTCAGGTTCTTGACCGCACCGCCCGACACCAGGTTGACGCCCACGCCGTTTGTCGCTGTGCTGACGATGGTTCCCGTGTTCGTCACCAGGTTCGTCGCCGCGCTTCCGCCGCCGACATAGACGCCGAAGTTGGCGCCCGTGATCGCGCCGCCGCTCGTGTTGGTCACCGTGCCGCCGCTGATGAAGGCGACGCCGCCAAAAGCCATCCCCGTTATCGTGCCGGAGTTGGTCGCCGCGCCAGCGCCGCCGGCGATGAAGACGCCGGCGGCGCCGGCGGTGATCGCGCCCGTATTGGTCGCCGAACCGCCGCTGTTGAGCATCACTCCATTCCCTGAGGCGCCCGTTCCGTAGATGCTCCCTGCGTTGGTCACCGTGCCGGCCCCGCCCGTGAAGTCGGCGCCGACCGCAACGCCTCGGATGGCCCCGCCGCTGTTGTTGGTCATTGCGCCGCCCGCGCCCAGGCTGACCCCGACGCCGTTTGCTCCCGTGCCGCTGATCGTCCCTCCGCTCCGGTTGGAAACCGCGCCGCCGGATTTGGAGCCGACGCCGACGCCGGACGGCCCCGTGGCGGTGATCGTCGCTGAATTGGTGATCGTGCCCCCCTGGGCCATCCCCACGCCCTCGCTGTAGCTCCCAGCGGCGCTGATCCTTCCCGTGTTGTTGAGCGTGCCCGCGTTGCCGAGATACACGCCAGTGCTGGCGAAGGCGGAGGACGAGGCGGAAACCGTTCCGCTGTTGTTGAACGCTCCCCCGTCATGGAGAAGGACGCCGCTGCTCTTGGCGCCCGAGACAAGGAGCGTTCCAGAGTTGGTCACTGTGCCGCCGTTCAGCGTGTAAATGGCCGAGCCCAGCGTGCCGGTGGTGGATATCGTCCCGGAATTCGTCACTTTGCCGCCACCCGTGGTGGCGATCCCCGCGGCGTTGTAGGCCGCGCCGGTAATCGTGCCGGCGTTGGTTACCGATCCGCCTGCTACAGCGAATACCGTGTTCGCGGAATTCTCCCCCGGCGAGCTGATCGTCCCGCCCAATTCGTTGTTGACGGCGCCCGAGGCCACAAAAACCGCGGTCCCAACTCCGGTGATCGAGCCCGCATTGGTGACCGTGCCTGCGGCGCCGACGACGTAGACGCCGAGGTAGCCGCTGATCGATCCATGGCTCTCATTGGTGACCGCGCCGCCGTTCGGCAGGTGGACGCCGACGCCGGACGCCCCCATTGCGGCGATCGTGCCCCAGTTGATTAGCGTGCTTCCCGACGTTGCGAGACGGATCCCCAGTACGGAACCCCGAATGACGCCGTAGTTGGTGACGGCCCAGCTCTTGCCGGACCCGCCGTAGACTCCGACGTTCGACGCATTGATTTGGGTTGCGGCCTTGAAGGTGATCGGGTTGTACTTCCCGAGTGAATACGTGGACGCCTGAACCGGACTGACGGCGCCCGAGCCCGCATCGGCCTCACATGGCAGAGCGACCCCGAGCGCGAGGCCGAGCGAAAGCGCCGTTGGCGCCGTGCTGGACACGCTATTGAGCAAGGCGCCCGCGCCTCGAAAACCGAGCCCAATTGGATCGGACCTGGAAGGCATCCCGCCCCGCCCTCTCTTGAGAAATAACGCCTAAAGCCGGCCTTTGGCCCTCATTTTACAGCTTTGATTTGAGAGGGCCACGAACAGAGAAGAATGATGGTCAGATAAAAGTCAAGATGGTAGCCTTGCAATCCCTTAGATACACACCACGATCCTTGAATCTGGGACATTATGACTTATCGTATGTTAACTTTTTTCAGACTAAGCGCAACTGGTAAGTTGCGAGATTTAGCCAATTTGCTTTGCGAGGGCGTCCTTTGCAGGGCGCGCTCCGCGCGCTAGCTTCTCGATCATGGCGCTTCCCAATTCCGTTGACCCGGCTTCGCCTTGCCCCTGCGGCAGCGGCCTGCGTTTTTCGCGCTGTTGCGGGCTCGACTGGGCAGCGACCTGGCCCGAGCCGGGGCCGGCGGCGGAGGTCGGCCGCGCCCGCGCCGCGCTGACGGCGGGCGACGCCTCGGAGGCCGAGCGGCTGCTGGTCGAGCTTCTCGAGCGCTCGCCGACGCATGTCGGCGGGCTCTCGCTGCTTCACGAGTTGCGCGCGAGCCAGGGCCGGACCGCGGCGGCGGAGGCGCTGCTTGCGCGGATCGTCCGGCTCGACCCCAACAATCTTGCCGCGACCCAGGCCCTCGCCCTGTCGCTGTTCACCCGGGGCGCGCTCGCGGAAGCCGAGGTTCACGCCCGCAACGCCGTCCGCATCGCCCCGACCGACGCGCAGTCGCACAACCTCATGGGCATGATCATGACCGAGGCGCAGCGGCCCCAGGTCGGCGAGCACCATTACCGGCAGGCGATGAAGCTCATCCCGAAGCCCAGCCCCATCCTCCTCGCCAATCTCGCCTGGAACCTGAAAAACCAGGGAAAGATGGCCGAGTCGCGAAAGCTCTACGAGGAGTCGGTCAAGCTTGACCCGGCGATCTTCCAGACCCTCTACGGCTGGGCGCGGATGGAGGAGACCGACCGCAATCTCGCCAAAGCCGGCGAACTTCTCGACGCGGCGGAAAAGCTTTCGCCCGAAAATCCTAGCGTCCTGCTGCAACGCGCCGTACTGCACGGGCGGGTCAAGGCATACGACGAGGCGCTGGCCGCGCTCGACGCCATCGAGCGCCGGCGCGCGGGCGGGGGCCTTGGTCCGATCGAGGCGAGCGAGAAGGGCCTGCTGCTCGATCGCATGGGCCGATATGCGGAGGCCTTCGCCGCCTTCTCCGAGGGCAAGCGGATTTTGCGCGCGCTGACCGGCCAGGCCTACATGGCGGAGGAGGCGGCGGGACTGGCGCGGCGGCTGAAGAGCTTTTTTGTCGCGCCGAGGCTGAAGATCCTGCCACGCGCCGGCGTCCGGGCCGACCTCGCCCAGCCGATCTTTATCGTCGGCTTTCCGCGCTCAGGCACGACGATGATCGAGCAGACCTTGAGCGCCCATCCGCTGATCAGCGCCGGCGACGAACTGCCGATCGTCAACGAACTGACCGGCCTCATCCCGCGTATGCTGATGAGCCCGCTCGCCTATCCCGAAGCCTTTGTCGAGCTCTGGCTCGGCGATCAGGTCGAGGGGCTCGACAACCTGCGCGATTATTATCTGCAGCGGGCCCGCCAGCTCGGCGCCTGCCCCGAGGGCGCCCGCTGGTTCACCGACAAGATGCCGCTGAACGAGACCCACCTTGGCCTCATCGGCCTGATCTTCCCGCAGGCGCCGATCATCCACCTCCTGCGCCATCCGCTCGACGTGGTGCTGTCGGTCTTCTCCAATCACCTGACGCACGGCTTCTACTGCGCCTACGATTTGACAAGCATCGCCCGCCACTACGTCCTGGCGATGGACCTCGTGGAGCATTACCGGCGCGAGATGGCGCTGAAATACCTGGCCGTGCGCTACGAAGACGTGATCGACAAGCAGGAGGAGAGCGTCCGAAAGCTGCTCGCCTTTGTCGGTGCGCCCTACGACAGGCGCTGCCTCTCTTTTCACGAAAACCGGCGCTACGCCCGCACCGCCAGCTACGCCCAGGTCACCGAAAAGCTGTACGACCGCTCGCGCTACCGCTACCGCCATTACCGCAACGAGCTTGCCCCGGTGATCCCGATCCTGGAGCTGGCGATCCGGCGGCTCGGATATGCGGTCGAGTGAGCAGCCGCAAAACGAATCATCCGTCGCAGATATCGCTCCTTCCCCTCGGCCTTGTACCGCTTCACGACAGCGGCGAAACAAACTTGCATAAGAGTGACGGTCGGGCGCCAAGGCTTGGGTGATCGAGCGGGGTTCCGAGCAGCTAGTCTCCGGATGTCCGCATAGAAGACCTCATTGTCGAGATCGCGCCAAGGACCGGCGCGTCAGGAAATCCGTCCAAGTCGCGAATGGTTCGCACGCGAGGACTCAACTTCTCGGCCAGCAGCGCCCAGCCGGCAGCCGCGACCAAGGCCGTGAGGAAGCTCAGGCCGCCGTAAAGATACTTCAGCGGCTTAACCGGGTACAAACTGGGCTGGGCGGGCGAAACAATCCTGATTTCCTTAATAACAGAAGATTCTTTCAATTGAGCCTCGTCGAACCGCTTCTGAAGGAAATTGTACCGTTGGTCGGCAAGATGTTCGGCAAGCGTAATCGCGCTCAGTCGAGCTTCCTTCTCGGGGTAATCCACGAGCGGCGCCCGCAAATGGTCAACTTGCTTTTGCAGGGCCGCTATCTCGGCCTCCTGAGCCTGGACTTCGACTCGATCCGGCCTGGGCAAACGCTGCATCCCAGCCAATTTCGCTTCCGCTTTCGCCGAGGCGTCCTGAAGCTCAGTGATGCCCTTCAAGCCTTCGTCGTATTCGGACGTCAGATTGAAGGTGTCGCCAGCGTCCTTATATTCACGCACCGCAGCGCGAGCCTGATCGAGCGCCTTGCGGCTCTCGTCAAGTTGGCTCTCGATGAACTCGCGAGTGCGCCTCGCCTCGCCTCGATCGGCCTCGGAACTGCGATCGATGAAGATTTGAGCCGCCATGTTGGCGACAGCCGCAGATTCGTCCGGGTCCGATGAATTGAAGGTTATGTCGAACGCATAAGTGTCTTTACGGACCGAAACCTTAAGATTGTCTTGGACGTTCTCCACCGCAAGATCAAAAGCTGACGCTGGAATGTCGCGCCCGTATCTAACGTAATTGCGAATCGTCCGGAAGCTGGATGCAAGCCAATCCCGCAGCCTGTCTTTGAACACCTCGAATTGCGTCCGGCCCTCTTTCGGTCGCTTAATATCGAGATGGAGCGCTTCCACGATCCGTTCAGCGACCGTCAGGCTCTTGATTTCTTCCATGTAGGTCTTGCTCGGCGCGTCGAGAGGAGTTGATTGGCTGACAGGAAAATCCATCACCTCTTTTTGGTCGCTGGGGCTCGCGTCAAATTTCAGCTCTTCGCCGGGCCGGACCACAACCAATGCCGTGGAGGCGTACTTTTCCGGCAGGACAAACGCCAATCCGAGACCGACCAAGGTCGCGATCACAGGCAACCAGAACAGGATCTGCTTGTAGCCCATGAGGATACGCCAGACGCGGTAAATCTCCATGGCCGTCACCTCATCCTCGTTTGGCAAGCAACCCCTACGCGACACGCCCGCTCACATCTGCTTTCCCGAACCGTAGAGGAATATGCACGATTTTGGTATCCAGCGAGCGCCGATTTCAGCGATAACGACGTCCACCAATAGCGTCGCGTTGAATTCTGGAGCGATCTCTTGCCATAGTCCAGCCATTATTACACGGTGAACTCAACGCAATTGTGTCCGGTTGGGAGTATTATGGCAGACGTAAACAAAGGGGAACGGCATGACTCAGCATTTTTCGAAAACGCTGGTGGCGGCGAACGATATCGATGCCGAGCTCGAGCGGAGCTTGACTACCGTTTGGGACGCAAAAGTCTACTCTTGGGATAACAGCAAGTACCCGTTCAACGAGTGGATCCTCAACCGCATTCGCGGAATGGGGTATGATCTGAATGACCTGAGCGACCTGCACGAGGTCGTTCCGCTCAAAGAAGTCTACACCGTCACGAAACAGCTATGCGCGGACACCAACCTGCCCGAGTTCCGCCGGATGCTGAACCGGTTCGTGCGGGAAGTGGTGGTTACACAAGGCCAGCTTCGGCTCCCGGTGGGCGTACAGCGGTTCATGAACGTCCGCATCATGCTCCCAACAACCCCGGAGTTGTTCTTTCCATTCCATACCGGACTGCTCTATGGGCACGGCATCGCGTCACGCAGTATTTGGATGCCCTTCGTCGACGTCAGTGCCGACGAAGACCGCAGCCGGTCGATGCAGATCCTTGGCATCAAGAAGTCGCGCGAACTGATCAAATACGCGATCGACCAGCGGCTCAGCATGCAGGACATGACGGAACTCTTCGGCAAGGAAAGCTGGCAGATCAAGGCGGGCCCGGGTAGCGCCTGTTTCTTCACCCAGGAAAACATTCACGGCTCGGGCCGCCCGAACACGACCGGCAAGACGCGCGTCAGCATGGATTTCCGCATTGCCGAAGGAATTTATGGAGATTATCTCGGCCGAAAGATTCCGGCCGGGTACTTCCATCTCATTCCCGACACGGAGGAAGAGGAAGAAACGTTGGCGGCGCAACCGCCGCGCGAAAAGGCTTTCGTCAACGGGAAGCAGAACATCTTCTATGTCGCCAACAACACGGCCGCGACCTACAGTATACCTGTGCACCTTCAGCGCTATATGCTGGTGGATTACTGCAAGAAGAAAGGCCTCGAGTTCGACTACGAGCTGTTCGACCTCGAGGATATGACCCACCTGCCGACCTTGCGTCATCTGATCGGCGACCGTCAGGCCAATACGATCATGTACAGCATCTTCGCCCTGCCGGAGGACGAAGACGATCGCAACTGGCTGCTCAATACCGCAGTCGAGCGTGGGAACGTCATCCACTTCGTCAATGAGGATCTGCAGCTGACAAACCGCGAAGACCTGCAAGAGATCAAAAAGTATCTCGAGTTCGCGAAGTACGGCAGATCGCGGCTGCCGATCGGGTTGCCTCTGTCGGGATTGAGTAAATCGTACTTCGACAAGTGGTCGGCGTCCCTGGCCACTTAGAGTTACAGAAAAACAGGAGACGATGGGCTTCGGACCTCGTCGTCTCCCACGTTGCTGGAACCGCAAGGAATCCAGCGGCGGCGGTGATCCGGCTGGGGGGATTTCGTCACAGAAGATCGCGAACCGTCATGGCGGCTTTTTAGGCCGGGACGGCGACGCGGCACGCATCTTTGCTCGTGGAATTCGGGGAAGACCATGCCGCAGGCGAAAGTCGCTCACGAAGCGTTTGGAGACGTCGTTTCGCGCAGAGCGCCAGACGCGCTGGTCCGCGACGATGTCGACCACCGTTACGGACACATTCTCGCCATTCCAGTCGGCCGTGGGGCGGCTCATTCCGTTTTCGTTGCAGAGGCCGCATACCGGATTTTCGAGATTGTTTTTGCATCGGTCGGATTGATCGTCGCTCTGCCCGTCATGCTGGCGACGGCGATCGTCATCCGGCTCGATTCGCCGGGGCCGGTGCTGTTTTTCCATACGCGCCCCGCGCGGTCGGCCAAGGTCCGAGGAAGGGACATCGAGGGACGCGCCGATCTCATTCAGCCGCCCGGGGGCTTCCAGCCGGACGTCCTCTATTATGCGCCGCGTTACTTTAAGCTGGCCAAGTTTCGCACCATGTACCGGGACGCTCGCGCGCGCTTTCCGGAATGCTACCACTCCGAATACGCGAGGGAGAACTTCCGCAGCACTTATTCCCACATCCCCAATGATCCGAGGATTACCCGCGTCGGACACGTCTTGCGCAAGCTGTCCGTCGATGAGTTGCCCAACATCTGGTCGGTGTTGACGGGAGAGATGCGCCTAGTCGGGCCGCGCCCGGAAGCGCCCGAAGTCGTGCAGCATTACACCCCGGAGGAGATGCTTAAATTCACGTGTAAACCCGGGATTACCGGACTCGCGCAGGTCAGCGGCCGTGGTCTCTTAAACTGGGGCGACACGCTTGCGCTGGACATTGAATACGTCCGGACGCGCAGCGTCGCTTTGGACCTGAAGATCCTGCTGCTGACCATCAAGCGCGTCGTCGCCAGACACGGCGCCCTGTGATGAGCTGGATGGGTTCAATCCCATGACCCCGAGCTCGATATTTCTGCTTGCGGCGTTTGTGATCGTCGCGGTCCCCGTGGTCCTGCTGCGAGTGTCCGGTCTAAAAAGCGTCTTGCCGCTCGTGGTCGTTCAGATCGTCGTCGGCATCGCCTTGGGGCCGTCGGTGTTTGGCCGAATTGCTCCGGGCGCCTTCCAATCGCTGGCGACCCCGGAAACGATTTCGTCGCTCTCGGGGCTCGCGGCGATCGGAGTTCTGCTTTTTGGTCTGATATCCGGGCTCCACATCGATCCGGGCGTCTTCAGCGGCAGGGAACGGGCCTTTTGGCCCATAGCGGCGGCCAATATCGCCGTCCCGCTGGTTTTCGGTTCATTGGCCGGATATTGGATCTTGAGCCGTCATCCTGACGAGCTCCTTGCTGGCGTCAGCGTGCCTGAGTTCATGGCGGCGATCGGAATTTGCGTCGCCATGAACGCTCTTCCGGTGCTCGGCGCAATCCTTGCGGAAATGGGCCTACTCGGCAGCCGCGTCGGAAAGCTCGCGCTTGGTGTTGCGGGTATGAACAATATCGTTTTGTGGGTGATTCTGGGCGTTGTGCTGACGGCGGCGGCGGCGCACTCGAGGATCCATCGCGGTCTCCTGCCGCCAATCTATCTCTTAATATTGGTCCCCGCCTATTTCATCCTGATGGTCCGCTTCGTAAGGCCGATCCTGAGCAACATGGTCACGACCCGGATGCTGGGTGAAGCCATCTCTGCCCGGGCGCTCGTGGTCGTCGGCGCAGCGGCGATCGCATCCGCCCTCATCACAGAGCTGATGGGGTTGCATCACATCCTTGGCGCTTTTCTGATCGGAGCCATCCTGCCCGCCAACTTGCATCAACCCATTTTGGATCGCTTGCAGGTGGTGACAATTGCGCTGCTGATGCCGTTCTTTTTCGCCCTGACCGGAATGAAGATCCTGATCGACCTGCATTCTCCGGCGCTGCTGGAGATGACCTTCGGCGTCGCGCTCGCGGCCGTCCTCGGCATCGTTGGCGGCACAGCCGCCATCGCGAGAATGAGGGGTGAGACATGGCCCTTCGCGCTCGGTCTCGGGGCCTTGCTTCAATCCAAGGGGCTAACCGAACTGATCGTGATTACGATGCTCTTGGACGCTGGCGTCATCTCACCGAAGATTTTCACGGTGATGATCCTGATGGCGCTGGCGAGCGCGGTTTTAACCATGCCGTTGGCCCGTCGGGCTTTGATCGGCAAGAAATCACTTTTGCCGGCTCCGCTGAGCGCCCCAAGTCAGCAGGCATGAGGCGCGCATTGCAAAGACGGGTTCGAGACCTATCGGCCTGCGAGCGCCTCGTCGCAGACCTGGCGCCATCGCCGGACGGGACCGTCCTCCTCGATGGGCAACTCGGTTTCGATCATCGCAATCCGGTCGAAAGCATAGCGCCCCACTGGCGCGTCGGTCGTCCGGCTGAGCTCCTGTCTCGTGACCGCGGGCAACGTCTTGTAGAGCAGGCTCAAATGTGGACTGAGGACGTAGTTCGACGGCGGGGAACCGGCCCGAGCCGTCTCGAATATCCGCCGGACGGCCGCCGATTCCTGAAACTGCACAAACAGCGTCTTGGTGAAGCTCCCGGTATGATCCAGCCGTTCGGCGATCAGCTCGCACGGCGGCGTCTCCCGCGCGATCCGCCGAACGAGGTCGCGGGCGGCCGCATCGTTGGAAGGACCGCAAAATACGGTCACATGCGGCTCGAACTCGACGGCGTCGAGCCTCGCCGCCAAGTCAACAATGATCGAGCGCAGCCGCGATCGAAGCGGTTCGCCAGGCGTCAGCCACAATGTATGTTCGGTGTAGGCGATAGGTCTTCCCTCATAATCCCAGTCGGTCAAACCGCCGATCTGGTCGCCAGCGAGGGCGGGTTCGCTGCAAAAGCCGCGGGTGCGGCGACCAATGCTACGGGGACCCATCCATGAGCGCGACGAAACCAACCCGCAATGACGTCACGGACGTCGACATCGTCCTGACGATCATCATCTCATGCTACAACACGCGCGATCTCGTCAGAGATTGCCTTGCGTCAATCTACCAGAATCCTCCCTCCGCGGCCTATGAAATTTTCCTCGTCGACGACGCCTCCGCCGACGGAACGAGCGAGATGGTCCGGGCCACCTTTCCCGACGTCCGTCTGTTGCGAAGCGAGGTGAACCGTCACTACGGGCATTCGAACAATTGGGCGCTGGAGCAGGCCCGCGGCCGCTATGTCCTCCTGCTCAACAACGACACGATCGTGCTGCCTAGCGCGCTGGACGGCATGGTCCACTTCCTGCGTGATCACCCTGACGCAGGCGCTGTCGGTTGTAAGCTCCTGAACGAGGACGGGTCGATCCAGTGGTCCGTCAAATCGCTTCCCAATCCTGTCTCGGCGCTGGTCGGGTCCCGCTCGTTCGTGGCCAAGCTGTTCCCGAACAACAGATTTACGCGGGGCCACTTGTTGCACATAGGTCGGGACATGACGGAGCCGTTCGTCGCCGGCTATGTCTCGAGCGCGGCGTCAATGATGCCGCTCTCCGTGATGAAGCAGGTGGGCCCTCTGGATCCGCTCTTTGCCTATCATATCGACGCTGATTACTGTAAGCGCATCAGCGACGCGGGATTCAAAAACTATTATCTTCCTTCGGCCACGATTATTCATCTTAATCATAGAGGCGGCACCATGGCGAGCCTGCCAGTGCGCTTCCGATCCTTGATGATGTTCGAGATCCAGAGCTACCGCTATTACCGCAAGCACCTGCTAAAATCACGGTGGAGTCCCATGCACCTCGTCGCCGTGGTTGGCCTGACTTTTCACTTCCTGGCGTTGGCGTCCGCTCAGCTCTACCAGGAAGCGGCCCAGGGCGTCCGGTCGCTGTCGCAGCCTAGAAAGCCGGTCGGGGCCGAAACCCCGGGCGAGTGAAGCGATCAAGCGGTTCAACGAGGAGCATCAGCCTCGACCGGTTGGCCGCGCACGATTCATCTGGGTTCGCGGGCGACAAACCAAGAGCGCAACAGAGTCGATGTCCAGTTCGGATTCGCCCGGAGGGGAGGCCATTCACAGACGCGTCGCCCGGAAAGATCGACCGGAGACGCAAGCGCCCGAGGCTCTGCGGAAAGGGCTTCGCGCGATTCTCCTACGAATCAGCGTGTCGGTCGCGATATGTGCTGTTTTTGTCTTCGCCACGGCGACGATGATCGATCGTCCTGTCGCGAGCTGGGTGCATTCGCACTTGGGCGACGCACGGTTCGACTGGTTCGAGGCAACATACAAAGGTCACTTGCTGAGGCTCGGTCCGTTCAGCGTCATGGCCAGCCCGGCAGAAGCGCTTGAACCCGTGGCCGTTGTTGTCTTCGCAATCCTCGCAATTCTCTCTTTTGCAGGCTGGCGGCCGGGAATTCGCGGTCGAGCTGTTCTTGCTCTTTCTCTATCGGTATTCGTGGCCGTCGGCGCCAACGGCGTTGCAAAGGAAATTTTTGGACGGACCTGGCCAGAAAGCTGGTTGGGCGACAATCCGTCTTGGATCCGGGACGGTGTGTTCGGGTTCTTTCCTTTCCATGGAGGGATGGGATGGGGCTCTTTTCCCTCCGGCCACACGACCCTCATCACGACGGTCGCCACGATCCTGTGGATAGTCTGGCCCGAACTAAGATGGGTCTGGAGCGTGACCGTCGCGATCGTCGTGGTTGGACTGCTCGCCGGGAATTACCACTTCGTATCCGACATCATCGGCGGTCTCTATCTCGGCGCTGGGGTAGGGCTTTCGGTCGTGACGCTGATGGTGAGGCCGGTGGATGGGATGCGTCACCAGTCGAAGGCTCTAAGATTTCGATTTCGACCGACGGAAACCGCACGGATAGAACGATTGTGTCGCCGACAGCTTCCCAAGAGTGAACGACCTCCGGACCGAACGCAACGTAATCGCCCTTCGTCTGAAGTGTAACCGACTGTTCCAACCCATCGGTATAGAACTTGAGCCGCAGGCTGCCTTCAATCAGCACAGCGATTGTCGTGGCGTTCCCATTGGCCCATGGCTGCGGCCGTTTATCCCCGTCAGGGTGGATTCCCCACTTCAGTTCAACGTCCGTTTGATGTCGGAGGCCGACCTCGGGCGGGACGAATTGTCCGACAAACCATCCCGTATCGCGCACGTTGTCAGCGTTCGCGTTGCCAAAGTAGAATGATTTTTTGACGTCCATTCGTCATTGCGCCGCGTACGACGCGGCGCCTCCGGATTGCGCAACTCAACTTAAATCCATCCCGGCGACGCATCTGCGGCGCTCGGCGCTTATGCTAGAATTTCGCAGGCGGCAGCCGCCCTGGGACCCACACCGATGGGATCAGCTTCAATCTGCGCCTCGCGTACTGAACAGCCGAAAACTTGTCGAGACCAAGTTGGAGAATGATATACCAGCGCTGAAGTTTCGTGATGCGTTCGTAAGCGTCGCGCGTCTCTCTGTGCTCCATTCGAAGCATGTCTCTATAGAGGATCTCGCTTCCGGGCGTGCTGCAGCCGTCCGTGTCGAAGACCAGTCCGAGACTCCGCGCGTGCGCCATCGCGTCCAGAAGGAGAAGCTTGATCGCATCTGGATGGGAATCGCGAGGCCTGCGCGTCGACATCCAGTAATAGGAACGCATACGGTCCCATGCGCACGCAATTGCGGCGTCGAGCGGCCCCGCCGAAGCTTTTCTTTTCGCGGCGAAGATTTTGACCTGCGGCGGATCCTGCGCTCGCCCCGCCACGATCAGATCGCGTGCCGTCTTGAGCTCGCGCCTGGCCGGCAAGCCGGCCTCGACCAGGTTGGCCGAATAATACTCGATGAATTCGTCTGGGCTGATCTCGATCATATAGATCGCCCTGCGCGCCGCCTCGAGACGTAACCGGTGTTTTCGCTTCAACCTGTCCAAACCGTGGAGCTTGGTGGGTCGCTCGCAATACGTCTCTTCGCTAAAGTGACTGAATCCTGCCTCAGTGAAGGCGCGCCTGATCAGCGCCGCATCATGGGCATAAGGACTGCAGACGAAGCCGTACGATATGTGCGCCGGCAACTGCGCAATCAGTCTCGCAAGCACGTCGCCTTTTTCTTGTTCGCTAAGCGACTGACTCAGAATGGGACCACCCAAATGCGACCAGTCTGGGGAGGCGCCCCAGAGCATCCCGATCTTGGTTCGTCGGACGACATAGGGAAGTCGTCCGATCAGCACGTGATCTTTGAATACTTGAGCCTCGCGGTAATTCCCTTTTTGTCGAATGATCTCCAGCCACCAGTCTTGTTGAAAGACCGGAACCGAGGCTGGCTCTATGTCAGATTCGAGCTTGACCGTTGCGAGCGTGGGCGCACTTTTCGTTCCGATCGGGCCTGCTCCCGGTGGTGTCAGCGAACCCTGTGTCACGGCGCGAGCGGAGACTTCGATTGGCAAAACGACAACCCCCTTTACGGTGGACACCGTCTCCAGTGTGGAACACTATGGTGGTCTCTCTGCCGCTTAGCAACAGTGACAAGTTTTCTGAGATCTGGCGCCGCGGCGAGGACGTAAGTTGCGGAAAACCGAGTCTCCAAGACGTTGCCTCGCGTGAGGCGCGTGCCGCGCGGCTTCTACGGCGCCTCGGCCCGGGAATGGCGTTGTCTGAACGACAAGACGTTGACGGATGGAAGGCAGCATGTCGTTTCGAAGGCAGATCGCGCTCGGCGAGGAAGCGGCAAAAGACGCCGAAAGCCTTCCGGGGGCGTCGGCAGACAGGCCAGATGCACCGCCGTCTACTTCCGTCGCCGTCCACGGAGCGCGCCTTGCCGAGACGGCGAGCGGCGGCTTTGACCCTTCGAGCTTGCTGTTGGAGCCTCGACTTTGGAAAGGGACGATCGAGCGATTCTCTCCGGACTCACGCCAGTTGGCGAGGAACTTGGTGGTCGGCCCCGGAGCGCCAAAAGGCGTTCGTTCCGCCTATAACCTAGTGCGCGCTGAGGCGCTCAAGCGTCTCAGACAGAACCACTGGAACACCGTTGCCCTCACAAGCCCGTCCCGTGGGTCCGGGAACACACTCACAGCCATCAATCTTGCGATCAGCACGGCGCGAGATTTGGGTCAGTCAGTGCTGCTCGTGGAACTCGACTTCGAGAATCCGGCTTTCAGGCGCATTTTCGGATTTGCACCGCGACCCGGGCTCGCGGACTACCTCCAGAATGAGGCTTCCCTGGCGGAGATTCTGTTGGACATCGGCATCGAGCGGCTCGCCATCATCCCCGCGGGGTCGCCCGTCCCGAACTCCTCCGAGTTGCTGTCTTCGCCGCGGATGGGGCGGTTCGTTCAGGAACTCAAGCGATGGCAGGGGCAGTTGCTCGTCCTCTTTGATCTGCCATCTGTGCTCGCCGTCGACGACGCCATGGCGTTTGCTGCGCTTGTTGATTGCGCGCTGCTTGTAGTCGAGGAAAATGCGACCCGCGTCGAGGACGTGCGCCGAGCCCTGAGCCACCTCGAACCAACGAAAATCCTCGGTATTGTCCTCAATCGCTCGCTTCACGGCGAGAACGAGATCGGCGTCATTTCCCGCTGACCGACCGGCTTCGCGGAAGGATTAGCGGGAGGCGAGAATCGGTTTTAGCGCCTGGACCTCTTCATAGGCCGTTTCCAGTTCGCCCGCGTCGATGTGCTTTTGAATGCTCGCGACTTTGTCTCTGATGCGGTTCATATCCCCGTTGCGCTCCTGATAGACCGCGATCATTTGAGGTAGCGCGCGCACGTCCCGCTGAAGGGCGCTCATATCGAATCCGGCTTTCGCCGCGAGCGCAATTTGAGCGTCGATATCCCCCTCGATCTGGTCAACGCTGCTCTTGAGCGCATCGAGTTGGCCCTCTTTCATATTCTTGTCGAGTTCGGCGACTTTGGGCCGAATGAAGGTTTCGCTGCCGCCGGCTCGAATGTAACTCTGGATGCGGTCGGGGAGCGCTCGAATAAGCCGCTGCAAGACGGAAAGGTCGCTCGAACTGGACTCCGAAAGGGGCGTCTCCTCGAGAGGTGCGCCGCGAAGAAATTTTCGGTACGCTTCAATCGATTGCGGGCTCTCCGCGGCACGGCGAAAAATGTTGTCGCTGTCGCCGACATCCCAGCCGAATACATTCGTCAGAGTCGCGCCGTGATTGAACATGCGCGCCAGGTACCCCTCCATCGTCTCGTCGGGCACCCGCGGCGGCGCCGCTTGAATATCGACGTTTGCCCCCTCAGCAGAGGCCCACTGGGGGTTCCCCTGGGCTTTCAGCGCGGCGTAGATTTTGGCGGAGGCGTCTGCGCTCGGGTAGGTGCTGAACCCGGGGAGATGGGCCCTGCCGAAAGCGACCAAAGGCGGCGTCGCCGCAGTGACCGCGATGTGCGAATAGATCTTGTCGGTCGGGACACCAGCATCGGCGAGACCGCTCGACCATCTGTCGATCCATGTCTGAACGATGGATTGGAGCGCGGCGTCGAAATTGGGCGGCGGAGATTTTTCGCTGTATCCGAGATTTGTCAGGGCGCAGTAGCCCAGCTGGCGGCCCGTATCGAAGTCACGACCGATCTCCGTCTCCCAGCCGACGATCACGCCCGCGAACAAGTCCTCCTCTCCGGACCGGCGAAGGTTTGCAATCCCCGCCGCGATCGCGGGGCCGATCACGGTCCGGGTTAGCCGATCGGCTTCCTTGATCATAGCTGGGCTGTTGAAACATGCCTGCGGCGCAAGTTTCGACGGTTCGCCCCAATTTAGATAGCGGCCGGTATTCGGGACTCCCTTCCAGCTGAGCCATTCCACGTTCGCTGGATTGCGCCAAAGATCGCTTCGGTTCATCCAGAACTTGGAATCGTCGATATGAAATCCAACGGCGATCTTATGCTTCGATGCAACCTCGAAGGTTTGCCCGATGAGTGTGCGCAATTGCGCGTCGCTGTAGTCGAGCGTCACCGGCCCAACCATGATCCCCAGCCGGCGGTGCGAGTCGCCGCGTTCCCCCACAGCATCCAGGATCGACATGGCTTCGTCGTCAAACAGTTTTGGGTCGGGGAGGCGCGAGAAAACGTGCTTTTCCTCCTCGGTCGTCATTCCCGGACCGGCAGTGAATATCTGGAACGTGAGGTACTCGGGCGCTCGAAGCGGGGCTGCGGCGCGCGCACGGGTTCCCGGTCCGGTCGAGATCGTCATCAGCGCCACAGCGATAAGTCCGAAACGACGCGGCAATAGTGCGCTCATCCCCGGTTCCTTCTCAACTGTCGTGAAGACTCCTGCAGACTTCGAGCGTTTCCTCCGCAGCCCTGCGCCATGAGTACAGTTTCACCCGCATATTTCCGCGTGCGATCAAGGTCTCCCGCCAAGCCCTATCGGTCAAGACGCGCTCCATGCTTCGACTGATATCGTCGATATCGTAGGGGTCGAATGCGTCCGCAGCGTCGCCCGCTATCTCCGGCATCGTTGTGTTGTTGGCGATCGCGACGGGAACGCCCGCGATCATCGCTTCGTGCACCTGCAGACCCCACCCTTCGTAAAACGAGGGATAAACGAAGAGATCGGAGCCCTGGTACAGCGGAAGCACGTCTTTGGCGGGGGCGTAGCCCAAGACCTTGATATCTTCGCTGAACGGACTGGCTTTCACGCGCCGATAAAATTCGGGGTAGGGCCAAAGCGTACGTCCGGCGATGACCAATTGATGCGGCAGGCGGCCGCGGGACTTCATCCGTCCGAACGCCTCGACCAGGCCCTCAAGATTCTTGCGGGGGTGGATGTCGTTCAGCGACAGAATATAAGGCTGCGCAATGCCATGGCGGGCGCGTACCTCCGCGATAACCTCGGGCGACGCCCTTTCAGCGAATTCGGTTCGAACGCCGTCCGGCACGACGACGATCTTTTCGGCTGGGACGTTCAGCAGGCGCATGATTTCGCGGCGTGAAAATTCCGTGGTCGTGACGAGGCGGTCGGCTTTCTCGACCGAGCGGCGGGTGGCGAGCGTCCTTGGCTGGGCGATATGCCATGGCAGCCATCCTGGATTGGCGAGCCAGAAGACGTCCGCCAAAAGCAAAACCGTCTTGCATGGCGCATAGGCTGGCAAGGTTGAGAAAGCAATCAGCACATCTATGGGCCGGCGGCCCAGTTCGATGGGATAGGCGACTGCGTTGCGCAGGTACGCGTTCTTGGCGAATCCCGGGAAGGTAACGACCTCACAGTTGGGGCGCAGATCGACGCCCAAATTCTGGTCGAGGGCGTAAATCCGGAACCGATCCTGCGGCCACATGACCGGCATTTCCTTGAGGAGGCCTTTCGCGTGAATGCCGAGCCCAGAGCGAGACCCGAAGCTCTTGCCGCTCCAGAGGAACTTGCCATCGTAGCCAACGGTCAGCGCCATTGTGAAAGCCCCGCTTGGGAAATCTTGAAATCCGGAAGCCGCCAGGGACCGGTTTTTCGGTCGGGTCGTCGTATGAGATAGCCCCCCAAAACGTTCCGGCTTCGCGGAGGAGGAAAGGCGCCGCATTCATCCTGCTCATCCGCTTTGGAATACTGCACCGAACGCTTCGTTCTCCAACCGCAAGTCATCCGGGAGTCCGTCCGGGCGCGCGGCGAACCCAAGCGCAAAGACCTTGAGATAAGCCGCGATCTTGGGGCCCGACTCCGGTCTGCGATCGGGAACAAGAAGCCAAATCGGGCCGTAATTCAAAAGCCGCAACGCGGCGCCAACGCTCATGATTGGCCGCAAGACGTGCATCGCCGCGCTTCCGTAATGCTTGCGGAAAAAATAGTATCGATTGATGTGATTCCTGAGCAAGTTGCCGTACGTCTTGGGGCCCGGTTGGATACTGTGCGGGCCGCCGATATGCATGATCTCGGCCTGCGGGACATAGGCCACCGTCCAGCCGGCCTTCGCGATGCGGAGGCACCAGTCGGCTTCCATCACCGACGTGTAGAAGAACTCGTCGAGCATGCCCACCTGTTCGATGACTTGCTTCCGCACCATAAGAAACGTACTGCTTGGCCAGGCGACGATTTTCCAGTCGACGATGGTCTCATTCACCCCGTCCCGCCATATTGCGCCGGGCCGAATGACACTCATCGCCTCGACGGAGAGCCCAACCATCAGACCCGTTGATTTCTGATAGCTTCCGTCGGCATTGACGATCCGGCAACCGGCAATCCCGACATCGCGGTGAGCGTCCAGGAAGCGGGCGACAGTCTGGATCGCGCCCGATCGCAACACCGTGTCGTCGTCCAACAGCAGGATGTAGCGCCCCCTGCTGTGCGCCATCAATTGGTTGTACGCACGGCAGTACCCGAGCTTTGTCGTCGCCCTCAATTGCTCTGCCTTCGGAAACTCACGCTCGATCGTTCGCTGGCTGTCGCTCTCGCCCCGAAAATTGAAGCCGATAATGACTTTGAACGAGGTTTCCCCCGCCGCCTGGTCGAGGGAACGGAGACAAGGCAGCAGGTTCTCAATACGCCCGAGATTTGCGATCACGACCGTCACATCTTCGGCCATTGAAGGGGATCTCGACAGTTGAATTGATGTGCTACAATACCGCATGCAGCCGAAAAAATCCACGAGTTACGTTGCGTATCACCGCAGATGCCGTAAAGCCCTTCTCATTGACGTGGTTTTGGTTAACCGCTCAGCCGGCTCATTATTTGACAAAAAGCTCCTGCTCAAATTCAAATTGACAAACAAAGCATATCTCCCGCAAACTTCTGACGTTCGCACATCTATAGAGTCGGGTTCAACTCAGGGGTGTCGAGATGTTGACTGTCAAGTCGATCGGCGACAATGTCAAGCAACTAACACAATATGGCATGGTGGCCGCCGGAACCCTCGGCTTGGCCGGGGGAAGAGCTTTAACCGGCCCTGTCCAGGCGCAGATCGGCGTCAGCGATCCCTGCAACCACGAATGCGTCTTCTGCTGGGACCACCCGCCGAAGGAGCGCGAAACAGCCGCGACGGCGGATCGCTTTGGCCATCGCAAACCCGGGGTGATGAAACTCGACCAGTTCAAGGGCGTCGTCGACGACCTCTACGGCATGGGAACGCGCCGGATCGATCTCGTCGGACGGGGGGAGCCGCTCCTGAATCGCTCCGCCCTCGACATGATTCGCTATGTCAAGAACCGTGGCATGCATCTTGTGCTGTGCACCAACGCGTCGCGGCTGTTTGAACCGATCGCGCGCGAATTCGTCGCGCTCGGCGTCGACCGCGTCAATGTCTCTCTCAACGCCGGAACGCCGGAGACCTATCCGCTTAATCACGTAACGGAAACGCCGGCGAACTATCTCAAGGTGAAGAAAAACTTGCGGTTCCTGGCGGATTGCAAAATCGCGGCCGGAAGCGCTATCCCCCAGATCACCCTCTCGTTTGTGATCTCCTCG
This sequence comes from uncultured Alphaproteobacteria bacterium, assembly GCA_963709655.1. GTDB lineage: Bacteria > Pseudomonadota > Alphaproteobacteria > Rhizobiales > Beijerinckiaceae > Roseiarcus. Next base: position 64,012 of record CAVPXF010000051.1, read on the forward strand.
AAGAATTTCTTCGAGATCGACAAAATGGTCGAAGTCGCCCATGAGGTCGGGGCTCAGGAAATCCAGTTCAACCACGCCGTGACTCACGAAGGCACGGCCGACCTCGCCCTGAGCGACGCACAGTATCAGGACCTTCAGGCGCAGCTGCCGACCATCCGCGAGCGGGCGGTGGCGCTGGGACTGGAAAGCAATCTCGAGACTTTCGCGGCCTCGACCCCTCCGTACATGCCGAGCCAGGAGGCCGCGCCATCTGTCGTTCCGTGCTACGTCGGTTGGTATTTCACGGTGATTCTGGGCAACGGCTCAGTGATGCCCTGCTGCCAATGCTCGCAACCCGTCGGCCAAGTGACGGAGGAACGTGGACTGGCCGATATCTGGGCTTCGGAGGACTACGAACAATTTCGCAGCGCCGCGAGATCGCTTCCTGACCCCAGCGAGCGGCTCGCGTCATGCGAGTGCGGCAACTGCCAGCTGCGTCCACGCAATGTCGCCATCCACAACCTTCTCCACCCGCTGAACCAAGTGCAGGCCGGAGAGGAGGTCAAATTCTACTCGAAGAGTTTGCTTCGGAGGCTGCAGGGAAAGCGCGTGATCACCTAGACGCGGGGTTTCCCATGCGGGCCAAGACATTGCCGGCCGGCGACGGGTTGAGGCACGTCTTTTGTCGTCCGGACCTGCGATTGTCGGCTAGCCGCCTGCGGGGCGCCGAGAGGAAGAGGCGCCGCCGACTTGATCCTTTTGGTTTCCGGCCAGCCGAATCGGCTCGTCGGGGAAGTCCGAGTCGATGACGAGTTTGTCCACGGCCCCGCGGTCCCGGGCTATACCGCTGGCGATGCTCGCTGCAGGCGGGGCGATCGGGCTTGTTGTCGCGCTCGCCCTGTATGGCGCGAAGTCCCCCACCTATGTCGCGCTCGCGCCCTTGGGCCTGGCGGCTGTTTTGCCGTCGCTCTTGCTGCGCAACGCTCGCTGGTACTGGTTCGCGATATTCCTGCTGTCTCTGCAATTTCAGATCACCAAGAACCTGAACGACGGATTTGCGGTGCTCGACACGCTTCAGATTGATTATCTGATTACGCATTTTACGTTTGACGTCTCACTATCCGATCTGGCGCTCCTGGCGCTCCTCGCGATCTGGGCGAGCGATTGGTTGCTGCATGCGAAACCGCTGCGCTTTCCGCTCGCGTCGTGGCTGGCGGTCGGCTATTTTGCGGTGGCGATCCTTTCCGTGCTTCGGGCGGAATCGCGCTACCTCGGCGCAGTCGAGCTTTTCCAGCAATTCAAGTACTTCGTTGCGTTCCTGTTCGCCGTCAACTGTCTGGACACGAAGGGCGCTCTGCGGGTTCTGGCAGCTGTCGCGATGATCGTCCTGGTGACCCAGGGGGCGATGACCCTGATCAGATTCAAGACCGGGTATATGACCTTCTTCAGCTTCGGCGACAGCGGGCAAGACCCGTCTCAAGTGACGAATTATCTGACGGTGGACCGCTCCGATCCGAACTCCGCGGTGCGGGCGTTCGGGACATTGGGATCGCCGAACGAGACGACGCGGCTGTGCCTGATGGTCATTCCGTTCGCGCTGTTCCTTTGCGTCCCGAACCCGATATTCCGCATGCGTCTTGCGTTCGTGGCCCTGACGATGTTCGCGATCGCGGGGCTCGTCCTGACGTTTACCCGGGTCTTCTACGTCACAACGGCCGTCCAGGCGGCGCTCGCCTTCGTCATCATGGTCCGGGACAGGATGCTGAAGAGGGAAGAGACGATCGTGATTGTACTCGTCACGATCGTGGCCGCCGCGGCGATCAGTCCCAAACTCTATCACCAGTTCACCGTGCGCGAGGACTCGATGTCCGTGCGTGAGCTGCAAAACAAGACGGCCGTCAAGATCATTCGCGACCATCCGATTCTCGGCGTGGGCCTGAACAATGCTCCGGAGTTGTTGAGAAAATACTCGAATATCACATACAATAAGTACGATGCGAATACGCAGTTCTACTCGGAGCCGATCAACAATATGGTTCTCAGTTTGACGACAGAAGTGGGAATTCTGGGCGCTCTTCTGTTCTTCGCGTTTTTTGCCTGGGCGGCGTTCGCCGCGTGGCAGTCGCGCGCCTCGCCGGATCCGGAGGTCCGGTTCGTCGCAAATGCTCTGGTCGTCGTATTCTGGGGCGTGGCGGTCAACGGCGTGCTCGATCCCTTCGATGATTATCCGGTAATGATGCTTCTATGGCTCTTTGCCGGGATCAGCCTGAATCTGCCAAGGCTGTCCGGTACGCATTCTACCGGGGCAGCTTCAACTGCTCGCTAAAGATTGCTGATGGTTGACGCGCTCGCGGTATTGCGGCTTCTATTTACCCATAGTGTTCAGGATCGCGTCCGCCGCTTCGTCCGCCGCGTCAAAACGCTTCTGTTTGATTGCTTGATCGAGCGCGCGAAACTTCTCTTCAACGAGCGATGGCCCGTTCTTTTGAATCCAGCCGGGAAGCTCCGCCTGGACCTTATGGATCTTTTCGATCAGGCCCACCGGCGGGATTTGCGGAGTCGCTATCGGCGCCTCCTGAAGCGCCTCACCACGCAGAAACTTCCGGTAGGCGGCGAGCGCGCTCGGGCTTTCGGCGATCCTCCTGAAAGGATTCTCATAATCGCCGACGCCCCATCCGAAGACGTTCGCGAGCACAGCGCCATGATTGAAAAGATTGCCAAGATATCCTTCCATGCTCATTCCCCCGTCTCCATGCTCGGCCTCGAACGGATCGACCGCCGTGCCTTCGCAGGACGCCCAGGGCGGGTCGCCGTGCTTGCTCAATTCCTGCCGCCATTGCTCCAATTGCCCAGGCTGGGGATAGGTCGAAAGACCGGGAATGCAACCATGGCAGAACGCTGTGGCAGGCGGGGTGAAATTGACGACCTCGGCATAAGGCGCACGGACAGCGTCGGGTTTCACGCGCTGCAGGATCCGGTACATCGTCGATGACATGAAAGCGATATGGGAATAGACTTTGTCTGCGGGTAAGCCCGCGCCAATGAGCGACTGAACCCAAAAGCTGATGAAGTTCCTGGTGATTTCGGCCCTCTCGGCGTCGAGGTCGGCCGGCGGGTGGGTCGCGCTGAAGCCTTCGTTGGTCAGCGCGCAATACCCCAGATACTTCCCGGTGTCGAAATCCCGCCCGATCTGGGTTTCAGACCCGGCGATAACGCCGAGGTAGAGTTGTTCCTGATGGGCCTTGCGAAGTCTATCAAGTCCATTTGCGATTTCACGACCAAGAAAAGCGGCCCGTTCTGACACGGCCTTTTTTACTTCCGCACTGTTGATGCAAAGTTGAGGCATGATCTTCGTCGGCTTTGTCGACCAGTCGAGCCGGCGCCCGGTATTTGGCGTGCCTTGCCAGTCCAGCCATTCGATGTCGGCGGCCTTATTCAGTTCATGCAACCGTCCCCAGAACATTGAGTTGTCAAGATGGAAACCGACGGCGACGTTGGTTTCGAGCGCAATGTCAAATCCCTCGGCGATCAGTTCGGCCGCCTCTCGATCGGAATGGTCGAAAGCGATCGGCCCGAGAACAAAGCCCAGTCGCTTGCCGCTCGATCCGTCGATGCCGATATGTTCGGCCAAATCACGGACGGTTTGGCGTAGGTCCTCCGGCTCTGGCGGCAAGTTCCGGCGCATTGCCTCCGAGTCCGGCGCTGGGGTGAAGATCTGGAACGCTAGATAACGGATTGGTTCGCCGGCGCGAGCGAGTCCTCCAAAGCACATCGCAACAACAGAGAGAATGAGCGTTCTCTTTAGCCGCATCGCGAGCTTTCCCTCACTCAGTGACGATGACCTGAACTGTTATGTTTGAAGGATTTGGAAGGACGACCAATTCCTCAGCGTCGCCCTGGGCGGATAATTTTCCGAGTTCGAACTCTGAATCGGTAGACGTCGCCCCGGGCGCGTGTTTTATCATAACACGGCGAGTTTACCGGGCAACGCACAGTTTTTCCATCGCGCAAATGGAGGCCGCTGCAACATGACCCAGACAGCAACATTGGAGCCGATCCGGCATCTGATCGACGTTTTCACAAGTTGCCCGCTGTGCGGATCTCCGAACTATAAACTCGTTTTCGACCACGAGGTTTGCGGCAACGTGGTTCGATGCACCCAGTGCCAGCTGAAATACACCCGTAGCCGCCGCACAGCTCCGATGGCGGAGCTGCGTCAAAAAAATCCAGGACCGCTGCCCGATGTGATCGTGGAGAAGCAAGACAGCCAGATCGATGACTTCTTGGACATTCTGAAACGGATCAAAGGGTTTCAACCGAACGGAAAGTTGCTCGAGCTGGGGTGTCTAACCGGCCATTTTCTCGCGGCGGCGCGCGACGTTGGTTACGATCCCACTGGGATCGAGCCCGATACATGGGCGGCCGAATACGCGCGTCGCGAGTTCGGTCTGACCGTCCACGAGGCGATCATCCCGCAAACGCATTTCGATGACGGAGCGTTTGACGTCATCGCAATGTTTCACGTCATGGAGCATTTGACCAACCCGATGGAGACGCTGCTGGATCTGCGTCGAATTCTCAAGGACACCGGTTTACTTGCGATTGAGATTCCGATCATTGATACAGTATTTCCCATCGTCATGGGACGGCGCCATCGGCACTATGCGTTTGACCACACCTTGCTCATGAGCCGCCCAAAAGCGCTCGAGTTCCTGCAAAAAGCTGGCTTCGAGGTTCTGCGCACCGACTTGACCGGCCGTCACCTTCGCCTCGAGCGGCTCGCTTGGACGCTGGGCAAATCCAGCAAGTCCATGTCTAGGTTTCTCGATGGCGCCTTCAAAGCGCTGCATGTCCATGAGCGGACAGTTCATATTAACCTGCGCGACAACTATCGGATTTATTGCCGGAAGATTGTCTAGCCCCGGGACCGGCGCCTTTGCCTTCTCCGCCGAATTGTTGCGCCTGTTTGTCAGCGTCATCGCCGACAGGAGCGGATCCGGGACGCCTGTGGGCTAGTCGAACATGTCTGGGTTGTTTTCCTGCTTTTCGCCCAACGTTCGTGATCTGCTCTGTCGGCGTTCGGTTCGGCCTGTTGATCCCCCGCCGTTCCTGCGTTTCGTGATTGAAGTTTCATTGGGACAACTCGCCTCGAAACAATCATGGCCTGGCGCTGCCCTCATGAATCCCCTCATTTTTCGGCGGCAGTTAGGGCGCTGGCTAGGAGGCTGTTTTGATTGATCATTTCTCCGAATCTGATGAGGAGGGGTCGGAGGCGGGGCTCGGGCATGTTGGGGATGAGCCCGAACCACATGCACCCTTGACGGAACAGGGAGTGGGTTCGGCGCTTGGTCGTGCTGGTTCGCAAGTCCTTGTCCATGCCGAGGCTCTCGCCGGCGGCGCCGAGCAAAGTGAGCAGCAGGATGGCGAGCGCGTTGAGAAACAGCAGTCGGTCGCGCCGCATCGGGTCGGCGATTCTCAACTCGGCCATGCCCATGCCGAAGCGCAGGTCCTTGGTGTCGCGAAAGCTCGGTTCGATCGTCCAGCGCTTGGCGTAGAGGCCGATGATCGCCGTGGCCGACTTGGCGCCGTCGCTGGCGGCCAGATGCCAAGCCTCCTTCATGCCCTTGGCGTGCACGCAGACGCAGGCGCCGACCTCGAAGCCTTCCCTGGTCAACTTCGCCCCGGTAAGCTTTCGCGCCCGGCCCCCGGCGCCGACCCATTGAGCCGCCTTGCGAGTTTCGCCGTCGGCGGCGGCCACGAACGTGTCGCCGCGAAACCGGATCACGTAGTCGAAGCCGAGTTCGCGCAAGAATTCCATCAACCGCACGTCGGCGAAGCCGCGATCGGCGAGGATCGTTACGCGCACGCCCTCGGGCAGCGCTTCCTTCAGTCGGGCCAGGCAAAGGTCCTCGAACTCGTTGCGCCGACCGGTGAGTTCGGCCTTGTAGACCGTCAGCCACAACAGCGGCTGGGCGCGCCCATAGGTCGTAACCAGACTCAACATCAGGGTCGATTGATCATCGGCGTCGAAGTCGGTCCAGTCCATGGCAACGTCGATTTCCCAATCGTCGCCAATGGCTTGACGAATCCATGGCGTGAACAGGCGGCCGAGATCGACGCCGGGGTTGCTCAGCAGGCGGTCGACCTGCTTGGTGGCGTGCTTGGCTTTCAGGCCGTGCGCTTGCGCCAAAGCCAACCCGATCGCCGAAACCGCCAGCGACGTCGAATGCAGCACCCCCAGCACGCCATCGCTCAGAGATGCAATCCGCTTGGCGTGCAATTCGCCGTCGAAGCACTCCCCGACCCACCGCGACACCATATCCGCCCGGAAATCCCCAACCCGCATCGCCGCCCCCGTGATCCAAAACTCACGGCCTTCGGCGCCTTGATCATGGCAATATCAAGTCAATCATAAAATGAGGGGATTCCTGAGGGCGCTGCCGTTGACGTCAATTCGTTTTCTAGGTGGCCAACGTCTCTTGCAAAGGTGCAACGGTAGCGATATGTTTACATTCGCTTAGTCTTCATCCAGTGAATGTTGGATAGACGGCAACAAGACCGACCCTGAAAGGCTGCCGACTTTCAGTTTTGCAAGAGTTGAAAAACACCGTTCCAGTCGGGCGTCGGGGCAAGGTCGGTTCAATCAGTCGCTAGGGCGAGGTGCCGTGATGTCGTCGATCAAGTCGGTCGCTCTCAACGCAAAGCAGTACGCGATGGTGGCCGCCGGAGGATTGGGTCTCACCGGCGGCCGGGCGCCTTCGGGTCCGCTCAATGCGCAGATCGGGATCAGCGATCCCTGCAATCACAAGTGCGTCTTTTGCCTGGATCATCCCGACGAGATCCATGAGAGCGCGGAGACGGACACGGACTTGCGCTTCGGTCACTCCATGCCCGGGATCATGTCGTTTGAGACCTTCAAGGGCATCGTTGACGATTTGTGGGCTCTGGGAACGCGGCGGCTCGACCTGATCGGGCGCGGCGAACCGTTCAACAATCGCGCAGCCATGCAAATGATCCGTTACGCCAAGTCGCGCGATATGCATATCCAGCTTTGCAGCAACGGTTCACGCATCATTGAGTCGGTCGCCGAGGACCTTGTGGCGCTCGGGGTGGATCGCCTCAACATTTCGCTCAACGCCGGGACGCCAGAGACGTACCCGCGCATCCACGTGACGGAGAGCCCGGAAAAATATCTGAAAGTGAAAAAAAATCTTCGGTTTCTGTCCGATTGCAAGATCGCGGCGGGCAGCGACAAGCCTCAGATCAGCCTGTCCTTCGTCGTCAACTCTCGAAATTATTTCGAGATCGAACAGATGGTCGAGGCGGCCGAGGAAGTGGGCGCTCAAGAGGCCCAGTTCGCCCATCTCGTTCCGCACGACGGGACGCTGGACCTGAGACTGAGCCCCAGTCAGTTTGAAGAGCTTCAGACGTTATGGCCGCTCGCACTCGAAAGGGCCGTGGCTGGCGGCGTCAAGAACAATCTTCAGGCGTTCGGCGTCAGTATCCCGTCGTACATGCCGAGCGAGATGGTCGGACCGCCGGTCGTTCCCTGTTACGTCGGCTGGTATATGACCGTGGTCCTTGGCAATGGCAACGTCCTGCCGTGCTGTCAGTGCTCCAAGCCGATTGACAACGTGAGTGGCGAGCGCCGTTTTTCGGAGATTTGGGCCGGGAGGGAGTATGCGGACTTTCGCACTGCGGCCCGGTCGCTTCCGGAAGTGAGCGAACGGCTGATGACCTGCCAGTGCGACAACTGCCAGCAGCGGCCGCGTAACTTGGCGATCCACAATTTCCTGCACCCGTTGAATCGCATTCCGGCCGGTAAGGAAGTTCAAAGATTCACTCCGAACGAAGTCGTCCGGAAGATGTTGGGCAAACGCGGTCTGCGTCAGGAAACCGCGGAGCCGCCGGCTGTCGTTGAGCGCGCTCCGGTCGGGAAGGGCCAGAAGAAGCCGGCCGACGTGGATGCATCTTGAACGCTCCAACTCGGAGCGGAACGCGAGTTCCCTTAGCCGAAGATCGGGTCTAATCGCGAGCGCCCTGCCTCACTTCGGGGCTCCTCCGATCGTTGGGAGCTTGCGTCTGAATTCATTCCAAAGCCGTCGTGTCGAAATTGATCTGTAGGTCATCGGAATGACGAATGAGGACGGCACGCGCAGGCCGGAATAGACATTCGGCATTGCCGCGCCTGTGCTGACGTCCAGGGGCCGTCGAAAGAAAATCCGTCCATAAAACGGATCGCTTTCCATCGGCGAATAGTAACAGCAATTATCAAAATAGTAATGGGTGACCTGCGACCAGCGGGTCAGCTTAGGATTGGTCTGATGTGATCCGCCGTGCAGCAGGTTTGCCGCCCAGATAAGCGCCTGCCCTTTCTTGGCGTGAAATTGAACAGGCTCAAGCCCGTTTACCCGCACGAGAGACGACCACAGCGCTTCGAACGCCTTCTGCGTCGGCGGGTCACCCTCGCCGGCGCGGCAAAGGCCGATGTGCTCGTTGACGTAGATGGGCCATTTATGACTGCCGGGATAATAGAGGAGCGGCCCCTGCTCGGGACCGATATCCTCGAGCGCGACCCAGACCGCACACATGAAGCGTTCCGGCACGGAACTGAAATGGATCGAATCCGAGTGGAAATGCTGCTGCGTACCGACCGGGAAGTTCAGCGTCTGGAACGGCCATGCCCGACGACTGTAAAGGGCGGACAAGAGCGCCGTAATCTGTGGATTGGCCGCGATCTGCTTCACGTCGTCGTCGAAGGCGAAGGCGTCCTGGATCCGCAAGCCGTCGTCGTTCCGCCATCCGGAAGCACGCCACGTCGCCCAGTCGTAGCGGGAATGCAGCGACTGTTTGATGCGATCGGCGCGCAAGTCTATCTCCGGATCGGGGAAATCGATGACAGCCCAGCCCTGGTCGTGAAGCTGCGTGGCGACGGCCTTCGCCGCCTCATCGACTTCCAGATCGGCGAGGAGGTCGTGGAAAAACGGCGATTCGACCAGCGGCACGCCTGGAAGCGGGTTTTGAAATCGATCTCCGGGCTCGATCTTCGACATCTGGTTCATCGGTTTGAACCTCCGAAAGACAAAGTTGGAGCCTCAGTAACGCCGGCCCATTTGCATCGTCATTCCATCCCAAAATCCGCGGGCGCAAGCGACCAAATGGCGCCGGTGGCTGACCGGTCGCAGAAGAAAATTCCTCGGAAAAAACAATCCGCTGCGAATGCTTCGGAAGACCCATCGCCGCTGGCGCGGCCTGCGCTCGTACACCCAGAAGTAGATGAGGTTCCGGACCCGATAGTAGCAGCGCAAAGGCGACAAGTTGTATTGCCGGAATTTGAAAGGCCCAAGGCGGGCGATGTTGTCGACGACGCCGGCAGGACGGCCGACGTCCTGACGGACCACCGAGTCGACCACCAGGTAGCCGCGAAGCCCCAGCCGCGACGCCCGATAACCGAACTCGAGCTCGCCGAAATCGATGAAGTAGTCGGGGGACGGAAGCCCGATCTTCGCCATGGCCTCCATACGAAACAGCGCCCCGCTCCATTTGTAGAAATCGATCCGCATGGCGCGCTCTGCCGGATCGACGGATACGAACTCGACGCCCGAGTTCGTGAAGATCATCGGCCGGTCCTGCGGCGCTCCGGGCGCGCTCACCATATTGCTGGCGAGCATGTAGACACGCTCTTGCTCCTCGGGCGTAAGCTCGTCGTAGAAGGCGAGCAGATTTGCGAGAGCGTCAGCCTCCGGAACACTGTCGGCGTCAAACACCCATGTCCAATCGAATCCGCCTTTCAGGGCGTGAGCGAGGCCAATATGGACCGCTCCGCACGACCCTGTGTTGGTTGCATTGCGGATGACGACGGCTTTCTCAGGAAATTCTCGGTCCAGAGTGTCGTCGGTCGAGGCGTTGTCGATGACCACGAAAGCATCAGCTGGTCGCGTCTGTCGGCGAAGCGCGTCGAGCAAATTGTCGATGACCGCTCCGTCATTGAAGGCATGGATGTGGACCAAGACCCGCATGAGCCGACATTCTCCCGAAGAGCAGTCAGTCCGTCACCGTCCAACCAAGTTCAGGCTTTCGTCAGTCCCACTATCAATGTCAGCCGCGCATGCTGACGCATCGCCCCTTTGTATCCGTCAGTCCACGCCCAATCACTGCGCGTAAAGTCCAGACTACCCTGCCTCGAAAGTTAGCATATGCGGCCCTTACGCCAAAGCGCAAGACCGACTGGCGTGTCGGAGTTTGAAGGCGTCCAAGGCGGTACATCTTTTTTATGGCGGGACTTCTCAGATGGAATCAAGAGGAGCAAACTGAGGCCTCCTCCGCCGTTTGTCGTGGGGACTGTCTTTCGGCGGGAGGGATCGGGTGGAGCCGATCGACGAGCGGCAAAAACCTTGGCGTCAACTGGCCTTCGCCCTTGGTGAGGCCGCCCTGGCGCTCGTGTCTGGCGGAGTCCAGTACGTCGTGATCTCACGAGTGTCCGGTCCTGCGCTGCTCGGAGTTTACGCGCTCGCTCTTGCGTGGCTGACTCTGTTTCAGGGTGTCAGCAGCTTCGGAATTCCGGAGTTCGTCCTCCGAGAGACCGGAGCGCACGGTCGGAACGCGGGAACCCAGGTCGCTCATGCGCTGCTCCTTGGCCTTGTCAGCAGTGTCGCGGCCATCTGCGTGATGCTGGCGACGGTCAGAGCGCTGGGATATCCACCGGCTGTCGCGCGGCCGATCAGCATTGCGAGCCTCGCGCTGATCCCGGCCTTTCTCAATACGGCCTGTCGTTCGGTGTTCGTCGCGCGCCGCGAGATGCACGTGCCGCTGCTGGCGGCGCTGGTCGAAATGACGATTACGACCTCCGTCAGCCTTTTTCTGGTCCTGTCCGGCCACGGGGCCGTCGCCCTGATGATCGCCGTGGTCGGCGCCAAGATCGCGTCGGCGTCGCTCGTAGTGGCCGTGCTGTTTCGCAGGGTGCTCACGTCCCCGCCGCCGTTTGACTATGGCGCTCTGAAACAAACGGCGCGGTCGGTCTTCGCGTTCGGCGTCGGCGCGGGGATCGGCATGCTGTCGAAGCGCGTGAACGTGATCATGGTCTCGCTCTGGGCGAATATCGAGACCGTCGGCCACTTCGCGGCAGCGACGAAGACCATGGAATTTTGTCTGGTCGTTCCCGAGCTATTCGCCCAGTTCCTGCTCACTCGGATGGCGCATAATTTCATCGTGCGCGACGACCGGGACCCCAATCGGTTCGGGACATGGTTCGAGGTCCTGTTCTCGCTCGTCCTGCCGCTATGCATCGGCGTCTGGGTGTTCGCCAAGCCAATTCTCGAAACGCTGTTCGGCGCGCCGTTCGGCGACTCGTTGTGGATCCTGCGAATCCTCATGATCTTCGTCTTGACCGAAACCCTGGACGTGGTGATGAGCGCCATCTTAAAGTCAGCGCATCGACAGCGCCAGGACGCCGCATTCGTCGCGCTGAATCTCGTCACCAATGTCGCGCTGAATCTCGTGCTCCTTCCGGCCTTCGGAGCGATCGGCGCTGCGCTTGGGCGGGTCTGCGGCGGAGCCGCCTCGGCGACCGCCCGTCACCTTCTGATCCGCCGTGTTCTGACCGGCGTCGATTGGATACGATTCGCGCGAAAACAAGCGGTGATCAGCATCGGGGCAGGCTCGATTTGTTATCTGCTGCTCAGTGCGCAGCGTCCGACCTGGCTGATGCTGCTCTATGTCGCGCTTGTCGGCGGCCTGCTGATATTGTCCTCCAGTTTTTCCTTTTCAACGATCAAGGAGATTATGAGTTCGCCGTCCGGCGCGGACTGAGAGCGCCGGGCGGGACGGGTCACAACCGGGCTTCGGAGTTGGCTTGGGACGCCTCGACTTAGCCGATGATCCTGGGTCCAGACGCTCTATGACGATATCCGGCGAAGCCGAGGCCCGCAAAACCGAGCAGCATCATTGCCCAAGTCGACGGCTCGGGGATCGCGATCGGTCCGGCGCTGAACGAGGCCAGGGCGGCCAACGTCGTCGACTCCGGCTGGAAGCGCGGAGCGCAACCCGATTCGTCGCACGGGATGCCGAGCAACTGCTGATCGGTCCCGTTGGCGTTCATGATCCCCAATTCGGCCGGCGCGTTCGCGTTGGTCGATTCATCGCCGCCGTCATCCACTTCGAAGGCGATCACGGAGCCGTTGGCAGAATACCCGGCGTCCTGCGCCTCGAGGGGTTCGCTGAAGTCCGTCAGCTGAGTCACATCGCCTCCGTTCGCGTTCATCGTGAACAGGTTCACCCCGCCCGCGCGCGTGCTGTCGAAGATGATCGTGTTCCCGTTGGGCGACCAGTGCGGGTCAGCATTGGCGGCGCCCGCGGTGTCGGTCAGGTACTTGAAGCCCGTCCCATTCGAATTGATCTCGCAGATCTGCATCGGCGCGCCGAACGCGGGGCCGCATTCGAAGACGATTTTCTTTCCGTTCGGCGACTCGAAGGCGGCGAGGTTACCGATGTCGCCGGCGCCGGGCGCCACAAGCATCGTCCGGTCTGTCCCGTTCGCGTTCATGATCATGAGGGCGGTTTCCGGCACGCCCATCGTGGCGGCGCTCGGCGGCTGGATGACCTGGCTAAACAAGATCTGGCCGCTTGGCGTCCATGACGGAAGCATGTCCGCGCCATTCGCCGGCGAAATGTCCCTCAAGCCCGTTCCGTTCGCGTTCATGACCATGATGGCGTAGCCGACATCCGGCCCGTTGCGCTGGAAGACGAGCTCAGACCCATTGGACGACCATTCCGGCGCCTGGTTGGTGTCTGGTCCACTGGTGAGCTGCGTGAGCCCGCCTCCGCTGGAGAGATTGGCGATGAACACTTGGCCGACGCCGTTGACCGTCGCGACAAACGAAACTTCCTGCGCGCACGCAAACGACGACGACGACAGCAGCAGCGCTGCCGACATGATTCCCAGACGCATTTTTGGGCTCCGCTTTAGCCTCGGTTGGAAGCGGCCGATTCGGCGGGCTTCGTCGCCTTGTCTGTTGACAGGCGATCCTTGTGCGAGGCTCGATTCCGGAGCTGTCGTCTTTACGTCATGGCAACGATTGTAATATCAGTATTTTTTTGAGGTATCTTCTAATTGAGACAATAGATGGTAGTAAACATATAAGGACAAGCCTGCTTATAATTAGATTGCTTCCCGCGTTTGCCAGTTATTACCCAGCGGCATTTCTATGCGGGGCGCTGTCCACTGCCGGGATCGGCATGTGCGCGAGGCAGCCTGGTTCGTCATTAGCGCGATCGCGCAAGGAACCTCCGGTCGCTCGGGCGCTCCATTGTCACAGTTTTGTGCGCTTAACCCCCTGAAATGAGGGGGCCGCTGCCAGAGCTGCAACGAGTGAAAGCTGCCGGCATTCGGGGAGATGCCAGAGCCGGCGACGCCAACACCGTCGGACGGTGCGGGTCTTTGTAGGGCGTAGTCGCTGAGCACGCCGCGGCCGGGTCAGCGACCCGGTCCTGCAACGCTGCAAGAGCTCAATCGGCTTGGCCCCTTTGCTCCTGTCGCAGGCGCTCTCGCACTTACGCCCGCAGATCTCTTCCCTCGAAAACGTAGCCCCTTATGCCCGCGGCCCCGGCGGCCTCGATGTCGCGCGCTTTGTTTCCAACGAGGAAACTTCCTTCCCTTTTGATCGGCCAATGGGCGAAAAGATCCAGAATTGCGTTTGGCCGGGACTTGGGCGCTAAATCGGCCGCTCCCAAGGGCGCAACGTCGGCTTCCAAGTAAAATGGGTAGTCGCGCCAACCGTCAATCGAGGCGCCTGAAGCAGCGAGTTCCTTCGAGATCCGGCGATGCAGCGCTTCGGTCGCTGCCCTCCCCGCGGTCCATGCCGACGCCGGACTGCTTGGTGAGGACGAACGAGTAGTAGCCCGCATCGTTGAGAAGCTTGACCGCATCCTTGGCGCCGGGCGTCCAATTGAGCTGGAAGGAGACATGAACATCGCCGGAATCGACCCTGAGAAGGCTATCCTGAAAGAAGATCACGGCAGAGCGGCGACGGCGATACGGCACGAGAGTATTGGCGATCGCGAGACTGGCTGGCACCCCGATGTCGATGAAGAAGCCGCGATAAGGATAGCCGTTGAGCGCCCGACAGGCAGCGAGCCGAGGTAAAATGTCGCTCTCGAGCGACGACGGGGCGACCGACCCCATAAGAGCCTGGCGCGTCAGATAATAGACTCCGCCGTTAATCAGCCCGGACACCAGCTTCCGTCCGCGAGGGCCGATCGCCCGGACACGGTGGCCGTCGAGTTCGACCGTTTCGTAGCGGTCCGGATCGTCGATCTCCCACAGCGCCAGTGCGGCGCCAATTCCACTGCAGCGCGCCCGGACAAGAAGATCGAGCCAGTTGAAATCAAACCAAGTGTCGCCGTTCAAGAGGAGAAAGTCGTCCCGCAGCTTCGTCAACGCGTCGACCAGGGCGCCGCCCGTCCCGAGCGGGGTCAACTCGATCGACAGATCGACGCGGCAGAAAAACCGTCTCGATGTCGCGTTCGGCGAGAAAGGCGACGACCGCCTCGCTGAGATGTCCCGCGAGCAAGAGGAACTCGTCGAACCCGCGCCGGCGCGCCTCGCCAAGCTGATCTTCGACAGTACGTTTTATCGAGTTATTGATCGCGCGGGCAGAATCGCGCTGGGGGGCGGGCGTGGCACTACAAAACTAAACCGCTGCGTAAATCAGGCGTGGGCGATCTGGCGGAGCGTCGGCGGCAGGGCGACGCCGAGGGCGGAGAGAGCGAGGCTGGCGCCGGGGCGTGGCGACGAGCGCAGCAGGAAGCGCTTGCCGTCCTGGTCGACCTCGGTCTCGGTGAGCGAGTTGAGATCGGCGAGCACGGCGGGCCAGGAGGCGGGTGCGCCGTTGGCGGCGGCGGCGAGGCGGTCCTCCAGCTCCTTCTTCAGCACGAGCGCGAGGAAGCTGCAGGCGACATGGCCGCGGATCGCCCCCGGGTCAAGATGCTATGGGGGTTGGCGGCCGCGAGATCGGGTATCCTGACGGTTCTCCAACACGTGAGCAGGAGCACCCGAATGAGCGAAGCTTTCGATCCGCGCAAATCCGCGACCGCCTTTGACCAAGCTAGCACCCTCGTGGCCGTTCTGGAACTGAGCGGCAAGTCGTGGCGAGCAGGGGCGTGCGTGCCGGGCGTGTCGCGTCGTCCCTCACGCCAACTCGAGGCCAGGGACATTGGCGGCGTGCTGAGGGCGATCGAGCAGTGGAAGAACGAAGCGATGAAGGCCGGCCATGAGGTGCGGCGCGTGGTCGTGGGCTACGAGGCGGGCCTCGACGGCTTCTGGATCGCCCGCGCCCTGAATGAGCACGGGATCGAGGTCTATGTCATGCATCCGGCGAGCATTTCGGTTGAGCGTCGCGGCCGGCGCGCCAAGACCGACCGCATCGACGTCGACATTCTTTTGCGGGCGCTTCTCGGCTGGCTGCGGGGAGAACCGCGCCACTGCACGATGGCGCCCATTCCGAGCGAGGCGGAGGAGGACATGCGCGAGCCGGGGCGTCGGCGCGAGGCCCTGACCGTGGCGCGTCTGAAGATCGAAAACCAGATGCGCAGCCTGCTCGCCCGCTTCGGCGTCGCCGATTTTCGGCCGCGTCTGAAGAAGGCGCCCGAGCATCTGGAAAAGCTGCGCACGTTCGATGGAAGGCCGCTGCCGCCGAACACGAGGGCGGGCCTCGAGCGCCTGATGGCGCAACATCGGCTCCTGTCCGGGCAGCTGAGAGAGATCGAGACGGCCCGCGAGCAGGTCGTCGCCGTCGCCGATCCCGACCGCATCGAGCGCATGATCCAGCTCTTGGTCCGCCTCGTCGGCGTCGGGGTGGAGACGGCCACGACGCTGGTTCACGAAGTCTTTTCGCGTCGTTTCCGCGACCGCAAGGCGCTGGCGGGTTTCGTCGGCATGACCGGCACGCCCTACGACAGCGGCGGATCGAGGCGCGAGCAGGGCCTCAGCAAGAACGGCAATCCGCGCGTGCGCAGGATCCTCACCCAGCTGATGTGGCGCTGGCTGATGTTTCAGCCGCAAAGCGCGCTCGCCCAGTGGTTCGTCGCGCGCACCGGCGGCGCCAAGGGCCGGATGAAGAAGATCATGGCCGTCGCCTTGGGGCGCAAGCTCCTGGTGGCCCTGTGGCGCACCGTCGAGACCGGCGTCATTCCCGAGGGCGCGCGTCTGGCGGCGGCGTAAGGTCAACCGAACCGATCCGACGAGAAACAACGAGAAACAAAGAACCAGGCGACAGAGCGATGCTGACGTCTGCAAACCGTCCAAGGTGGGCAGGATGCCGTGCCGGGCTATGGCTGCAATACGCCGCCGTCAAGATTGGTCCTGCCCCCTTGGCTCCCCATTCGGCCCCAGCGAAAAGGGCATCATGGTCTGGCGCTCGCGCCTTGCGAGCGCCGCCGGATACGAGCTTGCCGGCCGCGCGCGGCCTTAAGCAAAGGGGAGCCGCCTTGGATCGGTCTTGCGCAACCGCACGCTTCGCCCGACGTCGCCAGAACCCGCCCCAGCTCGCGCGAGCTCTCCCCGCCTGCGAGCCCGTCCGCGGTCCGACGCCTCCGCGGCGCGAACCCGAGGCCTGGGCCGAGGCCTGAGCCGTGCTCGCCGTCAACCCCGCCTCGCTGACGCGAGCCGCCGCTTCGCGGTCGCTGACGCGAGGGTTGACCGCTGCGCGCGCCTCAGGCGTTTGCGCATCCATGGACTTCGACGGGCCATTCCGCCCCTTCGGGCCGGACGTCCGCGTCGAAGCCCATCAAACCAGGGGCCGTTATGAATCTGAACCGATACCGAATAGACCCCTTGACAATCACATCCCCATACGAGCCCGGGGGTCGGCCGCGTGTCGAGCAGACTTTTTGTCGTGCGAAAGGTTCGTTCCACGGTCCAGAGCTGCTTGTATGACGAGCATTGCTGCCTCCAGCGGCGAGAGCCGCGCATTGGTCTGCAGCACGAACACGCCGTCGAATTTTTGCGTCCTCATCGACCTTGGCGCGGTCAATGGCGAAGCCGTCGCCCTGTGGGGTCTTGAGGAAACGGCGATAGCCCTTGTTGCCGACGAGGCTCTTGTCGCCCTTCTTCAGCTGCCGCTCGAGCGCGGCGACGATGGTCGCGCGGTTGGCGGCGTCCTTTTTCATCTCGTCGAGGTTGCGGCAGACGACGTAGCGCCGCCCGGCGAGCGTCACGGCCTTGGCCTCGTAGTCGACCTCGCGTCTCGGCTTCAACAGGACGAAGGGAACGAACGGCGCGGGGTCGCCGAGCACGAGGTCGCGGACCAGCTTGTCGGTCCGCTCGCGCACGCCCAGAACATAGAGGAGCTTGCGGGCCTCGAGCTCGGCGATCGTCTCGGCGCTGATCATGCCGCGGTCGGCGACGACGCAGACGCGGTTGATGCGGAAGCGGCGCTGCAGGCGATCGATCGCCGGGATGAGGCTCGTCACGTCGGCGGTGTTGCCGGGCCACATCTCCGTGCACACCGGGCGGCCGTCGCCGTCGAGCAGGACGGCGAGGATCATCTGGTTGAGGTCCGGCCGGTGATCTTTCGAGAAGCCGCGCCGCCCGAGCGTCTGGCCGCCCGCGCCCTCGAAATAAAGGCTGGTGGTGTCCATGAACACGATGTCGAGCGTGGTCAGGAGGTCGCGCCGGGCGGCGAACAGCTCCTCCTCCAGGACGTCCTTCACGCAGCGCGGCGCAAACGGCGTCGCGGCGTCCTGCTGGTCTTTCGGAAGCTCCTCGCCGAGCCACGCCATCGTGCGATCAAGGTGATGCAGTTCGATCCCGTCGAGGCCGTCGATGCGGTAATCCTCGCGCCAGCGGTCGGCGGCGCGGTCCGAGCCGCCGCAGACGAGGCGGTGCAGCACGGTCAGGAACGCCGCGCGCTCCAGCGGGAACTCGTGGTTGCGCGCGCTGGCCAGGCGCTCGATCACGGCCCGGCAGCCGGTCTCCTCCCACACCCGCTCGAAGGCGAGCGCCGGACCGATGCGGCGCGCCGAGATCGTCGTCGCCTCGCCCCGGTCGAGCGCGTCGAGCACGATCGCCTTGTCGGCGAAGCGCGCCCCCGAGCGCAGAAGCCGCTCCAGTTGCCCGCTCTCCCGCAGCTCGTCGATCCGCCCGAGGGTGGCGATAACCTGCTGGCGCACCGTCGCGCCCTCGCGCCGGCTCTCGACGATCTGCAGGTAGGCGCGGCCGCCCGAGGTCTTTTTGCGGAAATACATGGCGGAATGCCTGGCGCCGACTCGATTATGGTGCGCACAGAATCCGCCAAGATTCCAGAACAATCAAGAACAATCGGCGAAAGACGTGGCACTACATTCTCGCGGTCGCGCACCCTCGCCCACAATCAAATCAACGCCTTGTACCCGGCGGGGGTGCTCCAACTGTCGAAGAT
Source organism: uncultured Alphaproteobacteria bacterium (assembly GCA_963709655.1). Taxonomy (GTDB): domain Bacteria; phylum Pseudomonadota; class Alphaproteobacteria; order Rhizobiales; family Beijerinckiaceae; genus Roseiarcus. Next base: position 82,404 of record CAVPXF010000051.1, read on the forward strand.
CAGTCAAACATGGTTTCGAGAAACGGCATGCCTCCCACCTCAAGCAGCGGCTTCGGCGTGGCTTTTGTCCTTTGCCCGAGACGCGTGCCGAGCCCCCCGATCAGGATCACGCACTGGTTGCCCAATCCTAGAGCTCCGATCGCGAATTTTGCTCGTCATTTATCGTCATCGGTTCAACTCGCCGTCCAGCCCTCCGCCCCCTCGAACGTCAGCTTCGCTGCGCTGGCGCTGCCGCCGGCTCGATTGATGTGACTGATCAGCCGATATCGATTTTCCGGGTCGGTCATCAACATGAGAAATCCTCCGCCTCCTGCCCCCGACACTTTGCCGGCCCAGGCGCCCGCCTTCATGGCTACATCGTACATCTCTTCGACTTTGGAGCTGGACACGCCTGTCGCCGTCCTCTTTTTCGCCGTCCAGGAGTGGCCGAGGATTTCGGCAACCTCTCGGATCTTGCCCGTCAACAGCGCAATCTTCATCTCAGTGGCGTCGCGCTTAAGCGCGTGCATACTGGAGAGGATCTCCGGATCAACCGCGGTCAGACCCAAAACCTGTTCCCTAATGATGGTGTCGGAACGACGGGACTGACCCGTGAAAGCGATGACGAGCGACGATTCAAACTCGTTGAGATAATCGCGTCGCATCCGAAGCGGATTGACAATCACGCGCTCCTGCGCAAGAAATTCCATATAGTTCAGTCCGCCAAACGACGCGGCATAATGGTCTTGGCGTCCTCCGGCGAGCCCGAGAACGACACGCTCGATTTCAAACGCCAGACGAGCGACATCATAGGGACCAAGGGGGAGTTCAAGCGCGGTTCGAAACGCTTCCACGAGGGCGACGACTAACGCCGAGGACGCTCCGAGGCCAGAACCGACCGGAACGTCGATTGTCGTCGACACAGTCAATGGGATGCCGACGCCGCCGCAATAGCTCTTTATAATCTGTGCGTATACGGCGCGATGCAACATAAGTCCCTGTCGGACTGGCAGGTCGGCGTCGGCCGGTGCGGTCTCCTCTTCGCCAACGTCCCGAGCTCGGAACGTCACCTTGCCGTTCTCGCTCGGAAAGACATGTGCGTAGGCAAACTGGTTGATCGTCGCATTCAAAACCGCGCCGCCGTGGTCGTCACAATAGGGGGACAAGTCGGTTCCTCCGCCTGCCAGACCCAGGCGAAGCGGGGCTCGCGCCCGAGCATTCGACACGATCCGAGTCATTCGCCCTCCTTTTGAAAATGAACAAAGGTTCTTGGGTTGACCTACAGGAACCCGGCGCTTGGATGTTATCGTTGCCCTCGCGGACGAACACAAGGTTCCAGAGATTGGGAGGATAAGGCGATCGCATCGGGGTTTGTCACGCCATGGGCATCGACCTCGGCCGCCGGACAGCACGTCCCCCGCCGACAAGCGTGGTCTCGGCCCGAGTTTCCCGGGAGAGGGATTCGAGTCTCTCGCACCGTCTCCTTTAGCCTCCAGCCGACTCGACCGCCCGCACCGTTGCGAGCAGTAACGTCGCCACAGTCCGAGCGCCGAGTCGCAACGATCCGGCGCTCGCCCGACGCCTTCCAGGATGTCGCGCGTCTCGGGCCGCCTGTCGACAGGGCACGTGCGGAGGCCGGGGTGTGTTTCGGCGTACAAAATATGGACGCGATCCCCGCCTCAGGGAGTTAATTTTCCAAGCCGAAACACAACCAAAAGAGGTTCGGGCCATTCGCGTCCGGCTTCAAATGAAGCACCGCGAACGTGATCTGGCGATGTTCAACCTTGCTATCGACAGCAAACTTCGCGGTTGCGACCTCGTCAGCCTTCGCGTCGATGACATTGCATTGGGCGGTCACGCGAGGAACCGGGCTACGACCGTCCAGCACAAGACTGGCCGTCCGGTTCAGTTCGAGATCACCGAGCAGACCCGGGTTTCGCTGCAGGAATGGTTGAAAGTGCGACCTGTGGATCGAGGCCCACACGTCTTTCCGAGCCGCGTCCACTATCAGCCTCATGTCACAGCCCGTCAGTACGCGCGCATCGTGCATGGCTGGGTCGAGGCCGCCGCGATGGATAGCTACGCCTATGGGTCTCGACCGCCGTCGCGAGACGGTCGAACATCCGTTCGGCAGCATCAAGCAATGGATGAAACAGGGCGCGTTCCTGATGCGCGGCCTCGCCAATGTGCGCGCCGAGTTCAGCCTGACCGCGCTCGCCTACAATTTGCGGCGAGCGCTCAATATTCTCGGCATGGACAAGATGATGGCGGCCGTCGCCGCATGACAGAGGGCCAAATCGCTCTGTTTCGTGGCAAAACCGCCCATGGCGGTCCTCCCATGCCTTCCAAGAGGCCATCGGCGCGATTTCAGCCCGAAACGCGAGAAAAGCGCCGACCCACACGCTCAGTCGTCGCGTCCATTAACCTCGACGAGTTTTCGCACGGTCTGCGAAAGCTTCGCTCATTGGATGCTCCTGCTTAAGGTGTTGGACAACCTTCAGGATAACCAATCTCGCGGCCGCCAACCCCCATAGCATCTTGATCCGGGGGGAGCACCGCCTGTTCTGCCGCATCACGCAGACTTGGCGCGGCCGGCCGCTCACAGACCACGCCACCATCATCGAGCTCATTGCGGCGACAAGCACCAAGACCGGGCTCAAAGTCGAAAGCGCCCTCGACACGAGGATCTACGAGAAAGGCATAAGGGTCACCAAGGCCGAGATGGAACGTCTCGACATCCGCGGCGACGCGTTCCATCCCGAATGGAATTACTCGGTTGTTCCCCAGCAACCAAAATCGTAGCGCTTATCGTTGCGGTCGTCCTAAGGCGACGCCCAAAGACTGGTGAATCGGTTTGGTGTTCTACTGGCGTGGGCTGTTTACCTGATCTTCGACAGTTGGAAGAACTAAGCCGTTGATATCGAGCGTAAAAACGCGCTGCCCTGCAGGCGTGGCACTACATTACAATATCCAGATGTTGATAGGCCGTTTGCGACGTGACGTCGGGCGCTACGTCCATCCGCGGCGGTCTGGAGTCAACGCCAGGGCATCGCGGTGCGCCAATCCGAGATCTTCTTGCTGAGATGCATGCCCAAAAAGTTGGGGCCAACTCGGTCTCGGTTCACACAGCATGCGTCAATAATCGAATGAAATCAATATCAATCGGCCAGAAACGTGGCACTACATTTACGCGTTCGGCACCGATCGCCTGCAATGATTTCAATATCTTACGACGTGCCGACCCGCTCCAACTGTAGAAGATCAGTTTACGGGATTCCTGTCGCCGGGGCTGCGGTCTATAGCAGATAGATGATCGACAAATCACCGCTGCGAGCCCGTTACGAAGCCCTTCGTTCCTGTCTGAACGAACGGGGCCGGCGGTTGAACGCGGCGGCGGAGGCGAAGGCCGCGGGCTACGGTGGGATTGCGGCGGCGGCGCGCGCGACGAAGGTCGCCCGCAGCACGATTGGACGCGGTCTGAAGGACCTGCAGGACCCCGGTTCATTGACAGGAAAGGTGCGGCGGAAAGGCGGCGGCGGCCCTCTGTTGACAACCAAAGATCCGACGCTGCTGGCGGACTTGCAACGATTGCTCGAGCCCGCGACGATGGGCGATCCGATGCGGCCATTGGTATGGGTGTCCAAGAGCCACGAGAAGCTGGCGACGGCGCTTCGCCAGATGGGCCATAAGGTGAGTTCGTCAACCGTTCCCAAATTATTGCGGGAATTGAAATACTGCCGCCATTACAACCGGAAGACCAAAGAGAGCGGCAAACATCCCGATCGCGACGCGCAGTTCGAATATATCAACGCCAAGGTCGAAGCGTTCCAGGCAGCCGGCGAACCCACGATATCAATCGACGCGAAAAAGAAGGAATTGCTCGGCGAATTCAAGAACGGCGGCAGCGACTATGGGCCGCAAGGCCAGCCGATCGAGGTCAATACCCACGATTTCGAGGACAAGGAGCTCGGCAAGGTTGTCCCTTACGGCGTCTACGACATCGGCGCCAACCTCGGCTATGTCAGCCTCGGAATCGACCACGATACCGGGCAATTCGCGGTCAACGCGGTTCGTCTATGGCTCGAACAAATCGGCCGCGGGCTGTATCCCGGCATGAAGCGCCTGATGATCACGGCCGACGGCGGCGGCTCCAACGGTTCACGCTTGCGTCTGTGGAAGTTGGCGCTCCAGCAACTTGCCGATGAAACCGGGCTGATCATCCAGGTCTGCCACTACCCGCCGGGGACATCGAAGTGGAACAAGATCGAGCACCGCATGTTCTGTCACATCACACAAAACTGGCGCGCCATGCCTCTGGCCAGCCTGCTCATCGTCATCGCACTGATTTCCAACACAACAACGAAAACCGGCTTGAAGATTTCCTGCGGGCTCGATCGAAATACCTATCTCAAGGGCATCAAGGTTTCCGACGCGGACATGGCGAGCCTGAACATAACCCGCGACGCGTTCCACCCAGAATGGAACTACAACATCGCGCCGAGAAAAAACACCATGGAGCGATAGTCTTTGGGCGTCGCCTAAGAGCCAGAGGCATGGGACTTCGAACCGGTCTCCGACACATGCGAAACCAGTCTCCGCCGACACTCGATTCCCGAGCGCCGGAAAATGAATTCTCGAGGCGCAGACCAGGCCGCGAAAGGCGGGGCCAAGCAGGCGACGTTTCGGTCTCTCCGCTACGGCGTTTCCTCCGCCCGCCTGTAACCGACGGGCAATTCGACAGTTTCTCGAATGCCCGGACGCGCCGCGAATTCAGGACGAATGGTTGGTGGGGGAGGTAGGACTCGAACCTACGAAGGCTTAGCCAGCGGATTTACAGTCCGCCCCCTTTGCCGCTCGGGACACTCCCCCATGATCCGTTCGGCGCGAGCGCCGGCGCGGACGAAAATGCCTCGGTCATGCCGAGGCGCTTATGTTGCCTCCAGCCTTGGGCTGTCAACTGGAAAATCGCCTGGACTTAGCCGTCACAACCTGGCCTTTGCTGGCGCGATGCCGGGATCCGTCCTAGAGCTTTGGGCCACTGAGCCGCAGAGGGACTGCCATGACCCGCCATCGCGAGCGGCAAGGCGCAGCACCGCCCGGATCCGATCCGCGCCGCCCCCGCCCGCCGAAGCCGTCGCGCCCAGCGCGCGCGGCGGCGTCCGAGGCTCGGGCGCCTGATGGTCCGCGCGAGAAGCGCGAGCCGGACGTCGCCCGCATCTACGGCTTCCATAGCGTCGAGGCGGCGCTGAAGGCGTCGCGCCGGGACTTGATTCGTCTCTACGCCACCGCGGCGGCGGCCGAGCGGCTGAAGGCGGAGATCAGCGCGCGCGGGGTTGAGACACGAATCCTGAGTCTCGAGGAGGTCGCCCGGCTCGTGCCCCGCGACGCCGTCCATCAGGGGGTGGTGCTCGAAGCTCGCCCGCTGGCGCCGATCGACGTGTCCGAACTGCCGCCCCGCGGCCTCGTCGTCGTGCTCGACCAGATCACCGACCCGCACAACGTCGGAGCGATCCTGCGCACCGCCGCGGCCTTCGCGGTCGACGCCCTCGTCACCACCGAGCGCCATTCCCCAGAGTTTTCCGGCGCGCTCGCCAAGTCGGCCTCGGGCGGCCTCGAGCATGTGCCGGTCTGCACGGTGACCAATCTCGCCAGGGCGCTCGCCGAGATGGGCGACATGGGCTATCTCCGGGTCGGCCTCGATTCGGAAGCGCCCGCGCCGATCGAGGCGATCTCGCTCGCCCGTCCGCTCGCGCTGGTGCTCGGCGCGGAGGGCGAGGGGTTGCGGCGCCTGACGCGCGAGCGCTGCGATTCGCTGGCGCGGCTCGATCTTCCCGGCGCGATCAAAAGCCTCAACGTCTCTAATGCCGCAGCGATCGCCCTGGCGCTGGCCTATGGGAAAATCGGAACAAGTTAGCCGGCGTCGCTCCGCCCGGGCCCGATTTGAGGCCCGGCGTCCGCGCTTCGATTTTCTGTGTATGGTGCCCAGGAAATGCACCTAATCTCAGTCCGCTGCCGTTCGTGCTCGTAGGCTTCAACTACTTGTTTTCAACATCTTCTGCGATTTTCCGTCTTTCGTTGTCCACTGACGTGTACCACGATCCGCTTCCGAGTGTGGGACCATATGTGGGAGCAGAGATATGGGTCGGCTCACAGAGAGGGCGGTTCAGATCGCAAAACCGGGACGCCATACCGACAGTGACGGGCTTTATCTCGTCGTCAGCGACACAAGTCGGAAAAAATTGGTGCTGCGCTACCAGGTCGCTGGCGCGCGCAAGGACAAAGGTCTTGGTTCATATCCCGACGTAGGTCTTCGGGATGCCCGACAGAAGGCCGCCGAGGCGCGCGGACTCATCGCCAAGGGCGTCGACCCCATCGAGCATCAGCGGGTAGCCCGAAGGGCCGCAAGACCCGTTCCAACGTTCGAGGACATCGCCAAGAAGGTCGTTGCTGAGGCCTAAAGTCAACGAACGCGAAAGTCAGGTATCAGTGGGAACGCCATTCGGGACGCGCCTACTGCGGACCACTGCTTGCTCGCCCGGTACATGAGTGTCAATCGGCGTCGAAAAGTGACCCCCTGAGGGGCGTCATCGGCGTCCAATCTGGCGAGCCAAGCCGGAGGTCGCCCGCAAGCTGTACCCCGCCCTCCGTCGCGTGTTCGACCGCGCCCGCATTATCCTCCGCGACGAGCACGGTGTCGCCATGTTCGAAAATCTCGCCCGCTGGGATGACCTCAAGGCGATGAGTTTTGAGACGCCAGCGCGGCTCACCAGGGGGAGCCACCCTTCACTGCCCTATGCAAAGATGCCGGAGTTCGTTGCCGAACTGCGTGCCCGGGACGCGATCGCCGCCCGGGCGCTCAAATTTCTGATTCTGTCAAACGTAAGGACCGACGCGGTCCTGACGGCCAGCTGGCCGGAGTTCGACTTGGAAGAAGCCATTTGGACGGTCCCTCTGGCAAACCTGAAGGACCGCGCACACGGCAAGGAAGGATTCCGCGTGCCCCTCTCGGCGCGGGCCATTGAGATCGTGCAGGAGATGGCGAAGGGGCGCGTCTCGTCGTTCGTGTTCCCCGGGCAGTTGAAAGGCCGCCCTTTCTCCAACGTGGCGTTCCTGACGTTGCTCAAGCGCATGAACGGCGATGATAACAAGTGGATAGACCCCGCCAGCGGCAAGCACATTACCGCGCATGGGTTCCGGGCGTCGTTCAGGACGTGGGCCGAAGAGCTTGCCATCTTTCCCCATGCCGTCGTCGAACAGGCGATGGGCCACCAAGTTGGCAATCAAGTCGAGCGTGTGTATCGCCGCACCGACGTCCTCGCTAAACGGCGTGCGCTGATGCACGCTTGGGCAGCGTATTGCGAGCCTTTAAAGGGCTCCAATGTAATCAACCTTTGCCGAGCGCACTCATAAGCAGGGCCGTTTAGTTCTACGCTAAAGAGGGCATTTCGAGCATGAGATTGATGTCGAGAGCGGCCCGCCAGCGGGCATTTTGGATGTTGTCGCATCCGGGGGCCCTGATCAGATTGTATGCGAAGGATCGTAGGCGCGCGACGATATCGGGGTTCTTTCGGATGCGGCAAGCGTCCTCGGCAAAGGCGGTGTCGCGCACGTAGTGACTGCCATTCTCAATGCGCCAATGCGCGCGAATCCATTCGTTCCAGCGCTGGGGCGTCTGGTTGGAAGCCGAGGAAACCCAGAAGACGGTCTCGGCGGTTTGCTTGCAAAGTCCGGTCTTGGGATCGCGCTTGCAGACCGTTCGCTCCAGGCGGAGCACGGTTTGGATGAGGCCGTCCCACGGCGAACCGCGGAACCACGCCTTGGCCGGAAACACCGTCAATTCGCGGGTTTCCCAGCGGTTGCGGCCCGCGGTCTGGCTCTTGTCCGAGCCGGTTGGCTTTCGTCCTGCGGTTCCCAGTTCAAGCTTACGGCGCAGGCTTGGTTGGTTGTCCTTGACCTGAGTGAGCAGATGATTGCCCGAGGCGATCACGCGCTCGAACGTTTTTTTTGGGCGTGTTCGGCGTCGAGCGTGAACACACACCCCTTCAAGCCGAGCGCCTCGATCAGTTCCGGCGCGGCCGGAATCTCGTTGCTCTTCTCGTCGACCATCAGATGGCCGAGCACAATCTGATCGGCTTGCCGCAACGCCGACATCATGTGCGTCGCCTTGCGGTCACTGAAGGCGTCGAAACTGCCGCGAAGGGTCTTGCCGTCAACCGCGATCGCAGTCAGGCCGTCCGAAGCAAGCGGCGTCGAAATCGATAATGCGTGCTGGCGAAACGCGGCCTCCAAAGCGGTCGGATCAACGCCTTGAATGATCAACCGCAACCCGGTGTAGGAAGGCGAGCAGCGGAGCCGCAGGCCGAACGCTTCGTTCAGCCGCTGCAAATGAATACGAATGAATTCATGCATTTGCCGGTAGGAGTTGGCCCCGGCGACCATGCTGAGAATGGCGTACAGCAACACCGTGGCCAGATCGAACCGCTTGCCTTCGTCACGACGACGGTCTGGGATGGTGCGCAAAACCTCCAGCAGCGATGCCGGCATGGGACAACCTCCGAATCGGGTTGTCGCCTATAGATTCAGACATTTTCGCCCGCGGGAATCCCAGACCCCACCTCAAGACCACTCAAGGCATAGAGAACTGCACAGCCCTGACTCATAAGGCAGCTTTATGCGACGCAGCATTCCACTAAGAGCCTGACTCAAAAGCGTACGTCCTTGCGAGGCGCCTGATGCCGAGTTGGATTGCAGCGAGGGTGACGAAGATTGCGAGGGTGTTGGCGAGGTTCTCGTAGTCCTTTGCGAGACGACGGTTTCGACCGAACCAAGAGAAGGTGCGCTCGACAACCCATCGTCGCGGCAACACGACGAAGCCTTTCATGTCGTCGGATCGCTTGACGATTTCGATGCGCAGCGTCGGAACCTTGGCGGCGGCGTCTTTGACTTGGTGAGCGTTGTAGCCGGAATCGGCCCATACGAGTTCGAGCCAGGGAAACCGTTGGTGGATCTTGTCGAGCACCACGCTAGCGCCGTCGCGGTCTTGCATACCCGCGGAATGGACGACGACCCGTAACGGCAGGCCTTCGACATCGACCAAGGCGTGGAGCTTGCGACCTTTCACCTTGTTGCCGGCGTCATAGCCCACTGCGTCGCCTTCGCCCCTGCTTTTGCACCCCCTTTTTCTGCCGCCTTCAGCGACTGACTGTCGATGATGGCGGCGGTCGGGCTGGCCTCGCGGCCCAGTTGTTCGCGCAAGGCCACGAGCAGCTCATCCCAAATCCGCTCCCACACGCCTTCGCGCTGGAACTTGCAGAAAATGTTGTAGACCGTCGAGCGCGGCGGAAACGGATCGCGGGGTAGATAACGCCAGGGGCAACCCGTGCGCAGCAGATAGAAGATCGCGTTCATCGCCGCGCGCATGTCGGTCTTGCGCGGTCGTCCCCCCGGCTTTTCCGGCGGGATCAGCGGCTCCAGTCGCGCCCACTGCGCATCCGTCAGATCGCTCGGAAACCCGCTGCCTGATTGCTTGTGCGCCTCACGATGCTCTTTGGTCCACATGCCGAATCAACCCCCACTGCCTCATTGCGGGGGCCGTGAATCACACCGCCTTCGATAACGCCAGAAACTTTTGGGTCAGGCTCTAATCCTGAGCGGCGCGGCGGCGCCTCCTACCGCAATGGATATCGGTACCGCGCCTAGCCGGAGCTTCTTTCTTTCGCGAAGGTCAAGCCTCTGATTTTGCGCATCTTTGGGCTGGCGAGGGGTGAAAAGTGTAGCCATGTAAATCGGATATTTTTATTGATTGTGCGGGTTTCTCCGCTATCCTACGTCCATGTATATCGAAACCGTGCCCAACCGCGGCTCCCCACCGGCGATCCTGTTGCGCGAGAGCTATCGGGACGGCGGGAGGATACGGAAGCGCACGCTGCTCAACCTCAGCCATTGGCCGGCCGAGCACGTCGAAGGGCTGCGCGGCGTCCTCAAGGGCGGGGTCGTGCTGCCGCCGGGCGAGCAGCCCTTCGTCGTCGAGCGCTCGCTGCCGCACGGGGCTGTCGCCGCCGTGCTGGGCGCGACGCGCGCTATCGGCCTCGGCACAATCATCGGACCCAAGCAAGCGCGCGGGTCCGATCCCGAGAGCTGTCGGCCGGTCGACCTCGTCCTGGCCATGATCGTCAGCCGCATCATCGCCCCGGCGTCGAAACTCGCCACCGCCAGGGCGCTCGATCCCGTCACCGCCGCATCCAGCCTCGGCGTCGAGCTGGGCCTCGGCGACGTCCACGAGGACGAACTCTACGCCGCGCTCGACTGGCTCCTCGAGCGTCAGGGCGCGATCGAGACCGCGCTCGCGAAGCGCCATCTGAAGGGCGGGACGCTGGTGCTCTACGACGTCTCGTCGAGCGATGTCGAAGGCCGCTGCTGCCCTCTGGCCAAACGCGGCTACAACCGCGACGGCAAGAAGGGCAAGCTGCAGATCGTCTACGGCCTTCTCTGCGCGCCCGACGGCTGCCCCGTCGCCATCGAGGTGTTCGAGGGAAACACCGGCGATCCCGCGACCCTGGCCGATCAGGTCGCCAACCCCCGGATCACAGTCCGGGGGGCCGCTTCGCCATCGACCACGTCGTGCTGGTTGGCGACCGCGGCATGATCACCCAGGCGCGCATCGACGAGGATTTGCGTCCCGCCGGCCTCGACTGGATCACGGCGCTCCGCGCCCCCGCGCTGCAGGGCCTGGTCGGCGGCGGCCATCTGCAGATGTCGCTGTTCGACGAGCGCGACATGGCGGCGATCACCTCGCCCGACTTTCCCGGCGAGCGGCTGATCGTCTGCCGCAACCCCGATCTCGCGCGAGCGCGCGCCGGAAAGCGCGAGCACCTCCTCGCCGCCACCGAGCGCGACCTGGCCAGGATCGCCGCCGCAGTCGCGCGTCAACGCCAGCCCCTGCGCGGCGCGGCCGAGATCGGCATGGCCGTCGGCGCCGTGCTCGACAAGCACAAGATGGCCAAGCACTTCGACCTGACGATCGCCGACGACCGGTTCGCCTTCGCCCGAAAGCGCGATGAGATCGCACGGGAGGCCGCGCTCGACGGCCTCTACGCCGTGCGCACCAGCCTGCCCGAACAGACCCTCGCCGACGAAGCCGCGGTCAAGACATACAAATCCTTGTCCATGGTGGAACGGGCCTTTCGATGCCTGAAGACGGTCGACCTGCATGTCCGGCCGATCCACCACTGGCTCACGGATCGGGTTCGCGCCCACGTGTTCCTGTGCATGCTGGCCTACTATGTCGAGTGGCACATGCGGGCGCGCCTCGCCCCGATGCTCTACGACGACGACGACAAGGAAGCCGCCGAAGCCCTGCGCGAGAGCCCCGTCGCCAAAGCGCAGCGCTCTCCCGCCGCGCTGGCCAAAAGCGCCACCGGCCGCGCCGCCGACGGCGCCCCCGTCCACTCCTTCCAGACCCTGCTCGCCGATCTCGCGACCCTCGCGCGCAACACCGTCGTGACCGCGGGCGCGCCGGACCGCCCCTTCACCATCCTCACCCGCCCGACCCCGATCCAGCAAAAGGCCTTCGACCTCCTGGGATTCCCCATCGCCTGTACCCAGTAGCAGCGACCCCACAGCCGCTCGCCGCGAGCGAGATCAATGGCTTACGCGTCGTGAAAGAAAGAAGCTCCGCCTAAAGCGCCGCGCCTCTCGTTCGTAATCTTCCCAGAGAACGTTCCACAATTTGTCGCCGGGATAGTCGTCTTGAGCCTTCGCGAACCAAGCGACCGGGACAAAGCGTGACCCCTTCTTGATTAACTCAACGAATCCAGGTGGATGGACGTGCATCGCAATATCATGCAGAATAGTGCTGCAGACCACAGAAGCTGCATCTACTGCCGTCAATACGTAGCCAGAGGCAGATGGCGTGAAGCAGTCATTTGGAACGAGGGTAGCTTCAGACGCAAGAACATTACTAATATGGTCGGTTCCATGATCTGTATAATAGGGAAAAAATGGAAGGGTATTGTCATACAATATTTGGCCTGCACGGTCGAGCAAAATTTGCAGAGGTCCGTCGAACTCCGAGTTATTCAATATCGCGCGAAATTGTGTCGGTATAATTATCTTTGACATCGCTTATCTCTGGACGGTGGCGTCCCGTTGCTTT
>CAVPXF010000052.1:0-102094 GCA_963709655.1 uncultured Alphaproteobacteria bacterium
CGGTCGCATGTTCTGACAACCGGTCGCGAGGTTTTTGAGATGGAACTCACCGCATTCGCCTTCGAAGTCGTTGACGGCGTCGCCCATATTACGATGAGCCAGCCCGAGCGCGGCAATCCGTTCGACGAGCATTTTGCCGCGGACTTCGATCGTTTGGCGACCGAATGCACGGTGCGCGAGGACGTTCGCGCCGTGCTGATCGACGCGAAGGGACGGTTCTTCAGCGTCGGAGGCGACCTCAATGCGCTGACCCGCAGCCGCGAGGACCTTGCGCGCTTTGTTTCGGCGGCGACATCCAATCTCCACATGGGCATCTCGCGCTTCGCTCGGCTCGACGCGCCGGTCGTTGCGGCGGTGCATGGGCTGGCCGCGGGCGGCGCCGTCGCGCTCGTCGCCGGGGCGGATTTTGTTCTCGCTTCGCCCAACGCCAAATTCTACGCCGCCTTCGCCGGCATCGGCATCGTCAGCGACAGCGGCGGCAGCTACTTCCTGCCGCGTCGGATGGGATCACGCCGGGCCGCGCAATTCTACATGCTCAACGAAACCTTGAGCGCCGAAGATGCGGTCGCGACTGGCCTCATCAACCGCGTCGTCGAGGCCGACGCGCTTGAAACAGAAGCCTGGGCGCTCGCCCGCAAGCTTGCGCAGGGTCCGACCCGCGCCTTCGGCGAGGCGAAGAACCTCATGCTTTCCAGTCCAGCCGAGAGCCTCGAAGGACAACTCGAAAACGAGGCGCGCGCGATGGCGCGCGTGACCCGCACCGACGACGCGTGGAACGCGATGCGCGCCATGCTCGCCAAGCAAAAGCCGACCTTTCAGGGCCGCTGACGCGGCTTTTGTGCGATCCGCGACAGGAGCTTTTGCGCATGATTTTCAACGAGGACCAAATCGCCATCAGGGATCTCGCCCGTCGTTTCGCGCGCGAAAAACTCGCTCCGCACTATCAGGCCCGCGACAAGTCAGGCGTACTCGACCGCTCGCTCGTCCGCGAGATGGGGGAACTGGGCCTCATGGGGGTCGATCTTCCGGAGGCTGTCGGCGGACTGGGCGCGCCGGGCGTCACGGCGGGCCTGATCGCCGAAGAACTCGCCTACGGCGATTTCAACGTCAGCGCCGTGCCGGTCGGCGTGTCGCTCCTCGGCGCAATCATCATGAGCAGCGCCTCGGCCAAGCTTGCAGCCGACTGGATCCCCCGGATGATCAGTGGGGAAACGCTAATGGGCGTGTGCGTAACCGAGCCGAGCGGCGGTTCAGACGCGAGTGCGCTGAAGCTGCGCTGCCGCCGCGACGGCGACATTTACGTTCTCGACGGCGAGAAGACGTCGATCACGTTCGCCGACTGCGCCGATGCATTCATCGTGTTCGCGCGGACCGGTGCGCCGGAGAGCGGGGCGGCGGGCGTGACCGCGCTCATCGTTCCCGCCGATACGCCCGGTATCGCCCGCACGCGCTTCAACGATGTCGGCAGCCACATCATCGGCCGAGGCTCGGTCTTCTTCGATGGCGTGCGCGTGCCGATTGCAAACAGGCTCGGCGAGGAGAACCAGGGGTTCACGCATGTCATGCGCGGCTTCGATTTCAGCCGCGCCCTGATCGCGCTTCAATGTCTCGGATGCGCCCAGGCGTCGCTGGACGAGGCGTGGGAATACACAAAGAGTCGCACCGCCTTCAATGCGCCGATCGCCTCCTATCAAGGCGTGACGTTCCCCTTGGTCGAAGGCGACAGCCAGATCGCCGCGATCCGTCAGCTTTGCTTCCACGCGATCGCGCTCCGCGACGCCGGGCTCCCCCATACGGCCGAGGCGGCCATGGTCAAATGGATGGGTCCGAAGACCGCTTTCGACGTGATCCATCAATGTCTCCTGACCTTTGGTCACTACGGCTGGTCCATGGATCTGCCGCATCAGCAGCGGATGCGCGACGTCATGGGACTCGAGATTGGCGACGGGACCGCTGGCATCATGAAACTGATCGTTGCCCGGGAGCGTGTCGGGCGGGTCGCCGTCCAGTATGGAAAACGCTGAATGCGGGAGGGGACGCTGCGATGAAAATTCTCGCGCCCGTTCAGCGGGTGGTCGATTACCAACCGCGGCGTTACGCGGGCTTGCCAACTCCGTTCGCGCCGCCCCGGAGAAGCTTGGAGACAAGATGCACGAGTTCAGTTTGCCAATCGCCAATCGGATGTTTGCGCTGAACGCGGAGCAGCAGGCCATCGTTGAGATGGCCCGTGGTTTCGCCCAGCAGAAGTTGGCGCCGAAAGCGATTGAATGGGATCAGGAAAAGCACTTTCCCGTCGATGTGTTGCGCCAAGCCGCTGCGCTCGGCATGGGCGGCGTCTATGTGCGCGAAGATTTCGGCGGCAGCGGCCTCTCGCGGCTCGACGCGGCCCTGATCTTTGAGGCCTTGGCCACTGGCTGCCCGTCCATCGCCGCATACATTTCGATCCATAACATGTGCACGTGGATGATCGACAGCTTTGGCGACGAGGCCCAGCGGGCGAAATGGATTCCCAGAACTCTGCACCATGGAGAACCTGGCGTCTTATTGCCTGACCGAACCCGGCGCCGGGTCGGATGCGGCGGCCTTGCGCACGCGCGCGGTCAAGGACGGTGACGCCTACGTTCTGAACGGCGTCAAGCAGTTCATTTCGGGCGCCGGAACCTCCGATATTTATGTGGTCATGGCGCGAACCTCGGACGCCGGGGCTAATGGCATTTCGGCGTTCGTGGTCGAGAAAGGAACGCCGGGCCTGTCGTTCGGCGCCAACGAAAAGAAAATGGGCTGGAGCGCGCAACCAACGCGGCAGGTCATTCTCGATGGCGCTCGCATTCCGGCAGGCAACCTGTTGGCGTCCGAGGGGCTGGGGTTCAAGATCGCCATGGCAGGCCTCGACGGGGGCCGTGTCAATATCGCCGCCTGTTCACTCGGCGGCGCACAGGCTGCGCTCGACAAATCTGTCTCCTATATGGCTGAGCGTCAGGCTTTTGGCCGCCGCCTTTCCGACTTTCAGGCCCTGCAATTTCGTCTGGCCCAGATGGCCATCGATGTCGAGGCTGCGCGCAGCTTTCTGTGGCGGGCCGCGAGCGCCCTCGACGCCAAGGATCCGGAAGCGACGAAACTTTGCGCCATGGCCAAGAAATTCACCACCGACGCTTGTTTCAGCGTCGCCAATGATGCGCTGCAGTTGCATGGCGGCTACGGCTATCTGGCGGAATACGGTATCGAAAAAATCGTGCGCGATCTGCGCGTCCATCAGATCCTCGAAGGCGCCAACGAAATCATGCTGCTGATCACAGCTCGCAAGCTGATCGCGCCCGCCGAATAATTTTGGCGCGGCGCTCTTGGGCTCTTGGGGCAGGACGCATTTCTTTTCAGCTGTGGGCTTTCGGCGCGATACATTTTCGCCTGAGACAGTCCAATTTCTCAGCGCGAAGATCGGACTCGAAGCGGCGTCACAGGTTCACCCAACCATTCGGGCGCCTTCGTGCGGCCCTCGCCGGAAGATTGCACCAGAGCCGGCCGGAGGCCGGTCAAGAAAAGATCGAAGCGCTGCGAGAGATTCAATTTTGTTGGCCCCGACCGCACTCCTGCAGCGACAGGATAGCGACCGGGGCTCGCCTCGACCGATCCCCAATTTCAGACCGGCTTCAAATTGTCCGCCGAGGATTTGCCGGAGCGCTTGTCGGCGACGATCTCGTAAGCGATTTTCTGCCCTTCATTCAGGTCGCGCATTCCAGCCCGTT
Organism: uncultured Alphaproteobacteria bacterium; assembly: GCA_963709655.1. Lineage (GTDB taxonomy): Bacteria > Pseudomonadota > Alphaproteobacteria > Rhizobiales > Beijerinckiaceae > Roseiarcus. The sequence goes on from CAVPXF010000052.1 coordinate 3,744, forward strand.
CAACCGCGCTGATATGGACGAACACATCGGGGCCGCCGGCGTCCGGCTGAATGAACCCGAAGCCTTTCGTCGCATTGAACCATTTCACTGTACCGGTCGCCATTGTGACGCTCCTCTCGGATTGCCCGACGAATCTAGCTGAACCGCCACTCATTGCAAAGCGCAGCCATTGGCGAGGGTCGCTGTCGTAGCTTCGCATAAGTAGGCCGCATTGTTCGTGTTGAAATGATCGTTGGCGCTGATCCAAGGGTGGCCGACGCCGGCCGACCCTTATTGGGACGTATCGAAGGCGAAGGTATACGGAAGTCGGCAATCAGAGGATCGTCCATGTTTTCCAGCGTCCACGCTATTCCCGCAGCCGCTTCCTGCGCACTACGCTCAATGAGGTTCGCAGTCCAAGACGTCGCGAAGCCAGATAAAATGGGAGGAGGCGTGATATGAAGCGCGTGAGCGACATGAAACGAATTCTGGCGCCGACATTGCTCGCCGGGATTGTCGGGTCCGCATTTGCCGTGCCGCCAGTCTGGGCGGCGGGCGATCAGCTCACGATTGCGCTGATTCAAAAGCAGGGCGACCAGCAGTACTTTGTCGACGAGGCCAACGGCGCGCGCGACGCCGCCAAAGAGCTCGGCAACGTCAAGGTCAACGTCGTCAATGTCAGCATGGACTCGAACGCGGCGATCAGCGCGATGAACGTGATGGTCGGCCAGAAGGTCGACGGCATCGCGATCGTGGCGCCCGATCAACAGATCGGCCCGCAGGTGATCGACATGGCGGCGCAGGCCAAGATTCCGCTGGTCGCCGTCGACGACCCGATCAAGAGCGGCGCTGGCGAAGCCGCCGCGTTCGTCGGCTTCGACGGCTTCGACATGGGCTCCAAGGTCGGCGAGGAGGCGGGCAAACTGTTCAAGGCGAGCGGTTGGAACATCGACGACGTGCGCGTCATCGCCGCTTATGAGCAGCAGCTTTCCGTCTGCCAGGACCGCGAAGCCGGAGAAGAGGCGGCGTTCCAGAAAGTTGTCGGGGCGTTGCCGAAGATCATCAAGGTCGGCACCGACAACTCGACGATGGACGCGCAGAACCGCACCGGCGCCGTCGTCACCGCCAACCCGAATGTCAAGCACTGGGTCGCCTGGGCCTGCAACGACGAGAACCTGATCGGGGTGACCACGGCGCTCGCCAACGCCGGGATGCCTGCTGAGAACGTGATCGGCGTCGGGCTCGGCGCATACCTCACTTGCAAGGACTGGCAGGCCGGCCAGAAGACGGGGAACAAGGCCGCGCTCTATATCAGCGGCCGCGACGTCGGCGACGCCGCGGTGCGCGTGCTGGTGGCGTCGATCCGCGATCACAAAGCCCTGCCCGCCAAGACGATCGCCCATACCACCATCGTGACGCCGGAAAACTGGAAAGCGGTGATGGGGAGTTGCAGCTAGCCGTGAGGAGCGCGGCGGGTCCCGGAGCGGCCGCGCGCCGCCAAGCGCGTCATGCCTGAAAGGTCTCCTATGCAGCCGGCTCAGCTGGTGATGGAAGGCGTGAGCAAGCGGTTTGCCGGCGTCCAGGCGCTGCATGAGGTGGGATTGATTGCCCGCGCCGGCGAAGTGCTCGCCCTGATGGGGGAGAACGGCGCCGGCAAGTCGACCCTGCTGAAAATCATGTCCGGCGCCTACGCCCCGGACGCCGGCCGCATCCAGATTGAAGGCAAACCGGTCAGGATCGCGACGCCAGCGGACGCGCACCGTCTTGGCGTTCGCGTGGTGGCGCAGGAGCCTGAGATCATTCCTTATGTGTCGGTCGCGGAAAATATCTATGCGGGCGTTCTGCCGTGCCGCGGCCGGCTGTTCGATCGCGCCGCGTTGCGCGCGAAAGTAGCGGCGGATATCGAGCGCAGCGGCTTTGCGGGCATGATTGATCCAGACCAGCTCGGCGTCAGCCTTTCGCCTGCGCAGCGTCAGCTCGTCGAGATTCTCAGGGCGCTTTCGGGGACCGTCCGCGTCGTCGCGTTCGACGAGCCGACCTCGTCGCTGTCCGACCACGAGGCGGACAGGCTGTTCGCGCTGATAAAGAGGCTGACCGCAAGCGGCGTTGCGGTCATCTACGTTTCGCACCGCATGAAGGAAATCCTGCGCGTCGCGACCCGCGTCCTGGTTCTGCGCGACGGGGAGATCGTCGGCGAACGTCTCGCCGCGGAAACCAGCGAGGCCGATCTGGTTCGGCTGATGGTCGGGCGCGACCTCAGCGCCCTCTATCAGCGCTCCGCTCATACCCAAGGCCGCACGATCCTCAGCCTCGAAAACGTCAGCAGCGTCGCCGTGCGCGATGTCAGTTTCGAGGTGCACGCAGGGGAGGTTGTGGTGCTGGCCGGGCTCGTCGGCGCCGGGCGGACCGAACTGGCGCGCGCCATCATCGGAGACGTGCCGCTCACCTCCGGCAAGATTTGCGTCGAAGGTCATGCGCTGCAGTTGCGCTCGCCGCGAGACGCGATCCGTGCCGGTCTGTGCCTGGCGCCTGAGGAGCGCAAGGCGCAGGCGTTGCTGATGAAGCGTTCGGTCCGCGACAACATCTCGCTGGCGGTGCTCGGGCGCCTGAGCCGCTGGCGCGTGGTCAACCGTCGTGAGGAGCGGCAGCTCGCGGAACGCTATTCGCGCGAGCTGCATATTCGCACCCCCTCGATTGAGCAGGAGATCGCGACGCTTTCGGGCGGCAACCAGCAAAAGACGGTCTTGGCGCGTTGGCTCGCTCGCGAGTCGAAGCTGCTGATCCTTGACGAACCGACGCGCGGCGTGGACGTGGGGGCGAAGGCGGACATCTACGCGATCATCGACCGGCTGGCGGCGCGCGGCGTCGCCATGTTGGTGATCTCGTCGGAGCTGCCCGAAGTGCTCGGGCTCGCCGATCGCATCGTCGTGATGAAAGGCGGAACGGTTTCCGGCACGATCGACCGCGCCGACGCCACCGAAGAGAAGATTCTCAGCCTCGCGATTCTGGAGAAGGCGGCATGAGCCAGTCGATCCCTGGGGCGGCCGCTCCAGCGCCGCATCTCCCTCCGCGCCGGGCCCTGAGACGCGTTCTCGACGCGATCGGCGTGCAGAATGTCAGCCTGCTGATTGCCTTGGCGCTGCTTGTCGCTTTCATCGGCAGCCAGAACAGCAACTTTTTTTATTCCAGCAATCTCGCGACGATCGGTACGACCGTGGCGATCGTTGGCATCCTCTCGGTCGTGCAGACCGTGGTGATGCTGCTCGGCGGCCTCGATATTTCGGTCAGCTCCCAGGCTGGGCTGACTTCGGTCGTGTCGGCCATGGTGTTCATGGCCACGCAGAGCGCCGCCGCGGGCATTGCGACGGCTTTGCTGATGGGCGTGGGCACCGGACTGCTCAACGGCGTCATCATCGTCTATGGCCGCGTCAACGCGGTGATCGCGACCTTGGCGACGTTGGCGGCTTACCGCGGGCTCGCCAATCTGATTTCCAACGGCCGCGCGCAAGGTTACACCGGCGCCGACCACGTGTTCATCTTTCTGGCGCGTGGAACGATCGTCGGAATTCCGGTGCTGATCTGGATTCTGGTGGTGGTCGCGCTTCTGGCGCAGCTGGTGCTTTATTACACCGACGTCGGCCGCAACATCTACGCCGTCGGCGGCAACGCCACGGCCGCTCGCCTCGCCGGCGTTCCGTTGAACCGCTACATTCTCGGCGTGTACGTGCTCTGCGGCTTCGTGTCCGCGCTCGCAGGCATTCTATTGACGGCGCGCACCGGTTCGGGCCAACCGACTTCCGGAAGTCAGGGCCTGGAACTTCAGTGCATCACGGCGGCCGCGCTTGGCGGCTGCTCGATGCAGGGCGGCAAGGGAACCATTGTCGGCACGATCTTCGCGGTCATCCTGCTCGGCGTGCTTCAGAACGGGCTGATCATCCTCGACGTGAACTCGTTTTGGCAAGACATCGCACAGGGCGGGCTGCTGGTGATTGCGGTCGTCATCCAGCAGCATCGTGTCGGCGCGCGCGGCGTGGGTCTGCCGACGTGAACGATGGCGGGCCAGCGCTCCTGACGAAAGAGGCTCACGAAGGGGCGAGACAGCCTCGCGGGAGACCTCGTCGATCGCGACAACCGCCGGGGCTTCACGCCTCAGCCTGTGTGCTGCTGACGGTATTCGGTGGGCGAACAGCCATAGATCCGGTGGAAACTGCGCGAGAAATAGAGCGGATCGTCGATGCTGAGCCGTATTGCGATTTCCTTGATCGATATGTTGGAGGTTTCCAGCAAGCGGCACGCCCGCTGCATCTTGAGACGAAGGAAAAAGTCGATGGCGCTGAAGCCGGTCCGCTTCTTGAACAGCGCCGCGAAATGCGAAGGCGACAACCTGCAGTGCCTGGCGAGCTCATCGACGCAAAGGTTGCGATCCAGGCTGCTCAGCATGAACGAGACGACGTTTTCGATGCGTTCCTCGGTCGATTCGGCGGCTCCGTCCGGCCGGTTCGAACCGAGAGCGACGCGGGCGACGACCTGCGCCAGGCAGAGCGATGCTCCGAGCAGGTTCTGGGCGCTGTAACCGCGCTCGAGAAGGCTCAGCATCTGCTCGAAGAGAGCGGCCATCCCCGTGTCGTGCCCGAGGGTCAGGATCGGCTGCCGCAGCCGAGCGCCCAGGAGTCGCTGGACCTCACCGAGTTTCGGACCGACCGCATGGACCCAGTAGATGGTCCACGGAGACGCGCGGTCCGCCCCGTACAGATGCGGGGCGCCGGGCGGAATCACAGCGGCCTGACCTGGGTGAATAGGAAACGTCTCTCCGGCCAGCGTCAGCCATCCCTCGCCTTGGAAACACCAGAGAAAGATGAGTTCGGGCGATCCATCGGGCCGCTCGCGATGGTGAAATTGGGCGTGCGGATAATGGCCCACGTCGCTCGGCGAGAGTTCCAGCAACGGCGACGCGTTCAACCAGGCGGCGATGACCGGACGCGGCAGGACAATGGCGCGCTGGCCCGGAAAACCTTCAGCGATGCGCGGCGCCTGATCATCTTGCATGGAGCGAAAGGATATCAGAGCAGCGTGCATGCTTTCCAGCGTTCGCGCCATCCTTCGCGGATCGACACAGGGGATGATGCCCGGATTGCAGAGAGATAGAGGGCAAGGATGCGGCAGATCTCTCTTCCTGCGGCGCCGAAAGAGCTAACCGGCGCGGTAAAGGCCTGGACAGAGCCGGTGTCGATTCCGACCTTTGCGCCGCTCGATCCCGACCGCAATCCGATGTTCATCGAGAAACGCGTCTATCAGGGGTCCAGCGGCCGGGTGTATCCGTTGCCCTTCTACGACCGTATCGCCGATTTCCCGCAGGATCGCGCTTGGGCCGCCGTTCATCTGGAAAACGAGTTCGTCCGGGTCATGATCCTGCCGGAGCTCGGCGGGCGCATCCACATGGCGCGGGACAAGACGAACAATTACGACTTCATCTACCGCCAGGATGTCATCAAGCCCGCGTTGGTCGGATTGGCAGGCCCCTGGATTAGCGGCGGCATCGAGTTCAACTGGCCGCAGCACCATCGGCCGAGCACATTTATGCCCGTCGATTTCGCCGTCGAGAACGAGCCTGACGGCAGTTGCACCGTGTGGCTCAGCGAGCACGAGCCGATGAACCGGATGAAGGGCATGCATGGCGTCTGCCTGCGCCCCGGATCGGCCGCGATCGAGCTGAAGGTTCGCCTCTACAACCGTACGCCCCTGGTGCAGACCTTTCTCTGGTGGGCGAACGTCGCGACAGCGGCGCACGAGGAGTACCAGAGCTTCTTTCCAACCGATTTTGGCTATGTCGCCGATCACGCAAAGCGGGCCATCAGCGCGTTTCCGTTGTGCGAGGGCAGCTACTACGGCGTGGACTATGGCAAGCGGGGCTTGGAGGGCGTCCCGCAGCACGAGCGGCCGGTCCAGTTCGCGCCGCCCGGGACATATCCGGCAAACGACCTTTCCTGGTACGCCAACATCCCGGTCCCGACGAGCTACATGTGTCTGGGGACAAAGGGCGATTTCTTCGGCGGCTATGATCACAAGGCGGCGGCTGGAATCGTCCATCTCGCCAATCATCACATTGCTCCGGGCAAGAAGCAGTGGACATGGGGCAACCACGCCTTCGGCTACGCGTGGGACCGCAATCTGACCGAACCCGACGATGAGGGCGTGTATCGCCCGTACATCGAATTGATGGCCGGCGCTTATACCGACAACCAGCCCGACTTCTCGTTTCTGGCTCCAGGAGAAACAAAGGACTTCCGGCAGTTCTGGTATCCGATCCAGGCGATCGGCACGGTGCAACAGGCCAACCTCGCCGCCGCGCTGCACCTGTCGATCAACTCCGGGGTCATCCGAATCGGCGTCGCCGCGCCAACGCCGGTCACCCACGCGGCGATCCTTCTCGAAACGGACGAGGGCATTATCGGGCGGTGGGAACGATCGCTCCGCCCGGACGCGCCCTTCACCCAGACGCTGGCGCTGCCCGCAGGCGTCCCAGGCACGGATCTGCGCCTTCGCGTCTGCGACGCGACCGGAATGGAAATGATCGCCTATCGGCCGGAACCGCCCGGCGCTCCAGCGCCCGAGGTCGCGACCGAGCCGCCCGAACCGGCTGACATCGCGAGCGTCGACGAACTTTACGTCACCGGGCTGCACATCGAGCAGTATCGCCATGCAACGCGGGCGCCGGACGACTACTGGCGCGAGGCGCTCCGGCGCGACCCGATGGACAGCCGCTGCAACAACGCGCTGGGTCTATGGCGCCTCCGACGCGGCGAATTCGCTCAGGCGGAGTCGCATTTTCGCCGAGCGCTGCAGCGTCTGCTCAGACGCAATCCCAATCCTTATGACGGCGAGGCGCTTTACAATCTCGGCCTGACATTGCGGTTCCTTCGGCGCGACGACGAAGCCTACGCGGTTTTCTACAAAGCGACCTGGAACGCGGCTTGGAGCGGACCCGGCTTTCACGCCTTGGCCGAGATCGACTGCGGGCGAGGCGATTGGGCGAACGCGCTGGAGCACCTCGACATGAGCTTGCGCCGAGGCTCGGACAATCTTCGCGCCCGCGATCTGAAGGCGATTGTGCTCAGGCGTCTCGGCCGGGACCAGCGCGCCTCGGCGTTGCTGCGTGAGACGCTGGCGCTGGATCCGCTCGACGATTGGGCACGATATCTCAGCGGCGACACCTTCGGGAGCGGAGGCCAAAACCGTCTCGACCTCGCCCTGGATTTCGCGAGGGCCGGCTTGTACGAGGACGCTTTGAGGGCGCTGGACGGCGCCGTCGCCGAGCCCATTTCCGGCGCCGCGCCGCTCGTTCATTATTACAAGGCGCACTTCGCCAGGAACATGGGCGATGAAGGGACCGCGCGCATCTACGGCAAGCAGGCGCGCGACGCGAGCCCCGACTACTGCTTTCCAGCGCGACTCGAAGAAATCGCCATTTTGCGAGAGGCCATCGCCGCCGATTCGGCCGATCCGAAGGCGCCGTACTACCTCGGCAATCTTTTCTATGACCGTCAGCGTTACGATGAGGCCCTCGCCTGCTGGCGAACTTCGGCCGCGCTTGACCCGACGTTTTCGATCGTGTGGCGCAATCTCGGCATCGGCGCCTTCAACGTGCGCAAGGATTCAGCCGAAGCGATGAACTGCTACGAGCGGGCGTTTGCAGCCGCGCCGGGCGACGCGCGAGTGCTCTACGAACGCGATCAGCTATGGAAGCGCATTGGCCGCATGCCTGCCGATCGGTTGGCTGAGCTCCGCAAGCATCGAAGCCTTGTCGATCATCGCGACGATCTTTCCGCCGAGTTCTGCGCGCTCTTGAACCAGGTCGGCGCTCACGATGAGGCTCTAGAGGTTTTGACCCGGCGCCGCTTCCAACCCTGGGAGGGCGGAGAGGGGATGGCCCTTCACCAATATGTTCGAACTCGGCTCGCGCTCGGGCGTCGGGAATTGGCCGCTGGCCGAGCCGCGGAAGCGCGCCGGCATTTTGAAGCGGCGATCGGCGCCCCAGAGACGTTGGGCGAGGCCAAGCACCTGCTCGCGAACCAAAGCGACGTCCACTATTGGCTCGGTTGCGCCTGCGCCGCGGAAAAGGACGAGCCCGCCGCGCGGCGTCACTGGGGGCTGGCAGGCGAATTCCGCGGCGACTTCCAAAGCATGCGCGTCCGCGTCTATTCGGAAATGACTTACTACTCTGCTCGGGCTCTCGAGCGCCTCGATCGGGATCAGGAAGCCGCGGCGATGATGAACGGGCTCAGCGAGTATGCCGAAGCGCTCCTCGTCACGCCCGCAAAGATCGACTATTTCGCCACGTCTTTGCCGAGCCTGCTGTTGTTTGAACAAGATCTCCAGAAGAGGCAGCAGAGTAGCGCCCACTTCATGCTCGCGCAGGCGAGTTTGGCGCTCGGCGACGACCGCCGCGCTCGCGACCTGCTGGAGCTGGTGCTTCGGGACGAACCGAACCACGCCGCCGCGGCCGATCTGCTGGGTGAGATCGGCCGTTCATGACCGCGCAATAATCGTAGCCCTCCGGTCGAGGCGCGCCGCGGTAGTGGCGAAGATAGGCGGAAAACTGATCATGAGCGTTTTCACTCTGGAGAACGAACATCTCGGACTTCGTCTCAGCACCCAAGGAGCGGCGATCTGGCGCTTCTTCGCCAGGAGCGCAACCGCCGAAGTGCCGCTGATGCACGCCCCGTCCGCCGATGTGGCGAGGCATGCAGGACGCCCCGCATGCTTCCCGCTTGTGCCGTTCGGCAACAGAGTCCGGGACAACCGCTTCATATTTGAAGGCGTAAGCCACGCGCTCCCGCCGAACACCGACTGGGACCAATACTACCTTCATGGCGACGGCTGGACCACCGAATGGAGCGTGGCCGAGCGCGCGCCCGACCGAGCGCGACTCGTCATGCGAAACGATCGCGCGCAAAGCCCTTACACCTATGATGCGGCGCAAATATTCGCCCTTGACGGTTCGACCCTCACGCTCAGTCTTGAGATTGTGAATCGGGGCGCGAGAGCGTTGCCGTTCGGTCTCGGTTGGCATCCCTATTTTCCCTTGACCGCCGGCACGACGTTGCAGGCGTCCGCCTGTGCGCTGTGGCTCGAGGGCGCCGATTGGCTGCCGACCGAGAGAGTCCCCGTGCCGACCGACCTCGATTTTGGCACGGCGCGGGCGTTGCCGCGGAGATGGGTGAACCACGGGTTCGACGGCTGGAATGGGGCCTGCGAGATTGTGTGGCCTGAGCGACGAGTTCGCCTCAAGCTCGACGCGGACGCGATGTTCGGACGGTATTTCCTATTCGTCTCGCATCCGAGTTTTGATACGGGGTACGACTACGAGTACTTCGCATTCGAGCCGATGAGTCACAGCGCCAACGCCCACAATCTCCCGGATGGCGGCGGTTTGCGTCGGCTCGCTCCGGGCGAAACGCTGAGCGGAAGCATTCGCCTCACTGTGGAGATGGAGTTGGCTGCTTCACGATTATCCTGACCAGCGAACGCTCGCGTCTGGCGCAAGGGCCGCGTTCCGCGAGCGACGGCAATCTGACCCATCCGTCTCGTTGGCTTACCTGGCGATCAGAAGGTTGGAAGAGTGTCCGCCCGACGGCCACCTCTACGGCCGCTGTCTGCAACAGTCGCTCAACGGCGTAAGAACGCGCTAATGGCGTACATTGTGGAAAATGTCGCATCGCACCGTCGGCGCCAGCGCCTCAGCAAGTTGCCGCGAGGGGCGTTCGCTTGGTCAGGGAGTCAACGATAACGTCTGGAGCATCTTCCGAGCCGCGCCATAACTTCCCAGTTGGTAGACCGACCCGCCCACAGGCGAGAACGTGAACGCCTTGAAAGGTTCCGCGAGCATCTCCTTGAGGTAGGCTTCGGGAGCGACCCCAATTGTGACGTGCGGGTTGAATTTCTCGCCAGCCGCGACGGTGCTAAAATTGGCTACATAGTCGATCAGGCCATCCTGGATATCGTGTCCGCCATTGGCGCTGACGAACGCGGCGGGGGTTCCGATCTTCTCCACGAAAGGCGCGACCGCGTCCAATAGTCGCCGTTGCAGCCGAAGTAGCTCTTCTGTCGGCTCGACGACAATGCCCGCAATGCCGTTTGGCGGAACGGGGATGTAATAGTACCTGATCGCCTTCAGATTCCAGCTTGCCGCATTTTCCTTGGCCAGAACCTGATTGGCCGCGGCGTAGACCCTTTCAAGATCAGCCGTGCGTACGAACTGCTGAAGCAGTGTGAGATGCGGGTGGTGCGTCGGATCCAGAGCGAAGCCTGTTGGATATGCCTTGAGAAGACGGGCATTGTCGGCATGCGCGTGCTGAACCATCGTCGCGTCCGGCTCGAGCAAGATGTCGATAGCCGTGACCCGGGTTTCTTGCGCATGGGCTGCGTCAACGAAGCCGAACAGCGACGCCAGACGCACGCTGAACGCTCCAACGCGATTCGAGTGTTTGCGGATGGCGGCCGCCCTCCTTATTCTGGGGTTCGAGCTAGGCCTGGAGGTCGCCGACGACGGCGCCCGTCAACAGATAACGGCCTCGGCCCTCGTCCCAGCGCATGGTCTCGGATCCTGGGCATGAGCAGGCGCAACGTCGCCGCGCCCATCCACGCGGTCACCAGTGCATCGTTCATCACCCGAATAGAGATGAGGCCGCGCAATCGCTTGTGCAAGACTTGCTGAACGCCTGCCGTAGGCCGAACGCGGACCACGCGTCAGTTCCACCACGCGTCCGGGCGAACTCTACCGGCTTTAGCCGTACGGAGTGCGCAGGAGGGGTCCCTTGCCCAAGGGCGCATCTGGTCCTGGCGGCAGAGCGCCGGCATCGAACCAGGTGGACTTTTGCGTTCGGGTTGGACTCGAATGCTACAGCTCGCTTCCTATGTGAGGAGCGCGCGACCGAGGGAGTGAATGGCCATGGCTATCGTAGAGCGCTCCGTCCTTAGGATCGACCGACCGGAGGTTCAACAAGGAATGACGCCGGACCACCGCGTCAGGCCGTTGATGCCGGCGGCGATGCGGGGGGATTTCGCGGACACCGACCCGTTCCTGGCGCTGATGGAGGATTGGTTCCCGCGGGGTGTTTTCGGCAAGCACCCACACCGAGGGATCGAGACGGTGACCTATGTCATCGAGGGCCGTATCGATCACTACGATAATCAGGGTCATGAAGGCACGATCTTGCCAGGCGACGTCCAGTGGATGACTGCCGGCCGCGGACTGATCCATAATGAAATCCCCGCGGAAGACGTCACCGTTCACAGCCTCCAGCTCTGGGTCAATCTTCCGGCGGCCGACAAGATGGCCGCGCCGCGCTACCAGGATCTTGCCGGCGATGCTGTTCCCGTGCGGCGGCAACCGGGCGTGGAGGTTCGGGTTTTCTCCGGCGCATCAGGCGGGGTGACGGCGCCGACGAAGAATTTTGCGCCCGTCACTTTGGTTGAAATCCGCCTCGATCAAGGAGCCTCGGTTCGCCAGGATCTCCCCGCCGACTACAACGCAGTCATTGTCGTCCTGGAGGGCGAGGGCTCCATCGGCGCTGAAGGCAATGTCGTAGCCGCGGGCGACGTCGCTTGGCTCACGCGCGGCGACGCCGGGAAAGCATCCGAAGTCGCAATTCGGGCTGGAGGCAGACCATTGCGCGCCCTGCTGTACGCTGGCCGTCCATTGCATGAGGCGGTCGTCGCGCGCGGTCCTTTTGTCATGAACACCGAGGCCGAGATCGAACAAGCCTACGCCGACTACCGTGCGGGACGCTTCGGTCCGGGCTAGTGGATTGATCGGGACACAAGAGTGCGGTTGGGATTCCCCGCAGCGTGGCGTCGTGCGAGTCTGCAGGATGCGTACCGGCGTCACCGTCCACCTGAGCCCGATCGATTGTAGGCGCCTCCAGGCGATCGTCGATGACCGCAACAGCCTGCAAAAGCGCGTGTGGCGTGCCCGGATCGTGTTGGGGACCGCCGACGAGCGGGGGACGGCGGCGATCATGCGCACGGCCGGCGTCAGCAAGACGGCGGTCTGGCGCTGGCAGGCGCGGTTCATGGAGGAGGGCGTCGAAGGTCTGCTGCGCGACAAGACCCGGCCGCCCGGCGCCCCTCGCCTGCTAGAGGATGTGGCCGACCGGGTGGTGGCCCTGACGCTCGGCGATCCGCCCGGCGAGACGACCCACTGGACCGGTCGGCTGATGGCCAAGCCTTTTCGTGGCGGGGATTCCCTTTGCAGGATCCGCTGCATTGTCGCCGTAGAACGCCTCCACCGGCCTCCCCAGGACCCCTCCAGCCTCATTGATGCGCTGTAGCGCCAGTTCGACGCAGACGGTCGCGTTCACCGAGCTACTCCCCGCAAACTCGATTTCAGCGCGGACGCCCATCAGCTCTACCGGGTCCCCTTGAGGTCGGGTCAGCACAAGCACGGTATTTTCCTCGGGGGCGCACGACGCTAGCGTCCAAATGTTTACTCAGCGCGGCGACTGCGCTCGCGGAGGTCGGTGAACATGCTCGGCCCATGCGACGAGCGCTGCGCGACCGGACGATGTCAGCCCGTAACGCCCTCGTTCGATCCGCTGGAACCAGCCATAAACATTCCCCTGAAGGATTTTGGCGGCGTCCGGCGCCGATATTCGAAGGTCCCGCGGTCTACTCGACGTCCCGGCAAGCGCGTTCGCGACGGCGAGCGCCTGCTGACGATAGGCGGTCAGTTGTGGCGTCCCAGTCGAACCGCCCGCGACGGGGTCTCCCTTGCGGCGACGATGCTCCTCAACGATGCGCGAACGCCGTTTGGCGTCGCGCCTCGGCTTCCATGGCGCCGGCTCCACCACCACGTCGACCCGCCCTTCGGCGGTGACGGTGAGAAGGCCGAAGCCCAGGAATCGGCAGAGCTTCCTCACGCGCTTATCGTTCTCCCTGCCACGACCCCGCTTGGAGGCTCCGACCGCGAGCCAAACCTCGTCGCAGGCGGACGTGCGATCAACGGCCTGAAGCACCAGTTCGAGCGTGAAGCTTTGTTTCATCTCGCCGATCACGACGAGCTCCGGTGAGCCATCGGAAAGGGCGACGAGATCGCAGCCGCGCACCTCGCCCTTGACCTCCAGGCCGAATCTCTCCAAATAGCGCTTTATCGGGGGATAGAGGTCGGTTTCCAATGTAGACGGCCTCTTGATCCGGAGTAGATGAGCTTGGCAGGGTCTCGTTAACATAGCGTGGATGTGGTCGCGCGCGGGCATTGCCGTGAAGGAAGCGCTTTTCCCCGTTGGACCTGTTGACCGTTCACTCTCAATTCCTGAAGACCCGGCGTTCGCTTATTGCGCAACGAATCTCGATGCCTCGGCGCCGACGCAGGCGATCAGAGTCGCCGAACACTGGAATGCGGAACGGCCACGGTGAATCATTTCGGGTCCTATCACCGGGTGGCCGTGCTCGGACGAATCGGTTTGACGCTCGAAGCAGCGCGCGCCGTTTACCCGCCCCTCATCACGCGCGGGGTCGACGGATGTGGGGGGCGACAAACCTGGTCTGCGCGGTTGTCGCGTAATGTTTTGCGGTTTTGTCTTGTCAAGTTATGGGCGAGACCAATCTCCCCGCCGTCAATAGAACGAGGGCCTCATTGAGACGCATTGTTCCGTCATTCACGGTCGAAGTCCGGCGTCGGCCAAGACCGGCAACCAGCTCGAGCCAAGGCGCGCAAGCGCTGGAGACCAAGGCCCCGCCTACAGCATTTGAAAGAGAGTCTCATCGTTTGGCCGACGCGACGTTCGAGGCCAAGACGCATCAGCTCTCCAGTCATGACGCTGCATCGTTTCCAAAGCGCCGAATTCTCGAGAGCCTTGTCCCAGAAAAGCCGCCCGTTGGTCGGCTCCAGGACGAGTTATTGTCCGCTGCAACGTTGGATCCAAAATCGCGGGCGCGGAAACCGCCGTTGGTACGCGCACGTAAGAACAGCGATCAAACATCAAAGGCGCCTCGGAGTTCGCAAGCCGCGCCTGACCTGACAGCGAAGATAGCGGAAAGACCCTCCCTTGTGTCCGATCAGCCGACTGGCATCGCGACGAGTGACGCCATAGCCGGCTTGTCAGGCACACCGGCGGCGGCGACGAATTGGGTCGTCGAAACCACTGCCGGTCCGACGCCGCGCCCAAAGGCGAGCCGGAGAGCTCAGATCCCGATAACTCTCGATACCGGGCCGGCCACACTTTCCATCAAGGACCAGCGATCCATTGCGCGAACGGACTCCTTGGGAGCGCTTGGGACGCGCGTCGATGACGTTTCGCCACCAGCTCGAAAGCGAACGATCATGGGTCGCTATGTCTTCGGCGATGAACTAAAACCTGGTGAACGCTGGAAGCGCCGATTATCCAAGGGACGCTGAGCGCGCCAAAGCAAAAACCAATCGCATTCGCCGAGATCACTCGGGCCAGCACGACCCGCAGGCAAGATGCCGTTCAGCTCGCCGATCCGCTGGGTCGCCGTGAGGCCGACGCCGGTCAGCGCAAGCACGTAGTTTCCTCGGGGCGCACCATCCTGACATCGAGCGGTCATTGCTCAATGGCAGATACTTTGCCGGAGACGCCCGGCTTGCGGCGCGTGTCTGACTCGGCCTCGACGATGATTCAGAAGATTGCTGGTCCGATTGCCATATGCCCGCTGGGACTGACCCCATGCCAGGATTTTTGCCTCAACGGGTTGCCGTCTGGCGGCGTCCGTCATCCATCTCAAGCCGAAACTCCGGCGCTTTGGCAGAACGGAAGCAGAATAAGTTTCAGCGGCCGGAGCGTTCAGTGGCTCGGTGACAAGAGCCTCAACAACCCTTGCAGATGCCGTTGTCGATGCTCTTATCCTGCTGCTCTATGCGGCGGTCGAGCGGCGTCTCACCCGACGACTGCGGAACGCCCGGCTGCGCGACGGTTGCGCCGCTCGACGTCAGATAGTCCTGATCGAGAAGACGCCCCGGCGTAGGCGTGCTGAGTTCCGGGGCGACATACCCGTCGTCGTTTTGGCCGCTGGTCGCGACGCCCGCCATCAGCGTGGTGAAGATGACAACGGTGAGCGTCAATATTACCATCGTATCCTCCTACATCTGACCTCGACTTCCGAAGTCGGCGCTGCTGCCGCTCATCCAGCCTGGACCTGAATACCGTTCGCGATATTCGCTGGATGGCTGAGAATCCCATGATCGCCCGGCTTCAGTCCGGAGCGGACTTCGACGCTAGCGCCATTGTCCAATTCGAGACCGATCCTGCGGATTTCAACCTTTCTGTCCGAAGCGACAGCGCTCTGGGCTTGGGGCCTTAGCCGAATAAGGATCATGTGGTTGGCGCGGTCGCGTCGGAGCGCAGCTGTACCTTGTCGCCGTCGACCAGAGTGACCGGCGGATTGAGGATGACTTGCTCGCCCGACTTCACCCCGGCGTCCGCTTCCACCCACGTGCCGAAGTCGCGCGTCACTTTGAGTTTGCGGATCTCAGCCTTGCCGTTGTTGACCACCGCGACCTGCAAGCCATTGCGGTTGAAGATGATCGCTTCAGCCGGCACGACGAAGGACGGTGATTTGCGTGGAATCTTGAGCTCGACGGTGCAGTAGACCCCGGGCGGCAGCGCGTCGTCTGGATTGGCAATGTCGATCTCAGTCAAGAGCGTGCGCGTACCGCTCTGCAGCGCGTCGGCGATCCGGGTCACCTTGCCGGGGAACTCGCGATTCGGAATTTCGGGTACGCGCACGATGGCGTCAACGCCTGGCGCCACGCCGAAGGCCGCATCCTGCGGCACGTAGACAAAGACGCGGATCACGTTCCTCTGCATGATCTCGAACATGAATGTGCCGGTGTTGGCGTTGCCCTGCACCAAGCTGCCGACGTCGACGTTGCGCTGGGTGATGACGCCGTTGAACGGCGCCGTCACCAATGCGTAGTCGCGGTTCTGATGTAGCGTCAGAAGCAATTTATCCTGAGCCGCGACGTTGGCCCGCGCGACGCCGACTGCCGCGTCATCAGCCTTCAGGGTCTGGACGTCGATTGTGCCCTGCTGCTGGGTCGCCCAGCCTTCACTGACCAGCGGCCGGTCCCGGTCCCAGGTCACCTGCGCGAGCTTCAAGTTGGCCTGCGCCTGGTCCAGCGCCGATTGGAGCTGAGTGCGCGTCGCTTCGCTTTGGGAAATCTGGTCATCCTGCTCGGGCACCGCGAGCTCCGCCAGCACCTCGCCTTGTTTGACGCGGTCGCCGATGTCGACGTTACGCTTACCGATATAGCCGGTCGCGCGGGCATAGATCTCGGCCTGCGCGAATGCGGCCGTCGTCGCCGGCAAGGTGACGGACATGAAGGCGGCGTTCGCCTTGACCGTCGCGACGCGCACGCTGGGCACGAAATCACGCTCCTGCTCGGCGGTCGCCATGACCTCTTGCTCCTGCGAATAGTGGCGCCATGCGCCGAGCGCGACGCCGCCAGCGAGCAACAAGAATGCGCCGGCGGAGAACAGACGCGCGCCCCATCGGCGCCGCACCTTCGGGCGAGGCTTCTGCGGGTTCTGTGTGTCACGGTCGACCGGCCGGTCGTCAAGATGACGGTCGGTGAACACGTCGGTTCGATTACGAAAGCCAAGGTCATTCATCGGGGAGGTCCTCAAATACGCCATGGGCCGGGACGCCGTCGTTGCGCTTGCCCAGCATGGCAAAGAGATAGGGGACGACCAGCAGGGTCGTGGGGGTCGCAAACAGAAGGCCGCCGATCACCGCCCTGGCCAGCGCCGCATTCTGCTCCTCGCCGGCGCCGCCGATCGCCATCGGCATCATGCCGACGATCATCGCGCCTGCCGTCATCAGGACGGGGCGGATACGGATATGGCCAGCGTCGATCGCGGCCCGGAACGCCGTCCTGCCGGCGAGCTGCTGTTCCCGCGCGAAGGTGACCAGCAGAATCGAGTTCGCCGAGGCTACGCCGACCGCCATGATGGCGCCCATCAGCGAGGGGACGCTCAGCGTCGTGCCGGTGATGAACAGCATCGTGACGATGCCGGACAACGTCGCCGGGAGCGCCAGGATGACGACGAACGGATCGCCGAAATTCTGATAGTTGACGACCATCAGCATATAGACGAACACGGCCGCGAACAGGAGCCCGATGCCGAGATCCCGGAAAGAATCGTTCATGCTTTGGATCTGGCCGAGAACTTGAATCGTGTTGCCGGGCTTGAGCTCCTTCTGCAGCTCAGCGACAATTTTATTGATGCCGTCGGAGACGCTGCCGAGGTCGCGGTCCTGCACACTGGCGTAGATGTCGTAGACCGGCTGGATATTGGTCTGGTTGAGATTGGTGGGAACGGCGTCGCGCTGCAACGTCGCAACGTTGCTGAGGAGTCCCGGTATGTTGGGAACGGCCTCACGCTGCAACATCGCCGCGTTGCTTATGAGCCCGGGTATCGGCGGACCGGCGGAAGCGATCGTGGTGGATACCGGCGTGTTGCCCAGCTCGCCGAGCGAGCTCACCTCATGCTCGGGCGTCTGAACCGCGATGTAATAGGGAATTCCGTTCGATGGATCGGTCCAGAAATTCGGCGATACCTGCTCCGACGAACTGAGGCTGATGTTGAGATCGTTGGCGACAGCTTGCGCATTGAGACCGAGCTGCAATGCCCGCGACCGGTCGATGTTGGCCATGAAGGCGGGCGCATCGAGCTCCTGCTGGAGGTGGGCGTCGGCGATGCCAGGAATTGCCGCAATACGCCGCCGCAGCTGATGCGCCAGCCGCAGATTGGTGACGCGGTCGCGGCCGACCACGCGAGCATCGATCTGCGCCGGCAACCCGAAATTAAGAATTTGGGTGACCATGTCGGCGGCCTGGAAATAGAAGGTCACTGATGGAAAGGCGGCCGGGAGCGCCTCGCGGAGCCTGCGCACGTAATCGGCGGTTGGCGCGTGTCCGTCCTTCAGGGCGATTAGGATCACCCCGTCGTTGACGCCGATGGTCGACCCGTCGGTGAAAGCGAGATTGTATGTTCGTTGCGGCACTCCGATATCGTCGACGATGAGGTCGCGATCCCGCTCCGGGATGACCTCGCGGATCTTGTCTTCGACCTGCTGAAAAATGCGCTCCGTCGTTTCGATGCGCGTGCCGGCAGGCGCCCGAACGTGAAGCTTGATCTGGCCGCCGTCGATCGCGGGGTAGAAGTCGCGGCCAACAAAGGTGAACATGACGCCGCCCAGCGCGAGGATCAGCGCGGCGATGACTGGGATGATCCAGCGCCTTTTCAGGAGCATCGTGAGCGCGCGGACATAGGCCTGGCGAAATTGCTCGAAGGCGCGCTCGAACCCCTGGTGAAAGCGCGTAAACCAGTTCCCCGAGCCGGGCGCCGCGTCGTGGCGTTCACCCTTGAGCAGGAGGCCGATGATGACCGGCGTCAAGGTTCTCGACAGCGTGTAGGACGCCAGCATTGCGAACACCACCGCAAGGCCAAGCGGCGTAAACAGGAATTTCGCCGGTCCCTCCAGAAACACCACCGAGGTGAACACGCAGCTGATCGCGAGGGTCGAGACCAGTGTCGGGACGGCGATGCCCGCGGAGCCGTGCAGCGTCGCCGCGGCAAGGCTCATGCCTTCACTGCGAAGCCGGTGCGTATTCTCGATCGTCACCGTCGAATCGTCGACCAAAATGCCGACCGCCAGCGCCATGCCGCCGAGCGTCATGGTGTTGAGCGTGTCGCCAAGGAAGAACAAGACGACGATCGATGTCAGGATCGACAGCGGAATCGAGATCAAGACGATCAGGGTCGACCGCCACGAGCCAAGAAAAAGCAGGATCATCAGTCCCGTGAGCCCGGCTGCAATTGCCCCCTCGCGGACCACGCTCGCGATCGACGCGGTGACGAGCTTCGACTGATCGAACAGTTCGTTGATGCTGAGGCCAGGGGGCGCGGCCTCGCGCGCGACCTTCAGGACCTTGCGAACGCCATCGACGACAGCGAGCGTCGAGGCGCCGCCATTCTTGATGACGCTCAAGAGCACGGAGCGTCGACCATTTTCGCGCACGACGTTCTGCTGCACCGCCCAACCGTCGTGCGCTTGGCCGATATCCCTCAGGAACACCGTCTGTCCGTTGGCGTATGTGATCGGAATATTGTTGAGGTCGGCGATGGTCGTCGGCATCGCATTGGTGCGCACCGTGTATTGCGTATCGCCGATCTTGGCGAGACCCGACGGCAAAGTCAGGTTCTGGGCGTTGAACGCGTTCACCACATCCGCCGGCGTGAGGCCTTTGGCCTCGAGCTTGACCGGGTCGATGTCGACCATGATCTGCCGGTACTTGCCGCCGTCGGGAGTCGGGAACGTCACCCCATGAACCGGGGCGAGCTGCTGGCGCAGGTTGTAGATCCCGTAATCGTAGAGCTGTTGTTCATTGAGGCGGTCGGAGCTCAAGCTGAGCTGCAGCACCGGAACGCTCGACGCGTTGTACGCCACCACGGTCGGCGGCTGTATGCCGGCCGGCATCAGGGCGCGGATCGAATTTGTCGCCGAGACGATCTGGGAGATGGCGAGATCGAGGTTGACGTCCGGCTGGAAATAGATCTTCTGGACCGAGACGCCGTTGAGTGTCTGCGCCTCCATATCCTTGATGCCGTTAACGTTCGAGCTGATAGAGTACTGGCTGTAGGTGGAGACGCGCTGTTCCATCTCCGGCGTGCTCAGCCCTGTGTACTGCCAAATCACCGACACCACGGGAATGTTGATCTCCGGGAAGATGTCCTCCGGCATGACCGTGATGGCCGAGATGCCCAGAAACACAATCAGCGCCGCGAGGACATAAAAGGTGTACGGAAATCTCAGCGCGAAGCGAACTATGCCCATGATCCATACCTCGCACTAGTTTGTCTTTGCAAAAGTTAAGCGCCTGCCCACTTCAGATCTCGGTTCTAAATCATCTCACAGTTTCCATCGCCCATTTAAGAATGATACATGGATGATTGTTTCTTGCCGAGAGGGGGATACGCTCTTCGAATAGCCGGTTCGATCGGCAATTGATAACAAATATACATTCACGGCGAAGCTAGACTATTCTACATCGGTATGCTTACGGTCAGCGTGAGTTTCGCTAACCTATACCCAGGTATGAGCTCTCGACAGCGCGACTCGACGGTGCGGCGCACGCCGCGCGTCGCGCCGTGCAGTCCATTCCGAGCTTGAGCCTATCCCCCAGCCTGTTGGCGGCAGCGCTCGCCAAGCTCGGGCGCATCGAGGAAGCGAAGGCGGTCGGGCTGCAAGTGCGGGCGCTGGACCCTCCTTCAGCGCTAACCGATTTTGCGCCGCCAGGGACGTCCCGACCGCGCTGGCCGAACCTCTCGCGGATGCTTGGTCCGCGGCCGGTCTCCCGCCTTAGCTGGAGAACCGTCGCCGTCACGCATCCCACTTGCGCGGACCCGTGCGGCGCACGATGTCTTCGATGTCGCAGCGGCGGATGCCGATATCGCACAGCTCATGGTCAGAGAACTGAGACAATTCGCGTACCGCCTCTCGATACCGGCGCCAAGCGTTGATCTTCTCCGAGACTATTTTGAGGGTGATCATATCGACTCCTTTTCTGACGCCCCGAGGCGCCTGCTGGGCCGCGAACCAATCGCTGCCGGCGCGCACGGCGGCCCCGCGGCGCGGTCGGCAAAGTTCTCCGCAAGAGCTCGCTTCAGCAGGGCCTCATCGCCCGTCTTCCAGAACTCATAGAAGAAAGCGCGAGCGACCTTCGCTCTCGCATTGTCGTCGACGCGGTCGGCGGAGGGCGCCGGCGCAAGATGCGTGGGTCTATTCGGCATGATTCTGCTCCTGCCTTGTGCATGAAACGGAGTCGTCGCTCCGATCGCGGAAGACGAGTTCCAGGAGGATGCCGGTCGGGACCATTTCGAAAAAACGCCTTAGCGGCCTCGACGTCCTTCGTCCGCATCGTTGCGTGGTCGAGCATGTCGCCCTCTCTCGATGCGATGTCGGTCGCGTTAGGCTGCAAGCTGAGCTGGCGGGGCCATGAACTCTGGACCCACGGCGTCGACGATCGTCTCCGAAAGGATCCGATCAATTTCAGCCATGGCGGATGAGTCGATATGCCAGCCGGCGACGCCCGCGATAGGGGCGAGTTGGTCCGGCCGCCGAGCGCCCCAAAGCGCGATCATCGAGTCCTGCCGATCGAGAATCCAGCGCAGAGCAAGATGGATGACGCGCCGTCCATAATTTGCCTGCGCGAACCGGTCGAGCATTTCAACCGCCCGCAGGTATTGCGCAAACCGGGGAGCCTGGAACTTGGGGTCGGTCTTTCTGAGGTCGTCCCCGACAAATCGCGTCTGGCTCGTCATGCGGCCAGAGAGCAGACCTCTGCATAGGGAGCCGTACGCAAGCGTGACGATGTTTCTGTCCCGGCAATAGGGGAGGACGTCACCTTCGATGGCGCGCTCGAAGAGATTGTATGGCGACTGAACGGTCTGCACAGGCGCAACCTTGCCAAAGGCGTCAATCTGCGCGGGGCTGAAATTGCTGACGCCGATCATTCGAATCTTGCCGGCGCGTTGCAAGTCCGCCATCGCCGCCGCGGTTTCCTCGATCGGCGCGTTGGGGTCGGGCCAATGCACCTGATAGATGTCGATGACATCGGTACGTAGGCGCCGCAGGGAATCCTCGATCTCCTTTTGAATGCGGGTTCTGCCCGCGCTGCGGAATGGCTGGCCGTCTTTCCAGTCGAGACCGACCTTGGTCGCGATCAGGACCCGTTTGCGCCGCCCGCCCTCAGCCAGCGCCTTGCCGACGATTTCCTCCGAGCGGCCGAAGCCATAGGCCGGCGCCGTATCGATCAGCGTGACGCCGTGATCGAGGGCCTCATGAATGGCGCCGATCGCGCCTGCTTCATCGGTTCCGCCCCACATCCATCCGCCCATCGCCCATGTGCCGAGCGCGATGCGCGAAACCTTGAACGGGGCGGCGAGATATTCCATCTCGACGTTGTTCGGCTTGATCTCCGAGATCATGGTGTCTTGTCCTTCTTCGGTGGTCGCGGGATGTCAGGCCCGCAGCAGATGAGGATCGACGGGCAGAGCGCGAATTCGCGTGCCTGTGGCGGCGAAGATGGCGTTGCAGAGCGCGGGCGCGACAGGCGGAACGCCCGGCTCGCCGACGCCGCCCGGCGGCGCATGGCTGTCGACGATCGTGATGTGCGTCTCAGGCGTGATGTCGGTGCGGGCGACCAGATAGTCGGTAAAGTTGCTCTGTTGGATCTCGCCCCGCTTGATGCTGATGTTGCTGTAGAGGGCGTTGCTGAGACCCATGATGACGGCGCCTTCCATCTGCGCGCGCACCCGGTCGGGATTGACGACGAGGCCGCAGTCCACGGCCATGTCGACGCGAGGGACGCTGATCTGGCCTTGATCGTCGACAGCGACCTCGAGGACGACCGCGACATAGGTCAGGAAGCTCCGGTGGACGGCGACGCCGCGCCCGTGCCGCGCCGGCAGCTTGCCGCCCCAGCCGCTGGTCTTGGCGGCGATGTCGAGCACCGCGCGCATGCGGCCGGTATCGATCGGATACTCGTCGATCGAGGCGCCATAGTTCGGATAATTCACGCCGATCGCCGCGAGGTCGATTTTGCGCGGAGCGCCGAGGAGCCGGCGCAGATACTCCACCGGATCGGCGCCGGCCGCCGCGGCCAGTTCGTCGGCGAATGAGCACACCGCGAAGGCGTGCGGAATGTTGTAGACCGAACGATACCAGCCGATGCGGACGTGATTGGCGGCCGGGCCATTCTCACATCGCACGTTGGCGATGTCGTACGGCATATCGGTCAGGCCTTGCTGCAATTCCCCGGCGCTGCCGTAGGTCACGTCCGGCTGAAACGTCGATTCAATCGCCGGGAAGACCGTCCGATGAAGCCATGCGGTCGTCTCGCCGTCGGCGCCCAATCCCGCTTCCAGATGCTGGGCGGCGATGGCGTGATAGTAGTCTTGCTTGATTTCATCTTCGCGCGTCCACGTCACCTTGATCGGGGCGCCGACCATCTTCGACAGCAGCGCCGCCTCGGCGACGTAGTCCGGCTTCGACTTGCGACTGAATCCGCCGCCTAGGAGCGTCACGTTCACGGTGACGTCAGCCTCGCTGACGCCAAGCGCTTGGGCGACCGTGGTCCGGGCGCCCTGCGGGTTCTGGGTCGGGCACCAGGTCTCACACTTGCCGTCGACGTATTGAGCAACAGCGACCGGCACTTCCATTGGCGCGTGCGCGTAATAGGGAACGAAATAGTCGGCTTCGACACGCTTTGCGGCGGACTGCAACGCGCCGTCGACGTCGCCCTGCCGGCGAGCGACATGGCCGGGTTGGCGGGCGGTCGCTTCGAGAGCCGCGCGGTAGGCATCGGAGTCGTGACTGACATTCGGGCCGAAATCCCAATCGATCTTGAGCTTCTGCCGGGCTTGCTCAGCGGCCCAGGTATTGCTCGCGATGACTGCGACGCCGCCGAGCGGCAGGAAGCCGGACGGGGGAGCGGTGGCCGGGATTTCCAGCACCCGCTCGACGCCTGGCGTCGCCAGCGCGTCCGTGGCGTCGAACGTCTTCACTTTGCCGCCATACACCGGGCATCGCTCGATTGACGCGTACTTCATGCCGGGCAAGACAATGTCGATGCCGAAGACCGCCGCGCCGCGGACGATGTCTTTGAGGTCGACAATCGGTAGAGGCTTGCCGACGTAGCGCCAGGTCTTCGGATCTTTGAAACGCAGGTCGCTCGCAGCGGGGACCGGCAGCGCCTCAGCAACCTTCACGAGGTCGCCAAACTTGAGCCTGCGGCCCGTCGGCGAATGCACGACCGCGTGGTTCTGCGCGCGGCACTCTTGCACAGGCGCGTTCCATATTTTTGCCGCCGCCGTTTCCAGCATCTGCCGCGCGGTGGCGCCAGCCACGCGCATGGGCTGGTAGAACTGCCGAACGCTGCGTGAGCCGTCGGTGTTCTGATCGCCGTATTTGGGATCGCCCTGAGCCTGCACGACTTTGACCCGGCTCCAGTCGGCCTCGAGTTCGTCGGCGAGCACCATGGGCAGGCCGGTACGAATTCCGGTGCCCATTTCAGAGCGATGGGCGACGATTGTCACATCGCCGTTCTCATCGATGCTGAGGTAGACGTTCGGGGAAAACGTCTCCAGCGTCGCCGCAGAGGCGAAGGAAAATGGCCGCAGTCCGACATGAAAGCCCAGCACCAGCCCAGTCAGGCCGGCCGCGGCCTTGAGCAGATCCCGTCTGCTGAAATTCTCGATCGTCATGGTCAGATCGCCTCCGCCGCCGACTTGATCGCCGTGCGGATGCGCTGATACGTGCCGCACCGGCAGATGTTTCCGAGCATGGCGTCGGTGATTTGCTCGTCGGTTGGTTTGGGATTCTGTTTGAGCAGGGCCGCGGCCTGCATGATCTGACCGGGCTGACAGTAGCCGCATTGCGGAACGTTGTGCGCCATCCAGGCGAGCTGCACAGGATGCGTCCCGTCACGGCTCAGACCTTCGATCGTCGTGACTTCCTTGCCGTCGGCGTCAGCCAAGGAGGTGATGCACGAGCGCACTGCATCGCCATCGAGATGCACGGTGCACGCGCCGCAGGCGCCGACGCCGCAGCCGAACTTCGTGCCCGTCATGCCGAGCGCGTCCCTGATCGCCCACAACAGAGGCATCCGGGGATCGGCGTCGACGTTGATCGTTCCTCCATTGATCCGAAGTCTCATGGCGTTGTCTCCTTTGAACATTCGAGGCGACGACCAGCGGGCGCCTGTCGGAGATGGACGTTTCGCCAAACATCAGAAGGCGGAGCCGCACGACGCCTTGGCCAAACTCAATTGACTTTGCGGGGAAGGCTCGCTTGCAGTCCGGCTTCCTCAGCCGCAATCAAGCCCAGCGCGCTCCAGTCGAGATCGGCGTAGCCGCGCGCGATTCCTGTGATGAGCCGGTCTCGCACAACGTCGACCGTTGGCATCGGGGCGGCGGCGCTCTCCGCCTCGGCGAGCGCCAGGCGCACGTCCTTGAGCACCAGGGGCAAGACAAATCCCGGCGCGTAGGACTGACTGACGATCTTGTCGCCATAGATCTTGTGCGCGCGTCCGCCGAACATCGTGCTTGTCATGATGTCGATGAAGCTCTTGGGGTCGAGTCCGCGCTTCAGCGCCACAGCGACGACTTCTCCGAGGACCTCGAGCGTGGTCGCAGTCATCATGTTGCCGAGCAGCTTGACGAGGTTTGCGTGCGGAGGCTCGGCGCCGACGACAAATGTCCTTTGTCCAAGGCTGTCGAACAGCGGCCGGCAGCGCTCGACATCGGCTGGGGCGCCGGCGGCGACGATGAAGAGCTGGCGCGCCTTGGCCGCGTCCGGATTGCCAAAGACCGGGGCCGCGACGTAGCCTTGCCCGCGACGGGCATGCTCCGCCGCGAGGCGAGACG
Source organism: uncultured Alphaproteobacteria bacterium (assembly GCA_963709655.1). Taxonomy (GTDB): domain Bacteria; phylum Pseudomonadota; class Alphaproteobacteria; order Rhizobiales; family Beijerinckiaceae; genus Roseiarcus. The sequence goes on from CAVPXF010000052.1 coordinate 29,171, forward strand.
CAGTGGACGTGCTGATTGTGCTCATGGAAAGATGAATGGCGCCGCGCTTCAGTCCGGTGACGAGACCCTGAGCGTTGTCTCGCCCGATGACGACGTCGCGAACGGCGTCGTCGTCGGGCAGCATGCTGATCACCACCTCGCAGTCGTATAGCTTGCTGAATTCTGTTGTCGGCTCGAGACCGAACGTCGCGAGCTTGTCCATCTGATCCGGGCGGCGGACATAGGCTATCACTCGATGTCCGGCAAGGACGAGGTTTGCCGCCATCATCGTCCCCATGTGACCGAGGCCGACAAAGCCGATTTCGCCTCCAATCGACCGGCCGGCAAGAGGCTTAGCCTCCGACGCTTGAAAGCCCGCGAGAGTGGAGATGGATTGGTCTTCGGACATGAGTTCTTTCCTGATTGCGGGCCTGCGCGATCCGCAAGCCGTTGATGTCTTGCGACTTATCGCGAACCTCATGCTCTTCCTGGGGAAGACGAACGGCCCGCGTCGAGGATGTCGGCGTCTACTGCTGTTCCTGCGACATTTGGCGGGCGATCGTATGAATATCGGCGCGATCAATGCCAATGTCGTGGAGCTCGTGAGTTGAGTAACTGGAAAGCTCCTTGAGTACGGTCCTGTAGGTCCGGCGCCGGCGAAAGAAGCGCGCGAGCGAGAGCATTTGCATGATCGGTTCCATTTCGTGGCTTCTTGGTCGCGAACGAATGCGTTTGAGTTGTGGTGTTGCGTCGGTGGTCAATCTACGTTCCTCGCGCAATTATTCCATCCTACATTGGTGCTCTGAGATCTATTGTTGGTTTGGAGAAAGCAAACCTTCGTATGATCGGCGCGTGATCGCCGCCCATGCCGTGCTCGTGAGCGGCCGGAGACGAAAATGGAAGCGACGGCGCTGCTATGTCGCCGCGGCAGTTTCCTGGAGCTCGCGACGAAGACGCTGTCCGCCCCGCCAAGTTAGGCGGCGTCGGGATCCGCGAGATTCAAACTCTTGCTCGAACTGGAGGACGTGCGCCTCGCACTCGACGAGCGGCTGGCGCTCGCATGTGCGCTCAAGGATGATTTCCTTGACGCGACGGCGATCCCAATTGGATGGCGTTCGCCAAAACCGCCCTGCGTCGGTCCGGGTTGAGTTAAACGCCGCGCATGCGCCAGGGAGCCTGCCCGTCACAGCGCTACGTTGTCAGGCCTTGTCCGCATCGCTGACCGCCGTCGGCAAGGTGAACTGGAAGATGGCGCCGTTTGGTCGATTCGGCGACGCCCACAGTCGGCCGCCATGCGCGTCGATGATCGAACGACAGATCGACAATCCCATCCCCATGCCGTCTGGCTTGGTGGTGAAGAATGCCTCGAAGAGTCGGTCCGCCTGCGCGAGATCGAGGCCGGGACCCGAATCCTCAACCGCGACCACCACATGGCCGGAATCGCCATTCGCAGATCTGACCTTGAGCCGCCGCTGCCCGCGCTTGGAATCGGCCATCGCCTCGATGCCGTTCATGATCAAATTCAGTATGACCTGCTGAAGCTGAACCCGATCGCCAACGACGGAATTGAGATTGGAGGGCAGCGAGGTTTCGATCCCGACGCCATGGCGGCGGAACTCGGCGCCCATGAGGACGATCACCTCTCCGATCAGGTCGTTGATATCGAGTGAGACCATTTCCGGCGCCGACTTGCGCGTCAGGGCGCGGATGCTCTTGATGATATCGGCCGCGCGGTGGCCGTTTCTCACGATGCGCGCCGCAGCGCGCCGCGCTTCCTCGAGATTCGCGCGCTGCGCGTCGAGCCAAAGCACGCAGGCATCTGCATTCGTGATGATTGCGGCAAGCGGCTGATTGATCTCGTGCGCGATGGATGCAGTGAGCTGACCCATCGTACTCAACCGCGACGCCCGTTCGAGATCGGCCAGTGCGCTCCGCAGGGCTTCCTCTCCAAGCCGGCGCTCGGTGACGTCCATGACCGTGCCGATGAATTCGGCGCCGTTAGCGCCGTTGGCGGCTAAGCGCCCCAGACTATGCACATATTTTATCAAGCCATCGGGGGTTACGATGCGAATGTCGTATTCGAAGTCGCTGCCGTTGCGAACCGCTGTCTGCAACATGTCTTCGAAGGCCGTACGATCATCAGGATGAATGCGGTCCACAAATACCGTGTAGGACGGCGTCGTTGTCTTTGGATCCAATCCGAAAATGCGAAAATGTTCGGCCGACCACGACGCCTCGCCCGTGGTCACGTTCCAGGCCCAGCTTCCCGTTCGGCTGATTTTTTGGCCTTCGGCCAGAAAAGCCTCGCTGCGGCGCAGCTCGTCCTCCGCGCGCCGACGTTTCACGTTTTCGCGCTCCAACGCCATCCTGGCGAGGTGCTGTTCCGTCACGTCGACGAGCGTGCCCACGAACTCGACGACCTCGCCGTCTTTGTCGATGACGGGATGTCCGACACTATGAAGATAACGCAGGGTCCGGTCCGGCGCAGGAATCCGCCAGTCGGCCTCAAAGTCCGTCCTTTCCCGGATCGCAGTGTCGAGAATCTTGATGAAATTCGCGCGATCTTCCGGAAGAATCTTCTGCAGGGCGGTTTCGAAGGATTGCGCGTCCTTCTCTGGATCCAGGCCAAAAATCCGGTAATGCTCAGGTGACCAATAGACGTTCTCGCGGGTTGCGACATTCCACGCCCAGCTTCCCGTGTGGGTCAGCCTCTGTCCCTCCTCTAGATACGCCTCGATGCGACGCAATTCCGCCTCCACCCGGGCGCGTTCCACCCGGGTCCGGATCGCCATCACCCCATACGCGAGGTCATTGGCGAGTTCGGTGAAATGCGAACGCGTCTGCTCGTCGAAAGCGTGCGGCCGGTCGGCGTAGAGGGTGAGGGCGCCGAACGCGGTCCCCTCGGCCTTCAACGGGAGCGCGATCGAGGATTCATAGCCGCGCCCGAGCGCCTCATCGCGCCAGGGCTGGAAGCGCGGGTCGGTCGCGATATCATCGGCCCAGCAGAGCTCGCCGGTTCGAATGGCGACGCCCGTTGGCCCCTGCCCGGTGGGGCCGTCGGTCCAGCTCACATCGATGAGATCGAGATATCCATCGTCGAATCCAGCGCACGCAATCCGCCGGATTTTCCGCGCCACGTTCTCTTCGCGATACCCGACCCAGGCCATCCGCATGCCGCCATCCTCGACCAGGATTCGGCAAATGGCCTGCTACCAGCTCGATCTCCTCTGTGGCGCGAACGAGCGCTTCGTTGCAACGATTGATGGTTCGTAGGGTGCGGTTGGCCTCCCTCAGCTGTTCCTCGACGCGCATGCGCTCCGCGATTTCAGCGAGCAGCCTTTCTTTCGTGGGCACGTCTAGCGTCATGGGGAAGTTTCCTCATGAAGTGAGTCGGTCGCCGCCGAGGCCAATCGCCAGCTCGTAGCGCTTGAGCACTCTTCCCAGCTAACGAGCCACCGAACTGCCCTGCGCTTCAGGCATCCTCTACCGCTCTCTTCCGAAGTCAACGGAGCTCGGCCTGACCAACCGGATGCCTCCGACCAGTTCGGCCTCGATAATAGGCTTGTTCATGGAGTGAATGCGGCGCCCGTCAGTTTTACCCGTCTTCTCGGCCGGCCCCGCAGACTTCAGCGTGACTGCGTTGCGAGCGCCTGGCGCAATAGGTCGATCATGGCCGCGCAACGAAATGGCTTTTCGAGACAAGCGAGCGCGCCTCCGGCTTCGGCGCGACTTCGAATGGTTGGTTCGGGAAACGCCGTGACGAAGATGATTGGAATGCGGCTTCCTCGCGCGATCAGGCGATCCTGAAGATCAAGGCCATTCATGCCGGGCATCTGCACGTCGGTGATCAGGCACGCGCTGTCGTCGACCCGTGGCGAGCGCAGGAAATCGTCAGCGGATTCGAATGCGAAGGCGACGAAGCCGAGCGACCTCACGAGGCTCTCCATTGCGGCGCGAACTGACGCGTCGTCATCGACAATCGAAACGATCAGAGACTTTGACACGCGAGCGACCACCCTTCTGCGTGCTGAGGCCCTGGGATGAATGGCCAGGCGCGCAGCGAAGAGCCCGCCAATGCGCCGATCACCAAAAAAATGAAATCATACAGACGTTTATTCCTTGGATGTCTCCGTTTGACGCAGCTCGAGAGCTTCGGCCGCCCTGCACGAGGTCCGCCAGGGATCGCACGCCCATCTTCCTCATGATGTGACCTCGATGGATCTTGACGGTGATTTCACTGAGCCCGAGTTCGGCCGCCACCTGTTTGTTCATCAGCCCTGCGGTGACAAGCGTCATGATCTCCCGCTCGCGCGTCGTAAGCGACTCGAACAGTCCCCGGAGTTCGGCGAGCGACTTTTCGCTGTCGCGTCGCTTTCGGTCCCGTTCGATCGCCTGCGCAACGGCGTCGAGCATGTCCTGATGGCGGAATGGCTTCGTCAGGAAATCGACCGCTCCTGCTTTCATGGCCCGGACGGACATGGGGATGTCTCCATGGCCCGTTATCATGACAATGGGAACGTGAATATTCGCCTTGGCCAGTTGAGCCTGGAAATCGAGGCCGCCAACTCCGGGCAGCCTGATGTCGAGCACAATACAGCATGGCGCCTCCGGCAGCTTGTGCTGCAAGAATTCCGCGGTCGAGGCGAACAGTCTCGAGCTCAAGGCCGACCGATCGAAACAAGCTGCTCAACGCATCGCGGACCTCAGGGTCGTCATCGACGACGAGGACCGATTGGCGTCTCGGGAAGCGCGTCATTCTGCTTGGACGGCCTTCGCTGCGTCACGATTGATCCCTCCCGCGCGGAGGTCCGGCTGCCTGGATCGCTATGCCGCCCGTGCGTCGCACGGAGACTTGCGACCGCGCGCCTGGGCTTCGCTCATCAGCCCGCAGGTTGAAGGTCCAATGTCTATGCCGCCGGGGCTGATCCCTAAGGATGACATTGAACTAGGCGCGAGTTGATGTCCCTGACGATGGCTCGCTGCCTCCCGGACTGGGGGCTGCGGCGACACTGCCATATCGACCGCTAGGGCCGTGCGGCTTCCCGTTCGGTCGGCCGCCGCGCTGATTCCTTAGACCGGACGGCGGAGAAGTGCCGCCAGGAGGTCGGATCGAAGCCGACTTGGCGCAAGGATCATACCAAGGTTTGATTTTGCGAAACAAACAAGTCGCCCTAATGATCCGATGTAGGATGGCGTAAACGTGCGAGCGACTTAGATTGATCGGCATTCAGCGTCCAGAACAGCTGAACGGCAACAGTTTACGCACTTAAGCGTTGCGTTCAAGTAAAGGAGCACTCAGTCATGTTACCCAATCGGGACGAGTTGGATTGCCTGCGGAAGCAGGCGTTCGGCGAGGGCGTTCGTTCGCCAATCGAGCGCTCGTCGCTCAACGCGCTCACGGATATGGGCCTCACCGTCGAGCAGATCGCACGGTATTTTTCCGTCGATCCGGTTGAGGTTCAGGCCTTCCTTAAACCGACTAGGTAGTCGCGGCGATCCGGCGAGCGGTTTCTCGGACGATACGAAAACAATGTTGGGGCAAATATTGGCGCAAAGAGCCCATCGATTACGAAAATTTTAATGATTACAATTAGTTACAGAGGCATACTGGCGGAGAGGGAGGGATTCGAACCCCCGGTACGCTTGCACGTACTCCGCATTTCGAGTGCGGCGCGATCGACCACTCTGCCACCTCTCCGGGGCTTGCAACGAAAGGCGAGAGCCTCCCGCCGGGTCGCGCGGGCGATACCACGAACCGGGTTCCGTTCGCAAGGCTCACGCCCTGCGCCCCTTCGCGCGATCACCGCCGTCCTTCGATCTCGTCGATCGCAAGTCGCGCCATCATCGGAACGGCTTGTCCGTATTGCCGGGCGCGCTCGGGGTTCGAGGCGTTGCCGTCGAGCGACCGCTTGAAGACTCCTTGCGCGATCGCCGCGATGCGAAAGAAGCTGAAGGCGAGAAGGAAAGTCCAGTCCGGAATGTCTTTAAGCCCCGCCCGGCGGCAATAAGCTTCGACATATTCGGCCTCGGTCGGAACGCCGATCGCCTCACGATCGACGCCGCCAAGACCGTTCCAGCTGTTTGGCAGCCGCCAATACATGCACTGGTAGGCGAGGTCGGCGAACGGATGTCCGATTGTCGAAAGCTCCCAGTCGAGCACGGCGAGAAGCCGCGCCGAGTGGGCGTCGAAGATCATGTTGTCGATCCGCCAGTCGCCATGCACGAGCGAGACGCGGCCGTCGTCCGGCGGGACATTGGGGCCGAGCCAGGCGAGCAGACGCTCCATGTCCTCGACCCGCTCTGTCGCACTCGCCCGGTATTGCTCGGTCCAGCGCTGCATCTGGCGGGCGAAGTAGGAGCCCGGCTTGCCGAAGTCGGCGAGGCCCACCGCGGCGACGTCGATCGCGTGCAGTCGCGCGAGGCCTTCGTTCATGGCGTCGAAGATGGGCGCGCGCTCCTCGCGCTCGAGGTCCGGCAGCGCCGGGTTCCAGAAGATCCTGCCCTCGACATGCGCCATCACGTAGAAGGCCGTGCCGATCACGCTGTCGTCGTTGCAGAGCGCCAGCGCGCGGGGGGCCGGAAAGCCGACACGCTCGACCGCCTTGAGCACCCGGAACTCGCGCTCGATCATATGCGCGCTTTTCAAAAGCTTGCCGGGGGGCTTGCGACGCAGCACGTAGCGACCGCTTTCCGCCTCGACCAGGTAGGTCGGGTTCGACTGCCCGGAAGGGAACTTCCTCGCCTTCGACGGCCCGCGAAAGCCTTCGACCTCGGCCAACGCCCAGGCGTCGAACCCGGCCATGTCTTCAGGAAAAGCCCCGCTCATCGAGGAGCCGCCTCGTTGGTGTAGCGCTTCATCTCCGCCTTGGCGATCACGCGCCGGTGCACGGCGTCCGGGCCGTCGGCGAGGCGCAGGGTGCGAACTTGAGTCCACATGCGGGCGAGCGGGAAATCCTGGCTGACGCCCGCGCCGCCGTGCATCTGCACCGCCTGGTCGATCACCTCGAGCGCGATGCGCGGCGCGATCACCTTGATCTGCGAGATCAGCGGCGCGGCGGCGCGCACGCCCTGCGCATCCATCGTCCAGGCCGCCTTGAGGCAGAGGAGCCTCGCCATCTCGATGCTCATGCGGCTCTCGGCGATGATGTCCGGGTTGGCCCCGAGGCGGGCGAGCTTCTGGCCGAAGGCGGTGCGGTTCGCCGCTCGCCGGCACATCGCCTCGAGCGCCCGCTCCGCCTGCCCGATCGCGCGCATGCAATGATGGATCCGCCCCGGCCCGAGCCGGCCTTGCGCGATCTCGAAGCCGCGGCCGCGCCCGAGAATGAGCGCCTCCTTCGGCACGCGCACGTCGGTGAAGCGGATGTGCATGTGGCCGTGCGGCGCGTCGTCGGCGCCATAGACTGTCATCGCGCGCAGAATCTCGATCCCCTTGGCGCCAGCCGGCACGATGAGCATCGAGTGGCGGGCGTGCGGTCCGGCGTCGGGGTCGGTCAGCGTCATGGTGATATAGAGCGAGCAGCGCGGATCGCCGGCGCCGGACGACCACCATTTCTCGCCGTTCAGCACCCATTCGTCGCCCTCGAGGCGCGCCTCCATGGCGATATTGGTGGCGTCGGACGAGGCGACGCCGGGCTCGGTCATGAGGTAAGCCGAGCGCGCCCGTCCCTCCAGCAGGTCGGGCAGCCAGCGCGCCTTCTGCTCAGGCGAGCCGAACCGCTCCAGCACCTCCATGTTGCCGGTGTCGGGCGCCGAGCAGTTGAACGCCTCGGAGGCCAGCAGCGACCAGCCCATCTCTTCGGCCAGATAGGCGTACTCGACCGTGGTCAGGCCATAGCCCTTGTCCGAGCCGGTCAGCCAGAAATTCCACAGTCCCTTGCCGCGCGCCTTGGCCTTGAGCCCTTCGAGGATCTCGATCATGCGGGCGGTCGGCTTGAAACGGTCGCCGTCCCGGCCGATCTCGGCCTCGTATTCCTCTTCGATCGGCATGATCTCGTCGCGCACCATGGCGCGAACGGCGGCGATGAGCGGGCGAACCTTGTCGGTCACTCCGAGATCCACGTTTCTCTCCCTTGATTGAACGAGCCGGTCCGCACGTTTGCCCCGCGAGCGGCGAATGCGCAAGCGGGGCGTGGTTCTTTCGGGATCGGGCCGGAGGCCTGGACGTCCGGCTCGCCGGGGCGGCAAGGCTCGGGCCGCTTCGCCGATGGGCGGGAGGCGCCGGCTGGCGAACGGGGGGAGCAGGCGGGACAGCGAGCCTTCCGATCCTAGGCTGAATGCGCAGCGACCGGCCCGGAGTGGACGCCATGAAGGCGGTTGAACGAAAATCGGGCCTTCCGGCGAAGCGCATCGGATGGCAGTCCTGTCAATCGGCGGCAAAGACGCCCCGGGATCGGCGTCCAAATTTGTGCACGCCGAAACATCGTCAAACTTCCAGCCATTCCTTGCGAACGTCGGTCGCCGCCTTGAGGGCCGCGGGCGTGCCTTCGTAGACGATCTTGCCGTGGCCCATCACGTAAAGCCGGTGGCTGATCTTGAGCGCGATTGTCAGTTTCTGTTCGACCAGCAGGATCGCGACGCCGCGGCGGGCGATCTCCATCAGGAGACGGCCGACATGCTCGACCATCATCGGCGAAAGACCTTCGGTCGGCTCGTCGACCATGATCAGGTCCGGATCGCCCATCAGCGTCCGGCAGATCGTCAGCATCTTCTGTTCGCCGCCGGACAGAACGCCGCCCGGCGTGTCCGCGCGCTCCTCGAGCCGCGGAAAGATGCGGAACATGTCGGTCATCGACCAGCGGCCTCCGGTCTTGCCGGGCTTCTCGCCGAGCATCAGATTCTGCCGGACCGTCAGGCCCGGAAAAATGTCCCGCGTCTCCGGAACGTAGCCGAGGCCGCGACGCGCGGTTTGGTGCGGCTTCAGGCCGGCAATCTCCTCGCCCTTGAAGCGGATCGAGCCTTTGGGGCGGACGTCGCCCATCACCGCCTTGATCGTGGTCGAGCGGCCGACGCCGTTACGCCCGAGGAGACTGACGATTTCGTTGGCGTCGACGCGGAACGTGACGCCGTGCAGAATATGGCTCTTGCCGTAATAGGCGTTGAGGCCGGCGACTTCGAGCAGCGGCCCTGTCATGGACCCGCCGCCTGGCCGAGATAGGCTTCCTGGACCTCGGCGTTCTGCCGGATCCTCTCGGGGGTGTCGCTCGCGACGATGCGGCCATAGACCAGCACGGAAATCCGGTCCGCGAGATCGAAGACGACCCCCATGTCATGCTCGACCATAACGAGCGTGCGGCCCTCGCTCACCTTGCGGATCAGCGCGACCGCCTGCGCACTTTCGCTCGCGTTCATGCCCGCAGTCGGCTCGTCGAGCATGACCACCTTCGCGCCGCCGGCGATCGTGACGCCGATTTCGAGCGAGCGCTGCTCGGCGTAACTCAGCACGCCCGCCTGCACGTCGCGGCGCGCGGTCAGGCCGATCTGCGCCATCAGCCATTCCGTCCTTTCGCGGGCGTCGCGAAGGCGGTCGATCGGTCTCCAGAAGGCGTATCGGTAACCGAGCGACCAAAGCGTCGCGCAGCGCAAGTTTTCGTAGACCGAAAGCTTGGGGAAGATGTTGGTGATCTGGAAACCGCGCGCGAGGCCGCGCCGGTAGATCTCGAACGGTTCGAGGCCATCGATGCGCCGGCCGTCAAGCCTGATCTCGCCGGACGTCGGCGCGATGCGGCCGCTGATGAGATGAAACAGGGTCGACTTGCCCGCCCCATTGGGGCCGATGATCGCATGGCGCTCTCCCGCGGCGACGTCGAGCGAGACGCCACGGATGATCTGCGCGAGGCCGAAATCCTTGGTGACCGCGGTCAGCGCGAGAGCAGGGTTCATGCGCGGCCCCTTGCGCGAAGACCCTTGTTGACCGAGTTCCACGCGTCGTCGAACTCTCGGCCAGAGGAGCCAGGTCGCCGCGGCGCCGCCCGCCAGCAGAACGAGCGCCGCCGCCCAGGACGTAATCGAGGACGGGTCGATCGCCAAGCCGAACAGCTTCATGGTCGAACCCTCGTCGCCCGTTGGCGCCAGCTGGCGGTTGGCGAGTTCGATCAGCATCACCGCGCCGAGCAGGCCGGCGGCCAGGCCCGGACCGACAATCGTGTAGGCGGGCGCCAGACGACGGAGTTCGCCAGACCGCGCCGCCTCCCAATGACGCATCAGCCATCCGGCGACGCCGCCGGGAGCGAACGACACGACGCCAATGAACAGGAGGCCGAAATAGAGCTGCCAGGCGGTCGTCAGGTCGGACAGATTGATCTGCAGGAAGGTGACGATGATCGCGCCGAGAATCGGGCCGACGAAATAGCCGACGCCGCCGATATAGGCCATCAGGAGCACGACGGCCGACTGCTGCGCGCCGAGCTGCTCGGCGTTCATGATTTCGAAGTTGATCGCCGCGAGACTGCCCGCGATCCCGGCGAAAAAAGCGGCGAAGCTGAACGCCATGAGGCGGATGCGCCGGGCTGAATAGCCAATGTACTGCACCCTCTCGGGGTTATCGCGCACCGCGTTGCAGATGCGTCCGAAAGGCGTGCGGGTGAGGGCGTACATCGCCGCGATACAGACGAAGCACCAGATCGCGATCAGCCAGTAGACCTGGATTTGCGGCCCGAACTTCAGTCCGATGAGGGGCGCGAGCTTGGCGCGGTTGGTGGTGATCCCCTCCTCGCCGCCGAAGAAGGTGCGCAGGATGAACGAGCTCGACGACACGAGCTCGCCGATGCCGAGCGAGATCATCGAAAAGACGAGCCCGGCGCGCCTGGTCGAAACAAGGCCGAACAGGACGCCGAAGCCGAGCCCGGCCACTCCGCCGACGATCGGGATGACAGCCACCGGCACGCCGAGCTTGTCGTGGATGACGGCGTTCATCGCGTGGATCGCGACGAAGCCGCCAAGGCCGTAATAGACCGCGTGGCCGAACGACAACAGGCCCGTCTGCCCGAGCAGCATGTTGTAGGACAAAGCGAAGATGATCATGACCCCCATGACCGACAGCATCGTCAGCGCCATCGGCGAGGAAAAGACCTTCGGGGCGAGCGCGAACGCCGCGGCGAGCGTCAGCCAGGGCCAGAGGAATCGGACTGCACGCTTCACGATTCCCGCGTTCCCATGAGGCCCGTGGGCCGGATGATCAGGATGATCACGAGCAGGAGATAGGGAATGATCGGAGCGAGCTCAGCGACCGTCACCTGCCAGAGGTCGCCGAGAAAGGGGGGCGCGACGGGACCGAAGACGGCGGCGAGCGAGCCGTTCATCGCCACAGCGAATGTCTGGATGAGGCCGATCAGCAGCGAGGCGACGAAGGCGCCGGCGAGCGAGCCGAGCCCGCCCACGACGATGACGACGAACAGGATCGGTCCGAGCAGCGCCGCCATCGTCGGCTGCGTCACCAGCGCAGGGCCGGCGATGACGCCGGCGAGGCCGGCGAGCGCTGCGCCAGCGCCGAAAACGAGCATGAAAACGCGGGGCACGTCATGGCCGAGCATTGCGACCATGTCGGGATGCGTCAGCGCCGCCTGGATGACGAGGCCGACCCGCGTCTGCTTCAGAACGACGTACAGCGCCGCGAACATCGCCACCGCCGTCACGAGCATGAACACCTTGTAGGCGGGATAGGTCGTGTCGAACAGGCGAAACGCGACGAAATCGAGCGACGGCGGCACGTGATAGTCGACGGGCAGCTTGCCCCAGACCATTTGCACGACCTCCTCGATGACGAAGGCCAGTCCAAAGGTGAACAGCAGCTCGGAGACATGGCCGAGCCGGTGCAGCCGCCGGAGGCCGAACCGCTCGACCGCGGCGCCGATCACCCCGACGGCGATCGGCGCGACGACGAATCCGGGCCAGAAGCCGACGCGCCGCTCGATCTCGAAGCCGAAGTAGGCGCCGAGCATGTAGAAGCTCACATGCGCGAAGTTGAGCACGCCCATCATGCTGAACACGAGCGTGAGCCCGCTCGCGAGCATGAAGAGCAGCATGCCGTACAGGACGCCGTTCAGCGTCGAGAACGCGACGATCTCCAGCATTCGACGCGACCCCTTCGAGAGATGGACGCGACGTTTCGCGCCCCGGCTGGTTCACGGGCCGAGTCCCTGCGGCTCAGGCCCGCCATGCTTCAGGGTCGCTCCATCTTGCAGGTGGTCGGAAGGACCGTGTCCTCCGCCTTGACGGCGCCGACCAGCTTCCAGCCCCAGCCGGTGCCTTCCTCGTCGAACTTCGCGCCGGGATCGAGAACGCCGAAGCTGCTGATGTACATGGGCTGGAAGAACTGGTGATCGTCCTTGCGCATGAAGCCGTCGCCGCCGTCGAAGACTTCGACCTTCATGCCCTCCAGCTTCTCGGCGACCGCCTTCGCGTCGGTCGACTTGGCCTCGGCCGCGGCCTTCGCCAGCATCCGCATCTCGTTGACCGCGCGCGGATAGAACAGCGAGACGCCCTCCTTGGCGCGGAACGCCGCCTCCCATGCCTGCGCCTCGGGCGTCGCGGCGTTGGGAACGCCTTCGGTGATGGCGAAGACCCGGTGCGAAAGGCCTGTCTGCTTGATCGCGGTCGGGCCGCCGGCGCCGCCGGCGTAATAGGTGTACCAGTTGGCCTGCAGGCCGGCGTCGGCTGCGGCCTTCAACAAGAGGGCGATGTCCTGGCCCCAGTTGCCGGTGATGACGCTGTCGGCGCCCGAGGCCTTGATCTTGGCGATATAGGGCGAGAAGTCGGTGATCTTCAGCAGGGGATGGAATTCATCGCCGACGATCTCGATATCCGGCCGCTTCTCCTTCAGCATGGCCCGCGCCGCCTGCTCCACCGCATGGCCGAACGAATAGTCCTGATTGATCAGGTAGATCTTCTTGATGTTCGGCTGGCCCTTCATGTAGGTCGTCAGCGCGGCCATCTTGATGTCGGAATTCGCATCCCAGCGGAAATGCCAGAAGGAGCACTTGTCGTTGGTCAGCACCGGATCGACGGCCGCGTAATTGAGATAGAGGATCTCCTTGCCGGGATTGCGGTCGTTGTACTTCGACACCCAGTCGGTCAGTGCGGCCGCGACCGACGAGCCGTTGCCCTGGGTGATGATGCGGACGCCCTCGTCGGCGGCCTTCTGCGCCTGGATCAGGCTCTCCTGCGTGTTGACCTTGTTGTCGAGCGGGACGATCTCGATCTTCTTGCCGTTCAGGCCGCCGGCGGCGTTGAGCTCGTCCGCGAGATATTGGAAGGTCTTCAGTCCGATTGCGCCAATCGACGCGCCGCCGCCCGAGAGGGGATCGATGTACCCGATCTTGACTGTATCGTCCGCGAGAGCGGGCGCCACAAAAAGGGCCGCGCACAGCGCGACGCCCAACGTCCTGAATCCCATGAATTCCTCCCTAAAAAACTTTATGACGGCGGCCACTGGCCGCAACAATGATGGCACGGTCCGAAATTGTCCAGCAAGGGCCTGCAAGCTCAAGGCGTCGATCCGCGCGGCCTCCCTGTAGGGCGCGCTCGCTGAGCGCGCCGGCGGGGTCGCCGACCCCGCCCTACAACGGCGCCCGGGAATTTACCCCCGGTTACTGGGTGGTCGGCCCCGTTGCGGATTCGAACATAAAGGGAACAAATTCTTGCCAGGCGAAGCTTGACGATCTATAGTTGTTTTTCAGAAGGAGAACGCTGCATGATGTCCGCTTGTCCGGAAGCCGCTCCGCCCGCCGCCTCCGACCCGCCCGCCGCCGCGCGCGCCGCGCGGCTGGCGAAATTCAAGCGCCAACAGCTGATCGTCGATACTCTCAACCGCGGCGTTTCGGTCGCTTAAGATCGCGGCGCGGGTCGGGGCCGTGGCCATTCAGCTCAGCCGTCTCAACGAGGCGCTGCTCGTCGCTTGCAGCGCCATGTCGCCGACCAATCTCAAGGCGGTCGACCAGGTGGTCAAAATCGTGCGCGAGCTCGACCGATACGGCGGCGCCTTCGCCGCCGAATGGGCGCGGCCGGAGGTCTCCCCCCGGATCATCCCCGAGTCGCAGCCCGGGGCCCCGGAGCTCGATGGCGGCGAAGACTCCCCCGCGTTCCTTGTAGCCGCGCTCCCACCGGGTCACGGCCCGGGGGTCGGCGACGCGGTCGACGACCGCGTCTACAAAGCCGCCGGCGCCGGCGAACGCCCGGAAAATCCGTCGCAAGGCCCTGAAAACGTTAATTCCGCGCCCGGGGTTACGGCCCTTGTCGCCGCGCTCCCCCCGGGTCACAGCCCGGGGGTCGGTCACGCGGTCGGCGACCGCGTCTACAAAGCCGCCGGTGCCGACGAACGCCCGGAAAATCCAGCGCAAGGCCCTGAAAAGATTGATTCCGCGCCCGAGGTCAAGACCCTTGTAGCCGCGCTCCCCCCGCGTCAGAGCCCGGGGGTCGGTCACGCGGTCGACGACCGCGTCTACAAAGCCGCGAGCTCCGACGAACGCCCGGAGAATCCGGCGCAAGGCCCTGAAAACGTTGATTCCGCGCCCGAGGTCAAGGCCCTTGTAGCCGCGCTCCCCCCGCGTCAGAGCCCGGGGGTCGGTCACGCGGTCGACGACCGCATCTACAAAGCCGCCGAGCGCCGACGAACGCCCGGAAAATCCGGCGCAAGGCCCTGAAAACGTTGATTCCGCGCCCGGGGTCTACGGCCCTTGTCGCCGCGCTCCCCCCGGGTCAGAGCCCGGGGGTCAGTCACGCGGTCGACGACCGCGTCGACAAGGCCGCGAGCGCCGACGAACGCCCGGAAAATCTGGCGCAATGCTCTGAAAACGTTGATTCCGCGCCCGGGGTCTCGGCCCTTGTCACCGCGCTCCCCCCCCGGGTCAGAGCCCGGGGGTCGGCGACGCGGTCGGCGACCGCGTCTACAAAGTCGCCGGCGCCACGAACGTTACTTCGGGAACGGAACCGGAGAATCCGACAGCGACTGGAGGTAGGCCAGAATGTCGGCGCGCTTCTGCGGTTCCTTCTCGCCGGCGAAGGCCATCTTGGTCCCGGCGGCCATGACCCTTGGATCGGAGATCCAGTGGTTTAGCTTCTCGTAGGTCCAGTCGCCGCCGACGCCCTTGAGAGCGTCGGAATATGAGAAGCCGGGCGCGGAGGCGACGGGCCGTCCGACCACGCCCCAGAGGTCCGGACCGATCTTGGCGGCGCCGCCCTTGTTGAAGTTGTGACAGGTGCCGCAGATCTTGGCGTCGGCCTCGCCCTTCTTGGCATCGGCTTTGGCGAGCAGCACCGGCAAGGGCGTTTCCTTCGGGGCGGCGGCGGGAGTCGACGCCACAGCGGGGCCAGCCGAACTCGGCAGCGCGAAACCGGGGGTCTTCAGAACCTGCGGCGAAAACACCAAACTTGTGTATTCCATGATGAGCCCGAGGAACACGATCGCTCCGAGCAGGGCCAGCATGGTCCGGTTGAAATCATAGGCAGTCATGCCCGGCGGCCCTCGTCGACAGGTGTTGCACGTTTGCGCCGGGCAAACGCGCCCGGACCCGTGCGTTGATTAGCCGCTTTGCCGCCGCGTTGGCAACACGTATAAGCCCGCCCTCCGCTGAAGGTTTCACGCTCCCACCCTCATGGCCAAGCCCTTCGTTCTGATACCCGCGCGCATGGCTTCGACCGGTTTGCCCGGCAAGCCGCTCGCCGACATCTGCGGCGAGCCGATGATCGTCCACGTCTGGCGACGGGCGATCGAGGCCGACGTCGGGCCGGTCGACACCCCCGAGGATCTGGAGCGGGCCGGTGCAGCGCTCGACACAAAGGCAAGGGCATGACCAGGACCGGTTCGATCGCTTACCAGGGCGAGCCAGGGGCGAACTCCCACATCGCTTGCGTCGAGAACTATCCGGATTTCACGCCGATCCCCTGCGCCACCTTCGAAGACGCCTTCGCCGCCCTTGAGGACGGCTCGGCTGACCTCGGCATGATCCCGATCGAGAATTCGATCGCCGGTCGGGTGGCCGACATCCACGCCCTTCTCCCCGCGTCCGGCCTGAATATCGTTGGCGAGACATTCCTGCCGATCCATTTCCAGTTGCTCGCCGTGCCCGGCGCGCGGATCGAGGATCTGAAGACCGTGCACAGCCATGTCCATGCGCTCGGCCAGTGCCGCAACGTCATCCGCCGTCACAAACTGAAAACAATTGTCGCGAGCGACACAGCCGGCTCTGCGCGCGAGGTCGCGGAATGGGGCGACAGGACCCGCGCCTCGCTCGCCACCGAACTGGCCGGCCGGATCTACGGCCTCAAAACGCTGGCCAGCGACGTCGAGGACGAGCAACACAACACCACCCGCTTCGTCGTGCTGTCGAAGAGCGAGAATCGGGCCGCGCAACATAACGGGCCGGTCGTCACCACGTTCATTTTCCGGGTGCGCAACGTGCCGGCCGCGCTCTACAAGGCGCTCGGCGGCTTCGCCACCAACGGCGTCAACATGACCAAGCTCGAGAGTTACATGGTCGAGGGCGAGTTCGCCGCAACCCAGTTTCTCGCTGACGTCGACGGGCACCCCGAGGACCCGCCGCTGGCGCGGGCGCTGGAGGAACTCGCGTTCTTCTCCCGCGAGGTCCGCATCCTCGGCGTCTATCCCGCTCATCCGTTCCGCATCGATACGCAGAACGGACACAACGGAATGTGAGGAGGGGCAGGGCCGAAACCGTTTGTTCGGCCTTTCTTTTTCCATTAGACCGGCATACCTCGTTACGTGTCCGGAGGCCGCCATGACGTCGCTTCGCGCCGCGCTTTTCGTCCTTGTCCCGTTTTTCGCAATGCCGGCCGTCGCCCAGACCCAGCCTCTCGCCGTCGCGCGTGCGACGATCGCGAGCGTCTCGCCGGACGGCGGAAGCCTTGTGACGCGGACCCGCGCCGGCCAAGACCAGACGATCAAACTGTCCGACAAGACGACCGTCACGCTTGTCCTTCCCGCCACGCTCGCTGACGTGAAGCCGGGCGCGTTTATCGGGGTCGCCGCGCTCCCTGGCGACAATGGCGCGCTCAAGGCCATGGAGGTGCACGTCTTTCCCGAGGCCATGCGCGGGACGGGCGAGGGCCATCGGCCATTTGACCTTGCGCCAAGCAGCACGATGACCAACGGCGCAGTCGCCGCGCGGGTCGACGGCGTCGCCGGCGCCAACCTCACCGTCACCTATAACGGAGGCCAGCAGGTTATCGCGGTCGATCCCAAGACCCCGATCGTGTCCTTTGCACCGGGCGCTCGAGCCGATCTCAAGACCGGCGCCGCGGTCATTGCACGCGGTCCCCGCGAGAACGACGGAACAATCGACGCGATTCGCATCCTTGTCGGCAAGGACGGCCTCGTTCCACCGCTGTAAGCGGCCTGACTGGCGGGTCGGAAGTTCGGCGGGATTTGCCCGTCCTCGTTGTCCGTGTTAGCGCTCAGTTATTCTTCGGTTCGCGGCGCAGGCGCAAAATGAGCATAGACCAGAACAAGACCGCGTCCCCTCCTGCTGCTGGCGATTCCCGTTTCACCTTTGTCTTGATCAAGCCGACCCACTACGACGATCGGGGTTATCCGATTCAATGGTATCGCTCGGCCTTGCCCTCCAACACGCTCGCCTGCATGAACAGCCTCGCCGAGGACGCGCGCGATCGCCAGGTGTTGGGCCCAGGCGTCGACTTCGTCATCGAGACTTACGATGAGACGAACCGCCGCATCCTACCCGCCCGCATCCTCCGCGACCTTGCTAAGCGTGGCGGGCAAGCGCTGATCGGTATCGTAGGCGTTCAGTCGAACCAGTACCCGCGCGCCCTGGACATTGCCCGGAAGTTTCGCGCCGAGGGCGTCCCGGTCTGCATTGGCGGCTTCCACGTTTCGGGCTGCCTCGCCATGCTGCCGGAACTGCCGCCCGAGCTGAAGGAGGCGCAGGCCCTCGGGATCGCGCTGTTCGCCGGCGAGGCGGAGGAAGGACGCCTCGACGTCGTGCTGCGCGACGCCTGGGATGGCGCGATGAAGCCGCTCTACAACTATATGGATCAGTTGCCGTCGCTCGAGGGCGCGCCCGCCCCGATCCTGCCGCGCAAGCATGTCGAGCGCACTTCGGGCACCTATTCGAGCATCGACCTCGGCCGCGGCTGCCCCTACCAGTGCTCATTCTGCACGATCATCAACGTGCAAGGACGCAAAAGCCGTTTCCGAACCCCCGACGATCTCGAAAAGATCATCCGCGCCAACGTTGCCCAGGGGATCGACCGGTTCTTCATCACCGACGACAATTTTGCCCGCAACAGCGACTGGGAGATCCTGCTCGACCGCGTTATCAAGCTGAAGCAGGACGACATCCACGTCGGTTTCACCATCCAGGTCGACACGCTTTGCCACAAGATTCCCAACTTCATCGAGAAGGCGACCGCCGCTGGCGTCAAGCGCGTATTCATCGGGCTCGAGAACATCAACCCGGACAACCTGATTGCCGCGAAGAAGCGCCAGAACAAGATCACCGAATACCGTCAGATGTTGCAGAAATGGCGCTCGCACGGGGCGATCACCTTCGCCGGGTACATTCTCGGCTTCCCGGCCGACACCAAGGAGTCGATCCTGCGCGACATCGAGATCATCAAGCGCGAACTGCCACTCGATATCCTGGAGTTCTTTTTCCTTACCCCGCTGCCTGGCTCCGAGGACCATCGGACGCAGTTGAAGAAGGGCGTCTGGATGGACGCGGACATCAACAAGTACGATCTTAACCACCGCGTCTCGCACCATTCGAAAATGTCGGACACGGAGTGGGAGGAGGCCTACCGGGCGGCCTGGGACGCTTTCTACACGCCCGATCACATTCGCACAATCCTGAGGCGCGCGGCCGCGATCCCGAACGGGCGCCCGAAGCAGATCCTGAGCACGATCATGTGGTTCAAGCTGATGATCGACCACGAGGGCGTTCATCCCCTCGAGGGCGGCGCACTCAGGCTGAAATCGCGGCGAGACCGCCGTCACGGCCTGCGGCTCGAGTCGCCGCTGGTCTTCTACCCTCGCTATTGGGGCGGAACGGCGATCAAGGCGGCCAAGTACCTGCGGTTCTTCCTGAGTTCGCGCACAATCCTCAAGGAAGTCTTGGAGGCGCCGGACCGCTACGCCTACACGGACCTCGCCATCGCGCCGCCGAAGGACGACGAGTTCGAGGCGCTTGATCTCTATCACGCCACCGCCGGGGGCGAAGCCGCGCTCGACCGCAAGAAGCTCGGCGACAGCATTCGCTCCAAGACGACAGTCGTGGCCGCGCAATAGAAGGCTTTCGCCGTCGACCGGCCGCGCCCTGCCGTCGTTGACGCCGATGCGCCGCCGCGGGGGAAATCGTCGACCGCATTGACAACAACCGCGAGCCATGGTTTGCGAAACGCCCGTCGGAGCTCTCTCCGCGTCCGACGTCGGAACCCGCTATGCCGCGTCCTTTCAAAACGACGACGACGAAAACGCGCCTCGCCAAAGGCGGGACGATCGGCTGAACGCGCCTTCCGCTCCGGTTTCCTCTCCCGGCGGGGCGCCGGGTGAAGGTCCAAATCGAGACATCTCATCGGTTCGGACGCGTGTCGCGGGGAGGCCTCACGAGCCAAAGGAATTCCAACCATGTCAGGCTATAAGGTCGCGATCGCCGGCGCCACCGGCAATGTCGGCCGCGAGATGCTCTCCATTCTCGCCGAACGGCGCTTCCCGGTGTCCGAAGTGGTCGCGCTCGCCTCCTCCCGTTCGATCGGCAAGGAGGTTTCGTTCGGCGACAAGACTCTGAAGTGCAAGTCGCTCGACCATTACGACTTTTCCGACACCGACATTTGCCTCATGTCCGCCGGCGGCGCTGTGTCCAAGGAATGGTCGCCCAGGATCGGGGCCAAGGGTTGCGTCGTGATCGACAATTCCTCCGCCTGGCGCATGGACCCGGAGGTGCCGCTCGTGGTGCCCGAGGTCAACGCCGACGCGGTTCGGGGATTTGTCGCGAAGTACATCATCGCGAACCCGAACTGCTCCACCGCTCAGCTCGTCGTGGCGCTCAAGCCGCTGCACGACCGCGCGACCATCAAGCGCGTGGTGGTGGCGACCTATCAGTCCGTCTCGGGGGCCGGCAAGGAGGCGATGGACGAGCTCTTCTCCCAGACCCGCGCGGTGTTCACCAGCAATCCGGTCGAGACGAAGACATTCCCCAAGCGCATCGCGTTCAACCTCATTCCTCAGATCGACGTCTTCATGGATGACGGTTCGACCAAGGAAGAGTGGAAGATGGTCGCCGAGACCAAGAAGATCCTCGACCCGAAGATCAAGCTGACCGCGACCTGCGTGCGCGTGCCGGTGTTCATCAGCCATTCCGAGGCGGTCAACATCGAGTTCGAGAAGCCGATCAGCGCCGACGAAGCGCGCGAAACCTTACGTGAGGCCCCCGGCTGTCTGGTGATCGACCGGCGCGAGCCCGGCGGCTACATCACGCCGCACGAAGCGGCGGGCGAGGACGCCACCTACATCAGCCGGATCCGCGAGGACCCGACGATCGAGAACGGCCTCAATCTCTGGTGCGTCTCCGACAACCTGCGGAAAGGGGCGGCGCTGAATGCGGTGCAGATCGCCGAAGTGCTCGCCAATCGCGGCTGGCTGAAGCCGAAGGCGAGAGCGGCTTAGGGTCGGCTGAAGGACCCGGGCTTGCCAAAACCCGAGCCCGAATTCGAGCCTTTTCAATCGCTTGCGGCGGGATTTCCGGGCGGCTCGTCGGCCGGCGGCGGAGGGTGAGCGGGGTTTGCGCCGGAACCGGAAGCGGACGCGCTTCTTCCTCGCCCGGCGCCGGCGCAGAGGAAGACCGTTGGCGTCCCGTAATAGACGCAACTGCCAGGCCGTCGGGGCGCCAGAGCGGCTACAGCGATTGGGATTCCCGGGCATGAATCGAACGTTTTCAAGGGCTTCTGGTGGATTTTCCGGGCGACCGCATCGCCGATGGCCGCCGCGCAGGACCTCGGCGCGCGACGCCGGCGGCCGCAACGGGCGGGATGGGACATGCCCGTCTTGCCGGGCATCCCGGCGGCCAGCGCGGCCGCCGCGGTTGAATTCCCGGGCGTGAATCGAACGTTTTCAAGGGCTTCTGGCGGATTTTCCGGGCGACCGCATGGGCGATGGCCGCCGCGCCGGACCCCGGCGCGCACCGTCGCCGATCCCAAGGGGCAAGACGATCCATGCTCGTCCTGCCGGCATCCCGGCGGCCAGGGCGGCCGCCGCTGTTGGATTCCCGGGCGTGAATCGAACGTTTTCAACGGCTTCTGGCGGATTTTCCGGGCGACCGCATGGACGATGGCCGCCGCGCAGGACCCCGTCGCGCGACGCCGCCGATCCCAAGGGGCGGGACGGGACATGCCCGTCTTGTCGGGCATCCCGGCGGCCAAGGTGGCCGCAGCGGTCGGGATTCCCGGGCGTGAATCGAATGTTTTCAAGGGCTTCTGGCGGATTTTCCGGGCGAGCATGACTGCCAAGGAGTCCAACTTGCGGCGAGCGCCCCCTCGACCGTCCCCCAGATCAAGTCCGGGTATCGCATGGCCCCCCTCCCTCGCGCTGACGCGCAAGGGAGGAAACGCGCCAACGCCTCTCCTCCCCCGTGGTGCGGTAGCGGAATGGGGGAGGACCGCCCAAAGGGCGGTGGAGGGGGCGCGCGGCGGGGCGGCTTGGCAGTTGCTAATAGACAATTACGTCTCGTTAAACTTATTTAAGACCATAGACCGCATGGTGAAAATCGCGCGCCAGTCCGACCGCGCCGGCGAGACGGGCATCGGCGGTGTCGGACATGCGCTGTCGCCTCTTTCGGTTCTGCCGGAATTATAGCGGATATCCTAACTCCGCGCAAGATAATTTTCGTTAAATCAAAAACCTGCTCCTCACGCTGTGTCGCCGTCAGCCGCTATCGGATTTGCCCGAGCGGCGAAATCCAACGAATGATCCCCGAGGCCCGGCTGTCGCAAAGGGGCGGCAAGCGATCATTGGAAGACGACACTGCTGACGGCCGGAGTGCGAAAATGAGCGGTAATTCGCCGACGAGGCGCCGAAGGGCTCAGGTTCGACCCGAAGCGGTCGTTGAAGTTCAAGGCTCGGCAAGGAGCGCGCGGGTTTAGAGCGGTCGACAATCAAGTGGGACCACATCGTGTCGGCTCAATCTCTCGCAGTTGAGCGGCAAAGCATTCGGAGTTCTAGTCAATGCGTGCGTGGCCGAAAGCAAGGCGGATATGATCTTCGCGCGGAGGTCGTAGACGAGGCCGACTGCGCGTTCCTTAAGCACCGCACCCTACGTCTCGCAGCGCCTCCCCACTGCTGCAGTCTGGCGCGCGCATCAGATTGCCGACCGCTGCCCTCAGTTCGATGTTCGCGACCGGCTTGTGCAGCAGGATCAAGCCGCTTTCCTGGGCTTCCCTGAGGCGGTCCGGAGCCGTGTCGCCGGTGACCAGCACAGCGGGGATGTCGTCATTGTACTCAGACTGAAGGCGCTTAATGACGTCAATGCCATTTTCGCCGTCACGCAGGCGATAGTCGCAGACGATGAGATCGGGACGGCGGAATAAGGTTGCGATGCGTTCCAACATTTCGGCGCAGGAGCCGGCGGCTACCACGTCGTGCCCCCAACTCGACAATAAGCTTTGCATGGCCCCCTGAATGACGGCGTCATCATCGATGACGAGGATCAGCCCGTGGGGCATCGCGCTTACCGGCGCTTCAGGCGCCGTCTGCGCCCCCGGCAGCTGTTGGTCGGCGAGCGGAACCACGATCCTGAATACTGACCCTTTGCCAGGCTCGGAACGCAGCGTGAGAGGGCAATCGAGCAGCTTCGCCAGCCGATCGACAATCGCGAGCCCGAGGCCAAGGCCCTTCGCGCGATCGCGTTCGGCATTGTCCAGTTGGTAAAATTCCTGGAACACTTGCTGCTGTTTCTCCAGGGGGATGCCTCGGCCCGTATCCCACACCTCGACTCGCAGCCCATTTTGGCGACGGCAGCCGACCATAATGCGTCCACGATCCGTGTAACGCACGGCATTGGAAACAAGATTCCCTACGATGCGCCCCATCTGGACTGGATCGGTGCGTACAATCGCTGAGCAAGGGCGCCAAACCAGTCTCAGACCCTTGGCCTCGGCCTCGGCGACATAGGCGCGGCAGACGCGCTCCAGCAACGGTTGGATCGGAAATATTTCAATTTGCGTCTCCACAACGCCGGCGTCGAGCTTCGACATGTCGAGCAAAGATTTGAATAGGCCATCCATGGCGGCGACTGAGCCGCCGATGTGCTCGACGAGACTGGCGCATCTCGTCGCTCATGGCATGCCCTTGCAGGGCGCCCACCAACAGCCCGAGGGCGTGAACCGGCTGCCGCAAATCGTGGCTCGCAGCGGCGAGAAAACTCGATTTTGCCACGTTGGCCTGTTCGGCGGCCTCCTTCTGACTGCGCAGCTCCCGCGCCAGATCCTGGTTCTCGAAGCGCAGGCGCAGTATTTCAATAAGACTTGCGTTGATCTTCAGCGCCAAGACCGTAAAAGCGACAATGTATAGCGGGATCAGTATGGCAAGAGCATGGTTAAACGGCCCGCGCCCGACCGCTGCGGCGATTGCATAAGGAACGGCGAAGGGAAACCACAGGGCGTAGAAAGCCGGAAGGTAAGTGCCAAACACCGCCAGGGCGCCCGACGCGACACAGGAGCCAGCCAGCAAAACAAGCAGGTGCTGATCGACTTGCCCCGGCGTGGTCAGCGCCGCCGAGGCGACGCCCCATATCATTCCCTCGGCGACGCTGAAGGCGACGAACCCTAAAGCCCATGGGCGCCAGGCTGCGTCGGCGGGCCCCGCCCGCCAAAACCGTTGGCATAGAGCGAGATGGCCCGCCACGACGAGAACGACGCAGGCCAACCACAACACCGTTCCGAGCAAAGACGAGCTGCCAATGAAACGCAATGACCCGGCCAGAAGTAACGCCGCAACCGCGGCGGCAACGACGCCCACCGGCCCGGTCCGATAAATCATTCTGATCTGTTCGGCGCGAATCCGGTCGCTCAACGGGGCCAAACGCTCGGGAGCCATGCGCAGTCCCCCGATTTGCAATAACAGTTCGCAACAACGTTTCGCGAATGACGATCTCGTCAAGGGTCAGGTTGCCTCGTTCACGGCATTTTGGCAAGAACAAACCCCATGAGGCCCACTCACAATTTAGCAGGGCCAGCGTCATGACTGGGAATGGCTGGCGAGGTCCCGGCTATTCCCGGGGGTCCAATACCTTATCGCGCCAATGGGCGGCGCGGTCCCTCGATCAGCGCATTGAACGCGTATTCGTCTTTTTGACGCACGGCTCACAATAGAGAAACCGCCTCGCGGCGGCCTCTCCAAACGTCGTGTTGCAGCTGACAGTCACGCGGCGGAGGGAGTTCGCCGCCCCTCCCCGTTCCTCGCGCTGGCGCGATAGCCGACAAGGCCGAGTCCGGGCGAATCCAAGCGCCATCATCGCCCAGGTGGACAGTTCCGGCACCGTTTGCGGGCTGAGCTTCCAGGCCTGTTCGACGCCGTTAACGTCTGCGTAGTTGACCCCCGTGACGCCGAGATAGTCAAACGGCGTGATATAAGAGTACAAGTTCAGGGGGCCCTCGGGGTTGGGATTTGCCTTTAGGGGGGTCCCCAAGCCCGAGCCGATCTCACCCGGAACCGGATTGCTTATCACGCCATAGCCGCCAAATATGCTTGAGGTCGGCGGCAATGCGACGCCATTGTCATTGAATTGGATATAGCCCTGATTGAAAAACAGCGGCTGAATAGCGTCCAGAACCTCTCCGAGGTACCAATAGTCGCCCGGAGCGGAAATGGGGCCGCCGGCGGTGGTGTTAAAGTCGAACACAAACCATTCGCTTCGCCCGCCACCCGGCAGGATGGATATGGTCAGGCTGAGGGCGCCTCCATCCAGCAACGTCGTTCCCGGGGTCAGGCTCAGCGTGTCGTTAAAGCTTCCGGGTGAATTGCTGGCTTCGAGCTGAAACGTACTCCCAAGCAGAGCTTCGGCATGGGCCAGCTGCGAAGTTGACACGACGCATAGCCCCGTCGCCAGCAACAATTTCCATTTCTCGATCGGCTCGCTCGCGCTCAAGGTCAGTCGCCGCTTAGAGCATCGATGTATCGAGTTGAACATATTGATCCCCTTCGCTTTTCCCCTGCCGCGAGGCCCAATGCCCCGCGGGCCAAGAAAACAGTAGAAAACACGATCAGGTCCGCTACGCTTAAGTCTTCCGATGAAAATGCTAGCTTTCTCAAGTCCGTGCACACCGCCATGGCCGCCGCCCGCAACACTTGCCGTCGAACGGCGCTCGTCGAGAAAAAACGGGACTCTGAAAAGTCTGGCGAACCTCGATCCATTGCGTTAATTCTCAACCTGCGTGCGTATTCGGTCAATTGGACTGAACGGTTAAGACCGTCTTAACCACTGGTCCTCTTGCGTGGCGATGAGCCTGTGACTGACAATCGTTCGATGAAGCTCTTGATCGTCGACGACCATCCGGTCGTGCGCGAGGGGCTGGCCGCCCTGCTGCGGCAGGCGGGTCCGGACACGATTGTGTTGTTGGCCGCCGACAGCGTGCAAGGCCTGAGTATCGCGGACGCTCATCCGGATCTCGATGCGGTGATTCTCGATCTCGCGCTGCCCGGGACCGACGGATTGTCGGCGCTCATTGAGTTCGGCAAGCGACGTCCCCAATTGCCGGTGATCATCCTGTCTTCATCCGAAGACCCGCGTGATGTTCGGCGAGCGCGGGCGGCAGGCGCGCTCGGCTATATCCCCAAATCCGAGACCCCGCGGACCATCCTCGCGGCCTTGCAGTTTGTGCTCGCAGGCAATGTCTATGTGCCAACCTTCATGGTCAATGAAACCGCTCCGACCTCGGCCGAGGCTGCGGCCCATGGCAGGCCGGAGGGCGCCGGCGCAAGCCTGACCGCACGGCAGATCGATGTTCTGAGGCTGGTCTGCGACGGGCGCTCGAACAAGGAGATCGCGCGGACGCTCGGGCTCTCCGACAACACGGTCAAGGCGCATGTCACAGCAATCTTTAAAGCTCTCAACGTGGTAAATGGTATGCAGGCCTGCGCAGCTGCGAAGCTGGCTGCGCTGATCTTGCGAAGTGCGTATAGAGGATCATTGGCAAGTTTTGTTCTTGGACGACCGGGGTGGAGCAACCGTACCTTTCTTGCCTGTGCAGGAAGTTCCGCTCTCCACCGAATTTGAGGCGTCCAAGGCCGAGGTCTGCTACGACCGCAACACGTCGACTCCGGGCCTTCAATCATCGATCCACATGGACGGCAAGGTTTGACACACCCGAGTTTCGAGCAGGTTTCACCCGCTCGGCCGCCCGGCATCTCTCAAGCTGTCCTCGTTGAACGCCCCGATCGAGAATTCGAGTCCCGGAACTTCCGCCACGGTGAACCCGTCACCTCACGTCCCGATCGACGGTCGGCCGCCACCTAAGCCGCCGCCACCGCGACCCGCCTCCGGCTGCTCCGCCTCCCTCGTTGCGCCGGGAAGCTATCGGCCGCTCGGCCTCCTTGCAGACTTGCCATGGTCATCATCAGGGGCTATCGGCGTCTCGGAACCTGACCCCGAGCCATGGCGAACGAACCGGACATCCGCCTTCTCACCTCGCCCCGCATCTTTCTGGTCGGGATGGCGGCGTTCCTGGCGCTTGTCGCCTTCGTCGTCCTGATTCTCCTCAAGCAGCTCCAACTCGCCTTCTCCGCCAACCCGGGCCTGAACGGCCTCATCCTCGGGGTGCTGGGCATCGGTTCGCTGTTCACGTTTCGCCAGGTCTTCCGGCTTTTTCGCGAGATCCGCTGGGTCAACTCCCTGACCGGGGCCTACGAGGACCGGAAGGTGAAGCAGCCGCTGCTGCTCGCCCCAATGGCCGCGATGCTGAACGCCGGAGCGGGCGCGAGCGGCCTTTCGACGCTGACTGCGCGCGCGATCCTCGATTCGATCGCCACACGGCTGGACGAGGGGCGCGAACTCAGCCGCTATCTGATCGGACTGCTGGTGTTTCTTGGCCTGCTCGGCACCTTCTGGGGCCTGTTGGAGACGGTCCACTCGATCAGCGGCGTGATCGAAAGCATGAAGACGGGCTCGGACACGACGTCGATGTTCGAGGATCTCAAGTCGGGCCTCTCGGCGCCGATCGCGGGCATGAGCGTTTCGTTCACCTCGTCGCTGTTCGGCCTCGCGAGCTCCCTCATTCTCGGCTTTCTCGACTTGCAGGCCGGACAAGCGCAGAACCGCTTCTATGCGGAATTCGAGGAGTTTCTGGCGAGCCATGTGCGGACGCAGGCCGTCGAAACGGAAGCCGTTCCTCAGCCGATGATCCCCGCCCAGGCGCCGGTCGAGCATCAAAAAAACGCCGCAGCCATCGCCACGCTCGCCGAAGGCATCCAGGCGCTGGTCGGCCATATGCGCACCGAGCAGCAGCAGATCCGCAACTGGGTCGACGTTCAGGCGCAGCAGCAGGAGGACATCGGCAAACTGCTGCGGCGGCTGCTCGAAGAATTGACGACGCGCTGATTCCTTCGCCCCGTTCACGGGGGAGAAGAGCCTGTCCCCGGGCTTGACCCGGGGATGGTCCGAAGGACCGGATGAGGGGCGGCGCCAGCGCCAATGGTTAGCGCCGCCCCTCACCCCGACCCTCTCCCCGCAGTCGCGGAGCGCGAGGGGGCGCGCGGGGAAAAGTAGCATGGAGGAACGCAATGCCGCTGTCGCGGGGACGTCGTTACGAGCCGGTCAACTACTGGCCGGGGTTCGTCGACGCGCTGTCGACGATGCTGCTCGTCATCATCTTCCTCTTGTCCGTGTTCATGCTGGCCCAGTTCTTTCTGTCGCGCGAGGTGACCGGGAAGGACGAAGCCTTGACGCGGCTCAATCGGCAGATCGAAGAACTGACCAACCTGTTGGCCCTGGAGCGCACCCAGAAGAGCGCCGACGAGACCAAGATTGCGACCCTCACCGCGACGCTCGATTCGGCTGAGCGCGAGCAGAAGCGTCTGAAAGACGTGGCGGCGGACGCCTCCGCTTCGGCCGACGCCGCCGGGCGGGCCGCAGCGGCCGGAAGCGCGCTCGACGCCGAAAAGCAGCTTTCCGCCCGGGCGCTGGCCGAGGTCGACGTCCTCAATCAGCAGATCGCCGCGCTGCGCAAGCAACTCGCCGCAATCGAGGACGCGCTCTCGGCCTCGGAGACGGCCAATAAGGAGTCCCAGTCGAAGATCGCCGACCTCGGCCAGCGGCTGAATGTCGCGCTCGCCCAAAAGGTGCAGGAGCTCAACCGCTACCGATCCGACTTCTTCGGCCGCTTGCGGCAGATCCTCGGCTCGCGTCCGGATATTCGCGTCGTCGGCGACCGGTTCGTGTTCGAATCCTCGGTGCTGTTCGACGTCGGCAAGGCCGACATCAGCCCGCAGGGCAAGCAATCGCTCGATACGCTCGCCGCCGCCATCCTCGACCTCGAGCGCGAGATCCCGCCGGATATCCCGTGGATCCTCCGGGTCGACGGCCACACGGACAGCCAGCCGATCACCGGGAACGGCCAGTACAAGTCGAACTGGGAGCTTTCGGCGGCGCGCGCCGTGGCCGTGGTGCAATATTTGGTGTCGAAGGGGGTGGAGCCGGACCGGCTTGCCGCCGCCGGCTTCGGCGAGTTCCAGCCGATCGACCAAGGAACCGACGAAGCCGCCATGGCGCGCAACCGTCGCATCGAACTAAAGCTGACCGAGCGGTGAGCATCTCTACCTGGACGTTGCGCGACTTCGATGAGCGCGACCTCCCGACGCTGGCCGACCTGTGGGTCGCGGCCTGGCGGGCGAGCGGTTTCGACATCGATTTCGAGGCGCGCCGCGCCTGGATCGTCCAACGGTTCCGCGCCCATCGGGCAGATGGCGGCGCGATCGTGGTGGGCCTCGACGACGACGGCCGGCCGGCGGGCTTCGTCACGCTCGATCAGGAAAGCGGCTATCTCGATCAGCTCTGCGTCGCGCCCGCCGAGAAGGGTTCCGGGCTCGCGGCCGCTCTTCTCGGGGCGGCCAAGCGGCTGAGCCCCGGCGTGATCGAACTCGACGTCAACGAAGCGAATGGGCGGGCGCGCCGGTTCTACGAACGGGAGGGCTTCGTCTTCGTGACGAGGGGCGCGAGCGCACAGTCCGGTCTGCCGACGATCCGGATGCGCTGGAGCGCGCGCGGCTGATCGGCTCCTTGTCGTGGCGCTGCGGCGCTCGATGCGGACAGCGTCGGGCTCCCTGCGCGCCTTTGTCGCGGTTGCGCTGACGTTCCTTGCCGGTTAGGCCATGCGCGGCGAAGGAGACGCCGCCGCCGCGCGCCGCGGCATAAAGACGGTCGCCCTTCCCAAGGAGATATCTTTCATGCGCAATCTTCTCGTTGTGTCGCTGGCGGGCGTCGCCCTGTCGGCGTTCGCCGCGCCGGCGCTGGCGGACGACCTCGCCATCGCCGTCGCCGGCCCGATGACGGGCCCGCTCGCCTCGATCGGCGACCAGATGAAGCGCGGCGCGGAAGCCGCCGCCGCCGCGATCAACGACGCCGGCGGCGTCAATGGCCGCAAGATCAAGATCGTGGTCGAGGACAATTCCTGCGATCCGAAGCAGGCGGTCGCGGTGGCGAACCTGATCGTCGGGCAGCAGATCAAGTTCGTCGACGGCCATGCCTGCTCGGGCTCGTCCATCCCGGCCTCCGAGGTCTATGCGGATAACAACATCCTGATGATGAGCCCCGCCTCGTCGAACCCGACGCTGACGGAAAAGGGCTATCCGACCATCCTGCGGCTCTACCCGCGCGACGACGCGCAGGGCGCCTTCGCCGCGCCCTGGATCGTCGAGCACTACAAGGGCAAGAAGATCGCCATCCTGCATGACAAGTCGGCCTACGGCAAAGGCCTCGCGACCGTGGTCAAGGACAAGCTTAACGCCGCCGGCGTCACCGAGATCCTGTTCGAGGGCCTCAATCCGGGCGAGAAGGACTACAGCGCCATCGTCTCCAAGCTGAAAGGCGCCGGCGCGGAGTTTGTCTATTTCGGCGGCTATCATCCGGAGGCCGGCCTCATCCTGCGCCAGTCGGCGGACCAGAACTTTAAGCCGCAGCTGATGAGCGCCGACGCGCTCGCCACCTCGGAGTTCTGGCAGATCTCGGGGCCCGCCGGCGAGGGCGCGCTGTTCACCTTCCCCTCCGATCCGCGGCGGTCGCCGGCCGCAGCCAAAGCGCTCGCCGAGTTCAAGGCCCAGGGCGTCAACCCGGAAGGCTTCACGCTGATCAGCTACGGCGTCGTCCAGGCGATCGCCGACGGCGTCAAGACAGCGGGTTCCGACGATCCGAAGGCGGTCGCCAAGGCGCTCAAGAGCGGCGAGCCTTTCGACACGGTGCTCGGCCCGATCGCCCTCGACGCCAAGGGCGACATGAAGGACCCGCATTTCGACCTCAACAAATGGAGCGACGGCAAGTACGCCGCAATCTCCCGGTAGAGGGTCGCCTGTTCGTTCTCTAACGCGCGCCGCGGCTCGAACGTGCCGCGGCGCGAGCTTATTTTAGGGCGCCTATGCACATTCTGGTGACCGGAGCGGCCGGCATGGTTGGCCGCAAGCTGACGGAGAGCCTGGCTCGGTTTGGCGGAGCCGGTGGAAAGCCCGTCGACGCGCTGACGCTGATCGACGTGGTCGAGCCGCGAGCGCCGGCGGGTCTCGCGGATCGGACGGTCGCGCGCGGGGCGGACATCGCCGCGCCGGGCGTGGCCGAGGCTATGATCGCCGGCCGACCGGACATCGTCTTCCATCTCGCCGCGATCGTCTCGGGCGAGGCGGAGGCCGATTTCGACAAGGGCTATCGCATCAATCTCGACGCCACGCGCAGCCTGTTCGACGCGATCCGCGCTGCGAACGTCGCCTCCGGCTACTGGCCGCGCGTCGTGTTCGCCTCCTCCATCGCCGTTTTCGGGGCCCCCTTTCCGGACAAGATCGGCGACGATTTCTTCACGACGCCGCTGACGAGCTACGGCACGCAAAAGGCGATCGCGGAACTCCTGCTGGCCGACTATTCGCGGCGCGGCTTTTTCGACGGGATCGGGCTGCGCCTGCCGACCATCTGCGTCAGGCCAGGAAAGCCGAACAAGGCGGCGTCGGGATTCTTCTCCAGCATCATCCGCGAGCCGCTCGTCGGGCAAGAGGCCGTGCTGCCGGTATCCGAGGACGTGCGCCACTGGCACGCGAGTCCGCGCTCGGCGGTGGGATTCTTCCGGCATGCCGCGGACATGGAGCTTTCGGCGCTCGGCGCCCGCCGCAGCCTGACGTTGCCGGGCTGTTCGGCGACCGTCGGCGATCAGATCGCCGCGCTCGAGCGGATCGCCGGGCGCAAGGCGACGGCGCTCATCCGCCGCGAGCCCGATCCGGCGATCGAGCGGATCGTCGCCGGCTGGCCCAGCGACTTCGATGCGCGTCGAGCGCTCGCCCTCGGCTTTCGCGCCGAGACCTCGTTCGACGACATCGTGCGGGCGCACGTCGAGGACGAGCTGGGCGGGAAGGCGTAGCCGGTCGCGGGAACCTCCCCTGGGGTGCGCCGGCTCCTGCGGCGCCGGGTCGCCGGGGACGACCGCGGTTTTCGGACAAGAGCGCTATATTTTCAAAGACTTAGGCGCCGCCCGGAGCAATTCTTCGAACAGGACTTTAATGATTTCAAAGGCTTGGCGTGAGGTATGGAAAGTCAACTGCCAGGAAGGGCTGCCATGAACAATAACCTCATCCTGAGCCTGTCGAAGGATGATCCAGTAGGCGGGGACGTTCGTGCGCGCTGGAGCGTCCTTCGACAAGCTCAGGACGAGGGGCGAAGAGGCCGTCAGTTACCAAGTCAAAACCCTCGGCGGGACATGCTCGCGGGTCGCCGCGCCTTCATGACCGGACTGGCGGCGGCTCTCGCCGCGGGCGGCGGGGCGCGCGCCGACGCAGCTCAAGACGCGCGCCTCGCTGAGGCCGCCGATCGGATCGCGACGATCGAGAAGCGCGCAGGCGGCCGGCTCGGCGTGGCCGTGCTCGACACCGGAAGCGGCGCAAGGCTCCTCTATCGCGCCGACGAGCGCTTCCCGATGTGCAGCACGTTCAAGCTTCTGGCCTCGGCCGCCGTTCTGAAGCGCGTCGACGCGGGCCTCGAAGCGCTCGGGCGCTTCATTCCTTATGGACAGGCCGACCTTCTGGACTACGCGCCGGTGACGAAAGCCCACCTCGCCGCCGGGGGCATGACCCTCGGCGAGCTTTGCTCGGCGGCGATCGACTGGAGCGACAACACTGCGGCCAATCTGATCCTGCAGACCATCGGCGGTCCTGCGGGCTTCACCGAATTTGCCCGATCGCTCGGCGATTCCGTGACCCGCCTCGACCGCGACGAGCCGTCGCTCAACACCGCGATCCCCGGCGATCCGCGCGACACGACGAGTCCGCTCGCCATGGCGCGAGACCTGCAAACGGTCCTCATCGGGACTGTCCTGTCGGACGTCTCGAAGACACAGCTTGAATCCTGGCTGATCGCCGACAAGGTCGGCGACAAACGGCTGCGCGCCGGACTGCCGCCAAGTTGGCGGATCGGCGACAAGACCGGTAGCGGCGACCATGGCACGGCCAACACGATCGCGATTCTTCGCCCGCCGAGCCGCGCGCCCCTGCTGGCCGCAGTCTATTACACCGAGGGACCGGAAGCGATGGATGCGCGCAACGCCGTGCACGAACAGGCAGCGGAAATCATTCTCTCGACGTTTTGACGGGCGAGGACCTCGAGGCGACGAGTGCTAAAGCATTCACACATCTCTTGGCGGACGGGCGCCATTGAACGGGCGACTAGCGTCCCCGCCCCCCATCGCCCGTCGACAGACGGGCGTCCTTCCGGACGCCCTATGGTGGGGGCGGGACAGGGTGGGGGGTCGCGCTCACCTCTCATCTGGCACTGGAAGGGCTCCAAACTTTCCGAGCTCCGCGCGACCCCCCTCCTCGATCCTCCCCCACAAGTGGGGAGGAAGCCGCCCTCCGAGCGTTGGGCATGGCAGTAGCGAGCCACGGAGATATGTGAATCTCATAGCCCACAAGGGGGAGGAAGCCACCCACCGAACGTCGGGCATGGCAGCAGCGAGAGATGTGTGAATGCCGTAGCTTACCGGCGGCGGCGGCCAAGGCCCGGACGCGCGAGCCCGGCCGGAGGATCTATGTCATAAGGAAACGATGACCTTGTCCGACTTTGCCCGCGCAGGAGCGACAGACAGGTCCGGGGCCGGCGACGATCCGGGCTTCGGGGTCTATGTCCACTGGCCGTTCTGCCTGTCGAAATGCCCCTATTGCGACTTCAATAGCCACGTTCGCGCCGCTGCAATCGACGAGAGCCGGTTTCTCGCGGCCTTCCGGGCCGAAATCGCTCATCGGGCGGCGCTCGCGCCGGGGCGAGTCGTTCGCTCGATCTTCTTCGGCGGCGGCACGCCCTCGCTGATGCGCCCGGAGACCGTCGGCGGCGTCCTCGAGGCGATCGCGGCGAACTGGCGGATCGAGCCTCAAGCCGAGGTGACGCTGGAGGCCAACCCGACCAGCGTCGAAGCCGCGCGTTTTCGTGGCTACCGCGACGCCGGCGTCAACCGGCTTTCGATCGGCGTTCAGGCGCTCGCCGACGCCGACCTTCGGGCGCTCGGCCGCCGCCACAGCGTCGAGGAAGCGCTCGCGGCGGTGCGGCTCGCCGCATCGCTCTTCCCACGATTCACCTTCGACCTCATCTACGGTCGGCCAGGGCAGGACGAAGCGGCCTGGCGCGACGAACTCGCCCGCGCGCTCGACCTCGCAGGCGACCACATCTCGCTTTACCAGCTGACCATCGAGCCGGACACGCCGTTCGAGCGGCTCCGCGACGTGGGCCATCTCAGCCTCCCCGACGAGGACCTGAGCCTCGCCCTGTTCCACGCCACCCGCGAGTTGACCGAGGTTCTGGGCCTGCCGGCCTACGAAGTCTCCAACCACGCCCGGCCGGGCGGCGAGAGCCGCCACAATCTCGTCTACTGGCGCTACGGCGAATATGCCGGCGTCGGCCCCGGCGCGCACGGACGGCTCGTCACGCCGGGCGGTCGGCTCGCCCAGGCCTCAGAGCGCCATCCCGAGACCTGGCTGACCCGGGTCGAGACGCAGGGGCATGGCCTCACCGAGAACATGCCGCTCACGCCCGAAGAGCAGGGCGACGAGTACCTGCTGATGGGCCTCCGACTCGCGGAAGGGATCGATTCTGGCCGCTATCGGGCGCTCAGCGGACGCGAACTGAACCGCGAAAGACTGGCGCGCCTGATCGAAGACGGTTTCCTCGAGCGCGACCTCGCGGGCCGCCTTCGGGTGACGTCCGTCGGCGCTCCGCTGCTCGACTCGGTGGTTGCGGATCTTGCCACTCCAGCGATCCACGGGAGATCTGACCCGCGTCCGGCGCGCCAAGCGTAAATGTCGATGGGCCACGACCAACGATGATGGGCGCTATGCTCATGCCGCTGCTCACGGTCCGCAATCTCAAATCGCGATCTTGGTTTCGATCACGTCATGATCAGCCTGCACCCCTCCATCAGCGGTGTCGAGAAGCCCGGCCGCTGTGAGCGCCTGGACGTCTGCGTGGACATTGGTGTAGTCGCGCCCCAGCGCCTTCGCTAGCGCTCGCACACTGCTCACTTTGTGCCGGCGGACGTAGTGCAATAGTTCCATCCGCTTGCCTGTCATGACGCGGGCGAGAGCATCCCAACTCTCGAGCGCGAGATGGCGCTCATGGAAGGTCTCCCCGCGTTCAGCCCGGCGCCAAGCATTCACGAACCGCCGTGAAGCTTCCTCCTCCATTGCCCCGCCAACCGTGATCTTCACATCGCTCACTGCCCACCTCGCAGAGTCCGAACGTCGGACCAAAAATCGGCCGCTAACTGCTCGACGCTGGTAAACTGATAAGCGGTCTCCGCGCCCTGAAAATGTCGATGATCGCCTTTGCCACGTTCGTTCCCACGATCAAGCGCGGGTCGCTCGCGCGCTCGATTGGGTGGAAGGTCGCTCACCGCGACACTTCAAAGCGCCCGGCGACGATTGACTAAAGGCCCAATCTGACCCATCTGTAACAGTCCGCAGGGCCAAGGCTCTTAAGCGGACTTTTTGCGTGTGCCCAAAGGGGCGCGGATCAAACCCAGGAGATTGCCATTCGCCGTCCTATGAAAGCAACTGCGGCGCCGGAGAAAGGCGGCCCGCGCACGAATCGCGACATTCGCGCAGTTCAAATTCAACTCATTGACGCTGAAGGAAAGAATCAGGGCGTCGTGAACCTTTCTGACGCGCAGCGCCAGGCGGAAGAGGCGGGACTCGATCTGGTTGAGATCGTCCCCAACGCGACCCCGCCGGTGTGCAAGATCCTCGACTTCGGGAAGTATCGCTTCCTCGAGCAGAAGAAGTCTTCCGAGGCGCGCAAGCGCCAGAAGGTCGTCGAGATCAAGGAAATCAAGCTGCGCCCGGGCATCGACGATCACGACTACGACGTGAAAATGCGCTCGGTCCGTCGTTTCTTCGAGGAGGGCGACAAGGTCAAGGTGACGCTTCGCTTTCGCGGCCGCGAAATGGCTCATCAGGATATCGGCTTCAAGCTGCTGCAGCGCGTGAAGACCGAGACCGCGCCGATCGCCAAGGTCGAGGCCGAACCGTCGATGGAGGGCCGGCAGATGATTATGGTGCTGGCGCCAAGGTAGCCGAACTCAAGACAATGTGAAGGTCGACGCCGCGCTTTGCGGCGTAGACTGGCTGCAGCGCCGGCCTTTGCGACCGGCGGGGGCAGGAGGGCTTTGTTTGACCACAGCGCCGACCTACGTTGAGCGCGCGCCCTTGCGCGCCAAGGCCGATTCGACCGCGGCCGTCGGCGTCATCGCCGCGCTCAGCGCGTCCCATATGCTCAACGACACGATGCAGTCGCTGGCGCCGGCGCTCTATCCGGTGTTCCACCAGAAGTTCGCCCTGACATTCTTCCAGATCGGGGCCATCACCCTGGTTTTCCAGATCACGGCCTCTTTCCTCCAACCGCTGATCGGCATGGGTCTCGACAGGCGGCCGGTCAACGGGATCCTGCCCGCCGGCATGGCCTTCACGCTGGTTGGCCTTGCGCTGCTCGCCTTCGCCAACTCCTATCCGATGATCCTGCTTTCGGTCGCGGTGGTCGGAATCGGCAGCGCCGTCTTTCACCCGGAAGCGTCTCGCGTCGCACGGTTCGCATCCGGCGGCCGGCATGGGTTCGCCCAGAGCCTGTTTCAGGTCGGCGGCAATTTCGGACAGTCGCTTGGGCCCCTGCTGGCGGCGTTCGTCGTCGTGCCGTTCGGCCAGCATTCCGTCGCGGCCTTCACCTTGCTGGCGCTCGCCGCGATTGGGCTTTTGACCGGCGTCAGCCGCTGGTATGGGGCGCGCCGGGCCGAGAGAGGCAAAGCGGCGGCCGTCGCCGGTCCGACCCATCCGCGCCCGATCGTCGTTCGCACCCTCGTCGTGCTGATCGTGATGCTGTTTTCGAAGGTGGTCTATCTGGCCAGCATCAACAGCTATTACACGTTCTATCTGATCCAGACCTTCGGGGTGTCGATCCAGACCGCGCAGGTCCTGCTGTTCGTGTTCCTCGCCTCCGTCGCGGCCGGAACGTTCCTTGGAGGACCGCTGGTCGACCGACTCGGCGCGAAATTCGTGATCTGGGGCTCGATCCTCGGCGTGCTGCCGTTCACGCTCATTTTGCCCCATCTCGGGTTCGTCGGCACGATCATCGACAGCATGGCGGTCGGCCTGGTCCTGTCCTCGGCCTTCTCCGCGATGGTCGTCTACGCCCAGGAATTGACGCCAGGCAGCGTCGGCGCCGTGGCGGGCTTGTTCTTCGGACTGAGTTTCGGCCTCGGCGGGGTGGGAGCGGCGCTTCTCGGCATCCTGGCTGACCGGACGAGCTTGACCTTCGTCTATCATATCTGCGCCTTTTTGCCCGCGATCGGCCTGCTGGGCGGCTTCCTGCCCAATCCAAGACCGACAGACGCCTGACCGACCCGTCGTCAGGCTAGCTTCTGCGCGCTTTTGGCCATCGACTCGGGTTGAGGCGCCCGTCCATTTCCGATTCGTGTCGGCGAGGCGCCGGCGCTCCGACGATATTAAACAGTAAATATCGGTTGTTTCCGTGTCCTCGCCGCCCCAATGCCGCCGTAATCGAAGCGCCATGAGAATGAATGTTCATTCCCATCGTTCCGATATGTCGATAAGCAACCCCTTTCCCAATCGGCACGCCGCCGAGGAGAGCCGGCGCGAGCGGATCCTCGAGGCGGCCGAGCGCGCCTTCGTCCGCTACGGCTTCCATGCGGCGACCATGCAGCACGTCGCCGAAGAGGCCGAGATGAGCGCCGGCAACCTCTACCGCTACTTTCCCTCCAAGGAGGCGATCGTCGAGGGCCTGTGCGCGCTTGACCAGGAAGGGCGCACGGTCGCTATGGCCGCGCTGTTCGCCAAGCGGGATGACGTCGCTGAGGCGATGAGGGAGAGCTTTCGCGACCACGTGCTCGCCAAGCCGCCTGAGAAGGCGCGCATGATCGTCGAGATCTGGGCGGAGGCCGGTCGGAACGCGCGCGTGCAGGAATTGCTGCGCGTCATGGACGCCGACGTGCTCGAGGCGATCGAGCGGCTGGTCGATACGGCCAAGGCGGCCGGCGTCGCGGCGCCGACGCTCGATTCGCGCTTTGCCGCGCGGTTCGTTCTCACCTTCGTCGCGGGCCTCTTCAAGCGGATGGCGATCGAGCCCGACTTCGACAGAGCCGCCGAAGCCGCCATGGCGTACGGCGTGCTGGAGGCGCTGTTCGCCGGGGCCCTCGCGCCCAGCCAGAAGGACTTCAGCAATGACCCGTTTCCTGGCCCCGCTCCTCGCGCTCTGCGTCCTTCTCGGCGCCGCCTGGGGCTTTGCGGCGTTTCAGCCGTGCTCCGCTCCCGCGCAGAAAGCCCGAGCGCTCGGCCTGCCGGTCGGCGCCACGTCCTGCCCCGCGACAATCGCCTCCGCGGCAGCCGCTGAGACGCCTCCGGAGCCGCCTCCGCCCGCGGTCACGGTGGCGACGGCGAACCGGCGCGAGTTCGTCGACCGGCTGTTCGTCTCCGGCACGCTCGTGCCGCGTCACGAGGCTGAGGTCGCCGCGCGCATCGACGGGCTGACGATTGTCGAACTGGACGCCGAGGACGGCGACTGGGTCAAGGCCGGCCAGGTGCTGGCCCGACTCGACCGGACCCAGCTCGACGCGCTGCTGGCCGAAAACGACGCCGCCATCAAACGCGCCGACGCCGCGGTCGAGCAGGCGAAGAGCAACATCGCCCAGGCGGGTGTGCAGGTGAAATGGACGAGCGACGACTTCGAGCGCGCCCAGAAGCTTGCGGGCGGCGTGATGTCCGTTTCGACCGTCGAGCAACGCGAGACGGCGCTGAAGACGGCTGAGGCTCAGTTTGCCGCGGCCAATAACGCGCTCAGCGTCGCCGAAGCCGACCGCAAGGCCCGCGACGCCGAACGTCAGGAACTCGAGGTGCGCATCGGGCGCACCGAAGTCAGGGCGCCGGTCGCCGGGCTCGTCTGCCGCCGCTCCGCCAAGCTCGGCGCGACGGCCTCCAGCGCCGGCGAGCCGCTCTACCGCATCATCGTCGATGGCGCGGTCGACCTCGAGGCCGACGCGCCGGAACAGTCGCTCACCCGCTTCGCCGTCGGCATGCCGGCGAGCATCCGCCTCCCCGGCGTCAAGGACCCGGCGCCGGGGCGCGTCAGACTCATCTCGCAGGAAGTCGACCGGGCAAGTCGCACCGGCAAGGTCCGCATCGCCCTTTCAGACGTATCGCACGCCCATATCGGCGCCTTCGCCTCGGCCGAGGTCGAACTCGTCCGTCGCGACGGGGTCGGCGCGCCGGCCGCCGCCCTCGAGCGCAACGGCGACGTCGCACGTCTCTTCGTGGTGCGCGACGGCGTGGCCGAGGAACGCAAGGTGACGCCCGGCATCGTCGACGGCGACGAGGTCGAAATCCGGGACGGGCTTGCCGACGGGGAGACCCTGGTGGCGAAAGCCGCCGCCTTCCTGCGTTCGGGCGACCGCGTCCGGCCTGCGGCGCCGACCGCGACCGCCGCGGGGGGTTGAACCATGGCCCTCAACGTCTCCGGCTGGTCGATCCGTCGCCCCATCCCTGCGACCGTCGCATTTGCGGTGCTGACGATTCTCGGCCTGGTCAGCTTTGGCTCGATGTCGGTCACGCGATTCCCAAACATCGACATTCCGATCGTCCAGGTGCTGATCACCCAGTCGGGCGCGGCGCCGAGCGAGCTCGAATCGCAGGTGACGAAAAAGGTCGAGGACGCTGTCTCCAACCTCAACGGCGTCTGGCACATCCTCTCGACCGTCACCGACGGCTCGTCGTCCACGATTGTGCAGTTCAATGTCGGCTCGGTCGACATCGATCGGGCGCTGAACGACGTGAAGGACCAGATCGCCAAGATTCGCAGCGATCTGCCCCGCACCATCGACGAGCCGATCGTCAGCCGCGTGGACGTCGAGGGCCTTCCAATCGTGACCTATGCGGCGTCCGCGCCCGCAATGTCGGTCGAGCAACTCTCATGGTTCATCGACGACACGGTCGCCCGCGACCTGCAAAGCATCCGCGGCGTCGGCGAGGTCAAGCGTTTCGGCGGCGTCGACCGCGAGATCCGCGTCGCGCTCGACCCTGAGAAGCTGCTTGCCCTCGGCGTGACCGCCGCGGCGGTGAACGAGCAAGTGCGCGCCGACAACGTCGATCTCGGCGGCGGCCGTGGCGAGGTCTCCGGCCAGGAGCAGGCGATCAGGACGCTTGCCGGCGCCCGCAGCCTCGCCGATCTCGCGGCGCTGCCGATCGCCCTGCCCGGCGGCCGCAGAGTCCGGCTTGACGAGCTCGGCGCGGTCGTCGACGGGTCGGCCGAGCCGCGCACTTTCACCCGCCTGTTCGACGAACCGATCGTCGCTTTTGGGATCACCCGGGCCAAGGGCGCGAGCGACGTGACGGTCGATCAGCGGATTGGCGAGCGCCTGGCGAAGATTCAGGCGGCGCATCCCGAGGTCACGTTTACCAAGGTGGATACCCAGGTTGACAACGAACTCGGCAATTATCACTCGACCATGGAGACGCTGATCGAAGGCGCGCTGCTCGCGGTCATCGTCGTGTTCCTCTTCCTGCGCGACGTGCGCGCCACGATCGTCACGGCGCTCGCCCTGCCGCTGTCGATCATCCCAACCTTCTGGGTCATGGACGCGATCGGCTTCTCGCTGAACCTCGTCAGCCTGCTGGCGATCACGCTCGTCACCGGCATTCTCGTTGACGACGCGATCGTCGAGATCGAGAACATCGTCCGCCACATGCGCATGGGCAAGTCGGCCTATCGCGCTTCCTTGGAGGCGGCCGACGAGATCGGCCTCGCCGTCATCGCCATCTCGCTGTCGATCGCCGCGATTTTCTCGCCGGTGAGCTTCATGGGCGGCATCGCCGGTCAGTATTTCCGCCAGTTCGGCCTGACGGTCGCCATCGCGGTGATCTTTTCGCTTCTGGTCGCGCGCTTCGTCACACCCGTCATCTCCGCCTATTTCATGCGTGCGCCGCGTGATCGCGAGCAACTCGACGGCGCCGTGATGCGGGGCTACACCCGGCTCGTGCGGGCTTCCGTGCGCCATCGCTGGATGACGCTGGCCCTCGGCGCCGTCATCTTCGCCGCCTCGCTCTGGTCGACCCAGCTCCTGCCTTCGGGCTTCATGCCCGCCGACGATGTCGGTCGCGTGCTGCTTGCGGTCGAATTGCCGCCCGGCTCACGGCTCGACGACACCGACAAGGTCACCCGCGCGATATCCGCGAAGCTCAGGGCCATGCCGGAGGTCCGCTCGGCGATCATTTATGGCGGCCAGATCCTGGGCGGCGGCTCCGAGCCGCGCAAGGCCACCCTGGTGATCAATTTCGTCCACAAGTCAGAGCGCGAGGCGACACAGAAGGAGCTGCAGACGCGGATCGGCGCGATGCTCGCCGATCAACCGGACATCCGCTACTGGTTCCTCAAGGACAACGGCCAGCGGGACATCTCGTTGATCGTCGCCGGGCCGGACATCGACGTCATCAACGATACGGCGAACCAGATAGCGAGCGAGATGCGCTCGATTCCGATGATCGAGACGCCGATGTCGACGGCCGAACTCGAACGTCCGGAGCTGCGCGTCACGCCGAAGCGCCAGGTGGCCGCCGACCTCGGCGTCTCGACCGAGGCGCTGTCCGAGACGATCCGTGTCGCGACGCTTGGCGACATCGACGCCAACCTCGCCAAATACAACGCCGGGGACCGGCTCGTTCCGATCCGGGTGCAGCTTGACGAGGCGGCGCGCGGCCGGATGGGGCTTCTTCAGGACCTCCGTGTGCCCACCGCAACCGGCGGATCGACGCCGCTCGCGGTGGTTGCGGACCTATCGATCAGTCACGGGCCCACGGCGATCAATCGCTACGACCGCACCCGGCGGGTGACGATCGAGGGCGATCTGCGCGGCGACACGGCGCTCGGCGCCGCGGTCGCTGCGATCCACGCGCTGCCGACTGCAAAGAACCTGCCGCCCGGCGTCGAGATCCGCGAGACCGGGGACGTCGAGATTATGGGCGAGGTGTTCGCCTCGTTCGCCGCGGCGATGGGCGCGGGCCTGATGATGGTCTATGGACTCCTGGTGCTGCTGTTCGGCAGCTTCCTCCAACCGCTCACCATTCTGGCGTCGCTGCCGCTGTCGATCGGCGGGGCGATCATCGCCCTGCTCATCACCCACAAGGCGATGTCGATGCCGGTGGTGATCGGCATTCTGATGCTGATGGGAATCGTCACCAAGAACGCGATCATGCTGGTCGACTTCGCGATCGAGGAGGTCGGCCGCGGGACGCCGCGGCTCGACGCGCTGGTCGAGGCCGGACGCAAGCGGGCGCGCCCGATCGTGATGACCACCATCGCCATGGCGGCCGGCATGTTCCCGTCCGCCCTCGGCCTCGGCGACGGCGGCGGGTTCCGCTCGCCGATGGCGATCGCGGTGATCGGCGGCCTGATCATGTCGACGCTGCTGTCGCTCGTCTTCGTGCCGGCGGTGTTCACGGTGATGGACGACCTTGGGCGGCTCAGCTGGCGGCTATTCAGCGGTCTGTTCGACGCCGGCGAGGAAGAGGCGCCGGAGGTTGAGCGGCCGAGGCCATTGACGCCTCGCCCGGCGCGGCCGGGCAAGGATATGCCCGTCGCGGCGGAGTGAGAGGGTGACGGAAGACCAGGCGAATACAGACGGCGCGGCGACCCTCGGGCTCGTCCTCGACGGCGGCAGGGCGCGCCGAATGGGCGGAATTGACAAAGGTCTCATGGCTCTCGCCGGCCGTCCGATGATCGCCCATGCGATCGAGCGCTTGCGCCCGCAGGTGGCAAAGCTCGCCATCAGCGCCAACGGCGACCCTTCCCGTTTCGCGGCCTTCGGCCTGCCGGTCGTCACCGACGATCCGCCGGAATTTTCCGGTCCGTTGGCCGGCGTGCTCGCAGGGCTCGAGTTCTGCGCGCATTCGGGCGTGCGCCTTATCCATGTCGCCACCCTGCCCGCCGACACGCCGCTCGCGCCCGGGGATTTCGTCGCGCGCCTGCACGCCGCGCGGCGGGCGGCAAACGCCGAGATCGTCGTCGCCGTTTCGAACGGCCAAATCCACCACGTCGCTGCGCTCTGGCCGGCCGCGATTGCGGAGGACTTGCGCCGCGCAATTGTCGAAGAGGGCGTGCGCAAGGTGGAAGCTTTCGCCGCGCGATACATCGTGACGACGGTCGAGTGGCCGGTCGAACCGCTCGACCCGTTCTCCAACGTCAATACGCCCGAGGACCTCGCACGCGCCGAGGCGGCCCATGCCGCGCTGTCACGCGGCCGCGGCGCGCTCCGACGGTGACGACGCGAGCGCAGCCCACCAGCTTTCGATTGCGCCGAGCGTCGGCGGGAGCTTCGTGTCGAGGCCGCAGGCGAAGGCGTCCCAGGCGCCAAGGTAACGGCTCGGCACGCCGATGATGAGCGGCACGCCATCGGCGAAAGCCTGACCGATCTCAGCCAGCATGCCGCCGCCCTCCGATTCGAGCCTTCCGAAGCGGTTGACGACAAGGAGGTCCGGAGCTCCGGCCCGCGCCGCGTCGAGCCAGCGGGCGGCTGCGGCAATCGCGGCCGGATCGACCCGGCAGCCCGTCGCGTCGCGGCCGAGGTCCTGCATGATGTCAAGCGTCTCGCCGGTGACGAGATCGCGCACGCGCGCGTCCTTGAGGGCGCAGAGGCCGTCGGGACAGGCGTGTTCCTGCACGAGGCCCGCGATTCGCGCGCCGCGTTGCGTCGCCGCCTCGATGAATGCGAGCAGCGGCGGATCAGGCTGTTCGTCGCGGTCGAACACGACCGCGGCGAGCCGGCTCGCGGGCGCGTCGGGTCCTGTCGTTTCGCTCGCCTCGATCGCCATGGCTCCTGCTGTTCCGGCTTGTCGTCGTCGAATACAGCAATCGGACGACGCACGAAAGCAGCAGACATCCGCGCGAGCGGCCGTGCGGGCGTCGCCCCGCCGCAAGGCTTTGCGAGGCGCCCGTTCTCGTTTCCGCCGGCGCCGCCTATTGCTGCTTATGGCCAAAGAACGAGCGCGCGGCGCGATCGCCTGCGGCCCTGGCGTCCGCCTCGCACATATAAGCGCCCTGCTTGGTGTGGGCGTAATAGCGCGTGCCCTGGTAGTGGTAGATCTTCGAGGCGGTGTTGACCCAGACGACCTTGTCGCTTGGGCAGCGGGCGCCCGCCTCCGCCTCGGAGCGGAACTGGCCGGCGCCGGTCGGTGCGGGCGCCGTGCTCGGGTTCGGCTGCCACCAAGGGAAGAGCGAGCCGTTAGTGTTCGGCGCGGGAGCGGGGGCCGGCGCAGGAGCCGGGGCCATGCCCGCCGACGAGGGCTGGCCTATCTGAGTTTTGCACCTGGCGAGGAACTGCGGCCAAGTCGCGCCGCCGGTCGTCCCCGCCGCTTGCGCCCCCTTCCACTGGCTCGCGCAGGCCGCCATGACGCTCTCGGCCCGGGCGCCGGCGGCGCCCGCAAACATGGCGCCGACCAGAAAAGCCGCCGCGGCCGCGCGCGAAACGAAAGATACCCGCATCACGAAACCCCCGAGCGTTCGACCCGCCTGCGGGCCATTGCGTTGATCTTACGTGAGAATTCTTTGGACGCCAACGCGATGATAAAACTGATTTGCGCCCGCGCGAGACTTCCGCTTCATGCGTTCGCATGTTTCGGAAGCTGGTTGCGGCGTGATCGCCGAAGCGTCGAGAACCAACGACGCTTTGAATGCGCTTGGCGTCGGCCCTCCGCGCTCGTCAGAGCGCCTCGTCGCCGACCTCGCCGGTGCGGATCCGCAGGGCGCGCTCGATCGGCGCGACGAAAATCTTCCCGTCGCCGATCAGGCCAGTGCGCGCGGCGATCTCGATCGTCTGGATCGCGTCTTCGACGCGTTCGTCGCTCACCGCCACTTCGACCCGCATTTTCGGCATGAAGCTGACGACGTATTCGGCGCCGCGGTAGATTTCGGTCTGGCCCTTCTGTCGGCCGTAGCCCTTGACCTCGGTCACCGTCATGCCGTGCACGCCG
The DNA here is from genome assembly GCA_963709655.1 of uncultured Alphaproteobacteria bacterium. Classification (GTDB taxonomy): domain Bacteria; phylum Pseudomonadota; class Alphaproteobacteria; order Rhizobiales; family Beijerinckiaceae; genus Roseiarcus. The sequence continues at coordinate 73,857 of CAVPXF010000052.1, forward strand.
ATGCTGTTGAGAGCCTGGCGCACCTCATCGAGCTTGAACGGCTTGATGACCGCTGTGATAAGCTTCATGACTCCTCCCTCCGCCGGATTATCGCTTCCGCGCCGGAAATCGGCTGCCGCGTGCGTTGGCGGCCGCGGCCGATCGAGCGGCGATCGTCATGCACAAAATATCGGCTCGTGCAAGCGCCGTGCGCCCGCGTTTGAGAACGCGACCATCGGTCGCTGGCCAAAAGGCGCTGAGGACCTTCTGTTCAGGGCGCTCGAATTCGCAGGAGACAAGATTAGGCGGGCTGCGCCGGCTATCCGATTGCGGAGCGCGGGATCAGGGCGGCGGCGTCCTGGAAAAGAGCTGTGGGCGCCTCGCCCTCACAGGGCCTCGTCGCCAGTTTCGCCGGTGCGCACGCGCAGCGCCCGCTCCATCGGCAGGACGAAGATCTTGCCGTCGCCGATCTGACCGGTGCGCGCCGCAGCGCGGATCGCCTCGATGGTGCGATCGACGTCCTGATCGGGCACCGCCAGTTCGAGCCGCACCTTGGGCATGAAGGCCGCCGTATATTCCGAGCCCCGGTAGATCTCGGTATGACCCTTCTGCCGACCGTAACCGTTGGCCTCGCTCACCGTCATGCCGCGCACGGCGAGCTTGTCGAGCGCCGCCCTGACCTCTTCGAGCTTGAAAGGTTTGACGATCGCCAGGATGAGCTTCATGTCTGCCCGCCTTCGGGACGCGTTTGAGAAATATTAATTTATTCGCTATGACGCGCCGCGAGGCTACGCAAGTGCCGAGTTGCACGGGGCGCCATCAGGCCGGCTGGAAATTGGTAGCGGGACCCAGACTTCGAACTGGGGACCTACGGATTATGATTCCGCCGCTCTAACCGACTGAGCTATCCCGCCGCAAAGCTCGCCCGACCGCGGGCGAAACGAGGCGCTCGTATAGTGATTCGCCGGCGGCGGTGTCAAGGCGGAGGCGCGAAAGCTTCACCCGTCGCCCGGCGTCTCCGGGAAGACCCGCGTCACATGGCCCATCTTGCGGTCGGCCCGGATTTCCAGCTTGCCGTAGAGATGCAGGCAGAGGTCGGGCTGGGCCAGGATGTCCCGCCAATCCTCGGCGTCCTCGCCGATCAGGTTGTGCATCTCGACCCGGCCGCGGCGTGTCGCCGCGCCGAGCGGCCACCCGGCGATCGCGCGGACGTGCTGCTCGAACTGCGAAGTCTGCGCCCCGTCGAGCGTCCAGTGGCCGGAATTGTGGACGCGCGGCGCAATCTCGTTGACCACCAGGCCCTCTCGGCCGTTCCAGTCGCGGGTGACGAACAGTTCGACCGCGAGCACGCCGACATACTCGAGCGCCTCGAGCACGGTCGCTGCGATACGGCGGGCCTCGAGCGCCGTCTCGGAGCTCACTCGGGCCGGCGCGCGGGTGCGGGCCAGGATATGCCGCTCGTGCTCGTTTTCGCTCAGGTCATAGGCGACGATGTCGCCTTCGAGGCTGCGCGCAGCCACCACCGAGACCTCGCGTTCAAAGGCGACGAAACCTTCGAGAATCATCGGCGCGCCGCCGAGCGCTCGATGGACCGCGGAGACGTTCGATCCTTCCCGAATCAACGACTGCCCCTTGCCGTCGTATCCGAACCGCCGGGTCTTCAGGATGGCCGGGCGGCCGAGCTCGGCGACGGCCCGGGCGAGCGCGCCGGCGTCATCGACGGCGGTAAAGGGCGCTGTCCTCAGGCCCACGTCGCGCAAAAAGGTCTTTTCGATCAACCGGTCCTGGGTCAGCGCCAGCGCCCGCACGCCTGGACGCGCCGGAACGCGCTGGTTGAGAAACTCGACGGTTGCGGTCGGGACGTTCTCGAATTCGTAGGTGACGACGTCGACCGTTCTGGCGAAGCGGTCGAGCGCCTCTTCGTCGTCGAATGGCGCGATCGTGCGGCCTGCGGCGGCGTCATAGGCCGGCGCCTCGGCCTCGGGGGCGTAGACGTGGGTGCGCAGGCCGACCTTCAGCGCGGCGATCGCCAGCATTCGGCCGAGCTGGCCGGAGCCGAGAATGCCGATTGTCGCGCCCGGGGAGAGGATCATGCCGAGCCCTCGTCCGACGGACGATCGGCGACCGAAGCGGTGCGCTCCGCGCGCCAGGCCGCAAGGCGTTCGGCGAGATCCGGATCGGACAGCGCCAGAACGGCGGCGGCCAGCAGCGCGGCGTTGACCGCGCCCGCCTCGCCGATCGCGAGAGTGCCGACGGGCACGCCCGCGGGCATCTGCACGATCGAAAGCAGGCTATCCTGACCTGACAGCGCACGGGTCGGGACCGGGACGCCGAACACCGGCAAGATCGTGAAGGCGGCCGTCATGCCCGGGAGATGCGCGGCGCCGCCGGCCCCGGCCACGATCACCTGGAAGCCCTCGGCCTTTGCGCCCTTGGCGAACGCGACGAGGCGATCGGGCGTGCGATGGGCCGAGACGATCCTGGCGTCATAACCGACGCCGAGCGCCTCGAGCGTCTCGGCGGCGCGACGCATCACGGTCCAGTCCGACTGGCTGCCCATAATGACGGCGACGGGCCTCGACGCGCCGCTCACCGCCGCCCTCGTGCCTGCGAAGCGATACCCATGATTTCAGCGATACATGCAAGGGGCGCGGGCGCGCAAGCAGGGCAGCGGCGGGAAGGGGCGCTGCTCCACAGGCGCCGCGGAACTCGGAAGCGCTGGACTTGCTCGACCTCTCGGCCCGACAGGGCCGAAGCGGCCCCGGCGCGCGACCCCTGCGGCGTTTCGCCCAACCCAAACCGGGTTTTCCGGCTCTTGACGCCGACATTGCCGTCGCCTAAAGATCCCCGCTTATCGGCAGAGGCGACGCACTGTGGCGAACCTTATTGTAACTTTGGCGCTGGAGACCGGGCAGGTATAGGACCTGCTTCCGTTCGCTGGCGCACGCCGAGGCCCCTCCGAGGGCCTTTTTTATTGCCTCCAAATCCCCCCAAACTCGAAGAACGACGGACCGAAGCGGAAGGACAAGAGCAATGGCCAAGCACATGACCGGCGCCGAAATGGTGGTCGAGGCGTTCAAGGATCAGGGGGTCGAATTCGTCTTCGGCTATCCCGGCGGCGCCGTGCTGCCGATCTACGACGCGATCTTCAACCAGGACAAGGTCCGTCACATTCTTGTCCGTCAGGAAGGCGGGGCGGCGCACGCCGCCGAAGGTTTTGCCCGTTCGACCGGCAAGGTCGGCGTGCTGCTGGTCACCTCGGGACCCGGCGCCACCAATGCGATCACCGGCCTCACCGACGCGCTGATGGATTCCATTCCGCTCGTTTGCATTACCGGCCAGGTGCCGACCCACCTCATCGGATCGGACGCGTTCCAGGAATGCGACACGACCGGCATCACCCGGAACTGCACCAAGCACAATTATCTGGTGCGCCGCGTCGAGGATCTGCCACGCATCCTTCACGAGGCGTTTTACATCGCCTCGCACGGGCGCCCGGGCCCGGTCGTCATCGACATTCCCAAGGACGTGCAGTTCGCCAGCGGGACCTATACATTCCAGCGCAACATCCAGCACAAGACCTATCACCCACAGATCAAGGGCGACATCGAGCGGGTGAAGCTCGCGGTCGAGATGATGGCCGAGGCCAAGCGGCCAATCTTCTACACCGGCGGGGGCGTCATCAATTCGGGGCCGCACGCCTCGACGCTGCTGCGCGAACTCGTGCTCGCCACTGGCTTCCCGATCACCTCGACGCTCATGGGGCTCGGCGCCTATCCGGCCTCGGACAAGCAATGGCTTGGGATGCTCGGCATGCACGGCTCGTTCGAGGCGAACAACGCCATGCATGACTGCGACCTGATGATCTGCGTCGGGGCGAGATTCGACGACCGTATCACCGGCCGTCTCGACGCCTTTGCGCCAAAGTCGAAGAAGATCCACATCGATATCGACCCCTCGTCGATCAACAAGAACGTGAAGGTCGACCTGCCGATCATCGGCGACTGCGCCCATGTGCTCGAAGACATGGTGCGCGTGTGGCGGAACGGGCATCAGGTCGACGCCGGCGCGCTGGCCAGGTGGTGGGCGACGATCGACGGCTGGCGGGCGCGCAACTCGTTCGGCTTCCGCAACTCGGACACGATCATCAAGCCGCAGCACGCGATCAAGCGCCTTTACGATCTGACCAGGGGTCGCGACGTCTACATCACCACCGAGGTCGGGCAGCACCAGATGTGGGCGGCGCAGCATTTTCACTTCGAGGAGCCGAATCGCTGGATGACCTCGGGCGGCCTCGGCACGATGGGCTACGGCCTCCCGGCGGCGATCGGAACGCAGCTCGCCCATCCCAAGTCGCTGGTCGTGGACGTGGCCGGCGAGGCGTCGATCCTGATGAACATCCAGGAGCTGTCGACGGCGACGCAGTACCGGCTGCCGGTGAAGATCTTTATCCTCAACAATCAATACATGGGCATGGTGCGCCAGTGGCAGGAACTGCTGCACGGCGGGCGCTATTCGGAAAGCTACACGGATTCGCTGCCCGACTTCGTCAAGCTGGCCGAAGCTTACGGCGCACATGGCATCCGCTGCTCCAACCCGGCCGATCTCGACGCGGCGATCAAGGAAATGATCGACACGCCGAAGATGGTCGTATTCGACTGCCTTGTGGATCAGAAGGAGAACTGCTTCCCAATGATCCCGTCGGGCAAGGCGCACAATGAGATGCTGATGGCCGAGCTCGAGGACGACGCCGGCATCGAGCTCGGCAATGTCATCGACGAAAAGGGCAAGATGCTGGTGTGATGCTGGCCCCTCTCCCCATAGTGCGTCCGCAAGGACGCCCGTCTTCCGACGGGCTATGGGGAGAGGGGTCGGGGGTGGAGGGGGTCAGCGCCCTCAGGGATATGGCGCAAACCCCTCATCCGGCGCTCCGCGCCACCTTCTCCCCAGAGGAGAAGGGGTGCGCGCTTTCTGAGTTGGCGGAAACGAGAGAATCGCCCCAATGTTCACCCTCAGCGAACTCCGCGAAGCCCACGGCCTTGTGCAGCAAAGCCTCCGCCCGACGCCGGCCTTCGCGTGGCCGCTGCTCACGCAGCGGCTCGGGGCCGAGGTCGTGGTCAAGCACGAGAACCATCAGCCGACCGGCGCTTTCAAGGTGCGCGGCGGGCTGACGTATTGCGAGGCGCTCGTTCGGCGCGAGCCCACGGTCAAGGGGATCATATCTGCGACGCGCGGCAATCACGGCCAGAGCCTTGCTTTCGCGGGGCGACGATTCGGTCTGCAGGTGACGATCGTCGTGCCGCGTGGGAATTCGCGCGAGAAGAACGCCTCGATGCGCGCCCTTGGAGCGGAGCTCATCGAGCACGGGACGGACTTCCAGGCGGCGCGGGAAGAGGCGATGCGGCTTGGCGAAGCGCGCGGGCTGCACGCCGTGCTGGCGTTCCACCGCGACCTCGTGCGAGGCGTTGCGACCTACGCACTCGAACTTCTCGCCGAGTGGAGCGACATAGACGTCCTCTATGTCCCGATCGGGCAGGGATCTGGAATCTGCGGCTCAATCGCCGCCCGGGACGCGCTCGGACTCAAAACCGAAATCGTCGGCGTCCAGTCTACGGAAGCGCCGGCCTATGCGCTCTCCTTCGCTGCTGGGCGCGCCGTTCCGACTGCGGGCGCCGACACTCTTGCGGACGGCATGGCGACGCGGGTCCCCGACGAGGAGGCGCTCGCGGTGATCGCGAAGGGCGCTTCGCGCGTCACACTGGTCACGGACGCGGAGATTGCTGACGCGATCCGCATTTTTTGGACGGATACGCACAATCTCGCCGAGGGCGCCGGCGCAGCCGCCCTCGCAGCGGCGATGAAGGAGCGCGCGCGCCTTTCCGGGCGAAAGGTCGGGCTCGTGCTCTCCGGCGGCAATATCGACTTCGATCTCTTCCAAAGCTGGGTCGCCGCGGCGTCGAAAGTCGCCGCGGCTTAAATCTTCCATCTGAACGCGCCGCTCGGACGGCGGTTCCTTCGACGAGGATAGACATGAACATGGTCAGAGCGCACTCCGCCCCCCTGTCTCCTTATTCTTCGGCGACCGTTCGCTCGCCGATCGAGACTCACACGCTCTCGGTGCTGGTCGACAACGAGCCGGGCGTGCTCGCGCGCGTGGTCGGGCTGTTCGCAGGCCGCGGCTACAACATCGAGAGCCTCACCGTCGCCGAAGTGGCGCACGAGAGCCGGCAGTCGCGCATCACCATTGTCACCTCGGGAACGCCCGAGATCATCGAGCAGATCCGTCACCAGCTCGAACGCCTGGTGCCAATCCATTCCGTGAAGGACCTGACGCTGACTGTTCGTGCAATCGAGCGCGAACTCGCCATGATCAAGGTGCGCGGCAAGGGCGAGAACCGGGTCGAGGCGATGAACCTCGCCGAGGCGTTCCGCGCCAAGGTGATCGACGCGACGGTCGAGAGCTTCATTTTCGAGCTGACCGGAAACCCGCAGAAGATCGACGACTTCGTCGACCTCATGCGACCGCTCGGCCTGGTCGAAGTCTCCCGCACCGGCGTCGCCGCCATCTCGCGCGGGCCCGAGCCGATTTGAGGCGGGGCGCGGCTGTGGCCGACCAACACGACCACAATCCGTTCGATCAACAACCGCATCAAAGCGGTGAGGCTGGCGCTTCCCGTGCGCCGGCGGCTGGCGAGAAGGCTGATTTTAGGGCCTATCTGCTCGGCGGTCCGAAGGTTGACGATTTCTCGATCGAGCGGGACCACGACGTTGGCCGCGACATCGAGCTTTGACCCGTGGCGGCCGTCCAGCCCTGACAGGCGCGCTGACCGAAGCCGCCCCCGCCGCCGTCATTGCGAGCCGAAGGCGAAGCAATCCATGCCGTCAGGCGCAGCGGCGGCATGGATTGCTTCGTCCCCCCGGATCAAGTCCGGAGGTCCTCGCAATGACGGGCGCGGGTCTTCGCCTACAGTGCCAGCCCCGCCCGCGCCGCGGCCATCATCGCCCGGAACTCATTGTCCTCGTCAGGAACCGCCGCACGGAAGCCCCAGACGGGCCCCGGCCAGCCGGGGTCGCCGGCCGATCGCGCGACCACGTGCACGTGCAACTGCCGCACGATGTTGCCGCGGGCGCCGAGGTTGATCCTCTCGGCACGCATATAGGCCTTGAGCCAATCGGCCATCTGCGCCGCCTGTTCGATCAAGCGGGCGCGGTCGACCGCAAAGCTCATGCCGTCCATGCCTGCCCATGCCGACCCTTCGGCAGGTCGAGCTTTTGGGCGAGCGTCTCGGCAATGTCGGCGAGCGACGCCCGCCCGCCGATCGGGCCGGCTGGCGCGCCGCCGCCGAAGGCGAGGATGGGCACCTGCTCGCGAGTGTGGTCGAAGCCCCTGTAGGTCGGGTCGTTGCCGTGATCGGCGGTGATCAGGCAATAGTCGGTAGGCCGCATCGCCGCCTCGATCTCACCGAGTCGCCGGTCGAACGCCTCGAGGCAGGCGGCGAACCCCGGCACGTCGCGGCGATGGCCCCATTCGGTGTCGAAATCGACGAGGTTCACGAAGATCAGCCCGCCGTCCGGGCGTGTCCTGAAGAGCGCTGAGCAGACAATCGACGTTGCCGTCGTTGCTCTTGCCCTTCACCTCGCGACCGGTGTCGCGATGGGCGAAGATGTCGCCGATCTTGCCGATCGAGACGACGGCGCGTCCCGCCTCCGTGGCGCGCTGCAGGAGATTACCGTCGGGCGGCGGCACGGCGAAGTCCTTGCGATGGGCCGTGCGGACGAAATCCTTCGCATTCGTCCCGACGAACGGCCGCGCGATAACCCGTCCGACGTTCAGCGGATCGCACAGGCGGCGCGCGATGCGGCAAAGCTCATAAAGCCGCTCGAGCCCGAAAGCCTCCTCGTGCGCAGCGATCTGGAACACCGAATCCGCCGATGTGTAGCAGATCGGCTTGCCGGTGCGGACATGCTCTTCGCCAAGGTCTTCGATGATCACTGTGCCGGAAGCGCGTTTATTCCCGAGAATGCCAGGGAGCTTAGCCTCGGCGATCAGCGCGTCGGTCAGCTCCGCTGGGAAAGGCGGGGATTTCCTCCGGGAAATAGCCCCAGTCGAAATCGACCGGCGTTCCGGCGATCTCCCAGTGGCCCGACGGCGTGTCCTTGCCTCGCGATGTCTCGATCCCGAAGCCCCATTGGCCGCGCGGCGTGCCCGCGAGGTCAAAGCCCGGCGGGGCGCGGCCTGTCGAGGCCCGCATCGCGTGGCCGAGCCCGAGCGCGGCGAGGCGGGGGACATAGCAGCGGCCCGCGCCTGAGGCCATCGCGGTTGCCCAAGCCCAGCGCGCAAGCCTCGACGATATGGCCGAGCGTATCGGCGCCCTGATCGCCATAGACCGCGGCGTCCGCCGCGCCGCCGCAGCCGACCGAATCGAGGACGATGATCATCGCGCGGCTCATTGGCGCCTCACTGGCTGACGACGCCCGAGAGCGTCGCCTCGTTGGAGAAGGCGGCGGCGAACAGCGCGCGGGTGTAGTCGCTCTGCGGGCTCTTAAACATCGCCTTGGCCTCGCCGCTTTCGACCACCTTGCCGCGCCGCATGACGATGATCTCGCTCGCCAGAGCCCGCACGACCTTGAGATCATGCGAAATGAACAGATAAGCGAGGTTACGCCGCCTCTGCAAATCGCGCAGCAGGTCGACGATCTGCGCCTGGATCGACATGTCGAGCGCGGAGGTCGGCTCGTCGAGCACGACGAATTTCGGGTCGAGGGCCATAGCGCGCGCGATGGCGATTCTCTGGCGCTGGCCGCCGGAAAACTCGTGCGGGTAGCGGTCGAGGGTCGAAGTGTCGAGCCCGGTGTCGGCGAGCGCCCGCTCGACGACGCGTCGGCGCTCGGCGGAATTGAGCTTGGTCCCCTGCGCGATCAGGCCCTCCTCGACGATCTCGGCGACCGACATGCGCGGAGACAACGAGCCGAACGGGTCCTGGAACACGATCTGCATGTCTCGCCTCAGGGGGCGCATCTGCTTTGTGTTGAAGTCCTGGATCGGCCGCCCGCAATAGGCGATCGGGCCCTCCGAGCGGATCAGGCGCAGGATCGCGTGGCCGAGGGTCGTCTTGCCCGAGCCCGACTCGCCGACGACGCCGACCGTCTGCCCCTCGCGCACGGCGAGGCTCACGCCGTCGACGGCCTTCACGTACCCGACGGTACGGCGGAAGAGGCCCCGCCGTATTGGAAACCAGACTTTCAGGTCCTCGGCGCTGGCGATCGTACGGGCGCCTGGATCGCCCGGCGGGGCGTCGCCCTTAGGCTCGGCGGCGAGCAGCGCCCGCGTGTAAGGATGCCGCGGGTTGGCGAACACTTCGGCCATTCGGCCCGCTTCGACGATCTCGCCCCTCTGCATCACGATCACGTCGTCGGCGATGCGGCGCACGACGTTGAGGTCGTGGGTAATAAACAGCATCGCCATGCCCATCTTCTGCTGCAGGTCCTTCAGTAGCTTCAGGATCTGCGCCTGCACGGTGACGTCGAGGGCGGTCGTCGGCTCGTCGGCGATCAAGAGGTCCGGCCGGTTGGCGAGCGCCATGGCGATCATCACGCGCTGGCGCTGCCCGCCCGAGAGCTGGTGCGGATAGGCGCCGAGCCGCTCGGCCGGGTCGACGATGCCGACCTCGGTCAAAAGCTCGACGATGCGCTTTTTCGTGGCCGCGGCGCGGCCGTGATGCAGCGCGATGATCTCGCCGATCTGGCGCGCGATGGTGTGCAGCGGATTGAGCGAGGTCATCGGCTCCTGGAACACCATGGTGACGTTCCCGCCGCGCATCTCGCGCAGCTCCGCGTCGGTCATCTTGAGCACGTCGCGACCGCGAAACAAAATCTCTCCGGTCGGATAACTGGCAGCCGGTTGCGGCAGCAGGCGCACAAGGGCCTGGGCGGTGACGGACTTGCCCGAACCCGACTCGCCGACCAGCGCCAGCGCCTTGCCCTTCATCAGCCGAAAGGAGACGCAGTCGACCACCGTCTTGCGCTCGCCTCCCTGGAGCGAAGGCGATCGAGAGATCGCGCACGTCGATCAACGGCGGGTCGGCCTTCACGAGAAGGTCTTTCGCGGGTCAAAGGCGTCGCGCACGGCCTCGCCGATGAAGATGAGCAGCGACAACAGCAGCGCGATCACGGCGAAGGCCGAGATGCCGATCCACGGCGCCGAAAGATTGGACTTCCCTTGCAGCAGGAGCTCGCCGAGCGACGGCGAGCCCGGCGGCATGCCGAGCCCCAAAAAGTCGAGCGAGGTCAGGGTGCTGATCGACGAATTGACGATGAAGGGCAGGAAGGTGAGCGTCGCCACCATTGCGTTCGGCAGCACGTGCTTGACGATGATCTTCGCATTGCTGAGGCCGAGCGCCCGCGCCGCATTGACATACTCGAAATTGCGCGCGCGCAAAAACTCGGCGCGCACGACATGAACGAGGCTCACCCAGGAGAAGAGCAGCAGGATCACGAGCAGTACGAGGAAACTCGGCGCGAGGATCGCCGACAGGATGATCAGAATGTAGAGATGCGGCAGCGACGACCAGATCTCGATCACGCGCTGCATGATGAGGTCGAGCAGCCCGCCGAAATAGCCCTGAACCGCGCCGGCGAAGACGCCAATCACCGACGATACGCTGGCAAGGATCAGGCCGAACAGCACCGAGATGCGAAAGCCGTAGAGGAGGCGGGCGACGATGTCGTGCCCGTCCTGGTCGGAGCCGAGCCACAGCGGCTCGAGCTTCGAACAGGGCCTAGGGGCCGCCTCGGCGCCAGGAAACTTCTGCTTCTCAAGCGCGGTTCGGCACTGCGCATCGGTCAGCAGCCACGTCGGCGGCGTCGGCAGCGGCGTCGCGGGGTCGAGGATCGTGGTGGAATTGGCGAACCGGATCGGCGGCCAGATCATCCAGCCATGCGTCTTGATCTCGTCGGCGACGAACGGGTCGCGATAGTCCGTCTCGGCCTGGAAACCGCCGAACATTTCTTCCGGATAATTGACGAAGATGGGGAAGAGGAGGTGGCCCTTATAGGAGGCGATCAGCGGCTTGTCGTTGGCGATGAACTCGGCGCCGAGGGCGGCGACGAACAGCACGAGGAAGATCGCGAGCGACCACGCCCCGCGCCGGTTGCGCAGGAAGTTGTCGAGCCGGCGGCGGTTCATCGGCGAGAGATTGAGCCACGGGCGCCGAGGACCGCCGCTCGTCGCGCGCACAGTGGCGCTGACAGGGATAGGGGCTTCAAGATGACTGGCGCCGCCTTCCTCAATGAACGGGAGAAGCGATTGGCCTTCGCCCTCGCGGAGCGCGTTAAGCGACGCCGGTTTTTCGACGGGCAGCTTGGGAGAGGACGAAGGACCTTCGCGCTGATCCATCCTCTAAACCTCGCGCGTCTCGAAATCGATGCGGGGATCGATCCAGGTGTAGGTGAGGTCGGAGATCAGGTTCACCACAAGGCCGAGGAGGGCGAAGATGTAAAGGTTGGCGAGAACAACGGGATAGTCGCGCTGAATCAGCGAATCGTAGGAAAGGTAGCCGAGCCCGTCCAGCGAAAAGACCTGCTCGATCAGCAGCGACCCGGTGAAGAACGCGGCGAGGAACGCTCCAGGAAAGCCGGCGATCACAATCAGCATCGCGTTGCGGAACACATGGCCGTAGAGCACGCTGCGCTCGGAGAGGCCCTTCATCCGCGCCGTCTGCACATAGGACTTCTTGATCTCGTCGAGGAACGAGTTCTTGGTGAGCAGCGTCGTTGTGGCGAACGAGCCGAGCACGAGAGCGGTCACCGGCAGGGTGATGTGCCAGAGGTAGTCGAGAATCTTGTGGGGCCAGTCGAGGTCGGCGAAATTGTCCGAGGTGAGCCCGCGCAGGGGGAAGATCTGCCAGAACGACCCGCCGCAGAAGAGCACGATCAAGAGCACGGCGAACAGGAAGTTCGGGATTGCGTAGCCGAAGATGACGATTGCGGAAGTCGCAGTGTCGAAGCGCGTGCCGTCCTTGACCGCCTTGCGGATGCCGAGCGGAATGGAGATCGCGTACGAAAGGAACGTCATCCACATGCCGAGCGAGATCGACACCGGCAGCTTTTCTTCGATCAGCGTCAGGACGGGTGTGTCGCGATAGTAGCTCTGGCCGAAGTTGAAGGTGGCGTAGTCGCGCACCAGAATCCAGAAGCGCTCGAGGACCGGCTTGTCGAAACCGTATTGCTTCTCGAGCTCCTTGATGAATTTCGGATCGAGCCCCTGCGAGCCGCGGTAGCGCGAGGCGATGTCGCCGACCGCCTGCGACCCGCCGCCGCCGATCTGTCCGCCGCCGCCGCCAAAGCCCGCGGTCGAACTCTGGTCGGCGCCCTGAAGCTGAGCGATCGCGCGCTCGACCGGGCCGCCGGGCACAAACTGCACGATGGCGAAGGAAACGGCCATGATCCCGAATATAGTCGGAATCATCAGCAGAAGGCGGCGGGCGAGGTAAGCGAGCATTAGTCGTCCCTTCTCCCCGCGCGCGGGGAGAAGGTGGCGCGAAGCGCCGGATGAGGGACGGCGCGAACCTTTATCGGTTGGCGCAGCCCCTCACCCCAGCCCTCTCCCCGCTTTGCGGGGCGAGGGGGCATAATGCGCCTATTGCCGCCGCCTACTGACTGCCGCATAGCCCACTCACAAACCGATCGCTTTGGCTTTCGCTTCGTCCCACCACCAGGTGCCGGGCGCGCCGACGCCGAGCCTGGGCTGGCGCTCAGGCCGCGCAAAGGCGTCCCAGTAGGCGACCCAGGCGGTGTCGCGATACCACATCGGCACCCAATAATGGCCAGCCCGCAGGACGCGGTCGAGCGCCCGGCAGGCCGTATTCAGCTGTTGGCGCGATTTGGCGTCGGAAATCGTCTCAATAAGCGCGTCGACGACCGGATCGGAGACGCCGGCGAGATTGCGCGAGCCCTGTCTCGCTGCGGCCTCGGAGGTGAAGGCGACCTTGAGTTCCGCCCCCGGGGTCGATGAGCCGCCGTTCGCGGCGGTGACCACGTCGTAGTCGAAGGCGTCGGTGCGGGCCTTGTACTGGGTGGCGTCGACGATCCGCATATTGGCCTTCACGCCGAGCTTCCCGAGATTCTGGATGAACGGCATCGTATGGGGCTGGAGCGCGCCCGAGGAATCGAGGAACTCGATGGTCAGCGGCTTGCCGCCCGGCAGCTTCAAGACATCGCCGTCGCGCTGGCAGCCGGCCGCGATGAGGAGATCGTAGGCCTGCTTGAGCAGCTTGCGGTCGAAGCCGGAGCCATCGCTCTCCGGCGGGACGTAAGGCTCGTCGAAGACGGCTGGCGAGACCTTATCCCGGAAGGGCTCGAGGAACTTGAGTTCGTCCGGGCCCGGCTTGCCCTTCGCCTCCATTTCGGTATTGGGGAAGAACGACACGACCCGCTTATAAGCCGAGTACATGATGTTCTTGTTGGTCCACTCGAAATCGAAGGCGAGCCCGATCGCCTCGCGGACGCGGGGATCCTTGAACTGATCCCTGCGGGTGTTGAGGTACCACCCTTGCGTGCGCGACGGCTCGCCGTTGTGCAGCGTCTCTTTCTTCACCCGTCCATCCTTTGCGGCAGGGAAATCATAAGCCGTCGCCCAGAAGCGCGAGGTGTACTCCTCGTGGTAATTGATCGCGCCGGCCTTGAACGCCTCGAATGCGACCTGCCGTTCGCGATAATATTCGAACCGCAGCCGGTCGAAATTGTTCTGGCCGAGGTTCACCGGGAGCTTGGCGCCCCAATAGTCGGGCCGGCGCTCGTACTCGATAAACCGCCCCTGCTCGAAAGTCTTGACCTTGTAGGCGCCGGAGCCGAGCGGGGCGTCGAGCGTGGCCGCGGTGAAGTCGCGGCCCTTCCACCAGGCGGCGGAAAAGACCGGCATGCCGACGACGATGAGGTGCGCGTCGCGGCTGCGGTCCTTGACGAAGCGCACGTGGACGACGTCGTCGCCCTCCGGCGCCGCCGATTCGACCTCCCTGAGAAGCTGGGCGTAGACCGGGTGGCCCTTGTCTTTCAAGATGTTGAGGGAGAACGCGACGTCGGCCGCGGTGACGCGCGATCCGTCGAAGAACTTCGCCTCCGGCCTCAGCTTGAACCGGTAATCGAGCTTGTCGCCCGAGACGCGCACCGATTGGGCGAGCAGCCCGTAGACCGAGTCGGGTTCGTCGCCGTTGGCGGTCATCAGCGTGTCGAAGGTCGCGCCCATGCCGGCCGCGCCGTCGCCCTTCCAGCTGTAGATGTTGAGGGTGTCGAAGGTGTCGAAGTTCTGGTTGCCGCTGGTGCCGGTGATCTGCAGCGACAGCAGCCCGCCGGTCGGCGCATCGGGGTTGACGTAGGTAAAATGCGCGAAGTCGGGCGGCAGCGCGAGGTCGCCGAAGGAGGAAAGGCCGTGGGTCTCGACCGCATCGTCGGCGAGCGCGTCAAACGGGCGCATGGCGAAGGCGACGAGCGTGCCAGCCCCGGCGGCCTTCAGCGCCGCCCGCCGCGTCAACATCCAGGCCATCGAACCGCCTCCGCTCGCCGCAATCGACTGCAGCCCAACGCTCATTGCCAGCGACCGCGGCGAAAGCGAGGCGCGACGGACCAACGCAGGCGGAATCGGCGTTAAAGTTCGTTCACGTTGCAGGGCGCGGTCGCCGACCGCGCCTGCGCGCCGTCCGACGTTCGCGGCAGGGTCGCTAGCCCCTCCGTACAGTTTTACCCGATCGCCCTTGCCTGGCTGGCCCTCTCGATGCTGAATGCGGGCATGGATATTCGCGACGCCAACGCGGAAGACACCGAGGAGGCCTGCCAGGTCTTGCGGCGCTCGATCATAAAGCTTTGCGCCGCCGATCATCGGAACGATCCGACCTTGCTTACGGCCTGGCTCAGCAACAAGACGCCGGCGAATGTCGCGGCCTGGATGAGACGGATCGACGCGTCCTATCTCGTCGCGGTCGAACGCGGCGCGATTGCGGCGGTCGGCGCCGTTACGGACGGCGGCGAAATCCTCCTCAACTATGTTTCGCCCGAAGCGCGGTTTCGCGGCGCGAGTCGGGCTTTACTGGCCGCATTGGAGGCCCGCGCCCGGGAACGCGGCGCGACACGATGCACCCTGATCAGCACGGAAACGACGCGGCGCTTCTATCGCGCGCGCGGTTACGACGAGATCGGCGGCTCGGTCAGAAAATTCGGGATGGAGTCCGGCTATCCCATGTCCAAGGATTTGGCGCTGTCGTGGGTCTTGCCGCGCCGGGCGACGGAGGTGTAGGGCCGGACCGCCATGGTCCTTTCCTTTCCGAGCGCCGAGCGTGCGCCCTCTCAAACCAACGCGATCGTCCTGCGCGCCCTGACGATTGCGGACGCCGAGGACGCCGCTTGGGTCGTCCGGGCCGCCTTCGCCGCCCAGAGCCGCCCGACCTCGCCGCCGTCTTCGGCCTTGCGCGAAACGACCGACTCGATCGCGGCCAGGATCGCGGGCGGCGGCGGTTTCGGCGCCTTCGAGCGAGGCCGGCTCGTCGCCGCCGCGCTGTGGCAGGGTGACGGAGACGCGCTGATGATCGGGCGCGTGTGCGCGCTCGTTGAGGCGCGCGGGCGGGCCTTAAGTCGCCGCCTGATCGCCGCCTGCGAAGCGGCGGCCGAGGCGCGCGGCCTCTCACGCGTGCGGCTGAGAGTGCGGCTGGCGCTGCCGGAAAACGAGCGGCTGTTTTCGCGCATGGGCTTTCGCCCGCCTCCGCCTCGAGGCCCATCCGGGCTGTGCGGCGCCGACCGTCGCGGTCATGGAGAAACGGCTGAAGTGACTCCCCAATCGCCCCGCCCGACAGCGCGCCCGGCCGTTTGACCATCGATCTCGCGGCGCTCGCCGACAACTGGCGCGCGCTCGCCAGCCTGGCGGCGCCCGGCCGATGCGCCGCGGTGGTCAAGGCGAACGCCTATGGAATCGGCCTCGATCGGGCGGCGCCGGCTCTTTGGGCCGCCGGCGCGCGCACCTTCTTCGTCGCCCACCTCGGCGAGGGTATTGCGGCCCGCCGCCTGCTGCCGGCGGGGGCGGAGATCTATGTGCTGAATGGCCTCGACGCCGGCGCCGATCCGGCCGACTACGTCGAGCATCGCCTGAAGCCGGCGATCGGCAGCGTAGAGGAACTCGAGCGCTGGTCGGCCTTCGCCGCGCGGCAGGGGCGGCTTCAGCCTTCAGCGCTGCATCTCGACACGGGGATGCGGCGGCTCGGGTTCGAACTCACTCGATTCGCTTGACGAGGCGATGGCCGCTCACGGCGCGGCGAGCGGCGCTGATCTCCTGATGAGCCACTTCGTCTCGGCGGAAATTTTCGACGACCCGCTGAACGGCCTCCAGATTGCGCGGTTCGAGGCGGCGCGAGCGGCCTTCCCCCATCTGCCTGCCTCGCTCGCAAACTCGTCGGGATTTTTTTTGCCCGCGCGTCCTTCTTACGATCTCGCCCGGCCCGGCTACGCGCTCTATGGCGGCAATCCGACGCCCGGTCGGACGAACCCGATGCGGCCGGTCGTGACGCTGACCGTCGCGGTGCAGCAGACGCGCTGGATCGAGCCCGGCGAGACCTGCGGTTACAACGCCCAATGGACGGCGAAGCGCAGAACGCGGCTCGCGACGCTGCTCGTGGGCTATGCCGACGGCCTGCCGCGCGGCGCCGGCGCCACCGACGCACGGCCCGGCGCCGAGGTCGCCATCGCCGGAAAACGCTGCCCGCTGGTCGGGCGGGTGTCGATGGACCTCATCATCGCCGATGTGACCGAGCTGCCGGAGGACGCGACCCGGCCAGGCGCCCGGGCGGAGCTGTTCGGCGCCGCGGTGGAACTCGACGACTTTGCTTCGCTGAGCGGGACGATCGGCTACCAGGTCCTGACGAGCCTCGGGGCGCGCTACCGGCGAAATTACGTTGAGGCGTAGGCGCTAAATCTGACGCACGGCGCCGAAGCTGACGGACCGGCGTCGACGTAAGGACTAAACCGCTCGCGCGGTAGGGGCGGCGAGGGGTGGCGGGAGGGTTCAGGGGGCCAATCGAAGGCGA
The DNA here is from genome assembly GCA_963709655.1 of uncultured Alphaproteobacteria bacterium. Lineage (GTDB taxonomy): Bacteria > Pseudomonadota > Alphaproteobacteria > Rhizobiales > Beijerinckiaceae > Roseiarcus. Next base: position 90,899 of record CAVPXF010000052.1, read on the forward strand.
GAACGAAGGCGGGTCCTGTCTCAAAATTGTGGGGTTCAACCCCGTGGGAGACAGGAGCTTTCGCGATGTCCGACAAGCCCATAAGCCCGCTGCGTCAGCGCATGATCGACGACATGACGGCGCGCCGGTTCAAGGAGAAGGTGCAGAAAGACTACGTCCGGCATGTCAGAACCTTTGCGGCCTTCCTCGGCCAGTCGACCGATAAGGCGACGAAGGAGGACCTTCGCCGCTTTCAATCGCATCTGGCGCGTCTCTTCTGCCGACTCTTCCTCGAAGGGCTCGCGGCCCTGCATGCCGCCGGCCGCCTCGCCTTCTTCGTCGATCTCGCCCCGCTCGCCGACAAACGCGCCTTCGACGCCGAACTCGCGCCGCTGCGCCGCTCCGAATGGGTCGTCTACGCCAAGAGGCCGTTCGCCGGGCCGAAGGCCGTCTTCGCCTACCTCGCCCGCTACACCCACCGCGTCGCAATCTCGAATTCCAGGCTCATGGCGCTGGACGACAAGGGCGTCACCTTCAAGTGGAAGGACTACCGCATCAAAGGCCGAGACCGGCTCAGGACCATGACGCTCGACGCGGCCGAGTTCATCCGCCGTTTCCTCCTCCACGTCCTGCCGAGCCGCTTCCACCGCATCCGCCATATGTGGACGGCCTCTTGGCAAGCGGTTTTTGACGCTCTGATCGCTTTGGTCGGCTGCGGTCATATGTCCGGCCTGTTGGTGCGGTATAGGACCGCTGGCCCTGATGATATTCGACAGTCCTGGTCCCTATCACTACGGCGAGCTCGGAGCTCGTGGCGGATGTCGGGGTGTCCTGGACTTTCGTTGCGACCGTGTCGTTCATCACGTCGTTGCGCTTGCCAATCTCTTCGAAACTGAAACGTCTATCTTGGAAAGCTCCTGTCTTCAGGCCTTGGTGTACAGTTCGGTTCGGAAGCTTTCGGAGGCTTATCCCGCTGTCCCAGGTGGCCCTAGATGTGGTATGCGGGCTTAGTTGAGTCGCTGTTCGAGGCGGCCGCGACGGGGCGCGCAATGGCCAAGGGCCGGTCGTTTTCGCAGCTTCAAGAGACGTTTCCCGACGAGGCGAGTTGCGCCGCCTTTTTTGGTGGAACGGCGTTGGTCGAAGGGTTTTGTTTGTCCCGGCTGTGGCGAGCAACGCGCGGCGGCGCTGAAGAGTCGCGCCTACACATACGAGTGCCTCGATTGCGGTCGACAGACTTCGGTCACGGCGGGAACGGTGATGCATCGGTCCAAGCTGCCGCTGACGACGTGGTTCTGGGCGGCGCATCTCATGGCGACCCATTCCAACGAGGCTTATCCCGCTGTCCCAGGTTCGCCTATATGTAGTGGATGCACTCGGTTGATGGGTTGATCGTGATCGGCGCAGAGGGCGGGCGTCGCGCCATCCTGCCGCATTCCGCTCGCTGTCTTACGGCGGCGAAGCGCTCGCCTGTTTGTTCGGATGCCCTTCCGAGGATTGTCTTGCTTGATGATGTCCCAATAGCTCGCAGGTGCATGATGGGCAGCCAGCCCGAGCAAGGCCTCGAACGAAACGTGCCGGTGGAAGCGGCGATTGTAGCGAAAAACGAATTCATTGAGATAAGTGTCGAGGTGCTTGCGCCGCAGGCCGTGGTACGTGCCCAGGCTCCATCGCTTCATCAATGAGAAGGCCCGGTGAGTCCATGGCAGGACGACATGTCCCGCCATTTTGCCGACGATGCGTGGATCGTGCCGATAGTCGGTCAGGCCAGGATAGGACGCGTGGCCGTCGGTGAGCAGCGTGGCTCCAGGCTTGACGTTGGCTCTCACGAAGGCCTCGATCGACGCCGCGGAATTGTCGGCGATCATGGCGAGGCGTATTCGGCCGGAGCGCGTATCGAGGTATTTGGCGTGCTTGCGTCGCGGCTTGGGCTGATTGGTGTCGCGATCGACCACCTCGACGGCCCCGACGACGAGGATTTTGCCGGCATTGCCGCGCTCGAAAAAGGCGTCGCCTTCGCGGAAGGGAATTTCCGCCTGATCGACTTCGACGACGCCCTCCAAGGGATCGCGATCCGGGTCGACCATCGACCGGCGCAATTTCTGCGTCAGCAGCCAAGCGGTCTTGTATGTGACGCCGAGTTGATCCTCCAATTGCCGCGCCGACATGCCGTTGGAATGGGTCGCCATGAGATGCGCCGCCCAGAACCACGTCGTCAGCGGCAGCTTGGACCGATGCATCACCGTTCCCGCCGTGACCGAAGTCTGTCGACCGCAATCGAGGCACTCGTATGTGTAGGCGCGACTATTCAGCGCCGCCGCGCGTTGCTCGCCACAGCCGGGACAAACAAAACCCTTCGACCAACGCCGTTCCACCAAAAAGGCGGCGCAACTCGCCTCGTCGGGAAACGTCTCTTGAAGCTGCGAAAACGACCGGCCCTTGGCCATTGCGCGCCCCGTCGCGGCCGCCTCGAACAGCGACTCAACTAAGGCGACGCGCAAAGACTATCGCTCCATGGTGTTTTTTCTCGGCGCGATGTTGTAGTTCCATTCTGGGTGGAACGCGTCGCGGGTTATGTTCAGGCTCGCCATGTCCGCGTCGGAAACCTTGATGCCCTTGAGATAGGTATTGCGATCGAGCCCGCAGGAAATCTTCAAGCCGGTTTTCGTTGTTGTGTTGGAAATCAGTGCGATGACGATGAGCAGGCTGGCCAGAGGCATGGCGCGCCAGTTTTGTGTGATGTGACAGAACATGCGGTGCTCGATCTTGTTCCACTTCGATGTCCCCGGCGGGTAGTGGCAGACCTGGATGATCAGCCCGGTTTCATCGGCAAGTTGCTGGAGCGCCAACTTCCACAGACGCAAGCGTGAACCGTTGGAGCCGCCGCCGTCGGCCGTGATCATCAGGCGCTTCATGCCGGGATACAGCCCGCGGCCGATTTGTTCGAGCCATAGACGAACCGCGTTGACCGCGAATTGCCCGGTATCGTGGTCAGATTCCGAGGCTGACATAGCCGAGGTTGGCGCCGATGTCGTAGACGCCGTAAGGGACAACCTTGCCGAGCTCCTTGTCCTCGAAATCGTGGGTATTGACCTCGATCGGCTGGCCTTGCGGCCCATAGTCGCTGCCGCCGTTCTTGAATTCGCCGAGCAATTCCTTCTTTTTCGCGTCGATTGATATCGTGGGTTCGCCGGCTGCCTGGAACGCTTCGACCTTGGCGTTGATATATTCGAACTGCGCGTCGCGATCGGGATGTTTGCCGCTCTCTTTGGTCTTCCGGTTGTAATGGCGGCAGTATTTCAATTCCCGCAATAATTTGGGAACGGTTGACGAACTCACCTTATGGCCCATCTGGCGAAGCGCCGTCGCCAGCTTCTCGTGGCTCTTGGACACCCATACCAATGGCCGCATCGGATCGCCCATCGTCGCGGGCTCGAGCAATCGTTGCAAGTCCGCCAGCAGCGTCGGATCTTTGGTTGTCAACAGAGGGCCGCCGCCGCCTTTCCGCCGCACCTTTCCTGTCAATGAACCGGGGTCCTGCAGGTCCTTCAGACCGCGTCCAATCGTGCTGCGGGCGACCTTCGTCGCGCGCGCCGCCGCCGCAATCCCACCGTAGCCCGCGGCCTTCGCCTCCGCCGCCGCGTTCAACCGCCGGCCCCGTTCGTTCAGACAGGAACGAAGCGCTTCGTAACGGGCTCGCAGCGGTGATTCGTCGATCATCTATCTGCTATAGACCGCAGCCCCGGCGACAGGAATCCCGTAAACAGCCCACGCCAGTAGAACACCAAACCAATTCACCAGTCTTTGGGCGCCGCCTTAGAAGACCGTCACGCTCGCCGCCGGCCTGCGCCTTTCCGGCCTCGTGGCGCAAAAGGCCTACGACCGGCCGATCAACGCGGCCATGTTCGAGGACTGGGTGGAGACATGCCTCGTTCCCACGCTCTCGCAAGGCGACGTCGTCGTCATGGACAATCTGTCGAGCCATAAGGGGCCAAGGGTCGAGCAACTCATCAAAACCGCCGGAGCCGAGCTGCTTTATCTGCCGCCCAACAGCCCCGACATGAATCCGATCGAAAAAGCCTACTCAAGGCTCAAGGCCTTGCCCCACGCAAAATTGCCGAGCGAACCGTCACAGGCCTCTTGAACGCACCCGAAGCGTGTGCCGAAATCTTCAAACCCGGCGAATGACTGAATTACTTCAAGGCCTGCGGATACGATACAGATTGATCGGAAACCGCTCTAGTGGCCCGAGTCACGCGAACTGAGGGTATAGCCTTGCGAGCTTCACGCGAGCGTCGGCGGTTGTGAATTGCCAGTCGGCCTTGGCGTGGTGTTTGTTGCGGCGTTGTACCCAAGCGGCGACTTCCGCGGTCAGTTCAGGCTTATCGGGGATGCGGCGGTCGAGGCACTGAGTGGGGAGGACGGCGAGTTCGGATTCGGCCATGTCGAGCTAGCTTCCATGCTTGGGCGTGTAATGCCATTCGAACCGTTCGACGAGGCGACGCGCTTGGGCGGCGGGGAAGGCTTCGTAGAGCGCCGCCGTCGTGTGCGTGCTGAGATTGTCCTGAACCAGAACGATCTTGTGCGCGTCGGGAAAATGCGTATCGGACAGGTCCTTGAGCGCGTAGGCGTAATCGACGGCCGCGCGACGGTCGGTGACTTTCACATGGCGCGAGCCTTCCAGCAGCGCGAACATCATGAACAGATTGGCCGCGCCATTGAGTTCGTATTCGTAGTCCTGACGCGCCGGTTGGCCCGGCTTGGCGGCGATCGGCGCACGCGTCTCTACGATGAGTTGCTTCGACGTTTCATCGAGGCATACGAGGGGACGCTTGGGATCATGCGGCCTTTGGTAGACTTCCAGCACGTCGTCCATATTGGCGACAAACGCCGCGCTGGCCTCGGGCGCGATCACCCATTGCTGCTTGAGATGGGGCTTGAGAATGTTTTTTTGAGCGTCGTCCGATTGTGTTCTCGCCGGCGCTCTAGACGATTTGCGGTTCGACGACCTTCTCCTCCAGAAGATGCAGGGTCTATTTGGCGTGGCCCGCCGGGGCCGGCCCGCAAGCCAAAGCAATCAGCTTGGCTTCCGCGGCGCTGTCGAAAATTCGTCCCGGGGCGGAATTGGGATTGGACTTGCGCGTCAAGACGGCTTCGAAGCCTTCCTCGACAAGTTGCCGTCGCGTCCGCTCGATCGTCGCGATGCTGGTGTCCAGGGCCTCGGCGATCCGGCTGTCGCTCCATCCGTCGCCAGCCTCTGACACGTCCGCTTTCTACAGAATGTGGGCTCTCGTCAACAAATGCCCAACGCGCTTGCCCTTCCGGATCAACTCCTTGAGCCGAGCGCGTTCTTCCTCGCTCAGCCTGACCACGTATTTCTTGACGGCAATCTCTCTGCTGGCCACGAATCATCTCCCGTCGCTCGATCGCGACAGCATAGATTCAGGCAATGCCGTCAAAGGCAATGACGTGAGCCACTAGTTTGGTTTGAGGAGAATCGGCGCGGGCGCCAAAGATCCGCCGACTGGAAGTCCTCCAACTTTGTCAAGCCGCATAAACCCGCGCGACCCGCGCTTTGCCAGTTGCAAATGTCATCAGCACTCGAGCGTACGATTTCGACAGTCTGATACGCTAACTCTCAGACCTTTGGCGCCGAGACCCCAAGTCTCATAGCCATTATCACCAGCGCGGGAAGGGAGTTCGCCGCCATTTTTTGCATCACCCGCCCTCGGTGCGCCTTCACGGTAATCTCGCTGATCCCAAGTTCGGCTGCGACCTGCTTGTTCAGGAGGCCGCGGACGACTAACGCCATCACCTGCCGCTCCCGGCAACTGAGTGACGCGTGACGTTCTCGCAGCGAGCATATCTCAGCGTCCTCATTAAGCGCGATCTTGCTGAGCTCTAGGCCGTTGTTGATGACGTTCAACAATGCTTCATCCGCGAAGGGCTTCGTCAAGAACTCGAGAGCTCCTCCTTTCATGGCCTGAACCGTCATCGGAACATCGCCATGACCCGTAATGAAGATGATCGGTATAGCGGGGCGGTCGACTGCGATGCATTTCTGCAGCTCCAAGCCGCTGAGGCCCGGAAGAGAAACGTCGAGAACCAGACAGCTTGGCACAAGCAGACGTGGACGCCGCAAGAATTCCTGCGCGGACTCGAAGGTCTCTGGCTGCCAGCCTGCGCTGCGGACCAGCAATTCGATCGATTCGCGCACCGAAACGTCATCGTCAACGACGAACACGGTTGGTGCGCCGTGCGACGGAGGTGATGACCTTACTAGCGAAACGTTGATCACGTTGCCCTCGCCCATGTGAGCGCTCTGGGCATGGCCGGGCGCTGAAGTGGCTACTGCGCCGCGCCAGGTCGGTGCTGACGATACTATAGGCATGATCGCGCTCCCTCGAAGAAATTGAAAGCTTCGACGTTACTTTCGGCTGTCACTCAATTAGGCCTGTGCGTCGTCATCGTCGTCTCACGGGACGCCGCGCTGTGTCTCATTCAGCGCCGATCGGAGCTGAAGCGGTTGGCGCCTCGGTTAGAGATACGGAACAGAGAGTCAGGCCGTCGGTCTCCATCGTTGGAGCCATTGCGGCGGCCAACTCGGTCGCAGCAGCCGGGACCCGGAGTGGCCGGACGCCGCCGGCTGTGGGAGCCAAGCGGCCCAGCGGCCGGGCGCTTACCAGCCGCCGTCCGCTCTAACGGCGTTGCGTGCGCCTCATGATCACCGAGGCCAAGCGATTGGTGTCGACCTCGAAGTCGTGCCGAGTATGGCGAGGCTCTGCGCCACGCGATCATGCGCGTGGCGGCCGCGGTCGCGACCATACGGCCGGTTTCCGGTATCGGCTCGAGGGCTGGGGCCGCGGCGGACGACCGCCCACAAAAACGGCTGCGACCCGAGTTGTCGCGGCTCGCCTTATCCATGCGGTCACTATAAGGATGACTCGATTCGGGCTTTGGGCGGGCCGGAGAGTTGGCCATGCGAGTCCATTTTTCCACGGACGACCTGCCGCTGCGCGACCGCGTAAAGTTCTGGTGCGATTACTTCGCGAAACAGGCCCACAGCATCACGCCGGGCGAGATTCCAGACCCCGGCGCCTTTCGCGCCGTCGCCGGCGGGCAGGTCGCGGGCGAATTTGCGCTGCTCGATATCGAATCGGGCCTCGAAAGGGTCCGGCGCACCGCTGCCGACGTCGCCGCGGACAAGACCGAGGCTTTCTTCGTTCGCCGATTCCGACGGCCGGTGATCTGGAGGGCCGGCCCACGCAGCACGCCGGTCGACCTGGTTCACGAGCCCGGCGATTTCTGCGTGAGTTCGACCGAATGGCAATTCGAGGCCGAATCGAAGGGCGCAGCCTCGTTCGGTATGCTGGTCATCCCGCAGGCCTCACTCTCGCCGCTTCTGGCCGGGGGCCGACTGAGACGCCCCTTTCAGTTGCCCGGCGCCTCACCGATCGGCTCGCTCCTCGGCACCGCTATGGATGCGGCCAAGGCGCAGGCGCCACTCCTACCCGAAGAACTCGGCGAAGCCGTGCTGCGCAATCTCTGCGGCCTCGTGGCGCTGTCCTGCGGAGCCTCCGACGAGGGCGCTGTGCGGGGGCGAGATTCGCTGCGGTCGGCGCAACTCGAGGCGGTCAAGCGCCACGTCGATCTTCATCTCGCCGATCCCGGACTGACTCCCGCCAGCGCCGCCGCCGCACTCGGCATCTCGGTGCGCCAGCTGCATCGGCTGTTTGAGCCGAGCGGCAGCAGTTTCGCGCGGTACGTTCTACGCCAGCGGTTGCTCAGGTGCCGCGACACGATTGCTGGGGCGACGGGAACCGGCCGATCTGTGGTCGACATCGCCTTTGGCTGGGGGTTCAACAGCATGGCGACATTTTATCGTGCGTTTGCCGGCGAGTTCGGTGGAGCGCCCGCCGTATTGCGCACAGCATCGTCTCACAGAGGCGAGTGAGTGGCCAACCCTGGGCAGAGGAGGAAACATCGTGAATGCGGCCCAGCAGAAACTCGTCCGAACGACCTTCGCCAGCCTGGCTGTCATGCCGGAAGTCGCCGGGGCGCTGTTCTATGAGCGCCTATTCGCCGTCAACCCGAATTTCCGGAAACTGTTCAATAACGACATGCGTATTCAGGGCGTCAAGCTGATGACCATGCTCTCCATGGTCGTTTACAATTTGCATGAACCAGGTCAGCTTCTGCCTGCGATCCGTGATCTAAGCGTCCGTCACGTCGGGTACGGCGTCAAGCTCGCCGACTACGACGCGCTGGGGGAAGCGCTGCTCTGGGCTCTCGAACAAGCGCTTGGGGAAGACTTCACGCCTGCCGTCCGGGAGGCGTGGACAGTCTGTTACGACGAACTCGCCGGCGAGATGAAGGCGGCGGCCGGTCTCTGACGACAAATCGCCTTCTGACGCAGCTTCCTTCTCAGATCGCCTTTGTCCACCGTATCTGCGCCCGTCGCGCATCGCCTGAACCAGCCAGTTGCAAATAATATGCTGCACCTGTTACCCAATGGCATACGCTCTTCCGGTTTCCTAACGGACCCGACAGTGCACGGAGGCGGTGTCGCGGACGCTTTCGACATCGTCATCCCGTCCCTGGCGGGCTACGGCCTCTCCGGCAAGCCGACTGGTGCTCGCTGGGGGATCCGGATTCGGTCCGCAACTTCGCACGGGCAGCCAATTCCGGCAGCGAGCAAAGCGGAAACAGATACAAAGGTATCGGCAACACCATCGTGCAATAGATTCCGTTTCGCGCTCCTGATTTTATGATGGGGCGTGTCTTGAATGCTGTAACAATGGCGACGCCCGAGGACGTCGCCCGCCCGCTTTCTCCGAACGGAGAACCCGCACGCGAAAAGGGGGAATGTCGACGATGCATTCCGACACAGTGCTGCTTTCGCGCATCCAGTTTGCCTGGGTCATCGGATGGCACATCTTGCTGCCGGCCTTCACCGTCGGACTCGCCGCGTTCGTCGCGTATCTCGAGACCGCGCATCTCGTCACCGGGCGGCAGATCTATCTCGACCTCTCGCAGTTCTGGCTGCGCATCTTCGCGATTTCATTCGGCATGGGCGTCGTCACCGGCATCGTCATGCCGTTCCAGTTCGGCACCAATTGGAGCCGCTTCGCCGACGACGCCGGCAACATCATCTCGCCGCTTCTCGCCTATGAGGGGTTGACGGCCTTCTTCCTCGAGGCGAGCTTCCTCGGCGTGCTGCTCTTCGGTCGCGCGCTGGTGCCGCCGCCAATGCATGTATTTGCGGCGGTGCTGGTCGCGGTCGGCACGCTGTTCTCATCTTTCTGGATACTCGCAACCAACTCCTGGATGCAGACCCCGGCGGGCTACGAGGTCATCGACGGGCGATATTTCCCTAAGGATTGGCTCGATATCGTCTTCAACCCGTCCTTCCCATATCGGCTCGCGCACACAGTTAGCGCCTTCTACGTCACCACCGCCTTCGTCGTGCTCGGCGTCGGCGCCTATACGCTGCGCTGCGGGCGGGCGGTCGCCGAGGGGCGCCTCATGATGAAGCTCGCCCTCTTCTTCCTCCTGATCTTCGTGCCGGTGCAAATCGTCCTCGGCGACGCGCACGGCCTCAACACCCTGGAGTATCAGCCGGCGAAGCTCGCTGCGATCGAGGGACTATGGGACGGCGGCAGGGGTGTTCCCGCCTCGATCATCGGTTGGCCCGACGCGGCGCAGGAACGCAATCTCGACGAGATCGCCATTCCGAAGCTCGGCAGCCTCTATCTCACCCATTCCTGGGACGGCGCGGTCAAGGGCCTCAAGGATTTTCCGCCTGACGAGCGCCCGCCGGTCGCCGTCGTCTATTTCGCCTTCCGCATCATGGTGGGCGTCGCCTTCCTGATGTTGGCGGTCGTCATCGTCGGCCTCTTTCTCCTGCGGAGCGACCGACTCGAGCGCAGCGCCTGGTATCTGCGGCTCTGCCAGGTCACGACCTGCGCCGGCTTCGTCGCCGTCATCGCCGGCTGGACCACGACCGAGGTCGGGCGCCAGCCCTGGACGATCTACGGGCTGATGCGCACCGCCGATTCCGTCTCGCCCTCGCTCACCCCCACCGATGTCGCCCTCTCGCTCATCGGCTACGTGCTGGTCTATCTGCTGATCTACCCGACCGGCGTCCTCCTCATGCTGCGCATTGTGTGGCGCGGCCCCGCGACCGCCGACGAGGAGAGCCCGATCGCGAGCCTCCACCCCGCAGCGCCGATCAAAGCCGCCCTGTCACCCGCGGTGGCGCGGCCGACATCGGAGGGGCCGACATAATGCCGACGCTCAGCCTCACCCCTGTCTGGACCGTCATCCTCGCGGTCGGCGTCTTCTTCTACGTCGCGCTCGACGGCTTCGATCTCGGCGTCGGCATGCTCTACCGCCTCGCCCCCGACCGCAGTGCGCGCAACCTCGTCATGAACTCGATCGCGCCGATCTGGGACGGCAACGAGACCTGGCTCGTCCTCGGTAGCGTCGGGCTCCTCGCCGCCTTCCCGGTCGCCTTCGCCATCATCGTGCCGGCGGTCTATTTCCCGATCCTCCTGATGCTGCTGTCGCTCATCTTCCGCGGCCTTGCCTTCGAGTTTCGCTATCGTGACGCCGAGCACCGCACCTTTTGGGACAACGGCTTTGCCTACGGCTCGGCGCTCGCCGCCTTCGCCGGGCATCGTCCTCGGCGCCTTCATCCAGGGCTTCAACGTCGAGGGCCGTCATTTCGTCGGCAGCTCCTTCGACTGCTTCACGCCGTTCTCGATCTTCACTGGCCTCGGCCTTGCCTGCGGCTATGCCCTGCTCGGCGCCGGCTGGCTCGTCATGAAGACCGAAGGGACGTTGCGGGATTGGGCGCGCAAGCTCGGCCGGCGCTGCCTCGCTCTGACGGTGGTCGCCATCGCGATCGTCAGTGTCTGGACGCCGCTGATCGATGCGCACATCGAGGCGCGCTGGTTCTCGTGGCCCAACATCGCGCTGCTCTCGCCGGTGCCGATCATCATCCTCGTCCTCATCTGGTTCGTCTGGCGCGCGCTCGACCGCGGCCGGATTTCGCGCCGTTTCTCGGCAGCCTCGGCCTCTTCGTGATGTCCTATGTCGGCATCGCCATCAGCCTCTGGCCGATGATCGTGCCGCGCCATTTACCCTCGCCCTGGCTTTGCCGCCTCGGAGGAGGCCTTCCTGCTGGTCGGCACGCTGGTTCTCTTGCCGACCATCCTC
>CAVPXF010000053.1:0-1001912 GCA_963709655.1 uncultured Alphaproteobacteria bacterium
GAAATCAAAGCATACCGCAAACTCGCGCCTTTGTACATGATTTGTTCCAGGCTCGGGCACGTGGCGCTGCTGTTGGGCAGGCTCGGCAATGAGCTGGCGCTCGGCCAGATCGCATCCGCCGGATCGACATAAGTCTCAGGTTTTGTAGCGCCACGCCCGCGCCGCAGCAGGTTTCTGCATGCGCGATCAAAGACCTGGGTCCGCGCACTGACCGAAGATCAGCCAAATAAAACCTACTCGCCCAGTTCGACCCAATCGGAGGGAAGCGACATTCCCTCGCCACCCGGGCCGCGTTTTAAGCGCGCCAGGGGGCAAGCTCTTGTGGGCTACGGGATTCCCGCATCGTATGAGACGGCGTGGGCCACGTCGGCTCGCCGTCGCCAAGCGCCGTTCCTGCGCGCCTTCGCTTTCCCTCCGGTTTTTTCATTCGTCGATCGCCTGATAGGCGAGGGCGCGGAGATCCAGTTCGGGCGGATCGAAGCTCAGCATCGACTGGGTCATGAACAGTCCGACCATCCCCTCCTGGGGGTCGACCCAGTAGTGCGTCTTGGCGGCGCCCGACCAGCCGAACTCCCCGACCGAGCCCGGCGCCGAACTCTGCGCGACGTCCATGAGGACCCGCGAGCCCAGGCCGAAGCCGTAGCCGAGCAGGGGCAGCCCGCCGATCTCCAGCGGCAGCAACGCCGGCGGTATGCGGTTCATGTGCATCAGCGCCAGCGTCTTGCGGCCGATGACGCGTGTCCCGTCGAGCGCGCCGCCGTTCGCCAGCATCTGGGCGAAGCGGAAATAGTCGCCGATCGTGCCGAACAGGCCGTGGCCGCCGCGCATGAAAGTCTCGGGCGCGTCGACCGGATAGGTTTCGGAGACGTCGAGGCGCTCGTTGTAGCCCTCCTGCCAAGCCTTGAAGGCGAGGCTGAACGTCGTCCCCGGCGCCATGATGTCCGGCCGGCCGTACATCGCGGCGAGCCTCGGGCGCTTGGCGGCGGGAACCTCGAAGGCCGTGTCGACCATGCCGAGCGGTTCGAACAGCCGCTCGCTGAGGACCGTGGCGAGCGACTGGCCCGAGACGATCTCGAGGATGTGCGCCGCAACGTCGATCCCGACGCTGTACTGCCAGCGCGTCCCCGGCTGGAAGGCCAGCGGAAGCTGCGCAAAATCGTCGATCCCCTGTTCGAGCGTCGGCTTGGGACTCAGGAGCTTCGCCGTCGCGCACATCCGGCTGACCGGCGAGTTTTCGAGGAAGTGGTAGGTCAGGCCGCTCGTATGCGCCATGAGGTCGGCGACGAAGATTGGCCGGACGGGGTCGACCAGGCCGCCGTCGGCGCCGAGAACCTTTATCCGCCCGAAAGCCGGCAGGTAGGCGGCGACCGGATCGACCAGCCGGATGCGGCCCTCCTCGAGGAAGGTCATCAGGGCGGTGCAGACAATCGGCTTGGTCATCGAATAGAGGCGGAAGATCGTATCCGCCGCCATCGGCGCCTTCGCCTCCTTGTCCCGCCAGCCGTACTGGCCGGCATGGACGATCCGGCCGGCGCGCGCAATCAGCGTGCTGACGCCGGCGTAGGTCCCGCGGTCGACATAAGATCGCATGCAGGCGTCGATGCGTTTGAGGCGGGCGCTGTTCATCCCGGCGCTTTCGGGCAAGTCGATGTGCATGGATGTCCTCTCTCGGCGGCTCGTTCGGGCCGCGCCATGATCGACCGAGCGGCCGTCGTGATCAAGCGGGGGCCGAGCGCCTTCGCGAAGGCGGGCGCGCGGCCAGCTCTGAATTTGAATGTCCTCAGGCCTCTGCGTTGGACGCGAAATAGGCCAGGCAATCAAGGTTTAACCCTGACGCGCAATTTTCAGGGTGCATTCTGTAGACGCGAACAAAAGAGGAACATACCATCTGAGCATGAGATCGAGGAGCGAAGGCCATGCAATTCAACCCGATTGACGTGCTCACCGAGGCGACGGCGACGACCACCCGAACGCCCTTTGGCGTCGGGACGGGCGATCCCGGGCCGCTCCGCTGCCCCTGCTGCCATGGCGCCCTCCACCGGACCGACGCCGGCTTCGACTGCGCTGCCGAGGGGTGCGGCGCGAGCTTCCCGGTTCGCGACGGCGTGCTCGTCGTTCGCGACACCGCGACCGACGACAACAAGACCGCGGCCGATTTTTACAACAGCAAGCTCTGGCCGAAAGTTCGGTTCTGGGAGCGTATTTTCTGGGCCGTCAACGGCGGCGAGCGGCGGGCGCGCGACGTGGTTTTGCGCCATCTGCCGAAGTCGTCCGGCGTCCGCCTGCTCGACGTCGCCATAGGCGACGGCGTCTACACGAGCTGGCTTCCCGAGGACTGGTCGATCGTCGGCATCGACGTTTCCGCGACCCAACTCGCCGCCTGCCAGCGCAAGAACGCCGGCCGTGACCTTCAGCTCGTTCTCGGCGAGGCCGAGGACATGCCCTTTGGCGACGGGACGTTCGACGCCGTGCTGAGCAACGGCGGATTCAACCATTTCAACGACCCCGAGGCGGCGCTGCGCGAGATGGCGCGGGTCGCCAAGCCCGGCGCCCCGTGGTCATCGCCGACGAAATGCCGGACTTCCTCAACTTCGGCCATCGGCTGGGCCTGCCCGGACTCGACCGCTGGATCGGCTCGCAGGCTCATGAGCATGGGCGACGACTTCGCCGGTCTCGTCGAGCGCCACCGAAACATCGACATCGCCGAGATCGGCCGCCGCGTCCTGGACGACAGCCGCTACGAGGTGATCTGGCGCGGCGGGGGCTACCTGATGGTCGGCAAGGCCCCTGAACGCCGGCCGTCCCCTGCTCGACGCCCCGAGCCGCGCCTGGATCTCGATCTCGCAATTCCGGCGCTTTGCGAGTAGCGTTCTCCTTTGGGAACCCTTCCCCAGCTTGCTGGGGAAGGTGGCGCGAGCCATCGCCCGTCGACAACTGCGGCGTCAGACTGGAGCCTGAGCGCTTCCCCGCGCCGGCCGCACGACGTCGCATTGACGGCGCATTACGCGCGCATATCGTTCCGATCGGAGGGGCAGGGTTTCGCCCCCAACTCGGAACGACGATCATGACGCCTTTTCGCCTCGCCTCAGCAGCAATTTTGTCTTGCGGCGTCGTTGGCGCATGCGGCCGGCTTCCAGCGCATCGAGGTTCCGGCGAACGGGACGCTTCAATCCCTGAAGGGCGCGGTCTGGTATCCATGCGCCGAGCCGCCAGGCGAGGTGAAGATGGGTCCTAACGTCCTCTCCGTCGCCGAAAATTGTCCGGTGGCGGGCGAGAAGCTGCCGCTCGTCGTCATCTCGCATGGCCATGGCGGCTCGTTTCTCGGGCACCATGACACCGCCGAGGCGCTCGCGGACGCCGGTTTCGTCGTCGTCGCGATCAACCATCCGGGCGACACGACGAGGGACATGAGCCGCGCCGACGACCCCTCGGTCTTCGTCGAGCGGCCAGCCGACATCAAACGGACGATCGACTTCGTGCTCGGCTCATGGTCCGGCTCGGCGAAGATCGATCCCGAGCGCGTCGGGTTTTTCGGCTTCTCCCGCGGCGGCTATACCGGGCTTGTCGCCATTGGCGCCAACCTAAGTCTTGGCAAGGTGCTGACGCTCTGCGAAGGCGCCGCGAGCCCGACCTGCGATCAGGTGCGCAAGGGGCGCCTCCGCAACTCGTCCACGATCCGCGCATCAAGGCCGCCGTGATCGCCGACCCGCTCGCCATCTTTTTCGCCGCGGACAGCTTTCGGGACGTGAAGGTCCCCGTTCAGCTCTGGGGCTCCGAGCGCGGCGGCGACGGCGTGACGCCGGAGAGCGTGAGGGACGTCGCCGGCTGGTTGCCGACGAAGCCCGACTTCCACGTCGTCCCGAATTCCCAGCATTTCGACTTTCTCGCTCCCTGCTCGGCCGATCTCGCCAAATTGGCGCCCAAAATCTGCGTCGACCCACCGGGCTTCGACCGAACCGCATTCCATAAGGACTTCAACGGGGAATTGGTCGCGTTCTTCCGCAAGCATCTGGCGGACGCGCAACAGCCCTGATGAGCTTGGCGACCGAGTGCGGGTCGGCGGCCGGCCCGCACTACGTAGCTTCGGTGAGGCAAAGACCGAGTGTAAATTGCGCTCCCTTCTCCCATCGGGAGAAGGTGGCGCGGAGCGCCGGATGAGGGGACCCACGCGCAACGATTTCCGCGGTCGACCTCATCCTCGCCCTTCTTTCCCACGGGGAGAGGGGAGCGGCACATCTGGAACGCATGGCCGGAAGTCATTACGCCCCGGGCGCAGCGGCAGGCGGCGCCGTCTCCGCCGCCGACCGGATCGCCGCCCAGACGGCGGCGATGTCCTCGGCCTCCGTCGTCATGGCGCCGATCGAGACGCGCGCGAGCCAGCGGCCGTCGACCACCGCGGGCGTGAGATAGGCGGCGCCCGAGCGGTTGACCGCGTCGACCCAGGCCAGCGTGTGCCGGTCGAGCGCCTCGCCTTCGAGCGGCGCCCCGTCCGGGCCGGCGGGCTCGTGGCGAATGCAGACGGTCTGGAGCCGGGTGGGGGTGACGATCCGCCAGTTCGGCGTCGCCGCCACCTCCTCGTCGAAATGGCGGGCGTTGGCGAGATCCCGCCGCAGTCGCTTCTGCAGGCCCGTGACGCCCTGTTCGCGAATGAGGAACCAGAGTTTGAGGGCGCGGAAGCGGCGGCCGAGCGGAATCCCCCAGTCGCGCAGGTTCTTGACCTCGCCGTCGACCGAGGATTGCAGGTAGCTCGGATCGGTCGACATTACCCGCATCAGATGCTCCGGGTCGCGGACGTAGTAGAGCGAGCAGTCGAACGGCGCGCCGAGCCACTTGTGGGCGTTGACCACGAGACTGTCGGCGCCCTCGATTCCCTCCCACATCGACCGAAGCTCCGGCAGAATCATGCCGCTGCCTGCCATGGCGGCGTCGACTTGCAGCCAGACGCCGTATGCCTTGGCGACCGCCGCGATGCCGGCGATCGGATCGGCCGCCGTCGTTCCGGTGGTGCCGACCGTCGCCACGATCGCGCAGGGCAGGCGGCCTTTCGCTGCGTCGTCGGCGATCATCTCAGCCAGCGCGTCGAAACGCATGGCGTGGTTGTCGCCGGTCGGGACCAGGCGCAGGTTGTCCCGGCCGAAACCGGCGAGCAGGACGTCCTTGCCGACGGAGCTGTTGGCGTGCGCCGAGATATAGACGCAGGGCTTGCGCGGTTCGCCCTGGAGGCCGCCGCGCGCCAGCGCAAAGCCGGTCGCCCGCTCGCGGGCCGAGATCAGCGCCACCAGGGTGCTGGTCGAGGCGGTGTCCTGAATGACCCCGCTCCAGGCCGGCGAAAGGCCGAGCATCTGCCGCATCCAGTCGGTGACCACCTCCTCGATCTCGGTGATTGCCGGGCTCGATTGCCAGGAGAGGCCGAGGACGCCGAGCCCGGTGCTGACGAGATCGCCCAGCACGCCCGAAAGCGCCGCGTTGGCCGGGAAATAGCCGAAGAAGCGCGGGTGCTGCCAAAGCGACAGTCCGGGCAGGACGATGCGGTCGAGGTCGCCGATGATGTCGGCGAAGGGTTCCGGCTCGGCCGGCGGCGCGACCGGCAGCGCGTCGCGAATGTCGCCGGGCCGCGTCATGGCCATCACGGGCCGCTCGGCCAGGGTTTCGTGGTAGTCGGCCAGCCAGTCGATCAGCTGATGGCCATAGCGGCGGAACTCTTCAGGCGACATCGTTATATCCTCGAACGCTTGGGGCGGCCCCGTCGGTCCTTCGCGCTCTTGCGCGCGAGTGTTTTAGAGCAGATCGCCCGTCACCCGAAGCGGGTGGGCGCCGCCGGCGTTCGCCAAGCCAGCGGGCCCTCCCGGCGGCGTCCTTTCGCTTCGCCGTCCGCCCCGGGGCGTTCGCGCGCGCTGGTCAAATCCCTCCACGTTGCGCATGATCGCGAGGTGGGCTGGAGGAATCCGCGTTGTCCAGGCGCTCGCCGCCGCATCGGCCGCTCGACCTCGATCCGGCGCGCGTCATGCGCGCCGACCGGCCGCATTACGGCATCATCGACATCGGCTCGAATTCGGTGCGGCTGATCGTCTACGACCAGCTCGGGCGGGCCCCGCTGCCGCGCTTCAACGAGAAGTCGCTCGCCCGTCTCGCCGAGGGCCTGGCCGAGACCGGCGCGATCGCGCCCGAAGGGTTCCAGCGCACCGTCGAGGCGGCGCGGCGCTTCCGCGCGATCGCCGACGCGATGGGCGTGGCGAAGCTCGACGTGACGGCGACCGAGGCGATCCGACGCGCAACCAACGGCCGGGCGCTGGCCGACGCCATCGCCGCTGAAGCGGGCCTCACGGTGCGGATTCTCTCAGGCGCCGAGGAGGCGCGCTACGCCGCGCTCGGCGTCATCTCCGGCTTCTTCCGGCCGGTCGGCGCGATCGGCGACATGGGCGGCGGCAGCCTCGAGATCGCGGAGGCGATCGACGACCGGGTCGGCGACGCCTGGACCAGCATGCCGCTCGGCGCGCTGCCGGTCGAGGCCTTGCTCGCGCAAGGCTACGACGTCGCCAAGCGCCGGGTGGACGAGATCCTGCGCGCGGGCGTCAAGGCGTCGTTCGCCCGGCCGACCTTCTATCCGGTCGGCGGCGGCTGGCGCGCGCTCGCCAGAGCCCATATCGAGGCGGTCGGCGCGCCGGTGAAGGCGGTGCACGGCTACACTGTGGAGACGCCGGTCATCCGCGCCTTCGCCAAATCGATCGCGCGCCAGACGGCGGCGAAGCTCGTCGACATGCCGGGCGTCTCGGCGCGGCGGACGCGAACGCTGCCCGCGGCGGCGCTGACGCTCGACCGCGTGCTGAAGCGGCTCGCGCCCGACCGGGTGATCTTCTCGGCGCTCGGCCTGCGCGAGGGCCTGCTCTATTCGCAGCTCGACGAGGCCGAGCGCTATCTCGATCCGCTGGTTGAGGGCGCCCAGCTGATCGGCCTGCCGTTCGCGCGCGTGCCGGA
Source organism: uncultured Alphaproteobacteria bacterium (assembly GCA_963709655.1). Classification (GTDB taxonomy): domain Bacteria; phylum Pseudomonadota; class Alphaproteobacteria; order Rhizobiales; family Beijerinckiaceae; genus Roseiarcus. Next base: position 6,976 of record CAVPXF010000053.1, read on the forward strand.
GTTCGCGCCGGCGCTCGCCGCATGGACGGCCGACCTCTTTCCGCACGAGGCGCCGGCCGAAAGGCGGCTGCGCGTCGCGGTCTGCGCGCTCTCGGACATCGCCTGGCGCGACGCGGTCGATCTGAGGGCCGAGGAGAGCTTCCGGCGGCTCTTGCAGTTTCCCTTCATCGGCGTCGATCACGCCGAGCGGGTGTTCATCGCCGCCTCGGTGCACGCCCGTTACGCCGGACGCGGCGATGCGCCCTGGCTCACGCCGGCGATCGGCCTTCTCACGCCGGCGCTCAGGCGGCGGGCCCAGATTCTCGGGCGCGCGATGCAGCTTGCCTATCGCTTCTCCGGCGTGGTCCCGGCCGTGCTGGCGGGCGCGCGGCTGCGGCTCGACCCGCATTGCGTGCGGCTTGAGGTGTCGCCGGCGGCGCGCGCGCCCGACAGCGAGGTCGTGGTCGACCGGCTGCGCTGGCTCGCGGCGGCGGTTGGCGTGAAGCGGACGGAAATCGTAGTGCGGGAAGAGACGTAGGGCGCCGTCGGCGGCCCTGATCGGGGCAGGCGGGCGCCAGGCCGGCCAAGCAAGACGAGCAAGCAAACCGAGCAAGCAAACCGGGGATGTCAGGGATGAGCGAAGAGCGTCGGGTCGAAATCGGCTTTCTGGTGTTTCCGAACGTTCAGCAGCTCGACCTGACCGGGCCTTACGAGGTGCTGGCGTCGTGGCCGAAAGCGCGCGCTCGCCTGGTGTGGAAGACGCTCGACCCGGTCCTTTCGTCGACCGGGCTCATGCTGAAGCCCGACGCGACCTTTCCCGACTGCGGCCCGCTCGACGTGATCTGCGCGCCCGGCGGGGCAGGGATCAACCCGCTTCTCGCCGACGAGGAGACGCTCGCCTTTCTCCGCCGGCAGGCGGACGGGGCGCGCTTCGTCACGTCCGTCTGCACCGGCGCGCTCGTTCTCGGCGCCGCGGGCCTTCTCGTCGACCGACGGGCGACGACGCATTGGGCCTCGCACCACCTGCTCGCCCCGCTCGGCGCGATCCCGGTTCGCCAACGCACCGTGCGCGACGGCAAGCTGATGACCGGCGGCGGGGTGACGGCAGGGATCGACTTCGGCCTCGCGCTGCTCGCTGAACTCGCCGGCCGGGCGGCGGCCGAGGCCGTGCAGCTCAACCTCGAATACGCCCCCGCGCCGCCGTTCGACGCCGGCGAGCCCGACACGGCGCCGTCGCCGGTCAGGCAGGCGGTCGAAAAGCGGCTCGCACCGATCATCGCGGAGCGCGCGCGCCTCGTCGCCGAGGCGTCGAAGCGGCTCGGCCTCGGCGGCTGAGCGGCGATTGGTCCTCTTGCGCGACGCCGCGGCGTCGCGCAAGGGAGACGCTGATCAAGTCTGCGGAGCGCACGGATGCCAATCTACGCCTACCGATGCCGCGACTGCGGCAAGGAATTCTCGACCCTGGTGATGTCAGGCGAGACGCCGGCGTGCGAAGCCTGCGCCAGCGCCGACCTCGAGCAGCAGCTTTCGCTGATCGCCTCGCCCGCCAAGGGCGGCGATCAGGCGCCGGCCATGGCGGGGTCGTGCGATATGATGGGCGGCTGCGGCTGCGCGGGCGCCTGCCCCGCCTTTGCCGACGCCTGACGGGCCGGCCGTCCGCTTGCCTTCCGGCCGCCGCGCGGCCATGCTCCGAAGTTGAGCCTCGGAGCGCGCCATGCCGGACGCCGTACCGCCTGCCGGAGACCCCGATAGCGCCAAGGCGATCGCGGTGGTCGCCTCGATCCCGCTCGCAGTTGACCTTGGCCGCTACGACCTCGCCGAGGCGGCTTTCGCGCCCGAGATCGTGATCGACTACACGAGCCTCTGGGGCGGGGCGCCGCAGCGCACGACGCCCGCCGCGCTGATGGACGCGTGGCGCGGTCTCGTGCCCGGCTTCGACGCGACCCGGCACGAGCTGCTCGACGTCGAGGCGCGGATCGACGGCGACGCCGCCGAGGCGACCGCGCGGGTCGACGCCCGCCATTGGATCGGAGACGCGCTCTGGCGGCCGATCGGCCTTTATCGCTGGACGCTTGCGCGGCTCGGCGGCCGCTGGAAGGTCACGGCCATGTCGTTTGTTTTGACGCAGGAGGTCGGCGACCGCGGCCTCGTGGCGATGGCGGCCGACCGCGCGAAAGATCGCTGACGATGACGGGCGCAGCCGTAAAGCGCGTCGCGCTCGTCACCGGGGCCAATCGCGGCATCGGTCTCGAGGTCTGCCGTCAGCTTGCCCGGCATGGCGCGCGGGTGTTTCTGGGGGCGCGCGATTACGACAAGGGCGAGGCGGAGGCGCGCCGCCTCGGCGGCGACGTCAGCGCCGTCGCGCTCGACGTCGACGATCCGGATGCGCCGTCTCGGCTCGCTGCTGCGATCGGGCCGGTGGACGTCCTGATCAACAACGCCGGCGTCCATTACGACACCTGGGAAACCGCGCTCTCCGCCGACTGGCGCATCGTGCGGGCGGCGTTCGAGACCAACCTGTTCGGCGCCTGGCGGATGGCGCAGGCCTTCGCCCCGGAAATGCGCGCTCGCGGCTGGGGCCGGATCGTCAACGTCTCTTCAGGCGCCGGGTCGCTCGCCTCGATGGGCGCCGGGACGCCGGCCTATGCGACGTCGAAGGCGGCTCTCAATGCGCTGACCCGGGTTCTGGCGGGGGAGCTTGCGGGAACCGGCGTGCTGGTCAACGCGGTCTGTCCGGGCTGGGTCGCAACCGACATGGGCGGCGCCGGCGGACGACCGGTCGCGGACGGCGCGGCGAGCGTGCTGTGGGCGGTCGACCTGCCGGACGGCGGACCGACCGGCGGCTTTTTCCGCGACGGACAGCCGGTCGCGTGGTGACGGCTGTGTCGGGCGGCGCGTCCTACCGGCTGCCGATCTGGATGTAATCGCGGAACGTCGCGCCGGTGTAGAGCTGACGCGGACGGCCGATCTTCTGGTCCGGATCGTCGATCATTTCCTTCCACTGGGCGATCCAGCCGACCGTGCGGGCGACGGCGAACAGCACCGTGAACATGGCGACCGGGAAGCCCATCGCCTTCAAGGTGATGCCCGAATAGAAGTCGATGTTCGGATAGAGCTTCTTCTCGATGAAATAATCGTCGTGCAGCGCGATGCGCTCGAGCTCGATCGCGACCGCCAGCAGCGGATCGTCCTTGACTCCGAGCTCGTCGAGAACCTCGTGCGCGGTCCTCTGCATGATCTTGGCGCGCGGGTCGTAGTTCTTGTAGACGCGGTGACCAAAGCCCATCAGTCGGAACGGGTCGTTCTTGTCCTTGGCGCGCTCGACGAACTTCGGGATGTTCTCGACCTTGCCGATCTCGCCCAGCATCTTGAGCGCGGCCTCGTTGGCCCCGCCATGCGCCGGTCCCCAGAGGCAGGCGATGCCGGCCGCGATGCAGCCGAACGGGTTGGCGCCCGAGGAGCCCGCGAGGCGAACCGTCGAGGTCGAGGCGTTCTGCTCGTGGTCGGCGTGCAGGACGAAGATGCGGTCGAGCGCGCGCGCCAGGACCGGATTGATCTTGTATTCCTCCGCCGGCACCGAGAAGCACATGCGCAGGAAGTTCGAGCAATAGTCGAGGTCGTTCTTCGGATAGACGAACGGCTGGCCGATCGAGTATTTGTACGCCATCGCCGCGATCGTCGGCATCTTGGCGATCATGCGGATCGAGGCGACCTGGCGCTGGAATGGATCGTTGATGTCGATCGAGTCGTGGTAGAACGCGGCCAGCGCGCCGACGCAGGCCACCATGATCGACATCGGGTGCGCGTCGCGGCGGAACCCGTTGAAGAACCGCGACATCTGTTCGTGCACCATGGTGTGGCGCGTGACGCGATAGTCGAATTCGGCCTTCTGGGAGGCGGTCGGCAACTCGCCGTAGAGCAGGAGATAGCAGGTCTCGAGGAAGTCGCCGTGCTCGGCGAGCTCGTCGATCGGGTAGCCCCGATACAACAGGATGCCCGCGTCGCCGTCGATATAAGTGATCTTCGATTCCGTGCTCGCCGTCGAGGTGAAGCCGGGATCGTAGGTGAACATCCCCGTCTTGGCGTAGAGCTTGCTGATGTCGATGACCGAGGGTCCGACGGTCCCGTCCAAGACCGGCACCTCCACGTTCTTATTGCCGACTGTGATCGTGGCGGTGCTCTGGGTCATCGAGGATCTCCTGCCGGCTCAAGCGTCACTGTGCGCTGCAATAGCGATATCGCAGCGCATTTGGCGGAACAAGTCAAACCAAAGAATCAGCGGGCCTGGGCCTACACGGGGTTCTCGTAGCTGAATGCCTGGGCGGACTCGTCGTAGGCGAACAGTTCGCCATAGCGCCCGAGGTTGATGACGGTCTTGAGGGTCCGGTCGGCGTAGTCCTCGGACATGTAGTCCTCGAGCTCTTCCCGGAACCGGCTGATCGGGGCGCGATGCGACGGACGCTCGTCGAGCACCCGCTTGATGTGCGAAGCGAGCGGCACGCTGGCGAGCGTCTGCTCGCCCAGCACTTTCTTGCGTTGGTCGACGTCCATGTCGACGAAGCGCTGGCCGAGCGGGGTGAGCTTGATGTCGGCCTCTTCGAAGTCGGCAAGCTTGAGGATCTGCAACGTTTCGCCGAGGGGGAAGAGGTCGTCGATCTCGAAGCCGAGCGAGTCGGCCAGATGCGGCAGATCCGCTTTGCCGTTGTAAGGCGGCGCCGCGATCTCCTCGAGCATGCCGGCGAGCGAGTTGGTCGAGATGTCGGGCAGGGTCAGGGCGAGGCCGGCCGCCGAGGCCTCCCGCGGCGCGACGCGCGCCGTCTCGGCCCGCTGGGTCATCAGCGCGTAGATCTGCTCGACCAGGGCGCGGAATGGCGGATCGAGCCGGTCGCGCGGGTGGGGGATGGTGTTCGGGATTTCGGAGGCGATGCGGCCGGGATTGGACGACAGCACCAGGATGCGGTCGCTCATCACAACCGCCTCCTCGATGTTGTGCGTGACCATCAGAATCGACTTGATCGGCATGCGCCCGTCCTGCCAGAGGTCGAGGAGGTCGGTGCGCAGCGTCTCGGCGGTCAGCACGTCGAGAGCGGAGAAGGGTTCGTCCATCAGAAGGATCTGTGGCTGCATGACGAGCGCGCGGGCGAAACCGACGCGCTGGCGCATGCCGCCCGAGAGCTCCTTGGGGTAGGCGGATTCGAAGCCGTCAAGGCCGATGGTGTCGATCGCCTTGAGGGCCCGCTGGCGCGTCTCCTCGAGCGACACGCCGTTGGCGCGCGGGCCGATCTCGACGTTGTCGAGGACATTCAGCCAGGGAAACAGCGCGAAGCTCTGGAACACCATAGCCACTTGCTCGGCCGGGCCGTCGATCGGCTTGCCGGAGATCGTGACCGTTCCGCTCGTCGGGCGGTTGAGGCCGGCGATGATGCGCAGGAGTGTCGACTTGCCCGAGCCGGAGCGGCCGAGCAGCGCGACGATCTCGCCGGTCTTCAGGCTCATCGAAACGTTGTCCAGAACGAGCTTGCGCGTTTCGCCCGACCCCGTCGCGTAGGTCTGGTTCACGTTTTCGACGTTGAGCAACGTCGTCGTGGCGGGGTCCAACATGGGAAACTCCTCGTGAAGACCGAACTCAGGCCGGGGCGCAGGCCGCGCTCCTAGAGGCGCAGCCGGCGCTCCGCATAGCTGTAAAGCTGGCGCCAGAACAGGCGGTTGAACAGGGTGACGAACAGCGACATCATCGCGACGCCGAGCACGATCTTCGGGAAGTCGCCCTTGTCCGTCGCTTCCGCGATGTACGATCCGACGCCCTGGGCCTCGACGGTATGGTCCTTCCACCTGACCCATTCGGCGACGATCGAAGCGTTCCACGAACCGCCCGACGCCGTGATCGCGCCGGTCAGGTAATAGGGCGCGACGCCCGGCAGGATGACCTGCCACCACCAGCGCCACCCTTTGATATGAAAGTTCTTCGCCGCCTCCACAAGATCGTTGGGGAAGGCCGCCGCGCCTCCGATCACGTTGAACACGATGTACCATTGCGTGCCGAAGATGATCAGGAAGCTGAGCCAGATGTTCGGGTTGAGGTTGAAATAGAGGATCAGGCTGACGGTCGCGCCGAACAGCAGGTTGACCGGAAAGGCGGCCAGGAACTGTGCGATCGGCTGGATTCGTTCGGCCCACTTCGGCCTCAGGCCGACCCACACGCTGATCGGCACCCAAACCAGCGACGCGAGCACGATCAGGAGGAAGACGCGCACGAGCGTGTAGAAGGTGAGGACAAAGACATGAACGACCTCCTCCCAGCTAACCTCGGTGGCGATGAAGCGGACCGTCAGCCATCCTGCGTATACGGCGACGACGAGCACCAAGAGAATCCAGAGCGCGTCGAGAAGGCGGGACGGCTGCTGATCCGACTTTTTCAATTCCGGCATCAGTCGCGGAATGCGGATCGGCGCCAGGCTGACCCCGCGCAGGACGGCGAAGACCGGCTGGGAGGCCAGGCGCACCCAATGGGTGCGTTGAAGGATGTTCAGCACCCAGGAGCTCGAGGTCTCCTGACTGGCCGACAGCTCGACGCGGAACTTGTCGGCCCAGGCCACGATCGGCCGGAACAGTAGCTGATCGTAGAGCAGAATGACGATCGCCATGGTCACGATCGCGGCGATGATCGCCGACCAGTCGCCCGCATCGTTCGCCTTGGCGATGTACGAGCCGACGCCGGGCAGGGTGATCGTCGTGTCTCCGACCGTGATCGCTTCCGACGCGACCACGAAGAACCAGCCGCCGGACATCGACATCATGGTGTTCCAAATGAGGCCCGGCATGGCGAAGGGCGCCTCGAGCTGCCAGAACTTCTGCCATCCGGTGAGGCGAAAGCCGCGCGCCACCTCATCGAGGTCGGGCGGGACGGTCCGCAGCGACTGATAGAATGAGAACGCCATGTTCCAGGCCTGGCTGGTGAAGATGGCGAAGATCGCCGCCAGCTCCGCGCCCAGCGTGTTTCCCGGAAAAAGGCCGAGGAAGAAGGTGACGGTGAAGGACAGGAAACCCAGGATCGGCACCGACTGGAGGATGTCGAGGAGAGGGATCAGCACCATCTCCCAGCGGCGGCTCTTGGCGGCGAGCGTGGCGTAGGTGAAGGTGAAGACGAGCGAGAAGAACAGCGCAGCGAACATCCTGAGCGCGGTGCGGAGCGCGTAATAGGGCAGGCTCGAGTAGTCGAGCGAGATGACGTCCGTCTTCGGCGTGGGCAGCGGCGCGGAAATGCCGTGATAGCTCTGCGCAATGGCCGTCAGCAAGGCCATGATCGCGGCGAAAGCGATCAGATCCCATTGATTCGGCAGGACCCGGCGCCCGGCGGAGGCGAGGCTGTTCAGCATGGGCGACTTTCCGTGTGGCGCCGGACGGCGAAGGCGTGAGTCTGCGGCCGCTCAGGCGCGCATAACACATTGTCGTCATTGCCAAGGCAACGAAAAATGCGCCCGCCCGCCCAAAGGAAACGCGTCCGACCGATGGACGACCAACATGACAGGATGACGACCAATCCGGAGCGCCCCTGCAATCGTCCGGCCCGCGCCGCCGACCCGAGCGAAAGCCCCGCCCCCTTGAAACCAGATCGGTCCGCCCGTTGGGCCGGCCGCTTATGCTTGCCTTTCCGCCTCCGCTCGCTTATATGCGCGCGCATTCCACAGGCGGATTTCAGCGGCTCCTGCTCAAGGTCCCGCTCCGGTGGCGAGGAGGTCCTCGTCGTTCACGATCCGCCGAGGCTCAACCGGACAAGGACGACTAGCTTATGGCTCTGCCTGATTTCACCATGCGCCAACTCCTCGAGGCGGGCGCGCATTTCGGCCACCAGTCGCATCGCTGGAACCCGAAGATGGCGCCGTTCATCTACGGCACGCGCAATTCGATCCACATCATCGACCTGGCCCAGACGGTGCCGCTTCTGCACCAGGCGCTGAAGACGGTGTCCGACACGGTCGCCAAGGGCGGCCGCGTGCTGTTCGTGGGCACCAAGCGGCAGGCGTCCGACGAGATCGCCGCCGCGGCCCGGCGCTCCGCCCAGTATTTTGTCAACGCCCGCTGGCTCGGCGGCATGCTGACCAACTGGAAGACGATTTCCGGCTCGATCTCCCGGCTGCGCAAGCTCGACGAGATGCTCGCCGAAGGGGCGAAGGGCCTGACCAAGAAAGAGCGTCTGATGATGTCGCGCGAGCGCGACAAGCTGGAGACGGCGCTCGGCGGCATCAAGGATATGGGCGGCGTGCCCGACCTCGTGTTCGTGATCGACACCAACAAGGAGGCGCTGGCGATCAAGGAGGCCAACCGCCTCAAGATTCCGGTGATCGCGATCCTCGACACGAACTGCGATCCGGACGGCATCAGTTATCCGGTGCCGGCCAACGACGACGCCGGCCGCGCCATCCAGCTCTATTGCGACCTCCTGGCGCGCGCCGCGATCGACGGCATCGGCCGCAGCCAAGGCGCGGCGGGCGTGGATCTGGGCGAGGCGGAGGCGCCGATCGCCGAGGTTCTGCCGGAGACGGTCGAGGCCGAGCCGGTTCTTCCGCCCGACGATCATTTCGAGCTCCTGTCCGCGCCGCGCGGCGCGCCGGACGATCTGGCCAAGCTGACCGGCGTCGGCCCGCAGATCGTCAAGAAGCTCAACGAGCACGGCGTGTTCCACTACTGGCAGCTCGCCGCGATGAGCGACGAGGAGGCCGCCAAGCTCGACGCTGATCTGCGGTTCAACGGCCGCATCATCCGCGACAAGTGGAGCGAGCAGGCGCGGGCCCTGATCGCCGCCGAGTAACCGGCGAGCGTCGGGGGACTGCGTTCGGCCGGCCCGGTCGCGTTAAGCGGCGCGGGCCTGGCGTTTGTCTTGGATCAGCGCCGCGGCCCCCGAGGGCCGCGATCATTTTGTTTTTTGGTCAACGCCGCGGCCCGGGGGCTGCGGCACGAGGACATGAGGGAAATCGATGGCTGCGATCACGGCTGGGCTTGTGAAGGACCTGCGTGAGAAGACCGGCGCCGGCATGATGGACTGCAAGCATGCGTTGGCCGAAACGGACGGCGACATCGAGACAGCCATCGACTGGCTGCGCAAGAAGGGCCTCGCCAAGGCCGCCAAGAAAAGCGGCCGCATCGCCGCCGACGGGCTGGTTGGCGCAGCGGTCGAGGATCTCGTCGGCGTGGTCGTCGAGGTCAACTCGGAGACGGATTTCGTCGCGCGCAACGACGATTTCCAGGGGCTCGTGCGCGGCATCCTTGCGGTGGCGCTCGACAAGGCGCCGGCCGCCGACGTCGACACGGTTCTCGGCGCCCATTATCTCGGCGGCGGGACCGTGTCCGACGCGATCGCCAACGCCATCGCGACGATCGGCGAGAATATGACGCTCCGTCGCGTCCAGGGCCTCCGGGTTTCGGAAGGCGCAATCGGACAATACGTTCACGGTCAGATCGTCGACGGCCTTGGCCGCATCGGCGTGATCGTCGGCCTGGAGTCGAAGGGCGATCGGGACGCGCTCGCCGCGCTCGGGCGGCAGGTGGCGATGCACGTCGCCGCCGCAAGCCCGATCGCGCTCGGCGCTGACGGCGTCGATCCGGCGACGGTTGCGCGCGAGCGCTCGGTGCTGGCGGAGAAGAACGCCGGCAAGCCGCCGCACGTGCTCGAGAAGATCGTCGAATCCGGCCTCAAGACCTATTACAAGGAGGTCTGCCTGCTCGACCAGCCTTACGTCCACGACCCGGCCAAGAGCGTCGCGCAAGCGGTCAAGGAGGCCGAGAAGACGGTCGGCGCGCCGATCTCGGTCACCGGCTTCGTCCGCTTCGCGCTCGGCGAAGGGGTCGACAAACCCGCGGACGAGGGCTCTAGCGCCTGAGACATGACAAAGCGGCCCCAGGGCCGCTTTTTTAATGACCTGAGCGCGGAGCAGGCGATTGCGCCGGGCGGCGCTGCATGGCCCATTGCGCGCCGGACGCGAATCGGCGCCGCAGGAGACGACCGATGACTTCGAAGCCGATCTTCAACCGTGTCGTGGTCAAGCTGTCCGGCAAGTCTTTGATGGGGCCGGACAGGTTCGGGCTCAATGCGGACACCATTCAGCGGATGGCCGCGGACCTCAAGGCGACCGCTGAACTCGGCGTGCAGGTCGCCGTGGTCGTGGGCGGGGGCAACTTTTTCCGCGGATTGCAGGGCGCCGACAAAGGAATCGAGCGGGCGCGCGCCGATTCGATCGGGATGCTGGCGACCGTGATGAACGCGCTCGCCATGGAGGGCGCGCTCGAGCAGATCGGCCAGCCGGCCCGGGTCCTGTCGGCGGTCGCCATGCCCTCGCTGTGCCAGCCCTATTCGCGGCAGGCGGCGCTCGCCCACCTCGTTAAGCGTCGGGTCATCATGCTGGCGGGGGGCACCGGAAATCCGTTCTTCACCACGGACACGGGCGCGGCGCTCAGGGCCTGCGAACTCGCCTGCGACGCGGTGATGAAGGCGACCCAGGTCGATGGCATCTACTCGGCCGACCCGAAAAAGGATCCCGGCGCGACGCGCTACGACCGGCTGACCCACGACGAGGCGATCGCGCGAAACCTTCAGGTGATGGACACGGCGGCCTTCGCCCTTTGCCGCGACAACGGTATCCCGATCGTGGTGTTCTCGGTCAATGAGCCTGGCGCAATCCCCGCGGCGCTGACCGGCCGGGGCAGAGCGACCTTCGTCGTGCCTTGAACGCCGCCCCTTCAGCCGCGCATGGCCTTGAGCGCAGCGGCGAGCCGCCGCCGCTTGAATAGGCCGAGGGTTGCGAATCCGATGATCGTCATGACCCAGGTGGACGGTTCTGGCGCCGTTCCGCCGCTGGTCGGGACGTAGTAAGGGATCGTCACCGTCGGCACTGTCGTCGCTGGAATGTCGGGGGTGGCGGGCGTCTGCCACGGCTGCGGATTGGAAGAAAGATCGAACGTTGGCGGCGGATTCGACGCCGTGTCGATTGGAGAAAGGGCCGTCAGAAGATTGTCCAGTGACGAAACGTTGTCGACAGGCGGCGGGATCTCAGGCGCCAGCGGAGGCGTTTGAACTTCGATCTCGATCGGATACCCGAGGCCAGCGCCCGAAGTCGTCGGCGACGAAGCGCCCGAAGTCGTCGGCGACGAAGCGTCCGAATTGAAGGGGCTGGAAAGGTTCGCAGGGCCCGACCCGCTCGGCTCTTGCGTCCCGGTCTGCGCCGATCCGTCGTCGGACTGCGGATCGAACTCCAGGGTCCCGGTCTTGAGGCGCCGACGCGCCAAGTGGACGACGATCCTCGCCGGCTCGTCGAACGACAGCACGCCTTGCGCGGCTCGGTCGGCGTAGACGTCTCGGCTGTCCCCGCCGAGCCAAAACGGCGGGATGGCGGCCGCGGAGCCCAGGATGTTGACCCGACGGTCGGAGGCGCGCGCAAGCACCACGCAGCGAGCGCCTGCGCGACAAGCTGTCGGGTCGCTTTCGCCCGCCGCGTCGGTCGACGAATCGCCTTCAGTCATCGAACCCGCCAAAAAACCGAATAGACTGTCGGACGCGTTGAGCACAACCGCCGACTTGACCGGTCCGGCGCTCGTCGCCATCTCGGTCATGGGAACGGAAGCCTCGACGGGCTTCTGTTCGACCATTCGTTTGTAAACGACGCCGACCGTCGCGGCGGACGCGGACGAAACCGCCGCCGCCACAACCACGGCCAAGACTTTACCACTCAACGTGAGCCTCCTGATGGGAGGTTATTATACCCTTCGAAAGCGCTTGTGTCTCTCTGTCAACCAAAAAATCTTTACGCAAGTACCAACGGATAACGGCCATGCAATTCGGCGCGCCTATCCGACTGCAACCTAAAGGGGAAGGACACCTTTCTTTTTACGCGGCGCGGCTGAATACCCGTTTTCCATGCCGCTTCGACGGAGAAGGCGACCGACGAACGCCCAATCTTCGGCTTTTCGCCAGCAAGGGGTCAGGCTTGACCGGCCATCAGCTGCGTCAGCGCGGCAGGCGTGTCGACCGGAAGGCTACACATCCGGCCGCGGCAGAGCCGGGCGACTGGCGACGAAGCGTGTGGCAAGTCGTCGCGGGGCGAGCCGTTGGACCACAGCCGTCGGTCGAGCCGCAACACGGTCAGACCCGGATCGGGGGCGCGCAGGGCCGCCGCGGCAAGGGCGGCGGCGTCCGAATCGCCGAGCGGTCCCTCGATCACGATGCAGCCGCCGCGCTCCAGCATGTCGGCGGCGAGGAGCAGAAGAGGACTGGCGCCGAGACCTTCCGCCGCGCCGGCAAATGCGCGAATCAGAGCGTCCGCGTCGTCACGCCACTGCGGCTCCGCGGTCAGATGCCACAACCGGGCGAGACCTTCTGCGAGCAGGCCCGCGCCGGACGGGGTCGCTCCGTCGTGGGCGTGCCGCGGGCGAGCGCCCGGAACGTCGGCAGCGTCGCCGGCGGTCAGGTAGACGCCGCCCTTTCCGTCGCCAAACAGGTCGAGCGCCTCGGTCGCGAGCAGCTGGGCCGCCTCGAGATCGCCGGGATCGCCGCTCGTCTCGAAAAGCGCGGCCGCGGCTCGGGCCATCGCGGCGTAATCGTCCAGCATCCCCCGCGCGCCCGCCCGCCCGTCCCGCCAGGCGTGCAGGAGCCGTCCGTCGGAGTCCCGCAGCGTCGTCATGACGAAGTCGAAGGCGGAGCGGGCCACGGCGAGCCATTGCGGCTCGTCGAAGACGGCGCTCGCCCGGACAAGCGCCGCGATCGCAAGGCCGTTCCAGTCCGCCAGAACCTTGTCGTCGCGGCCGGGCCGCGCGCGAGCCTCCCGCACGGCGAAGAGCTTTGCACGCGCAAGGGCGAGGTCGGCCTCCTCCTCAGGCGAGCCTCGCGGCGCGATCCGGCGGAGCACCGTGCGACCCTCCCAGTTGCCGGCGGGCATCACGTCGTAGGCGGCCTTGAAGGCGGCCGCGGCGGGGCCGAGCGCGGCGTCGACCTCCTCTTCCGTCCAGACGTAAAAAGCGCCTTCCTCGCCCTCCTGGTCGGCGTCGAGCGAGGCGGCGAAGGCGCCGCCCGCCCGCATCTCGCGCATCAGCCAGCCGACGGTCTCCCGGGCGCGCTCGGCGAATATCGGATCGGGCGCAATGGCCGTGGACGCAGGCGAGGAGCTCGAGGATCTGCGCGTTGTCGTACAGCATCTTCTCGAAATGCGGCACGAGCCACACGGCGTCGGTGGAATAGCGGGCGTAGCCGCCGCCCAGATGATCATAGATGCCGCCGGCGTTCATCGCCTCGAGGAGCGCGCGAGCGGCATCGCCGAACCTCGGGTCGCCGCGACGGAACATCTCGTTCCAGAAGAAGCGGAAGATCGGCGCGTTGGGGAATTTCGGCGCACCGCCGATGCCGCCGTGCTCGGAATCGACGGCGCGGATCAGGGCGTCGCCGACCCGGGTCAGGTCGGCGGGCGTCAGCGCATCCCCGGGGGCGGGCGCGGAGAGCTCGGCCAGATGGGCGGCGAGCGCGGCGGCGTTTTTGGCCAGATCGCCGCGGCGGGTCCGCCAGGCGTTGGCGACGCCCTCGAGAATCTGCCCGAACGACGGGCGTCCCCAGCGCGGCGCGGGCGGCCAGTAGGTGCCGCCGTACATCGGCCGTCCGTCGGGATCGAGGAACATGGTCAGCGGCCAGCCGCCCTGTTCGCCCATGGCGTGCAGGGCGCTCATATAGATGTGGTCGATGTCCGGACGCTCTTCGCGATCGACTTTCACATTGACGAACAAACCGTTCATCCGCTTGGCTATCTCGACGTTCTCGAACGAACTCGTGCGCCATCACGTGGCACCAGTGGCAGGCGGCGTAGCCGACCGACAGCAGGATCGGACAGTCGCGCCGTTTCGCCTCGGCGAAGGTCTCCGGCCCCCATTGGCGCCAGTGGACCGGGTTTCCGGCATGCTGCAGCAGGTAGGGAGAGGTCGCCTCGCCGAGGAGGTTGCGGTCGGTGTCCATCGCGAGCCTCGCCTTTTTGGGCGGGGTCGCTGACCCCGCCGAAACCGCCGCAACTTGTAGACGCGGTCGTTGACCGCGTTGGCCGCGATCAGCGATCGCGGCAACAGGGGCCGCGGATTGTAGACGCGGTCGTTGACCGCGTCGGCCGCGATCAGCGATCGCGGCAACAGGGGCCGCGGATTGTAGACGCGGTCGGCGACCGCGTCGGCCGCGATCGGCGATCGCGGCAACAGGGGCCGCGGATTGTAGACGCGGTCGTTGACCGCGTCGGCCGCGATCGGCGATCGCGGCTACAGGGGCCGCGGATTGTAGACGCGGTCGGTGACCGCGTCGGCCGCGATCAGCGATCGCGGCAACAGGGGCCGCGGATTGTAGACGCGGTCGGTGACCGCGTCGGCCGCGATCGGCGATCGCGGCAACAGGGGCCGCGGATTGTAGACGCGGTCGGCGACCGCGTCGGCCGCGATCAGCGATCGCGGCTACAGGGGCCGCGGATTGTAGACGCGGTCGGCGACCGCGTCGGCGCGATGGAGCTACAGGGGCCGCGGATTGAGACGCGGTCGGCGACCGCGTCGGCCGCGATCAGCGATCGCGGCTACAGGGGCCGCGGATTGTAGACGCGGTCGGCGACCGCGTCGGCCGCGATCGGCGATCGCGGCTACAGGGGCCGCGGATTGTAGACGCGGTCGGCGACCGCGTCGGCCGCGATCGGCGATCGCGGCTACAGGGGCCGCGGATTGTAGACGCGGTCGGCGACCGCGTCGGCCGCGATCGGCGATCGCGGCTACAGGGGCCGCGGATTGTAGACGCGGTCGGCGACCGCGTCGGCCGCGATCGGCGATCGCGGCTACAGGGGCCGCGGATTGTAGACGCGGTCGGCGACCGCGTCGGCCGCGATCGGCGATCGCGGCTACAGGGGCCGCGGATTGTAGACGCGGTCGGCGACCGCGTCGGCCGCGATCGGCGATCGCGGCTACAGGGGCCGCGGATTGTAGACGCGGTCGGCGACCGCGTCGGCCGCGATCAGCGATCGCGGCTACAGGGGCCGCGGATTGTAGACGCGGTCGGCGACCGCGTTGGCCGCGATCGGCGATCGCGGCTACAGGAGGGCCGCCTTCAGCATAGCCTTGAACTTTGTCGAGTTCGAAGGTCCACAGCACGTCCGCGCCGTCGCTCTCGCCGGCCGCGGCGCCCCAGACGTCGGCGTTGATCGGGTCGGAATTGACGCCGAGCCGGTCGACCACCGTCATGCCGCGGGTGAGCTCGCTCTGCGTCTCGATCGCCACCCGATGGCGCGACCACGCAAGGCCCACCGTCCGGTCGAGCGCGACCGCCATCGCGGTCGGGTCGGCGAGCGACAGGCCCGTCTCGCCCGTCTGGACATGATAGGCCTCGCGGGCGCGGCTGTTCGATCGAACCGCAAAGCGCGCCTTCGCCGTGCCGAGCGCCTCGATCGCGGCGACCTCGGCGTCGGTCAGCACGGAGGCCCCGCGCGAAACGTGCCAACCGACCATCTCGATCGGCAGCTTCGAGCGGAACACGGCGCGCGCCGCCTCGGGATCGACCCAGATATTGTATTCGGCCGCCGGCGTGACGTTGCCCTCGCAGCACGGCGCCCCGCCCATCACCACGCATCGGCCGACGCGGCCAGCGAGCTTGGGGTCGCGGGCGAGGGCGAGCGCGATGTTGGTCAGCGGCCCGAGCGTCACCAGCGTCAGGCCGGGAGTTCTGGCGCGAATGGCGCAAGATGGCGTCGACCGCGTGCTCGACCTCGGCCGCGCGCTTCGGCGCCGGAAGCCCATGGTCGCCGAGGCCGTCGGCCCCGTGAAACCAATGCGCGTCGCGCAGCGTCCGCACGAGCGGGGCCTCGGCGCCCTGGTAGACGGGGACGTCCGACCCGCAGATTTCCGCGGTGAGGAGCGCGTTGCGGGTCGCCTGATCGAGCGCGACATTGCCGGCGACCGTCGTCAGCCCCAGCACCCGCACATCGGGCGCCGAGAGCGCCATGATGATCGCGACGGCGTCGTCGGAGGCGGTGTCGGTGTCGATGAGGAAGTCGCGCATGGGCCTCACGCCGTCGCGTTCAGGCGCGCAAAGCCGCGCTCGAGGTCCGCCTGCAAATCCCCGATGTCCTCGAGGCCGATCGAGAAGCGCAGCGCCGGTCCGCCGGGCGCCCATATCGTCGCGGTGCGATAGGTCGAGCAGTCGAACGGGATGACGAGGCTCTCGTAGCCGCCCCAGGAATAGCCGAGGCCGAAGAGCTGCAGTCCGTCGAGAAAGGCGGCGACCGCCGCCTCCGAGACGGGTTTCAGGATGACGCTGAAGAGGCCCGACGAGCCCAGGAAGTCGCGTTTCCAGAGCGCATGGCCGGGGTGGTCGGGCAGGGCCGGGTGGAGGACGCGCAGGACCTCGGGGCGCTCGCTGAGCCAGCGCGCCATGGCGAGCCCTTGCCGCTCGGCCTCGCTGAGCCGCAGCTCCATCGTCCTCAAGCCGCGCAGCGCCAGAAAGACGTCCTCCGGCCCGGCCGGGATCGCCATCTGGCCCGCGGTGTGGCGGACCCGCGAAAACCATTCCGCGTTGGCCGAGACGAGGCCGAGCAGAAGGTCGGAATGACCCGACAGATATTTCGTGCCGGCCTCGATCGCGATGTCGACGCCGTGGGCATGGGGCGGGAAGAAGAGCGGCGTCGCCCAGGTGTTGTCCATCAGGACGCAGGCGCCGCGGGCGTGCGCGACCTCGGCGATCGCCGGCACGTCCTGGATCTCGAAACTCTGCGAGCCCGGCGATTCGGTCAGCACCGCCTTGGTGTTCGGCCGGATGAGCGCCTCGATGCCAGCGCCGACGCAAGGGTCGTAGAAGGTCGTCTCGACCCCCATGCGCTTCAAAATCCCGTTGGCGAAGGCGCGCGCGGGCCCATAGGCCGAGTTGGTGATCAGCAGGTGGTCGCCGGCCGAGACGGCCGTCATCAGCGCCACGACGATCGCCGCAAGGCCCGACGGGACGAGCTCGGTCCCCGCCGCGCCGGAAATGTCGGTCCAGGCCGACGAGAGCGCGTCCGTCGTCGGCGTGCCGTGCGTCCCATAGGTGTAGCGCTGGGCGCGGCTCTTCAGCGTCGCCGTGTCGGGATAGAGCACGGTCGAGCCGCGAAACGGCGGCACATTGACGAACCCCTGCGACTGGCCGCCGTCACGCCCGAGATGGATGAGGCGCGTGCGGCTCTTGAGGGAAACGCGAGTTTCGTCGGTGAGTTTGGTCATGAGGGGCGGTGGGTCTCCAAAGTCTGCGTTCGGCCGTTGCTAGCACGCCTGCATCCACGCTTGCATCCGGCTTGGCGCGCCTCCGGCCCGGCTGCGGCACGGCAATCGGGTGAGGCCGCCTTGCCGGTCGTGACGCGCTCGAGGTCCGCTTGGCGCCGGTGCGAGCCGTCCCCTCTGCGAAAGTTGTGCTTGCTCGCTGGCGGCTCGGCGAACGGGTCAAAAATGCGACCGGAGCGCTCATTTGTCGCAGCCGACCACAAGACACAAACACAAACGACGAGATCCTACCCTCCGTTGCCGACAGGCGAGTTGACGGATGATGGGAAGCACCGCTTCCGTGGCCGGCTGCGCCCAACCGCGCTCTCATCTGTGGGAATGGCGACTGGCAGGTGAGTAAGTCTTGTTCGCGGAGCCTCGGCGGTGCTAAGCGAAGCCGAAAGCGCGCCGGGGAATGGAATGCTGGATCGATTGAATTCGCTGTGGATCGGCGAACAGCTCGGTTATGTCGAACGCCTGACCATGGTCTCGGCGCTGTCCGTCGGCCACCCCTTCACGCTCTATTCGTACACTCGGGAAAAACTCCGCAACGTTCCGAGCGGGGTTGAAATGCGCGACGCGAACGAGGTGGTCCCCTACGAGACGCTGGCGAGATACTTTGACGGCGGTTGGGCTGCGCTTGGCACGGATTTTTTCCGCTACGCCATGCAAGCGAAGGGATTGGGCTATTGGGTCGATCTCGACCTTCATTTCATTAGGCCAATTGATTTCCATGACGATTATGTTTTCGGCTGGGAACACGAAAAGTCGATCGACGGCGCGGTTCTGCGCCTCCCGTCTGATTCCGGCATGGTTCGCGATCTCTGCGCCATCCCTCACGTCAACTGGAAGCCGCCGTTCTACGGACTGAGGAAAACGATCCTCTTCCAATGGAGGCGGTTCAAGGAAGGCGACCTTCGCCCAGAAAATTACCGCTGGGGCACGTTTGGGCCGATGTATTTGACCTATCTGGCAAAAAAATATCGTGTCGCGAGTTGGGCCAAGGAGCGGTCGGTGTTTTACCCGCTCCGGCACCGGGAGGCCAAACTCTTATGCGGCCCGCCGGAACCCGTCGAACGTCAGCTGACGAGCGAAACGAGGACGGTCCACCTTTGGCATTCTGTCTTGCACCGGGAGGCCAGAGTTTCGCCGCCGCCCGGCTCCTATCTCGAGGCGGCCTGCCGCCGTCACGGAGTTGAGGTCTGAGGGACCCTCAGCCGCCCGATGGGTGAATCGCCTGTGTGGGAACGATCACCAGCTTGCCCTTAGGGGAGCCTGTCCTCTCGAGCTCGACGACCGCCGGGATCGCCTCGGACAGCGACACGATGCGGCCGATCGCCGGGACGAGCTGGCCGCGCCCGGCCGCTTCGGCGATGCCTGCCAGGGATTGTGGCGTCGGATTGCCGAACACCAGGTGATGTCGCGACGGGATGAGGCAGCCGATCATCTTGGCGGGGGTAGGGACGATGTGCAGCGACATGCCGCGGCGTTTCAGCATCGCGCCGCATTGGCTCAGCGACAGCGCGCCCGCCGTATCGAAGACCACGTCGAAGCGACGTTGATAGGAAGCGATGTCGAAGGCGCGATAGTCGACAACCTCGCTCACGCCCAGCGCCAGTGCGTCCTCGCGTCCGGACGCGCTGCAACTGCCGACGACGTTTGCGCCGCGCATGCGCGCAATCTGCACCGCCGCACGTCCAACCCCGCCCAAACACCCGGCGATAAAGATCGACTGGCCAGCCGTCAGCCTCGCCTTCGCCACCAGCGCGTTCCAGGCCGTCCCGCCCACTACGGTCAAGGCGGCCGCCTGCTCGAACGAGATGGATGGCGGCTTGAGCCCGACATTTTTTACGTCTGCGACGATGGATTCGGCGAACGCGCCCGCCTGACGGATGGAGGTGACGCCGAAGACGTCATCGCCCAGCTTGAACTGCTCCACGCCCGGCCCGACGGCTTCGACGACGCCGGCGAAATCATGGCCCAGGCCGCGTGGAAAGCGGAACCCGGAAAGCGCCTTCATCTCGCCCCGGCGAATTTTCCAGTCCATAGGGTTTGCTGCCGCAGCCCTGACATGAACGCGAATTTGGCCACGCTCGGGCTCCGGCCGTTTGACCTCGTCGAGCCGCAGTTCCCCCGGGCCGCCGTATCGAAGATATTGAACGCGTTTCATAAGCGATGACCTCGACTCGTTCTCCGCTTTTGTGGTCCCGTGTCAGGCGGCCGGGCCGGCGCTGATCGGAACGATCGCCACCCGCATGGTGGCGCTTGCCAGCCGAATTTCTTTAAGGGGCTGGTAGGCTTCACTGTTCAGCCAGCCCCGGAAAGCGCCTTCAGAGGTCCAACGTTGGATCACAAGCGGAGCAAAACCGGGCTCTCCGTCGACTGGAATTGCGCCTTGTCCGACGACGACTCCCCCTAAAGGGCCAATCAGCTTGCTCGCGCGCTGCGCGTAGATCCGTAGGCCCTCTGGATCCTGGACGGAAACAACTTCGACGATAACGAACACCGCAGTCTCTTGCATCGTG
This sequence comes from uncultured Alphaproteobacteria bacterium, assembly GCA_963709655.1. Taxonomy (GTDB): domain Bacteria; phylum Pseudomonadota; class Alphaproteobacteria; order Rhizobiales; family Beijerinckiaceae; genus Roseiarcus. Next base: position 26,760 of record CAVPXF010000053.1, read on the forward strand.
CTTCTCCCAGGTCATCTGGACCGAGTGCGGCCGTTTGGCCGCGAGGGGAGAGAGGTAGGGGATTGCGTCCAGACGATCTATGCGCTAGCGTCTGTCGTTTCTTTGAGATCGTCCAGGGATGGATCCGCTGTCCGAAGTCATCTCTTTCCTGGAGCTGCGAAACTACCTCGTCGGAGGTTTCGAGGCGGGCGGCGACTGGTCGATCCGCTTCGATCCATTTAATGGGGTCAAATGCTACGCCGTGACCTCGGGCGCGTGTTGGCTCGCGGTCGAGGGCGCTGGCGAGCCGGTGCTTTTCAAGCGAGGCGACTGCCTCCTGCTGCCGCACGGCTCGCCGTTTCGGGTCGCAAGCGATCCGGCCCTGCCGCCCGAGGATTGGAAGCGCCATTTTCTCGGCGCCCGCGAAGGCGCACTGGTCAGGCTGAACGACGGCGGCGGGGTCACGGTGCTCGGCGGCCATTTCCAACTCGCTGGGGCGCAGGCGGACATGCTGCTCGGCATGCTGCCGCCAGTCGTCCATCTGCGGAGCGAGATCGATTGCGCGACGTTACGCTGGGCCATCGACCGGATGCGGCAAGAGCGGGTCGACCCCAAGCCGGGAGGCTTCCTGATCGTCCAGCAGCTGGTCACCATGATCTTCGTCCAGGCGCTGCGCCTTCACCTCGACGAAGGCAAGGGCGTCGGCTGGCTGTTTGCGCTCTCCGACAAGCATGTCGGGGCGGCGATCGCGGCGATCCATCGCGAGCCAGCGCGGCGCTGGACGGTGGCGGCGCTGGCCCTCGAAGTCGGCATGTCGCGATCCGGTTTCGCAGCGCGATTTGGGCAACTGGTCGGCGATGGACCGATCGAATATCTTACGCGCTGGCGGATGCTGCTCGCCGGAAGAAGCCTGTTGCGCGGCGAACCTATCGGGGCGGTCGCCCGCTCGCTCGGGTATGAGTTCGAAAGCGCGTTCAGCACGGCCTTTAAGCGCGTGATGGGCAGTTCGCCCCGCCATCACGCGCGCCTGGCGGCAGTGGCGATGGGAGGCTAGACCGAAGGCTTGGGCCTGTCACTGTAACCTGCGCTTCTCAATGCACGGCGACAAGCGCCAATTCGACGCCGATTAGCGCGGCCAGCGCCACGCCCGGGGGCAAATGCTGGTATTCCCGGCGCCATGTGAGGGTGGCGATCGCGGCGATCAACACAATTGCCCCGAGCGCCAATCCCCAAATGCGCGTTTCGGGAAGAACGATGAGCGCGGCGCTCAGCATTTCGAGCCCGGCGGCAATGAAGTTCCACCACGCCGGATAACCCCAGCGCAGAAACTGCGCCTGCACAGCCGCTCCCCCCATGGCGTTGAATAAGGCGGCGCCGGCGAACGCAAAGGCCAGCAGCCACGCGATGGCGCTTGGCATGGAGTTCTGAAGGATCGTCATGTTTCGTCCCTTTCAGTTGGCCGCGGCGATGAGGCTCGCGCCGGTTGCGATGATGACCAGCGCCGTCAGGCCATGGATGCCGAAGGCGGCTGTTCGGCTTCCGCCCGATCGAAGGACTGTCGCCGCATCGCCCAATGCGATCAGGCTCGCCACGAGCATGAATTCGCCGAGCAAGCGCGGCGACCCATTGGCCATGAGCAGCACGACAAAAAGGCCGGAGACGATGTCTCGCGTGCCCTTCACAGCCAGCCATCCGGTAAAGCCGGTCGACGGCGATGGAGAATTGGGGATGCCGAAGTCACGCGCTGCGACCGCGGGGTCCCACAGAAAGCGCGACCCGATGAATAGGATTGCGACCGCGATCAGGCCGGAGAGCACATATCCGATGAGGATCATTGGCGAACCCCTGTCAGTCGCAGAAACACTAGCAGCGCTAGGATTCGTTGTCAAGGCGAAACCTAGCGTTGACACAAATTCGTGCGTCGATAGGCTCTATGGATGTCGATCGCCGAACGCAGAGAGCGCCAGCGCGCCGAGCGCTATGAACTCATCCTGGCGGCAGCGCGCAAACTGGCCGAAGCCGAGGGTTGGGACGCCGTCACCACGCGCCGTCTCGCGGCGCTGATCGACTACAGCCAGCCTGTTCTCTACAGCCACTTCAAGGGGAAGGCCGACATCATGGCCGCAGTGGCCACCAGAGGATTCGAGGACCTTGCGGCGCGATTGAGAATGGAAACGGCGAATGTCGCTGGCGCACCGGACGTTTTGCGCAACGTCTGCGCCGCCTATCTTGATTTTGCCCGTTCGCGGCCGGTTATCTACGAGGCGATGTTCGTCTCGCCGACGAAGATCAAATTCGCCAGCGAGGAAACGCCGGCGGCGCTCCGGGCCGCCTTCGCCGAGTTGGTCACCGCACTTGGGCCAGATCGGCAACAGCCGGAAACTTTGGCCGAAGTGCTGTGGAGCGCGTTGCATGGAATGGTCGTTCTCGTGCAATCCGAACGTATCCCAGCAGCAAACGCCGAAGTTTGCTTGAACGTTCTCGTCCAGACATTCAGCGGATAGGGCCGGTTGTCAGGGGCCGTCTTCGCTTGAGATGATCGATCATTTGGCTCTGAGGAAGTCACTCAAGGATAACATTGACACGCCCGTAATTGCCCTTTTGCTTGCTCGCGGACTCTACGCCTCCGGCGACAAGACCCAAGAACTAAGATATTACAATTGCTGGCCTGTCACCGTAACCGAGGCTATCCCCGTAACCGAGGCATCGCGATGGCCGGATTTTGGAATTCTAGTCGTCGGAAAAGCACGCGCGACCTTATTGTCTGGCTGCTCGATCGGCTCGCGGCTTTCTTCGAACGCCTGGCCGCCCTCACCACCGACCCGGTACTCAAGCTATATATACCGAACGCGATGGTCGTGTGTGTCTATAAGGATGTTTCACGAGATATCGAAGTATGGGTAGGCGAGGCTAAAAATTGTATCTCACGCTCCGAATGGAACAAGATTGTTTATGAGCTTTCAGCAATTGCAGACGGCCGCGAATATGTTTTTCTGGACAAGAACGGACGGCGAATTTCTGTCATTCTTCTCGCCGGCGACAGCGTCGAATTCCGTTTTCACGCCATGACTTTCGATGGAGTGGTCCGCGCGCGAAGATCCGATCTCGCCAGAAGTTTCACAAAATATCGAGCGTACGTCGATGCCGAGGAGAAGCGTTGATCCCGTGGATCGGCAGAAATCAAGACACCCGGACGCCGGGATTCGGCCGTAAATTGCGGGATGTTGCGAGATCGTTCAGGCCGCGCAGACCGCCCCGCGCGCGGAATGTCACGTAAACCACCGTAACCCCCGTGATCCCGGGTAAGGCCTGGTCAGGCCCGGGGAGGGAGAAAGGGTGGGAGAAGGGACGCGCTGACGCCTCCAAAGGCGATGCTCGCCCGGAAAATCCGCCGCAAGACCCTGAAAAGATTGAATCCGCGCCCGGGATTGCGGGGCCCTCGAAACCCCGGGCTCCGGGAGGGCGGCGCGAAAGCGCTCTCACGCATTCGCGCGCCCCGAGCCCGGGCGGCATTTTTCCAGCCTCGACGCGCCGCTGCCCGGTCGCCCGCAAAACCCGTTGCAAGACCTTGAAAAGGTTGAATCCGCGCCCGGGAACGGCTGGCCCGCATGCCGGCGTCTTCAGAGGAGTTTTCGCCTCAGTCGCCCGATGCGTGGATCGCCCGGCCATTCGATCAGGCGGCGCGTTCAATCCGGTACGGCCGGACCAGGAGGTCGGCGGGGATCTTCCACGCTTTGCTGATCTTGTGGATCATGTCGACGGTGAGCGCGCGCCGTCGGACAAGAACCTCCGACGCGCGTGAGCGCGATCCCAGGAGCACGGCGAGTTCGGCCTGCGTGTGTCCCAACTCCTCGATCGCGTGGTTGAGGACGTCGATGGGATCGAAGTTCTCGTCAAGATCGATGGGCCATCGCTTTTCTTCGTATGCGTCGACAAGCGCGAGGAGCACGTCAAGCCTGTCGCCCTCCTCCGTTCCCTCCGTCGCGCCCCAGCAAGCCTCGATTTCCGCGACCGCGGCCCGGTGGTCCTCGTCGGTGCGGATTGCACGAATTTCCATTGGGGCGGCCTCTCAGAACTGCCATACGGTCAGAGCGTCGACGCGGTCATACTCGGCATGCGAGCCGATGAACTTCACGAAGGCCGCTTGCCGATCAAAATCGAAAGCGACCACCAGACGATAGTTTCCTCCGGCGACTTCGAATTTCACGCGCTCGCGGTTTAGCGTCTTGCACTTCGGAGCCGCTCTTTGGACTTCATCGGTTGACGTCCAGTGCGCGGCCCTGACGCGTTTGTACCACCGTTCCAACGCGACCTTCGTCTCCGGATGCTTGCTCGCATAGGCGACGAGCGTGCTGCGCGCGATCACTCGCATGCCGCACGTTATCATGTTCCCAAATCGGGAACAACATGGCTGAGGACCTCTGGTACAGGAAGAGCCATCGATAACGCGCTTGCTTCGACTGGACAGGCGGAGGGCGCCGGGGCAGTTGACTCGGGCGCGCCGGGGTTCGGACAATGCCGTTGGAAAATGAGCGCCCCTCGGCAGGGCGGCCTTAATCGGAAATCATTCTGGAGATTCATCATGCGAACGACAAGGGCTTGGCTCGCTGCGGCGGCGTTCGGCTGTCTCGCGGCGTTTCCCGCACACGCCGGCACGCTCGATCAGGTCAAGGCGCGCGGCCAGCTGATCTGCGGCTCGAATATTGGTCTTGCGGGCTTCGGCCTGCCCGACGACCAGGGGGTGTGGAAGGGCCTCGACGTCGACGAGTGCCGCGCGATTACGGCGGCGATCTTCAATGACCCGGGCAAGGTCAAGTTCCTCCCCGTCAACGCCAAGGACCGGCCGACCATCCTCGCTTCGGGCGAGATCGACGTGCTGATCCGCAACACCACCTGGACGATGTCGCGCGAGCTCGGCGGCATGTTCTTCACCGGCATCAATTTCTACGACGGGCAGGCCTTCATGGTGCACAAGAAGCTCGGCGTCGATTCGGCGCTGAAGCTCGACGGCGCCTCGGTCTGCGTGCAGCAGGGCACGACGACCGAGCTCAACCTCGCCGACTATTTCCGCGCCAACAACATGAAGCTCGAGGCGGTGGTGTTCGCCACCGACGAGGAGGCGACCAAGGCCTACGATTCGGGCCGCTGCGACGCCTACACCACCAACTCCTCGGGCCTTTACGCCGAGCGCCTGAAAATGTCGGTTCCGGACGACAACATCGTCCTGCCGGAGATCATCTCCAAGGAGCCCCTCGGCCCGTCGGTGCGCAAGGACGACATCCAGTGGTTCGAGATCGTGCAGTGGACCCATTGGGCTCTCGTCACCGCCGAGGAGCTGGGGGTGACCCAGGCCAATGTCGACGCCATGCTGAAATCGCCGAACCCCAACATCCGCCGCCTGCTCGGCGTCGAGGGCGACTTCGGCAAGTCGATGGGCCTCGCCAACGACTGGGCCTATCAGATCATCAAGGCTGAAGGAAACTACGGCGAAATCTTTGAGCGCAACGTCGGCATGGGCTCGCCGATCAAGATCAAGCGCGGCCTGAACGCGCTCTGGACCAAGGGCGGCCTGCAATACGCGCCACCGATTCGGTGAGGGCGGCCGGACCGCTGCGGATGGCGGCGGACGGCGTTAGCAAAGGTGTGCGTCGGAGGTTTTCATAAAATGTGAGCCTAGTCGACAATTCCTTGCAAAAAAGCGAATGCGGGGTTAGTTTGATCCCAATGCCCGATCGGACCTCGCGATGTCGACTGCCCCAATTGCCGGTGTGGCCCGCCTTTTTCAGTCGGCGACGCGTTTGCCTGCGGTCGACCTTCGGCTCGATGAGAGCCGGCCCTTTCGGCGCCCACAGGGGGAGAAGGCCCCCCCTGAAAATAAAATGGCCCCCGGGTCGCGTGTAACCCATTGAAAAGGCTCATTTCGGACGAGAGAATCCAAGGAATTCCAAACAAATCCAACGGTCCAAAACCCGGCGATTCGCGGAGCCCCGATGCACCGCCGCGTAGACCTGAGGAAATCCAAATGTCGCGCGCCGCCTTGTAGCCGCGCTCGTTGAGCGCGGGACGCGGTCAACGACCGCGGCTACAGGGGCGGGACGCGGTCAACGACCGCGTCGACAGGGCGCGGGACCACCGACCGCGTCCGCAGTCATGCATCCCGCGCTAATGCCGCGCCGCGAGCGCGCCGGCGTTGGCGGCGTCGAGCTGGCGCTCAAACAGGCGCTCGCCGTTCCGGGCCGAGCGGGCGGCCTGCCGGGCGCCTTCGGCCAGCGCCTCGTCGATCCGGCCGAGCGCCGTCAGCGCCTCCATCGGGAGCCCGCCGAACCAGGTCTGCCAGGTCTCGAAACCGGTGGCGCGCGATGCCGCGATCGAGCACGGCGAGCCCCGCCTCGACATTCCCGTCCCGGATCTCCGTCCAGCCGAGCCCGATCTGGGCGAACGCGAGCTGCGCCGTTCCGACCGCGAACATCAGCAGCATGTCGTAATCAAGGCCCTGCGGCTTGGCGTTCAGTGCCTGCACAATCGCCGTCAGAAGCACTGAGCGCGGGTCGACGCCAAATCGGACAAAGGGCAGGGCGATCGGGCTCTTGGCCGTCGGTCTCCGGCCATTGCTCGGGCGTGGCGGCGACGCCGCCGGCCTTCACGACGAGCGAGCCTTCCCGATAGAACGCGGCCGAGACGGTCGGATTCCTGACATCCCTCCAAATGTCGCCGAGCGTCGAGGCGGCCATGCCGTCGTAGTAGATGATCGTGTGGTTATGCGTGTCGGTCTTCAGATCGTGGCGCTGCTCGCTGGCGGCGAGGATGATCTGGCCGGTGAACGAGCCGAGAATGGCGTCGCGTCCGTCCTCGGCGTCGGCCGCCTGGCCCATCCAGGGCATGTCGTACCAGCCGTTTGCGGCCGGGTCCCAATCCGCCGGCGCTTCGATCATCTTGCGCAGCGAAGGTTCGACATAGGCCTTGAGCTTCGTCATGTACGCTGGCGCGTTGTCGAGGGTGATGAGGCCGTGCGGCTTGACGTCGAGCCAGGAGTGGGCGGGCGGGGCGGAAGGGTAGTCGTGGCTGAGCCGGCGGAACTTGTAGGGGCCGTCGAACGGCGGCGGGTTCGCGTCGGCCGGGACCGCAAAGCCGTTGTTGGACGCCCAGGGATCGAGAGCCTCGCCTGCCCGGGCGGAGCCCGTCGCGGACATGCCGGCGAGCGCTGCAACTCCCAGCAACGCCACGACAAGCGGTCGAAACCAATTCGCCATGATTTCCCCGCGCCCATCTGGCGCGCACAAAAGGGTCAACGCCGCCAGCCCATTGTCGCGACACTATGTCTCAGCCCGGCATGCGGGCCCTGCGCGGCCCGCGTCGAAGGGAGCGCGGCGAGCTTCCGTCGCCGCCCCGCCCCGGCGCCGTTGCCTTAAGCGCCGAAGACGCTATTGTCCGCCGCGCCGGGCGCCGCCCGGGCTGGGCTGGGCGCGGTCGGACACTAGGAATGGCGACGGAGATCCGCATAGCGCTGGACGCCATGGGGGGCGATTACGGCCCTGCCGTTGTGCTGCCCGCGGCGGCGGTCGCGCTCGAACGGCGGCCCGACGTCCGCTTCCTTCTGTTCGGCGACCGGACCGCGATCGCTCCCTATCTTGCGGCCGAACCGAGGCTCGCCGGCCACGCCGAGGTCTTTCATACCGACGTCGCCGTCAAGATGACCGACAAGCCGAGCCAGGCTCTGCGCACCGGCCGGCGCGTCTCGTCGATGTGGCAGGCGATCGAGGCGGTGAAGACAGGCGCCGCCCATTGCGTCATCTCGGCCGGCAACACCGGCGCGCTGATGGCGATGGCGAAGTTCTGCCTGCACACCATGGCGCCGATCGACCGGCCCGCGATCGCCGCGCTCTGGCCGACGATGCGCGGCGAGTCGATCGTCCTCGATGTTGGCGCGACGATCGGCGGCGACGAGCAGCACCTCGTCGATCTGGCGGTGATGGGCGCGGCGATGGCGCGCATCGTCTTCGACATCGACAGCCCGACCGTGGGCCTCCTCAACGTCGGGACCGAGGAGATCAAGGGAGTGGAGGAGGTCAAGGCGGCCGGGCGGATCCTGCGCGAGGCGAACCTGCCCAATATGCGCTATCAAGGCTTCGTCGAGGGCGACGACCTGGGCAAGGGCGCGGTCGACGTATTCGTCACCGAAGGCTTCGCCGGCAACATCGCGCTGAAGACGGCCGAAGGCACCGCCCGCCAGCTTAGCCAGTACATGCGCGACGCGTTCAGTCACAGCCTCATGTCGCGCATCGGCTTCCTGTTCGCCCGCAAGGCCCTCGACGCCCTGCGCGAGCGAATGGCGCCGCGCGCCCACGGCGGCGTGTTCCTTGGCCTTGACGGCGTCGTCATCAAGGCCCATGGCGGCGCCGACGCCGACAGCTACGCCGGCGCCGTCGAGCTTGGCTATGACATGGTCCGTCAGGAACTACTGGCCAAGATTCGTGAAATGATCGCCCAAGCCAGCGAAAGCCGTCCCGCGGCGCCCTCGCCGGTCGCAGAGACCTGACCCCTGGAATCCTGAATGCCTTCCCAACTTCGTTCTTGCGTCCGCGGCGTGGGCGCCGCGCTTCCCGCCCGAGTTCGTCACGAACCAGGAACTCGCCGGCAAAGTGGACACCTCGGACGAGTGGATCCGCCAGCGCACCGGCATCAGGCAGCGTTATGTCGCGGGCGAAGGCGAGACGACCTCGACGCTGGCGACGAAGGCGGCCGAGGCGGCGCTGAGCCGCGCCGGCCTCAAAGCGGACGACATCGACCTGATCGTCGTGGCGACCTCGACCCCGGACTACACCTTTCCGGCGACGGCGACCCAGGTCCAGGCCAATCTCGGCATGACCCAGGGCGTGGCCTTCGACGTGCAGGCGGTCTGCACCGGTTTCGTGTTCGCCGTCACGATCGCCGACAAGTTCCTGCGCTCCGGCTCGCACAAGCGGGCGCTGGTGATCGGGGCCGAGACCTTCTCGCGCATCCTCGACTGGAACGACCGCACGACCTGCGTGTTGTTTGGCGACGGCGCCGGCGCGATCGTGCTCGAGGCGCAGGAAAGCGACGGCGCCTTCGCTTCCCCCGGGGTGATCGCCTCGCGGCTCCGATCAGACGGACGGCACCGCGCCAAGCTCTTTGTCGACGGCGGGCCGTCGACCACCCAGACGACCGGCCATCTTCGGATGGAGGGCAAGGAGGTGTTCCGCCACGCGGTCGGCATGGTGTCGGACGTGATCCAGGGCTGCCTCGCCGACGCCGGCTGCGACGCGGCCGCGATCGACTGGTTCGTGCCGCATCAGGCCAACCGGCGGATCATCGAGGCCTCGGCCGACCGGCTCGGCGTCCCGCGCGACAAGGTGGTCGTGACCGTCGACCGGCACGGCAACACCTCCGCCGCCTCGATCCCGCTGGCGCTCTCGGTGGCGGTCGGGGACGGGCGCATCAAGCCGGGCGACCTGGTGATGATCCAGGGGGTCGGCGGCGGCTTCACCTGGGGCGCGGCGCTGATCCGCTGGTAGGACGCATGGGGCCGCCCGAAACGGCGGCTCCGGGCGCCGTTCAGGCCCGCTTCGACCTCCATTCGGTATGCGTTCAGCATGCGTTCGACACCGTTCGACACGCGTTCGGCGCCGGTTCAGCACGTCTGAAGCGGCCCTTATCCACCCGTGAATTGAGCCTTTCCAAGGGCTTGCGGCGCTGAACGGAAAAAAATGAAAATTTCCGCGATTTCGGTTGCGCCCACGGCCAAGGTCCCAACCGAAACCGCCCTCTCCCCGCGGGACTTTTTAGGGAGAGGCGGGCCGCCACAAGCCGTCCGCGAGGACGCCCGTCCTTCGACGGGCTGTCGCTGGGCGTCCGTGAGGACGCCCGTCTTTCGACGGGCTGTGGGCGGCGGGGCCAGGGCAAAACGGCGCTACCTTCGTTCATCGCTCTCGACCTGTTGCATCGTCCACGGACGCGCCCCCGCAAAGCCGCCGAACCTCCGCCGCCGCGCAGGCGGCGCCGCGGGCGGGTGGTCCACACGGCGGACGCTTTCGACCTCAAGAGCCAGCATAGCCCGAATTCCTGCGGATGTACATGATTTGTTCTGTGAACCTTCTCTTCTAGTGCCGCGCTTCCTTGATATCGAATCGTTTCCATGAATCAAACGTCCCTGCTGTTTTGAAGCATGGAGATGATTCGTGGCCGAGAAGAAGTACATCGTAAAATTGAGCCTTGAAGAACGGTCCTTCCTGGAGGAATTCCTTTGCAAGGGCAGACGCTCGGCTGAGTTGGTTACGCGGGCGCGGATCCTGCTCAAAGCCGACGTTTCCGAAGCGGGCGACGGATGGACCGACGAGCAGATCATGGAGGCGCTTGATACGAGCAAGTCCAACGTCTCGCGGACCAGGCAGCGGCTCGTCGAGATGGGCTTCGAGGACTGCATGTGCCGGAGCTACAACCCGAAGTCGGCGCGTCCGATGACCTTCGACGGCGAGGCCGAGGCGCGGCTCATCGCCCTGACATGCTCAGCGCCGCCCGAAGGTTATGCAAAGTGGTCGTTGCGCCTGCTGGAGGAGAAGGTCGTCGAACTCAAGATCGTAGAACGCGCCAGCGACAGCACCATCGGGCGGACTCTAAAAAAAACATCCTCAAGCCGCACCTGAACCGGCAGTGGGTGATCCCGCCGGAGGCCAACGCCGAGTTCGTCGCCGCAATGGAGGATGTGCTGGAGGTCTATTCCCGTCCATACGACCCGGAACGGCCCGTCGTCTGCCTCGACGAGACCTCGAAGCAACTGATCGTCGAGACGCGCGTCCCCGTGCCCGCCGCGCCGGGCCGTCCGGCCCGCCACGACTACGAATACGAGCGCAACGGAACGGCCAATTTGTTCATGGTCTTCGCCCCGCTCGAAGGCCGGCGCCATGTCGAGGTCACCGAACGACGCACCGCCGTCGACTACGCTCACATGCTGAAGAAAATCTCCGACGAGCAGTTCTCCCAGGCGGAGAAGATCGTCCTCGTGCAGGACAACCTCAACACCCACAAGCCGGCGTCGCTCTACGCCGCCTTCCCCGCCGCCGAGGCGCGGCGGCTGGTCGAGCGGTTCGAGTGGCACTACACTCCAAAGCACGGAAGCTGGCTCGACATGGCCGAATCCGAACTCAGCATCCTGTCACGGCAATGCCTCGACCGGCAAATCCCGGACATCGGCACGCTGGCTGCCGAGGCGGAGGCGTGGACCAGGAACAGAAACAAGAAATGCGTCAAGGCCGACTGGCAGTTCACCACCGACGACGCCCGCGTCAAACTGAAGAGACTTTATCCTCAGTTCCCTTAAAATCGGGACACTAGCCCGTTTTAGACGCCCCCGAGGGGCTCAAGAGGCGCGGGCGCCGGGCGGGCGCCGGCGCGTAACAGGGATCGAGCCGGCACCGCGGCGGGGGCGCGCGAACCCAGCAGGACAGCAATAGGGAACAGGGAATTCGAATCGAGGAACAGGGAAGTCCTGCCGAGGGAACAGGGAAACAATTCGCACGAACAGAGAAGGGTAACGGCCTAGTGACCTGCGTCAGTCAAATCGAAGGCGTTCTCCTTCCCCCCCTTGTGGGGGAAGGTCGGGATGGGGGGTCGCACTGACCTTGCGAATTCAGGTGTCGGGCGACATGCAAAAGTGGACCGGAGGCGACAGGCAAAAGGGTACCACCTCTACCTGAGAGGAGGCGCCTTTGGTTAACGAATCAGCGGGGTGCTTTTCGCAGCGTCATGAGCTGCGAGGAGACGAGATGCGAACGCCGGATGAGGTTGCGGCGATGCTGCGGCTGAGGGCGTTGGGTTGGGGCGAGCGGCGGATCGCGACGGCGTTGGGATGCAGCCGTCGGGCGGTGCGGCGTTACCTGGCGGCCGAGGGTTGGGTGAGCTATCGGAGGCCGCGGCGGTCGAAGCGGTTGGAGGGATTGGAGGCCTGGCTGGAGGAGCGGTTTTTCCGCCACCGCGGCAACGCCGACGTTGTGCGCCAGGAACTGGAGCGCGAGCAGGGCGTGACGGTGAGCCTGCGCACGGTGGAGCGGGCGGTGAAGGGTCTGCGCCGGTCCTTGGCCGCCGAGGCTCGGGCGACGCTTCGCTTCGAGACGCCGCCGGGGCGGCAGCTGCAGATCGACTTTGGCGAGACGCGGGTCTCGATCGGCGGCGATGTTGTGAAGCTGCATCTGTTTGTGGCGACGCTCGGTTATTCGCGGCGCGTATTCGTGCGCGCCTTCCGGCACGAACGTCAATCGGCCTGGTTCGACGGCATGGAGACGGCGTTTGGCCACTTCGGCGGGCTTCCGCAGGAGGATCTTTTCGACAACGCCCGAGCGCTGGTCGAGGATCACGACGCCGCGACGCGCGAGGTGCGGTTCAACGAGCGGCTGCACGGGTTTGCGCGCTACTGGGGTTTCCGGCCGCGGGCTTGCGCGCCCTACCGGGCGCGGACCAAGGGCAAGGACGAGCGCGGCGTCGGCTACGTGAAGCACAACGCGATCGCCGGGCGCGGCTTCGACAGTTGGGCCGCGCTCGAGGCGCATCTCGACGGGTGGATGCGCGAGATTGCCGATCAGCGTGTCCATGGGACCACGGGCGAAACGCCGATGGCGCGGTTCGTTCGCGAGGAGGCCGCCGCTCTTCGTCCGCTCGACGGCCGTCCTCCGTTCGACCCGATGCGCGAGCTCATCCGACGGGTCAAGACCGACGCTACGATCGAGGTCGACACCAATTCCTATAGCGTGCCCTGGCGGCTGATCGGCGAGACGGTGGCGGTGACGGTGGCCGGCGGGCGGATCAGCGTCCGCCATTGAGGTCGCCAGCCATGGCGAGATCGCCGGCCGCCGCCAGCGGGCGATGGTCGCCGCCCACCTGGAAGGCCTCGCCGCCTTGGGCCGGCCGCCGTTTCCGGCGAGCCAGCCGGCGGCCGCGCCGGCGCCGGCCCTCGTCGAGCCCGAGCTGCTGCGGCCCCTGTCCGAGTACGAAGAGGCGGCGGGAGGGACCTGGTCATGAACCCCGACCGCCACGCGCTCGCCGACATGCTGACCCGGCTGCAGCTGACCGCCATCCGCGATCAGCTCGACAGCCTGCTCGACGAAGCCGCCAAGCGCGAGCTGAGCTTGCGCGACGCCGTGGCCCTCCTCGTCGAGCGCGAGGTCGGCCGGCGCGACGAACGGCGCGTCGAGATGGCGACCAAGATCGCCCACTTTCCCTGCGCTCGCGATCTCGACGGCTTCGACTTCGCCGCCCAGCCCTCGCTCGACAGGAATCAGGTGCGCGAACTCGCCGCTTGCCGCTGGGTGGCCAACGGCGACGCGCTGCTCCTGCTCGGGCCGCCTGGGGTCGGCAAGACGCATCTGGCGATCGCGCTCGGCCGCGCCGCCATCCGCGAAGGCTATTCGGTTCTGTTCGTCACCGCGCCGGCGCTGGTCGCCGGCCTCGCCAAGGCGCACGCGGAAGGCCGGCTCGACGAGCGGCTCGGCTTCTTCGCCAAGCCGAAGCTCCTGATCGTCGACGAGCTCGGCTATCTGCCGTTCGAACCCAACGCGGCGCATCTCTTCTTCCAGCTCGTCTCGCGCCGATACGAACGGGGCAGCATGCTGATCACCTCAAATCGCGCGGTCGGCGAGTGGGGGACCGTGTTCGGCGATCCAGTGGTTGCAACCGCCATCCTCGACCGGCTGCTCCATCACAGCTCCGTCGTCACCATCCGCGGCGACAGCTATCGACTGCGCGAGAAGCGGCGAAGCGGCCTGATCAAGCCCGCCATGCTCGACCAGGAGCGACTGGCATGACCCTCGTTCGCCGCCGCCCGCGTTTTCCGCCTCTCCGGTCGGCTACGCCTCCCTGCGAGGCGGAAAACGCGGATCATCCCCTTCTTCCGGTGGTATCCTTTTCGATGTCGCCGCCGGTCCCCTTCCGGATGTCGTTTGACATTCAGGGTCTCGCTCCAGGCGATTATACGACGGCGCGACCCCCCTCCCTAACCCTCCCCCACAAGGGGGGAGGGAACGTCGCCTCCCTTCGATTTGGTTGAAGCGAGCGACTAGCCGCCCCTTCGCGCCTCGTCCTGATCCCCGGGTCAAGCCCTACGAGATTCACACATCGTGCGACTGAGGCGCAGCCACGTCGAACCGCCGCCGTCAAGAGCCCAATGGGCGCTCGGTCGCTCCGCTCCGGCCGTTCGGGTGGCCGCGTCGGTCCGACGCGGCGATAGTCTCTCAAAGCCGAAACGCTTGGTCCGCGCCGTAGGGCGTCCGCAAGGACGGCCGTCTTCCGACGGGCCATAGGGCGTCCGCAAGGACGCCCGTCTTCCGACGGGCCATAGGGCGTCCGCAGGGATCCCCGTCTTCCGACGGGCCATAGGGCGTCCGCAGGGATCCCCGTCTTCCGACGGGCCATAGGGCGTCCGCAGGGACGCCCGTCTTCCGACGGGCTATGGCGGTCACCAAGACGTTGGCGAACGCGAAATCTGAAATTAAAGTAAGCTTCGCCGTATTTGCATTTCCGCATTCCGACCCGAGAATGGCCCTGTCGTTCAGGGCACGATCCTAAATCGTTGAGCGGCGAAGAGTGACCACCAGATTACCGAGATTACGGGATCACGGTGTTTTTTTGGACTGCACCCTCCCGGCCGTCATTGCGCCGCGGCGATCGGCGTCTTCCGCGGCTCGAGACCGCAGGGCTCAAGCACCATCGGCGCTGTCTCGGGCTCGTGGCCTCGCGCGACCTTGAGCAGGCCGTTGTCGAGATCGGTTAGGCTGTGCAGCGCGATCGGGGCGCCTTGAAAGATCCGGAACCGGACACTGACGACGCGCGGATTGCAGGGCGAGAGCGGAATGGAGTGCAGCATGACCAACCGCCCGAAGGCGAGGATCTCGCCGAATTCGTATATGCGCTCGATCCCGAGGCCCTGCACGTTGCGGTCGCGGTGCGGCGGATCAACGGAATAGTATCCCGTCACCATCGAAGGATCGAAGGCGTAGACACGCCGGATACGGGGATCGGAATAGGCCGCAAGCTGCGCCAATCCGCCGCCCAGCGAATGCCCGACCGCCGTGATCTGCGTCGCGCCGCCCCGATAGCACGGGTCACGCTCGATATGGCCGATGAAGTCGCCGACATGGTCGCGGACCTGGTCGTATTGGTCGTAGACGGGGAGACCGCGCAGGATCCAGTGGAAATTGGATTCCCAATCTCCCTTGTTTCCGCCGACGGTTCCGCGAAAAGCGATGACCGCTTCCGGACAGCGAGCGCCCTTACGCGCCCAGACTTGTACGCCCAAGCCCCCGACGGGCTCGCTTTGTCCCGGCGTTCGCACCTTGCATTCCCGCGGCCCGTCGCAACTCCAGACAAAGCGCCACTCATTGAGCCATTGGGCCGCGCGCCTGTCGCCGGTTCCGCAATCCTTGGGATCGCCCGCTGCACACGCGCTCGCGCGCGGCGCGACCCCGTGCCTCACGTAGACCTGCGGATCATAGGATTGCTCCGCGAGCAGGGCGTAGGGCAGGACCCGCGCGGCGACGGGCCCGGCTTTCTGTCTGAGCGCGAAATTGTCCTCGCCTTCGGTCCGCTGAATGACCTGACTCGGATCCTGCTCGAGGTGCAGCCCCGCGCAGGCGGTGAGACAGGGTAAAGCAACCGCCGCCGCGACAAGTTTGGCTACCCGCCGGGCGCTTGCGAACGGTCCCATCAAAGCCCCGCGAACCGCGAGATTCGCCTCTCACACCATATTCGGGGGCAGCGGCTCCGCCCGTCAAGACTCCGGCGCCATGGTGGCAATTATGATGACGCTTGCTTCAAATTCCTGGCCCATGTTCTCAATCGTCGATCGCTCCTGAAACTCCGATCGCTTGACGCGAAGCGCCCGCGTTCGTCTCGCGTCCCGGATTGCGGCGGGCTTCGGACGCGCGTTCGGCGCTGGCGTTGGCGAGACGACGCGCAAGGCGGCGGCGAGCAAGGGCAAGATCGCAAACGACATTCTCGGCTCCCTCCGGCGCGCCGCCATAATCACGACCCGCAGAGGACGGCCGCGTCGCCGTCCGAGTCGGCAAGCTTGGGCGCCCCCGAGGGGCCCTAGAGGCGCGGGCGCCGGGCGGGCGCTTCGCGGACTGCCGGTTGGACCAGCGTGCGCATACAAAATCTCATTTTGGGATATGGTCAGGGCTTCCGCACGCAACGGGGAGGCGCGGGGCGATGGCGGGCGCCGTAGAGAGCAGGGTCGATTTCTTCCTCAGCCGACGCGGCTCGGTCGCAGCCGTCGCGCAGGAGGTCGCGGACGTCCTGACCCACGCGGACTACAAGGTCATCGTCCAGGATTACGACATTCCGCTCGGCGCGAGCTTCGTTGAGGCCATGCACGAAGGCGTCAAGGCCGCGCGCGATCTCCTCATCCTCTTTACCGGGGACTACGAGCAGTCCCCCTACACTCGCAAGGAATTCACCAGCTTCGAGGCCGAGCGGCTGCGCGACGAACGGGAGCGTCACATCGTTGTCCTGCGTTGCGACGCGGCGCCGTTACGGGGTCTTCTGGCCGACTGCGTCTATCAGACGCTCGCAGACGTCACGGACCCGGAAGAGCGCAAGCGTCGCATTCTGGCGGCGGCGGAGCGCCGTTCCTCGGCGGAGCGGCCGCAACGCCGAAGGGGCCGAACCTTCGTCGGCGTCCCGCCGCGCATTGCAGGCTTCACCGGCCGGACGGACGAATTCGACCGGCTCGACGTCATTCTCACTCAGGACCGGCGCGCCGCCGTGACGCAGGTCGGCCGGGCCGCGGTGCAGGGCATGGGCGGGGTCGGCAAGACGGCGCTTGCCGTCGAATACGCCAACCGCTTCCGCGACCTTTATGATGGGGTCTGGTGGTGCCGGGCGGAAACCCGCGCCGGCCTGATGACGAGCCTGGCGGCGCTCGGGATGGAGCTGGAAGCAACCTCGCTCGCGGAGGCAGACATCGAAAAAGCCGCCCGGGCGGCGCTCAGCCGGCTCGCCGAGCAGGGCGATATCTGGCTCCTCGTCTACGACAACGTGACGTCGCCCGAAGAGATTGCCGATCTCATGCCTGCCGCAGGCGCGCGAGTTCTGCTCACTTCGCGCTTCTCAGACTGGGGTGGATGGGCGGACGAGGTCTCGCTCGACGTGATGCCGATCGCCGAAGCCATGGCGTTTCTGTTGGCTCGCGCCGCTCGCAGCGACGGAGCGGGCGCGCGGACGCTGGCCGAAGCGCTAGGGCGGCTGCCGCTCGCGCTCGATCATGCCGCGGCCACCTGCAAGCGGACGCAGATGAGCTTCGCCGCCTACGCAGCGAGGGCGGCGAGCCTCATTGCGGAGACGCCGCCACGCGGCTCGCCCTATCCGCGCAGCGTCGCCGCGACTTTCGATCTGGCGATTGGCGATGCGGTCGCGCAATGCCCGGCGGCCGAACCCCTCATGGCGTTTCTTGCGCTCTGCGCGCCGGAGCGCATCCCGTTGACTCTCGTCGAGGGCGCGATCGACGACGAGGGCGAGCGCATGGCGGCGCTCGCTGTGCTCGCTGAACTGTCGCTCGTCAAGCACGACCCGTTCGAAGACGGCGCGCCGGCGGTGACGGTGCATCGTCTTGTTCGGGCCGTCGCCCTCATGACGGCGGAGCGGACGGGCGCTCTGGAGAACGCCTTCACGAATCTGGTCGCGCGCCTTGGGGCGATCTACCCCAGCGACAGCTTCAACAACCCCGATTCGTGGTCGCTGTGCGCGCCGCTCACTCCGCATCTCCTTGCAATTTGCGATATATCCATATTGGACACGGAATTACCCGATGAGGCCGAAAGTTTCGAATTCGGCCGCCGCGTGAACAGGGATTTTCTGGATAGGGCAGGCAGTTATTTGCTTGGCCGCGGCGCATATTCGGAGGCGCGGCCGCTATTCGAGCGGGCGCTCGCACTCGGCGAGAAGACGCTCAACCCCGAGGGTCCGCGTACGGCGGTGAGCCTGAACAACCTTGCCCTGACGATACAGGCCCTGGGGGATCTCGCAGGGGCGCGGCCGCTCTTCGAGCGCGCGCTTGCGATCCGCGAGAAGACGGTCGGCTCCGAGGATAAGAGTACGGCGCTGAGCCTGAACAACCTCGCCCACCTTCTCCAAGTTCAGGGCGACCTTGCGGGGGCGCGGCCGCTATTCGAGCGGGCTCTGGCGATCCGCGAGAAAACGCTCGGCTCCTTGCACGCCTATACCGGGCAGAGCCTCAATAACCTCGCCGTCCTTCTCGAGGCCCAGGGCGACCTCGCGGGAGCGCGGCCGCTCCACAAGCGCGCTCTGGCGATCCGGGAGCAGGCGCTCGGCGCCGAGCATGTCGATACGGCGGCGAGCCTCAACAATCTCGCCCATCTTCTTCAGGCCCAGGGCGATCTAACGGGAGCGCGGCCGCTCTGTGAGCGGGCGCTGGCGATCTTCGAGAAGGCGCTCGGCCCCGAGCACCCAACGACGGGAACGAGCCTCAACAACCTCGCCTCTGTTCTCCATGCTCAGGGCGATCTCGCAGGGGCGCAGCCGCTTTTCGAGCGCGCCCTGGCGATCAGCGAAAAGGCATGCGGCCACGAACATCCCGATACGGCGCGAAGTCTCAACAACCTCGCCTCCGTTCTTCAAGCCCGGCGCGACCTTGCGGGGGCGCGGCCACTCTTCGAGCGCGCGCTGGCGATCAACGATAAGGCGCTCGGCCCGGAGCATCCGGTCACGGCGAAGAGTTTCTGGCAACCTAGCCCTCCTGCTCGAAAAGCAGGGCGATGTTTCGGGGGCGCGGCCGCTCTACGAGCGGGCGCTGGCGATCAACGAAAAGGCGCTCGGCCCCGAGCATTCCGATACGGTGAAGAGCTTTGGCGACCTCGCCCTCCTGCTTAGGGATCAAGGCGACCTGACTGCCGCACGGCTGCTTTTCTGGCGCACGCGGGCGATCTGGGAAAAGATGCTCGGCCCCGAGGACCCCATGATCACGCTGGTGCGCAACGATCTTGCAGCCTCCCGGGGGCGGGGCCGCACTTCGACCGGGCGGGCGCGATCCGCAAATAGCCCCTCAGTTCCGACACTCGGTCCGAAATGGATCGAGAGGAGCAACCATGCCGCCTTCATGCGGAAGAAGGGCGTTCCGAGCGTCGCCGAACCGCTTGTGCGGGCGGTATTCGAAAGGGCTGTCCGCCTACGCGGCGTCGATGACCCGTTAACTGTGCACTTCCGCAACAACCTCGCCCTGACGCTGATGATGCTCGATCGCGTCAACGAGGCGCGAGACCTGCTCGCCGAAAGCTGGCGAACGACCCTGCCGAGCTATTCCAACCTTACGCCGTGCATCCCCTACCTCGGGCTTGTCGCCGACAGGCTCCGCAACGATCGTGCGGCGGATCAGATCGGCCGCCTGAAGACATTGCTCTGCGGCCCTGAATTGCCGCGCGCTCCAGGCGTCGCCCACCCCTGGGATGTCGCCTATCTGCTCGACTACCTGCAGCCTAAGCTGGCGCCCGACAGCCGCGAGTTCCTCGCGGCGCTCCTCGCCGCGGTCAACGATCCGCTCAAGGCTCCGGCGCTCGACCGCTTTTCCGAATGGCGCGACGCGCCGCCCGTGTCGCGCAACGCGCCGTGGCCGGCGGACGGCTCGTCGGTCCGATCAGCGCCGGCCGCTCCATGAGCGCGCGCTGGCGATCCGCGAAAAGGCGCTCGGCGCCGAGCATGCCGCAACGATAGCCACACAAAAGAGTCTCGCGAGCTAAGTTTCGCGGACCGGATGACTAAGAGCAAATTACGCTTGGATCGATGCGGCCAATTGTAGCCGCGATCGCTGATCGCGGCTGACGCGGTCAGCGACCGCGTCTACAGCGCCCGATTCGACGGAAGCGCAAAACGCTCTGGAATCGCTTTGATAGCTTCCCCTATCAAACGCTCAACCTTGCTCGACGGCTTCCGGTTGCGCCATCCTTGATCTATGCGCAAGGCGCTTCCCTCGCGGCCCTGCCGTCCGACGCCCGCCCGCCCGGCCGGCTTCGTTCTCGGCCGTGACCGCTTCGCCCGCATCAGCGCCGTCGAGGGCGTTGCGCTGACGCCCGGCATGCGCCGTCCTGGAGCGCTTCGATCGCGAGGGCCTCAGCGCCGCCGAACCATTCAGGCGCGGTTCGGGCCGGCGCGCTGACGGGCCGGATGGTCTAAGGCGGCCCCGATCCTTACTGCTATCCCGGAACCAATATTCTCGTGAACCGCCTAGTGACGTGCGCCGGTCAAATCGAGGGCGTTCTCCTTCCCCCCTTGTGGGGGAAGGCTGGGATGGGGGGTCTCGCCGACCTTGCAAATTGAGGTCTCGCTCTTTTGCGATGATAGGGCGGCGCGACCCCCCTCCCTCGCCCTCCCCCACAAGGGGGGAGGGGATGTCGCCTCCCTTCGATTTCGTTGACGCACGTCACTAGACCTGTGCGACCAGGCCAGGCTCGACGCCTACCAGGCGATGATCGCGCCGAGGAGCCGTTGCCGCGCGGCCGGTTCGGCGACGTCCATTATCGCGCGATCCATCGCCACCCGTCTCAGGCGGCGCCAACCTCAATCGTTGGCGCCGCCCCTCACCCCGACCCTCTCCCCGCGAGCGGGGCGAGGGGCAGTCCCACCTTCACACTTCCGACATATTGATAGTTAGTTTCGCCGTCGGTCACGTCGATCGAACATGCGTGATCGTACAAAGAAGCACGAGCGCATTATGACCTTCGTACAGTCGAAGGTGGATCTGATGCGATCTCGCTGATCCGACCTCTTCGGATCGCCAATAAACATATCAGTCAGCTCAGAAGACGCACAGGATCCGAATGCTAACGTTCGGTTAACGCTGCGTTTTTGAAGGAGTATTGGTTTGAAGGCACGTTTGAGGATTCCGGCCATGCTGGCCGTTGTGACCATCTCCGGGGCGGCGCAGGCAAGCGGGCGCATGACGCCGCCCTCTGTCTCGGCCGGCCCGAGCCGCGGGTTCGCTGAGGCCCGTGCCGAGGCGCCCTCGGTCGGGCGCGTGGTGGTCGAGGAGGCCGCGCGCTGGCTCGGATCGCGCAACATGACCGGCAAGGGCGGACCGTGGTGCGCCCATTTCGCTTCCTACATCCTCGAGCGGACCGGACACCGGCCGCTCGCCAACGGCCTGGCCTCCTCGGCGCTCGCCTATGGAACGCTGCTTCAAGGCCCGAAAATCGGCGCGCTCGCCGTCGTCACCACGCGCATCGGCTACGCCGCGCATGTCGGCTTCGTCGCCAACGTCAACGCCGACGGCTCGATCGACCTCATCTCCGGCAACTGGGGGCGACGGGTGTCGGACGCGCCGATCCCGCGTCGCGCCATCGTCGCGTTCGTCGACGTGAAATGACGCCGGTCCGCCTTCCAGCCTTAAGGCGGAAGGCGGCGATCCGTCGCATGGCGACGGGCTTGGCGCCCTCGGGGGTGCGACAAAGTTGTATAGTTGACACCGATACAACTTACAGCTATGCCATGAATGCGAGTTCGACAACCGGGACTCGCGAACAGGCGTTCTCGTGGCGGCGGCGCAACTCCTGCGCTCGTTGGGGCTTTCGGGGCTCGCAGTTGACAGACTCAACCTGTCGAACGGCCCGATCCAGGGCGTCGCCGGAACAAAGCTTCCGCCTGCGAATTGCAGCGATATGACCTCGGTTGCAACACGGTTTGGCATGACGCCTGACGCAAAGGGGGGATTTGCTGGATCGGTGTCCTGCGGGGCGGCGGAGCGCGCTCGTCCGGCGCGTCAAGGCGTGGCGAAAGGTTCTTTGCGGTGAGCGCGCTCGGCAAGATCGTGGCGGAAGGACGTACGGCGGTTCCTCTGCATTTCCTGGCGGATATGATCGTCAATCGGGCCCTGGTCCGCAAAAGCTTCGAGATCGGCGAGGAGTTCCTCGAGGAGGGAAGCGGCCTCGACGCGTTCGACACCGACGATGCGCATTATGTCATCGTCTACGACAAGGCGGTGGGCTGCTATCTCGGATCGGTGCGCATGAACCCGACGACCGGGCCGACCCTGCTGCGCGACGCCGTGCCCTATCTCTTGGCTTCGGGCACGACCGTCGAAAGCCCGAGAGTGTGGGAAATGTCGCGGATGTGCGCCATGACCAACGCCCGCGACGGGGAGGGGCCCCATAGCGCCGACGTCGTCGTGGGGGAGCTGCTCACCGGCGCCGTCGAGGACGCCAAGCGCGCGGGCGTCCGGGAAATCGTGTGCGTCGCCGACGATTCGACGCTCGACACGCTCGACCGCATGGGTTGCCTGCCGAGGCTGATGCCGCGGCCGGCCTTCGGGGCCGGGCGGGCGCCGCATGTCGCGGTGTTCGACGTCGGCGAAATCCCGCTGCGCCGGATCGAGAAGACGATCCGGACAAGCGCAACCGTCGTCGAGTTCGGCCGCAGGCTGAGGGACGGGGGGTAGGCGGATCCCTTCAGCCAGCCCAACGAAATGGACCGTGCCTATCCGGTCAGCGCAGGCGTCCACTGTATATGAACTGGCTGGCGCCGAGCCCCGACACCTTATCAGCGGTTCATGGCGTGAAAGTGGACCTTGACCAAGGCGCCGATAGACCCTCGCTAAAGAGCGGATCGCGACCGAAGCCGGCGCCCTGAGTAACTGCTTCGCTGAAGGAGCGCGCGTTGGCCGGTGGCTTGGCGAACGGGTGATAGCCACCCGTTCGCCGCCCTTTCGCAACTTTCCCGTTGGGGGAACGGGGTGTCAATAACGGTCATTGGCCAACGACAATAACGTCGTTCGGCGCGGCTCGTGTGCGCTTGAGCTACTCGGCGGCCTTCTTCATCTCGGGATATATGCACACCGCCAGTTCCTTGGCGGCCGGACGATGCAGCGGGATGATTTTGGCTTCCTCGAACCGCAGGCCGAAGGTCTTCCAGACGTCGACCAGCGCCTCGACGAGGTCGGCGACCTGCGCCTCGCTGTGAGCCGGGCCCGGGGTGATGCGCAGCCGCTCCGTACCCTTAGCGACCGTCGGATAATTGATCGGCTGGATGTAGATGGCGTGCCGCTCGAGCAGCATTTTGCTGGCGGCCTTGCACTTTTGCGCGTCGCCGACGAGCACCGGCACGATATGCGACGAGTTGTCCATCACCGGGATGCCGGCCGCCCGCAGCGCGTGCTTGGTCAGCCGCGCCATATGCTGATGTCGCTCGCGCTCGACATTGGAGGCCTTGAGGTGGCGGATAGCCGCCACGGCGCTCGCTGCGACGCTCGGCGGCAGGGTCGAGGTGAAGATGAATTGCGGCGCGTAGCTGCGCACAGCGTCGATGACCGCGGCGCTCGCCGCGATATAGCCGCCGAGCGAGCCAAAACCCTTGGCGAGCGTCCCCTCGATGACGTCGATGCGATGGGCGAGCCCCTCGCGCTCGCTTATTCCCCCACCGCGCGAGCCGTAGAGACCGACCGCGTGGACCTCGTCGATGTAGGTCATCGCCTCGTATTGCTCGCAGACGTCGAGGATCGCTGCGATCGGCGCGATGTCGCCGTCCATCGAGTAGAGGCTCTCGAACACAACGAGCTTGGGCCGGTCGAGCGGCTCAGCGGCCAAAAGCTCTTCGAGATGGGCGACGTCGTTGTGGCGCCACACGGTCTTCTCGCAGCCTGCGCGCCGGACGCCCTCGATCATCGAATTGTGGTTGAGCGCGTCGCTGAGGATCAGGCAGTTCGGCAAGAGGCCGGCGATGGTCGAGATCCCGGCGAGATTGGAGATCCAGCCCGAGGTGAAGGCCAGCGCCGCTGGCTTGCCGTGAAGGTCGGCGAGTTCGGCCTCGAGCTGCACGATCGGATGGTGGGTGCCGGAAATGTTGCGGGTGCCGCCGGCGCCGGCGCCGTGAGCGCGCGCCGCCCTGACGGCCGCCTCGATCACATGCGGGTGGACGCCCATGCCGAGATAGTCGTTGGAGCACCACACGGTGACTTCGCGCGGGGCATGCTCTTCGCCCTCGGGGCGCCACAGCGCCAACGGGAACCGTCCGGCGTCGCGCTCGATATTGACAAAGGTCCGGTAGCGCTCTTCCGCCTTCAGACGGTTGATCGCGTCCTCGAAGCGCCGTTCGTAGGTCATCCGCTAACCCTTGCGCAAAGGCGGCGCCCGCCGGTCTTCGCGAGCGGCCGCGCCGAGATGGGATGGCGATCGCGCGCCGATGGCCCGCGATCCGGTCCTGCGCCCCCTGGCGACGCGCCCTTCGATGGTTCTATCGGGACGCGACGTCAGATGATCACGCTTAGAACAGCGGCCGCAATGTCGCGACGGACACATGCGGCCAAAGAACCTCATTGAAGTTCAGGATCACAGTCTGTGTGTATTGTAGCTGCAGGTATGTTGACTCACCGGGGAACGGATTGAGGCCCTTCAAGACCTCACTGTGGTAATGCTGATGCGGGCCATGAAGGTGTTCGTCGGCCTTCACCCATTCGATCCAGAAGGTTGACGTCGCGGAGTGCACAAACGCATTGGACTGGCCTGCGGGCGGGTCAGTCGTCGTCGGTTCCAAAGCCGGGTCGGCGATCCCTAAGAATGGGATTTGGCCGATCGCTGCAGGCGAAGGCGTCGCCAGTGCAATCGGAATAAACCCGAGAATGGTCTTGTGGTGGTTCGCCCTTCGCAGAACGACATTGGGATCGTTGACAAAGTCCTGCCATTCCGCAGGAAACGGTCCGTTGCTCTGCGCCTGCGCGGCGTTCGGGTACGGGATGTCGTTGGCCAGGGTGTTTTCGGGCACCGTGTGAACGACAGTACCGAGCGCAAGCGCCTGTGCCGGCACGTTGGACGGCTGGATGCCCAGCCCAAGCTGCGTGGCCGGAAATGTTTCGTATTGCGTACTGAAGGCGGTTCCCTGCGCCGCGGGATAGCCCGGGAAGGCGGTGTAGATGTTTGCGATATCGGCGATCGGATAAACCGGAGGGATGTCGAGTGGCCCTGGATTCAGAACCGCGGTCGAGGCGTCCCCCTGCATCAGCACCGAGACGCCGTGCGGAATGGTTGCCAACCGCACGATACTTGCGGGGGTGACCGGGACGGTGGCGTTCGGATCGATCGAATTGACGACGCCTCCGCTTGACGGCACGTTGAGAAACAGCCCCGGCTCGATATGCAGGTCTTCGCCGGCGTTGGGGAAGTTTGGTATATCGGTGTCGTTGTCCTTGACTTTCTGAAGATAGTTCAGACCGTAGATGGTGATGTCGGGCTGGTTCGCCACCCCCCGGTTCGGGATGGGACTTGAGATGACATCGAAGACGAGCGTTTCCGCGGTCCTGTTGAGCTGTAGGAAGCGTCTGACCTGGAAGTTCGGATCCCCGGTATTGTCAGGCCGCCAGATCACGTTGAAACCGGTACCGACCCAGCGGCCGGCCAGCAGCGCGAGCGGTCCCAGATTTAGCAGCGTCTCGATGGGCGGTTGCTTGACGCGTCGCGGATAGGACGTAACCGGTTCGGGTTGTCGATGTGTATGGGATGAAGACATGGCGGATTCCTCCATGGCATGAAAAGATAGATGGGTGATATCGCTTATGTCCAACAGTTACTTTATAGTTTTTGACGCCCGCAGTACCGCTGCCAATTGACTCTACATTTCGCCCCAGACTACTGCGTATCAGAATGTTTTCGGACCGTCTGTGATCTCCGTCACACTGATCGGCGGTCTTCGTCTCATCCGCGGCCAAGAAACCCCTGGCGACAGGGAGCGATCTCCGCCAATAGCCACTTCGACGGCTCTCAATACTCATTCTCAATTCCCGCCGCTCAAAAGGCGGCGGACCGGCGAGATTTGTGGGGTGAAAAAGTAAAGTAAATAGTGCACGGTGCAGAAATCAGTTGCATAAAGGTCGGCTAGTCCGCCCAGATGAGGCGGCCAAAGCGGTCGTCTGGCAGGTCTGCAATACGCCGATTTGCCCCGTTCGACTATTGGAGACGGATGTTACGCATCGGGTCCAAGTGTTGCGTCGGAAATTTGTCCACAGGGTGCTCCTGG
This sequence comes from uncultured Alphaproteobacteria bacterium, assembly GCA_963709655.1. Taxonomy (GTDB): domain Bacteria; phylum Pseudomonadota; class Alphaproteobacteria; order Rhizobiales; family Beijerinckiaceae; genus Roseiarcus. Next base: position 52,749 of record CAVPXF010000053.1, read on the forward strand.
CGGTCGGCGCGCCGCACAAGAGTCGCTCCGGCATTCCTGTATGCAGTGGGTGTCCGCGCTAACCGGACAGGCGCGGAGTGGACCAAGTTAGAGTTCGATTTTCACCGCGGGGCATCGGGACGCCGCGAGCGCGCGGCAAGACCGTCACGCTTCAAACCGAGACGCCACCCCGAGGCGCGTTGACAGGCTTTTCCGGGATTGTTAACACGCGTCTGACGTAGAGTTGCGAATTGGCCGGCGTCAGATTGCTTCCGTCCGTCCAAAGCCATATACGCGCGGTCCGGGAAGCTGAGGGCATAGGGCGATGAACTCGGCTTGGCAGGAGAATGCAGGCGTGGAGGCGAACCCGCGCCATAGCAGGAGAGGCGGCTGGGGACGCGCGCCCAAGAGCTTGGCGACGTCGCTGATCGACATCGACGTCGCGATCACGGATCTCGTTTTTCAGCGCTTCGCGGACGGCCTCGACGCTCGTGGCCCGAAAGCTGTCGACTATGCGATCGAGGGCGTCGTGCCGGCGCTTGCGGCGAACGAGGGCGGCGACGCGTTGGAGCCCTTCCTCGTCTATGTGTCGGGCTACGAGGACGCCGACCGGATGGACCGGGGCGAGGACTTCGATCAGCGTTCGGTCTGCTATATCGCGACGGATTGGCGCCCGGACCACGCCTGGCGCACCAACATCTACATCGAGCGCTTCATCTTTCGCCGCCTTGTCGAACTCTACGCTTCGAGGCGAATCAATTCCGTAAGGATCTCGATCCTGCTGAAGGTGCTGCGCGATCCTTCCGGCGCCGTCGAAGTGCCGACCCTGAGGCATCCGATGTTGCGGACGGCCGGGGATAGCCACCGGCGCCACAGCCGCGCCCATCTCATGTCGGTCCAGACCTCCTTGAGCGCCGCGCCGCAGGTCGCCCCGGCGATTCTGTCGCATGCGGCGTCGTGGGGCGCCCGGATGGGCCGGCGGCAGCGGGTCGTCTCCGATCGTTGACGAGACCCGCGGGACGCGGCTGACCCGCGGGAGAACGCTCTCGGGCCGAGCGGGCGCCGTCCGGCAAGCCGAAAGCAGATCGTCAGTCGACCGGTCTCGATAAAGACGCGTTGAGCCCCGCCGCCTGAGTGGGAGCGAGCGGCGGGGCCTTTTCGTTACGCGCGCCGCAGAGCGATCAGGCGAGTGCGGTCTGACGCGTCCCGCGGCGCCAGCCGGCGAAACCGAGGCCGGCGAAGCCGAGCGCCATCATCGCCCAGGTTGCGGGCTCCGGAACCGAGGGGGCGAACGACACGCCGCGGATGGAGATGTTGTCCGGCGCCGAATAGAGGGTCGCGAAGGTCTCGCCGCTCGCCTGGGCGATCGTGGTGTCCGACAGCGTGTCGGTGATCTCGTAGAGATAGGACGGCGAGAGTTCGTTGAGGCCGTAAGAGGTCGCAAACAGCTCGACCTGGCCGTCTACGACCTCGCCGGTGAGGCCGAAGAGGCCGGTCACTCCCGGAGCGGTCGGCGTGTTGGCGTTGGCGTTCGCGTTGTTGACCAGGTCGAGGCCGGCGACGAGATCGTAGTCGAGCGTCCACACGTTGTTCACCAGCGACCACTTCTGCAGGCCGCCTTCGCCGAGCGCCGCGGCGTTGGCGTTGCCGTTTTTCGGCTGGCCGCTGTCGGCGAGGTAGAGGGTGTCCGGATTGGCGAAGAAATATTCCTCCGGGCTCAGGTAGACGAACTTGCCGATCCGCGAGTTGTTGACGCCGTTTGCGGTCCCCGCGGTCAGGTTGATCGAGCCGTTGTTGCCGCCGGAGGAGAGCGGCGACGCAGGCGGGACGATGTGGGTCGTGACGAGGCCCGCGGAGGAGGTCGGCAATCCGCCGGTCGAGTTCGTAAGGCTGCTGACGTTGGTAAAGTTCTGGCCGCCGCTGCCTGGCGGGTTTTGGTCGCGCGACACATAGAGCTTGCCGTCGTATTCGGTGACGAAGCGCGTGTCGGTGCTGTTGTCGATGACAGTCGCGCTGCTCGCGCCCTTGAGCGCGTAGAAAACGCCCTGGGTCGGATCTGTCTTGCTCGCCCCCTGGCCGGACACATAGAAGGACGTTCCGTCGGCGGTGTAGGCGCTGCGGGGATTGTTCGTATTGAACACGCCGTATAGCGCCGTGCTGGTGTCGACGCTCGTGTTTCCGCCGATCAGGGCGGCGACGCGCGGGACAGCCGTGGAGGCGCCGCCGGTCACGCTGGTGGTCTGGCCGAGCGCGGCGGTCCCATAGGTCGACAGGGGCGCAGTGTTGAACGCGTTGGCGTTGACCCCATAGCCCATGATGCTCAGGTACCGGCCGTTGCCGGAGAGCTGGAGGAGGCCCTCGGAAGCCGAGCCGTATTCGCCCGAGATCGCCCAGTTCGCGCCGCTGGCGGTCTGGGGAAGCGTCAGCGTTCCAACCGAGCTCGCGGTCGTGCCGCCGGCGCCGAGGCTGAATTCGTCGAGGGTCATCGGCGAGGCCGTGTCAAGCGCGTCGGCGTTCGAGAGCGCGGTCGAGTTGGTCACGGTGTCGATGACCAGGTCGCCGACGGTGAAGTCGGTGATGCTACCCGCCGACGCGCCGCCGGCAGACGCGGCAAGCGTCGCCGACGTCAGCAAGGCAAGCAGCGAGATTGAATTTTTATAGGTCATGGGGTTCCCCGAAAGAAAAGTGCCAGATCCGCTCGTCGACACGACGAAACGCGGCTCGGTACACGGCGCCTACGCCTATGTTCGCGTTGCGACGGCGCAATGACCGAGCGGCGACTGCGAATATTCGATGCCTCGCCGGCGCGGTCGGCGATCAGCGGCGGCCCACGCTGCGGCGATTTGGCGCAAGGCTGGCGGCCGTTCGGCCGCTTTTTCCTTCATGCATCCGTCGCGCTCGCGCCTTAAGAGCCTGTCATAGTCGTTTTCGTTGGCTTTGGAGCCGCGCCATGTCTGATCGGCCGATTGATCCGCTGCCCAAGGTCTGGGATCCGGACGCCGCCATCGGCGAGATGCTCAAGGGCAAGAAGGGGCTCGTCGTCGGCATCGCCAACGACCAGTCGATCGCCTACGGCTGCGCCGTCAAGCTGCGCGCCTTCGGCGCCGATCTCGCGGTGACCTGGCTCAACGAGAAGGCCGAGCCGTACGTTCGGCCGCTCGCCGACCTGCTCGGCGCGTCGATCACCGCTCCGCTCGACGTCTCGAAGCCCGGCGAGCTCGAGGCCGTGTTCGACACGATCGCCAAGACATGGGGCCGGCTCGACTTCGTCATCCACGCCATCGCCTTCGCGCCGAAAGACGATCTGCATGGCCGCGTGGTCGACTGCTCCTGGGAGGGCTTCGCCCAGGCGATGCAGGTTTCCTGCTGGTCCTTCATCCGCATGGTCAAGCTCGCCGAGCCGCTGATGACCCAGGGCGGCGTCCTGGTGACGATGAGCTATTACGGCGCAGACAAGGTCGTCAATCGGTACAACATGATGGGACCGGTGAAGGCGTCGCTCGAAGCCTCGGTCCGCTACCTGGCCGCCGAGCTCGGGCCGCGCAACGTCCGCGTTTTCGCCGTGTCTCCGGGGCCGCTCAAGACCCGCGCCGCCAGCGGCATCTCGCATTTCGACGAGCTCGTCCAAATGGCGCAGGAGCGCGCCCCGGCGCAACGTTTGGTGGATATCGCCGAGGTTGGCCGCGTGGTAGCGTTCCTGGTAGGCGGCGCCTCGTCGGGCATGACCGGCGACACGATTTACGTTGACGGCGGCCTGCACAACATGGCCTGAGGGCGCGGTCCCCAGGGAGAGGAAGAGAGACCATCATGAACGACATCGTCATCGTATCCGCAGCGCGGACGCCAGTTGGCAGCTTCAACGGCGCTCTGGGCACGCTTCGCGCGCATGAACTCGCCGCGGTCGCTTTCAAGAGCGCCGTCGAGCGGGCCGGAATTTCGGCCGCCGACATCGACGAATTGATCCTGGGCCAGATCCTGGCGACCGGCGAAGGACAGAATCCGGCCCGTCAGGCCGGACGCGCGGGCGGGTTGCCCGACGATAAGACGGCCTTCGGCATCAACCAACTTTGCGGCTCGGGCCTCCGTTCGGTGGCGCTCGCGGCCCAACAAATCAGGAGCGGCGAAAGCGCGATTGTCGCGGCCGGCGGGATGGAGAGCATGAGCACCTCCCAGCACGCGTCCTATCTGCGCAACGGCACCAAGATGGGCGGCGTCGAGTTCGTCGACACCATGCTTCGGGACGGCCTGTTCGACGCCTTCCACGGCTATCACATGGGCGTCACCGCCGAGAACGTTGCACAGAAGTTCCAGATCACCCGCGACCAGCAGGACGAGTTCGCCCTCGGCTCGCAGCAGAAGGCGAGCGCGGCGCAGAAGGGCGGCAAGTTCAAGGACGAGATCGTTCCGGTGACGATCAAGACCAAAAAGGGCGACACCGTCGTCTCCGACGACGAGTTCATCCGCCACGACGCCACGCTCGACGGCCTGAAGAAGCTCCGCCCCGCCTTCAACAAGGAGGGCACCGTCACCGCCGGCAACGCCTCGGGCATCAACGACGGCGCGGCCGTCCTGATCGTGATGAGCGCGGCGGAGGCGCAGAAGCGCGGCCTGAAGCCGCTGGCGCGCATCGCCTCGTTCGCCACTGCCGGCGTCGACCCGGCGATCATGGGCACCGGCCCGATCCCGTCCTCGCGCAAGGCGCTCGATCGCGCGGGCTGGAAGGTCGGACAGCTCGACCTGATCGAGGCGAACGAGGCCTTCGCCGCCCAGGCCTGCGCCGTCAACAAGGAGCTCGGCTGGGAACCGTCGAAGGTCAACGTCAATGGCGGCGCCATTGCGCTTGGCCATCCGATCGGCGCGTCGGGCGCGCGCATCCTGACCACCCTTCTGTACGAGATGCAGAAGCGCGACGCCAAGAAAGGCCTCGCCACCCTTTGCGTCGGCGGCGGGATGGGCGTGGCAATGTGCGTCGAGCGCTGAGCGCCCGGCGACTGAGCGTGTTGGATTCTCAACCCCACATGGGAGAATGACTATGGCTGACAACGAACATCCGGCCTCGCGAAAATGGGCGAGCAGATGGCGTCCCAGTTCGCCAACGCCGCGAGCCTCTACGGCGGCGCCTTCTCCGGCTCGTTCAAGGCGCTGCAGGAGTATCAGACCAAGCTCCTGCATCTCGTCCAGGAGAACGCGACGGCCAACATGCAGTTCGCGCAAAAGATGATGCAGCCGCGCTCGCCCTCCGAGTTCGTCGAGTTCCTGAGCACGCATATGCGCGAGCGCGCCAACGCCATCACCGATCAGGCGAAGGAACTCGCCGCGCTCGGACAGGAGGCGGCGAAGAAGGCGGCCGAGTCGTTCACGCCGAAGAGCTGAGCGAAGTCGGAAAGGTCTTGAAAGACGCTGGCCGGCCGCACGCGCGGCCGGCTGGGTTTTTTTGCTCGGGCAGGCGATCGAGGCGGCGTTCGCGCGCAGCACGCGCCGCGCAACTGCTGGAAATTGGTCAAAATCGATCGCGATCTTATCCGTCGCTGTCGCAAAGAGCAGCGTTGTCAATCGGAATAGCTTTTATATTATCGGTAATATCAACATAGTTTAGCTGAACAGGCTTAAGTTTCTTTTTGTTTTGACCGACAACCGGGTCGATAATCTCGATGTACAAGTGGAACGCACCTTTGTACAGAGCGTGCCGTTCAAACAATGTTTTTCTCTGAATCCAGAGGCTCATGGTCAGGTGTGCGAATTGGCCGAAGACGCCTTCAGCTTGGTGCTCGCCTTTGTAAACTTCCAAATAACTCCCCTGAACATTGTGAAGAGCGCCCGGAGCGCCAGTTGCGATCGCTCCTCTCCAAGTCGAAACCTCCATAATATTCGATCCAGCCAGCGCGGCGGATGCGTTATCAATAATGGTTTTTGCCGTTGGCTGAAATTTTACATTCGTGCCGCCGTAGGTCAGCCATTGCGGGGCGAAAATAACGGCCATTTGATTCCTCCATAGGGCGTCCGTGTTGAACTGCTCGGGCACGGGCGGAACCATGCAGCGGACTTCTCGTGAAGCTCAGGCCGCCGCGCGCTGCTCGTTCTCCCGGATCTCGTAGATCTGGAACGCCTCGCTGACGCCGCGCAAGCTCAAAAGGCGCGACGTCATGAGATAGCCGGCCTCGCGCAAAAGACGCGCCGTCGCCGGGCTCTCCACGATCGGCTTCGTCGCGAGCACCGCCGTCGGTTCGGCGAGGCCCTGGACCCGCGCCGCAATATTGACGGTCTGCCCGAAATAATCCTGGCGATCGTCGAGCATCACCGCCAGGCACGGGCCTTCGTGCAGGCCGATGTTGAGCGCGAGGTCCTCGCTGCCGCGCTCGACGTTGATTTTTCGCATGGCTTCCCGCATCCGCATCGCGGAACGAAGCGCCCGATCCGGCGTCGGGAAGGTCGCCATGACTGCGTCGCCGATCGTCTTGACCACGGCGCCGCCCTCGCCGGACACGGCGGCGATCAGCTCGCCGAAATGGCTGCGCACGAGATCGAAGGCCGCCAGATCGCCGACCCGATCGTAAAGCGCGGTCGAGCCCCTGAGGTCGGTAAACAGGATCGTGAGGCTGGTGATCTTGAACCGCTGGTCGGGATCGAACGTGCCGCTGCGGTAAAGATCGCGGAACGTCTGGTTGCTGAGAAGCCGGGTCGCGGTGAGAAATGGCCGCCGACTCTCCGACAGCGTCCCGAGCTCGTGTCCGCTGAGCCACAGTCCGGGCAGGGTGCGGCGGGCGGATTTGTTCTCGAACGCAATGCGCGCAGGACCCGGCTGCAGGGTCGTCGTGCCGCTGTGGGCGTGCGCGTCGGCAAACACCAGCGAAAGATTTCGGCGCTCGCGGGTCGGCTCGCCCTTCACGTCGAGAAACATCGTCGCGTGGGTGACCGGATCGAACGCGATGACGAAGCCTTCCGGCAGGGTCAGCGACATCGCCGCCTTCTCGCCCGATGGGAGTTCCATCGCATCGAGCGTCACGTGCGCGAGCGCCCCCTCCATGTCGTCGGGCAGGTCGGCGCCCGAACCCCAAAAGATCTGGCGCATGTATTCGGAAAGCGGCAGCGAATCCGGATCGTGCGCGGCGATGCGGCGGACGCGCGGATTGACGGTGAACGTGACTTCGATCAGCTTGTCGAGATCCGGTTCGACGTCGGCCACGCAGAAGGCGCAAAAGTACTTGTGCTTGTTGAGCGTCTTCAGCGCGGCGCCGGCTTCGATCACGCCGCCGCAACCGGGACACAGCACGTTCCACGACATGTCGAACAGCCCGAGCCGGGCCGCATGGATGAGCGCCCCGATCGTCGCCTCCTCGTCGAGGCCGCGCTCGGCGGCGAAGACCAGCGGATTGATACGGCTCAGCGCCCGGTCGGGGTCGGACGCGGCGGCAGCCTCGAGCGCCTTCGCAACGGACGGCTCGGCGGCCTGGCTGAGCAGGTCCCAGAGCGCTGACGATTCGGACATCGGGCTTACTCCTTTAGTCGCGTCCCGAATATTTAGGGCGCGTCGGCGGCCGGCGCCAGAGCGGACCGGTGCGACGCGCAAGGCGGCGAACGGCGGGGAAGCCGCCGAGCGCGGTCCGGGCGCTTGCGGGCGCATTGATTTGCGTCAACCGCAAGCCATGATGGTCGCGTAGGATGGCTCGACTTTGAAGGGGACGGGCGGCCGGCCGGGCTGGGTGCGCGAGGGTATGCATGACGCGCCGAACATATGCGCAGGACGGCGGGGCAGGGCAGGCGCCCCCCGGCATCGAGCGCGAGCTCAAGTTCGTCGCCGATCGTAAGACGCTGAAAGCGGCTGCGTCGGCGTCGTTTCTCGGCGGAGAGGCCGGCCCTCCGACGTGGCGCGAACTTCGGTCGGTATACTTCGATGACGACGATGGCGACCTTTCGCGGGCGCGCGTCGCGTTGCGCGTGCGTCACGTGGACGGCGGCTGGGTCATGGGGCTCAAACGCGCCGGCTCGGAGGACCGGGGCGCTTTCGAGCGCGAGGAGACGGAGGTGTCCTCGCCTTCCGGCGAGCCTGATCTTTCGCTGTTCGACGAGGCGATCGCGCGCGAGGTGACGGACCTGACCGGGTCGAAACCGCTCAAGCCGCGCTTCGGCTCGGAAATCCGCCGGGCGGCCCGGACCGTCGAGACGAACGGAGCGGCGATCGAGGTCGCCTTCGACGAGGGGTTCCTGTTCGCCGGCGAGCGGCGCGAGCCGACGGCGGAGATCGAGCTCGAATTGAAGTCCGGCGCGCCGGCCGCCTTGTTCGAGCTGGGGCTCGAGCTCGTCGACGCATTTCCGGTGACGCTCGGCCTGCGCAACAAGGCGGAGCGCGCCCACGCGCTCCTATCGGCGGAGCCGGCCCAGCCCGCGCACGCAGAGGACCCGGCGCTTCGCCCCGATATGACGCTCGACGAGGCGATCGCCGACCTCATGCGCAACTGTCTGGCGCATTTCCTCGGCAACCTGCCGGCGCTCGATTCGCCCGCCGCCGTCGAGGCGGTGCACCAGATGCGGGTCGCCATGCGCCGGCAGCGGTCGGCGCTGGGCCTGTTCGGCCGGGCTTTCCCTTGCGCCGAATTCGAGGCGCTGCGGGCGGAATCGGGGCGGATCGCGGCTGTGCTCGGCGAAGCGCGCGACTGGGACGTGTTCGTCGAGCGGCTCAGCGACGGCGCGCTCAAGCGCTTCGCTGAGGAGCCCGGCTTCGACGCCCTCCGCGCCTCGGCCGAGGCGAAGGCGGCGGCCGGCCACGCGGCGGTGACGCGGCTCGCCGGTGAAAAGACTGTCGCCCGCTTTGCACTGAGGCTCGAGCGTCTTGCGGCCGCGCGCGGTTGGAGAGACGGCGCCGGCGAGGAGACGCTCGCCGCGCTCGATGAGCCGATCGTCGCCTTCGCCGTGCGATGGCTCGAAGCGCTCGACCGCAAGGTCAGGCGGCGGGGACGCCATTTCCGGTCGCTGACGCCGGAGGCGCGCCACGCGCTGCGCATCGCCATGAAGCACATGCGCTACGCGACCGAATTTTTCGGCGGGCTCTTTCATCCGAAGGCGGCCGCCGAGCGCTACGCCGAGAAAGCGGCCGCGTTGCAGGACCTGCTTGGCGAGCTGAACGACGCGGCGATCGCGCTCCGTCTGGTCAAAGGGCTCGGTCCCGCGAAGACCACGCAGGCCGCCTACGCGGCCGGCGTCGTCGCCGGATGGTGCGCGCGCGAGAGCGAGGGCGACGTCGTCGCGCTGAGAAAGGCTTGGCGCGATGTCCTCAAGGCGACGCCGTTCTGGCGCCGCGAGGACAAGGACAAGCGCCACGAGTAGGCCTGAGGGGAGGAGATGGTTGCGAAAGTCGAAATCGTCGAGCGGTTGGGCGAGGGGGCGGTTCTACTGCCCGGGCTCATCGAAGCGGGTCTCGCCGCCAACGATCGCCTCAAGATCCGGCTGACCCTCCTGCAGGAAGCCTCGGCCCAGGCCGCGAGTCCGGGGCGGCGGGCCTCCTCGATGGAGCGCGAGCTGAGGAGCGTCGGGCTCACGGATCCTGTTTTCGCCTCGACCGTCTCGGGCGCGCGCTGCATCGACGCGGACACGTTCCTCTCCCCCGGCGCCGAAGCGCTGACCGCTGGCATGGCGAGCGACCTCGAGGCCATGCTGCGGCCGATCGACGTCGCCCAAGCCGAAGGCGCGCCGGCGCTGAAGGCGCGAGTCGAGGCGACGCTCGCGGCGCTTCCCGATTTCAAGGGCGATCGCGTCGCCCACCGTCAGGTGGCCGATCTCGCCTCGGCCCGGCGCGGCGACAAGGACACCCTGCACCTGCTGGTCATGGACCTGCACAAGGCGCTGAATCAGGTGGCGGCGGCGACCGCGGTTGAAACGATCGACGGCGCGCGCGTGCACGGGCTCGACGATTCCGACCGCGCCCGCGTCCGCGCCTTTATGGCCGGAATCAACCGCACGGCGCGGCTCGCCTTCGGTCACCCGGGGCTCGGCACGACCGCCGGCCGCGCGGGTCCGCGCCTGACGATCCAGAACGACATCGGAACGACCGACGCGCATGTCATCGTCATCCACGTCGAAAGCTTCGACGTGACGACGACTTACACCGACGTCCACCGCGTCCGGGCGAAGTTCTTCATGACCCTGTTCGCGGGACAAGGGGTCGACTGGAGCCCGCTTGCCGAGAACCAGGACGGCGCGCTCGCCAAGGGCGAGGTCTTCTACCTGCTGCATGGGGTCTATCGCGCGCGCGACGAGCGGGATCTCGACCAATTCCTGAGCTTCCTCGGGTCGCGCCTCGTCTTCCTGATCGACTGGAACAGGGCGCGCAAGGCGCTGCAGTCTTTCGTGTCCAAGGACGAGGCGATCGACCTCCTGGTCCGCGCGGCCGAGCATGAGGACGGACACCGCGGCTTCCTCGAACTCGGCGGGGCCGATCTCGTGTTCGAGGCGGTGCGGCGCGCCGCCGCCGGCCGCATCCCCTACGGCGTGCCGCTGGAGACGGCGCTCGGCGAGAGCGAGTGCGTCGCCTTCCTGCGCAATGTCCTGCATCTGGCGAGCGAAGGCCTCCGGGACGGGCGCTCGACCCGGTTCATCCGCGACGAGATCCAAGCGGATCTGTCGCAGCGTCTCGACACCGCCGAAAGTGAGCTCTTGGTCGTGGTCCGGCGCCATCTCGGCCTAACCCGCACGCTCGCGGGCGCGATCGAGACCGTTTTCGAGCCGAAGGGGCTCGCGGGCCTCGATGAGCGCAAGTCGCTCGCCCAGCGCGCCAAGCAGATCGAGGGCAAGGGCGACCGGCTCACCGTGGCCGCGCGCGAGATCTTCACGCGCGTCCGCAACGCCGACGATCTTCTGTCGGTCATCGATCAGGTCGAGAACGCGACGGATTGCTTCGACGAGGCGGCGTTTCTGATCAGTCTGGCGCCGGACGGCGCCGCCTCCGACGCGCTCGGCGCAGCGCTTGGCGAACTCGCCGGCGTCGCGCGCCATTGCGCGGCGGAACTCGTGCGCGCGGTCGAGGCGGCGCTGCAAATTCCGGAGGGCGCGCGCGCCGACGCCGCCTTTGCGCTGCAGTGCGTCGACGCCGTGATCGACGCCGAGCGCGACGCCGACACTTCGGAGCGCGCGACGATCAGCGCCCTCATGCGCGCGCCGGCGCCGGAGGGCGATCCGCGCGCCCTGGTGCTCGGCATCGAGATCGCCCAAACGCTCGAGGAGGCGACCGACCGCCTCGCGCACGCGGCGATGTCGCTTCGCAATCGCATCTTGCAGGGCCTGTCGGCATGAGCGACACGCATTTCGACCCCGTCTTCATCGGCCGGGGCGGATCTCCCGCTCCGATCCTCGCCGCCGACGTCGGCTCGAAGGCGGCCGAGCTTGCTCGCCTCGCCGCGCTGCGTTTGCCGGTCCCGCCAGCCTTCGTCCTCCCGACGAGCCTTTGCGCCGGCGTGGTCGCAGGCGACGAAACGGTGATGAAGGCGATGCGCAAGGGGCTGGTGGCGGGCATCGGCTGGCTCGAGCAGGCGATGGATCGCCGCCTCGGCGACGCCCGCGCGCCGCTGTTCGTCTCGGTCCGCTCGGGCGCCGAGAAGTCGATGCCGGGAATGATGGACACGATCCTCGATGTGGGTGTGAACGCGGTGAGCGTGCACGGCCTCATCCGCGTGACGGGCAACCCGCGCATGGCCTTCGACAGCTGGCGGCGGTTCATCCAGGGCTACGCGGAAGTGGTCGGAGGCGTCGCGCCGGGGGGATTTGCTTTGCTCGTGGCCGAGATGGTCCGCGCCGAGGGCGTCGCCAACGAGGCCGAGCTCGATTCCGAGGCGCTCGAGCGGTTGGTCGACCAATTTCTCGCGCTTTCCGTCCGCCTCGGCCACGCGCCGCCCGAGGATACGATCGAGCAGATCGTCGAGGCGGCGCAGGCGGTCTATAAGTCCTGGGACAGCGCGCGGGCGCGCGAGTATCGCCGCCTCAATCGCCTCGAAGGCCTCAAGGGCACTGCCGTCACGGTTCAAACGATGGCGTTTGGCAATTCCGGCGGGGATTCCGGGGCTGGGGTGGCGTTCTCGCGCGACCCGGCCACCGGCGAGAACAAGCTCTACGTTGATTTTCTCGCCGACGCCCAGGGCGAGGACGTCGTCTCCGGACGTCGGTCGCCGAGCGACGCGGCGATGTTCGCGCGCCGCATGCCAGAGGTCGCGCAGCAGCTCCAGGAGGGCGCGCGCACGCTCGAGACCGACTGCCGCGACGTGCAGGACATGGAGTTTACGGTAGATCGTGGCCGGCTCTGGTTCCTCCAGACGCGCTCGGCCAAGCGCACGCCGCGCGCCGCCCTCAAGATCGCCGTCGATCTGGTCGAAGAGGGCCTGATCGACAGAAAAGAGGCGCTCGCCCGGCTCGCCGACGTCGATCTCGCCGCCGCCCGCATCGCGCATTTCGCTGAAGCCGCCGACCCCGCGGCGCGCGCGACCGTCGCCTCGCCCGGCGTCGCCTGCGGGCGCGCCTGCTTCACCAGCGCCCGCGCCAAGGAGGTCGCCGAGCGGGGAGAGCCGGCGATCCTGATCCGGCGCGACACGTCGACCGAGGATGTGGCCGGCTTCGCCGCCGCCGACGGCATCCTCACCGCGGTCGGGGGACGCACCGCGCACGCGGCCGTCGTCGCGCGCCAGATGGGCAAGGTCTGCCTGGTCGGCTGCCGGTCGCTGGTCGTGGACGAGGGGCGGGGCGCGGCCTCGCTTGGAGAGAGGCCGGTGCGGGAGGGCGACTGGATCGCGCTCGACGGCGCGACCGGCGAAATCTCGCTCGGCCGGCGCGCGACGATCGCCGCGGACCCGCCCGAAGCCGCGATCGTTCGCCGCTGGCGAGAGGAGGCGAGCTGAAGCCTGAGGGTTCTGTCGCCGACGGCTCGTTGCGCGCCGTCCCGTTCGCCCGAGCGTTTTCGCCGCTCGTCGACAAATGCTTTGGGACGCCGGCGCTCTGCGCTGTGTTCGCCCTCGTCGAGCCGTCATCCCCGCGCGGGGCGGGCGGGCGAGGACGGCATGGACGCGGACAGGCGGGCGAGGCGAACGACGCCATTCAGGCGAAGACGCGCGCCTCGGACATGATGGCGTCGACAAGCTCCGGCATCCGGTCGAGGTGGGCGAGGGCGGCAAGGCGCTCTTCCGCTTTCGCCGCCGCCGCCGTGGCGCCGCCGACCTCGACGAGGCTCAAAAGGCATCGCCGCTCGAACACCGGCGAGCCGATCCGGCGCGCCTGCTCCGCGGCGCGCTCCAGACGCTCGACCGCTTCCGTCGTGTCTCCCTGCGAGAGGTCGTGCTCGATCAGCGCGTCGACCCGCAGAATCTCGGCCTCCGCCCAGCCGGAGTTCTTGTCGCGGAGGTTGTCGATGGCGCGCGCGGAATAGGCCTTGGCTTCGTCGAGGCGGCCCATGCGGCGGAGCGCCTCGGCGAGATTGGTCAGATGGGCGCCGAGGGCGAGCTTGTAATCGATCGCGTCGAACTCGCGGATCGCCCGCTCCATCAGCGCGACGCCCTCGGCATATTGTCCGCTCTGGGCGAGGCCCCAGCCGAGGAACCCCAGGGCGTGCGGACGAAAGCCGGGCAGATCGTGCTGCTCGCACACCGCAAGCAGCCGCTGCGCCTCGCGCAGGAGATGCCGGGTCGCGCCGATGTAGCCGAAGACGTTGCCGCCGATATAGCCGATCGTGATTGCGGTGGAATGGGGATGTCGCAAATCGTCCAGAGCCAGCAGCGCCTCGCGGCCGACTCTCAGCGCCTGCTCGACGTCGCCGAGGCAGAACAGGGCCTGGCTCAACATCGCCTGCGAATGGACCTGCGCATTCTGCCCGTAGATGCTTGTGCTGCCCGCGTCGCGGTCCTCGGCGACGATGCTGATGGACCGTTCGAGCTCGTGCTTCGCCTCGATGAGCTCGCCGGCGCCCAGCGCCAGCATCGCCTTCAGGCGGTGGCCGATCACGCGGCCGGCCGCGTAGCGCATTTGCTCGGAGAGCGACAGGAACAAATCGGCGCTCGCCTCCGCCTCCGCCCGCAGGCCCCGGCAATTGGCGAAGGTGAACTGGCCGAAAATGAACGGAAACACCATCGGCGTCGGGAACTCGCGCGACAGCTCGAGCCCGCGCGCGCAATGGGCGGCGAGCTCGAACGAGGTGGCGCCCTGGGTGATGGTGACCGAGCCGATCATCACGGCGAGGAGCCTCATCTCGAGGCCGTGGCGGACGGTCGCGTCGGGGATGCGTTCGAGAAGCTTGAGTCCCTTGTTCAGGTGATCGATCGCCTCGGAGTGAGCGGACTGACCCGCGGCCTTTCGGCCCGCCTCGATCCAGCTGGCGATCGCGTCGCCGAACAGGCCCGCCTCGGTCTGATGATGCGCAAGCATTTCGGGCGCGGTCCGGACGTCGCCCTCCCGATCGAGCAATTCGACCATGCGGGCGTGCAGCGCGCGCCGGTCGCGATCGAGCGTCGATTCGTCGGCCATCCGCCGGATCAGCGCATGGCGAAACTCGTAGCGGATCTCGAGGCCATGGCGCTTGGGCAGCAGGATCTCGGCCTCGACCAGCAATTCGAGAGGTTCGGCGAGCGCGGCCGGATCCTCGCGCACGAGCGCGGCGAGAAACTCGGGACGGAACGAGCGGCCGAGGCACGCCGCCGCCTGGACAATCCGCCGCGAGCCGGGCAGCCGGTCGAGACGCTCCGACATCATTTCGGCGAGCAGGAGGGGCAGGGAGGCGCCCTTGCGGTTGCGGGTGATCCCCTGGGCGCGCTCGTCCACCAGGGCGCGCATCAGCTGCTCGACGAACAGCGGCACCCCTTCCGCGGCCTGGCAGGCGGCGCGGACCGCCTCCTCCGTCAGGCTCTGGGCGCCCGGCAGGCTCCTCGCCAGGGCCAGGCAATCGACCTCGCGCAGCGGCTCGAGCCGAATGGTTTCGTCGGGCGGCGGCAGCGTCGGCCCCTTCGGGAAGGATCGGCGCGTGACCACGACCAGATAGGCCGCGTCCCGCTTTTCCGCGATCTCCGCGAGAAGCTCGGCGCTCGACGGGTCGACCCAGTGCGCATCCTCGAGCACCAGAACCGTCGGCCTGCCGGCCGCCACTTTATGGAAGGCCCCGGCGATCAGGGCGAACCGGGCGCGTTTGAACAGGTGAGGCGTCGGGGCGATCAATTCGATCGTGGGCGCGGTCAATGCGAGGCCGGGCAAGCTCGCAAGAATGAGCGCGTTCAACTCGTTGCGAACGTCCCACTCGCCAAGCAATTCGCCGAGCTTGTGCTGCCGCGTTTCCGTGTCGTCCTCGATCGCGAGGCCGGCTCGCTTCCAAAGATGTTGTCCGACGGGATAGAGCGGCGTGTTGGCGAACAGCTCGTGGCAAGCGTTCTGGATGAGCGTGGCTCCGCTGGTCGCCGGATGCAGGCAGAACTCGTTCACGAGACGGGTCTTGCCGACGCCTGCGTCGCCGACGATTTCGACGATCTGACCGCGACGGGAGGCTGAGACCGCGCGCCAGCAGGCCAGAAGCTTCGCCAGCCCCGGCTCGCGGCCGATCATCGCCGCGCCGGTCCTGGCGCGCGCCTCGACCGGACCGGCCAGCGCGACCGGCCGCGTCCGCATTGCATGGAAGACTTCGATCGGCTGGGTCAGCCCCTTGAGCGTGCGCCAGCCGAGGGGCAGGAATTCGAACAGCCCCTGCACCAGCGAATAGGTCTCGCCGCTGACGACGACGCCCGACGGAGGCGCCTCGTTCTGCAGCCGCGAGGCGATATTGACGGCGGCGCCGACCACCCCGAGCGGCGTTTCGCCGGCCCGCACCGTTTCGCGTCCGACGACGACGAGCCCCGTGTGGACGCCGATCCGCACCTGCAGCTTGCGGACGCCTCCGTCGGCGAGCGGAAACTCAGTTCCGCCGAGTTGCGACACCATTTCGAACGCGGCGCGCACCGCGCGTTCCGCATCGTTGCCGCGCGCGGACGGATAGCCGAAATAGACGAGGACCCCGTCTCCGGCGAAGTCGCCGACAAAGCCGCCAAACCGTTCGGTGACGTTGAGGGCGATCTGACGGTAGCGGCGCTGGATGGTGAGCAGATCTTCGGGATCGACCTCCTCGGACAGCCGGGTGAAGCCGACCACGTCGACGAACATGATCGACAGATACCGTCGTTCGGGCGACGTATTGGGCGCGGGGGCCCTCCCATCGGCCGTCATGGCGGCGGCCGCAGAAAAAATGCAGGGCGCCGACGGGAATAAGTGAGGTTCACCGGCATCGCCTGTCTTGCTTGTCGCGTCCGAGTGGTCGATTTACGATCGCTTGCAGGGGAGGGGAGCGACATGGGCGCGATCGGTAAAGCGAAGGGGTTCACGGTGTTTAACGCGGCGCAGCACGCGCCGCGGGACACTAGGAGCCGGAGCGCCAAGCTGCAAGCCCTTGTCGTGTGCGCCCACCTGCGGCCGGGGCGCAACAAGCGCCGGTCGCGTTACGTCATGCAGCCGATCAGCGGCCTGCACGTCGCCTCGCTGATCGGGGAGCACGGGTTCGACGTCCGCCTGCACCACGAGGACTGGCACGGGCCGTTCGACGTTTCCGGGGATCGTCGTTACGATCTGGTCTTCCTCACCGGCTTGCAGGTCGACTTCGACCGGATGCGGCAGCTCGCGTTTCACTTCCGCCGAGGCGGCGCGATCATTGTCGCGGGCGGCAGCGTCTGCACCCTCTTTCCGGAATTCGCGGCCGAGTTCTTCGACGTCGTGTGCGCAGGCGGCGTCGAGAGCGCGGCGGAGGTCGCGGCCGACTTCCTCGCCGGCCGCCTGAAGCCGATCTATCGCTCGCCGATCACCGCGATTCGGCCCTACCGCGTCGATTACCGCCACTTCGCCCGCAACGGGATCAGCCCGAGCATGCATCTCGTCGAGACCTCGCGCGGCTGCAGCTTCCGCTGCGCGTTCTGCACCATGCCGAGCGAGGTCGGCGGCCATGCAGGCTACCGGCTCGATGCGCTCGCCGAGGCGCTCGACAGCGCCAGGGCCTCGGCGCCGCTCTTCAGCTTCCGGCGCTGGTATCCGACGGTCCTGCTGCTCGACAACAATTTTTCCGACAACCGGGCGCATATGCTGGCCGTCTGCGAACACCTGCGCGCCCGCCGTGACGTGCGCGGCTGGGGCGCGCTCGTCACCCAGAACATCCTACACGACCGGGAGCTGCTCCGGCGGCTCGCCCGGTCGAAATGCAACGGGCTGTTCGTCGGGCTGGAATCGCTCGATCGCGAGCTTTTGCGCCGCCAGAACAAGACGCAGAACCTCAGCCGGCGCGACGTGATCGCGGACATCGCTTACGCGGAGTCGCTCGGGATCGGGATCACCTATGGGTATCTCTTCGATCCCCGGCGGCAGACCGCGGCCGAGATGCGGCGGCAGATCGAGACGATCGCGCGCCATCCCACCATGCCGATGCCGACCTACATGAGCGTGATCGCGCCCCTCGTCGGCACGAAGGCGTTCTGGGACGACGTCGAGGCCGGCTCGCTCGCGGCGAACCTGCGCCTGCGCGATCTCGACGGCGAGACGATCGCCTATGCGGACCTCGCCGACGATCCCGCGGCGCTCGCCGATTTCGTCGAGAAGCTGTTCCGGCGCCCGTGGGAGGTCGTCGGGCGATGGGGCGTGCTGAGGAAGACGATCCGGCGGCTTTTCCGTTCGGGCACGCTGAACCCGATCCGCTGGTTCTACATCGCCGCGGCCAATCTGCACTGCTTCGTCTGGTCGCGCGCCGAAAAATCGGCCGAGCGCACCTATTTCGCCGGGACCGACACGCTCGACCCGCAATATTTCGAACGGCCAGCGGATCTTTCCGAGGAGGATCGCCGCCGCTATTTCGATCCGATCGTCGTCACCGAGGCCGACGGCGCGCTCGCCGCCTGGTTGAGGCCGGCGCTCGAAGCGCGCGCCCACGGGCGGCGAACAAACCGCCAGATGGAGCCTTTCGATGAGCCTTTATAGCCAGGATGTGGAGCGCCAGTATCTCGACCGGCTTCAGGACCGGATCGCCGACTTCGTCCACCGCTACGACGCCAATCCGTCGGACCAGCACACGACGATCTTCCTCTTTCCCGGCGGCTTCGCTTCGCAACTCGTGCGGGCGCGTCGAGCCCGCCGACGCCGGCCCGCCCTTCGCCTACGAAACGCTGTGGCTCACCTGCGGCTTTCTTCTCGGCGGCGCGAAGGCGCTCACGATCGAGGGCGGCGACGACAGCGAGCAGCGCTTCATCCTGCCGGACGGCTACGTCGACTTCGTCACGCTTCAACCCTACGGGGGCTTTGCCGACTGGTGCGCGGCGAACTGGCTCGACGTGTTCGTGTTCGGTTGGGACTGGCGGCGCCCCGGCGCCGCGACGGCCGATTTCTTCCTGAAGAAAGTCCTTCCGGCCTTCGAGCAGGGCGTGGCGCATTGCCGTCCCGCCCCGCTCGACAACGCCTGGGTCGTCGGCCACAGCTTTGGCGGCATCATCGCCAAGCACATCCTCAACCGCGCCGACGACCCGTATGTGCGGCGGCTCAAGGGCGCGATCACGGTCGGCACGCCGTTCTACGGCTATGGCGGCCAGGCGCACCGCTTCTTTGTCGGCGATCCCGACCTCAACATCGTCGAGGGCCTCGACGGCGCCGAGATCGTCACCCGGATCGGTTCAACATTGCCGGCGAGCTACGAGCTTCTGTTCCTCGACGGACCGACCTACGACGCCAACGCCAAAGCCTTCACCGAGGATCCGCTGGGCTACGCGCTGACCGAATATCCCTCCATGGACGCGGCGATCGCAACGGAGCGCGCAGACCCTTACAATCCGTCGCCCGGCAAGCCGGACGGCCCGCTCGGACATGCCGACTATGTCCGCTACCCATTGTCCTACGGCTTCGACTGGGACCTCCTCACGGCCGGCCACGAGGCGGCGAAGGCGGTATCGGCGCCGCTCGATTCGTCGGTCGCGCGCAAGCTTTGGCATATTCGCGGCGTCCAGACCGAGGGCGGCGACGCCAAAAGCGACACGGTGGTGAGCCAGACCTGGGCGCGCATTCCGGCCGATTACGTCGCCGACCCCTATCGCGACCCGATCGCCGACACGCTCGGCCCCGGCGACGGCGTGATTCCGGCATGGTCCGCGCGGCTCCTCGGGAACCCGCAGGTGACGACGATTTCCCGCGACGACGTCGATCACATGGACCTGATGAACCACGCCGCCGTGCAGCAGGCGATCGCCGACATCCTCGCCCACAGCGACGAAGCGCGTGGGCGGATGGTCGCGACGGCGACGACGGTGAAGATCGACGCGGCTGCGCGCGAGGGCCTCGATGGATTGAGCGATAGGCTGAGGCTCGTCGGGTCGGGCTTGACCTCCGCCGCGCGCAAGGTCTCCGTGCAGACCATTCTCAACGACGTCGCCCAGAACGATCCCCTCATCCTCCACCAGCTGCACGCCCGCGCCTTCATGGACGCGCTGAAGAGCCCGAGCCAGAAGCTGAAGAGGGACGGGGGGTAGGGCGGGATGACTTCGGGTCGCGCCGAAAACCCTCATCCGGCCCCATAGCCCGTCGAAAGACGGGCGTCTTTCGACGCCCTACGGAGCCACCCCCGGGTCTTTCGCCCGGGGGCAGGCTCTTCCCCCCGAGGGGTAAGGGGACGCCCCTCTCTAGGCGAGCCGCCAGACCGTGACCTGCTCGGCGTAGCCGCGCACGGAGACCGGCCCGAGCGCATGAGCCTCGCCAAGGGCGTCCCCAACAGCTTGGCGCACCGCGTCGGAGACGATGAGTTCCGAGCCCACCTCCTTGTTGAGGCTCTCGAGGCGCGACGCCAGGTTCACGGTGTCGCCGATCACCGTATATTCCTTGCGGCGCGGCGTGCCGACGGTCCCGGCGACCGCCTGGCCGATGTGGATGCCGATGCCGAGGCGGATCGGCCAGGCGTTGCCGACGTTGCTGGCGTCGACTGCGCTCAGCATCTCGCGCGCCGCCGCGACCGCGTTCGCCGCCTCGAGCGGATCGTCGATCGGCGCCCCGAAGATGGCGAGCAGGCCGTCGCCCAAAAACTTGTTCACGATGCCGTTGTGCCGATCGACGATGTCGACCAGGATCTCGAAAAAGGCGTCGAGCCGGGCGACGACCTCGGCCGGCGTGCGGTTGCGTGAGGCTTCGGTGAAGCCGCGAATGTCAACGAACATCACGCAAACCCGCCTCATCTCGCTGAGCTCGGCGGCGCCGATGGCGAGAAGCCGCTCGACCACGCGCGGCGAGACGTGCTGGCCGAACAGGTTGGTCACCCGGTCGCGGGCCGACGCGGCCGCCAGCGCCTGCTCAAAGTGGCTCTTGATCGTGACCCCGACGGAGCCGGCCAGGAGGCCGGCCCCGAGCAGGACGCCGCTGCGCGCCGCGTGATAGGCGATGCTGAAGTTCGGGTCGTCGGTCCGCCAGACGAGGTGCAGCGTCACATAGGCGAGGGCGAAAAGCTCGACCGCGGCGACTGCCCCGGTGAAGGCCGACAGCGCAAAATCGAGCCGCAGGGTCGAGAGAATGATGAAGACAAAATAGAGCAGCGCCGGCCATGTGCTGAAGACGAGCGGCGCGGAGAGATATCCGGTGAGGAGATAAAGCAGCAAGGTCGGAAAGCTGGTCTCGACCAGGGCGTTCATATAGCGGCCGAGCAGAGGAAACTTTCGACCGCGACGGATGAGGACGGTGAGCAGCGAAGCCGCCACGAGCTCGTAGGCGACGAAGGCCGAGAAGGCCGCCGACGCGGCGCGCGTCGGGAGGCGGTCATGATAGATCGACCTGACGAAGCCAGGCGCGAAAGTGACTGCGGCGAGGATCAGGGCGACAATGACAGCCGCCACCGTGGCCAGGCTCAGCATGCGCCGCCGCTCGCTGACGAGAATCTCCCGGTTCAGGAGGCGCCGGAACGCCGTGTCGGCGGGGTCTGGGGCTTCGTCCATCGCCGTCCTTTCGGCGCGCCCGGCAACCATTGGCGCGGGGGTCGTGGTCCCTGACGGCCACGCTGGTGTCGACGCCAGCCTAGTCTTGCCGATTGCGACTGCCCAGACGGATGACGTACCGGCCGCCTTGCTCGAGACGGGTTTCGGTGCTCGTTTTGCCTCGGCGGAACGCGCCGCGCCTCATTTGCAGCGCCGTGAGCGCTTTGAACTTGCAAAGCCCGCGCGCGATCGACCAAACGTTGGGCGGAGGTCGGCGAAGCGACGGAGAGGAGCCAATGACGGTCGATGCGCCGGCGAGCGCCAGTATAGCGGAGAGCCCCGTCGTCGGCTGGCTGATGACGGACGGTCGCCGCATGACGGACCCAAGGAGCTTTCTCGAAAACTTCGCCATACGCCTGATCGAGGCGGGCGTCGACGTTTCGCGGATCACCACGGGGGTCCCGGTCCTGCATCCGCAGCTTTTTTCCTACAGCGGCCTCTGGGAGCGGGGGCAGGGCGTCACGGAGCGGCTTTACCGGGCCGACGCGAGCCAGGACGCCATTCTGGCGAACAGCCCGATCAAGAGCGCCTACCAAGGCGCCGCCTTTCGCACTCGGCTCACGACGCCCGCCGCGGAGGGCGAATTTCCCATTCTCGCAGACCTGCGCCGCGCCGGCATGACCGATTACGTCGTTCTCCCCGTGCCGTTCAGCGACGGAACCAACAAGGCCTTGTCGCTCGCCACGGCCCGGAACGGCGGCTTCTCCGACGACGAGCTCGCCTTGTTTGCCGCGATGACGCCGGCCGTCGCCGCAAATCTGGAGATTCAGGCGTTGCGGCGGATGGCGCGCACGCTGCTTGACACCTATATCGGCCGCCAGGCCGGCGGCCGGGTTCTCGCCGGACAAATCCGGCGCGGCATGGGCGAGACCATCCGCGCCGTGATCTGGCTCTCCGATCTGCGCGGCTTCACGAGCCTCTCCGAAAACCTGCCGCGCGACGCGTTGATCGAGCTGCTCAATCAGTATTTCGGCCCGATGTGCAACGCGGTCGAGGCGAATGGGGGCGAGGTGCTCAAGTTCATCGGCGACGCCATGCTGGCGATCTTTCCGGTCGGGGACGACGCGGACGCCGCCAGTCGCAACGCGCTCCGCGCCGCCCGGGCGGCGATGGCGGCCGTGAACGCGGAGAATGAACGGCGCGGCCCCGCCGGCGGGCCGAAGATAGATTATGGCCTGGCGCTGCACGTCGGCGATGTCCTGTACGGCAATATCGGCGGCGACACGCGGCTCGATTTCACGGTGATCGGACCCGCCGTCAATCTCACCTCGCGCATCGAATCGATGTGCAAAACCCTCGATCGTTCGCCCTTGCTTTCGGCGGACTTCGCGCGCCTCAGCGGCGTCGAGGCCGAGGTTTTGGGCGAGTTCGAGCTCAAGGGCGTCGCGGGGAAGCAGCCGATCTACGGCGTCAGGCAGTGACGCTGGCGCGGCTGCGGCTCGATCGTCAAACGCGCGCTCTTCTGCCTGTTCCGCGCCGCCCTCTTGAGGAGAGGCGTCTGCCGACAGGAGTCTCAGTGGGATCGACATACGGATTGTCGGCCTCGCGAGCGTGTTCGCTCGTTTTGGCGGTCCCAACTCGGCCAATGGCTGCGCGTCCCCAACTCGTCCAGAAGCCGTGCGCCGCAAACGGGGAGGCGTCGGTCGCCATGAACGCCGTCGCGCTCCGCTCTCGCCGCGTTTTGCGCGAGCGCGCTGGGGGGCGACAAGCGGCTCCTGAAGTTCCTCGAAGCGCCAGTCGCTGCGCGAGGCGATGGAGCTGCTGTCCGGCGTCGACCTGCTGGAGCCTGTGGGGCTCGGCGCAAATCCGTCTCAATTCGCCGGTAGCGGGACAGGGTCGCCCCGGCGCGCTTGACGGCCTGCTGGACAATGGTTGACACTGTGACGAGATCAACGTTCGACAGGAGCCGGGGCGGAAGCGAGACGCGCTTCAGCATCCGCAGCATCCGCGGACATATCGCAAATATGGGAGTAGACGCCGTGAGCAAAGCCAACTCGCGCGCTGGCATCGACCGCCGAAGCGTCCTCGCTTCGGGGCTCGTGCTCGCCGCCGCCCAAGTCTCGAGCCCCTTCGTCATCCGCGCCCGCGCGGCCGACGCGGTCAAGATCGGGCTCGACAACCCGCTGACCGGCACCTACGCCGCGCCGGGCAAGAACGAGCTGACCGGCTGCCAGATGGCGCTCGACGAAATCAACGCCAAGGGCGGAATTCTCGGGCGCCCGATCGAACTGATCGTCGAGGATTCGACCAGCGGCGACGCGGGCGCTGCGGTGCAGAAAGCACGCAAGCTGATCGAGAGCGACAAGGTCGACTTCCTGCTGGGCAACGTCAACTCGGCGCTCGCGCTCGCGATGGCCCAGGTGTCGAACGAGAAGGGCATCCTGCACATCGTGCCGGGCGGCCATACCGACGCCATCACCGGCACGAGCTGCCATTGGAACGTGTTCCGCGTCTGCAACACCACGCAGATGGAGGCGAACGCGGTCGCGGGCGCGCTGATCAAGGCCTACGGTAAGAAATTCTATTACATCACGCCGGACTACGCCTTCGGCCACACGCTCGAGGCGGGCCTCGTCAAGGCCGCAGGCGCGCTCGGCGGCGAAAGGGTCGGCGGCGACCTCGTTCCGCTCGGCAGCGTCGATTTCTCCTCCTACCTGATCAAGGCGCAGGCGGCCAATCCGGATGTCATCATCTTCCTGACCCAGGGCGACGACATGCTGAACGCCCTCAAGCAGGCGGTTCAGTTCGGTCTTGAGAACAAGGTCCATCTCGCCGGCGCGCAGCAGGAACTGGAGCCGCTCGAGGGCCTGCCGCCCGAGGCGCGGGTCGGAACCTGGGTGATGGAATGGTATTGGAACCAGCCCGGCGTGCCGCATGTCGCCGAATTCGTCGAGGCGACGAAGAAGCGCACCGGCCGCGTGCCGACCGCGCGCACCTGGTTCGGCTACGTCTCGATGTGGACCTGCGCCCATGCCGCCAACGCCGCCAAGTCGCTGAAGGCGGTCGACATGGCGAAATCCCTGCAGGGCTTTCATCTGCCCCCTGAAATCGCCCTCGGGCCGAACCCGGCCTTCTACCGCGCCGGCCAGAACCAGCTGATCGCCTCGCTGTTCGTCGGCGACGCCCAGGCCAAGGGATCGGCGCCGGACGATCTCTTCAAGGTCACCAAGGTCGTCAACGGCGCCGACGTCGCGGGAACCGTGGAAGAGAGCGGCTGCAAGATGACTTGGCCGACCTGACTTGGCCGACCTGACTTGGCCGGCCTGAGCCCCATGCGAAGAGGCGGAAGCGCCCCGCTTCCGCTGCGCACACCAAGAGCGACGAATCTCATCGCATGACTCAAGTCGTCCTTTTCAACGTGTTCAATGGCCTGATCGTCGGCGCGTTCTATGCGCTGATGGCGCTCGGCCTCTCCCTGATCCTCAACCTCAGCGGCGTGATCAATTTCGCCCATGGCGGATTTCTCGCGCTCGGGGCGTATCTGGCCTACACGCTGATCCCGGCCATCGGCTTCTGGGGCGCGCTGATCGTCGCGCCCCTCCTGACCGCCGCGCTCGGTCTCGTCGTCGAGCGCGTGCTGATCCGGCCGCTTTACGGCAAGGACCCGCTCTACGGGCTCCTGCTGACTTTCGGCCTCGCCTACATCTTCGAGGATGGGACGCGCTTCCTGTGGGGCGCGCAGAGCCTGCCGTTCCAGGTCCCTGCCTGGCTCCAGACCTCGCTGTCGAGCCAGTTCTTCTTTCTCACCGGCTACCGGGTGTTCATGGTGGTCATCGTCGTCGCGGCGGTCGGCGGATTGTTCGCCGCGCTCAACTTCACCCGCCTCGGCATGCGCATCCGCGCCGGCACGCGCGATCTCGACACGGTCTCGACGCTCGGGGTCAACGTGCGCTGGCTGCGCAGCCTCAATTTCGGCATCGGCATCTACATGGCGGGCCTCGCCGGCGTGCTGGCCGCGGGCCTCCTCGGGCTGTCGCCGACGCTCGGCGCCTCGCTCATCATGCCGAGCTTCGTCGCCATTATCGTTGGCGGGCTCGGCAGCCTGCTCGGCACGCTGCTCGGCGGCCTTCTGATCGGCGTCGCCTCGGGGTTGACAGCGGTCTACTTTCCCTCCGCCACCGAGGCGGTGATCTATGTGATGATGGGGCTGGTGCTGCTGATCCGCCCGCGCGGGCTTCTGGGCGAAGAGGGGCGTGTGCATTGAAGGCCCTCAGCGCCCACGTCCTCGACATCGCGGTCGGCTTCGTCATCCTGTTCATGCCGTTCCTGATGGCCGCGGTCGGCGGCTATACCGAGCTCGCCACCCGCATCCTCGTGATGGGGCTGGCGGCGATGTCGCTGAATTTCCTGCTCGGCTTCACCGGCGTCTTGTCCTTCGGCCATGCGGCCTATTTCGGCCTCGGCGCCTATGGCGCGGCGATGGCGATCAAGTATCTCGATCTGGACACGATCCCCGCGATCGGGCTCGGCGTGCTGGTCGCGACCGTCGCCGCCATGGTCATCGGCGCGCTGATCGTCAGGCGGCGCGGCGTCTATTTCGCCATGGTGACGATCGCATTCGGACAGGTGTTCTATTTTCTCGCGTTTCGCTGGAACACGCTGACCGGCGGCGACGACGGGCTCAACGGCTGGCATCGCATGCCGATCAGCCTCGGCTTCGCCACGCTCGATATTTTCGGCAGTGACAAGGCCTTCTACTATTTCGTGCTCGTTGTCTTCGCCGTGTGCGTCGGCGTGATGGCGATGTTGCTCGCCTCGCCCCTCGGCCGCACGCTGATCGCCATCCGCGAGAACGAGCGGCGCGCGCGCTTCCTCGGCGTCCCGATCGAGTTCCATATCTGGCTGTCATTCGTGATCTCGTGCCTGTTCGTCAGCGTCGCCGGCGCGCTTTACGCGCTCCTCAACAACTTCACCGATCCGCGCGCGCTGCGGTTCGATCTCTCCGGCAATCTGGTGATCATGGCGGTACTCGGCGGCATGCGTTCGTTCTGGGGACCGCTGATCGGCGCGGCGATCTTTGTCGCGCTGCAGGACTATGTCTCGAGCCACACCGAGAACTGGATGTCGGTGATCGGCCTCGTGTTCGTGGCCGTCGTGCGCTTCTTTCCGCGCGGGGTGCTCGGCATGCTGCGCGCCGGAGCGAAGGCGTGACCCTGCTCAAGGTCGACTCCGCCACCAAGCGGTTCGGCAATCTCGTCGCCATCGAGGATGTGTCGCTGGCCGTCGAGCCCGGCGAACTGCGCGCCATCATCGGCCCGAACGGCGCCGGCAAGACGACGTTCTTCAATCTGGTGAGCGGCCTCTTCCCGCCGACCTCGGGCGCCATCCTGTTCGACGGGCGCGACGTCACGTCGCTTCCGCCAGACCAACGGGTCGCGCGCGGCATGGCGCGAACCTTCCAGATCACCGAGATCTTTCCCGAGCTTTCCGTCGCCGAGAACATTCGCGTCGCGGCCGAGATCGCCGCCGGCTATCGGCTGTGGCCGTGGCTCGGCCGCGCGGCGAGGACCGGGATCGAGGAGCGGGTCGCCGAACTCCTGGCGCTCGGCGGCCTCTCGGACAAGGCGGACATTCGCGTCGGCGCGCTGTCGCACGGCGACCAGCGGGCAACGGAAATCGTGATGTCGCTGGCGCTTCGTCCGCGCCTCCTGCTGCTCGACGAGCCGACCGCCGGGATGGGCGATCAGGAAACCTACGACATCGCCCGGCTGGTGCGCCGGCTGCACCGGCAGACAGGGTTGACGATCATGCTGATCGAACACGACATGCGCGTGGTCTTCAATCTTGCGGACCGCATCATGGTGCTGGCTGAGGGACGGGTTCTGGCGGAGGGAAGCCCGCAGGAGATTGCCGACAGCGACAAGGTCCAGGCCGCCTATCTCGGCAAGGCGCACGCATGATCGCGCTCAAGGCCGACGGCATCCACGCCTTCTATGGCAAGAGCCACATCCTTCACGGCGTGAAGTCTCGAAGTGCGCGAGGGCGAGATCGTCGCGCTGCTCGGCCGCAATGGCGCGGGGAAGACGACGACGCTCCGGGCGCTCATCGGGCTGACCCCGCCGCGCGAGGGGCGCGTCACGCTGTTCGACGCCGACGTGACCGGACTCCCGCCCTACCACATCGCCGAAAGCGGCGTGGGTTATGTGCCGGAGGGCCGCCGGGTCTTCGCCAACCTCACGGTCGAAGAAAATCTGATGGTGCCGGTCGAGCGGCCCGGACCCTGGACGATCGCCCGCATCTACGAGACCTTCCCCCGCCTCGCCGAGCGCAGGACAAGCAAAGGCGCGCAGCTTTCGGGCGGAGAGCAGGAGATGCTGTCGATCTCGCGGTCCCTGCTGCTCAATCCGAGGCTCCTCATGCTCGACGAGCCCTCACAGGGGCTTGCGCCGCTGATCGTCGAGGAGGTGTTCCGGATCGTCGCCGCGGCGCGGCGCGAGGGAGTTCTCGGTGCTGCTGGTCGAGCAGAACGTGCGCGCCGCCGTCGAAATCGCCGACCGGGCCTATGTGCTCGACGACGGCCGGATCGTCTACGAGGGCGACGCGCGCGCCTTCGGCGCCGACGAGCGGCGGGTGCGCGAGCTGGCAGGGGCGAGCGCGGAGAAATGGGACATGGGGGAGTAGCCGCTTCGCCGACCGCCGAGGTCCCGCGGCGCCGCGCACGCGAGCGCGCCGCCCACATAAGGACGCCATTCGGTTCAAGGATGACGCCGGGAATCGGTCCCGATCCTCGATCCACTTCACCCCGAAGGGAAGGAACCCGGCATGGCGACTGGCAATTGCGCGGACACTCTCGTCGAGACCCTTATGCGAGCCGGCGTCGAGCGCGTCTACGGCGTCGTCGGCGACAGCCTCAACGGCGTCACCGAAGCGCTCCGCACGCAGAAGGCGATCCGGTGGGTCCACACGCGCCATGAGGAGGCCGCGGCCTTCGCCGCCGCGGGCGAGGCGCAGATCACCGGACGGCTGGCGGTATGCGCAGGCTCCTGCGGGCCAGGCAACCTGCACCTCATCAACGGGCTTTATGACGCGCACCGAAGCCGGACGCCGGTGCTCGCTATCGCCGCGCACATTCCTTCGGCGGAAATTGGCGGCGGCTATTTCCAGGAGACGCATCCGCAGAACCTGTTCCGCGAATGCAGCAGCTACTGCGAGCTGGTGTCCGACCCGACGCAGCTGCCCTACGTGCTGGAGAACGCGATCCGAGCCGCAGTCGGGCTCCGCGGCGTGGCGGTCGTCGTGATTCCCGGCGATGTGGCGCTAAAGCCGGCTCCCGCCCGCGCGGTGTCGACGGCGGCGGCGCTGCTGCCGAAGAAGCCCGTGGTCAGTCCCAACGAGGCCGACATCGACGCGCTTGCTCAGCTGCTGAACGAAGCCGAGCGGGTGACCCTGTTTTGCGGCAGGGGGTGCGAGGGCGCGCATGGGCCGTTGATGCAACTTGCGGAGACGCTGAAGAGCCCGATCGTCCACGCGCTCGGCGGAAAGGAGTGGGTCGAATACGACAACCCTTATGACGTCGGCCTGACCGGGTTTATCGGATATTCCTCGGGCTACGCAGCGATGCACAGCTGCGACGCCCTGCTGATGCTGGGCACCGACTTTCCCTACAAGCAGTTCCTGCCGCACAAGGCGAGGATCGCCCAGGTCGACATCCGTCCGGAAAATCTCGGTCGCCGGGCGCCGCTCGACGTCGGTGTGGTCGGAGACGTGGGCGCGACGCTCGAGGCGCTCCTGCCCAGGCTTGAGACGAAGCCCGACCGCCGCTTTCTCGACCACGCTATCGCCCATTACCGGAGCGCCCGCCAGGGCCTCGACGATCTCGCGAAGGGGACGCCGGGCCGAAAGCCGATCCATCCCCAATATCTCGCCAAGGTCGTCAGCGACGCGGCGAGCGACGACGCCGTGTTCACCTTCGACGTCGGCACGCCGACCATCTGGGCGGCGCGGTATGTCAGGGTGAACGGACGCCGCCGCCTGGTCGGCTCGCTGGTCCACGGATCGATGGCGAACGCCATGCCGCAGGCGCTCGGCATTCAGGCCGCGCAGCCGGGCCGTCAGGTCATCTCGCTCTCGGGCGACGGCGGCTTCGCCATGCTCATGGGCGATCTGATCACGCTGAAACAGGAGAAGATTCCGCTCAAAGTGGTCATCTTCAACAACGGCGTGCTCGGCTTCGTCGCCCTGGAGATGAAGGCGGCCGGGTTCGTCGAAATGGGGACCGACCTCGAGAATCCCGATTTTGCCGCCATGGCGAACGCAATGGGCGTCTTTGCGCGCCGGGTCGAGGACCCGGGCGATTTGCCGGAAGCCGTCGAGGCCGTCCTCAGTCACAACGGCCCGGCGGTGCTCGACGTGGTGACGGCGAAACACGAGCTGTCCATGCCTCCGACGATCAAGGCGGAAGAGGTCAAGGGCTTCAGCCTTTGGGTGCTGCGTGCCGTCATGAGCGGCCGGGGCGACGAGGTCCTCGACCTTGCGGAGACGGCCTTGCTCCCGCGATAGGCAGGCGAGGCTGCGCGACCGCGCCGAGACCATCCGGCCGGAGGCCGCGTCGTCGGCGGTCTGGCGGTTTCGCTGCGCGGTTTCGACGCATTGGCGTTCGTCCGAGCATCGGCGAGAATTCGCGTCGGCGGCCGCCGTGACGCGCAACCATTCCGGGGATATCGCGGGACCGATCGCGATTGTCGGGCGGACGACGGGGAGCTTGATCGCCGCTGATGCGGGGCGTCTGACGGACCTGATGTCATCGCCTTGTGGGTCGAACCCGCCGGCCGTTCGAGCCCCTCGATCGCTTTCCGTCTCGCGATCGCGTAGGACAATTGGAATGACCGAATCCGCCTTCCGGCACACCGTTTTTCTCGTTCCGCTCTCGCAGGAGGTCGGGCTCACCTCGATGGCGTTGGGGCTCGTCCAGGCTTTGCGACTGGCCGGGGTGAGGGTCGGCTACTTCAAGCCGATCCTCCAGCCCGAGGCGGTGAAGGGCGACCGGGATCTCGCCGTCCACTTCGCCCGCTCCCTATGCGGCAAGATCACGCCCGATCCGATCGCTTTCGATCATGCCCGGGATCTGATCCGCACCGGACAGCTCGCCACGCTGATGGAAGAGGTGGTCGCGAGGGTCGAGTCCGTGCGGGCAACCCGCGATATGGTCGTCGTCGAAGGTCTCATTCCCGAAATCGACATCCAGGTCGCCACGCGCCTCAACATCGAGATGATCAAGTCGCTCCGCGCCGACGTCGTGCCCGTCATCTCGGCGCGCGACCGCGATATGGGCGATCTCGCCTCCAGGACCGCCACGGCGGTCGAACAGTACGGCGACGAAGAGCGTCGGTCGATCATCGGCGTTCTCGTCAACTACTGCTCCCCGAAAACGGCAGCGGAGCTGAGCAAGGCGGGATCGCTCGAAGTCGAAGGCCGAGCCGAGCCGGTCCCGGTGCTGTCGGCGGTGGTCGCCGACCCTCGCCTGTCCGCTCCGCGCGTGATCGACGTCGCCGAGAGCCTCGGATTCGAGATCCTGCAGCGCGGCGACATCGAGACGGCGCGGGTCGAATCGACCCTGATCGCGGCGCGCGCGCCCGAGAAGCTGCTCGGCGGCCATCTGCGTCCCGGCACGCTCGTCGTGACGCCAGGGGACCGTTCCGACGCGATCCTCGCCACCGCGTTGATCGCCGAGCGCGGCATGCCGCTTGCCGGTGTCGTCTTCACGTGCGGCGTACATCCCGCTCCCGAGGTGACCGCCCTCCTGGGCAGCCCACCGCTCAACCGGCTGCCGCTGCTCGCCACGCCCGACGACACTTTCGTCACGGCGACGAGGCTCGCCAATCTCTCACACATTGGAGGCGCCGACAGCGAACGCATGGAACGGGTGATCGGTCACATCGCCGAGCGGGTCGACATCCGGCCGCTGGCGCGTCGCCTCGAGACGCCGGTCGACCTGTTGATGCCGCCGCCGGTGTTCCGCCATCGCCTCGTCGAGGCGGCGCGCGCCGCGGGCCGCCGCATCGTGCTGCCCGAGGGGGACGAGCCGCGCACCCTCCGGGCCGCCGTAATCTGCGCCGAAAGGGAGATCGCGCACTGCGTCCTTTTGGGCAATCCCGGGCGCATCCGCGCTGTTGCTCTCTCGCACGGGATCGAATTGCCCCCCAAACTCGAACTCGTCGATCCGGAGAGCATCCGCTCAGCCTACATTCAACCGATGGTTGAGCGCCGCAAGGCCAAGGGGCTGACGGCGCTCCAGGCGGAGAAGGCGCTCGAGGACACGGT
This sequence comes from uncultured Alphaproteobacteria bacterium, assembly GCA_963709655.1. Classification (GTDB taxonomy): domain Bacteria; phylum Pseudomonadota; class Alphaproteobacteria; order Rhizobiales; family Beijerinckiaceae; genus Roseiarcus. Next base: position 84,005 of record CAVPXF010000053.1, read on the forward strand.
CGTGCTCGGCACGATGATGCTCGCCGAGGGCCAGGTCGACGGTCTCGTATCCGGAGCCGTTCACACCACCGCCAACACCGTCCTGCCGGCGTTGCAACTCATCAAGACCGCGCCGGGCTCGACGATCGTCTCCAGCGTCTTCTTCATGTTGATGCCCGATCAGGTCCTGGTCTACGGCGACTGCGCCATCAATCCCGATCCGTCGGCCGAGGAACTCGCCGAGATCGCCATCCAGTCGGCGGAGAGCGCCGCCGCGTTCGGCATCGACCCGCGCGTCGCGATGATCTCGTACTCGACCGGCGCATCGGGGTCGGGAGCGGATGTCGACAAAGTCCGCAAAGCGACCGCCATCGTCCGACAACGCCGTCCGGATATCGTCGTCGATGGCCCGATCCAGTACGACGCCGCTTCGGTCGAGAGCGTCGGCCATCAAAAGGCGCCGTCAAGCCCGCTGGGGGGCCACGCCAACGTCTTCATCTTCCCGGACCTCAATACCGGCAACACCACCTACAAGGCGGTGCAGCGTTCCGCGGGCGTGGTCTCGGTCGGCCCCATGCTCCAGGGCTTGCGCAAGCCGGTGAACGATCTCTCGCGCGGCGCGCTCGTCGACGACATCGTCTACACGATCGCGCTCACCGCCATCCAGGCTCAGCCCCAGGAGGCCGCGGCGAAAAAGCCGCTTTTCGAGAACCCCGTCGCCGCAGCGGATGCGAGCCTCGTGGCGAGCGAGCGCGCTGCGGAATAAAGCGAAATGAGGAGGTGGGCCGGCGAGGCGGTCGCGCCAGAATTTTGCATAAAATAGTACCTAATCGACATTTCCTTGCAAAAAAAGGAACGCGGCGTTAGTCTCGATCCAATGCCCGATCGGATCCTCGCGATGTCGACTGCCATGACCTGCGGCTTTTTCCCCCGCTGCGAAGCTTTCCGGCCGGTCGATCTTCGGATCGAAGACGGCGGTTGCGGGGCCTGCCGCGGGAGACCGGGCGCGGCGAAAATATATTGGCCCCGGGGTCGCGTGTAACCCATTGAAAAGGCTCGTTTCGGACGAGAGAATCCAAGGAATTCCAAACTAATCCAACCGTCCAAAACCCGGGGATTCGCGGAGCCGTGATGCAAGGCTGCGGAGACCTGAGGAAATCCAAATGTCTTGCGCGGGAGCGAGCCCCGCGGAGCCACGTGCTGCTGTCGAGGAACCCCGCGGCCAACCCTCAGGCGCCATGGGACGGCCTTCTCGGACCCAAGGCCTCTGCCTCCGCCTGTCGACCGGCGCCCATCACTTGCCCGGTTCGGTGAGGAAGGTCGTCCAGTCGCTGGAATCGAGCGTGTCGATCTCGGCGAAGGTGACGGCTTGCAAGCCGCGCCGCCAGCAATTGTCGATGCCCTGGGCCTTGAATTTGCCCCGGTCGATGCACATCGACACTGTCCCCTTGAGCAGGTCCACGCCGTCGATCCCGGTGGCGTAGAGGTAGAGGTAGCGGCCGGTGAGCGGTCCGTGAATCGGGGTCGCGCAGGAGCCGGGGGTCACGGTCCACCAACCCTCCGTCGCGTAGTCTGCGCCGGAGAGCGCGCCGACCGCGAGATTGATCAGCGAGCGGGTGTTGTTGCACACCTTGAAGTCGGCGTGGGCGGCCGCGGTCGAACCGGCAAGCGCGAAGAGGACCAACGCCGGGCGCGCCAGGAGCCGCCATACGCGCGGCGCTCCGTCCCCAGAAGGAAAGAGGCTGCCTGGATTGCCCGTCTTCAAGCCCGGACCGAACGTTTCGCCGAACCCGTCCGGGCGCGACGCCCGTCGCCTGCGCACTCCCGCAGGTCGCCCCCCGCCGTCAATCGGTGTTCGCTTCGCCTTCGCCGTCATCGTCCCCGCGGTAAAGTTCGCCCCATTCCTTCTTCCACACGCCGTCGGGGTCGTGAATGACGATCGGGAGCTTCAAATCGTTGGCCAGCCGCACCGCGCCCGAGAGCGCGTCCTTCGGCGGCAACGGCTCGGTCACTCGATCGGCGGCGAAGGACTCGTGCGCCGACTTCGGGCACACGACCTTCGCCCATTGTCCGTTCGGACGCTGCTCTAGGGCGACGGTGATCGCGTCCCCGACGATTTCGTCGACCTGCTCGAAACGATTGGCCATGGCTCGAGGCTCCGCGGTGGGGTCAGTTCACTTGGTAGACAAACGCGCCGTCCGCCGCCGAGACTTTCGCCTCGTGGATCTCTTCGCGCGCCAGCGAGCGCTTGAGAATCTCGCGCGAAAGCGCGGGCAGGATCGTGTTGGTAATGATGTTGTCGATCACGCGGCCGCCGGCGTCGGGATCGTGGCACATCGACACGATATGGTCGATCGAGCTCTGGTCGGCGACGAATTTGGCGCGATGGTTCTCCTCGATGCGCTTGCCGATCCGCCCGAGCTGCAGGCGCACGATGCCGGCGAGCATCTCGGCCGATAGCGGAAAATAGGGGATCGTCACAATCCGCCCGAGCAGGGCGGGGGGAAAGACGTCGAGCAATGCTGGCTTCAGCGCCTGCGCGAGCGCCTCGGGATCCGGCTTCGTCTCGCTGCCGGCCGCTTTCATGATGACCTCGGTCCCCACGTTGGTGGTGAGCAGGATCAGCGTGTTCTTGAAGTCGATGCGGCGTCCCGAGCCGTCCTCCATCACCCCCTTATCGAACACCTGGAAGAAGATCTCGTGCACGTCCGGATGAGCCTTCTCGACCTCGTCGAGCAGGACGACGCTGTAGGGACGCCGGCGCACCGCCTCGGTCAGGCGTCCGCCCTCGCCGTAGCCGACGTAGCCAGGAGGCGCCCCTTTCAGCGTCGAGACGGTGTGGGCCTCCTGGAACTCCGACATGTTGATCGTGATGATGTTCTGCTCGCCGCCATAGAGCGCCTCGGCGAGCGCCAGCGCCGTCTCGGTCTTGCCGACGCCCGAGGGCCCGGACAGCATGAAGACGCCGATCGGCTTGTTCGGATTGTCGAGCCGCGCCCGGTTGGTCTCGATGCGCTTGGCGATCATCTCCAGACCATGGCTCTGTCCGACGATGCGTCGGTTCAGGATGTCGGCGAGGTGGAGGACGGTCTCGATCTCGTCGGCGACCATCTTGCCGACCGGAATGCCGGTCCAGTCGGACACGACGGCGGCGACCGCCTGCTCGTCGACATGGGCGTAAATCATCCGCTTTTCGGGCTCGATCCCGCTAAGTTCGCCGACCTTGGCGCGCAGGGTCTCGCCGTCGGCGGCCGGGTCGCTCGCCGCTTGCCCCGCCTCGACGGCCGGCGCCTCAGGCGCAGCCGGGGCTTGCTCTGCGGGCTTCGGCGCCGAGGCCTTGGCGATCTTCTCGCGCAGGCCCAGGATTTCTTCGACCAGCGCCCGCTCCTTGTCCCAATCGACCTTGAGCGCTTCGAGCTTCTCGCGCTTCTCGGCGATCTTGGCGTCGATTTCGACGATCCGCTCCTCGTTCGCGTGGCCGAGGTCGCGCTCGCGCGCGATCGACGCCTTCTCGCTGTCGAGATTGGCGATGGCGACCTCGGCGTCCTCGATCGATGCGGGCTTGGCGCTTTGGCTGATCGCGACGCGCGCGCAGGCGGTGTCGAGCAGGCTCACGGCCTTGTCGGGAAGCTGCCGCGCCGGGATATAGCGGTGGGAGAAATTGACCGCCGCCACGATCGCGTCGTCGCTCACCCGCACCTTGTGGTGCTTCTCCATCGGACCGACGAGGCCCCTGAGCATCACGGCGGCGGTGGCGACGTCGGGCTCGCCGATCTGAATCGGCTGGAAGCGCCGGGTGAGCGCCGGGTCCTTCTCGAAATATTGCCGGTATTCGGACCAGGTGGTCGCCGCGATCGTGCGCAGGGTTCCGCGCGCGAGCGCGGGCTTGAGCAGGTTCGCCGCGTCGCCCGTTCCCGCCGCGCCGCCCGCGCCGATCAGCGTGTGCGCCTCGTCGATAAACAGGATAATCGGGGTCGGTGAGGATTGCACCTCGTCGATGACCGAACGCAGGCGCTGCTCGAACTCGCCTTTCATCGAGGCGCCCGCCTGCATCAGCCCGACGTCGAGCACGTGCAACTTCACGCCGCGCAGCGGCGGCGGGACATCGCCCGAGGCGATCCGCTGGGCGAAGCCCTCGACGACCGCGGTCTTGCCGACGCCCGCTTCGCCGGTGAGGATCGGGTTGTTCTGGCGCCGGCGCATCAGGACGTCAACGATCTGACGGATTTCGTCGTCGCGGCCCAGAATCGGGTCCATCGTCCCGGATTTAGCCCGGGCTGTGAGGTCCTGGCTGAAGCGGTCGAGGGCGGTCGTGCCTTTCGCGCCGGGCGCGGCGGTCGTTCCTTCGGCGCTTGCCGCGGCGATGCCCGATCCGTCCATCGGGCGCAGATTGCCCTCGTCCGATCCCTCCCAGATCGAGCGGTGGCTGACGGCGACGTCGTCGACCGGGATCTTGGCGAATTCCTGCGAGATGCCGACCAGGGCGCGCCGAAGCTCCATCGACTTCAGCAGGGCGACCAGCAGGTGGCCGGTGCGGATTTGCGTCTCGCCGAACAGAAGCGTGGCGTAGTGCCAGCCGCGGTCGAGCGCATCGGCGACCTGGTTGGAGATGCCCGGCATCTCCGTCTCGTTCTTGCGGAATCCGTTGACCACGGCGGTGGCGTCGGCGAGCAGCTTGGCGCGGCTGAGTTTGTAGTGGTCCGCGGTCAGGGCGATGTCGGTCTTGTCCTTCTGCAGGAGCTGGAAGATCCAGTGACCGAGCTCGATGTTGCGGTTGCCGGCGGTCTTGGCCTGCCGCAGCCCGAGGATGAAGGCTTCGTAACCGACGCGGTTGAGCTTGCCGGCGACCGACTCAACACTGATGTCTGCGCCCATTCCTCACCCCTCCTAGTTTGCGGCCGTCCCTCTGCGCCGCCTATCGAGGCGGCTGACGACATGAAAATGCGCGTCGCGCCGGATGGTCTCGTCCGACTTGGACCAGTTTGGCGCCATCCAGCTTGTCCAGCCGAGCTGCACGCCCTGACCCAGGCGGACCGGCGTGATCTCACCAGCCGGAATGGCGACCTCCATATCCCAATCATATTCTTCGCCAATATAAAGGAAAATCGCGTCGGCGATCTCGAGCGCGAGCGGCGAGCCGGGCAGGTACTGCTTGAAGTGCTCGATGTCGCGCACATAGACACGGACACGGAACTTGTCGTCCACCCCATACATGCTGGCGCCGGCGACGCAATCCACGCCGAGGCTGCTGTTGGCGGCCCCGAGCCGGGTCTGCTCGCCGGGCTCCAAGGTCAGCCACGCGCCGACGAACTCCTCGATCTCGATGCGGGTCTTGAGCAGGTTCGACAGAAACGACCGGAGCCGCGAGGCGCTCTTGACCCGCGGCGCCAGCAGTCCGGCATATTGCAACTTGGCGAAGTCGGAGATGGAATTGGCGTTGCGGAAGGCCGCCGTGCCGACGCCGATCATCGAACCGATATAGGCGAGGAAGCGGTCCTGATCGGGCCGGTCGTGCTGGGCGACCGGCCGAGAATCGGCCCAGGCGCGGAAAAAGAGGGCGAGGAAGCGCCCCTGGAAGATCTCGACGAATTCGACGAAGGCGTCGTCCCGTTCGCGCAGCCAGCCGTAAGCCTCCTCGGTCGTGGTGAGCGGCAGAGCGCCCTGCGGGCCGAACATGCCAAGAAAGCGCGCCTTGAGGCGGACAAGGCCGGTGGGGTCGATCCTCGCCGTGTCGATGTTCGAGTCCGGAAAGGCGAAATAGGGGTTTTCGCCGATCGTGACGAACTCCTCGGCGAGCGTGCGCGAATCGCCGATCCGGGGCTTCAGCGGATTCTCGCGCTCGAGCCGGCGCAGGACGGCGAATAGATCGAACCGCCAGGGCTCGGCCAGAAGCTCGTCGCGCAATGTCATAAGACGCCTCTGAGGCCGATGCGCGGCGGCCAGCGCATGATCTCGCCACGCTCCGGGCTCCGGACGACGGTCTGGGCAAAATGGTTGATCGCCACGTATTCGGCGAAGAATTGGTCGAGGACCGCGCCGAGCAGGAACGCGCCCGAGCCCTCGAAGGCTTTCTCCTCGAGTTCCACCGTGACCTCGAGACCGCGGGCGGCCGCAGCGCCTCCAGGCTGCCGGAGGCGCCGCACGATCGGCCGCGTGTCGACGCGCTTCACCCCGCGAATCTTGCGATCGGTGGCGTTGTCCGCGAGGTCGGCGAACAGGATCATCATCTCGCGCAGCGCCTTGGCCGCGTCGCCGGCCGCCCGCTCCGCCAGTCCCAGATGGTTGAGGCTCAGCATGCTGACGAGCCGCCAGGCGACCTCGCCGGTCGAGGCTTCCTGGCCCTTGCTCTCGAACGACGCCAGCGGCGGCTCGAACGGCCGGGTCGGGCCGGCGACGCAGCGCAAGACAAGCTCCGCGTCCTCGAGAAAGCGGAAGTCAGCCCCGCTTTCGCCGACCGGCAGATTCTGGGCGAGATGGCGATTTGTGCAGAGCGCCTCGACGCTCAGTTCCGCGACCCGCTGCACCTCGTTCGGGTCGGAGCGCTCGGCCAGCGACAGGAAGACGTCGGCGCCTGCGTAAGCCGAAACCTGGCCGTATTTCTTCTCCTCGACCGTCAGGCGGCGCGGCGTGCGGCGGATCGTGTAGGCGAGTCCCGTCGCCGATTTCGCCGCGGCGGCCGAGTAGAGCGGCTCGACCGGGACTTTCTGCGGCGCCCCGGGGATATGGGCAAACACCCGGGTCACCCGGTTCGTCTCGAAATCCAGCAGCCGGCTGCGGTCCGGAATGACTGGAAACTCGAACTGGTTGGAACGGACCGGAATGCGGTCGAGTGTTTTGTCGAACAGGTTGACGCCCGGCGCGGCGTAGAGGGCGAAGAACTCCTTGCGGACCGCTGCGGCCAGCTGCGGCTTCACCTCGTCGAAGGCGATGACGATGTCGACCGTTTTGGCTTCGAGCCGGCGGGAAACCTCGGCAAGCCCAGCGAGGTCGAATCCGAGATAGCGCCGTGGAAAGGCGAAATAGTCGCGCAGGAAGTCGAAGCCGCGAAACAGCCCCATGTCATTTGGAATCAGCGCCTCGTTCTCGCCAAAGCCGATCTGCTGCAGCATCGCGCGGCGTCCTGCGGCATAGAGCGGGTCGCCGAACGAATTGAGGACACGGAAGTGGACGCCGCGGCAATGCGCAAAGAGCTGTTCGTAAAGGGCCACCGCATCGAACTCGGGACCGAGCAGATGAAAGCGCAGCGAATTGACGCGGCACGAGGAGAACCTGAGCTCGGGCTTGACGTAGGCCTCTTTGTCGGCTGGCTCGTCCTCCATTCGGGCGGCGGCCCGGACCGAGAGCTGCAGCCTGAGGCACGCGACGCTGTCGGCGCCGGCGCCGGGAACCAGCGCTTGCACGGCGGCAGGGCTGGTCAGGTACTCAGCCTTGGCGATCTCGAACGGCCAGAGGTCGATCGACGTGGCGAGGGTGAACCGGCAGGCGACGTTGCGCTGCGCCTCCCGGTAGGTCGCGTCGAAAAAGGCGCCGCGCGCGATCGTGCGGCCCTCGCGCAGGGAGGGATCGCCGTACTTCGGCGCCGCCTGCACCAGCACGAAGGAAGGGGTCGAGGCAAGGTAGTGCGGCGCGACCTGGTCGATCAGGTTGGCGGTGAACTCGGCGAACTCGTGCTTGAGCTTGAGCTGCACCCGCGCCGCCAGGAACGCCGCGCCTTCGAGCAGGCCGGCGATCATCGGATCGATCTTGTCTTCCAGGAGGCCGCCGAGGCGCTCGGCCACACCCGGATAGGCCTGGGCGAACTCCACCGCCTGCTCACGCAGGATCTTGAGTTCCTGGTCGTAGAACTTGACGAATTCGCGGTTCATCGGTCAGAGCCGGTCGATCTTGATCTTGCCAGAGTCCAATTCGATCTCCGCGACAAACTGCATGGGCACGTTGACCGGCTGCAGCCGTAGGTCGGCGCTGACCAGGAACCGCACTCTCAGTTCGTCCGGCGACACCTTGTCGTCGCGTCGGACCTTGATCGTCTTGGGCGCGAGTCTCGGCTCGAAATCGCGCAGCGCGACCTCGAGCTCCTTCGCCACCCCGTGCACGGCGTCCTCGTCGAGCGACAGGCGCGCGAGGTCGCGCAGCCCAAAGTTGAGGATCGACCGGCGGACTTCGGGGACATCGGACAGGTCTTCCGCCAATTCGAGGTTGACGGTGTTCATCAGCGCGCTGATGTCCGAACTCACGAGTTTGCGCAATTCGCCTTCGGTGATCGGCGCCCGCGTCGTCACCCTCCGCGTCGCCAGCACGCGCTCGCCATTCTCGCGGACGTCAATCCGCACCGCCGCGTCGCGCTCCTGGTGCGCCGCACGGAAAGCGTACATCAACGGCGGCGCCAGCCGATCGCTCTTCTTGGCGACCATCTGCGCCTCCTGCCGTCGCACCTAACGAGACTGTGGGCAAATGGCGGCCGGATCCGGGAATGCCGGACCCGGTCGTCAACTCCGATCAGGCGGAATAGGTCTTCTGCCCCTTGACGTCCCAACCCTTCTTGTTAACGGCGTCGAGCGTGCCGTCCGCCTTTTGCGGCTTGTAGGCGACTTCCATCTTGGAGAAGTTGAGCGTCGCGCTCTCCGTGGGCAGGCCGCCGCCGTCGGCGCCGGCATGGCTGAACGAGGTGATGAACACCTCCTCCATCGTGATCGTCAGATATTCCTGCGGATTCTCGCCCGCCTTGCGAATATGCAGGATGGCCTTTTCGTGGTGGGCGCCGTTCACGCAGTTGATGAAGAAGTTCGGCGACGATTTGTCGGCGTACTTCGTCACGCTGAGGTCCGAGAACGACGCCTTGCTGGCGCCGGAGCCCGTACCCACCGACCCGGTGCCGGAGTTCGACACGCCGAATGAGAACGACATGATTTGGATCTTGTCCTTGTACTTGTCGTCCGGCGATTCGCCATCAAACTTGTTCTTGCCCGAGAATTCGAGAAACATATCACCGCTTGGCATGATCGATATCTCCTTTCATGCTTCCCTACATACGGAGACGTCGCAAAAGACTCCGACGTCTCCGCCCCAAACACTCATTATGATCAACTCAGGAGCAGCTTCCGGCTGAAGCCGTCGTCGGAGCCGTCACTTCTCCAGCGGCAGGCGGGAGACGAGGCTCATGCCGATGTCCATGCCCTCAAGCTGAAAATGCGGACGCAGATAGAAATTCGCCGAGTAATAGCCGGGATTCTGCTCGTCCGCGACCACCGTGACCTTGGCCGCCGCGAGCGGCAGCTTGGCCTTGACCTCCTCGCTGGAATGCTCGGGATCGCCATCGACATAGAGCGTGATCCACTCGTTCAGCCACGTTTCGAGCTGCGCCTTTTCCTTGGTCGAGCCGATCTTGTCGCGGACCATGCACTTGAGGTAGTGCGCGAACCGGGACACGGCGAACATGTATGGAATGCGCGCGGACAGGTTGTCCGCCGCGGTGGCTTCCACCTTGTCGTAAAGCTTGGGTTTGTAGACCGACTGCGCGCCGATGAAGGCCGCCTTGTCGGTGTTCTTGCGATGGATGATCGAGATGATGCCCGCCTTGGAAAGTTCCGCCTCGCGCCGGTCGGTGATGGCGATCTCCGTCGGACATTTCATGTCGACGCCGCCATCGTCGGTCGGGAAGGTGTGGGTCGGCAGGTTGATCACCTCGCCGCCCGATTCGACGCCGCGGATGCGCACCGTCCAGCCATACTCCTTGAAGGCGCGATTGACGTTGGCCGCCATCGCATAGGCGGCGTTCATCCAGGCGTATTTTTCGCCGTGGTGGCCGTCGGTCTCCTCCTCGAAGGCGAATTCCTCGACCGGCTCCGACTTGGAGCCGTAGGGCAGGCGCGACAGCACGCGTGGCATGCACAAAGCGACGTACCGACTATCGACCGAATCCCGGAGGCCCTTCCACGCCGCGTAGTCGGGCGTGTCCATCAGCTTACCGATGTCGCGCGGGTTCATCAGTTCGGTCCAGGAATCCATGCCGAGCAGGTTCGGGTCCGCGCCGGTGATCAAGGGCGCAAGCGACGCCGAGGCGACCTTGGATAGGTCGCGCAGGAGCTGGACGTCGGTCGGCGCGTGGCTGAAGTGGAAGTCTGCGACCAGCGCGCCATAGGGTTCTCCGCCAAGCTGACCAAACTCGCTTTCGTAGATCGCCTTGAACAGCGGGCTCTGGTCCCAGCGCGCGCCGGGGTAGGACTTGAGATTGCGATAGAGCTCCATCTTGCCGACGTTGAGCACGCGGATCTTCAGCGTGGCGTCGGTCTCCGAGTTGAAGACCAGATAGTTGAGGCCCCGCCAGGCGCTTTCGAGCTGCTTGAACTCGGGCGCGTGCAAGATCTGGTTCATCTGCGCCGAGAGCTTCGCGTCGAGCGCCGCGATCATCGCCTCGATCGTGTCGATGACGTCGGTTTTGACGACGCTCGTATCCGCCAGCGCCTGGGTCACCAGCGTCTGGACGGCGTTCTCGACTTCGGCCGCCGCGCGATCGCTGCGCGGCTTGAAGTTCTGCTTCAGAATTTCGGTGAAATCGTCGGCCTCGACAACCGCGGTTCCCGCGGCCTCTGCCTGTTTCTGGTCCTCGAGCTCAGCCATTGCACAGCTTCCCTGTCATCACGCCGTAGTCGGTGGAATCGAGTCGCGGCGAGCGCGCCCGCCTGGGGATTGGAAGGCTTACGCCGTTCCGCCGTCGCTCGGCTTCTGGCCGAGCTTCGACTTCATCGCCGCCATCATATCCGGATCGGCGAGCAGCTTTTTGAGGGTGTCTTCCGCGGCGACCTTGCCGTCCATGTAGCGAAGCAGATTCGAGAGCTGCTCGCGCGCCTGCAGGAGCTTCGCGGTCGCGGGCACCTGGCGGGCGATCGCGGCGGGCGAGAAATCGTCCATCTTCGTGAATTTCAAATTCACCGACAGCTTCTCTCCGCCTTCATCGGCGCCGAGCTTGTTCTCGACCTTCATCGACACCGCCGGCTCGATCGCGGCCATGCGCTTGTCGAAATTGTCCATGTCGATGTCCAGGAACTTACGGTCGATCATGTCGGCCTTGGCGACCGTCGAAGCGTTGCCCGAAAGATCGGCCAGCACGCCCATCACGAACGGCAATTCGACGAGCCGATTGGCGTCGTACGGATCCTCGTAGGTGATGTGAACTCTCGGCTTGCGATTGCGGGAAATGAATTTCTGACCGGAATTGCTGTTCGAGGCCATGGCGCCGCTCCCGTTCTCCCAATGTCAATGCAACCACATTAGTCCGGTCGCGGCGGAACGCAATATGATTTCCGTCACAGTTCGAACGCCGGCTGGGCAAATTGACAGCGGGGAAGGGCTCGATTAGCTGGGCCGGAGGCCGGATAGGCAGGAGCTTTGCGATGAACGGTATTTGGCCGGCGCTTGTCCTAGCCGGCGTGGCCTCATTCGCCGTCGCGCCCGCCCTGGCCGAAACCGCCAAGCCGGCTGCGAAGAGTTCCGCCGCGACGCCGGCCGAGCCGGCCAAAATCCGGCGCTCCGAGACCATCGTCGACGACAACTGGACGGTCACCTGCGCGCAGACCGATCAGGCCGAGAGCAAGCGCCTGTGCTCGGCGGCGCTCAAGATCGCTGAGACCGATAAGGCCGGCGCGCAGCGGATCGTGTTCACCTGGGTGATCGGACATCAGGAGGGCAAGCTCGCCTCGGCGATCTCCGTGCCCTCGGGCGTCCAGATCCCGCCGGGGGTGGAGATCCAGATCGGCGACAAGGAGGTGCGCAAGATCGGCTATTCGATCTGCATGCCCGACCATTGCGAGGCGCTGCTGCCGCTCGAGGAGACGGTGATCAAAAGCCTCCGCGCGGCGCCGACGACCGCGATCACGATCCGCGCGGTCAACGGCGCCGAGGCGAAGTTCACCGTGAACATGAAGGGCTTCGCCCAGGCTCTGGCGGACATCGGCAAGTAGGGCTCAGGGGAGCGCATTCGGCGCCGTTCGACACGCGTTCGGCGCCGTTCGGATGGCGTTCGACATGCGTTCAGCGCCGTTCGACACGCGTTCGACAGCCGAAAACGGCCCCTTTTTCACCCGTGAATCGAGCCTTTCCAAGGGGTTGCGGCGCAGTTTGCGAAAAAAACGCAATATTCGTCGTCATGACGCCGCCGAGGCGCCGGAGGAAACCCGGCGGCGCCTCGGCGGCGCAAGCCAAAAAACCCATGTCGCGCCTGATTCGCATCCGACTTCCGCAGCTGATCGCCCTTTAGCCAGAATAAGGCTGCGGCCGGCGCTTTGGGAAGACAATGCTCGGCGATTTGGTAAACACGGCCGAGCCTATGCTTTTGTATCGGGAGGCGAGCCGATTGTTCTGGCGGCTCCCGATGAAGCCGCCCGAAAGCACTCCAGGCGGGGCATGTCTGTGGCAATTGCGCAACAGGTCCCGGCGTTCGGCGCCGGGCGGCCGGACCACCGCCACAATTCGCCACAAAAGCGTTGCTTTGGCCCGACGTTAGCCGGTATTGCGGGAAAAGCCGCAACTCGTTGACGCGGCTGCGCCTTGCTTGGTGTCGGGGTATTTGCAGCGTAGCAAAGTAATTTCTTTGACGGGGTGGGCACGATGCACCAACAGGTCCGGTCTTTGGGCGGCGCAGGCGGTTTCGGTGAGGGGGGACGCCGGGCTCGCAGGGCGATGCTGGGCGGCGCTTCGGTTGCGACTCTCGCTTTCGTCGGGGTTCTGGCGGCGGGCGGGCCCACGGCGGCGCAAAGCATTGGCGACAACCCCCAAGGCGGCAATGGCGGCGCCATCAGTGCGCCCTGCGGAAATTGTCAAGCTGGCGTTGGCGGGACATTCGGCGTCGCGGGAGGCGCCGGCGGTTTCGGCGCAGGCGGTGGGGGCGGCGGGGCTGGCGGTGCTGCCGGCGGAGCAGCCGGGCCCTCAGGCGGCGCCGGTGGCGTCACCACCGGAGCAGGGGGCGCTGGCGGCGCTGGTGGCGCAAATGGCAACCCCAGCGGGGCGGTCTTCAACAATGCTGCGACGCTTCAGGGCGACGGCGGCCAGACTGGCGGGAACGCACCGAATTTCAATGGTAGCTCGGCAGACGTATACGGCGGCGCCGGCGGCGGGGGCGGCGCGGGCGGCGCGGGCGCCTACGTCAATAGCTCCGGAACGAGCGTCAATTCCGGAACCATCACCGGCGGGAACGGCGGCGCGGGCGGCGCTGGCGGAACCGCCAGCGGCGGCACGACGAACAACATCAACGGGCCACAAGGAAACGGCGGCGCCGGCGGCGCCGGCGTCTACTTCGGCTCCGGCGCAGCCGGCGCGATTCTGCAAAATACAGGCGGCATAACGGGCGGCGCCGGCGCAGGCGGGACCTCCAACGGCTCCGGCGCAGCGGGCGTCATTGGCGCGGGCATTACCGTCGTCAACACCGGCGCGATTGCAGGCGGAACAGGCGGCTCGGGGCAGGCCGACGCGCTCGCATTCACTGGCGGATCGAATACGCTCTCCAGCGGCGCAGGCGGGACCCTCACCGGGGCGATCAGCGTCGGCTCGGGGGCCTCGCTCGCTCTGGATCAGACAAACTACAACAGCGGCGCGAGCGCCAGTTACGCCAACCAGATCACCGGCGCGGGTTCGCTGACGGTTCTGGCCGGGACGAACACGGTCACGCTCTCGAACAACGGCAACAACTATACAGGCGGCACGACGGTCGCGAGCGGGACGCTAGCCCTTGGGACTGCCGGCGCTCTTCCCACCACCGGCACTCTGGCACTCGGGGTCAACAACTCAAGCGTCACGAGCCTGACCGCGCCCGGTCTCACGATCACGAACGCCATCGCCGTTTCCGGCGATCCGACCTTCAATCTTTCCGGGGGGATGACGACAACCAGCTCGGGCGGCATCACCGGTTCAGGCGACGTTGTCCTAACGCTACCAACTCGCAGGGGGGAACGCTCCTGCTGCAGAACGCCAACAACACCTACTCCGGTACGACCACCGTCAACAACCTCACAACGCTCAAGGGCGGAACAGCGGGCGCTTTCAGCGCTGGCAGCGCGACGACGGTCAACACGGGCGGCGCGCTCGACCTTGGCGGTTTCGCGCAGACGATCAACAGCGTGACGCTCAACGGCGGAACGGTCCAAAACGGCAGCGGCGGCCTGACGACAACGGGCGCGATCACGGTCAGCCCCAACGGCGGCACGATCAACGGGCTCACCACCACTGCGAACCTGAGCACGACCGCCGGAGGAACAACGGCGCTCCAGGGCGTCAATTCGTTTGGCAACGTTCTCAACGCCGCGGGCGCGACGATCAACAACTTCGGCACAACAACCGACGCGCTGCTCAACTCCGGCGTCATCAACAATACGGGAACGTATAACGCTCAAGGTGTTCAACAGCGGGTCGGCGGCGGTCATCAACAACGAGACCGGCGCTTTCTGGAATCGGAACCTTTCGGCCAACGTCGGCGGGGCGACGGTCAACAACGCGGGAACCTGGACCGGCAGTGCGTCGAACGGCGTCAGCGATCCGGGCTTCACCAATACGCTCAACAACACGGGGACGTGGACCGGCGCGATCACCAACGGCGCGAACGGGACCTTCAAAACGGATCACGACGAACTCGACCGCGACCGTCTCGGGCCTCGTGACCAATTCAGGAACGGCGACGAACTTCGCCTTGTTGAACGGAGGGGTGACGAACAGCGGCTCGTTCGAGAACAAGAGCGGCGGCGCGATCACTGGCGGACTGACCAACACCGCCGGCGTTTCGACCAACGATTCGGCGGCACGATCGACAACGCGACGGTCACTGGCGGCTCCCTCGTCAACAGCGGCGCCGTCACCGGGACGGTCACGACCTCGGCGAGCTTCGAAAACAAGACGGGGGGCACGGTCGGCAGCATCACGACGAATGGCGGGACGGCGCTCAACGATTCCGGCGGCACGATCGGCACGGCGACTGTGACCGCGGGGATTTTGAACAACAGCGGCGCGATCTCCGGGACGGTGTCGAACTCCGCGACCTTCGCAAACGTGACGGGCGGCACAGTCGGCGGCTCGCTGACCAACAACACGGGCGGCACGGCGACCAACAGCGGCGCCTTGAACGCCGGCGTGGCGAACAGTGGCGTGTTCGAGAACATGAGCGGCGGTACGGTGGTCAACGGTCTGACCAACCTCGGCGGGACGGCGACCAACGATTCCGGCGGCACGATCGACACTGCGACGGTGACCGGAGGAACGTTCAACAACAGCGGTGCGAACACCACGACAGTGTCGAACTCCGCGACCTTTGCAAATCTGACGGGCGGCACGGTGGGAGGTCTGCTAACCAACACCGCGACCGGGACGGCGACGAACAGCGGCGCCCTGAACGGCGGCGTCAGCAACAGCAATGTGTTCCAGAACATGAGTGGCGGCACGGTCATGGCGGCCTGACCAACCTCGGCGGGACGGCGACCAACAATTCCGGCGGCACGATCGACACGGCGACGGTGACCGTGGGAACGTTGAACAACAGCGGCGCGATCACCGCGGCGGTGTCGAACTCTGCGACCTTTGCGAATAAGACGGGCGGTACGGTCGGCGGCCTCCTGACGACTTCGAGCGTCGCCACAAACGCCGGCGCGCTGAATGGCGGCGTCAGCGTCACCGCGGGCACATTCGAGAACATGAACCTCGGCACGGTCACAGGCGGGCTGACGAGCAGCGGCGGTGCCTCGATCAACGACAAGGGCGGCACGATCGATTCGGCGACCGTGACCGGCGGCACGCTAACCAACAGCGGCGCGATCACGACCACAGTTAGCAACTCGGCGACCTTCACCAACACCGCGACCGGCACGGTGGGCGGTCTGCTGACGACGTCTAGCGTCGCCACAAACGCCGGCACGCTGAATGGCGGCGTGAACGTCACCGGCGGCACTTTCGACAACATGTTCGGCGGCACAATCCAAAGCGGCCTGACGAATTCCGGCGCCACGACCAACGAGGGTACGATCAGCGGTACGATCACCAATGGGTCCGGGACCTGGGGCGTGGTCAACAACGCCGGCGCGACCTTCACCAACAACTCGAGCGGCGTCGTCAACGGCGGGTTGGACAACGCCGGCACCGCCTTCAATTTCGGCACGATCAACGCCAACGCTGCCGGCGTTGGGCTTCTGAACGAAACCACGGGGACGTTCACCTACATCGGAACGGTCAACGGTGAAGTCATCAACAATGGTAAGTTGCTCTACAGCGGCAACGTCACCGGCAACGTGAACAACAACGCCGGCAGCACTCTCACCGTGTCGGGGCTCCTGGCAGGTGACCGGCGCCGTCAACAACAGCGGAACGCTGGAAGTGGGAGACGCCGCGGCGGTCCCGCCCGTGTCGAAGGTGGGCGTCCTGACCGTGTCCGGCCTTCTGACCAACTCCGGAGCGGTGACGCTGACCGTCGACGCCGGTTCGACCCTCGACGCGAACGGAGGAATTCCGAATAGCGCGACGATCACCAACAACGGCGTGACCAGCGGCGCTGTCGCCTCCAACACAGGTGGGATTACCAACAACGCAAACTGGACGGGGAACATCAACGCCCACGTCAACGTGGCGGGCGGCACGATCACCAACGCCTGGAACTGGGACCGGAACCGGCAACAACGACGGCGGAACGCTCTCCAACTCGGGGACCCGGATCGGCCAGATCCTCAACAACAGCGGCACGTTCACTAACCCTCGACCGCCACGGTCACCGGCGGCCTCACCAACAGTGGAACCGTCAATGCGGCGGGCGCAATCAACGGCGCGATCGTCAACAACGCGGGAACCTTCACGGTCACCGGCGGGAGCCTGTCGGGCAACAACACGTTCACCAACAACGGCACGGCGACCCTCGACGTGACCGGCGGCAGCTTCACCGGCGTCACGACGCTCAACAACAATTCGCCGGGCACGGGCGCGGGCGTCCTTTCAGGCGTCGATGTCGCAACTGGGGAGACCCTGAGCGCGGGAGCGATCGCCAACGCCGACGGCGCGACGATCACCAGCCTAGGCACGCTGACGACGGCCTCCGGCCTGGCGAACAGCGGCATTGTCAATGCGCAGGGAACGATCAACGGTTGGGTGACCAACAACAACCAGTTCAACGTCACCGGCGGATTGGCCGCCGACGGGCTTTCGACGTTCACCAACGCCGTGGGCGGCGCGCTCGCGGTCGGCGGCAATTCGTTGACCGGGATCGGGATGCTCGCGAACATGGGCGGCGGCGTTTCGATCGCCTCCGGTGGAACTTTAGGCGCAACACGATCAGCGAGACCGCCGGGACGATCACCTGGCGGCGCGCTGAACGGAACGTCGTCGATCACGGTCAGCGGCGGTACGCTCACCACGATGGTATGATCACGACCCCGCCGCTCAGCAATAGCGCGACCGTCAATGCGGCCGGCGCGATCAACGGGGCGATCGTCGAGAACGGCGCCGGCGGCGTCACCGTTACCGGCCCCCTGGCCGGCAACGGGACGTTCGTCAACAGTGGAGCGGCCACGCTCAATGTGAACGGCGGCAGCTTCACCGGCATCACGACCCTGACCAACACTTCGACGGCTGCGACGGGCGTTGCGATCGGCGCGAGCGAGACGCTGAGCGCCAACGCGATCGCCAACGCAGCAGGCGCAACGATTACCAGCTCCGGCACACTCGTGTCGCTCGCCAGTCCTTTGCTCAACGCGGGGACGATCAATGCCAACGGCGGCGCGGTGAATGGCGCGATCGACAATAAGAACGTCTTCAACGTCGGCGGGACGGTCACGAGCAACAACACGTTCCTCAACGAGGGAGGGGCCAGCCTGAACGTCAACACAGGCGGGGCCTACACGCTTGCCGGGCTGCTGACGAACGCCGGTTCAATTACTGTCGCATCCAACGCAACCCTCAACGCTTCTGCCGGCGGGTTGACGAACACCTCGACGGGAACAGTCCTGAACCAGGGCACGATTTCCGATGTGCTGAACAACGCCGGCGCGGTGACTAACGACGACATGTACACTGCCGTCGTGGCGTCGAACACCGGCACGATCACAAACAATGCAACGTGGGACGGGACCGCCGGCACGAGCTTCAACGGCAGCGGGTCGATCTACAATAACGGCGTCTGGAAGGGCTCGTGGAGCAACAACGGCGGAACGATGAACAACGCCGGAACGATCACCCAGGATGTGACGAACAACTCCGGCATCGTCGACAACAATAGCGCAAGCAGCGTGATCGGCGGCAGCGTCACCGCCAATGGCGGCATCGTCTACAGCGACAACCCGAAGAGCACAATCGGCGGCAGCGTTACGCTTCCGGGCGCCCCGGCGGAGGTGTTCGCCTTGGGAACGATCGGCGGAAATGTCAGCGTGAGCGGCTTCGGATCGTTCTATGTCGGCGATCAGACCGCATCGACGATCCTGCCCTTCACAACACCGGCCGCCGCTCAGTCTTACGATCAAAGTCATCTCGGCCAGACCTTGAATGTGGGTGGTAACGTCACATCGGGCAGCACCGTGACGATCCCGGTCGATTTGGCCACCGGCAAAACGAACGTGATCAACATTGCCGGTTCCGCAACGAACGCCTCCGCGGGTCTGAGCGGCATCCTGGCCAATACCGGGAACCTGCTGTGGGCTAACTCCCACCTTGTCTACACAAACAACTCGTTGCCCCTGACGTTCGCGTCGCAACAGCTGCTCGCCGGCGCAAGCAGCACGGGCTTCTACCAGTATACCCCGGTGAACAACGACTCGATCCTGCAGTCGCTGAAGGCGGGCGTGGTCTCGGCGCCGGCCACCCAGGTCTCGTCAATCATCACGGCGCTCACCACGTCGTTCTTCCAGAACGCGCAGGCCTTCCTCGGCGTGCCGACCAATCCGACGCCGAATCTGCTCTACGGCGGCGTCTGGTCGCGCGGGGGCGGCGCCGCGATCACGCTCGAGACGACCGCGGTCGGCGGCGGGTCGAGCTACTCCACCGAGACCAAATCGATCAACGATATCGGCGGCTTCCAGTTCGGCATCGACGAGGGCCTGTACAACATCAATAACACGAAGATGAACGTGCACCTCGGATTGACAGCGGGCGAGGCGTTCGCGAGCTCGTCCGATACGTTCACCACGCCGGGGCTATTCCAGACGTCGAACGGAGTTTCGACCAACGCCAATGTCCCGTTCTACGGCGTGTATGCGGCCTTGACCGGAAACGGACTGGCTGCGACCTTCCAGTGGCGCCGCAACCTGTTTGATCTGAGTTTGAACGACCCGTCGCTCGGCACGCAGGGACCACAAAAGCTCAATGCCCAGGGCAACACGGAATCCATCGACGTCGGCTACCAGATGCCATTCGGAAACGGGTATTCGTTCACACCCGCAGCGGCGTTCTACTTAACCCAGACCAACGTGGACAGCCTCGCCGTCGGATCGTCGATCTTCCAGTTCGATGCGCTCAACAGCACGCTCGGCCGGTTCGGCGGCCGTCTCGCGACGGCGTATACGCTGAACGAGAATTTGTTCCTGGTTCCTTATCTGACGCTCAACGTCTGGCACGAGTTCCAGGGCACTTCGACGACCAACTTCTCGCAGCCGGGCTCGACGGCCCTGCCCGTGCCGGCCGTCACGACAAACAGCGTCGGAACGTTCGGCCAGGTGAGCCTGGGCTTCGCGACCCAGTCGCCGAAGTCGAACATCACCACCTACCTGCAGGCGGATCTGCGGGTCGGCTCGAACATTCAGGGCTGGGGAGTCATCGGCGGTTTACGATATAGCTACTGACCGGCGGGCATGGTAGGGAACTGGCAACGCGGAGTGGGGTTAATCGAGCGCGGGGGCGCATGGGAGATGATCATGTCCAAATCGCCACTCGTGATGCTCGCAGCGCTGCTGGGAGCAGGTCTCGTCAGTTCTGCCGCCCTCGCCCAGTCCGCCGGAGTTTTTGCCGGGGCCGAGTGCCGCGAAGCCAAGCTTGACCGCGTCGTCGCAGGCAAGGTGCTCGCGAGCGACCCGGTCATCATCTGCAAGCGCACCGATCAGTTGAAGTCGGCGTTGCAGACGGACGGAATCGCTGTCGCCGCCCCGCAGCCGAAGGCTGCCCAGGCGCAGGCCAGGCCGGCGCCGACAGTCGACAAGCGCAAGATCGAGCACGTCGCGTTCACCCCGCCGGTTCGTGACGATCGCGAATGCGCGATGCTGAATTGCCCGACCTACGTCCTGACCGGAATCGGCGATTGACGGGCCGCGACCGTGTCGGATCGGCGGGTTTAAGCAGGTCCGTGGCGGTTGTTTTCGATCGTCGCAGGCTTTCAAGACGCCGTTGTCGAACGTATGGTGTCGTATAGCGGGAAGGCGAAGCTCGGCCCTTTGATTGGAAGGGCGGCGGCGTTTCCGCCAACAGGCTCCAGTCGGGCGGCGATGATGGGACGGTGGGCGCGTCTGGCGCTGGTGTTCGCGGCAGTCCTCGCCGCTCAGGCGGCGTCGGCCAGCCAGGCGGACACGGCCCGGCGTTTGGCGACCGGGGCCGGCGGCGGCGCCGAGGCGCGCAACGCCGTTCTCGTCGTCGCGCAACTGGACGATGCGGCCGCCTGGGAGCACGCCAAAGCCGCCAACAGCCTCGACGAACTGCAGGCGTTCAAGCACTTCTTCCCAACCTCGCCGCATATCGCCGAGGCGGACAAGGCGATCGCGGCTTTGCAGGCCGCGGCGGAGGAGGCGAAGCGGAAAGCGGCCGAAGCCGAAAAGGCGAAGCAGGCGGCGGCGGAAGAGGAAAAGCGGAAGCAGGCTGACGCTGAAAAGGCGAAGGAAGCCGCCGCGGCCGCGGCGGCTGCAGAAGAGCAGCGCAAAGAGGCCGAAGCCGAGAAGGCGAAGGCGGCCGCGGCGGCTGCGGAAGAGCAGCGCAAAGAGGCCGAAGCCGAGAAGGCGAAGGCGGCCGCGGCGGCGGCGGCCGCTGCGGAAGAGCAGCGCAAAGCGGCCGAAGCCGAAAAGGCGAAGGCGGCCGCGGCGGAAGAGGAGCAGCGGAAAGAGGCGGCGAAGGCGTTGGAGGAGACGTGCCAGCGCGAGGCCGCGGACGTCGCCGATTTCGTCAAGGCGCGCAGCGCGGACGCTCTCACAGCTTTGCGGTCGCGGGCCGCCTGCCCCAAGACGTTTGCGGCGATCGACGCGGGTCTGCGCGACGTCCAGGCTCAGGAATGCGCCTCCGAGCGGGATCAGCTGCGCGATCTCGGAACCGATCTCGACGCGTTGAAAAAGGCCGTTGCCGGATTCACCTGCGAGGCCGTGGCCGCGACGGTCCGCGGACGCATCGCCCAGTTCGAGCAGGAAGCGGCGCGAATCGCGAAGGCGTGCGACGACGCCAAATACGAGGTCGACAACAAGATCGACGGGTTTGCCGCCGGCGCCCGGGAAAGGCTCGCGGCCTACCTGACGCGGGCCGAATGCCCGGACGCGCGGGCCGACGCGCAGCAGAGGATCAACGACATCGACGAGCGTGTGAGCAACGCCCAGGACCAGCTGAGGAAACTGGGGTGCTACAAGGCCGAGCCGGCGAGCAAGCAATTCGACGGCGAGACCGAGGCCGCGATCGCGCAATTCCAGCGCGGCGCGAAACTGAGCGTCGACGGGACGCGCCTCACGCCGGACTTCATGCAGACGCTGGCCGCCTATACCAGCGACGACGCGTGCAAGTTCGCTTCGCTCCCGCCGCCCGAGGCGCCGAGCGAGGCGCCGCGGGAGAGGCCGCGCGAAGCGCCTCGCGCGCCGCCCCGCCAGCGAGCCGAGCCGGAGCCCCGCGCCGAGCCGCACAAGAGGCGGCAGGAGGCGGAGGGCGGCGGGCCGCCGCCGCCCCGCCATGCGGCGCCGGCGGCGGCGCCGAGCGCGGCGAAGCCGCAGATCTTCATACCGAACTGAAGCGCAACGGCTACAGCGCGCCGTTCCGGCTCAGTTGACGAACATGAAAAAGTCGGCGCCGACGGCGGCGGCCGCGGTCTTCGCCTGTCCGACGAGCGCCGGCGCGAGCGCCTTGAGGTCGCCGGAGCGGAAATTGTCGAGGGCCGAGATCGGCTTGTCCGACGTCAGGGCGAGGACGAGCTGGACCGGTCCGACGAGCCCCGCGTCCCGGGGCAGCGGCAGGCTGAACGTCGCCGAATCGCCGCCGGGCTTGGGCGCAGCCTCGATGCGGTAGGCTTTGCCCTCGTTGTCGACGCGCATCAGATAGAGACGCCGGCCGCCGAGATTGGTCACCGTCCCCATGAGCGGCCGGTTGCGGCCGACCCGGTAGTCGGCCAGCGTGACGCGCGGCGCGCTCGACGCGCCGACTTCGCCGAGACGGATGAGGTCGAGCGCCGCGCATTCGGGCGGCATGATCATGATCGGGCGCAGGCTCAATTTCGGATCGGCGCCGACCGCCTTGCGGAACGCGTCCTCGAACCGGACGAAAGGCGCGAGCTGGTCGCCGACGCTGAGATAGGCGCGGTCCTGGCCGACGGCGCCCGGCAGCGGCTTGACCAGGAAGCAATCGCCGCCGTCGTAATCGCGGATGAAGGCGGCCGCCTTCAGGTCCGCCGGCGAGGGCTCGAATTTCGCCGGCGAGACGTCGAGCTTGACGGCCATCCGGCCGGCGAGCCCGGCGGCGGTGGTCGCCACGACATTGAAGGCGAACGACCCTGCCGTCGCCGGCTTGCCGGAGATCTGGCTTTGGCCCGAGCCGAGGTCGGCGAAGGCGAGCCCGGCGGGCGGAGGCGGTTCGGCCCGGAGCGTCATCGGCGCGGCGCCGGCGCCGCTGCTGAAAGCGGGCAGGTTGGCGCTATAGCCCGTCCCGACCGTCGCCGGGTCGAGGACCGCGAGTTGCGTCGACGGGCGCGGGGCCTCGAGCTTGGCGGTCTCGGCCGGTTTCGCCGGGGCGCCGGCGCCGGCTGCGGCTTGTCCGCGACCGTCAGCGACGCCGTCATCTCGGCGCTTTTGCCGTCGCGGTTGACGGCGACGACGCGCATGGCCGCGGCGCCGGGGCGGGTCGGCGCGCCTTCGACGACGCCCCTGCCGTCGCCGAGATCGCGGAAGCTCAAGCCGTCCGGAACCTGCTCGGCGGACAGGCTCAGGCCCTTGCCGCTGGGGTCGACGAACGCGGGCAGCTCGGTTCGATAGGGAGCGCCGGCGGTCGCCGCCGGCAGGTCGAGCGCGGTTTGACGCGCGCGGGGCGACGTGTCGGGCTCGCTCGCGGGCTGGGCTGGCGTCGCCGGAGGGGTCGCCTGCGGCGACGGCGGGCTTGACGGCGGAGTAGCCTCCGCCGTCGCCTGGGACGGGGCCTGCTGCGTCGCGGATTGAGGCGCTGGAGCGGTCCCAGCCGTCTCGGGCTGCGGCGGGGTGGCGGGCGACGGGGCGGCCGGCTGCGGAGCGGGAGAGCCGAGCGGCGGCAGCTTTCCCCCTTGGGCTGTTCCCCGCCGGCGGCGGCGCGGGAAGCGGCGGCAGCGGGGGGAGGGCCGCGGAAGGATTGCTCGCGACGCCGGGAGCGGCGGGACCGCGCGTCCCCGGCAGGAAATCGTCCTTGAAGACGAAGGCGACGCCGCCGAGGCTCACAAGCGCGATGGCGACGCCGACGATGGCGACCGTCCGCCCGCTGGACGACGGCGCCGGAAGCGCCGCGTCCTTGGGCATGGCAGGCGTGAGGCCTCGGACGGTGTGCCGTCGCCCGGCAGGCGGAGGAAGCGTTTGTGGGGTCCAGTCGGCGACCGCCGCCATGCTCTCGGGCCGGTTTTCCGGCAGCGGCTGAAGCATCGTCTGCAAGAGCGGCCGGAGCGCGGGATCGATATCGGAGAGGTCGGGAACGACCCGGCGCTTGTCGATGACTTCCGCCTGCGAGCCGCTCATGTCGAGCGCTCGGCCGCGCGCGGCCTCCGCCAGCACCAGGCCAAGGCTGTAGATGTCGGACTTCGACGTCACGTCGCCGCCGGCCATGCCCAGCTGCTCGGGCGAAACGTAGTTGTATTTGCCGGCAAAGCCCGAGCCGATGATCGTCTTCTTGCCCACCTCGGTCGAGCGGGCGATGCCGAAGTCGATGATCTTGGCGTTGCGCACGTCGGCATCGGGAAGAATGACGTTGTCCGACGAGATATCGCGGTGAATGACGCCGAGGCGGTGCGCCGTCTCCAGCGCGGAGGCGATTCGTTTGCGCAGGATGGTGAGCTCGGGCATCGAAAGCGGGCCCGAAGTCAAACGGTCGCTCAAGGACAGTCCGTCGACGAATTCCATCGCCAGGTAGGCGCGGCCGATGATCGGATCGACGGAGAACAGGAAATAGCGGACGATCGCCTCGTGGACGAGGTTGTGGAGAATGGACGCCTCGCGCCGAAACAGCTCCATCACTTCGTCGTTGTTGGAGAATTCGGGGCGGATCATCTTGATCGCCACGATGTCGCCAGTCTGGATGTTAAATCCGCGATAAACCTCGCCCATGCCGCCCTGGGCGAGCATTTTCTCGATTTCGTAGATGCCGTTGAGACGCGTCCCTGCCTTCACGCTGCCGAACGGGCGCGGCTGAAATACGGTTTTCTCCTCCACCGCGTTCTCCGGAACTTGGCCCGCCGACGCCAATTCGTCGGGCCTGCTGATCGAGGATCCCTCGGCGACGCCAACTTCGCGGCATGCGCTCGCCGCCTCGAAGGTAGACCCGAAAGGGATAATCGAAAACCGCTTTTCGCGCTGTTCCTAACCGATTTGCAGTTTCGGAGCCACGCCGGCGAGCCCGGGGGATTGACGGCTCGTCGCCGATCGCCACAGAATCCGCCGAGGCCAGCGCGTGACGACATGGGTTGCGCCCAAAGCCCTCATCCGGCCGCTGACGCGGCCACCTTCCCCCCGAGGGGGAAGGGGACGCCCCTCTCCCACCGGGAGAGGGAGGCCGCGAAGCGGCAGGGTGAGGGTTCGCTGGCGCGACCGAACGTCGTCACGCTCCATGCACGAGGGCTTTTTCGTGAAGCGGGTTGGATGGATCTTGTTTGCCGCCTGCGTCGTGATCGCATGCGTCTCAGGCGGGCTGATCGCGTGGCGCCTGACGATGCGCCATGCGGGAGCGCCCTCGAGCGTGGCGGTCGCGCCGCAGCCCGAGACGCCCAAGGCCCAGGCCCCGACCAAGATCTCGGGGATCATCGACCTGCCCGGCGATCCGGTTCTCATCCGGCGCGGGGCGGTGAGCGCGCCGAAGGATCTCTTGATCGCGGTGCCGCCCAGGCTCACTCCGGACGCGATCAAACCAGGGTCGCCCAACTACGCCATCAGACAGGCCTACTACGTCAATTCGACGCTGGCTTCGACCAACGGCGGCTACATGGGACATTTTCCGGAGGCGGGACAAGAGGCCGATGCGCTGGCCGCCCAGCTCGCCATGAATTCCCAGATGGCGGAAGGCGAGCAGACCCAGGCGCAGATCGACGCCGGCTCCGACGACGACGGCGGGGCGGACACGCCTCTCGACGCAGAGCTCCTCACGACCGCCAACAGCGACAAGATCGAGATCAACTCGGGCGGCGCGCAGGGGAAGCCGCAGATTCTCGAGACGGTCCTGAAGCCGATCGTGGCCGAGAAGATCAGCGATCTTCTCATCGCCAACGGCTTTACCGAGGAGAGCGCGCGGGCCATCGAGAGCGCCGCGGCCGAGCAGTTCCACGTGCAGACCCTGCCGCTCGGCAGCGTCGCCCTGGCGGTTGGCGCTCTCAACTCCGCCGGCGACTATCGCGCCAAACAGATCACCATCTTCGAGAGCGGCGAGTACGTCGGGACCGTCGCTCTCGGCGAGGCCGGCGAATATGGGGACGGGGCCGAGCCGGACATTCCGACCGACCTGATCGACGAATCCGCCCGGCCGGCGGAGGTCGGGGCGCGTTACAGCGTGGCGGACGGGGTCTACAGCGCGGGGCTGCGCAACGGGGTGCCGGAGGACATCATCCGCGAGGCGATCCAGCTCGTCACCGAACTCGCGGACCTGAAGGCGCCGCTTCAGCCCGACCAGATCGTCCGCATCCTCTTCGAGCGCGACTTTCGCGACAAGGCGAGATCGGCGGGCCGGGTCATCTATGTCGGCCTGCACGGGGGCGCCCTCAACGTCGACTGCTATGCGTTCGAGGACAACGACGGGCGGTTCCGCTGCTTCAATCCCAAGGCGGAGAGCCAAGCGCCGACGCCGGAGGCGAGGCCGGGTTCGGGCGTCGAGAGCCTCGGCAGCAGCGGCGCGGCCAGCGTCGGCGGCATTCTCGCGCCGATCAAGGGCGCCCCGGTGACGTCGCTCTTCGGCATGCGGTTCCATCCTATTCTGCACATTCTCCGGCTGCACGCCGGAATCGATTTTGGCGCGCCGATCGGCTCGCCGGTCCGCGCGGCCGCCGACGGCAAGATCGAGATCGCCGGACCGGTCTCCGGCTTCGGCAACCACATCCGCATCCAGCACGACGGTTTCGAGACGTCGTACTCGCATCTCTCGGAGATTCCGGACTCGATCAAGCCGGGGGTGGAGGTCAAGCAAGGCGACATCATCGCCCTTTCCGGCAACACCGGCCTGTCGACCGGACCGCACCTTCACTTCGAGTTCTATTTGAATCGCGTGGCGGTCGACCCGCTTCCCCATCTGGGATCTGAGGTCCAGGCGACGGCGCCCAGAGGAGGACCGGTCCCGCCCGTCCCAATCGGGGTCGCGCCCGGCGGCGGGTCTTCAGGGGCGACGGCCGTCGAGGTCGGCGCCTTCCCGGCGATCAAGTCCTATATCGACAGCGAGATCGCGGACCTGTCGAAATGACGCGCCTCATGGACTTGCGCCTGCGGCGTCTTCGCTGCGGTCACAGTCCACCACGATGATGGAGACATTGTCGCTCGCGCCGCGGTCAAGCGTTAGCGTAAGGAGATTGTCGCAAACCTGCTGGGGATCGGCCAGGGCCAGCCCGTCGGCGATCTCGTCGTCGCTCACGTGCGAGACCAGCCCGTCGCTGCAAAGAAGAAACCGGTCCCCGGCCTGAACGGCGCCATCGATAATCTCGAGTTCGGCCTGATCGGAGGCGCCGAGCGCGCGCGTAATGATGTTGCGCCCCGGCCACGTCCGCGCCTCGTCCTTGGTGATGACGCCGCGATCGACAAGGTCCTGGACCTCGGAGTGGTCGCGCGTCACCTGGGAGAGCCTCGCGTCGCGATAGAGATAGGCGCGGCTGTCGCCGCACCAGACACAGGCGTAGTGGACGCCGTGAACGATGAGCGCGACCAGCGTCGTGCCGATGATCCGGCGGTTTTTCGCATGCGCGAGGCGCCTCAGCTCGGCATTGACGCCGATGATCTTCTGTTCGAACTCGGTCAGAAAGGCAGAGGCCGAGTCATTGGGGGGAAGCGTGTTCAGCGCCTCCACCACCGCCTGGCTGGCGATGTCGCCGTTGCCGTAGCCGCCCATACCGTCCGACACCGCCCAAAGGCCGACCGCCGGCCGCGCCAAAACGCTGTCCTCATTGTGCTGGCGAACCCGTCCGACGTCGCTGACGCAGCCAACCCGGAATGCGAAGGGCTCGGTCACGTCGACTCTCCTAAAGAAGCGGACGTCGCTTCGGCGAATGCGCCGGTGAGGAAGTCGGAGAAGCGGGTCGGCGGCGGAAGTCCGATATAGGACAGAGCGCACGGGGGGAAGCCCTCGCCGCCGATCGTCCACCAGAATGACTGCGATGCGAAGGCGCGACGATGGCCGAACCGACGGGCGGCGAGAAAGGCCGCGGGCGCCGCGCCGTCAGCCGTGCCGACCAGGATGCCGCCGTCGGACAGCTCCCGGCAGCCGAAAGAGGTCGCGGCGCGGTCGTAGAGCGCTGGCGGCGGCAAGTCCGCCATCGCTCCGGTGACCGCTTCGAGCGTCGCGCCGGCGTCGAGCGCGCTGAGCAGCAGCGCCTCCGCCTGGTCGCACCACGCGCCGTTGTCGTCGATCTCGGGCGGGGCCAGGGCGTCTCCCTCTCCGGAGGCGAAGATGGTGAGCGGGAAGGCGCGCCCGACGCCGTCGACGGAAGGCATGACGGCGCCGATCAGCGGTTCGCCGCAGAGATCGGCGCCGAGCCAGTAGCGCCAGATGGGCGCGCGGTTGTAGCTTTGCGCCCAGCCCGTTGCGTCCGTCTGCTTGGAGGTCGCGACGCCGGACTGAAGCCAGGGCTCCCAAGTCTCGAGAAAACGGCGCGGCGCATTGACAGCGACGAAGTCTCGCTTGGCCGGGAGCTTTCCGAACAGTCCGGCGCTCATCGCCCCTCACAGGCCATTCGGGCACTTGAACTGCCGCAAGGCCGGCAGGCTCAGCGGATTGTTGAGCGACGACGAGGTGAATTGATACGACACTTCGCGGCCGAACACGACAAAGCTGACCTTGAGCGAGTTGCCGCTCTGGATCGCTGACCCGGCGTCGATGAGGCGGAAGAGCGCCCAGGCGCCGGTCCGCTCCAGATTCGACTTCCGGTCCGGCATGTCGGGCGCCATGGTGATCGACGCGTCGCCGGCGCCCGCGCCGGGCCATTGCACGGTCGCCGGGGCGAAAGACGCTGTGCCCTGCTGGGCGACGACATTGGTCCCATTGATCGCCAGCGTCGCGGTCTGGGCGTCGCTGCTGAGCGTCAGCGGCCTCACGTCGAACGATACGTTCGGTACATTGCCGCCCGACGGGAAGAACGCGTCCCGGATCTCCGCCGCGTACTGGAACTGGCGCAGCGTGGTTTCGGAGAGCTTGCGCGCCGGGTTCGGCTTCCACACCCAGACTTTGCCGGTGTGGTTGACCAGCGGGTCCAGATTGGCGGCGAAGAACTTGTCGATCGTCCCGTTCGGCGCGAAAAGCTTGGCGAAATCGGCCATGGGGACGTCGCGGTCGCTCCTGGCGAACGGAAAGCGGTTGGGGATGACCTGCTGACAGGCCGAGGTGACGTTCTCCGCCATGTCCTGGGAGATCTGGGCGAGATTGCTGGCGGTCGCGTCGCCGGCCGCGTCCTTGGCGACCTTGTCGATCTGGCCGGAGAGCGGCTGGGGCAGGCGGGTCGCGTTGGCTCTCAGGCTGGCGACCTGGACATCGACCTGCTGGAGCGCCTGTTTCGCCTGCGACGGGTCCTGGGCGGCAAGAACAAGCTGCCGATAAAGCTCGTTGAGGTTCGCGATCAGGGCGTCGATGGGCCTCGATCCGGACGCCCCGTCCACAAGGATGGCGTCGGGCTTGAAATAGGCCTCGACCGTCGACCCGGGAACCTCCGCCGGCGGCTCGCCGGCTTTGCGCTGCGATTTGATCGCCAGGTCGATCGCCTCCCGGCTGCCGGCCCCGAACTGGTTCAGCGCATTGGTCCCCGCCCGTAGCGCGTCCTGCTTGGCCTGTTGCGTCGCGGCGTTGGTCGCGGCCTTCGGCCGCTCGCGCGTCAGGGCCGTCTCGTCACGGATGGATTCGTAAAGCAGCTTGATCGGCGAGGTCGGCGCGGAAGCGGCGGCGAGGCTCACATATTTCGGCTTGCCGCCGAGCAGGGACTTCAACTGCAGATTGTTCAGCGCCGCGGTCCACTCGGAGATGAAATCCTTACTGTAGAGGGCGAGTATGCCCGGAAACAGGCTCACGTACTGCTGCTTGACGGCGGCCTGATCGCCCGACGCCCCCAGAACCCAGTTCTCCTTCTGCAGCGTTTCGGCGATCGTCTGCATGCGGCCGAGAAGCGAGGTCATGAAGCCGTCGTAGGTAAAGAAGCCGCGGACGCGCACGGTGTCGAGACCGGCGCCGTTGGCGGCCTCGTACACGAGCGCCATGTCCGGTCCGCCGTGGTCCGCCGCCACCCAGTCCGAAATGCCGTCGTTGTGCGCCTCGGACTTCAGGAGCGCATAGGCGCGCTCGGCCACGGGCATGCGGGCGAGGGTGGCTTGGGCCTGCTCGACCAGCGGTCCGTTGAGCGAGACCTTGCGGGCATTGCCCTGATCCATGTCGAGCATCGCTTCGAGATGGGCGCGCAGCAGGGCGCGACCTTCGGCATAGGGCGCCCCTGGAAAGGCGCGCTCCTCCCAGTCGCGCGTGAACCACGAGACGATAAGGCTCTTGTCGACCTCCGGCGCCTTGCCGCCGAGCATCAGATAGACCTTGAGCGCCTCGTAAACGAAGGCGGGGTTGTCGATGTTCTTCTGGATCTGCTGCTCGAGCGAGAGGATCAGGCGCGGCCGCATCAGCCGCTCGAGCGCGTCCTGGTACATGCCGACCGACGCGTCCTCCAGGCGGGCGCGCTGGCTGAGCCCGAAGGTCTGGTCGAGCGGCGTCGCGTCCTTGCGCCGGGCGTAGCCCTCGGGCAGGTTCGGAAGGCTGCCGATCAGTTCGTAGATCGGGAGCAGGCTCGGATCGGTGACCGAGGTCTGCTTGATCAGGGGGCCGGCGGCGTTGGAATAATCGGTCACGCCCTGCGCGGTCGCCGCGATCAGGGCCCGGTTGTTCTCGTAGCTCATCCACCAGAGCGCGACGATGCCGACGGTCGCGGCGGCAATCAGGGTGAAGACGGTGGCGCGGACGGCGAAAGCGCGGCGAACGGCGGCCAGGTTGGTCGACACCCAGCCGGCCTCTTGGAAGATCACCTTCGTCATCAGGTCGCGCAGGAAGAAACTCTTTCCCACGCCGGAAAAGCCGGCGGCGGCGTAGCTCTCGACGCCATAGCTCTTCTGCAGGGCGCCGATCAGCGTGTCGAACGGCGTGCCCTCCTGGGTTCCCGAGGTCAAATACAGGCCGCGCAGGGTCGCCGTCGTCTGGTAGCGCGTCGGCTCGAAGATGCGATTGAGGAAATCGCCGATCGGCTTGCGCAGCGCGCTCAGTTGCGCCGGAAAACCGAACAGGATGGCGCGCGAGCGCAGGTCGGGCTCCTCCTGCAGGCGCTCGGGCATGCGGTCGGCGATACGCTGGATGAGGAGGTCGATTTCCTCGGGAACCTTGCCGACCTGGTTGGCCTTCTTGTCCGCCTTCTGGGCGGTCTGGAACGTCGCGCCCCAGACCGCCTGCCGCTTCATCTCGTCGAGATCGGCGAAATACTGGGTGAAGCCGACGACGAGGTCCATTTTGGTGAACACGGCGTAGACCGGGAAATCGACTTTCAGCTCCTCATGCAACTCGTTGAGGCGCTTGCGGATGGCGTCGGCGTGCGCCGCCGCCTCCTCGGGATGGAGGGTGACGACGTCGGCGATGCTGATGGCGACGATGACGCCGTTGATCGGCTGCTTTGGCCGGTTTCTCGCCAGCATCTCGAGGAAGGAGAGCCAGCTCTTGCGGTCGACCTTGGCGTCCGAATCCTGCGTCGTGTAGCGCCCCGCGGTGTCGATCAGCACCGCTTCGTCGGTGAACCACCAGTCGCAATAGCGCGTGCCGCCGACGCCCTGAACGGCCTTGGCCTGATTGTCGGCGGCGAGCGGAAATTTCAGCCCCGAATTCACCAGCGCGGTCGTCTTGCCGGCGCCCGGCGGCCCGATGATCAGGTACCAGGGCAGATCGTAAAGCGCGTTGGTCCCAGATTTCCCTGTCCGCCGAAGGGTTTCGAGGGCGTCCTCCATCTTCTCCTTGAGGACCGGCGCGTCGCTCTCCTCGGCTGCGGACTCGGTCATCGCCTGCGCAATGGCCTTCTCCGCTCGCCGGCGCGCGATGACGCGCCAGGCGATCGAGCCGAACACAACAATGAGGATAATGAGGATGATGAGGGATCGGGTGACGACGCCCTCGAACGGCTGCACGTCGCCGATCGAGACGAGCGGCCCCGCCAGCCAGACGAGCGCTGACAGAACCAGCGCGCCGACGATGCTGAGCGCCACCCAGAACCATCCGACTCTCGTCATTCTTCCTCCACTCCTGTCCTCGCGCCGATCGTTTGGCCCGAGCCGTCAATCGGCCCGCGGGATCGAGACTTCGACGCGGCGGTTCTTGGCCTTGTTGGCTGCGATGTCGTTCGGCGCGACCGGGTTGGCTTCGCCCTTGCCGGACACGTTGAGGCGCTCGGGATGCGAGAGCCCCGGCTTCAGCATCGCGGCGACGGATTTTGCCCGCGCCGCCGACAGTTCGAAATTCGACGGGAAAGTGATCGTGTGGATCGGGTCGTTGTCCGTGTAGCCGTCGACGTGGATCGCGCCCGGCTCCTTGTCGAGCGCGGCCGCGATCTTCTTGGCGATCGGGGCGAAGCTGTCGTTGACCCGGGCGCCGCCGGACGGGAACAGCACCAGGCTGCCGATGCGGATGAAGATGGTCGTGGCCGATTGATCGGCGTCCAGCTTGTGGGCCAGGATCTCCGGCGCCAGCGCGGCCCTGATCCGTTCGAGCTGCGTCGAGGTCGTCTTCGGCGGATCCGGGGGCGGCTTGACCACGGTTTCGCGGGCGATCGTGAGTTCCGTGGGGGGATGAACCTGAGCCATGGTGAGCGCCAGAGCCTCGGCCTGGCCCGACAGCATGTTGCGCAGCACGAGATAGGTCCCGAGCAAAATGACGCCAGCCACGGCCGCGACCGACCAGACCGGAACCTGAAACCGGCTGCCCGCCAGCGCGATCGTCTGGCCGCGCCAGTGGGGCGACAGATCCTCGATGGTCTTGGGCTGGTTGCGCCGGATCGTCTCGTACAGGTCGCGGCGAATCTGTCTGCAGTTCGCCCTGGCCGCCGGTGGCGCGGTAGACGCCTTCGAAGCCGAGGCTCAGGCAGGCATGCATGAGCTCGAGCAGGCCGAGGTTGACCGCCGGATTCTGCTTGGCGCGGTCGAGCTCCTGGAAGAAGCGCACGCCGCCCATCCGCTCGTTGAAGAAGCGGACGAGCATGCTGTACTGGGTCCAGACGCGGCTGTCCTCGCTCGGCAGATTCTGGACGATGTCGTCGGCGGTGGCGGCGAGGGCGTACTTGGCCGCTTCGACCTGGTCGCCGGGCGCGCCGGCCGCCCGGGCGTCGACTTCGAACTGCTGAATGGCCTGGGCGACCTGATCCATGAGCTGGCCGGCCCCCGCGCGCGCCAGCGACGAGCGCAGCCGGCCGAGCAGGAGCAGGAGCGACGCGGCGGCCCGGGTCAGCGGGCTCGAGGCGACCGTGACGACATCGACCGAAATGTGCGGGGAGACGGGCGCCGGCGTCATCGGCGGCGGCGCGACCGGGGCGGCGTAGGGCCGCTGCTGGGCGGCCGGGGCGTTCATCCAGTCGTCCCAATTGCCGCGTCCGGGCTGGGCGGGCGGAGGCTGGTTCGGTCGGGGCGGCGTGTAGGGCGGCGTGTACGCCGGCTGACGCGGCGGGGGCGGGGGCGGCGGCGGCGGATAGGAGACAGGCGGCGTCGGAGCGGACGACGGCGGCGCTCCGCCCGCGGGCGGCGGCGCGGGCCCCGGCCCGCCGGGCGGCGGCGGCCGCCTGCCGCCGGGATTGGGGCGGATGATGGTGCGGTCGCTTCGGCCGAACGGATCGTCGTCGTTGCTCATCGACGGTCTTCCCTAACAGCCCAGAGCTCCATCTGGAGCTCCGGCCAATCGCCTGCGAAATGCATGCCGATCGCCGTCGCCTGGCTGAATTCCGGCCACAGCGGCGAGGTGCGGTCGAAATAGAAATACACATGATCGGTGATTGCGCGAATCTGCGGCGGCGGCGTCGGCAGATGCACGAGCGGAACGCCGGGCAGGTGGGCGTGCACGATCTCGTTCATCTTGGTGTTCGGCCCGACCTTGAGGAACGCCGGCAGGCTCTGCTGGATCTCGGTCAGCGGGCGGCGCGCCGACACTTCGAGCACGAAGGTCGCGTTGCGGAACAGGGTCCGGTCCTTGATGGTCGAGATATAGGCGCCCTGCGCGCGCTCGATCAGCTCGAGCCGGATGGCGCGGCGATCGAGGCGGGCGCTGAGGAAGTCCTGGATGTCGCGCAGCACCGGCGAGAACACGCTTTCGAGGTCGTCGTGATTGTAGGCGCCGTAATCGCGCGCCCGCCGCTCCTGGGTGGCGAAGGTCGCAAGCTCGCCGGCCAGACGCAACAGCTCCTCGTAAAGCCGCTCCGGGTGGACGTAGTGCGACGAGCGGAAATGCTTGAGGACCGGGATCTCGCGGTTGAGCGCCTGAAGCATGAGATAGTCGGCGCTCTGCAGGCCGCCGCCGGCGGTCGCGTCCGCGGCATAGCGCGCGAGCTCGTCGAGCTTGTTGCCGATCCAGCCGATGGCGCGGTCGAGCCAGCCTTGAACGGTCGGATGGGCCGCGCATACGAGCAGCGGCGGAGCGAACTTCTCGTCGAACACGATCGTTCGGTCGTGCACCTCGACGATCCGGGCGATCGGCAGGCCGACGTAGCCGGGCTTGGAGGTCTTGCGGATCTCGTAGGCGAGCCGCGGGAAGGCGACCTCGATTTCCTCCTCGACCCTCAGATTCGAGGTGGAGTTCGATCACCCGCTCGGCGCCGAGAACGTATCGCGCCGCGTTTTCCGCCTGCTCCGGGCTGACCTCGCGGCTGTTGTCGGCCCGCGCGGGCAGGGTCAGCCAGACAAGCTGGCCCGCCGCGGCCTCGGGGGTCGTGATCGGCGCCGGCGCCGGGCATTCGTTGGGAAAGTCGAACAGCCCGCCGTCGGGCATGACGCCGGCCGCCCGGCGCAAGGCGAATTTGCTTTGCTGCGCGAGATCGCGATCGATCTCCAGCGTCGAGAACCCCCACGGATAAGGCGTGATCTGCCGCGTCCGGCTTTCGAGCGCGCTTTCGAGATATCTGTCGCTCTGCTGGAGATGGTGCGGCCGGAGGAACAGCCCCTCCGACCAATGCACCTTCGCGTTCCATGACATTCCCGCCCCTTTCCCGACCCGGTCCCGGCCCCTTGTCCGTCCTGCGCCTTCCGCGCCGGGACGGACCAAGGTCCGGTCGCGCGGGCCGCCTCAGCCCCTGTTCTGCAAGCGGTCGTAGGCCTCGGCGAAGAGCGCAATGAACGCCTCGAACAGGCGACCGTCCGACCGCTTGGTTTTCGCGCGCCATCGATCCACGTACATATCCCATAATTTCGCCTTGCGCGGAACGACGAGCGCGCCGAGTCCCCTTTCCGGCGGCACCGAGCGATCGATCTGGTCGGGCGCGAGATCGTCGAACAGGGCGTCGAGAGCGCCCTGCATCGCGCCGTAGGTGAGCATCTGGTGGGTCTTGAGGTCGCGAAAGCTCTCCTCGATCGTGGAGCGGAGATCGAGATACTGGCGGGTCGGCGGCCCGAGCAGGATCGTCAGCGCCTCTTCGACGGCGCCGGTGAACTTCAGCGGATTGTTCTGCATCGACCTGATCATCGTGCGGCTCGACGAGCGCATCAGGGTCTTCGATTCGGCGCGCGAAGCCAGCAGAACTTGGAGATTCTGCGCCATCAGGCGCAGCGCGAGGCCGATCTCGTCGGCGAGCGCGTCCGGATCGCGGCCGACGATCGTCTGCTCCGGAATGCCGGCGGCGCGCGCGATGCGTTGCAGAAGGTCGACGCTCGCGGCCTGGCTCGGCGCGACGGGCGGAGGCTCGGCTGGCGGCGGGACGGTCGGATGGCGCGGCGGAGCGGTCACCGGCCTCGGCGCCTGGGTCTCGGCCTGAACGGGCGGGCGCCGCGGCTGCAGCGGCGGCTCGGTCGACTGTCGCGCCGCGGGCGCCAGAGGCGGGGCGGAGGTCAGCCAGTCGTCGGCGCCCGTCGCAAGCTGCGAAACGCCCGGCGCCTCGGCCGGCGCGATGAAGCTTGCGGTGTCGAGAAAGTCGGGCGGCGGCTCGTGGCGAGCGGCGGTCTGATACGCGCTGCGGTCGTCGGGGGCGGCGGCCTCTCCGACCTCGCCCCAGACGTCGCCGGCCGCAGCGCCCGCGACGGCGACGGCCGCAGCGCCCGGTTGCGCGGCCGACTGGCCCTCCACTTCCACCGCGACGACGTAGGGGCCGATGGCGAGCCGGTCCCCGTCGCGCAGGAGATAGGGCGCGTCGAGCCGGTATTGGGCGCCGTTGACATAGGTGCCGTTGGTCGAAACGTCGTGCAGCCAGTAGCCGCCGTCGCGAAAACGAATTTCGAAGTGCTTGCTCGACACGGTGCGGCTCGGGTCCGGGAGCGTCCAGTCGAGATGGGTGTCACGGCCCACATCGAGGCCGCGTCCCTTCACTTCGACGCGCAACGGCCCTCCGTCCGGCAACCGATCCACATTTTCAATCGACAGTCGTAGCGTCATGTCCTCGTCCAAATCGAGGCGGTTGCGAAGTGAAATTATTTCCGCCTTCCCATACGCATGCAAGGCGGGTGTGAAGCAAGCCCTCATCATCGCCGGGACCCGCGCCTCGAAGCCGGGCCGGACGACGCCTCGGTCAGCGCCGGCTCCTCGTCCGGCGCCCACGCCGGCGGGGAGGATCTTCCCGCCGCCGCCGTTCCGGTCGAATGAACCGCCGCTCGAGCGACAACCTTCTTTCAACCGGATCGACGGCGAATTTCGGGCCGATGGGGCGTTCTCGCGACGAGGCTGCCGGCGATGAGAGCGCTTATTCGCATTAACCCTTACGCGGCTGCGCGGCGAGCGCTGTGGCGCGGATCACAGCTCGGGCCGTCCGCCGGCTGGGACGAAACGCGACGGCGGAGGACAAAGTTCGCGCTCGACTGAAGTCGCGGGCCGGGTCATCGCCTCGGGGCCGAGGGCTGGCGGACGGACTCGGCCTCGCCAAGAAAAAGGCGTCCCGCTCGATCGGTTGTTGGCGATGCCGTCGCGGGCCGAACTGCAAGCCGATTCAAACGCGGAATTCGTGCGGCTTCTGGTTCCAGCCGATGACCTTCAAGTGGCTCTGGCGGGCCTCCAACAGGCTCATGGAGCCGGTCGCCATCTTCGAGCTGGCGGGCGGAACAGCCAGGCTCTCGGCGAGAATCCGGAACAACCCATTGCTCGACACGAAAGCCACAACGCTGTCGTCCCCGTTCTCAGTCGTCGCCTGCTCCACGAGCGCAGCCAGGTTATGGAGAATCGCTTCCTTTCCTGGGCCCCATTCAAATCCCCGCGGCCAAATCCCTTCCAATTCCCATTTTGCGAGAGCCTCTTTGCCGCCGCACGAGGAGACCTCTTCACTGGTCTTGCCCTCCCAGGCGCCATAGTCGATCTCCCTTAACTCATCCGCGACCGTAATTGGCGGCGTCGGTGGGATGAGCTCGGAACAGATCAGCGCGGCTGTTTCTTTGGTCCGCAGCAAAGGACCGGCATAGACCCGCGACAGCACAACATGATTCGCCCTCAGCGATGATCCGATATCTCTTGCCTGCCGCACACCCGTTTCGACCAACGGCAGATCAGACCGGGCTCCTACCCAGACAGGTCTTTCTCCCGCCCGAAAGGTGTTGCCATGCCGGCAAAGTATGACATGCATTTTCGGTTGCCTCAGCGATCGACAAGCAGTTCGCCTTCGGAAGCGATTATGGCTTCGACTGCCCGCACATCTTCTGGAGCGTCTACGGAAGCGTGTGTTCGACCGCGGTAGTCGACGACGACGATCCGCACTTTCATTCCGTGCTCGAGCGCGCGCAATTGCTCCAGCCCCTCGGCTTGTTCGAGGGGAGTCGGAGGAAGCGACACGAAGCGCTCCAGGGCGGCGCGGGCGTACCCATAGATCCCGATGTGCCTGTAAACCGGCGCCACGTCCGCTCGTCGCAAATAGGGAATGACCTGCTTTGAGAAATAGAGCGCGTTACGCCGCAGGTCGAACGTGACCGTGGTCCCGCTTGAGGGCGCATCCTTCTTATGACGGCGCAGCTCTTCCAGCGCCGTCGCGGTCAGTGCAACCGCCGGCGTGACAATATCGCAAGAGGCGCCGTCGTGGAATTCGCCGATCAACTCCTCGAGCACCCAAGGGGGCGTCAGAACCGCGTCCCCCTGGAAGTTTATGACGAATTCCTCCTCGACATGGGCGGCCGCCAGAGTTTCGTGCGTTCTTTCCGTTCCGTTCTTGCACGACTCGGACGTGATGACGGCGTCGGCGCCAAAGCTTCGAGCGTGCGCAGCGACGCGGTCGTCCTCGGTGCTGACGACGACCCTCGAGCAGCCCCTCACTGCCGTTGCGACGCGCCACACCCGCTCCAGCATGCTTTTACCGGCAATCCGAATCATCGGCTTGCCCGGCAGGCGCGTGGACGCATATCGAGCCGGAATAATGATGGCGGCGCTCATCGCATGCTGGTTCCCTGGGACGCCTCGTCGAGGAACGTTCCGCTGCCTGTCGAAATTCGTCGAGCCGAGCCCCGCGAACCGGGTTTTACGCGGCCCCGGCGGCTTGAACAAGTCCATCGCTGGGGACGGGACCCCGGGCGCGGCGCCGACACTGGGCCGGGCGCGCCAGGGCGTATCAGGGTTCCAGCCGGGAAAATTCTCGAGAACGCGGACCCGCCGCAAAGAGCTTGACAATGGGCTATGTAAGCGCTTACTGCGCTTTCGATGGAGACGCGACGTCCAAATCCAAACCTGTAGAGCGTTCGGCCTCGTAATGTAAGCGCTTACTTTGTCCCAGGCTTCCGAAGGCGAAGCGTGAGATCGGGCGCGGAAAGCAAAGTCGTCGCGGAGCGGGCAGGGTTCGTCGCCGGCGCCTCATCTTGGATGCGGGCCCAATGAGAACGATGCGGAGGATGACGTCATGAGCAAGGGGGCGCGGCCTCAAGGCATGGGTCCATGCCGCGGCCGGCCCTCGCGGTCGTCACCGCGCGAGCCCGTCACTCCAACTTCCCGCGAGAACCCGCCAACTCCGCGCGAGAACCCGCCAGCTCCCCGTGGGAACCCATCACCGGAGGGACCGAGAGGTTCCGAACGGCGTCCTCACACATTTGACCCAAGGAGGATCAGGTCATGAGCAAGCAAAGAAAGGTTCTGGTGACGGCGACGAACTACTCGTCGCTTTGCGCGGAGTCCAAGGCGTTGTTCGAGAGCAACGGCTGGGAGGTTGTCGAGAACATGTTCGGTCGGCCGATGACGTTCGACGAACTCAAGCAGCGGGTTGGCGAAATCGATGCGGTGGTCGCCGGAGTCGACACCTGGAACGAAGCGGTCTTCGAGCTTGCGCCGAAACTAAAGATCATTTCCCGGTTCGGCGTGGGGGTGGACAATATCGATATCGAGGCCGCCCGCAAATTCGGCGTCAAGGTGACCAACGCGGCCGGGAAGAACGCCAACGCCGTCGCCGAACTGACGATCGGCTTGCTGTTCGCCGCCATGCGCCGCATCCCCATGCTCTATGCGGCAGCCCGGCAGGGCGTCTGGGATCGCTTCGCCGGTCAGGAACTGATCGGTCGCACCGTTGGCTTACTGGGGTTTGGGGCGATCGCGCAGAAGGTCGCCCGCAAGCTCGCCGGATTCGACGTGAACATTCTCGCCTATGACAAGTACCCCGATCTCGAGGCGGCCAGCCGGCTCCGCGTGAGCATGGTGAGCGCTGAGGCCCTGCTCAAGAAGGCTGATGTGGTGTGCCTGTTGCTTCCGAGCCTCAAGGAGACCCATCATTTCATGAATCGTCAGACCTTTGCGGCGATGAAGGACGGCGCCTATTTCATCAACACGGCGCGCGGCGCCCTGGTCGACGAAGGCGCCCTTTACGAGGCGCTCGCCTCGGGCAAGCTCGCCGCGGCGGCGATCGACGTTTATGAAGTCGAACCGGTGTCGGCGGACAATCCGTTGTTCCGCCTGAACAACATTGTGACCACGCCGCACACCGCGGCGGAAACCTACGAGACCTATCGGGAGGTCGGCCTGCATACCGCGCAGTCGATCCTCGACGAGTTCGAAGGGGTCAACCCGCCAAAGGGGCTGTGACTGCGACGCCCGAACGGCTCCGATAGCGCGCCGCCGTCGACCTTCGCGCCGAAACGCTGCGTGACAGTCATGAAATAGGTCTTGACACGATCATGATGTAAGCGCTTACTATCTGAGGTAAGCGCTTACATCGATAAGCTCCGCAAGGATTGACCCGAGCGCCAGGAAAGGGCGCGCCGGGTGTATGTCGCGAACGCCCGACGCGGTGTTCGCGGTGGTTTTTGCGCCCAACAAAGAAGGGAGAGAAACGTATGACAAACGCGGAAATGTCAGCAGCGTCGGACGCTCACGCGCTGCCGCTCGCTCGGACGATTGGAAAATACCGTTATATCGTCCTAACCATGGTCACCCTGGGGATCGCGATCAATTATATGGACCGCGCCGCCATGAGCGTGGCGTTGCCCGCCATCCGCGCCGATTTGGATCTGTCGCAGGCGATCAGCGGCGTCATTCTCTCCGCCTTCTTCTGGAGCTACGCCGCAGGGCAATTGCCGATGGGCTATCTCGCCGGCAAGCTCGGCCCGAAGAAGATCGTCACCCTGTCCGCCCTGACCTTCGGGCTCGTGACTTTGGCCACGGGTTTTGCGTGGGGCGTCGTCTCATTCATCGTTCTGCGCGTTCTCTTGGGCATTGGCGAGGCTCCGGCCTATCCGTCCGCCGCGCAGACCTGCGCGCAATGGTTTCCCCGCAAAGAGCGCGCCTTTGCGTCGGGTACGTTCAATAACGGAAACCCGATCGGCTCCACATTGTCGATCCCGCTGGTCGCCCTTCTCGTCTCCGTATCCGGCTGGCGCGCCGCGTTCTTTGTCCTGGGCGGCATTGCAATCGTTTACGCCGGTTGGTGGTGGTTCTTCTATTCGTCCCCGCGGGA
The DNA here is from genome assembly GCA_963709655.1 of uncultured Alphaproteobacteria bacterium. GTDB lineage: Bacteria > Pseudomonadota > Alphaproteobacteria > Rhizobiales > Beijerinckiaceae > Roseiarcus. The sequence goes on from CAVPXF010000053.1 coordinate 124,611, forward strand.
ATCGAACAAACTAGACGCCGCGGAGCTGACCTATATTGAGGCCGGGAACGAAATTGGCGGCGCCAGAAAAGAGGAAAGCCACGTCCCCTGGCACACGCTGTTCAGGCATCGTGCGGTGTGGGCGATGATGCTGGGCTTCTTCTGCGTCAATTTTTGCGCCTACTTCTTCATCACCTGGTTCCCGACCTACCTGATCACCACCTATCACCTGACTTTGATCAAGTTCGGCGTCCTCGGCATGCTGCCGGGGATCGCCTCGATGCTCGGCGGATGGACCGGCGGCCTGGTGTCCGACTGGCTGGTGCGTCGCGGAACGGATATCACCCGGGCGCGCAAAATCTGCCTTGTCGGCGGCCTCTTGGGAACTTCCGTCATCGGGCTCGCGGTGCTGTCGCCGACAGTCGGAATGGCCTTGGTCGCGCTGTGCGCCTCGTATTTCTCGAGCACGTTCGCCGCGGCGTCCGTCTGGAGTTCTGCCGGCCGACGTCGCCCCGACCAACGCTCACGTCGGTTCGCTTGGAGGCATACAGAACGCCGCCGCCAACGTCGCCGGCATCGTTTCCCCGATCCTCATGGGCGTCATCACCGGGATCACCTCGTCGTTCGCGATTCCGCTGCTGATTGCCGGCGCCGTGGCTCTGCTCGGCGCCGCCAACTATGCGTTCTTCCTGCCGCGGCTCAAGCCGCTCGGCTCCAACTGAAGAAAAAGGCCCCGACGTCACTTTAACGCGCGGGGCCGTCGCAACAAACCCATACGCTAGGAGAAATCTTGTGGCCAAGAGCATCGAAGGCGTCATTCCCGTCATGCTGACGCCTTTTACCGACGACGATCGGATCGATTATCCGGGTTTGGGACGCCTGATCGAATGGTACCTGGCGCACGGCGCCGATGGTTTGTTCGCCGTCTGCCAATCGAGCGAGATGCTGTTCCTGTCCCTGGACGAGCGGGTCTCGCTGGGCCGGTTCGTCGTCGAGAAAACCAGGGGCCGTGTCCCGGTTGTGGTCTCCGGACACATCAGCGACGACATGGACAAGCAGGTCGAGGAATTGACCGCGATGAGCAAAGTAGGCGCCGACGCGCTCATCTTGGTGACCAATCACCTCGACCCTCGCAAGGAAGGCGGCGAGGTCTTCATGGCGTCGCTGAAGACGCTCCTCGAGCGTCTGCCGGTGGACAAGCCTCTCGGCTTGTACGAATGCCCGGCGCCCTATCGTCGCCTGCTGACGGACGACGAACTGAAGTTTTGCGCCGAACTCGGGCCGCTTCATCATGTTGAAGGACGTGAGCTGCGATCTCGAAACGGTCAAGAGACGTCTGGCGCTGACCGCCGGCACGCCATTGAAAATCCTTAACGCCAACGCGGCGATCGCGTGGGACGTGATGAAGGCCGGCGCGCCAAGCTTCAACGGCGTCTTCGCCAACATTCACCCCGATCTTTACAAATGGCTTCTCGTTTCCTCCCACAAACACCCGGAACTGGCTCGCGAGTTGGCGATCTTCCTGGTTCTGGCGGCGGTGAGCGAGGCGTGGGGGTATCCGGCGCTGGCCAAGATCTACCATCAGCGTCTCGGCACATTCTCGTCGATCCGCTGCCGCGCGATGGATTATGATGTCCGCGAGCGATTCTGGGCTATGGACGCCATATTGGACAGGATCGTTGACGGGACAGAGGATTTCCGCCGCAAGATTGCCGGTTTGCCGGCGTGATCGCCCGTTTGCTTCGGCGGCGCGAGCAATGGCCGGCGCCGCGATAAATTGGACGCGCGCGCAGATGAAACTTTGCGCATAATTCCGCGGGCGTAACCATCGGAAGATCGTGGCAAAGGAATCATCTGAAGGAGAGAACGAACGCCCCGACACTCGTCGGGGTCGGGGCGCGAAGGGTCGCGCTCGGCTGGAGGACGTCGCCCGGTCCGCGGGCGTCTCAACCGCGAGCGTCTCGCGCGTTTTCAGCGGCGTCGGCAATGTCTCCGAGGAGATTGCGACACGGGTCCGGGCGGCCGCCCGCGAACTCCGTTGGACGCCGAACGCCGCGGGCCGCGCGTTGGCGTCGAGTTCGGACCAACATTGCGGGCGCCATCATTCCGACACTCGACAACGAGGTGTTCGCGCGCCAGGTCGGTGGCCTCCAGTCGGTTTTCATCAAACAGAACATCACAGTGTTTCTGGGGTGTTCGAACTACGATCCCGCATCCGGCTTGTCACATGCGCGAGCCATGCTTGCCCGCGGCGTCGAGGCGCTTGCGATTGTGGGAGAAGATCATCCCCCGGAGCTGTTCCAGGAGCTTGCGGATCGCGACGTGCCGCATGTGATCACCTACGCCTATCGAACAGCCGGCCCTTATCACTACGTCGGCTTCGACCACGCCGCGGCCTATCGCGAAATCGTCGAATACCTGTTCCGTCTGGGACACCGGAGATTTGCCGTCGTTGTCCAGCCTATGGCCAACAACAGTCGGGTCCAGGCGCGCCTAGCCGGGATTCGGTCGGCCATCTCGGGCCACGGCTTGAATCTTTCCGACGACAACGTGTGCATCGGCAGCTACGACATCGGGTTCGGCGCCAAAAGTCTGGCCCGGCTGATGGATCGCCCCCGAAAGCAACGTCCGACCGCGATCGTTTGCGGCAACGACACGCTCGCCATTGGAGCGCTGGCCGGCGCGGCCGATATCGGGCTTTCGGCGCCTCGTGACTTTTCATTGACGGGTTTCGACGATTTGTCGATTTCATCGCTGCTCAGACCCCACCTGACGACCATGTCCGTGGACAATTTCGCGATCGGATGTCTCGCGGCCGAGCAGCTTCTCGCCAGGCTCAAGGGGGAAGCCGGCCATTCGATCATGGTGCCGCCAACCTTGATCGTCCGCGATACGACAGGCGCGCCTCCCGATTGATTTTGAAAGCCTGACCCAAAAGGTTCTGGCGTTATCGAAGGCGGCGTGATTCACGGACTCCACAAGGTTGGCGCTTCGCGCGCGAACCCTGCACCTCTATCTCACTGACAAACCAAGAAAATTCAGCTTTTTGCGACAGATGTTTCGGAAAAACGATATTCCATGCTACGCTCCTTCTCATCGGGCAAATGGGGCGGCGTAAACGCGGCGGGCGAGGACGGCATGGACGAGGGGAGGTCGGTTGAGCGGAGCTTCTTTCTTTCGCGAAGGTCAAGCCTCTGATTTTGCGCATCTTTGGGCTGGCGAGGGGTGAAAAGTGTAGCCATGTAAATCGGATATTTTTATTGATTGTGCGGGTTTCTCCGCTATCCTGCGTCCATGTATATCGAAACCGTGCCCAACCGCGGCTCCCCACCGGCGATCCTGTTGCGCGAGAGCTATCGGGACGGCGGGAGGATACGGAAGCGCACGCTGCTCAACCTCAGCCATTGGCTGGCCGAGCACGTCGAAGGGCTGCGCGGCGTCCTCAAGGGCGGGGTCGTGCTGCCGCCGGGCGAGCAGCCCTTCGTCGTCGAGCGCTCGCTGCCGCACGGGGCTGTCGCCGCCGTGCTGGGCGCGACGCGCGCTATCGGCCTCGGCACAATCATCGGACCCAAGCAAGCGCGCGGGTCCGATCCCGAGAGCTGTCGGCCGGTCGACCTCGTCCTGGCCATGATCGTCAGCCGCATCATCGCCCCGGCGTCGAAACTCGCCACCGCCAGGGCGCTCGATCCCGTCACCGCCGCATCCAGCCTCGGCGTCGAACTGGGCCTCGGCGACGTCCACGAGGACGAACTCTACGCCGCGCTCGACTGGCTCCTCGAGCGTCAGGGCGCGATCGAGACCGCGCTCGCGAAGCGCCATCTGAAGGGCGGGACGCTGGTGCTCTACGACGTCTCGTCGAGCTATGTCGAAGGCCGCTGCTGCCCTCTGGCCAAACACGGCTACAACCGCGACGGCAAGAAGGGCAAGCTGCAGATCGTCTACGGCCTTCTCTGCGCGCCCGACGGCTGCCCCGTCGCCATCGAGGTGTTCGAGGGAAACACCGGCGATCCCGCGACCCTGGCCGATCAGGTCGCCAAGCTCAAGCGCCGCTTCGCCATCGACCACGTCGTGCTGGTTGGCGACCGCGGCATGATCACCCAGGCGCGCATCGACGAGGATTTGCGTCCCGCCGGCCTCGACTGGATCACGGCGCTCCGCGCCCCCGCGCTGCAGGGCCTGGTCGGCGGCGGCCATCTGCAGATGTCGCTGTTCGACGAGCGCGACATGGCGGCGATCACCTCGCCCGACTTTCCCGGCGAGCGGCTGATCGTCTGCCGCAACCCCGATCTCGCGCGAGCGCGCGCCGGAAAGCGCGAGCACCTCCTCGCCGCCACCGAGCGCGACCTGGCCAGGATCGCCGCCGCAGTCGCGCGTCAACGCCAGCCCCTGCGCGGCGCGGCCGAGATCGGCATGGCCGTCGGCGCCGTGCTCGACAAGCACAAGATGGCCAAGCACTTCGACCTGACGATCGCCGACGACCGGTTCGCCTTCGCCCGAAAGCGCGATGAGATCGCACGGGAGGCCGCGCTCGACGGCCTCTACGCCGTGCGCACCAGCCTGCCCGAACAGACCCTCGCCGACGAAGCCGCGGTCAAGACATACAAATCCTTGTCCATGGTGGAACGGGCCTTTCGATGCCTGAAGACGGTCGACCTGCATGTCCGGCCGATCCACCACTGGCTCACGGATCGGGTTCGCGCCCACGTGTTCCTGTGCATGCTGGCCTACTATGTCGAGTGGCACATGCGGGCGCGCCTCGCCCCGATGCTCTACGACGACGACGACAAGGAAGCCGCCGAAGCCCTGCGCGAGAGCCCCGTCGCCAAAGCGCAGCGCTCTCCCGCCGCGCTGGCCAAAAGCGCCACCGGCCGCGCCGCCGACGGCGCCCCCGTCCACTCCTTCCAGACCCTGCTCGCCGATCTCGCGACCCTCGCGCGCAACACCGTCGTGACCGCGGGCGCGCCGGACCGCCCCTTCACCATCCTCACCCGCCCGACCCCGATCCAGCAAAAGGCCTTCGACCTCCTGGGATTCCCCATCGCCTGTACCCAGTAGCAGCGACCCCACAGCCGCTCGCCGCGAGCGAGATCAATGGCTTACGCGTCGTGAAAGAAAGAAGCTCCGGCTAAGACGGACGACGAACTTCAGCCGGGCGGGGCAGGGCGCAGCCCGACCAACGGCGCCGCGCCCCGTTCGGCCGAGTCTCGCGCCCGTAGCTCCCGAGCGGTCCCGCGGCACGCCCCCTCCACCATGCTTCGCATGGTCCCCCTCCCCCGTTTCGCTATCGCTGCACGGGGGAGGAGACGCGCCGCCGCCTTTCCTCCCCTGCGCATCAGCGCGGGGGAGGGGGACCACGCGACCCCCGGGTCAGGCCCTGGACTTGATCCGGGGGATGGTGGTGGGGGTGCTGGCCGTAGGGCGCCGGCTTGGCGGTCCCACAGAATTGAAAATGGCGCCGGAACCCTTTGATAAAGCTCAAAACCGACTCGGAAATGGCGCCGCGCGGTTCGGAGCCCGGTCGCCGACCACACCGGAATCCGCGGAACCCGGCGCCGGGCCTCATCGGCTAAGCCGCGCCTTTTGGCGCGGTCGCCAGAATGGCCTCGGCCGCGCGTAGGTGCGGCTTGTCGATCATCCGCCCGTCGATCCTGACGACGCCGGCGGCGCTGTCCCTCGCGAAGGCTCGGTCGTCCCCGTCCGCGGGCGGCCGTATGGATATCGCTTCGGCGCGGGACATCCTGCCGGACTGCGTCTCACGCCTCAAGGCGTTCGAGAAACTTTATCACCGTTACGCCAGTTGCATGAGCGCCAGCATGCGCGCGGGGCTCAGCGGCCCTGGCGCTCAAAGCTCTTCGCCTCCTGCCAGAGCGCTTCCATGGCGTCGAGGCTGGCGGCTTCCGGGCGTTGTCCGCGCTGGCCGAGGCGCTGCTCGATATGAGCGAACCGCCGCTCGAATTTGGCGTTGGCGCCGCGCAAGGCCGCCTCGGGATCGATCTCGACGAAGCGGGCCAGGTTGACGGCGGCGAACATGAGATCGCCCATTTCGGCCGCGAGCCGGTCCCTCGAGCCCGATGCGATCTCCGCCTCCGTCTCGGCGATTTCCTCGCGCAGCTTCGCCAGCACGCCCGCGACGTCGTCCCAGTCGAACCCGACCTTGGCCGCCTTCTCCTGCAGTTTCAGGGCGCGCGTCAGCGCCGGCATCGATCTCGGAACGCCGCCGAGCGCGCCATGCGTTACTTCGGGGCCGAGGCCCGCGCGCGCCCGCGCCTCGGCGCGCTTCAGCTTCTCCTCGGCCTTGATTTGCCCCCAGAGCGCCTTCACGGCGTCCGAGTCGAGATCGCGGGCGTCGCCGAACACGTGCGGGTGCCGGCGGACGAGCTTGGCGGTGATCGCCTCGACGACGCCGCCGAAATCGAACAGCCCCGCCTCCTCGGCCATGCGGGCGTGGAAGACGACCTGCAGCAGAAGGTCGCCGAGCTCCTCGCGAAGGTCCTCGGTCTCGCCGCGCTCGATCGCGTCGGCGACCTCATAGGCTTCCTCGATCGTATAGGGGGCGATCGAGGCGAAGGTCTGCTCGACGTCCCAGGGACAGCCGGCCTCCGGGTCGCGGAGCGCGGCCATGATCTCGATCAGGCGATGAATGTCGCGTGACGGCTGCATCGGTCGAGTCCCTCGGACGGGGGCAGCGCGCGAGGCGGGTCCGCCCCGTCATGGGTCCAGAAACGAAAAGAGCGCGGCTACGGGCCGCGCTCCGGAACTTGCCGATCGGGCAGGGGCCCGATCAGAGCGACAGCGAGATCGCCTCGCGGCCCTTCGGCGTGTCGACGACGCGCATGTTGACCTGCTGACCCTCCGCGAGGCTGGTGATGCCCGCCGGGCCGAGGATCGAAATGTGCACGAACACGTCCTTGCCGCCGTCCTCGCTCGCCACGAAGCCGAAGCCCTTGGTGTCGTCGAACCACTTGACCTTGCCGGTCACGGCGATGGCGGTCGAAGGGTCGGGCGCCACGCGGCGCGGGCGCGGCCCATCGCCCATCGGCCGGGCCGGGCGTTCGACCACGCCGGCCATGTCGACCTCGAGCACTCGCGTCACCTGCGCGCCCTTTGCGCCGGCGCCGACCTGGACCTTCAGTTTCGCGCCGGCCGGAACCGACTCGTGCCCCGCGTTGCGCAGGGCATTGGCGTGCAGGAACGCATCGCCCGCGCCGCCGGCCAGTTCGACGAAGCCGTAGCCCTTGTCCGCCTTGAACCATTTGACCGTCGCGTCGACGGCTGGCGCGCTGGAAGCCATCGGGCCCGACGACGGTCCGCCCATCGGCGGTCCGCCAAAGCCTGCGTCCGGCGCCCCGCCAAAGCTGCGGCGGGGCTTCGAATTGTAGGACATCGGTCCATCATCATCGAAGCCGCGCTTGCGTGGCCGAAAATCCTTACCCTTGCTCATGTCCGTCCAAAATCTCCAACCGATCCCTGTTCGCCCGAGACGCGTTGTCGCCCTTCACGAACGCCGCCCGAGCAGCGAAACTCACGCAAGTCCGCTGCAACCCGCCAACGCCGGCAGGACGCAGTTCCCCATGTCATCGAAGATTTCAAGAGCTAAGGCCTTTCGGCGGCGGAGGCGGACGACTGAAACCATGCGTCTCCGCCAAGCGCAAAGGACGGCTCTGCGTTGCATGCCGCCCGCGCCAATTCGAAATCAACCACCTGAATCATCGACTGCTCGCCCTCTCGTCCGCAAGATACGAACGGAGCCCGCCGACGATTCCCTACAGCATTTTTTGCGCCAATTCCAGCCGTATTATCGCGCCATTGCGAAGCATTTGACAATAACCTCATTCGTCGACAGGTAAAAGCATGCTCACACGTCGACCAGTTCGGCCGCCTTCGGCGCGCGTTCCTGGATGAAGGCGAAGCGCGCTTCCGGCTTCGAACCCATCAGGCGTTCGACCGCGTCGGCGGTGGCGGCCCGGTCGTCGGCGACGACCGCCACCCTGAGGAGCGTCCGACGCGCCGGATCCATTGTCGTCTCCTTGAGGTCGCGCATCGGCATTTCGCCGAGGCCCTTGAACCGGCTGACCTCGATCTGGCCGCGGCCGGCGAAGCCGGACTTCATCAATTGCTCCTTGTGCGCGTCGTCGCGCGCGTAGATCGACTTCGCCCCCTGGGTCAGCCGGTAGAGCGGCGGGACCGCGAGATAGAGATGGCCGTCGTCGATCAGCTTCGGCGTCTGCCGGTAGAAGAACGTGATGAGAAGGGACGCGATATGCGCGCCGTCGACGTCGGCGTCCGTCATGACGATGATCTTGTCGTAGCGGAGGTCCTGCGCGCGATAATGGGCGCCGGAGCCCGCCCCGAGCGCCTGCAGGAGGTCGCCGAGCTGCTGGTTCTGCGCGAGCTTGTCCCGTGTCGCCGAGGCGACGTTGAGGATCTTGCCGCGCAACGGCAGGACCGCCTGGGTCGCCCGGTCCCGCGCCTGTTTCGCCGAGCCGCCGGCCGAGTCGCCTTCGACGATAAAGAGTTCCGACCCTTGCGCGGAGGAATTGGTGCAGTCGGCGAGCTTGCCGGGCAGGCGCAGCTTGCGCACCGCGGTCTTGCGGGCGACATCCTTCTCCATCCGCCGGCGGAGGCGCTCTTCGGCGCGCTCGATCGACCAGTCGAGCAGTCGGCCGGCCTGGCTCGGCGCCGCGGCGAGCCAATGATCGAAGGCGTCGCGGATCGCGCCGTCGACTATCCGCGCCGCCTCGGTCGTCTGCAGACGGCCCTTGTTCTGGCCCTGGAACTCCGGCTCGCGGATGAACACCGAGATCAGGGCGGCGCAGCCGGACATGACGTCGTCGGTGGTGAGCGCGGCGGCGCGCTTCGACTGGCCGATTCGCTCGGCGTGATCCTTCAGTCCGCGCAACAGGGCGGTGCGCAGGCCGGCCTCGTGCGTGCCCCCGTCCGGGGTCGGGATCGTGTTGCAATAGGAATGGACGAAACCGTCCGCCCCCGCGAGCCACGCGATCGCCCATTCGACGGTGCCGTGCTTGCCCTCCTTCTCGATCCGTCCGGTGAAGGCCTGGTCGGCGACTAGCGGCTCGCCCTCGATATCGGCGGCGAGGTAGTCCTTGAGGCCGCCGGGAAAGTGGAACACGGCCTCCGGCGGAACCTTGTTCGGGTCGGCGATCAGCGAAGCCGCGCAGCGCCAGCGAATCTCGACTCCGCCGAACAGGTAGGCCTTCGAGCGCGCCATCTTGAAGACGCGCGCCGGATCGAAGCGGGCGTCCTCGCCGAAGATCAGCGGGTCGGGCCGGAAGCGCACCTTGGTGCCGCGACGGTTCGGCGCCTTGCCGACGACGGTCAGCGGCGAGGTCGGCTGGCCGCGCTCGAATGTCTGGCGATAGAGCGTCTGGCCGCGCGCGACCTCGACTTCCAGCGCTTCCGACAGCGCGTTGACGACGGAGACGCCGACGCCATGCAGGCCGCCGGACGTCTCGTAGGCGCCGCTGTCGAACTTGCCGCCGGCGTGCAGCATCGTCATGATCACTTCGAGCGCCGACTTCTTCGGGAACTTCGGATGCGGATCGACCGGCATGCCGCGGCCGTTGTCGAGCACGCCGAGCCAGCCGCCGTCTTCCAGCGCAACCTCGATGAAGGTTGCGTGACCGGCGACCGCCTCGTCCATCGAATTGTCGATCACCTCGGCGAACAGATGATGCAGCGCATTGGCGTCGGTGCCGCCGATATACATGCCCGGTCGACGGCGGACCGGCTCGAGCCCCTCGAGCACCTCGATAGACGACGCGTTGTAGTCCGCTTCGCCGGGCGTGCCGCTGCGGGCGGGCTTGCCTTTTACAGGCTGGGGCTTGCCGCGCGGCGCGGCGCCGAAGAGGTCATTCATCAGGCGTTCTGCGGGTTTTCTGATTCGGGGGCTTCAAGATAGCATGGGGTGCGGTTGAACGATCCCGGAAGGACATTGTCCAGAGACGCAGACCCCCTTTCTCCTCGCCGAGCTGGCGCGGAATGAAAGCGGCCGCGAGTAGGGCGAGCTCGGTAAGACCGGTCGCGGCTATTCCAGCCAATTCTCGACTTGCAGTCCGTTCACCCGGCGGAACGCGGCGTCGGCGGTCACGAGCGGCATGCGCAGCGCGTAGGCATGGGCGGCGATCAGGAGGTCGTTGGGTCCCATTGGCGCGCCGGCGACTTCGAGTTCGGCGCGGATTGCGGCATATTCCGCATCCGCGGGCATGTCGAGCGCCAGCACCGGCAGGCGCTCGAGCAGGCCTTCCACCAAAGCGATGAGACGCGGCGACTTGCGCTTCGCTGAGCCGTAACGCAGCTCCGCGGCTACGATGATGCTCACGCAGACGGCCTCGTCGCCCCATCTCTCGACGCGCTGAGCCGCTTTGCCGAGCGGATTGCGGATCAGGTCGGACACGATGTTGGTATCCAACATGAAGCGCAGCTGAGTGGTCATCTGATCGCTCGGCGGCTCGGAACCTTTAGGGAGTAAAAGCCGTGGTTAAGGTCCCATGCAATGTCGTCATTGGCCTGCTTGGCGCCGACCTTTTTGCGGTAGTCGCCGACGGTTCTGCACTCGCCTTTCAGGATCCAAACGAAGCGAGCTGCCGCGCCTTCTCGCTTCGGATTGTCTTTACGGGTGACTACAAACCGCGTGGCGTCGGGTCGGTCTTCAATGTCCTCGCCGAACAATGTAGGCCTCCCATCCTTGATGGTTCCCGCTTCCCAATGCTTTTGGACCGCCGGGCTGCGTTGAGCGTTTGACGCGCCGCGTGAAGCTTTCTCGGCGCCATCGCCCTTGAGCTGGTTTCCCTCGACCTCCCCAGAGATATCGGGCTGGTCGAGGGGAAGCAGGCCAACGTCCACGTCGGGAAACGTTTCATCCCATGGCTCGATGGATTTCAGCCAGTCGGTCAGTCCCGTTGTTGCGGCCTTCTCGACGATAAGACGGTCGCCCTCTCGGCGGATCTGCGCCCCGGGCGCCCGCGAGCGTACAAGACGCTCGACTTCGTCGATGCTAAAGGTCCGAATTGGCCAGTGCGCCGCTTCAAGCTCGCCGATCTTTTCAACAATCGCTTCGCGCGCATACGAACTCATCGAGCGGCCGGTCCGACGCGCGAGCTCATCGAGACGGCTTTCGATTTCAGGAGGTAGGCGCAAAGCGAACATGGCGTCCTCCAAAACGGCCTGCTATACATGTATAGCAGGTGCGTCAGCGCGCAAGAGGGCGAGCGCCGTTCGCGTATTTCGGTTGCAGCAATGACTGCGCAATCGCGAAGGCGAACCCAAAAATGGCGGTTTCGCCGAGCGTTACACCCCCGTCAGCAGCGCCCGGGTGGCGGCGGCGACGTCCTTGTGCCGCATCAGCGCCTCCCCGACAAGAAACGTCTCGATGCCGGCTCTGGCCAGGCGCTTGCAGTCCGCGTGGCCCGTGACGCCGCTTTCGGCCACCACGATCCGCCCGGCCGGGACGAGCGGCTTCATGCGTTCGCAGACCTCGAGCGCGGTGACGAAGGTGCGCAGGTCGCGGTTGTTGATGCCGATCAGCCGACCTTCCAGCGTCATCGCGCGCTTGAGCTCCGCCTCGTTGTGGGTCTCGATCAGCACGTCGAGGCCGAGGTCATGAGCGGCCTTGTTCAGCGTCTTGGCCGTTTCGTCGTCGACCGCCGCCATGATGATCAGGATGCAGTCGGCGCCCCAGGCGCGCGCTTCGAGGACCTGGTAGGGATCGAACAGGAAGTCCTTGCGCAGGATCGGCAGGGGCGTGGCCTTGCGCGCCTTGATCAGGTGTTCGGGCGAGCCCAGGAATGACGGCGCGTCGGTGAGCACCGAGAGGCATGTGGCGCCGCCCGCCTGATAGGCCCGCGCCAGCGCTTCGGGATCGAAGTCGTCCCGGATGACGCCCTTCGACGGGCTCGCCTTCTTGATCTCGGCGATCAGCGCAAAGCGGCCCTCCTCGGTCGCCCGCTCCAGCGCCTTGATGAAACCGCGCGGCGGCGACTGCCCGGCGATCTCGCGCTCGAGCGTCCCCCGCGGCACCCGCACCTTGGCCTCCGCAATCTCGCGCCGCTTATAGGCCTCGATCTTTTTCAGGATGTCAGCCATCAGCGCTCCCGGCCGCTAAGCGTTGGACACGGCGATCAGACGGTCAAGAACGCGAAGCGCCGCGCCCGAGTCGATCGCCCCCGCGCCTTGCGCGACGCCGTCCTCGAGCGAGCGCGCCCTGCCGGCCACGACGAGCCCGGCGGCGGCGTTGATGAGCGCAATATCCCGATAGGCGCCCCCCTCGCCGTTCAGCGCGCTCCGCAAAGCCGCGGCGTTGTGCGCCGGGTCGCCGCCCCTGAGCGCTCCGGGCTCGGCGCGCCGAACGCCCGCGTCTTCCGGCGTCACGTCGAAGCTCCGGATCGTTCCGTCCTTCAGTTCGACGACCCGGGTCGGGCCGGTGGTGGTGATCTCGTCGAGCCCGTCGGAGCCGCAGGTGATCCAGACCCGCTCGGAGCCGAGGTTGCGCAGGACTTCGGCCATCGGTTCGAGCCAGGCGTCCGAGAAGACGCCGATCAGCTGGCGCTTGACCCCGGCGGGGTTCGACAGCGGTCCCAGGAGGTTGAAAAGGGTGCGGGTCCCGAGTTCGACGCGGGTCGGGCCGACGTGACGCATCGCGGCGTGGTGCGCCGGCGCCATCATGAAGCCGATCCCGGCCTCGCGGATGCAGCGCTCGACGCCCTCGGGCGGAAGCCCGATCTTCACCCCCAGCGCGGTCAGCGTGTCGGCCGCGCCCGAGCGCGACGAGGCGGCGCGATTGCCGTGCTTGGCGACCGGAACGCCGCAGGCGGCGGCGACGATCGAGGCCAACGTCGAGACGTTAAAGGACCCTGAGCCGTCGCCGCCGGTGCCGACGATGTCGATGGCGTCGGTGGGCGCGGTGACCTTCAGCATCTTGGCGCGCATCGCGGAAACCGCGCCGGTGATCTCGTCGACCGTTTCGCCGCGGACGCGCAGCGCCATCAGAAACCCGCCCATCTGCGAGGGCGTGACTTCGCCCGACAGGATGGCGTCGAACGCGGCCGCAGCCTCGGACCGGCTCAGCGTCGCGCCGGCGGCGACCTTGGCGATGAGGGGCTTGAAGGATTCCACGGGGGCCGGCTCAGCGCGCCGGGCCGCGGGCGTGAAACGCCGCGGCGAGGTCCAGGAAATTGCGCAGGATGTCGCGGCCGTGCTCGCTGGCGATGCTCTCCGGGTGAAACTGCACCCCGTAGACCGGGCGGCTGCGATGGGCGATCGCCATGATCAGCCCGTCGTCGGACTCGGCGCTGACCTCGAGCTCGGCCGGAGCGGTCGAACGCTCGATGATGAGCGAATGATAGCGCGTCGCCTGAAACGGGCCGTTCAGGCCGCGGAACACCCCACGAGCGTTGTGGGTGATGCGCGAGACCTTGCCGTGCAACGGCGTTGGCGCGCGCACGACGTCGCCGCCGAACGCCTGGCCGATCGCCTGATGGCCGAGGCAGACGCCGAAGATCGGCGTCGAATCGCTGGCGGCGCGCACAAGATCGAGGCAGATCCCCGCCTCGTTCGGCGTGCAGGGGCCCGGCGACAGCACGATCGCGTCCGGCTCTTCGGCGACGGCGTCCTCGACGCTGATCTCATCGTTCCGCCACACCCTCACGTCTGCGCCGAGCTCGCCCAGATAATGGACGAGATTGAAGGTGAAGCTGTCATAATTGTCGATCAGCGTGACGCGTTGCATTCTTTCTTCCGATCGGATCGTCAGGGTCTTTTCCGACGCCGCACGTCCCCCCGTCAAGCCGAAGCGACGGTTCGCGGCCAATGCGGCGGCCGATCGGAAGGTTGAACGCACGCAAGCGTCCGGGGCGGTCATGCGCCACGGACGCTTCGACGCTGGACGGAATGCGGAAGGCTTACAGGTGCGAGGCGACGACGCGCCAGCCGTCGAGGTTCGATTCGTCGGCGCCAATGGCCGCCGCGCGCTCGGCTTCCGTCATGCCGACGTCGTCGAGATAGCGGGACGGCAGCGCGGCGAACCGGCTCCGTTCCGCCGCGGCGGCGGCGCGAGCGGCCAGTGCGTTAAGGATTTGTTTACCGAGCCGCAACCAGCCCGTCGCGACCATGTCTGCATGGAAATCGTTCGCACGGGCGCCAAACACTGTCATTTGTCCTAAATTCCCATTGAAATGCGCTTCAGGCGCTTGCCTCGCTGCTATATGTATGGCGAACTGAGCGGGTTTCAAAGGCAATGTTTATGCCCCTTATGGATAGGCTGCCTATACGATGAGCCCGATCGACCGCCTGCCGCCGCTGACCGCCCTCAGGGCCTTCGAGGCGGTGTCGCGAAAGCTGTCGTTCGCCCGGGCGGCCGAGGACCTGCATGTCACCAAGGCCGCAGTCGCGCAACAGGTGCGGGCGCTGGAGCAGGAGATCGGCGCGCCGCTGGTCGCACGGTCGGGCAGGGGACTGGCGCTGACCGAGGCCGGCGCGGCCGGCGCGCCGGGGCTCGTTGAGGGGTTCGCCACGCTCGCCCGGGCGGCGCGCGCGATGCGCGAGGCCAAAGGGCGGCGGTTTCTGGTGATCAACTCGAGCCCGTCGTTCGCCGCGACCTGGCTCGTCGGCCGGATCGGCAAGTTCAAGACGCGCCATCCTGAAATCGACGTCCTGCTCGACGCCAATCCGACCGAAGACACGCTCGATTCGAGCACGACCGACGCGCTGATCCGCTGGGGCGCCGGAGATTTCCCGGGGCTCGCGACGACGCTCCTGTTCAAGGAGGACGTTTTTCCGGTCTGCTCGCCGGACCTCGCCGGAGGCGACCATCCGCTGCGCTCGCCGGAAGATCTGGCGCGCCATACCCTGCTGCATCTCGAATGGAGCCCGGCCTATCCGTCCTGGCCCGCCTGGTCGGACTGGCTCAAGGCCGCCGGCGCAAAGACCGTGGAGGCGCGGCACGGCGTCTGGTTCAACAACATGGCGATGGCGATTCGGGCCGCCGCGCAAGGGCAGGGGGTGGCGCTGAGCTCCTTCGCCATCGCCGCCGACGAACTTGCCGCCGGCCGCCTGGTCGCGCCCTTCTCGACCAGCGTTCAAACGCCTTTCGGCTATTATTTCCTCTGCCGGCCGGAGGAGGCGCAGACGCCGAGGATCAAGGCCTTGCGCGAGTTCCTGGTCGAGGAGGCGGCGCTGTCGGCGGCGGAGCCGGGATGAAGCGCGCGCGGCGCCGGAAGCGAGGGCGCGCGGATTTCTGTGCACGGCCGATTTCAGGTTAGGCGCCAAAACATGCAACTTTGTCAGTGCCAAGCCGGGCGGCCATGACAAGCCCCTCATCGTGATCCCCGGGTCAAGCTCGTCGGGCCTGCCATTTCCGAGTCGGTTTCGAGTGTTTTCAAGGAGATGCGGCGCCATTTGCGAGTCTCCGCAACCGCCGCCGCTGGGCGGCCTGGGAATTACGGCCCGGCCAAGGGACGCGGGCGGAGTTTCCGCCTCGCTGCGGCTCCCAGGCCTCGTCATGCGGGGCGCCCGCAAGGCGATTCGGCGGTCCGTCGCGGCCGATGCGTTGGGAAGGTCGGCCTCGCTCTGGTCCCGGCCTCGCCATTTCCGAGTCCGTTTTGAGCGTTTTCAACGGCTTGCGGCGCCATTTTCGATTCCGGGCGGGAGCGGCTCGCAAGCCGCCGCCTTTGGGGCGACGCGGCGCCGGGCCGCGTCGCTGAGCCGGTTGCCGGCGAAAGCCGCGGCGCGCGGCCTCCGACTGGTCCCGAGCGGTCGTGCCCGAGCCCATTTTTAGCCTTTTCAAGGGCTTGTAGAGATTTTTTCGGGCGAGACATTCGGCCGGACGGGTCGCGAATGGTCGGGCAGTTGCGGGCGGGACGATTTTTGCAAGTCCCCGCCTCTTTGCTCCGCTCCCCGGACGACGTCATCGCGAACCCCTGCAAGGCGTCGAGCGACGCCCACATTTGCGGGCGCTTTCGACCTCAAGACGCAATCATAGCTCCAATTCCGGCAGATGTACATGTTTTGTTCTTTGTGCGTCTTGTCATCGTGAATGGCGCTGTCGATGACACGATGACGTGATTGCGGTGGTCGGCGAAGCAGGGCGGTGCGGTCGAGAGCGGGGCGCACCCTGACCGACGCGGGCGCCCGTGCATGACCATTGTTTGCGCCTTCTCGACGAAACCATCCATTCCTTCGGCGAGGGTCGCGTCGAACGGCATCGCCTCGATCGCTCCGGGGTCGAGGACCAGACCGGCGCCGCACAGGGATTGCGCTGACCGATTTGCGTCGGTCGATCGTCGTTATCGTGGCGTCCTTTTCGGTTCAGAAGGTGATGCGCGCGCGCAGACTGGCGACCCAGAGGGAGCCGTTGTTCGGGCTGAGGGTCGGATGCAGGATCCACTGCACGTCGGGCGTGATCGCCAACTGCGTTGTCAACTGGAAGCGGTAGAACGCCTCGAAAATATATTGGTCCCTCAGGTTCGGGTTGGCGGGCTGAGCCCAGCCGGCGCCGACGCCGAACAGGTCCGAATATTCGACGTTCGGACGCCAGCCGAATCCGGCGCTGAGGTTCCGGTCGAGCTGCCAACCCTCGGACCAGCCGCCGCGGGCGAACACCATGACGTTCTTTTGCACGAGGTAGTTGGCGTTGAACGCGGCGCCGTGCGCGGCCGGCGGCCCGTTCTGCTCGGCGTCCTTGCTCCAGAGCGTCAGGGACACGTTGTTGACGTCCATCGGACCGCGCGCCTGAATGGGCGCTCCATTCGCCGCATTGCTGCTCCAGCCGAGCTCGAGATGGCGGAAATATTCGGGCTTGTTGAAGAAGCTGTCAGCCGTAAACCCGGTGTCGTCGCTGTAGACCGTATAGACTCCCGCCTTCGCGTACAGCCCCAGGTTGGTCGGAAACCATGCGGCGACCGCACCGAATCCGCGTAACGGAACTGGAATGGTGACGCTCGTCGTGAAGATCTGGTTTAGGTACTGGCGGTTGTCGTCGAAGAATGGATAAGGATTGACGTAGTTCGGTGCGAACAGTTTGCCGAACGTGTACTGGAAATGATTGTCGAACAGGCTCTGGCGCAAATAGAGCTGCGTCACGCCGAGATTGAAATCGCCGTAGGTCGGCGCGGTCGCCGTGCTCGAGCCGGTTCTCAACCCGGCCTGCAACGGGGCGAACTCGGCGCCGACCGGCCCGCGATCCTCGATCACTGCCTCGATCCAGAGCGCCTGCGGCGTGCCCTGCCACAGAAGCTGCTGACCGAGGTTCAACGTGAATTTCTGGCCGACCGAGGTCTGGTCGTTGGTAAGGCTATTGGAATAGTCCTGGCCGAGAATGCCCTCGGAGCCGCCGATCAGAAGGCCGTACTGCTGCAGCAGCACTTTCTGCTTGAAGTCGAGCCAGGGCTGCAGCGGGCTTGGAAAGCGGAGCCAGGAGCTCTTCGGACTGTCGTCGTCCTCTTCGTCGCCGAGACCGGAAAGCGTGCCGTCTAGCAAATCGGGCGGCCCGATCTGGCTTCCGAGCGCGGGCAGGACGGGCAACACCGGCGCCGCGCTCTGCGCCGAAGCCCACGCCGGCGCGATTACGAGCAGGACAGCGGCAAGGCCCCAAGTATGCGCTCCGGGAGCCTCAAGTGTCTCGTCCGGAGCGCTCATGCGATTCCCCGCGATAGGACTAGGACTTTATCCTTCCCAGACCGGGAGGTCTCCGCCTCGAACCGCGACGAGCGGATCGCGCCAGCGACCCGGCGTCTTCGTCAGCTTCACCTGCGGCGCCAGCCGATCGACTTCGCCATAGGGTGTCTTCGCCTGGATCGTGCGAAGCGGGATCATGCGGTGATCCGGCGCCGTCGGGTCGAAGTCGGTGGTCGGGAACGACCCCAGGCTCATGAACCACATCGCCGAGCGCGCAAGGCTGATACGCACGTGGTAGCTGCCGCCCTCGCTCGCGCGCCGCCGGAGAGCCGCGAGAACGCCAGCCGCGCCGATGTAGCCGGCAATGTAGTCGTTGAGCACCATCGTCGGAGGAAAGCGCGGTCGACCTTGCCCCTCCTTCAGCGTGAAGCCGCTGACCGTCAGGGCCTCCATGTCGAAGGCGGCCCGGTTCCACCATGGCCCGTCCCAGCCGTAAGCGCGCGCGGAAAGGTAAATGACTCCAGGCTTCTCGTGGGCGATATCCTCCGGCCCGAAGCCCAGACCCCCCATTGCGCGGCCGCGGAAACCTTCGACAAAGACATCCGTTTGCGGCAGCAACGCCTTCAACTTTCCCCGGTGCCCGGAATCCTTCAGGTTCAGGAGCGTCGAGCGCATGCCGACGTTGACGTCGATGATGATCCCTTCGTGCTCGTAGGACTGGTCGCGCGCGACATGCAGCACTTCGGCGCCGTATTCGGCAAGCGTGCGGGAGGCCGTGGTGCTGGCGATCACGTGGCTGCACGAAACAACTCTGATCCCCGACAATGGCTGAGTCGGCTGGGGTGCGTAAGGGATAGGCTCGCTGTCCCCGATCTTCACGATTTCGATCAGCGGCAGGCCTGCGAGATACTTTCCTTGCGGATGGGCCAGCCATTCGTCGGCGCTGCGATGTATGCCCATGACCATGCCCGCATCTGCGACGACCTCATCGAGATCCTCCGCGTTCCATGATCGAACCGCCTTGGCGATCGCCTCACGATCCGGAGGGGCGCCCAGGATGTTGAGAAATCCGACGAAATGCCTGGGATAGAGGCCGGTCGGAGTCACCATTCGGCCATCCTTCGTCTCGAAGAAGGCGAATGACAGCGGGTTACCGAACAGCAGCGGCAATTGAAGCTCGCGGTCGTTCACCGTCGGGCGCCACCCAAAGCCGGCAGGAAGAGGGTCGTCGGGATCGATGAGCCCGAGGGCCTGCTTCTTCTGCAGCACGAACCCGACATAAGGCAGAACGTTGTAGACAAACTCGCGCAAATCGACTTCAAGATCCTGCGCTTGCCCCGTGCGGTCTCGCCAGATCGCAGCCGCGCCTGTGGCGGCGGCCATCGCTGGAATCGCCATGCAGGCGCCGATCCGGAAATGGCTGCGCACGATTGGGTCCCGACCCGTGAACGTGACCATCCCGCCAGCGTCGGTGGCCCTCCCGCCGATGTCCAGCATGAACCTCGCGAAGGCTCCGTCGATATCGAATGATGAAGAATTCGACAGCGCTACCGCAGGAGACGCGCCGCCCAGGTTGGTGGCCGTCGCGACGCCTACCGCGGCCAACCCGGACGATTGAAGAAAATTCCGTCGGGTCGTCTCGATCAACGCCTTGCCCCATCGAATCGAGGTAAAATCAACTTCACTACGCTAAACGAAAGTTGACGATGCGACAACGAGTTCTCTGCCCGATGCTTTGAGTCTGCCGGCCTAAATCAGGCGCGGGAGCGCCTGTAGACCTAAAACGACCTCGGCAAGAAACATCGGCAAGAAACATCGGCAAGAAACATCGGGATGACGACGAGCCTTGCGGTGGTCGCCGCGAGGATGACGAACACATAGATGTCGCGGCAGGCGCGACGGCAGCCACTGGCCGCCCGAGCGGTGGTCGCTTTCCGTCAGAGCGTGAGCCGCTCGACCGGAATGGCGATCGCGGCCTCGAGGCCCTCCGCGCGCCATGTCCTTTCGACGGAAAAGCCTGCGAGCGCGGCGGCGCGTTCGATCAGGTAGGTCCCGTAGCCCTGCGTGTCGGGCGCCGCCAGGATGACGGGTCCCCCGGTTTCGCGCCAGTGGATCACGTAGTGTCCGGCATCCTCCGAGCAGGCGATCTCGACTTGGCCGCTGTCGGTCGACAAGGCGCCGTACTTCGCCGCATTGGTTGCAAGCTCGCGCACGATCAGCGCGATCGTGGCGCCGAGCCGCCAGGTCATGGCGGAATCCTGACCGCGGATCGTGATCGCGTTCGCCTCCTCGCCGCAGAAAGGCGCGATCAGGGGGCGCAGAAGCCCCATCACGGTGCGCCCCTCGCCCTCCGTCAAAGCCGGCGACCCCTCCTCGAGATAGGTATGCGCCGCTTCCAGCGCGGCGATCCGATCCCGCAACTCGGCAATGAACGGGCGCATTTCCGGTTTCCCGCGCGCCGACAGCGTGAGGACTGCGCCGACGACCGCGAACACGTTCTTGAGCCGATGGGCGAGATCGAGTGCGACGATCTCGCGAACGCTGTCGGCGTCAGGCATGGGCGGCGGATCAGGCAAGTCGATCATGAGAGACGAATTCCGCTAGGATGCTCCGGTAGAACAGAAGGCGAGGCCGGCGTCTGCACACAAATGCACGTTGATTGCGTCTTCCATCCCTGTCTTGCCTCCGGCCCCCGAACGGTCAACAAAGTCTGATTGACGATCGTCTCTGAAGACTGGCCCCGCCTTGCAGAACAATCTCCTGCTCGCGATGAGGCCTGCGGACCGCGCGCTTCTGCGACCGCACCTGCAGAGTATACGCCTGAAAAAGGACGAGGTCCTTTACGAGCCCGGCGACGATGTTCGCCACGTTTACTTTCCCCTCGATCCGACCTTGCTCGCCTTCCAGGTCGTCCTCGAGGACGGGCGGGCGGTCGAGACGGCGGTGATCGACCGCGAGGGCGCGATCTGCGGCGTCGTCAGCCAGGGCCGCCTGCCGGCCTATTCGCGATCCCTTGTTCTGCACGAGGGGCCGGCGTTGCGGATCGCCGGGCTGCGGCCAAGCCGATACGATAACCCATCGGCAAGCTCACAGGTTCCCGGGCCCGCTCCACGTTGGCGGCGTCATCACCGACCGTTCTCCTCGACCCTCGCAGCAGCCGCGATCGGGCCTACCGTTTTCCCGCATGGGGTGCTAGATGTCGGCTTGAAATCCGTGCCTGGCGGAACGCCGGCGCCGAGAGGAAGTCGGGGGCTCGGAGCGGGAGGAGACTTATGGAACTGCGCGAGAAGCTGACCTGGATCGGGGTGGCTCTCCTGGGCGCCGCCGCCTTCGCCATCGTGGCGCTCACGCGCGGCGAACCGGTCAACGCGGCTTGGCTCGTGACCGCCGCGGTCTGCATCTACTTCATCGCCTACCGCTTCTATGCGCTGTTCATCGTCACGAGCGCGCTCGGCGTCGATGCGAAGCGCGTGACGCCCGCCTATCGCCACAACGACGGGCTCGATTACGTCCCGACCAACCGCTACGTCCTCTACGGCCACCATTTCGCGGCGATCGCCGGCGCGGGGCCGCTGGTCGGGCCGGTGCTTGCGGCGCAGATGGGCTACCTGCCCGGAACCTTGTGGATTCTGGCCGGCGTCGTGTTCGCCGGGGCGGTCCAGGACATGGTCGTGCTGTTCTTCTCGACCCGCCGCGACGCCAAGTCGCTCGGCGAGATGATCCGCACCGAGATCGGTCCGGCCGCCGGCGGCGTCGTCGGAATCGGCATCACCCTCATTTGCGTGATCCTGCTCGCGGTGCTCGCCCTCGTGGTGGTGAATGCGCTCAAAGGCAGCCCGTGGGGGACCTTCGCGGTCGCCAGCACCATTCCGATCGCGCTGTTCATGGGCCTCTACAGCCGCTTCATCCGCCCGGGGCGGATCGGCGAGATGTCCGCCATCGGCGCCGTGCTGCTGCTCCTCGGGCTTGTCTACGGCAAGACGGTCGCGGAGACGCCGGCGCTCGCGGCAGCGTTTACCTTCACCGGCCCGCAGCTCGCCCTCCTCGTCATCGGCTACGGCTTCGTCGCCTCGGTGCTGCCGGTGTGGCTCCTGCTTGCGCCGCGCGACTATCTGTCGACCTTCCTCAAGGTCGGCACGATTCTTTTGCTGGCGATCGGCATCATCCTGGTGCGGCCGACCCTCGAAATGCCTGCCGTGACCCGGTTCATCGACGGCTCGGGGCCGGTCTGGGCTGGGAGCCTCTTCCCGTTCCTGTTCATCACCATCGCCTGCGGCGCGGTCAGCGGCTGGCACTCGCTGATCTCGTCGGGCACCACGCCGAAGATGATCGAGAACGAGGACCAGATCCGCTTCATCGGCTATGGCGCGATGCTGATGGAATCGTTGGTCGCGATCATGGCGATGGTCGCGGCCTCGGTCATCCACCCGGGCGTCTATTTCGCCATGAACAGCGGCGCCGGGCTGATCGGGACCGACCCGGCGCATGCGGCCGAGGTCATCTCGAGCTGGGGCTTTGCGGTGACGCCGGACGCGCTGACCCAGGTCGCGCACAATGTCGGCGAATCGACCATCCTGTCGCGCACCGGCGGCGCGCCGACCCTCGCCGTCGGCATGGCGCAGATCCTCTCCGGCTTCCTCGGCGGCCCGGCGCTGGCCGGCGTCTGGTATCACTTCGCCATCCTGTTCGAGGCGCTGTTCATCCTGACGACGGTCGACGCCGGCACGCGCGTCCTGCGCTTCATGCTCCAGGACCTGGTCGGCAACGTGATCCCCGCGTTCCGGTCGACGCAATCGTGGACCAACAACCTGATCGGCTCCGCCCTCGCCTGCGCGGCCTGGGGTTATTTCCTCTATCAGGGCGTGATCGATCCGTTCGGCGGCATCTGGACGCTGTGGCCGCTGTTTGGCGCCTCGAACCAGATGCTGGCGGCGATCGCGCTGATCCTCTCCACGGTGATCCTGTTCAAGATGAAGCGCGAGCGGTTCGCCTGGGTGACGCTGGTCCCGGCGGCGTGGCTCATCATCTGCACGGTGACGGCGGGGATCGAGAAGGTGGCGAGCCCCGATCCGAAGGTCGGCTTCGTCGCCCATGCGCGGCTCTTTGGCGACGCCGTCGCCTCGGGCAAGGTGCTTGCGCCGGCCAAGAGCCTCGACCAGATGAGCCGGATCGTGTTCAACGACTATGTCGATGCGGCGCTGGCGGCGATCTTCGTCGCCATCGTCCTCGTCATGCTCGTCTACGGCGTCCGCGAGGCGCTGCGGGCGCTGCGCAGCGCGAAGGTGACGACCCACGAACTGGGCGGCGCGGCGGTGGCGGCCGAATGAGCGAGAGCCTCGCCGCCCGCGCGCGGTTCGTCTGCGACAGGGTCGCCGAGACGGCGCGGCTCATGGTCGGCGTGCCCGACTACCCGACCTATGTCGCGCACCGGAAGGCCAATCACCCGGACGAACCGATCATGACCTACGAGGAGTTCTTTCGCGAGCGGCAGCAGGCGCGCTACGACGTCAGCAAGGGGCGGCTGCGCGGCTGCTGCTGAGGGGTCCCCGGGCGCGGAATGTTGCTGGCCGTGACCTGAAGGCCTGTTGGGCGCCGCGCCCGTACGATAAGGCATCGCTGCGTGTCGATTGATCGGCCTGCCGGCGAAGAAGCCCGGAACTTCGGAAGCGTCTTTCGCCCCGACAACGAATCGACGAGCCGTGGCCGGGCCTTAACGATATTTCACTCTTGTCAAAGTATAGCTATGGGCGCAGTCTCGATCACGACAAAGCTGTCGTCCGGCGATGTCGGGCGCACCGAGCCGTCGTAATCGCTATGGGGGTAACGCAGTTGGTTCTGATTGCTACAGGAAATCCGACGAATAGTGGTGAGGCCTACGCTGCGCGCGACTTCCCCCGCCGCGACTTATTCATCTGGGTTTGTGCAATCATTTTTTTGAATCAACTTCTTTCCTCGTTCATGGGAATGCCGTCCGCATTGCTTGAAAATAAGCTCTCAGCTCTCGGCTCTGTTGGCGTCTTCCAAATCATTGCGTGGTTCGCCGTCTTTCGCCTCCTCGCTTTGAGCGATCCGCGCCCAGTTGCGCAATTGCGGGATTTTCTGATCGCCGTGACGCTTTGTTGCCTCCTCTTCATCCCAATGAGCCGAATGATCTGGATCGCTGCGCTCAGCGTCGGCATTTTTGGCTGGCTCTTCAACCGGGGCGATCCAAAGCTGCGCGCAGCCGGAGTCGTCCTTACCGCAATCTCAGTGCAGGAATACTGGGGGCATATTTTCTTCCAACTCGTCGCTCGTCCCTTGCTTCGCGCTGAGACTGCCGTCGTCGGGACAATGCTGCAGGTGGTTCGGGCGGGGACGGTATGGCGGGACAACGTCATCACCGGGCCGAGCGGTCACGGCATCGTGGTGTACGATCCTTGCTCTTCGTTCCACAATCTGTCCCTGGCTGCGCTCTGCTGGGTTTCGGTACGTAGCTTTCGCGATCAGAGTTGGCAAGCTCGTGATTTCGTAATAGCATGCGTTGTCTGCGTCACGATCGTCCTTTTCAATGTGACCAGACTCTGTCTTATGGCCTGGGACGCGGACCTCTATCAATATTGGCATGATGGGGATGGCGCTCAGATCTTCAACATCGGCGCGTCGACGACAATCCTCTTGATCAGCCTCTATGGATCAAGGTCGGCGGAGCGGGCGGTATGAGGGCTCGGGCCGCGCACGCGGTCTTTGCCGCGATCCTTTTGGGTTCAATTGCAATCCGTGATCGGGCTGCCGACACCCTCCCGGACAGCGAGAGCCTCGAACCGGCGATCTTGCGCGTTGCAGGCTCAAATGGCTGGAGCCTGCGTGACTACAGGCCAACGGGCACCATGGCTTCGCGGTCGCTGGTATTTGACGTCCCCGGCTGTTCTCATCCAGCGCTGGTGAGTTTGCTCTTATCGACGTTCGAGGAGGCGACTCTTATGGAATATGCCGCTGAACCGGGCTACACGCGCCGCTATGTCTACTTCGATCAAACGTGGGCTACGCCCGAGCCTTGGGCAGCCTTCGGTCAGCGTGTGAAATACGAGGCGCTCGGGATGTTCGGCCTGGCTGAGTACGCGCCGTCCCACGATCTGCTTCTGGTTGAATCGCCTGTAGATTGCCAAGCCGCCGCGGCCATAGATTGGCGCACGGTTTGGAAACCCAATTACCGCGCCGCCACCCGGGCCAGCGCCGAGGCTGCGACCAAAAATTAGTGCGCCGAGACGGTAGCCCCGCGCTGCAATTTGCTTAGGATCGCCGCCAATGCGCCAAGAGGCTCGCGCTGAGCAATACAGCTCCGAGGACCAGCACGGTCGGAATGCCAGTGCCGATGAGAGGAGCGGGCGCGCGAACAACGCACGCCGCACAAGGGGCGGTAGCCGGGACGGCCAGCGCCGCCGTCGTCGCGCTCGTGCACAACCACATGGCAATCGTCAGCAATTTCATTGTAGGACTCCCCCGAGGGGTTCACGCAGTGCACCCTGTTAACAACAAGCACGTCGTTGCAATTTCGTCAAGTGCGTCCAATCCAGATTCTTCACGGATGGCAACCGGCTGAACCACGCACGCGTCCGCCTATTATCACTGAATCTGAGTGTTTCTGACGTTTAGATTTGGCGCCTTCCCGGTAGGGAAGGTCGTTCGCGCCGGCGCCCGGCCGGCCAGGGCGCGGCCTCGGCTTCATCAAGATCCAGACGCCGACCGCCTCGCCGTTCAGCGATCAGGGCTTTTCGCCCTGACGGGCCTCCGGTCCATTCCTCCGCCGCCCCGGAAACCGCCGCGTGGAGCGAGCGCGCCGCTGTGCTAAAAAGCGTCCGGAGTTGCGCAGCTTCGCGGCGCAGCGGAGGAATGGCGTTGGACCTCATCGAGGAGGAGGACCGAGGAGTGGTCGTCGCCGCGACGCAGAGCGAGGGCGCCGAAGCCGCCGCGGCCGACATTGCGCGCCAGTTCGCGCCGGACGACCTCTCCGGCCTCGTCGTATTCGTCTCGCCCGATTACGACGTCTGCCGCCTTGGCCGCCGAGATCGGCCGGCGTTTCGGCGCGACGCCGGTGATCGGCTGCACCACGGCCGGCGAGATTACGCCCGACGGCTGGAGCGAGGGCGGCGTGGTCGCGATCGGCTTCCTCAAAGCGCGCTTCGCCTTCGTCGCGCGCCCGATCCTCGAGCTCGCCAATTTCCGCGTCGAGACCGGGCGCGAGCTCGCCAAGCAATTGCGCGCCGACCTCGACGCGCTGCGGCCGGGTTTCGCCGAGCCGGGCCTGTTTGGCGTCCTGCTCGTCGACGGCTTGTGCCGACGGGAGGAGACGGTCATCAGCGCGCTGCAGCTGGCCCTCGACGAGATCCCGATCATCGGCGGCTCGGCCGGCGACGGGCTCAGGTTCGAACGGACCTTCGTCATTCACGCAGGCGAGGCCCACTCCGACGCGGCGGCGCTGGCGCTGGTCGCGACCGACCTGCCGTTCCGCACCTTCCGCGCCGACCATTACCAGCCGACCGCAATCAAGATGGTGGTGACCGAGGCGGACATCGAAAGGCGGATCGTGAAGGAGCTCAACGCCGAGCCGGCGGCCAAGGAATATGCCCGCGTCTGCGGCATCCTCGACGACGAGCTCGACGCCTTCGCCTTCGCTTCGCATCCGGTGCTGGTCAGCGTCGGGGGCGAGCATTTCGTGCGGTCGATCCAGCGGGTCAATCCGGACGGGTCGCTGAGCTTCTTCTGCGCCATCGACGAGGGGCTGGTGTTTACCGCCGCCAAGCGCGGCGACCCGATGGAGAGCCTGACGCAGCTCTTCGGTTCGATCGAAAGCGATCTCGGCGAGGTCGAAATCTATCTCGGCTTCGACTGCGTGCTGCGCCGCCTCGCCGCCGAGCGGGAACAGCTCGCGCAAGCCATGTCGAAGCTCTATCGCGCAAAGCGCGTCGTCGGCTTCAACACCTATGGAGAGCAGTTCACCTCCATGCACGTGAACCAGACCTTTACCGGCGTCGCGATCGGCCGCAGGCGGGCGGCGAAGTGGTGACGGAGCGCGCGAGCGAAGTCGACGAGCTGAGGCGCGAGATCGCCAAGCTCAAAAAGATCAACGCAAAACTCATCTCGCGGGTCGAGCGCTCCTACGATCGGCAGCCGAACGCCTATGCGCTGTTCGAGACGGCGATCGCGCTCGACAACCAGGTCCGCCGCCGAACCCAGGAGTTGCAGCAGGCCCTGCGCTCGGTCGAGACGGTCAACGCCGACCTGCGCCGCGCCAAGGAGCAGGCCGAGGCCGCCAACCTGCTCAAATCCTCAGTCCTCACCTCGATCAGCCACGACCTGTTGCAGCCGCTGAACGCCGCCCGCCTGGCGCTCTCGACGCTCGACGGGTTCGGCATGGCGCCGGAGCCGAGCGGGCTCATCGATCAGGCGGACCGGAGCCTTGCGACGCTCGAGGAGCTTTTGCGCACGCTGCTCGACCTTTCCAAGCTCGACGCCGGCGCGATGACTCCCGACCTCCGCGCCTTTCCGATCGACGACCTGATCGGCTCGCTGGTCAAGGAACAGGCCCGGGGCGCGGCCCAACGGGGGCTGAAGCTCAGGCATTTCGCGGCGGGACGACGGGTCCTGTCCGATCCGCTGCTCCTCAGGAGGGTCGTGCAGAACCTGATCGCCAACGGCCTGCGCTATACGCGCCGCGGCGGCGTGCTCATCGGCGGGCGGGCGCGGGCGGGGCGCTGGAGCGTCGAGGTCTGGGACACGGGGCCCGGCATTCCGGAGGAGCGGCGCGACGCGATCTTCCAGGAGTTCCAGCGCGGCGAGGCGGGCGAGCAGGGCGGTCAGGGCTTCGGCCTCGGCCTCGCCATCGTTCGCCGCCTGGCGCTGGCGCTCGAGCACCCGATCGGCCTTCGCTCCAGGGTCGGCAGCGGGTCGATGTTCTCGGTCTCGCTGCCGATCGCCGAGAAGCCCAAAGCCGAGCGGGCCCAGCCGCGCGCCGAGCCGTCGCTGGTTGCGCGCGGGCCGCTCAGCGACGCCCGCGTGCTGGTGATCGAGAACGACGCGGCGGTGCTGACCGCCATGTCGGCGCTGCTTTCGCGCTGGGGCTGCGAAGTGGCGGTCGCGCCCTCGGGCGACGAGGCGGCGGAGATCGCGCTGCGGCGCGCCCCGCAGGCGATCATCGCCGACCTGCATCTCGATCATTTCGAGCGCGGCGCGACCGCGGTGATGAAGGTGCGGCGCGCGGTCGGCGCCCAGACCCCCGCCATGCTCGTCACCGCCGACCATTCCGACACCGCCGCCCGCGAAGCGGAGGAAGCGGAGATGACGCTGCTCAGAAAGCCGGTCCGTCCGGCCGAGCTGCGCTCGCTCCTGTCCTACCTCCTATCGCAGCCCGGCCGATAGCGGAGCGCGCGTTCCGCCGCGCGAACGCGAGACGGTCGCCAATCGCGGGTGCGATTCAAACCGATGCAGGGTAGGTTCGGTTTGGATGATTTGGATGATTTGGCGGGAGGCGAAGGGATGGCGGTCGGGGAGTTGAGCGACGAGGCGCTGATTACGGCGTTGCGGGCGCATCCGGAGCTTCGCAAGCGCATTTCGTCGATCGTGCTGGCGGTCGAAGGCGACGAGCGCGAATTGAAGGAGGCCGACGCCGCGGAAGAGCGGATGGTCGAGGAGACGCGTCATCTGGGACGGGAGGCGTTGCGCAGTTGGGCCGAGCGGCGGGTGGGGGCGACGGAGCGGGAGGTTCGCGAGCGCCCGCAGATGCATCGCCAAGGGGAAAAAAACTCCGCTGGCACACGAAATTCGGCGAAATAGAGGTTCGGGAGCCGCAATATCGGTTCGGGACGCAGCGGGTGCGCCCCTTCGTGCTCGGGGCGAAGGTGAGCCCTTTGGGGTGTTCGCGGCCGCTGCAGCGCGCCATCGTCGATTTCGCCGCCGATCAACCGTTCGCGCAGGCGCGCGCCAAGCTCGAGGAGCACTACGGCTTCGCGATCGGCGAGAGCACGATCCAGCGGATCACGTTCGCCCACGCTGAGGCGATGCACGCAAGCCAACGCCAGGATCTAAAATTTCCGGAAACGCCAGGCCTTCGCAAGCCGATCGTCGTCGAGACGGACGGGGGCATGGTTCCGATCGTCGAACCGAGCCGCGAGGGGAAGGACAAACGCAAAGGCAAGACGTTGTCCTGGCGGGAGGCGAAGCTGTCGCTGGCGCACGCGCAAGGGAGCAGGACGCCGGTTTATGCGGGCTCGATCGAGGGCGGGGTCGAAGAGGCCGGGCGGCAATTGCTCTCCTGCGCGGTTCGCGCCGGCTTCGGGGCGAACTCCCGGGTCCACGCGGTCGGCGACGGCGCGCCCTGGATCGTCGGCCAAATCGAGCAGCAGTTCGGCGACCAGGGCTCCTATCTGATTGATTTCTATCACGTCTGCGAATACTTGGCCGCCGCCTCGGCGGCGATCGCCCCCGATCCGGCCGCGCGCGAGGCCTGGATGGAGACGCAGAAGGAGGCGCTCAAAGGCGGCCGCCTCGACGCCGTCCTGCGGGCGCTCGCCGGACATTGCGAACCTCCCGAAGCCGACGACGAGCACGCGCCCGTGCGAACCTGCCAGCGCTATCTCGGCGCTCGCGCCAGCCAGTTGAACTATCGCCAAGCCCTGGACGAAGGCCTGCCGATCGGCTCCGGCGAGATCGAAAGCGCGCATCGCTACGTCGCCCAGCAACGCCTGAAGCGGCCCGGCGCCTGGTGGCGCGTCGAGCATGCCGAACACATGCTCGCCTTGCGGATCAACCGAATCAACGGCGACTGGAACGCCTACTGGAAAGCCCTCGCCCTGCAACGGGCGGCCGCCAACGACAACAGCCCATCATTATGCCGTACCGCTTGAGCGCATCACTTTGGATCACACCCGCCAATCGCGCCGGCGTTGCGTCCGCCCGCGCCAGGCGGTAAGGGCGGCGACCTTCCTTCAGTACGGGGCTCGGGACCGTCATATGAGCGCGGAAAAGCTTGCCTTCGCCATCGCCGTCGTCATCTTCTGTGGCGGGTCGATCGGCCTCATCCTTCAGCGTGTGCTGCCGGAGAAACATACGACCGGCCCGACCCGCGACATGATCGGCGCCGTCGCCGGTCTCCTGACGCTGCTTTCGGCGCTGGTGCTGGGCCTGCTCATCTGGACCGCCTATGGCGTCTACGCCGGGCAGAACGCCGCCGTGCAGGGCCTCGCGGCCAAGGTCCTGCAGTTCGACCTCGCGCTGTCCGATTACGGTCCGGACACGATCCCGGCGCGCAAGCAGCTGCGCGACCGGCTCGGCAAGACGATCGACGAAGTCTGGAACGCCGACCTGAGCGACGCCGACTTCGCCGCCGACAATTTTGCCGCGTCGATCCGGAATTCGCGCGGTTGGGACAGCGAGTTCGCCAAGCTTCATCCGACCTCCGACGCGCAGACGCAGGCGCTGGCGGCGGCGAAGGCGGCGGCGGACTCGATCGGCCAGGCGCGGCTGCAGATGTCCTTCGCCCTGTCTGCGCCGGTCTGCTATCCGCTGATTATGACGGTGGTCGGCTGGGTCACGTGCCTGTTCCTCGGCTACGGCCTGATGTCGAAGGGCAGCGCGGCTGCGTTGCTCGGCGTGCTGGTCGGCTCGATCGCGGTCGCCTCGGCCTTTCTCATGATCCTCGACCTCTCGAGCCCCTATTCCGGCGTTTTCCGCATCTCCTCCGCGCCGCTCGAACAGGTGCTGGCGGTGATGGGCAAGGAATAGCGGCGCCGACGCGGCCCTGAGCGGCGCGGTCGCTGGCGGCGATTTGACTTGCCTTTCGCAGGCGCCCGATCGAGGTTCGCGCCGCCATGACGACCGAGGCTGCCGCTCCTCCCGAACCGACCCGTTACGCGTCGCCGCAGACCTTGCGCACCGATCCGCGGTTCTGGCGGGTGAGTTTTGCGCTGTTCCTCTCGGGCCTCGCCACCTTCGCTCTGCTCTATTGCGTGCAGCCGATCCTGCCGGCCTTCGTTCAGGCCTTTCAGCTCACCCCGGCGGCGGCGAGCCTGTCGCTTTCGACGACGACCGCCGTGCTCGCGGTCGCGATGTTCTGGGCGGGGGCGCTCTCCGACGCCTACGGCCGCAAGACCGTGATGGCCGGATCGCTGATCGCGGCCGCCGCGGCGACGCTGGCCGCGGCGCTGGCGCCCAACTGGCCGACGCTGATCGTGGCGCGCGCGCTGACCGGGTTGGCGCTCTCGGGCGCCCCGGCGGTCGCCATGGCCTATCTCGCCGAGGAGATGGACCGCTCGGCGATCGGGCTTTCGATGGGCCTCTTCATCGCCGGCAACACGCTCGGCGGCATGGGCGGCCGGCTCGCCGCAGCCTCGATCGTCGAATTCTGGGGCTGGCGCTGGGCGCTCGGCGCCATCGGCCTCTTCTCGCTGGTTTGCGCGGCGGCCTTCGCGTTCGCCCTGCCTCGGGAGCGCCGCGCGACGCCGAAGGCCGAGCTGGTCGCGATGGGTCCGGCGATCCGGATGCACCTGAGCGACCCCGGCCTCAGCCTGCTTTATGCGCTGGGCTTCCTGCTGATGGGCGCGTTCGTCACGACGTACAACTACATCGGCTTTCATCTCGCCGCGCCGCCCTTCTCGCTGAGCCAGACCGCGATCGGCTTCGTCTTCGTCATCTATATTTTGGGGGCGGTCGCATCCGCCGTCGCCGGCGATCTCGCGGGGCGGTTCGGCCGCAGGCGCGTCATCCTGCCGGCGGTCGCGCTGATGCCGCTCGGCGTCCTGGCGACGCTGTCGGGCAGTCTCTGGGTCGTCATCGTCGGCGTCGCGCTGGTGACGGTGGGTTTTTTCGCCGGCCATTCGATCGCATCGAGCTGGATCGGCTTGCGCGTTCAGCACGCCCATGCGCAGGCGAGCGCGCTCTATCTGTTCTTCTACTACGCCGGCTCCAGTCTGGCCGGCTGGTCGGGCGGCTGGGCGCTCGCGGCCGGCGGCTGGCCCGGCGTGGCGGCGTTTTTGGGCGCGCTCGCTTTGGCGGCGCTCGTCGTCGCGGAGCGCCTGAGGCGCGTTGCGCCGCCCGCCCATCTCGTGGCGGCGCCCGAGCCGAAGCCGGACCGGCTTCCGCCTGCGTCGTGAGGCTAAGCGAGCGGAGGCCGTCAGGCGAAGGCGCAGGTGAGCGCCACGCGCCCGTCTGGAAGCTGCCTGACGTCGCTGAATGCGACGCCCCGCGCAACGCCCGGCGTCGAGAACAGCGGCCGCCCGTCGCCAGCGATCACCGGGTAGATCAGCAGCCTGAGCTCATCGACGAGCCCGGCGTCGATCAGGCCCGCGGTCGTCCGCCCGCCGCCGACGAGGTAGATGTCCTTGCCCTCTTGGCGCTTCAGCGCGGCGACGTCCTCCGCGCTGCGCAGGAAGCGCGTGTTCGCCCACGCGGCTTCGCTCAGGGCGTTCGACAGCACGTAATGCGGGGTCTTCGCCGCGAAGCGCGCCCATTCGACTTCGGCGGACGTCGGCGTCTTTCCTGTCATCGCCAGCGGCTGCGTCGGCTCGTTGCGGATTGCCGTCCAATAGGCCTCGTAGCCCGGATACATGCCCGCGCCGAGCACGCAGGCGTCGATCTGCGGCGTGACGCCGTAGTCCTCCGACCAGGCGCCGACCCAATCGGCGTAGCCGTTGGGGTCAGCGGTCTTTCCGTCCAACGAAATCTTCATTCCGGCGATCAGTTTTCGCATGTCAACCTCCTTCGGTCGGCGCATGTCGTTGGCTGGCGATCGCCTTCAGCCAGGGCGGCGTATGGACGAGCGCCATCAGTCCGTACATCAGCGCCATTCCGCCGAACGGCGAAGCCTCATGCGCGGCCGAACAGAGCCAGTGCGGCGCGCCGCCGCCGCCAAAACCGGTCAGGAGCGACATGACCGCGAAGGTCGGCGCAGCCGCAAAACGCAGCCTGTCGGCTAAGCCGAACGCCCCCGCGCTCATGAGGCTTTCGATTCGGATCGCGCCGCTCACGCGCGCGCAGGCGGACATCGCGCTCATCGTTCTCTCCCTCGCTACACAGGCTTTCGCTCTTCTGCGGTGCGTTTCCGGAAGGCGGCTTCTCCGGCGTCGGACACTTCGATCCACTTCGGGTCGGGCGCGGCCTCGGCGACATAAGCATCGTGCCAGTTCCACCACTTGTACGGTCGGCTCTGGGGGTAGCCCTCCGGCGAGTCCTCCCACGTCTCCTGACGCCCGAGCGCCGTCATGTCGAGGTAGCTCCAGGTCGTGCCCATCGCCTCGTCGCCGCGGCTGTTGATGAAGTAGGTACGGAACACCTTATCGCCGTCGCGGATGAACGCGTTGTGCCCGTGCCATTCATCGACGCCGAACTCTTTATCGAAGCTGTCGGTGATGGTGTACCAGGGCATTTCCCAGTCCATCCGCGCCTTCAGGCGCGCGATTTCCGCCTGCGGCGCACGCGAGGCGTAGGCGAGCGTGGTGTCGCGAGCGTTGAGATGGGCGAGATGGGCGACCTGGTCGGCCCCTAGCGAGCAGCCCATGCAGGCATGCTCCGGCCAGCCGTGCACGCCGGGCTCGAAGAAGGCGCGATAGACGATCAACTGCCGGCGACCCTCGAACAGGTCGATGAGGTTAACCTTGCCCTGAGGCCCGTCGAATTCATACGGCTTCTCGACGGCCATCCACGGCATCCGGCGACGCTCGGCGGCCAGCCTGTCCCGAGCTCGGGTGAAGACCTTCTCCTTCTCGAGCATCTCGAGTCGCGCAGCCTCCCAGGCCTCCGGCGACACGATCGGCGGCGCCTTCATCCCGAGTTCGTGTTGGCGCTGCATGTCTCCCGCTTTGTTCCTGTCCATGGGTCTCTCCTCTTCCCTTTCACGCACCGCCCCACCGGCCGCATGCAGGCGATTAACCGCCGTGGCTAAATCGTTGTTCCGCGAACGGCTGCAATGCCCTCGCCGTACTCGTCGTGGCGGCGCCACCAGAGGCCGTGCTCGTTGCGTCCCTTGGGCGCGCGATCGAGCCATTGGTACATGCCCCAGAGGCCGTCCAGTCCGCGCGAATAGGTCGAATAGGTGTGGTAGACGACGC
Organism: uncultured Alphaproteobacteria bacterium; assembly: GCA_963709655.1. GTDB lineage: Bacteria > Pseudomonadota > Alphaproteobacteria > Rhizobiales > Beijerinckiaceae > Roseiarcus. The sequence continues at coordinate 158,294 of CAVPXF010000053.1, forward strand.
CGTCTTCGAGGGCGAAGGCGCTCATGCCGGGCCGCTCGCGCATGAACGTCGCCGTATCCGCTCCGGTCGTCGCCGCGTATGCGTTCACCGGCCCCGCGGCGGCGCGCGCGGTCAGGGGGGCGCCAGGCCGGTAATTGTATTCGAAGCCGCCCTCGCGCTGCTGGTCCTCGGTGATCGACACGTTGAAGTCGGCGTTGAAATCGGAGCCGAACGACGACGCCCAGGGGAACGTCCAGCCCATGCGCCTCTTGTAGTCGGCGAGCTTTTCGAGCGGCGCCCGCGAGATCGCCCAGAGCATCACGTCGTGATGGGCGAGGTGGATCGCGAACCCGGCGAAGCCGTCGGCGATCGCCGAGCAGGACGGGCAGCCGGCCTTGAAGTCGGGCCCGAACATGAAGTGATAGACGAGGAGCTGCGAACGCCCCTGAAAGAGCTCGGCGAGCGAAGCCTCGCCCTTGTCGGTGTCGAAGCGGTAGGGCTTGTCGATCCGGACCCAGGGCAGATCCTGACGCCGCTCGGCCACCGCGTCGCTGCGACGGGTCAGCTCCTTTTCGTCCGCGAGCAGCGCGACGCGCGCCTTGAGCCACTCATCGCGGGAAACGACTGGATTGGGCATGGTCGAACTCCTTTCAGGGGAAGGTGTTGGGTGGAGTTGCTTTGCGGGATCGGTCGCTATCCTTCCCAAGCTCTGCTGGGGAAGGTGGCGCCGTAGCCCGTCGAAAGACGCCCGTCTTTCGACGGGCTATGGCGCCAGATGGGGTGTGGCCCGCTGCCGCAACTTTGGGCCGGATTGCGCGACCGTCAGCACGAACCTTCATCGGACCATCCCTGCTTTTCGCACCCCATCCGGCCTTCGGCCACCTTCCCCGCTTTGCGGAGAAGGGAGCGCGCGGCGGCCTTCATTTCGGCAGGCGCCGGTCGTATTCGGCCCTCAGGCGCGCGAGCTCGCCCCAGAACGGATCGGGCTTGCGGTCGTTCAGGATGTCGGCGAGCAGGTCGAGATGCGCGTGCCATCCGGCGCTGACGCCGAGGATGTTGGCGCGGTTGGGCAGGCGGCGATGGATCACGGTCAAGAGCGCTTCGGCGCCCTTGGCTTCGAGCGTCATCGACACCTCGGCCTCGTCGTGCCAGGCGAACACGAGCTTTCGCGGCGGATCGACCTCGATGATCCGGCTCTGCAGCCGGTGCTCCTCGGAAAAGCCCGGAGGGCGCTCGCCCGGCGGGTCGGTCAGTTTGTCGTTGCGCCAGACGAGCTCGAACGGCGCGCCGGCTTTCAGCTCCATCGCGCCCGCAGCGAGCCAGCGGCTGCGCAGGTTCGAGTTGGTGAGATAGGCCCAGACGCGCTCGATCGGGCCGGGCAGCAGGCGCTCGATCTTGACGGTGGCGGGTTCGATCAGCGCGCCGTAGTCGTCGGGGGTGGCAAGCATCGTCATTGGTCGTCTCCTTTCGGTGGGGCGGGCGGAGGGGGTGTCGAGGCGTCGGGCGCGGCGCTGTTGCGGGCGTCCTCCTCGCGCAGCAGGCGCTCGAGGACGTCGAGCCGCTCGGTCCAGAAGCGCTCGTAGAACTTCAGCCACTCGTTGGCGCTGGCGAGAGGTCCGGGGTCGAGCCGGCACCAGTGCGTGCGGCCGCGCACCTCCCTGCGGATCAGCCCGGCCTGCTCGAGCGCCTTGATGTGCTTCGAGGCCGCTGCGAGCGAGATCGCGAACGGCTCGGCGAGCTGGCCGACCGTGCGGGCGCCGCCCGAGAGCTCGCGCAGCATGCGCCGCCGCGTCGCGTCGCCCAGCGCGTGAAAGACGGAATCGAGTTCGGGCGCCTGAAGCTCAACCATGTGGTTGAATATAGCGCCACGCCGCTAAGAGTTCAACCGTTTGGTTGAATGACGAACGCGGAGACCCGCGTTATCCCGCCTGCTCGCGCAGAACCGCGCGGATGGTTTCGGCCAGTTCTTCCGCCGTGTAGGGCTTTTTGAGCCAGGCGCCCTTTTGCTGTCCGAGGCGAGCGATCGCCGGCTCGGCATAGCCGGAGGTGAATAGGATCTTGAGGCGGGGCTTTATCGCGACCGCGGCCTCGGCGAGCTCGAGCCCGGTCATGCCGCCGGGCATCACCATGTCGGTGAAGAGAAGCGCGGCCTCGGGCCGCTCCGCGAGTTCAGCCAAGGCCGCGGCGCCGTTCTCGGCCTCGAACACCTGATAGCCGAGACTTCTCAGCCGCCGGCTGAGCACCCGGCGCAGGCGCGGGTCGTCCTCGACAAGCAGGATGGTTTCCGAACCTTTCGGCAGCTCCGGCGTCTGCATGCCCTGCTCCTCTTCAGCCGCGGCTGTGGCGTCCGCTACAGGCAGAAAAATCCGTACGCTCGTCCCATGCCCCATCTCGCTGTAGATCTGAATGTGGCCCCCGGACTGCTTGACGAATCCGTAGACCATGCTGAGGCCGAGACCCGTGCCGGCGCCCATCGGCTTGGTGGTGAAGAACGGTTCGAAGGCGCGCCGTCGCACCGCTTCCGACATGCCGGACCCGGTGTCGGAGACCGCGATGAGGACATAGCGGCCGGTTCGCACCTCCGGGTACATCTGCGCATAGTCCGAGTCGAGCCTTGCAGGCGAGACGTCGATCGTCAAACGCCCGCCGCGCGGCATGGCGTCCCGAGCGTTGATCGCGAGGTTGAGCAGGGCGTTCTGCAGCTGGGCGGCGTCGACGACCGTGAGCGGCGGCGGCGGGGTCGCCACGATCTCGAGCGCGATCGTTTCGCCGAGGGTCCGGCGCAGCAACCCGGCGAAGTTCGAGATCAGCGCGCCGACGTCGGTCGGCTGGGGATTGAGCGGCTGGCGGCGGCCGAACGCCAAAAGCTGCGCGGCGAGCTTGGCGCCGTCCTGCGCTGCGCCGTGGGCTTCGTCCGCGAGCTCTCGCTGATCGGGATCCCTGAGCTGCGGGCCGAGCAATTCCAGATTGGCGATGATCGCCGTCAGGATGTTGTTGAAGTCGTGGGCGATGCCGCCGGTGAGCTGTCCGACCGCCTCCATCTTCTGCGATTGACGGAGCTCCTGCTCCATCTTCTGCCGGCTGGTGAGGTCGCGGAGGAAGCCGGTAAAAATGCGCCGGCCGTTCGCGCCCGCTTCGCCGACCGAGAGTTCGACCGGAAAGACAGTTCCGTCCTTGGTGACGGCGTGCACGAGCCGACCGTAGCCGATGATGCGGGCTTCTCCGGTTGTCAAATAGTTGCTGAGGTAGCCGTCATGCTCGGCCCGGTAGGGCTCGGGCATCAGCATCCTGACGTTCCGGCCGACGACCTCTTCGGGGCGATAGCCGAATAGCGCCGCCGCGTTCGTGCTGAACGACGTGACGATGCCCTGCTCGTCGATGGTGATCATCGCTTCGGGGACCGTCGCGAGGATCGAACGCAGATGCGCCTCGCGCCCGGCGAGTTCCGTTTCCGCAGCCTTCATCTCGCTGACGTCCTGGTGGAAGATCACAATCCCGCCGACGCCGCCATCCGGAAGGCGCCAGGGTCTGACCTCCCGCCTCAGCCACACGATCGAACCGTCGGCCCGCTCGAACGCCTCCCCCGGTTCGGAGAACGTTTCGCCAGCGAGCGCGCGTTGGTGCATCGCCCTCCAGCGCTCCGGGAGTTCAGGAAACACATCGTAGTGGCTGGAGCCGATGACCGGGCCTTCGATCTTGTTGTCTCTGAGCCAAGCTGAACTCGTCGCGAGGTAGCGCATGTCCCGGTCGAACATGGCCACGGCGTTCGGCGCATTCTCGACGAATGAGTCGAGGCGTCCCGCGAGGTTGAAGTCGACGTCGTTGCGCATGGCCTGGCTGCGTTCCTTGCCCCCGTTAAGACTAGCACGAACTCGAGACCTCGAAGGGCGCGCCGCGCGCTGTCGCCTTTGTCGCAGGCGAATTGGGAGGTTGCCGCGCGGGGCGGGCGCGCGACCAGACCCGGACTTTTCGCGGGCCCTCCGGATCGGAAACCCCGATCGGCAGGGTATCGCAATCGATCAGTGCGTTCGCGCGGCTCGCCGAGGCTCCGCGTTGTCCTCGATCGGCCGAGGCTCGGCTTGGTCGCGTCCGCCCCAATAGCCCGCCAGCAGCGAGCCGGAGAAGTTGTGCCAGACGCTGAAGATCGCTCCCGGGATGGCGGCCACCGGGTTGAGGTGGGCGATCGCCAGGGCGACCGCGAGGCCCGAATTCTCCATTCCGATTTCGAAGGCGATGGCCTTGCTCTTGGCGGGGGTCATGCCGACGCCGCGCGCGCCGAAGTAGCCGAGCGCCAGTCCGCACGCGTTGTGCGCGACCACGGCGACGAAGGCGATCGCGGCCACGGTGGCGAGCTTGGCCGCGCTCAGCGCGACCACCGCGGCGATGATCAGGATAATGGCGATGACCGACACGAGCGGGACGATCTTGACCACCTTCTTGATCGAATCGCCGGCCGCCATGTTGATGATCACGCCGATCGCGATCGGCGCCAGCACGATCTTCAGGATATCGGTGAGAAGCGCGCCGGCGTTGACCGGGATCAGGGTCCCGGCCAGGTAGAGGAAGATGAATGGCGTCAACACCGGCGCCAGCACCGTATTGACGCTGGAGACGGTGAGCGACAGCGCCGTATCGCCCTTGGCGATGAACGTCATGACGTTCGAAGCCGTGCCGCTGGGGCAGCATCCCACCAGGATCAGGCCGGCGGCCAAGGACGGCGGCAGGCTCAGAATTTTGGCGATCGAGAAGGCCACCAGCGGCATGATCAGGTAGCGCAGCGCGACGCCGGCGATCACGTCCCTTGGCCGGCTGAAGACGAGCCTGAAATCGTTCAGGCTCATCGTCAGGCCCATGCCCAGCATGACCAGTCCGAGCAGCCACGGGACGTAACCGCCGAGCGGCCTGAAGGCGTCGGGGACAAGGAACGCGAGCAGGGCGAAGAGGATCACCCAGACCGGAAACAGCTTCACGATGAAGCGGACTGGTCTTTCAAAACTTTCCACGCGTAGCCCCGATGAGATCAAAACGGCGCGCCCGAAACGGCGCGCCAATGTCCCGTTGTCGTCCTCGCGGGCGATCGGGTCAACGTGCGGCCTTGCCCGAAGACGCGGCACGTTCGGTTTCCGGGTCGGACCGGCATGCTACAAGGGCCCCGTCAGGAGCGTTGAGCATGGAGTGGCGCGACGAGGGGCTCATCGTCGGCGTCCGCCGGCATGGCGAGCATTCTGCGATCGTCGAGGCGATGACGCGCGCGCACGGCCGCCATCTCGGCCTCGTGCGCGGCGGCCGCTCGGCGCGCATGACCGCGGCCTTGCAGCCGGGCAACACGGTCTGGCCTGCCGATCGAGCGGGACGGCGACGTCCCAGTGGAGCGCACGTTCGTCTGAAGCAATTGAACGTCGCAAATCGAGGTGTAGCCGACACCGGGATTGGACGCTCAAATTGGGCGGGAACCTGCCGAAGGCCGAACGGCGGGAACAGGTCGAACAGCAGGCATACAAGGGCCGGCGAGAAAGTTTCGGCCCCGCGCGTGACGCGCTTTCAGCGGAGTGCATTGGGGTGCGCGGACAGCGACCACTTATGCACTTGATTTCTGCACCGCGTAACCGACTGATTTTATTGACGTAGATTTCGTGGTGCAAAAATCTTGAATTATGCCCAGCCCCGCCGCGAAATCCGCAAGCGTCGTTAGAGCTTGCCGAAAAGGTGGAGGCCGTCCAAGAATGTGACGAGACGAGCTATCTCACGGTCGCAAGCTTCGAGGCCGCCAATGACCGGCACGAACGTCACATCAACGGGCCATGATCTCAGCGCCGGGCAATGGCTTGACACGCATTTTGAGAGCGCGCGGCCTGAATACGAAGCGTCACTTCGTCAGGTAGGCATTCGGGCGGGAGACGCAGTCCTCGACGCTGGATGCGGCAACGGCGGGTTTTTGCCGTTGCTTTGCGAACTTGTTGGGCCGGATGGGTCAGTTATGGCGCTCGATCTCGCGCCTGAGAATGTTGCCTCTATCGAAGCGATGATCCGTGCGGGTGTTTTGCCCTCGACAGTGCAACCGCGCGTCGGCGATGTACTCGCGCCGCCTTTTCCCAGTGGAGTATTTGACCACGTATGGTGCGCCAATGTCGCGCAATATCTGACTGTCGCCGAATTCGGGCGCATGGCCTCGGAATTTCGGCGCGTGGCGAAACCCGGAGCCTCCATCGCCATAAAGGAATTCGACTCCACCATCATGCAACTCCATCCACTCGCGAACGACCGTCTCGCGCGGCTTTGGGAAGAAAGGCGAAAGAGAGCTGCCCGCGATCTCATCGGGCCTTGGGGCGGGACCTCGATCCCCACGCTGTTACGAGAGGCGGGCCTAGAACAGGTTTCCGCAAAAGGGTGGCTGGTGGAGCGGTGGGCTCCCGCTCCCCATGCGACGCGTAGCCTCATCGAGAGTTTCTTCCCGCACTGGGCGAGACACGCGGCCCAATTTGACGCCCTCGCTGCCGATGTTGAGTTCTGGAATGACCTAGCCGCGAAGCCGAGCCAGATAATCGACGCGGCGGATTTTTGCTTTCGCGAGTTCTTCGTTGTAGCGACCGGGCGCGCGCCACGCTGATCGGCGGGCTCTCTCAAAACTCCCAGAAAATCAACCTTTTGCGCCTGTCACAGATTTCTTGAATTCTTCAACCGCAGACCTGAGCGCATAACTTTCCTGACAGATTTCTTCGCCCCGCGAGCGCGAAAATAGTCGGGCACTTGGGTGGCGGTTAGTGCTCCGCAGTTTCAGGAGAGGTGGAAGACAAAGATACATCGAATGCAGCTTGTACCACGCGATGAAGTCGGTTCTTACTATCTAGGTACAATCGAGCGGAATATATACCCGCTGGCAGCTCTGCTTTAGCAAGTATCACCTCAAATGATAGAATTTCGTCGGCGACATCCACGTTCTCGCGATAGTAGTAAGGTAGCGGTATTAACATCCTGCCGTATACATCCGTAATGCGCGCGCAATCGCGGCGGATGTGATCCGAGATAGCTCGCACCATCTGATTATAATCCTGAACTTCGAGCGTCCTAGGATGTTTAGTGAATAGATTTCGTATCGTCTCTTCCGGCGGCTCGTCCACTGGACTAACTATAAGAAAGACCCCGTGTAAAGATTTCGCACTAATATTGGGATTGTCGATAATGGTGCGAAGTTTAGTGCCCCCCGCCTCTGTATGATCAACTGTCAGTTCAATCTTGATGTAGGCTCGCAAGTAATCAGCGACGCGCCAAGCGAAGGTAAGCGCACCTGCCAAACCGCCGACTAGGCCAAGCACGCTAAGCCACGGCCAGTGCTCCGCAGGGACAATCGACGCGCCCATGCTTGCTACCCCCTTCGCCACCGTGCCGGTCGGCATCTAATGCGGCGGGTCATGCTCCTTTTCGGACGCGCACCTTGCCCTTATTCATCGCACGGGTGAGGGCGTCCACGTCGCCGCTCTCTATCGCGCGCGCCAAGCTGTCGGTCGACGGGTTCTCGATCCAGCGCAAAACCGCGGCCTTGGTGGTGATCCACTTGCGCCCAACCTTCCGGCCCGGAAGGTCCCCCTTGGCGAGTAAGTCATAGACGGTATCCGCCGACACGGTGAGCAAGGCCGCGGCTCCCTTGCACGTCGAGCACTTCCGCCGGTCGTGGCTGCGGGGTGGCTACCTTCGGTCTTTGCTTGGGTTTGGTCGGCATAGACGCCTAATAGTTCGTTATTACTCGGGGATTGATAAGTATAGCTGCGTCATTCGCCAAAGTCAACGATTTCGGACAAGCCTTGTCTTTCCCGAATATTCCCGAAGCTATGCCGTTTATCACCTGATATCGCGGCTCTATGCGGACAGCACGGCTCGCCTCACAATTCTTGAATTTTGCACCATGCATAGCGCGCATACCTTAAGGAAGGACATTCTTGGCGTGTAGATAAACTAACGGCCGGTTTCAGGTGATCACCAACCATCCGTGCGTGATTGGCAAGGACTGCATCGGGTCGAAACAGCCAATTCGCGCGCCCCTCGGCGGACGAAAGCAATGCGCGCGTTGCGGACGTCCCCGGTGTCGGCTTCGTCCCCGCCCGGCGTGCTACAAGGGTCCCGTCAGGAGCGTTGAGCATGGAGTGGCGCGACGAGGGGCTCATCGTCGGCGTCCGCCGGCATGGCGAGCATTCGGCGATCGTCGAGGCGATGACGCGCGCGCACGGCCGCCATCTCGGCCTCGTGCGCGGCGGCCGCTCGGCGCGCATGGCCGCGGCCTTGCAGCCGGGCAACACGGTCGGCCTCGTCTGGCGCGCGCGTCTGGACGAGCATCTGGGCGCCTTCGCCATCGAGCCCATGGAGCTGCGCGCCGGACGGCTGATCGGCAGCGGGCTGGCGCTGGCGGGTCTCGCCTGGCTCGGCGCGCTGATCCGCCTCATGCCGGAGCGCGATCCGAACGAGGCGGTGTACGAGGCGCTGACGCTGATCGCCGGGCGGCTCGACGACGCGGCGCTCGCGCCTTCGCTGGTCGCCCAATTCGAGGCGCGGATTTTGGCCGAGTGCGGATTCCAGCTCGATCTCGCAAGTTGCGCCGCGACCGGAACAACAAAAGACCTCGCCTATGTCTCGCCGAGGTCGGGCCGGGCGGTCAGCCGCGAAGCCGGCGAGCCGTGGCGCGACCGGCTTTTGCCTTTGCCGGCCTTCCTGCGCGAGGGCGCCGCGCTCGAGCCGCGCCCGAGCGGGGACGACATCGCCGACGCCTTCCGTATGACCGGGTTCTTTCTCGCCCGCGACGTGTTCGCCGCCCGCGGCGAGCCCATGCCCGACTCCCGCCGCGCCTTTTTGGCGGCGGCGGCGAAGGCTGCGGAAGCGGCGAGCGGGACGAAATGAGGTCGCGCCGGCTGACCCTCACCCGGCGGCCTTCGGCCGCCACCCTCTCCCGCTTCGCGGGCGAGGGGAGCGCGAACCCTTCTCCCGCTTGCGGGAGAAGGTGGCCGCGTAAGCGGCCGGATGAGGGGATGCCGCGCGAAGCCGCGGCTACGAAATTTCCCGCCGCGCCCTTGCGCCCCGCGCCGTCTGCCTGTATGTGAGCTTCGCTGCGCCGCAGCATGAGGCGCTCCAGCCGCGTAGATCGGTCCTTGCCTGAATAAGGCGACTGAAGCGCTGTCGAGCCTCCCGACCCTTCGATTGACGGCCCGTTACGCGGGGCCAGTCCCCAATATTCCGGATCGGCCGGCCGCGCCTCGCAAGGCGGCGGCGTGCGATCCCAATTGATGAAAGATCTCAGTGACTGACTTTTCCGGTTTCGGCCTGCCCGAGACGCTGCTTCGCGCCCTCGCGGCCGAAGGCTACAAGACCCCGACCCCCATCCAGGCCCAGGCCGTTCCGCATCTCCTGCAAGGGCGCGACCTGCTCGGCATCGCCCAGACGGGGACCGGCAAGACGGCGGCTTTCGCCCTGCCGATCCTCGCCCGCCTGATCGCCGACCGGCGCCGGCCGGCGCCGCTCACCGCCCGCGTGCTCGTTCTCGCCCCGACCCGCGAACTCGCGGCCCAGATCGGCGACAGCTTTCGCGCCTACGCCCGCTTCCTCAGGCCCACGCTGAGCCTCGCCGTCGTCGTCGGCGGCGTCTCGGCGCGGCCGCAGGTCGACCTCATCGCGCGCGGCCTCGACGTGCTGGTCGCCACCCCCGGCCGGCTCATCGACCATATGGGGAGCGGCAAGCTGAACCTCGGCGCGACCGAGGTTTTGGTGCTCGACGAGGCCGACCACATGCTCGACCTCGGCTTCATCGTGCCGATCCGCCGGATCGTGGCGAAGCTGCCGAAGGCGCGCCAGACGTTGCTCTTCTCGGCCACCATGCCGAAGGAGATCGCCGGTCTCGCCGACGACATGCTGAAAAATCCGGTGGAGGTCCGCGTCACCCCGGCCGGCGCCACCGTCGATCGGGTCGACCAGCACGTGTTCCTGGTCGACAACGCCGCCAAGCGCGACGTGCTCGTCGAACTGATGCGCGGCGCCGACGTGACACGCGCGCTCGTCTTCACCCGCACCAAGCGCGGCGCCGACCGGGTCGCGCAGCACCTCGACGCCGCAGGCGTCGGGGCGCAGGCGATCCACGGCAACAAGAGCCAGAACCAGCGCGTTCGGGCGCTCGACAACTTCAAGAGCGGCGCAACCCGCATCCTGGTCGCGACCGACATCGCCGCGCGCGGCATCGACGTCGACGGCGTCAGCCACGTGGTGAACTACGAGCTGCCGGAGGTTCCGGAGGCCTATGTCCACCGCATCGGCCGCACGGCGCGGGCAGGCAAATCCGGCCGCGCCATTTCGCTCTGCGACAACGGCGAGCGGCCGCTTCTGCGCCAGATCGAGAAACTGACCCGCCAGACGTTGGCCTTCACCGACCGCCGCACGGCCGCCGGCGCCCGTGACGAAGCGCGCGAGGCGGCGCGGCCGGCGCCGCGCGGTCGAGGCGGCCAGGGGGACGGCGCCCGCCGTGGCGGGCCGCAGCGGTCCCGACACGAGGGCGCGCCCCGCGACGGGCGGGGACCGACGGGACGCCCGGCGCACGCGCCGAGAGGCGGCGACCGCCGTCCCGGCGGCGGCGCGCCGCGCAGCGCGGCTCCGGCCTGAAGCGTCATCGGCGTTCGCGCGGGCCCGAAAGCGCCCGTGCGGCCCGTCTTATTTACAATGAAATGTAGTGGTTTGTTCGCCCGGCCGGGCCGCCGTGGGGCGGTCGTTAAGACGGGTCGTAACCCTTTGACGGGAAAAGGGCCGGTCGATAAGTGGGCGCAAAGCGGCGGGAAACCCGAGTTGATCGCGGGGGGCCCGGGGCTTCAGCGCGCCTGTGCGGGTCGCTCGCTGTCGGCGATCGCCTTGCCCATCAGGCGCAGCGCCTCGTCCTCGCTGCAGGCGCGGGGGAAGCGCCCGAGCGCGCCGACCTTGCCAAAGCGCTCCCACAGGTACGAGCCAGCGGGCGGACTGACGGCGAAATCGTATCCGCACCAGCGGATCGCCTCGCTCCACAGATGCAAAAAGGTCGCGCCCTCGACCGCCTCCGCGACCCAATCGCGCCAGGCGGGCAGGAACGGCTTCCAGAACTGCTCGGGCTCGATCGGGTATAAGACGCTGGGGTCGAGCGCCTTTTGATAGAGGCTGTGTTTCTCCAGGACCGGCGTCAGCAGGAACGGCCCCAGCGCGCCCCAGCGTCCGTCGACGTCGGCTGCGGCCTCCGCGGTCGCCACGAGTTCTGCGAGCGCCGGATCGGCGCGCGGCAGCCGCAAGACCGCGTTGTTGACGAGGAGCGTGCTGACCGCGTCGGCCTGCCGGCCATAAACGTAGGCGTCCTTGGAAAACTCCGGCGTCTTCAAGCAGATAAGGTCGGTGTCGACCCAGCAGGCCCCGGTCTCGCGGATCATCCGGTAGCGGAACATGTCGGCGAAGGCGGCGATCGAGGGCTTGCCGTTGGCGAGGTAGCGCTGCACCAGCGTCTCGTCGGGCACAATCGTTCGCGCGTCGAGGAGCCGCACGCCGGGGGGCGTCTCGAGGCGCCGATCGTAGCTGTAGAGGCTGAGCTGAGCCCCTTCGTCCGGGAACGAGGCGAGACAGGCCCAGGCGAAGGGATGGAGCGGTCCGCCGTGCCAGAAGGAGACGAAGTCGCTGCCGTTCGCCGTCACTCGATCCTCGCCAGCAGGTTGCGCCCCGCATCCTCCCAGTCGCCGAAGAAGGTCTCCGTCGTCAGGTCGCCGCGCGCCGCGAATTCGCAATAGATGTCGAAGATCCAGCTCGCATGGACGTCGTCGATGAGAAGATGCCGGCCCTTCTCCTGCCCGGCCATGCGGACGCAATGGGTCATATCGGAGAGGCAGACCTCGTCCGTGTGGCCGCCGTCGACGCCGTAGAGATCGAAGTTCGGTTCGTCGCCGCGGTCGGCGAGCCAGGGCAGCACCTCGCGCGAATCGCCGGGAAAGAGATGCACGCGGCCCGGAAACTCGCCCTTGAGGAAATCGACGCATTCGACCGTGTAGCGATGCGCGAGGATGTCGACGCCGGTGTATTCGAGCCTCGGATTGGCCGAGAGGGCGAGCAGCGCGCTGTGGCCGGCGTTGACCCCGACCTCCAGGAATCGCCGCTTGAACCGCACCGCGCGCCAGACATTGCGCCGGGCGGGCGCGAGCGAGGCGGCCGGGGGAGCGCCGGCGAAGGTCTCGTCGAGGTCCGGGTAGAAGATGTTGCCCTCCAGGGGCTCGCCGGAGCGAGCGACGATGGCGTTGAGGCGCGCCAGCCGGTCGCAGAATGCGACCGACAGGATTTCGTCGAGCGTGTCGCGCGCGATCGTGTAATCGGGGATTTCGGAGGCCGGCACGGGCTTGCCCGGCAACAGTCTGCGTCCGTTCATGAGGAGGGGCGTCCAGCGTGGGTTGGCGTTGGAGCCGCCGGTCTAGGCGAAATCGCCGCGGCTGAAAAGGGCGACGGCTTGTCATGGCGGGCGCGCCCCGCCTAAACGGGGGCGCTTATGTGGGGCCCGTAGGAACTGGGGAGGGGTTGGTGGATACGTTGCTTTTTGCCGTTGCGGTCGCCGTGCTCGCGTTCGGCGCGGGCGTCGCGGGCCTCCAGTTGCGCGTCTGGCTGCCGGAAAAGCACGCCCCGGACCGCTCCCGCGAAATGATCGGCGCAATGACCGGCATGCTCAGCCTTCTCTTGGCCCTCGTGCTCGGCACGCTGGTCGGCTCGGCCTACACAGTCTACGCCACGCAAAAGGCCGAGCTCGAGACCCTGGCCGCCAGAACCCTGCAACTCAACTCGGCGCTGGCGGCTTACGGACCGGAGGCGCAGCCGGGCCGCGACGGGCTCAGGAAGGCGATCACCCAAAGCTACGATCAGATCTGGGGCCAAAAAGCCGCCGACCTCAACGGGTTGGACGTCAAGTCGGTGGTCGCGGGCGGCAAGATCCTCGACCAGTTCCTGATGTCGCTGACGCCCAAGACCGACGCCCAGAAGCAGGTGCTCTCGACCGCCAATGTCGCCGCGGGGCAGATCGAGCAAACGCGGATCCTGATGTTGCTGCAACTGGCCGGGGGCATATCCTGGCCGCTACTGGCGATCGTGGTCTGCTGGTCCCTGCTTCTGTTCTGCGGCTACGGGTTGGTGTCGCCGGTCAACGCCACCGTCGTCGCCTCGCTCGCGCTCGGCGCGATCGCGGTGGCCAGCGCGATCTTGATCATTATCGAGCTGTCGCGGCCGTACTCCGGGTTGTTCATGCTTCCACCCGGCGCCATGATCGAAACCATTCAGGCGCTGAGCTCCTAGGCTAACGCGTCGGCGGTCGGAGATCGGCGCATGATCAGATCGTTTCGCATCGAGGGCCATGCGATCGCATCCGAGGACGGCATGATCGCGGCTGCGGATGGGCTGATGCCGAATTCGCTGAAATTCCCCTCCGACCAAAAGCTGTACGAGCAGGCGCTGGAGTCCGCGACGATCATCGTGAATGGCAAGCTGTCGTACGAAGGGCAGGCGAACTCGCCCCACCGCTTGCGGCTGGTGCTGAGCCGAGGCGTCACCGGGCTGGCGCCGGACCCGGAGAATCCGAACGCGCGCCTCTGGAACCCGGCTGGCGCTTCGCTCGAGGCCGCCTGCGCGGCGCTTCACGTCGATCGAGGGACGATCGCGGTCATCGGGGGACCTTTCGTGTTCAGTCTCTTTCTCGGTTTCGGCTACGACGCCTTCTATTTGAGCCATGCGCCGGGCGTTCGCCTGCCCGGCGGCGTCCCGGTTTTCCACGAGCAGGAGAACGGACGCTCAGCCGAGGACGTTCTCGCCGCGGCGGGGCTGAAGGCGGGTCTCGTTCGACGGTTCGATGACGGCGTGACGATGGTCGAGTGGACCCGCAGCGCGTGAAGGGGTCTCCCCCAATCGCTCGTGGCGGGGCGCCCAGGCCTCAAGGATTCGTGAATGACTGACGCGCCGCAAAGGCCGACTAGCGCCTCCTTCCGCGCGCTCCTCCCGCTTTTCCGATACGGCCGCCGCTACACAGGGCGGGCGCTGGCCGCGCTGGCCGCGCTCACCATTTCGGCGGCCGCCACCCTCGCGGTGCCGTTCGCGCTCCGGCGCATGATCGATTTCGGCTTTTCGAAGGATAGCGGCGGGGCCGTCGACGCCTATTTCCTCGCGATGGGGGCCGTGGTGATCGTCATCGCGCTAGCGGCGGCGACGCGCTACTATCTCGTCACGACGCTTGGCGAACGCGTCGTCGCCGACCTGAGGCGCGACGTCTTCGCCCATCTGACCGCCCTCGACGCCGCTTTCTACGACGGCGCCCGCACCGGCGAGCTCATCTCGCGCCTGACCGCCGACACGACCCAGATCAAGGCCGCCTTCGGCGCCTCGGCCTCGATCGCGCTGCGCAATCTCTTCATGTTCGTCGGCGCGACCGCGCTGATGGTCTATACGAGCCCGAAGCTGTCGGCGCTCGTTCTCGTCGCCATCCCGGTCATCGCCGCGCCGCTCATCGCCTCGGGCCGGATCGTTCGCCATCGTTCGCGCCACGCCCAGGACACGCTCGCGGACGCGACCGCCTTCGCCTCGGAAAGTCTGGGGGCGGTGCGCACGATGCAGGCGTTCGGGGCGCAGGCGGCGAGCGGCGCCCGATTCGCCCGCGCGGTCGAAAGCGCCTATGGCGCGGCCCGCGAAGCCGCGGCGACGCGGGCGATCCTGATCGCGGTCGCCGTGTCGCTTGCTTTCTGCAGCGTCGTGTTCGTCCTGTGGCTCGGAGCGCGCGACGTCCTCGCAGGCCGGATGACCGGCGGCCTTCTCTCGCAATTCGTGCTGTTCGCCGTGCTCGCCGCGACCTCGCTCGGCGAACTGTCGCAGGTGTGGAGCGAGGCGGCGGCGGCGGCCGGCGCCGCGGGCCGGATTTCCGAACTCCTTTCGGTCGTCCCGACCATTGTCGCGCCCGCCCATCCGGTCGCGATGCCGCCGCCAAAGGGCGCGATCGCGTTCGAACGCGTGACCTTCGCCTATGCCGGCGCGCCGGATCAGCGGGTGATCGACGACTTGAGCTTCTCGATCGCGCCGGGCGAGCGCGTGGCCATCGTCGGCGTCTCGGGGGCCGGCAAATCCACGGTTTTCCAGCTCATCATGCGCTTTTACGACTGTCAGCAGGGCAGGGTCGTCGTCGACGGAGTCGACGTGAAGGCGGTCGACCCCCGGGACCTTCGCGCCCGCATTGCTCCGGTGCCGCAGGATCCCTCGATCTTCGGCGGCAGCGTGTCGGAGAACGTCGCTTACGGGAGGCCGGAGGCGAGCGAGGCGGACATCGAAGCGGCGGCGCGTCGGGCGGCCGCGGATGGGTTCGTTCGCGAGCTCGTCGACGGCTATGCGACCGAACTCGGCGAGCGCGGCGTGACGTTGTCGGGCGGCCAGAAGCAGCGCCTCGCGATCGCCCGGGCGATTCTCAAGGACGCGCCAATCCTGCTGCTCGACGAGGCGACCTCGGCGCTCGACGCCCACAACGAGGCTCAGGTCCAGGCGGCGCTCGACGACGTGATGACCGGCCGCACCACGCTGGTGATCGCCCATCGGCTGGCAACCGTGCAGAAGGCCGACCGGATTCTCGTGATGGAGGCCGGCCGGATCGTCGAGGAGGGAACGCACGCCGGCCTCGTCGCCAAGGGCGGGGTCTACGCGCGCCTCGCGCGGCTCCAGTTCGAGCAGGGCGCGGCCGCGCTCGGATAGCGCGCCGATAGCCCGCGGCCGGCTCGACGGCGTGGATTGCTTGACAATGACGCCCATCGTCGGCTCATTACTGCGACAACGCGTCGCATTGCGCGGCGGCAAGGACATCCGGCCGGCGCGCACCCGAACGCGCGGCGGAGGGACCGGCTTCGGGAGAGACGGCAAAACGCTTGAAAACCATAGCCAGCAGAATTCGGGCCGAAGGCGTGCGCCGCGAAGCGCCGCTGAGCGGCGGCGTTGTCGACCATCTCGTCCTTCTCAAACCGCGCGTCATGTCGCTGGTCGTCTTCACGGGCGGGGTCGGATTCTTGCTCGCGCCCGGGGCGATCGACTGGATGCGGCTTCTGGCGACCGTTTCGGCCATGGCGGCCGGCGCCGGCGCCTGCGGCGCGCTCAACATGTGGTGGGACGCGGACATCGACGCGAAGATGGCGCGCACGGCGATGCGGCCGATTCCCCGTGGCGTCGTGCCGCCGGCGCAAGCGCTGGCGATCGGCGTTCTGCTCGCAATCGTCTCGATCGCGGCGCTCGGCCTGCAGGTGAACTGGCTCGCCGCAGCCCTGCTCGGGCTGACGATCGCGATCTACATCCCCCTCTACACCATGGTCCTGAAGCGCAGCACGCCGCAGAACATCGTGATCGGCGGCGCTGCGGGCGCGCTGCCGCCGGCGATCGGCTGGGCGGCGGCGACCGGGTCGCTCTCGGCCGGGCCGATCGCGCTGTTCCTGTTCATATTCTTGTGGACGCCGCCGCATTTCTGGGCGCTGGCGCTCTGCCGCAGCGGCGATTACGAGCGCGTCGGCGTGCCGATGCTGCCCAACGTCGTCGGGCCGGTCGAAACGTGCCGGCAGATCGGCGTCTATTCGCTTCTCTTGGTGGCGGCCTCGTTCGGGCCGCTGCTTGATTCCGGGCGTCGGGCTCCCCTACGCTGCCGCCGCCCTGGTTCTGAACGGCCTGCTGCTCTGGCGGGTCCACGCGCTCTTCCGGCTGCGCGACGCCGAGGACGCGCCGCGCCGCAAGGCGGCGATGGCGCTGTTCGGCTACACGATCCTCTACATGTTCCTGATCTATGCGGCGCTGCTTGCCGAGGTGCTGCTGAGGCGTTAGGTGTGCCCCGCGCGCGCCCCGCCTCGAACGCGCGCGCACTCCGATCGCGCCGAGACCAACCGATGATCGACAAATCGCGTGACCCAGGCGCGAGACGCGCCAACTGGCTCGTTTTCGCCGTGCTCGCCGCGGTGGCGCTGGCCCTCTACGCCAGCATGTTCATCAAGTGGAAGTACGCTTCCTGATGGTCCCGATCCATGACCTCACGCACGTGCTCGCCGTGCTGAATGCGGCGACGATCGTGGTGCTGATATACGCCTATACGCGCATCCGCGCCGGGGATCGCAAGGGCCACAGGCGCGCCATGCTGGTGGCGATCGGCATCGGCGCGGCGTTTCTGGCGGTCTATCTCGTCTACCACGCCTTCGCGGGTCTGGCGAAGTTCGGCGGCGTCGGGCCGATCCGGCCGATCTATTTCACCTTGCTGGCCGTTCACGTCGCCATGGCTTTCGCGACGGCGGTCCTTGTGCCGGTGACGGTCTACAACGCGCTGAAGGGACGCTTCGCGAGTGCATCGGCGCTTCGCCCGGGTGACCTTTCCAATCTGGATGTTCGTCGCCGTCTCTGGGCTCGTCGTCTATGTGATGGCGGTGCAGCTTTATCCCCTGCCGGGGAGCTGATCGATGAGCGGCCTCGCCCATTCGCCGTCGTCGTCGGCCGTGCTCCTTGCGCGAGACCAGCGCGACCCGGGCGCTCTCGGGGGAACTGCGCGGCTGGGCGTGGATCGCCGTCGGCGCGCTGGCGGTGGCGGGCGTCTTCGCCCTCCTGCTCGCGCTGTCGCGCGTGCCGGGCATGGACAAGGCCCCCCTGTGGCCGATCGACTTCTTCTATAAAGGGCTGGTCATCCACGTCATTTTCTCGCTGGTGATCTGGCTGACCGGCGTGTTCGCCTTCCTGACGACGGTCGCCACCCGCGAGACGGCGGGCGAGGCGCCGCGCGTCCGCGCCCTCGGCCGGATCGGCCAGGCGCTCGTGCTGATCGCCTTTCCCTGCCTGTTCGCGCCGGCCTTCCTCGATGCGACCCAGCCCGAGCTGACCAATTACATCCCGCTGCTCCGCCATCCGGCCTATGAGTTCGGCCTCGTCCTGCTGGCGCTCGGGACGCTCGCGCCGGTCGTCCGCCTCTTCGTCAACCTGAGGGGGCCGCGGCCCTTGTCGGCGCTGACGCTGGCGATGGCGGTCGGCGGCTTCGTCTATGTGCTGGCGCTGGTGGCGTTCGTGGCCTCCGGCGCCCTGCTCGCCGAACGGGGAGCGCTCGGGTCGGAGCGGGAGCTGTTGTTCTGGGGCGGCGGGCACCTGCTGCAATTCGTCTACGCCGTCGTGCTCCTGACCAACTGGCGGCTTCTGGCGCTCAGGAGCCTCGGCGAGGCGGCGGTCCCCGACCGCGCCTTCCTCGCCGCCGTCGGCTTCATCGGCCTCCTGGCGATCCCGGGACCGCTCTTCTACGCCGTCTTTCCGCCCTTCTCCGAGGCGCAGCACGCGGCCTTCCGCTTCCTGCAGTTCGGCGTCGCGGTTCCGACGCTCCTGTTCGCTGTCGCGCTCCTTCAAAGGGCCCGCGCGGCGCAGGGCGCCGCAGGCTGGCCATGGCGGGACCCGGCCTTCTTCACGCTCGCCGCCTCGCTCGCGCTCTTCGCGCTCGGCGGCGTGATGGGGCTCCTGATCACCGGCTCCGACACCCGCACGCCGGCCCATTACCACGCCGTGATCACGGCGGTCAGCGTGTCGAGCGCCGGCATGCTCTTGACCTTCGGCCTCGACGCGCTGGCGTTGCCGCCCGTCCCGGCGCGCTTAGTCCGCTGGCTGATCGGCCTCTACTCCGGCGGCCAGTTCGTCGCCTCGATCGGCATGTTCGTCGCCGGCGGCTATGGCGCGTTGCGCAAGACGCCGAGCGGGGTCGGCGCGCTCGATCCGGTCGCGGCGGCCGGCATGGCGGTGCATGGGATGGCCTCGATCGTCACGATCGTCGGCGGCGCGACCTTTGTCGTGGTCGCCATCCGGGCGCTTGCCCGGCCGAGGCTCGACAGGGCGCGATGAGCGAGCCTCGCGGCGCCCACGCGGCCGGGCAAGTGGGCGGCGCTCGCGGCGCTGATGGTCGCGGGTCTCGCCGCAATGGCGATCATGCAGGCCCGGCGGACGGCGACCGCCCCCGGCCTCGTCGAGCTCCACGGCCAGCGCCCGGCCGAGCTCGGCGCGGTCCTGACCGCGAGCGGCGCGCCCGAGCCGATCGACTCCTTCCGCGGCAAGACGGTGATCCTGAACCTCTGGGCGCCCTGGTGCGCGCCCTGCCTCAAGGAGATGCCGTCGCTCGACCAACTCGCCGCCCGCCTGCCGGCCTCCGACTTCGCGGTGGTCGCCGTGACCAAGGACCCGGTCGGCGATTCCGCCTCGAAACGGACTTTTGACCGGATGGGGCTCAAGCGCCTCAAGCTCTATCTCGACCCGGAGGGCAAGCTCGCGAACGCCATCGAGGCGCGCGGCTTCCCGACCACGCTGATCCTCGGCCGTGACGGGACCCCGATCGCCTATCGCGAGGGGGCGGCCGACTGGGACAGCGACGCCATGGTCGCCAGTCTCGAGGCCCTCGCCGAGCGTCCGGCGCGGCCCGAGTAGGGCGGGGGGCGCCTGCCAATCGCGAGTCCGTTTTGAGCCTTTTCAAGCGCTTGCGGCGCCATTTTCGATTCGGAGTCACTGTCAACGTTGTCATGCCCGCGAACGCGGGCATCCATGGCAGCGAGCGTCGCAATTGACAATCGGGCGCGCGGACTCGCGCCAGGGCGCTGGATCCCTCCCCCCCCGGCTTTCGTGGGGGTGAGTGCGCTCCGCGAGGGCGCTTTGTCGGCACGGTGGAAGTCCGTGCGGGAGCTGGTCGCAGCTCCGAAGCTGAACGTAACTGCGTCGCCGCGAGGCGGGGTGGAGAGCAACGGGAGGCGAACTGGCAGTCTGTAGGGTAACGAACCTGTTTCGGCGTGATTTCGTGGCGAGCCTGCTCATTCGTGGCGAAGCCTGGAAGCAACCGGTGGCGCTGATGCGACTGACCAAGCGGCCATCGGGCGGATTGCGTGGTTGGGGTCGGAATGCCGGGAAGGCAAGGCGAGGTAAGCGGAGAGACCTGTCGCCCAGAGTGAGGGGGGACAGGAGTCAGAGCCTTCATAGTACCGATGCCGCGCGCGGCGAGAGGGACGGCCAGCAAAACCGGCCCGAGGGAAGGGAGGCAGGAAGATGGAGGCGGAGCCGGAAACGGCTAGGCAAGAGACAGAAGCCCGGAGCCGAAAGTGGTGGTGGGTGGAAGCTTCGATCTGGACGGCCCGCATGGTGTCGGCGCTGGTCAACGGCGTCAAAGGAGACAAGTGGTTCAGTCTGAAAGACAAGCTCGTCCGACCGAGCGCCCTCGAAGCCGCGTGGCGCAAGGTCGCGCGGAACAAAGGGGCGTGCGGGGTGGACGGGCAGAGCATCGACCGGTTCGCGGCACATGCGGAACGGTATCTGGCGGAGCTTCACGAAGAGCTGAAGACCGGCCGGTATCGCCCGCAGGCGGTCAGACCGGTGGATATCCCGAAAGGGGACGGGCGCACCCGTCCTCTTTCGGATACCAACGGTGAAGGACCGGATTGTCCAGCAAGCGCTGAAGATGGTCGTGGAGCCGATCTTCGAGGTCCAATTCCGTCCGGGGAGCTACGGCTTCCGGCCGGGACGGGGCTGCAAGGACGCGCTCCGGGAAGTCGATCGACTTGTGAAGGAAGGCTACGCCTACGTGGTCGACGCCGACCTGAAAGGATACTTCGACACAATCCCGCATGACCGACTGATGGCGCTTGTGAAGGCCTCGATCAGCGACGGGCGCGTCCTGGCTCTGGTCGAAGGCTTTCTGAGGCAGGACATCATGAAGGACATGGAGCGATGGTCGCCGACCGCGGGGACACCCCAGGGGGCGGTCATCTCGCCGCTGTTGGCCAATCTCTATCTTCACCCGCTCGATCTTCTGATGGAGACGGCCGGGCGCAAGATGGTGCGATATGCCGATGACTTCGTGATCCTCTGTCGCAGCCAAGCCGAGGCCCAGGACGCTCTTCAGGCGGTCCGGGAGTGGGTGGCGGTCAACGGGCTGACGCTCCACCCGGACAAGACCAGGCTCGGCGACTGTCGACAGCCCGGCCGGGGCTTCGAGTTCCTCGGCTACCGGTTCGAGGCAGGCAAGAGGCTGGTCCGCAAGAAAAGCCTGAAGGCGCTCACGGACAAGGTGAGAGCCAAGACGCGCCGCAGCCGGGGCGACAGCCTCGAGCGGATCGTCAAGGACCTCAATCCGGTGCTCAAAGGGTGGTTCGGCTACTTCCAGCATGCCGCGCCCGGCGTGTTCGCCTATGTCGACAGCTTCGTCCGACGGCGGCTGCGCGCCATCCTGCGCAAGCAGGAGAAACGGCCCGGCGCCGGACGGTGTCGCAGCGACCATCAGCGCTGGCCCAACGCCTTCTTCGCGAACGAGGGGCTGTTCACTCTCAACGCAGCCTTCCTCCTCGCGAGACATCCCCGATGAGGAAACCATCGACTGCAGAGCCGTATGCGGGAGAACCGCACGTATGGTTCGGAGGGAGGGGAGGCGAAAGCCTTCCCTACCCTTATTAACCGGGGGCGGGGAGCGAAGGCGGGACGATCCTGTCACAGATTACGGTATCATAATACCGCAGGCGAAAAACCAGCAGATTTCTTAGCGTTTCCGCCCGCCCACTGTTGACATTCCGCTCGGCGCACGGCAAAAGCCCGCGGACCAAAACTTCACGGAAACCCCATGTTCGGCAAAACCCATTCGACCAAGACGGCCGACGTCGAGAAGAAGTGGCTTCTGATCGACGCCAAGGGCCTCGTCGTCGGGCGGCTCGCGACCATCATCGCGATGCGCCTGCGCGGCAAGCATAAGCCCAGCTTCACCCCCCACATCGACGACGGCGACAACGTGATCGTCATCAACGCCGAGAAGGTGGTGCTGACGGGCCGCAAGCGCGAGCAGAAGAACTACTATCATTACACGGGCTATATCGGCGGCATCAAGGAGCGGTCGGCGAAGTCCATCCTCGAGGGCAAGCACCCCGAGCGGATCGTCGAGAAGGCGGTCGAGCGCATGCTTCCGCGCGGGCCGCTCGGCCGCAAGCAGCTCGGCAATTTGCGCGTCTATAAGGGCGCCGAGCATCCGCACGCCGCCCAGCAGCCGGTTGCGCTCGACGTCGCCAAGATGAATCCCAAGAACACCCGGACCGTCTAACCCATGGCTGAAACTCTGACCTCCCTGGCCGACCTCCAGACCTCGGCCCTCGCCCCGGCGCTCGCCGAGACTCATCCCGTCCACGTCCAGAAGCTCGACAAGTACGGTCGCGCCTACGCCACCGGCAAGCGCAAGAACGCGGTCGCCCGCGTCTGGATCAAGCCAGGCAAGGGCGTGGCCACGATCAACGGCAAGCCGCTCGACGTCTATTTCGCCAGGCCCGTGCTGCGCATGATCCTCCGTCAGCCGCTGGTCCTGGTCGACCGCGCCACCCAGTACGACGTGACCGTCACCGTGGTGGGCGGCGGCCTCTCGGGCCAGGCCGGCGCGGTCCGCCACGGCATCGCCAAGGCGCTGACCTATTACGAGCCGGACCTTCGCCCCGCGCTCAAGAAGGAAGGCTTCCTCACCCGCGACGCCCGCGTGGTCGAGCGCAAGAAGTACGGCCACGCCAAGGCCCGCCGCAGCTTCCAGTTCTCGAAGCGCTGAGCCCGCCAAACCGCCCCTCTCGGCCTTGCCGCGGGGAGGGGCGGGGGCGGCGAACCCTGCAGGCCCACCCGCCGGCGATGTCCGAAACCGCCTTCCGAATTCGGGGGGCGGATGGTATTCTGCGGCCGGGAGGCTACCTTCGCGCTTATGACCGATCTCACGCTCGAAACGCTGCGCGCCGAACTGGCGCCGATCCACGCACAGCTTGCTGACCTGGCGCCGCTGCGCGGACAGGTTGCTGAACTGCGCGAACAGGTTGCTGAACTGCGCGCCGAGCTCGACGGCTTGGACGCCAAAGTGTCGCCGATGCGCGCTCAGCTCGACGGCTTGGACGCCAAGGTGTCGCCGATGCGCGCCCAGCTTGCCGGCCTGGACGCCAAGGTCTCGCCGATGCGCGCCCAGCTCGACGGCCTGCCGCTGATCAACCGCTCGCTCACCGTCCTGCAGCAGGAAACCCGCGCCTTGCGAGCCGCGTTCAACGACTTCGCCCGCACGAACGTCACGGCGGGCGAGATCGAGGCCCTGCACGCCGACGTCAACCGAGTCCAAGCGGAGAACGCCGAGCTGCAAACCCGCCTGGCGACCATCGAGCGCCTGCTCGAGGACGTGCAAAAGCGCCGACCGTAAGCGACTCGCTAGCGTGCCGGTTCCTGATCGCACGTTCCTCACGCCAAGGGCCGCCGCAGATTCTAGTTCTCCAGGCCCTGAGCGAGCGGCCTCGCCTCACCGCGTCAGGCGGCCACCGGCAACGGCGGCCGTTTGCTTTTCCGGAGTCGCGCCCACGGTGTTGATTGGGCTTAAGGGGCGACGAATTGGCGGTACCTCAGCGCCACGCGTGTGGCGGCGAAGCCGGCGAGCGACAGGCCTATGTTGGGCCTTTCCGGCCGCAAGCTTGGAGGAGATCAGCGGTGCGGGACTGTCGGTCCGGGCTTGCCATCCTGCGCAATACGCTGCAGACTAGTTGATCCTTGAACCGAATGTTCTATACGCGATGAATTGCAAGTGCGATAAGGATTTGTCAGATGATTCCTGATGAAGCCGAAAGAAGTTCAATATTGAACCGACTATTCGATTGGATAGTAGCGGGCTCGCATCTCCCGCCTCCGGCAGACATCCCTGACGTCTGGGTATTCAAGAATAACATATCCGCTTTCGACCTCGCATGCGAATATTTGAAGAATGAATTGAGAGTTGGCGCAAAGCTCCCAGCTCTTGTCGAAAGAATTGGCGTATTTGAGCGCGATCCTTCGGTTCAGCTATGTTGTATAAAAATTGCCAGTCGAGGCGGCGGTTTTGATTTCGTATGCCCAACTTTAAACGGTCAAGTCCCTAGGATCGAAGTCGGTGATCTTGTGTTATTCACAATAGGCGCTTTCCTGAACGATCAGCTGCGTGATTCCGAGATTACATCGCAGCTGAATATGTTTGGATTCGTAACTGCAAAGCTGAAGCCTGAATTCAGTCTAACAAGGGGGTGGGCGGTAACGTGGGCGAGAAATTAGGCAACTATCTGTTGTGAGCGAAGCAATATCTTGGTGAATTCACTATCCATAGTGTAGAGGAGATTATTTGTTTTTACAGCTTTACCTACTGAATCCACGTGTGAGCCGACCCAATTTGACGTGCCACTTTCCTCGGTATGAGAGAACTAGTTGCATACAGATTCTGCAGTATGCCACCGGTTAGCTTCGTCGTACCTTGCTTGACAAGACGCTTGCAAGAGGATAGTTCCGCTTTGGGATAGTGTGATTCGGGGCGAGGCGGTGGACGCGGCAAACCTTGAGACGCTTTGGAGAAGCAAATTAGCTGATTATCAGCTTCTTTGCTCTGCTCTTGCTGAAGAGAACGGCGGCCGTGACAGAGGTATGACTCAAAGCGATTGGGGGGAGTTGCGGGATTTTGCTAATCGCATTCGCTCTGAACTTGTCAAGATTCAGTACATACTAAGCGGAGGGCGAGAGATGTTATCGGAATTACGCTGACGTGCTCTCGGCTTTTTGGCCCGTCTGCGCGTAGAAACCGATGCCGGTGACGTCGTACTGTCGCTGACCGCCGCGATCAGCGAACGCGGCTACAGAGGCGCTCAAGTCACTCGCTTGCGCCACATCACATAGGGGATCGCCAGGACCGCGCCGAATATCAGATACAAGAGGAAGGCCGGCAGGATCCTTGGGTCGCCGGGAAAGTTCGCCGAGGCGATCGCCAGCGCGACGCCGGGGTGGCGGGTGGCGGCGGCGAGCGCGAGCACGCTGCGGTCGTGCGGGTCGGGGCCGCCGAGCCAATGCCCGACGGCGAGGCCTACGCCCACGAAAAGGGCGACCGCCCAGAGCGCCCCGGTTCCGACGAAAGCGACGATCGCCGGCCAAGCGGTCAGGAGGACGGCGACCACGCAGAGCATCAGCACGATGTTGGCGATCAGCCCGACCGGCCGCGCAAACCGCGCCGCGAGGTCCGGCGCGAGCCGCCTGACGAGAATGCCCGCCAGAAGCGGCGCGAGCACGGTCGCGAACACGAGGCGCGCGATCGGCCACGCCGCCATGTGGACCGGCAGATGCAACGCGAGGCCGACGAGTTCGACGGCGAGCGGAACGAACAGGATGGCGATCAGCGCGGCGACGACCAGGAGCCCGATCGCGTAGGAGGGCTCGCCGCCCGCCTTCATCTGTTTCTTGGGCAGGAGGGGCGGAACCGGCGACACCGCCAGCGCCACCAGGGCCACCTCGACCGCCACGGGCAGATCGAATGTCCACGCCATCGCCGCCGCGACGACCGGCATGACGACGTTGATCGCCAGAACCGAGCGCAGGAGCAGCCCCGGCCGGCGGATGAGGAAGAGCGTGTCCTCGACCCGGGAGGCGAGGCCGATGGCGAACACCGACAGAAGGATGCTGGCCTTGAGCGCCAGAAAGATCAGGGTTTGCGCGGTCATCCGGGTCCCGTTAGCCGATGGGCGCCGCGACGGGAAGCGGTAACGCCCGAGCGCTTGACAATCGGCGCCCGAAAGCTCGCCGGCCGTCGCGCGAGACCGGTTCGCGGCTCACAGCGGATCCAGGACCTCGACAAATGGAAAGCGGTGGAAATCGGTATCGCGAGTGCAAATGCGGCTGACGCCGTGCTCGCGCATCAGGATCGCGGTATGCGCGTCGTGGACGAGATTGCCGGCGAGCCAGGGAAGCTCGGCAACGACTTGCGCCGCGACATCAACGTGGCGATCCGTCGCGACAAGGACGCCGAGGCCCGGAGATCCCAGCAGGGACGAGACGAACGCCATCGCTTGCGGCGCCGTCCAGGGTTTGCGCATCACGCGAGGATGTGTCGTCACCCGGAGGAATTCATACAGGATCGACCAGGTGACGTACCACGCGTCCGGTTGGCCGCGTCGCTTTTCAATCCAGTCGCGCGATGCGGCGTGCCACGGAGAAGCCGCGTCCGCAGCGTAGACGAAGATGTTGGTGTCGACGACCAGCACTATCTATCGTCCTTCCATCGCCTGATAGAGCGCATCCCGATCGGCGACGTCGACCATCGCGCCTCCGCTATCGAAAGTGGGGAGCGGGGCGAGGGGGGGCGGTTTCTTCTGAGACTGGAAGAGACTTCGCAGCGCGGTTTCGACAAGGTCGGACATCGTTCGCCCCTGGCGCGCGGCCTCGCGTCTCAGTTGGGTCATTACCGTTTCGTCGATGTTGAGCGTCGTCTTCATATGGAAAACAATATCGTATGTATGGCAATATGTCCAGACCCTTGCTGCCCGGTTCGCCGGGGTGCGCCGACGATAGCAGCTCCCGCTTGACCTTGACGCGGCTTTGGCGGAAGGAAGCGCCGATGATCGCAACCTCGCCCATCCGACTGCGTCGACGCTGACAAGCGGGGCCGCGCGCGAGCGCGATTGGTTTTCGGGTTCGGGACTTTTCGAGGCGATCATGGCGACCATCTTCATCGACGGCGAGGCGGGCACGACGGGTCTTGAGATCCGGGAGAAGCTCGAAGGCGTCCCGGGGATCACGCTCGCGAGCCTGCCGCCCGAGGCGCGCAAGGACCCGGCCGCCAAGAAAAGGATCTACGAGGAGGCGGACGTCGTCATCCTCTGCCTGCCGGACGAGGCGGCCAGGGAGGCGGGGAAGCTCATCGAACTCGATGGGCGACAAGGCCCCGCGGGTGATCGACGCCTCGTCCGCCCATCGCGTCGCGCCCGGCTGGACCTATGGGTTTGCGGAACTGACGCCTGGCCAGGACGAAGCCATCGCCAAGGCGAAGAAGGTCACCAATCCGGGCTGCCACGCCACCGGCGCGATCGCGCTCTTGCGGCCGCTCGTCGACGCCGGCCTCCTGCCGAAGGATTGGCCGGTCACCATCACCTCGGTCAGCGGCTATTCCGGCGGCGGCAAGTCGATGATCGAGGCCTACGAGACCGGCAAGGCGCCGGCCTTCGAGCATTACGGCCTCGCGCTCGAGCACAAGCACCTGCCGGAGATCGAGCTCTACTCGGGCCTGACACGGCGGCCGATCTTCGTCCCCTCGGTCGGCAATTTCCGCCAGGGCATGCTGGTCAGCGTGCCGCTGCATCTCGACCAGCTGCCGGGAAAGCCGACGCTCGCCGAGATCAAGGCGGCGTTCGACAAGCGCTACGGCGGGCAAAAGCACGTCAAGGTGTTCGCCTCGCCCGAGAACGCGCGGCTCGAGCCGGAGGCCCTGAACGGCACCAACGACATCGAGATCCATGTGCTCGGATCCGAGCCGCGCCGCCAGGCGGTGCTGGTCGCCAAGTTCGACAACCTGGGCAAGGGCGCCTCGGGCGCGGCGGTGCAGAACCTGATGCTGATGCTGGGGCGGTGAGGGCGGCCGTCGCGGCGGCCTCAACTCCCCCTCTCCGCCGCTTGCGGGGAGAGGGTTGGGGTGAGCCCTCATCCTAACCTTCTCCCCGTGAACCGGGAGAAGGGACCCGCATGGCGCCTCTCCGCCGGTACAGTCCTTGCTACCTGGGCCGACATGCGCGTCCTCTACGTCTATTGCCATCCGCTGCCGGAAAGCTTTCACGCCGCCGTGCGCGAGGCGGCGCTTGCGGGCCTTAAGGCCGCGGGCCACGACGTCGACCTCCTCGACCTCTACGCCGAGCGTTTCGATCCGGTGCTGACCGAGGAGGGGCGGCGCCGCTACCATGACGCGGCCCTGAACAGGGTCGGGCTCGAGCCCATGATCGCCCGGCTGAACCGCGCCGAGGCGATCGTCATGCAGTTCCCGACCTGGTGCTTCGGCATGCCGGCGATGCTGAAAGGCTTTTGCGACCGGGTGCTGATGCCGGGGGTCGCCTTCGACCTCTCCGACCCGGCGCATGTGAAGCCGATGCTGACGAACGTCCGGCGCATCGCCGGGATCGTCACCTACGGGCGCCCCTGGCATATGGCGAAATGGATGGGCGATCCGCCGAAGAAGATGGTCACCCGCTACCTGCGCTGGTTCACCGGCGGAAAGGCGCGGGCCGACTATTACGCGCTCTATCACATGAATGTCGCGACCGAGGCTCGGCGCAAGGCGTTCATCGTGCGGGTCGGGGCGGCGATGGGGAAGCTCTAGGCATCCGCGGCGGAAATTCCCGCGCGGCGCCAATGAATTGCGTGCGCCAACGTGGGGATTGCGCTAGCTTGCAATGGCGCGGGGGCGCATTTGCGGAGGCGGGCGATGGGCTTGCGCCGGTTTGGGGTCGCGTGGCGGACGTGGGCGCGAGACGGGCGGGATGGCCCTCGCGGCGGTAAAATCGGCCCTGGAGCCGATCCATGATCACGCTGCCCCAACTTGCCGCCGACGCGCTCGGCGCGTTCCTGACCGCCGACATGAAAGACCGCTTCGGGATGTCGTTCGGCAATCTCGCTGAGATCATCCCGTTCGCCGCGCAGCTCTCGCTCGAATGCCTCGGCAACAGCGACGCCCTCTACCACGATGTCGAGCATACGATGCTCGTCACGCTCGCCGGCCACGACATCTTCAGAGGGCGCGCCCTGGTGAAGGACGCGACGCCGTCCGACTATTCCCACTTCATCGTCGCCTGCCTGACCCACGATATCGGTTACGTGCGCGGTCTTCTGAACGGCGACGAGGCGGACCGCTTCGTGATCAACGCGGCCGGAAAAAAGGTGACCTTGCCGCGCGGTTCGTCGGACGCGGCGCTGGCGCCCTATCACGTCGAACGGTCGAAGCTGTTCGTGCTCGACCGATTGTCGCGGATCGACGAACTCGACGGGTCGCGGGTGGCGCGCGCTATCGAGCATACGCGCTTCCCGTATTCGGAGGCGCCCGAGGCGCCCGACATCTCCGAGGAGGCGGGCCTTTTGCGAGCGGCCGACCTGATCGGCCAGCTCGGCGATCCGCATTACCTGCGCAAGGCCAACGCGCTTTTCGTCGAGTTCGGGGAAATCGGCCTGAACCGGCAGCTCGGCTACGACTTCCCGGCCGACCTGATCGACAGGTACCCGCACTTCTACTGGGAAAAGGTTTCGCCCTATATCCAGGACGCGATCCGCTACCTGGGCCTGACGGCGAGCGGACGGCAGTGGATCAACGGCCTTTACGCCAACGTGTTTCGCGCCGAGCACGATCTGCGCCAGCACGGGCCGCAGGCGTAGCGCTTTTGGTGACGCGGTCGCCGACCGCGTCCGCCGCGATCGGCGATCGCGGCTACAGGGGGCGCGGATTGTAGACGCGGTCGTGATCGCGTCCGCCGCGATCACCGATCGCGGCTACAGGGGCGCATTGTAGACGCGGTCGTTGACCGCGTTGGCCGCGATCAGCGATCGCGGCTACAGGGGCCGGTGGATTGGGTCGACCCAGTAGACCTCTTCCGGCTTCTCGACCGGCTCGACATTGGCGATGTTCACGACGACGGCTTCGTTGTCCGAGCGCACCAGCACGCATTCCAGCGTCTCATCGGGAGCGGCGTTGATTTCCTGGTGCGGCACGAAGGGCGGCACGAAAATGAAATCGCCGGGTCCGGCCTCGGCCACGAACTGCAGCCGTTCCCCCCAACGCATGCGCGCCCGTCCCCTGACGACGTAGATGACGCTCTCGAGTTCGCCGTGATGGTGGACGCCGGTCTTGGCGTCCGGGGCGATGCGGACCGTCCCGGCCCAGATCTACTGCGCGCCGACCCGGGCGTGGTTGATGGCGGCCTGACGGAACATTCCGGGCGTCTGCGCGGTGTTCGAATCGAGCTCATCGCCCTTGATGATGCGGACGCCGTCGTATTTCCAGCGCTCGTCGGCGTCAGGGCGCTCGTGGTCGTCGGTCATGGCGGTCCTCTTTGTGCGTTCGACGGAGTATTATAGCCGCGATCGCTGATCGCGGCGACGCGGTCAACGACCGCGTCTACAGATGGCGCCAGACCCTTTGAGGCGTCGCCTTTTGCCTTCGCGCGCCGTTTGCTGCATGAGGGCGCATGACTCCCGCAGCCCGCGTTTCCGCCGCCATCGAGGTCCTCGCCGACATCGAAACCCGCCGCCGTCCCGCCGCCGACGCGATGAAGGATTGGGGCTTGACGCATCGGTTCGCGGGCTCTGGCGACCGCGCGGCGATTTCGAGCCTCGTCTACGACGCGCTGCGCCGCAAGGCGTCGAGCGCCTGGCTGATGGGCGAATCTTCGCCGCGCGCCGAGGCGATCGGCGCGCTCAAGCAGACGCGCGGGCTCGATCTCGAGGCGATCGCGGCGCTGTTCACCGGCGAGGGCCACGCGCCGGCGCCGCTGACCGAGGCCGAGCGCGAGCGGATTGCGACCGCGACGCTTCAAGGCGCCCCGCGCATGTCGCCGGCGACTATCCCGAATGGCTCGCGCCGCAGTTCGAGGCCGCCTTCGGCGCGGACGCCGCGGAGGAGGGGCGGGCGCTCGCCGATCGCGCGCCGGTCGACCTGCGCGCCAACCTCTTGAAAACCACGCGCGAGAAGGCGCTGAAGGCGCTGGCGCATCTGAGCGCCGAGCCGACGCCGCTGTCGCCGGTCGGCCTGCGCATCGCGATCCGCCCGGACGGGCGCGGTCCGGCGCTCGCCGCGGAACCCGCCTACGTGAAGGGCCTCGTCGAGGTGCAGGACGAGGGCTCGCAGCTCGCGGCGCTCATCACCGAGGCCAAGCCCGGCCTGCAGGTCCTCGACCTCTGCGCCGGCGCCGGCGGCAAGACACTGGCGCTCGCCGCCATGATGGACAACCGCGGCCAGGTCTACGCGACCGACGACGACGGGCGCCGCCTCGCGCCGATCTTCGAGCGCCTGGCGCGCTCGGGCGCGCGCAACGTGCAGGTCCGGGCGCCGAAGGGGCAGGCGGACGGGCTCGCCGATCTCGCGGGCCGCTGCGACCTCGTGATGATCGATGCGCCCTGCACCGGCTCGGGCGCCTGGCGGCGCAACCCGGACGCCAAGTGGCGCATGCGCCCCGGCGCGCTCGAGCAGCGCTTAAAGGACCAGGACGAGACGCTCGACAGCGCCATCCGGTTCGTCAAGCCGGGCGGGCGGATCGTCTATGTCACCTGCTCGGTGCTCAGGGCCGAGAACGAGGACCGCATCGCCGCCTTCCTCGCCCGCCACGACGCCTTTCTGCCGGTCGATGCGGCGACGCAGGCGCGCGCGGCAGGTCTTGCGCCGCTTGCTGAGCGCGCTTCGCCCTTCGGCCCCGGCTTCCGGCTGAGCCCGCGCACGACCGGGACCGACGGGTTCTATGTCGCGACGCTCATGCGGATGTGAGCCGAGGCGCCCTTAAGGCCAGTGCGACAATAGGCGGCGGCCCGACGCGGAAATCCGGCCCGGGATTTGCGTGTAGAATAGCGGAACGCGCCTCGATGCGCCGTCCTGCCGGAGAGATGTCGTGAACCTGACAGAAGCCGCTTCCGATGCGCCGCGCCCGTTAAAGGCGGCTGAGCGCGCCCGAATATCCTGCCGCCGACGACGCGGCGCCGGCGCTCGGCGGCTTCGCCTTCAGCCGGGCGGCGGCGCCGCACGCACCCGGCGTGTTCGCCCTGACCCTCGCCGTCGTCGGGCGGGACTATCCGGTGGTGATCGGCGAGGGCGAGGACCTGGCGCACGCGCTGGCGGAGGCCGAATGCGGCCTTGCCGCCGCTGCCGGGCGCCGTCGGACGGCTGTGGATGGAGCGAGGACAGGCGCGCCAACGCGGCCATATCGTCAGCGACCTCGTCCGCAAGCTGAACCCGCCGCTCAATGTCGAGGGCCGGTCGGCCCGCGCCGCAGCCGAGATCGCCGCGCTCGCGCCCGACGCCGCGGCCGACGCCTTTCCGCCGACGATCGAGGACGAGGGGGCGGCGGTCAGCGAGGAGGCGCTCGACCGGCTCGTCCGGTCGTTCTACGCCGCCGCGCGCGAGGACCCGCTGATCGGCCCGGTCTTCGCCGTCGCCGTCGCCGACTGGGAGCATCATTACGGCGTGGTTCACGATTTCTGGTCGCGCGCGCTCCTCGGCACGAGCCGCTACCACGGCTTCCCGTTCACCGTGCACATTCCGCTGAAGGTCGGACCCGAGCATTTCGACCGTTGGCTCGCCATCTTTCGCGCCGCCGCGGCGGACATCCTGCCGCCCGAGGCGGCGCGCTGCGCGATCCTCAAGGTCGAGCACATGAGCGTGTGCTTCCAGGCAGGGCTCATGCCGGTGGCGGCGAAGGGGTAGCCCTCGGAGGCGCTGGCGCGGCGGGCGGCGTTCGGTTTATGGTCGCGGAGGTTTTGTAGCCGCGCTCGAGCCGAGCGCGGCTACAGGGAGGTTTTGTAGACGCGGTCCGTAGGGCGTCGGAAAAGACGCCCATCGTCCGACGGGCGATGGACCGCGTTCCCGCGCTCGAGCCGAGCGCGGTGACAGGGAGCCGCCGCCATGTCCGAAACCGCGCCCGACGCATCCCGGCGCTACGCCAGCTTCCGCGAGTTCTACCCGTTCTATCTCGACGAGCACCGCAACGCCGCCTGCCGGCGCCTGCATGTGATCGGCAGCGCGCTCGCGCTCATCGCGCTCGGCGCGGCGATCGTGACCCGCAACCCGTGGCTCCTCATGCTCATGCCCGTGATCGGCTACGGCTTCGCCTGGGTCGGCCATTTCGCCTTCGAGAAGAACAGGCCCGCGACCTTCGCCTATCCGCTGTGGAGCCTGATGGGCGACTGGGCAATGTTCGCCGAGGTCGTCGCCGGCCGCAGGCCGTTCTGAAGGCTCACGACGGCGCCATCATGTCGGCGAGCGCGTCGCGCATCGACGTGCTCGGGATGCCGAACAGCCCGCCATAGGGCATGTCGAGGTCCTGGATGACGAACACCGCCGATACGATGGATGTCACCGACAGGACGATGACGATCACCGTCACCGGATTGGGCGGCGCGGTGAGGCCGATGCTGGCGAACAGGATGACGAGCCAGAGGATCAGGACCCAGTAGAAGGGCTGCGAGATCGACGCGCGCGCCTGCTCGATGACCCGCCAGCGGTTGCTCTCCATGACCCGATAGAGCTCTAGGCATGACGTCTGGAGGCGCTGGTGAAGCGGATCGGCAGGCGCGAACGCGCGGAGTTCGCTGCCGACCTTGTCGAGGATGGCGCCAAGGGGTCGGCTTTCTCCGGTGAGGGGCATCCCAGCCGTGTTCGGATACTTGACCCCGGTCGGCGGCGGCTCGTCCGGCCAGGTGCTGGCGATCACCGCCGCGGTATAGGACTGGATCTGCTCCTGCATCGCGGCGGTCTCGGGTCCGTAGTCGCGCAGGCAATGGTCAAGCTGGGTGAGCGAGGCGGCGTAGGCGCCGCGTTCCGAGTAGGCGGCGTCGAAACCGTTCTTCACCGAGTTCGTCAGGAGGCCGAGCACGATCGCGGTGAAGGTGACGAGCAGGTTGATCGACAGCTGGACGAGTTCGAAGGAATCGCGCGAACGATGCCGCTCGGGCAGCCGAGTCTTGAGGACGAAGCCGCCCGAAGCCGCCGCGCACAGGAGCGCGAACAGGAACGCCGTGGATAGGATGCTGGACATGAGCTTGGCGCAGGCTCGCGGTCTGGGTCGGTTCGAGCGATAGCTTGCGCCAGGCGAATTGTCACTTGCGCCCACGTTGCGGGCCCGGCGGCGGACGCGGTCGGCGACCGCGTCTACAAGAGCACGGCGGACGCGGTCGGCGACCGCGTCTACAAGAGCGCGGCGGACGCGGTCGGCGACCGCGTCTACAAGAGCGCGGCGGACGCGGTCGGCGACCGCGTCTACAGGAGCGCGGCGGACGCGGCCAGCGACCGCGTCGACAAGGGCGGAAGGACGCGGTCGGCGACCGTGTCGACAAGGGCGCGGCCGGACGCGGTCGGCGACCGCGTCTACCCTTTCTTCTTGCCGCCTTTTTCCGCCTTCAGCGCCGCGTGATACTTTTTCCGGATATCGGCGAGGTCGACCGTCGGCTTGGGGAAGGCGAGCTTCAGGTCTTCCATCGTGTCGGCCAAGATCTGCGACACGGCGAGGTTGCGGAACCACTTATGGTTCGAAGGGATGACGTACCACGGGGCGGCTTTCGTGCCGGTCGCCTCGAACACGTCCTCGAACGCGCGAATGTAATCGTCCCAGAACGCGCGTTCGGTGTAGTCGGATTCGCTGATCTTCCAGTTGCGGTGCGGATCGTCGAGCCGCTGGGCAAAGCGCGCAAGCTGCTCGTCCTTGCTGATGTGCAGAAAAAACTTGAGGATCGTCGTGCCGTTCCCGGCCAAAAGCAGCTCGAAATCGCGGATGCGCCTGGTGCGCTCCGTCCAGGTGTCCTTGTCGACCGTCTTGTGGACGCGGGGGACGAGGATGTCCTCGTAATGCGAACGATTGAAGATCGCGATCTCGCCCTTGCCGGGCGCGTGCGGGTGGACGCGCCAGAGAATATCGTGCGCGAGCTCGACCGGCGTGGGCTGCTTGAAACCGACGACGTTGACGCCCTGGGGGTTGACCGCGCTGAAGACGTGCTTGATCGTGCCGTCCTTGCCGCCGGCGTCGAGCGCCTGGAGGACCACCAGAATCGAATGCTGGTGCTCGGCGTAGAGCAGCGCCTGCTGCTTGGCCAGCTTGCGCTCGTAGGCCTGCAACTCCTCCTTGGCCGTTTCCTCCGAGTCGAGCTTGCCGGTGAAGGCCGGATCGAGCTTGGCGAGCTTGACCTTGCTGTCCGGCTCGACCCGGAACGCTTTGCGATAGTCCATGACGGGGTCCTCGTTGCGATCGGCCACGACGGCGGCCCGCAAATGAGGATGAAGGGTTGGACGATTCCCCGATTGACGTCAATCCGCCGGGAAACCCGCAGGAGACAGCAGGCGGCGCTGGACCGCTCGTCACGCCTCGCCGACGGCGACCGGGCAATCCTGGCGCCCGCCCCATTCGGCCCAGGAGCCATCGTAGAGACCGCCGACCGTCCCTCCCGCCTCCTCGACGGCGAGCGCGAGAATCGCTGCGCTGACCCCGGAGCCGCAGGTGGTCACGATCGGTTGCGCGAGATCGACCTTGTGCGCCGCGAAGATCGCCCGGAGCGCCTCGCGAGGCTTCAGGCGGCCGTGCTCGACCACCTCGCCGAAGGGCAGGTTGAGGCTTCCGGGCATATGGCCGCTGCGCAAGCCCGGTCGCGGTTCGGGCGCCTCGCCGCGGAAGCGCTCGGCCGGACGCGCGTCGACGATCTGGGCCGAGCCGCTCGCGAGCGCGGCCCGCACGTCGTCGAGCGTGGCGACGAAGCCCGGATCGAGGCGCGGCGTGAACGTGCGCGGCTTCGGGCGCGCCGCGCCGGTCTCGAGCGGACGCCCCTCGACGATCCATCTCATCAGGCCGCCCTCGAGGATGCGAACGTCGTGCGCGCCATAGGCGCGCAGCGTCCACCAGACGCGGGCGGCGGCGAACAGGCCGAGCGTGTCGTAGACGACGAAGCGCATGCCGTCGCCGAGGCCGAGCGACGTCATCTCCTGAGCGAGCAGCTCCGGCTTCGGCAGCATGTGCGGCAGGCCGGCGTCGCGGTCGGCGATCGTGTCGATGTCAAAAAAGACGGCGCCGGGAATGTGGCCGAGCGGGAACTCGGTCGCCCCGTACCGGCCGGTGTTGGGC
Source organism: uncultured Alphaproteobacteria bacterium (assembly GCA_963709655.1). Taxonomy (GTDB): domain Bacteria; phylum Pseudomonadota; class Alphaproteobacteria; order Rhizobiales; family Beijerinckiaceae; genus Roseiarcus. The sequence continues at coordinate 193,909 of CAVPXF010000053.1, forward strand.
AGGTGCCATGATCCGTCGATCACGCCGAGATCCGGATCGCCGAGTTCGGCGGCGAGTTCCGCCGTGGTGCAGATATTGCGCGAGGGGACGAGGGAGGGCATGCCGGGCGAGCTCACGGTTCCGAAAGGACGATGCGCACGCGCCGGTTGAGCCGCCCCTTCTTTTCGATCTGGGTGACCGAGGCGCGGCCGATTTCGCCGGTGCGCGCGACATGCGTGCCCCCGCAGGGCTGCAGATCCATGCCCTCGATCGCCACGAGGCGCACGCGTCCGCTTCCCCGAGGAGGCTTCACCGACATCGTCTTGACCAGCGCCGGATTGGCGTCGAGCTCCGCATCGGAGATCCACCGCAGGCTGACCGGAGCGTCGAGCGCGATGAGGTCGTTCAGCTTGCGCGCGACTTCGGCCTTGTCGAGCGGCGCCTCGCAATCGAAATCGAGCCGGCCTTCGGCGTCGCCGACCGAGCCGCCGGTGACCGGGTAGGGCAGGGCGACCGAAAGAAGATGCAGCGCCGTATGGGCGCGCATGCGCTTCAGGCGCCGCTCCCAGTCGATACGGGCGACGACGCGCGCGCCCGCGGCGGGCAGAGCCGCGCCCTCCGCCGGAACGTGCAGGATGGTCTTGCGGTCGGCGTCGTAGATCGTGTTGACGATCTGGACGATCCCGCCGTCTTCGAGCTCGAGAACGCCCTGGTCGCCGGGCTGTCCGCCGCCCTGGGGATAAAAGACGGTGCGATCGAGCGCGACGCCGCGCGCTTCGGCCGACAGCGCCGTCGCCGCGGTCTCGCGCCGGTAGGCGTCTTCGCGGAACAGGGTTTCGGTCATTGGACGAACACCTCGGGAGCTCGCCCCTTGGCTTCGAGCCATTCCGGGACGGGCAGGCCTTTTGCGCGCAGGAAGGCCGGATTGAACAGCTTGGAAGCGTAGCGGGCGCCGGAATCGCAGAGCAGCGTGACGATCGTGTGGCCCGGTCCGAGCGCGCGCGCAAGCCGGATCGCGCCGGCGACGTTGACGCCCGTCGAGCCGCCGACCAGCAGGCCCTCCTTGACCGCCAGATCGAAGACGATCGGCGAGCGCCTCCTCGTCGGGGACCTGAAAGGCGAAATCCACCGGCGCCCCTTCGAGGTTGGCCGTCACGCGGCCCTGGCCGATGCCTTCGGTGATCGAGGAGCCGGAACTCTTGAGCTCGCCGGTCGTGTAAAAGGAATAGAGCGCCGCGCCCATCGGATCGGCGAGCGCGATCTTGACGGCGCTGTCGCGCTCCTTGAGCGCCATGCCGACGCCCGCCAGCGTCCCGCCCGAACCGACTGCGCTGACGAAGCCGTCCACTTTGCCCTCGAGCGCGTCCCAGATCTCCGCGCCGGTCGTCTCGTAGTGCCCGCGCCGGTTGGCGACGTTGTCGAACTGGTTGGCCCAGACGGCGCCGCCCGGCTCGGTTTTGGCCAGAGCTTCGGCCAGACGTCCCGAATAGCGTACGTAATTGTTGGGATTGGCGTAGGGAACCGCCGGCACCTCGATCAGTTCGGCGCCGGAAAGGCGAAGCAGGTCCTTCTTTTCCTGAGACTGGGTGTCGGGGATGACGATCACGGAGCGGTAGCCGAGGGCGCAGGCCACCATGGCGATGCCGATGCCGGTGTTGCCGGCCGTCCCCTCGACGATGACGCCTCCGGGCCCCAGCGCGCCGCGGTCGACAGCGTCCCGAATGATCGCCAGCGCCGCGCGGTCCTTGACCGAGCCTCCCGGATTCATGAATTCGGCCTTGCCGAGGATCGTGCAACCGCTCGCCTCCGACGCGGCGGCGAGACGAATGAGGGGCGTCCGGCCGATGGCGCCGACGACATCGCGATGGAAGGTCATGCGGGGCTTCCCGTTAGGTCGGGCGGACACTAGGCCTTCAAGGTCGGTTGCGACAAGTCTCGGCGGCTGCGAGAAGAGCGCCGGTTCCAGGGGGCGGCCGATGTTCTTTATCCTGTCGAAGCTCTACGAGTCCTTCCTCTCGCCAATTCCGCTCATGCTCCTTCTGGCGCTGGCGGGGGCGATCCTGACCTTCGGCCGCGCCGCGCGTTTCGGGCGCCGGCTGGCGATCGCCTCGCTTCTCGCGTTGATCGTTATCGCCCTGACCCCCGCCGGCCGGCTGCTGATCGCGCCTCTCGAAAACCGATTTCCTGCGCCGTCCGCGGACACGCCGCCGCCCTACGGGATCATCGTTCTGGGCGGCGCCATCAAGGGCGCCGAGAGCGACGCCCGCGGTCAGGCCGTCTTCGAGGAGGGGGAGCGGGTCGTCGAGGCTGCGCTCCTGGCGAAGCGCTATCCGGGGGCGCGAATCGTGTTCACCGGAGGGACGGGCTCGCTGATAGGGGGCGGTGGGAACCACGAAGCGGAGCAGGCGAGGGCGCTGCTCGCCGCCCTCGGCGTCGATCCCTCGCGGGTGACGCTGGAGGACCAATCGCGCAACACCGACGAAAACGCGCGCTTCACCGCGGACCTTGTTCGTCCCGAGCTCGGCCAGCGATGGTGGCTCGTGACGTCCGCGTTTCACATGCCCCGGTCGATGGGGCTGTTTGAGAAGGCCGGTTTCGACGTTGTGGCCTACCCTGTCGGCTTCCGCACGCTCGGCCCCGGCCGTCCGGCGCTGTGGTCGCTCGACGCCGGCCAGAACCTTCAGACCTTCGAGAGCGCGGCGAAGGAATGGGTGGGCTTGGCAGTCTACCGGGCGACCGGCCGAATCGATCGCCTTTTCCCGGGACCGCAGGACGGCCTGTCGATCGCCGGCGGCGCCTGAGCCGAGGCGCGACCCGGAGCGAGCGGACTCATTCCTGCGACGGCGCGCCGAGCCGGTAGACGCCGCGAAAGTCGTTCGGATCGGCCATCTTGCCTTTTCGGTAGATCACCAGCCGACCCTCCAGCGCCAGACGGACCGCGGCGCGCCGCACTGCCGTCAGATGCATGCGCCAGCCGAGGTCGTCCTCGCCGCGCGCGTCGGCGAAAGCCTTGGCCGCATCGATCGGCGAGATGGTCGCGCCGGTTGGAGCGCCGGCGCAGAGATCGAGGATGATCGCAGCGACGGCGGGCGGAGAATCGGAGGACGACATCCCGCTTCCTGGGGCTGGCGGCCCGCCTCGTCAAGACAGCGTCACGTGCACAGGCCCTCCGTCGCCCGCATGGCTGCGACGTCGACGGGCAGGCACTCGCTCTCGATCAGCTCGGCGGTCTTGTTGATCACATCGAAGTGGTCGTCCATGAGCACGTGCGCTTCGAGGCAGACCTGCCTGGTTCGATCGCCGAGGTTTTGAATGAAGCCCTTGTAATACATCTTGACGGCTTCCAGACGGGCGTCGATCGCCATGTTGTGCAGCGCGTTCTTGTCCGCGCAGGTGTTTGGCAGATCGACGCTGACGACGGCGCCCGACGGGGCCGCCGCCGCCAGCATCGCGATCGCAAGCGCGAACGCTTGAACCTTGGAAAACATCGCTGTGCTCACGCCGAGCCTCCTTACGTTCGCCTGGGACCCGGGGCTCGTTTGAGAGCGGCCCAAAGGACCGGGCCATCCTAGCATAAACCAGCAAAACGCCCGGCCCGGCTCAAGTTCCGAACGGCCTCGGCGCTTGCGTTTGGCGTCTTCTTGGTTAGAAGATAGGCAACATGAAATTTGCGCAAAAACTGGGCAACCGCAACACGCTGGCGGTCGGCACGATGCGGCTCGACGGCGTCGCCATGCTGGCGCCGATGTCTGGCGTGTCCGACCTCGGGATGCGGCGGGCGGCGCGCCGGTTCGGCGCGGCGTTGGCTTTCTCCGAAATGGTGGCGGCGGAAACCTACCTCGACGGCGACGCCGAGGCGACGCTGCGCGCGGACGGCGCGGGCGTGTCGCCGCATGCGGTCCAGCTCGTCGGCCGCGAGCCCAGCGCCATGGCGGAGACGGCCCGCAGGGTCGCGGGCGCGGGCGCCGCCATCATCGACATCAATATGGGCTGCCCGGCGCGACGGGTCTCGGGCGCGCTCGCGGGGGCGGCGCTGATGCGCGATCTGGACCACGCCGAGCGTGTCGTTTCCGCAGTCGTCGGGGCGGTGTCGGTTCCGGTGACGCTGAAGATGCGCCTGGGCTGGGACGCGGCCTCGATGAACGCCCCCGAACTCGGCGCGCGCGCCACCCGCGCCGGCGCGCAAATGGTGATTGTTCACGGCCGCACGCGCGCGCAGTTCTATGAAGGCCGGGCCGATTGGCGCTCGGTCCGCGCCGTCGTCGAGGCCGTGTCGGCGCCCGTCGTGATCAACGGCGACTGCGCCGGCGTCGAGGACGCGCGCGCCATGCTGGCTCAGTCGGGCGCCCGGGGCGTGATGGTCGGCCGCGCGGCCGTCGGCGCGCCCTGGCTCGTCGGGGCGATTTCCCGCGCGCTCGCCGACGGCGGCCCGCTTCGTCCGCCGCCGGTCGCAGAACGGCGGGCGGCGGCGATCGCGCATCTCGACTGGCTGCTCGGCGAGCTCGGATCGCGCGTCGGCCTCCGCCATGCGCGAAAGCACCTGGCCGCCTACGCGGAGGCCGCCGGCGCGCCGGCGCCGCTCCGACGCGAACTGGTGACGACCGACGACCCGGACCGCGCCGTCGCGCTGCTCGGCCGCGCCTTCGACGGCGCCGTCATGGAGAAGGCCGCGTGACCGCGCCGTTGCAGAAAACGCTTTTCGATCCGGCGAAGGTCCTCAACGCCTTGGCCCAGCCGCTGATTGTCATCGACGGGAAGGATCTGGCGATCGACGCCAACATGGCGGCCGAGACCTTCTTCGACATGGGGCGCGGCGCCCTGTTGCGGTCGCGTCTGGGCGACCTCCTGCCGTTCGGCTCGCCGGTGTTCGGGCTCGTGTCGGACGCGCGCAGGAACCACGCGACTGTTGCGGGCTACCGGATCGACATTTCCACGCCGCGCACGGGAGGGCGGGGGTCTGTCGATGTTTTCATCGCTCCTCTGCCGCCCCCGAGCGATTCCATCGCAATTATGCTCCAGGAAAGGGCAATCGCCGAAAAAATAGACAGACAAATGACCCATCGGAGTGCGGCGCGCTCAGTCACTGCGCTCGGGGCCATGCTCGCCCACGAGATCAAAAACCCGCTGTCGGGCATCCGTGGCGCGGCTCAGTTGCTCGAGGCGAGCGCCAGCGACGAGGACCGCGCGCTGACCCGTCTCATCTGCGACGAGACCGACCGGATCGTTAAGCTGGTCGACCGGATGCAGTCCTTCGCCAATTCGACGCCGGCGCAGTGGGAAAGCCTCAATATCCACGCCGTGCTCGACCATGTGAAACGGCTCGCCCAGGCCGGCTTCGCGCGCCACGTCCGGTTTCTGGAAGTCTACGATCCGTCGCTGCCGCACATCCTCGGCTCGCGCGACCAGCTGATCCAAGTCTTCCTGAATCTGATCAAGAATGCGGCGGAAGCCATTGGTGAAGATGGCATTGACGGGGAGATCACCCTGACATCGGCGTACCGGCCCGGGGTTCGCCTGCGCACGGGCGCGAGCTCCGAGCCCGTGTCGCTGCCGCTCGAGATCTGCGTGCGCGACAACGGCTCCGGCATCGCGCCCGAGATCGCCGCCAACCTGTTCGATCCGTTCGTCAGCACCAAAGGCCAGGGGTCTGGTCTGGGACTTGCACTGGTGGCGAAACTCGTCGGCGATCACGGCGGCATCGTCGAGTGCGAGTCGCATCCGCGCAGAACGACCTTCCGCGTCCTGATGCCCTTGCCGTCGATGCGCCCCCGAGCCGCAACCTGAGGCGGAGGGGAAAGCGTGGATGCGGAAGGAGCCGTTGGCATGCCGTCAGGGCAGATTCTGGTCGCAGACGACGACGCCGGAATACGCACCGTCCTGAACCAGGCGCTGTCGAGGGCGGGCTACGAGGTCCGGTCGACCGGAACCGTAGCGGGCCTATGGCGGTGGGTGGCGGCCGGCGAGGGGGACCTCGTGATCACCGACGTGGTGATGCCCGACGACAACGCCTTCGAGCTCCTGCCCCGCATCAAGCGCATCCGGCCCGACCTGCCGATCATCGTGATGAGCGCGCAAAACACGTTCATGACGGCGATCAAGGCCTCCGAGCGCGGCGCCTACGAATATCTGCCCAAGCCCTTCGACCTGCGCGAACTGGTCTCTATCGTCGGGCGCGCCCTCGCCGAGCCGAAGCGCCGGCGCGAGCCGCCCGACGACCACGCGCCAACCGAGGTGATGCCGATCGTCGGCCGCTCGGCGGCGATGCAGGACATCTTCCGGGTGCTGGCGCGGCTGATGCAGACCGACCTCACCGTCATGATCTCCGGCGAGTCGGGAACCGGCAAGGAACTCGTCGCCCGCGCGCTGCACGACTACGGCAAGCGCAAGGGCGGCCCGTTCGTGGCCATTAACATGGCCGCCATTCCGCGCGACCTGATCGAGAGCGAGCTGTTCGGCCACGAGAAGGGCGCCTTCACCGGCGCCGCGGCGCGCTCGGTCGGCCGGTTCGAGCAGGCCGAAGGCGGAACGCTGTTTCTGGACGAGATCGGCGACATGCCGATGGAGGCGCAGACGCGCCTCTTGCGCGTGCTGCAGCAGGGCGAGTACACGACCGTCGGCGGCCGGACTCCGATCAAGACCAACGTCCGCATTGTCGCGGCCACCAACAAGGACCTGCGCTTCGCCATCCAGCAGGGCGGATTCCGCGAGGACCTGTTCTTCCGCCTCAACGTCGTTCCGATCCGCCTGCCGCCGCTACGCGAGCGGCCCGAGGACATCCCGGACCTCGTGCGCTCCTTCTTCCAGCGCGGAGCGAGCGAAGGCCTGCCGCTGAAGTCGATCGAGCAGCCGGCAATGGAGCGCATGAAGCGCTATCCCTGGCCCGGCAACGTTCGCGAGCTGGAAAACCTCACCCGGCGTCTCGCCGCCCTTTATCCGCAGGATGTCATCGGCGAGGCGCTGATCGAGGCCGAACTCAGCGCCGGAACCGCGCCGCCGACCGCTTCGGCCCAAGCGGCCGCCGAAGACGTTCGCCTGCGCGTCGCAACGCCGGGCCCGATCAACGGCGAGGGCTTCAACGCCGCAATGGAGCGCGCCGTCGGCGAGCTTTTCCGCTCGTTCGGCGGCGCCAATCCGCAGGTCGGCCTCTATCATCGCGTCTTGCACGATCTCGAGGCGCCGCTGATCGCCGCGACGCTGACCCTCACCCGGGGCAACCAGATTCGGGCGGCCGAGATCCTCGGCCTCAACCGCAACACCCTGCGCAAGAAGATCCGCGACCTCAGTTTGCGCGACATGCCGACGTTCCGCTGAGCCCGGCGCCGCCAAATCGTCGCAATTGCGCAACAATGTTGCACGATCGCCACGAAATCTTGGGCCCAGCGCAACGCAGCCCGGCGGCAGGCGGATGAACGGGTTTGACGGGCGCTAGCAAGACTTCGGGCGGGCAGGGCGCAGCGCCTTTCGACGACAGCGGACCGACGGCGCGTTTCGGGCCCATTGCGGTCGGCGCGGCGTTCGTGCTTGCGCTCGCGACCTTCCTCGTCTTCGCCGGCTTCACCCCGATTCTGCCGACTCAGACGGTCGTCTCGACGCTGCTGGTCGGCGACGGCCTCGTCGTCATCGTCCTGATCGTCCTCATCGCCATCGAGCTGAACCGGCTCAAGGCCGCGCGCCGGGCGGCGCGCGCAGGGGCGCGACTGCACAGCCGGTTCGTCGCCCTCTTCTCGCTGGTCGCCGCCATCCCGGCGATCGTCACCGCGACCGTCGCCACGGTCTCGGTCGAATGGGCGATCAACCCGCGCTTCATGAGCGACGTCGCCAGTTTCATCAATGAATCGGGCGACGCGACCCAGCTTTACCGCGAGTCGCAATGCCGGACCCTGCTGCGCGACGTGGAGCTGACCGCGGGCGATATCTCGCGCAGCGCCCTGCTGCTGCGATCCGATCCGTCCCAGTTCAAGGCGTATTTCGACTCGCGCGCCAAGACGCTCGGCTTCGGCGCCGCCGCCCTGATGAAGGACGACGGCGTCCCGCTTCAGATCGCCGACGGCTCCGACGCCCACCTGATCGCGCGGCCCGACCCGTCCGATTTCCGCGATGCGCTGAACGGCGAGGACCTGTGCGGCTTCCTTGGCGCCGGCAACATCTTCGTCGCCATCCGCCCCATTCCCGGCGCCGAGGGCCAGTTCCTTTACGCCGCGCGCGGCATCGATCCGCTGGCGGCCAAGGTCGCCGAGGACGCCGCGCTGGTGTCGAACATGTGGGCGAGGTTCGAGGCGCACCGCCATAGTCTGGAGCTTGGCTTCGCCACCGTGTTCGTGATGCTGGCGCTGACCATGCTCTTCTCGGCGATCTGGCTCGGGCTGACCTGGGCGAACCGTCTCGTTGGACCGATCCGGCGCCTCATCCGCGCCGCCGACGAGGTCGCCTCGGGCAACCTCCATGTCCAGGTCGCGGCGCGCGCCTCCGACGGCGACCTCGGGCATCTCGGCGACACGTTCAACAAGATGACCTCCGAGCTTTTGCGCCAGCAGTCCGGCCTGGTGGCCGCCAATGCGCTCAACGACGAGCGGCGGGCGTTCATCGAGGCGGTGCTCGCCGGGGTTCCCGCGGGCGTTGTCGGCGTCGACCGCGACGGCGCGATCACCATCTGCAACGCCGCCGCCGAAAAGCTGCTCGGCGGCGAGCACGGGCTGGTTGGCCGTCCGCTGACCTCCGTCCATCACAGCATCGGCCTCATCTGGGAGCAGGCGCGGTCGCTCAGGATGCGCCTGCATCAGGGGCAGGCCACGGTGCTTCGCGACGGCCGCGAACGCATCCTCAACGTCCGCGTCAGCGGCAGCCCGGGAGGCGGCGACAGCGGCGGCGTCATCACGCTCGACGACATCAGCGACCTCGTCACCGCGCAGCGCACCGCCGCCTGGGCCGACGTCGCCCGGCGCATCGCGCATGAGATCAAAAATCCGCTGACCCCGATCCAGCTTTCCGCCGAGCGCCTCAAGCGCCGCTATGGCCGGCATATCGTCGAGGGCAAGGACGTGTTCGACCAGTGCACCGACACCATCATCCGCCAGGTCGACGACATCAAGCGCATGGTCGATGAGTTCTCCTCCTTCGCCCGCATGCCCAAGGCGCGGCCGGCGCGCGACGACCTGACCGACTGCGTGCGGCAGGCCGTGTTTCTCATGCGGGTGGGACGGGCGGACGTCGATTTCGAGGAACGGCTGCCCGAGATTCCGGTCATGGCCGATTTCGACCGCCGGCTCATTTCGCAGGCGCTGACCAACGTGCTCAAGAACGCTGCGGAGGGCATTGACGCGCTCGGCGAGAACCGTGAGCGCGGGCGCGTCCTGGTGACGCTCGAATCGGACGTCGGCGGCTTCATCGAGATCGCCGTCAGCGACAACGGCAAGGGCTTCCCGATGGCCGACCGCAATCGCCTGATCGAGCCCTATGTGACAACGCGGGCGGAGGGGACGGGTCTCGGCCTGCCGATCGTCGTCAAGATCTTCGAGGACCACGGCGGCGGGGTCGATCTCCTCGACGGGCTCGACCGCGCCGGGGGCGGGCGCGGGGCGATGGTGCTGATGAAACTGCCGCTTGCCGGCGCCGAGGGCGAGCCCCGCGAGCGGCAGAGCGAAGAGACCGGATCCCATTGATGGCTGCAGACATTCTCATCGTCGACGACGAGGACGACATCCGCGAGCTGGTCGGCGGCATCCTGGAGGACGAGGGTCACCAGCCGCGGGCGGCCCGCGATTCCGACGAGGCGCTTGCCGCCATCGAATCCCGCCGCCCGCAGCTCATCCTGCTCGACATCTGGCTCCAGGGCTCGAGGCTCGACGGCCTTCAGCTGCTCGAGGCGATCAAGAAGCAGAATCCGAGCGTGCCCGTGGTGATGATCTCGGGTCACGGCAACATCGAGACGGCGGTGACGGCGATCAAGCTCGGCGCCTACGACTTCATCGAGAAGCCGTTCAAGGCGGACCGGCTGATCCTGATCGCCGACCGGGCGTTGGAGACCTCGCGCCTGAAACGCGAGGTCAACGACCTGAAAACGCGCGGCGGCGCGATCAACCGCATGGTCGGTTCGTCCCAGGCCCTCGCCAACCTCAAGCGGATCATCGACAAGCTTGGCCCGGCCAATTCGCGGGTGCTGATCTCCGGCGGCGCCGGGTCCGGCAAGGAGCTGGCCGCCCGGCTCATTCACGAGCGCTCCGGCCGCGCCGACGGTCCGTTCGTCGTGGTCAACGCCCCGGCTATGTCGCCCGAAACGATGGAGGCCGAGCTTTTCGGCGTCGAGGAGGGGCCGGACCATCCCCGGCGCATCGGCGCGCTGGAGGAGGCCCACGGCGGCACGCTCTACCTCGACGAAGTGGCCGACATGCCGCGCGAGACGCAGGCCAAGATTCTGCGCGTGCTCGTCGACCAGAATTTCCAGCGCGTCGGCGGCTCCTCGCGGGTGCATGTCGACGTGCGGATCATCTCCTCGACCAGTCAGGACCTGGCCGAGGCGATCACCGAGGGCCGGTTCCGCGAGGACCTCTTCCACCGCCTGTCCGTGGTGCCGATCCGGGTGCCGACGCTGGCGGAGCGGCGCGAGGACATTCCGGAGCTCGTCCAGTATTTCCTCGAGTTCACCGCGCACAGCATGGGCGTGACGCCGCGCAAGATCGGCGTCGACGCCATGGCGGTGCTACAGTCGCACGACTGGCCAGGCAACATCCGCCAGCTGCGCAACAATGTCGAGCGCCTGATGATCCTCGCGCTCGGCGACCCCAACGCCGAGATTTCGGCCTCGATGCTGCCGGCGGAGGTCGGGGCGCTCGTCCCCGCGGTGCCGAGCGGCATCGGCGGCGAGAAGCTGCTCAGCCTGCCGCTGCGCGACGCGCGCGAGGCGTTCGAGCGCGACTACCTGATCGCCCAGCTCAACCGTTTCGGCGGCAACATCTCGCGCACCGCGGAATTCATCGGCATGGAGCGCTCGGCGCTGCATCGCAAGCTGAAGTCGCTCGGGGTGGAGTGATCGGCGCGCAGTCTTCAAGCAGTTCCCTCGAGTTGCGGCCGCGGAAGGGGCGGGGGCTGGACCGTCGGGGCGATATCGGCCAAATCGGGGTTGGCGCCCGAGCTGACCTCGATTCAGCGCAAAAAAACGAGAAGGGGCGCCGTGTCGCGCATCGTTTATGTGAACGGCCGCTACGTTCCGATTGCGCAGGCGGTGGTTTCGGTCAACGACCGCGCCGTGACCTTCGGCGACGGCGTCTATGAGGTCTGCGAGGTGAACGCTGGCGCGCTGATCGAAGAGACGCGCCACCTCGACCGGCTCGGGCGCTCGCTCGAGAGTGTCCGGATCGGCTGGCCGATCGGCCGCGAGGCGCTCCGACGCGTCCTACGCGAGATCGTGCGGCGGAACCGGGTCCGCGACGGCCTCGTCTATCTTCAGGTGAGCCGCGGCGCCGCCCGGCGCGACCACGGCTTTCCGCCCGACGGCGTCAGGCCCGGGCTCGTGGTCTCGGCCCGGGCGCTCGACCCGGCCATGAACGCCGCGCGGACCGCGGCGGGCGTTGCCGTGGTCACCGTCGCGGAGACGCGCTGGGCCCATCCGCACGTCAAGACGCTCCAGTTGCTGCCCAACGTGCTGGCCAAGCAAGCCGCGCGCGACGCGGGCGCGTTCGAGGCGTGGTTCGTCGATCGCGACGGGTTCGTCACCGAGGGGGCCTCGACCAACGCTTGGATCGTGACGCCCGAGGGGACGCTCGTCACGCGGCAGGCGGACGAATCGATTCTGCACGGCGTGACGCGGGCCGCGCTCATCGCCGTCGCCGGCGCGCTTGGCCTGCGGCTCGCCGAACGGCCGTTTTCGCCGGCCGAGGCGAAGACTGCGCGCGAGGCCTTCTTTTCCAGCGCCACGACGCTCGCCATGCCGGTCGTGTCGCTCGACGGGACGCCGATCGGCGACGGACGGCCCGGTCCGGTCGCGCTCGCGCTGCGCAAGGCGTTCCGGGAGGGCGCGCGAAGGTCGTGAAAGCCAGTATAACAATGGTCAATCGGCTTATCTGTCGCCGCTTGCCGATATGTGGTACGGTAGCGTGCGCAGCGCGTCACAAAAAGGCGCGCATGGGGATTCAATAACAACGCCCGGGCGTGGGCCCGGCAATATGGAAAACAATCATGCCGACAGAGAAGGCGCAAAACCTCCAGGACACGTTTCTCAATCATGTCCGCAAGTCGAAAACTTCCGTGACGATCTTTCTGGTCAACGGGGTGAAGTTGCAGGGGTTCGTCACGTGGTTCGACAACTTCTGCGTGCTGTTGCGGCGGGATGGCCACTCCCAGCTCGTCTACAAGCACGCGATCTCGACCATCATGCCCGCCAGCCCGATCACCATGTTCGAGGCGGTGGAGGAGCAGTCCGACGCCCATTGACCTGATCGCCGCGGACCCGCGCGGCGCCGTCGACAATCGGGAGCGCGCCGCCGCCGCGGGCACGCGCACCCGGGTCGTCTGTCCCTATCTGTCGCGCGCCCAGTTCGGCGACAGCGGCGCCCTGCGCACGCCCGAGGCCCGCCGCGAGGAGGCGGTCGGCCTCGCGCGCGCCATCGACCTCGACGTCGTCGGGTCCGAGATCGTGGCGCTCGCCGCCCCGCGGCCGGCGACCTTCCTGGGAAAGGGCAAGGTCGAGGCGATCGCCGAGGAGGCGAAGGCCGAGGCGATCGACCTCGTGGTGATGGACTGCGCGCTTTCGCCCGTTCAGCAGCGCAATCTCGAAAAGGCCTTTGCCAGCAAGGTGATCGACCGCACCGGGCTGATCCTGGAAATTTTCGGCCGGCGCGCCCGCACCGCCGAGGGCGCCTTGCAGGTCGAGCTCGCCCATCTCGCCTACCAGAAGTCGCGCCTCGTCAGGTCGTGGACCCACCTCGAGCGGCAGCGCGGCGGCTTCGGCTTTCTCGGCGGCCCCGGCGAAACCCAGATCGAGACCGACCGCCGGCTGATCCAGGAGCGGATGGTGCGGATCGAGCGCGAGCTTGAGAACGTCAAGCGCACCCGGGCCTTGCACCGGGCGAGCCGGGCCGACGTCCCCTATCCGATCGTCGCGCTGGTCGGCTACACCAACGCCGGCAAGTCGACCCTGTTCAACCGCCTGACCCGGGCGGAGGTGATGGCGGCCGACATGCTGTTCGCCACCCTCGATCCGACCATGCGGCTGATCAAGCTGCCGCACGGCGGCTCGGCGATCCTGTCCGACACGGTCGGCTTCATCTCCGACCTGCCGACCATGCTGATCTCGGCCTTCCGGGCGACGCTCGAAGAGGTGCGGGCGGCCGACGCGATCGTGCATGTGCGCGACATCGCCCACGCCGACAGCGAGGCGCAGAGCCAGGACGTCGAGACGATCCTCGCCGAGCTTGGCGTCGCCGACGCCGCGGACCGGGTGATCGAGGTGTGGAACAAGCTCGACAAGCTCGACGCCGACGCCCGCGCCGTGATCAAGCAGGAAGAGGAGATGCGCCCGTCCGCGCCGCTCGCGGTCTCGGCGCGGACCGGGGAGGGGCTCGAGCGCCTCACCGCCGCGATCGAAGAGCGGCTGGCGCGCGACCGCTCGCTGATCGAGCTGACCCTCGATCCATCGGACGGACAGGGCCTGCACTGGCTCTACGAACATTCCGAAGTGATGCGCCGCGCCGACACGGACGAAGGCCTGCACCTCACCGTCCGCGTCGCGCCCGACCAGGTCGAGCGGGTGAAGCGGCGGTTTGCGTGAGGCTCCCGTGGGGTCGGGGCGGCTGGACGGGGGGTTGAGCCGAAGCTGTCACAAAGCAACCCCCAAGCCGCTGACTTTGCGGCGACGCGGTATCAGGCCGGTCGCTCATCTGGGTCGCCGGCGAGGGCCGCGCCCTGCGGCTTCCGGCTGGCCTCAGAACGCCGTGCCATTTCCGAGTCCATCTCGAGCCTTCTCAAGGGCTTCCGGCGCCTTTTTCAATTCCGGGCGAGACATTCGGCCGAAAGGATCGCGCGCCGGCTTGGCGGTTACGTCACAAAATTCATTCGAGCGCCCAGAATAAAGCATATCATAAGTGTTCAATACGCGCCGGCGGCGACGTTGTGCGCCAGCGACATCGGCACAGCCGTTTGCATTCGCGCCGTTGTCATGCCCGCGCATGCGGTCGTCCTTCGGCATCCGCGGACTTGACCCGGACTTGACCCGGGGATCAGGATCTGGCTGCTGCGACGCCGCCGCCACTCGTCACCCGGATTGGGAGTCACCGTCTTTTATATCCTCCGGAGCGCGACCGGATCGGCCGCTTTCGACCTGCCGCTTTCGACCTGAAGAGCAACCATAGCCCCAGCTCTCGCTCTTGTACATGATTTGTTCTGTTTTGCCATTTCATGGTAAACGGGTCCGCCGTGCGCCGACCGCATGATCAAGGTGTGGAACACGCTCGGCCGGCGCGGTGCCCAAGCGCCAGGAGGCGCGCCCTTCACCCACCGGACCGCGTGTGATAATTTGGATTGACGAACCTTGATCCAGCACACGCACCGTTGGTGTTATCTGCCTGCAATGAACAACACAAGTCCCATAGACACGGCTCGACGGCAAGCTCTCGTAAACCTTGGCAACCGTTTCGTCGTGTTCGGGCCCGAGGCCGGTCTGCCCGAACCAATTCATTTCGATCCAAACAACTCACCAATTCTTCCGCGGGTTGCTGATGAGAGTGAAGGTACGGAAGCCCGCATAGTGGAAACGCTGCAGGTTTCGGGGATGCAACGCGAAACGTCTAGCGCCCAGAGCCCGACCAATGCAGATGTTGAACTCGTAGGTGCCGACGGGAGCCGAATTTTAGTTAACGTGAAAGTACGAGAGGGAGATCCAAGGCGACAAGATCTCGATGCAGGGAACAAACTGCTGAAGCGTGCACAAGCAGAAGGTTTAAACCTTGAAATATGGCTCTTTAATATCGAACGGCTAAAGCTCACTGTAATGAGGTACGACCAGTCGTCGCGTCTTGTGTTCGAACATTTTGCTCCGTTAGATGTTTGGGAAAAAACCGCAGAGGGGGTCTTCGAACGTCGGCGCGTTGTTGCTGAGGTTGAGGACTGGCTCGATCGCATTGGTGCTTTTTATAAACAAGTCCAGACATGGCTCGCAGACCAGGCGGACTTGCGTTTTGAGCAAACGCGCTCGGTGACCATGTAATAAGAATTAATGCAAAGGTATGCTGTTGTCGACCGAGAACTACGTGTCCTTGAAGTGATACTTGACGATCAGGCGATCGCCAGTTTTGTTCCTCGCGGACTTTGGCTTATCGGCGCCTTCGGAAGAATTGACATGATCACTCCCGACAGAACTATCATCGTCGTCGCTATAAAGTCGCCATAAAGGAGAACGACCGTTACGACTGGAAATTTGCGTCCGCCGACGGTCACCGCTAGCTGAAAGCTTTCGATAAATCTGCGCTCGTAGAGCTTACAAGTCGCCAATGAGCCGGCTCCAAGACACCAACCGCGCCTACGACAAGATTTCTAGCTTGCTCGACCAGGAAATTCGCAATCGACGGGGCGCAACGCAAGAGCTCGAGCGTTTTCGGCAAATCCTCGATGTCGCGTTCTATATTCTAGGGTGGGGTCAGTTCGAGTACCTAGTGCGGAAAGAGACCGAAATAAGAGTCGAAGAGAATGCTCGGACGCGCACCGTAAACGGCCATGCATGGCAGTATTTCATTGAAAATATAAAAAATGTAGCGGTACGCCGTAGGCTCGACGTAATTTTCCACAACCAGCCAGGCGTCAGGGCATCTCTTGATAAAGAGTACACTGTTAGAAATGAGGCCGCACACGATTATAAGTTGCCGAAGGAAGCAAAGGACGTTTCGGATTGGTTGAAGAAGCTGGAAGTGTTCGTAAGTCAGTTCTAAGACAGAGCCTTTCGGTTCCTGCCTGATGAGCACAGAAGGCGGAGAGGTGGCTCTCGTATAAAACGGCTAGATACTCGTCCGCGGCGAACTTGGTTCCGTCCCCCTTCACTCCTTCCGCTTCCTCGCCACCCGCTTCCGCTTGGCCCGCGCGCGGGCCGTGTCCTCTGGCCGTCCCAGACGGCCCTTGCTATTCTCGCCGATCATTGAAATTTTGAGCGGGGCAGGGTTGGAGAACAGGTCTTGGAAGCGGAGCGTCGCCAGGTTGTCGTTCTCTTCGCGGACATGGTCGGCTTCACCACGTTTTCCGAGCGCTTCGGCGAAGAGGCCGCTTTCGGCCTGATCCAAAAGCTGGCGCGCGTCGTCGAGACGGTCGTTGAAGCCGAGGGCGCGCGGATCAAGGACATCGCCGGCGACGGCGTGATGGTGGTGTTCGGCGTGCCGGTCGCGCAGGAGGACGCGCCGGTCCGAGCGTGCCGGGCCGCGCTCGCGATCCTCAAGAGCCTCGAGGGCGAATGGGACGAGATCGAGAAGACATTCGGCTTTCGCGCCGAAGTCCGGATCGGGATCAGCGCCGGACCCGCTGTATTCGGTCATCTGCAGTCGGGCGGCGCCGCCGGCCTCGCGGTCACCGGCGACGCAGTCAACGTCGCCTCCCGCGTGCAGGGGCTCGCCGCGCCCGGAACGGTTCTTCTCAGCGAACTCGCTTACCGTCTCGTCGAGGGGCTGGTGGACGCCGAGTTCGCCGGAGAACATCCGATCAAGGGACGCAGCGCAACCGAGCGGGTCTATCGGCTTGACCGGGTTCGGAATGAGGCCTCGCGCTTCGACGCCTCGCGTTTTCGCGGCCTGACCACGTTCGTCGGCCGCGAGCGCGAACTGGACAGGCTCGAACGGGCCGTTCGGGAGATCGGCGGCGATGTTCGCGCTTTCGACATATCCGGCGAGCCGGGCATCGGGAAGTCGCGGCTGTTGCACGAGTTCGGCGAGCGCGCCGGGAAATATCGGGCGCGCGTGGTGACCGGGGGATGCACCGCCGAGGGCAGGGAGACCGCCTTCCGCGCCTTCATTGATGTCGCGCGGGGCCTCTTTCGCATCGTCCGCGGCGACGATCGCGCGACGGTCCAGGTCAGGCTCGACGAAGGCCTGCGGAGCATCGGCCTGAAGACGGACGAGAATGGCGATCTCATCCTCAATCTGCTTGGCCACGAGCCCGCGAGCGGGGCGCTGGCGACGCTGGACGGCGTCCTGATCGGGCTCAGAACGCGCGAGCTTCTGCACAAGATCATCCGAGCGCGCGCGCGTCTGGCGCCGCTTGTCATAGCCATCGAGGACACCCACTGGATCGACAGCGCGTCCGAGGAATTCCTGGGCGGGCTGATCGCAGCCGAGACCTCGGCCTCCCTGCTGCTTCTTCTGACGCGACGGCCGACCTACGCGCCGCCCTGGCTCGGCCGCGCGCAGGTCGTCGAGATCGCGCTCGATCCGCTCTCGGGTCGCGAGACCTCGCGCATCGCTCAATTGAGATTTGGCGTCGAGCGCCTGCCCGACGCGCTCGAACTCGCTGATCATGGAAAAAGCCGACGGCAACGCCCTGTTCGCCGAGGAAATCGCGGCGTTCCTCATGGAGAGGCATATCGTTTCCGTCCGTGAAAAAGACGTCGAGTTCGACGCGGAGGCGCTCAACGTTTTGCTGCCTCAGAGCATTCACTCGATCCTGGCGGCGCGCGTCGATCGGCTGCCGCAAGAGGCCCGGCGCCTCCTGCAGACCGCGGCGGTGATCGGGCGACGGTTCGACCCTCACGTCGTTCTGGCGCTGACCGAAGGCGGCGATCGTCTGGACGGCTATTTCGCCGACCTCGAGGCGCAGGATTTCATCCACCGCGACGAGGCGTCCGGGGCCTACATCTTCAAGCATGCCCTGCTGCGCGACGCGATCTACGACGGGCTGCTCGGCCCGCAGCGCGCGGCGCTGCACCTGAAGGTCGCAAAGGAGCTCGAAAGGCGGAGCAGCAACGCGCTTCCCGAGAGGGCGGAGACCCTCGCCCGCCACTTCGCCGCCGGGGAGGACGCGCCGAAGGCTTTCCGCTACCTCGCGATGGCCGCGCGCAAGAGCCTCAATGTCTATGCGATCCCTGAAGCGGAAAGTGGATTCAGGAAAGCGTTGACGATCCTGGAGGGCGCGCCGGGCGTCGCCGCTCCGCACGAAGCCGCGTCGGTCATCGTCGGCCTGCTCGAGACGATGATGCTGAAGAGCGACTATCGCGAAGCCGGCCGGATCGCCGACGCCTACATGCCGATCGTGAAGGGGGCGGGCGAAACGCCTGAACTAGTGATCGCCTACTATTACCAGACCCTCGCCCTCGTGCAGCGCTACGAACTTCGCGCCGGCGTCGAGCGGATGACTGAGGCCATCGCGGTCGCGGAAAAGATCGGCGATCCGAGGGCGCTCGCCTTCGCCCAGGCCGGAATGCTGCATTGCCGGACGCGGCTCGGGCTCGACACGCGGGAGGAGGCTGAACAGCGTCGGAAGGAGGTGCTGGAGAGCTGCCTCAGCCTCAAAGACAACTTCCTGCGGAATTCAGCTTATTTCTTCGTCGTCTGGGACTGCATCTATCGCGGAACTCTTCAAGGAGGCGCGGGCGCTGGCGATCCGCCAGATGGCGTCCGGCCAAGCCACCGGCGACCCACGCGCGATCGGTTTCGCCAACTGGGTCCTCGGCTGGATCAACCTCGTCGCCGACTCCCCCAACGAGGCCATCGCCTATGCCGACGAAGGTCTGCGCCTCGCCATCGCGCCGCTCGACCGGCTGCAGGGCGAGAACATCAAGACGTCCGCCGCCATCCTGTCGGGCAAGGGTCGGGAGGCGCTGCCGCGGATCGAGGCGCTCAACCGGGAGTTCGAGCGTCTCGGCCTGCGCTACAACAAACTCGAGGGCCCGCGCGGGGTGGCGCTGATCGATGGGGGACGACTCACCGACGGAATTCGGGTCATCGAGCGCGCGATTGCCGCGTGCGACGAAGCTGGCGACCGCGCCTTCACCGGATTTTTCCGCATCCTGCTCGCCGAGGTCTACATCCGGATCCTGATCGGGCGGCGGCGGCCCCCGCTTGGCGTGACCTTCCGCAACCTGCCGGTGCTTGCGGCGGCGCGTCTGTTCGGACGGATGAGGGCGAGCGCGCTCATCGAGACGGCCGCCCGGCATCCGCAATGGGACGCCGAGGGCGCGTGGCGCGCCAGGATCGACTTCAACCGCGGCCAGCTCTGGCGCCTGCGCAGGCAACCGGGGAAGGCGCGCGAATGTTTCGAGAGTGCCAGCCGGGTCGCCGAGGCGCAGGGTCTCGACGGGCTCAGGCGGCGCAGCGAAGAGGCGCTCGCCGTGCTCGTCTGAGGCGTTGGCGAGATTAGGAAATTTCACTTGGCGCGCGGGAAGTTCCGTTGCACGGCTCGCCGACCGGTGCTAGCCTTTGGATATTCTAGGTTTGGTTTTTCCAAGTCTATTGTTCACGGTCTTGGGAAGACGGCCTCGCGCTGGGTCGACGCGAATGCCGATCTTTGACGACATTGCTGCCAGGGAGGCCATCTGGCCGGTCGAGGCGGCTTGGCCCGTGAGACGCGCCCACGCGCTGATCGTTCGCTTCCGCGCGCGCTTTCCAGCCATCCACTACGAGATCTATTGGGAAACGCGGCTGATGAACGCACAGGCCTACATCGGCGAGAAGGGCCGTTCGGTCAGGCTATACGGGGGGCTCGGGCGCCACCGCGAAGTCGGCGTCGAAGGCATCGCCTTCGCACTTGCGCACGAAACCGGCCATCATCTCGGCGGCCCGCCGCACCACCCGGCCTATACGATGATTAGCAGTGAGGAGCGCGCCAACCAGTGGGCGGAGGAGACCGGCTTGCCGCTCGTGTTCGGCGAAGTTGTGGCGCGCCGTTTCGTTCGCCGCGGCTTGGCGCAGCTTGGCGCGGTATGGAAGCAATATCGTGAATAACATGACGCGCAAAAGCCAGATGATGAACTTGTCTAAGACATCTGTGAGTAAAATTACTAGAGCGGTTTCCGATCAAATCGAGGCGCCTCGTCATCGAGCGAAGCGAAGCAATCCAGGGCTGCCACCGCCGCCCTACGATCACTGGATTGCTTCGTCGCTTCGCTTCTCGCAATGACAATTCAGCGTGGTCGAAAACCGCTCTAACAGTTTAGAAAAATGTGATCAGACTATGTTGCATTGATACCGCGATGAACGTCGAGCTTGCTCTGGAGGAAGTGTTATGGGGATGATTTTTAACACACCAACCACCCTCAGACTAATTGAGGCCGTTAACACGGCCTTAACGGGGAGCAATTTCACCAGCATCGTGAACAATAAGCCTCCGAGCTTTGTAAACCTGCAAAACTTGGGGCCGGATAACGGATTCTATGAAAATGTTTGGCGAGCCTTGAACATCGACGAATGCGGAGTAAGTATCCGTCTGCAATTTTGGTGGGGTCTAGTGGACACCTTTAAGCAGACCTATAACGGAACAGAAGATTATCTATCAGGCTGGATCGGAAAAGCGATATATGAGGCAATTTCCAACCACGGCAACTTTGCTGGAGTCGAATTCTTCGCCGTGCCGGGCTCGCTGAAAAACATTAGGCTCGCGTTACCGTTCACTCGATTCTCCAACTCCAATAACGGAGGCAAATTGACGCAAGTTATCACAATATATACTGACATCGTGGATAATTTTCCTGGTGCTCCCCCGCGGACGGGTCATCCTCCGCGGAGACCGCCGCCCGCTCCCAAGCTGCGGCGAAAGTCGAGCGCCGCGCTGGATGAATAGGCTCCTTTTATCCGTCGGACGGGGGCGCGCTCACTGCGGAAGGGCCGCGTCCCGCAGCGCCGAGGAGCGCGCAGCCGGTTAAAAGTCGCCGAACCGAAGCGAAGGCGCCAATCGCGCCTATTTACGCCTTGCCGCGCTTCCTCGCCACGCGTTTGCGCTTCGCCGGCGCGCGTGCGGAGCCCTTGATCTTCGGCTTCGCCTTGGCGGCAGGGTGTGTCTCAGCCGCCAGCGCCTCAATCCGCGCCTCGATGTCTGATCCCGACGTCTTTAGTCGCTCGGCAACTCGGAAGGCTTCCTCTTCGGTCAGCACGCGCGGCTTTCCGAGCGAGAGCGAGATGGCGTAGAGGCGGGCGAGGGTTTCGAGTTCGAAGGCGCGGGCGAGCGCCGCCTGCAGCGTCCCGCCGGTCGTCAGCGCGCCGTAATTGCCGAGCAGCGCCGCGTGACCCGACCCCAGCGCCTCGAGCGCGAGGTCGGCGAGTTCCTTGCCGCCCATCGGCGCATACCGGGCGCATGGAATCTCGGCCGCGCCGAAGAGGGCGATCATCGGATGGACGGCGGGGATCGGCTTCTGCGCGATCGCCAGCGCGGTCGCGTAGGGCGAGCGGAAGCGCACCACCGCCCCGACGTCCGGCCGGGCGCGGGCGATGTCCAGGTGGATCCGCCATTCGCCGGCCGGTTTGATCGGGCCCTTCCAGGCGCCGTATTCGCCGGCCAGCGCCATCAGCGCCAAGAGCGGCGGGCGGAGCGAGCGATAGGGCGCGCCGCTCGGCGTGATCAGGATCGCGTCGGCGAAGCGCACCGAGATGTCGCCGTCCGGCGCGCCGCCGAAGCCGGCTTCGCCGATCCGCGCCGCCGCGGCGACCACCGATTCCCGCAGGGCTTTTTCCGATATCGCCATGACCCCCCCGGCGCGCCCCGAGTCTCTGTGCGACGACTTAGGCGCTTGAGGGTCGCTTTGACAAGGACGACGAAAGCCGGACCGGGGCGCGCGCGGAGGGAGCGCGTATCGCGCCGCATGCGGCAGGACGCCGCCGCTTTGAACGCGCCAATCGCGACTTCGCGCGACCTGAGCTAAAGAAAGCTGGATGGGGCGCGGCTCATACCGCAGCCCCGGGGTCCGCCCTGTGAACGAGGATATCGTGCCGCACGCTTCCGCAAACCTGTTCGATCTCATGGTCGCCCGCGCCGGGCGCCCCGACCAGATGGCGCTGGAAACGCCGGACGCGACCGCCCTGACCTACGCCGGATTGTTCGAACGCTCGGCGCGCGCGGCCAACGCGCTCGTCGGCCTCGGGGTCCGGCCCGGCGACCGCGTCGCGGCGCAGCTCGACAAGTCGACCGACGTCATCGCGCTCGCGCTCGCGTGCCTCCGGGCCGGCGCGGCGCTGCTGCCCCTCAACACCGCCTATACGCTGGCCGAGCTCGAATATTTCCTCGGCGACGCCGAGCCGGCGCTGACGGTCTGCCGACCCGCTGCGCTCGCCGACATACGCGCGCTCACGCATCGGCTCGGCCTCAAGGCCGCCGAGAGCCTCGGCGCCGCCCGCGACGGCACGCTGGCCGAGCGCATCGCCGAGGCGCCGGCCACGTTCGAGACGGTTCCGCGCGCCGCCGACGGCCTGGCGGCGATCCTCTACACCTCGGGCACGACCGGCCGCTCGAAGGGCGCGATGCTGACGCATGAGAACCTGTCGTCGAACGCGCTGACGCTGATCGATATCTGGCGCTTTGCGTCGGCCGACCGCCTCATCCACGCGCTGCCGGTGTTCCACACCCACGGGCTCTTCGTCGCGGTCAATGTCGCGCTGCTCTCCGGGGCGACGATGATCTACCAGAGCCGGTTCGATGCCGAAGCGGTCATCGCCGCCATGCCCGCGGCGACGGCGCTGATGGGCGTGCCGACCTTCTATACCCGGCTCCTCGACCATCCGGGCCTGACGCGCGAGGCTGCGGAGAACATGCGGCTCTTCGTTTCCGGGTCGGCGCCGCTGCTCGCCGAGACGCATGCGGCGTGGCGGGAGCTGACCGGCCACGCCATCCTCGAGCGTTACGGCATGACCGAAACGAACATGATCACGTCGAACCCTTATGACGGCGAGCGACGGGCGGGGACGGTCGGCTTCGCGCTGCCGGGCGTCAGCGTCCGGATCAGCGAGGCGGAGACAGGCGCGCCGGTCGACCCGGGGGAGGTCGGGGTGATCGAGGTCAAGGGCCCGAACGTCTTTCGCGGCTACTGGCGCATGCCGGAGAAGACCGCGCAGGAGTTCCGTCCCGACGGGTATTTCATCACCGGCGACCTCGGGCGCGTCGACGCCGACGGCTATATCCACATCGTCGGCCGCGCCAAGGACCTCGTGATCTCCGGCGGTTTCAACGTCTACCCGAAGGAAGTGGAGAGCGAGATCGACGCGATCGAGGGGGTGCTGGAGAGCGCGGTGATCGGCCTTCCGCATCCCGATTTCGGCGAGGGCGTGACGGCGGTCGTCGTGGCGCGTCCGGGCGCGGCGGTGATCGAGGCGGAGATTCTCGCCGCGCTGGAAGGACGGCTGGCGAAGTTCAAGGCGCCGAAGCGGGTGTTCTTCATCGACGCGCTGCCGCGCAACGCGATGGGCAAGGTGCAGAAGGCGCTGTTGCGCGACGCCTACAAGGATGCGTACCGCTAGGTTCCTTCGCCCCGCATGCGGGGAGAAGGTGGCCGAAGGCCGGATGAGGGGCGACGCCAACGATCGAAAGTTTGCGTAGCCCCTCACCCCGGCCCTCTCCCCGCTTGCGCGGGGCGAGGGGGAGGGGCCGCTACCCAAGCCGCCCCGAGGCGTGGGCGAGGATGGTGTAGACCTTGCCGGTGTTGGACAGCAGATACGCGCGCCACTGCGAGCCGTCGCGGTCGTTCTGGCCGACCTTCGCGAGGAGCCGCTCGAACTCCTGCACGTAGCGCGTGACCGTCTCGCGGAATTGCGGATCCGCCTGATAGCGACGCCGGATCTCGTCGAACGCCTGCTGCCCGGCCTCCGTGTAGAGCCGCCGGGAGACGACCGACGAATCGCCGCGGCGCCAGCGGTCCCAGGTCTCCGCGGCGACGGCGCCGTCGACGAGGCCGGCGATGCTTTGCGTCAGGTCGTCCAGCGTCTCGGGCGTGCGCGGCCGCGGGGCGCTCGGCTCCTCGCGCGAGGCGGCGGCGAGCAGGTTCGACAGCCAGCCGGACTGCGATCGGTCGGCCTGGGGCTGCGGCGCGGGCGCCGGCGTCCACGAGGCGCCGCCGTTCCGGTCGGCCGTCGGCTCCGCCGGGCCGATTTGCGGATGCGTCGGGGGAATGGGCTCCGCCACGATCGTCGGCGAGACGACCTCCATGGCCTTGGCGGAAATGGCTTCGCGCGGCGAGATCACCTCGCCGTGGCGGGGCGTCTCCACGGTCCGCGCCGCCGGTTGCGCATAGCGAACGGCGTGGCCGACCGCAGCCCCGTGCGCCGCGGCCTGCGCCACGGGCTCGACGACGTCGAAGTCGGCGCCCGAGTCGGACACCAGCGCCGCGAGCTCCTTCAGTGCGCGGATCTGGTCCGACACGACGCGGCGCATGGCCTCGGCGGTCTCGCTAGTCTCCTGCGGCAGTTCCAGCACGCCGCGCCGCAGCTCCTGCCGCGTCGCGTCGAGCTCGCGCTGGACCTCGCTCGCCATCGCCTTGACGTCCTCGACCGAGCGGCGGAACCGTTCGGCCGCCTGATCGAGCGCGCCGGAGAGTTGGGCGTTGGTCTGGTCGATGGCCGCCTTGAGGCTCTGCGCGGTCTTCTCGCGTTCCTTGGCCGCCGTGTCGCGGATCGATTCGAACTGTCCGGCCGCGGCGACCGACGCCCCGCGGGTCGCGGCGGCGAGCGTCGCGCCGATCTCCTGGGCGCGCGCCTGCGCCCGGCCGAAGCTCGCCTCGACATTGGCGGCGAACTTCTCCAGCACCGAATCGAAGCCGGCGCTGCGTTCCGAGAGTTCGCCGATCAGCCCCTGGAGGTTCATCTTCCGATGTTCGAGGGCGGCGTCGATCGTCTGCTGTTGCGAGCTGAGCTCATGCGCCGCCTGCGACAGCTGTTCGGCGTGCTCGGCGAGTTCGCGGGCAAGCGCGCTGGCGTCGGCCTGCGTCGTCGTGCTGAGGCGCCCGAGGGTCGCGACCTGCGAGGCGATGCCGCCGAGCGCGCGCTGGAACTCCTCGACCCGCGCAGCCAGTCCGCCCTGGACGGCGGCGAGGCGCTCGCCGGCGTCGGCCACCGTCTGGTCGATGGCCGCGCTGGTCTGGCCGAGATTGTCGAGCACGAGGGTCAGCTCCCGGCGTAACCGATCGCCCGCGCCGGCGAGCGCGCCTGCCGATCGATCGGCGCTATCGGCGACGGTCTCGCGCAGCGACGCGCTCGAAGCCTCGACCTGCTCGGTCATCCGCTTCAGGAGCGCTTCGATGGTTTCGCTCGAACGTTGCGTGCTCTCCTCGGCGAGGCCGCGCAGCGCCTCGCTGGAGGCGACGACTTCCGCGCGGAGCTGGCCGGCGAGCGCGTTCAGCGCCCGCACGGGGTCGGACGCCGCGCCGTTCACCGCCTCGATCAGCTCTTCGGTGCGCCGGGTCAGCAGCGCCGCGAGCCCCGCCATCTGCTGGTCGAGGGTCTCGATCGCGCGCTCGCCGGCGCCGGCGATCTGGATCGATACGTCCTCGCCGCGATCGCCGAGCGCCGCGACGACCCGGTCGAGCGACTGGGCGGCGCGTTCGCCGGCGTCCGCGATCCGGCCCGACACCGCAAAGCCGCGATCGTCGAGCGCCGCGGCGACGCGGTCGAGCGCCTGCGTGGCTTGCTCGCCGACCTCGGCGATCTGGCCGGAAACGGCCCGTCCGCGGTCGTCGAGGGTGGCGGCGATGCGGTCGAGGGCCTGTACGGCCTGCTGGCCGGCGTCCGCGATGCGGCCCGAGACAAGAAGTCCGCGGTCGTCGAGCGCTCCAGCGACGACGTCGAGGGCCTGCGCTGCGCGCTCGCCGACCTCGGCGATCTGGCCGGAGACGGCCCGTCCGCGGTCGTCGAGGGTGGCGGCGACGCGGTCGAGGGCCTGGACGGCCTGCTGGCCGGCGTCCGCGATGCGGCCAGAGACCAGAAGTCCGCGGTCGTCGAGCGCTCCAGCGACGACGTCGAGGGCCTGCGCTGCGCGCTCGCCGACCTCGGCGATCTGCCCGGAGACGGCCCGTCCGCGGTCGTCGAGGGTGGCGGCGATGCGGTCGAGGACCTGCGCGGCCTGCTCGCCGGCGTCCACGATGCGGCCCGAGACCAGAAGTCCGCGGTCGTCGAGCGACGCGGAAACTGCGTCGAGGGCCTGCGCCGCGCGCTGGCCGACCTCGGCGATCTGCCCGGAGACGGCTCGTCCGCGATCATCGAGCGCCGCTGCGACAATGTCGAGCGCGCGCCTGGCCTGCTCGCCGACTTCGGCGATCTGCCCGGAGACGACCCGTCCGCGATCGTCGAGCTTCGCGCCGATGCGGTCAAGAGCCTGCTCCACCTGCTCGCCGGCGCCAACGATCCGCTCAGAGACGACGAGGCCGCGATCGTCGAGCGCTGCGGAGACGCGGTCGAGCGCCTGAGTGGCCTGCTCGCCGACCTCGGCGATCTGGCCGGAGACGGCCCGTCCGCGGTCATCGAGCCCGGAGGCGATGCGGTCGAGGGCCTGCGCCGCCTTCTCGCCGGCGTCTGCAATCCGGCCCGAGACCACAAGGCCGCGATCGTCGAGCGCCGCAGCGACGACATCGAGGGCCTGCGCCGCGCGCTGTCCGGCCTCGGCAATCTGGCCGGAGACGGCTCGTCCGCGATTATCAAGCGCCGCGGCGACGACGTCGAGCGCGCGGGTGGCCTGCTCGCCGACCTCGGCAATCTGACCGGAGACGGCCCGTCCGCGGTCGTCAAGCCCCGTGGCGAGCCGGTCGAGGGTCTGCGCAGCCTGCTCGCCCGCGCCGACGATCAGGCCCGCGACCGCCCTGCCGCGGTCGTCAAGCGCCGCAGAGACGACATCGAGGGCCTGCGCCGCGCGCTCTGCGACATCGGCAATCTGGCCGGAGACCGATTGTCCGCGATCGCCGAATTCGGCCGACAGGCGTTCCAACGTCCGCAGGGCCTGGTCTCCTGCGCCGGCGATCTGGTTCGACACGGTGAACCCCTGGTCGGCGACCGCGCCCGAAATCTGCTCGAACGTCTGGGACGCCCGGTCGCCAGCCTCCGCAATCTGGTTCGAGACGTCGCGGCCCCGCTCCGCCAGCGCCGCCGCCACGCGTTCCAGGGTCTCCGTGGCCCGGGATCCGGCGCCGACAATCTGTCCGGAGACATCGTCGCCCTTCTCGCCGAGCGTCGTCACCAGCGCGGCGACTTGGTTCGTTACGACCTGACCCTGCTCGGCGACCGTGCCGGAGATCCGCTCGAACGTCTGCGACGCGCGCTCGCCAGCCTCGGCGATCTGACTGGAGAGATCCCGGCCGCGGTCGTCGAGCGCCGAGGCCACGCGCTCGAAGGTCTGCATGGCTCGCGCACCCGCCCCGGCGATCTGTCCGGAGACGTCGTTCCCCTTCTCGCCGAGCGCCGAGACAAGATCGGCGCCCTTGCCGTCGATCAGGCGATGCAGTTCGTCGACCCGCGATCCGATGGAGGCCGCAAGCTCTCCGCCGCGCGCGGCGAGGTTGGCGTCCGCGTCGGCGGCGGTTCTCGCGAGCGAACTGGTCATCGACTCGATTCGCGCCGCAAGGCGGCTGTCGATCGCGCCGGCGCTGCGGTCGGCGGCCTCGGTGAGGTCGGAGATCCGCGCGTCGACGATGCGCGCGCTCTGGTCCGCGGCCTCGGCAAGCGCCACGAGACGCGCGTCGAAATCCTCGGCGGCGCGACGGGCGGAATCCACGAGCGAGGACCTGTGCCGGTCGAACGTTCCGTCGATCGCGGCCCGGTTTGCGTCGAGGGTCGAATTCGAGGCCCGAACGATGGGTTTCGAACAGCTCGACGACCTTTTGCGAGTGCTCGCCGACCCGCGCCTCGAGCTCCGTTCGATTGGCGTCGAAGCGCTGGCCGATGTCCTGCAGCGGCGCGATGACCTGATCCTTGAACCGCTCGACGTTGGCGCCGAGCGACCGGGACACGTCTTCGACGCGTCCCGTCAGCGTGACGTTGATGTTCGAGGCGAGCCCGGACAGGCTTTCGGTCAGCGCATTGACGCGGTTCTGCAGGGTCTCGCTGATCTCGGCCGACTTGGCGTCCAGCCCCAGAACGACCTCGCGACCGCCTTCGCCGAGCACGCGGGCGGTTTCGAGGGTGTTGCGCGCCAGCATTTCCGACACCGTGCGGCCGCGCAGCGCGAGACCTTCGTCGATGCGGTGAAGCAGGGATTCGATCGAGCCGGAGACGTCGCGCAGCTTGGCCGAAGCCCGCTCGTCGAGGGCCTCGAGACTCCGTTCGAACTGTGTGGCCGCCTCTTCGTTGCGGCGGCTCAGCTGCTCGCCGATGGCGCCGCCCCGGGTGACGAGCGTCTCCTCGACGGCCGCGAGCTTCGTTGCGAGATCGTTCGCCAGCGCGTCCGAGCGCTCGCCGACCTGCACGACGAGTTCGCGGCTGCGCCCGTCGATGGCGCCCTCGAAGCGCGCGAGCCCGTCGCCGAGCGAGACGTCGATCCGCCGGGCGTGCGAGGCGAGGGAGGCGTCGACCGAATTGAAGTGGGCCGTCGAGACCGTCTCGAATTGTCCGAGACGCTGGGCGGACTTGGCCGAGAGGTCTTCGAGGTGCGCGTTGAACCGCGTGTCAAAGTCGTCGCGGCGCGCCCGCATCACCGAATTGATCGAATCGATGTGGCCTGCGAGTTTTGCGTTCAGGTCGTCGGAGTGCGTAACGATCCGGTCGGCCACGCTGTGTCCGTTTTCGCCGACCAGGTTGTCGAGCGCTTCCAGATAGTCGCGCATGCGTCCGGTCTGCTCGGACAGCGACTCGACCAGCCGGCGGCCGCGCTCGCCGACGATGGCGTCGAAGGACGTCACCTGCGCGCTCAGCGCGTCGTGAACGCCGCCCGCGCCGGCCGTGACGGTCGCGGCGGCGTCGCCAGCCAATGCGACGAACCGCTCGGTGATCTGCGCGGCGCCCGAGTCCAAGCGGGCGAGCGAGGCGGTGGCCGCCTGCTCGATCTGGGACTGCGTGGTCGCGCTTTGGACGGAAATCGCCCCCACGATCCGCTCGGTCGAATCGTCCATCAGGGCCTCGAAAACGGCGGTGTGGCCGTCGACGGCGCCGCGCAACTGGGCCTCTCGCGCGTCGAAACGCTCGGACCACCGTGTGGCCGCGGCCTCGAGCGCCACCGACGTATCCTCGGCGCGCTCCAGCAGCACCGTAGCGAGCCGCTCGCTCGATCCGTCCAGCCGGTCGCCCAAGGCCGAGCCACGCTCGACCAGCGTCTCGTGAAGGCGTTCGGTGACGCGGCCGAGCCGCTCGACCAGATCGTCGCCCTGCCGGCCGACGGCGTCGGACAGGCGCGCCTGGCTTCCCTCGACCCGGTTCATCAGCGTCAGCGCCCGCTCCGCGAAGTCGCGCGTCACCGTGTCGTTCGCCTCGACAAGGCGTCCCGCGACCGACTCGCTCTGGGCCCGGATCGCCTCGACGGCTTCCGCGCTGCTGGCGCTGAGACGGCCGACGATGGCGTCGGCGTGGCCCTCGATGGCGTCCCGCATGATCGAAGAGGCCTCGGCGAGCCGGCTCTCCACCGCATTTCCCTGGATCACGACGGTTTCAGCCGCTTCGGCGAGCCGGGCCGCAACGGCGTCGCCATGGCTCCGCAACGCCGCGACGACGTGGGCGCCGCTCGAGTCGAGCCGACCGACCACTGTTTCGACATGGCCGCTGACGGCCTCCTTGGCGCGGTCGGCCGCATCCGCCAGTTCCGCGGCGACGGCCTCGCTGCGCGATCGGAGCGCGTCGAGGGCCTGCTCGTTGCTCGCCCGGATGCTCCCGACGACATCATCGGCGTGAGCGGCGAACGCGCCCGACATGGCGAGCGACGACTCGATCATCTGCGTGGCGAGTTCGCTCTGCCGCTCCCGAATGGCGTCGACCGCGCGCGACGTGCTCGAAGCCACACGATCGATGACCTCGTCCGCTCGAGCGTTGACGGCGCCCGACAGCGCTTCCGTCGTGCCGGCAAGCTCGGCGGCGACCGCCGCGCCATGGCTGCGGATCGCCTCGACAGCGTTTGCGCCGCCAGCCAGGATGCGATCGACGATTTCGTCGCCGTGCGCGCCAAGCGCGTTCGACACCGTTGCAGACGCCTCGGAGAACCGCGCCGCTACCCGGTCGCCGTGTCCAGCGATGGCGTCGACGGCGTCAGCGCCGCTTGACGTAATCCGCGTTACGATCTCATCGCCGTGCGCGCCAAGCGCGCTCGACAACGTCGCCGAGGCCTCGGAGAACTGCGCCGTGACCCGGTCGCCGTGCCCGGCGATGGCGTCGATGGCGTCCGCGCTGCTTGCCGCGATTCGCGATACGATCTCGTCGGCCTGCGTCGCGGCCGCGCTCTTCAGGGTCGTGGTGGTTTCGACATAGCGAGCAACGATGCCGTCGCCGGTCGTTCTCAGCGCCTCGACCGTCTCGGCGCCGCTCGCCGCTATACGTGCGACCATCTCGTCGGATCGCGAGCCAAGAACAGCGGCGATCTCGTCCGCGGTGTCCGCCAGACGGGTCATGACGCTGCCGCCGTGGGCCTGAATGGCCTCGACGACATCGGCGCCGTTTGACCGCAGGCGGCTGACGAGGTCGTCGGAGCGTGCGTCGAACGCGTCCGTCACCGCGTCGGAACTCTCCGCCAGGCGCTCGGCGACGGCGACTCCGTGTCTTTGGATGGCTTCGGTCGCCCGAGAGCTGCTCTCGGCGATGCGGCCCACGAGATCGTCGGCGAAGGCGGCGACCACGTTGCGGGCCTGCTCTGACGTATCGGCGATCTGCGCCGTCACGCGGTCGCCGTGCCCAGCGATCGCATCGACGATGTCCGTCTGGGCCGCATTGATGCGGGCCACAAGGTCGTCGCCTCGCGCGCCAACTCCGGCCACGAGCGTCTCGCCAACCGCCTTGACCCGGCTATCGACGCCTTCGACGCGCGCCATCAGGTCGTCGGCCGTGCGGCGGCCGGTTTCGACGAGCCGCTCGGCGAGGCTGTCGCCGACGCCCGCAATCGATACGGCGATCTGCGTGCCCTCCGCGACGATGCGCTCGACCGCGGTCGAGCCTGCGCGGTCCATGGACATCGCGATGTCGTCGGACGTCGAGCTCAGGGCGGCGGCGAGCCGTTGCCCGGTCTCGTCCAATCGCTCGCTCAGACGGTTTCCGGCTGCATTGAGGTCCCCGGCGATGCCGCTGTGCGCGTCGGCGATCGCGTCGCGCACGCGCGAACCGCTGGAGACGATCAATTCGCGCTGATCGGCCATCTCGGCGATGAGCGAGCGAATTCGACGTTCATTGTCGGAGTAGGAGCGCTCGAGCGTCGAGACCTCGGCCTTGACACGGGTTTCGAGTTCAGCGGCGCGCGCCAGCGCGCGCTCGACGCCGTCGCCCATCGACGTGAGCTCGCGGCGGATCGCCTGCGACAGGGTGACGACATGTTCGCCCGCGGCCGACTCCGGCTCCGCAAGGCGAACGGCGACCTCCGAAATCGCGCGCGCCGACTGGCGCAGTTCCCCCATCCGGCGCGCAAGCGCGGCGAAGGCGAAGACGAAAAAGATCGGCCCCAGCGCCGCGAGAAGGAACAGCGGCGTCTCGGGACGGAGGAAAGTCTCGGCGATCGACGCGGACGCGACCGAGGGCCACAGGCGCTGGTAGGCGTAGAGCGCGCAGACTGCGATCCAGACGAGCGAGCCGGCGATAGCGACGGCGTACGGGGCCCGGCTTGCGCGGGGCCTGTTCAGCGCCTGCAGGATAACGCCGACCGTTTCGCGGTCGTCATTGGCTGGAGGGGTCGCGGCGATCGCCGGCCTCGTCTCCGCGTCAGCCATCGGCGACGGCCCGGGACGCAGCAACGGCGTGGCTTCCGGCGCGGGGGCGCTCGGCTTCAGGATCGGACCCTGCGACTTTGATCTCGCGAAATCGGCATGCGGGGGCGTCTCGACAACGGGCTCAATCGTTTCGTCGTCGGTCAGGTTCAGGGCGCTCTCGATTGCCGACATCGCCGCCGAAACCGGATCCGTCGCCGGGTTCTGTTTTGCCATTGTGAACGCCTCGCTCCATCGGCGTCGACCAAACCCGGCCGACTGACGCGCCAACGCCTTCCTTCGGCCTGGCTTCGACAGCCGGAGGAAAACCACGCATTAACCACGTCGCAGTCTATAGCGTGGCGCCAGTGATGAAAACTGCGCCCGCCGGGGATCCTTCAAACGTCGTTAACGGTTCTTTTACCATGACTTTTCAAGCTGTTCAGCTCAAGAGACACGTCGCGGCCGAATTGGACTGACGCTTTTAGCGCGGCTGACCTCTTGCAAGCTAGGGCGCGACGATGGCGTATCTGATCCAAAATGGAGCGCTCGCCGATCCAGCCGGGCCCGGCGTCGGGTCACAAGGCGACCGATTGCTCGATCTTGCGCATTTGTCCAGGCAATGCATGGGCGATGAGGACCTCGAGACCGAGATCCTGTCGCAGTTCAGGACCCAGTCGCTTGCGCTCGCCGCGCAACTCGCAACGGATAGCCTTTTGCCATTCGCGGCCCAGGCCGATATCGCGCACCGGTTGCGGGGCTCGGCGCTGGCTGCCGGCGCGCCTGCGGTCGTGTCGGCTGCCGAAGTCGTCGAAGCCTGCGGCAGGGCGGACGCGGGCGGGTTTGGCGGCGCGAATCGGGTCGTCGAAATGTCGCAGGCCATTTCGACGCTGGGCGAGGCGGTCTTGCGGACGGCCGCCGAGATCGACCGCTTGAAAGAATAATCCGTTCAAGATCAAGGGCTGTTCGGCGACCTCGGCGCTCAGCGGCCGATCGCGCGCGCGACCGCTCGATCACGCAAACGGACCTCGACGACGCCCTTCCGGCCGCTCCGCCCATGCTTTATGAAGACGCCGCTCGGCTCGGACGCATAAGGCTTTCCGGGCGCGACCGGCAGATTTGGGGATTCGTTCGGCCCGATGACCAAAGTGACCTTTATCGACGCAAAAGGCGAAGCGCGCACAGTGGACGCCGAGATCGGCTCGACCGTGATGGAAACGGCGCTGCGCAATTCCATTCCCGGCATCGAGGCGGAGTGCGGCGGCGCCTGCGCTTGCGCCACCTGCCACGTCTATGTGGCGGAGGACTGGACGGAGCGGGCCGGCAAGGCCTCCCAGATGGAGGAGGACATGCTCGACTTCGCCTTCGAGGTCCGGCCGAATTCGCGCCTCTCGTGCCAGATCAAGGTGAGCGAAGAGCTCGACGGCCTCGTCGTGACCACGCCGGCCAAACAGGGGTGAAGTCATGAGCGAGACAATCGTCACCGACGTCGCGATCGTCGGCGCGGGGCCGATCGGGCTTTTCTCGGTGTTCGAACTCGGCCTGCTCGACATGAAATGCTGCCTGGTCGACATCCTGTCGAAGCCTGGCGGCCAGTGCGCCGAGCTCTATCCGGAAAAGCCGATCTACGATATCCCCGGTTATCCGATCATCAACGGCCAGGAGCTGGTCGATAACCTGATGAAGCAGATCCATCCGTTCGGGCCGAAATTCCATCTCGGCGAGATGGTCGAGCGGCTCGAGACGCTCGGCACGGCGGATCGGCCGCTGTTTCGCGTCATGACCGACGCCGGCGCGACGATCGAGGCCAAGGCCGTCATCGTCGCCGCCGGCGGCGGGTCGTTCCAGCCGAAAAAGCCGCCGATCCCGAGGATCGACGCCTACGAAAACACCAGCGTCTTCTATTCCGTTCGCAAGATGGAGCATTTTCGCGGCCGCCGGGTGGTCGTTGTCGGCGGCGGCGATTCGGCGCTCGACTGGGCGCTGAACCTGCACCCGGTCGCGAGCCGGATCACGCTCATCCATCGCCGTGACGCCTTCCGCGCCGCGCCCCATTCGGTGAACGCCATGCGGGCGCTGGTCGCCAGCGGCGAGATGGATTTCGTGCTCGGGCAGGTGACTGCGGTCAAGGGCGAGGCGGGTCAGCTCTCGGCGCTGACGCTGCGCAAGGAGAGCGGCGAGATTGTCGAGCTGCCCTGCGACGACCTGCTGCCGTTCTTCGGACTGACGATGAAGCTCGGCCCGATCGCCGACTGGGGGCTGAACCGGCACGAGAACCTCATTCCCGTCGACACCGAGAAATTCGAAACCAGCACGCCCGGGATTTTCGCTGTCGGCGACATCAACACCTATCCGGGGAAGCTCAAGCTGATCTTGTGCGGCTTCCACGAGGCGGCGCTCGCTGCGCAGCGGGCGCACCATTACGTCTACCCGGACAAGAAGCTCATCTTCCAGTATACGACCTCGTCGACCAATCTGCAGCGCAAGCTCGGCGTGAGCTGAGCCGAGACGGTTGCAAAAAGCGCGCTTCGGGCCGGCTCCTAAAGAATCGGCCCGACGAACGCCGCGAGGACGATCGACAGGATGATGGCCGAGACGATCGCGGCGAGCGCATAGGGGCCGGTCCGGTCCGAAGGGCATTTCATCAGGACCGGCAGGCCGAGCCAGAAGATGTAGACCCCGTAGAGGAGGGCGAGGAATCGCAAGAAGCCGAGCCCCGGAATGAGCGCGAACACGCCCGCGAGCCAGATCGGCGTCATCGAATAGACCGCGAGCTTCAGCGCGCTCTGCTGGTTCTTGGCGGCGGAAAAGCTCGGCGCCAGGCCGTCGATGATGACCGCCATGAGGTAAAGCGCGACGAACGTCGCAAGATAGCGGACGACCGCGCCGGACAGGCTCGAAAAGAAGCCGGCGTGGTGGAAGTGGTGGAAGCGCGGCCGGGCCCAGCCGAAAACGCCGCGGCGCAGGAACTCGCAGACCGGCGGGATCGCGGCCAGCACGGCCGCGTAGTTGACGAACAGATAGCCCGCGTCGCCCGATTCCGGCTCGATCGCCGGCCATTCGGCGGCCGGCGACAGAATGATGGCCTTTGCCCGCTCGACGATATCCACGACAGCCCCCGCTGGCGGCCGTCGAAAGCCCCGACGCCCCGGCTCGGCCGCCGGCGCCATTATAGGTCCGCATGGCGACCCGCGCCAGCACCGACGGCCCGGCTGAAACAAACGCCGCCGGCGGTCCGTATAGGCCATGAGACTTGAAACGACGCAATCCGACGATAGGGTCTGTCGCCATGATCGCACTCAAAGCGCCCTGGAACGAACGCAACGGCCGCTTCTCCCCGTTGAAGGCTGTCGTTTTCGCTGGGCTGTTCGTCCCGGCGGCCTGGATCGTCTATCTCGCCGCGACCGGGGCGCTCGAGCCCAAGGTCGTGACCGAAATGATCCATCGGACCGGCCTGTGGACGATCCGCTTCCTCATGCTGTCGCTGCTCGTGACGCCGCTGATCCGCTCTGCGCGCTACCCGAAGCTGATCGCGGTCCGGCGGATGGTCGGCGTGGCCGCCTTCGCTTATGCGGCCGCCCATCTCAGCCTGTACGTCGTCGACCAGCACTACGACCTCGCCCATGTGGCGAGCGAGATCGCGCTGCGCTTCTATCTGACGATCGGCTTCGTCGCGTGGCTGGGGCTTGCTTCGCTGGCCGCGACCTCGACCGACGCGATGATCCGCCGCCTCGGGCCGAAATGGCGGATGCTGCATTCGCTGGTTTACGGGATCGGGGTGCTGGGGCTCTTGCATTTCATGATCCAGGCGAAGGCCGACGTGACCGAACCCGTCATCATGATCGGCCTCTTCCTCGTCCTCATGCTGTTCCGGGTCGCGCTGAAGCGCGGCGCGCCGGCCTGGGCGGCGGCGCTGATCGGGGCGGCGCTTTCGCCGCCGCTGACCGCGCTGATCGAGGCGGGCTGGTATGGGCTCGTCCGTCACATCCCGTTCTGGGAGGTTCTCAGCGCCAACATCGACCCCGACATGGCGTTCCGACCCTCGGCTTATGTGCTGGCGGGCGGCGCAGCGCTCTTCGCCGTGGCGCTGGTTCGCCGGGCGCCGGCGGCGGCCCGGGCGCCCGCGGCCGTCCCGCGGCGGGCGGAGCCGGTCAGAACGTGATGTTGGTGCGCAGGCCGATCACCAACTCGTTCTTGATCGCCTGGGTCGGCGCGTAGGGGTTGACGAGGCCGCCGCCGGGGTTGACGACATACTGGACGTCGGGCTGGATCTGCCACGAGGGCAGGACCTGGACCTGATAGGTCGCTTCCAGGAACGTTTCCGCGCCGCGCACGGGTATATACTCGTTCGGATTGTAATATTGCAGCTGCCGGTCGTAGCCGGCTGCGCCGTCGCTCGACCCGCGCGACGCCGAAGCCG
Source organism: uncultured Alphaproteobacteria bacterium (assembly GCA_963709655.1). Lineage (GTDB taxonomy): Bacteria > Pseudomonadota > Alphaproteobacteria > Rhizobiales > Beijerinckiaceae > Roseiarcus. The sequence goes on from CAVPXF010000053.1 coordinate 230,037, forward strand.
ACGCCGAAGACGTCGTTGTCACGGCCCGGCAGCGGATCGTGCAACGTCAGGCCGCCGTTGACGCTGACGCTGATCAGGTTGCGATCCTGCAACGTGGTGAACATCGGGCGGAGGAAGGCGCTGACGTTGCGGTTCGGGTCGCTCGAGCGCCAGATCATCTGGTCCGCCACGGCGTAGATCGCATAGTTGCCTTGCTTCTCAGCCGGCATGCCATTGCTTGCGGGGCTGGCCAGAGGGACGCCGACCGTGTCGACTTGCTGGTCGTCGAAATTCTCGCTGTCGTACCAGGCGCCGATCTTGTACGTGCCCGGCAACGGGCCGTCGGCGGCGGGCTTGCCCGATGGAGGCGCTGCGGGAAACGCATATTGCAGTTCGGCGATCGCGAGCACGCCGGTGTTCAGCGGGAAGCTGACGCCGTTGGGATTGCTCAGCGGCGTGTTTGGGGAATTCAGCGGGATCGGGCTGCCGTTGAAAACGCCGGCCATGATGGTCAGGGCGTCGGACGGATGGGCGCGCGCGCGGACGCCGAGGCCGGATAGCGGGTAGGCGGGACCGCCGGCCGGCAGATTTGCCGAAGGCAGCATCGGCCAGCCCATCATCGAGTTCAGGAAATAGCCGGCGTTCTGGCTCATGATGAACTCGTTGTCGAGGCTCTGTTCGCCGATCTTGACGTCGAAGCGGGGGCCGAAATTCTGCTGATACCAAAGCTCCCAGAGCCGGATGGACGCTTCGGCCTCGAGACCGCTGACGGTCTGCAGGTTCAGAAGATTAGTCGGCTGAGATCGCCGCCCCAGATATGAAACCGGCGACGCTGAAGATGCCGCCTGCGAGACCGAACAGCGGCTGGGTGTCCAGTTGCACCTGAGCGGTCGTCAGTCCGTTCGACCTCAAAACCCTCGGCGGACGCCGCCGGTCAGGTTGCCGAAGGTCTCGGCCTCTTCGTAGAGCGACAAGGTGATCCCGTATTTGGCGAGCGCCGGCCTCAAGCCGCCGATGTCGCCGATGAGGTTCGCGTTCTGCCAGTCGCCGCTCAGAACGCCGAACGGCTTGTCCGCGCCCGGGGCGGCGCTCGGCGCCGGCGCGTCGGCGCGCAGGCGCGGATCGAGGACGGCGCTCGGGGCCGGGAGGGCGGGCCAGACCACGGCGTCCGTCGCCGCGGCTTGCGGCTGCGTCTGCGCATTCGCTGGGGAGGGCGCCGAGGGCGCGACCGCAGCGGCCGGGTCGGCCGCGGCCGGGCCGGCCAAGGTCGCCGTGGCGGCCAGGGCGGCGGCCGCGAGGCCGGAGCGGCGCCGCATGGCCGCCGGACGCGTCGACAAAGGCGCAAGCCGCGCCCGGCGATGACAAAGCAACACGAACTCCGGAAGTCGGGGCGTCTTCAGGCTGCGGCCTAACGGGTTTGCAAAACCGTCGCATGACAGTCGGCGTCTGGCGGCCCCTTCGTCAAGCGCCGCGACGCCCGCTCCGCGAGCGTCGGGCCGCCGGTCGAGCAACCCGGCGCCGACCCTTTTGCAAGCGCCGCCGATTTCCGAGCCGGTTTTGAACCTTTTCAAGGCGTTGCACGGACTTTTCCGGGCGCGGGATTCGGCCGAGCGGGTCAGGCCGGCTGGCGGCCTGGCGGTTCCGTGGATTTTGCCGCTCGCCAGGACGGCCGCCCATGGTTCAATCATCGCGAGCGACCCTTCGGCGGCTCGCAAGAAAGGTTGCGGCCTGAACCATACGCCCCGGCCAGCGGACTCGCCCCAAGAGCGTGTCGGCGATATCCGAGCCGGCTTTGAGCCTTTTCAAGGCTTTGCGCGGACTTTTCCGGGCGCGAGACTCGGCCGAAGGGGTCCGGCCGGCCGGCAGCCTGGCGGTTTTGCGAACTTTTGCCGCTCGCCGGGGCGGCCGCCCACGGGTCAGTCATCGCGAGCGACCCTTCGGCGGCTTGCAAGAAAGGTTGGGGCCTGAACCTTGCGCTCCGGCCAGCGGATTCGTCGGCAGCGCGCGTGCCGATTTCCGAGCCGGTTTTGAACCTTTTCAAGGCGTTGCACGGACTTTTCCGGGCGCGGACTCGGCCGAACGGGTCCGGCCGTCTGGCGGCTGCACGGGTTACGCGCATTTTGCCGCTTGCCAGGGCGGCCGCCGATGGGTCAGTCATCGCGAGCGGCCCTTTGGCGGCTCGCAAGGCTGGGCCCGAACCACACGCCCGGACCGAATCGTCCGCAGCGCGGGTCGCCGATTTCCGAGCCGGTTTTGAACCTTTTCAAGGCGTTGCACGGACTTTTCCGGGCGCGAGACTGAGCCGAATGGGTCCGGACGCCCGGCGAGTTCAGGCTTACGTGGTTTTTGCCGCTTGCCGGGGCGGCCGCCCGTGGGCCAGTCATAGCGAGCGGCCCTTCGGCGGCCGGCTTCGAACCTTTTCAAGCTCGTCGGGCCTGCCATTTCCGAGTCGGTTTCGAGTGTTTTCAAGGAGATGCGGCGCCATTTTCGAGTCTCCGTCAACTGCCGCCCATGGGTCAGTCATCGCGAGCGACCGCCGGACCGGCATCCGGGGATGCGGCGATCGAGCCGGAACGAGGGGCGTGCAAAGTTCGCCCGGAATCCGCCACGGCGCCAAAGTCCGTCGATAAACGAGCGTGCGCCGGCGTCCTTTCCCGGCGTCTCGCGATTGGGCTCAGCCAGGCAATATGTCCATATATGTCAATGCGGTGATGGAAAGACCTATACAAATTTATGAACCTTTCGCCAATGCCGACCAACATGGAGACTACCATGGGCGACAAGTTATGTACACTGTTTGTTCACGCAGCGTTTACAGACGCGATCGGTAACTGCGTTCCGCCGCGCTCGAGCCGAGCGCGGCCACGAGAGCGCGGGTCGACCGCCGCGACAAGGTCGCTCCGTCTTGCCGTTGGACAGTCTCCGCTAGAGCAAGATGAAATATGGTTGCGCCACGTTACCCTCACCCTGCCGCTTCGCGGCTTCCCTCTCCCGGTGGGAGAGGGGCGACCCCTTCCCCCTCGGGGGGAAGGTGGCCGCGCAAGCGGCCGGATGAGGGTTTTCGGCGCGATTCGATCAAAAAAATCATCACGCTCTAGGGACGGCGCGCGTCGTCCGACCGGCGCTTTTTCGTGGACCGTCCGACTCATGCTAATCGGACGGCGATGCGCAGCCTGACGCCCCGCCCATGACCCCCCAGGACTTCATCCGCAAATGGAAGCCGGTGGCGCTGACCGAGCGGGCGACGGCGCAGGAGCATTTCCTCGACCTCTGCCGCTTCGCGGCTTCCCTCTCCCGGTGGGAGAGGGGCGACCCCTTCCCCCTCGGGGGGAAGGTGGCCGCGCAAGCGGCCGGATGAGGGTTTTCGGCGCGATTCGATCAAAAAAATCATCACGCTCTAGGGACGGCGCGCGTCGTCCGACCGGCGCTTTTTCGTGGACCGTCCGACTCATGCTAATCGGACGGCGATGCGCAGCCTGACGCCCCGCCCATGACCCCCCAGGACTTCATCCGCAAATGGAAGCCGGTGGCGCTGACCGAGCGGGCGACGGCGCAGGAGCATTTCCTCGACCTCTGCCGCCTGGTCGGCCACCCGACGCCGGTCGAGGACGACCCCGCCGGCGACCATTTCGCCTTCGAGAAGGGGGCGCCCAAGACCGGCGGCGGCGAGGGCTGGGCGGACGTCTGGAAGAAGGGTTTTTTCGCCTGGGAGTACAAGAAGAAGAAGAACGACCTCGGCAAGGCGCTCGAACAGCTCACCCGCTACGCCGCCGCCCTGGAGAACCCGCCCCTCCACGTCGCCTGCGACACGCACCTCTTTCGCATCGAGACCCGCTGGACCAACGAGGTCCCGGCGAAATACCAGTTCGAGCTCGAGGAACTCGCCGATCCGGTCAATTTCGCCCGCCTGCGCGACGTCTTCCACAATCCCGACGCGCTGCGTTCCGGCCGCACCCGCGAAGTGCTGACCCGCGAGGCCGCCGACAAGTTCCAGGCGATCTCCGACCGTCTCCAGCACCGCAACCCGGACCGCGAGGCGGTGGCGCATTTCGTCAACCAGCTCGTCTTCTGTTTCTTCGCCGACAGCGTGAAGCTGCTGCCGGCGGGCATGTGGAAGAAGCTGCTCACGTCCGCCGAGCGCAAGCCGAGCCTTTCGCAGACCTTTCTGGCCGAACTGTTCGGCCACATGGCGACGGGCGGCTTCTACGCTTTCGAAGACATTTTGGAGTTCGACGGCGGCCTGTTCGACGGCCGGCCGCCGCTGGCGCTCGAATTCGGGGAAATTGGCCTCTTGTTCGCCGCCGCGAGCCTCGACTGGAGCCTGATCGACCCGACCATCTTCGGCACTCTGTTCGAACGCTTTCTCGATCCGGACAAGCGGGCCCAGATCGGCGCCCATTACACGGCGATCGACAAGATCATGATGATCGTCGAGCCGGTCGTGCTGCGTCCGCTCAGGGCGGAGTGGGAGACGATCCGGGCGGAAATCGAAACGATCATGGCGCCTGTCAACGCGCCGGCGAGCGCAAACGGCAAGGGCGCGGGCGCGGCGGTGAAAAAGCGTTTCGAGGCGGCGCGGGCGAAGGCGGAAGCCAGGCGCGACGCCTTCATCGATCGGCTGTGCGGCCTGCGCATTCTCGATCCGGCCTGCGGCTCCGGCAATTTCCTCTATCTGGCGTTGCAGGGCGTGAAGGATATCGAATGGGGCGCTATCCTCGATTGCCAGACGCTCGGCCTGAGTTATGCGCTGCCTCGGGTCGGACCGGAAATCCTGCACGGGATCGAGATCAACCCGTTCGCCGCTGAGCTCGCCCGCACCACCATCTGGATCGGCGACATCCAGTGGCGGGTCAAGAATGCGGTTTTCCATCATCCAAGCCCGCTGCTTCGCAAGCTCGATTCGATCGAATGCGGCGACGCCTTGCTGGCGCCGGACGGGAAGGGCGGGTTCGTCGAGGCGGAATGGCCGGAGGCGGACTTCATCATCGGCAACCCGCCGTTTCTCGGCGGCAAGCTCCTTCGGCGCGGCCTTGGCGACGCGACGGTGGAGAGGCTGTTCAGAGTCTACCACAGCCAAGTACCGGCCGAGGCCGATCTTGTCTGCTATTGGTTCGCCAAGGCGTGGCGGGCTTTGCAAGCCGGCCGCGCCAAGCGCGTCGGGTTCGTCGCGACGAATTCCGTTCGCGGCGGCGCCAACCGCAAAGTGCTGGAGCCGATCGCCGGGGCTAACGCGATCTTCGAGGCTTGGAGCGACGAGCCGTGGACGATTGACGGCGCCGCGGTGCGGGTGAGCCTGGTGTGCTTTGGACAGAGCCGTTCTCAGAGCTCATCCTGAGGAGCCGCGCAGCGGCGTCTCGAAGGACGAGGGCGGGCCCGCACAAACGCCAACGTCAAGGGCTCCCTCGTCCTTCGAGACGGCGGCTTCGCCGCCTCCTCAGGATGAGGGAGCTATTGGCTCGGCTATGAGAGAGATTCGCCTCGACGGACAACTCGTGACGCGCGTTGCTCCGGATTTGTCGGCGAATGCGTCCGAGTTGCCTACGGCGCAACGTCTCGCCGAGAACGCCGGCGTCGCGTTCATGGGCGACACCAAGGGCGGGGCCTTCGACATCGAAGGGCGCATCGCCCGCGAATGGCTCCGCGAACCGCTCAATGCGAACGGCAGGCCCAATAGCGATGTGCTGAAGCCTTGGGTCAACGGGCTCGATTTGACGCGCCGTCGCCGCGACATGTGGATAGTCGATTTCGGGTGGACGATGAGCCAAGGCGAAGCCGCGCTTTATGAGTCGCCATTCGCTCTCGTTCTCGAGAAGGTGAAACCGGAACGCGACGGGAATCGGCGCGCGGCTTATCGCGACAACTGGTGGCGGCATGTCGAGGCGCGTCCCGCAATGTGGGCCGCGCTGGAAAAGCTTGACTGCGACATTGTCCTGCCTCGACCTGCACGTGGTCGAGATGGCGAACGTTCATGCTACATCGCAACGCCGACCGTCGCGAAGCATCGCATCTTTGTCCGCATTGATGGAGCCGTTTGCCCGGACCACCAACTCATCGTCGTCGCTCGTGACGACGACACGTCCTTCGGCATCCTGCATTCGCGCTTTCACGAAGCCTGGTCGCTGCGGCTCGGCACATGGCTCGGCGTCGGCAACGACCCGCGCTACACCCCGACCACCACCTTCGAGACCTTCCCGTTCCCCAAAGGCCTGACGCCGAACATCTCGGCTACGGAGTACGCCGCCGACCCCCGCGCGCAGCGAATCGCCGCCGCCGCGAAAAAACTCGACGACCTGCGCCGCGCCTGGCTGAACCCGCCCGATCTCATCGATATCGTGCCCGAGGTGACGCCGACCGCCGCGCCCGGCGAGGCGCCGCGGCGCTATCCGGACCGCATTCTGCCCAAGAGCGTCGAAGCGGCTGCGAAGCTCAAGGAGCGGACGCTGACCAACCTCTATAACCAGCGCCCGCGCTGGCTCGCCGACGCCCACGACGCCCTCGACCGCGCCGTCGCCGCCGCCTACGGCTGGCCGGAGGACATATCCACCGACGACGCCCTCGGCCGCCTGCTGGCGCTCAATCTGGAACGGGCCGGAAAACAGGGATGAAGCCGCGATGAACGGTGTCTCCCTCTCCGCGAAGCGGGGAAGGCGGCTGAAAGCCAAATGGGGTGCGGAAAGCCGGGGAAATTTCGATGAAGGCTCGCGCCGACGGTCGCGCAATCCGACCTGGGCGGAAGCGGTGGGCCGCACCCCATCCGGCGCTTCGCGCCACCCCCGGGTCTTCGCCCGGGGGCAAGCTCTTCCCCAGCAGAGCTCGCGAAGGATAGCGCCCGCCGATCCTCGACATTGCGCGCGGCGCGGCGGACGTTCGGGCGGAAGCGGCGTGACGAGATGGGCCGTGGTCGCTACGCCGCTCAGCGTTCGCGAAGCAGGGCCGTGACGTCCTCGCGCAAAGCGGGCAGCATGCCTTCGACAATGTCCCAGACCAAGAGATTGTCAACGTCGGCGTAACCGTGGATCAGAAAGTTGCGAAAGGCTATGATTCGTCGGTACTTTCGCACCCGAGTTACGGTAGCGGGGTCAATTTTTGCGAGTTGAGCCAGAGCTTCGCCGACGATCTCGAACTGGCGCTCAACGGCGGCGCGCAGCATCGGCTCATTCAAATAGTCGGCGAGCGTCTTGCCGGCCGTGAACTCCGCGATCAGGTCTGTCGCCCGCTCGATATCGCGAAGATAAGCGTCGGCGCTACGCCGCATAAAGCGGGACTCTCGATTGTTCGACGCTCTCGCGGAAATAGGGGTTTCGGATTGCCGCCGCGGCGACCAGGTCAACCGGTCGGCCGAAAAGGCTCTCCAATGACTCCTTGAGCCCGAAGAAAGCGTCCGCGTAGCCGCCGGGCGGCTTGGCCTCCAACTCGTAAAGGAAGTCCAGATCGCTCAGCGCCGGGTCGAAGTCGTCGCGCGCCGCCGAGCCGAACAGGTCGAGCCGGCGCACGCCGAAGCGGCGGCACAGGGCGCGGACTTCCTCGCGGCGCTGGGCGATTTCGGGGATCATTGGACGCTCCGGTGGCGGCTTATAGCATATCGCGAAGGCAGGGGTCGAAGGCGCGTCCTGGTGACGCGGTCGGCGACCGCGTTTTGCCGCGCTCAGCGATCGCGGCTACAGGCTTCCGCTCGACTGTCAGCCCGAAGGCGCCAGTCGCATTCAACGATCGCGGTCTGGCCCGAAAAAGGCCGACCCTTTGACCCGCCAAGCGCCAGTGGCGGTTAGCTCGCCGTCCGCGTTCAAGGCGCCGCTGACCGCAAGCGACCGTCCGATCGCGCCGAAATCCGACGTCGCCCGCGGCATAATGTGCGAGAGGTCGACCGTGATCGTCCGGCCGGTGCGCAGCTCGAGCTTGACCCTGCTGCCGTCTACCGCGCGGATGGTCCCCCAGTAGACCGGCCCGGTCTCGGGGACGTACGACGGCGCTGCGGGCTCGGCCTGGCTGACGATCCGCGACAATCGTTTGGGCGTTTTGGACGGTCGGGTCAGGCCGAAAATCTCAAGCTCCTTGTTGCTGGCGACATAGACCATGCCATTCGCCACCGTCGGAACGATGTTGGCGTCGCCGCCGGTGTTGGGCCACAGACCGGCGTAATCATGCCAAAGCGGGGTCAAGGCGCCTCCCGACGCAGTGGCGTTGAACGCATAGAGCGTCACGCGCACGTCCGCGTTGCTCATCGGCCGGCCGACGGCCCAGACGATCGCCGTGTTCGCGTCGCCTCCGTTCGATGAAATCGAGGTGAATCCGCCGCCGTCCTGGCCCGAGGCGAACGCCGCTTGCGCCTCCTGCGTCAATGCGGGCCTAATGGCGGTGTTGATCGTCCACTGCACGAGGTTCGGCCCGCCGCTGGTCACGACCCGCCCGACGCCGTCCGATCCCTTGAAATACGATTGGCCGCAATGGCAATCGCCGCCGATCTGGACGCTCGCGGGAACGTTGGGGTTCTGGAACTCGCCCATTTTCCCGGTGTCGCGATCGACGATGTAAAGGTTGCCGTCCTTGCCGGCGGCGACCGCGAGGTGCGGTGTCGGCCCCGGCTGGTCCGGCAACACCAACGTCCCGCCCGAGCCGAAATCGGAGTCGACCTGATCGAGGGCCGAAACATTGGCCGGGGTGAAGAAGTCGACGACTTTGCCGAGGTCGGGCGCCAGCTTGACCATGGTGTCCGCAATGTCATTGACGCTGTCGTAGAAACTAACCCCCGCATCGCTGACGCCGGTGTTGCCGGTGGTGAAAAACAGGTTGCCGGAAGAGTCCGTCGCGAGACCGTACCCGGACATCCAAACCGAGGCCAGGTAGCAGGGATGGTTGCTGGTCCACGGCGCGTGGAAGTAGCAGTCGAATGTGGATGTCGCCTGCGTCTTGCTGAGAAGCGGAGTGTTGGTGAGCGGCGCCAACGTTGACTGCCGCCAGCCCAACACCCAACCGCGAGAATGCGAGGACTTGAAGTCGCAATATGAGCCGAAGCCGGCGTAGATGTTGCCGCTGGCCTGCAACAGGGCCGGCCGTTGCCTCTGCACAGAGGAATCAAAGGTATAGGTCGAGCCGTCGGCCAGCGTATTGGACGCGGTGATAGTCACGGGCGGAATCTTGTCCTGCAATGTCGACAGATCGAGCATATGCAGTTGGTGGATGGGGGTCACGCCGTCCATGACATAGGCGATGACGTACAGCAATCCCGCCTTGCGATCGATTGTCGGCGTGCTGTTGATCCCGACGGCGTCTCCATTGTTCTCGCAGTTCAGCGGCCGGGGGACAGGCGTACCGAGATTGACCTTCTTCAGCCTCGCGCCGGTGAACGAATCGAACGCGTAGACATTATCGTTCTCAGTGGCGAGATAAACGACCGAGTGCACGCCCATGCCCTCGATAGTCTGGTTGGTGACGACCAACGGCTGCCCGTCGACCTGATCGCTGGCGTCGTCGAACTTCGCGGTGGCGATCCAGCCGAAGTCGCCGGGCTTTACGTTGGCCGGCGTCAGCGTGTTCTCGTTTGAGTTCCAGCCAGTGCGGCCGTTGTCGTTGTGATAGGTGACGACGTCGTGGCAGCCCACGGTCACAACATTTGAAACGGCGACGATGCTTCCGATGTATTCGGCGACCTGCACCTTGTCGTTCTGCGCAAGGGCGTTCGGCGGCGCCAGATTGAGGGCGACGTCGCCTGGCGCGGCGCCTCCGTAGCCGACAAACGTGTTTGTGTTCTTGATCAGAACCAGCGTGGCGTCGATCGTCGAACCGCCGACCGTGACCGACAACTGGCCCGGACAGATCGGGCCGACGAGAATCGGAGGCGTGAGCTGATTGACCGCCGTCGCCGGCGGCGACTTGGCGCTCGTGGAGCAGAGCGTCTGATCCGCGGTGACTTTCTCTCCGGGCGCGATCTTGGGGGAAACCTTCATGTAATTGGTCGCCCCAGTGGCGAATCCGGAACCGATCGGCGAACCGCCGTTGAAGGCTTTCAGATCGGCGCCGACCAGGAGGTCGTGCGCGGTGATCGAAACATTGCCGACGACGGGCTGATCGAGGGAGGGCGGCGCGATCGGCAATGGGTCGTTGTCGACGGACTGCGCGCCTGAAAACGGGCTCGCGACGCCGGTGCAGGCTGTCTGTCGCGCCTCGATGGCGTGGCCCCCTGTCAGACTGCTGGTTCCGACAGGCGCCCAGTCGTTGCCCCAGTCGTTCGGTGTCGCGCCGTTTCCGACGATCGCGCCCGCCGTCGCATCTCGCACCTCCACCGTGATGCCGGACGTCAGGCCGTTGACCGGTACAACCTGACCGCATGCATAAATCGGCGGCGTCACGGTCGGCGCCGTAAGATGTGCCGGCATCGCACCTGCGACCATTGGTGCGGACGGCTTGCTGGTGACGGCATTGACGGTCTGCGTCGCGGTGACCTTGTCGCCCGTGTGCAGAGGATTCGTCAGATGGATTGCTGCGAAGCCGAACTCCGGCGTAACCGCGACGTCCTTCACGCCATCGACGAAGACGGTCACCGTCGCATGGGGCACGAACCCGTCCACGTATACCGAAACGGCGCATTCGTTTGTCGCTTCGACGGTCGGCGGGGACAGGTCCTTGCCGGAAACCGGATATCTCTGGTTGATGACGACGTCTCCCGCGCCGGCGCCGACAGTAGAGAACGAAAGCAAAGCGATCCCAGAGAGGCTTGCAACAATTCTCGGGAATATGGCGCGGAGCGTCATGCGGATATCCTCCCCAGTCCATTTGTGCGTCGGTCGTATCGTTTTGGCGTCGGACCCGATGACAAGCATCTCGCCGACCCCTCGCCGGCGGGTCGGCGCGCCGGCCTTCGGCAACAGCGAGCTGCGGCAACTCCGTCGTTGCGGCTTACGGCAACCCGCGTCGACAAAAAATACACAATAACTCAAATTAAGGACGCGCGCTGTGATTCTGCTCACACGGCGCCGACTATTCCCCCTTGCCGCTGAACAAAAACGGCGCGACGTCGGAGACGCCGGGGGGTTTTGTGACGGCGAAGGGGGCGGGGCGGCAGACGGCCAGCGCCGAGAGGCCGACGCGGGCGGTGAGCAGGCCGTTCAGCACGCCTTCGCCCATCCTGGCCGAGATGCGAGAGGCGACGCCATGCCCTACGATTTGTTGTATTATACTGTCGCCGACCGCCATCCCTCCGGTGATGGCGATATGGGCGCCGATCGAGCGTCCGAGCTTGACGAGGCCGAAAAACCCGGGCCTGCCGCCGTAGATCTCGGCGATCCGCCTGACGAGGCGGATGATCTGGGCGACGACGAAGATCACGTCGAAGATGGCGCGCGGGCTGATGGCGGTGACGAGCGACACTGCCTTGGCCGCCTTGGCGATCTCGGCTTGCGCCTTTTCGTCGAGCGGCCTCAAGAGCGCCCGCTCGGCGACGTCGATGAGATCCCGCCCGTCGATGATCGCGGCGGCCGCCTCCTGCACTTGCGCCCGCGCGCGCGCGGTCTCCGGCCGGTCGCGGTAGAGCGTGACGAGTTCTTGCGATGAGGCGCCGCGCCGCGTCGCGGTCGTCGGCGGCGCGCGCGGCGGCGAGCGCGACATGCAATTCGGCGATCCGCGTCTGACGGGCGAGCGCCAGTGTCTCGCGCGCAATCAGGCCGATCGCGCCGACGACGACGAGGGCGCCGAAGGCCAGGCCGATCAGCCCAAGCAACTCGGCCTTGGCGAACAGGACCTCGATCAGGCTCATCGTCCACAGGCCGAAGGCGAGCGAGACGAGGCCGCCGAGACCGGTCCATAACAACCCGGCGAGGCTGAAGCGCCAGCGGCTGAGGAGGCCCGACTTCTGCGCCGCCTCGACTTCGCGCTCCGCCTCGTCGATCGGCGTCTGCGTGGTTTCGGCCGGGATCGGATCGTGCTGCGACTGGATGATTGCGGCCGGGGCGAGGGGCGCGGGGCCGTCGTCGACGGCGATGCGCGAATCGTCGAGGCGGAAGGCGCGCGGTCGGGGCGGGCGCTCGGTCATGCGAGACGGTCCCCGATCAGGAATTGCAGGGCGCGGTCGAGCCGGATCTGCGGGGCGGGCTGGCCGCGCTGGGCGACCGGCGGCCGGAAACGAACGAAGCGCCAGTCGTTGTCCGCCTCGGCGAGCGCGATGCCGTCGCCGGCGAAGATCGCCGACGGATCGGCCGGAAGCTCGCCCGGAAAGACCGCGGCCTCGGCGACGCCGTCGAACGTGTCGCCGCCGATCGTCTCGCCTTTCTCCGGCGTGCCGATGATGGCGTTGAGGATTTCGCCATGCTGCCGGATCTCGGCTTCGCGGGTGGCGCGGATGGCCGCGAGCGCGATGACGTCGATCTCGGCGCCGACCCCCTCGGCGCGGGCGATGGCCTTGGCGGTCAGCGCCCTCAAGATCGCCTCGAGCCGGTCGTGGCTCGTGTGATGCAGGTGGTCCGCCTTGGTCGCGGCGAACAGGATGCGGTCGATGCGCGGGCGGACAATCGAGGCGAAGGACGAGGCGCGCCCGGCGCGGAAGGCCGAGAGCACTTCGGCGAGCGCGTGCTCGAGGTCGCTCAGCGCCGCGGGGCCGGAGTTCAGCGCCGTCAGCGCGTCGACCAGCACGATCTGGCGGTCGAGCCGGGCGAAATGGTCGCGGAAGAACGGCTTCACGACGTGGGTCTTATAGGCCTCGTAGCGGCGTTCCATCATCGCCGCCATCGTGCCGTGAGCGATCGTCTCGGACTCGCCGATCGGGACGGGGGCGAAGGTCAGCGCCGGCGACCCTTCGAGGTCGCCCGGCATCAGGAATCGCCCGGGCGGCAGGGTCGAGAGCGCGTAGACGTTCTCGCGCGCCTTGCGCAAATAGGCGGTGAACCGCTCGGCGATGTCGCGGGCGCGGTCCTCGTCGGCTTCGGCGTGCGGGTCGAGGCCGGAGAGCGTGGCGCGCCAGTCGGCCGAGAGCGGCGAGCGGGCAGGGGTCTCGCTGGCGGCGAGGGTCTCGCGCGCCCAAGTCGCGTAGGATTTGTCGATCAGCGGCAGGTCGAGCAGCCATTCGCCGGGATAATCGACGAGGTCGAGCGTCAGCCGGCCGTTGCGGCCGTTCCAGCGGGCGGCGCTCTCGAACTCGATGGTCAGGCGCAGTTGCGAGATGCGCCGGGTCGATTGCGGCCACATGCGGTCCGGGCCGGCGAGGCTCGCCATATGGTCCTCGTAGGCGAAGCGCGGCACCGCGTCGTCGGGCTGCGGCTCGAGCCGCGCCCGGGTGATGCGTCCCTCCGCCGAGGCGGCGAGCACCGGCAGCCGGACGCCGGCGATGAGATTGCTGACGAGCGCGGTCAGGAACACCGTCTTGCCCGAGCGGGAAAGGCCGGTGACGCCGAGCCGCAAACCGCCGCCGGCGAAGTAGTCGCCGATCGAACGAGCAATGAGCTCCGCCTCGAACGCAAGATCGGAAAAAAACGACAAGGCGGGTCCGCGCGTGAAATCAGCCGCGCCTATTTAGGGCGAGCGCGCCGGATTGCACAGAGGGGTCAGTCCGTCGCGTCCTCGAGCTCGCTCGGGGTGAGGTACAGCTTGAGCGCGCCCGTCTCTCGGTCGATGGCGTCCCAGCGGTCGATCGGGAAGTCGATCACCGCGACGGCGCAGGTCGGGTATTTCACCCCGATGCGGCGCAACTCGGGATCGGCGCCGGCGCCGGCCAGCGTCGTGGCGATCTCCCCGATGGCTGGATTGTGTCCAACGAAGCCGATGCTCCCGGTCTTGTCGGACAGGGCGCGCGCCCGTTCGAACAGCATCGCCCGGGTGGCGTCGTAGAGCCCGAGCTCGTCCTCGAGCTGGACCCGGCGCGGCCATTGCGCGGCGAAAATCTCCGCCGTCTGTTTGGTGCGCAGCGCGCCCGAATGGATGAGAACGTCGGCAAGGAGGCCGCGGGCCGCGAGCGCGGCGGCGACGCGACGGGCGTCGGCGCGGCCGCGTTCGGTCAGTGCGCGCTCGTAGTCGTCCTGTCCAATGGCGGGCTCGGCTTTGGCGTGACGGATCAGGAACAGGCGACGCATGGGCGAAGATTGCTCGAACGGTCTCAAATCCGCAAGGCGGCAATATGCAGCAGGTTTGGGCGGCGCGCGAAAGGCCCGGCGGCGGCGCCCATCGCCGCGGCGCCGGATCGGGGCGTGACCGAGGGCGCGAGCCAATTCCGAATTCCCTGTTATCAGGGAATTCGGCGCGCGGCCATTTGTTCGTCCGCCCAAAAAACCGTCGTAATCTCAGTTGGATGTCCCGATTGCAATCCAATGGTTGCGGGACCTCGGCCCCACTGGAACAGGGAATTTAAGTCGCCCGAAAGCGTGCGGAACAGGGAATTTTCGTCCTGTTCGGACGCGGAACAGGGAATTTGCGGCGCGGCCGCAAACGCGCCGCGGCGCGGTTGCATCGCGGCGACCGTCTCCCGGCGGCCACCGCTGATCCGATGGTTGCAGAAACCGTCTCATCTGTAAGAAAAATATCATAAAAAGACGATTGTCATAACAAAATATTGACAGGCTGGATCGGTTTGGGTACATTAGAACAATACAAGAACGATTTCCCTGACGGGATGCACGCATCTCGTGGCAGGTCGGCGGCGATTTGCGTCCCTTCCCCCTTGTGGGGGAAGGACAGGATGGGGGGTCGCGCGGACCTCTCGTCTTTACGGGTATGAAGCCCATACTTTCGAGGTTCGGCGCGACGCCCCTCCTCCAGTCCTCCCCCACAAGGGGGGAGGAAGTGCGCGTCCGGACAGCGGAGCGTGGATCATGGGGGCTCCAGAGATGTGTGCATCCCGCAGTGGCCAAGGGCCAAATGATGGAGCGCCTGCTACCGCTTCCGCCTAGTCAAAAACGCGAGCTTCTCGAACAGACGCACGTCCTGCTCGTTCTTGAGCGGCGCGCCTTGGAGCGGCGCTGTCGGCTTCGCGCCCGGCTAGCCGGCGCCGGTCGCTCGATCCGGCCACCGATAGTCGGGGAGCGCCAGCGTATCGACGAATTCCCGGCCGACCAGAAAAGGCGCAAGGCCGGGCAAAGCGATGGCGTTGACGATCAGGTTGCGGACCAGGAGGCCCCACCGCGTGCGCGGGGCGAAGGCGGCGGAAAACCTCTCGGCGCCCTTCTGCTTCGCGGCGAGATAGCCGCGCAGCAGCGAATGGTAGGCGGCAAAGGCGTCCTCATGCCGACCGTCGCCCACAAAAGCTCGCCGGCCAGCACATAGGCCGCCGTCATCGCCAGCGCCGACCCCTGACCGGCAGCAAGCGACACGCAGAAGGCCGCATCGCCGAGGAGCGCAACGCGGCCTTTCGACCAGACCTGCATCCGGATTTGGCTGACGCGGTCGAAGTAGAGGTCCGACGTCTCGTCGAGCCGCGCGACAATGTCCCCGCATTCCCACGTCCAGATGCGTATTTGGCTCGCAGGATCGCCTTCTGCGCCGCGAAATCCGGCGCTTTCGACACAACGTCGGCGTCGTCCGCGAAAATGAAGAGGAACAGCGTCCGGTCCCCCCGCAGCGCCACCCGCCCGAGCATGATCCCGGGTCTGTTGTAGAGGACATAGACGTCGTCGTCCCGCGGGCGATAGCCCCGTTTCGAAGGCGGCGACGGTGTTCCGGGTGGTCTCGAATGCGCTCGGGGCCGAAGGCGAGCCTGCGGACATTCGAAGACAGGCCATCTGCGCCGATGACCAGATGAAACTTGCGCGGCCGGAACGCTGGAATTCGACGCGAACGCCGTCCCCTCCTCGAGGGAGAGCGTGACCTGATCGTCGAAGAGCGTCTCGGTTCGCGCTGTTTTCTCAAACAGAATGCGTGAGAGAGCGCTGCGCGGGATCGTAATGAAGCGTCCTCCGGCCAGGGCCTGCAGGCCGTTCCCCGAAACCCGCAACGCTTTCCCGCGTCGCCGACAACCCGAAACTCGCGGATATGGTAGCCGGCGCTTTCCAGGCCTGCCCGAGTCCCATCCGCTGCGCGACGTCGTAGCCAATGCCCCAGAAGTCGATAACGTAGCCGCCGCTTAGCAATGCGGGCTCGCGCTCAACAAGGGTCGTTCGAAGCCGGCGCCGTGAAGCCAAAAGGCGAGCGTCGGACCCGCAATTCCCGCGCCCGAAATGAGCATGCTTTCCCGCCATTCGGCGACGCTATCCATGGCCGAGGGCGGAATAATGGAACGATCGCACGCTCCCGGCTAGTTAAAAATGCGCCCTTCTGCTTCGAAGCGAGATTGGTGTGCGGAAGCGACTGGTAGGCGGCAAAGGCGTCCTCGTGCCGACCGTTCGCCCGCAGTATCGGTCCGCTGGCCGATCAGGCGCCGCCCGCGGAGCGGGCGAATGATGTGATTCCAGAATGAGGCCGTGCTATGCTGCTGTTCGGGAGACAAAGCCCGTGAGCGTAATCCGCCGTCTGGCCGCCATCCTCGCTGTCGACGTCGTCGGCTATTCGCGGCTGATGGGCGCGAACGAGGCTGGGACGGCGAAAGCCGTGCGTGAGCGGCGCGAGGCGGCGACGCCGACTGTTCGCGCCCTTGGTGGGCAACTCGTCAAGACGACCGGCGACGGCGCGCTGCTCGAATTTACGTCGGTGGTCGCCGCGGTCGAATGCGCGATCCTTATCCAAAGAATGATGGCCGAGCGCAATGCGGCGCTGCCGGATGCTGAACGCATCCTCTATCGCATTGGCGTCAACCTTGGCGACGTCCTGATCGACGGCGACGATATTTTGGGAGATGGGGTCAATGTCGCGGCGCGGCTTGAGGCGATTTGCGAGCCAGGCGGCGTATGCGTCTCGGGGTCAGCATTTGAACATGTGTCGGGCCGCATCGTGGCAAATTTTGCCGATCTGGGCGAACAAAGCCTCAAGAACATTGCGAGAGGCGTGCGGGCCTATGTGCTCACGCCGGATGCCATTGTGACCGCAACAGTCGAGCCGCATGATGTCGCCCGGGAGTCGCCGCGAGTGGCGCTCGGGCACCCAGAGCCGCCACGGCTCTCCATTGTCGTCCTGCCGTTTACCAACATCGGCGACGATCCGCAGCAGGAGTATTTCGTCGACGGCGTCACCGAAAGCCTCACGACTGATCTCTCGCGCATCTCCGGCGCTTTCGTTATCGGGCGCAGCACGGCCTTCACCTACAAAGGCAAGGGGGTCGACCTCAAGCAGCTCGGCCGTGAGCTCAACGTGCGCTATGTGCTCGAAGGGAGCGTGCAGCGCGGCGGCAACCGCGTCCGCGTCAACGTGCAGATGATTGAGGCCAAAACTGGGGCGCATCTCTGGGCCGAGCGGTTCGACAAGCCGATCGCCGACCTTTTCGATATGCAGGACAAGATCGTCGCCCGGCTGGCCAATCAACTGCAGGCCGAGTTGATCGCCGCGGAGGCGCGCCGTGCGGATGAGGCGGCAAGTCCGGATTCGATCGATCTGGTTTTTCAAGGCCGAGCGACGCTCAACCGCGGCTTGAGCCCGGAAATGCTGGCGAAGGCGCGTGGGCTCTTCGAGCGGGCGCTAGAACTCGACCCCGACAATGTCGAGGCACTTGTAGGTCTCGGAACTGTAGACGGGCTTGTCGCCATCGGCTACTTCGCCGACGATCCTGCCCCGATCGCCGCTGCGGCCGAGGCGAACTTGGGGAAGGCGTTGGCGCTCGCGCCGAACCATGCGTTCGCTCACTTTCTCATGGGCTCCCTGCTGTGCCGGACTAATCGGCCATTGCGCGGCATGGAGGAATTGGACCGCGCACTCGCAATCGACCCGAACTTGGCGAGCGCACACGGAGCCAAGGGTTTTGCCCAGATCTTCCTCGGAAAGCCCGAGGAAACGGAGGCTCACGTTCTAGAGGCGCTGCGCCTGAGCCCCCGCGACGCGCTTGTCTCCATGTGGAGCCTTCATGTCGGCGGCGCAAAATGCTATCTCGGCGAGTATGAGGCGGCGCTGGAGTGGCTGCGGCAGTCGATTGACGCGAACCGAAGCAATCCCTGGGCTCATTTCTATTTCTCGGCGTGTCTTGCGCATCTCGGCCGGTTTGACGAGGCGCACCGCGAGGTCGAGGCGGGGCTTGCCATCGCACCAGCATTCACGCTTGGACGCTACCGCGCCGGCACCAAGAGCGACAACCCTGTGTATCTCGCCCGCCGTGATCGCGTTATCGAAGGCATGCGTCTGGCGGGCGTTCCTGAGGGGTGACCGCCTCCTACCGCTCCCGGCGCGCTCAAAAAGGCAAGCTTCTCGAACAGATGCACGTCCTGCTCGTTCTTCAAGAGCGCGCCGTGCAGCGGCGGGATCAGCTTCTTGGCTTCGCGCTCGCGTAAGGTCTCGGGCGACACGTCCTCGTTGAGCAGGAGCTTCAGCCAGTCGAGCAGTTCCGACGTGGTCGGCTTCTTCTTCAGCCCCGGCGTCTCGCGCAGCGAGAAGAAGGAGCGCATCGCCTCCTCGACCAGCCGCGGCTTGATGGCCGGATAATGCGCCTCGACGATTTTCTGCATCGTCTCGGCGTCGGGAAAGCGGATGTAGTGGAAGAAACAGCGGCGGAGGAACGCGTCCGGCAGCTCCTTTTCGTTATTGGAGGTGATGAGCACGATCGGCCGGACCTTCGCCTTGACCGTCTCGCCGGTCTCGTAGACGTGGAACTCCATCTGGTCGAGTTCGAGCAGGAGGTCGTTGGGGAACTCGATGTCGGCCTTGTCGATCTCGTCGATCAGCAGCACCGGGCGCACAGGCGAGACGAACGCCTCCCACAGCTTGCCGCGGCGAATGTAGTTGACGATGTCGGAGACGCGCGGATCGCCGAGCTGCGAGTCGCGCAGGCGCGACACGGCGTCGTATTCATAGAGGCCCTGCTGCGCGCGGGTGGTGGATTTCACGTGCCAGGCGATGAACGGCGCGCCGATCGCGGTGGCGATCTCCTGGGCGAGCAGGGTCTTGCCGGTGCCGGGCTCGCCCTTGACCAGCAGCGGGCGCTCGAGCGCGATGGCGGCGTTGACCGCGGTCTTCAGCTCCTCGCCCGCGACGTAGGATTTCGTGCCCTCGAAACGCATCAACAGCCGGCTCCTCAACGTAACGCCCCGCGGCGGTCCGCCGCTGCGCCCAAGTTAAGCGATCGCTCCGGCTCACGCCATCGCTCCCTTCATCCGCCTGCTTGGCGGTTCGGGCGACGCGTCTCTTCCCGTCAGCCGGACGTGTCCATGTCGGTCGAGTCGCCCTTGGACGTGTCCGGCAGGAGCGACCTCGCCTTCGTCACGCTGACCGCGGTGAGGTTCAGGTTTCCGACCTGCGGGTCGACCGGCGCCGAATAGACGATCGGTGGCGGCCCGAACAATGGCCCGTAGGTCGGCGTGTGCATCGGGTCCTGCCCCTGGTCGACAAACGTCAGTTTTTCCTTCTTGCCGCTGCCTTTCGTGGTCAGGTCGTCGTACATCTCCATGTAGTCCAGACTGTCGGCCTTCGCGAAAAGGCGCAGCTTCATCATGTCGTCGGTCTCGTCCTGTTCCTGGGTCCGGTCGAAAACCGTGGTCAGCTGCGATTTGACGCCCAACTGATCCTCCACCCAGGTGACGACCTTGAAGGCGCAAGGCACGCCGATCCCCTTGAGGCTCGCCTGGCCCAGATTCTGGTACGGCTTGTAGACGACGATGGCGTGGTAAACGAGCACGCCCGACTTAAGCTTTTCGGCCGCCGCCCTGGCGGCGTTCTCCATAAGCTTCCATTTCCCGTTGCGCTGGAAATTGGACCATTGGGGCACGATGTTATGCTGCACGTCGGGGCCGCCGAGTTCGAGCGCCATGATGTGTCCCTTGTCGAGATCGGGAGCGCCGGTGTTGCGCGAAAAGACGATCGGAGTTCCCGAGACTTTCTCGGATTCGCTGACCTTGAACCCGGACAGGGGCTCCGGCGCCGATTTCCGGCCCTTGGTCGATTGCGCGACGATGATTCCGGTCACCAGGGTCGTCCGTTCGATCAGCCCGAACTTGACGTGATTGATCTGCTCGGTCTCGATCTTGACCTGGGCCCCGTCGGGCCGCTTTCCCTTCACCATTTCGTCAAAGTAATAGATCGGCATTTCGATCGTCCTCCCTAATGGGGAATGCGGCGATGAAAGGCGCAATGACGACCGCCGACAGGTTCTAACCGCCGGGCGGTTCGGGCGGTTCGGGCGCTCCGTCACGTACCGGGCGAGGATACCCCAAGTCGGCCTGTCAAGCCATTGCGCCCTTCACCGTCTCGACGAGCTGTTTCAGGGTGAAGGGCTTGGGCAGGAAGACGAACTCCTGCTTGCCCGGCAGATTGCGGGCGAAGGCGTCGTCGGCGTAGCCGGAGACGAACACGACCTTGGCTTCGACGCCGCGGCGGCGCAGTTCGACGAGCATGGTCGGTCCGTCCATTTCCGGCATGATGACGTCGGAGACGATCAGGTCGATCGGCACGCCGGCCTCCTCGAGCACATTCAGCGCGTCGACGCCCAATTCGGCCTCGAGCACCGTGTAGCCGCGCGAGGCGAGCGCGCGCGCGGCGAAGGCGCGCACCGCCTCCTCGTCCTCGACCAGGAGAATGGCGCCGCGGCCGGTGAGGTCGGCGGCGGCGGGCTTGACCGTCTCTTGCTTGACGGGAGCTTCGGCCTCGGCCTCGATGAGGCGCGGCAGCAGGATGCGGAAGGTCGCGCCCTTGCCCGGCTCGCTGTCGCACAGCACATAGCCGCCGGTCTGCTTGACGATGCCATAGACCATCGACAGGCCGAGGCCGGTGCCCTTGCCGACCTCCTTGGTGGTGAAGAACGGCTCGAAGATCTTGCCCATCACCCCGGGCGGAATGCCGTGGCCGGTGTCCTGGACCTCGACCAGCACGTAATCGGCGGGCGCGACGGTCACGTCCTTGAAGCCGCCGCATTCGGCGGCGGGCACGTTGCGGGTGCGCAGCGTGATCCTGCCGCCTTCGGGCATCGCGTCGCGGGCGTTGACGACGAGATTGACGATGACCTGCTCGAACTGGTTGATGTCCGCCTTGACGAGCCACAAATCGCGGCTGTGGACGACGTCGAGCGCGATCGGCTCGCCGACCAGCCGGCGCAGCAGCATCTGCAATTCCGACAGCACGTCGTTGAGCTGCAGCGTCTGCGGCCTCAGCGTCTGCCGGCGCGAGAAGGCGAGCAATTGCCGCACCAGTCCGGCCGCCCGGTTGGCGTTCTGCTTGATCTGCATGATGTCCTGGAAGGACGGGTCGGTCGGCCGGTGATTGGCGAGCAGGAGGTCGGAATAGCCGATGATCGCGGTCAGCACGTTGTTGAAGTCGTGCGCGACGCCGCCGGCGAGTTGCCCGATCGCCTGCATCTTCTGGCTCTGGGCGAGATTTTCCTGGAGCGCGCGCTGCTCGGTCGTGTCGAGGGCGAACACGATCGCGTTCGCCCCGTCGTCGCTCGCCGGGTCGGCGGCCGAGACGAACAGGCGCGCGGACCGGGCGGGCTCGGCGCCGTCGAGCGAAACGTCGAGCGGCTCGATCCGGTCTTTGCCTTCCGCGGCCTCGGCGAGGGCGGCGCGCAGGGCCGGATGATCGCGCTCGGCGACGAGACTGAGGATCGACGGCTTGCCGTCGCCGCCGGCGGCCTTCAGCGCGGCCGGGGCGAGCCGGGCGAAGGCGGCGTTGGGGCGCAGCAGCGCGCCGCCGGCTTCGACCTCGGCGATGGCGACCGGCGTCGAGTTGAAGATGCGGGCGAACCGGACCTCGGCCGCGCGCAGGTCCTCGCCGCTCGCCACTTCGCCCGGCGCGCGGCTGATGACCAGCGAGCGCGACGGGCCGGGCCCGCCGTCGCTCGAGAAGGCGACCTTGTGCAGGATGCGCGCCGGCAGGACCCGGCCCTGGCGCGGCTTGAGATCGACGTCGAACGTCTGCGTCCTCACTTCGCCCGGCCGCCCGCCCATGGTGGTCAGCATGGCGCCCCCGTCGCCGGCGATGATGTCGCCCACCTTGAGCTGGCCCAGTCCGAACTGCGCGAGGTCGTAATCGAGCCACTCGGCCAACGTCGCGTTCATGTGGACGATCGCGCCGTCGGGCTCGGCGGAAAAGAATCCGGCCGGAGCGTGGTCGAGATAATCGATGGCGTGCTGGAGATCCTGGAAGAAGGTCTCGTGCCGGTCGTGCTCCCGCGTCTCGTCCGAGACCGTCCACACCGAGGCGCCCTCGCGCGTTACGCCCTCGAGCGGCCGGACGCGAATGCGGTACCACGCCACCGCGCCGTCGCCCGCAAGCGGCGGGGCGAGGCGCAGGTCCTCGCTGGCCGACTTGCCGGACTTGGCGGCCTGCGACAGGCGATAGACCGATTCGGACACGTCGGGCGAGCCGGCGAACACCCGTTCGACCGGCCTCAGTTCGCCCTCGCCCGACAGCGCGCGGTAGGCGGCGTTGGCGTAGACGATGCGCGCGCGGCTGTCGGTGACCACGACGCCGTCGGGGCTCGAATCGGCGATCGCCTTGGCGGTGTCGGACCGTCCCGCGCGCGCGGGAAACTGGAGGAGGCGGAAGGCGAGCAGCAGGAGCCCGAGCGCTCCGAAGAACGCCAGCGCGACGACCGCCGAGCTGACGATCGTCGGCCCGAGGCGGTTCGGCGCGAGCCAGACCCCGGCCGCAACCCCGGCGAGCGCCAACCCGAGCAGCGCCAGCAGAAACGGATTGGCCGTCCTGTCGATCCGATCCACCACGGGCTGGGGCGGCGTCGCATTCATGGCCAAACGGGATCCCAAAGATGCGCTGGAAGCGCGCGCCAACTCGATTTCCACAGGATATCTGCTACCACGCGTCCCGACCGATGTCTTGACGCGGCCTCGGGCGATCCGGGCGGAAATGACGCAAAAGCCACAGTTTTCATCGCGTCCGCGTTTTGGTATGGTCCGCGACTGGTTCATCCGGAGCCGAGGTGGGAGTTGCGCCGAACCCTGGCCTGAAGCGCCCGCGGGGTCCATGAGTTTGAGGAAACGGATTCTGGCGTGAAGGTCGGCGGGGAATGGCTGGCGCGCCGGAATCGGGTGTCTGGGCTGCGCGCTCGGCGGCGCGCGCGTAGGATTGAGCATGCAGTGGTTGAGTGGTCTGTGGACCGGCGACATCTTACAATATGCCGTGCTGGCGGCTTGCGGAATCGCCGTGCTGGTGGCGCTGGCGATCATCTATCGCGTCGTCTTCGCCCACCGTTTGCGCGTGCCTGGAGGCCGGACACGGCAGCCCCGGCTCGGTCTGGTCGACGCCTTCAGCCTTGACGGACAAAGGCAGCTCGTTCTCGTCCGGCGGGACAATGTCGAGCACCTGGTCATGATCGGCGGCCCGAACGACGTCCTGCTCGAATCGCAGATCAACCGCGCCGCGGCGATCCCGCGCGAGAACGGGCTTGCCGCGTCGGGGCCCGCCGCGCCGACGCGGCGGCGCGCCGAGCCTGCCGCCGTCGCACCCCCTTCGCAGGCTGCGACGGCCGCGCCGGAGGTCCTGCCGTCGGCGCCCGCGGCGGTCGCCGCCTCCGAAGGGCGTGCGGCTCTCGCGCGTCCGGCCGCGGCGCCCGCGCCAGCCGCGCCCCAGTCCCAGCCCCAGCGGCAACCCGCGCCGGTCGCGGCGCAGCCCCAGGCGCCGGCCGCTGCAGCGGCGCCCGCGGCCGACCGGACCGCCGAGGCGGCGCAGGCCGTTCGCGCGGCGCCCACGCTCGTCCGCCGGGCGATGCCTCCGCCGATCGCGCCGCTCGGCCGGGCCGCCGTCTCTCGACCGCCCGAAAAAGCGGCGCAGGCGCTGCAGCCGGCCCAGCCAACCGCCACGCCGCCTTCGGCCGCCGGCGCTCCCCGTCCGGCCGAGGCCGGTCCGCGCCCCAGCGAGGCGGCTCACCATCCGGGCGACGCCGCGGCTCGTCCAGCCCCGGCGTCGTCGTCTCAGCCAGTCAAGGCCGAACCTGCGCACAGGACGGAGTCGATGGTTGTGACGGTCAAGGCGGAGGCGGCGCACAAGTCGGAGCCGACGGTCCTGACGGTCAAGGCGGAGCCGGCCCCGCATCCGGCGCCCTATCCGACTCTGGTCCCCCACGAGCCTGCCGCCGCGCCCAGGCCCA
This sequence comes from uncultured Alphaproteobacteria bacterium, assembly GCA_963709655.1. Lineage (GTDB taxonomy): Bacteria > Pseudomonadota > Alphaproteobacteria > Rhizobiales > Beijerinckiaceae > Roseiarcus. The sequence continues at coordinate 254,098 of CAVPXF010000053.1, forward strand.
TGCCCCGCCCGGCCCCGGTTGGCGCTGCGCCGGCCGCAGCCCCCTCGCCGGCGGCCGTTCACGCGCCCGTCGCCAGTCTGGCGCCGGCGACATCGACCGACGCCCGTCCGCAGTTCCCGCGCGCCGAGGCGCCCGGTCCGGCGCCGCATTCGGAGCCGAGAGTTGAGCCGAATGCGGAGCCAGGCGCCGCCGCGCGCGCGCCGGCCGCCCCCGCGCAGCCCGGCGCAATCCCGCCGGCGAATCCGCCTCGCCCGGCCGCTCCGGCCGCGGTCGCGTCTCAACCCGTCGAGAAGCCGCATGCTGCGATCGACGATCCGTTCGCCGGGACTCGATTCGCTCGAAGCGGAGATGGCCAAGCTGCTCGGACGCGAAAAGCGGCATTGAGACCGCGTCGAGTCCGAGGGTCGTTCAGTCGTCGCGGTAGATCTTCTCGCGCCGCTCGTGGCGCTCCTGGGCTTCGACCGAGAGGGTGGCGATCGGGCGCGCGTCCAGCCGGCGCAGCGAGATCGGCTCGCCCGTCTCGATGCAATAGCCGTACGAGCCGTCATCGATCCGGGCGAGCGCGGATTCGATCTTGGAGATGAGCTTGCGCTGGCGGTCGCGCGCCCGCAGTTCGATAGCGCGGTCCGTTTCCGACGAGGCGCGGTCGGCGATGTCGGGGTGATTCTCGCTTTCCAGTTGAAGGGCGTTCAGCGTGTCGCGGCTCTCGGCGAGGATCGATTCGCGCCACGCGATCAGTTTACGTCGGAAATACTCGCGCTGTCGCTCGTTCATGAACGGTTCGGCGTCCGACGGCCTATAGGTTTCAGAACCGAAATCGTTCATGCGTGATCCCTGTCCCCGATGGATTTTGGCGGCCTTATAGCGGCCCCGCGTCGAAGGAACAACGGCTATCGTCCAGACCCAGCACACGCACGCGGTTGTGAAGCGGCGAGCGGGCATGGTGGAGCATATTGCCGCAGGCGGCTTGTCAGACGCTTGGCCCGGCTTCACCTTGCCTTCAGGTTCGGACCCGAAGACGTGGAGTCCGAAGGGAGGGTGTCGATGTACAAGCGTATCATTCTCGCGGTCGACCTGGGCGAGACGCCTGCGCCGCCCAGAGGGCTGGCCGAGGCGCTTGAACTGGCCAAGGCTTGGGGCGGCGACCTGCGGCTGGTCAACGTGCAGCCGATCGTACCTGCGACGTTCATGGAATACGTGCCGGCGGACTTCGACGCCGAACAGACCAAGCGAGCCCAGGACTCGCTTGACGAAATCCTCGCCGGGATCGACCTGCCTGCGAACCGCAAGAGCGGCGCCGCGCGCGCCGGCGGCATCTACCACGAACTTCTGCAGGAAGCCTCCGACTGGAACGCCGACCTCATTGTCGTCGGCTCCCACCGTCCGGTGATGAGCGACTATTTGCTCGGCTCGAACGCCAAGACGATCGTCCGTCACGCGCAGTGCTCGGTGCTGGTGGTGCGGTGACGGCGTAGCGGCGCGTGGCGCTCGGGGTTTCTCCTTCTCCGCGAAGCGGGGAAGGTGGCTGAAAGCCGGATGGGGTGCGGAAAGCAGGGACGAACTCGGTGAAGGCTCGGGGTGAGGGTCGTGCAATCCGACCCAAAGTTGCGGCAGCGGACCGCACCCCATCCGTCCCTCCGGGCCACCTTCCCCAGCAGAGCTGGGGAAGGATAGCGCCCGAGCGCCAACGGGGACCTTAGGCGGCCAGCGCCTTCATCGCCGCCTCGACGCCGTCGGGCGTCAGCGCGAACATCCGCCGCTGGAAGATCTCGGCGATCATCTGCGTCGACTGCGAATAGGGCCAGTGCTGCTCCGGAGTCGGATTGATCCAGACCGTGCGCGGCCAGGTCGCGATCGCCCGCTCCAGCCACACCCGGCCGGGCTCCGGGTTGAGGTGCTCGACCGAGCCGCCCGGCGTGACGATCTCGTAGGGGCTCATCGACGCGTCGCCGACAAAGACGACGCGATAGTCGCGCCCGTAGGCGTTGATGAGGTCGCGAGTGGCGATCCGCTCCTCGTACCGGCGGCGGTTGTTCTTCCACACGCTCTCGTACAGGCAATTGTGGAAGTAGAAATGCTCGAGCCGTTTGAACTGGCTCTGAGCCGCTGAAAACAGGTGCTCCGCCTCCTCGACGTGCCAGTCCATCGAGCCGCCGACGTCGAGGAACAGCAGCACCTTGACGGCGTTCCGCCGTTCCGGGCGCAGCTTGACGTCGATATAGCCCTTGTCGGCGGTCGAGCGGATCGTGCCGTCGAGGTCGAGCTCGTCGGCCGCGCCCTCGCGGGCGAATCGCCTGAGCCTGCGCAGCGCGAGCTTGATGTTGCGGGGCCCGAGCTCCGCGTCGCCGTCGAAGTCCTTGAACTCCCGCTTGTCCCACACCTTGACCGCGCTGCCGCGCCGGCCTTTGTCCTGACCGATCCGCACGCCCTCGGGGTGGTCGCCATAGGCGCCGAACGGCGACGTTCCCCCGGTTCCGACCCATTTCGAGCCGCCCTGGTGGCGCCCCTTCTGTTCGGCCAGACGCTGGCGCAGGGTTTCCATCAGCTTGTCGAAGCCGAGCTTCTCGATCTCGGCCCGTTCTTCGGGCGTGAGGTACCGCTCGACCATGCGGCGCAGCCAGTCCTCCGGCAGTTCCTTGTCCTCGACGGCCGCGCTGACGGACAAGACGCCCTTGAAGGTCGAGGCGAACACCACATCGAACTTGTCGAGATTGCGCTCGTCCTTGACGAGGACCGCGCGCGACAGGCGATAGAATTCGTCGACCGACCGTTCCGCCAGATCGCCTTCGAGCGCCCGCATCAGGTCGAGATACTCGCGCGGGGTGACCGGGACGTGCGCCTGCCGAAGGTTTGCGAAGAAGGTCAGGAACATCGAAACAATCTAGCGCGTTGCTTGCCCGCTGTGCAATGCTCGGCGCGCGAGGATTGGGATCGGACATCATGGCCGCAGTGGTCGATCGACAGACCTTTGTCTTGCCGCGCGCCGTCGCCCCGGACGCGGAAGTCTTCGCGATCGGCGATATTCATGGCCGGCCCGACCTTCTGCGCGCCCTCATCGACGAGGCGGCCCGCGAACCGCGCCTGAGGGATCGGCGCGTGCTCCTCTTTCTCGGCGATCTCGTCGACCGCGGTCCCGACTCCGTGGGGACGGTGGATCTGGCGATCGGCGCGGGCGCCGAGATCCGCGCGGACGCGTGCGTCAACCTGATGGGCAACCACGAGGCGATGATGCGGCTCGCGCTCGATCCCCGCACGCCGTGGGACGACGCGCTGGACGCGCTGCACAACTGGCTGCGCAACGGCGGCGGCGCGGTCGTGCGGCAGTTCGCCAGATTCGAGGTCGAGCCGCCCGGGCCCGAGGAACTCTTGACCGTGATTCGGGTCGCCCTGCCGGACCGGATACGGCTCTGGCTCGAGAGCCTGCGTCCGAACTGGCGTTCGGGCGAGACCCTGTTCGTCCATGCGGGGGTCAATCCGAACGTGGACCTCGAAAGCTTTCTCGCCGCGCCCTGGAACATGCCGCTTGCCGAACTCGACGAGGACATGCACTGGGCGTGGGTGCGCTGGCCGTTTCTCGAGGCCGCGCCGGGCCCGCGAGGCTTTGACGGCTATTTCGTCGTGCATGGGCATACGCCCAACGACGCGCGTCTCAATCCTTCCCATGAGGATCAGATTCGCGCCTCGCGCCTCAATCTCGACGCCGGCTCCGGCAAGACCGGACTGGTCAAGATGAGCGTCTTTCGCGGCGCGGAGGTCAAGGTTTTGACCGCGCTCGGCCCGACGAACGCGATGATCAGCCGCGACTGACCCGTCAACCGGCCGAAGGGCGGGATGATCGGACCCGCGCGACGATTGACTCCGGCCGCGCCGCATCCGCAAAACAGGCGTCTGGACGAGGAACGACGGCTTCATGCGGACCTGGATCAAGGACCCCCTGGCGATTCTCGCCGACGGCGCCGAGCGAGGGCTCGTCGTCGAGGGGACGCGCATCGCCGAGCGAGTCGGCCGCGGCCTGACGCCTGAGCGGGTCGATGCGGTTTACGACGCCTCGCGGTCCGTCCTGCTGCCCGGCCTCGTCAACGCGCATCACCATTTCTACCAGACGCTGACGCGCGCCCATCCGCAGGCGATCAACAAGGCGCTCTTTCCCTGGCTGACCGCCCTCTACCCGATCTGGTCGCGGCTGAGGCCCGACCATCTGCGCCTCGCCGTCCGCATGGCGCTGACCGAACTCCTCATCTCGGGCTGCACCACCGCCGCCGATCATCACTATCTTTATCCGGCCGGACTCGAGAACGCCGTCGACATCGCAGTCGAGGAGGCGCTTGGCCTCGGCATGCGGATGACGGTGTCGCGCGGCTCGATGAACCTGTCGGCGAAAGACGGCGGCCTGCCGCCCGACAGCGTGGTGCAGGACGCGGACACGATTCTCGCCGATAGCGAGCGGGTGCTGAAGCTGTTCCACGACCCGAAGCCCGGCGCGCGGATTCGCATCGCGCTCGCGCCGTGCTCGCCCTTCTCGATCGACCGGGATCTGATGCGGGAAAGCGCGCGCCTCGCCGAGCGCTACGACTGCCAGCTTCACACGCATCTGTGCGAGACCGACGACGAGGAGCGGTTCTGCCTCGAGACCTATGGACTGAGGCCGGTCGATCTTCTCGAGGAGACGGGCTGGATGTCGAGCCGGGTCTGGCTCGCCCACGGCATCCACTTCAACGCCGAGGAAATCGGCCGACTCGGCCGGGCGGGGGTCGGCGTCTGTCACTGCGCGGCCTCGAACATGGTGCTCGCCTCGGGCGTCTGCCGGACTTGCGAGCTCGAGGCGGCGGGCTCGGCCGTCGGCCTCGGCGTCGACGGCTCGGCCTCGAACGATTCCTCCAACATGATGGAGGCGGCGCGCCACGCCCTGATGCTTCAGCGCTTGCGCTACGGCGCCGACAAGGTCACGCATTTCGACGTCCTGCGCTGGGCGACCGAGGGTTCGGCCCGCTGCCTCGGGCGTTCCGACATCGGCCGGATCGCGGAGGGCTATGAAGCCGATCTCGCGCTCTATACGCTGGACGAACCGCGCTTCTCGGGCGCCCACGACCCGCTCGCGGCGCTGATCCTGTGCGGCGCTACCCATGCGGACAGGGTGATGGTCGCCGGCGCGTGGCGGGTCGTCGACGGCATGCCTGTCGGTCTTGATCTCGACCGGCTGATGGCGGAACACAGCGCCGCCGCCAGGGACTTCGCTTAAGAGATCGTGCGGCTAGTCCGAGAACTGAACGATCTGGTTGCTGTTCGTATCGACGATAGCGTTGCGGCCGTTGACGATCGCACGGCCGAAGCCGGGTCGATCGGACATGGGGGAGGGCGTGACGCCTTGCGGCAGTGCCTGACCGACCTGGGCGTCGCCCGGCATTGTAACATTCGGAACGCTGTCCGATGTGGCGGAGCTCGACCCGGTGATCGTCGTCGGGAGGGATGTCGGGGCGGCCGACTGGGGCGGCCCGTAGACTCCGCGCAGCTGACCCGAGCCCGAAGACGAGAAAGCGGGCAGAAGCGTGCTCTTCTGTTGCGCATGGCCCACCGACGCCGCGACGAACAAGACGGCGAGCGAAAGAACGAAACGGCGCATGGAACGCTCCTTATGACAGCCGTTGCCTGCAATGCGGATCTTAGCAGGCGCCGTCGACGAATGCGATCAGCCGCAAATCGTCGCCCTCCGCGGCATTCGCTCGCGGCTCGCCGGGCAGCGGGCCGGTTCGCAAACGCTTCTCCTCCTGCTAAGGATCGCTCGCTGCTCTCTTGCAACTCGGATCGCCGGCCCATCGCCGACCTGGCGAATCCCGAAAGCGGGCGGTCGCTCCCTGCAGCCCGGATGAACAGATGACCCTGTCGCTCGCCATCCTTTTCGTCGCATCGATCTGGGCCGGGGCGCAAAACGCGCTCGCGGGCGGCGGCTCGTTCATCACCCTGCCGTCGCTGATGCTGACCGGCATGGACGCGCGGGCGGCCAACATCACCTCGACGGTGGCGTTGTTTCCGGCGCAACTCGTGACCGGCTTCACCGGACGCTCCGACGCCCGGAGCCCGCCGGGCCTGTCGATGACGGCGCTCTTCGCCATCAGCCTCGTCGGCGGGGCGATCGGCGCGATCATCCTGCTCCTGACGCCTCCGAGCGTGTTCGCCAAGCTGGTGCCGTGGCTCGTCTTGTTCGCCACGGCGCTGTTTGCTTGGGGCAGTTTCTTTCGCAAGGCCCCCGAGCCCGGCGAGCAACATCTGCCGCCCTGGGGCGCGGCGGTCGTCCAGTTCTTCATCGCCGTCTATGGCGGCTATTTCGGCGGCGGGATCGGGCTCCTGATGATGGCGTCGCTGACCATGGCGGGGCTCGCGGTCAGGAACGCCGGCGCGAGCAAGAACATTCTGGCGGGCGTCATGAACGCTTCGGCGGTGGCGATCTTCGCCCTGTCGAGCGATGTGCATTGGCTTCAGGCCGGGCTCACCGCCGTCGGCGCCTCGTTCGGCGGCTGGGCCGGGGCGCTGATGCTCAAGACGGTCAACGAGAAGGTTCTCAAAGTCGGCGTCGTCGCCATCGGCCTCGCGCTGACGGTCGGGCTGTTCTGGAAGGCGGGGTGACCCCGGCCCCGCGTCCGACCGCTCGCAAAGGGGCCCGCCTTTCCGAGCGCCGCGATCGTCGAAGTGTGATCGGCTGCGACGACGTGCGGTCTTGAGATTGTCCCGATTGCCGGTCATGAGGCGGCATTCCCATCCAGGGACGCCCGCGCCATGAAGAGCTTTCCGCCGTCGCAGTTCGTCGCCGTCTATCATCCGTTCCTGCGCACGCTGCATTGGCTGATGGCGGGGCTGATCTTCGTCGCGCTGGGGCTCGGGATCTGGTCGACGCAGCTGCCGCGCGGCGCCATGCGCAGCGACGTCCTGTTCGTTCACAAGTCTTTTGGCGTCGCCGTGCTGGCCCTCATCGTCGTCAGGATCGCCGCGCGGCTCGCGCTCGGGTCCCCGGCCTACGCGATTGCGCTCAATTGGATGACGCATGCGGCCGCCGGGAGCGCGCACCTCCTCCTCTACGCGCTGATGATCGCGATGCCGGTCACCGGCTACCTGACGTCGACCGCGGGGGGACACGACGTCTCGTTCTTCGGCCTCTTCTCGCTGCCCGATCTCGTCGGCCGGAGCAAGGCGATCGACGAGGGCGCGAGTGAGGCCCATTACGTTTTCGCCTGGGCGATCGGCGCCGTCGTCACGTTGCACCTTATGGCGGTGGTGTGGCACGCCAGATTCAAGCGCGACACCGTGCTCACCCGGATGTGGCCCCGCTACCAGCCCTACGCCGGGGCGCGCGAACCGGCGTAGGGCGGGATTGCGCGGGCGATATCGGGCATCAGCCGTGTTCAAGCGAATATAAACACGAATAAATTATGCTTTATGAAGCCAACTGCCAGCAATCGCCCCGGCGCTGACAAGCACGGCGGCGATGATATCGGCGCCGTTTCGGGATCTCAGGCCGACCGTCCTAGAACTTGATTTCTGGCGACATGACGAAGTCATGCTTGGACCGCAAATTCACTTCCGCTTCAAATTCCGGCGGGCGTTCTTCCGCGAACCGAAGTCTAATTCGACGCGCAATCGTCATCACGTGAATTTGCATTTCCGTTCGCGCAAAGAATTCGCCTATACAATTTCTTGGACCAATGGAAAACGGAAGCATCGCGGCTGCGCGCTTTTCCCGTACATCAGTCAAATTGAATCGCTCGGGTTGGAACGAATCGGGCTCCGCCCATAAATCAGGATGTCGCTGAATAATGTACGGCGATATGTAGATCTCCGTTCCCGCGGGAACATGGTAATCACCCAGCCGATCGTCCTTTCGCGCTCTTCGTGTTATTAGCCAGCCAGGCGGATAAAGTCGCAGGGCTTCATCGATCACCATGCGCGTGTAGGTGAAGTTCGGCAGCTCACCGATTCCTGGAAATTTGTCAGCGGTAATATTTCCGACCTCGGCCGTCAGCAGCCGCTCCACTTCCGGATTTTGGGAGACCAGGTACCAAAGCAGATTCAACGTGCTCGCAGTGGTTTCGTGTCCGGCGACCACAATCGTAGTGATCTCCTTGATCAACTGGTCATCCGGCATGGGTTGTCCGGTTTGGTCGCGAGCGCTCATTAAGGCGCCGAGAATGTCGGGGGTTTCTGTTGCGGAGCTGCGACGGCGCTCGATAAGGTCGCGCACAACTTGCCTTAAGTCCGAAAACGCTTGCGCAAAGCCAAGGTTCCGAGCGGGATCGTCGTGCAGGATATTGAAGAATTGCGCAACGTATGGATAATCTGCGCTAAAGACGGCGCGTAGAGTGATTTCCAGCACCGTAGAGCTAACGTCACTGGTGACGTTAACGGGCTCGTCTATGGTAGGAAGAACTTTCCCACTTTGCCAATAAATTGAGATTTGCGGTCAGCATGACATCATAAAGGCCTGCGATGACATCACGTTGGAACGCGGTTTGGACCATTTGTCGCTGGCTTTTCCAAAAGTCTCCTTCGCTAACCATCAAGCCGTTACCAAGTAGTAAAGCAATCCGCTTTATAGCTTGCCCTTTCTTGTAATTTGCCCAGTTCGTCCTCAATACACGCTGGACATAATTTGTTTCATTGATCACATATACGTTGGTCCCGAATATACTTGCACGATAAATATCGCCATATAACCTAAAATTATCATTGATCCACATCCTTAAGTCGTCGTTTGGACGAAACGCAACCGACGGGCCTGGTGGAATTTTCTCTGCATGTCCGGGCATTATCCCTGCCCCCGATAAAGAAATACAATGGCGAAATCTTACACTGCGCGACGAAAGCGAAATCCAGCGCGAAACGACAGATCGACGCCTGTAGATTGCCTCCGCCTGCGGTTGCTTGCAAGATTAATCGTCCCTTGCATTGCGGACGCGGGTGGAAGGGCGTCGGCCCGGCGTTCCGTGAAGCCGTGCCTTCGAATCAGTCTAACACACTGATTCTCAAAGCTGAATCGCCAACGACACATTTCAAATGATTGCGCTGTACGAGAAAGATGGCTATAATTTTTTTTTGCCGGCCAGGAGTTCGCCATGGCGCAAGGTTTGACCGCCCGCATCGTCGGGCTCGCGGGCAACGATCCGTTGTTCGGGCGGATCCGCCAGGAGGCGGACGAGGCGATGCGGCGCGAGCCCGAGCTCGCCACCTTCCTGATGACCACGATCCTCAACCATCAGACGCTGGAGAGCGCGGTCGCCTATCGGGTCGCCGCGCGCCTCGACAATGTGGACGTCTCCGCCGCGCTGATCCGCCAGACCTTCGCCGAGGCGATCGCCCGCGATGCGTCGATCGGCGAGGCGTTCCGGGCCGACATCATGGCGGTCGCCGATCGCGATCCGGCCTGCCTCAGGATGATGGAGCCGCTGCTCTACTTCAAGGGCTTCCAGGCGCTGCAGGCCTATCGGCTGTCCCACTGGCTTCTCAAGTCGGGACGGCGGGACTTCGCGCTGAGCCTGCAGAGCCTCGCCTCGGCGGCCTTCGGGGTCGACATCAATCCGTTCGCTCGGATCGGCAAGGGCGTGTTCCTCGACCACGCCACGGCCCTGGTGGTCGGCGAGACGACGGTGATCGAGGACAACGTGTCGATCCTGCAGGGCGTCACGCTCGGCGGCACCGGCAAGGAGACCGGCGACCGCCATCCGAAGATCCGCCACGGCGTGCTGATCGGCGCCGGCGCGAAGATTTTGGGCAACATCGAGGTCGGCTATTGCGCCCGGGTCGCCGCCGGTTCGGTAGTGCTGCAGCCGGTGCCGCACAACAAGACGGTGGCCGGCGTGCCGGCGCGGATCGTCGGCGAAAGCGGCTGCGCGGAGCCTGCGCGCGACATGAACCAGATCCTGGCCGAGAAGGGGGTCGAGGCCTAGCCGGGGTCCCTGAGGGGTCGCTCTTCCGGAGCCTTGCCGCCGGCCCGCGCATCTGGCAAAGGCTGCGGCCCTGAGAATCCAGCGAGGGCAGGGCCATGGACAAAGCCGAGATCGTCAAGCTGCGCGATTTTTTGCGCAAAACCTTCACTGCGCCGGCGATCCACGTGGCGCCGAACTCCCGCTCGGCGGAAGCGGCCGACGTTTCGCTCGGCGAGCGCAAGATCGGCCTGATCACGGTGGACGACGAGGACGGCGACCGTTCGTTCGCGTTCGAGGTGAAGCTGCCGGTCGGACGCGCGGCGCTGCAGGACTATTTGCGCAAGCTGTTCGAGAACGACAAGCTGACGATCGCCGCCCGCCTGAAAAAGACGGACTCGGTCGAACTGAACAACGGTTCGGAGTTCCTCGGCGTCATTTCGGCGGACGATCCGAAGGGCGCGAGCTTCACGTTGCAAATGGCGATCCTGGACATCGATCTCGACGACGAGTGAGCCGGCCCCTTTCCCGACGCCTGCCGCGGAGACCTCCACGATGCCGATCTATTCGCTTCATGGCCTGAAGCCGACGCTGCCGGCCGAGGGCCGCTACTGGATCGCGCCCGACGCCAACCTCATCGGCGACATCCGGCTCGGCGAGGACGCGAGCGTGTGGTTCGGCGCCGTGCTGCGCGGGGACAACGAGCCGATCGTCATCGGCGCGCGCTCCAACATTCAGGACCTCTGCACCCTGCACAGCGACATGGGGTCCCCCCTGACCATCGGCGAGGACTGCACCGTCGGGCACAACGTCACGCTGCACGGCTGCACGATCGGCGACGGTTGTCTGATCGGCATGGGCGCAGTCGTGCTCAACGGCGCGAGAATCGGTCGCGGCTCGATCGTCGGCGCGCGCGCTTTGATCACGGAGGGCAAGGAATTTCCCGACCATTCGCTGATCATCGGCGCGCCGGCGAAGGCGACCCGGACGCTCGACGTCGAGGCGACGACGGCGCTTCTCGGGTCGGCGGCGCATTACATGGAGAACTGGCGGCGCTACGCCGCCGGACTGAAGCGCATCGATGTCGGCGTCTGAGCGCACCGCCCGCTGCGAACTGGGGCCAGCTCCGACCCCGCCCGCTTCAGGCGTGTTCGACAAGCTAAGCGCCTACGACCGCTCGCGCACGGCGTAGGGGCTGAGGGCTGTGGCGCTGTTCGCTCACCTCGGGCTCCAGGGCGCTCCAGGCCTTCAGCGTCGTCGGACCGGACGCGATCAGGCCGAGCCAGTCACAGGCGCCGGACACGCTGAGCGAACCCAGCATGCGGGCGTGCGTCGCGCCCTGGTTGCGCAGCGGCAGCAGGGTGATCTCGATCTCGACGGGCGCCAATCCCGGGGGAGACGCCTCCGCCAGCAGGAGACACGGCGCCTCATGGTCCGCGGCGGCCCGCAGAATGACACTGATCGGCGCTTGATCGGCGTTCCGCCAGATCTTCAGGAAGCCGGCGCCGCGCAGTTCCTTCAGAAACAGAGCGTTGATCCTCGAACCGCAGATCCTGAAAGGGTATCCGCTCTCCGCATCGAACTCGAGGACGAACGTGTCGTGCAGACAAGCGCGAATGGCGCCGGGTTCGACCTCGTTGCGCTCCGGCGGAGATCCGCCCGCCCGCAGGGCGCACCAATAGGCATAAAGTTCTCTTGAGACAGCATGTCTCATCATCCTCTCCCACATGGAGGGTCGGGCGCGCGTGTCATATCGAAACATGACGACGACATCGCGCCTGTGTGCGTGCATCGCAGCAGGGAACATGCCGTTCCACCCCGGGACAAGGCCAAGTGGCCGCTATCCACCGCTTGCTTTCTCATTAACAATAATGGCCGCGTCTCGAGCCCTTCGTTGCGCCCGGCGGCTTCGAAGCCGGTTGCGGTTTGTCGCGATTTCCTCCAAGCCGCTGCGATCAGAGAGAGACAGCGACGCATGGACGGGACGCCGAGCAACGCCGGGCCGCCAAAAGAGCCGATTTTCAACGCGCCGGCGGTGGTCGTCGGACTGGCGGTTCTGCTTATCGCGCTGTTTGCGGTCTTCCATTGGATGCGCCCCGACATCCAGGATCTGATCATCCGCGACTATGCGTTCGTTCCCGGCCGCCTGACCGTGTCGATCTGGCCGGGGCGCGCGATCGACCTGCTCATTCGGGCGAACAGCGACCCGTCAGCGCTCGAACAGGTGCGCGCGATGCGCGAACTGCACGCGCTCGGCGGCGCCAAGCCGTGGACGCTGCTCACGTATGCGTTCCTGCACGGCTCCTGGACGCATGTCCTGCTCAACACGATATGGCTCATGGCGTTCGGGCCGCCCGTCGCGCGGCGTTTTGGCGCGGCGCGCTTTCTCGTCTTCATGGGCGTGACCGCGATCGCCGCCGCGCTCGCCCAATGGGCCATCGGTCCGATGGACTTCATGCCGCTCATTGGCGTCTCCGGCGCCGATTCGGGACTCATGGGCGCGGCGGCGCGTTTTATGTTCCAACCTGGGGCGCCGCTGGGGTTGCCGACGTCGAGGCGCTGGGAGCTCGAGGCCATTCCCGCGGCGCCGCTCGGCGCCATGCTGACCGATCCGCGGGCCCGCATCTTTCTCGTCATCTGGCTGGCCACGAATTTCATCTTCGGCGCGTTCGCCCGATCGCTAGGCCTGTCCGACATGCCGGTCGCCTGGGTCGCCCATCTCGGCGGCTTCTTCGTCGGCATGCTGAGCTTTCCGCTGTTCGACCGGACGGGAAAGGCCGTCGCGTCCAGCTGACCGGCGGCGCAAGCGGGCGAGCGCCGAAAGACGGCCGTTCGCATTCGCCTGCGGCGGCCTCGCGCTTGTTTTTGCCTATTCCCACGCTTAGGTATGGGCAGATCGAAGATTGCGCCGACGGCTCATGGCGGCCGTGCGGCGCCGGCGCACCGGGAAGGCGGCCATGGGTAGCTTCAGCATTTGGCACTGGATGTTGTTCCTTGCGGTCGCGCTCCTGCTGTTCGGAGGCAAGGGCAAGATCTCCGACATCATGGGCGATGTCGCCAAGGGCGTGAAATCGTTCAAGAAAGGCCTCTCCGAGGACGATGAGGAAAAGCCGGCGCCCAGCGCTCCTGCGGCGCCGCGGCCGATCGAGAGCCGGCTCGGCGTCGACGCGAACGACGTTCACAAGGTCGGCTGAGCGCAACGCACCTGACGCTCGCGTGGGGAGGCGCGACCGCGCCGCCCATGCGGACGTTCCGCGGGAGCCTCGATGTTCGACTTCGACATAGGCAAGATGTTGGTCGTGGCGATCGTCGCGCTGGCGGTGATTCCCCCGAAAGATCTGCCGCGCGTCATGCGGACCGTCGGCCAGCTGATGGGGCGGATGCGCCGCATGGCGGCCGAGTTCCAGGGCCAGTTCATGGACGCGATGCGCGAGGCCGAGTTCGAGAGCGTGCGCAAGGAGCTGACCGAACTCAACCAGAAGACGACGGCCAGCCTTACGGAGCTGAACCAGACGATGGCGACCGGCAGCTTCGACCCGGCGGCGATGATCCGCGACGAGGTGACCAAGGCCGCCGAGCCGCAGGCGCATCTCCCGGCGCCGACGTCGGAGATCGGAACTTCGGAAGTCGCCCTCAGCGCGCCCTCCGCCGAGGCGAAGCCGGTCGCGCGCCCCGCGAATGAGGACACGCCGGCGGAGAAATCGAGCGCCGCCGAATGAGCCAGGAGGACATCGACGCCACCAAGGCGCCGTTGATGGACCACATCATCGAGCTGAGAGGCCGACTGATCCGGTCCATCTACGCCTTCTTGGCGGCCTTTCTGGTCTGCTTCTATTTCTCGCGCACGATCTATAACGTGCTGACCGAGCCTTATGTGCGGGTGGTCGGGGCGGAGAAGGCGACCCTGATCGCCACCCACTTCCTCGAGCAGTTCTACACCAACATCCAACTCAGCATGTTCGGGGCGGGGGTGATCGCCTTCCCGGTGATCGCCACCCAGCTCTACAAGTTCATCGCTCCGGGCCTCTACAAGCACGAGCGGCAGGCGTTTCTGCCCTATCTGATCGCCACGCCGATCTTCTTCCTGTTCGGGGCGCTGCTCGTCTATTTCGCGGTGATGCCGCTGCTCATCCGCTTTTCGGTGTCGTTGCAGCAGGTCAACCAGCCCGGCGAAGCCACGATCGAGCTTCTGCCGAAGGTCAGCGAATATCTGTCGCTGATCATGACGCTGATCTTCGCCTTCGGGATCGCCTTCCAGCTGCCGGTGATCCTGACCCTGCTCGGCCAGGTCGGCATCATCGATTCGGCCTGGCTCATCCGGATGCGCCGCTACGCCATCGTGACCGTGGTCGGGGTCGCGGCCATCCTGACGCCGCCGGACCTGATCAGCATGACCACCCTCGCCCTGCCGATGCTGGCGCTGTACGAGGGCGCGATCATCGCGGTGAAGACGGTCGAGAAGCGCCGGGCGCAGGGCGACTCGACGCCGAATACGGGAACGTGACCGCCGGCTCAGCCCGCGATCATCGGCGGCAGGTTGAGATGCTGCTCGACGCGGCGCAGGCGCGCGTCGAGATCGCTGATCAACATCCCGTGGCCGATCACGGACGAGTGGTAGTCGACGACCGCTCGTCGCAGGCCGACGATCTGCTCGGACAGCTCCTTGCGCATCACAATCAGGTCCGACGCGACGTCGGCGCGGAGAGAGTGCATGCCGGACTTGAGCTCCGAACGCAAAGTCTGCAACTCGGACTTGGTCGCCATCTCGGCCCGCAGCGCCTCTACGTCGGCCTTTGTCGCCAACTCGGCGCGCATCTCGCGCAGGATTCGGAGAATCAGGCTTTCCGGTTCTTCGGCCATAGTTCGACTGTATCAGCTTCCCGGTTTCGCGTCAGCAGGCCATGCCGTCGCGCCCTCGCTGCTTTCGCGCTGGCGCCGGGCTCGGGCCTCGGAAATAAGAGGTCATGCCGAACGCCATCGAAATCGCGATCCGCTCTCGTGTTCACCTCGAATTCGTCCCGTGACCCCGCGCGACATCCTTGCCGCGACCAGCGTCGCCGTCGTCTGGGGGCTTGTGTTCGTCGCGATCAAGGTCGGCGTCGGCGAGACCTCGCCCTTGATGCTGTCGGCGTTGCGGTTCGTGTTCGCGAGCTTGCCCGCTGTTTTCTTTATCGCGCCGCCCAAGGCGTCCGCCTGGAAGGTCGCGCTCTACGGCCTGTTGATCGGCGTCGGGCAGTTCGGCGCGCTCTTCATCGCGATGGGCGAGGGCTTTCCGGTCGGCCTGACCTCGCTGGTGATCCAGTTGCAGGTCTATTTCACCATCCTCATCGCCTGGGTCGTTCTCGGCGAGCGGCCGCGGCGGATGCAGGCGATCGGCGCGGCGATCGCCTTCGCCGGAATGGCCGTCATCGGCTCGGAAAGACTTGCCGGGGCCAGCCTCTGGCCGTTCCTTCTGGAGGTGCTGGCGGCCCTGTTCTGGGGGGCGGCCAACGTGGTCGCCAAGACCGAGGGAAAAATCGACGCGCTCGCCTTCACCGTCTGGTCGAGCCTCGCGGCGCCCTTGCCGCTGGTCGCCCTTTCGCTCGTCTTCGACGGGCCCGCGCCGCTCCTCGGCCTTCTGCATCCGACTTGGCGCCTCGCCATCAGCGTGCTGGTGATCGCCTACGCCGGAACCTTGTTCGGCTTTGGCCTCTGGGCGCGGCTGCTCGCCCATTATTCCGCGGCGACGGTCGCGCCATTCGCGCTTCTGGTCCCGGTCGTGGGCATGGCCGCTGGGATGCTCATTTTCCACGAACCCTTGCGGACGGTTGAGCTTGCCGGCGCGCTTCTGGTAATGGCGGGCCTCGCGCTCAACGTGTTCGGCGACCGCTGGCTGCGCCGCGCGTTCGATCCCAGGTGATTTGTGCACGACATCAAGGCGATACGCGACAATCCGCAAGCGTTCGATGCGGGCCTCGCCCGGCGCGGGCTCAGCCCCCTGGCCGAATCGCTGATCGCGCTCGACGAAAAGCGGCGGGCCGCGATCCTCGATCTGCAGCGCGCCCAGGAGCGCCGCAACGCGGCCTCGAAAGAGATAGGCGCCGCCATGGCGCGCAAGGACACGCAAGCGGCCGACGACCTCAAGGCGGAGGTCGCGGGCCTCAAGACGACCATGCCGGAACTCGAGGCGGCCGAGCGCGAGTCGGGCGCGGCGCTCGAGACCGCGCTCGCCGAAATTCCCAACCTGCCGTTCGACGACGTCCCCGACGGGAAGGACGAGACCGACAATGTCGAGGTGCGCCGCTGGGGCGTTCGGCCGGAACTCGGGGGGATCAATCGGCCGCGCGAGCATTTCGAGCTCGGCGAGGCGCTGGGCCTGATGGACTTCGAAACCGCGGCCAAGCTCTCCGGCGCGCGCTTCGTCGTGCTGAAGGGCGCGCTGGCGCGTCTCTCGCGCGCGCTCGAACAGTTCATGCTCGATCTGCACACCACTGAGCACGGTTACACCGAAATCGAGCCGCCGGTGCTGGTGCGCGAGGAGGCCATGTTCGGCACGGCGCAATTGCCGAAATTTGAGGAGGACCAATTCAAGGTAGCGGGGAAAATTACGCTAGATCAAGCAGTTGGAGCGTTCACGAGCCATGTGGACGTTCGGAGAAGCGAAGAAACAGGACGTCAAGAAGCCTTCGAACTGTTCTGGCTCATCCCCACCGCCGAAGTGCCGATGACCAACCTCGTGCGCGAAAGCATCGTGGACGAAAAGGCGCTGCCGCTGCGCTTCACCGCGGGCACGCTCTGCTTCCGCGCCGAGGCGGGCGCCGCCGGCAAGGACACGCGCGGCATGATCCGCCAGCATCAGTTCCGCAAGGTCGAGCTCGTCTCGATCACCACGCCCGAAGAGGCGCGCAACGAGCACGAGCGGATGACCGCTTGCGCCGAGGAGGTGCTGAAGCGCCTCGGCCTGCATTTCCGCACCATGGCGCTCTGCACCGGCGACATGGGCTTCGCCTCGCGCAAGACTTACGACCTCGAGGTCTGGCTGCCGGGGCAGGGGCGTTTCCGCGAAATCTCCTCCTGTTCGGTGTGCGGCGACTTCCAGGCCCGCCGGATGAACGCCCGCTCGAAGGCTGCCGACGCCAAATCGACACGCTTCGTCCATACGCTGAACGGGTCCGGAGTCGCGGTCGGCCGCGCGCTGATCGCGGTGATGGAGAATTACCAGGAGCCGGACGGCTCGATCGCCATCCCCGAGGCGCTGCAGCCCTACATGGGCGGGAAGACGCGGATCGAGGCGCAGGCCGCCCATCAGAGCGGACATTATGGGAAACAATGAGCTTCTGCGGTAATATCGTCGGCGTCGCGAGAGTCCTTTCCTTTCGCGCTCGCGGCGGCAGGCTGCGCTCCGCTTCGAGGGCGATCAACGCCCAGGAACGCAGATTGCGGCGTGAGATCCGGGTTCGGCCGACGACGTCCCGCCGCTGTCTCGAAGCTTTGGAGTTTCAATGGCTCAGGTCCGCACTCGTTATCGCGGCGTGTTCCCCGTAGCGCCCACCGTTTTCAACGACGACGGTGAGCTGGATCTTGAAGGCCAGAAGCGCTGCATCGACTTTATGATTGACGCCGGCTCGACCGGCGTCTGCATCCTCGCCAACTGGTCCGAGCAGTTCGTGCTGACGGACCAGGAGCGCGAGGACATCATGGATGCGGTGCTGAACCATGTGGCGGGCCGGGTTCCGGTCATCGTCACGACAACTCATTTCAGCTCCCAAATATGTGCGAAGCGCTCGCGGAATGCTGAAGCCGCCGGCGCCGCCATGGTGATGGCGATGCCGCCCTATCACGGCGCCACCATCCGAGTTGCGGAACACGGCATCTACAGTTTTTTCAAACGAGTGTCGGATGCCGTTTCGATTCCGGTGATGATCCAGGACGCGCCGGTATCGGGCACGCCGCTCTCGGTGCCGCTGCTTGCGCGCATGGCGAGGGAGATCGAGAACATCTCTTACTTCAAGATCGAGACGCCCCAGGCGGCGACCAAACTCCGCACCCTTATTCAAGAGGGCGGGGACGCCATCGAGGGACCGTGGGACGGCGAAGAAGGCATTAGCCTGATGGCCGATCTCGACGCGGGCGCTACGGGCGCCATGACAGGAGCTGGTTATCCAGACGGTATACGTGAGATCGTCGACGCCCATGCCGCAGGCGACCGAGCAGGCGCGGCGGAGGCCTATCAGCGCTGGCTTCCTCTGATCAATTACGAGAACCGCCAGTGTGGCTTGATCGCCGCCAAGGCGCTGATGAAGGAAGGCGGCGTTATTCGCTCAGAAGCGACGCGCCACCCCGTGGCGCCGTTGCATCCGGAGAACTCGGGCGGGATTGATCGAGACCGCACGAGGCGCCGATCCCCTTGTGCTGCGCTGGGCGCGTTAATCGGTGAACCGATCAAACCGCCCTGGTCGCTGCAGCGACGCGGCCTCAGGGTCATCCGGACCGTCAGCGAGCAAAGACTCAAGTGCGAAGTGATTGAATGACCCTCAATGGACATCTCCTGATTGGCGGAGGCTCGAAGTTCGGAGCGAACGGCTCGTTCCGAAGCCAGGATGCGGCCACCGGACGCGAACTTGACGGCGAATTCGGCGGCGCGACCAAGGCCGACCTCGCCGAAGCGACCGAACTCGCTTGGGAGGCGTTCTCCGTTTATCGGCAGACCGGTCTTGAGGAGCGCGCTCTCTTTCTGGAACAGGTCGCAAGCTGCATCCTGGATGTCGGCGACAGGCTCATCGAACGTTGCATTGCGGAAACTGGATTGCCGCGCGGTCGGGTGGAGGGCGAACGGGGCCGAACGATCTTTCAGCTGAGGATGTTCGCGGACGTCGTTCGGGACGGAAGCTTCCTGGAGGCCCGGCTCGATTCGCCACTGCCGGAACGCAGCCCTGCGCGCCGCCCGGACCTGCGGTTGCGCAAGGCGCCGCTCGGCCCGGTCGCGGTATTCGGCGCGTCAAACTTCCCC
Organism: uncultured Alphaproteobacteria bacterium; assembly: GCA_963709655.1. Taxonomy (GTDB): domain Bacteria; phylum Pseudomonadota; class Alphaproteobacteria; order Rhizobiales; family Beijerinckiaceae; genus Roseiarcus. The sequence goes on from CAVPXF010000053.1 coordinate 272,995, forward strand.
TTGGCGTTCTCGGTCGCTGGCGGCGACACGGCGTCGGCCCTGGCGGCAGGCTGCCCTGTGATCGTCAAGGCCCATTCCGCTCATCCCGGCACGTCCGAGCTTGTTGGCAAAGCGGTTCAGGAAGCCGTGCGGCTTCGCGGTTTACCCGCCGGAACCTTCGCGCTGCTCTACGATACCGGACGTGAAATCAGCCAGGCGCTTGTCGCAGACCCGCGCATCCGGGCCGTCGGCTTCACCGGATCGCGCGCCGGTGGAACCACATTCATGGCGATTGCTGCAAAGCGTCGCCAGCCGATCCCGGTTTACGCCGAGATGAGTTCCATTAACCCGGTCATCCTATTTCCGTCTGCCCTGAAATCGCGGGCCGCCTCGATCGCCAGGACGTTCGTTAGCTCCTTGACGCAAGGCGCCGGCCAGTTTTGCACGAATCCCGGTTTGATCCTGGCGATCGAAAGCGAAAGTCTTTCGCACTTTCTTTCTCACGCGTCGGAGGAACTTGCTAAGACAGCCGGCGCCACAATGTTAACTTCTGGCATACTCAATAGTTACTGTGAGGGGGTGGATCGACTTGGCCGCCATCCCGATGTCTCGCTGGTCGGCCAGGGCCTCGAAGGCGATGGCCGTCAATGCCGAGCCTCGCTCTTTGTGACAAGCGGCGCGGCTTTTCTTGCGGATCCTCGGCTGCAGGATGAAGTCTTTGGGCCTTCATCGCTCGTCGTGAGATGCCGCGACATCGACGAATTGACCCGCATTGTCGACGGGATGGAAGGCCAACTCACCGTCGCGCTGCACGTCGACGAAGAGGACGAACCCGCCGCCCGGCGCCTGATGCCGAAGTTGGAAGGACTGGCCGGTCGCATCCTTTTCAATGGTTTCGGGACCGGGGTCGAAGTGGGGCACGCAATGGTGCACGGAGGCCCTTTTCCGGCAACTTCCGACGGGCGCTCGACCTCCGTCGGGAGCCTTGCAATCGAGCGTTTCCTGCGACCCGTGTCCTATCAAGACGCGCCGGCCGCGCTCCTTCCAGACAGTGTAAAGGACGACAATCCGCTCCGAATTCCAAGGCGGATCGATGGAAAATTGGTCGTCGCCCGACGCGCTCCATAACGGTCCGGAGGGCGATCGAGGTGGGCGTGTTGCGGGCGCTGTTCTGTCTCCTTTTCTCGCTCGCCCCGGCGCGGGCGCTCGCCGGGGAGGTCCAGCCGACGATGACCGGCGACGTCCGCATCCACGACCCCTCGGTGATCGAGGTTGACGGCCGGTTCGCCGCATTCGGCACGGGCGGGGCAGGGCCGACGCGCGGGGCGATCCGGACAAAGACCTCGCCCGACGGGGTGAGGTGGACCGACGCGGGCGTGATCGGCGAGGGCGTGCCTGGATGGGCGAAGGACGCGCTGGGCTATCGGCCGGTCGCCGTCTGGGCCCCATCCGTCAGCCGGCGCGGCCAGACGGTCTTCCTCTACTACGCGCTGTCGACCTTCGGCGGAAACGCCAGCGCGATCGGGCTGATGACCAACGCCGCCTTCGACGTCACGGCGCCCGCCGCAAACTGGACGGATCGCGGCCTCGTCCTGAAATCCGATCCGCGCGACGACTTCAACGCGATCGATCCGTTCAGGATCGACCTTTCCGACGGACGCGCGTTCCTCGCGTTCGGCTCGTTCTGGTCGGGAATCAAGCTTCGCGAACTCGATCCGGCGACCGGCAGGCTGATCAGGGACGACACGCCGACCATTCCGCTCGCCAGCCGGCATAGGGCGTCGAGGGACGCCCGTCTTCCGACGGGCTATGGCGGGGCGATCGAGGCGCCTTCCATCCTCGAGCGCGACGGGCGGTTCTATCTCTTCGTCAGCTTCGACCAGTGCTGCAAAGGCGTCGCCTCGACCTACAACATCCGGGTCGGGCGGGCGGACCGGATCGAGGGGCCCTACGTCGATCGGGAGGGACGGGCGATGCTCGAGGGCGGCGGAACGCTCGTGCTCGCGTCGACCGGCCGGTTCATCGGTCCCGGCGGCCAGGAGGCGGTCAGGACCGCCAAGGGCGAGATGCTCGCCTACCACTATTACGACGGAGCGGACGCTGGCGCCGCAAAGCTGGAGCTCGCGCCGATCCGCTGGTCGGCGGACGGCTGGCCGGGGCTCGACCCGCTTCCGCAATAAGCGTTAGGTTGAGCGGCTCGCGCTCGGCGGTCCGCCGCCTGAGCGCCTTGGCCCCCGGGCCGCGCGGGCGTATAGGCCCATGCGAAAGGCGGGTCTCATGCAAATCCTACTGACCAACGACGACGGCATCCACGCGCCGGGCCTGGCGGTGCTCGAGACGATCGCCCGGGAACTCTCGGACGACGTGTTCGTCGTCGCGCCCGAGAGCGACCAGTCCGGGGTCGCCCATTCGCTGTCTCTCAGCGATCCGCTGCGCCTGCGCGAGATCAGCCCGCATCATTACGCAGTGAAGGGCACGCCGACGGACTGCGTGATCATGGGGGTCCACACGATCATGGCCGACAAGCGGCCGGACCTCGTGCTGTCGGGGGTCAACCGCGGGCAGAACGTCGCCGAGGACGTCACCTATTCCGGCACCATCGCCGGGGCGATGGAGGGCGCGATGCTCGGCATTGCGTCGATCGCCCTGTCGCAGGCCTACGCCGGGGTGCACGGCCGGCCGTTGATCGAATGGGATTCGGCGGAGAAGCATGCGGTTCCCTTGATCCGCAAGACTGCTCGACGCCGGAATTCCGCCGGGCGGGCTCGTCAACGTCAACTTTCCCGCCTGCGCCGGCGACGAGGTCAAGGGGATCGCCTTCAGCCGTCAGGGCCGCCGCAACGCGGAGCTGATGCGGGTCGAGCAGCGGCGGGACGGTCGCGGCTTCCCGTATTTCTGGCTGATGTTTCAGCGAGCCGAGATCCACTTCGACGACGGCACGGACCTTGCGGCGCTGGCTGAGCAGAAGATTTCGGTGACGCCGCTCAGGCTCGATCTCACCGACGACGAATCCCGGCTAAGATTGGAGAAGGCGTTCGCAATTCGGCGACCGGACGAGACATAGGGAGAGGGCTTGAGCGCGTCGGAGGCGGAAGAGCGCGCCCAATTCACATTGGCGATGCGCGCCAAGGGCGTCAAGGACATCGAGCTTTTGCGCGCGCTCGAGCGCGTCCCGCGCGCTCTCTTCATGCCGCAGCGTTTCGCCGACATCGCCGGGCGCGACATCGCGCTGCCGATCGGCTGCGGCCAGACATCGCCGCCGCCCTCCATCGTCGCCGCCATGATCGCCGCGCTGGACATGAAGCCATCGGACACGGTGTGCGAAATCGGAACCGGGACAGGTTATTGCACGGCCTTGCTCGCCCAGTTCGCGAAAGAGGTCGTGTCGCTCGAACGGTATCAGACCCTGGCCGTGGAGGCCGCCGCGCGAATCCGGGCGTTCGGTCTGCCACATGTCGAGATCCTGTGGGCGGACGGATTCGAATTGCACGCCGGGGGGCGCACTTTCGACAAAGTGATCACGCACGGGATCGTCGCGCCGCCGGCGCGGGCGTTTCTCGATCTCGTCGCGCGGGACGGCGCCATGATTGCGGCGTTCGCCGGGCCCGGCCGGGCGGAGCAGCGAATCGTGCGGCTGACGCTTGGGGCGGAAGGCCCTGTCCATATGGCCGACCTCGGTCGGTCGAGGGGTCTGAGACCGTTGGAACGCGGCCTCTCGCGGGCCTTGTGAGCGCCGCAGCGGCAGCCGGCGCTTACGCGGTTCCTCATTCGAATTCACAAACTCGCGAATTCACAAACTCGCCGCAGGTCCTCACCAATGATTCATCTTAAACCTTGTCTTAACTCGAATGATCCACATTGCTCCCTGTTTTCAGTCGCGTAATTCACGGATCCAAGAACATGAGTGATCGCGTTGCGTTTCTGGAAGGACGCTCCCTTCCGCGTCTTGCGCTGACTGGCCTCGCCTTGATCTGGCTCGCGGGCTGCTCCCAGGATGTCGCCCGGTTCGAACTCGAGCGGCAACCCGTTCTCCAATCCCTTTGCGTCGCAGACCGCCCAGGCGACGCCCGCGGCCGCGGCGCCTTCGACCCATGTGGCTTCGGCGCCGCTCGCGCCGGCGACCAGCGTGGCGAGCGCGCCGCTGCCCGCGCCGACCTCCTCCGCCGCGCCGATCGCATCGGCGGCGCCGGTTCGCGGCTCGGCCGCCGGCTGGAGCGCCGTCGGCGGCACGCCGGTCGTGGTCGCGAGCGGCGAGACGCTCGAACTCGCTTTCGCGTCGCTACGGGGTGCCGGCGTCCGCGCTGCTCAGCGCGAACGGCCTTTCGAGCGCCGCCGAGGTCAAGGGCGGCACGCACATCGTCGTTCCGGTCTACAGCGCCGGCGACCGCGCCGTGGCTTCTGCGAAAGAGCCCGCCGACAGTGCGGAGAAGACGAAGAAGCACGCAGAGGATCTCGCGGCGAACGACACGCGCGAGACGTCCGGCAAGGCCCGCAAGGCCGAGGACAAAGCCACGGGGAAAACCAAGGCCGAGGACAAGGCGAAGGCGGACGAGCAAAAGTCCAAACGCGAGGTCGCGTCCAAGACGAAGGCTGAGAAGGTCGCCAGGAGCGACGCCGGCAAAAGTGAAGCGGGCAAGTCCGACGTCGCCAAGAGGGACAGCAAGACCAAGCCCGACAGCAAGACCGAGGTCGCCAAGACCGACGCCGGCAAGAAGCCGGGCGTCGACGACACGCCGACCGGCAACGTCGATCCGAAGGCGGCCGCGGCCAAGGCGCCCGTCACCTCCGCGGAAGCCGACGCCTCGGGGTCCAATCCCGAGTTCCGCTGGCCGGCCCGCGGCCGCATCATCCAGGGCTTCAAGGCCGGCGGCAACGACGGCATCGACATCTCAGTCCCCGAAGGAACGTCAGTGCGGGCCGCCGAAAGCGGTGTCGTGGTCTATTCGGGCGACGGGCTCAAGGGCTACGGCAACCTGGTGCTGATCAAGCACCCGAACGGCTATGTGACCGCCTACGCCAACAACGCCGAACTCGACGTCAAGCGCGGCGAGCAGGTCAAGCGCGGCCAGGTGATCGCCAAGTCCGGCGACACCGGCAACGTGAATTCGCCGCAGCTTCACTTCGAGCTGCGCAAGGGATCGACCCCGGTCGATCCGACGAGCTATCTCGCCGGCCTCTGACGGCGAGGACCGAGGTCCAGCTCCTGGCTGGACATCCAATGGCCACCGGAGATCGCCGCGAGACAGGTTCCATCCCCGGTTCGGCCGACAAGGCGGCGGGTCCCAGGAAAGGCCCGCCGCCCTTTGATTCGCGCAGGCCCCCGGCGTTTACACCGTCGAGGCGGAAGCCGGGCATCGCTGGCGATGGACGAACGGCGAACTCGTGCTCGACCCGCAATTGTGGGCGGGCCTCGAGGGCGGGGTGTCGGTTCTGGTCGCGCACAAAAGCTCCTTCACCCGGGCGTGGCTGGAGCCTGAGAAGCCGTCCTATTCCGTGGCCGACGAGCAGCTTCCGAGGCTTGTCGCCGCCGAATAAGAAGGCGCGCGCGCCACCGTCGGCGTCCTGGGTCGCGGATAGCGAAAGACGGCGACTCGGTTTCGCTTCGCGACGGGCGTCCGCGCTGCTCACCGCGAACGGGCTGTCGAGCGTGGCCGAGGTCGGGGGCGGCGTCCGCACGGTCGTTCCGCTCTACAGCTCCGGCGGCCTCGCCCTCGCTTCTGCCAACAGGGCGGAGAAGCAGGAAAGGTTTGTCCCCCAAAGCGTCCGCGCCGATACCGCGGCTTCTTGACGCAGCGTTGACGTTGTGAGAGCTTGCAACTCACCAAACTGCGTCAGGGGGCTTCCATGGCAGACAACATTGTCGATATTGACTTTACGAACGTTGCGATTGACGGCGAAACGGTAATCGGAACGCTGGCGGTCGACTATACCGCTGGCACGGTTAGCGGCACGCTGACCGCCGAGTTCCCCGCGCCCATCGGCAATGTGCCGATTACCGATTTTTCGCTCACCTCGAACGGCGGCGGGTGGTTACTCCATTGTCGCCACATATGCGCCTTTGCCCGGCGTCAGCGTGACCCTTAATTACACCGGCCAGCAGCCCTCTTCGTTCACCTCGGGCAATTTGAACGTGTTGGGCGTCGTTACCCCGCTGACCATCAGCCCGAACGACCTCACCTCGACTCCCGTCTGCTTCGCGGCCGGCACGCTGATCCGCACGCCTGCGGGCGACGTCGCGGTCGAGACTCTCAAGGTCGGGGACCTCGTCCTCACCGTCTCGGGCGATGCGCGGCCCGTCAAGTGGATCGGCCACAAGGACTTCGACTTCCGCCTCATCTCCGGTCAGAGGCCCGCTCAGCCGATTCGGATCGTCGCCGACGCCCTCGGCCCGAACCGTCCTTCGCAGGATCTCTATCTCTCGGCCGGCCATTCGATCTGCGTCGATGTCGTCGGCGAGGTGTTCATTCCGGTCGGCTGTCTGATCAACGGCGGCACGATCGCCCGGGTCGAGACGGACACGATCAGCTACTGGCACGTCGAGCTCGATAGCCACGACGTTCTCCTCGCCAACAACCTGCCGACGGAGAGCTATCTGGCGATGGGCAATCGCGGCGCCTTCGAGGAGATGCACGGCTTCCTTCCCGCGATGTTGGATGGACGCAGCACGACGCACGCCGACTTCTGCCGGCCGGTCGTGACCCATGGTCCGATATTGGAGTTCGTCAGCAGACGCCTTGCGGCCCGGGCCGAGGAAATCGGCTGGACCCGTTCGTGCGATCCTGACCTGAGGCTCGTGGTTGACGGAAAGGCGCATCGTCCGCTCGACGGGGACGGGGCGGCCCTGTTCCTGTTCCCCTCCGGCGCTCGGGACGTGCGGCTCGTCTCCAACACCTTGTCGCCGACGGGCGACAGTCGGACGCTGGGCGTGATGCTGACGGGACTCTCGTTCAGCGGCCGCGCGGGAGAGCCGCGCCGGGTCGCGATCGACGACGAGCGGCTCTGCAAGGGCGTTTACCCCGTCGAGGCGCAAGCCGGCCATCGCTGGCGATGGACGAACGGCGAACTCGCGCTCGACCCGCAATTGTGGGCGGGCCTCGAGGGCGGGGTGTCGGTTCTGGTCGCGCACAACAGCTCCTTCACCCGGGCGTGGCTGGAGCCTGAGAAGCCGTCCTATTCCGTCGCCGACGAGCTTCCGAGGCTTGTCGCCGCCGAATAAGAAGGCTGGCTAGGCATTCGATTGGCGGCTCGCGTTCGCGGAGATATCATAGTCTTTGCGTCGGAGCCGCCGTATCGGCGTGCTTTCGCTAGGGCCAACCGGTCGAGGGGCCAATCGTTCCGGCAACTCGGCGCTCGTCCAAAGTCGGGCGTCCACGGAGCGCGGCGATGGAATTACGGGCTGCCCGGACAACGACTGCGGGTGCCGGGATTTTGTAAAATGGGGCGCTAAGTCGACAATTTCTTGCCAAAAAGCGAAGGCGGCGTTAGTTTCATCCCAATGCCCGGTCCGGCCCTTGCGATGTCGATTGCCATGATCCCGGCGCGTCCAGCGGTTTCCGTTTGGCGCGGGTTTCAGCGTGGTCGACCTTCGAATCGAATGACGGCCGGAGCATTGCGTCTTCCGCTTCGGGGGAAGGGCCGCATGAATTAAAAATGGGCCGGGGGTCGCGTGTAACCCATTGAAAAGGCTCATTTCGGACGAGAGAATCCAAGGAATTCCAAACAAATCCAACCGTCCAAAACCCGGCGATTCGCGGAGCCCCGATGCACCGCCGCGTAGACCTGAGGAAATCCAAATCTCGCGGGCTGGAAGGGACGAGCCGGCGTGCGCTGTTCTTCGAGGCGATGATGGGGCCGTCGTGCGACTTGGGTGAGGAGGTCCGCGGTCACGGCAAGGCGGAACTCTTGATGCGCTTCGAGCGGGTGACGCCGTCAGATGTTTTGATGCGCGCCTCTATCGTTCCAGCGCGGCGTAGGTCAGCTTCTGAAACGTCTCGAGAGGCGTGCCCTTCCCCGTCACAATGCGGGGGATGTTTTCCGGGGTCAAAGGAACGACACACTGCACGAGGTAGAGCATAATCATGCTTTCGGCCGGATCGACCCGGAACCACGTACTCAACGAACCCGGCCAACCGTATGCGCCGTTGGTCGTCGGGCCCAACGAGGAACGGCTCCCCGCATCGATGTCGATCCCGACGCCGAGACCGAAGCCCTGACCTGCCCAATGCGGCTCGGCGCTGACAAGAATCTCCCGTTGTTTCGGCGTCAGCCGATCCGACGTCATCAGGGCGACCGTCTCCGGTTTCAGGAGGCGCACGCCGTCCGCCTGGCCCAGGCCTAGCAGCATGCGTGCGAATTTGAGATAGTCGTCGGCCGTTGACATGAGGCCGCCGCCTCCGCTGCAGAAAATTGGGATGACGTCTCGCGGACGTTGAATCGTCGTTGGCGCGCCGGCCTTTTCGTCGAACATGTAGACGCCCGCGGTTCGATCTTGTTTAGCCGGCGGAACCCAGAAATCCGTATCGACCATGCCCAGGGGTTCGAGGACACGCTCCAGCAGCAAGTTGCGGAACGGCTTGCCTTCAATCCGCTCGGCAATGAAGCCGAGAACGTCGGTCGAGTGGCTGTAGTGCCATCGTTCTCCTGGCGCATAGGTCAGCGGCAGCTTCGCTATCGCGCCAAGGAATTCGTCCGACCCGAGCGCTATGAAGCGAAAGTCTCCGAGAGTCTTGTGGTAGGCGTCCGCGAGTGGGCCTGTCGACGTGAAGGCGTAGGCGAGGCCTGAGCGGTGCGTGAGCAGATCCTCAATGGTGATGTCGCGCGGCGCAGGATAGGTGTCTTCGACCGGCCCGGCCGGATCTCTCAGGACGCACCTCTCGGCGAATTCGGGCGCCCATTTGATAATCGGATCGTCGAGCCGAAGCTTGCCTTCCTCCATAAGCTTGAGGGCGAGAACCGAGGTGACGGGCTTGGTCATGGAAGCAATGCGAAAAATCGTATCGCGTTGCATCGGCAGGTCGCGTTCGAGATTGCGCTTCCCGAGTGCGGAGACGTGCTGAATATCGCCTTTACGCCAGACAAGCGTGACGATGCCCGCCGGGTCCCCTTTCGCGACTGCGGCCGCGGCTCCGGGAGCAAACTCGTCTAGTCTCGCCGATAACAACCCGTCGCCGATGGCCATGGGTTTGATTCTCCCCTAGACGCCAATTGGGTTCGCGAAGGGCTCAATACTGATGCGGCCAAAATGCCATGTCCAGACGCGTTCTTCGCCTTTCGATGACGCCGCCCTTGCCTTTTTCCCTCGGAATGGGGACGGGGAGGCATGAAACCCAAGCCCCTCGACCCCTTCGCGGCCTCGCTGACATTTGTCCTCTGCGTCGTCTGGGGCTTCAACCAGGTCGTCGTGAAGAGCGCGCTGGTCGACGTCGGGCCGGTCGCCCAGACGGGTATCCGGGCGGCCATCGGCGTCGTCTGCGTGATCGCCTACGCCTTCGCCGCCAAGAGGCGAATCTTCGCCCTCGACGGGACTCTCGCTGCCGGCCTTCTCGCCGGCGTGCTGTTCACCGCGGAATTCGTCGCGCTCTACGAATCGCTGCGCTGGACGACGGCGTCGCGGGCGACCGTGTTCATCTATGCCGCGCCGTTCTTCGTCGCCCTCGGCGCGGTGTTTCTGCTGAAGGACGAGCGCTTGCGGCCCGTGCAATGGGCTGGGCTGGCGCTGGCTTTCGTTGGGGTCGCGCTCGCCATGATCGGTCAAACCCCGGGCGGCGGCCTCGCCGGCGACGCGCTGGCGTTGCTGGGGGCGGCGCTGTGGGCCGCCACGACCCTCGTGATCAAGGCGACGCCGCTCAGGCGCGCAGACCCGGTCAAGGTGCTGTTCTACCAGATCGCGGTCGCGGCGCTTCTTGCGCCCCTGGTCGCCTACGCCCTCGGCGAGCGGGCGCCCGGCCACGTCTCCTCCGCAACGATCGCCCTGCTCGTCTGGCAGGGCGTCGCGGTCGTCGGGGTCAGCTATTCGCTGTGGTTCTGGGTGCTCAAACGCTATGCCGCGCCGCAGCTCTCCGCCTTCACCTTCGTGTCTCCGCTTGTCGGCGTGTTCGCCGGCTGGCTCGTCGTCGGCGATCGGATCACGCCGGCCTTCTCGGCCGCGATCGCGCTGGTGCTCGCCGGGCTGGCGCTGGTCAACTGGCCCGGGTCCCGCGCTCGGAAAACTGAATGATCGTCTTCTCGAAGAGATCCGGCTGCCCCGAGTTTGCGGGCTGGCGGAGCGATCGCCACATCCGCTCGGGCGGGTCCGGACGCAAGCGCCTCAAGCTCTCGATCCATACGCCGATGGGCTGAGCGCCTTCAGTCTCCCGTCGCGCGTCAAGTCAGCGCGTGCGAACCGGCCGGGACGTCTTCGGCCGCCGCATCGGGTCGGCGCCCAGCCATTGCCCCCAGTTCGCCCCCTTTTCGGCGGCGGGCGATTCGACGGCGACGATTTCATATTCCTTCGCGTTTCGCTCGAAGGGCTCGGTCTTGCTCTTGATCCGGTAGGTTTGGGAATGGATATCCTCCGCCGGCAGCACGCGCGTCACTTCGAAAGGACCGCTGGGCCTCGGCATGGGCATGAAGTCTCGAATCGAAGTCGACAATTTGCCCGACCGCGAATTTGTGGCGAGTCATTGAGCGTTCGCCTCGCAGGTGAGATTGGATAAAGAGGGCCAGGGTTGAGCCTGACCCTCGTTCAAGCGCGCGGCGCCGATCCGTGCATCCGGGCGCCGGGACAATCCGCGGTCGCCCGTCCACGAGATCGACGGGCCGCCTTCAGACGGCCTGGAGCTTGTCGGCGGACGCTTTGCCGGTGCGCGCGTCCTTGGTGATTTCAAAGCTGATCTTCTGGCCCTCGCGCAAGCCGTTCATGCCGGCCCGCTCGACGGCGCTGACGTGAACGAAGGCGTCCTTGCCGCCGTCATCCGGCTGGATGAAGCCGTAACCTTTTTCGGAATTGTACCACTTGACTGTGCCTGTTGCCATGATGACGCCCCTCGTGGATGCGCGTGTGTCGACGGAACCTCGCGACGCGAGATCCTCGTCAGGGTTCGATTTTTGGGGGAAGAGCGTCGCGCTGAGCCGCCTTAACGGCGCAAGGCAAAGAGGATCCGTCCTAATTTCGAAAGATGTCTATACGCATGCGATTGCGCCTTTTCAAGGGCTGAGGTCCGCCCGAGCCGGCGCCGGCGCCCCGGGGCTTGCGGTCGTCAGCCAGACGCGGCGAGCGGTTTGCCGAGGCGTCCCGCCAGATCCTGGGTGAACTGCCAGGCGGTGCGGCCCGAGCGCGAGCCTCGGGTCGTCGCCCATTCCAGCGCCTGCGCCTCGATCTCGTCCGCCGGAGCGTTCAGCCCGAAATGCTCGGCGTAGCCGCGCACCATGGCGAGATAGTCGTCCTGGCTGCAATGATGGAAACCGAGCCACAGGCCGAACCGGTCGGACAGCGACACCTTTTCCTCGACCGCCTCGCCGGGATTGATGGCGCTCGACCGCTCGTTCTCCATCATTTCGCGCGGCATGAGGTGGCGGCGGTTCGAGGTGGCGTAAAACAGGACGTTGGCGGGACGGCCCTCGACGCCGCCTTCGAGCGCGGCTTTGAGGGACTTGTAGGATGCGTCCCCGGCGTCGAACGACAGGTCGTCGCAGAAGACGATGAAGCGGCAGGGGGCGTCGCGCAGGAGGGTCATCAGCGCCGGCAGCCCCTCGATGTCCTCGCGATGGATCTCGACCAGCTTCAGCGAGCCCTCGACGCCCGGCCGGCGGTTGATGGCGGCTTGCGCGGCCTTGACGAGCGACGACTTGCCCATGCCGCGCGCGCCCCACAGGAGCGCGTTGTTGGCAGGCAGGCCGCGGGCGAATCGCTCGGTATTCTCGACCAAAAGGTCGCGCACCCGGTCGACGCCGCGCAGGAGGCCGATGTCGACCCGATTGACCTTGGCGACCGGCGCGAGCGCGCCCTTTTCCGCGCGCCACACGAAAGCCTCGGCGGCGTCGAAATTGGGCTTCGCCGGGGGAGGGGGGGCGAGGCGATCGAGCGCTTCGGCGATGCGGCGGAGGAGGGCGTCGGAATCCGTGCGAGGTTGATTTGGCATGACAGCGTTGCTGATTACGACCAGCTGTAGGCGAACATGCCCATCACCACGATCACGAGGATTGCGGTGAAGACGTAGTGCTTCGCCGTCCAGCGGTGCATCGTCGGAGCGTCTTGGGGGTCGTCTCTGTGCTTGTGTCGGCCGCGCATAGACGGGCTCCTAGCATGAAGCGCCGCGCGCCGGAACCCGCCCGATGGGCCCGACCCCTCTCGCAAACCGCCGGCCCGGATGCTATATGGCAGGCGAACGGCGCCGGGCCTTGACCCCGGATGACGGAGAGAAACGATGGCGTCCAAACTCCTGCGGCGGCAGGTGATGAGCTTGACTGACGCGGCTGCGGCCCGCGTGCGCGCGCTGACCGAAGCGGCCGGCAGGCCGATCGCAGGGCTCAGGGTCGGCGTGAAGAACGGCGGCTGCGCCGGCATGTCCTACACCATGGAGCTGGCCGACGACGTCTCGCCACTCGACGAGGTGGTCGAGGACAAGGGCGTCAAGCTGCTGATCGACCCGAAGGCGATTCTCTTCCTGCTCGGCGCCGAGATGGACTTCGCGGTCGACACCTTTTCGGCGACTTTCTCGTTCCGCAACCCGAACGAGACTTCGTCCTGCGGCTGCGGCGAGAGCGTCGCGATCACGCCGGCGAGCCCCGAGGCGCTCAACGCCCCGGCGTGAGCGAAGCGCAAGGGACGCCGTGCGGGCGCCTTAGAGGCGCCTAGCGACCGCCCTCGCGGCCGCGACGCTCAGCCCGACATAGGCCGCAAGCGCCGCCGCGCTGATCCCTACCAACCTGAGATTCTTCGCCAATCCGTCTCCGGACCAGGGATTGTCGGCCTTGAACGCGCCATAGCCGAGGCCGAGGGCGATGGCCGCGCCGATCAGCAGCGGCAGCCCGATCGCCCGGCTGAGCCGATAGAGTCCGAAAGGGATGGCGATCCCGAAGATCAGGATCGCAAAGAGACGCAGGACTCCCAGCCTCAGCATCGCCGCCGCCCGCCCCCGGGATCGGCCGTTACTTGTCGGCGACGCGCTCGCGTTCCTGCTCGTGCTCCTGCGGCGGGGGGTTCCGCTTCGGCACTGGTCGCAACAGGAAGCTCGGGACGTGGTCGCCGAGGCCGATCACTGGCGCGTCGTCATCACGGCGGGGGCGATCGCGCCTCGGCGACGCGCCGACCGCCGAATGCGCCGGCTGACCGCGAACGCGCTCCTCTTCGGCGCCCTTGCGCTCCTGCGGCGGGCGTTCGGCGCGATGGTGGCGCGATTCGGTTTCGCGATCGGGGCGAGGCTCGTCCACGGGGCGCTCCTCGCTGCTCCGCCGCCCGCTCCGCTCCGGGCGCCCGCTCCGCTCGACGTGCGCGCGCTCGGCGTGTCCGCTCCGCTCAGCTTGTCCGCTTCGTTCGCCGCGGCGTCCTCCCCGTTCGCGCGGATGACGCTCGTCGCCCTCGCCGTCGTCCGTCGGCATCTCGGCGCCTGGCTGCCACTCGATCTTCCGGGCGATCAGCTTCTCGATCTCGGCGATCGCCTTCGCGTCGGAACGCGTCACGATGGTCAGCGCGTGGCCGGTCTTGCCGGCGCGGCCGGTGCGGCCGATGCGGTGAACGTAATCCTCCGAATGATGCGGCGCGTCGTAATTGATGACGTGGCTGACGTCCGGGATGTCGAGCCCGCGCGCGGCCACGTCCGAGCAGACGATGAGTTGCACCTGCCCCGAGCGGAAGGCGTCGAGCGCGGCCATGCGCGCGCGCTGGTCGAGGTCGCCGTGCAGCGCGCCGACGGAGAAGCCGTGCTTCTCGAGCGAACGGTACACCACCTGCACGTCGCGCTTGCGATTGCAGAAGATGATCGCGTTCTTGAAGTTCTCCGCCCCGTGGATGATGCGCCGAAGCGTCGCCCGCTTGTCCTGCGGCGACCCTCCGGAGGGCACCAGCGTCTGGGTGGTGTTTTCGACGGTGGTCGCCGAGCGGGAGACCTCGACACGCACAGGATTGCGCAGGAACGTTTCGGTGAGGCGGGTGATTTCCGGCGGCATGGTGGCCGAGAAGAACAGCGTCTGCCGGGCGAAGGGCACAAGCTTGCAGATCCGCTCGATGTCCGGGATGAACCCCATGTCGAGCATCCGGTCGGCCTCGTCGATCACCAGGATCTCGATGCCGGTGAGCAGGAGCCCGCCGCGCTCGGTGAGGTCGAGAAGGCGTCCAGGCGTCGCGATTACGACGTCCGCGCCGCGGTCGATCTTCGTCTTCTGCTCGCCGTCGGAGACGCCGCCGATCAGAAGCGCGAGGTTGAGCTTATGATTGACGCCGTATTTGGTGAAGGCTTCCTCCACCTGGGCGGCGAGCTCGCGCGTCGGCTCCAGGATGAGCGTCCGCGGCATGCGGGCCTTGGCGCGTCCACGCTCGAGCAAGCAAAGCATCGGCAAGGTGAAGGCGGCGGTCTTTCCGGTGCCGGTCTGAGCGATGCCCAGCACGTCCCGACCCTGGAGAGCCTCAGGAATGGCTTGCGCCTGGATCGGCGTCGGCGTGTCGTAGCCCGCCGCTTCGACGGCGTTGAGCACCTTTTCGCTCAGGCCGAGTTCGTTAAACTTCATTTTTTCTCGCATTGCGCGAAAGTCAGCATTCGCGCCGGGGGTGTGAAAGCTTCGTGGGCCGCGCGACCGAACGCGGAGCCGTGGCGTGAATTTGATATTCGCCATGCGTGGGCGCGAAGCGCGTCGCCGACGCCGCGCCGGAGCCTTCCTTCGCTCTCGGCAGTTTGCACATAATCGAAATCGGCGAAATGTCAACAAAACCCCGCCCGATCACGCGGCTCTCCGCGACCCGATGTCGCTTTGCAGGAGTGTCCGCGGCGTGCGAGATTCCACGCGCCCCCGAGGAGCGGGTCTCATGTCTGATGAGCGGGTCGAGGGGAAGGTCGTCGCCATCCGTGGGGCAGTCGTCGATCTGGCGTTCGAAGGCGCCTTGCCGCCGATCGAGGACGCCGTCGAGATCTTTGATTCCGACGGGCAAATCGTGGTCGCCGAAATCCAGGCCCATATCGACGCGCGCACCGCCCGCGCCATCGCGCTCGAGCCGACCAACGGCCTGAGGCGCGGCGACAGCGCGCGCGGCGCCGGCGGCCCGGTGACGGTCGCGGTCGGCGAATCGACGCTCGGGCGGCTCATGGACGTGCTCGGCCGCATCGGCGACCGCGGGCCGCCGCTGCCTCCCGACGCGCCGCGCTGGCCGATCCATCGCAAACCCCCGCCGTTCTCCGCCCAGACTCGGACGACGAAGATTTTCGCGACCGGGGTCAAGGTGATCGACCTGCTCGCGCCGCTGGCGAACGGCGGCAAGGCGGCGATGTTCGGCGGCGCCGGGGTCGGCAAGACCGTGCTGGTGATGGAACTGATCCACGCCATGGTCGAAACGTACAAGGGCATCTCCGTCTTCGCCGGCGTCGGCGAGCGGTCGCGCGAGGGGCATGAGATGCTGCTCGACATGACCGGGTCGGGCGTGCTCGCGCGGACCGCGCTCGTCTACGGGCAGATGAACGAGCCGCCGGGCGCGCGCTGGCGCGTGCCGATGACGGCCATGACCATAGCCGAATACTTCCGTGACGCGCGGCGCCAAAACGTGCTCCTCCTGATGGACAACGTCTTCCGCTTCGTCCAGGCGGGCGCCGAGGTCTCCGGGCTGCTCGGGAGGTCGCCGTCGCGGGTCGGCTATCAGCCGACGCTGGCCGACGAGGTCGCCGCGCTGCAGGAGCGCATCGCCTCGGTCGGCGAGGCGTCCGTGACCGCCATCGAGGCGGTCTATGTGCCCGCCGACGACTTCACCGACCCCGCCGTGACCACGATCGCAGCGCATGTCGATTCCATGGTGGTCCTGTCGCGCGGCATGGCGGCCGAGGGCATGTATCCGGCAGTCGATCCGATCGCCTCGTCGTCTATCCTGCTCGATCCTGCGGTGGTCGGCCAGGAGCATGTCGCGGTGGCGACCGCGACGCGTGAGGCCATCGAGCATTATCGGGAACTGCAGGACGTGATCGCGCTCCTCGGCATGGAGGAGCTCGGCGCCGAGGATCGCCGGATCGTCGAGCGCGCCCGCCGCCTGCAGCGCTTCCTCACCCAGCCTTTCGCGGTCACAGAGGCCTTCACCGGCGTTCCGGGCCGCTCGGTCAAGGTGGCTGACACGGTCGCCGGCTGCAAGGCGATCCTCGTCGGAAAATGCGACAATTGGCGCGAAAGCTCGCTCTACATGGTGGGCGATCTCGACGAGGCGCGCGGCAAGGAGGACGCCGCCCGCGCGGCCGAGCGCAAGCCGACCAGAGCGGGCTCATGAGCGGCGCCCTTCGCCTGACCATCGCGACCCCCTCCGCGCTGCTCCTCGACGTCGACAACATCGCCTCGGTGCGCGCGGAGGACGAAAGCGGCGCGTTCGGCATTCTGCCGGGCCACGCCGACCTCCTGACCGTGCTGCCCCCCTCCGTCCTGCGCTGGACGCGTGAAGGCGAACTGACCCGCTTTTGCGCGCTGAGCGGCGGGGTGCTGACGATCAGCGGCGGAAAGCTTATCGCCGTCGCCTGCCGACGCGCGACCATCGGCGACGACCTCGACACTCTGCAGGCTGAGGCAGCGGCGCAGCGGGCGGCCGAATTGGACGCCGACCGCCGCGCACGGGTCGAGCAGACCAAGCTGCACGCCCGCGCGCTCCGCCAGCTGATGCGCTATCTGCGCGGCGATCGTCGTGCGCTCGGCGAGGGCGCCCCGCCGTTCGCCGGCGAGGCCGCGCCATGATCGCGCCGCTCGACCACCGCAACGGCAAGATGCAGGACGCCGCCCGGCTTGCAGCCGAGCGGGACCGGAAGTTCCGCGAGGACCGCGAGCCGACGATCGCCACCCGGCTCGCCCAGATCGGCGTGCTCGGTTGGGCGATCGTCGCGCCGATCCTGCTCGGCGTCGTGATCGGCCGCTGGCTCGACTGGGCGTTCAAGACCGGGATCTTCTTCACTGCGCCGTTGATCATGCTTGGCGCGGCGGCCGGCATGTGGACGGCGTGGCGATGGATGCACCGGCAATGACCGTCGCGCTCCTCATCGGCGCGTTCGTCCTCGGCGCGGCGCTCGGGGCCGCGCATTTCCTGTCGCTGTGGGGGTGCGTCGCGCTCATGCGCGACGGCCGGACGGGGCTCGGCGTCGCGCTGCAGGGGCTGCGCTTCGCACTGCTCGCGATCGCGCTCGTCCTAGTCGCCCGGCAGGGCGGCAATTTCTTCCTCGCCGCCGCGGCTGGCGTCCTCCTCGTGCGCGTCATCCTGACCCGCCATTACCGGAGGCTTGCATGAAGTCTCCGCTCGCACTCGAGCCGATGTTTCACGTTGGCCCAATCGGAATTACCGAGCCGGTCGTCGTCTCCTGGGCCGTCATCGCGGCTCTGGGCCTCGGCTCGGCGCTTGCGACCCGACGGCTCAGCATCATTCCGTCGAAGGGCCAGACGCTTCTCGAACTTGTGGTCTCGACGATCGACAGCCAGATCCGCGAGACAATGCAGACGGATCCAGCGCCGTTCCGCGCCCTGATCGGGTCGATCTTCCTGTTCACGCTCGCCTCGAACTGGTCGTCGCTGATCCCGGGGATCGAGCCGGCGACGGCGCATATCGAGACCGACGCCGCGATGGCGCTGATCATCTTCGTGGCGACGATCGGCTGGGGAATCCGGGTGCGCGGGATTGGCGGCTATCTCGCGACCTACGCCGAGCCGACCTGGGTGATGATCCCCCTCAATATCGTCGAGCAGTTCACCCGCACGTTCTCCCTGATCGTCCGCCTGTTCGGCAACGTGATGAGCGGTGTCTTCATCATCGGCATCATCCTGAACTCTGGCCGGCCTTCTCGTCCCGATTCCGCTGATGGCGCTGGACCTGCTCACCGGCGCCGTGCAGGCCTATATTTTCGCGGTCCTCGCGACCGTCTTCATCGGCGCCGCGGTCGGCGAGCGCCGCAAACCCAGCGTACCTTCGGAGCCGAATCCGTGAACGACCTCGTCCAAGCTGTCAGCATTTTCTCCGCCGCCCTCGCCGTCGGCCTCGGCGCCATCGGCCCGGGGATCGGCGAAGGGATGGCGGTCGCCTCGGCGATGGACGCCATCGCGCGCCAGCCGGAGGCGTCGGGCACGATCTCCCGCACCCTGTTCGTCGGGCTCGCCATGATCGAGACGATGGCGATCTACTGCCTCGTCGTCGCGCTTCTGGTGCTGTTCGCCAACCCGTTCGTCAAATAGGTCGCGCGATGCGGATCGACTGGTGGACGCTCGGCCTGCAGACGGTCAACGTCCTCATTCTCGTCGCTATCCTCGCCCGCTTCCTGTTCCGTCCGGTGATCGCGATCATGGAGGAGCGCCAGGCAGCGGTGGCGAAGGGGCTCACCGACGCCGAGGCGGAGAAGGCGAGGGCGATCGCGGCGCGTGAGGCCGCTCAGGCGGAGAGCGCGAAGATCGCCGCCGCGCGCGATGCCGTGCTGCGCCAGGCGGCGGAGGACGCCAACGCCCAGCGCGAGGCGGCGCTCGCCGCCGCGAAAGAGGGCGCCGACCAGGTGCGGGCGGCGGCGGAAACGGAGATGAGTTGGGCGCGGGCCGCCGAGGAGGCCACAGCCTCCGACCGCTCGGCGCGGCTCGCCGTCGACGTCGCCCGTAAACTCATGGAGCGCCTGCCGGATTCGGCGCAGGTGGACGGGTTCATCGACGGCCTCGCCGCAGCGCTGGCGTCGTTGCCAAACGCGAGCCGCGACGGCTTCGGCGCCGCGGATGCGCCGCGGCTCCTCGCGCCGCGGCCGCTGACAGCGGCCGAGACCCAGTCTTGCCGCGACGCGTTCGCCCATGCGCTCGGGCGGCCTGTCGATTTCGCCGTCGCCGTCGATCCCGCAGTGATCGCCGGGCTCGAGCTCGAGACGCCGCACGCCGTCGTGCGCAACAGCTTTCGCGAAGACCTGAAACGCATCGTCGAGGAGTTGACCCGCCATGACGCCGTCCATCGTTGACGGCGAGCGCTGGCTCGCGACCGAGCGCGAGGCGCTTTCCCGCCTCGACCTCAAGCCCGACGCCCAATCGGTTGGGCGGGTCGAGGCGATCGCCGACGGCGTCGCCCGGGTGTCCGGCCTGCCGGAAGCGCGGCTCGGCGAACTCCTGCGGTTCGA
Organism: uncultured Alphaproteobacteria bacterium; assembly: GCA_963709655.1. Lineage (GTDB taxonomy): Bacteria > Pseudomonadota > Alphaproteobacteria > Rhizobiales > Beijerinckiaceae > Roseiarcus. The sequence continues at coordinate 292,254 of CAVPXF010000053.1, forward strand.
GGGCGGCCGGATGGGCTACGCCTTGTCGCTCGACGCGAACGCGATCAACGCGGCGATCTTCGACGAGGCCGAGGCGATCGGAGTCGGCTCGCTGGTCAATGCGACCGGCGAGGTCGCCCGCGTCCCCGTTGGGCCCGGCCTGCTGGGTCGGGTCGTCGATCCGCTCGGCCGGCCGCTCGACCGCGACGAACCGGTGGCGGCCGAGGCGTTCACGCCGATCGAGCGGGCGGCGCCCGCGATCATCGACCGCGCGCTGGTCGAGCAGCCGGTTGCGACCGGCGTGCTCGTGGTCGACGCGCTGTTCGCGCTCGGCCGCGGCCAACGCGAGCTCATCATCGGCGACCGCGCCACCGGCAAGACGGCGATCGCGGTCGACGCCATCATCAACCAGAAGCGATCCGACATGGTCTGCGTCTATGTCGCAGTCGGCCAGAGAGCGACAGCGGTCGAGCGGGTCGTCGAGGCCATCAAGGAGCGGGGCGCGCCCGAGCGCTGCGTCTTCGTCGTCGCCTCGGCGGCGTCGTCGGCGGCGCTGCAATGGATCGCGCCCTTCGCCGGGTTCACCATCGGCGAATACTTCCGCGACAAGGGTGGACACGCGCTGGTGGTCATCGACGATTTGACCAAGCACGCCGCGACGCACCGAGAGCTTGCGCTTCTCACCCACGAGCCGCCCGGGCGCGAAGCCTTTCCCGGCGACATCTTCTATGTCCACGCGCGCCTTCTCGAACGCGCGGCCAAGCTCGCGCCCGAACTCGGCGGCGGGTCGCTGACCGCGTTGCCGATCGCGGAGACCGACGCCGGCAACCTCTCGGCCTTCATCCCGACCAACCTCATCTCGATCACCGATGGGCAGATCGTGCTGGATTCGCGCCTGTTCGCCGCCAACCAGCGCCCGGCGGTGGACGTCGGCTTGAGCGTAAGCCGCGTCGGCGGCAAGGCGCAGGCGCCGGCCCTGCGTGCGGCTTCCGGCCGATTGCGGCTGGACTATTCGCAGTTTCTCGAGCTCGAGATGTTCACCCGCTTCGGCGGCCTTACGGATCAGCGGGTGAAGGCGACAATCGGGCGCGGCGAGCGCATCCGCGCACTCATCGCCCAGCCGCGCTTCGCGACGCTCCGTCTGGTCGATCAGGTCGCGCTGCTCGATGCGCTCGCCGATGGCGTCTTCGACGGCGCGCCGGTCGCAAACATTGCCGAGGCGCGGACGCGGATTGCGGCCCAGCTCGACGCGCTCGCGCCAGACGGCGTCGCGCAAGTCATGGCGAAGGGTAGCTGCGACGAGGCGACTCGGGCGAAGCTTGTCGAGGCGGTGCGGGCGCTCGTGCACGGCGGAAGCGGCCCATGACCGAGCGCCTCAGCGACGTCCTCGCGCGCATTCATTCGGTGCGGCAACTGTCGTCTGTGATCGGCGCGATGCGCGGCATCGCAGCGGCGCGGGCGCGAGAGACCCGCGCCCGTGTCGAAGGCGTGCGGGCCTACGCAGCGACCGTCGGCGCGGCGATCGGGCAGGCGCTCGCGCTCGCCGACGACGGCTTCGCGCCGTCGGCTCGGCACGCCGGGCAGGGGAGCGATCTCGTGATTGCGCTTTGCGCGGAGCAGGGTTTCGCCGGCGTTTTCAACCGGCGCGTGCTCGATGTCGCTGAGCGCCTCGTCAAAGCCAAAGCCGGCCCCGCGACCGAGCTCATGGTGCTCGGCGGACGCGGCCTCGTGGCGGCCGAGGAACGCAATCTCGCCGTCGGCTGGAGCGCCGCGATGGTCGCGCATGTCGACGAGGTCGGCGCGCTCGCCGACCGAGTCACCGAGCAGCTCTACGCGCGCATCGGCTCGGGACGCGCGACACGGGTGAACCTCGTCCATGCGACGCCGTCGCCGGGCGAGATCGAGGTGGTCGACCGGGCGCTCGCGCCGTTCGATTTCGCCCGCTTCCCGCGCGCCCTGAACGCCGCGCCGCCGATCGTCTCGCTGCCGCCGCAGGTCCTCATCGCAAAGCTCGCCGAGGAATACGTGTTCGCCGAGCTCTGCGAGGCGCTCACCCTGTCGCTCGCGGCCGAAAACGAGGCGCGCATGCGCGCGATGACGGCGGCCAAGAGTAACGTCGCCAAAATGCTCGACGAGCTGATCGGCCGCTCCCGCCAGCTCCGGCAGGAGGAGATCACCAATGAGATCATCGAGCTCGGCGGGCGGAGGGCGCGCGGCGCCTGACGTCGCGCCGAAGGAAATCGTCAGAGCTTTCGGCGCGACGGCGGACGCTCGTCTCTTCGCCGTGGAGCGAGGCGATCGAGTTAGGACACTCAGTAAAATAAGTGCGTCAAATTCCCCGTCGTCTTTGCGAGCCGAAGGCGAAGCAATCCATGCCGCAGGTCGCGGCGGCGGCATGGATTGCTTCGTTGCTTCGCTCCTCGCAATGACGGTCGCGGGTTGTTTGAATTGATTCAGTAGTTTCGGTGCGTCGCCTTAGGGCGAGTCGACAGCCACTGCGGGGCGCCGGGAATTTGCAAAAAGCGCGCCGAGTCGACATTTTCTTTCCAAAAAGAGAATGTGGCGTTAGTTTGGTCCCAATGCCTGATCGGACCATTGCGATGTCAACTCCCATAATTCCCCGCGCGCCAAGGCTTTTCCGCCCGGCGAGGCGTTTCATCCGGGTCGGCCTTCGGAGCCACGGCAGCTGGCGCTTGCGAAGCCTGCTCTCGGGAAGGGGCCCCCAAAAAATAAAATTGGCCCCGGGTCGCCCGTAACCCCTTGAAAAGGCCCATTTCGGACGAGAGAATCCAAGGAATTCCAAACAAATCCAACCGCCGAAAAGCGGGAATTTGCGGAGCCCTGATGCACCGCTGCGTAGACCTGAGGAAATCCAAATTATCTCGCGCCGGAGGGAGGCGTGCGGTAAGAGCGCGCTGCTTTTCCAGGCGACCCATCGGCCTCCTCCGCCGCGCCACGTGTCGGCCTCACGCCTGAGGCCGCCGAGCGCGACGCGGCCGCCCTACAGCATCGCGATCGGCTCGCGGCCGGGCGGGGCGCCGAAGAAGGTGCGCAGGCTGTTGAACAGGCTGCGACTCCCGCGCCCCTCGACGAGGGCCGAGAGATAGTCCTCCGCCCAGCGCGTGATGTCGAAGTCCTGCAAATGCGCGAGCATCGGGGCGTGGCGCTCGCGCCGCTCGTCGACCGGCATTTCGAGCGCGCGCTTGAGCGCCCCAGCCACAGCGTCCGTCTCGTACGGATTGACGATCAGCGCCTGGTCGAGCTCGCGGGCCGCGCCGGCGAACTCGGAGAGCACCAGCACGCCGGGATTATCCGGGTCCTGCGCGGCCAGATATTCCTTGGCGACGAGATTCATGCCGTCGCGCAGCGGCGTCACCATCGCGACGTCGGCAGCGCGGTACATGCCGGCCAGGACGGTGCGCGAATAGGAGCGATTGACGTAGCGGATCGGCGTCCAGGCGGCGTCGCCGAAGCGGCCGTTGACTCGACCAATCAACCCGGTGACCTCGCGCTCGATCTCGGCGTATTCCTCGATCTCCGACCGGCTCTTCGGCGTAATCTGCAAGAGCGTCACCTTGCCTCGCCAGTCGGAATTCTCCTCCAGGAACCGCTCGAACGCCTTGATCCGGTCGGGGATGCCTTTGGTGTAGTCGAGCCGGTCGACGCCGAGCACGAGCTTGTTGTCGCCGAGGCTTTCCTTGACGAGCGCCACCATTGCCGAGCGGCCCGCGTTGCGGGCGAGACGCATGTAAGTCTTCGTCTCGATGCTGACGCCGAAGACGCCGAGACGCACATGGCGGCCGTCAACCTCATAGGTGTCGCCGCGAAGGGCGCGCGCGCCGCGCGCCGTGAGATAGCGAGCGAAATTGTCTCGGTCGTTCGTGGTCTGGAATCCGATCAGGTCGTAATACGCGAGGCTGCCGAAGATCTGTTCATGCACCGGCAACGTCTGCAGGATGTCCGGCGGGGCGCAAGGCGTGTGCAGGAAAAAGCCGATGCGGTTGCGGTGACCGCGCGCGCGCAGTTCCCGGCCGAGAAGCATCAGATGGTAGTCGTGCACCCAGACGACGTCGTCGTCGCCGACAAGCGGGCTCAGGCGGTCGGCGAACTTCCGGTTGACGCGGATATAGCCGCTGGCGTCGGCGCGCGAAAACTCCTGCATGTCGCCACGATAGTGGAGGATCGGCCACAGGACACGATTGGCGAGGCCGTTGTAATATTCCTGGACGTCGTTCTTCGACAGATCAACCAGGACATAGGTCACTCTTTTGGCGTCGGTCACCAGCGGCTCTGCGTCCGGATCTTCGGACACATTGCCGCTCCAACCGAACCACAGACCCTTGCGGTTCTTGAGAGCGGCCTTGACCGCCACAGCCATCCCTCCTGCCGCCGGAGCGCCTTTCGGGTCCGGCGCGGCCACTCGATTGGACACGATGATCAGGCGCGCGCCCATGCTTCCTCCCAGCTCGACGACAACCGCGTCGCCGTATTGATGATGCCGGCCATTGAGTACGTTTGCGGCAGGTTTCCCCAGAGCTGGCCGGTGTCGGGGTGCACGTCCTCCGAGAGGAGCCCGTACGGGTTCCGGCTCGCGAGAATCTCTTCGAAAAGCGCGCGGGCTTCCGCGGCGCGGCCGATCGAGGCGAGCGCGTCGGCGTACCAGAAGCTGCAGGCGAGAAACGCCGTCTCGGGCGGTCCGAAGTCGTCCGGCGCGGTGTAACGCATGATCCGTCCATTGCGCATCAGCGTGCGGCCGATCGCTTCGCAAGTGCGGACGAAACGCGGGTCGGACGGCGGCAGGAGACCGAGCTTGGCGACGAGCAGCACCGCGGCGTCGAGGGCTGGCTCGCCGAAGGCGCCGGTCAGCGCGCCCTGCCGCTCGTCCCAGGCTTCGGCGAGAATCTTCTCCCGCAGATCGAAAGCGTTGGTCTTCCAGTACTCGGCGCGCTCGGCCAGGCCGACTTGTCGCCCGATCTTCGCCAGCCGGTCGCAAGCAGCCCAGCAGAGGGTCGCCGAATAGGTGTGGGGCCGGGCGCGGGTGCGATACTCCCAGAGGCCCGCGTCGGGCTCGAAGGCGGACGCAAGCGCTTTCGAGCCCAGTTCCTCGAGCATGCGGAACAGCGCTTCGTCGCCCATGTGCGGCAGCCGCTCGTCGACGAACATCTGCGCCGCGGCGAGCACCACGCTTCCGTAGACGTCGTTCTGCACCTGGTGCACCGCCTGGTTGCCGACCCGGACCGGTCCTTGCCCGAGGAAGCCCGCGAGATCGGGCGCGACCGTCTCATCGAGCGGCGTGAACGGCACGATGCCGTGCACCGGCCGCATCGGGCCGCCCTCGGCGGCGATGGTGGTGATGTAATGGATGTAGGATTCCATCGTTTCCGTGGAGCCGAGCCGGTTCAACGCGTCGACGACGAAAAAGGCGTCACGCAGCCAGCAGAAACGGTAGTCCCAGTTGCGAGTGGAGTTGGGAGCCTCCGGGATCGAGGTCGTGTGGGCGGCCACGATCGCGCCCGTCTCCTTGTAGGCGCAGAGGTTCAGCGTGATCGCCGCGCGCACCACCGCGGACTGCCATTCGAACGGCGCGGCGAGGTTGCGCGACCAGTCGAGCCAGTGGTCGCGGGTGCGATCGAGGAATTCCCGGCTGGTGGCGTCGATGCCGGTCACGAACGGCTCGTCCTGGCCGAAGATCAAGCTCATCGGCCGGGTGAGCGGAAAGGTGATTTCGTTGACGATGTAGGACAGCGGCGCGTCGGTCGTCAGGCGCATCACCTGCGGACCGCCGACGTAGCGGATGTGGTTGGAGCCGCCGACGACCATCTTGGTCGGACTGCCGTAATCGTGGGTCGCCCGCACCCGGATCGCGATCCGCGGAATGCCGGACACAGGCTCGATTCGCCGGATGACCTGAGGCGGACGGAACGGTCGCTCGTAGAGCAAGAACCGCGGGGCGAAATCTGTGACGCGCAGCGATGCGCCGTCGCGGCAGGTCAGGATCGTCTCGACGATCGCCGTGTTTCGTACGTAGTGCGAATCGACGCTCCGCAGGTCATTGACGACGACGTCACAGAATCCCTTCTCCTCGTCGCCCGCGAGCAGGCGCGAGAACACCGGATCGCCGTCGAACCGCGGGAAGCACCACCAGACGATGCGCGCCTCGCTGTTGACGAATGCGGCGACGCAACTGTTGCCAATGAGGGCAAGGTCGAGCGGTTGCCGCAAAGGGGCCGGGGTGCTCATGCCGAAGCGCCGCCGCGCGCGAAAGCCGCGAGACAGCCGCGCACCTCGCTCGGGTTCGCGAACGTCGCGACGACCCCGGGGCGGGGACGCCCGACCGAATAGGCGCAGCCGCCGCATGCCGCGACGACGGCGAAGCCCGCCTCGTCGGTGTCGTCGTCCCCGATGAAGATCGGTGTCCTCTCCTGAAAGGGCGGTTTCGACAGGAACGCGGCGACCGCTTTCCCCTTGTCGAAGCCCGAGGACTTCAGTTCGAACGCGCAATGGGCATCGAGCATGGCGATTCCTGCTTTGCGGAAGGGTTCGACGAGGTCCGAGAGCCGCGCCCGCAGCGGGCCGCCTATGTCCGGCGCTTGGCGATAGTGGACCGCCAAGCTAAAACGTTTGTCCTCCACGAAGGTTCCGGGGAAGTCGCCGAGAACGTCGTTGACTGCGGTTCTGAGCGCCGGAGGCATGTCGGCGATTCCTGGGGCGGGCTCAGGCTCGCTGTCCGGATCGAACCGTAATTCGGCGCCGTGGACGCCAGCAGCGCTGAGCCGCAATGGGGCAAAAAGCCGGTCAAGCTCGGCAATCGGGCGGCCGCTGACCAGCGCCAGGGCGCCCCCCGTCCGGTCGCGCGCGCCAGCGACGGTCTCCACGAGCCCGTCCGGAACCGTTACGTCCTCTGGGCGCTCGGCGAGATCGAGCAATGTCCCGTCGACGTCGAGAAACAGGGCGATCCGGTCATCGGCTTCGGGGTCGCCTTCGCAAGCTGCGACGCGCGCGAAGTTCGACGCGAACGGTGTCCGCAATCCGTCACTCCAGTCCCGCCGAGGTCGTGGCTAACTGTGGTTCGCGGCGATACCGTGTCGGAAACGTGGCGGCCGACTCCCGGGCCGGTCTCGGCTGGGGATTAGGGCGGATGCGGATGTCAGCGGCGGAAAGATCGCCAAGCCGAACCTCGTCGCCGACGGGCGCGAGCGCCCAAGCCGACGGAACCTATCCCGACCACCGGACGTTCGACGAAGGGCGACGTCCGAACCGTCGTCGGGGCCGCCATGTCCATTTCACTCGCGCTCGACGCCCTCAATTTTCTGTCCGCCGACGTCCGCAATCTTTTTGGCCCTTTCATCAACGTCTTTCTGGTCACGAGCCGGCATTGGACCCAAACCGATGTCGGTCTCGTGTCGACTGCGGGCGGCTTGCTCGGGATCGTCCTCCAGACCCCGATCGGCGCCGCCATCGACATTACGCGCGCAAAGCGCGAGATCATCGTGGCGACGATGCTCGGTATGTCGGCTGCCGCGCTGATCATTGTCATCCAACCGACGTTCTGGCCGATGGTCGGTGCAACCAGTCTTCTGGCGATCGCTGGCGACGCTTTCGTGCCCGCCATCGCCGCGCTGACCCTCGGCCTCGTGCCGAAGGAGGCGCTCGCGCGGAGGCTCGGCCGCAACTCCGCCTTCGATCATGGCGGCAACATCGCGACCGCGCTTGTCGCAGGCGGCGTCGGCTATCTCTTTTCGCAGCGGGTCGTCTTCCTGCTCGTGCCCTTCTATGCAGCGCTGACCTCGGCCGCCGTCCTGGCCATCCCGGCCGGCGCCATCGACGACGACCGCGCGCGCGACCTCGGCGGGAACACCAATGGCGATGGCGCCGCGGCGGGATATTCAGCGCTTTTTCAATCGCGTCCGCTCATGATCTTCGCCGCCTGCGCGTTCTTCTTTCACTTCGCCAACGCACCGCTCTTGCCGCTCGTCGGGCAGAAGCTCGCGTTCCAGTTCCCGAAGGAAGCGACCGCAATGTTGTCGTTCTGCATGGTCGCAGCGCAGGGCGTGATGGTTCCGATCGCGCTCCTCGTCGGATGGCGCGCCGATCGCTGGGGTCGCCGGCCGATCTTTCTCATCGCCTTCTCGGTGCTGCCGATCCGCGCAGCGCTGTACACGGTCTCCGACAACGCGTTCTGGTTGCTCAGCGTGCAATTGCTCGACGGTGTCGGGGCCGGGATCTACCAGGCGCTGACCCCGCTGGTGATCGCAGACATCATGCGGGGCACGGGGCGATACAACCTTGCACAGGGCGCGATCGCCACGACACAGGGGGTCGGCGCGGCCATCAGCAGCCTCTTTGTGGGAGAGGTCATCGACCATTTCGGATATTCGACAGCGTTCTTCACCCTCGCCGGCGCCGCCGCCGTCGCCTGGATGGCTTTCGTCCTGCTCATGCCGGAGACGCGCGACAAGGATGCGAAAGCCACGGCAGTGCGCCCGACAGCGCGCCCTTCGGGATAAGCGGACCAACGCTCTGGCGTTCGTCTTATTCGAGCCGGGGCGCCGTCAGGATCGTGACGACCTCGGCCGGAGCGGCGCCGCGGGCGACCTGATCGTAGGCGTCCGCGATTGCGGCGCGCCCCGTAAGCGCGCGGAACGTCATCGTTTGCCGGACTCGCGCGAGATAGCGCGTCCAACCGTCCTGAACCCGCTCGCGCAACGCGTCCGCGCCCCAGAGCGCCCGCAGGCGAGGGATGTGCGCCGGCGCGAAGAAGAACGTCGGATCGCCACTGTCCGCGTTGTCGGCCGGAAGCCGGACATCCGCCGCCTCGACCCGTGTCGTCCCCACGGCGATGGTCCGGACGAGCTTTTCGCCCAGCCTTCGCTTCAGGCGGTCGGCGAGCGCCGGATCGCCGGCGATGTCCACGTAGACGCCGGGACGGCTCGGCAGATCCGATTGGTCGGCGATGGCCGGATAGGCGACCGCGCGGTCGAACAGCCTCGCATTTGCGACGGCGGCGAGATTGCGCGCGCTGGTCAAACCGATCGTCTCGACCCGTCCGCCGAGCTCGTGGGCAAGCGCCGCCGCAGCCTTGCTCGACGCGCTCGACACGATCACCCGCTCCGCGCCGAAACAGGCCTTCTCTTCGAGCCATCGGGCGAGGAAGAAACCCAGAATGAAAAGGGGGCGCAGGGCGAGGTAAGCGTCCTCGTCGTCGCGATCGAAAGAGGGGTCGCGGTCGATCAGCCGATAGTCGTTGTAGGCCGCGGGTAGGCCGGCGCGATGCGGCGCGGCGTCGGCGAAGCCGAATGCGCCGCGCGGCGCAGGCGTCAACGCGCAGTGCGTCGAGACCGGGAAAAAGCCGAACACGCGTTCGCCCTCGACGACGGCCAGCGTCGCCGCTTCGACCACGCGCCCGACGCCCCACACCGGCGTCCGGGCCCAGCCTTGCGGCGCGGGGAAATACCGCCAGTAGCCGAGCGCCTCGCCAAGCTTGGCGTAGGTCAGGTTGTTGGCCGTCAGCGCGAAGCGTTCGAGTTCGACCGTTACCCCCTTCGCGGAGGCGCGGACCGGCGCCGCCGCGCTCCAGCGCGCTCGGGCGAGGTCGTTGCGGTCGGTGAGGAAGTCGAAGTCGCTCATGGGCGACAGCTTAAGCGCGTCCGGCCGATCCGCCGCTTGCAATTCGCGCAACGCGCATTGCGGTTTGGGCAAGAGCCTCGGGGATCGTCGTCGCGGTAGCGGCGTCTTGGAAGCGGCTCCGGGACCGGCTGGACCTGACGCCGCCGTGCCGCACTCCTTCTCTACCGATCCTGGTCCCTGGACCGTCGACCGCGGCCGAGCAACGTCCTCGATCCCGGCCGAGGGGGACGACGGGGCATAGGACTCCTCGCCGCATGATTGCGGCCGCAATGTGGCGAGTTTGGAATTCCTCAGCCCTCCGCGGCTATGCCGCGGGGCTCCGCGAATTCGGCCTCTGGGGCGGTTGGATTAATTTGGAATTCCTTGGATTCTCTCGTCCGAAATGAGCCTTTTCAATGGGTTATGGGCGGCCCCGGGCGAAAAATAATTTTTGATGGCCCCTCTTCGGCCGGAACGCCGGCGCGCGCGCATTTGCGGGCTGCCCCACAGCGGAAACCGTGCATCGCCTCTGATCGCGTCATGAAGTCAGCATAGCGACGTTTCGGCTTTTCCGCAATCATTTGTTGCACAAGACGATTGAAGACGGCTGACGCCCTATCGCCGGCCGCCGAGCTCGTCGATATGCGCCAGCATGTCCGCCGGGTCCTCGTAGACGCGGAAGGCGGTGGCCTTCTGCAATTCCTCGGCGCCGTAGCCGCCGGACAAGAGACCGACGCCCAGCGCCCGGCAGCGGGCGGCGGCCAGCATGTCCCAGATGCTGTCGCCGACCACGACGGCTGTCTCGATCGGCGCGCCGAGGCGTTCGGCGGCGGCGAGGAAGAGGTCGGGATCGGGCTTGGCGTATTTGACCTGATCGCGGGTGACGACCGGACACTTGTCGGGATCGACCCCGAGCGCGCGCAGGTTGACGGAGGCGGTCTCGAGGCGGCCGCTGGTGGCGATCGCCCAGGAGATGCCGACGCTGGTCAGCCAAGTCAGCAGATCGCGCGCGCCGGGCAGGGGGCGGATGTGATCGCCCATCCGCTGGTAGGCGCGCGTGTGGGCCTTGCGCAGCCGCTCGCCGCGCTCCTCGTCGATCGGAACGCCGGTCTCGCGAACAAGCTGGTTGGTGAACAGGCCGCCGCTCATGCCGATCTTGCGATGAATCCGCCAGACGGAAAGGTCGATGCCCTCGGTGTCCAGCGCCTCCTTCCAGGCGAGCACGTGCTGATAGACGCTGTCGACCAGCGTGCCGTCGAGATCGAAGAGGAACACCGGTTCGATGCGCATGATGCGGCCTCTTGAGTTTGATGACGCCGGTCGGATGATATCAGCATTGTGTGACGGATGCGTCGAGCGAGCAAAGGGCCTGTTCGCCGTGCGGATCCGGCCGCCGAGCGCTCTTCAAAGGCAGTCGCCAACCCTGACAAAGCCACGGAGGGCCAATATATTTTCCGAATTGGAGACCGACATGCCCGAGCCCATCCTCAATTTTCAATCGCGCAGCGCCGACGTGATCATCAGCGACCACGTCGCCGTCCTGACATTTCTCACCGCGATCGACGGCCAGGAGAATATCGCGGTGTCGATGCGTCTTCACGAACTCGAACGGTTGCAGTCGCGGATAACCCGCGCACTCGAGGCGCACCCAAAGCCTGCTGAACAGGCGTAGCGCTCAGGCGCCGATGATCTTGACCAGCACGCGCTTCCTCCGGCCGCCGTCGAATTCGCCGTAAAAGATCTGCTCCCACGGGCCGAAGTCGAGTTCGACCTTCGGTGACGGCGACGACAACCTCTCGGCCCATCACCTGGCGCTTCATGTGGGCGTCGGCGTTGTCCTCGCCGGTCCGATTGTGGCGGTAGGCCGAGACCGGCTCGTGCGGCGCGAGCTTTTCCAGCCACGCCTCGTAATCGGCGTGCAGCCCGCGCTCGTCGTCGTTGATGAAGACGGAGGCGGTGATGTGCATCGCGTTGACGAGGACGAGGCCCTCGCGCACGCCGCTTTCTTCAAGCGCTGCTTCCACTTGCGGCGTGATGTTGAGAAACGCCCTGCGCCCCGGCGTCTCGAACCACAGCTCCTTGCGATAGGATTTCATGGCCACTCTCCGTCTTTCACGCGAGGGTACGGGCCCCGGATGAGGCGCTGTCGTGGCGACCTCTCGTGGCCTTGCGTCGAATTTGGGACGAGCCTCCTGGACGCGCCGCCACCGGCCAAAGACAGGGTCACCGACCCGTCCGCATGGATCGCATTGCGCCGAAGGCGGCCCGCACAACGGTTTCCACAATAAGCCCCGCGATATAAGCGAGCGCTGAGCCAAACAGTCCGGCCGCGATCACCCGGCCGGTCATGTCGCCCGCGAAGTCGTACCCGCCGCCGTTCAACGCTCGCATCGTCAAGGTGAAGGGCAGGGCGGCCAGCGCCAGCGGCAGGTCGGCGAACCATGTTCCGGCTCGCTGCTGATAATCGAGGTAGAGGGCGACGAAGACGAGCCCGTAGGCCGCAGCGAGCGCAAGACCCGTCCAGGACCCGGCTCGTCCCATCGCGCTCGCGCCCTCACGCCTCGGAGAAGGCGACGACGCGCTGCGCTTGCCGGCCGAGGCCGCCCACGCCGAGCGAAACCGTATCGCCCGCCTGGAGGAAGACAGGGGGCTTCTTGCCGAGGCCGACGCCGGCCGGGGTACCCGTCGTGATCACGTCGCCGGGCTCGAGGATCATGAACTGCGAGATGTAGGAGACGAGGGTCTTCACGCTGAAGATCATGGTCGAGGTCGACCCGCTCTGCATCCGTTCGCCATTGACGTCGAGCCACATGTCGAGCTTCTGCACGTCAGCGATCTCGTCGGGCGTCACCAGCCACGGGCCCAGCGGGCCGAAGGTCGGACAGCTCTTGCCCTTCATCCACTGGCCGGCGCGCTCGATTTGGAACGCACGTTCGGAAACGTCGTTGCAGACGCAATAGCCGGCCACGTGCTTCAGCGCATCGGCCTCGTCGACATAGCTTGCGCGTGAGCCGATCACGACGGCGAGCTCCACCTCCCAGTCGAGCTTGGTCGATCCTTTGGGGGCCACGATGTCGTCATTGGGGCCGACGATGCAGGACGGGGCTTTGTTGAACAGCACCGGCTCTTTCGGGACCGGATTCCCCGATTCGGCGGCGTGGTCGGCGTAGTTGAGGCCGACCGCGATGAAATTCCGGACGCCAGCGACGCAGGGGCCGATCCGCGGCGCGCCGCGGACGGCGGGCAGGGTCTGGGGCTTGAGCTTCATGAGGCGCGCCAGCGCGCGGACGCCGAGCGTGTCGGCGTCGATGTCGACGATCACCTCGCTGAGGTCGCGCAACTTGCCGGCTTCGTCGATCAGACCCGGCTTCTCTTTCCCCGCTTTTCCGTAACGAACGAGCTTCATTGCATAAGTCCAAATCTTTTGTTGGCTTGTGATGGAAATCAGTCGAACCGGCGGGCCAACCCTCCGCCTCGGACGGCCGTCTAAAGAGCCTGCAACCCGCCACGCGTCAATTCGCGATTTGCCTCTTCTCTTTTGCCGCAAATGTTCGATATTAGAAGAATCGCCGCGACGATCTTGAATGTTTGCAGCTCGATCTGCGTCGAGGGCATGTGAATAAGCGCACGGTAATCTCTCGCCGATTTTAATGTGCGCTGTTGGCATGATTGCAGCATAAGGCCTGATCGTTGTTTTCCGGGTGATGTCCTGTCAACGACGCGTCGCGTTTAGCGAGGCGCAGTTGGCTAATTATCGAAAAGAAGCGTAAAATGTCTACAGTGGAACGGATCGCCCTCTTTATCGACGGCGCAAACTTGTATGCGAGCGCAAAAGCGCTTGGGTTCGACATCGACTACAAACGCCTATTGAAGGAGTTTCAGGCCAAGGGCCGTCTCATCCGGGCATTCTATTATACCGCTTTGGTCGACGATCAGGAATATTCCTCGATCCGGCCGCTGGTCGACTGGCTCGACTATAACGGCTACGCGGTCGTCACCAAGCCGACGAAGGAATTCGTCGACTCGACGGGTCGCCGGAAGGTCAAGGGCAACATGGACATCGAGCTTGCGGTGAACGCAATGGAGATGGCCGAGCATATGGACCTGATGGTTTTGTTCTCGGGCGACGGCGACTTCCGGTCGCTGGTCGAGGCGATGCAGCGAAAGGGCGTCCGGGTCGCAGTCGTGTCGACGATCTCGACCCAGCCGCCCATGGTCGCGGACGAGTTGCGCCGCCAGGCCGACGAGTTCATCGACCTCGCCCAGCTCGTGGCGCGGATCGGACGCGACCCGGCGGAACGGCCGGTGCGGACGGAAAACCATCGCCGCAGCTTCGTTCCGGCGCAGCAGCCTGTCGACGAGCCCGTCCGCGAATAGAGGCGGGGGGCCCGCAATGGCGTTCGACGTGGGTCCCTCCCGGGATTGCGCGGTTTGCGTCCGGCTGGCGGCCTTCCGGGCGGCCAATCGCGCCGCATTTCCGGACTGGTGGAACGCGCCGGTGCCGTCGCTTGGCGGCGCGGACGCGCGGCTGGTGATTGTCGGCCTCGCGCCGGGTCTGCGCGGCGCCAACCGCACCGGTCGGCCGTTCACCGGCGATTACGCCGGCGACCTCCTCTATGCGACGCTGATCCGCTACGGCTTCGCCGCCGGCGCCTACGATCGCCGGCCGGACGACGGCCTCACGCTGGTCGACTGCGCCATCGTCAACGCGGTCCGCTGCGTGCCGCCGCAGAATAAGCCCACGCCCCAGGAGATCGGCGCCTGCCGCGCCTACCTGGCGCCCGCGATCGACGCGCTTCCCCGGGTGCGGGTCGCGCTGGCGCTCGGCCGGGTGGCGCACGAGAGCCTGCTCAGGGCGTTGGGGGCCCGGCTGGCCGAATTCCCGTTCGGGCACGGCGCGCGGCATGCGCTGAGAGCCGGCGGACTGGTTCTTTTCGACAGCTACCATTGCTCGCGCTACAACACCAACACAGGCACACTGACCGAGTCGATGTTTCACGACGTGTTCGACGCGATCCGGGGCGAGCTGGCGCCTGCCTGATCGGCCGAGTTTGCCTCGGCCGGCGCGAGAGGGAGAGCGACTTGACCAAAAGCCTGTTCGGGGAGATCGACGGCGCTCCCGTCCATGAGGTCGTCATCCGATCGAAGGCCGGCGCCGAGGCCAAGATCCTGACCTACGGCGCCGTGGTGCGCGATCTGATCGTTCCAGCCGCCGGCGGGGCGCAACGCGTCACCCTGGGCCTCAATTCGATCGAGGATTACGTCAAGCACTCGCCCCATTTCGGCGCGGTTCCGGGGCGGTTCGCCAACCGCATCGCGGGCGGCCGCTTCGTGCTCGACGGCGTCGCCCACACGCTCGACCGGAAGCCCGGCGACAAGAACACGCTGCACGGCGGACCGCACGGCTTCGGCAAGCGCATCTGGACCCTTGGCCGCCACGACGAGGCCTCCGTCGTCCTGACGCTCGATTCGCCCGACGGCGACGCCGGTTTCCCGGGCGCGCTCAAGGCGACCTGCGTCTACAGCCTGCTTGAACCCGCGACGCTACGGGTCGAACTGACGGCGACCGCCGACAAGCCGACGGTCGTCAACCTGACCCACCACGGCTATTTCAACCTCGACGGGTCGGCGGACATCCTCGATCACGAGGTGACGCTCGCCGCCGACTTCTACACGCCCGCCGACGCCGACCTCATCCCGACCGGCGAGATCCGTTCGGTCGCCGGCACGCCCTACGATTTCCGGACGGCGCGGCCGGTGCGGAACCCCGCCGGGACGGCCTACGACACCAATTTCGTCGCCGCCGACGCGCTGGGGCCCCACGGGCTCGCTTCCGTCGCGCGGGTGCGCTCGCCGCGCAACGGGCTGACGGTGTCGCTCTTCAGCGACCAGCCGGGCGTGCAGTTCTACGACGCGGCCACGCTCAACGTTCCGGTTCCCGGGCTCGGCGGGGCGCATTACGGCACGCACGCCGGCTTTTGCCTCGAGCCGCAGGCGTTCCCCAATTCGCCGAACCGGCGCCACTTCACCGACACCGTGCTGCGGCCGGGCGAAACCTATCGCCACGTCAGCGAATTCCGCTTCGCCTGACGAGGGGCGCCGGCCCATGGGACGCGCGGTCCGCGTCCGGTCGAGGGGATCATGGCTTTGGCGGGCGGGCGCGCAAAGACGTCAGCCGTCCGTCGTTCGTTTCGCAACAAGGTCGATTTCGATCAGGGCGTCGTAGGCCAGTCCCGTCACGCCGACGCAGGTGCGCGCGGGAAGCCTCCCTTCGCGAAAGAAGCCGCGATAGACGGCGTTCATCGGGGCGAAGTCTTCGCGAAAGCGGGTGAGATAGACCCGCGCCATGACGACATGCTCGAGCGTGAGCCCCAGGCCGGTGAGTACCGTCGAGAGATTCGCCATCACGTTCCGCGTCTGCGCCTCGATCCCCTCGGGCAGCACCCCGGGCGACCCCGGCGTATCGGGCATCTGGCCGGTGACAAAGACGAAGCCGTCCGCCTCGACCGCGTGGCTGAAGGGCGCGACCGGCTTCGGGCCGCCGTCGATCATGTGGAATTTCATCAGTCCTCTCGGGCCGGCTTGCCGGCCGGAGTCTTGAACAGGGACTTGCGCACGATGGCGTGCACCCCCCAATTGCCGTCGACCACCTGCGTCACGCCGAAATCCACGGCCGCCGACATCAGCGCGACCGCTTCGTCCTCGCTAAGCCCATGCATTTCCATGAGGAAGCGGCGAGCCTTGCGGAAGGCGTCCTTCATGGCGAGGTCGAGCGACGATTTTGCGTAAACCTCGCCCTGTCCCTTGGCGCCGAACTCCGCCAGGTAGTTCGGATGGCTGAAGCCGGTCAGCGCCCATTCGGTCGGCGTCTCGATAAGCGGATAGTCGAGATCCGCGAACCGGCCGTCTCTTTTGTGCAGGACGATGGTGAACCGACCGGTCATCGAACATTCGATCGCCGTTCCAGCCAGCTCGCCGTCGCCCTGCGCGGCATGGGGATCTCCAATCGACAGGAGCCCGCCGGTTACGGAAACGGGCAGATAGACCGCGGATCCCTTGCCGAGACGCCAGTTGTCGAGGTTGCCGCCGAAATAGGCCGGCGGCACCGAGTCGACCAGATCGGCCTCGCGCGGGGCGAGCGCGATCACGCCGAAATGGGGCCGCAAGGGAATGCGCACGCCGCTGAGGGCGCCGCGCCGGGCGATGCGGGTCTTGTCGACCGGCACGCCGGGGTAGTCGTATGTGCGGTGAACGACTCCGAATGGATCGACCTGCGGAACCCAATCGTAAGCGTAGAGCGCTTCCGCGTATCCCTCGCCGTCGCCGGGAAAAATCTCGTAGATCGTGACGTGCTCGCGCGGCTTGGGCGGCGCGATGAGCTCGCCGTAATGATAGCCCCACCACGCCGCGACCGTGCTGCCGAAATATCGCCCGACGTAGCCGGGGCTGGCGCTTGGCCGGGCGAAGATGTCGTCGATCCGGACTTCGATGACGTCGCCGGGCTCGGCGTCTTTGACAAAAATCGGCCCGGTGCAGATGTGCACCCCGAAACCTTCGCCCGCGCCGCGGCCGAAGATGGAGGCGTCGAGCGGACCGGCGCCGCGCCGGTCTACAGCCTTGCGGTCCTTCGTCCAGAAAAAGACGTCCTCGGCCGCGGGGTCGCCCCTGATCATGAGGTCGGGGGCGTCCGAGGCGTGCTGGGTCAGCGTTTCGACCTCGACGCTGTCCCCCGATCGGAGCTCGAGGACCGGTCTCAAGGAGCGGCTAAAATAGCCCCAATGCACGTTGGCTGAATTCACGGCGAGGCGGTGGCGCCAGGCGCCCCCCGGGGCTGACGCCGCTCGTTCCGGATATGGCGACGCGGCGCCCGTCGGAAGGCTGCGTTGCTGGTTCCTCGGGTTCGCCAGCGCGTGGACCGGCCACCCGCGCTGTTCGGCCCCGGCGCCTTCGGGGAGCTTCTCGGCCTGGCGGGCGCGGAAAGCCCCCGGCGGCAGACCGAACCGCTCCTTGAACAGCCGGTTGAAATTGGCTGCGTCGCCGAAGCCGCAGGCGTAGGCCACGTCGGCGACCGGCGTACGGATGTCGTTTGGCGCGGTGAGCGCCGCGCGCGCCCGCTGAAGACGCCGTTCGCGAAGATAATGGTTGAAGGTCTCGCCGTTGAGCTCGAAGAGCTTTTGCAGATAGCGCTCGGAGATGCCCTCCAGATGCGCGACGCGGGAGGCCGACAGGTCGAGATCATGCAATCGCCGCTCGATCGTCAAAGCTAGTCTGTTGAATAGCGCCGCGAGGCTCGGCGAACCCGGCTCGGACGCCGCGGCTTCGGCGATGACCGTCAGGACAAGTTCGACAAGGCTCTGTTCCAGCGCCCGCCACTCGGCCTTCGAAAGCCGGTCCATCTCGGCGACGGCGGCTTCCAGCGCCTTGATCAGGACGGCGGCGAGGCCATCCTGCACATAGTGGCGGGGCGCGGGCAGGGCGAGGGACGCCGGACGGCGGACGTGCAAAAGGCTTTCCGAGATGGAGAGCGCCGCCAGTCTGACGCTCTTGTCGAGCCCGATGCGCCATTCGCTGTCGAGCGGGACGAACGCCAGCGTTCCGGGCGGAACCCGAACGATCCCGGCGCCGGTCTCGATCTCGATCTCCTCGTCGAGCGGCAGAAGGGCGATCGGCAGTCGCCTGCGCCTCAAGATCGGCGAGAGCGTCTGGGAGGCCGCGGTCAATCGCCCGAGCGTCATGCCCTCCGGATCGCCCCTGAGCGCCGCCTTGGCAAACGTCCCGATCCGGTCGCTCGGAAGGTCCGAGCGTAGGCCGAACTGGGCCAACAGCTCGCGCCATGCGCCGCTTCGTGCGACCTGCGGATAGGTTTCGCTCGCAAACTGTGTGGAATTCATCCGTCCGCTCGTGGCGTCGGCCGGCGCCACCGAGGCGACGGCCAGCGTCTCCTGCACTTGCAAGAGATGCGCCAGACGCGGGCTCAAAAGCACTGGAAGATGCTCTTGCGAATCGAGCCGTGCACGCCCCAATTGGCGTCGACGACCTGGGTGACGCCAAAATCCGCGGCGACCGACATGAGCGATATCGCCTCGTCCTCGCTGAGCTTGTGCGCCGTCATCAGGAAGCGCCGCAGCTTGCGGAAAGCGTCGCGCATCGCCCGGTCGATGCTGGAGTGCCGGGCGATCTCGGTCTGCGCGTCCTGGCCAAGGGCTTCGAGATAGTTCGGATAGGTGAAACCGTACACCGACCATTGCTGGTCGGTCTCCAGCATCGGATGGTTCAGCCCTTCGAGGATCGTGCCGCCGAGATTGGCCTTCTTGTGCAGGACGAACTCGAAATCGCCGGTGAGCGAGGTTTCGATGGCGGTGCCGCTGAGCTCGCTGTCGCCTTGCGCGGCGTGGGGGTCGCCGACAGAAAAGAAGGCGCCTGGGACCGCGACCGGATAATACATCCGCGCGCCCTTGCCGATCCGCCAGTCGTCGATGTTGCCGCCGGTGTAGGAGGGCGGCACCGAGCTGACATAATCGGCTTCCGACGGCGCGAGTCCCATCGTGCCGAAGTGGAGTCGCGCCGGCACGCGCACGTTGGCCAGGATGTTCTCGCGTCGGGTGACGAGCTGAGGGTCGACCCGGACGCCCGGGTAGTCGATCGTCGGGTGAACGATTCCATCCGGATCTGTCTGCGGCGTCCAGACATAGTTGTGGACAGCCTTGGCGAACGGCTCGCCCGACGTATCGAGCTCGTAGATCGTGATGACCTCGCGCGGCTTCGGCTCCTCAATCAGGTCCTGGTAGTGGAACCCCCAGTTTGCCGACGCGTTCGAGCCGAAGCAGCGGCCCGCGTAGCACGCGCTGCAGCTTGGGCGCGGGCGGATGTCGAGGACGCGCACTTCGAGGACGTCGCCGGGCTCTGCGTCTTCGATCGCGACCGGGCCGGTGAGCAGGTGCACGCCGATTCCCTCGCCGGCGCCCCGCTTGAATCCGACGATTGGGCCGGCGCCGCGCCGGTTCATGGTTTTTTCCTCGCGCGTCCAGTGGAAGATCGCCTCGGCGCCGGGATCGTCCTTGATCATCCGCTCGTAATCGTCGTTGGCGTGATGGGTCAGCGTTTCGATGGTGGCGCGGTCGCCCGATTTGAGGGTCGCCGCCGGTTTGACCGCCTTGCTGAAATACCCCCAATGCACGGTCGATGGCGAAACGGGCAGGGTGTAGTGCGTCATGACTGTCTCCGGCTGTCCCTTGAGGCTGTTGGCTGCGCTATCGGCGGTCGGTCGTCGCTTCCTCGGCCATGATCTGCAGAAACTGCACGGTTCGCGGGTTCTTCGGCCGCGAGAGCGTTTGGCCGGCAGGGCCTTCTTCGACGATCACGCCGCCGGCGAGAAATACCGCCGTGTCAGCGACTTCCTGCGCGAAACTGATGTGATGGGTGGAGATGATCATGGTGAGCTTGTCCTCGACGGCGAGCCGCCGGATGACCTCGAGCACCTCGCTGACGAGTTCCGGATCGAGCGCCGAGGTCGGCTCGTCGAGAAGCAGCACCGCCGGGTTCGGCGCGAGCGCGCGGGCGATCGCCACGCGCTGCTGCTGGCCGCCGGAGAGGTGGCGCGGCAGCGATTCGACATGGGCGCCGAGCCCGACGCGATCGAGGAGCTCGACCGCCCGGCGGTCCGCATCCGGGCGCGACAGGCCCTGCACCCAGCGCAGCGGGCCGGCAACGTTTTCTTTCGCCGTGAGATGGCCGAACAGGTTGAAGTTCTGGAAGACCATGCCGACGCCGACGGCGGCCCGCGCGGCGGCGATCTCGCGCGGCGACAACAGGCGTCCGTTCGGCCCGATCCCAAGCTCGCGCCCGAGAACGCGGATGGTTCCATTGTCCCAGCTTTCGAGGCGATTGACGCAACGCAGAAGCGTGCTCTTGCCGGAGCCGCTGGGGCCGAGGAGGGCGACGACCTCGCCGACCCGAACCGCGAGGTTCAGCGACGTCAGGACGGGACGGCCGTTGTAGGATTTCGTGAGCTCCTCGATCTCGACCGCGAGCTTGCCGTTGGCGAACGCCGCCTGGCGCTCGCGGCCGTCGACCGGCGGCGCGGCCTTGGCGGTCGCAAGCGGTTCGGCCCTGCCGAACGGGAGAGGCATGGCCGCGGGCGGCGGAGGCGCAAATTCGACTCGCCGCCATGGCAGAAGGCGGGCGAGCCGCGCCTGCGGCGTCGGCAGATCGAGGTCGAGCGACACTTCCAGGACGATCTGGATGAGGGCGATCGCGCCTGTCAGCACCAGATACATGACGCCGGAGGCGAAGAAGACGGAGAAAAAGTCGAAGGTCGAGGAGGCGAGTTGCGTGCTGCGCAGCGTCAGCTCCTGCACCGAGACGACGGAGGCGAGTGAGGAGTTCTTCAGCGCGCTGACGGCTTCGTTGCCGAGCGCGGGAAGCATCGAGCGCATCGCCTGCGGCGCGACGACGCGCATCATCACGACGGCGGGCGTCATGCCGAGCGCCTGGCCCGCAAGGATCTGGCCGCGATCGACGGCGACAATATTGCCGCGAATGATCTCGGCGATGAACGGCGCTTCGTTCAGCGCAAGCGCGAGACCCGCGGCCTCGACGGCGGTGAGCTTGATCCCGATCAGCGGAAGGGCGTTGTAGCAGAAGATCATTTGCAGGATGAGCGGCGTGCCGCGAAAGATGATGGCGTAGGCGCGGGCGACGATCGCCAGCGCCCGGAAGCGGCTCAATTGCATGCCGGCGAGAACGAGGCCCATCGCGACGCCGCCGGCAAGGCCGAGCGCGGTTATGAGAAGCGTGTAGACGATGCCCGTCAGCAGATAGGGCTGACTGAGATAATGAAAAAACAATTCCATCGCGGAGACAGCCGTTGCCGGAAAAGGGGCCGGTCAGGCTCGATGAGGGCGGTGAGCCCGACCGGCTTGGACTTTCAGTCGGCGACGACGAGCTTCGGCGCTTCCATCTGGTCGATGGGCAGGTTCCATTTCTTCATCAGCTCCGCCTGCAGGCCCGATTTCTGGATCGCGGTCAGCGCAGCCATGACCGCGTCGCGGAAGTCCGTCTTCATTCGCGGGACGGCGATGCCGACCGAATAGGGCAGGGTGACCGCGGTCGCCTTCTCGAGTTTGTCGGGATAGGCCTTCACGGCGCCGTCGACGGTATTGACGTCGTTGATGTAGGCGTCGGCCCGACCGGAAAGGAGCGCCTGGATACAGTTCGCATTGTTGTCGTAAAGCTGGATCTCCGGCGCGGGCTTGCCGGCAGCTTTGCACTTCGATTCGAGCGCCTGGATCAGCGGCACCTCCACATAGCCGGTGTTCTCCGCGGCGGTCGTCCCACACATGGATTCGTTGATGCCGTCGATCTTTTTCGGATTGCCCTCGGCGACCAGCACGCCGTCATAGACCTTGAGATAGGTTATGAAGTCCGCCGCTTTGGCGCGTTCCTTGGTCGCATAGATATCGGAGATCACGATGTCGGCCTGGCCGGCTTCGAGCGTGGTCAGGAGCGCCGCGAACGTCACCGGCTTGTAGGTGACCTTGAACCCGAGGCAGTCGCCGATCGCTTCGCCAAGATCGATATCGAATCCCACATATTTCGAGGGATCGGCAGGGTCGAGCGCCTCGTAGCCGGGGGTGTGCGGGTTGACGCCGTTGACGAGCGTCTTGCCTTTCAGGGACGGATATTTGGCCTGCAGAGCCGCGCACGCGGCCGGGCTCGCGGCGGCGGCCGCCTGCGGCAGCGCAGCCACGCAGAGCGCGCCGGCGACAAGTTGCGCGGTCAGGGCGACGCCACGACACGTCCCGAGCGGCCCGCGGCCACTCCCATTCTGACAAATCTTCATTTCCAGCTCCGTCGGTCTTTGGGAGTGACGCTTGCGTTCAACGGCTGGAAGCGTAAAGCGGATCTCGTACGAACGGTTGTCGCACGCCGCACACTTTATTGTTTTCGACGTCCCTCTGAGCGTAAAAAAGAATGCGATGACCAATTCATATTCAGAATATGCACAAGCTTTGTTCTCTTGACCACGGATTAATCGTCCGGATGCAAGCGGGCTCCAAAAGGCCTCGGATCAGGACGCATAAAGCCGTCCCCTTATGACGGAAGCTCGTCTCGATCGTCTGCGCTGGATTTCGCTAAAGCGAATATCGCCGGCCGGCTCGCCGAGGGGGACGACGCCGCGTGACCTCGCAGGCTCGACTTCTCGGCGCCCTCGCGGGCGCAGGCGCACAAAACCCTCCACAGAAGCTATCCTGCCCGAGACAGGCGCGAAGCCGCCACGGCCCTCGACCGCGCCGAGGACCGGCGGATTTTTGCGGATAAGGCCGCACGGGCTGGACCGGGCGGGGTCGGCGACCCCGCCCGCTCACGCCTTACTCGCGCCCGAGGCTCTCGCCGGGGCCGGCTTCCGCCAGCGCCCTGCCGACTTCGAGGCCGAGGTCGTCCATCGAGGTCTGCTCGCGCAGGCTCAGATCCTCGCCCTTCGCCTGACGTTCGGCCTGCTCGGGCGAACGGGCGACGTTGACCGTGACCTTCGCCTCGACCTCGGGGTGGAGGGTGATCGGCACGGAATGGAGGCCGAGCGTCTTGATCGGCTGCTGGATCGCGACATGGACGCGCTGCACCGGGTGTCCGGCCGCCGACAACGCCTCGGCGATGTCGCGCGCCGACACCGAGCCGTAGAGCTGCCCGGTCTCGCCGGCCTGGCGGATGATGACGACCGTGGCGTTGTCGACTTTCGCCGCGGCCTCGTTGGCGCCGCGCTTGAGCTCATGGTTGCGCGCCTCGAGGTCTGCCCGCTGGGCCTCGAACTTCTTCTTGTTCGCCTCGGTCGCGCGCAGCGCCTTGCCGCGCGGCAGCAGGAAGTTGCGGGCGTAGCCGTCCTTGACTTTGACGGTTTCGCCCATGTGGCCGAGCTTGCCCACGCGCTCGAGCAGAATGACGTCCATGATGATGATCTCCTATCTCTGGATTTTCGGTCTTGGGGTGGGAAGGACGGCGGCGCGGATGCGCAGCCGCGTGAACGCGTCCGCGACGCCGAGGAGCGCGAGGACGGGAAGGATGTACTGCGCCCGGAAGAGGCAGCAGGCGTAGAGGGCCGCGAGCATCAGCAACCTGAGCTTGAGGCCGCGCGACAGGGCGTGCGCCACAGCGAGGCCCTGGAGGGCGAAGGCCGCCCCGAGCCCGCCGGCGACCAGGCCGGCGTATTGGGAGGCCGGCGCCGGCAGCGCCCAGGCCGCCCCGGCCGCAAGGACCGCGACGATCCCGAGCGGGGCGGGCAGCCAGAGCGAGGTCGGCAGGTCGAGCCACGGCCGCTCGAGCCGATGCGAGAGCTGGACGGACCGCGCCGCCGCATAGAGGTTGATGCAGAGCATCAGCATGACGGAGCCGGCGATGGCCGCCGGGCCGATGCGCACGACCGTGCCGGCGAAAGCCTTCGCCGCATCCGTGTCGCCGTCGAAGGCGTCGGACGCCATGGCGGCGAGCGCCTGCGTCACCGCCTCGGCGCCCGCGCCGTAGCCGTGGTAGACTACGATGATCGTCGTCAGCCCGGCGGCGGCGCTGAGAATGCCGATGAGCGAGGCCAGCGTCACGATCCCGCCGACGGTGGGGTAGGGCCAGCGGGAGGCGATGCGGGCGGGACAATAGCGGGCGAGGCGGGTCGCGGCGAAAGCCGCCAGCACCCAGGCCGGGGCGGCGACGGACGCGGCATAGAGCATGCCCGACAGCGGCTCGGCGATCACGGTCAGGCCGGCCACGGAGGCGGCGCCCGCGATCGCGCCGGCGTCGAGGCCCCAGCCCAGCGTCGCGATCATGATCGGCAGCGGCGCCAGATAGGCGAGCAGCATCGCCAGCGGCGTGGATTCCGCGCTGACCGCAAACAGGAAGGCTGCCGCGCATCCTGCGCCGAAGGCGACGGCGTATCGGTACATCATGGCGCTGTCCCGCGGGGGCTGCGGTTAGGAGCCGGGCGGACCGGGCTCCAACTGCCGCCGCGGTCGGCTCGAAATCCGAACGCGGCGGTTAGGCTGAAGCGTCCGTCAGCGGATGACGTAGGGCAGGAGCCCGAGGAAGCGGGCGCGCTTGATCGCCTGGGCGAGCTCGCGCTGCTTGGGGGCGCTGACCGCGGTGATGCGCGAAGGCACGATCTTGCCGCGCTCGGAGATGTAGCGCGACAGGAGGCGCGTGTCCTTGTAGTCGATCTTGGGCGCGTTGGCGCCGGAGAACGGGCAGGACTTGCGGCGGCGGAAGAAGGGACGGCGGGGCGCGGTGGCCATCAGATCGCTCCAGCGTTCATGTCGTCGCGCGGGCGGCGCGGCGGACGGTCGCCGCGATCACGGTCGCCGCGATCCGGACGGTCGCCGCGAGGCCCGCGCGGGCCGCGATCGTCGCGGTCGGAGTCCTCGCGCTTGCGCAGCATGGCAGAAGGACCGGCCTCGAGCTCGTCGACGCGAACGGTGAGGTAGCGGATCACGTCCTCGTTGAGGCCGAGCGTGCGCTCGAGCTCGACCACCGCTTCGGAGGGAGCGGAGATGTTGAGCAGGGTGAAGTGCGCCTTGCGGTTCTTCTTGATCCGATAGGCGAGCGACTTCAGCCCCCAGGGCTCGACCTTGGTGACCGCCCCGCCGAGCGCGGCGATCTTGGTCTTCACCTGTTCCGTCAGCGCCTCAACCTGCTGCGCCGTGACATCCTGGCGCGCCAGGAAAATGTGCTCGTAGAGAGCCATATCGTGCCTTTCCTCATGTCACGTCGGCGTCCCGCGCGGAGCCCTCCGAGCCCGGGAAAGGCTCGAATCGGATCGTTCGAAGGCGGGAACACCGGAAGCCGGACCTTTGTCGGCCCTGCCGCGCGCCAGGCGCGCAGCCTTCCGTTCAGCCCCCGGCGGGAGACGACGAAGGCGGCCTCATACAGGCGGATTGCGTTCGCCGCAAGGCCATTCTGCGCGTCCGTTCGCCTATCCGGCCGGTCCTGGCTACGGCGTTCACAGGATCTCGCGCGCCCGCCTGATCCGCGCTCGGCGTCAGCCCCGGACTTTGCGCGCCGATCCGGTTATCGCCGACACCCGCTATATACAGACTGACCGGCGCGGAGCGCCGACACCGTATCAGCCGTTCATGGCTTGGAAGTCGGCCTTGACCAAAGCGCCGACAGAACCTCGCAAAGAGCGGATTGCGATCGAAGCCGCCGCGCTGAGCGGCAGCTTCGCTGAAGGTGCGGGCGCTGCCAGATGGCCTGGTGAATGCGTTATATCCGACCCTTTGCTGCCCTTCCCGCTCGCTCCGTTACGGCAGGAAGGCGCCCGGAGCCGCCCGGCGGCGGACAAACTCGCTAACGCAGGCCCTCATCCGGCCGGCGGGGCGCCGGGGCGAGGGTCGATCGGCGCCCCCGTCGCGGCAGCGCCTCAATGGACGGGCGCGGCGCCGCCGCCGAGCTTGACCTTGCGCAAGGTCAGCGCGAGCGGCACGGCCATGAGCGCGAGCAGCATCAGGACCCAGAACACGTCGATATAGGCAAGGTAGGCCGCCTGCGTCTGCACCTGCTGGCCGATCCAGGCGAAGGCCTGGCGCTGCGCCTGGGCCAGCGAGCTGCCCTGCGCCAGGAAATACTGCGTCGCCTGATGCAACGTATCCTGGTATTGCGGGCTCGACGGAATCACATTGCCGACCAGCCGGGCCTGATGGAACTGCTCGCGGTCGGTGAGCACGTTGGAGGCGAGCGAGACGCCCATCGAGCCGCCGGTGTTGCGCGCCGCGTTGATCAGCGCCGAGGCCATGTCCGTCCGATTGGGCGGAATCCCGTCGTAGGAGGCGGTGATGATCGGGATGAAGATGAGCGGCAGCCCGACGCCAAGCGTCATCCGCGACGTCGCGAAGAACCAGAAGCCGAGATCGCCATAGACGTTGGTCATGTCGTGCATGGAGAGCGCGGTGAACGCCGCCCCGGCCATGATGAGATATTTCGGCTGCACCCGGCCCGACAGGCGGCCGACCACGACCATCATCGCCATGGTGACCAGGCCGCCCGGCGACAAGACGAGGCCGGCCCAGAACGCGGTGTAGCCGAATTCCCCCTGCACGAGCAGAGGCAGGAACTGGGTGGTCGCGTAAAGGATCGCCCCGATCGCCAGCATCACCACGAAGCAGGCGCCGAACTGGCGCGTCGCGACCATCTTGAGGTCGATCATCGGGTCGCGTCGGCTCATCTCCCACGGGATCATCAGCACGAAGGCGAGCCCGCACACGACCGCGGCCCAGACGATGAAGCTCGAGCCGAACCAGTCGTCGATGAGCCCGCGGTCGAGCATGATCTCGAGCGCGCCGAGAAAGGTCGCCACCAGCGCGAAGCCGACGACGTCGAAGCCGGCCCCCTGCCGCCTGAACCGCAGGCGCTCCGCGATCGCGGCCTCCAACTCGTGGAAGAGCAAGGCGATCAGCGCGATGGTGGCGAGGCCGACCGGGCCGTTGATCAAAAATGCCCAACGCCAGGAGAGATTGTCGGCGAACCAGCCGCCGAGCACCGGGCCGACCACCGGGGCCACCACCACCGCGACGCCGAACAGCGCGAAGCCCTGGCCACGCTTCTCCGGCGGAAAGGAATCCGCCAGAATGGACTGCGAGACGGGCACCATGCCGCCGCCGGCGAGTCCCTGGAGAATGCGGAACAGGAGCAGCGAATCCAGGTTCCAGGCCTCCGCGGTGGCGATCGAGCTTATGGTGAACAGCGCAAGGCAGATCAGGAAGAAGGCCTTGCGGCCGAGCCGGCGGGCGAGGAAGGGGCTCGCCGTGAGGCTCACGGCGTTGGCGACGAGATAGGTCGTCACCACCCAGGAGGCCTCGTCGGTGCTCACCCCCAGGTCGCCGGCGATGTAGGTCAGCACCACGTTTGCGACCGTGGTGTCGAGCACCTCCATGAAGGTCGCGAGCGCGACCAGGACGGCGATCAGCCACGGGTTGACCGAAACAGGGCGCGCCGCGGTCGTCTGTAGTCGCGGTCGCTGACCACGTCCGCCGCGATCATCGATCGCGGCTACAGCGGCGGAGCTCATAGCCGCCCCCGCCAGCTTTCGGCGGACGCCTTCAGCCGCTCGATGAGCGACGGGTTCGGATTGACCCGGACGTTCGGTCACGACCGACATGCCGGGCCCGAGCGCGACGTCGGTCGGCGGATCGTCCACGACGATCTTGACCGGCACGCGCTGGACGATCTTGACGTAGTTGCCCGTGGCGTTCTCGGCCGGCAGCAGCGAGAAGGCGGTGCCGGATCCCGGCTGGACGCTGGCGATATGGCCATGGAACTCGCGATCGGGATAAGCGTCGATCTCGATGGTCGCCGGCTGCCCCGGCCGCATGTGGTCGAGCTGGGTCTCCTTGAAATTCGCGGTCACCCAGATGTCGTCCGGCACGAACATGGAGAGCGCGGTCCCGCTCGACACATATTCGCCGACCGCGGCGGAGAGGTTGACCACCCGGCCCGGCTGGTCGGCGATGACCGTCGTATAGGAAAGGTTCAACTGCGCCTGGCCGCGCTGGGCGTCGGCCTGCTTGACGTTGGCCTCCGCGCTCGCGCGCTGGGCGTCGAGCGTCTCCATTTGCCGCTCAGCCAGCTTGAGCGTCGCTTGCGCATTCTCGACCGCCGCCTGCTGGGCCTTGAGAGACTGGACGTCGATCGTGCCCTGCTGAGCCGTCGCCCAACCCTGCCCGACGAGCGGCTTGTCGCGTCCCCAGGTGACCTTGGCAAGCTCCAGGTTCGCCTGCGCCTGGTTCACCTGCGCCTGGTTGGCGTTGATCTGCGCCTGCTGCACGTCCATCTGCGCATCGACGCTGCGCACCGCCGCCTCAGCGGCGGCGACCTGCGCCTCGGCCTGTTCGAGCGCGACGCGGTAAGTGCGATCGTCGATGCGGGCAATCACCTGGCCGGCGGCGACATGCTCGTTGTCGGTCACTGGAACCGCAGTGATATAGCCCGCTACCTGCGGCGCAACGGAAAACTGGCGCGCGGCGATGAAGGCGTCGTCGGTCGACTCGAAATGCGCGGCATCGTCCAAATAGAGGTATCCCGCGCCCCCGGCCACCGCCAGGAACAATAAGCCGAAGACCGTGGCGATCGGGCGCCGGCGGAAAAAGCCCTTGCGGGCTTGCTCCGCGCCGTCTTCCACTCGCTCCGGCTTCAAGGGCGCGCCCGGCCGTTCGGCCGTTGGCTGCTCTCGGCGTTCCAGCAGCCCGACCGACCCGTCTGGCGGCGACCGGAACTGATACCGAAGTTCGTAGGGCTGGGCGGCGTCGGCGCCGGCCGAGGGAACTTCGGACCGCCGGGCCTCCAGCATGGTCTCATGAGGGTCTTGATTGTCGTGCTCGAACATCGCCGCGCCTCCGTTCCAGGCGGGAATTATGGCGAAATAATGAAACGGTACCGTTTCGTTCCCTTTACATCGGGTTTTCGCGGCGCTATGTCAAGAGCGTTGCGGGGAGTGTGACGCCGATCACACTGAGATGAAGGACATATATGGGCAGGGGTTTGAGAGAGGCGCGTACCGCCATCCGCTGCGGCCGTCCCCGGCGCGAGTTCGCCGGCGAGGTCGAGGAGCGAATCCTGGACGCCGCGGCCAAGGTCTTTCTGGAGCGTGGTTTCGAGGGCGCGAGCATCGACGAAATCGCCGAGAAGGCGCGCGCCGGAAAGCCCACGATCTATGCGCGATTTGCCGGCAAGGAGGCTCTGTTCGCCGCGGTCATTTCGCGCAGGGTGCGTCAGAATACGAGCATCGAGAGCGTCGCAGCGAACGGCTCGACCACCGATGAGCGTCTGAAAGCGCTGGCCACGGCCTTCCTTCAGAAGGTCCTTGCGTCCGACTCCATCGGATTGATGCGATCGGCCTGCGCCGAGGCGCGCCGCTTCCCGGATCTCGCGGGCAGCGTGCACCGGATGGCCAATGAGGAGGGCAACGAGGCGATCGCCCGGCTCCTCGGCGAGCTCGCCAAGTCCGACAAGATGGGCGCATTGCCGGCCTTCGCCCCGGATCGCCTGCCGGCGACCGCGCGCCGGTTCAAGGAGATGATCTTCCTGCCGATCGTGGTGCGCGCCCTGTTCGGCGCGGACCTCGCGGCGCTGCGCGCCGAAATCGCCCCGCACGTCGCGGAGTCTGTCGCGTTCTTTCTCGCTGCTTGCCGATCTGGGGGCGGCTAGCGGTTCGACTCCGGCTGCGTCGTACGGCGCCAATAATGGTCGGCTCCGGGCGGAGACCGCCCCTACGGGCAAAGCCCGGCTGCCTGCCCACTTCCGCCGTTCGCGGTCGCGATCCGCAACGGAAGCTCAACGTCGATTTCCGCCGTTCGACGACTGGAGACGGATGTTGCGCGTTGGGTCCAAATGTCGCGTCGGAAATTTGTCCTCGGGTTGCTCCTGGCGGTCGGCGCCGCACAAGCGTCGCTCCGGCATCCCTATATGCAGTGGGTGTCTACGTTAACCGGAGTGGCTCTGGATTTTGATCCGGCGGCTGCTTGCGCGGGTCGCTTCGCGAGGCCTAGCCTATAGCCCGTCGGAGCTACGGCTTTCACGCATCTTTTGCGGCTCGCTGTCGCCATGCTCCGGCCGGGGCGGGGCGGCACGCCCGCCGGCGCTCCCGATTGAGGCGCGTTAAGGACGCGGGGTCGGGCCGGGCGGCAGGAGAGGGTGACGGAGCGCGTGCATTTTCTTGCCGGAAAACAGAAATGTTGGTATGTTTCCAACATGTGCAGTAGGCGACGCGACCGCAGTTTCCACCAGTTCGAGGATAGCCGTCGGCAATTCACATGAATGGCATGTGAAATAAATTTATTTCTGCCCCGGGGTCGCCCGTAACCCATTGAAATCACTCATTTCGGACGAGAGAATCCAAGGAATTCCAAACATTTCCAACCGTCCCAAACGCCGGTTTTTGCGGAGCTGCGCAGCACGCCCGCGGAGAGCTGAGGAAATCCAAATTAGCGGGGCCCGTCGGGGCGGCGCTCCTCTTGCGGGGGCTTTTGGGAGACGCCGTCCCCTCGCTCATCCCTTCGGCGGCAATCCCCTGACGAAGGCCAGCGCCGCCTCGATCAGCCGCGCGCTCCTCGGTGGGGTTGTGCGCAATGAACGCCTCGCCGAGGCTTGGGTTCCGACCGAAATCGCGCCTTGGCTTCCCCCAGCGCGCGCGTAAGCCGCTGGCGCCGTTAACTATTCGGGCGAGCGGAAGGAAAGAACCGAGTTGGTCGGGAAATCGTACAATTTGCCGGTCTCGGTCCATTGCGGCGAGCACAGCGCGACGATCTTCGGCGCGAGATCCTCCGGCGTCAGCAGCGACGCCGGATCCTCGCCGGGCATGGCCTTCGCCCGCATCAACGTGCGCAACGGCCCGGGGTTGACGAGCATGACGCGCACGTTCGAGGTGTTGATCGTCTCGGCGGCGTAGGTCCGCGCGATGGCGTCGAGGGCGGCCTTCGACATGGCGTAGGGCCCCCAATAGGCGCGCAGGTCCGACCGGCTCGCCGCGCCCGAGGTGATAAACACCGCGCGGCCCGCGACAGAGCGACGCAGAAGCGGATCGAGCGAGCGGATGAGGCGCCAGTTGGCGGTGACGTTGACCGCCAGCACGTCGTCCCAGTCCTTGGGGTTGACATGGTGCAGGGGCGACAGGACGCCGAGACTTCCGGCGTTGCCGATGAGGACGTCGAGCCGCCCCCAGCGGCGATAAAGCGCCTCGCCAAGCCTGTCGATCGCCGCGAAATCCTTGAGATCCAGCGGCACCAGCGTCGCCGGACTGTCGACGTCCGGCCGCAGGGCGCGGATTTCGTCGTCAAGCTCCTCGAGCGCGCCCTGCGTGCGCGCCAGCGCGACGATGTGCGCGCCCGTCCGCGCCAGGGCGAGCGCGGCCGCCCGCCCGACGCCCCGCGAGGCGCCGGTCACCAACGCGATGCGGGAAGCTTGGTCGGCGGCGGGCGGATTCATCGACACTCCTCTTCGCCTTTGCTAAGGTCGTTTTGACGATGACGCGGCCCATGACGGCCGCGCCTCGGCGCTTGGGGGGCAGGGCCGAAGGGCCGGGCGGGCGAGAGCGCGCCAGTCGCCAGCCAAGTGGGCATGCGCGGTTTATGGACTTGCCGACAACGGAAAGAAAGTCCAGAACCACCGCGAGGGAAGGGTCGGCGCCAACGGCCCGACACGCGATCCAGGGGGCAGGCGCGCTGAGGCGACGCCATCGGTTGAGGGTTAAGATGGCAAACACAAGAATCGGCCGGGAACCGGGCAAGACTGTGACCCGCGCCGATTTGTCCGAGGTCGTCTATCAGCGCGTCGGGCTGTCGCGCACGGAATCGGCGGAACTCGTCCAGTCGGTTCTGGACGAGATTTGCGACGCCGCGGTACGCGGCGAGACGGTCAAGCTCTCCGGTTTCGGCTCGTTCGTCGTCCGATCGAAAGGCGAGCGGATCGGGCGCAACCCGAAGACGGGCGTCGAGGTGCCGATCCTTCCGCGCCGCGTCATGGTGTTCAAGCCGTCCAACGTGCTCAAGTCGAAGATCAACGGCAAGGACGGCGCCGGCGAGAATGACTAGGACCAGCGGCTTCTGGCGTTCCGGCGCACGAAGGTGAATAGTGGCGCATCGGGCGACGATGCCCCGAGTGATTCGCCCTCTCGCCAACGACTGCCGCGAGCGAGGAGATGGAGAAGAGCCCAGAGGCCTTTCGGACAATCAGCGAGGTCGCGATCTCCATGGACCTGCCGCAGCACGTCCTGCGGTTCTGGGAGACGCGCTTTCCGCAGATCCGGCCGCTGAAGCGGGCCGGGGGCCGGCGCTACTACCGGCCTGAGGACGTCGAGCGCCTTCGCCTGATCAAGCGCCTCCTCTATGAGGAGGGCTATACGATCAAGGGGGTGCAAAAGTTGTTCAAGGAGCAGGGCGTGCAGGCTTTGACGAGCGGCGGGGTCGAACCGCGACCTGTGTTCGCGGCCGCGGAACCGGCGGGGCCGCAACCCGGGCCGCGCCTGCCGGCCGACGTCCGCGCAACGCCCGGCGAGGCCGCGCCGCTCATTCCCGCGGTCGAACTGCCGATCGAGACGCCGCCGATTGCGCATCGGGGGGACGACCTCACGGCGCTCCGCGCGGCGCTCGCCGAGATCGGCGAGGCGGCCCGTCTGCTCAAGCGGGCGCGCGCCCGGGAGGCTTGAGACAATTGGCGATGGCGCGCATTGCCAGAGCCGGCGACCCTGCCTATAAGAAGCGCCGTCGGAGTGTAGCGCAGCCCGGTTAGCGCACTTGTCTGGGGGACAAGGGGTCGTGGGTTCGAATCCCGCCACTCCGACCATTCTTTTCTCGCCGCGTTTGTATTGCCCGGCCGCGGGTCCGCCCTGTAGGCGGCGAAGGACGCTGTGTCGCGGCTTGCGCCTATACGCTGTGGCCGCCGGGGTCCGATCGGCGGCTGCGTCGTCGTGCTGCCGCGCCCAGCCTTCTCCGATCGGGACGCCCGCGGGTCTTTTCTCTCGCGACGTGCTGTGAAAAAAGCGCGTCGGAACGCCACATTGGGAGTGTGCAGGGCGTTCCGACGCGTAACAGGGACATCGGCGAACGGGGAGGACGCTCGCCTCTGTTCTCTAACCGCCCAAGCCATAAACCGAGCGGCTCAGGCTAACAGGAAATACTGAATTTCACGCCGTTCCTGTTGAGGAAGTTTTGGCATACCCACCGTCGGCTCGCAATGCGACAAGTTGTCTCTACTTCGCGATGCAACCGAATTCCGCACATATTGTGCACAGAATATGTGGTCCTGAGGCTGCCGGCGTCGTGCGGGATGACAATAAACGACGACGCGCTGTCAAAAAAGACAGAGAGCTCCGGTTGCCGCGAGGGTTGTGCGCCTAGCGGTCGAGCGCGAACTCCATAGTTGCAACCGCGAATTGTCGGCGCGGTCCACAGGGCGTCCGAAAGGACGCCCGTCTCTCGACGGGCTCGTAGGGCGTCCGAAAGGACGCCCGTCTCTCGACGGGCTCGTAGGGCGTCCGAAAGGACGCCCGTCTCTCGACGGGCTCGTAGGGCGTCCGAAAGGACGCCCGTCTCTCGACGGGCTATGGACCACGTCCGCCGCGATCCGCGATCACGGCCGCCGTTGCGCCTCGGTCGAAAGGCGGTTTGATCTGTGGCGGCCGGTTGCGGCCGTATTTCTCGTGGCTCGACACCCAGTCGCCGGCGAGAATGGCGCAGGAAAGGGAGATGTCGCCGGCGAGCGCGACCGCCGCTGCAATCTCGGCGAGCTTGTCGGCCTTGCCGGCGCCGCGACAGCCGAGGATCGCCAGACATTCGCTCTGGGTCGCAAGTCCGGTGCCGCCCCCGACGGTTGCGACGATCAGGGCGGGCAGGGTGATCGACCAGTAGTAGTCGCCGTCCTCGTTGAGTTGCGCATAGACGATCGCGGCGTGCAATTCGGCGACGTTGGCCGCGTCCTGCCCGGTGGCGATGAACAGGGCGGCCAGCGCGTTGGCCGCATGGGCCCCGTTGTTGGCCGAGCCCGCGAGGAAGGCGCCGACCTGGGACACCTGGCGGGCGGCGAACAGCGCCTCGGGCGTCACCCGCATCACCCGTTTCAGCGCCTCCCGGCCGAGCACGGCCTCGGCGACGACGCGGCGCCCGCGCGTCGCGATCATGTTCATCTGCGAGTGCTTCTTGTCGGTGTCGGTGTTGCCCGAGAGGATGTAGCGCGCCCCGCCCGGCCGGCTGGCGCTGATCCACTCGCAGGCGGCGTAAGTCGCCTTGCCGCACATGTTCTGCCCGGCCGCGTCGCCGGTCGCGTAATTGAACCGCAGATGGCGGGTCGGGCCGACGGCGAACTGCTGGATCGAGATGAGCTTGCCCGAGCGCGTCGTCGCCTCGGCCGCCGCCTTGATCGCCTCGAAACGCTCCTCGACCCAGTGCCCGAATTCCCGCGCCTCGCGGGCGTCGTCGAACAGGAAGACGGGCGAGCGCTGCATCGACCGGGCGACCACCGTCGTTTTCACCCCGCCGCAGTCCGAGAGAAGCCGCATGCCGCGATTGTAGCTGGCCACCAGGGTTCCCTCGGTCGTCGCCATGGGCACGTAGAATTCGCCCGTGGCATGCTCGCCGTCGATCCGCAACGGCCCGGCGAGCCCGATCGGCACCTGCGCCACGCCGATGAAATTCTCGATGTTGCCGCGGAGAATGGCGGGGTCGAAGGCGAAGCGGCCGACGTGGTCGAGCCGGGCTTCTGTTTGCGCCTCGACGAAGGCGCGCCGGTCGGTCGCGGCTTCGAGCGTGTAATCATCGGCGGCGTTGCGGGGAATGCGCGGCGCGACGCCGGGCGGGGACGTGATCATGGGTACGCTTCCTGAGCGCATGGGCGCCGTGGACCGGCGCTCTAGCGGCAACCTTCTAGCGCTGTGCGCGCGCGTCCGCGACGGCCGGCGGCCGGTCCGGAGGCTCAGCCGCATGCGGCCGAACGCCACGGGGCGCGGGCGCGCCAATTTCGATTCCGGATCGTGCCTTTTCAAGGCTTTGCGGCGCCTTTGTCGATTCGGACCCGGGGAGGGCGCGCCGCGTGTGATTCGCATAATGTATATTATGGAACCTAAACCCGCATGCGGACGGGCTGGCTTTGTAGACACGGTCCATAGGGCGTCCGAAAGGACGCCCGTCTTTCGACGGGCTATGGACCGCGTCCGCCGCGATCAGCGATCGCGGCTACAGTGACGCCCGTCTTGCGGCGGCCGGTCTGCCGCACGATACGGTCCTGACCGCTGGCGGCCGTTGTGGCATCCTGCGCTCCTTCACGCCGCGAAGGGCCAATCACCGTGAACGGAACCATCCTGATCTACGGGGCGACCGGCTACACCGGCAAGCTGATCGCCAAGGCGGCGAGCCGCGCAGGCGCGCGCCCGATCCTGGCTGGACGCAATCTCGAGAAGGTCAAACGCGTGGCTGAGCCGCTCGGGTTCGCCGCCCGGGCGTTCGAACTTGCCGACCCTGCCGGCATTGACGAAGGGATCAAGGATGTCGCCGCCGTGCTCTGCGTCGCCGGTCCGTTTTCGGCGACCTCGCGACCGATGGCGGACGCCTGTCTGCGCAATCGCGTTCACTACCTCGACATCACCGGGGAAATCGACGTCTTCGAGGCCCTCGCCGCACGGGACGCCGAAGCCAAGGCGCGAGGCGTGATGCTCTTGCCGGGCGTCGGCTTCGATGTCGTCCCGAGCGACTGCCTTGCCGCGCACCTGAAGCGCCGGTTGCCCGACGCCACTGACCTCAAGCTCTATCTGTCGCTCGGCGCCAACATGTCGCGCGGGACGGCCAAGACCATGGTCGAGTTCGATCGCAGCCGGAACCCGCCTTCGCCGCCGTGGCGCGATTATCGCGCGCAACTCGGCCGAGGCGGGGTCGTGCGACTTCGGACGAGGCGTGAAGTCGACGATCCAGGTCAGTTGGGGCGATGTCGCGACGGCGTTTCACTCGACCGGCATTCCCAACATCGAGGTTCATTTCGAGGCGGCTCCGGCTATCGTGGCGCTTACGCGCACGCCTTCGTTCGTCAAGGCATTCCTAGGCTTGGGCTTCATGCAAAGCCTCCTGAAGTCGCAGGTTGATCGAATGCCGGAGGGACCGAGCGAATCGAGCTCGGCAAGTGGGACGAGCCGTGCTGGTCGGCCAGGCGCGCAACGACAATGGCGAGACGGTTCGCTCGCGGCTGAGAACGCCGGAGGGTTACGCGCTGACCGCCGCCACCGCCTACGATGCCGCCAGGCGCGTCGCCGCCGCCGAGGTCAAGCCCGGCTTTCAGACGCCGAGTCTGGCGTTTGGCGTCGACTACATCCTCGGCTTCGACGGGGTGACGCGCGAAGACCTCAATCGCTGACGTGGCGTCGGAACGGGATCCTCGCCGCTAACCCCGGTTCCGCCCGTCGTAACGCTCCTGCGCGCTTAGAACCTCGCCGATGTGGTCGCGCGCCCAGCGCTTCAGGCTCTCGAGGGTCTCGACGAGGGTCAAGCCGAGCGGTGTGATCGCGTATTCGACCGAGACCGGCGCCGTCGGCAGAACCGTGCGGGTGATCAGGCCGTCGCGCTGCATGGCTTTCAGCGTCTGGGACAGCATCTTTTGCGTCAGGCCCTCAATATCCCGTCGCAAGGCATTGAAACGGCATGGATGTTCTCGAATGAGACCGAGCGTCAGCACGGTCCATTTATCGCCGATGCGATCGAGCAGAAGGCGGGTCGGACAGCCGGCGGCGTAGGGATCGGGTTGCGTCGGCGGTTCCCCGGCCGAAACCTGGTTTCCGAAAGGTGCTGTCTTTACAAGCGGCGCCGCCGTCGTCATGTCTGTCGTCCCGGATACCTGGTGTCGAGACCATACCCTCAAGGAGGATCGCATGAAAGTCGCCCTCATCGGTGCGTCCGGACAGGCCGGATCGCGCCTTCTCAGCGAGCTCAGCTCTCGCGGGCACGCCGTCACCGCCATCGCCCGCCAACCCGACAAGATCGCAGCCCTGCCGGGCGTGGCCGCCGTCAAGGGCGACGTCTATGACAAGGCCGGCCTCATCGCGCTGATCAAGGGCCATGACGCCGTGATCAGCTCGGTCAAGTACACCGCGAGCGATCCCGCGCTTCTCCTTCAGGCCGTGCGCGAATCCGGGGTGAGGCGCTATTTCGTGGTCGGCGGCGCCGGGAGCCTCGAAGTCGCGCCGGGCGTCCGGCTGGTCGACACGCCCCAGTTCCCGGCCGCCTACAAGGCCGAGGCGAGCAAGGGCGGCGATTTCCTCGAGCTTTTACGAACCACGGCCGGCGACCTCGACTGGACCTTTTTGTCGCCCGCGGCGATGTTCGTTCCCGGCGAACGGACCGGCACATTCCGCCTCGGCAAGGACCAATTGCTGACCCGCGACGGCGGCAGCAGCGTCTCGTTCGAGGACTACGCCATCGCCGCCGTCGACGAGCTCGAAAAGCCGGCGCATGTCCGCGAGCGGTTCACCGTCGGATATTGAGGTCGAGGGGGCAGGGCGGTCCCCTGCCCCGCCCTCGGCGTGCAAGGTCGGCGCGAACGCCTCAGAGCTCGAGAACGATCTTGCCAAACGGCCCCCGATCGAGATGGTCGAGCGCGGCCGGCAATTCGTCGAAGCGATAGCGCCGGTCGATGACCGGCCTCAGCTGGACGCGGTCGACGGCGCGGACAAAATCTTCGAGCGCGCGCCGATGTCCGACGGATATGCCCTGCACCGTCACCGACTTGAGCATCAGGGGCCCCGTCGGGCCGGAGAGCGCGAAACCGTCCAGCACCCCAATGACCGAAATGCGTCCGTCGACCGCGGTCGCCTCGATCGAGCGTCCGAAATTGGCGCCGCCGACTGTCTCCAGGATATGATCGGCGCCTCGATCGTCCGTTAAGCGATGGACCGCCTCCACCCAGTTTTCAGAGAGCCGGTTGACGCCGTCGTCGGCGCCGAGGGCTTTGGCGCGGGCAAGCTTGTCGTCGCTGCCGGATGTCACGATGACGGTCGCCCCATGCGCCTTGGCGATCTTGAGGCCGAACAGCGCCACGCCGCCGGTGCCCTGTACGACAACGGTCTCGCCGGCGCGAAGGCGCCCCCGTTCGGCGAGCGCGAACCAGGCCGTGAGCCCGGCGCAAGGCAGCGTGCTGCATTCCGCGTCGTCGAGGCTCTCAGGCGCCAGCGAAAACCAGTCTTCCGGGAAGGCCACATATTCCGTGAGGACGCCTGGCTCGGAGCCGCCTAGCGAACGGTAGGGCGGGACTCGCGCGCCGCCCGGTCGGGGGCCGTCGATCCAATCGGGGATGAACGTCGAGATGACGCGATCGCCTGGTCTGAGGCGCGCCGCGCCCTGCCCCGCCGCAACGACCGTCCCCGCCATGTCGGAGGCCGGCGTAAAAGGAAACTTGAGGCTAAGCCCCATGCCCGTCTCGATCGCCAGCTTGTCGCGGTAATTGAGCGAGACGGCCGAGACCTTCGCCAGGATCTCGCCGGGCCCAGGCGCTGGGACCGGCGCCGATCCCAGCTTCAGTCGGTCCCTTCCGAGGCCGTCCATTGTCCACCTCTTCATCGTCTCCGCCATGGCGGTCGCTCCTTCGTCGCTGGACGCAATTAGGCAACTCTATCGTTGAACAACCGGCTCCAGTGGCGATAGGGTTGCGCAGGATTGGCTCCAGAAATTCTCCAATAGGAAACCCATGTCCGACGGATTGGCTGGTGTCTCGGTATTTGTCACGGCCGCCGAGGCGGGAAGCTTCGCCGACGCGGCAGCACGCCTCCATTTGTCCCGATCGGCCGTGGGCAAGACCGTCGCCCGGCTCGAGCAGCGGCTGGGAACGCGGCTCTTTCATCGCACCACGCGGAGCCAGAGCCTGACGGAGGAAGGACAGGCCTTCTACGAGCGATGCCTGCGGGCGCTGGCCGAAATCCGGGCGGGCGAGGCGATGCTGGAGTCGGGTCGGCAGGATGCGATCGGGCGGCTGCGCGTGAGCGCGCCCGTCTTGTTCGGCCGCCGCTGCGTCGCCCCAATCCTCATCGACCTCGCCCGCCGCCACCCAAAGCTCGAGCTCGAACTGAGTTTTTCTGACCGCCGCGTCGATCTCATCGACGAGGGATTCGATCTCGCGATCCGCAACGGCGAACTTGGAGACGGCGCAAATCTGACCGCGCGGCGGATTGCGCTGCAGCGCATGACGGTCTGCGCATCGCCGGCCTATCTGGCCGCGCACGGAACGCCGCTCACGATTGGCGACGTCGCGCGATTCGACGGGATCGTCTACGGTCGAGCAAGCGGGAAGCGCTGGTGGCCAGTTCCACGGCCGGACGGCGGTGTCGAGGAAGCCTTTCCGAGGACGAGACTGTGTTTGGACGACCTCGAAGCGATCGCTGACGCGGCCGCAGCGAATTTCGGCCTCGCATGGCTTCCCTGCTGGCTGATCCGCGATCGCGTGCGCGCGGGAGCGCTGGTTCCTGTTCTCGCCGAGGCGCCCCGGCTCGAGCTCGAATCCTACGCTGTCTGGCCCCAATCGCCGCGCTTGCCGATGCGCGTCCGCCTCGCAATTGACGCGCTCGCCGCCGAGCTGCCGGGCGCTGTGGCGCTTTGACCGGAACACGGCATAGCGTCGCGCCCCGACTCGGTCTTCAGGACAGCGCGCCGGTCTCATCGATCCATGCGCCGGACGCCCTGACCCGCGCCGGCGCGATGCGCGTGGGACAGCGGCGCACAGGAGGGGCCTTGTGTCGCAATCCCGACCCCACGAAGCGCGTTTCGCAGATAGAATGGTCGGCGCCGAAGGCCAGATGAGGACGGGTTCATGACCGGGGCGCGGACGATTATCGAGCTTGCCGGACGGAGGATCGCGACGCCGCCGCTGGGCGAAGCGACGCTGGTGCTGATCGACACCCAGAACGAATATCGCGAGGGGCCGCTGAAGCTGGTCGGAGTCGAGGAGGCGATCGGCCGCGCCGCGGCGCTCCTTCGCGCGGCGCGGCGGGCCGGCGCGCGGGTGATCCACGTCGCCCACAAGGGCGCGCCGGGCGGCCTCTTCGACCGGGCGCAAAGGCGCGGCGATTTCATCGACGACCTGAAGCCCGCCGAGGGCGAGCCGGTGGTCGAAAAGACGCTTCGCCAGCGCCTTTGCCGGCACGGACCTCGAAAAGCGGATCGGCGGCGCCGGCGCCCCGGTCGTGTTCGCTGGCTTCATGACCCACAACTGCGTGTCGTCGACGGTGCGCGCCGGGATCGAGCGGGGCTACGCCATGACGGTCGCCGCCGACGCCTGCGCCACCCGCGACGTGCCGCTCGCTGGCTGCGACGTTCCCGCGGCGGAACTGCACAAGGCCGAGCTTGCCGGCCTCGGCGACGCCCACGCGGCGATCCGGACGGTGGCGGAGATCGTGGGGCTGGCTTAGAGTCTGATCACATCAGATCGCGCCTTCGGCCCTCACCCGGCCGCTTCGCGGCGTCCCTCTCCCCGGGGGAGAGGGCTTAGGAAACGGCGCAGCTGGACCCGCTGGCTTCTGGCGTTCGCACCACCCCTACCCTCCCAACAGCTCCGCCAGGGTCAGCGCTACAACTTCCGTCGCCTTGTAGAGATCGGCGAGCGGCAGGCGCTCGTCGGCGCGGTGGGCGTTGGCTTCCTCGATCGTGTGCGGGCCGGCGCCGTAGAGCACGATCGGCACGCCGGCCTTCGCGTAGTGGCGCGCGTCGGTGTAGAGCGGCACGCCCGAGGCCGGGACCGGCTCGCCCATGACGCGGGTCGCATGGCGGCGCAGCGTCTCGGCGAGCTTTTCCCCCGCCGGCGTCGGCGTCAGCGGCTCGGCGAGCAGAATGCGGTTCACCGTCACCCTGGCCTGCGGGTGAAGTTCCGCCGCGTGGCCGATCACCGCCCGCAGCTCCGCCTCGACCTCGGGCGCGTTCTCCTCCGGGACCATGCGGCGGTCGAGCCGGAAGACGATCCGGTCCGGCACGACGTTGGTGTTGATCCCGCCCGAGATCAGCCCGACGGTCATCTGCGGCGAGCCGATGCCGGGAACCTTCGAGGTCCGCGCCGCAAGGCCGCCGCGCCAGCCGTAAAGCGCGGTCAGAACGCCATTGGCGGCTTCGAGCGCGTCGACCCCGGTAAAGGGCCGGGCGGCGTGGGCGGAGCGGCCCAAAACCTCGACCTCGAGATGCAGGCAGCCGTTGTGGGCGGTCACCACCGCATAGGAAAAGCCCGCCCCGATCGCGAGGTCCGGCTTCGTCAGGCCCTGCTCCAGAATCCAGCGCGGGCCGATGTCGCCGCCGGCCTCCTCGTCGTAGGTGACGTGCAGTTCGACCGTCCCGTTCAGCGCCGCGCCGCTTTTCTCCAGCGCGAGCATGGCGAAGGCGTACGCAGCGATGTCGGACTTCGACACGGCCGCGCCGCGCCCGACCATCCAGCCGTCCACGATCTCGGCGCCGTACGGGTCGCGCGTCCAGCCCGTCCCCGGCGGCACGACGTCGCCGTGGGCGTTGAGCGCGATGGTCGGACCGCCCTGCCCGAAGGTCCTGCGCACGATCAGGTTGGTCGCGCTGATCATGCCGTTGGCCTTGACCAGCGAATCGGGGACCTTATGCCGCTCGACAATAAAGCCGAGCCCTTCGAGGAGCTTGGCGACCGTCTCGGCTGCCGGGTCGCAGTCGCCCGGCGGGTTGTCCGACGGAACCTTGACGATCTCGGCGAGGAAGCGGGTCTCGGCCTCCTGATGGGCGCGCAGGTATTCGTGGATGGCGGTTTCGGCGGACATGGAGCGTTCTCGGTGCGGCTAGGTTACTTAGGCTTGCGCCAGCGAACCCTCACCCGTCGCCTTCGGCGTCGCCCTCTGCCTGAGGGAGAGGGATCCCCTTCCCCCTCGGGGGGAAGGTGGCGCGTAGCGCCGGATGAGGGTCTGGCGCGATTTCCTCAAATCATCGCTTCAGCTCCCAAAGCCCTCGATCCGCATCCCGTCATAGGCCGGAACGATGTGCTGGGGCAGCCGGCTGCGCAGTGTCTCGTAATCGAGATCGACGTGCATGTTGGTCAGGATCGCGCGCTTCGGCCGCATCGCCTCGATCTCGGCGAGCGCCTCCTCGAGGCTGAAATGCGACGGATGCGGGCGATAGCGGAGCGCGTCGACGATCCACACGTCGAGCCCTTCGAGCAGCGGCCGGCTCGCCTCGGGAATGCGTTTGACGTCAGGCGTATAGGCGAGCTTCCCGATGCGGAACCCGAGCGCGCTGATCTCGCCATGGTCGAGGTCGAACGGGATCGCCTCGATCGCTCCGCCAGGCCCTTGAATCTTGCACGGGCTTCCGGAGCTGAGCCTGAGATCATTGGCCATGGGAGGATAGGAACTCCCTTCAGGTGTCTCGAAAACATAGGAAAAGGCCTCCCGGAGCCTGAGCGCGGTCGGCTCGTCCATATGGATGTCGATGCGGGCGTGGCGTGTGTGATAGAGCGGCCTCAGGTCGTCGATTCCATGGACGTGGTCGGCATGCGGGTGGGTGATGAGCACGCCATCGAGGCGCCGCACGTCCGCCCCGATCAGCTGTTCGCGGATGTCGGGCCCCACGTCGATCAGCACGGTCGTCACGCCAGCCTCGCCGGCGCGCTCGATCAGCAGGGCGCAGCGGCGGCGACGGTTCAGCGGATTGGCCGGGTCGCAGGCGCCCCAGCCCTGCTCGACGCGCGGCACGCCGGCGGACGAGCCGCAGCCGAGGATCGTGGCGGTGAGGCTCACCCGCGCGACCTCTCGGCAGGGATGCGGGAGAAGATGCGGAGCGTGTTGGCGCGCGCGGCTTGCGCCAGCGCTTCGGGCGCCATGCCCTTGGCCTCGGCGACCGCGCGGGCGGTCGCGGCAACGTAGGCCGGCTCGTTGCGCTTGCCGCGATGGGGCACGGGGGCGAGGTAGGGCGCGTCCGTCTCGACCAGGATGCGGTCGAGCGGGACGTCGCGGGCGATCGCGCGAAGCTCGTCGGACTTCTTGAAGGTCACGACCCCGGAAAAGGAGATCGAGAGGCCGAGGTCGAGCGCGGTCTCGGCGAGCGCCCGCGACGAGGTGAAGCAGTGCAGGAGGGCGGCGAACCGCCCCCGCCCCATCTCCTCCTTCAGGATCGCGGCGGTGTCGTCCTCGGCCTCGCGGGTGTGGATGACGAGCGGAAGCCCGAGCTCGCGGGCGAGCGCGATCTGGCCGCGGAAGACGCCCTTCGCGACCTCGGGCGGGGCGTAATTATAGTGGTAGTCGAGCCCGGCCTCGCCGATGCCGACGCATTTCGGATGGGCCGCGAAGCGCCGCATGGCGGCAAAATCGGCCGCCGCCTCGCCCGCCGCCTCGTGCGGATGGGTGCCGACGGTGAAATAGACGTCGTCGTAGGCCTCGGCGATCTCGACCAGGCGTTGCGTCTTGTCGATCCGCGTGCCGACGGTGATCATCGCCTCGACGCCCGCTGTCCGCGCGCGCTGAACGACCGCGTCGAGTTCGTCGGCGAAATCGGGAAAGTCGAGATGGCAGTGGCTGTCGATGAGCCTCACGACGCCGTCGCCTCGGGCTCGACGTACCGCGGAAAGACCGCCGAGGGCGTAGGCAGCGCCCTGCCCGGCTGGAGCCGATGCGGCGCGTCGAGCCGTCCGGCCGCCGTCCACGCCTCGAGCGTGGCGAAGGTTCGCGCATCGGGCACAACGCCGAGTAGGTCGAGCAGCTTGCCCATGCTGCCCGGCATGACCGGCTGCAGGAGGGCCGCAGCGATCCTCAGCGTCTCGATCGTGACGTAGAGCACGAGCCGCATCCGCGCCGGATCGGTCTTGGCGAGCTTCCACGGCTCGGCGTTGGCGAAGTAGCGGTTCGTCTCGGCGACGACCTCGAAGACCGCGGCGACATAGAGGTGGATCTGGAAGGTCTGCATGTGCCGGCGCGCCTCGCCGATCAGCGCGTCGGCGCGGGCGAGCATCGCCTCGTCCTCGGGCGCGGCCTCGGCGCCGGCGGGGTCGGGAACAGAGCCT
The DNA here is from genome assembly GCA_963709655.1 of uncultured Alphaproteobacteria bacterium. Taxonomy (GTDB): domain Bacteria; phylum Pseudomonadota; class Alphaproteobacteria; order Rhizobiales; family Beijerinckiaceae; genus Roseiarcus. Next base: position 336,324 of record CAVPXF010000053.1, read on the forward strand.
GCGCAGTTCTTGGCGATCATGCTCAGCGAGCGCTGCGCCAGATTGCCGATGTCGTTGGCGAGATCCGCGTTCATCCGCGCCACGATCGCCTCGTGGGAATAGCTGCCGTCCTGGCCGAACGGCACCTCGCGCAGGAAGAAATAGCGGACCGGGTCGAGCCCATAAGACGCCACCAAGCTCGCCGGGCTCACGACGTTGCCGACCGACTTCGACATCTTCTCGCCGCGGTTGAACAAAAAGCCGTGCACGACGACCTGGCGCGGGACTGGCAGGCCGGCCGACATCAGGAAGGCCGGCCAGTAGATGGCGTGGAAGCGGGTGATGTCCTTGCCGATCACATGCGCGTCGGCCGGCCAGAAGTGCGCCCGCGGCGCCGCCGGGTCGGGGAAGCCGGTTGCGGTGATGTAGTTGGTCAGCGCGTCGACCCAGACATACATGACGTGCTTGGCGTCGCCTGGTACGGGCGTGCCCCAGGCGAGGGTGGCGCGGCTGATCGACAGATCGGAGAGGCCGCGCTTCACGAAGGCGACGATCTCGTTGAGATATTTCTCCGGCGTGACGAAATCGGGATGGGCCGCGTAATGGGCGAGAAGCCTGTCGGCGTAGGCCGACAGGCGGAAGAACCAGCTCTCTTCTTCCACCCAGTCGACCGGCGCGCCGCTCGGCGCGAGCTTCGTCCCTTCGGGGCCGGGCGAAAGCTCGCTCTCGACGAAATAGGCCTCGTCGCGCACCGAGTACCAGCCGGAATACTTGGATAGATAGACGTCGCCGTTGGCGGCCATGCGCTCCCAGATCGCCTGCGCGGCGCGGACGTTGCGGCCTTGAGTTGTCCGCACGATGTCGTCGGCGCGGGCGTTGAGAAGCTCGCCCATCGCCTCGAACTCGGCGGCGACGCGATCGACGAAGGCCTGCGGCGTCACCCCTTCCTTCGCCGCGGTCTGCTGAACTTTCAGGCCGTATTCGTCCATGCCGGTGACGAACAGCGTGTCGCGGCCGTCGAGCCGCATGAACCGCTGGATCGCGTCGGTCGCGATGCGCTCGTAGGCGTGGCCGATATGCGGCGCGCCGTTGGCGTAGGGAATTGCGGTCGTGATGTAGAAGCGGCTCATGGCCAAATGGTCCTAGAGCATTTTGCCAATATTGGGAACGGAGCGGGGGCGCCGGGCGCCATCCTGGTTCGATTGGCCCTAACAGAAGGCCGACTGCCGTGGCGCCGGCAGGTCCGATAGCGACTCTCTTGCATTTCCCCAGCGAATTGTCGGATCTGAGCGCTTCCAATTGGAAGAGGACAATGGAACTGGCGCCCATCGAAAGTCCGCCCGCAAGGCCCGGCCCTCACCCGATCTGCCTTCTGATCCCGCCGGCAGACGACGACGAATTGCAGGACCTGACGGAAGACATCCGCGCGCATGGTTTGATCGATCCCATTCTGCTTTTCGAGGGGATGATTCTGGACGGCCGAAACCGGTCGGCCGCTTGCGAGCGCGCTGGTGTCGCGCCGCGCTATGCGCAATTCTGCGGCGGCCGGGAAGACGCTTTGATCCTGGTGATTTCGCACAACCTCAAGCGGCGTCAACTGACCAAGCAGGCGATCGCCGACGCGCTTGTCGCCGCCGAAGACTTCAACCTGCACTATGCGGTGACGGAGCCGGCGGATGAAGAAGAAGCAGCGCAAGAAGTCGCCCAATCACCTGAGGCTCGACCTGTAATTAAAATTACAGAGCCCAAAACAGCATCGAGTTGCAAATTGGCCCAGGCGGCGGGCGGCGTCGTCAGCCATGCCATGATCGCCGCGACGCGCAAGGTCAAGGAGAAAGGCGAGACTGAATTGCAGGAGGCGGTGAAGAGGGGACGCATTGGCGTGCAAGACGCCGCTAAGGCGGCCGACCTGCCGCCGGAGCAGCAGAAGGCCATCGCCGTATCGCCAAAACCAAGGCAAGCGGCGGCAGAGGCCGCCGAAGCAGCGAAGAACGCCGCTTCGCGCACCGGAGGCGCTGAGCCAGGAAGCCAGCCGGACCCGCACGCGGCGCTGCGCAAGGCTTGGGAGAGGGCGAAGGCGCTGCGCGGCCTGTGGGAGACTGCGGACGACAGAACCAGGGAATGGTTCCTCGGCGCGGTTCTGTTCGACCCCGACGAGCCTGACGAGACCGGCGACGCCAGTTTGGAGCGCCATTGAGGGCGATTTCCTCTTTAATACCACCGAGAACCTCTTGCCGCGCTTGCCGGGCTGGCTCAACCGCGGCGGAGTTCAAACCTACGAATCCGCGTTGTGGCTGGCGACGCGCGGCGCGCTTTCCCTCGCCCGGGAAGATTTTGGCCTCGGGCGCGCGGGACTTACCCCGCCGCTCCGGGCGGCGGTGGCGCGCGGCGAGACCTTGTTGCTCGCCTATAGCGGCGCGCTGTTGCCGCGCAGTCGCGAATGGCCGGCGAATGTCGAAACGACCGGCTGGTGGACGCTGCCCGACGGCGTCGGCTGGACGCCGCCGCCAAAGCTCGCGCGCTTCCTTGCCGAGGGGCGAGAGCCGATCTACGTCGGCTTTGGCAGCATGACCTTCAAGGACCGCGACGAAACCTTGCGCGCCGTGCTCGGCGCGCTCGACAGGACGGGCGCGCGCGCAATTGTCGCCGCCGGCTGGGGCGGACTGCAACGCGAGGATCTTCCCGCTTCGGTGTTCGCGCTCGACGAGGCGCCGCACGATTGGCTGTTCGACCGCGTCGCCGCGATCGTCCATCACGGCGGCGCGGGTACAAGCGGCGCGGCGGTTCGGGCCGGAAAGCCTTCTATCGTTTCGCCGTTCGTTGTCGACCAGTTCGCCTGGGCGCGCACGCTTTACGCTCGGGGCATGGCCCCCGAACCGCTGCCGCATCGCAAACTGACCGCCGAAGCGCTTGCCGCGGCGATTACGAGGGTGTTGGCCGACGCGGACATGCGCCGGCGCGCGGCGAAGATCGGCGAGCGCGTGCGCGCCGAAGACGGCGTCGGCCGCGCGGTTGTCTTGATCGAGCGCCTGGGGACTCAAAGCGAGCGTAGGGCGCCTTTGAGCCGCTCAAGCCTCTCGTCGATCTCACCCTGACGTTCAGCTCCGATATGGAGCAGCGGAGCTTTGGATCGAGTTCCGGCAATTCGACCATAACTCAAAAGTCCCCGAAGTTCAGGCAAAAGACGATGATTGCTGCGCATGCGTTCCGCTCAGAGCAAGATGATTTTTGGACGAATCGCGCGATGTCCGCTGATCCGACCGCTCACAAGGGCTACCCCCGGGTCTTCGCCCGGGGGTAGGCTTTTCCACCCACGCGGAAAGGGAATCCTGGCCGCGCCGTACAACCTGACCGCGCCTGGCCTCGCGCCCCGTCTTCTCCCGCCTGTTCTTGCCTGTTCCGACCTGATAAACGCCTGTTCGGCGCCTGTTCTGGTCCTGTTAAATTGCCTGTTCCGCGGTCGCTAGAGCCTGCAACTGATGGGTTGCAATGCCAGCAACCCCATGACATTGCATGACTTTCCGGATGCGAGCGCCGACCGCGGCGCAATAAAGCGCCCTGCTAGCAGGCACCCGGATCATCGGCGGCGGGCCGAGGCGACGCGCTTTCTGCTCTGACGCCGGCCTCACCGCCGCCGCCTCGCGACTGCGGCGATCTCGGCGAAGACGGCGAGCACGTGCAGCTTGCGGTCGAGGTTCATGGCCTCCGTCTCGCGCTCGGCGACGCGGAGGCGATCCCACAAGCCCCCGATCTCGAAAGCCGAGAGCGGCGAGGAGACCGCGGTCGCGGCGTAAGATGCGAGCCAGTCGTAGAGGGCGCGGTGGAACGCGCCAAAGGCCTCGCTCGAAGCCCGCCCGACGAGCGCCTCGGCGAGCCTGGCGACGGCACGCTGATCGGGATGGGGCAGTTTGGCGACGGTCGTGTCGATCAGCGCGCCGACCCCCTCCGAGTCCGGCGCGAGCCGCGCCAGCGCCTCGCGGACCGAGCCGCTAGCGCGCGCGGCGGCCGCAGCGACCGCGGCGGGATCGGCCTCGCTCCACGAGGGTCCGAGCGAACCAATGACCTCGACGATGGCGCTGTCGGACAACGGGTCGAGCCTCAGCCGGCGGCAGCGCGAGCGAATCGTCGGCAGCACCTGCCCCGGCCGATGCGATACGATCAGAATCAGCGAGCGCGCCGGCGGCTCCTCGATCATCTTCAGGAGCGCGTTGGCGCCGTTGGGGTTCAGATCCTCGGCGCAGTCGACGATACAGACGCGCCAGCCGCCGAAGGCCGCCGACATCTGGAACACCTGCAGCGCCTCGCGCACGTCGTCGACGCGGATTTCGCTGTAAAATCTCTTCTTGTCCGCCTGCAACACGCGCCGCACGAGCGAGAAATCCGGATGCGCCAGCGCCGCGAGATGACGCACGGCCGGACTCGCCGGATCGACCGTGAGGTCGCGCGCGGCCTGGACGGCCGGCGCGCTCGGGTCGGGGTTGGCGAACAGGAAGCGGGTGAACGCCCATGCGAGCGTCGCCTTGCCGATCCCCTCCGGGCCGCCGATCAGCCAGGCATGGGCGAGTCGCCCCTCGCGATAGGCCGTGAGCATCTCCGCCTCGGCCGCCGCATGGCCGATCAGCCGCAGGGCGCGGCGCGGATGGGGCGCGCCCGGGGCGACGTCGCTTTCGGGCTGATCCTCGGCCTCGGGGCGCTTCATCGGCGGCGCCCCCCGAGCCGGCCGGATCGAGGCGCGCCTCGACCGCGGCCCAGATCGCCGCCTCGACCTCGTCCTCGGTTTTCAGCGCGTCGATCAGAGCGCAGCGCGTCGGCTCCGCGGCGGCGATGTCGAGGAAGGCGTGGCGCAGCACCTCATGGAAGCCGATCCCCTCCCCCTCGAACCGGTCCGCCCGGTCCGCCCCACGCCTGAGCGACGCCCGTTCGAGCCCGATCCTGGCCGGAATGTCGAGGATCAGCGTCAGGTCGGGCCGGTTCTCCCCGACCGCGACCTCTTCGAGGCGGGCGACGAACCCGGGGGGCAGATTGCCCGCGGCGCCCTGATAGGCGCGGGTCGAATCGGCGAAGCGGTCGCTGACCACCCAGGCGCCGCGTTCGAGCGCCGGCAGGATCGTCCGGTCCAGATGGTCGATGCGGGCGGCCGCAAACAGCATCGTCTCGGCCTCCGGCCCGAGCGGCTTGGCGAAGCCGGACAAAATGACCTCGCGCAGCGCCTCGGCGTGCGGCGAGCCGCCGGGCTCGCGCGTGCGCACGACCTCGAGGCCGGCCCCTTTGAGCCGCGTCTCGAGCCGCAGCGCCTGCACGGATTTGCCGGCCCCCTCGCCGCCTTCGAGCGTGATGAAACGGCCCCTGCGTCGTTCGATCATGCGCGCCTATAGCACGAGGATCGCAGGCGAGGAGAAGCGGCGTCGCGGCGCGTCTTAGTCGTCCCCGGCCTCGGCGGGCGCGGGCTTCACCCGCTGGAAGGCGGGCTGGGTCAGCCGCCGCACGCGGTCCGACGCCGCGTCGGTGAAATAGAGCGCCTTCTCGACGCTCGCGTGCAGTTCCGGACGCCGCGGCGGCAGCACCGCGCCTGTGGTCGAAGGCGCGCGTTTCTCGGGGGCCGCAACGGCGGCCACGGTCGCGCTGTGGGGCTCGCCGAGGTCGAACGGGCGTGGCGGCGGCAGCGGAACGGCCCCGTGAAGCCAGCGCGCCGCCTCCGCGGAGGCGACCCTGCGCGCCGGCGCCGGCTCGGGCTCGGCCGCTGCGACTTCGACGTCCTGCGGCGGCGGCTGAGGCGCCGCGACCGGCGCGGGCGGCGGCGGCGCGAAGACCGGCGGGGCTGGCGGCGGCAGGGACGGCGGCGGCGGCTCTGCGCGGCCCGACCCGAACAGCGCGGCGAAAATCGACAGCCCCGGCGCCGGCTGGTTGTCCGCCACCATCACCGGCTCGGCGAAGCCGTCGATATGCGCCGGCCCGCCGTCGGTGCGCAGCGACGCGAGCAGCACGTTGTCGTCGGTGCCCTCGAGCGGCGCCGGGCCGACATAATCGACCTTGATTTTGGCGGTGCCGGCGCCCTTGAAGCCGAGCACGTCGGCGGCGCGCGAAGAGACGTCCATCACCCGGCCGCCGTGATAAGGCCCGCGGTCGTTGACGCGCACGATCACCGAATAGCCGTTGTCGAGGTTGGTCACCCGGGCGTAGCTCGGCAGCGGCATGGTCGGATGGGCGGCGGTGATCGAGCCCATGTCGTAGATCTCGCCGTTGGCGGTGCGGCGGCCATGGAAGGCCGCTCCGTACCAGGAGGCCATGCCGACCGCGGTGTAACGCGTCATCTCGGAGGGCACGTAGGTATGGCCGGCGACATTGTAGGGGTGTCCGACGAGGTATTGTCCGCCGCCCTTCGGGACCGGCTGGCCGTCGGCGATCACTTTCGGGCTCGCGTGGCCGTATTTCTTCTGGGAGAAATGCTCCTTGCCGTGGGCGTAGTGCTGAACGGTCTCGGCGGCGCATCCGGAAAGTGCGAGGGCGACGGCGACGCTCGCCGGCCCGAGCCATCCGCGTCTGGCCGCGACGGCGCGCATGTCAAGACGCGATACGCTCATCGACGCTCACTCGCGCGCGGCGCGCGCTCTCGCGCCGAACTCATCCGGCAGTCCGTCATGGGGCGCAAATTCACGAAGTCCGTCACGCTGCTCGGCACTCTTGATCCCGCATGGTTGAGATATCGCTAACGAATCAGGCCGACTTCGTGCGGCGTAATCCGCTTGTTTTCCTGCCCGCGCCGGCATTGTCCAATCGCTTGGTCCAATCGCTTGCCCGGGTCCCGTCGCGCCAGCCCTCCTGTTGTCGTTCCCGTCGCCGCGCGACCGTCGTTCTTCCCGCCGGCAGGCCGCACGCGCGCTGCTCCGGATTTCGTGCCCTGTCGTCCAAACGGCAAGAAAATGGCCATCGTGTGGCCGGCGTCAGCGTCAATTGGTCACGACGCCAAGCTTCGCCAATGGGCAGAGCGTCAGAGCCGGCACCCAAAAGACGGTGGCGGCCGGATGCATGCCTCCGGCCGCCGAGTTTCGGGAAGCCTATGGATCGCCGGACGGAAAAGCAAATCGCTCCCTCCGGGTGGTGCGGACCCGTCGCCTCCCAAGGCCGCATGTCCCGAAGGGTAAGAGGGGGTTCAAAACCCTTCGTTCCCGAACGCTGTGTTCAGAGCGGCTTGCTGCAACGGAATCTATGGTCAAATCGCATCACACGCAAGAGAAGAATCCACTTTTCGTCACAATCTTTTCATGCTGGGAGAACTGGCGGCCGCGCCTCGTGTACGGTTGTATACACGCATGGTATTAACGTTCCGGTTGTCGCTCCGTGGAATGAGTGCGGTGCAACAACAGGCGCGCATCCTGCCGCCAATGCTTGCCGCAACTCTCGTCTCGACCAAGATCCAAGGCAGCTACCGACTTACGCTCTAAATTTATGCACTTCCCGGCTTTGACAGCGTCGCGCCGGGGAATGGCGACCGCCGCCGCAAGGGCTCCGGCCCGCAGCGCCCCGAACACGGTGCGGCAAACCGCAATTGGGCGCGCAACCCGACGCCGCCCGCCGACTTTTCGCCACGGATGCGGCAGCAGACCAGCTCCGGCGGAAACGACCGCACCGGGCGGCCTGCAGACCGCCCGGCGCTGTCTAAGCCGCACAGTGCGCGCTAGCCTATCGGCCTGAACGACCTGCGAAGAGGATACGCTGCGCGCCGGCGAAACGGGAAGAGCGGCGCGCATTCTATGACCGCGCGAATTGTCGCATCGAAGCCTCAGCAAGTCTTGAGCGCGACGCATTATTCGATCGCGTCGGCCGCGCCGCGCTGGCTTCGTCAGGAAAGAACCTTCGCGATCGGCTGGCTGTCGAGCGGCGTTCCGCGGGCGGTCGAGGCTTGAGCCCCGGCAATCGACCCGCTCACGACCTTGGCGACGTGCTCGCCGCCGCGCCGGGCGCGTGGCCCCACGACCTTTCGATCTCCTCCAGCGAGCGGCAGCGCGTTTCGGGCACGGCGCTTATGACCCAGACCAAGCCGAGAGCGCAGAACACGGCGAACAGCCAGAACGCATAGGCCTGCCCGATCCATTTGACGATCGACAGGAAGAACTCGCTGACGAGAAACGCCGCGCCCCAGTTGACCGCGGTCGCGACGGCGACGGCCCGGCCGCGGATGTCGCCTGGATAGATCTCGTTGATGACCGTCCAGGTCACCGGGCCGAGCGAGAAGGCGAACGAAACGATGAAGACGATGAGCGCGCCGAGCGTGACGACGCCGAGCGACACTTGTCCGCCGGCTTGGGACTGCTGGAAGGCGAACCCCACGGCGGCCAGGCTTAGCCCCATGCCGATCAGGCCTGCGATCAAGAGCGGGCGGCGGCCGAGGCGATCGATGAAGGCGATCGCGATAAATGTCGAGAGCACATTGACGCCCCCGATCGCCCAGGTGGTGGCCTCGGTCTGCGCCGCCGGCGTCGTGAATCCAGCCGCGGCAAAGATTTGATCCGAGTAGTAGATGATCGCGTTGATGCCGGTGATCTGCTGCAGGACCGCGAGGCCGAGGCCGATTTTCAGCGGTGTCCGCCAGCGCGAGGAAAACACGTCCGCCCACGACGGCGTCTCGTGCTCGGCCCGCAGCGACGCCTCGATCGCCGCGAGCCGCGCGTCCGCCTCGTCGCCCGCGCCCAGGGCGACCAGCGTCCGGCGTGCGTCGTCGCGCCGACCGGCCTTGGCGAACCAGCGGGGGACTCGACCGCCAGCAGAACGGCGAGTGCCAGCAGGACCCCGGCGAAAGCGGAAATCCCGAGCATCAAGCGCCAGCCGCCCGAGCCCGCGAGCGCCTCGTCGATGAGATAGGCGAGGAAGATGCCGATCGTGATCGCGAGCTGATAGGACGAGACGAACCGCCCCCGCTGCGCGGCCGGCGCGAGCTCCGCCGCATAAAGGGGGGCCGCCACCGCCGCGACGCCGACGCCGAAGCCTGCCGCCAGGCGGCCGAACACCAGCACCGGCACGTCAGGCGCGAAGGCCTCGACCAAGGCGCCGAGGATGAAAAGCCCCGCCGCGACGAGGAGCGCGCGCTTGCGGCCGAAGTGATCGGCGACGTAGCCGCCGGCGAGCGAGCCGAACATCGCGCCGAGCGTGACCCAGCTCGTCACGATCTCGAGCGCGACCGCGCCGACCGCGAACGCCTTCTGGATTCCGAGAAGGGCGCCGGAGATCACGCCCTGATCGTAGCCGAAGAGCGCGCCCGCCAGCACGACGACCGCGATCACGCTCGCGGCGCGGGCGAAAGGAAGGCGATCGCCAGCCGGATCCGGGAGCTTGACGGCCGGACCGCCGCCAGGGCGGCCGGATGCTCCACGCTGCTTTGTGTCCGCCATGGTCCCCCCTTATCCTCTTCCGCCAGAGCGCTAGGGCCGCGAGACCATCGACTAGAAGTCGACGGTCGTTCGAATGCCTAGCACGAACGCATTGCGATCGGTTGGCGCGCTATAGCCGCCTGGACAGATGACGTATTGCGCATCAAACTTCAAATTCATCCAGCCCGTCGCCTGCCATCCGTACCAGGCTTCCGTCACATACTCGTTGCGCTGCACATATCCGGGGCCGACGCCCAGGCTGTTGGCCTCGATCTGCGCATTCGCGATGTTCGGATTGACCTCGGTCGTGCCGGCGGCGACGCCAAATCCGTCCTTGGGCCGCGAGCCAACCCCCTGCTGGGTGAGCCCCAGGGCGATCTGATAGTCCTGCGCCGATGTCCGCCGATCCGCGAAGGTGGCGTTGAAAAAGGCGAAGAGGCCATTCTTCGGGTCCGCGCTGGTGGAATCATGGGTCAGCTGCTGCTGCAACTCGGTCGAAAAGCCGTAGCGGCCATGGCCGGGGAGAGCGGGCAAGCCCGAAACCAGGATGGGCTCCCCATTGACGCTGGTCGCGACGTTCGGAGCGGCCGAATTGTTGTACCAGCCGCCGAGCTGGTAGTCGCCCGCGAGGGCGCCGAATTTCGGCGTCCAGCCCAGTTCCACCGGAACGATCACGCCCTGGGAGTCCTCGGGGAAGCTCGGCAGAAGCGCGATGTTGGGCGTCGTGTCGAGATAGGCGGGATTCGAATCATAGACCGCGGCCTTGAGGTAGACGTCGGAGGGAAAATTCAGCTTGCCGACCGCCGCCCACTGGCTGATCGGCCAGTTGTAAATATAGTTGCCCACGATATTGCCCGGCGGCGCGCCGCAAAAGGTCAAATTGATGAAGTCGCAGGAAAACGAGAAAAATTCGTCGCCGAACGCCAGCCGCCCGACGGTCAGCTCGAACCGGTCGTCGAACAGCTTTTGCGTGTAGGCGAATTCTTCCAGCCAGACGATGTTGCCGCGCCCATAGACCTCGTTGAGCAACTGCAGGGCGGGGATGCCGGCGTCCGCGGCCAGATTCCGGCCCCAGCGGTCGACCAGCGTCAGCCCGAACGAACCGCCCGGCAGGCCGATCATCTTCTCAAGGTCGAAGTTGGCCTGCAAGCCGACCTGCCCGGCCTCCTGGGCCGTTCGCTGCAGGCCGCCCGTGAGATTGGCCACCGCCTCGTCGACGCCGCTCACGGTGACGTCGACGCCAAGATCACTGAGACGAGCGCGAAGGCCGCCCCAATCGCCAAAGAGATGCGGCTGGCTCCAAAAGGCCCAGTAACTGTCGTTGGGCGCGAGAAAGGACGCCGGCGCGAGGGCCGGCAGCACGAGGTCCTCGGCGGACGCTTGCGGAATGGAAACGAGACATAAGGCCGCCAGCGCCGCGCACGCGAAGAGGAGCGCGCGACGCCAGGCCGTTCCGCGGGACTTAGGGGTCGGCTCCGGCGCGCCGGTCCGCCGCCTGCTCGATGACGGCGTCGGCGTCCACCAGACCCGGCGACTGACGAGCGCCACGCGTGACCCCCCGTTGATGTTGGCGGCGCTCGGCTCGCCGCGCCTTTTCGCCGCGGCGACTCAGAGACCGGCAGGCGACCCAGCTTAGACGCTCTCATGGAATGCGAAAGTGGGCGCGCTCTGGAGCGCGCCGTGAATGTCGTCAAGCGCTCGGCGATCGGGGGCGGAGCGGCGGTCGGTCGTGGATTCAAGGGGCATGATCTGAAGCCTCGCCTGCGCCCCACGATCGAGCCGGTGGAGCCGAGATATAGTTATGTTCTTGTTCTGTCGTCTACAAACTTGTCCCTTGTTAACGTTTGGCAGGTCGAGCCAATATGGGCATTGCGCTTGAGGGCGCTCATGCGAGACGTCGTAAGTCCGAAGTCGCCGGGGGCCGCGAAGGGGGACCTCATGAAATGGACAACAAGTCTGTTTTGGCTCTGCGCGGCCGGCTCGACGCTATGGGCTGCCTGGATCGGTCTGCTTCTCCGGGATCGCGGGGAAGATACGGTACGGGTCATCGCGCTGAGCCCTCCTCTTTCCCTGTTGGCGATTGCGGCGCTCGTGTGGGCCTTCAGGGTGCTTCTGAGCTAGCAGCTCAGCTCGTCGTCTGCCGGCGCGCTCTTTGGGGCCGCTGATGCTTCGCGCGACTTCGCGCCGCCGAGGCGCGATGCTGCTTTGCACCGCTAATATGAGCAGTCCTCACAAAACCGATCGGGCGTCCGATCCGTCACAAAGCGGACCGATCTATTGCAATAGGTTTTCCAGATAAACTATTGTTTTTACTGGCGACTCCGGCAGGGCTCGAACCTGCGACCTGCCGCTTAGAAGGCGGCTGCTCTATCCAGCTGAGCTACGGAGCCAAACCGAAGGTCGAACGTCGTCGAGCGTCTCCGAAAAGGCGTCTCCAAAAGGCCGTTCAATGCGACCAGGGAACGATCCGGTTCGGCGCGAAATTCTCGGAATAGGAGAGGATCCGCCGCTTGGCCGGCTTCGGCTCCTCGAGCCGATAGACGATGCCGTTGCGCTCGGCGTAGGCGATCGCCTCCTCCTTGGAGTCGAACTTGAGCTTGACCTGCTGCTTCATGTCGCCCGAGCTCGTCCAGCCCATCAAGGGATCGATAAAGGGCGGCTGCTCGGGCTCGTATTCGAGCACCCAATCGTCCTTGGCCTGACCCGCCTGCATCGCGCTGCGCGCAGGCTTGAAGATGCGTGCCGTCATAAGGCCCCCGAAGTCTCCGCAAACGATGGTCGGGGCAGCAGGATTCGAACCTGCGACCTGAAGTACCCAAAACTTCCGCGCTACCGGGCTGCGCTATACCCCGAATTCAGGTTGAGCAGCTAACATGAGCAGGGCGTCCGGACAAGGACGGCGAACGGCGGCCGGGGCTTGCATCGCGAAGCTCAACGATCTTTTCTCTTGTGTTCATGATAGGGTCGCCGCGACCGGCTGGAGCGTCAGATGGGCATCGCCGACCTTGTTTATGAACAGACCAAAAAGCTTCCCGAGCATCTGGCTCGCGAAGTGCTGGATTTCGTCGGCTATCTTGCCGACCAGCCGGAACGCGAGCACGGTCGGGACTTGATGACCGCGCAACAGCCAGCTTTGACGTCCGTGTGGGATAATCCAGAGGATGAGGCGTGGGATCATGTTTGAGAGGGGCGATCTTGTCCTGAACGGCGGTTGCGGAAGCGCCGCCGCTGTCTGTAGGCGCGATCGCTGATCGCGCCGCCGCGCTTTGTAGGCGCGATCGCGGCTACCGTCCCTACCCCGCCAGCGCCCGCGCAATCACCAGCCGCTGGATGTCGCTCGTGCCCTCGTAGATCTGGCACACCCGCACGTCGCGATAGATCCGCTCGACGGGATAGTCGGCGAGATAGCCGTAGCCGCCGTGGATCTGGATCGCGTCCGAGCAAACCCGCTCGGCCATCTCGCTGGCGAATAGCTTCGCCATCGACGCCTCCTTGAGGCAGGGCCGCTTGGCGTCGCGTAACGACGCCGCATGCAGCGTAAGCTGCTCGGCCGCCTCGATTGTCGTCGCCATGTCGGCGAGCCGGAACGCCACCGCCTGATGCTCGATGATGGCTTTTCCGAACTGAACGCGCTCCTTGGCGTAGCGAAGGGCCGCGTCATGGGCGGCGCGCGCCATGCCGACCGCCTGGGCCGCGATGCCGATCCGCCCGCCTTCCAGGTTGGCGAGCGCGATCTTGAGCCCCTGCCCTTCCGGCCCAAGCCGCTGGCTCGCCGGCACGCGCATCTCCTCGAACGCCAGGGCGCAGGTGTCGGAGGCGTGCTGGCCGAGTTTCATCTCGACCTTGGCGACGACGAATCCGGGCGTGCCGGTCGGCACGATGAAGGCGGAAATGCCCTTCTTGCCGGCTTCGGGATCAGTGACCGCGAAGACGATCGCGACGTCCGCGTTCTTGCCCGAGGTAATGAACTGCTTGGCCCCCGAGAGGATATAGGAGGAATTGCCGTCGCGCCGCGCCCGCGTTGTGATCGCGGCGGCGTCGGAGCCCGCGCCGGGCTCGGTCAGGCAGAAGCAGCCGATCGTCTCGCCGCGCGCCATGGGTTTGAGGAACCGCTCGCGCTGCTCGTCGTCGCCGAAGGTCAGGATCGGCATGCAGCCGACCCCGTTGTGGACGCTCATGATGGTCGAGACGGCGCCGCAGCCGGCGGCGATCTCGATCACCGCCATGGCGTAGGCGACATAATCCGTCTCGGCCCCGTCCCACTCGGAGGGAACCGTCATGCCCATGAAGCCGAGCCCGCCCATTTCTTTCAAGGCCTCGGCCGGAAAGGCGTGCTCGCGGTCCCATCGGGCGGCGTTGGGCGCGAGCTTGTCTTCAGCAAAGCGCCGCGCCATGTCGCGGATGGTCGCCTGCTCCTCGGTCGGGATCATGCCGCCTCCAGCGCGATCGCGGTCGCTTCGCCCCCGCCGATGCAGAGCGACGCCACGCCCCGCTTCCGCCCGTATTGCTTCATGGCCCCGATCAGCGTGACCAGGATGCGCGCGCCCGAGGCGCCGATCGGATGGCCGAGCGCGCAGGCCCCGCCGTGCACGTTGATGGCGTCGTGCGGAATGCCGATCTCCCGCATGGCGATCATGGCGACGACGGCGAAGGCCTCGTTGACCTCCCAGAGGTCGACCTCGCTCGCTGTCCAGCCGGCCTTGTCGAGGAGCGCCCGGATCGCCCCGACCGGGGCGGAGGGAAACTTCGACGGCAGGCCGGCGTAGGTCGAATGCGCCATGATCGTCGCCAGCGGCGCGAGGCGCCGCCGCTCCGCTTCCGACCGCCGCATCATCACCAGCGCCGCCGCGCCGTCCGAGATCGACGAGGAATTGGCCGCCGTCACCGTGCCGCCCTCGCGGAAGGCGGGTTTCAGCGTCGGGATCTTGTCGGGCTGGGCCTTGGCCGGCTGCTCGTCGATGGCGACGGTCACGTCGCCCTTGCGGCCCTTGACGGTCACCGGCGCGATCTCGGCGGCAAAGCTGCCGTCCTTGCCGGCCTCCACCGCCCGGGTGAGGGAGGCGAGCGCGTAGGCGTCCTGCTCCTCACGCGAGAACTGGTAGGCTTGAGCCGCGTCCTCGGCGAAGGTCCCCATCAGCCGGCCGCGGTCGTAGGCGTCCTCGAGCCCGTCGAAGAACATCGAATCGATCACCCGGTCGTGGCCGAGGCGGTAGCCGCCGCGGGCCTTCGGCAAAAGGTAGGGCGCGTTGCTCATGCTCTCCATGCCGCCGGCCAGCATGACCATGTTGCTTCCGGCGATGAGAATGTCGTGGGCGAACATCGCGGCCTTCATGCCCGAGCCGCACATCTTGTTGACGGTGGTGCAGCCGGCGGCGTCGGGGAGGCCTGCGCCGCGCGAAGCCTGGCGGGCGGGCGCTTGCCCCTGCCCGGCCGGCAGCACGCAGCCCATCACCACCTCTTCGATGTCGCCTTTCGCGACGCCGGCGCGGCTGACGGCGGCCTCGATGGCGACCGAGCCGAGCTGAGGCGCGCTGACCGACGCGAAGTTCCCCATGAGGCCGCCCATCGGCGTGCGCGCCGCGCCGACGATGACGACCGGATCGGATGAAGTCATGACGTTAGGCTCCCGATTTTGGGTTTTGAAGCTTATCTGGCAAAGGCCGCGAACCTCATGGCGCAGCGCTGTAGGGCCGGGTCGCTGACCCGGCCGGCGCGCTCACCGAGCGCGCCCTACAATGCGCCGCACGATGATCGCGATCAATGCGCGGCCTCGGCCGCCACCTTCTCCGCGTTGCGCAGCAAAAAGCGCTGGATCTTGCCGCTCGGAGTCTTGGGCAACTGGCCGACGAAGGCGATCTCGCGCGGATAGGCGTGCGCCGAGAGCCGCTTGCGCACGTGCTGACGCAATTCCTCGGCCAGCGCCTCGCTCGCCGCATAGCCCGGCTTCAGCACCACGATCGCCTTGACGATCTCGGTGCGTTCCGGATCGGGCTTGCCGATCACCGCCGTCTCCAGGATCGCCGGGTGCTCGATCAGCGCGCTTTCGACGTCGAACGGGCCGATGCGGTAGCCGGACGAGGTGATCACGTCGTCGTTGCGGCCGACGAAGCTGATGTGGCCGGTCTCCTCGAGTTCGACTGTGTCGCCGGAGCGGTAATAGCCGCCGCCGATCGCCGGGGTCGGCTGGTTCAGGTAGCCGGTGAACCACAGCGCGGGCGAATTGGCGATGTCAAGGGCGAGCGTGCCGGGCTCGTGCGGTCCCAGTTCCCGGCCGTCGTCGCTCAGCACCACGACGCGGTAGCCCGGCATGGCGAACCCGGCCGAGCCCACGCGAACGGCATGGTCGAGGCCGTGGTGGTTGTTGACCATCATGCCGTTTTCCGTCTGCCCGTAATGGTCGTGGATCGGCGCCGAAAGATGCTCGGCGAACCAGCGGATCACCTCCGGGTTCAGGGGCTCGCCGGCCGAGCTCACCACGCGCAGCTGGCCCTTCACGCCCGCCGCCGGCTCGGGGCCGGCCGCGATCAACAGGCGATACGCCGTCGGCGCGCCAGCGAGATTTGTGATCCCATGGCTCTTGATGATCCGGTAGGTGCTCTCGGCGGTAAAATGACCGTCGTAGAAGGTGGTCGCGTGGCCGATCAGGAGCGGCCCGGTCACGGCGTAATAGAGCCCGTAGGCCCAGCCCGGATCGGCGATGTTCCAGAATGTGTCGCTGGACCTGAGGTCGATGGCGGCGGTCATGTAGATGCGGAAGGCGATCAGCGCCTTGAGCGGGACCGGCACGCCCTTGGGCAGTCCCGTCGTTCCGGACGTCGACATGAGCAGGAAGAGATCGCCGCCCTTGCGCATGACGGGCTCGAACGTCGGCGAGGCGGCGGCGACCTCGGCGGCGAAGTCGAGATCGCCCGGGCGCCGCGGCGCGCCGCCGGAGATCGGCGTCGTCACCGCGATCGGCGGCGCGTTCACGATCCCGTCGAGCTTCGGCCGGTTGGCCGGATCGGTCACGATCAGCTTCGCGCCCGACGTCTCAAGCCGGTGCTCGATCGCCTTGGGGCCGAAGGCGGTGAACATCGGCTGATAGACCGCGCCCGCCCGCCAGGTTCCCAGCGCCACGGTCAAAAGGTCGGGAATGCGGGGCAGCATGCAGGCGACCACGTCGCCGGGGCCGACGCCGTGGGCCTTGAGCACATTGGCGAAGCGCGCGGCGCGTTCGCGAAGCTCGACGAAGGTCACGGTCGCGCGATGGCCCTCTTGGTCCTCCCATTCCAGCGCGACCTTGCCGGGGACGGCCCAGCGGTCGCAGCACTCGACGCAGGCGTTGAGGCCCTCGGTCAGCGAGCCGCTGAGCTTGGCCTCCTCGTCCTCCAGACGGAAGCCGGCATGCGCCTCTTGATAGGGCGCAACGGTCTCGGCCATCGACATTTCCTCCTCGTCTTCTCGTTGTCATGCCCGCGAACGCCGGCATCCAGAAAGGGGCGCTGAACAGGTGGCCTACGCCCCATCAACAACCAAACGCACCCAGACTCTGGATCCCCGCTTTCGCGGGATGACAGGGCGGTCAGCGCTCCGACAGTTCCCTCAGCCCAAGCCCGCCTGGGGTTCTACAATCGGGTTCCTAGTCTTTTAGACGAGGACTTTGCAACGTTCCCGTAGTGTCCGGGCATCGCATCGATCCGGTGAAGACGCAGCCGATGGAAAACCCGCTGCCGGCCAGGGTTTCGCTTGTCAGCACTTGCCAGCGCCGTCGCCGCCTTGGTTCGCCAATGGACGATTGCCCGGACAAGGTCCTAGGGCGAAAGTCCTAGGACCAAAAAGAATCGTAGTTCCGCTTGTCGACGTCTTGGTGACGTCGTAAACTAAAAGAGAAGATACAGGCGTCAAGGCTGCGGACGTAGCGGAGACGCAATAGGGGAGACGTAGAATGCATAACTGGTTGAGAAGCCCATTGCGGTATGGCGCAGCGGGAACGGGAAATATCGTGCTTGGCTTGTCCAAGCGAGTCGCAGTTTTGGGTGCTGTGGCGGCCGGTCTGACGGCCGGCGCGGCGCACGCGCAGGTGCAAGTTAGCAGAACGAGCGACTACACCGTCACCTGGAGCGGGTCGGCCTTCTCGGGCGCGAGTGCGCTCTATGGTGGATCAAATGCCTGGGGCGCCACCACTTACACCGACGCTACTTATGATTTTACGCCGCTTTCGAATGCGACCGATCTGATGTTCAACGATGGCGGCGGCGTTACGGTCTCTTCGCCGTCGCTAACCCCGACGCCTCCGTATCCGTCTCCGACCGTGGTCACGTATTCGGGCGATGGGACGGCCGGATATTGGGGTTGGACCGAAAACACCGCGGCCACCGACTCGGGTCCGGTGCTAACCTACGGCACGCTCGGCAGTCTGCGCACGCTGACGTTCACGGGCGGCGGGTCGGAGACGCTCCCGGGCCAATCCGCCCCAATCGATTTTTATGCCAACGTGTTCCTGCCCGGAGATTGGACGACCGCAGGAACCTCGACTGGGGACTACACGGACCTGTCCTGGAACTCGGCATTCTCGACCCCAACGTTCACGTATAACAGTGGGACAAATACGACCACCATCAGCACGGCCGATTTCGCCTTCGTCCCGTCCGTCGGCGGCGGCCCCGACTTGACTTTCACGCTGGTCGGCTCGGTGGTTCCGGAACCTTCCACATGGGCGATGCTCCTGCTCGGCTTCGCGGGTCTCGGCCTTGCGGGATATCGGACATCGCCCAAGGGGGGCAGACTGGCCGCGTAAGCCCTGGTCTCGAGCTGGCGGCAAGACGGCCGTGGCAGGACGGCCGTCTTTGGGAGATCCGAGGTGGGACGCCGGGGCGCCGCCTCCTCAGCGACCGCGCCGGGTCAGGACGAAGTCGTAGTTCAGCGTGCGATAAGCGCTGGTCATCTCGCGCCCGTCGGGCGCCGCGCCCGGCGCATGCTCCTCAAAGTCCACGATCAAGGCCGGGCGCACGCCGAAGGCCACGTCGCAATCGATATACGCGCTGCCGCGGACAAAGATATGGGTGACGAGCGGATCGGCGGTCTTGGTCTCGATCGCAAAATGCAGGTGCGCAGGTCGCCAGTACCGGCCCGTCGTATTGCGGATCAGATCGCCGAGGGCGGCGTCCATGGGCGCGGGATAGGCGGTCGGCATCACGCTCCAAAAGCCATAACGGCCTTGCCCGTCGCATTGAATGCGTCCGCGTCCCCACATCTTCTCGGGATCGAAGTTGTCCTGCACATCGTAGAGGCCGCGGTCGTCCGACTGCCAGACGTTGAGGATCGCGTCGATGACGGGCTCACCCTGCGTGTCGAGAACCCGCCCGTAGGCGTAGAGCGGCTGTCCGGAAGCGCCTCGGGCGATGTCGGCGCCGATCGGAAACACCGGCGCATCGTCGATGAAGAAGGGTCCGATCAGCGTCGGGATGGTGGCGCCGGCCGGCTTCGGCTGGGACGCCGCGAGCACCTGCATGCTGACCCCGATCGAGTCGGAAAGCGCAATGAACTCATTCCGGCCGTCCTTCGTCACCGCGGCGGCGCGGGCGAGGAAGCTTATGAAGTACTCCCATTCCGACCACGTGACCTTCTGCTCCCGCACGAAGGCGTGAAGATGATCGATCAGACCCAAAATGAGCTGCCGCAGCCTCGGGTTCTCGGTCGCCTCAAAGCGCGCGCGGACGTCGGCCAGAATGGCCCGTTCCGTTGCGCTCGCCGCCTCCGGTTCGGCGTGAAGGGTGTCCATCGGTTCTCGCTCCCTTGGCGGTCGAGTCGGTCTCTCAGCCATCGAAACCAGCGTGCGGCTTCAGGTGGAAGAGCGCGACCTCGCGCAGGTTCTCCTCGCTCCCGGGCAGGATGACGGGCCGCTTTGAGGAAAGCAACCGTGACCTCATGCAAGAATATCTTTTCTTTTTCCGAGTTTCACCGATGCATGACAGAGTCCGCGCGCGCGGCCCCTTCGCGAGCGGGTTGGGACGCCGTCATCGCGGCGACCCCTCGATCGCCTCGCTTCGATCGCGATGACGGAGAAAAAGCTCAGCCCTTTGGCCCCTGCCCGGGCGCCAGACGCACTCCGCGCGGACGACGAGCGCCGCGTCCTCAATCCACAGGGAAAAACCCTTCGACCTCCGCCTCGAGCCCAGGCGGGTCGAGGCGGATCAGGCCGTCGCGCAAAATTCGGGTTTCGATCGCTCCGGCCTGCCCGCGCTTGTGCCAGATCATCACCCGGCGGTCGGGATCGAGAATGAGATAGTGTTCGACGCTCGGCAGCGCGAAATAGCCGTCGAGCTTCGGCCCGTGGTCGTCCCCCGCCGTGCTTGGCGACAGGACTTCCACCACAACGATCGGATTGGGGATCTCGATCGAATCGAGCGGCGGCGAAGGGCAAACAACCAGCGCGTCCGGCTCGAAAGCGGTTCGTGAATGGACCCGTACAGTCATTCCGTCCGGAAACATGCGACAGGTGAGCCCGGCGCGCTCAATGCCGGCCTTGAGCGACTCCTGCGCGGCGTATTTCGTCAGGGCATGGATCGCCCTTTCCGGCGCCATCATCACCGGCCGGCCGTCCCTCAGCTCCCAGCGTCCGTCGCGGCCTTCCACCCAGACGAGAAAGGCGTCGACGTCCATGATGGTCGTGGCGGCGTTCGACATGCGGGCAGCCTATCACTGCGCGACCCTCCGGCGAAGCGCCTCTCTCCCTTGCCCAGCAGGGCTGGGGAAGGGGGAGCCTCCTCACTTCTCCGGCAAATTCAGCCGGGTGTGCAATTCGCGCAATTGCTTCGGCGTCACCTACGCCAGCGCGCCCATCATCAGGTCCTCGGCGCGCTGGTGCAACGGGAAGAGCGCGCCCTCGCGCAGGTTGTCCTCGCCGCGAGCGGCATCACGCTCCGGTCGACGCTGGGCGCGATGCCGCCGTGGGGCGGCGCCGGTCATGGCGCGCCTTCCGCCATGATGAGATTGCGATCGAGGGCGGCGTCGCGATGCTCCAGCGCTCGGGCGTATTCCGCGGAACGGTACCAGGCCTCGGCGACCGCGCGGCTCGGAAACTCGGCGATCACCAGCATGTTCGGACGCCAGTCGCCCTCGAGCACGGTCACGTCTCCACCGCGGACGACGTAGCGCCCTCCATGATGGGCGATCGAGGCGGCCGCCGCCTCGCGATACGCCTTGGCGGCATCGTTGTTTCTCAGCGTGACGTCGGAAATGATGTAGGCTTTGGCCATGTCCAACCTCTTTGCCAGGGAGAGGACCAGCGCGCTTCGGCGCGCATGAACGGGGGCCCGAACCATCGTCTCTTGCGCCGACGCCCGTGCGCTACTTCACCGGCAAGTCGAGCCGGTAGGACGATACTCGCAACGGCTTCGACGTGACGCGCGCCTGCGGGGCCGTCGACCCCGCCCTCGATCAGGGCGTGAGGACGATCTTGCCCCGCGTGTGCCCCCGCTCGAGCTCTCGGAACGCGGCCCGGACGTCGGCGAGCGGGTACGTCGCGGCGATCGGCACGTCGAGCTCGCCCGCGGCGATGAGCGCCGCCAGCTCCGCCAGGGTCGCGGCGGTCTTCCACTCCGCGGCGCCTTCGGTCTTGACGCCGTACTGCTGCGCGGCGGCGAAATCGATGATGGTGTCGATGCGCTGCTTCGGCACGCCGAGCTCGATCGCCAGTTTCACATAGCCGCCGCCGTGGCAGTCGATGAAGGCGTTGAGATCGGCCAGGCGCAGCCGGTCGTCCAGGCCCTCGCCATACGCGGCCGGCTCGACACCGTGCGCCTTGAGCCAGTCGTGGTTCGTCGGGCTCGCGATCCCGATCACCTCCGCCCCTGCTCTCTTTGCGAGCTGGACCGCGATCGAGCCGACCCCGCCGGCCGCCGCGGACACGGCGACCTTGTCGCGGGGTTTCAGCGAAACCGCGCGCACCGCGGCATAGGCCGTGCTTCCCGCAACGGCGAGCGATCCTGCAGCTTCCCATGGGACGCGCGGCGGCTTCAGCGTCAGGTTCCGCGCCTCGGCGACGACGTATTCGGCGTGGCTCGCCCGCTTGTCGGTGAAGCCGATCACTTCGTCGCCCGCCTTGACGCTCTCACCGCCGGCCCAACCTTCGTCACGACCCCGGCGAAGTCCGAGCCCTCGCCCGAGGGGAAAGTCGCGGGCCAGCGCGCATGCAACAGGCCTTCGCGGATTTTCGCTTCGCCAGGATTGATCGCGGCGGCCTTGACCTTGATCAGCGCTTCGCCCTCGCCCGGCTCGGGAACCGGGACATCGACGACCTCGAGGACGCTCCCATCGCCATAGTGATTGAAACGCACGGCCTTCATAGACCCTCTCCATCCATGTGAGCGGAAAAGAGCGAAGACGTCGCTCGGGAGAGACGGTCTTCCAAGAGCGGATCTGCGCTATCACGCGTTTGCGGCCGCTTCGCGGTCGCGAAGTCGAAGGGGTCCGGGAAGCAATGGCCGGCCAATGGCTCCCCCTTCCCCAGCAAAGCTGGAGAAGGGGAGCCCTACCCCTTCTCCGGCAGGTTCAGCCGGATGTGCAGTTCGCGCAACTGCTTCGGCGTGACCTCGGCCGGCGCGCCCATCATCAGGTCTTCGGCGCGCTGGTTCATCGGGAAGAGCACGACTTCGCGCAGGTTCTCCTCGCCCGCGAGCAGCATCACGATGCGGTCGACGCCAGGCGCGATGCCGCCGTGGGGCGGCGCGCCGTTCTGGAAGGCGCGGTACATGCCGCCGAATTTCTCCAGCAGCACCTCCTCGCCGTAGCCGGCGATCTCGAAGGCCTTTTTCATCACGTCCGGGCGATGGTTGCGGATCGCCCCCGACGACAGTTCGATGCCGTTGCAGACGATGTCGTACTGGAACGCCTTGATCGTCAGCGGATCCTGGGTCTCCAGCGCCTCGAGGCCGCCCTGCGGCATCGAGAACGGGTTGTGGGAGAAGTCGATCTTCTTCTCCTCCTCGTTCCACTCGTACATCGGGAAGTCGACGATCCAGCAGAGCTCGAAGGCGGCGGTCTTGCAGCACGCCGAGGTCGTTGCCGATGCGGATGCGCGCCGCGCCCGCGAGCTTGGCGGCCTTGTCGGCCTTGTCGCAGGCGAAGAACACCGCGTCGCCGGCCGAGAGCTTGGCCTTGGCGACCAAAGCTCGCTGCGCCTCGACCGGCAGGAATTTGGCGATCGGTCCCTTGCCCGTCAGCGCCTCGCCCTCGCCCTCGAAGATGATGTAGCCCAAGCCGGGCGCGCCCTCGCCCTTGGCCCAGTCGTTCAGCTTGTCGAAGAACGAGCGCGGCTGCCTCGGCGGCGCCCGGCGCCGGGATCGCCCGCACCACGCCGCCCGCCTTGATCACCTCCTTGAACGCGCGGAAGCTGACGTCGTCGCGCTCAAAGACTTCGGTCACGTCGGCGATCTTGATCGGGTTTCTGCAGGTCCGGCTTGTCGACGCCATAGTCCAGCATCGCCTGGGCGTAAGGGATCATCGGGAACTTCTGCAGTGACCGCCTTGCCCCCGCCGAACTCCTCGAACACGCCGCGTAAGACCGGCTCGACCGCGGCGAACACGTCCTCCTGGGTGACGAAGCTCATCTCGATGTCGAGCTGGTAGAATTCGCCCGGCGAGCGGTCGGCGCGCGCGTCCTCGTCGCGGAAGCACGGCGCGATCTGGAAATAGCGGTCGAAGCCCGCCACCATGATCAGCTGCTTGAACTGCTGCGGCGCCTGCGGCAGCGCGTAGAACTTGCCGGGATGGAGCCGCGCCGGCACGAGAAAATCGCGCGCCCCCTCGGGGCTCGAGGCGGTGAGGATCGGCGTCTGGAACTCGAAGAAGCCTTGCGCCTTCATCCGCGCCCGCAGCGAGTTCGATGATCCGCCCGCGCAGCATGATGTTCTGCGTGCAGCTTCTCGCGCCTCAGGTCCAAAAAGCGGTAGCGCAGGCGCGTCTCCTCCGGATACGGCTGGTCGCCGAACACCGGCATCGGCAGGTCGCCGGCCGGCCCGAGCACCTCGATCTCGCGCACATAGACTTCGACCATGCCGGTCGGCATGTCGGGATTCTCGGTGCCTGGCGGGCGCTTGCGGACATTTCCGTCGACCCGGATCACGAATTCCGAGCGCAGCTTTTCCGCCTCGCGGAAGGCCGGCGAATCCGGGTCGACCACGCATTGGGTGAGGCCGTAGTGGTCGCGCAGGTCGATGAACAGCAAGCCGCCATGGTCACGGACGCGGTGGCACCAGCCCGACAGGCGCACGGTCTCGCCGACCAGGGGAAGCCCGACGGCTCCACAGGTGTGCGTGCGGTAGCGATGCATAAAAAGTTCCGCCTTTTCGGTCAGGTTCAGCTCAAGGCGCCCTGACTAGCGGGAAAAGCGCCGAGGGGAAAGCGGGAAAGCCAGCCGTCGGGGCGTCTCGCGGCCTAGCGCAACAGCGCCTCCGCGATCGCCGCCCACTCCTCGTCGAGCGAGGCCCGGCAGACCGGCTTGCCGGCGCGGCGGTACCAGTAGGCGGCGTTGCCGGGATCGCCTTCCTTGCGGTGCAGATAGGCGTGCACCCAGTCGCCGTCGCGGCCGTCATCGGCCTGAGCCGCCTCGTGCGCCCCGTCCCAGTCGCCGCGCGCGTCAAGCCACAGCGCCTTGAGCGCAAGGCTCGAGTCCGGCGGCGGCGCGGGCGAGGCGAGCGAGGCGCGGAAGGCGGCAAGGTCCATCCCTCCAGCGTGTCGCCGGGCGCGCACGCGGTCAAGCCCGTGGAGGCGGTCAAAGGCATGACCGCGGTTTTCTGACAGAAGTCCAATGAAATCAATGAGCTAATCGTCATACTCGGCCGTTTTCGAGCGAGCAATTCAATGATTTCAAGGGGTTACGGAAATGTTGCCGCGCCGCTCGACTGGCGACCAGCGGCCGCGGTCCAAGGCCCGTCGAGAGGCGGGTGTCCCTGAGGACGCCCTACCGACCGCGGCCACAGGCGCATCTGTAGGCGCGGCCGCTGGCCGCGCTGCCGCGGTCAGCGACCGCGGCTACAGGCGCATCTGTAGGCGCGGCCGCTGGCCGCGCTGCCGCGGTCAGCGACCGCGGCTACAAGCGAGCCTCAGCGCAAACACGCTCATCAGCGCCGCGAAGGCGTAGTCGAACAGGCGCAGCGCCCGCGGGTTCGCCCTCGCCGCCGCGACGAAGCGGCCGGCGACGAGGATGACGGCCGCGTTGGCGAGGGTGGTGATCGCGATGAAGCCGAAGCCGAGCGCGAACAGTTTTGCGCTCGCGTGGGCGTCGCTGGCGTCGATGAACTGCGGCAGGAAGGTCACGAAGAACAGCACGATCTTCGGGTTCATGAGGTTGATCGCAAGGCCGTTGAGGAAGGCGCCGCTGAGGCCGCCGCCGCCTGCCCCGGCCTTGAGCTTCAGCGCCGTCCCATGGCGCAGCGCGCGATAAGCGAGCCACATCAGGTAGAGCGCGCCGGCGATCTTGACCGCCTGATAGGCCTCCGCAGAGGCGCGAGCAGGGCGGAAAGCCCGAGCGCGGCCGCGAACGTATGGACGACGAGCCCGGCGTTCGCGCCCGCTTGCGCCGCAAAGCCCTGCCCCCTGCCCCCGGCGAGCGTGCGCGACAGAAAGACCGCCATGTCGGCGCCCGGGGTCGCGGCGAGCAGCACGCAGGCGATCAGATAGCCGGCGGCGAGCGAGGGACTGGGAAAGATCGGCGACATGGCGCCGCTGAGGGTGGCGCCGACCGCGCCCGAGGTCAAAGCCGCGCCCTCCGCGCCGCTCGACACGGGTTCGCGCGGATTTGCTATAAGAGGGACGATGGCCAGGATCAAAATCGTCCATACGACGGAGTACCGCTACCTGAACCCGGTCGGCCTCACCCGCCACCGCCTGATGTTGCGGCCGGACGACAGCCATGATCTGAGGATCCACAGGGCCGTTCTCGAGGTCGATCCGAAGCCGTGGCTGATCCATTGGACGCATGACGCCTACGACAATTCGGTGTGCTTCCTCGAATGGCGGGAGAGCTTGCGCGCCAAGCGTCTGAGGATCGTTTCGACCCTCGACCTGACGCATCACCCCGACGGGCCGCCCGCCCCGGTCTACAGCCTCGACCCGAGCGCCGAAAACTTTCCCTTTTCCTACGACCTCGAGGACATGCCCGACGTCGCCCGGCTCGCCGAGGGGCAATTGCCGGATCCCGGCCGGACCGTTCACGCCTGGGCGCGCCGCTTCGTCGCCGACGTGCGCAACGCCCGCACGCTCGACGTGCTCGAAGCGATGACGCACGCGATCAAGGCCGAATTCCGCTACGGCGCGCGCCACGAGGAGGGCACGCAGACGGCGGCCGAGACGCTGGCGCTGGGCGCCGGAACCTGCCGCGACTTCGCGGTCTTGATGATGGAGGCCCTGCGCAGCTTCGGCGTCGCCACCCGGTTCGTCACCGGCTATCTCTACGACGACCTCAGCGGCGCCACGCGCGGCGGCGGCGCCACGCACGCCTGGTGCGGCGTCTATCTGCCCGGCGCCGGCTGGGTCGAATACGATCCGACCAATGGATTGATCGCCGGCGCCAACCTCATCCGCGTCGGCATGACGCGGACCGCCGCCCAGGCGATCCCGATCGCCGGCGGCTTCGTCGGCGCTGCGGACGACGCCGGGGACCTCGCCGTCGACGTGACGGTCACGGGAGCCCTGGCGTAGCGGGCAGGTCCGACGTTCCGCCGGCGCTGTCGCGGAATTCGAAAACTTCCAGTTCCTCACTCACGCCGCGCAAGGCGAGACGCCGAGACGTGACGAGATTGACGGCGTCTTCAAGAAGCGCACGATCTTCGAGCCCGTCGAGAACCGATCTCGTCGCGAGAATGGCGTTCGGCTCGGCGCGGCCCTGCACACGCGACGCGATATTGACGGCCATGCCGAAATAGTCCTGCCGCTCGTTCAGCGTCACGGCGAGGCATGGGCCGGAATGCAGGCCAATCTTGAGGACGAGATCGTCGCCGCCGCGACTCTCGTTGATCGCACGCATCGCGCGACGCATCGCCATGGCCGCCCGCAATCCGCGACCCGGCGTCGGAAAGGCCGCCATCACGGCGTCGCCGATCGTCTTTACGACAGCGCCCCCTTCCGCGCTGACGGCCGAAAGCAGCTCGCCGAAATGGCGGCGCACGAGGTCGAAGGCCGCGAGGTCGCCGATCCGATCATAAAGCGCCGTCGAGCCTCGCAGGTCCGTGAACAGGATGGTCAGGCTGGTGATCTTGAATCGCTGGTCCGGATCGAGGGTAGCGGCGCGATAGAGGTCGCGGAACGCCTGGTTGCTGAGCACGCGCGTCGCCGTCAGGAAGGGGCGGCGGCTCTTGAATATCCGCATGAAAGTTTCGTTCTTGATCCACAGGATCGGAAGGATCCTGCGGGACGAGGTATTTTCGACTGCGATTCGGACCGGCCCGGGCGCGATCGCGACAACGTTTCTCTGCGGCTGCGCGCCCGCGAAGGCCACGGATAGATTGCGCCGCTCTCTCGTCTCCTCGCCATCCACGTCCAGAGCCAGGGCGCTATGCGTCACCGGATCCAGCAGCACATGCCGGCCGCGGGAAAGCGTGAGGGACATCGCTGCGCGCTCGCCAGGACCCAATTCCAACAGGTCCAGCGAGGCGTCTTCGATCGCTTTGAGCAGGTTGTCTGGGGGATCCAAGGCCGAGGAGAAGTAGATCTGGCGCGTATAGTCATGGATTGGCAGCGAGTCCGGATTGTGCGCAGCAATCCTGCGGATACGCGGGTTGACCGTGAACGTGACCTCGACAAGCTCGTCGAGGATCGGCTCGCAATCGCGCGTGCAGAGTGAGCAATAGTATTGGGCGCGGCTGATCGCCTTGAGCGCATCGCCGGTGTCGAGCACGCCGCGGCAACCGGGACACATCATGTTCCACGTCATGTCGAACAACCCGAGGCGCGCCGCATGGACGAGCGCGGTGATGGTCGCGTCTTCGCTCAGGTTGCGGCTCGAGGCGAATGCGAGCGGGTTGATCCGATTGAGCGCGCGATCTTCGCCCGTCTCGACTTCGGCCGATAGAGCGGTGACGACTTCGCTGTCCGCCGTCTGGCGGAGAAGCTGCCAAAGTCCCGATGTGTCCGCCATGTTGTCCTCAATGCTGCGACGGCAGCCGCGGCCGCGCCTGATCTCGGCAGCGGCAGATCGGCCTGGCGAATAAGGGCCTTCGCCCGCTCGATGCGGGAACGGTCCAGGTATTTGAGATCGTCGTGTCGGTCTTCGATATAGTCAACCGCGCGCCCGCTGCTAGATTCGTGCCAGGGCCTGCTTGTGGGGCTCCGGGGGAACTCCGGTGAGTTTGAACGCGATATCCGCCAACTTTGTCTCGACCGGCCGCCTGCCTGCCGCCGAGACCGTCGCCGCCCTGGTCGATGAGGCCCATGCGCGCTTCCGCGCCAATACGGAGGGCGCGGTCTCGAGAGTCTATCCGACGCTCGCCCGCGCGCCCGCCGATGGCTTCGGGCTCTCCGTCGTCGGGACGAACGGCGCGGTCCACGCCGCCGGCGACTGGGACACGCCCTTCACCATCATGAGCGTCTCGAAGCCGTTTGTGTTCGCGCTCGTCTGCGACGCGATCGGACCGGACGCGGCGCGGCAAAAAATCGGCGTCAACGCGACCGGCCTCGCCTTCAATGCGCTGGCGGCGATCGAGCGCGACCCGGACGGCCGCACCAATCCGATGGTCAATCCCGGCGCCATCGCGACGACCAGCCTCATCCCGGGCGCGGACCTCGAGGCGCGCTGGACTTTTCTTAGCGACGGCCTCATGCGCTTCGCCGGGCGCGCGCTCGCGCTGGACGAGGAGGCGCTGGCCTGCGCGCTCAAGAGCAACGCGCGCAACCGGGCGATCGGCCAGCTCCTGCAAAGCTACGGGCGGATCGAAGGCGACCCGACGCATGCGCTCGAACTCTATACCCGGCAATGCTCGCTGAGCGTGACCGCGAAAGACCTGGCGGTCATGGGGGCGACGCTCGCCGACAGCGGGGTCAATCCGCTGACCAGGCGGCGCGTGATCGATCCGGAAAGCGCCAAGCGCGCGCTCGCCGTCATGGCGACGGCGGGCCTCTACGAGACATCCGGCGACTGGCTCTACGACGTGGGCCTGCCGGGGAAGAGCGGCATCGCCGGCGGGATCGTCGCGGTCGCGCCCGGCAAGGGGGCGCTCGGCGCCTTCGCGCCGCGCCTCGACGCGTCCGGCGCCAGCGTCAAAGGCCAGCTCGCCGCCCGCTTTCTCTCGCAGGAACTGGGCTTGAGCCTGTTTGCCTCGAGCGCCGAGCCATGATCTGTAGCCGCGATCGCTGATCGCGGCGGACGCGGTCAACGACCGCGTCTACAATGTGCGCCGCCCGCGAATGCGTAATGACAGAGGGTTGCGTCAGCGAACCCTCACCCGCCGCTTCGCGGCTTCCCTCTCCCGGTGGGAGAGGGGCGACCCCTTCCCCCTCGGGGGGAAGGTGGCCCGAAGGGCCGGATGAGGGTTTTCGGCGCGGTTCGATCAGAACTTGTTCCGCGGCGGGCGTTCGCCGCCCGGAGGCGAAAATGACGTCGATTCAGGTCCCCGGGCTGTTGAGCTTCACGATCGCCATCGTCGTGTTCTTCGTCGGCGCGGGCGTCAACCGCGCGGTCCGGCCGCTGCAAAACTGGAACATCCCGGAGGCGGTGACGGGCGGCCTGATCGCGGCGGCGGCGACGCTGATCGCCTATCTCGTCTTCCGGGTCGAGGTGAACTTCTCGCTCGACGCGCGCGACATGTTGCTCCTCTATTTCTTCACCGGCATCGGCCTCAACGCCAAGCTCGACGACCTGATCTCGGGCGGCCGGCCGTTCCTGATCCTGCTCGCCCTGACGCTCGCCTATCTTGCGCTGCAGAACCTGATCGCAGCGGGCAGCGTCGCGGCGTTCGGCCTGCCGCAGGGGATGACGCCGCTGCTCGGCTCCGCCGCCCTGATCGGCGGCCACGGCACCACCATCGCCTGGGCGCCGATCATCGCCGAGCGGTTTGGCCTCCCCAACGCGCTCGAAGTCGGCATCGCCACGGCGACGCTTGGGCTCGTCGTCGCGAGCCTGGTCGGCGGCCCGATCGCCGGCGCCCTCATCCGCCGCCACGCCCTCACCGGACCTGCGGCGCCGGACCCGGTCGTCGGCCTGCCGGACGATCCGACCGACAAATTCGCCGTGGACCTCAACCACATCACGCTTCTGCGCACGGTGCTCATCCTCAATGTCGTGATCCTGATCGGCTTTGCGCTGCAGGAGATCGTCGATCAGGGCCCGATCAAGCTGCCGCTGTTCGTGATCTGCCTTTTGGTCGGCATCGTCGTCACCAACACTGTTCCGCGGCTCATGCCGGCGATGCAATGGCCGACCCGGTCGCGCGCGCTGGCGCTGATTTCGGATCTGTCGCTGAACGTCTTCCTCGCCATGTCGCTGATGAGCATGCAGCTCTGGACGCTCGGCGGCCTCGGTCTCGCGCTGGTCGCGGTGCTCGCGCTCCAGACGGTCGCGGCGGTCGCCTATATCGTCTTCGCCGTCTTCCCGCTGATGGGGCGAACCTACGAGGCGGCGGTGATCTCGGCCGGGTTCACCGGCATCGCGCTCGGCGCGACGCCGACTTCGATCGCCAACATGACCGCGGTCACCAAGCTGCACGGCGCCTCAGCGCGCGCCTTCATCATCCTGCCGCTGGTCTCGGCCTTCTTCATCGACATCGCCAACGCGGTCGCGATCGGCCTCATGGTGAGGTAGAGCGAGATAACGACAAGTCGAGGGTCGGAGGCGCCCTGCGGCGCCGCGCCGTCAGGCGCTCTGTGAAGGACTGTTCCGGGGTCGATCTCACCCGTTCGGGTTACGGCGACAGGCCCAGCAGACGGCCCGGGCCGACGTTGAGCGGGTATCCCGTGCGGCGCAGCGCTCACGACGCTGACGTGAGGCAATGAGGCCGCGGCAGCTATAGACAGTCCAATGCCGTCCAATGCCAATCGGGGTAACCTCAGCCAGTGGATTTGCGTGAGGCGGCAGCGGAGCTTTGTTTGGCTCGCGCGCTCGACCTATTTCAGCCTCAAACCGCGCCAAAGCTGGATTTGGTAAGGTAAACTGAGAGAGGGGTGCTCTCGGAAGAGAGGTATCACGATTTTAGGCGCCATCATTGCGACGCCAGCAAGCGGAATATATGCGTCTCGATTTGAGCCGCCATCGTAATGGGTCATGGGGCGAGAGTATGATGGGCGACGAGAGTTTCACCAAAAGAATAGAGTTTGCATCAAACTCACCGATAGATGACGGTGCGTCTGATCTCGTTAACGACGATAGGCGTTCGAGGGTAAACTCGCCGGTATGCCGCAGGCCCACTGACGAAAACAATATCGAACTGAGAAACCGTAAAGGATGCATAGCGCTGATTGAAAGTAGCAGCCTGCTAAGGGAATGCATTCATAGTAGTCTGAATGCGGCCCTTCCTTTGCCAGTGGTTTCATATGCATCGGTGTCGGAGCTACAACATCAATCAAGATCAATGGTTACAAAGCTAGCCATGCTATCATTGATTGAAGTGGAATCTGAACTAAGTATTTATGCGATGAAGACGTTGCTGGAATCGTTGCCAGGTATCCCAATCATTGTCCTTGGGTCCAAGAACGATCCAGAGTCGGCACGAAACGCAGTTGGTTATGGAGCGAGAGCATATATCCCATTCACGATGGAATTTGCAATCGCAGTCGAGGCGGTCCAACTCGTCCTGGCTGGCGGGACCTACGTGCCCGCGGACTACTTGGATTTCCCTTGCGTCGCCGCAACTCCATCCGCCGCTCCCGGCCGGGTGACCAACCGAGAGCTTGCGGTCGTTCGCGCAATTAAACAGGGCAAGTCAAATAAAACGATAGCTTATGACTTGAACATGTGTGAAAGCACGGTGAAGGTGCACGTGCGTAATATAATGAAAAAATTAAATGCGAAAAACCGTACACAGATCGCAATGCTAACGGCGCAATATTGACCTCATCCGCGACCCGAGATTTGGCCAAAATTGATCCTATCGGATCCATACTCGGCGTCAGAAATTGACGCCGATTTGTTCGGCTGCCGGCTTGACACATCCCGCCCGTTGATAGGACCGATCTCGAAGGCAGGAAGGGCTCGATTCGCCCGTACTTAAAGAGCGCAAGATACTGGGGCCAGATGATACCGACGGCGTCGCCCACGAAAAAGGATCGCCAGCGCGAGCATCGCATAATACGTGTCCGGCGCCTAAGCAGAGATTCGTAGGCTGGCCAACGGAACAAGCGAGACAAATTCACCACAAAGAACACCAAGAACCACGAAGGCGTAGAAAGAGCCCTGTCGTTCTTTGTGTCCTTCGTGCCCTTTCTGGTGAAAGTCGAACTCTAACATGGTCCATTTCGTTGGGCTGGCTGAAGGAATTCTGCTTAGAGCCGCCACCAATGTTTACGTTTATTCCGTGCTTTCCACACGTCCTCGCAAGTCACTATGAACCCGCGCAGTCGCTCGATGCCGACGTCGCCAGCCGATCGCGCCTCAAGGTCACCGAGGAGTCTCTCCAGCGCCACCCGCGATGTCGGCCAATCGAAAGACTGATGGTCCAACATAGTTTGCGCGTGGAGAAGCACCCCGTCTACGATCTCGGCAGTGGAGAGCACAAAGGACCTCCGGCCTTGCATAACGCGTCTCACTTCTTCTTGCCCCCGCGACTCTCACACTGGCGATTGCAATCGCGGCGCCGTTGCGAAACTCATGGATCCGTTTCAATTCGGGGCAGGTGCGTCGCAGTCCGCGGGGTCGACGACGCAGGTGAGCGCGTTCTCTTGGTCGGGACCCGGCTTCGCGGAAGGCATGGCGGGGCCGACCATCTTAGCGAAGATCAGAAGGAGTCTTGGCGGCGAGCGGTCTCATGGCTGGGTTGCGCCTGGACGAGACCGCTTCGCCCTAGCGGATGGTTCTTGCGCCAGCCGCCTGCGGAACAGCAGCGATTAACCGCTTTCCCCCCTTTTCTCCAATGTCGCGGTGGCGCATCAGCCAACCTGATTTACGGTAGGCTCCTCACGCCGCTTTGGAGAAGGAACATGGCTCGGTCTCGTTGTCGATGGCTCTGGTCAATGATCATACTGATCGCCGCCGCGATCAGCTTGCAGGCTGCGACGTCGGCGTCGGCAGCCGGCTCGGCGGATGCGAATGGCATAAAGATCGAGATCCCGGTCGATCTCAAAGACGCGAAAGTGGTCTTCAACCTCGATCACCCGGCCTTCGAAGGCGATGAACCGACCGGCCTGAATTTCATGCGTCTGATGATCGCGCGCTTTCGCGCCGACCATACCAACGCGCAGATCGTGGCGATCTTCCACGGCGACATCGGGTATATCTGCTCGACTACGCGGTCTATAACGCGTCCGCACTGGTGGGGCGGCAATGTACGAGGACAGATTGCCGCTTGATGGCGAGCCGGATCCAATCGAGAGTGCGGTCAGACCATGCTCGACAATCACTGGGGCAACGCCGATTTGCTGCCCGGCGTGAAAGTGGACGGCGGCGCGATCGGTCGTATCGTGCAGCTGGTGCAGCAAGGCTATGTCCAGATCCAGCCATAGCGCGCCTCCCCACACATGAGAACAAGGCACCCCGCCAACCGGGGCTTCAGAACGACCTCTCATCGCGCTCCCCTCAGCTAGGCGGACGGGCGGCGAAGGGCGGCGAGATCGGATATGAACTCGCGCGAAACATAAGCCGACCGTCGCTTCCCCCTCATCGTTCAAGGCGTCCGCGCAGCGCTCGCAGCGCCGTGTTTTGTCACGCCGATCGTGGCCTTCGCGCCGCCGCCCCCGCCGACGGCCCGACCATGACCCGGCCTTCCATCCCGCGCCGAGCTCGTGGCCAGCGCCGCCCGAGCTTGGCCGGCTTGCGGCTTGGTCCTGGCGATCAAAACCCGACGCGCGCCTTCGATGTGCGGAGCGGGACCGGACGGCGCAGCGAAGGGCGGGAGGCGACGTTGAGCGGACGTAGCCGAGTGGCGTTTTTATAATTGGACAGCCGACGTCCTGTAAATCACGCTAAAGAAACACCACCAAGTTCAAGTGCACGGCTCAAGATAAAAGCGATAGAAATTCTAACAATAATAAATAATATCAACCCAAGTAAAGTTATAAAGAATCCAGCTTCCGCAATAAGAGGCGTACCATCCGCTGCATTCTGTCTTGCGATTTCTCCTTCCTCCTTCCCATATATAGTCGCCCAGTCCATCGACGTGTTATCTCCATTTCTTATCTGCAATAAAAGCTCATCGAGTGCCAGCCTCTTCGTCAGACGAAAGCTGAGAGACAATTTATTAAGTCCATTGACCATTTCCAGAAATAATGTCCGTGAGTAGGAATGGACTCTATCAAAATTGGTAGATATCATTAATATTGCGGCTATAGTTGCTATTTTACTACCTAAGCTCGCGCCGGACATTATAGCAGAAGCCAAGCCAGCGATGACTAGAAGCTCAATCATTACAAGGTACGCTAGTTGAGCTTTCTGACGAGCTTTGGTCTTTCTTTCCTCAAGAGATAGTCGCATCATTGCCTCTCGATCAGCGCCGCCATGTTCTACCTGTTAACCGATCGCGTCTAGGGTGAAAATCTTCGGCGCGCCGTCCGAGCAACGCCCGCTCCTTGCGCACTTCCACCGTTCCGGTCTGACGCGGGCGTCCGCCTTGGCGATGGGCGTGGCGACGACGACAATTCGAGCGCAGCGTTTTTCCGAACTCGCGTGGAATCGAGGACCTGTCGTCCTTCCCTCGCATCGTTCACGGCGTTCGCGCGGCGCTTGTGGCGCCGAGCTTGGTGACGAAGGTCGTCCCATTCGTGTCGGTGATGGTGACGACCTCATCGCTCGTGGCGCTGAACGCGGTCCCCCGTGTTTGGTCGCCAACCTTGCGCCAGCGGGTCGGGATGGCCCAGGTGAAGCTGCCTGGCGCCCAGGGCGAAGGCTGCCCAAAGCTGTCGGCGGTGTCGGACACGTCGTTCTTCGGGCCGATTGGGCTCCAGACGCCAGCGCCATGGGCGGCGTCGTGGCGGGGCGCGGCGTGCGTGGTGAAATACCCTTTGAGATCGCTGGCGGCGCACACATCTTCCATGATTTCCAGTGCCTGGAACGACACGGTGGTGGGCGCCACGGTGATGGTGAGATTCATGCCGGCCCCTTGGGTCCCCGCCGCATAGGTGGTGATCTCGCTGTCCTTCTTGCCGCTGAGGCTCTGTGGCGCAATCGTGGTCATGGTGACGCTGGACACGCTCCCGTCGGCGGCGGTGTAGGTGATGGTGTTGGTTCCGACGGCGCTGGCGGTCCACTGGAAGCTGACGCCGCTCACGGCCTTGCCGTCGGCGCTTCTCCAGCGGCCTCCGGCGAAGTCGGTCACGGTCAACGAGGTCGGTTCGCCGATCCCCACGGTCGTGCGGTCCTGATCGCCCGAGGGACTGGCCCAGCCGTTCGAGACGGTGATCGCCGGACCCTGGGCTGGGGCGGCGGACCCGCCTGCGTCAGCCACGATTCTCTGTTGTTGCCGGCCATCGAAAACGGCGTTGCGCCCCTCCGGCGAGAACGGGTCGGGAATGCCGGGGAAACGGTTGTCGTCGCCGCCCACCGGCGTGGCGGACCTGAAATGTCCCGGCCCGCCGTCGCCGAGCGGCGCGTCCGGATGCACAACCTTGCCATCGAGGTTGACCCACAGTTTTGGATCGCTCATGTCCGCGACCTCATCGGTCTCGTGGTCAAGCGTGAAGCCTTGACGCTAACAGCCAGTCGTCGCTCACACTACCACGGGCGGGACGCGCAGGCTCGCGAATCGCGATGGCGTGGCATTTGATTGTAGAAAAGCACAAATTTTGGTATGATCCCTTCGTGCCAGCCTCAGACCAAGCGCAAGCGGATCGACTCCTGTCATCCCCGCGCGATCCCCGGGGCGAGCCCGGGGAGGGATCCAGAACCTTGGCGCGGGCCCGCGCGCCCGATCGCCAGATTGCGGCGCTCGCCGCCATGGATGCCCGCGGTTCCGGGGGCATGACGACGTCAGAAGTTGCGTTTTTTTCCCGAACTCGCGTGCAACGCCTTGAAAAGTCACGAATTTCACGGTTGGATAGGAGGGTCGAATCCGGCGCCGAACGGGTGTCGAACGCATGCTGAACGCGTGCTGAACGACGCTGAACGGCGCCCGAACGCGTCTCGAACGCATGCGATCAGCGCCCTCCGGCGGAGGCTTCGGCCTCAGGCGCGCGCCATCGCCGCCTCGACCTCGGCCCGGCGCGGCAGCGGCGCGACGGCGCCGTAGCCGAGCGTCGACAGCGCGGCGGCGACGTTGGCGAAGCGCGCGGCGGCGAAGGGGTCGGCGGTGCGGACGAACTCGGCGAGGAACGCGCCGTCGAAGCAATCGCCCGCGCCGGTCGCGTCCACGGCCGAGACCGGGAACGGGGCCAGCCGCTCGCGCCTTGCCGCGGTCGCCGCGAGCGCCCCGGCCTTGCCGAGCTTCACCACCACGAGGCGCGCGCCGAGCCGGAGATAGAAGTCGGCGATGGCGTCCGGGTCGGTGAGCCCCGCAAGCTCGCGGGCGTCGTCGAGCCCCGGCAGGGCGATGTCTGACGACCGCATCGCCTCGTGGATGACCGCCCGCGCCCGCCGCAGCGGCCACAGCTTTAAGCGCAGGTTCGGATCGTAGGCGACGAGCCGCTTGGCGTCGCGGGCGATGTCGATGGCGGCGAAGACGGCGTCGGCGGCCGAGGACGAGATCGCCTGGCTGATGCCCGACACATGCAGGATCTGCGTCGCCCGGATGCGGTCGACCGGCAGGTCGCTTTCGGCGATCCGGCTCGCCGCGGACCCCGCGCGCATATAGGAGAACTGATGTCCGTCCGGCCCATGGGTGACGAAGTAGAGCCCGGTATGGGCGCCGCCGTTGATAACGACCCGGCTCGCGTCCACCCCCTCCTTCAGCCACAGCTCGGTCAGCGCCTGCCCGAAGGCGTCGGCGCCGACGGCAGTGAAATAGGCGGCGTCGGCGCCGAGCCGGGCCGCGGCGATCATGGCGTTCGACGTGTCGCCGCCAAAGCCCTGCAGGAAGGGCGCGCCGTCGGCGGCCTGGTTCAGTTCGACCAGCGGCTCGCCGATCGCCATGAGGTCCGCCATGCTCACCTCGTCGCCACCGCGACCGCGACCCCGGCCATCAGCCCGCCGGCGGCGCGGTGGACGATCCGCATGGCCTTGGCCGAGCGGAAGAGGGCGCGCGCCCGGTTTGCCGCGAGCGCGTAGGCCGCGAGGGTCGAGGCGAGCACGGGAGCGCAGACTGCCGCGAGCTCGAGAAGCCGGAGCGGCGTCAGGCTCTTCACGTCGACCACGAGGGGCATGATCGACAGGAAGAACACCATGACCTTCGGATTGCCGAGGGTCAGCGACAGCGAACCGAAGAAGGCGCGAAAGCCCCGCGAGGCCGGTGGCGGCGCCTCGCCGCGGGCGGCCGGCGCGGTCGCGGTCCGCCAGGCGAGAGTGAGGAGATAGGCGGCGCCCGCGTATTTGATGGCCGTGAAGGCGCCGGCGAAGGTGTCGGCAAGCGCGGCGAGGCCCGTCCCGGCGACGATGAGCCAGATCACGTCGCCGACCACGTAACCGGCGATGAACGGGGCGACGCCGGCGAGCCCGTAGGCGATCACCCGCGCCACCAGCGCCGCAAGGCCCGGACCGGGTGTCGCGGCTGCGGCGAAATAGACGGCGGCGAACAGAACGAACGAACCGAGCGTCATGGAGATTTCCGGGTTTTGCGCCGGGCGAGGGTGTTCAGCCCCTCGACCAGCGACGAAAAGAACATCGCCGCGTAAACATAACCCCTTTCGATGTGGAAGCCGAAGCCGTCGGCGATCAGCGTCATGCCGATCATCAAAAGAAAGCTCAAGGCCAGCATCAAGACGGTCGGGTTGCGTTGCACGAACTGGCCGAGCGGCCCGGAGGCGACCATCATCAGAACGACGGCGACGACGACGGCGATCACCATGATCGGGAACTCGCCCGTCATGCCGACCGCGGTGATGATGCTGTCGACCGAAAAGACGATGTCGATCATCACGATCTGGATGAGGGCCGCGGCCACGCCGAGCCGCGGCGCGGCGGACTGGCCCTCCTCCTCGGCGTTCGGGTCGACGCGCTCGTGGATCTCCCCGGTCGCCTTCCAGACCAGGAAGAGGCCGCCCGCCAGCAGCAAGAGATCGCGGGCCGAGAACGGATGACCGTAGACGGTCGCAAGCGGCGCCTTCAGGTGGACGATCTCGGCGGCGAAGGCGAGCAGGCCGAGGCGGAAGACAAGCGCCAGCGACAGGCCGAGGATGCGGGCGAACGTCCGGCGGCTCTGATCCACGCGGTTCGCCAGAATGGCGATAAAGACGAGGTTGTCGACCCCGAGCACAATCTCCATGGCGATCAGGGTCGCCAGCGCCGCCCAGGCGGACGGATCGGCCACGAGCCGCTCCAGCGTGTCCATGGCGGCGCCCCTTCCTGGCCAAGCCCCCGCCTGGCGCGGCCTTGCGCGCCGGCGAAGACCTCATAAGGCGCGGCGCGCCGCCTTTCCAGCCGCGTCGCGACGGGGCGTCTCAATGGGCTCGTCATTCGGGATCGGCGCGGCTCCTGGCGGTCGCTTGGTACGAGATTGATCGAGCCACGCCGGCCGCCCGTGTCGCCTCAAAAAAGGAGGGCCGCACAATGGCGGCCCTCCCCTCCCCTTCCCCCGGGGACGCCAGCGTACCCCTGGCAAGGCGGAACGGCGGTCAGGCGAGCGCCCTCGCCAGGCGATCGCGGCGGCCGCGCGCGACGCCGGCACAGGCGAGCCCGGCGAAGCCGAGGCCGAGCATGGCCCAGGTCGTCGGCTCGGGAACCGCGCCGACCTCGACCTTTTCAACGCCCCAGCCCTCGTCGCCGAGGCCCTGGAAGCCGGCAGGATTGGGCGCCGGAAGGCTCGTGTAGGTGAAGACCAGCGTATTGAGACCCGCCTGGAGCGGCAGCACGTCGCCGAACGTGATGGTCGGCCCGGAATAGACGGTTCCAGCGTCGGCCGAAGCGGCGATGAGGAGCATCGGCGCAAGCGCCGCGACAATGGCGAAGCGTGCCATGGTGAAGCGAACCCCATAAGAATTGACTTTCCGACCCTCGGCCGGAAGGAATTGGTTTCAGTGATTGAAATATAAAAACGCGGCGGCGAGCGTCAAACTGAACCCGCCATTAACCTTTCGTGGAAAGGATCGTTCTTCACTTTTCCTCGTTACTTCCCTTCGAGCCGCTGGATCATTCGCCAGACGGCGTCGACCTGGACCCCTTTTTTCGTCAGGTATTGGGAGTCGCCGCTGTAGCCCCACCAGTTCCAGCAGCCTTGCGGGTTGAGCGCAGACATCCCGGTCAGCCATAGGCTCGACGGGATTTCCGCCATGTTGGTCGCGTGCGCCTGCGGATAAAGGACGACGATCCGGTTGGCGTCCGCCCATTGGTTGAGGCCGATCCGGGTGTAGAACTTGTCGCCGAGCGTTTCGGCCGATTGCAAGCAACCGTGGAAAGCGACCTGCAGCCGGCAGGGCTCGGCCGCCCCGGCCTCGCAGGCTGTCGGAACATAGAGATAGCCGGTCTTCGACAGGCCGTTCGCGGCCGTGGCCTTGTCTGGGACGAACTCGGTCTGGTCGAAAGCGACGATACGGCCGGTCGCCGCCGCCGCGGGCGGCGTGAGGCCGGCCCCATAGATGGCCCTCAGCTCGGCGCCGGACTGGTCGTAACCGCAATCGTCGATGTAGGGGGAAGCGTTGGCGGAGCAGGCCCCGCCGTAGTTCGTCGTCACCCAGGAATGGCCGGCGTCGGCGGCCGGCCCGCTGTGGTCCTCGAACACGATGTTGGCCGCCGGAACCCCGAGGGCGAGGTAGAGCGCCTCCGCGGTCTCGACCGTCGCCGAATTGACGACGGA
Organism: uncultured Alphaproteobacteria bacterium; assembly: GCA_963709655.1. Classification (GTDB taxonomy): domain Bacteria; phylum Pseudomonadota; class Alphaproteobacteria; order Rhizobiales; family Beijerinckiaceae; genus Roseiarcus. Next base: position 375,664 of record CAVPXF010000053.1, read on the forward strand.
ATCCGACGCCCCGGTGAAGAAGTAGAGCCTCGCGCGGTTGACGTTCGCCGGCGGGTCGATCCATCCCTTGGCGGCGAGCTTGTCGATCGTCTTTTTGTACGTCTTCGCGTCGCCGAGCAGGAACGGGACCGTCATGCAGTCGCCGACGGCCTGCGAGGCGAGCGCGACCACGCCGTCCGATTCCACGTCCGCGACCGCGCAGCCGTAGAGCCCGCCGGCGATCATCGCCGCCCCCATCACGTCCGCGGAATGGGCGATGTGGATCTGGTTCGCCATGAAGGCGCCGGACGAAATGCCGGCGACCGAGACCTGAGCCGGGTCGATCAGCAGGGCGCCGAGCCGCTCCGCCGCGCCCGCGTCCGCGGCATAGGCGAGCGCCAGCAGGGCGGCGGCGAAGCGGGCGTTTCGTCGACATGCGGGCATGCGCTGTCCTCAAGCCGCCGCGGGTCGCGGCTTTCGCGTTTCAGCTTACGCCGCGTATGCCGGTCCGCAATCGAGCGATCGACAAAATCGTCCTGCGCTAGGCCGGCCGCGCCCCGGTGCGAATGATCGTGCCGACGTGCTCGCCACGCAGCGCGGCGGTGAGCCGGCCGGGCACGAGCCCGTTGACGAGTTGCACGCGCCCGATGTGGCGCGCCGTCGCCATGACTTTCAGTAGCTCGCGGTCGAACGGCAGGGCGCCCTCGAGCTTCGCAAGGTCGGCCGCGCTCGTTTCGCGCAGGAGCTTCGCCTTTTTCCCGTTGGGCCCGTTCGGATCGGCGTCGTAGACGCCGTCAACGTCCTCCACGATCGTCAGTCCCGCCGCGCCGAGCGCGTCGGCGAGTAGGAAGGCGCCCGTGTCGGCGCGGTGGATCGGAAGACGGGAATTGGGGAACTCGTGATGGTGGAACGGCGGAAACGCGCTGCCGACGACCGCTCGGGCCGCGGTGAGATGGTTCGCAAGCCGCGTGGCGATGGTTTCGTGCTCGATATAGGCCACCCCCTCGGGGGCAAGCAGCGACGCGAGAATATGGCCGTTCTGTCCGGCCTCGCTCGCGGCGAGCGGCGCGAGCGAGCCGACCGGCAGGCCGAGGTCGAGGCCGACGCTGTAAAGATGGCGGGCGCGAATTCCGGCGCCCGTCAGGATCAGCAGGCGATGCTCGGGCAGGAGCTTGCGCAGCTCCTCGACGAGCGGAAGGATCGCTTCGGGACCGCGATCCATGATCGAGCGGCCGCCGATCTTCACGACCTGCACCCAGGGAAGGAGGCGGATCGGGCGGACGCCGGCGACGGGCCGGGTCAGGCTGGCGTCGAGAAGCGTCTGGCGCGCGAGCGGAGACGCGACATGCTTGGCGGTGTTGGCGGACATGGGGCTAGCTCTCAGCTTGCGGTGATGATGGTGCCGACGTGCTCACCGGCGAGCGCGCGGGTGAGGGCGCCCGGAACAAGGCCGTTGACGACCTGCACCTCGCGCACATGGCGGGCCGCCTTGAGGAGGTCGAGCATCGGGAACTCGAGGATCGAGTCCTGCAGCCCCTGCCCCTTCATCTCGTCGACCGAGATTTTCGGGATGAACTTGGCGTTCTTGGCCGTCTTCGGGTTCGCGTCATAGAGACCGTTCTCGTCCTTGACGAAGATCATCGCCTTGCAGCCGAAATGCTCGGCGACCAGGAAGCAACCGGCGTCGGTGCGATAGGGCGGAATGAGGCTCTCGGGCGCCGGCGGCGTCCAGAGGCCGTAAGGCGGCATGCCGCTGAAGACGACGGCGTTGACCTCCGCAAGGAAGAGCGGCACCGAGGAAAGCCCGGCGCTGCTGACCGCCGAGATGCCGTGCTTGGCGAGGAGCTGGCCCAGCATCGCCGCGTTCTGGTCGGCGACCGAGGCGCCGAGTTGCGACAGCACGCCGGCCGGCAAGTTCAGCGCCGCCGCAATCGAATAGAGATGCCGGGCGCGGGTACCGGCGCCGGTGCCGATCAGCATGGTGTGGGACTTGCGCGCGGCGACGATCTCGTCGACCAGTGGATAGACGGCGGCGCGGCCGCGGTCGATAACGCTCTGGCCCCCGATCTTGATCACCGTCGCGTCCGGCAGGATGCGGAAGTCCGGCGCCTTCTCGGTCGCCGCCTGAAGCTCAGGATCGGTCAGCGATCGCTGCATGAGGAGCTTTTCGAGCTCCGCCGTCGTGTGTGCCATTATGACCTTCCTCGCCTCTATACAATTCCGTCGATGCACCGTTCAGCGCCGGCTCGCAAGCTCCAATCCGCGCGCTAATCCCCGCGGCCGGGGCCGAGCGCGACGGCCTTGACCTGGACGTAGATTGTCGCGCCATCTGCGAGCCCGAGCTGGTCCCAGGCCTTGCGGGTCAGCCGGGATAAGAGGCGCGCCCCTGCCCCGTCCGCGCCTAGGGCCACCACCGCAACGATCTCGTTCGCGTCGACAGGCTTGGCCTGGACGATGCGGCCACGCCCGACGTTGAGGATCGAGGTCTCGCCGGGCGGCTCACGCGCGAGACTCACGTCGCTGGCGATGACCCGAACGCGGCGGCGTTCGCCGACCGTGGCGGAGGCGGCCGGCTCGACGAAGCGGCCGCCGCGGACGCCCACCGTCACAAGGCCATAGGCGGCGTCGTATGCCTCGACGGTCGCTTCCAGCGTGACCGCCGCGCCGCGGCCCATCGCCAGCGGCAGCGAGGGGTCGCTCTGCAGGTCGGCAAGCGGTCCGGAGGCGACAATATGGCCGTTTTCCAGCAGGATCACAGTGTCCGCCAGCCGCTCAACCTCGGTGAGGTCATGCGTGATGTAGAAGATCGGCAGGGAGAAGTGATCGCGCAGTTTCTCGATGAACGGCAAAATCTCGGCCTTCGTCTTGCGGTCAAGCGCCGAGAGCGGCTCGTCCATCAGCAGGAGTTTGGGCTGGGTCATCAGGGCGCGGCCGATGCCGACCCGCTGACGTTCGCCCCCCGAGAGATTGCCCGGCGACCGGTCGAGCAGCGCCCCGACGCCAAGCAGGTCCACCACCTCATCGAAGTCGATCGCCGGCCGATCGGTCGGCGGCTTGGGCGGCGCGCCGAAAAGCAGGTTCCGCCGCACCGAAATGTGCGGAAAGAGGCTCGCTTCCTGAAAGACGTAGCCGAGCGGGCGCCTGTAGGTCGGCAGGAACGCTCGGTCCCGATCCTGCCAGATCTCGCCGTCGATATCGAAGTAGCCGTCCTTGACCCGGATCAGCCCCGCGATGCACCTGAGCACCGTCGTCTTGCCGCAGCCTGACGGGCCAAACAACGCGGTGACGCCCCTGGCGGGAACCTCGAAGGCCGTATCGAGGGTGAATTTGCCAAGCGTGTTGTGAAACTCGGCCCGGATCCGCTGGGGCTCGGTCATCCTCCGCCCCCCGCGAAACGCTTCTGGATCAGGATCATCGAGAGGATCACGACAAAAGCGAACGCCACCATGCTCCCGGCGAGGACGTTCGCCTCCGTCCACCGCATGGTTTCTACGTAATCGAAGATCGCGGTCGACATGACCCGGGTGCGGCCGGGGATGTTGCCGCCGATCATCAGCACCACGCCGAAATTGCCGACCGTGTGGGAGTATCCCAGCACCGCCCCTGAGAGAAAGCCGGGGCTAGCTAGTGGCAGCGCTACGCGCCAGAACGCCTGCCACGGCGAGGCCCTCAAAGTCGCCGCCGCCTCGAGCGGACGGTCGCCCACGCTCTGGAAGGCGTTGCGGATCGGCTGCACGACCGTTGGCAGGGCAGAGAGGACCGAGCCGATCACAAGGCCGGTAAAGGTGAAGGCAAGGGTGCGCGCGCCCCAAAGGCTCGCGATCCAGCCGCCCGGACCGTCAGGTCCAATCGAAATCAGGATGTAGAACCCGAGCACCGTCGGCGGCAGCACCATCGGCAACGAGACGATCGTCGCGACGATCTCCCGCCACTTCGCTTTGGAGCGCGCCAGCCACCAGGCCAGAGGCGTTGCGATCACCAGGAGCGCGAGGGTCGAGACGGTCGCCAGTTGCAGCGTCAGCTCGACCGGCGGCCACAGGTTGGCGAACGTGTCCAATTTGCACTCACTCGAGCGCGTAGCCGAAGCGTTCGATCACCGCGCGGGCTTCCGGCCCCTTCAGGAAGGCCAGGAAAGCCTTGGCGGCCTCGCTGCCGGCGCCTGTTTTCAAGAGCACCGCGTCCTGCCGGATCGGCGAATGCAGCGAGTCGGGCACGAGCCAGCGCGTCCCTTCCGTGATCCCATAGAGCTGCGCCAGCGCCACGAATCCGAGTTCGGCGTTGCGCGTGTCGACGAACTGGAAGGCCTGCGCGATGCTGTTGCCCTGAACAATTTTGGGCTGAAGCGCGTCCCAGACGCCAAGGGCCTTCATCGTCTCGACCGCGGTGGCGCCATAAGGCGCCGAGGTCGGATTGGCGATCGAGATCCGCTTGAAGTTTCCCGCCTTCAGGGCGTCCTCGCCCTTAGACACGTCGACGACGCGGCTCCAGAGCACCAGCTTGCCGATCGCGTAGGTGAAGCGGCTGTCCGGAACGGCGAAGCCGTTCTCGACCGCGAGTCGCGGCCGCTCCTCGTCCGCCGAGAGGAAGACGTCGAACGGCGCGCTATGGCTGATCTGGGTGTAGAAGGCGCCGGAGGCGCCAGTGATCAGGATCGCCTCGTTTCCGGTCTTCTGCTTGAAGAGCGCGGCAATCTCTCGCGCGGGCTCGCCGAAATTGGCGGCGACAGCCACGCGCGTCTGAGCCGCCTCGACGGGGGCGGCGACGACGCCCAGCAAGAGGCAGAAGGCGGCGGCAATCGTCTTGAGTTTCATGGCGCCCCACAGCTTTCCCGACATCGACGTTCGTCCGCTATCATCGAATACATCGGGTTCCAAGCCAAGAGATTTGCATGAAGGCCGCTTTCAGGTTCTGGTCAAGCCGCCAGGACGCGCCACTTTCGCCGAGCGCCCCCGGCGCCGCGGCTGAGAGATCGCCACTTAGGGCGGCCTCCCGCGACGCCTCGTTCGCGCGCCTTCGCATCGCGCTTGCTCGCCATGAATCGCGGGCCTATCGTCGATCTTCCAAACAACAAGCGGATCGACCGGTCCTTGGTCGTCGACAGCGGGGCACTCTCATGAAAATCAGCGCGCGCAATCAGATCGGCGGCACGATCAAGGCGATCCACAAGGGGGCGACGACCGCCCATGTCGAGATCGACGTCGGCGGCGGCACGGTGATCACCGCTTCGATCACCAACGAAGCCGTCGACCAACTCAAGCTCGCCAGCGGCCAGAAGGCCTATGCGGTGATCAAGGCGTCCGACGTGATGGTCGGCATCGAACACCCGTGATGAACGCTTTCGCGCGGAGCTGACCCGAAGACGAGCGCCGATCACGGCCGCTCGCCGGGCGCCCGGTCCTCGCGCATTTCGACAAGAGGGCCGGGCATGACGACGCGATTGTAAGCCCGCCGCTGCATCCGCTTCGGCAGGGGTCGGGCTCTCACAGGCGGAGCGCTCGGATGGTGCTCCGCCGACGATCGGCAGTTGGCGTCAACTGAAAAACTAAGACAATTTTCAAATTGTGGCAAAAATACCACAGCATTTCGGCACCCGTTATGGTTCTATGGATATATCGCGTCGGGCTGCGTTCCGACCAAGAATTTCGTGGGCGGGCTGACCAATGAAAACGGCGACATGTATCCTATTGACTTGTACAGCGATGGTTGCGGTGACGGCATCGGCGCGCGCCGCCGATCTTCCAACCGCCCAGCCGGCTCCCGCTGCTCAGCCCCCCGTCTCGGCCTGCTCGACCGTGCAGGATTACGTCGTCAATGATTGCCCGCTGACGTGGCGGGGCATCACCTTGTATGGCGCCTTAGACGTCGGCCTGGGCTGGGTCAGCCATGGCTTGCCGGAAAACGGCTATAATTATGAAGGCGAATCGCTTGTCAACAAGAACGGGAACCATTCAGAATTTCTCGTCGCGCCGAACAACCTGTCGCAGACGGGTTTAGGCCTCAAGGGTAATGAACCGATTTTGCCCGGTTTGTCCGTCGTGTTCAACGCCTCCACCGGAATCAATCCGACCGGCGATGTCGCCAACCAGGCAGCCACAAACATCATCAACAACGGCCTCCCCAGGAGCCAATATTCGTTCGTCGGCGATGGCGCGCGCGCAGGTCAGATCTTCAACGACGAACTCTTTGGCGGACTATCGTCGGTGAATTTCGGCACGCTGACCTTCGGTCGACAGCGCTCCCTCGGTACCGATGCAATGCTCGCTTACGATCCGGCCATCGGCGCCTATTCCTTTTCATTCATTGGCTATAATGGCCTGATGGCGGGAGGCGGCGACACCCAGGACACCCGTTGGGACTACTCCCTGAAATATCGTATCACTTACGGCCCGGTCCATCTCGGCGCGATGTATAAATTCGCCAGCGGTCAGGGCGGTTGCTTCTCCAACTCCGCCACTTGGACGGCCTTCACCTGTACGCCGGAAGACCCGCACAATACCGCGTATGGATTGGATTTGGGAGGAGTCTACAACAACTTCGCGGGTGACGTCGTCGTCCAAAACGTCAACCAGGCCATCAGCGTGGTCAACCCGTTGCTGGGACCCACGAGCCCGACGCAGCCCTATCAGTCGACCACCAACAGCATCAACACAAACCCAATCACCGGTCCCAATCTGATCGGAATGGGCAACACCGAATATGGCATCGTGACCGACAACACCGCCATTATGGTCGCGGGGAAATATACCTGGAATCAGTTCAAGTTCTACGGTGGCTACGAACACATCCTGTATCATAATCCGTCGAATCCGTTGGGCGTCGGCGCTACGGCCCAGGGCGGTTATCAATTGAGCGGCGTCGAAGACAACAATCTTGATTCTGCCAAGATCGTGCAGGTTTTCTGGACGGGTGTGCGATACGCTTACAATGACAAAACGGACATCGTTCTGTCGTACTATCACGAGCTGCAGAACAACTTCCGCGTTCCGTCGACTTGCTCGTACGCCGCCGAGTACCGCAGCTCCTGCTCGGGGACGCTCGACGAGGTTTCGGGCTTTGTCGACTATCACATCTTCAAGAAATTCGACGTTTATGCCGGCATTGCGTATTCCATCGTCACCGGCGGTCTGGCCATCGCCATTCCTCACGGCCCCGGCGTGCCCTACTACTATAACAACAACATTGCTCCGACAGTTGGCGCTCGTTACACCTTCTAATCTTTTCCGCAGTCGGACGGTTTTTTCTTTCCCAGAGCCTGGCTGAAAGAAACGGAAACGCGGCCGGGCGCCCTAGCCCGAAACGCACGCTCTCCGGTACCGATCAGCGCAAGGGCGAACGGGCCGAAGGCGACATCGGCGCCTCCGCCGCCTCACCCGATAAGGACCTGCCGCCCGTGCCGTCGACTGCTCCCAGAATCTTGCGCAGGATTCCGGGGGCGATCGCCGACAGCGGGCTGATCGTCAGCTTGGGGTCGTTCAACGGGCCCTGGGCTCGGTATGAGATGGCGAACAGGCCCTCGTTCTTGCCGCCGCCCAAGAGGACGCCGACCAGCGGAATTTTGCCGAGCAGCGTGTTGACCGCATAGGCCGGGACGAACGTGCCGGAAACGTCGATGGCGTTGCGGGCAAAATCGACCGTCCCCTCGGTCGTGAGCCCCACGTACGGATTGTAGATGACGGCGTCCTTGATATCGAGCGAGCCGGGCGAGTGCGCGAACGCGATCGTCGCCTTCTCGAAGCGCGCCAGTTGCGTATCGACGGGGCGACCAGGAACCGCCGCCGGCGCGGCCGCGACAAGCTGCCGGAACGCCGGCTCGTCGCGCAGGGCGAAATTGGTGACGGTGGCCTCGCCCGAGCTTGTCTCGCCGCCGGTCTGCAAGACGAGATCGAGATTTCCGCCCTCCAGGCGCGTATAGAGATCAGCGAATTTGGCCAGCGCCCCCGCGTCGCTCGTGGTCAGGCGCAGGAGTCCGTCCGGGCCGCGGCCGGCCGCGAGAGTCCCCTGTCCCAAGCGACCCTTGAGGTAGGCCAACCGGTCGTCGCCGTCCCGCTGCGAGAGGTTGAGTTCGAGACCGCTGATCGACTGCCTGTTGGCGCCGTTCACCGAGCCGATCTTCATGTCGAGATCGAAGTCCTTGCCGGCCGCCCGCGACGGCGAGCGCTCGTCGGTGACCGCCTTGATCACGGGCCGCGCGTCGAGCGTCGTTCCGCGGACGGTCGCCTTGACGGCGGTCGCCGTATTGACCACCTCGGCCTGGACGCTGTCGCCCGGCGACAGTCGCGCCTGCGTGATCCGGGCGGATTGGATCGCGCCGTCCACGCTGATCTCCGCCGAGCCGCGCACCGAGACGGTCCCGAAGTCGATGGCGAGGTTGCTGACCGACGCGCCCTCAGGCGAGGGCTTGATCTGGAATGTCGCTTTGCCCGGCTTGCCCGCCGCCTTCGCGACGCCCGGGATCGGATTGTCGACGCCGGCCGGCGTCAGATCGATCTCGACGTCTGCGCTGGCGCGCGAGAGCGGCGCCTTGAGCTTGATCGGCAGCGGCCCGGTCAGCCAGCCGAGGTTGAGCCCGCGCTTGACGCGCGTGGCCTGTTCGAGCGTCGCGGTCAGGGTCGCCGAGCCGTCCTCGCCCGGCGCGCGGAGAGCATCGATATGGGCGGCCGAGCCGAACAGCTCACCGTCCCCGTTCATCTCCAGCGTGTCGCGGTCGGCGACGAACGTCAGGCTGCCCTGATCCAGCTTCTCCGGCCCGACGAGCTTGTCGAGCGTCAGGTTCGACAGCGAGCCGGAGGCATGGAACTGCAACTCCTCGGGCCTAGCGGTCTTGCCGAGCTTGAGATCGAGAGAAAGATCGCCCTCGGCCTGGCCCTTGACGGTGGCGGGGTCGATCTGAACGCCGGCCTGCTTGCGCAAAGGCTCGCGGTTGAGGAGGTCGGCGAGCGAGTCGGCGGTTCCGGTCAGGTGCGCCTTGGCATGCGCGTCGACGATCGGGCGCGGCGTGATGTCCGGGATCTCGAACACGAGATTGTCGGCGAAGATCCGCCGGGTCGGCGTCAGGTCCATCGTGGCGCGGTCCGCGGCGACCCTGAAGACGTGGCCGGTGAACGATCCGGTTCCGGAGGCCGAGATCATGGGCGGCAGGCCCGGCAGGAGGTCGACGCCGACGCCGTGCGTCGTGAACGTCCCGTGCACGCTGTCGGGCGCGACGGCGCGCTTGTGGTTCATGGCGTCGAGATCGTCGGCCGACCAGTTCGCCACCATCACGCCCTCGAGCTTGCCGCCGTGCATGTTGCGCGAGGCCCAGTCGCGGACGTCCGGATTGATGAATTGCGGCCACAGCCGAAGGGCGTCCTGCGTTACGCTCGGTCTCAGGTTGAGCCGCAGCTTGAGCGACTGGCGCTGACCTTCCGGGTCGACCTCGGCGGAGAGCGAGCCGTCGAACGTCGGACCCTTGGCGGAGAGGTTGTCGATGAAGAACCGCGACTCGCGCGGCAGGAATCTCATCTCGGCCACGATCGAAATCCAGCGCGACCGGGTTTTCGCCCCGCCGCTCCGGTCCGAAGTGGGCGTCCTTCGCCTCGAGCCTCGTGGTCCACGCCCCGGACGCGTCGGCGGGCGGCGCGACCCAGCCCGAAACGCGCAAGGACGTTTCCCCGGCAAGAAGGGTCAGCTTGTCGATGTCCAGCGTTTTTTTGGCGTCGTCCCACGCGATGCCGCCGGACGCCTCATCCATCAGGAACGGCAGCGCGTCCGGATTATTGATCCGAACGGTCCCGGCGCCCAACGCGAACCGGCCCGACAGCGACTGGATCGCGCCGTCCGGCGCGAGCCGCGAGTCGAGCTTGAAGGCGATCGGCCCTTCCGCGAACAGCGGCGGCGGCTTTTTGGCGAAGGTCTCCAGATCAGCGAGGCTGATGTCGCGAGCTTCGAGCGCAAGCGTCGTCTGGCCGCCGACCCCGGCGCGGGCCGTGATCGTCCAGCGGCCTGCCGGTCCGGTGGCGGCGATTCGAGCTTCTCCTTGGTCGCCGGAGCGATTGAAGTCGAGATTGAAGTCCCGATAGATCACCGAGCGCCCGAGCGCTTCGTTGTCGATCTCGAAGCGGGCGTTGGCGAGCGTCAGCCGGTCGAGCGCGTGACTCGCGCCGGCCATCGCATCCGCGCCGGCCCGGATCAGAGCGGCGACGTTCAGGCTCTCGAGGCCTGAATCCTTGCTCGGCAGGGCGATCGGGGCCGCGGAATCGCTCCCCGCGGCGGCTATCGACAACAATCCGTCTGCGGCCACTCGGAGCCGCAGGCCGAGTTCGTCGAGTTCGACCCTGCGCACCTCGATGTCGCCGATCAAGGCGGAGAACGGCGCGAGGCCGATCTTGCCGCGCGGCGCCGAGAGCACCGTGCGGCCCTCCCGGTCCAGAAGCCTCAGGTTGCGGAAGCCCAGTCCGACGCCCCAGGAATCGTGCATGACATAGGTCGGACCAAGCTCGACCACATAGGCGCCGCCGACCCGCTCCTGCAGACCCGAGGCGACCCGGTCGTGCAGCCAAGCGAGATAGATTGGGCCGCTGGACAGCCGGAACGCCAGGAGCGCAACGGCGGCGAGCGCGACGAGCCCCATGGCCTCGGCGACGTGGATGCAGACGTGGCGAACGCGGCGTACGCGGCCGGCGCCGCGATTGCGGGTGGGGAGGCGCGCGCCTTCGGCGGCGTTCACCATGCGCTGCATGGCGGCCTTTGCGTGCGCGCGGTGTCCGACCCCGAGCCAGTTGACCAAACGACGACGATCCTCTCCTGCCGGCGGGACCGGCCACAAGCGCCCTTGACGCGGATCCGACCGCTTTGCCGGCTGTCCCCAGGGCGGCGCCGACACACGCTTGAAACGCGCCGGCCCGCGGGTCAACCTCAGGGGCGCAACGGACGCGCCGTTGGCATTAAATCGACAATGAGACAAATCGAGGGCGACATGGCAAAAGAACTCGAAGAGGGCGATCCCGCCCCGGACTTCACGCTGCCAACCGACGGCGGCGGCGAGGCGCGGCTCGCGGACTTCCGGGGCAAGCCCGTCGTCCTCTACTTCTACCCCAAGGACGACACCTCCGGCTGCACGGCCGAGGCCATTGCGTTCAGCGGGCTCAAGCCCGAATTCGAGGAGGCCGGGACCGCCGTCATCGGCGTTTCGCCCGACAGCGCCGCCAGCCACGACAAGTTCAAGATCAAGCACCAGCTTGCGGTCGCGCTGGGCGCCGACCCGGGTCGCAAAACGATCGAGGCCTACGGCGTTTGGAAGGAAAAGAGCATGTACGGGCGCAAGTATTTCGGCGTCGAGCGCGCCACCTTCCTGATCGGCCGGGACGGCCGAATCGCGAGGATCTGGCGCAAGGTCAAGGTGCCGAAGCACGCCGAGGCGGTGCTGACCGCCGTGAAGGCGCTGTAGCCGGCCTCGAGCCGAGCGCGATGGCCCGCGCGTCGACACGGTCGCGGTCCTTTGGGCGATCTTAACCTTAATGATCGCCTATGGGGTCACGATCGCCTGATTCGGCTGGGCGACGGAGCGCCAATCGATGACGTTGCCGGGCTATGGTCGCGGGTTCGGCTTGCCGACCACGCATTATTTTGTCTCGATCTCACGCGGCGACGCGATTCGCACCGCCATGCTGCCGCCCGTCGCGTTCTGGACGCTCGTCGCCCTTCTCCCCGCTTCGCTCGGCTTCGGCCTCGCCGGCGCGTTCGAACTCGCGTCCGCCGACCGCTTTCCCGGCGTCGTCGCCTCGCTCATCGCCAAGACCGATCCCAACCCGCAGACGGAAGAGACCGAGGCTCGGGCCGCCGCAGAGAGCGACGCGCTCGAAGCGCGCCTGAGGGGCGTTGTCGACCGGGAGATCGGCCTCGAGAAGCGCGCCGCCATTGTCAGCGCGCTGGCGCAGGAAGCCGCAAGTGACGCGCCGAGGCGGCCTGCCGACCGATCCGCGCCTGACGCGGTCGGCGCCATTGAGAGCCTGGCGCCGACGATCTCGGGCTCGAAGGCCCCGGCGGACACGCCGGATGACGGCGTGGCGCGCGCGTATGCTCCCCTGACGCCCGCGCTTCCATCGCGGCCCGCGCAGGCTCATCCGCCCTCCGATACGCTCGGTCGCCTGGACAGCCGGGCCGCCCCGGCATTCGGGACCCTGGCGGCGAATCTCAATCTCGATCCGTTAACCCGCCTCGCCTTCGTCGATCGCTCTCTCGACCGGATCGAAAGCGGCCAGATGACGGCGCTCGCCGCCGTCGACCTCGTCGCGACCGAGGCCGCAGGCCACAATACGGCGATCCTCGCCGACGTCGGGCTCGACGCCGCAAGGCTCGCGGCGCGCGGTCCTGCCGCCGATGTCGGCGGTCCGTTCGTTCCTCTCGACGCCGGTCCCGCGTCATCCGCCTTTGATCGGGCCGTAACCCGCGCGTCCCGCGACGTCGCGTTCGCGGCAAAGCTCCGCTCTGTGATGCCCTACGTGCCGCTGGGCGAACCTCTCGCAGGAGAAAGGCGCGTCACCTCCCCGTTCGGCTACCGAATCGACCCCTTCCTCGGCCGCCCCGCCCTCCACACCGGTGTCGATCTGCTGCAGGCCTTCGGCGCCGACGTCCGGGCGACCGCCGCCGGCCAGGTCGTCCATGCCGGGCCGACCGGCGGCTATGGCCTCATGGTCGAGATCGACCACGGCGACGGTCTGGCGACACGCTATGCCCATCTCTCCGAGATTCTGGTCAGCGAAGGCGACGCGGTCGAGCAGGGCGCCGTTGTCGGAAGCCTCGGCTCGACGGGCCGCGCGACCGGGCCGCATCTACACTACGAGGTGAGAATCGACGGGGAACCGGTTGATCCGGAACGCTTTCTCCGCGCGGGCGAGAGGATGGCCGCCGCGCCGTAGCGCGGTTTGCTCCGGGCTGTCATCGGCGGCCCATCGCCAGTCGGGCGTCCGAAAGCCCTATAGCGCAGCGCGAGACGGGCCGCGCCAGCCGGGTCATCGACCCGGCCCGACAGTGGGGGCTCCCTCCGACGCGAGTCATTTGGATTTCCTCAGGCCTACGCGGGCGTGCATCGGGGCTCCGCGAATTCCCGGCTTTTGCCCGGTTGGAATTGTTTGGAATTCCTTGGATTCTCTCGTCCGAAATGAGCCTTTTCAATGGGTTACACGCGACCCCGGGCCAATTTTATTTTTTGGGGGGCCCTTTCCCCCCGGAAAGGCGGCGCAAAGCCCGGCCGTGGTCGATTCGAAGGTCGACCACACTGAACCTGCTCGCCGAGCGGAAGAGGCTGGGCAAGTCGAGGATTATGGCGGTCGACATCGCAAGGGTCCGATCGGGCATTGGGATCAGACTAACGCCGCCTTCGCTTTTTGGCAAGGAATTGTCGACTTAGCGCGCTTTTTACAAAATTTCAGCGGGCGCAGTCGAGGTCGACGCAGTCCCTAACGCCATCGCCGCGCCCCGTAGACGCCCGACTTTCGACCAGCACGGATGCGCTGCGACGATCGGCGCCCCAAACGAAGCGCAATTTGCTCCAGCGGGCTCGAGGTTTCCCTCGGAGACCCGCGCGGGTAGATACGTCGCCATGGACGTCCTGCTGTTCCGCGCCCTCGGCCTTCTCGGACTCGCCATTCTCGTCGCGCTCGCAGCGCGGCGGCTGAGGCTGCCCTACACCGTCGGGCTTGTCTTCGCCGGGGCGTCGCTGGCCTTTTTTCGTGTCGGCGCCGGCCTCGCGCTGACGCACGACCTCATCTTCGACGTCGTCCTGCCGCCGCTGCTGTTCGAAGCGGCGTTGAACATCCGCTGGCCCGATCTGAAGCGCGACCTCGTCCCGGTTCTTGGCCTTGCCTCGGTCGGGGTGCTGCTGTGCGCCTCGGTCGTGGCGGCCGCGCTGATTTATGTCCTCGGCTGGCGGCCCGCGCCGGCGCTGGCGTTCGGGGCGCTCATCGCCGCCACCGACCCGATCGCGGTGATCGCGCTTTTGCGCGAGACCGGGATCACGGGACGCCTGAGGCTCCTCATCGAGGCCGAAAGCCTTGTCAACGATGGCGCGGCGGCGGTCCTCTTCACCCTGGTCCTCGCCTGGGCCGCCCATGGCTCGGCGGCTTCCGGCGGCCCCTTCGGGGTCGTCGCGGCGCTGATCGAGATCGCGGGCGGTGGCGTCGCGGTCGGGCTCATTGTCGGCCTCGGGGCCGTGGCGGTGGCCGGGTCCTCGGACGATTACCTTGTCGAAACCGCGGTGACCGCGGTCGCCGCGTTCGGCTCGTTCCTGGTCGCCGAGCGGGTCGGCGCTTCGGGGGTGCTTGCGACCGTGACGGCCGGAATCGTCATGGGCAATCTCGGCGTGCTGACGGGATCGAAGACGGGCTTCGGCCTGGCGCTGACCGCTCACGGCCGCACCTTCGTGCTTCAGTTCTGGGAGTTCGCCGCGTTCCTCGCCAACTCGATGGTCTTCCTCTTGATCGGCTCGGCCATCGCCACGATCGACTTTTCGCGCGAAGGCTGGCGCGCCCTCGCGCTCGCCGTGCTCTTCGCCCTCGCCGGCCGGGCGATTGCGGTCTATCCGGTGGGCCTCGCGCTCGCGCGGACGCGCTGGGCGATCCCGCTCAACCAGCAGCATCTGCTCTGGTGGGGAGGTTTGCGCGGCGCGCTGGCGCTGGCGCTGGCGCTCGCCCTGCCCTACGATCTCCCTCAGCGCGCCGACATCCTGATCGTCGCGTTCGCGGTGGTGGCGTTCTCGGTGATCGTCCAGGGCCTGACGGCGCCGTTTGTGCTCAAGTGGCTTGGGCTCACGTCGGCGAAAGGCCAAAGCTGACGCATAGCCGGAAACCAGGAAGGACGTGCGCATACTCGGGCGCAAGGGCTTGCTTTTCGATCGGCGGCATTGTCAGTCGCCAATGTTCGATGGGCGGGAAGACTCAATGCGCCGTATGGTTTGGGCCGCGGGGATCCTTATTCTTATGGCCGCGTCCTTCGGCGCGGGAAGAACGACGCTGGGCTTCCGAGCCATGCCGGAAATCGTCGCGATCCTGCCGGGCGTCGAATCCCAGTTCAGCCGCGAACTCGACGCCCGCCTTCGCCAGCGCTTTCCGGCGGGAACAAGCGAGGACAAGCTCCTCGCCTACCTCGTCTCCGCAAACTTTGTACCCGACTGGCGGCGGCGCGACGAAGCCAACGGCAGCCTGTTCGTCTGGAACAGGCTCGTGTGCAGCCGGATCGCTCGCGTCCACTGGCGGGCCGATGCTCGCGGCGTCCTCACAAACGTGAGCGGCGCCTACGAGAGCCAGTGTCTTTGATCGCGCCGGCGAAGGTCTGTAGCCGCGCTCGCTGAGCGCGGCCCGCGGTCAGCGACCGCGGCTACAGCGCGGCCCGCGGTCGGCGACCGCGGCTACAGCGCGGGCCCGCGGTCGGCGACCGCGGCCACAGCGCGGGCCCGCGGTCGGCGACCGCGGCCACAACGCGGGCCCGCGGTCAGCGACCGCGGCTACAGCGCGGGCCCGCGGTCAACGACCGCGGCTACAGCGCGGGCCCGCGGTCAGCGACCGCGGCTACAGCGCGGGCCCGCGGTCAACGACCGCGGCTACAACGCGGGCCCGCGGTCAGCGACCGCGGCTACAGCGCGGGCCCGCGGTCAGCGACCGCGGCTACAGCGCGGGCCCGCGGTCAGCGACCGCGGCTACAGCGCGGGCCCGCGGTCAGCGACCGCGGCTACAGCGCGGGCCCGCGGTCAGCGACCGCGGCTACAACGCGGGCCCGCGGTCAACGACCGCGGCCACAGCGCGGCCCGCGGTCAGCGACCGCGGCTACAGCGCGGCCCGCGGTCGGCGACCGCGGCTACAGCGCGGGCCCGCGGTCGGCGACCGCGGCCACAGCGCGGGCCCGCGGTCGGCGACCGCGGCCACAACGCGGGCCCGCGGTCAGCGACCGCGGCTACAGCGCGGGCCCGCGGTCAACGACCGCGGCTACAACGCGGGCCCGCGGTCAGCGACCGCGGCTACAGCGCGGGCCCGCGGTCAGCGACCGCGGCTACAACGCGGGCCCGCGGTCAGCGACCGCGGCTACAGCGCGGGCCCGCGGTCAGCGACCGCGGCTACAGCGCGGGCCCGCGGTCAGCGACCGCGGCTACAACGCGGGCCCGCGGTCAACGACCGCGGCCACAGCGCGGGCCCGCGGTCAGCGACCGCGGCTACAACGCGGGCCCGCGGTCAACGACCGCGGCCACAGCGCGGGCCCGCGGTCAGCGACCGCGGCTACAACGCGGGCCCGCGGTCAACGACCGCGGCCACAGCGCGGGCCCGCGGTCAGCGACCGCGGCTACAGGACGCTCAGGTCCCGTCGCCCTCGAGGACGCCGGCCTTCGCGACCTTGGCCGCGCGCAGTTTCGCGACCTCCGGCATGTCGAGGCCGATGAGCGGCCGGGCGTAGCGGAGGAAATTGAAGGTGACGTCGTTGGCCGCTTCGTTGATGAAGTGGTCCTCCATCACCCGGGTCTTGCCGGCCACCGTCTCGATCGGGATCAGCGGATAGTCGACGGCGTAGTGGCCGACCCGCTGGATCGAGACCGAGCCGGTCTGAGCGCCGCCGACGGCGTATTGCACCGCCTTCTCGCCGACCTCGCGCGCCTCGCGCTGATCGACCTTGCTGACGCAGCCGACGAAGGAGCGCTGCAGGTAGCCAAAGGTGTCGCCGCGCACGCGCTTGATGCCGAGCTTGTTCTTGACCTCTTCGCACAGAAGGTCGGCGAGCGCGCCGGTGCCGGAGAGCTGCACGTTGCCGTGCGCGTCCTTTTCCGCCTTGCCGACGAGCTTGGTGATGATCGCCTCGCCCTTCTCGTCGTGGATGCCTTCGGAGGCCGCGATGATGCAGCGCCCGTGCTGCTCGTAGACGTCCTTCACGTCGGCGAGGAACTTGTCGACGACGAAGGTGCGCTCCGGCAGATAGATGAGATGCGGGCCGTCGCCTGGATATTTGCGCGCCAGCGCCGAGGCCGCGGTGAGGAAGCCCGCATGGCGTCCCATGACGACCGCGCAGTAGACGCCGGGCAGCGCCGCGTTGTCGAGGTTGGCGCCGGCGAAGGCCTGCGCGACGAAGCGCGCCGCCGATGGGAAGCCGGGGACGTGGTCGAAGCCGACGAGGTCGTTGTCGATCGTCTTCGGGATATGGATGGCGCTGAGCGCATGACCGCCCTTCTTGGCCTCGTCGGCCACGATGCGCACCGTGTCGGAGGAATCGTTGCCGCCGATGTAGAAGAACGTGTCGATCTCGTGGGCCTTCAGGACCTTGAAGATCTCCTGGCAATATTTCAGGTCCGGCTTGTCGCGGGTCGAGCCGAGCGCCGAGGCGGGCGTCGCAGCGACCGCCTCGAGATTGGCGACGGTCTCCTGGCCGAGATCGACGAGGTCATCGTTGACGATGCCGCGCACGCCGTGCAGGGCGCCGTAGACGTGAGAAATGCTGGAAAAGCGCCTGGCCTCGAGCGCGACCCCGACCAGCGACTGGTTGATCACCGCCGTCGGGCCCCCGCCCTGGGCGACGAGAATTTTGTGCGACATGCTGGTTCCTCCGAGGAAACGGCCTGCCGGACCGGCCGCCCGGCGCCTGCGAGAGGCTTTAGGAGCCGCTGGCGACGGGCGCAAGGCGCCCGCGCCGTCGGGGGGTCGCGATCCGGCGAAAAGCCGGGCGACACAGTGACGCGGGACGCTACGGCGCCGGCGATCGCGAGGAACCGCGGGGCTCCTCGACGGACCTTGTCAACGACGACCGCGTGCAGCATGTCTGTCCGGGCTGCGAAGTGAGAATCCAATGCTGATCTGCGTCGTCAATCCCAACACGACCGCCTCGATGACGGCCAAGATTGGCGTCGCGGCCCGGGCCGCCGCCTCGCCGGGCGTCGCGATCCGCGCGGTCAATCCCGCCTTCGGGCCGCCGAGCATCGAGGGCTATTTCGACGAGGCCTTCGCCGTGCCCGGACTCCTGGCCGAGATCGGCGACGCGCCCGACGCCGACGCCTTCGTCGTCGCCTGCTTCGACGATACGGGGCTCGAGGCGGCGCGCTCAGCGACCGGAGCGCCAGTTGTCGGCATCGGCGAGGCGGCGTTCCATCTGGCGAGCCTGATCGCGGAAAAATTCAGCGTCGTGACCACCCTGCCCCGCTCGATCGCGCCGATCGAGAAGAACCTGGTCAAGTATGGTCTCGCCTCCCGCTGCGTCCGCGTCCGGGCCGCCGACGTGCCGGTGCTGGCGCTCGAAGAGGAGGGCTCGGCGGCCCGCCGCACGATCGAGGCCGAGATGCTGCGCGCGCTCGCCGAAGACGGCGCCGAGGCGATCGTGCTCGGCTGCGCCGGCATGACCGATCTCGCGCGCGACCTCGAACAGAAGGCCGGCGTTCCGGTGCTCGACGGCGTCGCCTGCGCGGTCGGCCTAGCCGAGACGCTGGCGAGGCTTGGCTTGAGGACCTCGAAGCGCAACACCTACGCCCCGCCTCTGGCGAAGGCGTATCGCGGGGAATTCGCGAAATTTGCGCCGAATTGCCCTTCGCCCCGCTTGCGGGGAGAAGGTGGCGCGTAGCGCCGGATGAGGGGCTGCGCTGCCCTTTCCGGACAAATCCGCGCAGCCCCTCACCCCGACCCTCTCCCCGCAAGCGGGGCGAGGGGGATGCGCCTCAGTTGATCGGCGGGACCGGCAGGACCGTCTCGCCCTCTTGCATCACATAGGTGTGCTCGACCGCATGCCACGGCGGCCGGATCGAGGCGTCGGCCGGATGTGGCTCGTCGTGCCGCACGAAGGCGCCGATCAGCGCCTTCGTCACGCCGAACTGCGGGTCGTCCTCGAGGTTCGGGTCGCGCGGGTCGTAGACCTGCGAGATCAAAACTTTGTAGCCCGGCTTGACGATCAGCGCGTGCAGATGCGCCGGGCGTTTCGGCTGGCGGTTCTGCGCACGCAGCAGGCGCCCGACGACGCCGTCGGTCGGAATCGGATAGCCGACCATCTTCACCGTCGAGAACCAGAAGCGGCCGTCGGCGTTGGTCACAAACTTGCCGCGCAGGTTCATCTCGGCCTGCTCAGAATCCTGATTCTCGTACAGGCCGACGGGCGAGGCGTGCCACACGTCGACCTCGGCGCCCTCGATCGGCGCACCCTCCGCGTCGACCACGCGACCCTGCACGAACAAAGGCTCGCCGGGGGTCTCCGAGCGAAGCAGCGAGCCGCCGTTGGCGACGCGCGGCGAATGCAGCCGCCAGAACGGGCCGAGCAGCGACTGCGAGGTTTCCGCGCTTCCCTCGGCGCCGTTGGCGAGGAGGCAGACGAGCGACGACACGCCGAGCGACCCCGCCATCAGCACGGCCTCGTTGTGGGAGTCGTTCGACCGCTGGCCGATTTCGTTGACGACCGCCGTCGCGGCCCGAAACTCGGCCTCGGTGAGCCGCGTCTCGCGCACAAAGGCGTGCAGATGTTTAACGAGCGCAGTGAGGATCTCGCGCAGGCGCGGGTCGTTCGTCCGCGCCATGGCTGCGAGGGCGTCGCGGGTCACATCGTCAAGAGACCGGATGATCAATGGCGCGCTCCTTGTTCAACCACTCGCGCGCGCTCTCGGTTGCCGGCGCGAGGGCGGCCTACGCCGGCGCAACGCTGCGCCCGAGGCTCGCTCCGCCGACTGAAGCGGTCGGCTGCCCCGTCCAGACCTCGCGATGAGAACGGCGCTCTGCGCGTCGCCTCAAGCGGCCGCCGGAGCCCGATATCGTCACCTGTCGCAACAGCGCTTGAACATCGTCGACTTTGGAGACAACGCACGACGCCGTATCCTGGTCGTCCATTCCGACCAGGTCATCCTCGCCGCCGGGGGCGCCTGACAGAGCTTAGCGTTGCTGGGCTGGCCGGCGGCTCTCGCTGGGTCTTTTGCGTCACGCCGACCGGCGTCTTTGGCGAGTCCTTTTGCATCAGAAAGCACGTCGATATCCACTCTCCAAAGTGGCCGATCGACCCATCCGGCCGAACGTCCAAGGTCTTCAGCCCGCGCTCGAAGCTCAAGTCGAAGATGACCTTTTGCGGGACGGCATGCATTTCTATGCCTTGATCCCGAAGGTGCTCAAGATAGGTTTCAAGCTCGAATTTGTAACCGTTCATGTAGGTGGGAACTTGAAAGTAGGCGAGTCCGCCGGGGCGCAACCCGGCGAAAGCGCTGCTGAGAATCTCCGTAATCAAGGGAGGCGGATTATGCTGAAGCACAATCTGCGAATAGAACAAATCCGTGTCGCGCAGGAGGTCGAGATCCGCCTTCGAGCGGACGTGAACAAAATCGATATTGGTCAGGCCTTCTTTCGCGGCTCTCGCTCGCGCCAGGGCGAGGTGCGGCTCAGAAATATCCATCGCGAGAACCCGCTCGTACCGCCGGGCCAGCCAAATCGTGGACCGGCCGACACCGCAGCCATATTCGGCGCAAATCGATGTTTTCGGCAACGGCGTCCCAGCGCGCGCAAGCCACTTGTCGAGCCGGTTCATATCCCCGCGGCCGGTCTCGTAAAAGGCGTCGACGATCTCCTGGCTCGTCATATACGCGCTCGCCCACTTGGGGTCCGTCAGCACGGAATGGTAGGGTTCGGCGTCCCCCATTCTTGACCATTCTTGCTTCACGTTCTCCCAAAGGCGGCTCGACTGATCTGGCGTGAGGTCGAGGCCAACCTCCATGGGCGGCGCCCATCCAACGCATACATGTTGGCCCGGGAGGTAAAGCCTTGCACAAATTCCACGGAATTGACGAACGCGCTCACCAAAACGTCAAGCGCCTCGCCGTTCTCAATCTTATTCAGATGAAACGCCATCCCCTCGGCGTCGGGTTCCCGGCCAAGAAGGCCCTTATAAAGCGCGATCAAAATATTGGCGTCGCTGAACGTCATGCGGCGTTCCCCCAGAAAATCTGCGGTGTTCGCCATAGCCTTTCCAATTGTCGAGCGCAACGGGCGGCGCCTCAGGGAGCGTCATCAGCGCGTTCTTCTCAGGGATTTGGCTGCCGACCGTTTGTCGGACCCGTCGGGCGAGAGGCGAATCGCGCTCGCGCTTCCCATAGCCTTTCTGAGCCGATGGACATTTCCGAGCGCCGGGTCAAAGTGTGTTCCCATGGACGAACTTCGCTTCTTCACCCTCGACGTCTTCACCGAGACGGCGCTGGCGGGCAATCCGCTCGCCGTCGTCGTCGACGCCGACGGCCTCGACGACCCGCGCATGCAGGCGATCGCGCGCGAGTTCAATCTCTCCGAGACGGTCTTCGTGCTCGAGCCGAGAAACCCGGTTCATTCGGCCAGGGTCCGGATCTTCACGCCCACCCGGGAACTGCCTTTCGCCGGCCATCCGACGATCGGCGCGGCCTGTCTCGTCGGCCATCTCCGCGCGCAAGACATGCTCGGGACCGGGGATCTGCGCATCGTCCTGGAGGAGCCGGTCGGCGACGTCGTCTGCCTCGTCCGGCGCCGCCAAGGCCGGGCGCTCGCGGCGGACTTTGCGCTTCCCCGACTTCCCGAGCGCCTCGAGGGCGCGCCGACGCCCGCCGAGATCGCCCTTGGGCTCGGACTGACGCCCGACGACATCGGCTTCGACCGGCATCAGCCGAGCCTGTTCAGCGTCGGCGCGCCGTTTCTGTTCGTGCCGGTTCGCTCGCTCCCGGCGATCGCGCGCGCCCGGCCAGGCGACATGCCCTGGTCGGAGAACCTGGGACCGGCGACATTTCTCTATACCCGCGAGGTCGTCGAAACCGGGTCGGCCTTCCACGCGCGCATGTTCGGCGGCGGCTGGGGCGTGCCGGAAGACCCCGCGACCGGAAGCGCCGCCGCCGCTTTCGCCGGCGTCGCGGTCGCCTTCGAGCGTCCGCCGGACGGCGAGCACGTCCTTGTCATCGAACAGGGATTCGAAATGGGGCGGCCAAGCCGCATGGTCCTTGGCTTCGAGGTCCGGGACGCGGCGTTGCGATCGGCCTCGATCGGCGGCTCGGCGGTGATTGTCGCGACCGGGGCGCTCGACCTGTGAGCGAGCCGATCCGCATCGCCGAGATCGCCGAGCTGGACTTCGCCCTCGAGCCGTCCCGATGGCGCTTCCCCAGCACCCATCGCGCCGCGATCGCCGCGCACTGGACCGAACTTCGCCGCGCGAAGCCGGCGCTCTACAACGGCCGCATCCTGCTGCTCGGCAGACGCGAGCTTTCCGTGCGCCCCGACGGCGCGCTCCGGCTCGTCGGCGCCTATTTCGAGGTCGACTACGCCGATTTCATCGCCTGGCGCGACCTCGGTTTTCCCGGCGAGCCGATCGAAAACTGTTTCGCGATGGCGGCGCTGCGCAGCGCCGACGGCGCCTTCCTGCTCGGCGAGATGGCGCCGCACACGGCGAACGCCGGAAAGATCTATTTTCCGGCCGGCACCCCGGACCTGAACGACGTGTTCGACGGAAAAGTCGACCTCGGCGCCAGCGCCTGGCGGGAGCTCATGGAGGAAACCGGCGTGTCGGCGCAAGGCCTGGCGATCCGGGACGGCTGGACCGTCGTGTTCGCAGAGCGGCGCGTGGCCTGCATGAAGGCCGCGACCCTGCCGATGCCGGCGGAGGACGCCAGGGCGCAGATCCACGCCTTCCTGGCCAGCGATCCTGAGGCGGAGCTCAAGCGCATGCATATCGTGCGGCGCCCGGGCGACATCGATCGCGCGCGGACGCCGGACTTCGTCGCCGCCTACATCGAGGCGGCGCTCGCCTAGAGGCGGACGAGATCGGCCCCCCTCTCCCGCCGGGACCCGCCCTGGAGAGGGAAGCCCGCGAAGCGGCAGGGTCAGACGGCGCAATCTTTTTTCACGCTCCGAAGCCGCTTGCGGACTCCCGTTCCGCTGCGCGATTTCGGCGCTTATCGACAAAGGCTTTGGGAGCCATGAACTTTGTGTTATGGTGGTTCTCATGGAACGATCCGCGTTTATCCCTTGACAGCAAGTGACGGTTGAAATAATGCTGTCCCTCGGTGATTGCAAAACTGCTAGGGTTGCCATCCCCACTTGGGTAATGGATGAGCGCGACCCCATGGCTGTGTACGATGAAATCCGAAAATGCATTTGCTTTTTGGGGTGGCCCAATCAGTATGGATTTCGGCCTGAGGGAACTGGATTTTTAGTAGGTTACACGGAAGACGAATTTGATTTCGGATACTTAGTCACTGCGGGGCACGTCGTGTGGCCGCAGCGATGGCGGCCTTCTTCAAGTCAGCATAAGGAACTCTATATCCGCGTAAATACTAAGGGTGCTTCGCCGATGGTAATAAAAACTGAGCCACCCGAGTGGTTTTTCCATCAAGACAAGAGAATCGACATTTGTGCAATTCCAACCATGAGATCTACGCCGGAGACCACGCTTCCTAAGGATCAAGAAACAGATATAGTTTTTATAAATCTCCCATCTATGCTTGGGAGGAACGTTTCTCCATTAGATTTGGGAGACGAAGTGTTCATGCCAGGCGCATTTATTGGTCGGATTGGAGAACGAAGGAACATCCCTATCATCCGCACAGCAAATATAGCGGCAATGCCGGAGGAGCCAATTTCATATGGTTCTCCGAGGCGCAGCGCATTTCTGATTGAGACAAAGTCGTTGGGAGGTTCTAGCGGATCACCTATATTCTTCAACATGGAGGAGATAAGGCCTATACGGCGGGTGACGCGACGTGTGGCTCCTCTGATTAATCAGGCACCTGACCCGACTGGGTATCCGCGGTCATCTCATGTTATGCCTTATTTCTTAGTTGGAATGTTCCTAGGCTCTCATTCAGGACAATATTCGGAGGACTTTCTGTCTGAGGAAGACAGTGATATCAAGCCGCCAAAGGATGCCGACTTCAATGCTGGGATAGGAGTGGCAATGACAGGGGAGGACATTTTCGATTTCATTGCTAACGATCCTAGACTTAAGAAAAAGCGGGCTTTGGAGCTTGAGTTTTTGCGGAAGGCCTCAGGCTATCGCCCGGCCTCCGCTTCTCGCGGCGTAAGTCGTGGGAACGAGAGACATCGAGAGGACTTCACGTCTCTGTTAAACGCGGCTGCGAAAAAGAAGCTACGAGACGATCAAACATCGCCCGGTGAGAATGACGAAAATTCCGACGATAAGTGAATTCAGAGACGTATTTCCACATATGCTTTTCTGAAATGTGGACGTGCGTGCCGCGCACGGATCGTTTGAACTGCGACCAGTGACCGTCAATCGTGCATGTGTGATGGATGCCCCTTACGTATTCCTCCGCCTTGTGATTGACCGTTCCATGAATGTAGCCCTTGGCGGAAAGGCTGTTGTATCCGCTCCATTCATCGGTACTTATAGTCGCGCCGGTTTCAACATTGTGAACAACATGAGCCTCAAGAGTTGATAATGTTGTGTCTTCGATTGGGCCAGCTCGTAGACGCCCATCGCGCTCAACAATGCCCATGACGATCGTTTTGTTCGACCCTTCGTCGCGTCGCGCCTGCCTCTTTTGTTTACCGCCTACCCACGTTTCATCAACCTCGACATGGCCATTCAAGGGGCCGGTATCATCGGCAGTCGCCGTGAGCTTACGAAGCTCATGGCACATGCGCCAAGCGCACTTATAGGTCACGCCGGTTTGGCGCTCGATCTCTTTGGCTGCCACGCCGTGACGAGTGCTGGTCATAAGATACATTGCGAAAAACCAGATCGTCAGTTTTGTGCTGGACTTATGAAATATCGTATCAGCGCACGGATAGACGTGATGACCGCACTCTTGGCATGCAAAAGCGCGGCGTTCGTGCATCATGTGGAAGCGTGCTTTGACGCCGCACGATGGACAAACTATTTCTGTCCCACCGTAGTTGATTTCCATCAGCTTCGTGAGGCACGCCGCGTCATCGGGGTACTCAGTCTGGAATTCCTTGAAGGTGTACTCGGTCATGATCGCCACTCGCCTTGCGGTTGTGGGATATTATGACAGAACGTGTACTTGCTGTCAAGGGATAAACGCGGGAACGATCATCCCTACGAGGGGCGCGGGCGAGCGAGGACGGCATGGACGAGGAGAGGCCGCTCGAGGCGCATTGTCGGGCGCGGTCGATCGCCCGTCGCGAGACGGGCGCCCTGACGACGCCCTGCGGACGGGGCCGGCCGGGTCATCGGCCCGGCCCTACAGCGCGGCGGGCCGCAAGAATTTAATGTCCCCGTAAGCTGTTGATAAGTCACGAGCACGAGAAGGAAGTGGAAATTTTGGAAGGCTTCTCGAGGAACCTTCGGATCGAAGGACAGCCGAGTATTTGCGCTCCTGATTAGGGGAAAGGGCCACATGAATTAAAAATGGGCCGGGGGTTGCTTGTAACCCATTGAAAAGGCTCATTTCGGACGAGAGAATCCAAGGAATTCCAAACAAATCCAACCGTCCAAAACCCGGAGATTCGCGGAGCCCCATGCTCTGACTGCGTAGGCCTGAGGAAATCCAAATGTCTCGCGCCGGAGGGAACCGTGGCAAGAGCGCGCGGCTTTCGAGGCGAC
Organism: uncultured Alphaproteobacteria bacterium; assembly: GCA_963709655.1. GTDB lineage: Bacteria > Pseudomonadota > Alphaproteobacteria > Rhizobiales > Beijerinckiaceae > Roseiarcus. Next base: position 401,146 of record CAVPXF010000053.1, read on the forward strand.
CGGCGCAAGCCGCGCTAGAGCCCGGTCGGGTAGCCGTGGCGCTGCTCGGAGGCGGTGATCATCGCCTTCGCCTGGGCGTCGTGGCCCGCGGCGCAGACGGGTTCGGCCGCGCCGATTTCGCGCTTGATCTCATTGTAGACCGACTGGGCGACATGTCCCATCGACAAGTCGTTGTCCTGGATCGCCTGGTAGCGGGCGATCGCAGCCTTGCAGTCGCTCCCCTCGGGCAGCGCGAAATTCGCCGGCGTGTATTCGACCGATCCGGGCGCGGGCGGGGGCGCGGAGGCCTGCGGAGCAGGCGCGTTGCAGGCGGCGACCGCGAGCCCCGCAAGCGCGGCGAAGACTGGCGACGGCTTCATCGGGCGCCCCTCGTTTGCGATTCGTGAGGCCCCTACCCTCGCGAAACCTCGGCCGCCGTCAAGGTCCGGCCGGCGTCAGCCTGGCGCAAGCGCCATGGGGCATGCTCGCCGCCATGCCGCCGATCGTCCCAACGCACGCCGAGAAGCGCCGATTGCCGCGCGCGCGCGCATTCCGGAGAGCCCGCTGCGTCTTCAACGCCGGCGCGTCGACGCTCGACGTCACGCTCCGGGACATTTCGCCGACCGGCGCGCGCATCTCCGGCGACGGACTGATCGTCCTGCCACGCAGCTTCGAGGTCCAGATCCTCGACGGATTTGGCGGCTATTCGTCCCGCCAAGCCCGCCTGGTCTGGGCCCGGGGCGCAGCGGCCGAACTCGAGTTCGTCGATTGACCGCAACGGGCGGCAGGCCGCCCGTTCAGCGCGTTCAACCGACGGCCGGCGAGCCGGTGTGAAGCGTCCAGATCTCCGATACGGACGCCAACGCAACAATCAGTCCGAGCGCGGCGAATACCCATACCGCATGGCCGAGGGCCGCAAAGCCCAAAAGCCAGGGCGCGGCGATCACCAGGACGCCTGCGACCAGCGCAACCCAGTCCTCCCACTCCGCGAACTGGATGAGGGCCAGGATCGCCATGATGACGATCACAGCGCCGCCAACCCAGGCCGCGCGCGCGGCCGACGGGTCGCCCGCGTATCCCAACGCCCATGGCGACACAAACAGCAGCGCGCCGCAAATGAGCATGATCCAGTCCTGAACGCTTTGGCCCCCGCGCCACGAAATTTGGTTTGCCATAACGGCCTCCTTGCATCGACGCGACGTCGTTCAACGCCTTGACAAGCCCTACAACCAAAATGCGGCGGTTCAACGCGAGCCATAGGCCTCGGTTGCGGCCTCGCGAAGGATTTTTCGAAACCAAATCAAGGCAGGGTCGGCGGCGCGCAACCGCGTCGACACCGCGGTCATTTCCAGCCCGTCGTCGAAAGGCGGCGGCTTCAGGACGAGATCGAGTTGAGCGGCGAACTGCGCCGCGAAGGCGACGGAGATGGTGGTGACGAGGTCGCTCGCCGCGACCGCCGCAATCGTCGCCATGAAATGCGGCGTCGTCAAGCCGATCCGCCGCTCGACGCCCGCTGCCGCAAGCCGGGCGTCGATCTCGGACACCCCGTCGCCGAAGACGGACACGGTGGCGTGTCGATAGAGGGCGTAGTCGGCGACAGTCCATTGCCGGTTCGCCGCCGGATGGCCGCGCCGCATGACCAGCGCCAGCCGGTCGCGCGCCAGGGTCTCGCTGACGAGGCCGGGCGGCAGCGGCGTCCCGGTCACGGCCAAGCAGAGGTCGACCTCGCCTTGCTCCAGCCGGCCCATGATGTCGCGCCCGATCGACGAGAAGGCGAGATTGACGCCAGGCGCCTCGCGCTCGAGCCGGGCGACAAGCCGGGGCGCGATCAGGATCGTATGGGCGTCGGCGGCGGCCAGACGGAAGGTCCGCCTCAACTCCGCCGGATCGATCGCCGGCGACCGGAAGAGCCCGCGCAGGCCGTCGAGCGCCGCCGCGACTTTGGGTTGCAGCGCCTCGCCGGCGGGCGTCGGCGCGAGGCCGCCGCCAATCCGGACCAGCAGCGGATCGTCGAAAATCTCACGCAGCCGCGCCAGCGCCCGGCTCATCGCCGGCTGGCTCAGGCCCACTTCGGCCGCCGCCCGGGTGACGTTGCGCAGGCGAAGGAGGGCCTCCAGCGCCGGCAGGAGATTGAGATCGAGGCCGGCTAAATTCACCTCACGCATGATCGAAATACAAACTATGCATTTCCGATATAGTCAAGCCAGCGGTATCGTCCACCCAAGTCTAGGAGCTTCCGATGAACGACAGGATTGTGATTTTCGGCTACGGCCCGACCGGACGCGCGACCGCGGAGCGCCTTCTGGCCGAGGGAAGGGAGGTTGTGATCGCCCAGCGCCACGCCCCGCCCGACCTGCCCCGCGGCGCAAAGTTCGCCGCCTGCGATACGCTCGACCGCGAGGCGGTCGTCCAGACCGCCAGGCAGGGCGGCCAGTTCGTCGTCGCCATCGGCTTTCGTTATGATGGAGCCGTCTGGCGCGAGGACTGGCCCAAGGCGATGCGCAATTTCATCGCCGCCTGTGAAACGACCGGCGCCCGTATGACGTTCATCGACAATCTTTACATGTATGGGCCGCAGACCGCGCCGCTCGTCGAGACCATGCCGCTCACCACCTACGGCCGGAAACCCGCCGCGCGCGCTGTCGCGACGCGGATCTGGATGCAGGCCTGCGCCGAGGGCCGCGCCCGCGTCGCCGCGCTGTGCCCGCCGGACTTCTACGGGCCTGGAGTCGGCAATAGCTACCTCGGCGACACTTCGATCGGCGCCATGGCCAAGGGCAAGGCGGCGCTTTTCATCGGCTCGCCCGACATTCCGCACGATTACGCCTATGTCCCCGACATCGGCCGCGCCGCGGCCACCCTGCTCGCGGCGCCGGATTCGGCCTATGGCCAAGCCTGGCACGTTCCCTGCGCCCCGACGCGGACAACGCGCGAGATCCTGAGGATTGCGGCGGACGCGCTCGGCGTGCGGCTGAGGCTCAACATCTTGCCGGCCTTCCTGCTCGGCCCGCTCGGCCTCGCCGTCCCGTTCATGCGGGAGGTGAAGGAGATGCGTTTCACCTTTGACCGGCCCTATCGCGTGGACTCGAGCAAGTTCGCCAAGGCGTTCTGGTCGGACCCGACGCCGTTCGACGACGGAGTCCGCAGAACCGCGCTCGCCTTCCTGAGCGCGCCCGGCGGGCTCGAGGAGTCCATCACTCGTCGTTCGATCCCGATCCGACCAGCGTCGACGGAACCGTGATGCGCGGCTCGCGGCCGGGTTTCGCCTCGCCCGCAAAATAGGCGCTGATGTTCAGCGCGTCATTGAGATGCACGGGGCCGTACAGCCACGCAAAGCCTTCCGCATCGATCACCTCGACCGCGAAGATCGGCGCTAAGGGGGCAACACTGGCTGTGCGATCCATGGGCAAGTCTCGCTTCCGGTCACTGCACTATCGGCCGCCGCCGGCGGGCTGCGCATTGATCGGCGTCAATGCGGACCGCCGTCGTCGCCAAGGCCCGCCGCGACCAAGCGCCGCGCTTTTTCAGACCGCAAACGCCTGCGCGAAGTCGAGCGTACCCGCGAGCATGGACATGAATGCTTTCGCAAGGCTTTTCGCCGCAGCCGGAAAAGACGATTCGATTCAAATTTCCGCGGAAAAAGCGACGCGGAGCGGCGGACCGAGCCGCACGGGCGCCGTGGCCCGCGGCGTCGGCGCGAAACGCGGTCAGGCGAGCCCGAGCCGAACCATGATCGAGGCGTGATCCGCGCGGGCGCGGTCGAGGTCGAGCGGTTCGGGCGGACGGACCGCCGCGAGGGCCGCTGCCGCCCGCCGTGCGCTCGTCCCCGCCAGCGGCGGGGCGACCGAGGCGACGGCGCGGGCCTCCTCGAGATCGCCGTTGCAATGGAGCGCGATGTCGAGACCGGCCTCGAAGATCGCTTCGGCGCGCGCCTCGAACGGGCCGCTCAGCGCCTTCATAGACACGTCGTCGCTCATCAGCAGTCCGTCGAACCCGATCGCGCCGCGCATGATCTCCTCGACGACTACGCGCGAGGCGGTCGCAGGGCGAACGGGGTCGATCGCCCGGAAGACCACATGCGCCGTCATCGCCATCGGCAGGTCGGCCAGCGCCCTGAACGGCGCGAAATCGCGCTCGAGCGCCTCGCGCGGCGCCTCGACCGTCGGCAATTCGTGATGGCTGTCGGCCCGCGCGCGGCCATGCCCGGGCAAATGTTTGATGACCGGCGCGACGCCCCCCGCGAGCAGGCCCTCGGCGAAGGCCCGGCCGAGCGCGGCGACGCGAACCGGGTCCGCGGACCAGGCGCGGGCCCCGATGACCGCATGGGTCCCCGGTTCGGCCACATCGAGCACCGGCGCACAGTCGACGGTGACGCCGACCTCGTCGAGGTCGCGGGCGATCAGGCGGCCGATCAGCCGGGCCGCGGCCTCGGCCAAATCGGGCTCGAGGGCGCCGACGGACCCGGCGGCCGGATAGGCGGGCCAGCCCGGCGGCGCCATGCGTTGAACCCGGCCGCCCTCCTGATCGACGAGCACGGGCGCGTCCGCGCGCCCGACGCAATCGCGGAAGTCCCGCGTCAGCGCGCGAAGCTGGTCGCGGTCGGCGACGTTGCGCTTGAACAGGATCAGGCCCCACGGATCGGCGGCGCGGAAGAAGGCGCGCTCGTCCGGCCCCAGCGTGTAGCCGGAGCAACCGGCGATGAAGGCCTTCGGCATCTGGCTATGCTTTTCCGGGCGTGCGAGCGGCGGACTTGCGTCTCACTTCGTCACGAAGCACTGGCCGCCGTCGCCCTTCACCCGGGCGCAGAGCGCGGCGGCGTCCGCCTTGGAAAGCCCGGACACGCGCACGCGATAGACCGCCTCGCCCCTGGAGGTCGCCTTGTGAACCCCGAGCGCTGCGCCGCCGAGCGCGGAAGCGTATTTCTCGTTGAGCTTGGCGACCACGCTTTTGGCTTCCGCCTCGGACCGGGGCGCGGCGAGCTGGACCGCCCAGCCGCCGGAGGTCGTCGCAGCCGGATCGGCCGCCGCCGGCGCCTCGGGCTCGGCCGCCGCGACCTGCGTCTTGACCTTGGCCGGCTTTTCGGACTTGGACGTCGCGCCAAGCTGGACCGGCTCGCCGGGCGCGTCGGCCGGAGCGGTCGTGTCGGTCTTGGCCACCACGACGCGGGCCGAGGACTTGGCGGAGAGCTTCGTCGGCAGATCGATCTTCGGCGTCGAGGGCTCGGCGCTGGCGGCGGTGGCCTTCGTCGCAGGCTTCGCGGGCGGCGGCGGTGCGGCGGGGGCGGACGCGGTTTGGGCCGGCTCGGTGTCGGCGGGCAAAGCCGGAATCGGCGTCCCGTCGGGGCGCAGCGAGATGGTCCTGACCGGCTTTGGCTCCGGGAAGGACGGCGCGACCGCCGCAGGAGGCGGCGGCGTCATCACCACGACCGGGGTGTCGACCGTATTGCGCACGGCCGAGGCGCCGGGGGAATCGGACGCCGCGGCTGGCGCGGGAGAGGACGGCGCCGCGGTCTGGGCGTGCAGATCGACGGGTTGCTCCTCGTTGTTCACCACCGTCACGCGACCGACCTGCGTGTTGTCCTTGAGCAAGGAGGCGCCGGCGTCGTTCGGCGTCGAGACGGTCGCGTCGCTCGGCGGCTGCACCTTGGTCGGGCCTTGTGCGGCGGCGATAAACGGCGGCGCCTTCGGCATGCCGGGCAGTCCGCCCTTGAGCGCAAAGACCGCGCCGATCATCGCGACGCCGGCGATGGCGAGGGTGGAAACCGTCCAGAGCCAGCGACGCGACCGGCGCGGCTGAGACGACGCCGGCTCGTCGCGAATGTCCGCGTACAGCTCCGGGCCCGCGGTATCGGGTTCGCTGTCGTCGTACGCGGCGTCGATCTCGGGCTCAGGATCGCTCGGGTCGTCGAAGGCGGGCCGCGGCGCGGCGGCCTCGATGGGCGGCGCAATCGGCGACGGCGGTTGCGGCGGCGTGACAACGGGAGGCGGAGCGGCGACGGGCGGCGCTGGCGCCGCTAGCGGCGGCGGCGCGGCCTGGCCGCCCGCCGCTTTCGGCCGCGAGGCCTCGACCAGCCGCGCGAGTTCAGCCAGCGGATCCTCGACGCCGCCCGCGGGCGTCCCGGCCGTCCGCAGCCGCTTTTCGAAGTCCTCCAAGTCGATGTCAGCCGCCACGCGTGCTCCGGAAACGTTCATGTCGTCCTCGTCACCTCGCGAGACCCACTCGGCGCGCCTCATACGCGCCGATGAATGCTGGGTCCGCTAACGCATTTCCTCCGGGGCGCTAACGCCCAAGATCGACAGCGCGGAGGCCAAAACAAGGCCGACTGAGGCCACCAGGGCCAACCGCGCATACGACAAGCTTCGATTGTCTTCCTTAACGAAACGCAAATCCTTCAGATCCTTGCCGCGATTCCAGTGCGCGTGGAAACGGGTGGCGAGCTCGTGGGCGTAGAAGGCGACGCGGTGCGGCTCGTGCGCCTCGGCCGCCTGCAGGACGATGCGCGGATATTGCGCCATGGTCCTGAGAAGGTCGCGCTCGCCCTCGTCGGTGAGCAGGGCGAAGTCGGCGCCGGCGAGCGCGTCGAGCGAGAGATCGAGGTCCGGAAAGGCGGCGTGGCCCTGCCTCAGGACGCTGCGCGCCCGAGCATGAGCGTATTGCACGTAGAAGACCGGATTGTCCTGGCTCTGCTCGATCACCTTGGCCAGGTCGAAATCGAGCGGCGCGTCGTTCTTGCGCATCAGCATAATGAAGCGCACGGCGTCCGGGCCGACCTCGTCCACCACTTCGCGAAGCGTGACGAAGTCCCCGGAGCGCTTAGACATTTTGACCTGCTCGCCAGCCCTCATCAGGCGCACGAGTTGGCACAGGCGCACTTCGAGTCTGGCTCTGTTGTCGGACAGGGCAGCGACCGCGGCCTGCATCCGCCGGACGTAGCCGCCGTGGTCGGCGCCCCAGACGTCAACCAGGGTCAGAAAGCCGCGGTCGATCTTTGTCTTGTGGTAGGCGATGTCGCTGGCGAAATAGGTGTAGCCGCCGTCCGACTTGACCAGCGGCCGGTCGACGTCGTCGCCGAACGCGGTCGACCGGAACAGGGTCTGCTCGCGGTCTTCCCAGTCGTCGGCGGACCCGCCTTTGGGCGGCGGCAGCCGGCCCTCGTAGATGAGGCCCTTGGCTCTCAGCGCGTCGATCGCCTCCTCCACCCGGTTGGGACCGCCGTCGACGCCGGTCAGTTCGCGCTCGGAGGCGAACACCTCGTGAGCGATGTTGAGGGCGGCGAGATCGTCGCGAATCAGCGCCATCATCGCGTCGATCGCGCGCCGGCGGACGAGCGGCAGCCAAGCCGATTCCGGCTCGTCGCTCAAGCCCGCGCCGAATTCCGCCTTCAGCGCTTCGCCGACCGCCTTGAGGTAGTCGCCCGGATAGAGCCCCTCAGGGATCGAGATCGCCTCGCCGAGCGCCTCGCGGTAGCGCAGATGGGCCGAGCGGGCGAGCGCGTTCACCTGGGCGCCGGCGTCGTTGATGTAATATTCGCGCGTCGCCGGGAAGCCGGCGAAATTCAGGAGGTTCGCCAGCGCGTCGCCGAACACGGCGCCCCGCGCGTGCCCGACATGCATCGGTCCGGTCGGATTTGCGCTGACATATTCGACGTTCACCGGCGTGGCGACGGCTGGGCGCCCGGCGCCGAAGGCCGCGCGCTGCGTGAGAACGGCGCTCAGGACCTTCTCGTAAACCTCTGCTTGCAAGACAATATTGATAAATCCGGGTCCCGCGACCTCCGCCTTCGCCACATCCGGTTCGGCGGCGAGATCAGCGGCGAGCCGTTCGGCGAGCGCGCGCGGGTTCGAGCCGGAGGCCTTCGCCTCTTTCGCGTAGACCATCGCGGCGTTGGTCGAGAGATCGCCATGGGCGGCGTCGCGCGGCGGCTCGACGACGAAGCGGGCGAGATCGAGGTCGTACGGCAGTTCGCCGGCCTCGATCCGCTTCTCGATCAGCGCCCCCACCCGCGCCTGGAAATCCGCAAAAAGGTTCATTGTCTCCGCCAAGGCGTCAACGGGATTTGTTCGGCGCAACAGGGGCAGCCGCCGCTGTAGACGCGGTCCATAGCCCGTCGACAGACGGGCGTTCTTCCGAACGCCCTATGGACCGCGTCCGCCGCGCTCAGCGAGCGCGGCTACAAGCCATCGCGCCCGACGCTTCGCCCAAACAGACGCAGGGCGTCTACCGCAAGTCCCGCGGCCCGTCAAAAAGACGGGCGTGCTCGTGGATGGCGAACCGGTCGGTCATACCGGCGATATAGTCGGCGACCGCGCGCGCCTTATCGACGCCCTCGGCCTTGGCCGCCCAGACCGGCGGCATCAGCGATGGGTTGGCGATGAAGGCCGCGAACAAACGGCGCAGTGTCGCCTCAGCCTTGTCGCGCACCGCCTGCACTTCAGGATGGCGGTACATGCGGGCGAACAGGAACGCCTTGACGTCGCGGTCGGCGGCCTCGAATGGCGGCGAGTGGGCGACGAGCGGCCGGCCGGCGGAAGCGACCGCTTCAGGGCTGGCCACGCCGGCGGTCTCGATCCGCCGCCGGCTCTCGCCGATTGCGTCCTCGATGAACCGGGTGATCACCCGCCGGGTGAGTTCATGGGTGAGGCGGCTCGCCTCGAGGCCCGGATGGCGGTCCTCGATCTCGGCGACCACCGCGGCGATAAAGGGAACCGCGGCGCAAAGGTCGGCAAGCGGGAAAAGCCCGGCCCGGAGCCCGTCGTCGATGTCGTGCGCGTCGTAGGCGATGTCGTCAGCAAGCGCCGCCGCTTGCGCCTCGAGGCTCGCGAAGCTCGACAAGTCGAGCCGCAGGCGCCGATCGCAATCCAGGATGTCCGCCGGCAGGCCGCGCTCGCGGTAGCGCCCGGACGGCCGCCCCGCGGCGTCGACGAGCGGCCCATTGTGCTTGACGATGCCGGCGAGAGTGGTGTCGGTGAGGTTCAAGCCGTCGAAATCAGCGTAGTGTCGCTCGAGCCCGGTGACGATGCGCAAAGCATGGCTGTTGTGGTCAAAGCCGCCGTCGCCAGCCATGCAGGCGTCGAGCGCCTCCTCTCCGGTATGGCCGAACGGCGTGTGCCCGAGATCGTGGGCGAGCGCGACCGCCTCGGCGAGATCGTCGTCGAGCTTGAGCGCGCGCGCCAGCGCCCGGGCGATCTGCGCCACCTCGATCGTGTGGGTGAGCCGGGTGCGGAAATGGTCGCCCTCGTGATGGACGAACACCTGGGTCTTGTGGGCAAGGCGCCGAAACGCGGTCGAATGGACGATGCGGTCGCGGTCGCGCTGGAATTCGGTGCGGGTCGGCGACGGCGGCTCGGCGACGAGGCGGCGCGCAACGGCAGGGTTCGCCGCATGGGGGGCGCGCGGCCCCCGCCCCTCATCCTCGGCCATCGGCATCCCCGGCGTTGCGCTTTCCCCTCGACGGCATATCTTAACCGCACGAAGTCTTGAAGTCGCCCGGATCGCCGCGCCGGGACATAAAAGGTGTCCGTATGAGCGAAGCCGTCGTCTCCGACCCCGTCACGATCAGCGCCAGCGCCGCCAAGCGGCTGAACGCCATCCTCAAGGGCGAGGCGGGCGCAGCGTTGCGCATCTCGGTCAAGGGCGGCGGTTGCTCCGGCTTCCAGTATACCTACGACGTCGACCGGACACGCGCCGACGACGATTTCGTTGCGACCCGCGACGGGGCGACGGTGGTCATCGATCCCGTCTCGCTCGAGATGATGAAGGGCTCGGAACTCGACTTCGTCGATGACCTGATGGGCCAGTCGTTCCGGATCAAGAACCCGAACGCCGTCGCCTCCTGCGGCTGCGGGGTGAGCTTTTCGGTCTGACTGTGACGACCGTCCTCGGCTACCCCCGATCGAAGGTCCGCGCCAGCCAGTCGGCCACGATCCGGGCGGGAACGCGCCAGGACATGTCCAGCATCATGGCGTGCGGAACGCCCGGCAGCATGTGCGTCTCGGCGTTCCAGAAGAGCGACGAGAAGGTGAGGTCGGTCCAGGGGACGAAACAGTCGTCGGCTCCGGCGAGCGCGAGGGCCGGCAGCCGCGGGCGCCGCATCATCTCCAGCCATTGCGGCGCCAACAGCTCCAGGTTGGCGCGCATGGACTCGCGCTGCAACAGGGCCGCGTAGCGCATCGCGCGATCGACCGGGAAGTTTTCGGAAAAGAGTCCCCTGCGAATGGCGGCGGTGTCGGACGGCTCGACGCCGCGGGACTGGACCCGGGTCAGCGCCAGGAGCAGCGCCGGGTGGCCGAGGGCCATGTTCATGACGGCGCCGCTCAGCCCCGCAAAGCTCGCGGACGCGAGCAGGACGAGGCCGGACGCCGGATGCCTTTGGACGAAACGCTGGGCGACGACGCCGCCCATGGAATGTCCGACGACGACGGGGGGCGGGTCGAGTCCGGCCGAGGCCGCAGCGACGTCGGCGACATAGTCGGCCAATCCGAACGAATCCAGCTGCTTGCGTCCGGCGCTACGGCCGTGGCCGCTGAGCGACACGGCGATGCCGCGAAAGCCCGCTTCGGCGAAGAACGGCAGGAAATGCTCGGCCCAGATCCAGGCGCCGCAAAAGGCGCCGTGCACGAACAGGAGCGGCGGCCGGCGCGACGGTTCCCCGGCCGTGAGGATTTCGAGCGGCTGATCCTTGCCGACGTGCATGGTCATGGTCGTCTCCCTCCGTCCCGGCGCCCACGCCGTCACCCCGTCAGGCGGATCGTCTTAGTTCGTAGGGAACCGGTTTCGCCGCTGCGGATCAAGCGCCGAATGCAAAATCGGACGGCAGCCGGGCCGGCGCCCGGAGCTGGGAAGCGATCAGTGGACAATTGAGCGTCGGTCGAGCCTGCCTGGGGCTCGGCGGACCGGCTCAAGTCTTACGCGGCGCGGACGGCGATCTCGTTCCGCACGGCAGTCACGCCGGGCACACGGCGCGCGTCCGCCTCCGCGCAGGCCCTTTGGTAGCCTCGTTCGACCCTCCCGTGCAGAGTGACCAGACCGCGATCCACTTCCACGGTCACTTCGTAACGAGGTATCGCCAGGTCCCAATACAGTGCGTTCGCGACCTCGGCGCTGATATCCGGCATGATGCGCCCTCCCAAAACGGCAATCGGACACAATCACGCAAAATAATTACACGCAACTTATTATTCGGCTTTGCCTTGGCATGCCTTAGTTCACAACTCACAACAATCCTAGATTGTCACTATTTGCTTATGCGGTTGCCGAATTCGCTTTCGAAGAAGCCGACGAGCCCTGTCGCTGTTTGCGACCTTCGGCCCGCAACAATTGCGACCGGAAGCAGGCGCGCCGGCGCTCGCCAAGACGCATTCGGTCGGCAATCCGATGAATAAAATATGTGTCGATTATGCGAACGGCGGCAACCCGCAAACTGCCCCGCCCCGGGCTTCGCATCCCCCGATGCGACCGACGCAGGTTGCCGCCGTCTGGACGAAGCATTACGAAAAATTCATGTCGGGCGTCAATCCTCGTTTGGACCTCCGCCGTCATTATCCCCACGGCGTAAGGATCACGCGGCCGTCACCGAGCCGTGCGAGCGCTCGCCTCGCCCGACGAACCGTGGTGCGCCTTCCGCCAACGGCTGTTGCAGCGCAAGCCCGTCGGACGTCTCGGCCGCAAGCCCGCGGTCAAACCCGGCAGGGTTGGTCAATATGACCGGCAACGCCTTGAGATCGATCGGCGCCGCGATCGCGTTCGCGTCCGTCGTCAGGACGCCAAACATATCGTGGCCGCCGTCGTCCGGCGCGCCCTTGGATTCCCTCTCGCCGCGCCAGGGCGTCCAGAGACCAGCGAAGGCGAAAAGAAACCTATCCTCATTCAGAGACCAGATCGGCGTCGTGTGCGGGTCCGCGCATCGAGCGGCGATGGAGAGGCCGCTCGAAGGCGGCCTCGAAGTTCGACTGCACCCAGGGGGTGAGCAGCCCTTGACCATCAGGCGGCAAGCTTCGGCGCCGCATCCACAAGAAGGTTCTGGAAAGCCGTCCACAACGGTAGGATGCGATCGTCGGCGACGAGATGCCGACACAACGCGCCGTGGCTATTGCTGTCCAAAGCAACATGTTGGACCAGGAAATGTCGGAAAGCGCCGAGCGACGGTTCGTCCCAATCGGGCGCTTGCAGCATCGCGCTGAAGACCCGCGGCAGCCCTTCATCTTCGTAACTCGACAGGCTCATCGCCCGAACGAGAGGCTCCATCCGGTGGACATCTTCGAGGTACGCGTGGCCGATCTTGTCGACACGCTCCCGCTCGACCGGATCCAAACTCGACATCGCGGCCGCGCGCCGAATGAACTCGTCATGGTCCATTTTCTCCCCGTCCGCGGCGATGTCCGGGTACGGGCTAAGGTTGGCAGTGTCGCATTCTCCTTCTCGGAGTTCGGCGAGCTTGCGGTCCGACGGATAAAGCCCGCAAGCAATATCGACCGCTTCGACGAACTGGACCGAGAAATAGTAGTAAGCGGCGCAAACCGCCATGAGTTCCTCACGGTTCAACGCCGACCACTTGAGATTGCACATATAGTCGATGACCGCGTGATAGCGGTTGAGGGAAGCGACTGTCATATTGGTCCCCAAAAAAATTGACTGAACGGTGTTATCTTACGCACCAAATCGGGCGCTACTCAACGCAGCTCATGCTGTGGCACAAAGTCGCAGGCAGAAGGGTCTATGCAAAAGCGGCGGAATCGCCTCGCCGGTCTGGAAGCGCTCAATCAGTTGTAATCAATTGTGGTAATTTGGCTTTTTGTCGGTCATATTAACGCGTCGCGAGCCGTCGCTGTCGGCGATCCGGCCCGCAACGTGAGAGTTGTGCCCCTTTCACGTTGGCGTCGCGATGACCGCCCGGACCCGTCGGCCGCTCTCAGGTTTTGCCATGCGGTTCCCTCGGCCCAAGCGCGTTCTTCATGCAGATGAGATCATTGCGGAAATCGTCGCCAAGAGACTTGTCGAGCACGTCGAACGCGCGGACTCTGCGGTCATGAAGATTTACGGAGATTGCAAGGGCGGCTCCTTATAATGCCGTGCTTTCTCCGATCGGCGTTCGCCCGCCCCGACAGGTCGGCGCCGGGAGTCCAGTTACCCGGTCTACAGTCCACTTTTCACGCCATATTTGGACGGCTCAGCTGGCGCGGCGATCCTCCCGCCTGACTCAGGCGCAGCCTCTCGCCCGCCTCGCCTCATAGGCGACCCAGACCCGCTTTCCCGCGACCATGGCGCGATCCGTCACGCCCCGCAGGGACAGATAGGCCTCGAGCTGTCGCCAGGTCTCCGCGTCCGGAAGGTCGCGGTCGTCGCGAATGTGCCGGACGAAATCGCCGGCCGGATCGTCTTCGGCCGGGCAGGTTTTGATGTAGGCGGCAAAAGACATGGCGGACTCCTGGGGCCCTTTCGCCGAATAGCGTGATTCGGAGCGCGTGTCGCGCCCGGGTTCATGCCCGTCGCGCTTGCCCGGTCGTCATCAACAGGGGCTTTGGAGCGCAAGGGCGAATCGTCGCTCCGGAGGCGGCTCGGGACCAGCCGGGGACTCGATCTGGACCGGCCTCCGCCGCGTCGGCGACCGGGAGTCCAACGGTTACTGCCGGCGTCGTGGCCTCTCCGGGTCGCGGCTTCGGCGGGGCCGGCGGGCCCGGGCGCGGATTGAATGTTTTCAACGGTTTGTGGCGGAATTTCCGGGCGACCGTCGACCGCCGGGACGGCGACCGGGGACCCTCCGGCCTTGGTCGAGGCGCAGGGGAAAGGGTCGCGTCTCGGACCCCGCCTCGAGCGCGCCGGGACCGCCCCAGCCGTCCCGACCGGCGGAGTCCCGGGCTCGGAATCAATGTTTTCAATGGCTTGCATCCGAATTTCCGGGCGAGCGGAGCGGCCAAACGGGACGCTGCCGGACCATGAGCTCCTTGCTCACCCTCGAACATCCCAAATCAAAGACCCAGTCGGCGAATGTGGTCCCCGCTTGGGCCACACCCAATTCAAATCAACCGCTGACGGACGTCTTTTGTCGTGCGGCAGGAGCAGCATGCCCAACGCCATAACCCCTTCGGTAGGCGGATCGTCTCGGACCCCGCGCCCATCCGCTTCTGCTTCTAGCCCTCCGACCCCCGCCGCCGTCTCAAGCTACCGAATTCGGACCCCGGCCGGCGCAGCGGCTTCGCGCCAGGCGACACCGGCTGCGTCTCGTTCGCGAGAACGTATAGGAACCAATGTAGAACATACGCTTGGGAAAGGCAAGATATTTCGCGCGTTCTCCTGGCGCTTCTGGTGTCTGCCGGCGGGAATTCCTGCCCTCGCTCGCGCCGCAATCCGCACGAAATTCGTGTAATCGAAAGAAGGGTCGCTCAAGAGCGACATTAGGAACCGTCGGGTGAGCCGCGCCGGCGGGCACGACGGACTTCACCGTCCGCCGAGGACAGGCCTATTCTTTTCTTGGCTCGCCTCGCGATCCGTCTGGTCGTTCCTCGGCAGACCAATCGCGAACCTGCATGACCGCCTCGGCGAAATCCTGAGGCGCCTCCTGAGGCAGATTGTGGCCTGCGTCGACGACGCGGTGTTCATGCCGACCGACGAACATGCGGGCATGGGCCGCAGTCCCGCCGGGCTTCAGCGGGTCGTTCGCGCCGTCGATCGTCACTGTCGGCGCCCTGATCGCGGGCTTCTGTGCAAGCCGGTCTTCGAGCGGCTGCAGCGCGGGGTCGCCCGCCTCGAGGCCAAAGACGCTGCGGTAACAGTGGATCACGATATCGACGAAGTCGGGATTTTCGAATGCGACCGCCGACCGGGCGAACGTCGCCTCATCGAACCGCCAGCCGGGCGACCATTCGCTCCACAGGATCCGGGCGAGCTCGCGGCGGTGTTTGGACAGGCATTCGCGCCCGCGCTCGGTCTGGAAGAGATGCTGATACCAGAAGACCCGCTCGAGCGACGGCGCTACGGGCGCCGTTGTCCCCCGACATCGATCACGTCGTAGCCCGCGTAGGAGACAAGGCCGCCAATCCGGTCCCGCCACAGCGCCGCCGCCACACAGGACGCGTTGCCTCCCCAATCGTAACCGCCGAGGATCGGGCGTTCGAGACCGAGCGCGGCGGCAAGCTGGACGATGTCCGAGCCGCGGGCCGCCTGCTGCCCGCTTCGCATGACCGCGTCCGAAACGAAGCGGGTCGGGCCGAACCCGCGCGTATAGGGGGCGATGACCCTCGCTCCCGCTCGCGCCAGGATCGACGCCACGTCGTCGAAGGCATGGATGTCGTAAGGAAAGCCGTGCGACAGGATAACCGGCCAGCCGTCGGATGGGCCGTGTTCGACGTAGGCGATCCTGAGGGCGTCGGTCGTGACGCTTTTCACCGGCCGCTCATCCATGACAGGCGCTCTCGGACTGCGCAGGCGCCGGCTCGACAGACGCCGGGTGGGCCGCGACGGGAAGGGCGGCGAAGACACGGTCGACGGCGGCGCGCGGCGCAAAGGCGAGGCTCGACAGCCCGAGCCATGACGCCATCCGGCGAAGCTCCTCGATCAGCCGCTCGCCCGTGGACGGCGGGGCGCCCGGCTCGACGTGCGCGCGCTGGACGATCAGCGCAGCCGCCTTGCGATCCGCCTTCAGGTCGACGCGGGCGACGAGGGCGCCGTCCAACAGGAAGGGCAGCACGTAGTACCCATGCTCGCGCTTGTGCGCCGGCGTATAGATCTCGAGCCGATAGCGGAACCCGAACAGTCTCTCGGTTCGCGGACGGCGCCAAACGAGCGGATCGAACGGCGACAGCAGCGCCGCGCCTTCGGGCTTGCGGCCGGCGCGCGCGCCTTCGTGCAGATAGGCCTGGTCCCGCCAGCCGCGCACGCGCACGGGGATCAGGGTCCCTTCTTCGACCAGCTGTTCGATCGGCGCCCGCGCGTCGGCGGCGGCGATGCGATAGTAATCGCGCAGGTCGTCCGCCGTCGCGACGCCGAGCGCCCGCGCCGAACGCGCGAGAAGCGCCCGCCGGGCGTCGACGCCGCTCGGCGTGGGGAGCCTTAGGATCGCGCGAGGCAGCACCCGCTCCGGCAGGTCGTAGACGCGCTCGAAGCTGCCTCGCCGATGAGTCGCGGCGACGAGCCCGGCCCAGAACAGCCATTCCAGCGCATGCTTGGCGGCGCTCCACACCCACATGCCCTTTGCGGCTCTGGTATCCGCCACATCGGAAGCCGCCAGCGGCCCCTCTTGCTCGATGCGGGCGATGAGAGCGTCGGCCTCGCCCCGCTTCTCGCCCGCGAAAGGTTCGAGTTGCCGCCACATGCCCTGGCCGCGAAGCGCGCGGGCCATCCGCCAGCGCATGAGCGGATGGCAGTCGATCGGCAGCAGCGACGCCTCGTGCCCCCAATATTCGAAGACACGCCTGGGCTTGGCCGCCGTCAGCGCGTCCAGGAGGGCGGGCTCATAGGGGCCGAGGCGGGAATAGAGCGGCAGATACTGGGCGCGCACCAAAATGTTCACGCTGTCGATCTGAAGGACGCCGAGCCGATCGACGCCCTTGCGCAGCTCAGCCGCGCCGACCGCCTCGCGGCGCCGCATCGCGTTGAACCCCTGCGCCGTCAGCGCGATGCGACGGGCTTCGGAAACGGAGAGCTCGGCTTTCAGGGCTGCGCTCCAGGACTGCCGTGACAGATAGTGATGGACATGGACGATCATCCCTGTCGCGTCGGCGAACTTCTGCAATTCGATTTTCCACAGCCGGACACGCGATCCATTCGAGCCGCCGCCATCGGCCGTAATCGTCAGTTCACGGGGGTCCGGGTAGCGCTCGCGGCCATTTTGTCGAACCAACGACGGACGGCCGCGACTGCGAACTCGGCCGTATCCGCATTGATGCCGACGCTGACGAAGCCGATGTTGGCCGCCACATCGTAAACGCCGTAGGGCACAACCTTGCCAAGCTCCTTGTCCTCGAAATCGTGGACCTTCACGCGTTGAGGATCGCCCTTCGGACGATAATCCGAGCCGCCGTTCTTGTAGTTGCCGACCAACTCCTTCTTCTTCGTATCGACCGAAATGACAGGCTGTCCGGCGGCCTGGCGCTCGACCACATGAGCGTTGATGTGCTCGAACTGAGCATCGCGATCAGGATGTTTCGAACCCTCGTCGGCCTTGCGGTTGGTCTGCCGACTGAAGCCAAGCGTCGGCAGCAACCGCCTCATGCTGGTGGCGCTGATCCTGTGGCCCATCTCGCTCAACGCGGCGGCGAGCTTGTCGTGGCTCTTCGAAACCCAGAGCAACGGACGCACTGGATCGCCGAGCGTCGCAGGTTCCACGATGCGCCGCAAATCCTCGATCAGCGTCGCGTCCCGGCTCGCCAAAGATCGGCGACCGCCGCCAGGCTGACGAACGCGGCCCGCCGGAAACGGCGCGCCATCGAGTTGCTTCAAGCCACGCCCGAGCGTCGAGCGCGCGTATCCGGTGATCTTCGCGACGGCCTCCAGGCCTCCCCGCCCGGCCGCGCGAACCTCCCCCGCCGCGAACAATCGTCGCCGCCGCTCGTCGAGCTTCGAGCCACGTCGTTCCACTTATAGTATTCCCGCGGTTCCGACCTCGGCCCACGTCGGCCGCAGTCGAGCGGGAGGCAGGAAGGTTTGAGCAAATCAGGACGTCGCGCAAGCGAACGGCGTTCAATCCGGGGAAGGTTCAGCCGTTGAGACGCCGTCGCCGGGCCCGAAGCAATTGCGCGCCGCAGATTTTGCCAGGGTTGGCGAACGTACTATTTTTTGGTACGATCGGTTATAATCCGGTCGTACAGAAACAAGCGCACTGCGGCCCTGGCGGCCGGAAGGGCGCCGAAGCGGCTCCCGCGGGACGTCGCCGAGCGCCGCCAAGCAACCGGTTGGCGGCGGATCCGCGTGAACGAGCAATGGCGCATCTGTTTTGTCTGGCGTGATGGCGACGCTTGCGACGTCGATTTCGATGACGACCCCTTGAGAAAGGAAAGGCCATGCCCGCTGCTGATATTCCCGTGCCTCACCCCGGCAGCGTCCTGCGCGAGGAATTCCTCGAGCCGATGGGCCTGACAGTCTATGCCTTGGCCAGGGCCATTCATGTCACACGCAGCCGGATCAACGACATTTGCCGTGGTCGGCAAGGCATTACGGCAGCCGTCGCATTGCGGCTCGGCCGCTTTTTCGGCGTCGATCCCCAGTGGTTTATGAACATGCAGTCAAAATACGATCTGCACGTGCAGGCGGAACGACTGGCGGGCGACCTTGCGGCGATCGAACCGCGCAACGCGGCATGAGGTCACGCCCGGCGATATTGGCCACGCCAGTTGGGCTTCCGATTTTAATTGGCGATTGAAGCAACCGTCATCGCAAAAACTGGCCGTCGCCGAGGGCGCCGACTCGCGTGATGCGGCGTCGAATAGGTGTCCCGGGCAGTGGCGCAAAACCGCTGACGTGCTGGACTAGACAAGCACGGAGCGCGGTCGAAGCATGATTAAGATTGAATGCGTCGAAGCCATTCAGTTCCACAGGATCATGAGCGCAGGCCGCACGTCGCCCTTTCTGCTGACCTGCGAAAAGATGGCTGGCGGCACTTTCGAGGCGGTGGTGAAGTTCGCGACCGGAAAGGAATGCCTGCTTAGCTCGCTCTGCGCGGAACTCATTGCCTCGCAGCTTGCCGCGGACCTCGGGCTCCCAACGCCGACGCCCGTGATCGTGAATTGGCGGCAAGCGTTCGCGGACAGCCTCGTCGACCCATTTGCACGAGGCATCGTTGCCAGCAGTTCGCCGCCGGCATTCGGCTCGACATTCGTCACCAACGGCTTCACGACGTGGGCCACTGAACACAAGCTTGTCAGCAATGAAGCTCGTCAGATGGCCCTTGCGATCTTTTTCTTCGATGCAATGATCGGCAACAGCGATCGTGGCGGTATGAAGCCCAATATCCTCGTACGCGGCGACACTCTCCTGATGATTGACCACGAAATGGCGTTCCGAGATTACCTTCTCCTCGGCAATCGCACGCCGCCATGGTCGTTTGGCGGACTTAACTACCTAGTGACTCCGGGGGCTCATATTTTCGCCGTTCCGCTCTCGAGAGATGGCAAAGAGCTGGACTTCGGCCAAATCCGTACGTCATGGGCGGGCTTGTCAGACCCCCAGATTGAGGCATATGAAGGTTCTTTGCCGCCAGCATGGACCGTTGACCGCAGTCTGACAGCTTTCGCGTTGGCGCGGGTCAAGGAGTGCCGAAACCGGATCGACGATTGCATTGCCGAATGCAGGAGGGCTCTCAATGTCGGAGCGTGAGACCTACAGCTATACAGTCCTGCGTTATGTGCATGACGTGATGACGTCCGAGTTTGTGAACGTCGGCGTTATCCTTCACGCCAGAAGCGGGCTGACAGCAAAATTTAGGTCAACCTATGGGCGGGTTGCGAGCGTCTTCCCCACGCTCGACGAGAAGGCGTTCAAAGAGACCCTGCGCGCAGTCAAGGCAGGCATCGAGCACCTGGCGAAGAGCGAAAGGTCGGCAGGCCTCTTCCGATCGTCTCCTGACGCCATGGCGTTCGCGCGCAAGGCACTAGCGATCGATGACAGTTCCTTCCAGTGGTCGCCTCCGGGGTCCGGTATCACCAGTGACCCGGCAGCGACACTCGATCAGCTATATGCTCGTTTCGTTACCCGCCACGAAAAGCACGCAGTTCACCGCCGTGACGACGCGGACGTCTGGAAGCCGATCCGCGAAAAGTTAGAACAATTACAGATCGCTGACCGGTTCCAAGAGCACACCTTCCACGGGTCCGTTGAAGAAATTACGCTGAAGCATACCTGGAAGAACGGTCAGTGGCATGCAATCGAAGCAATCTCGCTTGATCTGGCGGACGCAGTTGAAGTGAAGAACAAAGCGCATCGCATCCGTGGCCTCTTCGATAGTGCGAAGGACGGATTGACTGATGAGATAAAGCTCAACTTAGTGCTCGGGCCGCCATCTAACCCAGAAATCGTCGACGCGTACAATTCGGCCAGAAAGATATTGGAAAACGCGGCGTTCCACCCTACAATCTTTGACGTCGACAGCTCGGACGACTTGATCGTGCACCTAGCTGACGAAATTCGTTCACACGAAGTCTCGTCAAGGAACTATATTCGCAGACGTGATAGAAATCAATCAAATAGCGGCCCTGGTCGCCGAACTGCTGCTCGATTTGGCCGACGATCCAGGGCGCGCCGTCGCCGACCGCGTGAACCCGGGAGTTCGCCCCGAAGCCGGCGCGAACCGCGCACGAAAGCAACTGACGCCCGGCCTCTTCAACTGCGCCCTCGATCGAACCCGCATAAACCGGCGTGCAGTTCCCTTGCGCGTGCGCCAGCGACAGCTTCGCCTCCCGCCAGGACAGCGTCTTGCCCTTGCGTTTGTCCTTCCCCTCGCTGCTCGGTTCGACGATCGGAACCATGCCGCCGTCCGTCTCGACGATGATCGGCTTGCTGAGGCCCGGCGCCTCCGGAAATTCACAATCCTGGCGGCCGGCTTCGTAGATCGCCTGGGCGTGGGCAAACGTGATCCGCTGGATCGTGCTCTCGCCGATCGCGAAGCCGTAATGCTCCTGCAACTTGGCGCGCGCCTGCGCGAAGGGCTGATCGGCGGAGCGCGCTCCTCTTTATTCCTAGGACCGCTTACGGAAACTGACTTTTGGCGCCCCTACCCCTTCGGGAACTCCAGCCCCATCGCCCGGTAGCGTTCCGGGTCGTCCTGCCAGCGCTCGCGCACCTTGACGTGCAGGAAGAGATGCACGGTCGCGCCATGCGCCTCGGCGATGTCCTTGCGCGCGGCCGTGCCGATCGCCTTGATCGTCCGGCCGCCCTCGCCGATCACAATCTTGCGGTGACCCTCGCGGGTCACAAACACGGTCTGCTCGACCCGCGCCGAGCCGTCGGGCTGGTCCTTCCACGAATCGGTCTCGACCGTCGCCTGGTACGGCAGTTCGTCGTGCAGCCGCTCGAGCAGTTTTTCGCGGGTGATCTCGGCGGCGAGCGAGCGGATCGGCGCCTCGGCGATCTGATCCTCGGGATAGAGCCAGGGGCCCGCGGGCAGCATCGCCGCGAGATGGTCGCTCAGCCGGTCGAGGCCGTCGCCGGTCGTCGCGCTGACCATGAAGGTTTCGGCAAAGGCATGGGCCGCGTTCAGCCGGGCGGCGAGATCGAGCAGTTTTGGGCGCTCGATCAGGTCGATCTTGTTAAGGACCAGGACCTTGGGCTTGCCGCGCTCCTTGAGCGTCTCGAGGATCTGCTCCGTCTCCTCGGAGAGACCGGTGGAAGCCGCCTCCTTGCGCGCGTCGATAAGGAGCGCCAGCGCGTCAGCGTCGGCCGCGGCGCCCCAGGCGGAGGCGACCATCGCCCGGTCGAGCCGCCGCTTCGGCGCGAACAGGCCCGGGGTGTCGACGAATACGATCTGCGCCTCGCCCTTGGTGACGACGCCGCGCACGGTCGAACGCGTCGTCTGCGCCTTGCGGGTGACGATCGAGACCTTTTCGCCGACCAGCGCGTTGATCAGGGTCGACTTGCCGGCGTTGGGCGCGCCGATCAGCGCGACGAAGCCGCAGCGGGTCGCGCTCACGCCTCGGTCCGCCGGTCGAGAAAGGCCTGCGCCGCCGCCTGCTCGGCCGCCCGCTTCGAGCTCGCCTCCCCCGTCTCGGCGGCGTAGCCGGGCAGCTCCACCCGCATGACGAACTGGGGCGCGTGCGCCGGACCGCTGCGCGCCGCTTCCTCGTAGCGCGGCGCGGCCAGCGCGCGCGCCTGCGCCCATTCCTGCAGCGCGGTCTTGGCGTCGCGCGCTGGCTCCGTGTCGGCGGTCAGCCGTTCCCCCCAGGAGCGAACGATCAGGTCCCGCGCGGCCTCGAAGCCGCCGTCGAGGTAGACGGCGCCGATCAGGGACTCGCAGACGTCCGAGAGGATCGCCGCCTTCTTCCGCCCCCCGCCCCGCGCTTCGCCGAGCCCGAGCGTGAGATGCGGCCCGACGTCCCACTCCGCCGCGATCTCCGCGCAGGTCTCGCGGCGGACGAGCTTGGCGAGCCGCATCGACAGCTCCCCCTCGCTGGCGCTCGGAAACGATTGGTACAGACGGTCGGCGACGACGACGCCGAGCACCCGGTCGCCGAGGAACTCGAGGCGCTGGTACGAACGTCCGGCGGCGGGCTGGGCGGAAAGATGCGTCAGCGCCAGCGTCGCCAGGTCCGGGTCGGCGAACCGGTATCCGAGCCGGGCCTCGAGCTCCAAGAATCCAGCCTTGCCCCGCCGTTTCATGCCATCGACCGACTTCAACGCTGGCGGACGCATCGCGCCGCTTGCGCGCGCCGTCAATGGATCCGCTGGAAAATGCGGTCCCAGCGCACGGTCCACGGCCATCTCCAGAGCTCCCAGGCGGGCGTGTCGTCGCCGATCGAGAAGAAGATGATCTCGGCCCGGCCGATCAGATTATCGAACGGCACGTAGCCGACGCCGCCCTGGTCGGAGGCGAGGCGCGAGTCGCTCGAATTGTCGCGATTGTCGCCCATCATGAAATAGTGGCCGGGCGGCACCTCATAGACCTTCGTGTTGTCGAAGGTGCCGTCGTCGCCGTCGATCTGGATGATCTCATGCTTCACGCCGTTGGGCAGCGTCTCGAGGTAGCGCGGCGCCTCTTCCGGCTTGCCGAAGTGGTTGACTGTCGCATAGGGCGCGATCGCCTCGCGCGGGACCATTTCGCCGTTGATGATCAGCCGGCCGTGCTGGACCTGAATCTTGTCGCCCGGCAGGCCGATCAGGCGCTTGATGTAGTCGGTTTCGCCGTCGCTCGGCAGCTTGAAGACGATGATGTCGCCGCGCTTCGGCTGCGAGGCGAAGATGCGCCCCGGCATCGCCTGCGGGACAAGGTCGAGGAAGCCGGGCAGCGAGTAGTGCGAATAGCCGTAGGCGTATTTCGACACGAACAGGTAGTCGCCGACCAGCAGCGTCGGCACCAGCGACCCCGAGGGGATGTTGAACGGCTGGAACAAGAGCGTGCGCACGACGAGCGCAATGATGAGCGCTTCGATGATGACCTTGACGGTCTCCCACCAGCCCTCTTCCTTCTTGACGGCGGTCGCGCCGGCGTTTGCGGGCTTCACGCTCTTCTCGCTCATCTGGGTCACTTACGCCCTTCCTCTCGGCCGTCGGCCGGCCGCCGTCCGACCTGCTATATAGGGGCGGCTCCGCTCAGCCAAGCCGCGGAGCGCGCCTTGGCGGGCGAACGCGGCGCAATGATGACCGACTGCCGGCGCGAAAGCAGCAGGGCTTGCGCGAGCGGCCTCCCCGGCGCGGTCAGCGGGCGGGCGCTGCGTTCCGCCTCACAGCGTCAGGACGATCGATCCCGCCGTCTCGCGCGCCTCCAGCGCCCGGTGGGCCTCGGCGGCCTCGGCGAGCGGCCATGTTCTGCCGATATGGATGGTCACTTCGCCATTCCCGACCACACGAAAGAGGTCGCGCGCCATCTTCTCGAGCCGCGCCCGATCGGCCATGAAGGTGAACAGGGTCGGACGGGTGGCGTAGAGCGAGCCTTTGCGGCCGAGAAGGCCGAGGTCGAAGGCCTCGACGCCGCCCGACGCCGAGCCGAAGCTTGCGAACATCCCGAACGGCCTCAGGCAATCGAGCGAAGCGGGAAAGGTCGCCTTGCCGACGCCGTCATAGACGACCGCGCATTTCTGGCCCTTGGTGATCTCCCCGACCCGCTTGGCGAAATCTTCCTCGCGGTAGAGGATGGTGTGTTGCGCGCCGGCCTTCTTGGCGATCTTGGCCTTCTCGGGGGAGCCGACCGTGCCGATCACCTTGGCGCCGAGCGCCCGCCCCCATTGGCAGAGGATCTGGCCGACCCCGCCGGCGGCGGCGTGGACGAGAATCCAGTCGCCCTCCTTCACCCGGTAGGTCTGGCGCAGCAGGTATTGCGCGGTCAGCCCCTTGAGCATCATCGCGGCGGCGGTGTCGTAGGCGATCCCGCGCGGCAGGTTGACGAGGAAAGCTCGCCGGGATGTTGCGCTCTTCCGCGTAGCCGCCGGGCGGACCGGCGTAGGCGACGCGATCGCCGGGCTTGAAATCCTTGACGCCGGGCCCGACCTCGACCACCTCGCCCGCGCCCTCCCCTCCCGGGATCAGCGGCAGCGGCATCGGATAGAAGCCGGTGCGGTGATAGGTGTCGATAAAATTGACCCCGACGGCGTGGTGGCGAATCCGGACCTCGCCCTTGCCCGGGGGCGGCAGGTCGACCTCGTCGATCTTGAGAACCTCGGGGCCGCCCGTCTCATGGATGCGAATCGCGCGCATGCGTTTCCTCACGAAATGCCGGGCGGGACAATCGGCCCTGGCGGCCCGCCGCGCAAGGCTGGCGCCCCCGATCCGGTTCGCGTCCAGGGAAGAAACGTCGCGCCCCATTGGCGCGCCCGTCACGCCCCTTGGGCGTCCCTCGACGCCCCTTGCGCCCGCCGGCCCTCCCCCGTATAGCAACCGCGCGCTCCGGAGCCGCCCGGAGGCCGCCGCCTATTGGTTTGCGCCCATCGTCTAGCGGTCCAGGACGTCGCCCTTTCACGGCGAAAACACGGGTTCGAGTCCCGTTGGGCGCGCCAGAACGGGCGATTTTCAGCAATTTCAATAACTTCCGTGTCCAGCCGGCTTGCAAACAAGCCGAGTGCATAACAAACTGCATAACATGGATACGGATTTGGCCCTTCCTAGCTATGTCACTCTGCGTAACGGTGTTTTCTATTTCGTCCGTCGAATCCCCGACGACTTGACCGCCGTCTTCGGACGCCGAAAGCGAATTCAGCGCTCCCATCGCACGGCCGTTCAAGCCAAGGCGCTTTCCGACGCGGCCCGGATCAACGACGAGGTCGAACGGCAGCTCTCCGAGGCCCGAGCGAAGATCGGCATCGCCGTCGAACTGGGCGACGTTTCAGAATGGACCGCAGAGGATTGGAAGCAGGCCGCCGCCTGGTTCGAGGCGCGACTAATCGAGGACGACCTTGAAAAGCGATTGCCAAGCGTGAAAGGCGCAGCGTTGAGCGGCGCAGCCCGCCTCCAGACCGAACATTGGTCGGACGCAGATAACGCTCAAGCGGCGACTCGAAGACATGACGGTCGCCGACTATGCAAACGAGCGTCTGTCGCGCGTCAACGAGCTTCTGCGCCGTATCGGGGTCATCCTGCTGGGAACCTCGCCGCACCTGATGTCCTTTGCAGCGATGTGCATGAAGGCAGAGCTGCACGCCATCGACGTCTTCTTCTGCCGCGACCGGGGACAGCAGGTTGATTGGCCCCACCCTGACGCTGTCAAGGGGCCGTGGCGGAAGCAAACGACGGCGCCCGCCGCTGTCGACGCCACGCCCCCAATTGCAGCCGATTACGACGCAAACCAGCCCGACCGCCCAGAAGGCAGACAAGACGCTGGCCGATTGTCAGGAACGATGGAAGGAAGATCGGACGATCGCAAGAAAGCCAATTCGTGATGCCTATGTCAGTGAGATGAGCGAGGTCATCGCGCTCTTCGAACAGACGCAAGGCGTGAGCGACATCGCCGACATCCGCCGCCAGCATGTCGTGGCGTTCCGGTCGCACCTGGTGACGAGCAAGAGATTTGAGATCGCAACAATCAACAAAAAGTGAGTTTCATCACTGCGCTGCTCTGGACGGCGGAATCTCATGCCTGGATAGAAAACGCGGTCCGAGGCAACGTCTTCTTGGAAGTGCCCCCGGGCGACGACGACAAGGAACCTTCAGCGCGCACTAGCGTGGTTGCGCGACGCCCCGCTACCGGCGCCGGCGTGGCTTTTTCTCGAACGCACACGTGACCGCCTTCGCGACTTGCCGCCCGCGTTGCGGGCGATCGTGCGGAGCGCTGAGCATACCGTCTCGCGCGATCGCGCCCATGATCGTTCCGGACCCGATCTCGGCCGATGAGCCTTAACGGAATGCGCTGTGCAAACCCGATGCTTGGCGCTGATTGGATCAAATTTCTGACCGCGATGTTCGGCCCGTTTCCGTGCTGTCGATCAGCCCCGGAACGTGCGGAGAACTTCAGAAAGCTGCCGTAGGCGCTACGGAAGCTCTGCGCCAGGGCACGAAGTCGCTCCGCTCCGGCCCCGCTTGCGCGGGGTGGCGTGAGCCGGGAGGTCGGGTAGCAGGCGGATAGAATTCGCGATGGCGCGCCGAAGAGCCCCGTCCTGAGAATCGAGGTGTTGTGAACCTCACTCAGAATGGAGCTCTCCATGAGCAAGACCGACACCGTCAGTCCGCTGCGTCAGCGTATGATCGACGACATGGCCGCGCGCAAGCTCGACTTCGTCGAAGTCATCAAACACGAGATTGCTTAGGATGGGCGAAAGCGGGGCCGCCGTGTGGGGTCCTGCTCGTCCATCACTCCGGCGCCGAGGAACGGATGAGATTGAGCACACGCTCGTCGGCCACTCGCGCGGCGACGCGCGCCACGGTTCCGACAATTGTCCTCTCCCGCTCGCTGTCAGGACTGACTTCGAATCCGAAGCTTGACGATCTCGGAGGCGATCTGCGAAAGCGGGACGATCCGGTCGGCCGCGCCGAGCGCGATCGCCTCCTTCGGCATGCCGAATACGATGCACGACTCCTCGTTTTGGGCGACTGTCGCGGCGCCCGCCTTCTTCATTTCCAGCAAGCCCCTTGCTCCGTCGTCGCCCATCCCGGTCATAATGATCCCGACCGCGTTGGGGCCCGCGTATTGGGCGGCCGAGCGAAACAGCACGTCGACCGACGGGCGATGGCGCGAGACGAGCGGACCGTCCTTGACGCCGACGTAATAGCGCGCGCCGCTGCGCTGCAAGAGGGTGTGGCGATTGCCCGGCGCGATCAGCGCCCTGCCGGCGATCACTGGATCGCCGTCCTCCGCCTCCTTGACGTCGATCTGGCAGAGTCCGTCGAGGCGCTTGGCGAAGGCGGCGGTGAATTGCTCCGGCATATGCTGGACGATGACCATGCCGGGGCTGTCGGGCGGCAGCGACATCAGCACTTCGCGCAGCAACTCGGTTCCGCCCGTGGACGCGCCGATGCAGACCACCTGTTCGGTCGTGCGCGACAGCGAGCGCGTCGGCAGCGGCGGCGGCATCATGACGTCTGCGGTCAGCTTCTTCTGCGTCTCGCCGCCGAGGTGCGAGCGTTTGCGCAGCGAAGCGCGCGCCGCCGCCCGCACCGCGTCGGTGATGCGAATGCGCGATTCGGTGAGGAATTGCCTGGTGTCGAGGCGCGGCTTCTGAATCACCTCGACGGCGCCGGCCTCCAACGCCTCGAACAGAAGGTTCGAACCCGGCTCGAGCAGCGTCGAGCACAGCACGCACGGGATCGGCCGCTGCGCCATCAGCTTGCGCAGGAAAGTGATGCCGTCCATACGCGGCATCTCGACGTCGAGGATGATGACGTCGGGAACCTCTTCCTGGATGCGCTGCGCGGCGACGAACGGATCCGACGCCGTCGCCATGACTTCGAGATCCGGCGTCTCGGCGACGATGGACGACAGACTCTGCCGCACGGACGCGGAATCGTCGACAATCAGCACGCGGACTCTTTTCGCCTCGGCGCTCACCTTCGCCCCCCCTCTAAGCGACACGACGGAAAATGGTCGGCGCCACCTGGCGCAGCGCCGACTGGTTGTTGCCGGCCAGAGATTCAGAGTGTCCCAACATCAAATGCCCTCCGGTCTGCAAGCGGGCGATCAGCCGTCGGATGACGGCGTCCTGGGTCGCCTTGGTGAAGTATATGAGAACATTCCGGCAGAAGATGACGTCGAAGTCGTTGTCGACGCGGTATTGCGCGTCCATCAGGTTCATGCGCTCGAAGCGGACCAATCGCCTTAACTCAGGGACAACGCGGACCTCATCGCGGCGAGCGTCCAGCGCGGCCATGAGGTAGCGGTCGCGCAGCGCGCGCGGGACGGGATCGACGAACGATGTCGGATAGATCGCGCGCCGCGCCTCGGCGATGACCCCGTGGCTGATGTCGGTGCCGAGCACGGAGAACGCCCGCCGGTCCAGGCCAAGGATCTCTGCCGCCACCATCGCAATCGTGTAGGCCTCCGCGCCGTTCGACGCCGCTGCGCTCCAGAACTTGAGCGCGTCACGGCCGCTCCGCTGCTGCAGGGCCACGGGGATCGCCTGCTCGCGCAGGAAGACGAAATGCTCCGGCTCGCGGAAGAAGTCTGTCTTGTTGGTCGTGGCGCAGTCGACGACGTGGTCGAACTCCTCTTCGAGCCTACCGCCCTCGAAAATCGCGTTTCCATATTCGGCCAGATTCGCGAGACCGAGCGCGCGGACACGCCGGCGCAGGCGGCCCTCCAGCATCACGCGTTTGTTCAGCGGCAGCCGAATGCCGGTATGCGTCTCAACGAGTTGGGCGAGCGTCACGAAATGCTTCTCGCGCATGCTGTCGTCGATGTCGGCGCCGCTCAAGCCAGGTTCCACGCGACGGGTACTCCCGCTACAAGAGAGGCGCTTTCGCGCCGTTACGCTACGCTCGACGCGATCGACAACCGGCTACGCGGCGATGGGTTCGCCGGTCGCCGCGATCTCGCTCGCCTCGATCAACCGATCGAGATCGAGCACGATCACGAACGCGCCGTTTTCGCGGCCGACGCCGACGACGAATTCGGCGCGCCAGCGCGAGCCGATCGAAGGCGGCGGCTCGAGCGCCGCCCCGGAGAGATCGCTGACCGCGAACACGCAGTCCGCCACCAGGCCGATGCCGAGACTCTTGCCCTCGACCGCGGCGTCGACCACGATGATGCGAGTCCGGTTCGTCGCCTCGGTCGGCGGGACGCCGAACCTGGCGCGCAGATCAACCACCAACAAGCCGGCGCCGCGGACGTCAGTCAGCCCGACCACGTGGGGCGGCGCGTGCGGCAGACGCGAAATCGGGCGCATGTCGAGGATTTCCCGCACTCTTTCGATAGGCAGCGCGAAACACTCGCGGTCGACGCCGAAGGTCAGATATTGTCTCGTCTCAGCCATGATTGTCGTTCCATTTCGTCCCATACATGGAGGGCGGAGGGCGCGCCCGGCGCCCTCCCCGATAAGGTCACGCCCGCCGGAACGCGGCGTCCTCGTCGTCACCGCCCGCTTTCATGTCGAGGGCGAAGCCTTTGCCCGAAGCGGCGGCGACCTTCTTGACCGCAGCGTTCTTGACCAACGCGCTCTTGGGCGAGCCGAGGGCAACATGCGGGACCACGAGGCGATGGGCGGGATGCGCCTCCTTGCCGCGCATCGAAGCGGCCTTGCTCTTGAGTTGCGTAACCGCGGTATCCACCCCAACCGCCTTCGCAGCGCCATGCCCAGGCTCCGCCTCGACGCGGAAGAAGGCGATGCTGTGCTGAAGCTGCTCGGCCTGTGCGCTCAGCTCCACGGACGTCGCCGAGACTTCCTCCGACACCGCCGCATTCTGTTGCGTCACCTGGTCGAGCTGCTGGATCGCCTGGTTGATCTGCGTCGCGCCGACGTCCTGCTCGCGGCAGGCGGCGCTGATTTCGGCGACGAGTTCGGCGGTGCGCTTGATGTCGGGCACGAGGCGAACCAGCATCTCGCCAGCCTCCTGCGCCGACTTCACCGTACCGGACGACAGCGTGCCGATCTCCGCCGCGGCGGCCTGGCTGCGCTCGGCGAGCTTGCGCACTTCCGAAGCGACCACCGCGAAGCCGCGCCCATACTCGCCAGCCCGCGCCGCTTCCACCGCCGCATTCAGGGCGAGCAGATCGGTCTGGCGCGCGATCTCCTGGACGATGGTGATCTTCTCGGCGATCGTCTCCATCGCCTTGACCGCGCGGTTCACCGCCGAACCGCTCGCCTCCGCGTCCTGCGCCGACTGGCGTGCGATCTTTTCCGTCTGGGACGCGTTATCGGAGTTCTGCTTGACGTTGGAGGCCATCTCCTCCATCGAGGAGGAGGCTTGCTCGGTCGCCGAGGCCTGTTCGGTCGCGCCTTGCGACAGATTCTGGGCGGCCTCGCTAGACTGTTCGCTGCCCGTGGCCACCTGATCGGC
Organism: uncultured Alphaproteobacteria bacterium; assembly: GCA_963709655.1. Lineage (GTDB taxonomy): Bacteria > Pseudomonadota > Alphaproteobacteria > Rhizobiales > Beijerinckiaceae > Roseiarcus. The sequence goes on from CAVPXF010000053.1 coordinate 431,179, forward strand.
GGCGGCCTGCACCTCTTGCGCGAAGCGAGACAGGTTGTCGACCAGGGCGTTGATGCTGTTGATCAACGTATTGAAGTCGCCGGCATAGCTTTCCGTGATCTTGCCGGTCAGGTCACCCTGCGAGATGCGCTCGATGAATTCGCCGGCGACATTCAGCGGGGTCACCACGGCTTCGAGGGTGTTGTTCAGGCCTTCGACGATCCGACGGTATTCGCCTTTGTGACGCGCCGCGTCGGCCCGCACCGATAGCTTGCCATCGGCAGCCGCCTTGACCAGCGTGTTGGCGTCGTCGACCACGGCGCCAAGGCTGGCCTTGAGCAGCATCAGCCATTCGTGAATCTGGTCCTTGGCCGACGCCTTGTTCATCGTCGCCGTCATGTCGCCGTTCGCCATCGCGGTAATATAGGCGACCAGTTCCTTGAACCAGGCGATGCATGTATTCAGGTTGTTCTTGATCGTGTTGAAGTCGCCGGAGTAGCTATCGGTGATCTCCGCCGGGATGACGCCCTTGGAGATCTGGTCGACATATTCGGCGGCGACGTTCAACGGCCCGATCACCGCGTCGAGCGTATCGTTAACGCCTTGCACGATCTTGCGGAAGTCGCCCTGGTGCTTGCTGGCGTCAGCTCGCGTCGCCAGCTTGCCTTCGACGGCAGCGCTCGACAATTTCGTCGCGTCGGTTATGAGGTCGCCGATAGCGCGCTTGAGATGGGACAGACTTTCGTTGATCGTGTCGAACTGCGCTTTGGTGTCGCCCGTGTACTTACCCGCCTCCTGTGTCTTCAGTTCGATATCCAGATTGCCCTCTGCCAAGTGGACCAGATTCGCGGCCAGACGCTTGACCTCGTGAACCGTGTAATCGCGGACGCTCAGCGAGGCTGAAAGATCCTGCACGACCTCGACGTAGCCGACATGCTGGCCCTTGATATTGAGGAGGTTCGAAGTGTCTTGCTTGCAGTTCATACCGGACCAGTCGAAGAAGCTCTCGCCAGTGCCGCGCTTCAGCTGCATGATGCCGCATTTCTCGGTGTTGCAGATGGTGGCGCCGGCCGTCGAGCACGGCCTGCCGACCGCGTCCTTGCGGTCGCGGACGTAGCGCTGGTCGACCATCAGCTTCTCGAAGGCTTTATTGAGGAACACCCATTTCATGTCGGAGTCGATGACGTGAACGGGGAACGGCACCGCGTCGACGATCGCCTGGTACCAGTTCAGCTTTTCCACGACCACGTCCAGGGTGCGATTGAAGCCCTGAATGACCTTCCGGTAGTCGCCCGAGTGGCGTGCGTCGTCGGCTCGCGTTTCGAACTTTTCGGCCACCGCCGCTTCGGTCAGCACTTGACTGTCGGCGACCAGCGCCCCGACCGCGCTCTTGAGTTGCGACAGACTCCCATTGATTGTGTCAAACTGCGCTTTGGTTTCGCCAGTGTATTTGCCCGCCTCCTGCGTCTTCAGGTCGATATTTAGATCGCCCGCTGCCAATTGGCCCAAGTTTGCGGCTAGGCGTTTGACCTCCCGAGCCGTGTAATCGTGGACGCTCAGCGTGGCCGAAAGATCCTGCACGACCTCGACGTAGCCGACATGCTGGCCCTTGATCGTGAGCAGGTTCGAAGTGTCCTGCTTGCAGTTCATGCCGCACCAGTCGAAGAAGCTCTCGCCATTGCCGCGCTTCAGCTGCATGATGCCGCATTTCTCGGTGTTGCAAATGTTGGCGCCGGCCGTCGAACACGGCCTGCCGACCGCGTCCTTGCGGTCGCGGACGTAGCGCTGGTCGACCATCAGCTTCTCGAAGGCCCTGTTGAGGAATACCCACTTCATGTCAGTGTCGATGACGTGAATGGGGAACGGCACGGCGTCGATGATCGCCTGGTACCAGTTCAGTTTTTCCGTGACCACGTCCAGGGTGCGATTGAAGCCCTGAACGACCTTTCGGTAGTCGCCCGAGTGGCGTGCGTCGTCGGCTCGGGTCTCGAACCGCTCGGCCACGGCCGCTTCAGTCAGCATTTGACTGTCGGCGGCCAGGGACTGGAGGCTTTCCATCATCGTGATTATCGCAGGCACGAGTTCGTCGTTTTCGGACCGACGCGCGATCTTCTTATACTCCGCAAGTTCCTCCAGGTTCCCCTGCGCGACGTCGCACATGGTTGAAGTCACGTGACGGACTCGTTGCTGTACGACGTTGACGCCTCGGGCCAAATCGGCGAAGATTCCTACATAGTTTCCATCCACCTTTTTGCTGTGGTCGTTGTTGGCCATCCTTTGGACAACCTCGGTCACCTCTCGCAGACCGCCCAGCCCGTCGATGCACTGATTCAGGTTGGTCTTGAGGGTATTGAAGTCGCCGTTGTAGGTGTCGGTGATCTTCGGCGGGATCGCGCCCTTGGAGATCTGCTCGACAGTGTTGGCGGCGACGTTCAACGGCCCTACCACCGTGTCCAGCATCGTGTTGACGGCGACCAGCACGGCCTGCCCGTCGTCGCTCGCCAAGCTGACGTTGGCGCGGGCGGACAACGAGCCGGCTGCGACCGCCTGCGTGAGGCGTTGAACCTCGGCCAATACGATACGACGCTGGGCGCTTGCGCTCCCCTTCGTGATATTTGAAAGTAGTGACATGCTGCACCTGTCTGTTTCGGTTTGCTCTGTACGATTTCGTGCTATTTTGGCGTAGCGTTCAGGTTCGGGGTCAACGCGTTGAGCGCCATAACGAGGTCTGCGACCCGCTCGTCTCAGTCGACCTGGAATACTTGGTGGAGATCGCCGCGGCTGATCGTTGAAAAGACGAAGACAACGCCGAAGACTCAGTCGCATTTGGCTTGATTGTAAATCTCATACTTTCAGCTTCCGTCGGCGCTCAAGATTCTCGCCATGTCCGGCAGCACGATGAACTCGTCTTTCCACTTGGCGATTCCAGCGATGAACTCGGGCCGCCAATGCATGCCGACCGGCGGGGTCTTCTGCCGCGTCGAGGCGTCGAGCTCGGTGACCTCGTAGACCTTGTCGGCGACGATCCCGATGGTGGTCGGGTCGCCGTCGAGATCGATCTCGATCACGACGAAGCGCGAGTCTGGGGTGACCTCGGCCGGCGGCATGCCGAAGCGTAGCCTGAGGTCGGCGAGCGGGATCACCTTGCCGCGCACGTTGAGCACGCCGGCGACATAGGGCTTTGCGCCCGGCACCCGGGTGACCGGCGCCGGATCGAGGATCTCGCGCACCTGGCGCGCGTCGATGGCGAACACTTCGCCGGCGAGGCCCAGCATCAGCGCCTGCGAGGCGGCTTGCGTCTCGGACATCACGCGACCTCCAAGGTTTTGGCCTGCCTGGCTTGCAGCCGCGCCTCGCGCGCCTGCCCCGAGGCGATCAGATGCGGCACGTCGAGGATCAACGCGACCGCGCCGTCGCCGAGGATCGTCGCGCCGGAGAAGCTCGGCACGTCGGCGTGCAGCTTCGACAGCGACTTGATCACCGTCTGGTGGCCGCCGATGATCTGGTCGACCACCAACCCGACGCGGACGTCGGCGTTGGCGACGATCACCACCTTCTGGTGCGGATCAGGCTCGCCGCGCTCGCCGAACAGCTCGCGCAGCCGCAGGAACGGCACCAGCTCGCCGCGGATGTTGAGGAAGCTGCGGCCTCTCGAGCGCGCGTCGGCCTCGTTCGACAGCTCGACGCATTCCTCGACCGCGGTCAGCGGCACGACGTAGCGCGCCTCGGCGACCCGCACCAAGAGGCCCTCGATGATCGCCAGGGTCAACGGCAGACGCAGGGTGAAGGTCGAGCCCTTGCCGGCCTGGCTGGCGACGTCGATCGACCCCCGCATGCCCTCGATCGCCCGCCGCACGACGTCCATGCCGACGCCGCGGCCCGACAGCGCCGAGACCTCGTGGGCGGTGGAGAAGCCGGGCAGGAAGAGGAGCTGGTGCAGCTCGGCCTCGGAGAGGACGGCGCCGGGCGCGACGAGGCCGTTTTCCTCGGCCTTGGCGCGGATCTTGGCGAGGTTGAGACCGCCGCCGTCGTCGGAGACGCTGATCAGCACCTCGGCGCCGGCGTGGCGGGCCACCAGACGGATATGGCCGACTGGATCCTTGCCGGCGGCGCGGCGCGCCTCGACGCCCTCGAGGCCGTGATCGGCGGCGTTGCGGATGACGTGGATCAGCGGATCGGCAAGCCGCTCGATCATCGTCTTGTCGAGCTCGGTTTCCTCGCCTTCGGCGATCAGCTCGATTTCCTTATTGAGATCGCGCGACAGGTCGTGAATGAGGCGGCGGAAACGGCCGAACAGCGAGCCGATCGGCAGCATGCGGATGCCCATCACCGCGTCGCGCAGCGACGAGGCGAGCCGCTCGATCTCCTCGGCGACGCCCTTGGCGTTGGCGCCGGCGGCGGCGAGTTGGGTGAGCCTCGCCTGGGCGATCACCAGTTCGCCGACCCGGTCCATCATCTCGTCGAGCCTTTCGGCCTGGACGCGGATGGTCGCCGATTCCTTGGCGCCCTTCTTCGCCGCGCCCTCGCCCGCCAACTCGACGCCGGCGGGACGCGGCGCCGCGGCCGCGACGGCGGACGGGACGACGGCTGTGGCCGGCGGCGCGGCGCCCTCCTCGATGCTGAGCTCCATGTCTCCGGCGACGAAGATGAAGACGTCCTCGATCTCGCTCTTTGGATGGGCGGTCTCGAGCAGAACGTTCCAGGTGAAGTAGCAGGCGGTCGGATCCATCTGGTCGAGCGGCGGCGTCGCCTCGACGTCGACCGCGACCCGGCAGTCGCCGAGCGTGCGCAATTCGTCGAGCAGCAGCAGCGGATTGCTGCCGTTGACGAGCACGTCCTTGTGGAAGCGCATGCCGACCCGCCACGCCTTCCGCTCGGGCGGCGGCGGGGACGGCGATGCGGCGGCGGATTCGGGCGCGACGCTGGCGAGCGCCGAGGCGGCGCCAGGCCCCTGAACCAACTTGCGCAGATCGGACAGAATGCACATGCCGATGACCGCGTTCGCCTCTTCCGGCTTCTCGATCTGGGTGCGCAAAAAGTCCTTGGCGTTGAGCGCGATCGCGATCAGGTCGGGCTCGGGGGCGGCGTCGCCCTTGCGCACCCGATCGAACGCGCTCTCGAACTCGTGGGCGAACGCGGCGACCTGGTCGAAGCCGAACATCGCCCCCGAGCCCTTGATGGTGTGCAGGGCGCGAAAGGCGCTGTTGACCAGGTTGCGGTCGTCGGGCGAGCGCTCGAGATCGAGCAGCGCCGCCTCCAATTGCTCGAGCAGTTCACCCGCTTCTTGCCGGAAAATCTCGATGGGATCCGTGCTAGACGTCATCCGAGCACCTTCTGGTTTGCGGCGATGGGCTGTTCCGCCTTGAACGGGTTGGCGAGGCAGCCGGTCGGGCCGGCGGCCTTCGCCTGCGGCTTCAAGCCTTTGTTCGCCTGCGGCCTCAAGCCTTTGTCGGACTCGACGGCGAGCATGACGATCGGCGCCCGGCGGTCAGGCGGCGTCTGTCTGAGCGCGCGGATGAAGCCGATCCCGTCCATTCCCGGCATGTCGGGCTCGACGACGATCATGTCGAGCGCGCGGCTGCGCTCCGCCGCGACGCCTTCTTTCCGGTCGCTGGCGACGGCCATGCCGCAGCCGAGAGGGCTCGACGCACCCTCGTGCGCGCGCCGGATGCGCAGTGCGTCCTCGCCTGCGCGTATCGTCATGGGTTGCCGCTGTCCCGCGAGGCGAAAATCTCGGCTAGCGACGTCGCCCCCGGCGGTGGACTGAAACCGCAGCGCCGCAGCGCGTCGCCCAAAGCCCCTTGCGGCGGCGAAGCCAGCGCCGCCGTCTTGTGCGACCGCTTCGCCGCCCCATCGGCCGCCACGAGGATCTGCAGGAACGAAACGTCGACCTCGGCCACGTCGGAACAGTCGAGCACGAGCCGTTCGCATCCGTTGAGCGCCTCGCGCACCGTCCGATGAACTTCCTCCCCGACAGGCGTCGTCAGGCTCCCGCTGAGCTTCACCGAAGTGTGCTCTTTCGCGGCGTCGACGCTGAAGATCTGACTAGGCACGCGGCGGGTTCCCTTCCTCGACGCGTGGCGCCGAGGCGCCCCGCCGGCCTTCGTGACCCGCGAGAGCTGCGCCGACTCGACCAGCGATCGGATACGATTCTTGCCCCTTGCGAGACGAGATTGCTTTCAGATGGATCCGGGATGTCGACCGTCAGTCGACGCGACGAGGAGCGGCTTCATGCCTTCGTAGGCTCGGCGAGGAGCGCGACAATTCGTCGTCAGTGACCATCTCCGATATTCGCTATCCAACCGTTAATGAGCGAGGCGGGAAGAATGCAATCGACGCCGTACGCCCGTGGATGAGTGGAATGGACTGAGGCGGGACGCCTTGCCTCTTGCGCGTCCAGAGAACCCGAATTGATTGGGAAAATGTCTTGCTGAAAAACGGAATTTAAGGTAGAGTGGTTCTGTCAGCCCCCAGATCGGATTCGCGATGCCGCTTGCCGCCCTCTTGTTCTCCGCCAACCGAGTGAAGCGGCTTTCCGCGATCGACGCCGACCGCCGGCGCGGCGCGGCCGTCGCCTTTGGGTCGCTCGCGCTCGCTCGCCCGACACCGGGGAGGAGAGGCGTCGGCGGCTTTCCTGCCCTGCGCGTCAGCGCGGGGGAGGGGGACCATGCGATCCACTGGCTTAATCTGGGGGATGGTGGTGGGGGCGCCGGCCGTAGGTCGGACTCTCCGGTCGTTACGATCGCCCGTAACTCCCAAGCCGGGCTCGATAGGGGCCTGAGAGTTGGACGTCAACGCCGTCATCGCGAGGAGCCCATAGGGCGACGTGGCGATCCAGGAGGACGTAGAGCGCCCTACGCTCCCCTGGATCGCCACGCTTCGCTCGCGATGACGGTGTGTAATCTCTCAACTCCGCGTCCCGGCTTGGGAGATACGATCGCCCGCAATATCTGCCATAAGACCTTGAAAACATTGATTCAGCGCCCGAGCCCGCTCCCTCGCCCCGATCCCGGGGCAAGCCTGCGGATGTCGAAGGACGCTTCAGCACGCACTGAGCGTCCCCAGCCCCTGATCATCCTTCAACATCCCCGGGCCAGGCCCGGGGATCAGGATGAGGTTCATGGTATGGCGGCTCGGCAGGCTCGCAGAGAATTGAAAATGGCGCCGCATCTCCTTGAAAACACTCGAAACCGACGCGGAAATGGCAGTCCCGACGCCGAGCTTGACCCGGGGATCGCGATGAGGTTTGTGTCATGGCGGCACGGCTTGGCAGCGACATGCGAATCAAAATTGCGGCCCTAACGCCTCGAACTCGCTCAATCGTTCTCAAGAAGTAAAGCGCCTGGGACGGCCTCGGTGGCCGTTCCTGTGTCCAAGGCCGAGGGTCTGCCGACCGGCATCGCGGAGAATCGACGCCGATCGTTGCTCAGGCGCAACGCACGAGATCGGCCCGTGATTGGTGCGGTCGTGTGCTTCCCGACAGGCTCCGTGCGTCGGACTTCGTCTCGCCGCTGTCCGACTCGGGTCGTCCCGGATCGCGCAATGGCTCGTCTCGAAACGGATTCTTCAGGCTTCTGACACAACCTGTGGTTTAGCAAAGGGCTTGTCTCTTTTTCCGAAATCCTCGCTTACAAGGGCGACCTTTCGATGAAGACCGTACTGACCGTCGATGATTCGCCGAGCGTCCGCCAGATGGTTCGACTGGCGCTTTCCAACGCAGGCTACGGGGTCGTCGAGGCCGGCGACGGGATGCAAGGATTGTCGGTCGCCAAGCGGCAGCCGGTGAACCTGATCATCACCGACCTCAACATGCCGAATATGGACGGCTTGGAATTCATCCGCTCGCTGCGCCAGCTGTCGGCCTATCGCGGCGTGCCGATCGTGTTTCTGACCACCCAGTCCGACGACGGCCTGAAAAGCCAGGCGAAGGCGTCCGGCGCCACCGGCTGGATCACCAAACCGTTCAAGCCGGAGCAATTGCTCGCCGTCGCAAAGAAGTTGCTCGGATGAGCGCGAACGCCGATCCCGCATGCACCTTCCGAAGGTCGACGTGCTGTTCCGTTTGGGCGCGCCATATGCCGGCGCCGACGCGGTCGGCGTCGTCATGACCGGCATGGGCGACTACAGCGCGCACGGACGACGAACGAAGAGACCTTGCGTTGTCTTCGGCATGCCGAACGGGGCCGTTGCGCTCGACGCAGCCATGAAAGCCACATCCCCTTCCGCCAGTCCCGTCGAGATCCTGCATGCTCGCGTTCAGACTTGAAGACCCGGCGCCGCCTTCCGTCGATCCGCTGGCCTGCGCGGGCGCGCGGGCGCTCGCGGAAGAATTCGAAACCCACGCCGCGTCGCTGGGCGCGACGTTCTCGCGCTTCGAGCAGGCGTGCCTCGACATCGGCGCGCGGCTCGGCGAAGCCGTTCCGGGTCTGGCCGATCTGGCGACGATGTTCGACGCGCTTTCGGGCGCGCTCGAAAGCGGCGGCATCGACAAGGCCTGTGAGGATTTGGCGACGACGTCGGCCGATCTCACGCAGGCGGCGGGGGACTTGATTGAAGAAGGGCGCTCGCTCGTCGATCTCGTCGACGCCGAGAAACGGATCGGCGTGTATATCGACGTGTTGTTCGATTGCATCCACACCATGTCGGCGCTGATGTTCATGTTGAAGATCGAATTCGGCGTCGATGCGAGAACACCGCGACGAGATGGCCGCCTTCACCGACCGGCTGCAAGATCTTGCCAAAAATGCGCGTCAAGCGCTTTCGGACTATCGCGACACGCATAGCAGGCTCGACGAGGTGCTGCGCGCCGCGACGCAGGCGCAAGCTGCCTTTCAGCGCACACATCGCGGGGAACTCGAAGCCATCGCCGCCGAGATTCGTTCGGGCCTTGGGGCTGTCGCCGAGCGGCGGCGACGCACCGCCGAGGCGCTGCATGATGTCAGCGCACGCGCGCGCGAAATCAGCGATCGGATCGGCCAATGCGTGTGCTCGCTGCAAGTCGGCGACAGCACGCGCCAGCGCGTCGAACATGCCCAAGCCGCGCTGAATTTCTGGTGTGATCTCGCCGAAGGCAGGGCGTCGCGTCGGGTCGACGACGAAGCCCGCGAGCTGTTCGCCTCCCAGGGCGAAGCATTCACGGCGCGGCTTTGCCGGTTGCAGGCGCGCCAGCTCGAAGCCGCCCACGGCGAGTTCCGTACCGAGATGGAGGCAATTTCGCAGGCCTTCCCGTCGCTGGCGCGGGAAGCCGGCGCGCTGGCCGGCTACGGACACGAATTGTTTGGCGCCGAGGGCCCCGATGGGGGCTCGTTCCTGGAGACGCTCGAGAAGAAACTGGCGGCGGCGCGCGACATGATCGGAGCATGCCGACGCGCCCGCGCCGTCGTCGACAACGCCGCGAGCGCCGTCGTCAAAACGATGGACGACCTTCGACGACGCACCGATGGCTTGCAGGAGATCGCCGTCGACGTCACGATCATCGGCACCAACGCGCTGTTGAGGTCGACACGGTTGGGCGACCGCGGCAAGGGCGTCAGCCTCATCGCCCAGGAATTGCGCGCCAACGGCGAGCAGATCGGCGAGGGCATCCAGTCGCTGCCGCCGGCGCTCGATCGCGTCGTCGCCTATGTCGAACGTTTGGCGCAAGCGGGTCAACATCTGGACTCGGGGAGATTGGCCGAACTCGACGAACGCATGAGCGTGGCGATCTGCGCTTTCGGCGCCAACGGCCAGCAGATGTCGGAAGCGCTTGCACGGCTCGACACCGAAGGCGGCGGCGTTCGCGCCGTGCTCGATCAAGCCGCCGCCGCGCTCGCCGGACATGAGGACACCGGCCCGACCCTTATCGCTGGCGCCAAGGCGATGGACGAGATCGCCGCGCGGCTGGGCGAAGCCGAAGATTGGAGCGAGATCGATCTTACCCTCGACCGGTGCCTGCGCCCGCTCTACTCGATGGCGAGCGAGCAGCGCATCCACGAGGGTTTGACCGGATGCGACGCCGAAGTGAGCCAAGCAGCTTCGTCCTCGTCGGGCGAGCTCGCGGACGCCTTCATGCTCTGATCTTTGGCTACGCGCTCCACAGCGACAAAATGTCGTCGGCGAGAGACGCGTAATCGGCGGCGCCGCGCGAATGCGGTTTGTAATCCCGCACCGCCGAGCCGGCCCCGAAAGCCTCCGCGAGCGCTATGTCGAGGCAAATGCTGTGAAATATCCGGTTGCGGCCGAATTCGCCGAGCAGCTTTTCGTGCACGTAACGTTGCAGATTGATGCGCAAGTCACGGGCGATGCGGCAACGAGGGGAGACACGGCAGCGGGGCCGCCGACGCTTGGCACAATCCGGCCAAGCCAAAAGACGCCGGCCGCGGCAATCAGCAGCCCGACCGCCGACAGGGCGCCCGGCGAGATACAACGGGCAACATGAGCGGCCACATAGGGCACGAATAACATCGGCGATGAGAGCGCGAGCATCAGAGTCCCGGCCTCGATCTCGGTCAAACCCTCGACGCCGACGAAGCGGAGCGGCAACAGGATTAGCAGGACAACATAGGAGTAGCAGGTCGCGATCGGCAAAAGCTGCACGCCGACGAAACTCGGATAGCGGAACAGCGTCAGATCAAGCATCGGGCGAGATGCACGGGCCTCGATCACGACGAAGCCTACCGCGATGAAGGCCGCTCCGACGAACATCGTGAGGATAAGGGGGCTGTTCCATCCGAATGACGGACCCTGGATGGTGGCGAAGGTGAACAGCGATAGCATCGCGGTAAAGCTTGCGACGCCCTGCCAGTCGAGCTTGGCTGCGCTCGGGTCTCTGGTTTCCTGCATACGGGGCAGGCCGAGCACAATCGCCACGATGCCGACGGCCCCGCTGCCCAGGAAGATTGACTGCCAGCCGTAGGTATCGACAAGTAGGCCCATCAGCACCGGGCCGAACGCCAGTCCTACGCCGAACGTAGTGCCGAGCATGCTGAATGCTTTGACCCGAGCATGGCCATCGAACTCCTGTGTAATGGCCGCCGACCCGCCTGCGAGTGCCGCTGCGGCGCCCACGCCTTGAGCAGCTCGAAACAGATCGATGGCGACGACGGACGAAGCGAAGCTCGACGCGAGCGAGAAGATCACGAACAGGACAATGCCGCCGGCGAAGATGCGTTTCCGACCGAACTGGTCGGCCAGTGCGCCGGCAGCCATCAAGAGGCTTCCGAACGTGAGCATGAAGGCATTGGTGATCCAAGTCAGTGACGCAGCGCTGCCCCCAAGCGCCCGGCCGATGGCAGGGGTCGCAATCGCTCCTCCGGAAAAGCTGAGCGGCAAGGTCAAGGCAGCCAGGCACACTGCAAACAAGATCCAGAGGCCGTCATGGGTCTTGGCGGTCGATCGGCTGGCGGTGGTCATCGCGCTCTCGTGGATTCGATCGGATGGCCGATGAGCTAACGAGAGCGCCGGGATCGATAAACCAACCGAGAAGCGATGCTGTGTCTCCTATCCGGATACAATTTCGGCTACACGGGGCGGCGAAAGAACTCGACGAGATAGTCGAGAACGACGCAAGTCTTCGGCGGCATGCGACGTCCTGCGGGGATAAGCGCATGGATCGGCGGCCCGTCGACATCGGCCCGCGGCAACACGTGCTCGAGTTCGCCGGCCTCGACATGCGCGGCAGCCACGCGATCGAAGGCTTGGGCGATGCCCATCCCGGCGATGGCCGAATCGATGAAGGCGCGCCCGTCACCGGTGATGACGCCGGCGGGCGGCGCCGTCTCGAACATGTGCGTGCCGTCAGTCACAAGCCAGGGACGGGTCTTCCCCGAGCCCGAACGGAAGACGATGGCTTCGTGCCCAGCTAAGTCGTCAACCGAAGTGAAGGGCGCATGACACGCGAGATAGCCTGACGACGCATAGAGACCCAGCCGCGTGTCGCAGAGTTTTCGAACTGTCATCTCGCCTTCCGCGGCAGTTCGCCCACGCGGATGAAGATGTCCTATCCGTCCTTGACCGGATCCGACCGACGGTCGCTCAGAGACAATTCGAGCGTGACCTTCGGATAGCGTTCGCGCACCCGTGCGAAGACAGGCAAAAGCGTGCGGCCGAAGCCGATGGGAATGTCGAACCTCACTCGGCTGACGGGTTCGTCCCGCCGCGCCGAAATCGCAACCTCGGCGTCGTTCAATCCCTCCAGGGCGGCTCGGGCGGCTTCCAGGTAGAGCTCTCCGTCCTCGGTCAGGCGCACCGCCCGGGTGGTTCGCTGCAAGAGCCTGGACCCGAAGCGGGTGCGATCCAAAGCGGTGCAATTAGGCGGTGCGGCGTAGTGATTTGTTCGGGCTATTGTCATTGGCTGCAGCGGCACGTTGCCGGGCGAGGGCTTTCCAGTAGGCGTCCCAGTCGCCGTTGATTCGGTTTATCCGCAGGGCGAGCATACGTTCGGCATGCTCGACACGCCACCAGGCGCCGGGCCGCTTCAGGCGTTGCTGGGCGACGTAGCGATGGGCGCTTTCGATCTCGCCCGAGCCGATTGGCAGCTCGTCGGCCAAAGCTTGGCGGTAGTTCAGGTGGTTGGCGCGAGCGCTGAGATAGCGATGGCAGGTTCGCACAGGCGCATGCTCGTCGTCGACTTCGGGCGGCTCGCAACATCCGGCAAGCGCCCGCAGAACGGCGTCGAGACGTCCGCCTTTGAGCGCCTCCTTCTGCGTCTCCATCCAGGCGCTGCGCGCGGCCGGGTCGGGCGCGATCGCTTCGGAAGCAGCGGCCAGGTATTCGCAGACGTGATAGAAATCAATCAAATAGCGGCCCTGGTCGCCGAACTGCTGCTCGATTTGGCCGACGATCCAGGGCGCGCCGTCGCCGACCGCGTGAACCCGGGAGTTCGCCCCGAAGCCGGCGCGAACCGCGCACGAAAGCAACTGACGCCCGGCCTCTTCGACTCCGCCCTCGATCGAACCCGCATAAACCGGCGTGCAGTTCCCTTGCGCGTGCGCCAGCGACAGCTTCGCCTCCCGCCAGGACAGCGTCTTGCCCTTGCGTTTGTCCTTCCCCTCGCTGCTCGGTTCGACGATCGGAACCATGCCGCCGTCCGTCTCGACGATGATCGGCTTGCTGAGGCCCGGCGCCTCCGGAAATTCACAATCCTGGCGGCCGGCTTCGTAGATCGCCTGGGCGTGGGCAAACGTGATCCGCTGGATCGTGCTCTCGCCGATCGCGAAGCCGTAATGCTCCTGCAACTTGGCGCGCGCCTGCGCGAAGGGCTGATCGGCGGCGAAGTCGACGATGGCGCGCTGCAACGGCCGCGAACACCCGAGCGGGCTCACCTTCGCCCCGAGCACGAATGGACGCACCCGCTGCGTCCCCAACCGATATTGCGGCTCCTGGACCTCTATTTCGCCGAATTTCGTGTGCCAGCGGAGTTTTTTTCGCCTTGGCGATACATCTGAGGACGTTGACGAATTTCCCGCTCCGTCGCCTCGACCCGCCGCTCGGCCCAACTGTGAAGCGCCTCCCGTCCCAGAAGACGCATCTCCTCGACCATCCGCTCTTCCGCAGCGTCGGCTTCCGTCAATTCCCCCTCGTCGCCTTCGACCGCCAGCACAATCGACGACACCCGCTGGCGAAGCTCCGGATGCGCCTGCAACGCCGCCATCAGCGCCTCATCGCTCAACTCCCCGACCGCCATCCGAATCCTCCCGCCAAATCACTCCAAACCCAACCTACTCTGCATCGCTTTGAATCGCACCCATCCCGAGCCGGACTTCCAGCCTCTGCACGGCCTTGCCGACATTGGATTTGCTTGTGCCGAGTTTCTCGGCAGCCTTGGTGAAACTGGCGTTCTGGGCAACGGCGACGAAAGTCGCGATGTCGTTGATTGGAAACTCGGTGGACGACATCTGTCATCTCCAGGGCGACAAAAACAATTTTCGAGATGAATTATCGCTTGAGCGCCACCACTTCCACTCCCTGCGGCTTGGGTCGCACCGACTTGCCCCAGTTCCTAAGCCATTAAACTCCGCTATGTTCAATTCAAAGATTGTATCCGTCGCCGAGACAAATCGTCTCTATTGGCGCTGTTTATCGTCGGCGCTCACTCGATCATATCGGCGGCCTGACACCACTGAGGCCGTCATGAAACCGGATTGCCTTACCCGAGACCTGATCGAAACCGGCGCGATCGACGCCATGGTGGCGCGCGATGCCCCCAGTTTGCGGATCCTTTCGGAAGCCGAACGCAGGGAACTCGTTGCTCCGAACGCTTGCCGCGCAGCCTTGGGACGACGTCTGGCTGTTCGGCTACGGCTCGCTGATCTGGAATCCGACGGTCCGTTTCGTCGAGCGGCGCGTGGCGCGCCTGACGGGATGGCATCGGGCCTTCTGCCTTGCGACGCCTGTGGGGCGCGGTTCTGTCGAGAATCCTGGCCTCGTTCTCGGATTGGACGAGGGAGGACATTGCGATGGCGTCGCCTTCCGGATCTTCCGAGAACTGGTCGTGCCTGAACTCGCCATACTCTGGAAACGCGAGATGCTGTTTGCGAGCTACGTGCCACGCTCGCTGGATCTTCTGGACGAGCGCGGCAATCGTTTCGACAGCGGCATTGCATTCACGATCGATCCCGCCTGCGAACACTACGACGGCGATCTCGGGCGCGAGGAGATCGTTCGCCGCCTCGCGACCGCGTCAGGCGCATTGGGCAGTTCCGCCGACTACCTGTTCCGGACCTGCAAAGGTCTTCAAGCTCATGGCGTCCATGATGAGGACCTTGAACAGCTTTGCGCTCAAGTCGCGGCCCTGCAAGCAGCGCAGGAGGCCCGAGCAATGCGGTGGGACATGCGTCATAAAGGCCGCCGGATGGACCTAGCCGCGCGAAATTGTGGAGGCTTATCCCGCTGTCCCAGGTACGTCGGTCCCGCGCGCAAGGGCTCTTAGAGCCAAATCGGCGACCGCCGGCGGCCAAAACGGGTTAGACCAGATTTGCCCAGCCTGAAATTTCATGGGGCTTTGGGAACCCTCGTAGCGTCAGCTCGGCCCGTCGTGACGGTCGCCTGGGACAGCGGGATAAGCCCCAAATTGTGCAACGAACCTGAAAGTGCGGTGGCGATCTAAAGCAATTCAGCCGCTTCACGTAAGTCTCGTGTTTCGAAGCCCTCCGTGAACCGCGCGACGGTCGTTTGTAGCAGATGCGTCCCCTCCTGCGTTCCGCGCTCTCCATCCAACCGGGCAAGACTGGTCGCCGCGCGCAATTGCCAAGCAAGTTCGTCGTTGCGGACTGCAATCGCATAGGCGTGATGAAGACCAAGCGCCCTGGCGTCTGACGACAACGTCTCGTCCGTTAGGACTTGACGGCGGATAATTTCCGCCTGACACCAGCCTCTGAACTCATGCCGCCTCGCTGCAACGAGCTTTCTTAGCGCATCCAAGCGACCTAGCGTGACTGCGGTTTCCAGTTGCGGGACGGTCTCGACAACGGGCGGCTCATGCGAGGCGCCGAGCGCTAATCTGTAGCCATCGGCCCACGCAATCCACTGGCTGATGTTTTGTCGTCGACTGTAGTATTCAAGGTGATCCAGAAGCTCAAGGGCGAGCTCGGTATCGCCGCACCAGAGAGCTACCGGGATTAGGTCCAGGCCGGCCGACGCCGCGATAACCCTGGTCGAATACGGCGGCTAGGCCACTCCCTATGCCGCGCCGCCAACGGGCGCATCGCCAAGGTGCGCGATCAGTTCGGCGATCGCCTCCGCTACGTCTTCCGCCACAAACCGCTCGCCGGCGACGGCTGGCGCGGCCCGCAGCCGAAGTCGTCGAACGCGCTCCAGACGCCGAGCGCTTCTGGGCGGCCCACGTCAAATTGATGACCCGCTCGGAGGTCCTGACCGAGGACGATCTGATCGCCGAAGCTCAGGACCTCGGGGTGAAGGACGATGACGATCCGCCCGCCCAGAAGGCAGCGCTTCTCGCCAAGGCACGGGTAGACGCCGACGAAGCTAGGCGGCGGCCAGCGGCGCCCTGATCGGGCCGACATTCTTCATCAACGGACGCCGGTACGACGGCCCGTGGGATGAGGGCGCCTTCGCTGACGCCATGCTCGGCACGCTCGGTCACCGGGTCCGTTCGGCGGCGCTCGATTTCGCAAGCTGGGGCCCATCAGCCGGCGTCCTCTTGACGCTCGCGACGGCAGTCGCCGTTGCGGTCGCCAATACGCCTTTGAGTCCGGTGTTCGCGGCCTTCTGGGAGCAATCGTTCGGGTTCACTTTCGGCGGTAGTGAGTTCGCCTTGCCACTCAAGCGGTGGAGACGACGGCCTGCTGACGCTCTTCTTTCTGGTGGTGGGCCTCGAGATCAAGCGCGAGTTCACGGTGGGCGACTGGCGAGCCGGCGCTCGGCCGCGCTGCCGGTCGCCGTCGAGCTCGGTGGGATGATCGCACCGGCGTTGCTCTACTATGTCGCTGTTCATCGCGGGACAGGCATTTGCCGCGGAGGCGGATTTTGAGGCGGCGAAGTGGCTGTGCTGGCCGCGTCGGTGGTCGCTGCGGCGCTCGGCGTGCTGACGCAGGCCGCGGCGTCGCGGAACGGGGACTGACGGCGCGCGCTCCGGAACGGTGGCTTCTGTGTAGGGTTTCGCATGTCGGCCTTTGTGCGGGCGCTGATGCAGGGCTGCGGGCTTTCGGCCGGCGTCCGAAAGCCTTCAAGGGAGGAAACCGCGGGCCGGAAGGGGCGCTGGCGGTGAAAGGCGCCAACCTATGGGGATTTTGCGGCGGGTCACGCTGGACGGCCGTCGCCATGCATCCTTCCCGGGCGCAACAGGGAACGCCGCTCGACCGGCCTATCGTCGCGGGCGCGCGGGACGTCGTTGCCTGGCGCCGAGATCGTGCAGCCACGCGCCGGTCGTGACGCCTGAGAGGAAGGTGCATGCGAAAATCAAGATCGTGACCGAGCTCACCGTCGTCCCCTTAAGCAGACCGATCGCTAAACGAACATTGACCAATTTCGTTCCGAATGCCGCGCGCGGCCCGGGCCGGCCCTTGGCAAGGCGTGGCCAAAAACCCGACCCCTCCCGCCCTGCTTGACGACGAGCGCGGCGACCTTTCGTCTCGGGCCTCCGGGCAAAGAGGCTGTGCGCCGAGTTTGAAGATCTTCCCAACGTCTGGGTCCGCCGGCGGCGCGCCGGGCGAGAAACGGGCCGGAGCGCCTAGGGCGGCGCAAACGTGGTAAGCCGGTCGTTGACTTTCGGCAAAGGAATGGAGCCGCCTCCCGTCGAAGCCGGCTGAACGGGCGCCGCTTGTCGGCGTCGACCGCCCGTCTCGCGGCGGCTACGGAGCGCGGCTGCAATTGGCCGCCTCGGTCAAAAGCAAGCGGCTTTCGTCCCCGCCGGCGGCAAATTCCGCTATGTATGGGACGAGCCGGCCGTCGCTTGTCTTTATCCAAACGGAGGCGCAGGCAAGGCCTAAGCGCAACCGGAGCGCATCGCATGAGCCAGACCGCCAAACGCCTCGCCGAACTCGGAATCGCCCTGCCGAAGCCGGCCGCGCCCGTCGCCAATTACGCGCCGGCCGTGCGCGCCGGCGGCGCGGCGCCTGGCGCCCTGCCCCAGCTCTGGATTTCCGGCCAGTTGCCGCTCGGGGCGGACGGAAAGTTGGCCGACGCCCACAAGGGCAAGCTCGGGCCCGATTCGAGGGTGGAGGCCGCGCGCGAAGCGGCGCGGCTCTGCGCCATCAACATCCTCGCCCAGGCCGAAGCGGCGCTCGGCGACCTCGACGCCATCGTCCAGACGATCCGGCTCGGCGGTTATTTCAATGTCGCGGGCGCGTTCGACCCGCTGCCCCAGGCGATGAACGGCGCCTCCGATCTGATGGTCGAGGTTCTCGGCCAGCGCGGACGGCACGCCCGCACCACCGTCGGCGTCGCCCATCTGCCGCTGAACGCGCTGGCCGAGGTCGAGGCGGTGTTCCAGGTCGCGCTCTGACCCGGTCCGACCCGGGCGCGCTCGCGGCGACGGTGGCGCTCGACCGTCATGTCCCGCGCGACGCGATGGCGTTCTCCTTCGCATGCCGCCGGGGGGAACGGGATAGGACCGGACCGACGGCCCGCTATTGCGCCTTCTGCCCGCTCCAGCGGATCGCGTAGGGCTCGGGGAACAGGCGCGACTTCAGCTTCGCCGCCGCGTCCGGCGCCCCCGACAAGAGGTCGTCGACCTCCGCCGCCTCGGGATTGCGCACCCAGGGACGGCGCGCCAGCTCGCGGTCGTTGAGCCAGTAGTCGCTCCACCCCTCGGTCGTCTCGAGCGTTTCCCTGGCGAAATCCTCGCCATATTCAAGCCCGCCCTCGACCACGACGTCGATATAGGACTGGAGCAGCGGATATTGCGCGTTCGGCTGCGGCAGGCCGACGCCGGCCTGTCCATCCGGCCCGACCGGGACATAGACCCAGATCGTCCCGGTCTCCGGCAGCCGCTCCCAGGAGACGGCTTCGATCTCGTCGCGCGGCACTTCCACACGCGCATAGCCCTGCTCGCGTGAGTCGTACTTCGCGATGTCGCTGCCGTCGACGGCGTAAAGCACGCCGTTGATGGTCGAGCCTTTTTCGCCGGGACCGGCCTTGCTGAGACCGAGCGCGGTAAACCCGGACGAGGACCGGTCGCTCCAGGTCCGGACATAGCCGAAGGCGGCCGAGACGCGCACCGGGATCGCCGGCACGGGCGCGCCGACCGTCGACCCGCGCGAGGCCGAATTGATCAGCGAGCCATAGCCGAAGATGAACTCGGTCGGCTGGTTCGGCAGCCTTTCGCCCCACCAGTCCTTGGCGGCGGCCGGAGCGAAGATGAGAACGAGCGCGCAAAGCGCAAAAAGCCGCTTGAAAACCATAGCCCCTCCCCGGCGCCTTCGAGGCCGCCCCGCCGTCGCCGCCCGAACCCCGGGCCCACGGAAAACGAGCGCGGGGCGTTGCGGGCGCTGGCGCCTGATCCGACGCCCGCTGATCTACCGATGGCTGCCCGCCGGCGCCGCCGCGGCCTCGACCGCTTGCAGCACATCGACGAGCGGCGCGGGGCTGACCACGAACACCCCCGAAAAGGGACTGATCAGATCGGCGATAATATAGATCGCCGACGCGATGCCAAGGGCGCCGACCGTGAGCACGACATAGGACATCGGATGACGTTTCGATAGCAGGCCGTAGCCGCAGAAGAGGAAGGTCGCCCAGGCCACGACGATGGTGACGAGGGCATTCGAGATCGGGTCGACCAAGGCCAGCGTCATCTGCGTGCGGGTCTGGCCGATCGCGAGCGCGGCTTGCGTCGCCTCCGCTTTTGCGGCCTTTTGTTGGTCCGACTGAGCATCGAGCGTGTCCAGGTAGGCCAATCTGGCTTTCTGATAGGCCATCGCGTAGCCAAACTTATGGATGACTGCGTTCTCGTCGTCGTCGCCGCCCCAAATTTCGGCGATTCCGTTCTTGAGCCCTTCTCTGAGGATTCTACGGCCCTCCACGGCCTCCGGCCCGTAATTCTGCAAAGCTTCGTCGAACTTCAGCGCGCTGATCGCCAGCGTCTGGACCGCCGCCCTCTGGGTCGAATAGACGCCGTAGGCGGTCCAGATCAACAAGCCGAGCACAAGCGCGAGCAGAAGCGTCATCAACCCGACGACGGCGCCGGTCATGTCCCTGGCGCCTCCAGTTGTATAGCTCTCCGGCAATGCGCGCTGCAATTCCAGCCCGATCGCCCCGCCGACGAAAACGACGGCGAACACGATGGCGCCTAAAGCCAACGATCCCACTGCCCCTCCCAACATCCCCGTCCCCGCATCTCGCAGTCACTCATGATCCGCCGCCAGCGCCTTGATCAGGCCGACCATCTCGGCGTGCGCCGCCGAGTTGGGGTCGCTGATCTGGGCCACTCCATGAGCCGCGGTCAACCGGTCCAGTTCGACGAGCTTGCGGACGCGCTGTCGCCGGGTGAGCTTCAGTTGCGACGATGGTCTGGTAAAGAAGATCTTGAACAATTCGCCATGACCGAACAACGTGTTTAGTTCGTCCGCCGTGACGTAGATCAAGAACAGAACGAATATCCAGATTTGGATCGCGCCAAAACGGTGCCAAGTGAAATGCGTCGTGACGTATTCCGGAATATTGCCGATCCTGCCGCCCTCAAATAAATACTCGACCAACTTTTTTCAAGAATCGGGCCAGGAACACGATGGCCCAATACACGACCGTCTTGAACACGATCGGCAAAATCAGCGGAGCGGTATCGAACCGACGGAAGAATGGCAGCGCCCT
Organism: uncultured Alphaproteobacteria bacterium; assembly: GCA_963709655.1. Classification (GTDB taxonomy): domain Bacteria; phylum Pseudomonadota; class Alphaproteobacteria; order Rhizobiales; family Beijerinckiaceae; genus Roseiarcus. The sequence continues at coordinate 451,405 of CAVPXF010000053.1, forward strand.
CGCCACCAGCACCACCTTCCCGACCACCAACGCTGTCGCGGTCGCAACCATGAAGCCCGCAAGTTGAGCCCCGTAGTCGTCGAGAATGAGTTGCGTGGTGAGCACAATGAGATTGAAGCCAATGGCGAAGAACACCATCGCTGGCAGGGCTTCCCTGATCTCCTTGATGAGGAAAGCAGGGATCGGCGATTCAATGATTTGTCGCAAGGGCGCGGCGGGCGCCTTCATGGCGAACTGACCTCAGCGATCGAGCTGCACTTGATGAGGCGGCGGCTTAGACCGTCGGAGCCGGAACCAGACATGAACATTCTCCTCTTCGCTTAGTCGCCCGCGACTCCGTCGACGGTTATGAGTCGCAAACTAAAATTGGAGGCGCAGACCGACCGTGGGGCCGAAATTCTGGTGGTAGAGGTAACCGCTCGCCAGGCCCCCCGTCACTTGAGACCATAGGACGCCGGCATAGAGATCGAGCCGTTTCGCCGGCCGGTAGTCGATCATCGCCGACAGGGCGTTGAGAGTTCCTGCGCAGCGCGAATCTGAGAGTCCGCCGTCCGTGCAGTCGCTCGTGTGATAGTCGTTCTGGTCATAGTGATAGAAGGCGGCCGCCACGTCGACATTGTCGTGAACCGCATACTTGGCGCCGGTCCAGAAGACCCGCAGGATCTTGTTATTGTCATATGCGGTTGAATTCACGTATCCCGGCAGCACGTTATAATTGCCGATCGTGGTGAACCCCTCCGGGTAGGCGTCGGTCGGATTGCGAAACAGGATGTATTCGAAGCCGCTGTAGAGCTTCGCGGCGCCACAAGCATAACGCAGCATAATGACGCCGCTCGTGTTGTCGGAGAGGGTCGCTTTCAGATCGTTCATTGCAACGCCCGACGGCAAGGGCAATTCGCCGAAATTCGACAGCGACACCGCATCCTTGACCTTGCTGCCGACGGCGTCGAACGAGAATCCGCCAAAATCGCCGCCGACTTGCACGTCTACAGCGCCGTTCGAGCCGTTGCCCTGGTCGTAGCCGCCGAACTGATAAAGTCCAACCAGCCGGAGCGCGCCGACGTTGACCCGGTATTGGACCGAGGTTTCGTAGCGCGCGTCCTCCGTGTCGCCGGCGCCGGCCACGGTGTTGGACGTCCCGATCACCGAGAAGGCGGGCGCAACCGCCATGGGGTCGTAAGCGCTGAGGCCGTCCAGAATGAGCGAGTCCTGCCGCCCCGCAGTCAACGTTCCGTAGGTCGGATGGCTGAAGCCCGCGTAAGCGATGGTGTTGAACAACTGACCCGCGCGGCTCGAATCGCCGTTCGCGCTCTGCGCGTCGAGCGGCGCAGCGTTGTTCTGCACCAGGGATTTTGGCCCGTTGGCGCGCTGCAGCGGATAGGGATCAAAGCCGTTTTGCAGATTGAACAGGACTGACCAGCCCCCTGCGATGGGCTCGTTTCCTTTGACGCCGACGTTGGACTGGCCAAGCCCATTTGGAAGCAAAACGTAGCGCGGACCGTTGCTGTTCTTCGAGATCAGTTCCTCCACGCCGTTGGGATAGACATCGTTAAAGGGCGCGCCATGGGTCTGGTAGCCGGCCCCCATGTCGATGGTTCCATAAAGCGTAATGCCGTTCCACGTGAGCGGGCATTCTTCCGCGCTCGCCAGGAAATAATCGACAAAGCTTGCGAAACAGGACGGCGGCGAAGCAGGCGTCAGCGCTTGCGGCGGCAGGTCGGCGGCCTCGGCGCGGCCGAGCAAGGCAAGGCCACAAAAGAATCCGCTCAGCCGGAGTCTTTGCACGGTCTGACCTTTGAGAAGAGCAGTTCCTTGACATGCCCGCCCTCCAGCGCGTCGGTCGCACGCGTTTGAGCCCCAGCCATCATGCTCCACGCTTCCAATGGTCGCCGGCTGCTTCCTGCGCCCCGCCGAACGCCTCGCCAACGCCGCTTTTCAGGAGCGTCTGCGGATCGACCCGCCCGAATATTTCGATCAATTTCGCCACCACCCCGGTCCATCCGGTCTGGTGGCTGGCGCCGATGCCTGCACCATTATCGCCATGGAAATATTCGTAAAACAGGAGATGGTCGCGCCAGTGCGGATCAGTCTGGAATGTCTCGGACCCGCCAAACACCGGCCGCCGCCCCGACGGGTCGCGGAGGAAAATGCGGGTCAGTCGATTGGCGATCTCGCGGCTGACCTCGAACAGGTTCATCAGGTTGCCGGAGCCCGTCGGACATTCGACTTTGAACGAGTCGCCGTAATACAAATAATACTGCAGCAGGGCGCGCACCAACAACGCGTTCACCGGCATCCAGATCGGACCGCGCCAATTGGAGTTGCCGCCGAACATGCCGGTGTCCGATTCCGCCGGAAGATAATTCACCCGATATTCTTGGCCCTGCACCAAGAACACAAAGGGATGCTCCGCATGATGACGCGACAGCGCGCGGATGCCATAGGGGCTCAGGAACTCGTCCTCGTCGAGCATCCGGGACAGGATCCTGCGCAGCCGGTCCTGGTTCACCAGACCCAGGATGCCGCGCTCGCCGACGCCAAAATGGCCAGGTCCGGTGGGGTGAACGGTGTCGAGCAGGTCCGGCATTCGCCGCAACCGTTCCGCAAAGGTCTTGACCAGATTCGGAACCCGTTCCCGCTCCGCCGGCTCGGTGACGGTGACTGCGCAGATGGGGAGCAGCCCGACCATGGAGCGCACCTTCAGCCGCGTCGCATGACCGTCGGGAAGCCGAAGCACGTCGTAGTAGAACCCATCCTCCTCGTCCCACATGCCGTCCGGGCCGGCCCCGTTCATCGCGCGGCCGATCCAAAGGAACTGCTCTGCGAACTTCGTCGCCAGGTCCTCGTAGGCCGGATCGCGCTTCGTCAGCTCCACGCCGAGTTCGAGCATGTTCTGACAGAACAGCGCCATCCAGGCCGTCCCGTCGGCCTGTTCGAGATAGCCTCCGGTCGGCAGGGGCGCGCTGCGGTCGAAGACGCCGATGTTGTCGAGGCCCAGGAAGCCGCCCTCGTAAAGGTTCTTGCCGAACCGGTCCTTGCGGTTCGTCCACCAGGTGAAATTCAGCGACAGCTTGGCGAAGACGCGCGCGAGGAACGCGAGATCAGGGTCGCGGCCGAGGGCCTGCTCCGTCCGATGCAGGAAGATCGCGGCCCAGGCGTGCACCGGCGGGTTGACGTCGCCAAAATTCCACTCATAGGCGGGAATCTGTCCGGTCGGATGCAGGTAGAAGGACTTCAACATCAGTTCGAGTTGGCCCTCGGCGAAATCGATGTCGACCGTCGAAAGCGCGATGGTGTGAAACGCCAGGTCCCAGGCCGCGAACCACGGATATTCCCATTTGTCCGGCATCGAGATGACGGCGTCGTTGACCATGTGGGTCCATTCGCGGTTGCGTGTCGCCTGGCTCCTCGCCTGGGCGGCATGGCCGCCGTGCTCCTCAAGCCACTTGGCCAGGTCGAAGAAATAGTATTGCTTGCTCCACAGCATTCCCGCCAACGCCTGCCGCATGACGTTGGCCGCGTCCTCGGAGACATGAGCCGGCGTCACTGCGCGGTAGAATTCGTCGGCCTCCCGCCGGCGGCGCTCCAGCATCTGCGGGTAATGTCCGCCGAACGGATCGCCAATCGAGTCGGGCGCGGTCTTGGTCAGCCGAAGGCGAACCATTGCGGTCTCGCCCGGCCCCACGTCGAGCTGGTAGCGTGCCGCGGCCTTGGTCCCCTCCAGCCCCGGATTGACGGCGTCCCGCCTGCCCGCGACGATGAAATCGTTGATCCCGTCCTTCACATAGGGCCCGGCGTTGGCCGTGCCGAAGATCCGCTGATTGTTGGTCTCGTTACCGGTGAAGAGCAGGGAGGGCTTGCCTTCGCAATAGAGGAAATAGTCGCCGAGCTCGGCTTCCGACGCCGCGACGGCCGCGACGCCGTTCTTCGTCACGACCGCCCGCAAGGACGGCTTCGGCGTTTCGGGCTGCCAGGACCAGACATCGCGGAACCAGAGTGTCGGAAGCACGTGAACCGGAGCGGGGTCGGGGCCGCGATTGCACACGCTGATCTGGATAAGAATGTCGGTCGGCGTCTCCTTGGCGTATTCCACGAAGACATCGAAGTAGCGATCCTGGTCGAATACGCCGGTATCGATCAACTCGTATTCCGGTTCCGTTCGACTGCGCCGCGCGTTGGTCTCGACCAGATCGCCATAGGGAAATTCATTCTGCGGATATTTGTAAAGCATCTTCATGTACGAGTGGGTCGGCGTACTGTCGAGGTAGTAGTAATACTCCTTGACGTCTTCGCCGTGATTCCCCTCGCTGTTGGTCAGGCCGAACATACGCTCCTTGACGATCGGGTCCTTGCCGTTCCACAGCGCAAGGGCAAAGCACAAACGTTGCTTGTCGTCGCTGAAGCCGGCAATGCCGTCCTCGCCCCAGTGATAGGCGCGCGAGCGCGCCTGATCGTGGGTGAAATAGGCCCAGGCGTCGCCGTTCTCGCTGTAGTCCTCCCTGACGGTTCCCCACTGGCGCTCGCTGAGATAGGGCCCCCACGACCTCCAAGGGGTCCCGGCAGCCCGGCTCTCTTGAAGGCGCGCGAGCTCCGCGGTCGCGGCGCGATTGATGGTTGGCGTCTTGGACATCGTCTGCTCTCCCCTCATTTGGCCGACCTCTCTGGCCTCACGTAGAGTCGGGACAGGTCAGGATCGTGGATTGGCCCATTGTTGTCCAGGACCTGACGGCCGGCGACAGGGGCAGCCGCGGCCCGGCGACCGCATGCGTGCAGGACCGCAGGGCGTGTTCGACCCGCAGGTTCGCTGTCAGTCCCCCGCCATGCTCATCAGGCTGATGCCGGTGATCTTGCCGTCGGCGTTGAGGCCGATCATCAGGCTCGCCGCGTCGCCGCGCGGCAAGACGACCTTCACCACGTGGAATCGCTGCGTCCCGGCCTCGCTGGTCTTGAGGACATGGGCCTCGAGCGGCAAGTGGCCGAATTCGTAGGCCTTCAGGTAGCGCGACATGTCCTCGACCGCCCGATCGGTCAGATGAGCGTCGTATTCGGGCGGCCCCTTTTCCGGCGCCGAACGGGCGCCGAACGCATGCTGAACAGCGGTCGAACCGCATACGAACGGCGCCGAAGCGCGCTCGAACGGCGTCGTCCGGCGGCGTCGCCTACCGTCCCGCCTCCGCCAGGTCGACCACCCGGAGCTGCGCCCGCTCGCGGCCGCCGTAGCGGTTGATCGCCAGCGTCCCGGCGAGGTGGACGGACGAGCCCCTGAGCCGGGTCAGCGCCGCGCCCATCGTCTTGCCGACCGACCGGAACGCGATGGCGTCCAGCGCCGCGCCGTCCATGGCGACCGCGCGGAGCTTGAGGTGGTCGGGGCCGACCGGGACAACCTCGGCGAGGCGGTGGCGCGGCAGGACGAACATCGGCTCGGGGTTGCCGCTGCCGTAAGGTCCGGCGGCCTCGAGCCGGCGCACGAGCTCGGGCGTCGCGCCGGCCGCCGTCAGCGCGGCGTCGACCGAGAGGCTCGCGGCCGCCCGCGCGGCGGCGACCGGCGCCGCGAGGCGGTCCTCGAGGAAGGCGCGCAGCTCGCCGAGCCGGCCCTTCTCCAGCGTCACCCCCGCCGCCATGGCGTGGCCGCCGCCCTTGATGAGGAGGCCGGCCTCGACCGCCGCCCGGACCGTTCGGCCGAGGTCGACGCCGGCAATGGACCGCCCCGACCCGACGGCGTGGTCGCCGGCGAACGTGAGGGCGAAGGCCGGGCGGTCGAACCGCTCCTTGAGCCGCGCGGCGATCAGGCCGACGACGCCGGCCGGCCAGGCCTCGCCTGCGACCACCACCGCCGCGCCCCGCTCCTCGAGGCCGAGCGCGAACAGCGCCTCCGCCTCGGCCTCGGCGAGCGCCGCGATCTCGATCTCCCGCCGGGCGCGGTTCAGCCGGTCGAGCTCGGCGGCGATGGCGCGCGCCTCGAGTTCGTCGGTCGTGGTCAGGAGGCGCGCGCCGAGCGCGGCGTCGCCGATCCGCCCGCCGGCGTTGATCCTGGGCCCGATCAGGAAGCCGAGGTGATAGGGCCGCGGCGGCCCGTCGGCGCCGGCGACGTCGAAGAGCGCCGCAAGCCCCGGCCGGCGGCGCTGGCGCATCACCTGCAGCCCCTTGACCACGAAGGCGCGGTTGAGCCCGGTCAGCGGCACGACGTCGGCGACGGTGGCGAGCGCGACGAGGTCGAGGCAAGCCAAGAGGTCGGGCGGCTGGCGACCCTTCCAGAAGCCGGTCTGGCGAAGCGCCCGGTTGAGCGCCACCAGCGCCAGGAACGCGACCCCGGCCGCCGAGAGATGGCCGAGTCCCGAGAGATCGTCCTCGCGATTGGGATCGACGAGCGCGACTGCGTCCGGCAGCGTCGGCGGCGCCTGATGGTGATCGAACACCACCACCTCGAGGCCGAGTTTTCGCGCCTCGGCGAACGGCCCATGGCTGACCGCGCCGCAATCGACCGTGACGACCAGCGTCGCGCCCGCCGCGGCGAAGGCGGCCATCGCCTCGACATTGGGCCCATAGCCTTCGGTGACACGGTCGGGGATGTGGACGATCGTCTCGCAGCCGCAGGCCTTCAGGTATTCACTGATGAGCGCCGCGCTGCAGGCGCCGTCGACGTCGTAGTCGCCGAAGATCGCGACCCGCTCGGCCCGCTCGACCGCGCGGCGCAGACGGTCGGTCGCGGCCGCCATGTCGGTCAGTTCGAAAGGGTCCGGCATCAGGTCGCGCAAGGTCGGATCGAGATAGCGTTCGACCGCCTCCGGCGCGACGCCGCGCCCGGCGAGCACGCGGGCGACGAGCTCATCGTGTCCGCCGACCTGTCGAATCGAGAGGGCGCGCATCTCCCCGGCCCCGTCGAGGCGCGCCCGCCACGGCCGCCCGAGCGCGGAGGTCTCGACGTCGAGGAAGAAACTGGACACCGCCACTGCCCCAAACCCTCCTCCGCCACCGGAGGAGCGTTTACGAGGTCGCCACCGCCTCCGCCAGCCCGCGAATCGCCGCGCCGCCGCGCAGAAGACTACCATGCCCAGAGAGCGCGGTGATCCAGAAGCTCGTCGGCCAGTCGGTAAAGGCGAGAGCAACGCGACGGCCGGCGGGCGTCGTGCTAGGGTGAGGCGATGTTGGAGGCGAAGACGGACCGGGCCTGCGGCTGCGCCCACGATCCGGCGACCTGGGCGGCTCGGGTCGAGGCGACCTGCGCGCGCGACGGCGTTCAGCTGACGCCGTTGCGCCGGCGCGTGCTCGACGTCTTTTCCGGCAGCAGCGCTCCGCTCGGCGCCTACGCGATCCTGGAAGAGCTCTCCCGACGCGAGGGCAAGCAGGTCGCGCCGCCGACGGTCTATCGCACGCTCGACTTTCTGTTGGAGCACGGCTTCGTTCACAAGATCGAGAGCCTGAACGCCTTCGCGCCCTGCGAGCACCTCGGCCACGCCCATCACGGCATGCTCGTCGTCTGCGAGACTTGCGGGCGCAGCGAGGAAATCGAGGACGCCGCCGTCATGCAGGCGATCGCGCTGACGGCGAGCTATTCCGGATTTCGCCCGAGGCAGGTGATGGTCGAGGCGAAGGGGCTGTGCCGGCGGTGCGCGGAGAACGCCGCGCAGCCGCCGACAGCGTGAGCCCCGCGGCCGCCCCGTTCACGAGGCGGCCGCGCGGAAGGTCCGAAGCGTCTTACGGCCCACAGACGTTGACCGCCTGGCTGCCGACATAGTCGCCGTAGGCGTCGTAAGCCGGCTCGTACCGGATACAGCTGTTGTTGTAATAGGATCCGGCGAGCGCGCCCGCGGCCAACCCGCCGACGATCCCGAGGCCGAGCGCCGGACCCCATCCGCCGCCATGCCAGCCGCCGCCGCGCCAGCCGCCGCCGTGCCAGCCGCCGACGTGCCCGCCGTGAAAGCCGCCGACATGCGCCACGCGAGGCATCGCGAACGACGCGCTGGCGGTAGCGCCGGTCAGAAGCGCCGCAATCGATGTCGCGGCGACTGCCTTGATGAGTGTACGCATTTTCAACTCCTGTAAACTTCAGCGGTAGAGGGGCGAGATCGTCCGAAGTCGCCGCCGCTCCGCGGCCGGAGAGCGGGCGGCGCTCGGCGCCAAGCCCTGCCCTCGTCGAGATAACAACGCCGCAAACCGGCCGGCGTTCCGTCGGACTTCACCCAGAGGATGAGGCCGCCCGACGCCAGAGGCCCGCATCGCCAGTTCGACCAGCGCTCCGTCGGGATCGCGGACATAGCGGCGCGTTCAGGCCGCCACGCCGTTCTGCAGCATCCGGATGGTCGCGGGTTTCCAACCGGTCGGGGTCAGGATCGTCGGTCCGTCGAATGCGGCTTCGCGGGCCGCCGGCGCCGCTTTGGCCGGGCAACCGGTCTCGGGCGCGGAATCCATCTTTTCAGTGGGTTGCGCCGGGTTTTCCGGGCGAGCGCCGACCGCGGCCAATGGCCCAGGCCCCTCCCCCCGGATCAAGTCCGGAAGCCAACCCTCTCCCTCCCCAGTCTCTTGACTCGGGGATCGCGGGGTCGAGCGAGTCTCCGGGCGCGGATTCAACCTTTTCAAGGATTTGCGTCGGATTTTCCGGGCGTGCGTCCACCGCGGCCCATCGCCCAGGCCCCTCACCCCGGCCCTCTCCCTCCCCCTGCTCTTGACCCGGGGATCGCGGGGAGAGGGGCAGCGGCGCCCCGGGGTTTCCGGGCGTGGATTCAACCTTTTCAAGGCTTTGCGCCGGATTTTCCGGGCGAGCGTTCGCCGCGGAGGCGCCAGGCCGGCCCTCTCCCTGACCGGGCTCTTGACCCGGGGATCGCGGGGCGAAGGAATCCCCGGGCGCGGATTCAACCTTTTCAAGGCTTTGCGCGGGATTCTCCGGGCGCTCGTTGCCTGCGGAGGCGCCGAGGTGTCCCTGTCCAACAGGGAGCGCGAGGTCGTCGAAATCCATGTCGTCAAAGTCTTGCGGCTCATACCTCGCCTGACACACGAGCGCCGCGCCATAAGTCTCGGTTGCCTCCACGAGCGCTTCGGAACGCGGCGCCTCGGGAACGCGGCCCGCGGTGGCGACAAACCCATGATAGCGGTCGAGCTCGCGCACGATTTTGACCACCTGGCCGACCGCCTTCAGATTGGTCGGCGACATGGCGCTGTAGGCCACCAGCAGCGCCTCGTTGAGACGGCTCACCTGGATCGCGACAAACTCCACGGCCGGGTGCGGCATGCGGCGCGCCAAGATCTCCTGGATGACCGCGCGCATCCGCTTCTCGCCGATCCCGACCCGCGCCGCGATCTCGGCGACCGAAACGCCGCGGTTGAGATATTCGACGATGCGCTGTTCCCGCTTGAACTTCGCGAGCCGCGCGGCGCGCGCGTCCGGCGAAGCGGCGAAAGGAGCGGCCGGCGGGGCGGCGTCGAGGCAATCGGACATGGGGTGTTGTTCTCCGTCATCGGGCATATGAACAAAAGTAGAACGCAATCGCCCGCCTGGCAAGAAAATGCACCATTTCTCGGTGGGTCGTTTTCGAGGGGGCCCGGTGATTGCCCGCCTGACAGGGGCCGGAACGGCCTTCGCCGCTTCGCGCGGGCGATTTGACAATCCGCGCTGACCTCGCCGCCCTGACCTCGCGCCATCAAACTGGCGCAAGGCCCGCTTCCCATGCTTCATGCAATTTTGGCGGCGCTGAGTTGGTCGGAGACACGGGGATGGCGGACGAATGACGGCGATGCTTGACCGCCGCGCTGTGCTTACAGCGCTCGGATCGCTCCTGGCCTTGGGCGGCTGCGCCGCGCCGGGCGCCATGTCGATGCGCGGCAGTCCGGGAGGCGGCGGCTATCTTCCCGGCTACGGGCCGATCGTCGACGACGGCCACAAGATCCCGGGCCTCGACGCCTCGACCGTCAATCCCGATCTCTTGCGCCGACAGGTCGCGTTCGGCGGACCGTACCGGCCCGGGACGATCGTCGTCGACATCCCGGCGCGGCGGCTCTACCTCGTCGAGCCCGGCGGCATGGCGATGCGTTACACGGTCGGCGTCGGCCGCGAGGAGGCGCTGAATTTCCGCGGCTCGGCGGTCATCGGCCGCAAGGCGGAGTGGCCGCACTGGACGCCGACACCCTGGATGATCAAGACCATGCCGCGCTATGCGGCCTACGCCGGCGGGATGGCCGGCGGCCTCGGCAACCCGCTCGGGGCGCGCGCGCTCTACCTCTATCGCGGCGACAGAGACACCTATTTCCGCCTGCACGGCACCAACGAGCCGGAGACGATCGGCACGGCGGTGTCGAGCGGATGCATCCGCCTGTTCAATCACGACATCATCGACCTCTATAACCGCGTCCCCGTCGGAACGCCGGTCGTCGTGCTGCAGGAGCCGGGGCCGGTGGCGGAGTTGCAGGCGCCGGAGCCGGCGGAGGCCGCCGGGGCGCAACCGAGCCCGGCGATGGGCGCGCCGCAGCCGGACGGTTCGTACGGCCCCGGCCCCTATGGATACGATCCGGGCCCTTATGGCGGCGGCCCCGACCCGGGGTCCTATTACGACGCCAGGCCGTCGGGGCCGTGGCCAGGATCGCCCGGGCCGGACGGCTGGCAGTACTAGCCGAAGCGGGAACTTTTGCGCGGCGCGGCGGTTGACTGAACAGGCTCCGGAGGCAGCCGGTCGCCGACGACCGCGAGGCTTCCATTTACTGTGGGCGGCGGCGCCGGTAGGCTCCGCCCGGCGCTTTCGCCGAAGGGCCAGTCCATGACCTCCGTCTCCGCCTCGCCGACCGAACTCGTCCGCCGTGAGAACGACGCGGGCGTCGTCACCCTGACGCTCGCGCAAAGCCAGAACCGCAATGCGCTTGGGCTTGCGATGATCGACACGCTGATCGTCGCTTTCGCCGACATCGCCAAGGATCCGGCGGCGCGCGCCGTCGTGGTCGCCGGCGAGGGCCCGGCGCTCAGCGCCGGCCACGATCTGCGCGAGATCCAGGCGCACCGCAACGACCCGGACCGCGGCGAAGCGTTCAACGAACTCATCATGACGCGCTGCGCGACGCTCATGCAGGCGATCGTCGCCCTGCCGAAGCCGGTGATCGCGGCGATCGAAGGCGTGGCGACGGCGGCCGGCTGCCAGCTCGTCGCCTCCTGCGATCTGGCGATCGCGGGCGAGGCGGCGCGCTTCGCCCTGCCCGGCGTCAATATCGGGCTCTTCTGCTCGTCGCCTCTGGTCGCCGTCGGGCGGACGGTGTCGCGCAAGCACGCCATGGAAATGGCCTTGACCGGCCGGCTCTACGGCGCCGCCGAGGCCCAGCGCATCGGGCTCGTCAACCGCGTCGTTCCCGAGGGCCGGGCGCTGGCCGAGGCCAGGGCGCTGGCGGCCGACATCGCGTCGCGCTCGGCAGCGACGCTGGCGATCGGCAAGCGCGCCTTCAACGAACAAATCGAGGAGCCGCTCGCCGTCGCCTATGGGCTCGCGGCGAAGGCCATGGTCGACAACCTCGCCGAGCCGGACGCCGCCGAGGGGATCGGCGCCTTTCTCGACAAGCGGCAACCGCGCTGGGGCGCGTGAAACAGGGAGCGAAGGGAATGGCGGCGGTCGACGGCCTCGACGATGCGGCGATCCGGGAGATTTTGACCGGCGTGCGGCGGATCGCGGTCGTCGGCGCCTCGCCCAACCCGCTCCGGCCGTCCCACGACGTGCTCGGCGTCCTCATCAACCGCGGATATGAAACCTTCCCGATCAACCCGGGCCACGCCGGGGCGCTGATCGGCGGGCGGCGGGTGTTCGCGCGGCTTGCCGACGTGCCCGTCCCGATCGACATGGTCGACGTGTTCCGCAATTCCGCCGCCGCCGGCGACGCGGTCGACGACGCGCTGGCGCTCGACCCCCTGCCGCGCGTTATCTGGATGCAGCTCGGCGTGATCAACGAGGCGGCGGCCGGGCGGGCGCGCGCCAAGGGCGTGAGCGTGGTCATGAACCGCTGCCCGGCGATCGAACTGCGCCGTCTCCATGTGGCCGGCCCGTCACACGATCACAATTGACTCAATTTTTTGAGCCAGATCAAAACACAAGCCCGAAGACACACCCAAAACGGTCGAGGATCGAACACGATCGGCGGCCGGCTCTCATCGGGCGGGGACGCGAATGACCCGATCCAAGGGCAGCCGGAGCGCCCGGAGCGCCTGCAACCGACTGCAGGCTCGCGAAGCGACGGATTCGCTCGTGGCGTTTGCGCGACGGGCGGCGACGGCCGGCGTGGGGCAGACCAGGCGCTCGTGGGGCGCCGGCCGTCGAGGCGGGCAGGACCACGGGCTCGGGTTGCGACAATTAGTCGCGGAGTCGCGTAAAGGTTGTAGCCAAGCCCCGCGGACTGTGCTACGAAAGTCAAACAATCACCGCCAGCGCAATTAGGCGGAAACAGGGAGGGTGGGAACCGCCACTTCAGGGAGGGACCCTATGCAATCTTTCGATTTCGAAGTGCTTCAGGGCGACGACATTATCGCGGCCGAGCGGGATGTCGCCCTTCAGGATTCTCGCGCCGCTTGGCCAAAAGTCATTGGCATCGCCAATTCCCTCGATGCGCCGGGCTGCCGTATCCGCGTGCGCGAGCACCACGGCGACACCGTCATCCTGATCGGCGCCACCGCAGCGCGCCGCTATCCGGGCATGGCCGCCGCCGGCTGAAGCCCGCCTCCGTCACACACTGCCGCCGCCGGCGCGGGCCTGCGGGTCGTTTCGACCTCAATCGGGCGCGAGGACGAGCGAGGGAAAGACCGAACGCGACGTCACGGCGCTCCCGCGCGGCCGGGTCAGGCGTCGCCGACCAGTTCCAGCGTCCTCGGTCTCGCTCGAACAAGCTGCTGGCGGCTCGCCTCGACATGGCCGAGGAACTGCCGCGCGCTTTCCCTCCAGGTGTATCGCAGGGAATAGGCGCGCGCCGCCTCGCGCGGAATGGTCAACGCCTTGAGGCACGCGGCGCCGAGATCCTCGTCGAGAACGCCCGCCTCGGGCCCGACCACATCGATGGGACCCGGAACCGGAAAGGCCGCGACCGGCAGCCCGCTCGCCATCGCCTCGATCAGGACGATGCCGAACGTGTCGGTGCGGGAGGGGAAGACGAACACGTCGGCGCTGGCGTAGGTCTCGGCCAGCGCCTCGCCATAGCGGGCGCCGAGAAAATGCGCATGCGGAAAGCGGCGCTCGAGGGCGGCGCGCGCGGGTCCGTCGCCGACGACGACCGTCGAGCCCGGCAGGTCGAGGCCGAGCAGCGCCTCGAGGTTCTTCTCCACCGCCACCCGGCCGACACAGAGGAAGATCGGCCGGGGCAGATCGAGCGCCCGCTCGTCGCGCGGCCGGAACAGCGCGTGATCGACCCCTCGGCTCCACACCCGGACCCGCTCGAAGCCGCGCTGCGTCAGGTCGGCGGCGATGGTCGGAGTGGGCGCCATGACCGCCGCGGACGGCGCATGAAAGTGGCGCAGACCCGCATAGGTGAGCCGCTCGGGAAGGCCGGTGCGCGCGGCGATGTATTCGGGAAAGCGCGTATGATAGCTCGTGGTGAAGAGCCGCTTGTTCTTGAGGCAGTAACCGCGGGTCAGCCAGCCGATCGGGCCTTCGGTCGCGATATGGATGTGGTCCGGCGCGACCTCCTCGATGCGGCGGGCGATCTCCTGCGGCGTCGTGATCGCCACGCGGATGTCGGGATAGGTCGGCATCGGCGCGGTCCACATCCCCTGGGGGGTGAGGAAGTCGAATTTCGCGCCGAACTCGGCGGCCGCCTCGGTCATCCGCTCCAGGGTCGATACGACACCGTTGACCTGCGGCCGCCAGGCGTCGGTCGCAATGAGGATGTGCATGTCAGGCCGCTTCCGCCTTGACCTCTTCCGGCTCGTCCTCGAACGGCTTGTCGTCCTCGGGCGCCAGAACCTTCAGCTCGACCGGCCAGCGCATGACCTCGAGCCGGCCGTCGAAATGCTCGACCACCAGCGAGCAGGATTCCACGAAGTCGCCGGTGTTCACGTAGATCACGCCGTCGATGTCGCGGATGACGGCGTGGTGGATGTGACCGCACACGACGCCGTCGACGCCCTGGCGTCTCGCTTCACCGGCCAGTTCCTTCTCGAACGAGCCGATGAAATTGACTGCGTTCTTGACCTTGAGCTTCGCCCAGGCCGAGAACGACCAGTACGGCAGCCCGAGCGCCCGGCGCGCGGCGTTGAAATGGGTGTTGACGAACAGCGCGGTTTCGTAGGCCCAGTCGCCGAAGAAGGCGAGCCACTTCGAGTGGCGCACGACCACGTCGAACTCGTCGCCGTGGATGATCAGATAGCGCTTGCCGTCGGCGGCGGTGTGGATCGCCTGCCGCTTGATCTCGATCCCGCCGAAGGTCAGGCCGAAGAACTGGCGCGCGAACTCGTCGTGGTTGCCCGGCACGAACACCATGCGGGCGCCGCGCCGCACCTTGCGCAAGAGCTTCTGCACGACGTCGTTGTGCGCCTGCGGCCAGTACCAGCCCGAACGCAGCCGCCACCCGTCGAGGATGTCGCCGACGAGGTAGATCGTATCGGCCTCGACGTGCCGAAGCATGTCGAGGATCAGATGCGCCTGGCAGCCGCGCGTGCCGAGATGAAGATCCGACAGGAACAGCGTGCGATAGCGATGGGCTCCGAGATGCTTGGACACGCCGGCCTCTCGCATGAGTGTTCAATTCGAAATTCAGTGCGCAGATTCTCGTGTCGCTTCGATGACGTGAGGCGCAAACTGTAATGTCCGAGGCTATAAATGGGCCGAAATGACGCATCGAGCCATGGGAGAGGTGACATTGGATCTCGGGATTTCCGGCCGCAAGGCCATCGTGTGCGCATCGAGCAAGGGGCTCGGGCGCGCCTCAGCCGTCGCGCTGGCGGAGGCTGGGTGCGAACTCGTGCTCAACGGCCGCGACCCGCAGGTTCTCGCGGCGACCGCGCGCGACATTCGCGACCGGTTCGGCGTGACGGTTCGCGAGGCGCTGGGCGACCTCAACGATCCGGCGACCCGCGCGGCTCTCCTCGCCGCCGCGCCGGAGGCCGACATCCTGGTCAACAACAACGGCGGCCCGCCCTTCAAGCCGTTCGGCGCGATCACGCGCGAGGACATTCTGGCCGGGTTGGAATCGAACATGCTGACGCCGATCGCGCTCGTCCAGGCGCTTCTTCCCGGCATGGCCGCGCGGCGCTTCGGCCGCATCGTCAACATCACCTCCGGGTCGGTGCGCGCCCCGATCGCCGGGCTCGACGTGTCGTCGGGCGCGCGCGCCGGGCTCACCGCCTTCCTCGCCGCCGCGGCGCGGACCCACGCGAAGGACAACGTGACGATCAATTTCATCCTGCCCGGCGCCTTCGCGACCGACCGCCAGCGCTCGGCGATCGAGCGCAACGCCGCCCAGCGCGGCGTGCCGTTCGAGGCCGCCCGCTCCGAGGCCGAGGCGCGCAGCCCCGCCCACCGGTTCGGCGATCCGGCCGAATTCGGGGCGCTGTGCGCGTTTCTGGCGAGCGCGCAGGCCGGCTTCATCACCGGGCAGAACATCCTCATCGACGGCGGCGCGTTCCCCGGCGCGTTCTGACGAAACACGCTCTCGCATCCCGCCGCGCCACGGGTCTCGGGAGCGCGGCGCGCTCAAACCCGCCCGGTTGGCGGCGCCCGGTCCCGCGGAATGTCCGCCGAAAATCGTTCGTTATTCCGGACGAATTCGTATAGCCTGCCCGCTCCGGTTTGGACGGGATTTGAGCGTATGGGCGTCGAGGGCAAGGATCGCGCGAAAGTGTTGGAGGCCGGCGCCGCCGTCCTCTCGAACCAGCTCGGCCTCGCCGTCCAGAAGCTGCGCAAGAGCTACGGCCTGTCGCTCGCCGATCTTTCGTCCCAGTCTGGCGTGGCGAAATCGATCATCTCGCAGATCGAGCGCAACGAGACGAACCCGACGCTGACCACCATCTGGCGCCTCGCGCATGCGCTCGACGTCTCGATCCAGTCGATGCTCGAGGGCGGAGAAGGCGGCCCGTTTATCGAACACCTGAGCCGCGGCGCGACGCCGATTTTCGTGTCCGACGACGGGCTTTGCCGTCTCGCCGTCATCGGCTGGCTGAGGACGGTCGACTGGCTGCAATGGTACGATTTTCAGGCCGACCCCGGCGGCGTGCTCGAATTGACCGCACATGCCCGCGGCTCGGTCGAGTCCCTGTCGGTCCTCGAGGGCGAACTCGAGGTCGACGTCGGCGGGACTATCGGCATGGTTCTGGCCGGCGAGACGCTGCGCTACCGCTGCGACCGGCCTCACCGCATCCGCAACGCGGGCGACCAGCCGGCGCACGCCACGATGGTCAACATCCTCAAGGCAGCGATGATCGATTGAGCCGGCAGGACGCCGAGTTAGAATAGTACTTTAAATTTCTGCTCGAAAATTGGAGCCGCATGGCCGTCGCGTAAATTTTCGTTTGCGATCGACTGCGATCGTGATATGGGCGCGCCCGCCGAATTCGGCGCCCGAGGTGTCCATGAGCGCATTCCACCACGAGACGGTTTTGAGCGTCCGCCACTGGACCGATCGCCTGTTCAGCTTCCGCACCACCCGCACGCCGGCCTTCCGCTTCCGCAGCGGCCAGTTCGTGATGATGGGGCTCGAAGGCGACGGCAAGCCGCTACTCCGCGCCTATTCGCTGGCAAGCGCCCATTACGACGACGCGCTCGAATTCTTCTCGATCAAGGTTCCGAACGGGCCGCTCACCTCGCGCCTGCAGCACCTCAAGGCGGGCGACGAGATCATCGTCGGCCGCAAGCCGACCGGCACGTTGGTGACCGACAACCTGCGGCCCGGGCGCACGCTCTTCCTGCTCGGCACGGGCACGGGGCTCGCGCCCTTCCTCAGCATCGTGCGCGACCCGGAAGCCTACGACAAGTTCGACCGCATCGTCGTCGCCCACGGCGTCCGCTGGATCGCCGACCTCGCCTACAGCGACTTTCTCCAGGACGAATTGCCGAACGACGAGCTGATCGGCGAGCTCGTGCGGCAAAAGCTCATCTACTATCCGACCGTCACCCGCGAGCCGTTCCGCCACACCGGCCGCCTGTCCGCGGCGTTTACGTCCGGCGCGATGACCGAGGCGCTCGGCCTCAGCGCCATCGACGCCGCCGAGGACCGCTTCATGCTCTGCGGCAGCCCGGCGATGCTCGCAGATCTGCGCGCGATCCTCGATGCGCGCGGCTTTGTGGAAGGCAATACCGGCGAGCCCGGCGGCTACGTGATCGAGAAGGCCTTCGTCGACAAGTAGGGCGAAGGCGTCGATGAGACCAGATTGCGGTTGCGTTCTCCCCTTCGCCCCGCCGAGCGGGGAGAAGGTGGACGGCGAAGCCGGCCGGATGAGGGGCGGCGCAAACGTTTGGGGGTAGCGCAGCCCCTCACCCCATAGGGCGTCGAAAGACGCCCGTCCCTCGACGGGCTATGCCTCTCCCTCCCCGGGCTCTTGACCCGGGGATCGCGCGGGGCGAGGGAACGCGCTCACGTCGCATCGTGGAAGATGACGCCGAGCGGTGAAGCGTTCGCCGCTCTTGATCCGGCTGACGCCGTGGCGGAGCGCTACCCGGTACGGGCCCCGCGCGCCGGGCGCCGGCCGGTCGCGCACGGCGAAGATCACGCCGTCGCCCTGCCCGAGGCTCACGACCTCGGCGCGCGACTGCATGCGCGGCCGCTGCTCGGTCAGCACGAACTCGCCGCCGGCAAAATCCCGCCCGGGCGCGGAGAGCAGGATCGCGACCTGCAGCGGAAACCAGAGCGCGCCGTAGACGTCCTGATGCAGGCAATTGTAGTCGCCGGCGCCGTAGCTGAGCAGGAGCGGCGTCGGCCGGGTCTGGCCGGCGGCGCGGCACTCGGCGCGGAAGGCCTTGTGCTCGGCCGGATACCGGGTCGAGACGCCCATCGCCTCGTTCCAGCGGTTGGCGATCGGGGCGAGCCGCGGATAGAGGTCGCGGCGCAGCTCGCCAACGGGGTCGGGCAACGGCTCGGCGAAATATTTGTACTCGCCCCGGCCAAAACCGTGGCGCGCCATCACGACGGTCGAGCGGAAACGCGCGTCGTCGGGATAGAGCGCGGCGATCGCCCGGCACGCCTCCGGCGCCAGGAGTTCTGGCGCGACCGCCGCGCCATAGGCGTCGAGGTCGCGTTCGATTCTCCCCCAATCGAACCGATCGACCGCGGCCGCATCGAGTGCGGCCGTCGTCATTGCGCGGCCTCGCGCTCGATGAGCGCGCGCTTGCGCGCGACGCCCCACCGGTAGCCCGAAAGGTCGCCGTCGGTCCGCACGACGCGGTGGCACGGGATCGCCACCGCGAGCGGATTGCCGGCGCAGGCCTGGGCGACGGCGCGCACGGCCTTGGGACGGCCGATCGCCCTGGCGATCTCGCCATAGGTCGCCGTCGCGCCGGCCGGGATCGCGCGCAAAGCCTGCCAGACCTGCTGCTGGAAGGCGGTGCCTCGGATATCGAGCGGCAAGTCGAACCGTTGGCCGGGCGCCTCGACGAGGCCGACGACCTGAGCGACCGTCCGCTCGAACGCCGCGTCGGCGCCGACGAGCTTTGCCCGCGGGAACTTGTCCTGAAGCTCGCGCACCAGCGCCTCCGGGTCGTCGCCGAGCATGATGGCCGCGACGCCCTTGTCGGTGGCGGCGACCAGCACGGCGCCGAGCGAGGCCTCGCCGACCGCAAAGCGGATGACCTCGCCCTCCCCTCCCCGCCGCGTCGCCGACGGCGTCATGCCGAGCCGGGCGGTCGCCGTCTCGTAGAACCGGCTCGAAGCGTTGAAGCCGGCGTCGTAGATCGCCTCGGTGACGGTGCTCGCGGTTCGCAAGGCCTCGGCGGCGCGGCGCGCCCGCGTCTCGGCGGCATAGGCTTTTGGCGTTACTCCGGTCACCGTCTTGAAGACGCGATGGAAATGGAACGGGCTTAAGGAGGCCTCGGCCGCGAGCGCGGCGACCGAGGGCGGCTCCTCGGCCGCGGCGATCGTCGCGCAGGCGCGGCGAACAAGCGCGACATGGCGGTCGGGCTCGGCCGCCCGGTCGGGCCGGCAGCGCTTGCAGGCGCGAAAGCCCGCTCGCTCCGCCGCTTCCGGCGTCGGAAAGAACGAGACGTTCTCGCGCTTCGCCGGACGCGAGGCGCAGCTCGGGCGGCAATAGACGCCGGTGGTCTTGACCGCGAACACGAAGGCGCCGTCGAAATCCGTTGAGCGGCGGCGGACGGCGTTCCATTTGTCGTCGAAAGTGAGATCGTGGACGGGTTCGGCCATGGCGGTGAACATAAGGGCTGCTCCGAGATTTCGCTTGCGGGTTCCGTTCTAACGCGACCGCCTTGGCGCCGAACTCCGTTCCTTGCGGTTGAATTTTCGGCCTCGCCATTCCTGTCCGCGTTCAGCGGGGCATTCGGCGCGGCGAGACACTCGTCCCCCGGTCGAACGCCGTCAATGGGCCGCGTCTCGCGATTTGCGTACGACATAGACTTTGCAGACAGCGTCAGCGGTCCAGACAAAGATCAGGACTGTGACCGGGGTCACTTTCTTCTGTCTGGAATTAGGTAAGTTCCGTTTGGCGCTTTAGCGCCGTGAATGTCGACGATTGATTTCGAAAAACGATGGAGGAAAACAGATGGCTGGACTTAAACAAGCCTTCACCATGCCCGCCGAATTCAGGATCCACGAGGTTCGTCCGCGTGGGGCGCCTGGGGCGCCGCAACCGGCCGCGCTCGCTCCAGCCGCTGATCCGCCCCTCGGTCCGCTTGCAGCCTTCGTGGGGACATGGACCGGCATCGGATTCAATACCATCTTCCGGCCGCAAAAGCAGACGTTTCCGCTCCCGATCCCCGCTCCGGGCGACAACCTGCTCGAACTCAACCTCACCCAAGAGACGCTATCGTTCAATACGCCTCTGGGCTCGGTCCCGAATCGCGGGACTCTTCAGGGTGATCTCTTCCTCAACGGCGTTCCTTATGTTCAGTCGGTCAGCGACGTGACAAATCCTGCCCCGCCGACCGCTATTCATTTCGAGCCGGGAATTTGGCTGAGCATCCCGGCTACGACTGCGCCCAATGTGCCTATATCGGTCGCGCGGATGGCTTCGATCCCGCATGGAACCACGATTATGGCGCAGGGCTTGGCGTTACCCGCAAAGGACGGGCCGCCGGACATAGCTGCTGTCGATATCACTCCGTTCCCGATCGGCGGGGGCCCGAGTATTCGTTTTCCGAGTCAGACCGCAGCGAACCAGGGCACCGCGCGCCTCCCGCAAGATCTCACGCCGTGGACAGACGCCGGCACGATTACTCAGGGGGTGCTCGACGACCCGAACACGATGCTCCGGAAGGCCATCTCGGTGCAGAACATTCTGTCCACGACCACGATGGTTGTGAGCACGGATCCGAACTCGCCTCTCTTCGGCGGCGGCACGGACAACATCGCGTTCCTTCTCGGGGACCCAAAGGGCGCGACGCCGAACGCAAACGCCGTGACAATGGAGGCGGTCTTCTGGATCGAAACGGTCGAACACGAACTTCACATCGATTTCCCGAACGGACACGTTCCAACGACCGTGCAGCCCCGGGGAGCGCCTTTTGGGCTTCCTGTCCCGACGTTCCTGCTCGATCCGCCGATTCAGCTGACGGGACCGCGCGTCATCAAAGTCACCTCGACTTAAATTCAATATAGCCAGAAGGTCATCCTAAACTTCGCCGGCTTGAGTTGGCCGCATGTCTCGGTCGCGACGCTGGTTCCGGCTGATCCGCTCCCGATCCCGGCCTCCGCCTGGTGATCCAAGTCGGCGCGGGTGGGGCTCGCCCTCCCGCTTGATGCGCGTCGAGCGACGGCGTCCAGATGGTCGCCGTCGCTCGCACGAGTGCGAGGCCTTCGACGGCCAGGGGGCCTTCCGCCGCCTTAGGCGGCGCCCAAAGACTGGTGAATCGGTTTGGTGTTCTACTGGCGTGGGCTGTTTACGGGATTCCTGTCGCCGGGGCTGCGGTCTATAGCAGATAGATGATCGACGAATCACCGCTGCGAGCCCGTTACGAAGCCCTTCGTTCCTGTCTGAACGAACGGGGCCGGCGGTTGAACACGGCGGCGGAGGCGAAGGCCGCGGGCTACGGTGGGATTGCGGCGGCGGCGCGCGCGACGAAGGTCGCCCGCAGCACGATTGGACGCGGTCTGAAGGACCTGCAGGACCCCGGTTCATTGACAGGAAAGGTGCGGCGGAAAGGCGGCGGCGGCCCTCTGTTGACAACCAAAGATCCGACGCTGCTGGCGGACTTGCAACGATTGCTCGAGCCCGCGACGATGGGCGATCCGATGCGGCCATTGGTATGGGTGTCCAAGAGCCACGAGAAGCTGGCGACGGCGCTTCGCCAGATGGGCCATAAGGTGAGTTCGTCAACCGTTCCCAAATTATTGCGGGAATTGAAATACTGCCGCCATTACAACCGGAAGACCAAAGAGAGCGGCAAACATCCCGATCGCGACGCGCAGTTCGAATATATCAACGCCAAGGTCGAAGCGTTCCAGGCAGCCGGCG
Organism: uncultured Alphaproteobacteria bacterium; assembly: GCA_963709655.1. Lineage (GTDB taxonomy): Bacteria > Pseudomonadota > Alphaproteobacteria > Rhizobiales > Beijerinckiaceae > Roseiarcus. Next base: position 472,967 of record CAVPXF010000053.1, read on the forward strand.
AACCCACGCTATCAATCGACGCGAAAAAGAAGGAATTGCTCGGCGAATTCAAGAACGGCGGCAGCGACTATGGGCCGCAAGGCCAGCCGATCGAGGTCAATACCCACGATTTCGAGGACAAGGAGCTCGGCAAGGTTGTCCCTTACGGCGTCTACGACATCGGCGCCAACCTCGGCTATGTCAGCCTCGGAATTGACCACGATACCGGGCAATTCGCGGTCAACGCGGTTCGTCTATGGCTCGAACAAATCGGCCGCGGGCTGTATCCCGGCATGAAGCGCCTGATGATCACGGCCGACGGCGGCGGCTCCAACGGTTCACGCTTGCGTCTGTGGAAGTTGGCGCTCCAGCAACTTGCCGATGAAACCGGGCTGATCATCCAGGTCTGCCACTACCCGCCGGGGACATCGAAGTGGAACAAGATCGAGCACCGCATGTTCTGTCACATCACACAAAACTGGCGCGCCATGCCTCTGGCCAGCCTGCTCATCGTCATCGCACTGATTTCCAACACAACAACGAAAACCGGCTTGAAGATTTCCTGCGGGCTCGATCGCAATACCTATCTCAAGGGCATCAAGGTTTCCGACGCGGACATGGCGAGCCTGAACATAACCCGCGACGCGTTCCACCCAGAATGGAACTACAACATCGCGCCGAGAAAAAACACCATGGAGCGATAGTCTTTGGGCGTCGCCTTACGCCGTCCTCTTCATCGCCCCCCCGGCCGCATCCGCGATCGAGCGAGCGCCAAACAGGATGAAGATCACGCCCACCACCCGCGTCACCGCGACGCCGTGGGTCAGGAAGAACTTGCGCACCGCCGGCAACCCCGCGGTGAAGATCAGCGTTGCGTCGGCGAGCAGGAAACCGGCGAAGGCGGCGAGGAACATCTGCGGCGCGTCGGCGGCGTGAAGCGCGCCGATATAGGGCGCGACAATGGCCGAGAACATCGCCAGCGCCACCGGGTAGGACTTCGGGTTGGTGAGGCCGAAGGCCATGCCGGTCGTCAGCGGCCGCTCGCCGCCGATCGTCTTGGGCGGCGCATCCTTGCGAGTCATCAGGGCGCGCGCGCCGAGGTAGCAGAGATAGAGGCCGCAGACGAAGCCGAGCGCTTCGAACAGCGTCGGGCCGATCCGGTTGGCGCCGACGATGGCCGCGACCGCCAGCGCCCCCCACACCACGTCGCCGACCAGATGCCCACAGATGAAATACGCGCCCGAGACGCGCCCGCGCGAGGCCGCGAGCGTAAAGAGCGCCAGAAACGCCGGCCCCGGCGTGACGACATAGAGATAGGCGGCGATCAGGGTGGCGATCAGGATCTGCGGACTGGTCAAGCTTCCCTCGTGGCATAGACCATGATATATATCATGGAGTGAAAGGTCCCGCACAATGAGTCAGGTCGCAAAGGTATTCAAGAACGGGCGCAGCCAGGCCGTGCGGCTGCCGGCGGCCTATCGCTTCGAGGTCGACGAGGTCTATATCCGCCGCGACCCTGAGACCGGCGACGTCATCCTCTCGACAAGGCCGGGGTCCTTCGACCGGTTTTTCGCCGCGCTCGCTGAAGGTAAGGCCCCGGACGACTTCCTGAGCTCCGACGAACGCAGCCAGGGCGAGGGGGAGCGCGATCCCTTCGCGGACAGGAACGCATGACGCGCCTCCTGCTCGACACCAACACGGCGAGCGGATTGCTGAAGGGTCAGCCGAACGTCGCGGCGCGCCTCAAGGCGGCGCGGCCGGAGCAGGTCTGTCTTTCCGTAGTGACGGAGGCCGAGCTTCTTTACGGAGTGGCCAAACGGCCGGAAGCGACAAGGCTTCGCGCCTCCGTCAACGAGTTTTTGTCCGCCATCGACGTTCTGCCCTGGACCAGCGCGACCGCCCGGCGATACGCGGCCCTTCGCGCCGAGCTCGAACGGCGCGGCCGGCCGCTCGGTCCGCTCGATCTGATGATCGCAGCCCAAGCCGCGGAGCACGACGCCCTGCTCGTCACCAACGACTGCACCTTCGGGATGGTTCCGGGGCTTCGTATTGAGGATTGGACCACGGGGTGAAGGGGGCGGGCGCTCCCTTCACCAGCTTTGCTGGGGAAGGTGGCCCGATAGGGCCGGATGGGGTGCGGGCCGCCGCCGCAACCTTGGTCGGATTGCACGACCTTCACTGCAAACTCAAATCGGAGCTTCCCTGCTTTCCCCACCCCATCCGGCCCTATCGGACCACCTTCCCCGCTTACGCGGAGAAGGAAAGCCAGCGCCCCGCTAGCCGAGGAGCCTCTTGAGCACATAGAGCGCGGCATGCGCGTCGCGCGGGCTCATCTCGTCCGGATCGAGGGCGGCGACGGCTTCGCGCAGGTCGTCGCGCGCAGGCGGCGCGGGCTCGTGCGGCTCGAAGGAAAAGAGCGGCAGCGAATCGAGCGTGCCGCGAGGCCGCGACGCTTCGAGATCGGCCAGCACCTTGCGCGCCCGCCGCAGCACCGAGGCCGGAAGGCCCGCGAGCTTGGCGACCTGGATGCCGTAGGAGCGGTCGGCGGCGCCGGCCATGACCTCGTGCAGGAACACCAGATTGCCCTTGAACTCGCTGATTCGCATGGTCAGGTTCACGAGCCTCGGCAGCGTCTCCGCGAGCCGGGTCAGCTCGTGGAAATGGGTGGCGAACAGCGCCCGCGAGCGGTTTGCGCCGTTCAGGTGCTCGACGCAGGCGTAGGCGATCGAGAGCCCGTCGAAGGTGGCCGTGCCGCGCCCGATCTCGTCGAGGATGACGAGCGAGCGCGCCGTCGCCTGATTGAGGATCGCCGCCGTCTCGACCATCTCGACCATGAAGGTCGAGCGGCCGCGGGCGAGGTCGTCGGCGGCGCCGACGCGGGAAAAGAGCCGGTCGACCACGCCGATATGGACCCGGCGCGCCGGAACGTAGGATCCCATCTGGGCGATCAGCGCGATCAGCGCGTTCTGGCGCAGATAAGTCGATTTGCCCGCCATGTTGGGGCCGGTGACGACAGCGATGCGGCCGCCCTCGGCGATATCGCCGGTCAGGTCGCAGTCGTTGGCGACGAACGGTTCGCCGGCCGCCTTCAGCGCCGCCTCGACCACCGGATGCCGGCCGCCCTCGATGCGGAAGGCCAGCGAGGAATCGACGCGCGGCCGGGTCCAGTCGCGCTTCGCCGCCAGCTCCGCCAGCGCGGCGACGACGTCGACGGCCGCGAGCGCCGCGCCGAAGGCGCGCAACGCCTCGCCCTCGGCGAGGCAGGCCTGACGCAGGCGCTCGAAGGCGTCGAGTTCGAGTTTCAGCGCCCGGTCCGCGGCGGAGGCGATCTTCGCCTCGAGTTCGACGAGCGCATTGGTGGCGAAGCGCAGCGCCCCCGCCATGGTCTGGCGATGGATGAAGGTCGCGTTCAGCGGGGCTTTCAGCAGCGCCTCGCCCAGCGCCTGCGGCGCCTCGATGTAATAGCCCAGCACGTTGTTGTGACGGATCTTGAGCTGGCGGACGCCGGTCTCCCCGGCATACGTCGCCTGCAGGTCGGCGATCACCCGCCGGCTCTCGTCGCGCAAGGCGCGCGCCTCGTCGAGCGGCGGCAGCGCGCCGGCGCGGACGAAGCCGCCGTCGCGTTTGACGAGCGGCAGGTCGTCGGCGAGCGTCGCCTCAAGCTCGGCAGTCAGCGCTCCGCAATCCGCCCGCAAGGCCGCATAGGCGCGCATCAGCTCGGGCGGCAGGTCCCCAGCCGATTGCAGAATGCGCGCGAGCGAGGCCGCCGCCGCGAGGCCGTCGCGCACGGCGGCCAGGTCGCGTGGGCCGGCGCGATCGAGGCTCAGGCGCGACAGCGAGCGCAGGAAGTCGGGCGCGCCGGCAAGCTCGCGGCGCAGCGCGTCCCGCGTCGGCGCGGCCTCGATCAGGAACGCGAGCGCGTCGAGCCGTTCGTCGATCGCGGCCGGGTCGGTCAGCGGGCTGGCGAGGCGCTCGGCCATGAGGCGGGCGCCGGCGGGCGTGACGGTGAGGTCGATGGTCGCCAGCAGCGATCCCTCGCGCGCGCCGCCGAGCGTGCGCGTGAGCTCGAGATTGGCGCGGGTCGCCGGATCGATCTCGAGGCTCGCGCCGCGCGCCCGTCGGGTCGGCGGCGACAGGGCCGGACGCGCCTCGAACTGCGTGCGCTTGACGTAGGCCAGCGCCAGCGCCGCCGCCGCGATCTCCGCGCGCGTAAAGGCGCCGAAGCCGTCGAGAAGTCTCGACGCCGTAGAATTCGCACACCCGCCGCTCGGTCGCCGGCCCGTCGCCCGCCTCGCGCGCGAAAGGGATCGCGGGAACGCTGAGGTCGGCGACGAGGCGCCCGAACCCCACCTCGTCGAACACCGCCTGCGAAGCGACGATCTCGGAGGGCTCGAGCCGCGCGATTTCTGCGGCGAGGCCCGTTTCGTCCGCCTCCGACAGGGCGAAGGCCCCGGTCGACAGATCGAGCGCCGCAAGTCCATAGCACGAGCGCCCGTCGCTCGCCCGGACCCGCTGCACGGCGACGAGGAGCCGCGCCCGGCCCGGCTCGAGCAGGCGCTCCTCGGTGATCGTGCCGGGCGTGACGAGCCGCACGACGTCGCGCTTGACGACCGATTTCGGGCCGCGCCGCTTCGCCTCGGCCGGATCCTCGAGCTGCTCGCAGACCGCGACACGATGGCCAAGCGCGATCAGCCGGTTCAGGTAGTCGTCGGCGCGCTCGATCGGCACGCCGCACATGCGGATGTCCTCGCCGTCGTGCTTGCCGCGCTTGGTGAGCACGATGCCGAGCGCGCGGCTCGCGACCTCCGCGTCGTCGAAGAAGAGCTCGTAGAAGTCGCCCATCCGGTAGAACAGCAGGCAATCCGGGTTGGCCGCCTTGATCTCGAAGTACTGCGCCATCATCGGCGTCAGGCGCTGAGGTCCGGCTTCGAGGCCGGGATCGGCAACGGGGCTTATGATCGTGGCGTCCATCGGGCCGCAACTCTAGCAAATCGGCGCCCGGCCCGTGAGGGCGCAAGACGCGATATCCACGGAACCCGCGCCTACGGCCGTTTGCTGTTTGCTCGACGCGGCCAATTGTAACCGCGCTCGGCTCGAGCGCGGGACGCGGTCAACGACCGCGTCTACAGCGGCGCCGCCTTCAAAAGCCTCCGCGCCTTCATCGCGCTTGCCGCCATGGCGTAGCCGCCGCCCGCGCCGTCGACGAAATGCAGATGCCCGCGGTCTGAATAGGACGGCGCAAAGCAGGTGACCTGCGCCCCGGACTGGCGGAACGTTCCGTAGTCCGCGTAGTCCGCCGCCGCGGCCAGCTTGGCCTCGAGCGCATCGGCGAAGGCTTCGGAACAGTCGAGCGTCATGCGCAGGCCGTCGTCGAACTTGCGGAAGTCGGCGTTGGCCGCGAGGTCGCCGACATAGCTTCGCATGTCGAACGAACCGGCCTTCAGCAGGAAGCGATGGAAGACCGCCCCAACCGCGAAGCTCTTTGCGGCCCGCCAGAACGCCTTGAGCCGCCCCGCGCCCGAGGCCCGGCCGGCCGAGCTCTCGAGGCTGATCGCCGGCCCAGGGTCGGAAAAGCTCGAACTCTCCACGGTCACAGGCCGTCCGCCGCCATCGGTTTTTTGCGCCATCGCGATCACCTCGTCGAGCAGGGCGGCGAAGCGGGGATCGTCGCCGCGCGGCGCGACGATCAGCGACAGAACGATCCCGCGCTCAGCCGGCGAAACAGTCCAGCGACAGGAGAGGCCCGACAGATCCGGGCGCGCGTCGGGGTCGACCGGCAGCGCGTAGTCGCCGCGCTTGGCGCGCTCCTCGAACCAGGAAAGCCCGCCGCCGGTGAACATCGCATAGGCCGCATGGGGCGAGGCCCCGTAGCGGGCGACGCGGACGTCGCGGCCGCCGGCGCGGATGTCGCCGGCCGCGATCATCGCGACCCTGAGATCCATGCCGAATTCTGCGTGCGAGAAGGCCGCCATGGCCGCGAGCGCCTTGGCCGCCGCGAGCGCGTGCTGCGGTCCGACGGCGAAACTCGCGCCATCGCCGCCGAAGACGAACGGAAAAGCGCGCCCGCCGAGCGCATTGGAGACCGCTGCGATCACCCCGGCCCCGATCATGTTGACCGCCTTGTAGCGTCCCTCGGCGATCGCCTTGGTCGAGCCGACGATGTCTGACAGGCCGACGGACCAGTCGTCGGGCAGCGGACGATAATTCTCGACCCGAACCGCGGCGGCGAAGTCGCCCAGAATCGGCAAGGATTGGTAGAAATCGCGTTCGTCGTCCGCCATCGGCAGCCCCCTCACTCTCTACGTAACGCAACGCCGCCGATCGGCAAGCCTCCCCGAAAATAACATGTTTTATGGACCGAACACGACGGCGTGCATGATCCGCCGGGGCGCCCGGATCGTGGGGGACGCGTCGAGAAGCGGCGCGAGCCTCATCGCCGGCGATCATGGCGGGCGGGCGCGGCCGACGCGACGAGCGGCGCCTGAAGCAGCGGCCCCGGCCCGGCGCCGAGCCGAGCCGCGGCGCCCCGTTCGATCGCCGCGCGCACGAACGCTTTAGCGGCGGAGACCGCGTCCGGCAGCGGCCGTCCGAGCACGATGTACGCGGCGATGGCGCTCGACAAGGTGCAACCGGTCCCATGGGTGTTCGGCGAGCCGATCCTCGGCGCGGCGAAGCGATGGACGGCGTCGGCGGTGACGAGCAGGTCGACCGCTTCCGCGCCGGCGAGGTGGCCGCCTTTCATCAGCACGGCGCGAGGCCCGAGAGCGAGCAGCGCCCGCCCCTGCCCGACCATGTCGGCTTCGCTCTCCGCCTCAGCTGCGTCGAGAAGCGCCGCCGCCTCGGGCAGGTTCGGCGTCAGGCAATCGACGAGCGCCAGGAGCCGCGCCCGGATCGCGTCGATGAAGCCCGCGCCCGCAAGCGCATCGCCGGAAGAGGCCGCAAGAACCGGGTCGTAGACGATGAAGGGACGGCTCCCCTCTCCCGCAACGCAAACCAGAAGGCTCTCCGCCACCGCCTCCGCGATCGCCGCGCTGGCCAGCATGCCGATCTTGATTGCGGCGACCGCGAAGTCGCCGAGAACCGCGTCGATTTGCGCGCTCACGATGTCGGGCGGGACGGCGTGGATGGCCTGGACGCCGCGGGTGTTCTGGGCGGTCAGCGCGGTAATCGCGCTCGCGCCGTAGACGCCGAGCGCCGCAAAGGTTTTGAGGTCCGCCTGCACGCCGGCGCCGCCGCCCGAGTCGGAGCCCGCGATGGTGAGCGCGATCGGCGTGCGGGCGCTCGACGCCTTTGCGCTCACTTCGGCCGGGTCGCCGCGATCCATTGCTTCGCGCGCGCCTCCGGGTCGGCGTTCAGCGTGATGTCGGAGATGACCGAGACGAGGTCGGCGCCGGCGGCGAGGCACAGCTTCGCCCGCTCGAGATCGATGCCGCCGATCGCGCAGAGCGGCAGCGGCCTGACCCGGCGCTTCCACTCGGCGAGCCGTTCGAGACCTTGCGGGACGAACGCCATGTCCTTCGAGATGGTCGGGAAGATCGGCCCGAGGGCGACATAGTCGGGAGCGACCGCAAGGCCGCGGACAAGCTCGAGTTCGTCGTGCGTCGAGACGCCGAGCTTGAGCCCCGCCTTGCGTATGGCTGCAAGGTCCGCCGTATCGAGGTCCTCCTGCCCGAGATGCACCCAGTCGGCGCCCTCGGCGATGGCGATCCGCCAATAGTCGTTGACGATCAGCGTCGCGCCAGCCCTGTGGCAGAGGGCGAGCGACTCGCGCGTCTCGCGGGCGATCCGTCCCTCGTCTTTGTTCTTGATGCGAAGCTGGATGAGCCGCGCGCCGACGCCGAGCAGCCGGCCGACCCAGGCCGCGCTGTCGACGATCGGATAGAAGGGATCGAGGTTCTCGCCTTTCGCTTCAGGAGAGGGGTCGGGGGTGAGGGTCACGAGAACATTGCCTTTCCGAGGACAGGGGTGGAGGGCGCGGCCATGTCGCGCGGCGGCATCGGGCCGGCAAGGAAGGCTCTGCGCCCAGCCTCGACCGCCTGCCCGAAGGCGCGCGCCATCGCGACCGGATCGCCCGCCTTGGCGACCGCGGTATTGAGCAGGACGCCGTCAAGCCCAAGTTCCATCGCGGCCGCCGCGTGCGACGGCAACCCGAGGCCCGCGTCAACGATCAGCGGGGTATCGCGGAAATGGGCGCGCATGGCGCGCAGGCCGAAGACGTTGTTGAGCCCCTGCCCCGAGCCGATCGGCGCGCCCCAAGGCATCAGCGCCTTGCAGCCGGCCTGAAGAAGCCGCTCGGCGACGACGAGGTCCTCGGTCGTATAGGGGAACACCTCGAAGCCGTCGTCCGCAAGAACGCGCGCCGCCTCGACAAGGCCGAACACGTCGGGCTGAAGCGTGTCGGCCTCGCCGATCACCTCGAGCTTGACCCACTTCGTGCCGAAGGCCTCGCGCGCCATCCGGGCCGTCGTCACCGCCTCCTTGACGCTGTGACAGCCGGCGGTGTTGGGCAGCACGCGTGCGCCGATGTCGCGGATGAGCCGCCAGAAATCCTGCCCCTCCCGGAGCCGCGCCGACTCGCGCCGGAGCGACACCGTAACGATCTCGGCGCCGGAAGCGCGCACCGCCTCGGCGAGGATCGCGGGCGACGGATATTGCGACGTGCCGAGCATGAGCCGCGAACGGAGGCTGACGCCGTAGAGGGTGAAGTCGGATGATTGGGTCATTGCGGACCAGCCTCGACCTCAAGCAACGCCGTCATGGCTCCGGCCATGACCGGAAAGCGTGGCGGTCATTCATCCCCCCTGCCTCGGCGCCAGAATCTCGATCCGGTCGCCGTCCTTCACCGGCGTCGCCTCGCGCGCCCGGGCGGGCACGAAGTCGCCATTGAGTGCGGTCGCCACCTTCGCCCCGGCGTAGTCGAGCGCTTCGAGCAGCGCCGCAAGGCTCGCCGCCTCGACGTCGCGCGCCTCCCCGTTCACGATCAGCGTCATACCAGCTCCCCCGCCTTCTCGAACGCCAGCGTCGCCGCGCGCTCGGCGAAGGCGGGCGCGAGCAAAAAGCCGTGGCGGTAGAAGCCGTTGACGAAAATGCGCCCATCGCGCTCCTCGATGCGTGGTTCGTTGTCCGGATAGGCCGGCCGCACGCCGGCGCTCATCTCCAAAATCTCCGCTTCGCCAAAGGCGGGATGGAGGGCGTAGGCCGCGCCGAGCAGTTCGAGCGCCGAGCGGACGGTGACGGCGCCCGTCTCGGCGCTCTCGATCATGGTCGCCCCGATCATGTACTCGCCATCCGTCCTCGGCACGATGTAAATCGGGGTGCGCGGATGCAGCAGCCGCACCGTGCGGCTGAGGCTCACCTCGCGCGACCGCACGCGCATCATTTCGCCGCGCACACCCCGCAATTCGGGAAGATGCGCCCGCGCGCCAAAGCCCCGGCAGTCGACGACGACCCCGGCCTCGGGCCCGAGCCGCTCGCCGTCCCCGCCAAAGCGCAAATCGACGCCCCGAGCGCGCAACCCCGCAAGCAGCGCGCCAAGCGCCGCGCGCGGACCGATGTGGCCCTCGCTGGCGAAGAACAAGCCTTTGTGGAAGCGTCCGGCGAGGTCAGGCTCCAGCCCGGCGATGCGCGCCTCGTCCACCCGTTCCCGACCCGACGTGCGAGCGGCGAAGCGATCGAGCTCGCCGACGTCGCGCGGCGGCGCAACGACCAGCGTGCCGGCGCGCACGACGCCGGGCGCGTGGCTCGCCCACCAGTCGATCGCGCTGCGTCCGCGCTCCACCACCGCGGGCGGGGCGCTCTCGCCCTCACAGAACGGCGCGAGCATGCCGCCTGCGAGCCACGACGCGCTGGCGCTCAAATTCTCGGCGCGCTCGATCAGGGTCACCTCGGCGCCGCGCTCGACGAGCGCCGTCGCGGTCGCGAGGCCGACGACGCCGGCGCCGACCACCGTCGCGTGCATGAGCCTACTCCGCGGCGTCCACGTAAAGCGCGCCGCCGCCCTGGACGAACTCGCGCGACTTCTCGGCCATGCCCGCCATCGCCTCGGTTTCAGCCCTTATGTCCTGGCTGATCTTCATCGAGCAGAACTTCGGCCCGCACATCGAGCAGAAATGCGCGACCTTGTGGGAATCCTTCGGCAGGGTCTCGTCGTGGAACTTCTGCGCCGTGTCGGGGTCGAGCGACAGATTGAACTGATCGGACCAGCGGAAATCGAAGCGCGCGCGCGACAGCGCGTCGTCGCGGATCCGCGCGGCGGGATGGCCCTTGGCGAGATCGGCCGCATGCGCCGCGATGCGATAGGTGATGACGCCGGTCTTGACATCCTCGCGGTCGGGCAGGCCGAGGTGCTCCTTCGGCGTGACGTAGCAGAGCATCGCCGTGCCGAACCAGCCGATCATCGCCGCGCCTATCCCTGAGGTGATGTGGTCGTAGCCCGGCGCGATGTCGGTCACCAGCGGCCCGAGCGTATAGAACGGCGCCTCGCCGCACTCGCGCAGCTGCTTCTCCATATTGACCTTGATCTTGTGCATCGGCACGTGGCCGGGGCCCTCGATCATCACCTGGCAACCCTTGTCCCAGGCGACCTTGGTCAGCTCTCCCAGCGTCTCGAGCTCGGCGAATTGCGCCCTGTCGTTGGCGTCGGCGTTGGAGCCGGGTCTGAGCCCGTCGCCGAGTGAGAACGACACGTCGTACTTGCGCATGATGTCGCAGATGTCGCCGAACCGCTCGTAGAGGAAGCTCTCGCGGTGGCCGGCGAGGCACCAGCGCGCCATGATCGAGCCGCCGCGCGACACGATGCCGGTGACGCGCTTGGCCGTCAGCGGCACGTAGGCGAGGCGCACGCCAGCGTGGATGGTGAAGTAATCCACCCCCTGCTCCGCCTGCTCGATGAGGGTGTCCTTGAACACCTCCCAGTCGAGCTTGAGCGGGTCGCCGCCGACCTTCTCCAGCGCCTGGTAGATCGGCACCGTGCCGATCGGCACGGGGGAGTTGCGCACGATCCAGGAGCGGATGTTGTGGATGTTGCGTCCCGTCGAGAGGTCCATCACCGTGTCGGCGCCCCAGCGGATCGCCCACACCATTTTCTCGACCTCCTCGGCGACGCCGGAGCTCACCGCCGAATTGCCGATGTTGGCGTTGACCTTGACCAGGAAATTGCGGCCGATCGCCATCGGCTCGAGCTCGACGTGGTTGATGTTGGCCGGGATGATGGCGCGGCCGCGCGCGACCTCGCTCAGCACGAATTCCGGCGTGACGAATTCGGGGATCTCGGCCCCAAAGCTCTCGCCATCGGCGATCCGCTCGGCCGCGGCCTCGACCGCCGCCTCCCGCGCGAGGTTCTCCCGGTGGGCGACATAGATCATCTCTTCCGTGACGATCCCGGCCCGGGCGAATTCGAACTGGGTGACGAGCTGACCGGCGGCGCCTCCGCGCAGCGTGCGGGTCGCCGGACAGAGCGGCGCGAGCCGGTCGGCGCCGACGTTGCCGTTGTCCTCCGGCTTGATCGCCCGACCCTCGGCGATCGGGTAGCCGCGTGCGGCGATCCAGGCCTCGCGCACCGGTTTCAGGCCCTGGTTCAGGTCGATCCCGGGCTCGGCTTCGGTGTACGGGCCGGACGGGTCGTAGACGCGCAGAGGCGGCTCGCTCGGGTCGGAGAGCGCAATCTCGCGGAACGGAATGTGGAGGTCCGGGCGGTCGGCGGGCGAGGCGTAGACCTTGCGCGATCCCTGGATCGGTCCGGTGGTGACGACCTGCGGCGCAGCGAACTTGGCGGAGGTCGGAATCTCATTCATGGCCGTCTCCTCGGCGCCGGGTGACCACGGGCGAAATGAGGCGGCCGATTGTCGAGCGTCGGCTACGTCCCTTCGCCGGCATGACCCGGATCAGGTTCAAAGGGTTCGGCTTTCCGCCGTCTCAGCCCCGTTCGGGACACCCCTCGAGCAAAAATGAAATCTGGGGCCAGCCGCTCCCGATGTCAAGAAACCGTAGCGCGGTTCAGACGAGCGCCAGCGACCCGCGAATCGTGACGTAGAACTCCGACCGCGATCACGACCGTTGCAAACACCAGCCGCAGCGCGCTCTTCTGCTTTGCGAGCCGGTGCGCCAGCGCCACCCCGCCTGTCCCGCCGGCAATACCGGCGACGATGAAAAGGACGGCGATGCGCCAGTCGATAAGGCCGGAAAGCGCGTAGTTGGCCGCCGTCGTGGCGCCGAAGGCGGCGACCGAGACGAGCGAGGTTCCGACCGCCATGATCATCGGCATGGCGGTGGCGGCCATCAGGCCGGGCACGATCAGGACGCCGCCGCCGATGCCGAAAAAGCCCGAGAGCGCGCCGACGCCGAAGCCCGCGCCAACGAGGCGCGGCACGAGCTCGGGCGCAGTCTCCCGCGACAGCCGGACATCGTGCCGGTCCGCACGACGCGGCGTTCTGAGCGCCGAGGCGCCGACGGCGATCATCATCAGGCCGAATAGCAGCAGCAGCTTTTGGCCGTCGACCCACTTGGCCGCGCTCGACCCAATCGCTGCGCCGATGACGCCCGCGACGGAGAACACCGCAGCGCACGGCCATTTGACGCGGCCGGCGCGGGCGTGCTGGGCAAGGCTGATCAGGGCGTTGACGCAAACCGCGACCGCGCTCGTGCCGATGGCGACATGGGGCGAGGCCACGCCGACCCCATAGACGAGCAGCGGCACGGCCAGCACCGAGCCGCCTCCCCCGACGAGGCCGAGAATGCCGCCCACCAGCGCGCCGGCGGCGAGCGCCGCAAGGTCCACGACCTGGCTCACCTCACTCGCCGGGCGAGGCGGCGGCGCGATTGTTGGTCGAGCGGCGCCGGGCGGCAAGGCGCGCCGCGCGCTGGGCGGCGCCCGGCGTCTGCCGTCGCAGGGCGGCCGCCGCCCTCTGACGCCATTGGGCGAGGAGCGCGGCCGCGGCGTGCTTATAGGGCGCGACGATCCGGTCGGCATAGTCGTGAAAGGCCATGACCTTGCCGAAAGCCCAGACGAACCAGGGCATGGTCATGAGCCTGTGCCGGGTCATGTCGAAGATCGCCGGAAGGACCGCGATCGCCAGCGCCTTGAGCACGATCCAGCAGACCGCGCCCCAGAAGACGTAGCCCATCGCGATGGCGACGGTCGCCACCACCAGGAGCGGCTCGACGATCAGGAACGGCACGAGAAAGACCAGCAGAACCAGCGGCGCGGGCAGCCGATCGATCAGGGCGGCGAACGCCGCCTTCAACCGCTTCAACGGAATGAGGGCGACGATCCGTCGGCCGATGGCCGCGAGCCCGTCCCAGACCCAGGCGGCCATGAGGAAGGCCATCGCCAGCGCCAAAAGCGCCGTCCGCCTGACCTTGTGGTGCTTCATCGAAACAGAACCTGACAAAAAATCAGTGAGACCCGCCGACGCATCGCTCGACCATGCCCACGAAACTGCGTCTGGCGCAAGGCGTCGAGCGCCCCAATATGGCCACGAAGGGACTGTTAACGCTCCCCGCGTCCGAGCATCGGCGGTCTGACGGCCGGGGGGCCGGCGGAGGCGATGAAACCTTGCGTTAACGTTCTGGCGTCTAGGCGAAGTGGGGGCGCGGACGGTCAGGAGCATGGCATGGCTGCGGTTGGTTCGAAGGTTTCGCTGGCGCTCGTTGGCGCGCTGGCGCTCGGCCTGAGCATGAGCGCCTGCGCCCGCCACGGCGCCGACAGCGATCTGGCCGCCGGCGCGACCGCAGGCGCGGCGGGACCCGGCAGCGTTCAGGAGTTCAACCAGAGCGTCGGCGACCGGGTGTTCTTCGACACCGACCAAACCGACCTCTCGCCGACGGCGCAGGCGACGCTCGACAAGCAGGCGGCCTGGCTCAACCAGTACAATCGCTATGCCTTCACGATCGAGGGCCACGCCGACGAGCGCGGCACGCGCGAATACAATTTCGCCCTTGGCGCCCGCCGCGCCCAGGCGGTGCACGACTACCTCGCCGCCAAGGGCGTCTCGGCCTCGCGCATGCGGACGATCAGCTACGGCAAGGAGCGACCGGTCGCGGTGTGCGACGACATCTCCTGCTGGTCGCAGAACCGCCGCGCCGTGACGGTGCTCAACGGCGCCCCGGGGAGTTGACGGCGGAGCGCAAGTGACGTCAGTCAATCCAACCAGCGCGCGCGGCGCGCCCTGCCGAGTCATCGCGCGACGCGGGCCCTCAGCGTCGCGACGTAAGCCGAGGCCTCACGTGAGCTCATCTCTCATCCTGCGTTTGGCGGCGATCCTCATCGCCGCGACCGTGGCCGCCTCGCCGGCCGGCGCGCAGGGTTTCGACCTTTTCCATCGCAGCGCGCCGCAGACGGCGCCGCCGTCCGACGTTCCCAACGGGTCCGTGCAACAGGAGGAGAACCAGGCCGCGGCGCTCGTCGTTCGCGTCAACCGGCTCGAGGAGCAGTTGCGGCAGGCGAACGGACGGATCGAGGAGCTGGAGAACGCCCAGCGCCGCCTGGAGGAAGAGCTGCAGAAGTTTCGGCAGGACGTCGAATTCCGCTTCGGCGACCGCTCGGGCGGAGCGCCGCTCGCCGCCGCAGCGCCCGCGCCCGCCGCAGCGCCGCCCTCGGCCGTGGCGGTCGCGCCGCCGGTCGTGATCGACGGCTCCGCGCCGCCGACACCGCGCCGTTCCGACGCTTTCGACCCGAACGCCGATCCCAACGCCCCCGGCGCGCCCCGGCCGCTCGGCACGACGCCGCCAAGCGCCCCGCTCCCGAGCGGGGCGCTGCCGAGTGAAGCTCCCGTGCGTTCCGCCAGCGCCGCGCCAGGCGCGCCGCTCGAACTCGGCGCCGGCCCGCCGCCCGCGACCGGGCCGACCATCGTCAATTCGGGCGTGGCGATCCTGGACGGCCCGCGCGACCAGTACAACGCCGCGCTCCAGGCCTTCCAGAGCGGGCAATTTCAGCAGGCCGAGGATGGGTTCAAGGCGTTCATCACCGCCAATCCCGGGCACAGGCTGACGCCGGACGCAGACTTCTACATCGGGGAGACCTATTTCCAGCGCTCGCGTCCGCGCGAGGCCGCCGAGCAATATCTCAAGGTCACGACCGATTTCGCCAGATCGAGCCGCGCGCCCGAAAGCATGGTCCGGCTCGGCCAGACCCTCGCCGCGCTCGGCAACAAGGATCAGGCCTGCGCGACGTTCGCCGAATTCGGCAAGCGCTACCCGACCGCAACGGCCTCGGTGAAGCGGCTCGCCGACCGCGAAATGGCGAAGAACCACTGTTGAGCGCCGGCGGCGCCGAGCCCCTTTCCGACGCGCGGATCGGCGCGCTCCTGGCGCCGCTCGGGGCGGCGAAGGCGACGCTCATCGCCGTCTCCGGCGGACCCAACTCGACCGCGCTCCTCCTCATGGCCGCCGGGTGGGCGGCACGGCGAGGCGCACGAATCTTCGCCGCGACCGTCGACCATAACCTGAGGCCGGAGAGCGCGGCGGAGGCTGCGGCGGTTGCGGCTTTATGCGAGCGGCTCGGCGTCCCCCATGCGACGCTCGTCTGGACGGGCCCAAAGCCTTCGACCCGGCTTCAGGAGCGGGCGCGGGAGGCGCGCTATCGGCTGCTCGCCGCGCACGCCGAGGCGGTCGGCGCCGATGCAATTGCGACCGCCCATCACGCCGACGATCAGGCCGAGACGGTGCTTTTCCGGCTCCTGCGCGGGTCGGGCGTGGCCGGCCTCGCCGGCATGGCGGCGGCGACCCCCCGCGCCGGCGTCACGCTGATCCGGCCCCTGCTCGGCGTGGCGAAAGCCGACCTCGTCGCTTTCTGCCTCTCCCGGGGCGTTCCGTTCGTCGACGACCCGTCCAACGCCGACCCGGCCTATGCGCGCACACGCCTGCGCGCGCTCATGGGGCGGCTCGCCGACGAAGGGCTGGACGCGAACGGTCTCGCCCGCCTCGCCCGCCGCGCCGCCGAGGCGGACGAGGCGCTCGCCCGCATGACCGCCGAGGTCGAGGCGCGGCTCGGCGACGGCCCGGTCGCCGCGGCCGCCCTCGCAAGCGAGCCGATCGCGATCGTTGAGCGCGTGCTCGCCCGGCGCATCGCCGCAGTCGGCGGCCGGGACGAAGCCCGGATCGGCCTCGAGAAGATCGAAGCGCTGGCGGCCCTCCTCCGCGACGCCGTCGCCGAAGGGCGCGCGCTCACCGCCAATGTCGGAGGGGCGCTCGTGCGTCTGACAGCGAAAGGGCGCCTCCGCTTCACCCCCGAACCGGCGCGGCGCGGGAGATCGGCAGGGGCTGATCGGCGGCTGGCGTCGACCCCCTCCACCGGCCTCCGGCCGGTCCCCCTCCCACGCATCGCGGGCGAGGAAAGCGCGCCGCCGCAGGATCCTCCCTCGTGGAGCGCAAGCGGAATGGGGGAGGGGGAAAACGCAAAGCGTGATGGAGGGGGCTGACAGCGCCGATTGCCCTTATCGATTGCCCGCCCCGCCCTGGCCGGATAAGCTTCGCCCGGAACCACGCCGGGGAGGCAAGCATGCTTTGGGGAATCGATCCGCTCCTGGACGCGGACCTGCTCTACGCTTTGCGCCGCATGGGCCACGGCGACGAGATCGCCATCGTCGACGCCAATTTTCCGGCAGCCTCGACCGCCGTGCAGACCGTCACCGGCCAGCCGATCGTCATGGGCGGCGTTTCGGCCGCCCGCGCCGTCGAGGCGGTGCTATCGGTGATGCCGCTCGATTCGTTCGTGCCCGATCCCGCGCTCAGGATGGAGGTGACCGGAGATCCGGTCGCCGTGCCGCCGGTGCAGCAGGAGGTGCAGGCGGCGATCGACCGCGCCGTCGGCCGGCGCCAGCCGCTGACCGGCATCGAGCGCTTCGCCTTCTACGACCGCGCCGCCGACGCCTTCGCCATTCTCGTCACCGGCGAACGCCGCCACTACGGCTGCTTCATCCTCAAGAAGGGCGTGCTGCCGGAGGAGTGAGCGGCGGCGGCTGACGAAGCTCGCGCCCCATGACGACTGTCTACAACCGCATCGCCGGGGGCGACGTCGGTCGGATCGCGGCGCTGAGCGACGGCGTGTTCGCCTTCGCCGCGACCGTGCTGGTGCTCGATTTTCATACGCCTGAGACGGCCGACGTTCATTCGGAGGCCGGGCTCCTCGCCGCCCTCTGGGTCTCCGCGCCGCGGCTCCTGCCCTGGCTCTTGAGCCTCCTGACGCTCGGCATTTTCTGGCTCGGCCAGCAGACGCAATTGAGCCAGCTCGAACGGTCGAACCGCGATCTCGCCTGGCTCCACTTCCTGTTCCTGGCGTTCGTCACCGTGCTGCCGTTCTCGACGCGGCTGCTCGCCGATTTCCTGACCTATCGGACCGCGTTCATCCTCTATTGGGCGAACATTCTGCTGCTCGGCCTGACGCTGTACGCGGCCTGGGCCTACGCCGAGCGCGGCCGGCTCATACGCGAAGACGCGCACGGCGAGGTGTCGCGCGCCGTGCGCAGGCGGATCGTCATCGCGCAATCCTTGTACTTGGCGGGCTTGACCGTCGGCCTCGTCGACGTCCCGGCCGGGATCGGCCTCATCATCCTCGTTCAGCTCAACTACGCCGTCGCGCCGCGGTTGGCGGTCCTGTGGCGGCTGTGAGCCGCGAGGGCTTTGGTCCGGCCGCGTCGTTCCGCGTGACGTTTGGATGAAATTCAATACACCACCACGCTGCGAATCCCCTCGCCCGCGTGCATCAGCTCGAAGCCCTTGTTGATCTCGTCCAGCGTGAGCTTCGCCGTGATCATCGGGTCGATCTCGATCTTGCCGGCCAGATACCAGTCGACGATCTTGGGCACGTCGGTGCGGCCGCGCGCGCCGCCGAACGCTGTGCCCTTCCACACCCTGCCGGTGACGAGCTGGAACGGGCGGGTCGAGATCTCATGCCCGGCCCCGGCGACCCCGATGACGATCGACTGGCCCCAGCCGCGATGGGACGATTCCAGCGCCTGGCGCATGACGCTCGTATTGCCGGTGCAGTCGAAGGTGTAGTCCGCGCCGCCGATCTGGTCAGGGCCGCGCTTCGTCAGGTTGACGAGATACGGCACGAGGTCGCCGCCCACCTCCTTCGGATTGACGAAATGCGTCATGCCGAACCGCTCGCCCCACGGCTTCTTGGCGTCGTTGAGGTCGACGCCGATGATCATGTCGGCGCCGGCGAGGCGCAGCCCCTGGATGACGTTGAGGCCGATGCCGCCGAGACCGAAGACGATCGCGGTCGCCCCCTGCTCGACTTTGGCGGTGTTGATGACCGCGCCGATCCCCGTCGTCACGCCGCAGCCGATGTAGCAGATCGTGTCGAAAGGCGCGTCGGGATTGACCTTGGCGACCGCGATCTCGGGCAGCACGGTGAAGTTCGAGAACGTCGAACAGCCCATGTAGTGGAAGACGCGCTCACCCCCGCTCGAGAAGCGCGACGTGCCGTCGGGCATCAGCCCCTGCCCCTGGGTCGTGCGGATCGCCGTGCAGAGGTTGGTCTTGCGCGACAGGCACGACGGGCACTGGCGACATTCGGGCGTATAGAGCGGGATGACGTGATCGCCCTTCATGACCGTCGTGACGCCGGGCCCGACGTCGACCACGATTCCCGCGCCCTCGTGGCCGAGGATCGAGGGAAAGAGCCCCTCCGGATCGGCGCCGGACAAGGTGAATTCGTCGGTGTGGCAAATGCCGGTCGCCTTGACCTCGATCAAAACCTCGCCTGCGCGCGGCCCATCGAGATCGACCTCGGTCACTTCGAGCGGCTTACCGGCGGCGATAGCGACGGCGGCGCGGGTCTTCATGGCGGCGGGCTCCCCGTGAGTGGGCCGTCATTTAAGCGAAGACCGGACAACTCGCCTAGTGGCTCGAGGCCGACCGTTGGCGCGCCGCAATCACGGAGGCGCAGCGTCCGAGGCGAATCGGAGGTTCGTCGCGACCCATTCAACGTTGCGAACCGACGTTTGCGCGGACGTTGAGGTGTCCAGGGCGGTTCCACTGGGCGGATATGTCCTGTTCGCAAAGCCGACGATGAATGACCGCCATTGTGTGAAACGCACCGCTAAATCCGACGTGGGGCGATCCGGCTGCCGCCAGACTGTCATCATCAATACGCAATCGCGGCTTATGTTACAGTATTCAGGCAACGCCCAAGTTTGAATTTTCGAGTAACGCCCAGGACGGTCGCATCTGGCCGTCACGCCTTCGTTCCCTTCGAAACGTCGCGGAGGAGTTCTCGTCATGAAAACATCGGCCCCGTTGACATCGTTACCGCTGAAATCCTTGCTGACCACAGCCCTCGCGCTCGGCGCGGCTTCAGCGAGCGCATCGCGCGCTGAGGCGGCTTACGTTCAGACGAACCTGGTTTCCAACATTCCCGGCCTCGCCACGATAACCGACCCGAACCTGGTGAACCCGTGGGGTGTTTCGTATTTCGGCGCGAGCCCGTTTTGGGTCTCGAATCAGGGCAGCGCGACATCCACCTTGTACGCCGTGACCGGCAGCACCACGGTCAGCAAGGAGTTCTCTTACCGTGGCAATCCCCTCGACCGGTTTTCCCGCGGGTCCAACCGGGCAGGTCGCCAATACAAACACGTCTTCGTTTCCGGTCGGAAACGGCGGCAATGGCGGTCCCGCGCATTTCATTTTCGCCAATCTGAACGGCTCGATTTCGGCTTGGGATGCAGGCACGACGGCGTTTATCCAGGCGACCGCAGCGGGCGGCTCCTATACCGGCCTCGCCATCAACCAGGCTGATACGATGCTCTACGCCGCCAACGGCGTAACCGGCGCCATCGACGTCTTCAACAGTTCCTTCGCGCCAACGACCGTGCCTGGCGGATTTATCGACCCGAATCTCCCCGCCGGATATGTCCCCTTCAACGTGCAGGACATTGGTGGCGACGTTTACGTGACCTATGCGCTGGCCGGGCATGCGGCTCAGGCAGGTTCGGCCGCGGGGGATGGTTATGTGGATGTCTACAATGAACAGGGGGACTTGCTGAAGAGGCTCGTGTCGGGCGGCCCTCTCGCGGCGCCCTGGGGGATCGCTTTGGCCCCGGCCAGTTTCGGCAAGTTGGGCGGCGACCTTCTGGTCGGCAATTTCAGTTATGACCTCAGTGAAATCAACGCCTTCAATCCGGTGACCGGGACATACGAAGGCTCGATCGGGATCGACCCCGGCCCCGGCGACACGGCTGGCGGCCTATGGGCGCTCGATTTCGGCGGCATGGGCAACCACGGAAGCCCGGACACCCTCTATTTCACGGATGGCCTCAACGGCGAAACGGCAGGTCTTTTTGGCGCGATCACGAGCGTCCCGGAGCCGGCGACCTGGGCCACTATGGCGCTCGGCTTCGCAGCCCTCGGCATTGCAGGCTATCGCAAGCAGAAGATGCGCTTTCGTAGTTTGACAGCGACTTAGCCGGATCGGCGCCGCGCATTCGATTTGCACAATAAGCTCTGGAAGGCCGCGGTCGACGCGAGGGTTTCTAGAGCGAGATGAATAGAGGTTCGACCACTGCCGTCATTGCGAGGAGCGTAGCGACGAAGCAATCCAGAGGTCGTAGAGCGCCTTACGATCCCCTGGATTGCTTCCCCCCGGGCTCTTCGACCCGGGGGTCGCTCGCAATGGCGGGAATGAACCGACTTGAATTCATCTCACTCTGGGGGCGTCTATTGCCTGAGGACCAGGAGCCCGTCTCGCTGTTCGACACTGACAAGCCGCTTCAAGAAGCTCGCCCCGAGTAGATTCACCTCGCCCGCCTCGGGCGCGAGGATGAGCGCCTCGACGTCGCGCAGGTAGAGGCCGCCGAAGCTCACCGAAGCGAGCGTGACCGGGGAGCCTAGCGATTCGCCGTTGGCCGTCCGAATAGTCCATTTCGGCCCGGCCGATGGCGCGAGCCCGAGCCGCGCGGCGGTCGCGGCGGAGATCGTGACGACGGTTGCGCCGGTATCGACCAGCATGCGGACCGACACGCCATCGACGAGCGCGTCCGCAGCGTACTGTCCGCCGGCGTCGGCTGCGAGCGAGGCCTCGCGATAGCCGGACATCTGCCGGTCGGCGGGACGTTCGGCAACCGGCGCCTCGGCGAGCGTTTCGACCTGCGCCGGCTGATCCGGCGCCGTCGCCAGGCCGGGAACCAGCGCCGGCGCCATGAGCGCGAGCGCCAGAACCCCAATCGACAACGTCAGAGCGCCTTTGAGCATGCCGGCTCCGCGCGGGCGCGGCCACCAGGCGCCCTCACCGCATTGTCAGGCGCGAAGACGCAAGAAAGCGTGAAGCCGGCTGCTCGAATGCGAAAGGCTGCCTGTCGCCCCTCGGAAGTGGCGTTTCAACCGGTGTCGGATGCATCCTGCCGGGCTTGGGCGCGGCTTTCGGGTCGCTGATCTCGTCCGCCCAGCGGCTTGGCGATGGCGTCGAGACTCGCGCCGTGCCTGAGCATTGCCTCGCGCCACGCCAGACTTGCCGAAGACGATAAGGCCTCACTCCCTTGACGAACGAGCTTGCCGATTCATTCGCCAAAGCGGACCGCCCGCGGCCGCCTCGTGCAGTACAACCCGTCGATTGCCGCAGTGACTGCGCCAAATTTTCTTACCAGCAATTCATATAATTTATTATAGCGCGCAGGATTCTATTTGACTCTGACAATTTCTCCCGCACACTCAAGGATACGGTGCGAACTCTTGCCCGGATTTGCCTAAGGGGACTGCCAAATGAGACTCTCAGTGCTTCTCTTTACGGTTGCCGTCGCGGCGGTTTCTTGTTCGACGGCTAAGGCGACGTCAGTGACAATCGATTTCCCCACCGCCGGGGATGCATGGGCCGATATCGCCAGCGGAAATAGCGGAATCTTGACCAGCGGCGGTTATACTGGGGAATTGGCAAGCCAGTATTCTTATGTTACCAGCTCCGGCAACGCCTATCCTTCGTTGAATAATTTTGTCGCGACCGCATTTTCTGCCACGTTCAATATCAATAACACTGCGTATGACACGATAAACTACAGCATTGGCGGATCAACCGTTGATATCCAACTTACAGCTTGCTGCGGACCCGAACTGTACACCACGGGCACGTGGTCGCTCCCGTTCCCAGTCCTGCTATCCTCCACGAGTCCGATCACATTTACGCTCGACGACGACCTCCAGAGCGGCCACTACATTGAGTTTGGCACGGGCACGGTCACCCTCACCGGATCTTACGCCACGCCAGAGCCTTCGACGTGGGCCATGCTGCTGCTCGGCTTTGGCGGGCTCGGCCTCGCCGGTTACCGGACGGCGAGACGCGCCCGGAAGATCGCGTTGGTCTGACGGCGGCGCAAAGGGGGGGGGGAGTCCCTACCCCTCCCCCACGAGGGGGAGGGGATGTCGCCTCCCTTCGATTTGGTCGACGCGCGACATTAGCCGCTTCCAGCCCTGATGGAGATCACTCCTATGAGAACTCTCGGCTCTTCTTTTACCTGTCGCCGCCATGGCCATGAGTGGCGCCACGGCCAAGGAGGCGTCAGTCACCGTGGATTTTCCAACCGCCGGCGACGGATGGTGCGACGTCGCGAGCGCGACGTGCGGCACATTGAGCGGCGGCGGCCTTACGGGAGAACTTAAGAGCAACAAATCCTTTATCACCAGCAAAAGTAATTATCCAGTTCTGAAGGATTTCGTTGCAACAGGAATTTCCGTCAATATGAATTACTACAACACGGGATATGCGGTGATCGACTACTTCGTCGACAGCAACGAGTTTCAGTACGTAACCGTCTGTTGCGGGATTAATGGGATCAACATTCCGACGGTTGCGTTCGCAACTCCGACCCTGCTGTCCCCCACAAGCTCTTTCAGCTACGTACTCGACAGCGACATCGACCAGACGAACACGAGCGCCGGCAACTGGATACAGTTTGGCGAGGGTACGATCACCCTTACCGGATATTACGCCACCCCCGAGCCTTCGACCTGGGCCATGCTGCTGCTCGGGTTCGGCGGGCTCGGCCTTGCCGGCTATCGGACGGCGAGACGCGCCGAGAACAACGCGTCCGCCTGACGGCGGCTCGAATGCGACGGCCGGCGGACTTGTAGGGCGGGGTCGGCGACACCGCCCGGCGCGGTCAGCGCCCGCGCCCTACAAAGCCTCAGGTGTAGCGGTTCACCACGTTCTCGAAAAACTCCTGCCGCCCGGAGCGCGGCTTCGGGTCGATCTTTTCGTCGGCGACGCGCTTGGCGATCGCCTCGAGGCTCGCGCCGGGCTTCAGCATCGCTTGAGCTGCCGCTGAGCTCCAGCCGGCGTAGCGCTCCGCGCGCAAGGCGTCCAACTTGCCGTCCTCGATCATCGCCGCCGCGGAAACAAGCGCCTCGGCGCAGGCGTCAATGCCGCCGATATGGCCGATGAGAAGATCCGCCGGATCGATCGACTGGCGGCGCACCTTTGAGTCGAAGTTGAAGCCGCCGGGCGCGATGCCGCCGTTCTTGAGGATGAAATACATCGCCGGGACCAGTTCCGCCGCGTTATTGGGGAACTGGTCGGTGTCCCAGCCCGACTGGTAGTCGTTACGGTTGGCGTCGACCGAGCCGAGCAGGCCGAGCGCGGCCGCGAGCCCGACCTCGTGCTCGAAGGAATGGTGCGCCAGCACCGCGTGGCCGACCTCGATGTTGAGCTTGACCTCGTTCTCGAGGCCGAACTTGCGCAAAAATCCGGCGACCGTGGCCACATCGAAGTCGTACTGGTGCTTGGTCGGCTCCTGCGGCTTCGGCTCGACCAAGAGCACCCCCTTGAAGCCGATCTTGTGCTTGTACTCGACGACCATCGACAGGAACCGGCCGAGCTGCTCCAGCTCGCGCTTCAGGTCGGTATTGAGCAAGGTCTCATAACCCTCGCGCCCGCCCCATAAAACGTAGTTGGCGCCATGCAGCTTGTGGGTGGCGTCGAGGACGTTCTTCACCTGCGCGGCGGCATAGGCGAATACGTCCGGGTCCGGATTGGTCGCCGCGCCCGCCATGTAGCGCGGGTGGCTGAAGAGGTTCGCGGTTCCCCACAGGAGCTTGACGCCCGTCGCCAACATCTTCTCCCCGAACCGGTCGGTCATCTCGGCGAGATTGCGGCCGAACTCGGCGAGGTTCGCCCCCTCGGGGACGACGTCCTTGTCGTGAAAGGCGAAGAACGGAAAGCCGAGGATCGAGAACATGTCGAAGGCGGCGTCGGCCTTGATCCGCGCGCCCTCCATGTCCTCGTTGTTCCAGGGCCTGTCGAAGGTCGACGCGCCAAACATGTCCGACCCGAGCCAGCCGAAATTGTGCCAGTAGCAGACCGAAGGGCGCAGATGCTCGGCCATCGTCTTGCCGAGCACCGCCCGGCTCGGGTCGTAATGCCGGAAGGCCAGGGGATTTTCGCTCTTCGGCCCCTCGTAGGAGGTCGGCCCGATGTCGCCGAAAAACCGCTTGCTCATTCTTTCATTCTCCCTCGTGCGCCACGAGGCGCCGTCGGCGCGACCGCATTTTCGCGCGAAACCCGGCTCGGCGGCAAGCGCTAACATGCCACCGCCGTTGGCGAGCGTCATTCGGACGCGGCGCTCTTGGGCGCCGATCCGACCCTCGGCGCCCGGTCGAGGCGGTCCATGAGCCGCCGGGATTGACTTTTTGTCGCCGTTCTCGGTGAAGTCAACAATGCCTGGCGAGCGCCGGACTCCGGACTCAGGTCCGACGCGCAGGAGGCGCTGGGCCGACGGTCGCGGAAACGAGCGTCGCCGCTGTTCAGCCTCGCCATCCTTTTTCGATTGCTTCCGCTCGACGCTCGTCAACACACAAGATCGCCACAAATGACCGCTTAAGACGTGACAACAAAAGAAGCGAAGGGAAGGAGCGTCGGTGAATGCGATCGCGGCCAAGGCGGTGAGCGAGGAACGCGCCGCGGTCCTGCAATTGGAGGGCATCAGCAAGGATTTCGGGGCGATACGCGCCTTGTCCGAGATCGACCTGACCATTAACGCCGGCGACGTTGTTGGTCTCATGGGCGACAATGGCGCAGGTAAATCGACTCTGGTCAAGATCATCGCCGGCAATTTCCATGCGACTCACGGAATAATCCGTTTCGACGGACAGGAACATCGTTTCGACCGGCCGCTGGACGCCCGAAGCGTCGGGATCGAGGTCGTCTACCAGGACCTCGCGCTCGCGAACAACGTCAGCGCCGCCGCGAACGTCTTTCTCGGCCGAGAGCTGACCCGGCAGATCGGCCCTTTCAAATTCCTGGACCATCGAGGCATGAATGCGCGCGCCCTCGAACTCTTCGGCGAGCTCAAGTCCGAGACTCGCCCGAAGGACCTGGTGAAGTCCATGTCGGGCGGCCAGCGCCAGGCGGTGGCGATCGCCCGCACCCGCCTGTCGAACGCAAAGCTCGTCCTGATGGACGAACCGACGGCCGCCATCTCGGTGCGCCAGGTCGCCGAGGTGCTCGACTTGATCCGCCGCTTGCGCGACCAGGGCGTGGCGGTGATGCTGATTTCGCACCGCATGCCGGACGTCTTTGCGGTCTCCGACCGCGTCGTCGTCCTGCGTCGTGGCCACAAACGGGCGGACAAGCCCATCCGCCAATCGAGCCCCGAAGAAGTCACCGCGCTGATCACCGGCGCTCTCGAACATGCGTGAGGAATCGACGGCAGTGACTGAAAATGTAGCCGGGCCTCTCTCTTTCACCAATGTCGGTCGGGATCGATGGTGGAAGCGCGGCGCCCTCGCGTCGCAGACCGCCTATGTCGCGATCGCCTTCGTGGCCATCACCGTGCTCGTCTCCATATTTGCGCACAACTTCCTTTCGACCGGCAATCTGCTGAACACCTCGAAAAACTTCAGCTACATTGCGATCGTCGCGCTGGGGTCGACGCTCGTCATCATCACCGGCGGCATCGACCTTTCGGTCGGCTCGGTGATGGGGCTGGTCGCGGTCGTGACCGCGATGCTGATGAAGACGTTTTCGGCGACGGCGCTCGCCGGAATTCCCTATGCGGTGATGATCGTTTCCGTGCTCTGCGGCCTCGGCGCTGCGGGGCTGGCGGGCCTCGTCAACGGGCTCCTGATCTCGAAGATCCGGCTCTCGCCCTTCGTCACCACGCTTGGGATGCTGTCGATCTGCCGCGGCGTCACGTATGTGATCACTCAGGGGCGCGGGCAGGCGCCGACCGGCCCGCAGGTCGACGCATTCTATTCCCTGACCGACGGCAAACTGTTCGGCCTGCCGGTTGCGCTCGTCTATCTGCTCGTCCTCGCGGTCATTATGGGGGTCGCCCTCCGCCACACGCGCTGGGGACGCTACGTCTTTGTGCTTGGGGGCAACGAAAAGGCGGCGCAGCTCACCGGCGCGCCCGTCGATCGCGTCAAGATCTCGGTCTACGTGCTCTGCGCGCTCAGCGCCGGGTTCGCGGGCATCCTGATCACGGGCTGGCTCGGTTCGGCCCCGGCCAATCTCGCGACCGGCTACGAATTGAAGATCATCGCGGCTTCCGTCATCGGCGGCGCCGACCTTGCGGGCGGCGTCGGCGGCCCGGTCGGCGCGGTGATCGGCTCGGCGCTGATCGAGGTCATCCGCAACGGTCTCGCGCTGTTCGGGGCCGACACTTACTGGGAACAGGTGTTCGTCGGAACGATCATCATCCTGGCTGTGCTGGTCGACCGCATCCGCACGCGCGAGCCTGAATAGCGTCCGCGATCCCATTCGGCGCGGAAAGGTCCGTTCGCGCCGTTGTGAGACATCAGGACCATGGAGGAAGACCGATGAAGTCGTTGCTGTTGGGCGTGGTCGGCGCCCTCGCCCTGGTAGGCGCCGCTCAGGCCGCCGATATCCGATTCGCGCTCATTCCGAAGGGCATGGACAACCCGTATTTCGACCTCTCGCGCGACGGCTGCATGGCCGAGGCCAAGAAGATTGGCGTCACCTGCATCTATAAAGGCCCGGCGACGCACGAGCCGGCGACCGAAGTCCAGATCATGCAGGATTTCGTGACGCAGGGCGTCGACGGCATCGCGATTTCGGTCGCTGACGCCAATTCGGTCATCGGCGTCATCAAGCAGGCGCGCGACGCCAACATCCCCGTCATCACCTTCGACGCCGAACTCTCCGAAATCCGCCCGGCAGGCCTATATCGGCACCGACAATAAGGAGATGGGTCGCGAGCTCGGCCGGCAGCTGATCAAAATTCATCCGAAAGCCGGCACTTTCGCCACCCAGTCCGGCGGCCCGGCGGCCGAGAATCTCAACGAACGCCTGGCCGGTCTCTATGAGGTGCTGAAGGGCGCGGGCTGGACCGAAGTGAAGGGGTCGCCCGCCTTCTGCAACGACGACGCCGCGCTCGCCGCGCAGCAGCTCACCGACTTCTACACCGCGAACCCCGACGTCACCACGATCATCCCGGTCGGCGGCTGGGCCCTGTTCGCGCCGAAGGCGTACCAGAACTTCGTCAATACGGTCCGTGAGAAGCGCAAGGACATGCCGCTGGTGATGCCTGACACGCTGCCGGTCGAGCTCCAGGCGCTGAAGGACGGCTATGCTGACGTGCTGGTCGGCCAGCGGCCCTACGAAATGGGCGAAAAGGCGATGGACGTGCTGCTCAAGCTCAAGAAGGGCGAGAAGGTCGACCCGGTCACGATCGTCGGCCTCGACGTCGTCACCAAGGCCAACGTCGACAAGTTCCTGAAGTAAGGCTTGCTTTCGCTAGTCGCTCCCCCGGCCGCCTCGGGGGTGCGGCATTCGCTATTCTCTTGCGAGAAGCGTCCGCCGGACCCCACCGGCGGGCGCGACTGTCTCTCGAAAGCTTCGGGGATCGAGGCCTGCTCGGGTTTTGCGCGGGCGGCGAAGGACAGGACGACGGGACGACTGGTCAGGGAGCGCCAATCGAAGACCCGGCGAATCCTGCGAAGAGCGAATCGACGGGGTTCGAAGCCGGCCGCTGCTTTGCGGCTTCACAGGACGCCGCAGCGCAAGACCTCACAGAGCGCGTTCCGGCAGCCTTGCGCTGCAAACCTTCGGTCAAGGCGCCGACAGGGATGGTCTCGGCCGCCTCCATATTCGCAAGGCCGTTCACGGGGATGCTCTCGGCCTTCTCCACTCCGGTTGATCCGACTTTGGTAAGGGCGGCGACGACGGGCGCCAGATCGTCCGTGTTCTCAGCGAGTCGGACGAGCCGCAATCGAAAATTCTCGCATCCCAACGCAACGCCCGACGTCGCGGCCGCTCCGTCGCCGACGGAGTCGGTTCGCAGACGCTCCACGCGATCGGCGCCGTAGCTGCAGATCGCATAGGATGAGGTCTCGTTGGACGCAGGCGTTGCTGGCCGCGGAGGCCCGGCGCTGGCCTCCAGGGTTTCCGTGGACATGCGGTCGATCCTCACATGGGCGAGCCCCGCGTCCCGGAAGCCGAGCATGACGGCGGCCGCAGTCGAAACATCGATGACCCTGCCGCGGATGAACGGCCCCCGATCGACGATCCTGACGATCACGGACCGGCCGTTGTCGAGATTGAGGACCCTGACCCGCGATCCCATCGGCAGGCTG
The DNA here is from genome assembly GCA_963709655.1 of uncultured Alphaproteobacteria bacterium. GTDB lineage: Bacteria > Pseudomonadota > Alphaproteobacteria > Rhizobiales > Beijerinckiaceae > Roseiarcus. The sequence continues at coordinate 501,464 of CAVPXF010000053.1, forward strand.
CGGTGCGCCGCAGTCATCCCTTGCGCGCCGTAGAACGACGCCAAGCCCAGCTCCGTCGCCGAGGCGTCGCAGCCCAGGCCGAGAACGACCGCGCCGACAACAAAAAGGGTTCGCATCCGCGGCTTGCCTCGTGTGCCTCGCGCCCGCTCGGAGTCCGCCGCAATGGAAACACAAAATTAACCAACTTGCCAGCCGCCCGATCGTCGGAGCTCAGCGCGCCCGAAACGGCCTTGCAATATCAAAGTCACCCGCCCCGCGCCGAACCCGACCCCCCCGAATTCGGCGCCGACACGACGGCTTCGCGGGCGCGGGCGCGCTCGGCGACTTCGGCGTCGGTGAGGCGGGCTTCGTAGATCGAGCGCAGTTCGATGCTGCGCGCCGTCAGCGTCGCCCCGGCGATCGCAATCAGCATCGGCAAGGCGAAGGCGCGCGCCTGCCCTGTCAGCTCGATCATCAGGACCAGCGAGGAGATCGGGCCCTGGGTCGTGGCGGAGAGCATCGCCCCTGCTCCCAGGAGCGCGCAGACGCCGACCTGTGTTTCCGGAGCGAACCCATGCCCGAGCGCGCCTAGCGCGGCCCCCACCAAGGCGCCGGCGGCGAGCGACGGCGTGAAAAGCCCGCCCGGCGCGCCGCTGGCAAAGCATGCAACCGTGCAGAGCGGTCGGATCGGCAGCAGCAAGATGAGGACAAGCGCCGGCAGGCCGCGAACGAACAGCGTTTCGGCGAGGATCTGTCCGTTGCCGAGCGTTTCGGGGAACGGGATCGAAACGAGCCCGAGGCCAAGAAAGACCACGGGCGGCGCCACGATTCGAAGCCAGTGGGTCGGACGGATGCGGTCCGCCCAGGCGATCGCCCGAACGAACGCCACCGATGCGAGGCCGACGACGGGCGAAGCGACAAGAGCCCAGAGGCAGACCTGCCAGGTCAGGTCGGCGGCGGGAATGGCGTAGATCGGGGCGTTGGGAATGATCGCCATTGCGATGACCGTTGCGATCGTCGAGGCGGCGAGCGCCGGCAGGACCAGCCGCAGCGCCAGCGTCCCGCGCAGGACCTCGAGGGCGAACAGCGCGCCCCCGAGCGGGACGCTGTAGACGGCGGCCATTCCGGCGCCTGAGCCGATCGCCACCATGAGGCGGCGCTGCTCGTCGGAGAGCTTTTGCCAGCTCGAGGAGAGATTGCCGAACACCGCGCCTGTCTGCTTCGGCGCGCCTTCGCGGCCGAGCGGCGCGCCCATGCCGACGATGACGATCGACAGGACCGCGCTGCCGAGCGTTCGCAGCGTCGGCAGCCGCCCGGCCTGAAACCAGATCGCCGTGGTGATGTCGATGCCGTTGCCGCTCGAGAGCCGGGTCAGCAGCCACTGGCCTGCGCCGGTCAGGACGCCCGCGCCGAGCAACAGGAGAACGTGCCTCTCGGGGCTCGCGCGCCTGGCGGCCTCCGTCAGCGCCGAAGGCTCGTAAGCGCCCCAGGCGAGGCCCTGCACCTCCTTCAGAAGCGCCGTCAGGAGCGCCGCGCCGACCCCGGCGGCGACGCCCGTCAGGACGACGGCGAACCAGAATCGGCCGGCGCCCGGCTCTCGGAGCGAGGCCGGAACCTTGTCGCGTCGCGATATCGTATCGTCGTGCACGAGGGGCATTGTCCGCATCGGTCGGAACGGGTCAACTACGTCGGCTTCGAAACAATCTGCCGCATCGCCAAATCGCGGTAGCAGGCGCCCCCGGATTGCGCTCGCCGCCGCTCAGCCGACCTGAAAGGCCCGCACGAAGCGCGCGAGCGCCGCCAGACCGTAGGCGCAATCCTCCTCGGTGATCGATTCCAGCGGATTGTGGCTGATCCCGTCCTTGCAGCGGACGAACAGCATGCCGGCAGGGCGGAACCGGCCGATCGCCATCGTGTCGTGGCCCGCCCCCGAAGGCAGGCGCCGCACCGGCAGGCCGAGCGACGCGACGGCCTTGGCGAGGCCGCCGACGATGCGCGGGTCGCAGGTGAAGGCGGGCGCCTCGTGAGTGATGGCGACGGTCGCGGTGACGCCGCGCTCGCGGGCGACGGCGCTGATGCCGGTCCTGATGTCGACCAGCGCGGCTTCGCGGCGCGCATCCAGCGGCGCGCGCAGGTCGACCGAGAACTGCACGTGGCCGGGAATGACGTTGGCCGCGCCCGGCCAGAGCTCCATCCGGCCGACGGTCGCGACGAGATCGGCCTCGGCGCGGGCGCGCCGCTCGATCATGAGCGCCATTTCGGCGGCGGCGGCGAAGGCGTCGCGGCGCAGCGCCATCGGCGTCGCGCCGGCATGGCCCGCCATGCCGTCCACCCCGACCTCGAGCCGGGTCGCGCCGTTGATCGCGGAAACGACGCCGATCGGCAGGCCCTCGGCCTCCAGCACCGGCCCTTGTTCGATATGGATCTCGACGAAGGCCCCGACGGAATCGGCGCGAAGTTTGAGCGCCCCGTCCGGGTCGCCGCCGAAGGCCGCGAGCGCGTCGCGCATCAGGACGCCGTTCGCGTCTTTCTGGTCGAGCGCGTCCTCGGGATAGTCGCCGGCGAGCGCGCGCGATCCGGTGAGCGTGGTGCGGTAGCGCACCCCCTCCTCGTCGCCGAACGCGACGATCTCGACGGCGTGGTCGAGGCGCTCGCCGCGGGCCGCGAGGTCCTCCGCGACCGCGAGCGCGGCGAGCGCCCCGTAATTGCCGTCATAGCGGCCCGCATCCCGCACCGTGTCGATGTGCGAGCCGAGCATCAGCGCGGGCGCCCCCGGCTCGCGGCCTTCGTAGCGCGCGACCACGTTGCCGGCGGCGTCGATGCGGGCCGCCATCCCCACTTCGGCGCACCAGCCGATGAAGGCCGCGGCGGCGCGCTTGTGCGCGTCGGACAGGAAGAGGCGCGTCAGCCGGCCCGGTTCGTCGGTGAAGGCGGCGAAGGCGTCGAGCCGCGCCATCAGACGGCGGCCGGCGGCGCGTTCGGAATCGGAAAGGCCCGCAGTCATTTCTGCGCCAGGTCGAGCTTGAGCCAACGGGCGAGCACGGCCCGCTCCTCGTCGGTGATCTGGCTGAAGTTGTTGGGCGGCATCGCGTGGGTCAGCACGGCCTGCATGGCGATGGCCGGGGCGAAGCGCGCGATATGCTCGGGCGTGTCGAGCAGCACGCCCTTCGGCGCTTCACCGATCCAATCCATCGGCTGCGCGGAATGGCACATCATGCAACGCAACTGCACGATATCGACGACCTCCTGCGGCGCCTTGGGCTCGTCGGCGCGCGCGGCGGCGGTCGGAAGGTCGGCGAGCCCCATCAGGCCGCGCATGCCCGGCGAGGCGGTCGCCGCGACGGCAAAGGCTGAGATCATCGCGAGCGCCGCCACCGCCCAGGCCCACCACGGCGGCTTCGCATGATCGGCGTGCCAAACATTATAGAAATAGCGGATGAGCGCGCCGGCCACGATGACGCAGGTGACGATCGCCGGAATGACCCTGGGGTTCGCGTACGCGACCGGGTAATGGTTCGACAGCATCATGAACAGGACGGGCAGCGTGATGTAATTGTTGTGCGTCGAGCGGGTCTTCGACGTCTTCGCCCATTTCGGGTCGGGCGTCTTGCCGGCCATCAGCGCCGCCACGCTTTTCCTCTGGTTCGGCATGATGACGAAGAATACGTTGCCGGTCATCATCGTCGCCATCAGCGCGCCGGTGTGGATGAGCGCGCCGCGGCCGGAAAAGACGAGCGTGAAGGCCCAGCTCATCGCCACGACGTAGCCGAAGCCGACCACCGCCAGCAGCGGCTCGTTGGCGCCGAGCGGCGAGCGGCAGAGGAAGTCGTAGACGAGCCAGCCGAGCGCCAGCGCGACGATGCCGATCGCCGCCGCCTGCCAGGGCTCGAGCGGCATGACCGCCGGATCGATCAGGAAAAGCTGCGACTGCCCGTAATAGACCCAGCAGAGCAGCGTGAAACCGCTGATCCACGTCCAGTAGGACTGCCACTTGTGCCAGATGAGTTCCTCGGGCAACGACGCGGGTGCGAGCGTGTATTTGCTCATCTGATAGAAGCCGCCGCCGTGGACCTGCCAGGAGACGCCGGCGACGCCGGGATCGTCGCTTGCGCGTTTGCGCAAGGAAGCGTCGAGATGCATGAAAAAGAACGAGCCGCCGATCCAGGCGATCGCGGCCGTCACGTGCAGCCAGCGAATGAGCGCCGATCCCCATTCCCATGCGTAGGCTTCCAAAGCCCCCATGCCGATTCTCCGCGCCGCTGGATTTCGAGTGCGTCGCCACGATAACGGCGGCGCCCGGCTTTGGGTAGCGTCGGCGCGGCAGGCCGTCGCATAGCGGTGACAGACGGTTAACCCTATCAAGGACTGTGCCGGATCGAACAAAGGCCCGCCGCGGCCTCGCCACGGGCAGCCCAAGTTTCGGCCCATTTGGCGGGCAGACCCCGCCCGGACTCCCGATTCCGACGCCTCGCCGCAGGCGCCCCGCAGTCAAGAAGGTCCCTTTACCCCATGACTCCTGCCGACGTCGCCAATGCGGCCGTCACCCCGGACACCAGCATTCTATCGATGTTCTGGTCCGCTCACATCGTCGTCAAGGCGGTGATGCTCGGACTCTTTCTGGCGTCGCTGTGGTGCTGGACGATCATCTTCGATAAAACGCGGCTGTTCCGCAAATTCCACAAGGAGATGGAAAATTTCGAGCAGGTGTTCTGGTCCGGCCAGTCGCTCGAGGAACTGTACGCTTCGCTGTCAGGCCAGACGAACGCCGGCGCCGCCGCCCTGTTCGTGGCCGCCATGCGCGAATGGAAGCGCTCGTTCCAGCAGGCGGCCGCCTCGTTCCGCGGCCTGCACGCCCGCATCGACAAGGTGCTCGACGTGTCGATCGCGCGCGAGGTCGAGCGGCTCGAATCGAACCTCCTGGTGCTGGCGACGGTCGCCTCGGCGGGTCCGTTCATCGGACTGTTCGGCACGGTGTTCGGCATCATGAACTCGTTCCAGTCGATCGCCGCCTCGAAGAACACCTCGCTCGCGGTCGTCGCGCCGGGCATTGCGGAGGCGCTGCTCGCCACCGCCATCGGCCTCTTCGCCGCCATTCCCGCGCTGATCGCCTACAACAAGTTCCAGGGCGACGTCGCCAAGGCGCAGGCGCGGCTCGAAAGCTTTGCCGACGAATTCTCCTCGATCCTCTCGCGGCAGATCGATCACCATCTGTCGACCGAGCGGGCGAACGCCGCCTGAAGGGAGCGCATCCATGGCCATCGCGGTCGGGAACGGACGCAAGAGCAGCCGGGGACGCCGCGGCGTGCCGCGCTACGGCGCGATGGCCGACATCAACATGACGCCGTTCATCGACGTGATGCTGGTGCTCCTCATCATCTTCATGGTTGCGGCGCCGCTGTTGACGACGGGCGTGGCGGTCGACCTGCCGCAGACGAGCGCCGCGGCGCTCAACGTCGAGAAGAAACCGGTCGCGATCTCGCTCAACGATCAGGGCCAGCTCTATCTGATGGACCAGCCGATCGCCGATACGGACCTCGTGCCCAAACTTCAGGCGGCGTCGCAGAATGACCCGGAGCAGCGGATCTATCTGCGCGCCTCCAAAGTCGTGCCCTACGGGCGGGTGGCTGAGATCATGGCGTCGGTCACCCAGGCGGGCTTCAAAAAGGTGGCGCTGGTCACCGAGCCGATGGGTCAATAGCCGGGAGCGGCGTTGGACGAGCGACGGTCATATTCGGGCTGGGCGGTCTCGAGCACGCTTCATGGCGCCCTCTTGCTGTTCCTGATCCTCGGCTTCGCGTCGGCGCCGAAATTCGATGACGGCGAGGAAGCGATTCCGGTCGAGACGGTTTCGGACGCGCAGCTCAACCAGATCATGAACGGCGAGAAGACCGCCAAGCCCGCGCCGGAGCCGCCGCCCGCGCCGAGAACCGAGCCAGCGCCGCCCTCGCCGCCGCAGCCGCCACAGCCGCCGCCCGACCTGCGCACCGCCGACGCGCCGGAGCCGCCGCGGAAAGCCGAGCCGACGCCGCCGCAGAAAGCCGAGCCGGCCCCGCCGCAGAAAGCCGAGCCGGCCCCGCCGCCGAAGCTCGCCGACCTGCCGAGCCCGCCCGAGCGGCCGAAGGAGACCGCGGCCGTGAAACCCTCGGCCGAGAAGCCGAAGCCCGACCTGATCGCCAAGGTTGTCGAACATGAGAAAGCGGAAGCCAGGCCGACCCACGCCTACGATCCGAACGCGATCGCCAAGCTGATCGCGCCGAAGGCCCCGCCGGCCTCCGGCGCGGGAGCCGAATCGAACCCGGCGGCGACGCCGCAGGGCCTGCCGCACCACGACGCGCCGCGCATGTCCGTATCGATGGCCTCGGCGCTCGACGCATGGCTGACCGAGAGCTACCTGAATTGCTGGTCGCCTCCTCCGGCCATGCCCGAGGGCGACGTTTACGTCGCGGAAATCAAGGTGGTCTTCAATCGCGACGGTTCGCTTTCCGCGCGACCGATTCTATTGAACCCGCCAACCGACCCAGCCTGGAAGGCGCACGCGGAAAGCGCCATGCGCGCCGTACGGAAATGCGATCCGCTGCATGTTCCACCCGAATATGCGCCGTTTTTCGAGGAGTGGAAGATCGAGACGATCCACTTCGATCCGCGCGACACGCAGGGATGACCGCCCATGGTGACGATTTCCGAGAGGCCCACACATGACCAGACTCTTGCATCCCGCCCTGCCGCTGACGCTCGCCGCGCTGGTGGCGCTCGGCGCCGTCGGCTGCGATCGCTTTTGGCCGAGTTCGAACGAGACCGGGGCGAAAGACGCCGCGAAGGACGCCGGCAAGCCCGCGCCGGCGGCGCCCCAGAGCGTCGCTTCTCTTCCAGCCGCGCCGCGGACGCCGGTCTTGCCGCCGCTGCCTCCGCCCGCCCCCGAGCAGCGCATGACCAACGCCCAGGAGGCCGACCTCGACGCCTGGATCGTCAAGACCTATCTCGGATGCTGGAACCCGCCGCCGCAGCCCGCCGACGCCGATCCTTACGTCGCTTACGTCCGGGTGGCGTTCAGGCGGGACGGATCGCTCGCCAAGGCGCCCAAGCTCGTCAATCCCCCCGCCGATCCGGCGCTGAAGCCCCAGGCCAAAAGCGTCCTGCAGGCTGTCCACGCCTGCAATCCGCTCCAGGTGCCGGCCCAATATCGCCCCTTTTATGAGCAATGGAAGACCAAGACGATCCATTTCAATCCGCAGGTCGCCGCCCGGTAAACCGGGCCGGCGAAGCCTGACGCCTGTCCCTACGAGTGCAGAATGTCGCTATTGTCCCTGGTTGTCCGCTTGTCCGCGCTTGCGGCGCTGACGGTTTCGCCTCTCGCCTTCGCGACGGCGCCCGCGGGCGCCGAGACCGGCGACGTCTATGTTCACGCCGGCGCGAACTTCAAGCCGGTGAGCATCGCGGTCACGCCCTTTCTCGGCGATGACGGCCCGGACAAGATCGGCGCGGTCACCGGCGCCGACTTCGCGCGCTCGATCTTCCTCCTGCCGGTCAATCCGTCGAGCTTTCCCGAGACGGTGACGAACCCGGACGCGCGCCCCAACCTCGAGGCGTGGAAAAACGTCAACGCCCAGTTCGTCCTGACCGGCCGGGTGCTGCGGCCGGACAACGAGCACGTCACCGCCCAGTTCCGGCTGTGGGACGTGGCGACCGGCGAGCAGGTGACGGGCGAGCAGTACACCTCGGAGGCGTCGAACGCGCGCCGGGTGGCGCACATGATCTCGGATTCGGTGTTCTCCCGCGTCACCGGCGAGAAGGGCTTTTTCGATTCCCGCGTGGTGTTCGTCGACGAGAGCGGCCCGAAGGAAAAGCGCCGCAAGCGGCTGGCGGTGATGGACATGGACGGCGCCAACGTGAAGTATCTGGGCAGCGGCGACAATCTGGTGGTCACGCCGCAGTTCTCGCCCTCCGCCCAGCAGGTCGCCTACATGTCGTTCGGCGCGGCCGACCCCAAGGTGACGCTGCTCAATCTCGAGAGCGGGCAGCGGGAGGCGGTCGGCAACTTCCCGGGCATGACGTTTGCGCCGCGCTTCTCGCCGGACGGGCAGCAGATCGTGATGTCGCTGACCGACGGCGCCAACACCAATCTCTACAGCATGGACCTGCGCACGCGGGCGACCACGCGCCTCACCGACACCTCGGCGATCGACACCTCGCCCTCCTACTCGCCCGACGGGTCTGAGATCGTGTTCGAGTCCGACCGCGGCGGCACGCAGCAGATCTACGTGATGAGCGCGACCGGCGGAGCGGCCAAGCGCATTTCCTTCGGCGAAGGGCGCTACTCGACCCCGGTCTGGTCGCCGCGCGGCGATCTCATCGCCTTCACCCGGATCAAGGGCGGGTCGTTCGGCATCGGCGTGATGAAACCCGACGGATCGGGAGAACGCATCCTGGTCGAGGGCTTCCACAACGAGGGCCCGACCTTCGCCCCGAACGGGCTTTATGTCCTGTTTTTCCGCGACTCGGGCGGCTCGGGCGGACCGAAGATCTACATGACCGACATCTTCGGCCACGGCGAGTTTTTGGTGCCGACGCCCAATTACGCCAGCGACCCGTCGTGGGGACCGCTGATGCATTGAGACGAGGGGCTGCGGGTAGGGCTTTGCCCTAAGCGCCAGACGTGTCCATGCGCTGAAACCGCGACTCGCGCACGACCTCGCAGACCTGCAGGTGGTAGTCCTCGTAGAACCGGTCGCGGCCGAGTTGCTTGGTGAGGACGTGCTCGGGGTGGGTCGCCCAGGCGCGGAGCGTTTCGGCCGATTCCCACTCGAACAGCGTCAGGCGCTCGCCGTCCTGGGCGACATAGGCCTTGTGCGAGACGTAGCCCGGCATCGTCGTCGCAAGCGCCTCCATGCGCATCAGCGCGGTGAGGTACTCATCGCCGAGCCCGACCTCGGTGCGATGGGCGCGAAAGACGACGACGATCATGCGTGGAGCACGAGGCTCAAAAGCGCGCGGAGACCCGACGCGACTTCTGACACGGTCCGGCGTCGAAAGTTCTCCGATCCGCGCCGCCAGTCGCTCGTCGAGCGTCGTCAGCTTGCTGACCCTGACGACGCAGGCGTGCGACAGGCCGCCGAGCGGGAGGTCGGAAATCGGGACGTCCAGCGGCCATCTTTCGCGGGCGGCGCTGGTGATCATCAGCACCCACAGAACGGCAAACGCATCGGTCGCCGCGGGCGCTGCGATCGACCAGCGCAGGCCGCCGCCGCGTCGCAGCCTGATCGGCAGAGGGAAAATCGACGCGAACGATATCCCAGGGAGCGATGGCGCGGTTCAGCCCGGCGCTCATCAGAGATCACGGAAAGCTTCGTCGTCTTCGGGCGCATCCCATTCCCGGAAGAAGGCGAACGGATCCTCGAACGGCGCGCCGCGGCGAGGCTTGGCCGCCTTGGTCAAGAGGACTTGCCCGTCCGTTATGGCGTAAGCGATTTCGTCGCCTGGCTTGACCCCAAGCGCGGTGCGGACCGCCTGCGGAATGGTTGTCTGAGCCTTGCTGGTGAGTTTGCTGGTGATCATGCGGACGCCCCGGACGTCGCAGGCTGGTAAGGAAAATCCTTGCGGGCGGCAAGCACCAGACAGAAGGTGGAGGACGATGAAACCCGGACGTTTTGCGGCCGTAGCGGACGCGGTCTGTGGACGGGCGCAGTTGGGCGGGGATCGGACCTTTATGCACCTGATTTCTGCACCGCGTAACCTATTGATTTCGTTTACGTCAGGTCATGGTGTAAAAATCTTGATTTTTGCACGCAAGCAACGTGCTCGCGCATGTAGGTCAGACAATTTCTTGCTAGTCCGCAAATCCCTTAGTGTCGTCGAAATCCGCAATAAATTCCCATCGGATAGGTTCTCACCAAGCCCGACCGGGTCTGGATACTGGCCGCTCGCCTTGTCGGCTCGCGGCTCCATCTCTCAAAAGCCCACGGATTACGGCTCAAAATCCGCAGAGCGGATTTCTTGAATTTCGAACATATGAACAAAGGGAGTTGCCCTGTTTGATTTCTCGGAATGCTCACCGAAACAGCCCAGCTGCTGTAAGGTTCTGACGCAAGTCTGAGAGAGTTTGCTGAGACAATGGAGTGTGAGGATATGAAGGGGAACTTTGCGCCGGCAAACTCGAAGCGTATTCGTTTTTTGACGAACTATGGGTCCGGCAAGAAGCAGCTCTCTGGAAAAGCGGACCAAAAATCGTGCCGATTTGGTCTTGCATATATATAAGTTTTTGTATCGCAAGATTCAAGTTTTGACTGAGGAATGGCGGAAATTCATTTATATAACGTTCTAGGATTATCTGCGAACGGCAATAGATATATAGTGCGTCGGTCACATCGTCAGCCTCAGCCACACTATATAATCCAGGCCAGCTGCTGAAAAAGCGGGACAGCACCGAAGATAATTGCGCTGGTGAGTGGCCTGGTGGCAGGGCATTAAGGGACGCATCTACGGCGTCTATGACTTGGACGCCGGTATTTGTGGGCAAGTTTGCATTTATAGTCTGATTTAGCGTCGGCATATCGTTCTGCGGATCTTTTAAAAGACGAGGAACAAGCAAATCAATTATATGTTGCTTGCATGTTCTCACATCTCTCAAAGACGCTGCCAATTCAGTCTGAATTAGGCCAGAATATTTCTTCGCATCTCGATCGATTTCGGCTTGACCTTCCGCGCTTGCGAAATTTTTAAACAACCCGGAGACACCAGCGTCTACCTTGCCTTTGATCTGTTCGCTTGTGGCGTCACCGGACTGACTTACCTCTTCACAATTCTTCTTAGCAAACGCAGATATTGACTCGAGTACTTGTGTGTCATCTGCAAATGAAGGCTGCTGGATAAGAGTCGCTACCGCTATAACCGCAATTTTGCAAATTGATTTGCGGAGCATAGCCTCCCCCTCCCCCTCCGAGCCTCGTACCCCAGCCCAAGTTTTGTAACAGCACCAATTCGCCAATTCGCGTCGCGGGTGCTTAGGACGTTTTCCTTACATTTTTGTTGTTGCATGTTCAATTCACGATCACGAAAAACCTGTGACGAATCATTTTAGGTTGGCAGCATCTGCCACTCACCCGCCTCGCCTTTCCGGCGCGGGTCGGATGTGGGCCGCCGTGACAGGGGGCCACCATCCCCCGGCCTTCAGATAGCGCTTTTGTTCCTCGGAGAGGCCGCGCGCGGCTTCTATAGGGCGGTTCCCACCAAGCAACCCACACGCGCCAATCGTCAGCGCTCGCCGTTTCGTCTGGCGCGGCAAATCTCCAGCAAGGCGGCTATCGCCTGCGCCTTGTTGATCGTCTCTTCGGGCATGCGGTCAATCTAGCGTGCCTGTCCCCCTCTCTCAAAAGTCCCCGATTTTCCGGCAAAAGACGCTTCGTCATATTTCTTGATTTATGCACAATCCGCAGCACGAACAAAGACACAGCCATCAGCTTCGCGCTGGCCGCGGTCGAACTTCTCGCTGGCCACCGCCTCCACCCTTGTCTGCCCGTGGTCTTAAATCGCCTCGTGGGAAGCCTTTACCACAATGGTCTTTCCGGTAAAGTCCGTTGCCCTAATTGAAAGGCCGTCGAGGGTTTCGACTGCCCGACCCGAAAAATAGAGTGGCATCTCGCGCGCTCTCGAACTAGTTCATTGACTGCGCAATCATACGCTTGTCGGACAGTGAAGTTCAGAGGGATGGCATGGCACGGCAGCTTAAATTTCCCGTAGCCGCGGAACGCTCGGAGAAGGCCCCGGCAGCCTTGTGCAGAAACGAGAGGGTAGTGGCTCTATACAACCAAGACCATAATACGTCTGCTAAGCGCATCGCAAAAAATATGCGCAAATGGTTCGTGGACACCGCCAAGAAAAACGGCTGGGACTCGGCGGTATTCCTCCCCGACGTTGAAACGGGTCATTCGTGCGGATGTGCCTTATATAAGAGCTCATCACCGACGGTTCATATTAACGTTTTCCTCACAGGGGACGACGAATGACGCGCGCGCGATCATCTCAAATCGCATAAGCTCCAATATGGAACCGGCGCAATCTCGCGGGCGCACGTTCTTTCGCTTCGACGTCCGCGCGGCTTCGTCGGCTCTCTCAAAAGTCGCCGATTTTCAGGCGAAAACCGCTGTTCCAATTGTCTTGATTTTTGTACCAGCGGCAATGACCGCTCAGGGTCAAATCTGGACCCTTCGCTAGGCCCTCAACCAACGTCCGCAACGCAGCCCCTCATCCGGCCGCTACGCGGCCACCTTCTCCCGGATAACGGTGCGGATAGCGGTGACAGCGCACTCTATCGCTATACAGCGCGCCGCTTTTGCCACGATTTCGCAGGGCGAATTAAATGCACTGTCACCGGAATTTGAGGGGGAAGGGGACTCCTCTCCTACCGGAAGAGCGGCAATTCGAACATACAGGGAACAAATTCTTGCCAGGCGAGGCGCGGCGGCCTATAGTTGGTTTTTAGGAAGGAAACACGCCGCCATGTCCGTTCACCCGAATTTCGTCGCTTCCGCCTCCGCGGCGGCCAACGCCCCGACCGCCCGCGTCGCCGCCTCGCCCGTCGCCGCCCGCTCCGCGCCGCTCAAGAGGTTCGAGCGGGAGCAGGTGGTCGTCGAATATCTCAACCGCGGCGTCTCCGTCGTCGAGATCGCCGCGCGGATCGGGGTCGGCGAGAAGCGGGCGCTCATTCGCGAGATCCTTGCGCGCCGCATGCCCCATCCGCCCGCCGAGTTCGTGGCGATCCAGGTGAGCCGTCTCAACGAGGCGCTGCTGGTGGCCTATAGCGCCATGGCGCCGACCAATCTGAAGGCGGTCGCTCAGGTGGTCGAGATCGTGCGCGAACTCGATCGCTACGGGGGCGCCTTCGCCGCCGAATGGGCGCGCCCGGAAGCGTCCGGACGCGATGCGCCGAGCGAAGAGGACGCGGCCTTCGCCAGGGCGTGGCTGTGTGGCGACGCGGACCCCGAGCTCGAGGACGACGACGCCCTCTTCGCCCCGCTCGCGCCCATCGCGCGCCCGGAAATTCCCGCGCAAGGTCTTGAAAAGGTTCATTTCGCGCCCGGGTTTTCATCCCTGACCCCGAACGAGCCGACGGCCATCCCGGCGGAGGGGCCGCGCCCGGCGGTCGCCGCCGGCTGCTCGTCCCTTTCCGGCCGCGCGCACCCGCAGGGCGAGGCCGAGCCAGCTCGCGAGCGCCCGGAAATTCCCGCGCAAGGTCTTGAAAAGGCTCATTTCGCGCCCGGGTTTTCATCCCTGACCCCGAACGAGCCGACGGCCATCCCGGCGGAGGGGCCGCGCCCGGCGGTCGCCGCCGGCTGCTCGTCCCTTTCCGACCGCGCGCACCCGCAGGGCGAGGCCGAGCCAGCCCGCGAGCGCCCGGAAGTTCCGGCGCAAAGCCTTGAAAAGGCTCATTTCGCGCCCGGATTTTCGCCCCTGGCCCCGACCGAGCCGGCAACTGACCGGGCGGAAGGGCCGGGTCCGTCTCTCGCCGCCGTCGCCGCATCCCTTCCCGACCGCGCGCACGCGGCGGGCGAGGCCGAACCGGCCGGCGAGCGCCCGGAAAATCCCGCGCAACCCATTGAAAACGCTCAATCCGCGCCCGGGTTCGGGACGACCGCCGGGGCCGCGTCCTCGGCTCCGGCGCCGACGTCCGACCCGGTCCTGAGCCTGTTGAACGGCGCCGCGGGCTGCGCGGAGCTCGCCGCCGCTTGGAGCATGCTGCCCGAACGGGACGCCTGGCGCCGCTCGCTGGCGTGACGGCGCGCGGCGGTCCTCGCCGATCGTCCTCCGTCCGCCCAAGGCCTATCCCCCCCCACCAAACTCTGCCTTCCCGCCGGCCGCAACGCCTGAACAGGCAGTATGGAATGGGGCGAAGGGCGCGCCTACTTCTTCTTCGGCATATACAAATCCGTCAGTACGCCGGCGAAGGCCTCGGCCGACATGGCGAAGGTCTCGGAGAGGGTCGGGTGCGGATGGACGGTCAGGGCGACGTCCTCGGCCTCGCAGCCCATCTCGATCGCCAGCGCCGCTTCCGAAATGAGGTCGCCGGCGTCCGTGCCCACGATGCCGCAGCCGATCAGCCGCTGCGTCGTCTCGTCCCACAGCGTCTTGGTCAGGCCCTCGTCGCGCCCGAGCGCAAGCGAGCGCCCGCTCGCCGCCCAGGGAAAGACCGCCTTGCCGTATTTGATCCCCTTCGCCTTGGCCTCCGTTTCGGTCAGGCCGACCCAGGCGATCTCCGGATCGGTATAGGCGACCGAGGGGATGACGCGGGCGTCGAACGCCGCCTTGTGGCCGCTCGCGACCTCCGCCGCGACATGGCCCTCGTGGGTCGACTTGTGCGCCAGCATCGGCTGCCCGACCACGTCGCCGATGGCGAAGATGTGGTGGACGTTGGTGCGCATCTCGCGGTCGACGGCGATGAACCCGCGCTCGTCGACGGCGATGCCGGCGGCCTCGGCGCCGATCCGGTGGCCGTTCGGCCGGCGGCCGACGGAGACCAGCATGGCGTCGAAAATCTCGGTCTTGGTGGCGCCGTCGGGCCCCTCGTACGACACGGCCAGCCCGTCGGACTGCGCCTTGACCGCCGTCACCTTGGTTTTCAGCAGGATCTTGTCGTAGAGCTTGCCGAGCCGTTTGGCCAAGGGGGCGACGATGTCGGGGTCGGCGCCCGGCATGAGCTGGTCCATCATCTCGATCACGGTGATCTCGGCCCCGAGGGCGCGATAGACGGTCGCCATTTCGAGGCCGATGATGCCGCCGCCGAGGATCAGCATGCGGGTCGGCGTGAAGCGCAGTTCCAGCGCCGCGGTCGAATCCCAGATCCGCGGATCGGACGGGATGAAGCCGGGCGCGACCGGCTCCGAGCCGACCGCGACGATCGCCTTGGCGAAGCGCACGGTGCGCGGCCCCTCGGCCGTCTCGACTTCCAGCGTATTGGGCGAGGTGAACGCCCCCTCCCCCATGACCACCGTCACTTTGCGCTGGCGGGCAAGGCCGGTGAGGCCGGTCGTCAGGCGCTTCACCACCGCATCCTTCCAGGCGCGGACGGCGTTGAGCTCGATCGCCGGCGGTCCGAACGTCACCCCGTGCGCCGCCATCGCCTCCGCCTCGTCGATGGTCTTGGCGACGTGCAGCAGCGCCTTCGAGGGGATGCAGCCGACGTTGAGGCAGACGCCGCCGAGCGTCGGCCGCTTGTCGACGATCAGCACCTTCTCGCCGAGGTCGGCGGCGCGGAAGGCTGCGGAATAGCCGCCGGGTCCGGCGCCGAGCACGACGAGATCGGCCTCGAAATCGACGTGCGAGGGCGGCGAGGGCGGCGGCGAGGGCTGGGCCGCGGGCGCAGGGGAGGCGACCTCTCCGTCGATGCTCGCGTAAGTGGCGATCAGGGTTCCCTGGCTCACCTTGTCGCCGACCTTGACATGCAGCTCGCCGATGACGCCGGCGGCGGGCGCTGGCACGTCGAGGGTGGCCTTATCGCTTTCGAGGGTGATCAGCATCGTCTCTTTCTTGACGGCTTGACCGGGCGCGACGTGGATCTCGATCACCGGCACGTCCTTGAAGTCGCCGATGTCGGGAAGGCGGATCTCATGTGGCATGGTGGATCGTCCGGGCTCTAGAGAATCACGCGCCGCATATCCTCGACGAGGCCGGCGAGGCGGCGCATGAAGCGCGCCGCCGCCGCCCCGTCGATGACGCGGTGGTCGTAGGAGAGGCAGAGCGGCAGCATGAGCCGCGGTCGGAACGCATCCGCTTCGTCGTCCCAGACGGGGGCCTTCTTCGCCCGCACCACACCGAGGATCGCGACCTCGGGGGCGTTGACGATCGGCGTGAAGGCCACGCCGCCGATGCCGCCGAGGGAGGAGATGGTGAAGGTCGCGCCCTGCATCTCGGCCGGCGCGAGCTTGCCCGCGCGCGCCTTCTCCGACAGTTCGCCGAGCTCGCGGGCGAGATCGAGCACGCCCTTCTGGTCGACGTCCTTGATCACCGCCACGACCAGCCCGTCGGGCGTGTCGACGGCGACGCCGATGTGCCAATACTTGCGCAAGATCAATGAGCCGCCGTCTGGACTTAAAGCGGCGTTGAAGGTCGGGAACCGCTTCAGGGTCGCGACCACGGCGCGCATCAGGAGCGGCAGCAGCGAGACCCGGTAGGGCTTCGCCTTGTCCTTCTTGGCCTCCTCGTCGAGGCTCTTGCGGAACTCTTCGAGCTCGGTGATATCGGCTTCGTCGGTGTGGGTGACGTGCGGAACGTTGACCCACGAGGCGTGCAGCCGCGGGCCCGAGATCCGCTTGATGCGCGACAGCGGCACGGTCTCGACCGGGCCGAACTTGGCGAAATCGACCAGCGGGACCGCGGGCAGCGCGGCGCCTCCGCCGGCGGCGACCGGCGCGGCCCTGCCCGAGATCGCCGCCTTGACGTCCTCGCGGGTGATGCGGCCGTTTTCCCCGCTGCCCTTGATCGCGGCGAGGTCGATGTCGAGTTCGCGCGCCAGGCGCCGGACCGCGGGCCCGGCGAAGACGCCGGAAAAGTCGGGCTTGGCCGGCCCGGGGGAGGCTGAAGCGGCGGCCGGCGCGGCCCCGGGCGGCGGCTCGTCGGCGGCGGGCGGCTCCTTGGCGGCTGGCGCGGCCGGCGGCGCTTTCGCGGCTGGCGCGGGCTTCGCCGCGGCGGCCTCGGCCTTGGCGGGGGGAGCGGGCGCCGCCGCCTCGGCCCCGGTCTCGATGCGAGCGATCAGCGTCCCCATCGACACCTTGTCGCCGACCTTCGCCACGACCTCGGCCAGCTTGCCGGCGATCGGGGACGGCACGTCGAGCGTCGCCTTGTCGGATTCGAGCGTCACCAGCGACTGCTCGACCTTGACCTCGTCGCCCGGCTTCACCAGCACCTCGATGACCGGCACGTCCTTGAAATCGCCGATGTCCGGCACGCTCACATCAACTTTGGCCACCGGCGCTCTCCTTCGCGCAGATTAATTCATCGGTCATCGGGATTGGTCGGGCGTCGATCAGCTGCGCGCCGGATTCGGGCCCTCGGGATCGATGCCGTATTTGGCGATCGCCTCGGCGACGCGCTTTGACGGCAAAAGCTGGTCGTCGGCCAGCGCCTTCAGGCTCGCCACCACCACATGGTAGCGATCGACCTCGAAGAACGCGCGCAGCCGGCGGCGGTAGTCGGAGCGGCCGAACCCGTCGGTCCCGAGGACCTTGTAACGCGCCGGCACATACGGCCGCACGCCGTCGGCGACGGCCTTCATGTAATCGGTCGAGGCGATCACCGGTCCGCCGCCGCCCGCCAGCGCCTGCGTGACATAGGGAATGCGCGCGTCTTCCTCGGGATGCAGCATCGACCAGCGCTCGGCGTCGAGGCCTTCGCGGCGCAGTTCGGTGAAGCTCGTCACGCTCCACACCTCGCTCGCCACGCCATGCTCCTCGGCCAGCATCTCGGCCGCCGCCTCGACCTCGCGCAGGATCGCGCCCGATCCGAGCAGCCGCACGCTCAAAGCCGACCCCTTGCCGGCGTCCTTCGGGGCGACGTCGCGCAGCTTATAGAGGCCGCGCAAAATGCCTTCCTCCGCGCCTTCCGGCATCGCCGGATGCGGATAGTTCTCGTTCAACGTCGTGATGTAGTAATAGACATCCTCGTTGTCGACCAGCATCCGCTTGAGGCCGGCGTGGACGATCACCGCCAGTTCATAGGCGTAGGTCGGGTCGTAGGTGACGCAATTCGGAATGGTCGAGGCCAGCACGTGGCTGTGCCCGTCCTCGTGCTGCAGCCCCTCGCCGTTGAGCGTGGTGCGGCCCGAGGTGCCGCCGATCAGGAAGCCGCGGGTGCGCATGTCGCCCGCCGCCCAGGCGAGGTCGCCGACGCGCTGGAAGCCGAACATCGAATAGTAGATGTAGAAGGGAATCATCGGGACGTTCGAGGTCGAGTACGACGTCCCGGCGGCGATGAACGAGGCCATCGCGCCCGGCTCGTTGATGCCCTCCTGCAGAATCTGCCCCTTGGTGTCCTCGCGGTAGTACATGAGCTGGTCGGCGTCCTGCGGCCGGTAGAGCTGGCCGACCTGGCTGAAAATGCCGACCTGGCGGAACAGGCCCTCCATGCCGAAGGTGCGGCTTTCGTCCGGCACGATCGGCACGACGCGCGGCCCCAGCTCCTTGTCGCGCAAGAGCGCGGTCAGGATGCGCACGAAGGCCATGGTCGTGGAGATCTCACGGCCCTCGCCGGTCGCCTTGAGCAGCGCGTCGAAGGCCGAAAGCGGCGGAACCGCGAGCGGCGCGCTGGTGCGGCGGCGCGCCGGCAGATAGCCGCCCAGCGCCTCGCGCCGCGCCCGCAGGTACTGCATCTCCTTGCTGTCCTCGGGGAAGCGCAGGAACGGCAGCTTCTTGAGGTCCTCGTCGGTCAGCGGAATTTCGAAGCGGTCGCGGAAACCGCGCAAGGCGTCGTCGCCGAGCTTCTTGGCCTGGTGGGCGATCATCTGCCCCTCGCCCGCCGAGCCCATGCCGTAGCCCTTGACGGTCTTGGCGAGGATGACGGTCGGCTGGCCCTTGTGATCGACCGCCGCTTTGTAGGCGGCGTAGACCTTGAGCGGGTCGTGCCCGCCGCGGGTCAGCGACCAGATCTCCGCGTCGGTCCAGTCCTCGACCATTGCGGCCGTCTCGGGATAGCGGCCGAAGAAATGCTTGCGGATATAGGCGCCGTCCTTCGAGCGGAAGTCCTGGTATTCGCCGTCGACGCATTCCTCCATCAGCTGGCGCAGCTTGCCCTCGGCGTCCTTGGCGAGCAGCTCGTCCCAGCCGGAGCCCCACAGGCATTTGATCACGTTCCAGCCGGCGCCGCGGAAGCCGCCTTCCAGCTCCTGGACGATCTTGCCATTGCCGCGCACCGGCCCGTCGAGCCGCTGCAGGTTGCAGTTGACGACAAAGATGAGGTTGTCGAGCTTCTCCCGGCCGGCGAGCGACACCGCGCCCAGCAACTCCGGCTCGTCCATCTCGCCGTCGCCGCAGAACACCCAGACCTTGCGGCGCGAGGTGTCGGCGAGGCCGCGGCCGTGCAGGTAGCGCAAAAAGCGCGCCTGATAGATCGCCATCAGCGGCCCGAGCCCCATCGACACGGTCGGGAACTGCCAGAAGTCGGGCATCAGCCAGGGATGCGGGTAGGACGACAAGCCCTTGCCGCCGACCTCTTGGCGGAAATTGACCAGCTGCTCCTCCGTCAGCCGCCCTTCGACGAAGGCGCGCGCGTAGACGCCCGGGGCGCTGTGGCCCTGGATGTAAATCAGGTCGCCGCCGTGTCCCTCGGCGTCGGCGTGCCAGAAATGCATGAAGCCGGTGTCGTAGAGGGTGGCGGCCGACTGGAAGCTCGCGATGTGGCCGCCGAGCTCGGAGGATTCCTTGTTGGCCTTGACCACGATCGCCGCGGCGTTCCAGCGGATGTAGCGCCGGATCGTCATCTCGATCTTGCGGTCGCCGGGATGAGGCGGCTGGGCCTCCGGCGGGATCGTGTTGACGTAGGCCGTGTTGGCTGCGAACGGCAGGCGGGCGCCCTTGCGCCGGGCGGAGGTGACGACCTGGTCGAGAATCTCGTCGACCTTGCCGAGACCTTCGAACGCCTCTACGGAGTCGAGCGCGTCGAGCCACTCGTCGGTTTCGTCGTTGACGGAACGGGCCCTGTCATCCATCCGGTCGGCCTCCCTGCATCCTTCGACAAAACGCTACGACGAAAGTCGGTGCGTGTCTTTGTCGCAGTCTCTTGTCACGCGCCACGGAAATTCGCAATCGACCGGGGCAGCGCTGCAGCCATGTTTCATCTGCATGAGTGGCGAATTGGCCGGAGCCGTCGAGCGGGACTGCTCTCGATTATGGTTTGCCCTTCTCCAGCTCTGCTGGGGAAGGTGGCCGAAGGCCGGATGGGGTGCGGAAAGCAGGTAGGATCGGACGAAGGTTCGTGCTGACCGTTGCGCAATGCGAGTTGGGCCGAAGCGGTGGGCCACACCCCATCCGGCGCCATAGCCCGTCGAAAGACGGGCGTCTTTCGACGCCCTATGTCGCCACCTTCCCCAGCAAGCTGGGGAAGGAGAGCGCGGGTCGCACGGCTTCGGTTTTCGGGCCGGATCGACCCAACCGCAAAATGCGCTACGATGAGCACATCGCCACACGGAGCGCGTCTTGGCCGGCCTGACCACCCACATTCTCGACGTCACCCGCGGCGGCCCGGCGGCCGGCGTCCGGGTCGAGCTTTACGAGTTCGCCGCCGACGGCGCCCGCCGCCTAGTCGCCACGACGGCCACCAACGCGGACGGACGGACCGATACGCCGCTGATCGCGGCGGGCGAGGCGCGCGTGGGCAGGTTCGAGCTCGTCTTCTACGCCGGCGACTATTTTCGCGCTCAAGGCGCAAAGCTCGCCGACCCGCCGTTTCTCGACGTCGTGCCGATCCGCTTCGCCGTCGCCGACGCGAGCGCGCACTACCACGTCCCTCTCATCGTCTCGCCTTGGAGCTACTCGACCTATCGGGGAAGTTAAGCCACGGCTGATGAAAGTCGACGCTGGAAAATATGGCGACTCACGTGGACTGCGCCCCTGTGCTGTGACACACCGAATTGGAATAGAATATGGTCTAGCATACTTAGAATATGGTGACGCATAATTCATCACTCTATTTGCAGAATGAATGTGATTAGCCAAGAAAGCAGAATCTTAAGCAAGTGTCATGGATTTATTGAAGTAATCAGCGGCGAACAACACCGAATTGGCAGAACCGGATGTCTTCTTAGACGTCTATGACGGCAAACACTACATGGGAATTCACGTTAGTCCCTGCCGCGCAGAAATTGTTCTATTTGTTCCCGTCCGTCATGTCGCCCGCCCAGTCCATTATGAATTCGGTCTGCGATGTGGGTTTGGCTGTCCATGTGCCTCTTAAGTGAATATTCTCCATGCTGCCGGCGCCGTCTACCTGCTCGAATGTTCCCAGGGCTGTCCATTGCGGCTTTCCATCGACCATCGTGGTCACTTGCGCGCCCACGTAGCTTGTCACGCCGGTGCTGCCGTCCTTGTATTTAGCCGTCTCATAGCCATGGATCATTCCACTGCCTTTGACCAAATCGTCTGCCTCAACCCAGGTTTGTTGCCCGCCGTCAAACCTCGCCGATTTGCCGGAGGCGCTGCCGACGCAGGTCTCGATTTGAAGCACCAGAACGTGACCCGGATCGCCCTCCACCGGAATCGAGTGCTGCTCGGGAGTCTTGCAGGTCATCCTACCGCCAACCTGGACCGGCTCGCCCGCCCACGCTTCAGTTCCTAAGAAAAGCGCGGCGGCGAATGTTATGGCGGATAAGGTAACTGTTGAGATGCGCGTACGCATTTTGAGTCTCCATGTCACGATGCGGCGGGGCCGTGAGTACGATATGGTTCCCGTGCTCCATGGCCCGATCTCTGAATATGCGATCAGCTCGATGACTGACCTCAATAATGAGCAGGAAAGGCCTCGCGTCGAGCCGGTTTGGGACCGGAACCAGCCAGCACGGGATGAGACGAACCCCCGTGGGATAAGCGGAGCGCTTCGCGGGTTGTCCGGCGGCGACTGGTTG
The DNA here is from genome assembly GCA_963709655.1 of uncultured Alphaproteobacteria bacterium. GTDB lineage: Bacteria > Pseudomonadota > Alphaproteobacteria > Rhizobiales > Beijerinckiaceae > Roseiarcus. The sequence continues at coordinate 523,041 of CAVPXF010000053.1, forward strand.
CTCTACGGGGCGGTGGCGGCCGTCGCGCTTGCCATCGGCGTCGTCAATGCTCTGTCCATCGCACAAGACGCCGCGTGGCATGGCGGCGCCTACGACGTCCGCACGCCGCTGTTGTGGGAGATGTCGAGCATCGTCGTGATTGTCCTGGTCGCGCCGATCCTGTTCGTGGCAGTCGGGCGAATGCGCCGCGCTTCGGGGTGGCTTCTCCGCCTCGCGCTCGCTGCGGCGGCGATTGTCGCTTTCTCGGCCCTGCACATTGCCGGCGTTGTAGGCCTTCGGAAGTTGGGGACGCACCTGGTCGGCGTTCCCTACGACTTTCGTTTCTCGGCCGCCGCCCTGATGTACGAATTCCGAAAGGACCTGATCACCTGCCTGATGATTGGCGGCTCGCTGTGGCTGACCGATAGACGCCGTGAGACGCAACAATCCAAGTTGGTCGCCGCGGCAGCTCCGCCAGATCCTCCATCTGGCGCCTCGCATCCGGTCTGGCTTCGCGACGGCGCAAGCCGCATCCGCATCGAACCGAGTGACATTCTTTGGGTCGGTTCCGCGGGGAATTATGTCGAATACAGGGTGGCCGATGGACGAAGCCACCTCGTCCGAGGAACGTTGACTGCCGAGGAAGCGCGGCTGGCCAAGTTTAACATCGCGCGGGTCCATCGAACGCGGTTGGTCAATCTCGCTCGCATCAATGGACTTAGACCGGGTCCGAATGGGGACTTCGAGTTAACGCTCGACACCGGCCAGGTCGTGCCGGGCAGCCGCCGGTACCGCAAGGCCATCGCCTCGATCGTACCCGCCATCGCCCAATCGGCAACGGGTTGTAACCGGGCCTCTTCCTGACGCCGAACGCGAACGGCATGCTGAGAAATCGTAAGGACGCTCCTGATCTGAAAGCTGCCTGTCGGCGTGGGGTCAGGACGCCGATGGGAACTCGTCTTCCACGTCGGCGACGATTTTCGCGCTCGAGCCGCGAAGCTCGCCGACCCGCCGTTCCTCAACGTCGTGCTGATCCGCTTCGCCGTCGCCGGCGCGAGCGCGCACTACCACATGCCGCTCATCGTCTCCCCACGGAGCTATTCGACTTATCGCGGGAGTTGAGGCCCGCGACCCGCCGCGGCCAACATGCGCCGGGCCGCCACGCGTGCGCCCCGTCGTGATGGTGCGATCCGCGGACCCATTGAGTGCGACGCCCGTCGTTTCCGCATAGCGCTGAGGGAGGGCGCCGCGATGCCTGTCATGCCACGACGCTTCCATCGAAAGCTGGGTGTTCGTCACGACAGGCGTCGTCACCCTGGTTCAAGCTTCGTTAGGCAATTCCGCCTCGATCTCGTCGAGGAAAGAGCGAATCCGATCCCGATCAACGGCGCTTCCATACAGGTTGGCGCTGAGGGTGAGTTGACCGTCGTATGAGCTCATGGCGAGCTGGAGATAGGGTTTGTATTTTATCGAGCCGCATAAGAAAGCGTCATTGGGCCGCAGATTGCCGAAGGCCATTGCGCCCGGATCCAATATCCCCACGTTCGTCATGCAGATGAGCGGGTTCTTGAGTCTCGACTTCAGTCGCTGATTGGCGATCCTGTCGCCGAAAATCCCATACAGCAAACCAAGTTTGATAAAGCCGTTGAGTCCGATGTCGGCCCCCTTTTTCTCGTCCATCACCGCCTTCACCCGACCGAGAGTGCCCTCGAAGCGCTCCCCGGGCTTGGCGTCCAGCCGCGTGACCTGCATCGAGGTCAGGTTGGTCAGGGAGTTGAATTCCCCGCTCTCCCCGAGATAACGGCGCATGTCCACCATCACGGGGATTTGGAACTCGACGGCGGGCCTCAGCGCCAAAAGCTGAAAGAGGCGCCGATAATAGGCGGTCAGCACGGCATCGTTCAGGGTCGCTCCTTTCGCCCGGCAATAATGCTTGAGCGCCGCAACCCTGTCCCGCCCCAACACCCGGGTGAGGATAAAGGGACGCACGTCTCCGCCCTCGCTGAGAGGAAATCGTTGATTTCCAGTCTGATTATTGTCTTTACTCTGGGTGAGTAGCGACTTGAGCTTGACGCTCATGGCGAAGCGCCTGAGCACTCCGCGGATGCTTCTGTCTCCGTTTATCGTGCGCGGCCTATAGGTCAGATTGGTCGCCAGTTCAGAATAGATGTTACACAAAAAATATAGGTATTTTTTGAAATCGGCCGCATCGCAAATCATGTGATTCATTTTGAACGCGACGGCGAAAGGGTTCGAGTTCGAACTGGCAGACCCTGATCTGGGGGCCAACGCTTTCATCGACGCGAGCGACGAGAAACTCCTCGAACTCTGTCTCCGTCGTCGCCAGGACGAAAGCCCGACTGAAGTCGCTGGGATCGAGACTTGTCCAGCGCGGCCTTGCGCCGTCGATGTAGCGAGTGCCGAGGATGGGAATGGCCTCAATGGAGGCGATGACCGACTTTTTCAGGACTTCAGGGTTAGGCCCACGCTCGAATCTGACGACACAATGGAGTTGGTGGTCATTAAATCCGTTGGTTTCGTACAACAACTGAATTTGGTCGAATATTTCTGCAGTATAATCCATCTGCGTCTTCCCAAACCGGCTGGCGCGACATCCTCGGATTGTCACCTATAGCATGCTCAGAATGCGCTCTGCGTCTGGCGCAACATTTGGCGGATAGCCGCTATGCGTCAAAGGCGCGTGCAGGGCATGAATGCGGCGGTTTTTTCGACGCGCCCTATTGACCGCCGGTCAACCTTTGAATACATATCACCGCTCAGTGACATACACGCCGAACCCAGCCCGCTCTCGCAACCCCGCCGCCGTCCGGGCGCGCGTCATCGCCGCGCTGAGCGCGATGATCGTGCGCGATGGGCTCTCGAGCGTCGGCGTCAATGCGCTGGCGCGCGCGGCCGGTTGCGACAAGGTGCTGATCTACCGCTATTTCGGCGATCTCGAGGGCGTGTATCAGGAGTTCGCCGAGGGGCACGATTTCTGGTGGACGGTCGACGAGCTTGTCCGCGACATCAATCCCGAGCGCATGTCGCGCACGCGCGCCATGCAGGTCTTGATGCGCCGCCATGCGGAGGCGATCCGTAAGCGGCCGACCACCCTCGCCATTCTGGCCAGCGAACTGACGGAGCGGTCCGCGCTTGTCGTCGCGCTCGAAGAGGTGCGCGAGCGCCGCACGCTCGAGCTCATCGCCTGGATCGGCCAGCGCTTCGAATGGCCCCCGACGCTCGATCTGCCGGCGATCTCGATGCTTCTCGGCGTCGCGGTGAACTATCTGGCGGTGCGCGCCCGCGACGTGAAGGTGGTGAGCGGCGTGCCGATCGGGACGGAGGTCGATTGGGAGCGGATCTTCGCGGCCGTGGACATGCTGATTGCGGCGGTCTTGCCGCCGGGTTGACGCCTTTTTTTGAAATGATGTCACCAATCGGTGACGAAGGAGCGCGAGATCATGTCGAATAGCGGACGAAGCCGTCGATCGCTTCTGAAGTCGGCCAGCGGCGCTGTCGCGATCCTCGCGATCGGCGGAACGCTGTTTGCAGCGCCATCCACGGCCCGCGCGCTGCCGAGCGGAGACGCCTACCAGCCCTGGACGTCCTGGAACGATCCGAGTTTGAGGGATACGCCGTTCGCGCTCGTCGCCGCGGCGGTGCTGGCCGCCAATCCGCACGACACGCAGCCGTGGCTCTTCCGCGTCGCCGACGATTCGATCGAGGTCTACGCCGACGCCTCGCGCAATCTGGGCGCGATGGACCCGTTTTTGAGGGAGATGCACCTCGGCCTCGGCTGCGCCATCGAAAACATGACCCTCGCCGCGGCGCCGAACGGCTATTCCGTCCATGTCGAGATCGCGCCGGGCGCCTTGACGGACATTGGCGAACGGTCGCGCCCGGTCTTGGCCGCCACGCTGAGACTGGCGAAACAGACGGCGAAAGCCCCCGATCCCCTTTACCGCGCCATCGCGCAACGCCACACCAACCGCTATCCTTACGCGCGCACGCGTCCGCTCGACGCAGCGTGGCTCGACGCCGCCCGCCGCATCGGCGAAGCCGACGGCGTGTGCGTGATCATCTTCCCCGAAGGCGCGGCGCGCGATCGGCTCGAAGCCGCCATGGTCGAAGCGACCAAAGCCATCATCGCCGACGCGCGCATGATCGCCGACAGCGACCGCTGGTTCCGCAATTCCAGCGCCGAAATCGACGCCCATCGCGACGGGCCGACGCTGGAGGCCGCTGGCCTGCCGGTCCTGACACTGACCTACGCGCGCCTGTTTCCCGTGTCCGCGGCGACAAGCCACGCGGCCTGGCTTTCGCAAACGCGCGACCTTCAGGTCGGCACGGCGCCCGCGCTCGGCTTGATCGCCGTCCGCGACCGTTACGACCGCGCCCAGTCGATCGCCGCCGGCCGCTGCTGGCAGCGGCTGCATCTTGACGCGACGCTGAACGGCGTCGCCCTGCAACCCGTCAACCAGCCGATCGAGAGGATCGACCGCGAAGGTCAAACGGGCGGAAGCGACGAATATGCGCGCCGCATCGCGGAACTGACGGGCGCCGGCTGGCAGGCGGCCTTCAGTTTTCGCGCCGGCTATTGCAACCGCCAAGGCCCCGCCAGCCCGCGCCGCCGCCTCGCGGACGTCGTTCTCTCGTGACGCCGGCCTTGGCGGGCACGATCTGGCCCTGGCGCGCTCCGGCGCGTCATCGGGCCAAGCGTGCATTTTGTTGCGGAAAAGCCGAAACGTCGATATGGTCGTTCCATGCCGGCATCCGTCCCAGCGACAGTGGTTTCGAAGGCTTCCCCGAAGCGCGGCGCGGCTTTGGGCGGGAGGGGGCGGATCGAAAATAAAAAAGTGGCCGGAGCGGCCAGTAACCCATTGAAAAGGCTCGTTTCGGACGAGAGAATCCAAGGAATTCCAAGCCATTCCAACCGCCCAAAAGCCGGGAATTCGCGGAGCCCCGGGGTCTGCCTGCGTAGGCCTGAGGAAATCCAAATTTCATGGGGTCGGTCCGCGCAGGGTGATCCTGCAAGCCTTTGAGCAGCGAACGGGCTCGGACGCCGCGGGCGTTTTCGCCGGGCGCCCTTGATTCGCCACAGTCGGCTTATTATAAGCTGGCTTATGATGTCAGTTGCTCATGAACGGATCTACTCGCGCGGGCGGGAGGTCGCCTTCTCCCTGCACGACGCGGCGCGGATGCTGCGAACCTATTCGGACCTGCGTGCCCGCGAGCTTGGGACCACCAGGGCCCAATGGGCCGTGCTGTCGCGCCTGCAGCGCTGCGAAGGGTACAAGCAAAGCGAGCTTGCCGAGGCGCTCGACATCGCGCCGATTACGCTCGCCCGCCTGATCGACAAGCTCGACGCGGCGGGGCTGGTGGAGCGGCGCGCCGACCCGGCCGACCGCCGCGCCCATCGCCTTTTTCTGACCAACAAGGCGGTCCCGACGCTGCGCGCGCTCGGCGCGCTCGCCGAGGACGTTATGGGCCGCGCGCTCGCCGGGCTCGACGACGCGACCGTCGACGCCATCCTCAAGGGCCTGACGACGATCAAGGCCAATTTGAAGTCTGAACTCCATTCGGGAACCTGCAAGTGACGCAAAGCACATCGGCCGTGCGCGGGAGCGCTTCTGACGGTCCCTCCTCCGCCCCCACCGGGCAGACAGTCCAGTTCACTCCGGCCCGCACGCCGGGGCCGCACCCGGCGCCGGCCCCGTCCGCGCCCCCGCCGCCGGCGCCCGTCGCGCCGATGGTGGTCAAGCCGAAGCGGTCGGGTTCGCGGCGCTTCATCCTGATCGTCGTCATTCCGCTGATCGCGCTCGCCGCGGGCTTCGCCTGGTGGCTGACCGGCGGCCGCTACGTCACGACCGACAACGCCTATGTCGGCGCCGACAAGTCGCTGATCACCCCGCAGGTCACCGGCGCGATCGTCGCCGTCCATGTCGTCGAGGGGCAGAAGGTGAAGGTCGGCGATCCGCTGTTCGACATCGATCCTGAGCCCTACGAGATCGCGCTCGCCCTCGCCAAGGGCCGCCTGGACGCGGCCAAGGTCGCCTTCGCCAACCTCAAGGCCTCCTATGTGAGCAACAGGGACCAGATCAAGATGGGCCAGGACGCGGTCAACGTCCGCAAGGCTGATTACGACCGCAAGAACGAGCTTGCGACGCGCGGCGCCGGCACCAGCGTCGACCGCGACACCTCGCTCGCCGCACTCATCCAGGCCCAGCAGATCCTCGAATTCGTCAACAACCAGCAGGCGTCGACGATCACAAAGCTCGGCGGCAGCCTCGAGGCTCCGATCGAAAAGTTCCCGGAGTACATGCAGGCCAAGGCGGGCCTCGACAACGCCGAGCGCGACCTGCGCAACACCAAGGTGCTCGCGCCGATCGACGGCGTGGCGACGCAGGTGAACCAGATCGAACTCGGCCGGGTCGCGCCGGCGGGGCAGCCGGTGTTCGCCGTCGTCGCCGACAAGGGGCTCTGGGTCGACGGCAATCCGAAGGAATTGGACATGACCTACGTCCTGGAAGGCCAGCCCGCGACCGTCACCATCGACGCCTTCCCCGGCAAGGAGTGGAAGGGCAAGATCTGCTCGATCGCGCCGGGCACGGGCGCGCAATTCTCGATCCTGCCGCCGCAGAACGCGAGCGGCAACTGGGTCAAGGTCGTGCAGCGCGTGCCGCTCCGCTTCTGCTTCGCCCCCGACGAGGACACCGCGAACATCCGCGCCGGTATGAGCGCCTACCTCTCGATCGACACCGGCCGGGTCCGCACGCTCAAGGGGGTCCTCGACGATGTCGCCGACATGGTCGACGGCCTGATGGGCCGTACAGCCCCGAGCGCAGCCGCTCTGGCGAAGTGAACCTTTAGCGAGATGAAAGCGCCGCCCCTGTACGAGACCATCGCGCCCGGCGTGAAATGGGCGCTGACCGTCTGCATCATGATGGCGACGGTCATGCAGGCGCTCGACACGACGATCGCCAACGTCGCCCTGCCCTACATGCAGGGCTCGCTGGCGACGACCCAGGACCAGGTCAACTGGGTCCTGACCTCCTACATCGTCTCGGCGGCGATCATGACCTCGCCGCTCGGCTGGATGGCGACCCGCGTCGGCCGCAAGAAGCTCTTCATCGTCTGCACCGCCGGCTTCACAATTGCCTCGATGCTGTGCGGTGTGGCGCTGTCGATCGAGCAGATGGTCGCCTACCGCGTGCTGCAGGGCGTGTTCGGCGCGGCGCTGGTGCCGCTCTCCCAGGCCGTAATGCTCGACATCTTCCCGCCCGCCAAGCGCGGATCGGCCATGGCGATCTGGGGCATGGGCGTCATGCTCGGTCCGATCATGGGCCCGACCCTCGGCGGTTGGCTGACCGACTCCTATTCCTGGCGCTGGGTGTTCTTCGTCAACCTGCCGTTCGGCATCCTGACGACGGCCGGACTGTCGATCTTCATGAGCGAGACGCCGACCCGGCGGGACGTGCCTTTCTCGTGGTTTGGCTTCCTCAGCCTGTCGCTCGGCATCGGTTCCTTGCAGATGATGCTGGACCGCGGCGAGCAACTCGGCTGGTTCGGTTCGAACGAGATCATCGTCGAGGCGATCCTGTCGATCGTCGGCTTCTATTTCTTCCTCGCCGATTGCTTCACCTCCAGGCGGCCGTTCATCACGGTGCGCATCTTTCGCGACTGGAATTTCTCGATCGCGCTGGTGTTCATGTTCCTGATCGGCATCATCCTGCTCGCCACCATGGCGCTGGTCACGCCGTTCATCCAGAACCTGCTCGGCTATCCGGTGCTTTCCAGCGGCTATCTGCTCGGCACGCGCGGCATCGGCACGTTCATCGCGATGTTCCTGGTCGGAAGGCTGATCGGCAAGGTCGACGCGCGGCTGCTCATTCTCCTCGGCCTGGTGCTCGCGACCGTCTCTCTCTGGCAGATGGTCGGCTGGTCGCTCGACGTGCCGGCGGGCACGATCGCGATCAATTCCGTCATGCAGGGGTTCGGGCTCGGCTTCGTGTTCGTGCCGCTCAACACCATCGCCTTCGCGACCTTGCCGGGAGAGCTGCGCACGGAGGGGACGGCGCTCTGGACGCTCATCCGCAACATCGGCTCCTCGGTCGGCATCTCGATCGTGATCGCCGAGCTCACCAGCATGACGACCGAATATCACAGCCAGCTCGTCGAGCACGTCACGCCGTTCAGCGACGCGCTGCACATGCCGAACGCCGCGATGCTGTCGGGAATGGGGATGTCGCACCTCGCAATGCTGGACGGGCTCGTCACCCAGCAGGCGGCGGCAATGGCCTATTCCAACGACTTCCTGCTCATGACGCTGGTGTCGCTGGCCGCGTTCCCGCTGCTGGCGCTGCTCCGGTCGCCGAGGGCTGCGGCCTCGGCGGCGCGGGGCCAGGCCGCGCATGCGGTGATGGACTGAACCCACGCGGCCGCAACCGTCTGCGACTTGTCAGACCGAGTGAGCCTTGGTCGAAACGGGCTCGCGACGGCGGCTCGCGCGCGGCGAGCCGGAAGCCCGCAAAGTTTGTCCGCCTCCAGGGAACTTTCTCGCGTTTACCGTGTTTGTTCGGGGTCTCACGCGAAGCGAAGGGAGCGTCCCTTGGACAAAACCATCATCGGCCTCGTCGGCGCCGCCTCGGCCCTGGCGCTCGGGGCGCCCGTCAGCAGCGCCGCCGCCCCCGGGCCGCCGCCCGCCGCTCGGACCTATGCGGAACTGCTGGATCCGATTCCCGACGCCGTCTCGCGGCTGAAGACGCAATGGGGAGACGGCGATCTGGTGGCCGACGAGCGCCCTGTGGTGGAACTCGCGCAATACCACCATCATCATCACCACCACCATCACTGGTGGCATTGGCGCCACCACCATCATTGGCATTGGCGTCATCACCATCACCATCATCACCATCATTACTACTGACGCCAGCCGTCTCCTCTGCGCCGGAAGCTTGCGCTCCGGCGCAGGGGGCTTCGCCGCGAAAGCGAAACTCAAACGCCCGAAAGACCGGCGGCGTCTCGAAGGACGCCAATCGCTTCAGCGACTGCGCCGGGCGCGTTCGGCCGCCGCGCCAAGAATGCGGCGATAGGTGCCGTCGAACACGGTGTTGGTCGCGGACGTCCATTCGCTGTCTGACGAGAGCGTCTTCCGGCTCTCGTAGATCCGCTGCGATTGCAGCAGCCGCTCCGCCGCCTCGTCCTCAGGCATCGGGACAAGCTCGAAGTCGGCCTCCTCGGGCACGACGAGAATCTGCGCGAACGGTTCGCCCGGGCGGAAGATATGCGTTACGCCCTCCGGCGGCGCCTTGAAGATCAGAAAATAGATCATCGGCCACCAACGACGGATCAGCGCCGGAACCGCGATCGGGGTCGAATGGGTCGGATCCGTATAGAAGCGCGGATGCGGCTCGGTCCGAAGCGCAAAACCCTCTTCGACCTTAAGGTCGAGGGACGCCTGGTAGGAGTAATAGAGGTCGCCGAACGGCCGGAACGGCGGCCATTCGCCGCCCCAGCTTTCTGGCGGCTCGCCGAAATCCCCATCGAGCGCGAGCTTCCCGCCCCTCGTCTCTACCCTCAGCGCATTGGCGTAGGGGTAGAAAAGCTCGATCCCGTAGCGCGCAGCTTCGGAGAACGGCAGGCAATGCCATGCCTGCTCCATCGAGCCGTCCCGGCGTGGTTGCCGGTCGCCCGCCCAGCCTGGCGATTCGAGCCGGGTGCGGCGCGGATCGAGACCAGGCGTGAACGAGCGATATTTGACTTGGCGCATCCCGTCCCCGCTCCTGCGGCGCAGAAACGCGCGACCGCTTGTTTAGTTCCTTAAGGGGCCGCGGAATTTGCGCGGCGACGCTGAGCCGCTACAGTCGCGATCTCGCCGGCTCGGCGCAGGGCCGGTGCAGAGCGCCAAAATGGGAGGGAACCTCATGGCGAAGCTGCTCGTATTGTACAAGACGCCGACCGACGCCGCGGCCTTCGACAAATATTACGCCGAAACCCACATTCCGATTGCGAAAAAGATTCCCGGCCTGCGGAGTTACGAGATCAGCCGAGGCCCGGTGGCTTCGCCGGCCGGCGACTTCTGGCGTCCACCTGGTCGCGACGCTGGCCTTCGACAGTTTGGCCGCGATCCAGGCGGCCTTCGCCAGTCCGGAGGGCCAGGCCGCCGGTGCGGACGTCCAGATGTTTGCGACCGGCGGCGCCGACATGCTCATGTTCGAGACAGCCGAAGCCTGACCGGCCCCTCAGGCGGGGCGCGCAACCTCCAGCACCGTTCGCGCGAGCCGCTCGGCAGCGTCCGCGACGCCGGCGGTCTTGGCCGCTTGCGCCGACACGGCGAGCTTCGCCGGCGTCGCGAGCGCTTCGCGCAGGATGGCCGCGAGCCGCTCGGGCGTGAATTCGGTCTGCGGGATGACCACCGCCCCGCCCGAGGCCGCCAGCGCCGCGGCGTTGGCGGCCTGGTCCTGGTCGAGCGCGTGCGGGAACGGCACCAGCACCGAGGGGCGCCCGATGACCGCCAGTTCGGAGACGGTCGAAGCGCCGGCGCGGCCGACGACGAGATGCGACGCGGCGATGCGCTCCGGCAGGTCGGCGAAGAACTCCGCGACCTCGACGGGGAAGTCTATCCGCGCGCAGGCCGCCGCGACCCGGGCCTTGTCCTCCCCGCGCGCCTGCATGGTGAGGCGGATCCATTGCCGCTCGTCGGGCTTGAGCAGCCCCAGCGCCGCCGGCACGACGTCGGCCATGACCCGCGCGCCTTGCGAGCCCCCCGTGACCAGGACGCGGAGCCGCTGGCCGACAAAGTCGGGAAAGGGCGTTCCGGCCGCGGCGATCACCGCCGGGCGCACCGGGTTGCCCGTGTAGCGGACCTTCGCCCGGACGCTCGCGTCCGCGCCCTTGAGCTCGGGAAAGCCGCAGGCGACCAGCGCAACGCGGGGACTGAGGAAACGGTTTGCCCGCCCAAGCACCGCGTTCTGCTCGTGCAGGACGCTCGGAATGCCGAGCAGCGAGGCGGCGACGAGCGGCGGGACGGTCGGATAGCCGCCGAAGCCGACCACCGCCCGCGGCCGGATTCGCCGGAGCTTGACGAGCGCCGCCGCCACGCCCGCGGCGAGCGTTGCAGCCGCGAGGGCCTTGTTGAGCGCCCCGGCGCCCGTCGTCGTGGCCGACGGGAACGCGTGCACGGCCCGGGCGGGAAAGTCCTGGCCGTACTTCATCGCCCGGTCGTCGGTTGCGAGCTCCACCTCGACGCCCTGCGCCGTCAGCGCCGCGGCCAGCGCCGCCGCCGGAAAGAGATGGCCGCCGGTGCCGCCGGCCGCCAGGAGGATTGGCCGCGCCCCGCTCATTCCGCCGCGACCAGATCGTGCGGCAGGTCGGCGACCGGGCGCCGGCGGGTGGTGGCGAGCAGGAAGCCCATGCCGAGCCCGAGCGCGAGCAGCGAGGAGCCGCCGTAGGAGATGAAGGGCAGCGTCATGCCCTTGGCCGGCATCGCGCGCAGGTTGACCGCCATGTTGATCCAGCTCTGCACGCCGAACATCACGGTCATGCCCGCCGCGACGAAGCGGCAGAACGGGTCCTGGCTGCGCGACGACAGAACGAGCCCTCTGAGCACAATGAACCCGAAGAACAGGATCAGGACCATGCAGGCGACCATGCCGAACTCCTCGCCCGTGACGGCGAAGACGAAGTCGGTGTGGGCGTCGGGCAGGATGCGCTTGTACAGGCCCTCGCCCGGACCGCGCCCGAACCAGCCGCCCGAGAGGATGCTCTGCAGGGCCGTGTCGACCTGGAACGTGTCGACCACTCCCCCCGTCTTGTCGGGGTCGATGAAGCGCAGCACGCGCTCATGGACGTGCGGCGACAGCTTGAAAGCGGTGAAGCCGCCAAGGACTCCGAGGCCGCCGACGCCGACGACCCAGAACCAGTGGAGGCCGGCCATGAAGAACAGCGACGCCCATACGATCGCCACCAGCATGGTCTGGCCGAAATCCGGCTGCATGATCAGCGGGACGATCGTGATGGGCAGGATGGCGAACGACAGGAACTTCGCCAGCGGCGCGGTCGAGGTCTTCCGGCCGCCCTCGGTGAACGCCCAGGCCGCGAGCACCACGAAGGCCGGCTTGATGAACTCGGACGGCTGGATGCCGAAGATCCAGCGGCGCGCGCCCTTGACCTCCGCCCCGAACATGAGCGCCAGCACAATCAGGATCAGCGAGGCCGCGAACGTCACCAGCGCGGCGCGGCGCACATGGCGGGGCGACAGGAACGAGGTCGCCACCATCAGGATCGCGGTCGGGACAAGCATCAGCGCCTGCCGGTTGACGAAATGGAAGGTCGGCAGATTGAGCCGCTCCGCGACCGCCGGGCTCGCCGCCAGCGCCATCACGAGGCCGATCACCATCAGCGCCATGAACGAGCCGAGCAGCCAGCGGTCGATGGTACGCAACCAGTCGGCGACGGGTCCGCGTTCGGCTCTCGACACCATGGCTCAGGCCTCTCCGTTCAAGAGAATTTGCACCGCGGCGCGAAACGCGTCGCCGCGCGCCTCAAAATTGGCGAACTGGTCGAACGAGGCGCAGGCCGGCGACAGGAGCACAACCGGCTCCGGGGCGCTCGAGAGGAAAGCGTCGCGCGCAGCCGCCTCGAGCGCCTTGTCCAAGGTTCCGCAGCGCTCAATGGCGACAGCGCCGCCGAGCGTGGCCGCGAAGTCGTCCGTGGCCGCCCCGATCAAGTAGGCCTTGGCGACCCGCGAAAAGAGCGGACGCAGAGGTTCGACGCCGCCGGCCTTGGCTTTGCCGCCGAGAATCCAGTGGATATCGCGAAAGGAGAGCAGCGCCTTCTCGGCGGCGTCGGCGTTGGTGGCCTTCGAATCGTTGATGAACAGCACGCGGCCGCGCCGGCCGACTTCCTCCATCCGGTGCGCCAGGCCCGGAAAGGTCGCGAACCCCCGCGCGACGGCGTCGCGCGGAACGCCGAGGGCGACCGCCGCCGCATAGGCGAAGGCGGCGTTCTGGCCGTTGTGGGCGCCGCGCAACGCGCGCGCATCGCCAAGATCGATCGGCGGCTCGGCGGCGCCCCGCGCGCCGACGGCGTGACCCGCCACGAAAACGTCGGCGAGCGGCGACTCGCCGCCCGACACCGCGACGACGCCACGGTTCCGGTCCGCCTTCAGCCGGGCGCAGATCGCGCGGCTCGGCTCGTCGTCGACACCGACGAGCGCGACCTCGGCTTTGGCGACCAACCGTTCCTTGACCGCAGCATAGCCGGCGAGATCGCCGTGGCGGTCGAGGTGATCGGGCGTGATGTTGATCAGGAGCCCGACCGTCGGCGCGAGCGAGGGCGCAAGATCGATCTGGTAGGACGAGAACTCGATCACGTGCACGCGGGTGTCCGCGGGCGGCGGCAAATCGAGGATCGGCACGCCGATGTTGCCTCCGAGCGCGACGTCGCGCCCGGCTTCCCGGAGCACATGGGCGATCAGTGCTGTCGTGGTCGATTTGCCGTTGGTGCCGGTGACGGCGACGAATGGTGCATGGGGCGCCCGAGCGGCGCGCTCACGGGCGAAAAGCTCGATGTCGCCGATGACTGGAACGCCGGCCTCGTGCGCGCGCCTGACCGTCCAGTGCGGCTCGGGATGGGTCAGCGGCACGCCGGGCGCGAGCACGAGCGCCTTGAAGGCGCGCCAGTCGGCCTCGGCGAGATCCGTCACCAGATAGCCGTAAGCGGAGGCGCGGGCGCGCGCTGCCTCGCTGTCGTCCCAGGCCGCGACCTCGGCGCCGCCTTCCACGAGCGCGTGCAGGGTCGACAGGCCCGAGCCGCCGAGCCCGAACACGGCCACACGCTCGCCGCTGAGGGTCTCGATCGGCGTCATGGTCACCTCAGCTTCAACGAGGCGAGGCCGAGCATCGCCAGCACGAAGGCGATGATCCAGAAGCGCATGACGATCTGCGCCTCCGACCAGCCGAGCTGCTCGAAATGATGGTGGATCGGCGCCATGCGGAAGATGCGCTTGCCGGTGAGCTTGAACGAGGCGACCTGGACGATGACGGAGACCGCCTCCATGACGAACAGGCCGCCGATCACCGCCAGGACGATCTCGTGCTTGACCGCCACCGCCATCGTGCCGAGCAGGCCGCCGAGCGCCAGCGAACCGGTGTCGCCCATGAAGATCTGGGCCGGCGGGGCGTTGAACCACAGGAAGCCGGCGCCCGCCCCGATCAACGCGCCGCAAACGACAATGAGGTCGCCCGCCAGGGGCACGTGGTGGATCAGGAGGTAGTGGGCGAAGAAGGCGCTGCCGGCAAGGTAGGAGATCATCCCCAGCGTCGCGGCCGCGATCATCACCGGCACGATCGCGAGGCCGTCGAGACCGTCGGTCAAATTGACCGCGTTGCCGAAGGCGACGATCACGAACGGCCCGAATAGCAAGAAGCCCCAGCCGAAATCGAACAGGTATTCGTTGACGAACGGCACTGCGAGCGAGCTCGCTCCGGAGCCCCCCACGACCATCATCGCATAGCAGGCGATCGCCGCGATCACGTACTCGCCGGCGAGCCGGGCCCGGCCGGAGAAGCCGCGATGCGACTGCTGCGTCACCTTCAGGTAGTCGTCGTAGAAGCCGATCGCCCCGAAGCCGAAGGTGACGAACAGGACGATCCAGACATAGGGGCTCTCGGGATCGGCCCACAACAGCGAGGAGGCGAAAAGGCCGAACAGGATCATCAGCCCGCCCATGGTGGGCGTGCCCTTCTTGGTCAGGAGATGCGACGCGGGACCGTCGGTGCGGATCGGCTGCCCCTTGCCCTGCTTCAGACGCAGCCGCGAAATGATCGTCGGACCGAAAAACAGCACGAGAAACAGCGCCGTCCCCGCCGCGCCGAGCGCGCGAAAGGTCAGCCAGTGGAACAGGCGGAAGACGCCGGGCAGATGAGACCAGTCGGAAAGCCAGGTGAGCATCGTCGTCTAGCCTCCCGCGACCGAATAGGCGAAATGGTCGCGCAGCGCGGCCACCAGCGGGCCCATCCGGCTGCCGTTCGAACCCTTGACCATGACCACGTCGCCCGGGCGCAGCGCCCGGGCGACCTCGCCGGCGAGTTCGCTCGCCCGCTCGGCCCACGCCGCACGCCGGGCCTGCGGCGCGGCGTCGTAGAGCGCGCGGGTCAGCGGCCCAGCCCCAAACAGGAGATCGACCTGGTTCACCGCGAGGTCGGCCGCGAGCGCCGCGTGCATCGCCGCGCCGTCCGCGCCGAGTTCCAGCATGTCGCCGATGACCGCGACGCGGCGCCCGTTCGGCCCGGGTCGGGCGCTGCCCAGCAACTTCAGCGCCGCGCGCATAGAGGCCGGATTGGCGTTGTAGCTCTCGTCGATCAGCGTGATCGCTCCGCCGGGCGCGGCGAGGGTTACCCTTTCGCCCCGGCCCTTCTGCGGCGAAAAGCCGGCGAGCGCGGCCGCGGAACGCTCGACATCGGCGCTGAGCGTCTCGGCGGCGAGCAGCGCGCCGAGCGCGTTTTCCGCCATGTGCGCTCCAGGCGCGCCGAGGTCGAAGCTCAGGCTGCGGCCCGAAACCTTGGCCGAGACGCGCGAGCCCGCCTCGCTTTCCTCGCACGAGACCAGCCGGGCGTCGCAGGCCTCCGACGCGCCGAAGGTCCGCACGCGCGCGCCGCGGACACGCGCCGCCGCCGCGAGCCGCTCGAACTGGGGAGCGTTGCGATTGAGGATCGCGGTTCCGCCCGGCTCGAGGCCGAGAAAGATCTCCGCCTTGGCGTCGGCGATCGCTTCGAGCGAGCCGAGATATTCGATATGGACCGGCGCGATCGTGGTGATCAGCGCCGCATGCGGGCGGACCATGCGCACAAGCGGCGTGATCTCGCCGGTGTGGTTCATGCCGATCTCGAAGACGCCGAATTTTGCGCCGGCCGGCAGGCGCGAAAGCGTCAGCGGCACGCCCCAGTGATTGTTGTAGGAGGCCGCCGAGGCATGCGTTTCGCCGCTCGCGCCGAGCATCGCCCGCAGCATCTCCTTGGCGCTCGTCTTGCCGACCGAGCCGGTGACGGCGACGATCTGCCCGGCCGTGCGCGCCCGGGCCGCAACGCCGAGTCGCTCCATCGCCTTCAGCGTCTCGTCGGCGGCAAAGACCGGGCCCAGCGCGGCGAGGTCGCGCGCCCGATCCCAATGCACGACCGCCGCCGACGCGCCCGCTTCGAACGCGCGCGCCACGTGATCGTGGCCGTCGTGTGTCTCGCCCCTGATGGCGAAGAAGAGGTCGCCCGGCGCGAGCGTCCGGGTGTCGATAGATACGCCTTCGACTGTCTTCGCCAGCCGTTCGCTCGGCGGCGCCTCGAGCACGTCCGTCAGCTCCACTTCGGTCCAGAGCGCGCTCATGCCGCCTCCGCCAAAGCCTTGCGCGCCTCGTCCGCGTCGCTGAACGGCAGCACCGCGCTTCCGACGATCTGCCCGGTTTCGTGGCCCTTGCCCGCGATCATCAGCGCGTCGCCCGGCTTTAGCATCGCCACGCCGGCCCGGATCGCTTCGGCCCGGTCGCCGATCTCGATCGCTCCAGGCGCGGCGGCCAGAATTTGGGCGCGGATCGCCGCAGGGTTTTCCGAGCGCGGATTGTCGTCGGTGACGATCACGACGTCGGCCGCGCGCGTCGCGATCTCCCCCATGATCGCGCGCTTGCCGGCGTCGCGGTCGCCCCCGCAGCCGAAGGCGACGATCAGCCGTCCCCGCACGTAGGGGCGGAGGGCGGCCAGCGCCTTCTCCAGCGCGTCGGGCTTATGGGCGTAATCGACGAACACGCCGGCGCCCCGCGCTTCGCCGACCCGCTCGAGCCGCCCCGGCGCGCCTTCGAGCCGCTGCAGCGCGTGAAAGACCGCGTCGGCTTCCGAGCCCGTCGCGACGCACAAGGCCGCCGCCACCAGGGCGTTGGAAATCTGGAAATCGCCCGGCAGAGGTAGGCGCACCCGTCGCCTGCGCCCGCCGAATTCGAGGTCGATGGTCGAAGCGAGGCCGTCGCGGACGACGCCTGCGAGCCGGATTGCCTCGCCCTTCCTGCCGACCGAGAGGACGATGAGCCCACGCGCCCGCGCGGCCTCGATTGCACGCGGGGCGATCTCGGCGTCAGCGTCGACGATCGCCGGCGCGCCTGCCGGCAAGAGGTCCCGGAAGAGCCGGAGCTTGGCTGCCAGGTAATGCTCGACCGTCGCGTGATAATCCATGTGGTCGCGGCTGAGATTGGTGAAGGCGCCGGCGGCAAGCCGCACGCCGTCAAGCCGCTTCTGGTCCAGCCCGTGTGAGGACGCCTCCATCGCGAGATGCGTGACGCCCGCTTCGGCGAGCGCCTGCAGCGTTCGGTGGAGGGTCACTGGATCAGGGGTGGTCAGCGAGCCGTAGACCGTGATCGGCCGCGAGACGACGCCGATCGTGCCGAGCGCCGCCAATTCCCGGCCGACCGCCGCCCAGATCTGGCGGACGAACGCGGCGACCGAGGTCTTGCCGCTGGTGCCGGTGACCGCAACGATCGTCTCGGGCTGGCGCGGATAAAGCCGGGCCGCAGCCCGCGCCAAGGCCAGGCGCGCGTCGACGACATGCACGAACGGTGCGCTTTCGGACGGCGCCCTTCGCTCGGCGACGATCGCGCTCGCCCCGCGCTGAAGCGCGTCCGCAATGTGTCTCAGTCCGTCGTCCCTCGCCCCGGCGAGCGCGAAGAAGACGTCGCCGGGCTCGACCTTGCGGCTGTCGAAGGCCACGCCGCCCACGGGCCGACACGCGAGCGCCGCATCCGCCGCCGTCAATTCCACGATGTCGCCGAGCCAAGTCATGCCGTCGCGTCTACTCCTTGCCGATCTTGTCGGCGTCGGCTCCATAGCCCAAGCGGGCGATGATGGGGAATGGATTCGTGGGCGCGTCCTTCATCGGCGGCACGCCTTCCAGCGGCTCGATTCGGCGGATTAGCGCGCCCGTCGTCCGGCCGGCGTTCCACGCGGCGGTGTGGTACCCGTAATCCCCGGGCGCCGCCTGCGGATCGTCGTAAATCGCCATGAAGAGGTATTTCGGCTTCTCCGCCGGGGTGATGGCCATAAAAGTGGTGAACACGCGATCCTGAGAATAATGGCCGTGGATGATCTTGTCAGCGGTGCCGGTCTTGCCGCCGACGTAGTAGCCTGGAACGTTGGCGAAGCTCGCCGAGCCGTGGGTCGCGTTCGAGCGCATGAGATAGCGCATCGATTCCGAGGTCTGCTCGCTCACCACGCGGTGGCTGATCTTGTCGGCCTCCGCCTGGGAGCGCATGAGGAAGGTCGGCGGCATCATCTTGCCGCCGTTGACCAGCGCGGAGACCGCCATCACCGCCTGGATCGGGGCGACGTTGAGGCCCTGGCCGAAGGCGATGGTCATGGTGTTGAGTTCGCCCCAGCGCTTCGGCACCAGTGGCTCGGCGTTCTCCGGCAGTTCGGTCCGCAGCCGGTCGAGCTGCCCCATCTTCCTCAGGAACGCCTTGTGACCCTCGACGCCGACCATCAGCGCCATGCGCGCGGTGCCGATGTTGGAGGAATGGGTGAAAACTTCCGGCACAGTCAAGATGCGGTGCGTGGCGTGGAAGTCGTGGATGGTGAAGCGGCCGTAGCGCAGGCTGTCGCGGGCGTCGATCCGGGAGCCGAGATTGACCTTGCCCGATTCCAGCGCCATCGCAATCGACAGCGCCTTGAAGGTCGAGCCCATTTCGTACACGCCGACGCAGATGCGGTTGATGCGCGTGGGATCATGCGCGTCGATCGGCTGGTTCGGATCGTAGTCGGGCAGCGATTCGAGCGCAATGACCTCGCCGGTGTTGACGTCCATCACAATGCCGGCCGCCGCTTTGGCCTTCCAATGCTCCATGCCGTTCATCAGCTCGTCGCGTAGCGCGTGGGTCACCATGAGGTCGAGCGACAAGCGTACCGGTTTCAGGCTCTCCGGGTCGACGACGAAGCCCGGAACGTGCGGATCGGTCAGACTTTGCTCATCGAGATATTTCTCCATGCCGGCGATGCCGATATTGTCCTTGTCGACGTAGCCGAGGACGTGGGCGGCGATCGGGCCGTTCGGATAGACGCGTTTGTTCTCGGGCAGGAATCCCACGCCCGGAAGACCAAGATGAAAGATCTCCGCCTGCTCCTTGGGCGTGATCTGGCGCTTGACCCAGACGAAGCCCTTCTTCGAGCCGAGCCGCTCGCGCAATTCCTTGGCGTCGACATCGGGCAGCACGGCAGTGATGAGTTCGACCGCCTCGTCCTTGTCGATGATCCGGTTCGGCTCGGCGAACACCGACATGGTCTTGACGTCGGTGGCGAGAATTTCGCCATTGCGGTCGAGCAGATCCGGCCGCGCCCCGGAGACCGCTTGGTCGGCGGCGTCCTTCAGCGACTGAGGCGGATCGTGCGACACGCCGAGCACGACGAGCTTCACCACGAGCGCCGCATAGGCGACGGCCATGCCGAGCGAGAGGGTGCGGATGCGCGCGCCCGAGCGATCGAGCCGCGTCAACAGCAGGGCGCGGGCGAAGGCCCTCAGGTTGGCGAGGGTCAGGATCGAGCGCAGGGTCGTGCGCGGCCGGTCGGGCGACGGCGGTTCGAGATCGACGCCGAAGTTCTGCGGCACGTGGCGATGAAAGAGCGCGATCGAGGCGCGGCCGATCGGTCCTCGCCTGCGGCGGCGTCCCGCTGTCCCCCGGCTTGCGCTGATCGGCGAGTCGGCCATGCTCATCTCACTGCCGGAGTGGCGCCGCCGGCTTCAGCGGCAGGGGTCTCATTGTCCTTGTTGAACCCGAGCGACTCGAGCGTGCGGCCGATGGAATCGACTTTCGGCTGGGCGTCGGGAAGTTCATCGACGGTGGCGATCTGCGACAGCGTCAGCGGCTGCATGCCGAGCTTGGCGTCGGCAAGCTGCTGGATGCGGTCCGGACGGGCGAGATGAGCGTATTCGGCGCGCAACAGGTTGATCGCGTCCTTCTCTTTGTTGATCAGATGACGGGTCTTCACCAGCTGCTCCGAAGCGTAGATCGTTCGGTACTTGACGCCGTAGACATAGGCCGCCGAGCCGATCAGCGCCGCGATCGCCGCGGCATGCATGAGCCGCAAGATCATCCGTGTCTCCCCCTGCGCGCCGGCAGGCGCGTCAACGCGACGATCCCATCCCCGGCGGCGCTCGCAGGCGCGTCGAGCCGGGTCGCGCAGCGGAGCTTTGCCGATCGCGCGCGCGGATTGGCCGCCGTCTCGGCGTCGCTCGGTTCGATCGGCTGGCCGCGCGGCACGTCGAAGGTGGGCGCCGGCTCGGCCGGCTCCCCCGGCAGGCGGCGCGACACGGCCTGGCCGCGGCCCGACCGGCCGGCCAAAAACTGTTTGACGATCCGGTCCTCGAGCGAATGGAAGGTCACCACGGCCAGCCGCCCGCCGGGCTTCAGCAGCCGTTCGGCGGCGATCAGTCCGCGCAGGAGCTCGCCGAGCTCGTCGTTGACGGCGATGCGCAGGGCCTGAAAGGTCCGGGTCGCCGGATGTGTGAGTTCCCCGCGCCGGGCCGGGGCGACCCGGGCGATCATCCCGGCAAGCTGACGCGTGCTGACGTACGGGGCCGCGATCCGGTCGGCGACGATGGCGCGCGCGATGCGGCGCGCGGCGCGCTCCTCGCCGAAATGGAACAGGATGTCGGCGATCGTCTCCTCGTCCTCGTCGCGCAGGATATCGGCAGCGGAGCGGCCTGCGCTCTCCATCCGCATGTCGAGTGGCGCGTCGAAGCGCAGCGAAAACCCTCGATCCGCCTCGTCGAGCTGCATCGAGGACACGCCGACGTCGAGGACCACACCCTCGACCGATTGGAGTCCGAGGCCGCGCGCTGCCGTTTCGAGCGCGCCGAATCGCGCTTCAACAAGGCTCAGGCGTCCGCGCGATCGGGCCACGAGATCGGCGCCGGCGCGGATCGCCGCAGGATCGCGGTCGAGCGCGACGACGTCAGCGCCACGGTCGAGCAGGGCGCGCGTATATCCGCCTGCGCCAAATGTGCCGTCGACGATCGTCGCGCCGGGACTCGGATCGAGAGCGTCTAGGACCTCGGCCAGCAAGACGGGCGTGTGGCGTGGCGCGTCGCTGGTCATGCCGGCGCCTCGGCGCCCTGCGCCCGCAGGCGTCGCACCCGCTCCCGCGCCGCCTCGAGATGCGTCGCGAATCGCGGCGGCGCCCAAATCTGGAATTTGTGTCCCTGCCCGACGAACACCGCTTCGTGATCGAGCCCGAGCGACGTCTTGATCCGGTCGTCCAGCGTCACGCGTCCCTCCGAGTCCATGCGCAGGATCTCGCTCGTGCCGAGGAGCGCGGTCGCGAAGGCGTCGCGCGCCGGCGAGAAGGGCGGCAGGGAGGCCAGCAGCGCGTCGATCTCCGCCAGGAGCTTCAGGCCGCCGCAGTCGAGCGCCGGCGCATCGAGGGACGGATAGGCGTAGACGCCCTCGAATCCGTCCTTCGCCAGAGCCTGCCGGAACGGCGCCGGAACGGATATCCGCCCCTTGGCGTCGAAGCGATGGGTGAAATGCGAGAGGAATCGGTCCACGAGGCCCCCCGACGCCAAAAGCCGCCGCGGCCGGACGAGCGAGACTCGACGACGGCGGCGCTAAGACGCGGTCTGTTGACGGGATGGCGTGGGATATCATGGGACCCCGTGGGCGTCAAACAATGCGCCGGCGATTCCCGCCCCCGGAACCTGCCTTGACGTCATTAGGGGTTGTTAAGGTTAATCTTCCGTTAGGGCGGGGCGAACGCACGGAGACTGCCGGGGTGAGACGTCAATTTTCCTTTGGACGAGTCAGGAGCTTACTGTCGCCCTTCGCGCCTGCGAAAGGCATGCTAGGATGGCGCCGAACCCGACCTCTGCCCCTCCCGTCCATGCCCCCTTTCACTGTGCAACTCGTACCCTCCATCGCCGACCTGGACCCGGCGGCGTGGGACGCTTGCGCCAATCCGCCTGGGATCTCCGAAAGCGAGGCCGAAGGCGAACGGTTCAACCCGTTTGTCACGCATGCGTTTTTGCACGCGCTTGAGGCCTCGGGCTCGACCGGGGGCCGGTCGGGCTGGACGCCCGCGCATGTGCTCGTCGAGGATGGCGGGCGGATCGTCGCCGCCGCGCCGTCCTATCTCAAAAGCCACAGCATGGGCGAGTACGTCTTCGATCATGCCTGGGCCGACGCCTACGCGCGAGCGGGCGGCGACTACTATCCGAAGCTTCAGGTCGCAGTCCCCTTCACGCCGGCGACCGGCCGACGCCTGCTGGCCGCGCGCGACGCACCGGAGGGGGCGCTGGAGGCGCTGGTCGCAGGACTGCGCGAGGTGCGCCGGCAGGCCGAGGCGTCCTCGATTCACGTCACGTTCCCGACTGCCGAGGACGCCTCGCGGCTCGAGAGAATGGGCTTCCTGGTGCGCCATGGCGAACAGTTCCACTTCCTGTGTGACGGGTTCGCGAATTTCGACGACTTCCTGGCGGCCTTGGCCTCCCGCAAGCGCAAGAGCATCAAGCGCGAACGCCGGGACGCGCTCGGCGATGAGGTCACGATCGAATGGGTGACCGGTTCTTCAATAAAGCCAGCGCACTGGGACGCGTTCTTCACGTTCTACATGGATACGGGGTCGCGCAAATGGGGCCGGCCGTACCTGAACCGCAAATTTTTTGCCCTGGTCGGGGTCACCCTCGCCGACCGAATCCTGCTCGTCATGGCCAAACGCGGCGGACGCTACATCGCCGGCGCGATCAACTTCATCGGCGACGACGCGCTCTATGGCCGCAATTGGGGCGCCATCGAGGAGCGGCCCTTTCTCCATTTTGAGGTCTGCTATTATCAAGCGATCGACTTCGCGCTGAGCCGCGGCCTGAAGCGTGTCGAAGCCGGCGCGCAGGGGGAGCACAAGCTTGCCCGCGGCTATCGTCCGGTCGTCACCTATTCGGCGCATGAATTCGACGACGCGCGGCTCGAGCGCGCGGTCGCCGATTATCTGAGGCACGAAAGGTCGGCGGTCGCGCGCACCATAGCGCATTACGAGAGTCATGCCCCGTTCCGGCGGGGCGAAGACGGCAAAGCCGAGACGCTGGGAGAAAACTTTGACGACGCCGACCTATGATGCCGACAACATCTTCGCCAAGATCCTGCGCGGCGAGGCCCCCTGCACCAAGATTTACGAGGACGACGTTTCGCTCGCCTTCCTCGACGTGATGCCGCGCGCCGACGGCCATACGCTGGTGATCCCAAAGGTCGCCGCCCGCAATCTGCTCGACATCGCCCCCGCCGACCTCGCCCGCTTGACGCCGTCGGTGCAGACCGTGGCGCATGCGGTCATGACTGGCATGCAGGCCGAAGGCGTCGTCATTCAGCAGTTCAACGAGGCGGCGAGCGGCCAACAGGTCTTCCATCTCCATTTCCATATCCTGCCGTGCTGGACCGGAGTCGCGATCCGGCCGCCCGGAGGCCCGTTCCAGAGCGCCGAAGCGCTTCGCCCTTTCGCCGAGCGGATCATCCCCGCCCTTGCCGCCCGCTGAGGGCCGACGGGGGGCCGACGCGGGAACGGAGCGCGCATGATCCACATCCACTACTTCCCGCTGAGCCTCGCCGCTGCAGGGGTGTTTCTCGCCCTCGTCGTCGGACTTGCCATCCTCGCGGCGATCGGGCTCCTGGCCCACGTTTCGTATGCGCTCGGCCTTCATCCCCTGACGGTGACCCTCATTCTGTTCGCCTCCCTCGTCGGGTCCGCCATCAACGTGCCGCTCGCGCGCCTGCCCGGGGAAACGATCGTGACCCGCGAGGTCGTGGAGATCATGGGCGTCCCGTTCCTGGCGCCGGCCGCCGTCGACTGGCCGGGAACGGTGCTCGCGATCAATATCGGCGGGGCGGTCATCCCAATTCTTTTGTCGTTCTATCTGCTCGTGCGATACGAACTCTGGACGCTGGGCGTGATCGCAGTGGGGATCGTCGCCTTCTTCGTTCATCAGATGGCGATGCCGGTGCCGGGCATCGGGATTGCGGTTCCGAGATTCGCGCCGCCCCTGCTCGCGGCCTGCGTCGGCCTCGCGCTTTCTCGCCGCTTCGCCGCGCCGCTCGCCTATGTCGGCGGCAGTCTCGGGGTGCTGGTCGGCGCCGATCTCCTCAATCTCGGCCTGCTGCGGAGCCTCGGCGCTCCCGTCGCGTCGATCGGCGGCGCCGGGACGTTCGACGGCGTTTTCCTGGCCGGAGTGATCGCGCTGGTGCTGGCGAGCCTTGTCAGCGGTTAATGGAGGCCGGATTTCGTCATGTTTACAAGTGTTTGGTTAACCACAAGGGCCCTTTTTGTGGCTATTATGCCACATGCTTGGGCGAAGAGCGCCGAAGACGCTCGCAAAGGTGGACTTCGCGGTCTCCGAACCCTATAAAAGCGTTGTTGATTTTCACGGGCGACGGCGCGCGTACATATGCGTTAGGCGGAGCCGATCTAAACGGAGACGAAAATGACGAAACGTTGGATGATGGGAGTCGCCGCCGCGGCGCTGACCATTGCGACCGCCGTGACTGCTCAGGCTGCTGACCTCCCCACACGTAAGGCGCCCCCGGCGCCGATCTTTGTGCCCCCGCCCTTCACCTGGACCGGGTTCTACGTCGGTGTGAACGCCGGCGGCATCTTCGGTTCCGGCAGCCGCACGACATCGCTGTATGCGCCTGGGCTCGCGTCGTGGATCGCGACCTATTACCCGAGCGCGCTGGGATCGAGCAACACCGGTTTTATCGGCGGCGGTCAGGCAGGCTACAACTGGCAGAGCGGCGCCTTCGTGCTCGGCTTAGAAACAGACTTTGACGGGACGACGGCGGGAAAGACTTTCTCTTATACGAGCGCCCCGTTCGCCGCGGCCACGGGCTTCACAGGCGACATTTTGAACGTGAACGCCAAGGCGAACCTTTCCTGGCTCGGCACGACGCGGGCTCGGATCGGTTTCGTCGCCACTCCGGACAACCGTCTGATGTTCTATGGAACGGGCGGCGTCGCCTACGGCGGCGGAAGCTCGAACTTCAGCGCCTATGACACCTCCAGCGACTTCTTTTTGTCAGGCAGCCCCAGCTCTACGCGGGTCGGGTGGACAATCGGCGCGGGCGCCGAATACGCGATCACCAACAACATCACGATCAAGGGCGAATATCTCTATTACAACCTCGGCAGCACCTCCTTCACGTCGAGCCCCACCGGCTTAATCGCCACCAACTTCCCGGGGATCGTCGCGACCACCAAGTACACCTTCGACGGTTCGATCGTCCGCGCCGGCCTCAACTACAAGTTCTGATCGCATCGGTCTGATCTGACGTGACGAACCGGCGGAAAGGCGAAGGCCTTTCCGCCGGTTTCGTTTTGGCTGGCGTGTCGGACGGGTCGGGTTTGCTTGCCCCCGACAGTGGCGCAAAGCGTTGACCTTCCGGACATCCCGCACGGCGTCCCGATGACCGACCGAGCGGGCGTCGCGCCGGGGAATCGCGGTCATGCGTTGCAAAACGTTGGTATGGACTCGGCGCCGCATCCGCTTGGCGCGGATGTCCTCGCGAGCGCCGTCGTCGCGCCGTTCGCTTAAAGTCCGCGGCCTTGGCCAACCCGAGCTGCTTTAACCGGGGCCCTGCGGCAAAAAAAACCGTCTCTCGTGCGGGCGACGAGGGGCGGCGATGGTTTCGCGAAAGCTGCAGGGTCAGCGTCACGGCGTCTCGGGTTCGGGCGCCTTGTCGGCCGGACCTTCGGCGGCCGGCTCGACGCGCTTGCGGGACCGGCCACGAGCCTTGGCCGCGAGCATGATGTCCCGCTCCATGCGGGGCGCCGCCGGCCCTTCCGGGTAGACGAAACCGAGTTTCTTCTCGCCGGTCTCGTCGCCGGTGACCACCACCTTGACCACGCCGCCGGTCTTCAGCCGGCCAAACAGGACCTCGTCGGCCAGCGGCGTCTTGATTTGCGTCTGGATCACCCGGGCCATCGGCCGCGCGCCCATGGATTCGTCGTAGCCGTTCTTGATCAGCCAGCCGCGGGCCTCGTCGGTCAGTTCGATCGTCACGTTGCGGTCGGCAAGCTGCGCCTCGAGCTGGAGGATGAACTTGTCGACCACGCGCGCAATCACCTCCTCCGGCAACCGGGCGAACGGGATGATCGCGTCGAGCCGATTGCGGAACTCGGGCGCGAACAGGCGGTCGATCGCCTCCTTGTCGTCCCCTTCCCGCTTCGACTTGTGGAACCCGAAGGCCGCGCGGGCCATGTCCTGGGCGCCGGCATTCGTCGTCATGATCATGATGACGTTGCGGAAATCGATCGCCTTGCCGGAATGGTCGGTCAGCTTGCCGTGGTCCATGACCTGCAGCAGGATGTTGAACAGGTCCGGATGGGCCTTCTCGATTTCGTCGAGCAGCAGGACGCAGTGCGGGTGCTGGTCGATCGCATCGGTCAAAAGACCGCCCTGGTCGAAGCCGACGTAGCCCGGCGGCGCGCCGATCAGCCGCGAGACAGTGTGGCGCTCCATGTATTCCGACATGTCGAACCGGATCAGTTCGAGGCCGAGACTGAGCGCAAGCTGACGCGCCGCCTCGGTCTTGCCGACGCCCGTCGGGCCGGAGAACAGGTAACAGCCGATCGGCTTTTCCGGTTCCCGCAGGCCGGCGCGGGCGAGCTTGATCGCCGAGGCGAGCGCGGAGACGGCTTCGTCCTGGCCGTAGACGGCTCGCCTGAGCGTGTCGCCGAGGTGCTGCAGCACCTCGGTGTCGTCCTTCGACACCGACTTCGGCGGGATGCGCGCCATCGACGCAACAGTCGCCTCGATCTCCTTGACCCCGATCGTCTTCTTCCGCTTGGCCTCCGGCAGGAGCATCTGCGAGGCCCCGGTCTCGTCGATCACGTCGATCGCCTTGTCGGGCAGCTTGCGGTCGTGGATGTAGCGCGATGACAGTTCGACCGCCGCTTTCACGGCGTCGCCCGTGTAGCGGAGCTTGTGGAACTCCTCGAAATAGGGCTTGAGTCCCTTGAGGATTTCGATGGCGTCGGCGACGCTCGGCTCCTTGACGTCGATCTTCTGGAAGCGGCGCACGAGCGCGCGGTCCTTCTCGAAATACTGGCGGTATTCCTTGTAGGTGGTCGATCCGATGCAGCGCAGCGTGCCCTGCGCCAGAGCGGGCTTTAGGAGGTTCGACGCGTCCATCGCGCCGCCCGAGGTCGCCCCGGCGCCGATCACGGTATGGATCTCGTCGATGAAGAGAATCGCGTCCTTGTGCTGCTCGATCTCTTTCATCACTTGCTTGAGGCGCTCCTCGAAGTCGCCGCGATAGCGCGTGCCGGCGAGCAGCGCCCCCATGTCGAGCGCGAACACTGTGGCGCCCTCGAGCACCTCGGGCACATCGGAATTGACGATCTTGCGGGCGAGGCCCTCGGCAATCGCGGTCTTGCCGACGCCCGGGTCGCCGACCAGCAGCGGATTGTTCTTCTGCCGCCGGCAAAGCACCTGGATCGTGCGCTGGACCTCCGCTTCGCGGCCGATCAGCGGATCGATGCGCCCTTCGCGGGCCTTGCGGTTGAGATTGACGCAATAGGCATCCAAGGCGCCTTCCTTCTTCTTGGATTCTCCGCTGTCTTTCGAATCCTTGGCCTCGCGCGCCTCGGGCTCCTCGTCGGCGCCCCGCGGCAGGCGCGAGCCGTCCGAATGGCCGGGGCGCTTGGCGATGCCGTGGCTGATGTAATTGACCGCGTCGTAGCGGGTCATGTCCTGTTCTTGCAGGAAGAAGGCGGCGTGGGTCTCGCGTTCGGCAAAGATCGCGACCAGAACGTTCGCTCCGGTCACCTCCTCCCGCCCGGACGACTGCACATGGAAGGCCGCGCGCTGCACGACGCGCTGGAAGCCGTTGGTCGCCTTCGCCTCCTCCTGGCTGTCGACCACCAGGTTCTCGAGTTCCGTATCGAGGTAGTTGACGACGGTCTTGCGCAACACCTCGAGATCGACGCTGCAGGCTCGCATCACCGCGGCCGCATCGGTGTCGTCGATCAGGGCGAGCAGCAGGTGTTCGAGGGTCGCGTATTCGTGATGGCGCTCGTTGGCGAGCGAAAGCGCCTTCCGGAGGGTCTTCTCGAGGGTGCGGGAGAATATCGGCATGGGGCGTCTTTCACTTCTTTTCCATGATGCACTGAAGCGGGTGTTGATTCTTCCGCGCGTGATCCATCACCTGCGAGACCTTGGTCTCGGCCACCTCGTAAGTGAAGACCCCACATTCCCCAACGCCGTTGTGGTGCACCTGAAGCATGATCTGGGTCGCCTCCTGGGCGTCCTTGTTGAAGAACGCCTGCAGAATCGAGATCACGAACTCCATCGGCGTGTAATCGTCGTTCAACAGCAGGACCCGATACATGTTCGGGCGTTTCGTCTGGGTGCGGGTGCGGGTGATCACCGCCGCCCCTGCCCCTGGATTGTCTCCTCCCCGTTTGGGCTCCCGTGGCCCGGCCGCGCGCATCGGCGTCGGGGCCGCGCCTCCGAAGCCGGGCGCGAACCAGCGCGCAAGCCGCGCCATCCCGGCTCGCAGACGACGGACAAACGGTTTTGAGGCGCCTGCCACCAACGGACCCCGTCTTTCGCGTTTTTCTACGGTGTTACGTACTTGCGCACGTGAACCCGACTTAATGTGGGCGCCTGACGACAATCCCGCCAGAGCGACCGAAGAGGAAAGCATTGCGAATTTGTGCGTCACGCGCAAGTGCCCGTTCAGCGACAAACGCGCACGGAGCAAGCTTCGTTCCAGCAAAGCGGGAGAAGCAGAGACAGCCAATGGCTCGTCCGCCGAGGCGGCTGAATCAAAATCGGCGGGCAGGCAGACGAAAAAGCCGACGTCCCGATAAGGGCGCCGGCTGATGCGATGATATCTAAGAGGCTGGCCGCGGAAACTGCCGCCGCGGCTCGCCGCGCCGTTACTTGGCCTGCAGGGTGGCGTAAGCCGAGGTGACGGGCTTCAGGGCGTCCGAGGCGACTTTCGCGTAGAGCTCGGAGACCTTGCTCGCCTGCGCAACGAAGCCCTCGTACGCCTGCTTGGCGAAGTCGGACTGAATTTGGATCGCGGCCTCAAGGCTGCGGGCGCCGAGAAGCTTCTCGAACGTGGCCGAGCCGGCCTCGAACGCCTTCTTCGAATAGTCGGTCGATTCGGCGGCGAGGTCCTGCAGGCCCTTCGTCCACAGCGAGGACGCCGAAGCAATCGCCTCGAGCTGCTTCTTGGAGAAATCCTGGAGATCTGCGAAATTTGGGGTGGTGGCCATGGGGAACTCCTATCTTGATCCCGGTTGTCCGCTCTTCGCCGGTCAACCGATTGACGATGGCTGCATTATGTGCGCTGCACCATAGAAGTCAAGCATTTATTGCACTGCAACATAAACGCGGCGCGGAGCCTGACGGCACGTCACTCTGACTTGCATTTTTATTCGCCTTTTCCATGTATTGTCGATCGTATCTCATAGCCGACGCGAGGTCGGCCCGACCCCGCAAGGGCGTCGGAGCGCTGATTGATCAGAGGCTTGGACCCGATTTGCCCCGATTGGCGACGTCGCGTTAACTGCCCCGTAACCGCATCGCCATATCGTTTAAGTGTGCTCGCCGGGTCATTTGCCCGACGTCTACGTGTGTAAAATTGGGGCGCGTATATGGCGTGGCGTGTTCGGAACCCACATCTCGGTCCTGCCTTGTGCGCCGTCGCTGGGGCGCTCATGGCGGCCTCGGCGCTGACGCTGGCCACAGCGCCGGCTGAGGCCCATCTCTATCGCCATACACGCCACATCCACTACGCCCACGTGCGCTCTGTCGCCAACGGCCGCGGCCCGGCGTCGGGCGTTCCCTCCTCGCCCACGTTCTCCGCCATTGTCGTCGACGCCAACAGCGGCCGCACGATCTATGCGGCCGACCCCGACGGCCTTCGCCATCCAGCCTCGATCACCAAGGTGATGACGCTCTACCTGCTGTTCGAGCAGCTCGAGAGCGGGAAGATGACGCTTCAGTCGCGCATACCCATTTCCGAGCATGCGGCGGCCCAGGAGCCGTCGAAACTCGGCCTCGAGCCCGGCGAGACGATCAGCGTCGACGACGCGATCAAGGCGGTCGTCACCCGCTCGGCCAACGATATCGCGGTGGCGATCGCCGAGGCGATCGGCGGCGACGAGAGCTCGTTCGCCGCGATGATGACCCGCAAGGCCCATGCGCTCGGCATGGCGAACACCACCTATCGCAACGCCTCCGGGCTGCCCAACGACAATCAGATCACCACCGCGCGTGACCTCACGATCCTCGCGCGTTCGCTCGAGGACCGGTTCCCACGCTATTTCAAATATTTCTCGACCGAGGAGTTCGAATACGACGGACGGACGATCGGCAATCACAATCATCTGCTCGGCCGGGTCGACGGCGTCGACGGCATCAAGACCGGCTACACGCGCGCCTCGGGCTTCAATCTCCTGACCTCGGTCCATCGGGACGGACGGTCGCTGATCGCCGTCGTCATGGGCGGTTACACCGCGGCAGCGCGCGATCGGGTGATGGAGAACCTGATCGACGACCACCTCGCCCAATGCTCGACCGTCCGCACCGCGACCCGGGTCGCCGACGCCTCGGACGAAGACAATCAGCCGGCAAAGGCCGCTGTCGCCTATGCGGCGCCAGCCCGACCGCTGCCAATTCCGGTCGCCGTGCCTTCGCATGTCGCCGCCGCGCAGGCGTTTGACGGCGAAGGCGACGACGCCGGGGACGACGACCAGGCGACACTCAGCGTCTCGGCTGTCCGGAAGGTCAGCTTGTCCCCCGGCTCGGATGTCGCGCCGCTGCCGCCGCGCGCAGTCGGCCAGCGGCAGGCCTCCGTCGAGCCGACCGCCGCCCCCCCTTCCCCAGCCAGGACGCCCACGTCCGGGGTGAGCCGCCTCGTCTGGACGAAGGGCCCCGACGCGGCCGCCCCGGCGCCGCCCGCCAAGCCCAAGGGCGACGCCGGCCGCCCCGAGGACAATTCCGACGGCGAGGACGCGAAGGCGAGCGACAAGGGCTGGATCATCCAAGTCGGCGCAACCGACAACCCCGCCAAGGCGCATGCGCTGCTCGACAAGGCCCGTCAGCAAGGGCGCGGCCTGCTCGCCGGGGCAAAGCCGATGACGGAGAAGGTGCGCGGCGCCGACGGCACGCTCTACCGCGCCCGTTTCGCCGGTCTCGAGCAGGCTTCGGCCGAAACCGCCTGTCGGTCGCTCAAGAGAAGCGGCTTCGCCTGCTTCGCCGCCCGTGACTGACCCCGCGCCTCCGGCCCCGACCCAACGCCCTCGCCAGGGGAGCGCTCTAGCCGTGCCGCTGCATCAAAACATCCTTGGCCTGATTGACCCGCGCGGCGAGCCCGGTCGAACCGCCGTGATCTGGATGAAGCTTCTTCATCAACGCGCGATGCGCGCCAATAATCTCCTCGGGACCGGCGCCTTCCTCAAGGCCCAAAGTCTCGTAGGCTTCGCGCCGGGACATGGCGCCGCTGGAGCCGGCGGTCCGCCCCCGCTGGCCCTGACCCTCGTCTGCCTCACGCCAGCCGGCAAACCGGCGGTCGAGATAAGTCTCTAACAGCGCGACGCCCTCGGGATCGTCGCGGCGAAGCTCCTCGCCGAGGCTCAGCAGTTCGGGTCGCGACAGCGTGTCCAGCGACCGGCCCGCAAAGCTTCCCGTCAGCACAGCGCCCGTCATCGCGCCGCTGTCGTGATCGAGCCGCATCTCAAGCATCGC
The DNA here is from genome assembly GCA_963709655.1 of uncultured Alphaproteobacteria bacterium. Lineage (GTDB taxonomy): Bacteria > Pseudomonadota > Alphaproteobacteria > Rhizobiales > Beijerinckiaceae > Roseiarcus. The sequence continues at coordinate 554,781 of CAVPXF010000053.1, forward strand.
CGAGCGCGCCGTCGTGACCCGGCCGTCTCGCGGGCCGGCGCCGTTCGCGGGCCAGCGGAACGTCGCCCCTCCCTGACCGAATGTCTTCCACCCGGCGAAGCTCGCCGCCAACCCCGCAAGCGCCGCGGCGACGCCCACGCGTCCGCGCAGAAGCAAGAGCAGCGCGCCGATCAGCCCGAGAGCGCCCCCGCCCTGGCGGACCGCGCGCGCCACGGCGGCCGCGTCCAGGCGCGCGAACCGCTTGATCGCCGACAGGAGAAGAATGAGCAAAAACAAACCGACGATGAAGTTCATCGAACCAGCGCCTTCACGTCCGGCCCACGCCGCGCGCCCGCGAGCGAGCCAACCTTGGAGCCGGGCGCGACAAGGTTACGCGAGTTTTACGATCCCCGCATCTGCGACAGCAGGAGCCGCGCCGTCGCGTCGGACTCGGCTTCGTGCGCGAGCGCCTTGTGTCCGCCCGCCGCATAGGCGGCAGCCGCGCGCAGGAGCGCCTCGAGCCGCGATGTCGCGCCCGAATCGAACGCACTGTAAGCGCCGCCGGTGAGCCGGGCGATCTCGGAGAACACGCGCCGCGCCGCAGGATCCGCCCCTTCCTGGAACATGAACGCCCTCACCCCCTGCAAGGCGAGCTCGCCGGCGAGCGCGGCGAGCGCGTCCGGGTTCTCCTCCATCGCGTCGCCGACGAAGACGAGCGCGCCGACCTTCGCCCGCCTGGCTTCGTTGCGGGCGTGCGCCAGCACCCGGCGTATCTGGGTCTCGCCGCCGCGCACTTCGATCCGGCTCATGAGCTCGGCCAAGCCGCGCCCCTCGGAGACGAAAGCGGACGCCTTGCACTCGCTCAAGCCGCGATAATAGACGAGCTGGACCTCGAGACCGCCCGAACGGGCGGCGACCTGGAACATTCTCGCCTGGAGCCGCTGGGCGGAGTCCCAAGTCGGTTGCCGGCTCATGGTGGCGTCGAGCGCGAAGATCAGCCGTCCCCGCCCCGAGGACGTGGGCGCCGGCGTCCGCCTGGCGGCCTCGACGAAGGCGGCAACGTCATCGCTGTTGCGCGGCTGCGGAACGGGTGTGTTTCCGGGCGTGTCCATGGCGGTTCAACAGGCGTGTCGGCGGATATGCAGATTGGGCCTCGGATGCGCTTCGGCAAGCGGGAAATGGAAAAAATCGCCCGCTCGCGGGTTGGAGACGCGTTGAAAGTCCCCCTGTGGCAGCCGGCGGAAGCAGAAGACTCGCGCCGTCCCCAAAGCCCATTCAAAGCAGCCCTAGCGCCGCCAGTTCACGCCTCAGCCCTTCCGGCATCGCCGATACGCCGGCTCCGCGCCCGTCGAGATCGGGCGGCGCGTCTCTCGGCTCGTAATAGCGCCAACCCTGGAAGGCGCGCATCGGTCGGGGCGCGACCGGAACCACCTCGCCGTCGAGCCAGAGCCTGCAGCGCCCGATCCCGTCGGCGTCCCGGAACGGCTCGACGCCGACGAGCGTCTGTCGCGCCCCGATCTGGCCCTTGATCACCCAGTAAAGCGAGCCGCCGTCGATCAGTTCGTCCGCCCGCTTCGGCGCCATGCGCGTGACATGGGCATGGCGGGCCGGCGCTCCGCGCTGCTTCGCCTCGCGCATCCGCGAGGCCATCCATGTGCGCAGATCCTCAAGCGAGTCCGCGCCGACACAAAGTTTGACGACATGGAGGGGCATCGCGCCATCCTATCAGGATATGTCGCCCGCGCGCGCCAGCCGCGTCGATATCCACAAGCGCCACGGCAGGCCTGCGACTTGGCCCGCGGGCCGACCGGCCGTCTCATGCCGCGATGGCGCTCGGGCGCCGCCCGCGATGTTTCGAGCGCATACTGGCGAAGAAACTCACGGCAGGCTCTGAAATGTCCTAATGCTTTTTCCAAGGAACTACAAGGAACTAGAACTAAGCCGGGCGACGCCGGTTTAGGTGGCGTCTAGATAAGCGCGCCCGAACCCGGATTTGCGATACCCGGCGAAACTGAGGCCGGCAAAACCAAGCAGCATCGTCGTCCAGGTTGCCGGCTCCGGCACGGCCGCGGTCGGGATGTTGGCTGCCGTGAGGAAATTCGCGTCGACGCCCTCGTCGAACCCGGGGAGGATCGAGGCGCCGTCGGCGCCGATCACCGTTCGTCCATCGAGGTCCGGCAGGTCGAAGGTGCCCGGTCCACCGGAGCCATATGTCGTGCCGATGACGTTGAACAAGGCTTCGTTTGATGTGTCCAAAAGCACAGCCCCGTCCGCGAACGCCCAGCCTGCGGGCGCGAAGTTGCCGGCGAATGCGACAATCTCGCCCAGGGTCGCGGTGCCCGTACCAAATCCGCCAGTCACGCCGCCCTGAGACGGAAAAATTCCTTGGGTCGCGATCAGATAATTCACTGACAGCGAGGGCTGGTCATTGGTGACCGGCGCGGAGGTCGGCGGGAGCTCAGATGAGGTGAGCGTCGTCGACGCCTCGCCGAATTGCGTGCCGATCGGACGGCTGGCGCTCGCGCCGACGGCGACCCGCCCGATCAAATCGGGAAGGGCGAAAGTGGTGCTCCCATTTCCGCCAAATTGGTCGCCGATGACGCTGCCGAGCGCGGAGTTGTTAGCAAAAGTAAGTACGCTGCCATCCGCCACCGCCCAGCCGTTGGGCAGGAACTCGTCGCCCGGGCCGAGGGAGCCGGCGTAGTAGGCGATCTGGCCAACAAACGCCGGGCCGTTCGTTGTGCTCATGCTGGGGAATGGTCCGGAGATCGCGATCAGCGGCGTCAACGTCAACGACGGCTGCAGATTGCTGAACGGCTGTCCGCTTCCAGCCGGAGGCGGAAGCTGCGGGACGGTCAGAGCGACCGACGGCGAACCGGAGGCGACCCCAGGACCGTTGTTGGCCCCGACGGTCGCCAGCCCGACCAGGTTCGGCACACCGAAGTTGGTGGTCCCGTTCCCGCCGTAATTGGTTCCAACCAGGCTGAACACCGCCGAATTGCCGGCAATCGGCAGCGTTTGGCCATTTGTGTACACGCTGCCGGAGGGCGCGTAATTTCCTGCGAAATTATAGATGAAGCCGTCGGTGTCGCCGACGGCGCCGCCGGATGTGAAGTTCGGAAAAACGCCGCCAGACCCTGTCGTCATAAGTTCCGTGAGCGCCAGGGACGGCTGGATGTTGGTGAAAGGCTGGCCAGGCGAAGCCGCTTGAGCGGTCGAGAACCCGCCAAGGGCGGCGATCGCGGTGCATGCGAGCAAAGACGCTTTCATCGAATCCCCCCATTTCGATTGTTGCGCACCACACATTGGCAAGAGTTAACACAACTTCGTGATTGAAAATAGGCTTGTCCGAAATTCGCCTGATGGCGCCGATTCTTAGCGAAAGGGGTATCCGAGCTGAGTGAGTTGTAAGGGAATGAACGAAGCCGCTATCGCGGCGGAGGCGAAAGCGAGCGGATGATCGGGGGGATGGAGTGAATGTCCTCCTGCCTGAGAGGATGGGGTGTTCAGTGGCCCCCTCTCGGGCAGGAGTTTCAGATGGCCGAGATGAGCCCTCTGCGTCGCCGGATGGTTGAGGACATGACGATCCGCAATCTGTCGCCGGCGACCCAGCAATCGTACATCCACGCGGTTTCGAAGTTCAGCCGATATTTTGGCCATTCGCCGGATCGGCTCGGGTTGGAAGACGTCCGCGCCTACCAGGTGCATTTGATCTCGAAAGGGATCTCCTGGGCGTCGCTCAATCAGGTCGTGTGCGCGCTGCGTTTCTTCTACGGGGTGACGCTCAGCTACGAGGCGATCCCGGAGCGGATCGCCTACGCCCGCGAGCCGCGCAAGCTGCTGGCCGTGTTGAGCGCCGGCGAAGTCGTCCGCTTTCTTGAAGCCGTCTCGAGCCTCAAGGCTCGGGTCGCGCTGACTGCCGCCTATGCCGCAGGCTTGCGGGTGTCAGAGGTCGTCGGCCTGAAGGCGCCCGACATCGACAGCGACCGCATGGTCATCCGGGTCGAATGGAGAGCGGCGTCGACATTCGCATCATCCAGGTCTTGCTCGGACACGAGAATTTGTCGACGACGGCGCGCTACACGCGCGTCTCGTCGCAGGTGATCGCCAGGACCGAGCTTCTGGGGATGAAGAAGATCGTCAGCGAGGACGCGGTCCGGCGCGCCTTCAAGGCGATCGACGAGCAGGAAGGAGCCGTCTGGCTGCGCCGACACCTGCAATATTGTGTGGAGCCGCTGCTGGCCGAGCCCTGGATTCTCGACGTCGATACGACGATCAAGCCGCTCGACGGTCATCAGGAAGGGGCGGTTCTCGGCTACAATCCCAAGAAGCCGGGGCGTCCAAGCCACTGCTATCACACGTATTCGATGGCTTCGACGCGTCTCGTCCTCGATGTCGATGTCAGTCCCGGCGACGAGCATGCGTCCAGACACAGCGCGCCGAGCCTGTGGGCGCTCATCGATCGTTTGCCGCGCGACCTGTGGCCGGCTTTGTTGCGGGGCGATCGGGGCTTCGGCAACGAGGAGATCATGCGCGAGGCGGAGGCGCGGGCGCTTCCGTTTCTCTTGAAACTGCGGCTGACCGCCAACGTCAAGCGCATGATCGAGAAGCTCGCCTCGGCGCGCGAATGGGTCGACGCCGGCCAGGCCCCCGGGTCGAAGAGCCCGGGGGAAGGTTCGGCTTGTGGGCTGGAGCCGCCAGCGGCGCGTGATCGTGCTCAGGCGACGCCTGAAGGACGCCGTGGGGCTTCACTTAAGCGACGATGGCGGCCCGCCGCAACTTGCGTTCATCGAGATCGGCGAAGCGGCGGAAGTCTACGAATACTCGGTTCTGGTCACCTCGCTCGATGAAGACACGGAGGCGTTCGGTCAGCTCTATCGCGACCGAGGCGACGGAGAGAATATTTTCGACGAGATGAAGAACCAATGGGGTTGGGGCGGCTACACGACGCATGACCTTGCCCGTTGCCGGCTCGCGGCCCGGCTGCTCGGGTTGTTTTACAACTGGTGGAACATCTTCGTCCGTCTCGCCGAGCCCGACTTCCACCGCGAGGCGATCACCAGCCGCCCGCTGTTCCTGACGGCGATCGCCACCCGCACGCGGCACGCACGACAAACGACGATCCGCGTGACGAGTTCGCACGCCAAAGCTGAGGCTCGCCGCCAAGGCGCTTGCGGCCGTCGCCGCCTTCCTGCGCGGCCTGGCCAAAAATGCGGAGCAGTTGACCCGCCTGCAAAAATGGCGAGCCATCTTGTCGCACGCCTTCCAGGCGTTCCTCAACGGCCGCTCCTCAGGGCCCCGCCCCGCCTCGCGCCAAGCTGATGCAACCAAAACGCGAAAAATCGCTGACCGCGCGAACGTCACATCGGCCAACTGCGGTTTTTAGGTTCAAAGTTGGGCGCGAACCGCAACTCGCCGTAACCAATTGAAATCGTTGAGTTGCTCGTCGGATTAAAGACCGACACCAGTCGTATCACATTGATTTCATTGAGGTCTGGTCAGAATTCGGCGGTCATGGACCTTCCCGCCGCGCCGACCGCGCAGGGGAAGACGGGCGCTGGGTCAGGTGACGCGGACGAGGCGCGTGAGCTCGAACGGCAGGTCGTAGCCGTCCCAGATCGAGTCGAAGTCGAGCGCCGCTCCTGCCGGAGCAAGGCGGGAAACGCCGGAATCGGCGACAGCCTTGGCGAGCTCTGCAAGCTCCTCGGACCCAAAGCCGAAGTGAGTCACCGTCTGGTCGCGCTCCTGCGCCATGGCGCTGACCGCGCCGATCGACGGAACGAAATCCACCCAGAGAAAGCCGCCGCCGACACGGGCTTCGTGACGCTGGCTCGGCGACGACACGACGCTCGTCAGCGCCGGATTGCGCCAGTTGAGCGAGGACACGCCGCCGACCGCCGCCGCCTGATAGGCGGCGACCATCTTGCGCATGAAATGTCCGGTTCCCGCGGTCTGGCCGGCGGCCAGCGCGACACGGGCGAGGCTCGCCATCAGCGCCGTGACCGCCGTCTCATCGCGCGCCGGGTCTCCGACCACGAACAGGACATGCGGCGAAGAGCACGCCATTTGATCGAAAATGAAGACGTCGTTAAAGAGGCGTCGCGCCAGCGCCTCGCGCGCGCCGTCGTCGAGGGCCCGCAGCGCCTCGCCCTTCATCACCGAGAACGACGATCGGTCGCCGAACCAGATCGCCTTGCCGCCGTTGCGCAGCGGAAGCGGCGCGAACGCCGCCACCTTGGCGTCGCCGCCCCAGACGATGCGGGCGTCGCTCTCGGCGGAGATGACCGCGCTCAGCGCGCTGTTCGAATCGTAATGGACGAAGACCTGGGTGTCGTCGCCCGCGGCTTGCAGCCGTTCCAGAAACAGCTCGCACACCGCGCGGATGGCGTCGCTGAAGTCGGTCGGCACGCGCGTGACATTCGCGTTGCCGACGAGATAGGAGAGAATCCACGAATAGAGAAAAACCGTCTCGACGTTTTGCGGCGGCAGATGGAAGACGAGGCCGCGCGGACGCGCCAGCGATTGCGGCGGCAGCCGCTTCTCGAAATTGGCCGCGAGCTTTTGCAAGGCGCCGCGGCGGATCCAGAACGCGAAATGCTTGACGAACGAGGACGTCGCCCCGCCGCCGCGGCCAAGCAGCTTTTCGCTCACCCGCGCGACAAGATCGACCCTCGGCTCGGGGAACGGCGCAACGACAGCGCGTCGGGCGGCGTGAAGCCGCGCCAGCAGGTCGCCTTGGGATATCGTCCCGCCTGACCCGTTGGGGCCGAGGATCGTCAGGTTCAATGGGTCATAGCTCGTCATGCCGCCATGGCTCCGATTACGTCGCTGCAGCCGCGAAGCTCCGCTTTCTTGACCCGGCCGATAATGCGAACCGCCTTGCCGAGCCGTCCGTCGACGCCCGCGTCCACTGTGACCACCGCACCCATGTCCTCGGTCAGGACGCTGTGGCCAGGATAGGACGTCGGCAGCAGCGAGATCGTCTGGATGATCCCCTCCTCGCCCATTTCGGCCGGCTCGAGCGTCTCCGGACGTCGGATGATCACATCGACGAAGTTGGGCGGATAGAGAAGGCCGTCGCTAGCTTCGACGAACATCGAACCCATCTGTTCGACGAAGCCGTAGAAGTTGAAGATCCGCTTGAGTCGGAACCGGCGCTCGAGCGCCGCGCGAAACTCCTTGTTCGACACCGCTTCGGCTTCGAGCTTCTTCCAGCCTCCGGAATGAATCAGGCAGCCGTTCGACAGGTCCAGTTCGCCATCGGCGAATTCGTTATAGAGGCGCGACCAGACCAGGAAAGTGAAGCCGAATATCAAGAACGGCGCGCCGCCGTTGGCTTTGACGAAGAACTCGATGACCGACCGGTCGACCGTGAGATCCGAATGCAGCGCGAAGGCCGCCTTGGCGCCGAACTTCATCATGCCGAGAACGCCGCCGCCGCGCGCCGTCAGCGTTCCCGCCCGGATAACGTCCTGCGTGTCGATCGCGAGAAACGGCAGCCGGCGATCGCCGAGGATGGGACGGAAGGTCGAAATCAGGGCGCGCGATTGTCGCTGCGAAGTCTCGTTGTCGACGATGATGCGGCTTGGCCGCTGTCCGGTGGTGCCGCTCGAATTGAGCACGATGGCTTGGGCCGACGTGCTTTTGAGGTCCAACTCCTTGAAGAGGCCGACGGGAAGATAGGGCGCCTCGACCAAGGACCGATATTCGCGGGGGCCTCCCCACGCGAGATCCACGATGCGGGCATATTCGGCGCAGCCGTCGTAGTGATGGCGCGCCAGACGGTTGAAGCCCTCGAGCAACATCGCTTCCTTGCTGGCCTGCGGCAAGGCGTAAGGCTGGGCGCTGATCAGTTCGTCAAACACGGGCGTTTTCCTTCAACTGACCGTAATTGATCTTTCCGCCCGTCGTGCGCGGGATCGCCGCGACCCGCTTGAGCGCGAAGGAAGCCGAAGGGATCTTGTACTCGACCGCGATCGCCCGGACGCGTTCCTTGAGGATGTTTTCCGCCGCGTCGTCATAATAGACGAGGATCTTGTCGCCGCCGTCGACGCAAGCGACCGTCGCCGCCGAAACGAACTCCTTCTCCATCTGATCGAGGCCGAGGCGCAGCCCGGCGATTTTCGCGAACCGCTTGGTCCGCCCGGTCAAAAAGAGGAAGCCGTCGGCGTCGACGTAGCCGACATCGCCGGTTTCGAGCCGGCCGTGCATCTCGTCGCCCAACGCCAGGTCCTCACGGCACGACGCATAGCCCAGCATGACGTTGGGGCCGGTATAGACGACGTCGCCCGGTTCGCCGACGGGCGCCGCGGCGCCGTCGCGCTCGACGCCGATCCGGCCGCCCGGCAGGGCGACCCCCACGGACCCGGTTTTCGCGGCGAAAGCGGCATGCGGCAGCGTCGTCATGCGCGGCGCCGCCTCCGTCTGGCCATACATAACGAAGAATTTCGCGCCCCGCCCTTCCGCGAATTGGTGCACTTTGGCCTGGGTCTTGAGGTCCAGGCCGCCGCCCGCCTGGGTGAGCGTGGCGACGCACTCGGGAATCGAATTGAGGCCGAGCCGCGCCATGGCCGTATAGTGGAACGGGACGCCGGGAAAATGGGTTCCGCCCGCCTTCGCGATTGTTTCCCAAAAGGTCTTCGACATCAGCGAGTCGCTCACCGCGACGACCCCGGCGCCGGCGGCGAAATGCGAACCCACGATCGACCAGCCGTAGGAATAGTGAATGGGGAGATGGGCGACGCCGACGCTGTCGACCCCGATGTGGAGCGCCTTGGCGATCTGGTTCGCGTTCGCCAGGACGGCTTCGCGCGAGAGGCGGACAAAGCGCGGGATGCCGGTCGTGCCCGACGTCGCCAGAAGGAGGAGCAGCGCCGGATGGATGTCCGCCTCGGGCTGCGCCTCAGAGGCGCGCTCGATCAGGACAACCCCCTCGCTCAAAGCCTCCGGCCCGCCGTAGCCTTTATCGGCAAGCCAAGCCAGCCCTTCCCTGTCGGGACCGAGCACCAGTTCCGGCCGGTAGGACTCGATCAGGCCGGCGATTTTCGGCTGCGCCATCGCGGCGTCGATCAAAGCGACCGCGTGACCGGCGGACGCCGCCGCGAGGATCGAGACGATCGCGGCGGGTCCGGACCCGACGATGACGAAGACGAGGCGCTTACGAGGGGAAGCGAGCGCCTTTCCGACACGCAACGCTTGATCGCGCAAGCTCCCTCGCGTCCGCCAGACCCCGGTCGCTCCATCACAGAGCGCCGGGCTCCGCTCGCGTTCGGGCAAGTGAGGCAGCAGCCCCCCGCAATCGTCAAGCGCGTCGGCTGGATCCACTTTCAGTCGCCCTCCGATCTCGGCAGGCCGCCTCGCCCGTGACAGGAAACCATCGATCTCAGGCGCTCGCGTATTTCGTCATGATCTCGACGGCCCGGTCGTACGAGCTCATGGCGAGGATATCGTCGGTGTCGAGCATGGTGTCGAACTCCGCCTCCAGCGCCGCCACCAGCAGCATGTGACCGACGGACGTCCACTCGGGATATTCCTGATATTTGAGGGTAGAGACATCGGTCCCCTCTTCGATATTGAGGCTCTCCTGAAAAGCTTTGAAGACCTTGTCACTTACGTTCATTTGCATTCTCTCCCCTCTCGCGGAGGACAGCTCCCTGAGAGTCGCGCGGCCGACCCGGATCGTTGCGAGACCCCGACCGCGCGGTTGATCCATGTCGAGCGGGCCTGGCGCTTTTTTCTTTGCTCACTCGAAACACCTTACGGCCGCCCGCCGCATGACGGCCCGTTCAGATGACGAGGCCGCCGTCCACGCCGATAACCTGACCGGTTATGTAACCGGAAAGATCGGAGGCGAGGAAAAGGATCGTTCTTGCAACGTCGTCAGGGGATCCTATCCGGCCCATTGCGATGCTCGATTCAATTCGACGCCGATCGTTCTCCGGGACGTGCTGCAGCAACGCCGTCTCGATCAGGCCCGGCGCGACCGCGTTTACGCGGATGTTCATGGGCGCCAATTCCTTGGCCGCAGAATACGTCGCGCCGATGACGGCGGCCTTGGACGCCGCATAGACGAGTTCGCCGACATTGCCCCGTCGTCCGACGATTGAGGCGACATTGATGATCGAGCCGCTCTTGCGCCTCGTCATGATTCGCGCCGCGATCTGGGTCAGCCGAAGGAGCCCGAAGACGTTGACATCGAACACCTCCGCCATTTCGGCGTCCGGTATCATTCCGATAAGCCGGTCGCGCAGCACGCCCGCGTTGTTGACCAACGCGTCCAGTCGCTTGTACTTTGACATGACGTGCTGTCCGATTGCACTCGCCGTAGCGCTCTCGGCGACCGAGCCGAATACGACCGACGTTCGCCCCGGATGATCCGCTTCCAGTCTGGCGAACGCCGCGACGGCCTCGTCGGTGTCCTTGCGGGCGTTCAAAACGACACTGCTTCCGGCCCTAAGCAGAGCTTCGGCCGTCGCCAACCCAATGCCGCGCGACGCGCCCGTGACTACGGCGACCCGTTCGGTCAGGTCGATCGTCATCATGACGTCGGCTCGGACTGCGGTGCGCCGGCCTCGGCGACCGGCGCCGTCGATGTGTCCTCGGTCTTTTCGATCGGGTCTCGCAGGAGGAAGCCCCAACGCCCGGTGCGGACCCCTTTCTGCATGATGCGCGCCGGATTGCCCGCAACGAGACAGTTGGACGGCACGTCCTTCATGACGACGCTGGCGGGGGCGACGATGCAATTGTCTCCAATCGTCACTCCGGGGAGGATCACGCTGCAGGCGCCGATCTGACACTCTTTGCCAATGCGCGTGTCGACGTGCAACCGGCGTGTGTAATCATGGGACATGATGCAGGCTCGGAAGCTGACCGCCGTGCTGTCTCCGATATAGATTCCAGTAGGGTTTGTCTTATCAAGGATAGCAGAGAAAGAAATCTGGCAATCCTGGCCGATATGCATCCCCCACACCCTGTTCAAATAGAAACGGCGAGCGGTTGTGGCATATGGGCGCAGCTCGCTGCGTATCGCGACAATCAGTCCCCATCGCCGCAATCGCTCCGTGAACAACGAGCGATCTGTAATCATGGAGAACCTCTTCATCGAAGTGTTCGAATTTGGAGCCGGGAGTCCCTTTGAAATCCTTGCAAAGCTTCACTTGCACCAAAGTGAACCCTGCTCGCGGGAGCGCGCCCAACGTGTCCATCTGGCTTATCGCCCAGTTCGGCCCTTATTGCAACTCTCCAGTCTTGTCCCTAATGAGCGAAAAGACTATTGCAAGTACTAAAGCGGCTCGCGGCCGTGCAGTTTTCCTGTCCCTTTCGCGCTCGCGCTCACGGACCTGAGTCACCGACCGCAAGACCATCGGGCGGGTCCAAACGAGCGTATGCGTGGCCGAGGCCCTCACCTATAATGAGTTGATCGTTCACAAGCGCTCCAAGCCTGAATGACGCCTTTCTCGCGACTGTCTTCCCCGACGTTGGCGCTGACCGCCTTCGGCGTCGCGTGCATCGTCGCGGCGATCGGGGTCGGCCTGTGGCTTCGGCACGCCTGGATCGAACGGAAGATTGCCGCCCTGACCGGTCCGCCCGTCATGAGGTTCGCGGTCGCCAATGCGGATCTGCCGGCGAAGGACGGTCGCCCCAGGGTGGTGCTGATCGGCGATTCGAGCTTTGCGCGATGGCCGCCGGAGGAGCTCAGTCCCCGTTGGCAGTTCGTCAATCGCGGCGTCGGCGGCGAGACGGTCAGACAGGTCGCCCAACGCTTCGAGGCCGACGCGCTGAACCTTTCTCCAGACGTGATCGTCGTCAGCGCAGGAGGGAACGATCTCACCGCGTCCGGCTTTCTGGACCCCGCGTCCCGAAGCAAGATCGTCGCCGGAACCGCCGACCAATTGATCGAACTGGCTGAACGGGCCCGGCAACGAGGCGTGAGGATCCTGATCGCAACGCTCGCTCAGCCGTCGAAACCCGACCTCCTGCGGCTCCCGGTCTGGAACGAGTCGGTTCGCGACTCCGTTGCGGAGGTCACCCGGAGGCTCCGGCAGTTCCGCGCGCAGTCCGGCGTCGGGCTCGTCGACTTTGCGGCGGCGTTTGAGAGCCACGACGGCGCCATGCCCGCGGAGTATCGGGCGGACACGGTCCACCTGAACGCAGCCGGTTACCGGAAGGCGGCGCAGACGCTATACCGCGCCCTTGGGAATTGAGCCGTCCGACTGGCAGACCGGTCCTGCCGCATGCGTATATCTCGTGCGACCGCCTGATCCGGGCTCGGCAAGGAATTGTCGATTGGATCGCAATTTATACAAATGCCGCCGCCCGGGCGCCACGCGCACTTGCAGACGCGGCCGCTGGCCGCGTCGTCGCGCTCGGACCGCGATCAGCGATCGCGGCTACAGCGACCGCGCCACCTCGTAGGCGTCCCAGATCGCGTACATGATGTTCTGCACACGGCGGGCGTCGCCGAAGAGATAAGCTTCGGGAACTTTGTTGCGGACTTCGTCGTAGAGCCGCCGTTCCGAATCGTAGCCGACGGCGAGGATCGCCGACTCGGCCTTCACCAAGGTCTCCTTGTCGCCGGTCCTGACGATGAAGCCGCCTTCGACCCGCCGTACGACCGTGCTCGACGTCATGACCCGGATCGCCCGGAACTCCATCAGCTCCTTCAGCATGGCCGAATTGGCGTGGCAGAGCGGTCCGGCCTGGGCGAGGATCTTGGGCGCGATCTCGACGATGGTCGTCGTCTTCCCCTTGTCGGTCAGCCACAGCGCGAGCTCGCAGCCGACCAGCCCCGCGCCGATGATCACCGTCTCGTCATCGGCCGGCTTCACGCCGTTCAGCACCTCCTCCGCGGTATAGACGTGGGGGGCGTTGGCGAGCGCCGGAATTCTCGGCTTCGAGCCGGTCGCCACGATCAAAACGTCGGGCTTGGCGCGGGTGATCACGTCCTCGGTCACCTCGGTGTTGAAAGTCAGCGGCACTTTCAGCTCGCTGAGTTCCCGCTCGTACCAGCGGATGAGGGCGTGATCGTCCTCCTTGAACTCGGGAACGCCGCCGGGGACCACCACGCCGCCGAGCCGGTCGGACTTCTCGTAGAGCGCGACGACATGCCCCCTCAGCGCCGCGACGCGCGCGGCCTCCATGCCGGCGACGCCGCCGCCGACCACCATGACGTGCTTGCGCACGAGCGCCGGCGTCAGCCCGTATTCGGCCTCGCGTCCGCAAGCCGGGTTGACCGCGCAGGACACCTGGCCGAAGGCGGCGAGGCGGCCCATGCAGCCTTCCTGGCACGAGAGGCACGGCCGAATGCGGTCGGTCTTGCCGGCCCTCACCTTCTGCGGCAGATACGGATCGGCGAGCAGCGGCCGGGCGAGGCCGATCATGTCGGTCTTGCCGGACCGGAGCGCCTCGGCCGCCCGGTCCGGGTCGTCCATGCGTCCCGCGGTGATGACCGGAACGCTGACCGTCTTCTTCAGGATTTCGTTGAACGGCAGGTAGAGGCCCTTGGCCTGGTACATCGGCGGGTGGCTCCAGTACCAGCTGTCGTAGGAGCCGACGTCGCCGTTGAACGCGTCGTAGCCGGCGGCCTCGAGAATCTTCGCCGCCTCGATCCCTTCGGGAATGTCGCGGCCCATCTCCTTGAACTCTTCGCCCGGCAGGCCGCCCTTCAGCCAGTCCTTGATGAAGCTCTTGATCGAATAGCGCAGCGACACCGGGTAGTCGGCGCCGCAGCGCGCCTTGATCGCGTGAACGATTTCGGTCGCGAAGCGCAGGCGGTTCTCGAGGCTGCCGCCGTATTCGTCGGTGCGCTGGTTGAACATGGCGATGGCGAACTGGTCGAGCAGGTAGCCCTCGTGGACGGCGTGGATCTCGATCCCGTCGAAGCCTGATTTCTGAGCAATTTCCGCGGCGTCGGCGAACTTGCGAACGAAGGTCTTGACCTCGACGTGGGTGAGCTCCCGGCAGACCACGCCAGGCGTCCAGCGGTGCGGAATCGGCGATGGGCCCACCGGCGTCCCGGGGACGAAGCCAGGGACGCTGACCCGCCCGAAGCCGGCGGAAAGCTGCAGGAACATGCGCGCGTCATAGGCATGGACGCGCTCGGTCATGATCTTGGCGGTCTTGACGAAATTGCCCGGATTGAGGGTCGGGCACGGCATCGAGGGCAGCACGCATTGCTCGATCTCGTTCTCGACCTTGGTGACGCCGGTCATGATCAGGCCGGCGCCGCCCTTCGCCCGCTCGACGTAATATTCGACGCCGCGCGCGTTGTACGTCCCGTCGGCGTCGCACAAGCCCCCGGGGCCGATCGGCTCCATCACATAGCGGTTCTTGATCTCCAGTTTCCCGATCTTGGTCGGGGAAAAGAGGATTTCGTGTTGTCTGTTCATGGTCGACGTCCATGGCCGAGACGAACTGCCGGTTTTCCGAGACGCGGCGGCCGCTCATGCGCGCTCGATGACGAAAGTCGTTGCCGGCGTATCGCAGCTCGGCCTCGTGATATGGGCCCGCTAACGTTCGCCGGTCGGGTAACATGTCCTGGCGCCCGCCGCCATGCGGCATAACGTCCGCGCGGCTCGACTTCTGGGTCCTAAGTATAGGCTAGATCAGGACTTTTTCGCCTGATCGGCAGGCGCCGCTCTGTAGACGCGGTCGTCGACCGCGTCGCCGCGATCAGCGATCGCGGCTACAATTGGCGCGCTGTCTGAACTAAGACGCACGGGCCGCGTCGCAATCGACCCTGGGCTCGCGCCATTGGCCCTTGGCCGGGTTCGCGATGACTGCGAGGAAGCCAGGAGGCTTGAACCGCGCACCGTAGAACGGATTGGCGTAGGATCCGTCCGCGAGCGCAAAGCCGAAGCCGCCCGGGCTCAACTGGGGCGGCTTCGACCGAACCAGGTTGTCCACCGGCCAGCCCTTGTTGCCGGGGATCGCGGTGCGGGCCGGCTGCAGCCCGGTGATCGCGACGCTATTCGCCTCGCCCGTTACGCCGGTGATCGCGTAGTAGCCGTCGGCGTCCGGCGTGTCGCCGGTGGTGAAGGCGCCCGCCGCGTCGAACCCCTCCCCCTTGCAGGTCCAGCGCCATTGCATCGACGCCTCGGCCTGACCTGCGACCATCGCGACAGCGAGCGCGAGCGCGAGAGCGAGCTTCACGAAGGATCCTTGTCGTCCGTGTCCCGCGGGCAGACTAGGCGGCGGCCGCGGGGTCCGCAAGGACGACTGGCGGAGATCCCCCTCGCCCCGCTTGCGAGGAGAGGGTTGGGCGCCTAGCCTTTTCCCCGCGAGCGGGGAAGAGGGACGCGCCCTGACGAAAAGCAGCGCGCATGTCGCTAGGCCCGCCCGCAAGATCGGGCTAGGCTTGTCTTTCGACAAGGAGGGCCGACGACCATGCAGATCGACCCCAGGTCTCAGCCTCGCTTTCAGGAAATGTTTCCGACCTTCACGCCCGAGGAGATCGCGCGGATCGGGCGCTATGGCGAGTCGCGCCGATACGCGGACGGCGAGAAGCTGCTCGAGGTCGGCAAGGTGGCGCCCGGCGCCTATGTCGTCCTCACCGGGCACGTCGCGGTTTTCGAGCGCGATGGTCTCGGCCGGGTGACGCCGATCGTCGATCACGGGCCCGGCCAGTTCGTCGGCGAGGTGGTCCAGCTCTCCGGTCGCGCCTCGCTGGTGGACGCCATCGCCGAAGGCGAGGTCGAGGCGCTGCTCCTGCCTCCGAACGGTCTGCGTTCGCTGCTGGTCGCCGACGCCGGGCTCGGCGAGCGGATCATGCGCGCAATGATCCTTCGCCGCGTCCAGTTGCTTCAGGAAGAGGCGGTCGGGGTCACGCTGATCGGACCGCCGGCGTCGGCGGACGTTATGCGGCTGCAGAATTTTCTCTCCCGCAACGGCTACCCCTTCCACGCGCTCGACCCGGCGACAGACCCCGCGGCGAAGGAAGTGCTCGCTCGCTACGCCGACATCGCCGGCGGATTGCCGCTCGCGGTCTGCCCGGACGGCTCGGTGCTCGGCAATCCGTCGGAGCAGACTTTGGCGCGCCGGATCGGCATGTCCAGGCCGAACCCGACCGATACTGTATACGACGTCGCCGTGATCGGGGCCGGGCCGGCCGGGCTCGCGACCGCGGTCTACGCCGCCTCCGAAGGCCTATCGGTCGCGGTGATCGACGCCCGCTCCTATGGCGGCCAGGCGGGCGCCAGCGCGCGCATCGAAAACTACCTCGGCTTCCCAACCGGAATCTCCGGTCACGCGCTCGCCGCGCGCGCGTTTATCCAGGCGCAGAAATTCGGGGCCGAGATCCTCATTCCCGTCGCCGCAAAGTCGCTCGATTGCGCCCGGGCCGACGGCGCGCTGTCCGTCGACATCGACGATGGCGCACGCCTACGCGCCCGCGCGCTGGTAATCGCCAGCGGCGCGCGCTATCGCCGTCCGGCGATTCCGGAGATCGGCCGCTTCGAGGGCCGCGGCGTCTGGTACTGGGCCTCGCCGATCGAGGCGCGCCTGTGCGCCGGCGAGGAGGTCATCGTGGTCGGCGGCGGCAATTCGGCCGGCCAGGGCGCGGTCTTTTTGTCCGGGCACGCCAGGAGGGTGCGCGTGATGGTGCGCGGCCCCGGGCTGGCGGAGAGCATGTCGCGATACCTGATCGACCGGATCGCGGCGACGCCGAACATCGACCTCATGACCGAGACCGAAATCGTCGCCCTTGACGGCGCGCCGGACGGCGCCGTCGAAAAAGTGCGCTGGCGCGACCGCCGAAGCGGCAAGGAGACCGAGGCGCCGATCCGCAATGTCTTCCTGTTCATCGGGGCCGATCCGGCGACCGAATGGCTCGGCGGTTGCGGCGTCGAGGTCGACAAGGCCGGCTTTGTCGTCACCGGCGCGCGGTGCAGCCAGGCCGCCGCGCCGACGCCGCTGCAATCCTCGGCGCCGGGGGTGTTCGCGGTCGGCGACGTCCGCTCCGGCTCGGTGAAGCGCGTCGGCGGGGCGATCGGCGAAGGCGCGGCGGTGGTCGCGGCGATCCACGGCTTCCTCGCCCACGCCGCGGGCCCACATCTCTAGCGGCTTGGCGGGCCGCCATGAGGATCCGGGCCGCGGTCCGGCTCAGAAAGCCAACTTGAATTCCGCCCGATCCCATCCCGTCGGGCGTTGATCCCACAAGGAGCGCTCGATGTCGAAAACCTGCACCCACCTCTCGACCATCGTCGACGTGACGCCGAGCGCGCTCGGCTGCGAAGACTGCCTGAAGATCGGACAGGCGTGGGTTCACCTAAGGCTTTGCCGCGCCTGCGGCCATGTCGGGTGCTGCGACGATTCGCCCGGCCGCCACGCGACCCAGCATTTTCGCGCGACCGGCCACCCGATCATCGAGGGCTACGATCCGCCGGAGGGATGGGGCTGGTGCTTTGTCGACAAAGTCGCGTTGGACCTCACCGACCGTATGACCCCTCACAACGGCCCGATCCCGAGGTTCTATTAGAGCGAAATGAAAACGGCCCGTCAGTGATGGGGGTGTTCGCAGTGTTGGTGGTTTGCCAGCGTCTCGATCACGCGGCAGTCGCCGACGCGGCCATGACCGCAGGCGTCCACCATCCTTTGCAGTTCCGCGCGAAGGGCGGTGAGCTGGCCGATGCGCCGGTCGACCTCGCTCATGTGACGGCGCGCGATGCGGTCGGCCTCCGCGCATGATTGATCGGGCCGCTCGCTCATGGCGAGCAGTTCCCGTATCGCCGCAATCTCGAACCCCAACTCGCGTGCGTGCCGGACGAAGGTAAGCCGCGAGACTTCGGCTTCGCTGTAACGGCGCTGTTGGCCTTCGCTGCGGGAAGGCGGGCGCATCAGGGCGACCAACTCGTAGTAGCGGATGGTCGGCGCTTTCACGCCCGTCCGGCGAGACAGCTCGCCAATCGAAATGTCCATCTTCGACCCCTTGAACCTCTAGTCGCTAGAGGTTGTACGCTCCGCCTCGAACTTTCGAAAGGAGCCGCCATGGCCGACGATTGCTGTCATTCGGGCGACGGTTGCTGCGCCCCGCCGCCTCTGCAATTTCCTGAGACAGAGGCCGAGAGGCTCGCCGCGCCGACAAGCTGCGAAACGGACGGCGCGTGCGGCTGTCGCGGCGGCGTGCCCCGCTTCGACGGCATCGATCCCCGCTACAAGCGCGTGCTCTGGACGGTGATCGGCATCAACGGCGCGATGTTTCTGATGGAAATGATCGCGGGACAGCTTGCCGGATCGCAAGCCTTGAAGGCTGACGCGCTCGATTTTTTCGCCGATACCGTGACCTACGGCCTTAGCCTTGCGGTGATCGGGGCTTCGCTGAAAACCCGCGCCGCGGCGGCTTTGTTGAAGGGGTTGTCTCTTTCGCTGATGGCGTTGTGGGTGTTCGGATCGACGATCTACCACACGATCATCCTCGGTCTGCCGAGCGCCCAGCTGATGGGCGGGATCGCCGTGCTGGCGCTGGCGGCCAACCTGTGCTCGGTGCTGTTGCTGCTGCGCTACAAGGACGGCGACGCCAATGTGCGCTCGGTCTGGCTGTGCTCGCGCAACGATGCGATCGGCAACGTCGTCGTGATGATCGCGGCGGCGGGCGTGTGGGGAACGCGAACCGCGTGGCCTGATCTTGGCGTCGCCGCGCTGATGGCCGGAATCTTCGCCGCCTCGTCGATACAGATTCTGCGGCAGGCGTGGGCGGAATATCGCGGCGACTTTCGTGCCCGCCCGCTCGCGGCGGAGTGATACGCAAAAGCGCTCTTCTGCCTTATTTCGCTGGGCCTCTCCATGAAGGCCTCAGTGCATTATCGGGACACAGATATCCGACATCTTGGACAAAACGTGAAAGTGCGGACTGATGCGCGAACGCCTGTGATTGTCGCCGTAGCGTGAAATTTGGCCAGGGTGTCCCGGCGATCGTCCACAGTGTTGTTCGAAAACCAGACCCTATCCCTGCCGCGAGCCGAGCCTGCCGAGATGTGTGGATCCTCTACTACGTTCCCTTTTTGTCCAAGTTAGCGTACGCCGTGGTGCCAATCTTGTCGTGGCCCTCAGCAAGCCGCTGGACCATTCCCAAGGGGAACGAGGCCCATCGGGCTGCCTCAACAAACGCAACGGCCGACTGGTCGGCTGGCTCTCGCCCCATCTTGTCCTGCGCGGCCAGCCGGCTTACGATCGAGGGCAACGGTCGCGGCAACGTCGCCGGCGTCGGACTGGACGGGGCGCACCTCGCTGTCATGACCCTGCCCGGCAACCCCAAGGCCAACGTGGACCAAGAGAGCCCCTGTAGAGACGAACGGCTCCGATTTCTTTCCGCCTGCCTACACTGCTCGACGACCTCGGGCTCGTGGCCGGTCTTGTGGCCGCTCCCGCTCAGACTGGAAGAAACCCGGCACGAGGCCGGGCTTCTTTTGCCGGTCGTAGGGTGGATCGCGCTGTCAGTCCGCCGCGAGCGAGGCTGTCCCCTTCTTGCCCCGCCGATAGCCCGCATATCCGAGGCCAGCGAAGCCGAGCAGCATCATCGCCCATGTGGAAGGTTCGGGAACTGCAGATGTCCGCAGCGGGTCGGGAGCAAGCCCCCAGAAATTTCCGCTCGCGCCGGTAAGTGGCGGGCCAGATGTGGCAGCTCCGGTAGTCGGATCCAGCGTTTCTACAGAAACGGACGGTATCGCCGCGCCGCCATATAGGACGCCATCTTCCTCAACCATCGCTCCGAGTTCGACACCGCCGCCCAAGGGACCAATCAGCGTGGCTATGCCGGTCGTAGTGCTTATTGTGTAGAGGTCCACTCCAGCCGAGAAGTACAAAGAGCTTGCGTTGGCCGAAAGGCCATTCCACAGACCGAATGTTCCAGTTGACCCTACCAATGGACCTACCAGAGTTGCAGCGCCAGTCGTTGGATTAATCGAATATAGACTCACGGCTCTGCCGACCACGCCGCTACCGCCGGCTGCATCGCTACCGAGCGCGTATAGACCGCTTGTCGTCGAACCGAAGTCACCGATGTTTATGCCAGAGCTACCGATGGCAGTGAGCGCACCAGTCGCAGGGTTAATAGTGTACACGGTGCCGTTATCAGTGTTATAGGCGGCTCCATATAAAGAACTGCCGAAATCGCCAAGACCGGCAAGAGCCTGACCCGTACTGCCAAGCGAGGAAAACGCGCCAGTACTGAGGTCTACAATACCAAAGTCTCCGCTACCTGTTCCCAAGTAGGCGAGATGGTCCGCCCTTGCAGTTTCGACGGACGCGAACATAATTGTGCTGCAAAGGATGTACTTTGTGTATAAAAGCAAATGCCTCATGACTAGCCTCCCCGAGACTGAGACTGGCGACGGTCGTTCCGTCGCGTCCCCTGCAACCGCAGGGTTGTTAACCGAGCACGGTTTGGGTGTTTCGTCAACGCTGTCGAGCAAGGCCCGCGCTTCTGCAGGATCGAGCACGGGCGTCTTGCCGCGCTTCACGCTGTGCGAGGGGCCGCGCACGGATGAAGCCGGATTCACCGGCATGACCTGGCCCGTCACAAGCCAATCGAACAGGTGACGGATCGCGGCGAGGCGCTGCTTGACGGTCGGCGCGGATCGCTCGCGGCCGAGCTGCTCGATGTAGGCGGCGACGTGCAACGGCTTCACGTCAGCGATCGACGCGACGCCGGCGCTCTCGCACCAGATCAGAAATTCCCGCAGATATCCGGCCTTGAAAAAGTGTCGTAATCCCAATCGTGTGCGCCTCGCCGAACGATCTGTCACTTAAACGAGCGGTTACGATCCGCCGGAAGGATGGGGCTGGCGCTTTGTCGACAAGGTCGCTTTGGACCTCACCGACCGTATGACCCCTCACAACGGCCCGATCCCGAGATTCTATTAAACGCCGGCCGGTTCCGGGAGTTGGTTGCGTCTACAAAGCCTTGGGGCGCCTCTTTTTGTACAAACAGGCGCCAAGTCGACAATTTCTTGCCAAAAAGCGAAGCTGGCGTTAGTTTGATCCCAATGCCCGATCGGACCCTTCGCGATGTCGACCGCTATGACTTTCCGCGCGCCAAGCCTTTCCGCACGGCGAGGCGTTTCAGCGCGGGCGGCCTTCCGGTCGACGGCGGCGGGCCCTTGCGAAGCCTGCTCCCGAGAAGGGGCCTCCAAAAAAATAAAATTGGCGTCGGGTCGCGTGTAACCCATTGAAAAGGCTCATTTCGGACGAGAGAATCCAAGGAATTCCAAACAAATCCAACCGCCGAAAAGCGGGAATTCGCGGAGCCCTGATGCACCGCTGCGTAGACCTGAGGAAATCCAAATGTCTCGCGCCGGAGGAACCCAGGGCTAGAGCGCCCTGTGTCTAAAACGGTCAAGGTTGGCCTAGACCCACAGTTATTCAGCAACCTCGGGCTAAGGCGAGGCGGTCCAGGTCTTGTAGTCGGCTTCGGTGACCGTCGGCAGCTTGTGAACGAAGGCGACGATCGACCAGATGTCCTGATCCGACGCGCCAGCCAGGCCGAAACTCGGCATGCCGGTGAACTTGACGCCGTTCTTGATCACCCAAAAGAGCTCCGAGGGGGTCCGCGCCTTCGCCATCGCGACGAGATCAGCGGGGACCGGCTTCAGGCCTTCTGAAAACTTGGCCCATTTGACGCCCGGGCCGCCGTGGCAGTTGACGCAGCCGATCGTGGCGTAGCTGCGGGCCCCCGCCTGGACGGTCGCGGGCTCGTCGAGATTGGCCGGCGGCGCCGCGGTGGCCTGCCGGGCGACCGAGGCGCTGCGGACGCTGGCGAGCGCCCAGCTCACGATCGCGGGATCGTCCTGGCTCTCGGCGACACTCCAAAAGCCGCCGAAAAAGAAAACTGCGGCGGCGATCGCGACAATGATGGCGAGGGCGCCGATGAAGGCCAGAAGTCGCATGGGGCTGCTCCGATTTTTCAAGGCGAGCTTTTCAAAGATCGTGGAGAAAGCAAAGGGGCGCCCGGGGGCCCGGCCGAGGATTCCGGAAAGCCGCGAGACGCCGGCGCCTGTCGCTTTGCAACCGGCCGCGCTCGGTTTCGCGCCCCGTTTTCGCCCGCCTGTTCTTGCCTGATAACGACCTGTTCGGCGCCTGTTCCTGACCTGTTAAGGCGCCTGTTCCGCGCCTGGTCCGGCCCACAACCCATTGATTGTAAGTCTGACAACAATCTGATATTGCTTGTATTTCCTGAGCATCGCGTCGAACATGGCTCCAGAATTCGCCTGCTAGCAGGCGCCCGGATCGTCGGCGGCAGACCGAGAGCGAGGCGATTTTGGGCCGAACCCGAGGCCATTGCCGGGCGAGGGTGCGATGGGCGATGATGGACGACGCCCCTCCCCCAATGACCCATGACCGTCTCCAAGGACCTCCTCGCCAGCGGCGACCTGATCGCCGACCGCCGCTACGGTTACGGCCGGGCGGCGGCCGGGGACGGCGACTTTTCGGCCGCCGCGGATCTGTTCGAGCAGGCGCTGGAGCGCGCCCCGGACTGGGCGGCGGCGCTGTTCGCGCTCGGCGACGCGCGCGAGCGGCTGGGGCGGCGCGAGGCCGCCGCCGAGGCCTTCCGCCAGGCCCTCGCCGCCGATCCGTCCGACCCGCTCGGGGCCGCCGCGCGGCTCGCGCTGATCGGCGGGACGAGAGGCGCCGGACACCCTGCCCCGCGCCTATCTGACGCGGCTTTTCGACGACTACGCGCCGCGTTTCGAGGCCCACCTCGTCGGCGCGCTCGGCTATCGCGGTCCGGCGCTCATCATCGAAGCGCTCGAGGCCGCCGCGCCCGGCCGCCGCTTCGCCCGCGCGCTCGACCTCGGCTGCGGAACCGGGCTCATGGGGCTCAGTGTCCGGGATCGCG
This sequence comes from uncultured Alphaproteobacteria bacterium, assembly GCA_963709655.1. Taxonomy (GTDB): domain Bacteria; phylum Pseudomonadota; class Alphaproteobacteria; order Rhizobiales; family Beijerinckiaceae; genus Roseiarcus. The sequence continues at coordinate 577,588 of CAVPXF010000053.1, forward strand.
TCGACCGCCTCGAGGGCGTCGACCTCGCGCCGGCGATGATCGCCACGGCCGGGGCGCGCGACGTCTATGACGCGCTCGCGACCGGCGACGCGGTCGAGCGGCTCGCCCGTTCGCCGCCCGGCGCCTTCGACCTGATCCTCGCCGCCGACACGCTCTGCTATTTCGGCGACTTCGGGCCGGTTTTGACCGCGTGCCGGCGCGCGCTCGCCAACGATGGCATGGTTGTCTTCACCGCGGAAACCTTTGATGGGGACGGCTTCCGGCTGCTCGGCGGGCTGCGCTTCGCCCATTCCGCGCCTTATGTCGAGACCGCCGCCGGCGCCGCCGGCCTTCGCGTTGTCTTCCTGCGCCACGCCTGGGCCCGCCGGGAAGCCGACGTCGAGGCGCCCGGCCTGGTCGTCGCCCTCGTCGCGGACTTTGGCGCGACGGGAGCCGGCGGCCTCGTCAGGTCGATCGCTCGGCGCGGGCCCGCATGATCGCAGCGTTGAGCTCGCCGCCGAAGACGAACAGGAGCGCGACCCAATAAAGGTAGACGAGCGCAATCATCACCGAAGCGAGGCCGGCGTAGGTCGAAATGTAGTTGCGGACATACTGGCTCAGATAAGCCCCGAACGCTTCGCCGAACACGATGCTGGCGAAAAAGGTCAGGGCGACACCCGGAAGGAGGTCGACGAACCTCGGCCGGTGCGCCGGCAGGATCCTGTGGGCCAGAAACAGCGACACCGCGAGCATGAAACCGGCGACACCCAGGCGCGCATAATTCAGGAAATTGTACGCCGCGGCGATCGACGGGATCCAGGCTGAGAGCGCGTCGAGAATCAGCGGCCCGAGCACAACCAGGAAAGCCAGCGCCAGCAGCGCCAGCGAGCCAACCAGCACGAGCACCAGCGACTGGAGTCTGAGCATCCACCACGGTCTTTTCTCGATCAAACCGTAGGCGCGGTTCAGCCCGACCCGCAGCGCTTCGATCGCGCTCGAGGCGAAATAGAACGACAGCACCGCGCCGAGGGTGAGCAGCCCGCCCCGCGGCGCTGTCAGAACGTTCTCCACTTCCTCGGCGATCGGCCGGGCGACGACGTCGGGCCATTCGGTGAAAATGAGCTTGGCGGCCTCCTTGGCCAGTTCCGCCGAGCCGAGGAAACCCGCGACCGCCGCGACGAAGATCAGGAACGGGAAGAGAGACATGAGCAGCGTCAGGCCGATGTAGCTGGCGATCGCCCAGCCATCGTCAGCGGCGAACTTCTCCGCCGCGCTCCAAAGAATCGACGCCGTCTTGCGCACAAACCTTCCCTCGTCGGCCGCCTATAGCCCAACCCGGGTCTGCCCTTCCAGTGTCGCCGGACACGGAACCGAACGCCGGCACGCGTCCGCCTGTTCCGTTCTCTCTCGACGACCAAAAGACGCATTGCAACAGCGTTGCCGCGGACGCATGCTGCGCCGCAGCAGCGATCCATCCCGCGTGAATTAGGAGAAGCGCCCCGTGACGCTCGACGATCTCGCCCGCCAGGCCCAATTCACCGCCGAGGGCCTGCTCGAATGCGCCGTGACCGCCGTGCGCGAACGGGTCAGCGCGCATGGCAAGCTCAGCGCCGCCAAGATCGAGGCGGAGCAGCACGCCACGCACGGACTGGCCTGGCTCGCCACTTACGTCGAGGCGATCAAGGAGCTGGCCGCCTACGCCCGCCGCATGCACGAGGAGGGCCGTCTCGGCCGGACCGAGGAGCTGATGACGCGCATTGGCCTTGGCGAATACCTCGCCCAGATCTTTGGCGGCATCCCGATGAACCAGGGCGAGATCGTCCGTCTCAACGACTTCGGCCTGAGCGAGTCCGACATCGAGCCGTTCCGCGACGAGCCGGTGGTCGACGCGCTGATCAGGTCCGGCAACACGCCCGACAACCGCGCCGCGCTTGCCGATCTCATCAAGCACGCGCCCGAAGGCGCGATCGGCGATCCCGGCCTCGACGAGACCTTCGAGGCGATCCGCGGCGAGATGCGGCGCTTCGCCGACGCCGAGGTCGTCCCTCATGCGCAGGGCTGGCACCGCGCCAACGCCTACATTCCGCTCGAAGTCATCGCCGGCCTCTCCGAGATGGGCGTGTTCGGGCTCACCATCCCGGAGGCCTATGGCGGCATGGGGCTCGGCAAGGTGGCGATGTGCGTCGTCTCCGAGGAGCTGTCGCGCGGCTATATCGGGGTCGGCTCGCTCGGCACCCGGTCCGAGATCGCCGCCGAGCTCATCATCGTCGGCGGCACCGAGGCGCAGAAGGAGAGATACCTGCCCAGGATCGCCAGCGGCGAAGTTTTGCCGACCGCGGTCTTCACCGAACCCAACACCGGCTCGGACCTCGCGAGCCTGAAGACGCGCGCGGCGCGGGACGGCGACGATTATGTGGTCAACGGCGCCAAGACCTGGATCACCCATCCCGTTCGCGCCGACCTGATGACCCTCTTGGTGCGCACCAATCCGGAGGAGAAGGGCTACAAGGGCCTGTCGATGCTGCTGGCCGAGAAGCCGCGCGGCAGCGACGCCGAGCCGTTCCCCGCCCAGGGCATGTCGGGCGGCGAGATCGAGGTGCTCGGCTATCGCGGCATGAAGGAATACGAGATCGCCTTCGACGGCTTCCGCGTGCCGTCCGACGCCCTCCTCGGCGGCGTCGAAGGCCAGGGCTTCAAGCAGCTCATGGAAACCTTCGAATCCGCCCGCATCCAGACGGCGGCGCGCGCCGTCGGCGTCGCCCAATGCGCTTTCGAGCTTGGCCTGCGCTACGCCAAGGAGCGGGTCCAGTTCGGCAAGACGCTGATTCAATTTCCCCGCGTCGCAGACAAGCTCGCGATGATGGCGGTCGAAATCCACATCGCCCGCCAGATCACCTATTTCGCCGGGCGGGCGAAGGACGCCGGAAAGCGTTGCGACCTTGAGGCCGGCATGGCGAAGCTCCTCGCGGCGCGCGTCGCCTGGGCCGCGGCGGACAACGCGGTGCAGATCCACGGCGGCAACGGCTTCGCGCTCGAATATCCGATCTCGCGCGTGCTGTGCGACGCCCGCATTCTCAATATCTTCGAGGGCGCGGCGGAGATTCAGGCGCAGGTGATCGCCCGGCGGCTGCTCGACGGCGGGAACTGAGTGCGCGCCGAGCGCCCGCGGCCCCGCCACGCTGGCGGTCAGAGCTTCTCGACCCGCACATGGGCGACGCCCGACCGGCGGAAACCGAGCGCGTCGGCGGCCGTCGCGGAGACATCGATGATTCGTCCGCGTATGAACGGCCCCCGATCGACAATCTTCACCACGGCGCTACGCCCGTTGTCGAGATTGGTCACGCGCACTTCAGTTCCGAACGGCAATGAACGATGCGCCGCGATCAATCCATCGTGGCGCGTCCGATAATAATAAGAAGCCTTCCCTAATTCCGCAGCCGACGCTGCGCTCGCCAACCCAACAAAAATCGAACACAAAAACAGATGCCTCTTCACACAACACCTCACAATTGGCTGACACGGCCGGCCCACCTGTCGGTCGGATGCGGCAAAATCAAGGCGTGGTCGTTTTCACTTGCCTTTCGGCAGATACAATTGGTGATCTTCCAAACTTGATCGCCGCCCCCGTCTCGTCGCGTGCGGGCGTCGGTCGCCGCTCGCCGCGCATCGGGCGGGGGCGAGGAAACCCGTCAGATTTGATTGGCTTGCGGCGGCGCCCATATGCTGGGGAGCGAGGGAAGCCTTTTCACCTACGCTCCAGACGCCCAAGGGGATCGGATGCTGGATCTGCCGACGCGACCAGGGCCAATCGACGCGACGAGGTTCGCCGACGTTGGCTCGAAACGAGAGACCCGAAGCCGTGAGCGCTCGCGCATCGGCGGACTGACCGGCCGTATCCTCATCGTGACGGTCAGCGCCGTCATCGTCTCGATGGCCGTGGCGTTCACCACGCGGATCGAGGCGGCTCGGGAGAACTGGCTGAGCCTCAAAATCGAAACTGTGCGCGCGGCTCTCGACGCCTTTGATCCGGACGAAGTCCCGCTGCCGCCTGAACTTGCCAGCAAGGTCCTGAGCGCCCTGGGCGTGGAGTTGATCGCGGTTTTGGGACCCGAAGGCCGGCGCGAGATCGCTTCGGCCTCGCCTCCGCCGCCTGAAGCGACCGTGGACCTTTCCCACGGCGACAGGGCCCTGACGTGTTCGCTTCCCCAGCTCTATCGAACGCTTCTGGCGCGAGGCTCGAGCACGGTCCGGGTCAAGACCATCGACCCCCCTCTCGAGCTCGTTCTCGACCAGAAGCCGCTCTCGGAGCACCTACGGCAGATCGCCGGCGCGATGGCCGGCATCCTAGTGGCGATCGCCGTGCTGATCACCCTCGTGGTCTGGCTGACGCTTTGGCGCGTGGTTCTGCAGCCCGTGCACAAGCTGACCAACAACATCGTCGCGTTCGGCGAACGTCCCCAGGACGTCTCCCGCATCATCCGCCCGAGCGGAAGCCACGACGAGATCGGCCGCGCCGAAAAGGCGCTCGCCGCCATGCAACAATCCCTGGCGCACGAGCTCGCGCAAAGAAAACGGATGGCCGAGCTCGGGATGGCGGTCGCCCGGATCAACCACGACTTGCGCAACATTCTCTCGGCCGCTCAGCTCATCTCGGATCGCCTGGCGACAATCCCCGACCCGCAGGCCCAGCGCCTCGCGCCGAGGCTGGTCGCCACGCTCGATCGCGCGATCCAGTTCTGCCAGGCGACCCTGACCTACGGCGCCGGGAGCGAGCAGCCGCCCGCGCGTCGACTGTTCGACCTGAACAAAATGGTGCAGGAGGTGGTGGAAGCGGCCCGCGCCGAGCACGGCGAGGCCATCGACTACGCTGTCGACATCCCGCCTCGGTTCGAGACCTACGCCGACCCGGACCACATTCTTCGCGTGATCGAGAACCTCAATCGGAACGCCGCGCAGGCGCTGATGGTCAGAGGCTCCGCCGACGGGCGTCCGAAGGCGATCCGCTTTGCGGCGATCCGCACGGATGGAACGGCCCTGATCGAGATCAGCGACACAGGTCCCGGATTTCCATCGGACCAGAGGGACCGGATCTTCGAGGCGTTTCACAAGTCGACGAGCGTCTCGGGGACCGGGCTCGGCCTGTCGATCGCCGCCGATCTCGTGACCCGCAACGGCGGCTCGATCGAACTCGCGCCGTCCAACGCCGAGGACTTCTATTGCGGCGCGCGGTTCCTCATCAAGCTGCCGACGCCCATGCACGCCGGCGCGAACAGCGCGCCCGTCGGGCCGCAGGCGTGAGCGACGCGCCCTGTCCTGACGAACGAAAGGCCGCCGACCGACTTCCGCGCCGCGCGCCGCTCGGTTAAGAGTGCACATCCTTGGCGCGGACCTGGCTGTGGCAAGCGCTTGGAGAGCGGAGCCATGTCCATCGTCAACAATGCCTTGCGAATCCAGGACATTTCCTTTCTGTCATCCGGGTCGAGGGAGGCCGAGGAGGCCCGCGGCGTCCTGATCGGCCTGTACGGCGGCGTTGCGCCCGAGGAGGCGGATATCATAGTGGCCCTTGGCGGCGACGGCCTGATGCTGCAGACGCTGCATCGGACGATGAAGGCGCCCAAACCGATCTACGGCATGAACCGCGGGTCGGTCGGCTTCCTGATGAACGAATATTCCGAGCAGAACCTGCCGGAGCGGCTCGAGGCGGCGCTGCCGTCGATCATCCATCCGTTGCTGATGCGAGCGCACGACGTCCGAGGGATCGAGACGACAGCGCGGGCGATCAACGAGGTGTCGCTCTTGCGTCAGACCTACCAGGCGGCCAAGCTTCGGATCGAGGTCGACAAGGCGACGCGGCTGAACGAGCTCATCGCCGACGGCATGCTGGTGGCGACGCCGGCCGGCTCGACCGCCTACAACCTGTCGGCCAGCGGGCCGATCCTGCCGCTCGGGACGCCGCTGATGGCGCTGACGCCCTTGTCGCCGTTCCGCCCGCGCCGCTGGCGAGGGGCGCTGCTGCCCGACGCCGCGCAGGTGGTGATCGAGGTTCTCGAGGCCGACAAGCGCCCGGTCGCGGCGGCGGCCGACCATTACGAAATTCGCCGCGTCACCCGGGTCGAAGTGTCGATGGACCGGGCGACGTCGCTCATCCTGCTGCACGACCCGGGCCATTCGCTCGACGAGCGGATCCTGCGCGAGCAATTTCGCTACTAGGGGGCGTTTATGGCCAGATCGGCGCGCGTGACCGGAGAAAAGCTCCTCTTCCGGGGCCGTTTCGATCTGACCCGGACGGACATCGAGGTCGTCGAGGACGACGGCGCGACCCGCACCCTGTCGCACGAGGTTTATCGGCACGGCCTGGCCGCGGCGGTGCTGCTCTATGATCCGGCCCGTGCGACCGTGACGCTGGTCAAGCAGTTCCGCGCCGGCGCCTACCTCTGCGACGGGCGGCTCGCGACGGTCGAGGCCTGCGCTGGCATGCTCGACGGCGACCGGCCCGAGGTCTGCGTCATGCGCGAGGCGCTCGAGGAGACCGGGCTCCGGGTCGTTGCGCCACGCCACGTGTTCGACGCCTACATGAGCCCGGGCGGCATGACCGAAAAGATCGCCTGCTTCGTCGCGGCCTACGATCGGACGAGCCGCCAGGGCGAGGGCGGCGGCGTCGACGACGACGAGGACATCGAGGTCGTCGAGATCCCGTTCGCCGAGGCGCTGGCGATGATCGGGCGCGGCGAGATCGCCGACGCAAAGACGATCGCCCTCCTCTATTACGCCAAAGGGACGGGGCTCATCGGTTGAGCCGTGCGAATTTGGCCGTCAGCAAGCCATGGCGCCGCCGAGCGTCGCCCGGACGGACCTGGGCCCGATCCGGCTCGGGGACCGCCGCGCTGCCGAGGAGCCTCCCCCGGACGCCGCCCCTCCCGGGCGCGGATTCAACCTTTTCAAGGCGTTGCGACGGATTTTCCGGGCGAGCGTCGCCCGCCGAGGCGGGGGCCGCAAACCCCTGCCCCGGGGCTCAGCGGCGACGCCATGCGCCTGTTCTAAAGACCTGGTCCAGCGGGCGGCGGCGTTCGCGATTGAGAGGCCGGCGTCCGCGCTGGCCATCGCGGCTGGCGCAATTCCGGGCGCGGATTCAATGTTTTCAACGCGTTGCGGCGGATTTTCCGGGCGAGCGTCGCCTGACGACCCGGCAGCCGCAAAGCCCTGCCCCTGAGGCGGACGAGCAAGGCAATCGGTCGGCGCTCGAGGCCTGCTCCCGTGGGCGGCGACGTTCGCGATTGACGGGCCCGCGTCGGCGCCGGCCATCGCGGCTGGCGCAATTCCGGGCGCGGATTTAACCTTTTCAAGGCATTGCGCCGGATTTTCCGGGCGAGCGTCGCCTGACGAAGCGTCCAGGGGTCCCTTCTCCCCGTTCACGGGGAGAAGGTTAGGATGAGGGGCCTGGCGATAAGCCGCAACGGCCAATCGCCTAAGCCCCTCCCCCCGGATCAAGTCCGGGGGCCAGCCCTCTCCCCGCTGAAGCGGGGCGAGGGGGAGCTGGGCGCGCGCGGATTCAACCTTTTCAAGGCGTTGCGCCAGATTTTCCGGGCGATCATCGCGCGCGGGGGCGAGGTTCACGTTCAAGGAGGCGTCCTTCGACGTCCTTGCGCCGGGCCGCCGGATCGGCGGCGCCTCAGGCCGCGCCCATTCGGCGGCGAAGGCGCCGCCGTAGCGGTCGAGTTCGCGCACGATCTTCACCATCTGGTCAATCCCCTTGAGGTTGCTCGGCGACATGGCGTTGAAGGCCATGAGCAGCGCCTCGTTGAGGCGGCTGACCTGAATCGCCACGACCCCCGGACTGGGATCCGGGGGCTCAGGCGGATGCGGCATGCGGCGGGCGAGCGTCTCCCGGATCACCGCCCGCGTCCGCTTTTCGCCGATCCCGATCTCAGCCGCGATCTCGGCGACCGAGACGCCGCGGTTGAGATAATCGACGATCAGCTGTTCGCGCTGGAACTTGGCCAGCCGCGCGGCGCGCGTTGCGGTTGGCGAGGTGTGGGCGGCGCGCATGGGTACTGGGGGGCGATCGGACACGGGCGAGGGGTCTCCGTTCGAGCGGGCACCAGAACAAACATCGAACACGAGGTATGGAAAGGCAAGGATTTGTTGAGTTTTTCAGAAGGACGGTTAAACCTCCTACAACGTTAGTTGTTGTCGAGTTGCTGAAGCAATCAGCGACCCGCGTCATGGCCGGGCTCTGTCCCTTTGAAGTGTCCGAGGTGGTCCGGGCCAACAACGAACGTTATTAGCGCGAGGCGCCGAAACGACTGAATCGATTCAAACAACCTGCATCCGTCATTGCGAGGACCCTCGGACTTGATCCGGGGGGACGAAGCAATCCATGCCGCCGCGGCGCCCTGCGGCATAGATTGCTTCGCCTTCGGCTCGCAATGACGACGGGGGATGAGCGCGCGGAGCGACCGATTTACACATGGGCCTCGCACTCAATCTTGTCGTCCAGACGATCCTCTGGTTCGGCCTCATGGGCGCAATGATTTTCGGCGCCGCCGGGACGATCGCCTACGCGGGCGGCTGGATTTATCTTGGCGAGATGCTCGCCATCTCCGTCGTTCTCTCCGTCTATCTGGCGCGCGTCGATCCGGATCTGTTGCGGGAACGGTTGAAGCCGCCGGTTCAGAAGGATCAGCCCCTCGCGGACAAGCTCGTCGTCGTCCCTCTCCTTCTCCTCCTGTTCGGCGGCATGGGGTTTATGGCGGCGGACGCCGAGCGCTGGCGCTGGTCGACGATGTCGCCCGCCGTGCAAGGGGCAGGCTGCGCACTCGTCCTCGCGGTCACCGTGTTCATGACCTGGACGATGCGCGCGAACAGCTTCGCGGCGCCGGTCGTGAAGATCCAGAAGGAACGCGGGCATACGGTCATCGCGACCGGCCCCTACGCCATCGTGCGCCATCCGCTGTACTTCGGCGGACTGATCTATGTGGCCGCGACGTCCCTCGCGCTCGGCTCGTGGTGGGGCCTGGCGACGGTTCCCCTCGTTGCGCTCGGCTTCGCCATTCGCATCCGGATCGAGGAAAGGACGTTGCGCGAAGGACTGCCAGGCTACGACGATTACGCCCGCCACGTCCGCTGGCGCCTCTTTCCGGGGGTCTGGTAGCGCATCCGATCCCAACACGGCGACCCCAGCGCTGCCGGCGGTTGAACAGAAGGCGGCAATCCAAACGGAAGCGCGCATAGGGCGAACGGCGCCAGGTGCGGTTGGTCCTGAGGCGGCTACGAACGCGTAAGGTCGAACCGTTGCTGTTGATGGCGATCAACCCGGAGCGCACGGTTTACGCCGGACACTGCGCATTGGCGCAAGGGAAGCGCTGCGCCAGCCGCGGGCGTTCCGGAAGTTGACTGCGGGTGCATCAGTGCAACCATAAACGAACTTGGTTGCGAGCGATTAGCTGGCCACGGCGAATTCATGTTCGGTGGTTGTCTTCATTCGTGGATAGCCGAGGGGCGAAGTTGCGCGGCAATTCGCGGCGCGCGTACGACATTAATCTACTACCTTGGCCGCGTCCCCGAGCTGAAGCATGAGCCGGTCGAGGGGAGCAGGAGAAAGGCGGATTACGCCGGAGTACGGGTGGCTCAGCTCCAGAATCAGAAAGACCGCGCTGGCGACCGCAACGGCGCCCAGGAAATGCGCCGCGACCGTAACCGCGTTCGGCGTCGCAACGAGACCGTTGCCGAGAAACAGCAGGGAGGCCCAGAAGGTGACGACGACGAGCAGGTGCTCGGGGAAGGGATTGGCGAGCTGCCGGGCCATCAGCATTTGGGTCTCGGCGAACATCTTCGCCAAGTCCTTGGCTGAGACCCGCAGTTGCCGTTGCCTCTCGGATGAAGGCTCAAGGTTGTCGAAATAAGTGTTCATCCAGTGCATGGTCGCCCGGGTCTCTTCGAAGGTGTGCGCCTGCGGCCCATGCTCTGGATCACCGAAGAACCGCTTCCGGGACCGCCCGAGCGCCTCCCTCAATCCGACCCGCCCCCGCAGGGCGTCGGGTCCATATTGCTCGAGGAGGTCGTCCAACTCGATCACCACCGGCCCGAGTCCCTGCGCTTCGGACTGCTGCGTCGAGTAGACCGTGAAGGCGGTGTAGACCAGGAGACCGAGGACGAGCGCCAGCAACAGGGTGATGAGCCCGGTCATCCCCCCGACCGCCGCTTTGGAATCGTTGAGCACCTGTACCGGCAGGACGAGCCGGAGCGCCATGCCGACGAGGCTGGCGACAAAGTTGGCCAATGCGACCGCGATTGCCTGACGATAGGAACGCATGGGCCCTCCACTCTCTTAGGCGGAATGCAACGAACCCCTTTCCGGCTCGCGCCCGCAGGCAGAGTCAGAACGAAATTCGTAGAGCTGCAGGTGCGGAACCGCAACAGCGTAAGCGCCGTCAGAATTTCTCACGGTTTTCCCGGCGACGCCCTTTGCTCCCGCTGTCCCTCAGCGAGGGCGACCGCCGACCTCCTTCCTGCCGATAGGCCGGCTCGTTAGAGCGAAAACATTCAGGTCGATCGCCAGAACTGACTTGGAAACTCTCAACACGCTTTTTCGGATTGAGCATGTACGCGAAGGATGTTGGCTCAGACGAAAGGATTGACCCGACCGGCTCGTGAGCGGCGAGAATGATCGCGAACTCCATCCGTTGAAAGCCATCGCTGGGTTACCGCCTTAAATTCACTGAACACCATTATCGATCATGTTCTACGACGTCATCTCCAAGCCTTGCTTCGCGTGCTTGCCTCATGGAAGTGTATCGTCATAAGGCTGCCCCTTTTTTCTGGTATGTGATTCGACATCGGAATGAAATACGACGAGCAGTTGGTGTTATCTGCAAGGGCGTCCTAAGCAACGACGCTGCTGTACTTGTTTTGTCGCGCTCTGTGCAAAGCGTTGAGGCCCCGATCAATTCGGATCTAGCGAGCGCGTCTCAGTCGTAAAGGGAGGTGAACCATGAAGATCGTCGTCATCGGCGGCACCGGACTTATCGGCTCGAAAACCGTCGCCATTCTCCGCAAGGGCGGCCACGAGGTCGTCGCAGCCTCGCCCAATAGCGGCGTCAACACCATCACTGGCGAGGGTGTCAAAGAGGCCGTGGCCGGCGCGCAGGTCGTGATCGACCTCGCCAACTCGCCTTCCTTCGAAGACAAGGCGGTGCTGGAATTCTTCGAGACTTCCGAGCGTAACCTTCTCCCCGCCGAGGCATCAGCGGGCGTCCGGCATCATGTCGCGCTGTCCATTGTCGCAACCGACCGAACCGACAATGGCTATTTCCGCGCCAAGGTCGCCCAAGAGAAACTGATCGAGGCCTCCGGCATCCCCTACACCATCGTCCGTTCGACCCAGTTCCTGGAATTTCTCCGCGGGATCGCCAATTCCAGCGCTGCCGGAAACAAAGTCAGGATTCCGCCCGTCCTGTTCCAACCCATCGCGGCGGACGACGTCGCGGCCATTGTCGCCGAGACAGCGCTTGCAGCGCCGCGAAACGGCATTGTCGAGATCGCCGGCCCGGAACGAGCGCCGTTCAACGAAATTATCGCCCGGTATCTGAGGGCGATCGGCGACCGGCGCGAGGTCGTGCGCGATCCCGAGGCGCAATACTGGGGTGGCCGGGTCGACGAGCGCTCGCTCGTGCCGTTGGGCGAAGCTCGCCATGGCCGCATCGGTTTCGACGAATGGATCCGCCGCTCACAGGCGGCCGCCTGATTCCGCATCCGAGAAAGCCAAGTGGCGCCGGGACGGATCCTGCCCGCCGGTCTGGCGCTGGGGATTGCGGTGACAGGCGCTCAAATTCCTTTTTCGAAGCGGCTGATCATCTCGCGATGCGCCGGTCGTGCAGCGCGATCTCGGTAAGGACCACCGTGAGCAGCACGGTGAGCGCTAAGCGGAAGCTGTCCGGACTTCGCAACGCGTTCGATTGATAGGCAAATCGATCGGTTGCAAAGATACGACGCAGAATTTGCAGCCGAAAGATCCTCGCGACTCTCTCCGAGTAAGCGGTACGAAATCGAAAACGATTTCGCCGCCAACGCGTTGGCGCGGGACGGTGGTGTCGCTCCTATCGCCTACGCGTGCCGGTCAACGTCAATCCGCTCGCCGAGTTGTCAAGTCAGCAGCGCGAACAGCGCCCGGGGGGCCGCGCCCAATTGTCGCGAACCTGATTGGCGCTGGACAACATGCGATACGTATCGTATATAGGCTCGCGTGATCGTCGGCTTCGTCAGCGCTGAAACGGAGGAATTCTTTCGGGAAGGCGACTGTCCAGCCCAGTGGCGCGCCGTCGCCAAGGTTCTCGCGCGCAAGCTCGATATGCTGGACGCGGCGCCGATGCTGGACACGCTGAGGTCGCCGCCAGGCAATCGCCTTGAAGCCTTGAAGGGTGATCGGGCCGGTCAATTCAGCATCCGCATCAACGATCGCTGGCGCGTGTGCTTCGTCTGGACTGAGGCGGGTCCCGATCGCGTTGAAGTCGTGGACTATCATTGAGGAGGATCTTCATGCCACGCGTGCGCACACACCCCGGCGAGATCCTTGCCGAGGAATATATGAGGCCGCTCGGCCTCTCGGCTAACGCCCTTGGGCGAGCCGTCGGAGTTCCTGGAAACCGGATCAGCGACATCATTCGCCAGCGGCGCGACGTGTCTGCGGACACGGCCATCCGGCTTGGGCGGTATTTCGACGTCGACCCGCGCTTCTGGCTTAATTTGCAGACCGCCTATGAGCTCTCTCTTGCTGAGAGCGAGAATGACTACTCGGACATTCGACGCCGAGCGTGAGGGAATTGAACGGCGCGCGCGGTGACCCGTTCTTTGGCCTCGAGCACAAAGTCCGCGTCAAGTCGCACGATCGCGTTGCCGGTGACTGAGAAATGTCCGAATCACGACGATTGCGCCGAGAAGGCTCTTGCGGGGGCGGCCTTCATAACGCCCCGATTCGGCATAAGGTTTGACACATCAGATAGAAGGCGGATCGGCGGCGAGCCTCAACCCATTGTCTCCTGCTCGGTCGTCACGCCGATGTTTCCCCGCCAAAGGAGATCGTCTCATGCGATTCAGCATCCTTCGTCTCGCCACGTCGACGGTCGGGATGGCCGCGCTGGCGTTGGCCGTCGCCGCTCCGGCTTCAGCGCAAGAGGGCTATGCGCACCCTCGGCATCACCACCACACCGTCCATCATGAGGAGGGTCGGCAAATTGTCGTTCATGCGGCGCAACCGCCGGCGCCCTACTACGGCTGGGGGCCGGGGGCGGCAGTGGGCAACGTCGTCAGCGGAACCGGCCAGGCGGCGCAGGCCGTCTTTACCGGCGCCGGCGCCGTCGTCGGCGGCGTCGCCGGCGGCGTGCTCGGCGGAGCGACGGCGCTCTTCAGCTCCCCGTCCTACAGCCCCGCGCCGGTGTACCTCTACGGATCGGGCGGCCCAGGTTACGCCCCGGCTTACAGCGCCGGCGGTCCGATCGGCGCCGCATTCGCCGCGCCGTTCAATGCGGTGGGAGCGGTGGTCGCTGCGCCATTCCAGGTGGTCGGCGGCGCGTTCGGAGGGATGACGACCGCCGGTCCCGCCACGCGGTAGCCCATTCGAAAGGGGATACAACGAGCTGGAGAAAGGAATTTTCGCCCACTCTCAACGAGCGCCTCCGGATGTCTTGATGGCGGCGTTGTCGGCTGTCGTGTCTGGCTGGCGCTTTTGCCGCACAGAACCGTAAAGCCAACGCGGCAGGCGACCGTCGATCGCGGCAAGCCCTAAGCCAATCAACGCCAAGCCGACCAAGGCTTCCCAGGTCACGGATTCACCCAGGAACGCGACACCGAGCGCCATTGCGCTCGCAGGGAGAAGGAAGGTGACCAACAAGAGGTTTGTCGCTTCGGCGGTTGCTAAAATTCGAAAGTAGAGGATGTAGGCAAGCGCCGTGCTCAGAAACGCGATGCCCGCAAACGCCAGCCAGACTTGGAGGCCCGGAACAGGCAGCGTCCAAGGCTTATCGACCAATGTGACGATGGGCAGAAGGATGAAGGCGCTGGCCGTGATTTGGCCGGTCGCGACCTTTAGCGGCGGAATCGCCTTGAAGCGGCGTCCATAAATGCCAGCGAAAGCATAGCTGACCGCGGCGAGCAAACATGCCGTCTCGCCAACCAGGTCGTTTTCGTCCGCGCCAAGCAGCAAATTCGGACCGACGAGCGCCAAGACGCCGACGAAGCCGAATAGGACGCCGAGCGACTTCGTCCAGCTCAACTTTTCGTTTGACGTCAAAACGTGAGCGGCGAGCACAGTGAAGATCGGCGTCGTCGCGTTCAGGATCGAGGCGAGGCCGCTCGAGATGCGCATCTCGCCGAAAACGATCAGTGAGAAGGGCGCGACGTTGTTGAGGAGCCCCATGAGGAGGAGGGCCCGCCAAAGGCGCGGGTCCTTCGGCATGGCGTCGCGCCGAACGACGAGGAGGAGGTTCAATCCGATCGCGGCAAAGCCAACTCGTCCGAGAACCACAGTGAAAGGCGGCAAAACCTCTACGAGCACCTTGAAAAAGAAAAAGGACCCACCCCATAACGCAGAGAGCGCCAGGAGCATTGTCCATTCCTTGGCGCCCATCGCGGGGGCGGTCTTTTCCTGAGCCACGTCGGTTCCTCTGTCTGTACAGAGGCGTCACAATAGGAATTTCAAGCTCGACGCCCACCCGATTTCTGCTCAAGCGTCTGTAGCCGCGATCGCTGATCGCGGCGGACGCGGTCAGCGACCGCGTCTACAGCGCAGCGCCGCTTACGCCAGCGGCCCGGCGGGGCGCACCGCTCCGACCGTCATCCCGTTCCAGTTGAGGAGCGGCGGCGCGGCGAAGCGGTCGAGCGCGTCGCCAAGGCCGCCGATGCGGCTGAGGAGCGCGGCGATCATCGCCTGCGACGCGCGGCCCGCGCCGTCGTCGGCCTTGACGGCGAGCCCGAGGCCAAGCTCCGGCAAGGCGGCGCACCAGACGCCCTCGGCCCCGGTCTTGGCGAACACGCGCGCGCCAAACAGCGCCATGACCTCGGTGTCGAACCGGCCCTCGCCGCCCACCATCGCAGGGTTCGCCGCGACCGCGGCGCGAATGCGCGCCGCCGCCCGGGCGCGCTCAAGCGGCAGCCCCTGCCCCGTCGCGAAGCGGGCAAGCCCATGCGCCAGCGCCCGCAGCGGGATCGCGTAGGTCGGAATCGAGCAGCCGTCGATCGCGCGGGTTTCCGGCCCGAGCGCGACGCCCGTCATGTCGGCGAGCGCCGCCGTCACGGCGCGCTGGACCGCGTGGTCGGGCGACACGTAGCCCGCCGGGTCGATCCCTTGGGCGCAGGCGAGGCAAACGAAGCCTGCGTGCTTGCCCGAACAGTTGTTGTGCAGTGCGGACGGCGTTGCGCCTCGACGGGCGAGCGCCCGAGCCGCCGTCTCGCTGCCCGGCCAGTGCGTCCCGCATCGAAGCGCGCCCGCGTCGCGTCCGGCCTTCGCCAGCATCGCGGCGGCGGTCGCGACATGGACGTCCTCGCCGGCGTGCGAGGCGCAGGCGAGCGCGATCTCCGCCTCCGTCAGCCCCAGCCGGTCGGCCGCGCCGCTCTCGATCAACGGCAGCGCCTGCAAGGCCTTGACCGCCGAGCGCGGATAGATGGGGCGGTCGACGTCGCCGAAAGCGAACGCGATCCGTCCGTCCGCGTCGACCACCGCGCCGGCGCCGCGGTGGGCGGACTCGACGCGGTCGCCGCGCAGGACCTCGATCACGACGGGATTGGACATGGGGGCGCTCCGTATCGGCGGCGGTCACGGTCGACCTGCGGCGCATAGCCGCCATCTCCGCTTCGTTCTTGCCACCATCCCGCCGGCTCCGCTACTCAAGCGTTAGCGAGCATGATGAGTTCTGATCGAATCGAGCCGCGAACCCTCATCCGGCCGCTTGCGCGGCCACCTTCCCCCCGAGGGGGAAGGGGGTCGCCCCTCTCCCACCGGGAGAGGGAAGCCGCGAAGCGGCAGGGTGAGGGTTAGCCCGCGCGACCCAATATCGTCACGCTCTAGCGAGCGAGGTTGCTATGCGCGTTCGAGACGTAATGACCTATGGGGCGATCGGCCTGCCGGAGACGGCGACGATTGCGGAGGCGGCCGAAACGCTGCTCAAGTCGCGGATCAGCGCGCTGCTCGTCCGCGACGCCGACAACGCGCTGGTCGGCGTTCTCAGCGAAGGCGACCTCATGCGCCGCAGCGAACTCGGCGCGGAGCGCAAGCAGCCGCGCTGGCTCGAGGCGCTGCTCAGCGGCGGCCGGCTCGCCGAATCCTACGCCCACAGCCACGGGCGCAAGATCGGCGAGATCATGACGCGCAAGCTCATCACCGTCGCCGAAGACGCCGAACTCAGCGTCGCGGTCGACCTGATGTTGCGATACGGCGTCAAGCGGCTGCCGGTGCTGCGCGGCGAGGCGGTGGTCGGGATCATTTCGCGGTCCGACCTGCTCAAGGCCCTCGTGGCGGCCCTGCCGAAGACGAACGGCGGCCATCCCGACGCCGAGATCAAGGCCGCGATCGAGGCGGAGCTCGACCGGCTCGGCTGGGCGCCGAAGGCGAGCATCCGGGTCGATGCGCACAACGGGGTCGTGACCTTCGACGGCGCAATCACCGACGAGCGGCTGCGGTCCGGCCTCCGGGTGATCGCCGAGAATACGGCGGGCGTCACCGAGGTGCACGACCACATGTGCTGGATCGAGCCCAACTCCGGACTATACCTGCCGTCCGAGCAGGAAGAGCGGGACGAGCCGCCGGAAACCTGACCGGCGACGCGCTCCCGTCGCCGGCGCTTATCGGCGGTAGGCGCCGCCGGCGCGATGGACGCCGCCGCGGTAACCGCCATGATAGCCGCCGCCATGATAGCCGCGCGCGTAGACGCCGCCGCCGCGGTAGCCGTAGCGGTGTCCGTAATATGCGCCGCCGTGATAGTAGCCGGTGCGGTAGCCGTAGCCGCCATAGCCGCCATAGCCGCCGTAACCCCCGTAGCCGCCATAGCCGCCGTAATAGCCGCCGGTGTAGACCGGGCCGCCGACCGCGACCCCGCCGTAATAGGCGCCGACCGGCGCGACCCCGCCGTAATAGGGGCCCGTCCCGTAGGCGGTGGGCTCGTAGCAGCCCGCAAGCGACAGCCCGAGCCCTGCGAGAAGCGCCAGCGAAAATGTCCGTTTGCCGAACATAACCCCTCCATGTCGGGCCGCACGAAGCGCATGAGCGCGCCTCGGCGCCGACCGAAGCTTACCCGCAGCGGGCGCGTTGGGCAATTCGGCGCGTTTCTGTCCCGCAGGGGTTCGATCAGCCGCTTCGCCCCTCCCCAGCCTCGTACAGCGCTCTCAGCCCCTCGCGATAAGTCGGATAGGCGGGCGCAAAGCCGAGCAAGGCCTTGGCCTTGGCGTTCGAGACCCGCTTCTCCTCGGCGTAGAAGCTCGCGGCGAAGGGCGAGAGCGCCGCGGTCTCGAGCGGTTCCTCGGGCGGCGGCGGAAGGCCGAGAAGCCCGGCCGCATAGGCGACCACGTCCTCAGGCGGCGCGGGCTCGTCGTCGGCGACGTTCCAGATCCGCCCTTCGAGGCCCCGCACGAGGACCAGCCGGGCGACTTCGGCGATGTCGTCGACATGGGCGCGGTTGACGACATGGTTTGGTTTGACGATCCGCCGCGCTTCGCCGCGCCGAAGCTTGTCGAGGGCGTTGCGGCCGGGCCCGTAGATGCCCGGCAGGCGCAGGATGTCGGCGGCGATCCCCCGCCCCCTCGCCGCCTCCGTCCAGCGGGCTTCGTCGGCGAGACGGGCGAGCCCGCGTTCGGAACGGGTCAGCGTCGCCGAACTCTCGTCGACCCATCGGCCGCCATGCTCGCCATAGACGCCGATGGTCGAGAAATAGACGATGCGGGCGAGGTTCGGCGCGGCGGCGAACGCGTCTGCGACGGCGTCGAACGGCCCCCGCCCCCCACTCGGCGGAATGGACACGACAACCGCCTCGGCGCGCCGAAGCGCCGGCGCAAGCCCGGGATCGATCCGCGTCCCGTCGAGGACGAAAGCCTCGAGGCCGGCGGCGCGTAGAGCGGCGACCCGCTCGTCCGAGCGCGCCGTGCCGCTCGGCTCGAGCGACGGCGCCCGCCGGATCAGCGCCTCGGCGCAATAGCCGAGGCCGAGAAAGAACACGTTGAGGCCCATCGCGCCGTTATGACGGAAGACGCGGGCGAGATGAAGCCGCGCCGCCAGGTTCCGGGAGTCGCGTCGAGGCCTCTACGTCGGGCGTGTCGTCGCGAACGCCCTCGGCGCTTGATCGCGCCGGCTCGGGCCGCTCGCTTCTTAAGCCCGCTCGCCGCAGCGCGCTGAAAGCCCGACCCGCGCACGACCTCGCGCCACTTGCAGATGGTCGTCCTCGTCAAACCGCTCGCGCCCGAGAAGGCGCTCGGGGTGGGGCCGCCCAGGCGCGGCGGCGCGCGCTCCTGGTCCACGGGACCCGCGTTGTGACCGCGATCACAGCGGGATTTACACTTCTTAAGATAACTTTACGTCGCCATCAGGGAGGGCGACTTCGGTCGCCAGTCGTCATGCGCAAGGCGTCAAGCGCATTGTCCTGCGAGCTGTCCGGCGGCGACCACGAGACGCGAAACCTTGTTCTCTGGCTCTGTTTCAGCGCCGCGGCGGTCGCGGTGGTCTGCTGCGTTGGAGCGTTGGCGCTGCTGTCCGGGCCGAGCGCGCCGCGCTACTCGGCGGCCGTCATCCCGCCTCTGGGCTCGGCTGCGCCGCTATCGGCGCCGGCGCCGAATTCGTCAGCCGAGCAGCCTCCGCCCGCGGCTCTGGTCGCGCCCGCCCCGAGCATCATTCAAGAGCAGAGCCTCGAGGCTCCGCCGGAAGTCGTTCGGCCACGCGCAAAGCGCGATATCGCCCGCCTCGAGAGCGCGCCCTCGCCGCCGTGGCGCCCGGTCGTTCCTCCCCTTCCGCCGGTGCGGCCCGGCGCGGACCTCGGCGACGCCTTCGCGCGCGCCGCGGCCCACAGCCCCTTGACGGCCGTCTACGACATCTCGGCGCATACCGTCACTCTTCCGGACGGGACGCGGCTGGAAGCCCACTCGGGCCTGGGCCTGCTCCTGGACGACCCCCGGTCCGTGACCGAAGCCGACCGCGGCGCCACGCCGCCGCACCTCTATGATCTTACGCCGCGCGAGGAGATCTTCCACGGGGTCCAGGCGCTGCGCCTGAACCCCATCGGCGAGGGCGACATGTTCGGCCGCAACGGGCTGCTCGCGCACTCCTACATGCTCGGACCGAGAGGGGACTCGAACGGGTGCGTGTCGTTCAAGGATTACGACGCCTTCCTCAAAGCCTATCAGAGCGGGCAGGTGAAGCGCCTGGCCGTCGTCGCGCGCCTTTAATTGAAGAGCGCGATCAGCGCCCCCGTTGACCGCATCGTCGCACCCGATGGCGGCTCGGTCAGCCCGGGCCGCCATCGCTTTGCAGCGCCGGATGTTCCGGGCGGCGCTATTCGCCTTTAACCTCGATGGACTTTACGGGCTTTTGCGCTTCCGCAGTCTTCGGCAGCGTGACGGTCAGCACGCCCTTCTTGAAGCTCGCCGCGATTTTTTCCGCATCGACCCCCTCAGGAAGCCGCAGCGCGCGCTCGAACGAGCCGAAACGGCGCTCCCGCAGATGGAAGTCGGGCTTCTTCTCCTCCGTCTCCTGATGCTTCTCGCCCTTGATGGAGAGCACGTCGCCCGAGATCGTCACGGCCACGTCCTTCTCATCCATGCCCGGCAGTTCCGCGTGGACCTCGAACGCGTCGGGACGCTCGACAAAATCCACCGCCGGGATGGCCACCCAGGACTCGGGCGACCAGAACGGCTCAATATCGAACGCCGGGCGGCGGAACGGCAACCGCAGCGGGCTGGTCGTGAAGTCCTCGAACAGACGATCAACCTCCCGGCGCAGGCTCTCAAACGGATGCCACATCTGCATCTGCATCGTCGGCGGCGCGGGTTTCGTTTCGGTCGTGACCGGAACCTTGGTTTCAACTTTCGCCATTGAACCCTCCGATTCTTGGCAGGCTCTTAAGCCTTACATTGCATCATACGCCCCCTCAGCGGGCTGCGCATTGACCGTACGCAAACCGCCGGCGGCGAGCCCGTGCTTTTATTCGAAGTTTGCTGCAGGACGATGGACGGCCGTCCGATCGAACGTCGCGTCTTGCCGCCAGCGACGCCCGTGCCGCGTCCACGGCGCGCCGCGCAAGGCGCGTCGCCGCCCCGGCTCAAGGGCGACGTTCAGGACTTGGTCTTGCCGGGCGGGAACAAGCCGATGCGTGCGCCGGCATCGAGACGGACCGCAATCTCGCCGGCCTCACTGGCCACAAGGCCGGCCTTGCCCTTGGGCTTGCCCTCGTCGTCAATCTCGAAGGCTTCGAGGCCCTTCAGCGCCCCGAGCTTCACCGTCACCGTCGCCCCCGCCGGCGAGGGATTTCCGACGACGAATCCGCCGTTGGGCGTCTGCTCGACATAGGCGAGGCCCTCGGCGCTCCGTCGCAAAACGGCGTTCCCGGCCTTCAGGAGCGTTCCGCCGCCGAGATAAAGCGCGCGGGGCGAAAGCCCCTTCATCCGGACCAGCGCCTGCAGGGCGTCGGTTTCGAGGCCGGCCGCCGAATGGACGCCCGGCTCATAGGACGCCGAGCAGAGATCGTCGCCGTCGGCGGTTGCGATCCGAAGAAGCGCGAATCCCTGATCGACGCCGCCCTCCTGCGTCACCGTCCTGACAAGGCCGTCCTGGGCGCCGGAGAAATCGAGGACGTTGCCGAACACGGTCGAAGACGCGCGGTCGCGGCGCTCGATCAGGGTCGGAGCCGTCGAATTGACGGGTTTCTCATTGGGCAGCGCATCGGCATAGATCCCGCCCAATCCGAGGATCGGCTGGGTCGCCGCGCCCCCGGCGACTGTCAGCCGGGCGGAGCGCGAGCCCTGATCGAAGGCGACCGACCACGACAAGTTTGTCGGCGTGGCCTGCCGCACTTCCGTAAAGGCGTTGTATCCGTTCGGGACTGGGTCCGGGAAAGGCGAAACGGCGAAAGGAAGATTGCTCGAAGGCTCGCCACGAATGTGCCAGGCGAGGTCATAGCGGTGCGCCGTGCTGGAAGAGGCCGCGAACAGATCGGCGAGATAGTCGCCGGTGAGACAGATGGCTCGGTCCAGCTTGACCCCGGGATAGGCGGTATCGGACCAGGCGCGCTCGACGCCGAAGGTCTCGGCCGGACCGTAGACGCTCTGGTCGGCGCGCAGATGCTGATCCTTCGGAACGGCGTAATTGATGGTATGCTGGGTTTGTTCGTCGACGGTCATCGTGTTGTGGCTCAGCGTCGTGTAGTGCCATTTCGCATCGAGCGGATTGTTATAGGGAAGCTGCACGCCCGGGCTCGGCATCAGGATGTCGTCCAGCGCCCATAGATCGATGTGCAGCTTGTCGGGGTGCCCATGCGACGCCAATGGACCGTAGGAGAGCGTCAGGCTCGCCAAACCCGAGCCTTTCGCCGGCTTCGTCCGCAGCACCCCATACCCGACTGCTGGAAAGTTCACGCTCGGGGAGGTCAGCTGCGGGCCTTCGTGGCGCGCGTCGACGTCGTAAGAAAGCGGCGGCGGCGCGCTGGGAAGCCAGGAATGCACCAGGGGGCGGTCGCTCCGCGCCGGGCCCTTGCGCTCAGGTTCGGCCCCGAAGTCGTCCCGGGAATTGATCAGCGCCAAGTACCTGGGGTCCCGGTATCTCCGGTATCCATATTGGTAGAGGACCGGATAATAGATCGATCGCAGCCATATTCTTCGGGAGTCATTTTCCGCCGGAACGCTCAGATCCGTGTAGGTAAACAGTAAAGGATAATCGAAGAGATATTTCAAAATGCTGTCGTTGTAGCGATAGAGATCGAGACCATGCCGCCACCCAGCCTCCGCCGCGTTGATCAACGCCGCGAGTGCATAAAGGGTGTAGCCCGGCGTGCCTTCGACCCACATGCCCCCCGCAATCGCCCGCGGCGCGAAATGGACCGTGAGCAATCCCAGGCTCGGATGGTCAGCGGTTGCGGCGATCCAATCCTTGGGCGGTGGGAACTGCTTGTAATGAGCCGGATTCGATTTGCCGAGCGTCGTGAACGTCCCATACAGCGCGGCGTTGACAAGCTCGTGGTCGTCGGTGGCGTAGCCGGCCAGCAGGACGGCGGTCGAACCGATCGCCCCCCGGTTATTGATCTGACTGGCGAAGTTGTCGCCCGGATTCCTTTCGTAGAACTCCGGATAAAGCATTACCCAGGCGAGCGGCTGGATCAGGTCATCGTGTATCCGCGCCCGATCCGCGGGAGACAGCGCCGGCGAATTATAGATCAGGTCGTAGCCGCGCGCGATCGACTCGAGGTCAAGCGCGTCTTCCAGGACCTGGTTGGTCAGGCCTTTGGCGTAGCGATATTGGATTGCCTTCGACGGTCCATAGCGAGGCAGATTCGAGTAGGCGATGAGAAGGTCGCGCGCGTATTTTGCGTACTTCTCGTTGTCCGTCAGAGCGTACAGAAACCCGAGGGAGTTGATCGCCACCGAATCGCGCGCCAAAAACCAGGAAAATTTGCGAACCGGGTCGGGCGTTTGAGGCCGCCCTGGAAAGTCCGGAAAGTAGTCGCCAGGATAGAGCCAGGCGCCGTCCGGGCCCTTCTGGGGCGGCGGCACGTCGATCGGCTTGCCGATCCGATCATCCATCGTCTTCTGAAGTTCGAACAGGGCTTGCCGCAACCCCGGGCTGGTTTTCAACGTTTGCTTGAGGTTTCGGATGTCCTCCTCGTCCCAGATCGTGTTGGGATGTCTCGTGTCCATGCGCGGCTCGCCGAACACTTCGACGTTCCGATGCGGCGCGTCGGCGACGGTGGGGGCGATGTTGCTCGGATTGGCCGGCACGGTGGCCGCGGGCGGGGACGCTCCATTTTCCGCGCGTGCGCCGGCGAGGCCCTGCGTCGCTGCGAGCGCGGCGATGAACGTCCATAAGGTCGTTAGCTTCATCCCGTGCACCCCGTTTCCGCGCAGGCGTATGAGCGGGCCGGACCTTGCCCGCCTTCGCCCCTTCCGGGCTTTTCAGAGCCAGCCGAGATCGCCAGGCTTTGTGATCCGGCGGCTCATGCGTGCGTGCTACGCTCAACTCGATATCATGGCTTTTTTTCAGCCTCGGGGTTTTTTCAAGCGTCGGCGGACGGTCCGCCGCGGTCGGAAGACAGCCCTCGTCTTGGCGAGCGCGTCACGCGCCGCCGTCGAGGGCGCGCGCCGTGACGAAATCGGCCGCCTTGCGGGCGACGACGCCAAAACCGCTCACGAGCTGCTGCAGCGGCGACTTGCGCGCTTCCCACTTGACTTCATACAGTCGCGCGCTGTCGCGGGCGCGAAACAAGAGTTCGTCGCCCGCCACGATTTCGTCGACGAGGCCGAGCGCGAGCGCTTCGCTGGCGAGCCAATGGTCGCCGTCGGCGACGCGGTCGATGTCGGCCTTCGGCCGGCGCTCCGCGACATGCGCCTTGAACGCGGCGTGAATCGCGTCGAGCTTGCCGCGAAAATGCTGGCGGCCCGCGGGCGTCGGCTCGCCAAGCAGCGTGATCGTCCGCTTGAATTCGCCCGCGGTGATATCCTCGTAGTCGATGTCGTTCTTCTTGAGGAGCCGGTGCAGATTGGGCGCGGGCGCGACCACGCCGATCGAACCGACGACGGCGAAGGGCGCGGCGACGATGCGGTCGGCGGCGCAAGCCATCATATAGCCGCCGCTCGCGGCGACCTGATCGACCGAGGCGGTCACGGCGATGTTTTGCGCGCGCAGGCGAAGGATCTCCGCCGCGGCGAGACCGTAGCCGGTCACCGTGCCGCCGCCGCTGTCGATCCGCACGACGACCTCGTCGGCGCCCGGCCGCGCAACCGTCAGCACCGCGTCGATCTCGCGCCCGAGGTTCTTGACCGCGGTCGCACGCAAGTCGCCCTTGAAGCCGAGCACGAAGATGCGCTTGGCCGCTGGCTGGGATCGGCGCGCCTTGGCCTCCTTCTTCCGCGCCTTGAGGAGCGCCTTCCGCTCCTTCCGGCTGAGGAATTCGGCGTTGAACGCATCGCGCATGGCGTCGTAGCGGTCGTTGATCGACTTGATCCGGATCTCGCGGTCCTTCGGGCCGTCGGCTGAGCGGGTGAGGCGCACGATCAGGATGACGAGCGCGCCGACGGCGGCGACGATGATGATCGCCTTGATCAGGAAGGCGGCGATCTCGAGCCAGAAGGACATGCAGGGCTCCGAAACGGCGAAAGGCCGGATATAGGTGCAGATCGCGCTATTTCACGGCCGTAGGCGGGTTGGCAAGGGGGCTCATCGCCCGACGTCGCCTTTGCGGCTGAGACGGTCGGCGAGCGCGGCCAGGATGGGCCGCTGCCCCTTCAGGATTTTCCTCTGCGCTTCCTCGAGGCCGAACCACGCCGCCCGATCCGCTTCCGGGAATTCCACGGTCTTACCGGAGCGAGGCGGCCACTCCATCGCAAACAGGTTGCTTTGCAGCGACGCCGGGTTGAAATCGCCTTCCGAGGCGAAGGCGGCGACGATCTTGCCGCTCGGCTGTCGGAACGTCCCGAGCTCGACCAGAGCGCCCCCGATCGCCGCTCCGGTCTCCTCCTCGAATTCCCGTTTCGCCGCGACGACAGCATCCTCGCCGCTCTCCGTCTCGCCTTTCGGGATCGACCACGCGCCGTCGTCCTTCTTCGCCCAGAACGGGCCGCCGGGATGGACGAGCAGGACCTCGACGCCGTCGCGGCGTCTGCGGAAAAGGAGAATGCCGGCGCTGGACCTGGGCATGGCGTCGTCGTCCAGAGATTCACCACAAAGAACACGAAGATGGGCGAAGCTTTGTGTTCCTTTGTGGTCGTGGTGGTGAAGGATCACAGCCCCAACTTATCCGCGTAAGCGTGCCCTGCCCGGCTACTCCCGGAACGGCGTCACCAGGCGGCCGCCCGCCTCGACCGGGGCGTTGGGGCCGGGCGGCAGGCCGAGGCGCGACCGGTCGCCGAGGTTGCGGGCGTAGATGTCGGCGTAGGTTCCCGCGGCCGCGAGGACCCGCTTCGCCCAGTCGTCCGACAGGCCGAGGTCCGCGCCCTTGACCGCCGCCGAGTCCATTCCCCCCACCGACCACGGGCCGGCCGGCAGGTCCGCCCGCTCGAGCGCCACGATCGCCCAGGCGACGATCGCCGCCCATTGCGGGTCGCTCGCCGGCGTCGCCGCGATGACCGGAAAAGTCGCGAGCGGCTCGGACAGGATGCGGCTCCTTGCGGCTTTGCCGCGACCCGCGAGCCGCGCGACGGCGAGATCGCCGATTTCGCCGACTTCGGCGTCGCATTTGCCCGCTCGATAGGCGTCGTCCATCTCGCCGTATTCGGTCAAGGGCATGCGGGTGAAGTCGAGCCGATGGGCGCCCATCCAGGCCTCGAGGCTGCGGTGCGCGCTGGAGCCCTGGTAGAAACAGACCGACTTGCCGGCGAGATCGGCGAGGCCCCTGACCCCTGAGGCCTCCGGGACCATCGCCGCGGTCGAAACGAAGACGACCGGCGGCCCGAGGATCGTCCGGCCCGCGAGCCGTTGATCGAGGATCTCCGAACCGTCGAGGAAGGCGAGGTCGTCGCGGCCCTGGCGCACGAGGTCGAAGGCGGCGTCGAAATCGTAGGGGTGAAATTCGATCCGTCCGTCCGGCCCGAGCAGCGCGGCTCCGATCGCCCGGCAGAGGTCGAGATAGAGGCCGGAGGCCTCGTGGCCGTCGGCGGACTGGCCGACCAGCCCCGGTCGCGAGACGCCGCCGCAGCGGATGACGTTATCCGCCTTGATGCGGTCGATGACCGGCCCGGCGTGGGCGGCCCAGGGCCACGCCAACGCGAGCGTCAGCGCCGCGGCGACCAGGAAGCGTCGGCTCAATTGTAATCCGGTAGGGTCGCGGGCAGCGAATTGAAGCCCTCGGGGATCACGTTGGGGATGTTCTGGCGAACGTTCTCCGGCGTGACGCCGATCGCCGCGCAGCCCTTGCCGCCGTAATGGGGGAAGGTCTCGACGACGTCGCTCGGGATCAGCGCGAGCGAGGCCGGCAGCGGCGGCAGCGCGCCGGTCACGCGCGCCTTGTCGAAGCCCGAGATGAGGCTGTCGGTGATCGGCGACGGCGTGTCGCGCGGGCCCAGATACTTCTGCTCAAAGCCCTTGGGCGCGAAGGCGTTGAAGCGCGGCGAATTGCCGTCGACGAGCGCCTGTTTCTCGTCGGGCAGGCTCGAGAGCGCAGGCAGCCCGAACAGCGCATTGATCGTCTCGATGATCGCGTTGTGGTCGCCCTCGGCGTGCGACACCGCATGCGCCCGCGCGTAGGGCGAAATCAGGATGAGCGGGATGCGAATGCCCCGCGCCTGAGGGAGACCGTCGGGCCCGTAGCTGCAGGATGCGCGGCGGGACGTGATCGTAGAGTCCGTCCGACTCGTCGTAGGTGATGATGATCGCGCTTTCATTCCAAAGCTTCGGGTTGCCCGCGATCGCGTTGATCACGCGGGCGGCCATCGCCTCGCTAAGCTGGCTGTCGGAATAGGCCGGATGGTCGTCGTCGCCCGACTTGACCTTGGCGATCTTGGCGCGTTCGTCCGGCGTCAGGCCTTTCGGGTCGGGGTAGTTCGGGTTCGTAATGACGGCGGTCTGTTTCGGATAGTCGAGGTTGTAATAGCCGCCGCGGATGGTGAACACCCCGCCGGTTTCCGGCAGCGCGCCATTGGCGAGGTCGGCGAAGACGTCGCCCTCGCCGCGCAGGTTCATCTGCTCGACGGCGTTGTTGGCGATATAGCCGAAATATTGCGCGCCGTTGTGATGGCTGACATAGGCCTTGTGCGAGACGACGAGACCCGTGTCGGACGGCTCGAGGTCGTAGCCGTTCTGGTACCAGCGCCAGTCGACGGGCGTCCGGCCGACGGCTGCGATGGCGGGGATGTCCTTCTGGACGTCGGCGAGGTCGAAGCCCGGGTTGCGGTCCCATTGGGTGAAGAGATTGATCCAGCCGCCCATCATCGTCAGCGGCAATGAGGCGAAGGTCATGTTGGAGGCGGTGTTGCCCGGACTCCAGTCCTCGTGCGGCGCCGTCGGCTGACGCCCGGCGACCGTGTCGTCGAACGCCGAACCCCACCAGGGCTGCGGATCATTGACCAGCGGCGGCCCCTGCGTCGTCGCCGAGCCGGTGTAGGCGATGCCGTTGATCGTGCCGGAGATGGCGCCGGTGAAGCCGGTCTCGGCCGGCTGGTTTGTCAGGCTCGGATGCTTCACCCACTGCGTTTCGCCGGCCTGGCCCGCGAGGATCGCGATCGCGTTCGGGGTCGAGGGCGTGTCCTCGGTGGCGAAAATGTCGTCGAAGATGGTGAAGCGGCTGGCGTAGCGCCAGAAGAACGGGATGGTGTCGCAGTCCATATGCGCCATCACCAGACGGGCGAACTGCGTCCCCATCTTTTCGCCCCGCGCGCTGCCGGTCCCCGCGTATTTTCGCCACTCGACCTCGGCGAACTTGTCCATCTTCGCCACGCCGTCCTGGACGTCGATCTTGGCGGCGAGCCCTTTATGCGAGTGGTCGGTCGAGTCCTTGAACGAGGCGTTCTCAGCCGGGCCGACGAGGAACGGCTGGACCGCGACCGTCTGAGCGGTGACGCTATCGACGTAGGTCTGAGTGAAGCCGGGCGTGTCGGCCGGCGCGCGCGGATTTTTGCCGTCCGAATAGAGGCCGTCGACGCCGGGAAACGTGCCGTATTCGTGGTCGAACGAGCGGTTCTCGTTGAAGATGACGAAGACGTATTTGAGCTTTTTGCGCAGCGCCGCGATGTCGTCGGCCGACCAGTCCGTCCCCGACCAGCGCGGATCGCGTGTCGGCGACGAAAAACGGCGCGACATCCGTTTGCGGATCGGGCTGCGTTGTCACCAGCGGTCGGGAATCGGCGGCGAGCGCCGACTGAGCGAGGGTGGCGATGGCGACCAGCGCCGCTACGCTGCAAAGGACGAATCTCATCAGAAGGCCCGACGTTTCAGACATCTTTGCCGGCACGGCTTACAGACCAACCCTGTCACAGTCGAGCGCGGCTGACGGTGCGCTTAAATCGGAACCTGTGCGCGGCCGGTCCGCTTTCACTCGCAGATTTCGACCCGCCGCCAGGCGCCTCTCACATACTGGCGGAAGTCGTAACAGCCGTATTTTGGCGGCAGGATGGGCCACCCCCACGGCGGCCCGGCCCAAGGATATCCGCTGGAATCGGAGAAGCCCGGGGCGACGATCCAGGCGACCCGCTTCGGCGGATAGTTGGACGGCTGAGCTTCGGCGGGGCGCGGCTCAGCGAGGGCGCCGAGGCCGAGCAAGGCCGCCGCAAGCAAGACTGGAGCTTTCGTCATGTCCAAACTCCTCTCGAACCTGGCGCCCTCTGGAGCGCGCGGCGCTGTGGGCGACCTCCCGTAACGCGCGGCGCGGGCGGGCGGATCCATCGCGCCTGCGGTTGAGGTCGAAATTGCTCTTTCGGGCCGCGCTTCGCAACCAGTCGCCCCCGACCGCCAAGGCAGGAGCTGGCGGCCCTGGAAACGCCGCCAGCGTCCTGGCTCAGATCACATACGACTTCAGCGGCGGAAAGCCGTTGAAGCCGACCGAGGAATAGGTCGTCGTATAGGCGCCCGTCCCCTCGATCAGCACCTTCGCGCCAATCTCGAGCGTGACCGGCAGAAGGTAGGGCTCCTTCTCGTAGAGCACGTCGACCGAGTCGCAGCTCGGGCCGGCGAGCACGCAGGGGCCGAGCGCGTCGTCGTCGTAGTCGGTGCGGACCGGATAGCGGATCATCTCGTCCATCGTCTCGGCGAGGCCATTGAACTTGCCGATGTCGAGATAGACCCAGCGCAGGCGATCCTCCTCCGACTTGCGCGAGATCAGCACCACCTCCGCCTCGATGATCCCGGCGTTGCCGACCATGCCCCTGCCCGGCTCGATGATCGTCTCGGGGATGCGGTTGCCGAAATGGCGGCGCAGCGCGCGGAAGATCGTCTGCCCGTAGGCGCGCACCGGGGGCATCGACTTCAGATAGCGCGTCGGGAAGCCGCCGCCGAGGTTCAGCATTGAAAGCTGGATCCCGCGCTCGGCGAGCTCGCGGAAGATCTCGGCCGAGACCTTCAGCGCGCGGTCCCACATGCGCGGGTTGCGCTGCTGGGAGCCGACGTGGAACGACAGCCCGTGCGCGACGAGCCCGAGCGCATGGGCGCGCTCGAGCACGCTCAACGCCATCTCCGGCGCGCAGCCGAACTTGCGCGACAGCGGCCATTCGGCGCCCGCGCCGTCGCACAAGATTCGGCAGAACACCTTTGCGTCCGGCGCGGCGCGCGCGACCTTCTCGACCTCCGCCTCGCAATCGACCGCGAACAGGCGGACGCCGAGCGCGTGGGCGCGCGCGATGTCCCTTTCCTTCTTGATCGTGTTGCCGAAGCTGAGCCGATCCGGCGGCGCGCCGGCGGCGAGCGCGAGTTCGATCTCGGCGATCGAGGCCGTGTCGAAGCACGAGCCGAGATCGGCGAGCAAGTTCAGGATCTCGGGCGCCGGATTGGCCTTTACCGCGTAGAACACCCGCGTGTCCGGCAGCGCGTTGGCGAAGCCGAGATAATTGTCGCGCACGACGTCGAGATCGACGACGAGGCGTGGTCCATCCTCGCGGTTGGCGGCGAGGAATTCCTTGATGCGATCCGTCATAGCGGCATCCCCCGGCGGCGCGGTTTTAGGCTCCGCGCCTGAAACGTGAAGGATTCGCCGGCGATGCGACCGTCCGCCCCGCGTGATGGAGACGCGGAGGCGCGGTCGTTGACCCGCCGACGCGACTGCCCGTTGCTCGCCGCATTTGAAAGCGGCGAACCCTTGGGCAATCAGCAGCTGCGCCGTAGCCAACGCGCGCCCGAGCGGAGAGATCCGCTCAGACGATCATATGGCCATCGTTTGGACGAGTGAGTTCCGTCCGCACGCCCGGCAAGATAGACAAGCCTCTTTGATCGCCGACCTTTGGAGGGCCAGCAGAGACCAAAAAAGCCCGGTCCGTCGTTGCTTCAAGCCGCGTCCCCCGTTGGGCGGGGTTCGCCGGTTCGCCTCCGGTTGTCGGTCTTCCAGGGGCGGTTAACTGGCCTCTTGTCCAGATCCCCGCCGACCGACACGCGACCACAGGCACGTGCGTATTGGGCAGATCGTTATTTGGGCGAATCGCGCTGCGACGCAAGAGGTTTCTTGCGGCGCGGGCGAACAAACTTGCTCGACGGGCGTTGCGAGCGATCGGGGGCGCGCGGGAGAGCCGGACGGACGGCGGTCCGCCGGAGCCGGGTTGGGCCGGCAGAACGAGGGACCCCGGGCGCAGATTCAATCTTTTCAGGGTGTTGCGTCAGGTTTTCCGGGCGGCCGATCCGGCGTCCCGGTCCCGCTCCGCTTCGACGGGGTCCGCAGCGCCCGACGCCACAGCCAGACCTGCATGATAACGCATCGTGTACGCGTATAAATCGGGAGGCGCTTTCGGGATTCGAGGCCGAAAACCAGTTCCGGCGCGAGATTTGGATTTCCTCAGGTCTACGCGGCGGTGCATCGGGGCTCCGCGAATCTCCGGGTTTTGGACGGTTGGATTTGTTTGGAATTCCTTGGATTCTCTCGTCCGAAATGAGCCTTTTCAATGAGTTACACGCGACCCCCGGCCCATTTTTAATTCATGCGGCCCCTTACCCCGAAGCGGGACAAGAAGACCCCGGCCGTCCTTCGATCCGACGGTCGACCGCGCTGAAGCCCCGCGCCCAGCGGAAACCGCTGGGCGCGCCGGGATCATGGCGATCGACATCGCAAGGGTCGGACCGGGCATTGGGATGAAACTAACGCCGTCTTCGCTTTTTGGCAAGAAATTGTCGAACTCAGCGCCCCTTTTCCTTGCGATCATTAGGGCAGCGCGACCCCCTCCCTCACGCTCCCCCACAAGGGGGAACGGGATGTCGCCTCCCTTCGATTTCGCTGACGCACGCCACTAGTCCTGAGCCGTCGGCCGGATGACGATGCTTCCGACATCCACGTCGGCCGGCTGCTCCAGCGCAAACAGGATGCCGCGCGCGATCGCGTCCGGGGGGATTGCGATCCCCTTCAATCGTTCTAGGATCGCCGCCTTGACCCGCTCGTCCGTCATGGAGCTTGCGAAATCTGTCGCGACCATGCCCGGCGAAACCTCGGTCACGCGGAGCTTCGGCCCGGCTTCCTGTCGCAGCGCCTCGGTCACTGTCCGCACCGCGTTTTTCGTTGCGGCGTAGACGCCCATGGTGGGCACGATCTTCAGCCCCGCGGTGGAGACCACGTTGATGACGTGGCCGCTGCCCTGTCGCGTGAACACCGGCAAGGCGGCGGCGATCCCGTAGAGGACGCCGCGCAGGTTCACGTCGATCATCGCATCCCAATCCTCGACCCGCAGCGCGTCGAATCGCGAGATCGGGCCGATCCCGGCGTTGTTGACGATGGCGTCGAGCCGACCGAAGCGTTCGACCGCGAGCCCGACCAACGCCTCGAGATCGGCGCGCCGCCTCACATCGGTCACGCGATAGGCCGCCTGTCCTCCCGCATTGTTCAGTTCGGACGCGAGGCCCGCGAGGACATTCTCGCGCCGCGCGCCGAGCGCCACCGCGTAGCCGCGACGGACAAGCAGCTCAGCCGTCGCCCGCCCGATGCCGCTGCTCGCCCCGGTGATCGCGACCACCTTGTTCGCATCAGCCATACCGCTTCTCCCTCGACGCCGATATTTAGGACACTCGGCAAAATAAGTGCGCCAAATTCTCCCGGTCGTCATTGCGAGCCGAAGGCGAAGCAATCCATGCCGCAGGGCGCGGCGGCGGCATGGATTGCTTCGTCCCCCCGGGCTCTTCGACCCGGGGGTCGCTTCCTCGCAATGACGGTCGCGGGGTGTTTGAATTGATTCAGTTGTTTCCCTGCGTCGCCTTAGTTTAGGCGCCAGCGAGGATACCGGCTTTGCTCGCGCAAACCCGGCGCCCTCTTTACAAAGCCGCCTCGACCAGCCGCTCGCGCAGCGGCGGGACGACAAAGTCGATGAAGGCGCGCAGTTTCAGCGGCAGTCGATTTCGGGCGTCATAGACGAGGTGCACCGGCGGCGGCGGCGGTTCGAATGGATCGAGCACGATCGCCATGCGACCGCTGCGCACATAATCGACGACCTGATACGATAGCGCGCGCACGAGCCCCGCTCCGGAGAGCCCGGCCACGATCGCCGCGTCGATCGTATTGACGCTCAGGCGGGCGCGAAACGTGACGGTCGTTTCGTCATTGCCGGACCGGAACCTCCAGGAGCTGGGCGACGACACGCTCTCGAACGAAATGACGCTGTGCCGGGAGAGGTCCTCGGGCGTCGCGGGGACGCCGGAGGCGGCGAGATATTCGGGGCTGGCGCAGACGACCCGCCGGACCGAGCCCAGTCGCGTCGCGATCAGGCTGCTGTCGGGCATGGCGCCGATGCGGATCGCGACGTCGATCTGATCGTCGAGGAAATGAGCGACCCGGTCCGTCAGCGCGAGCCCGACCGCAACGTCCGGGTAGGCGGCGAGGAAGCGCGTCACCACAGGCAGCACGTGCAACCGGCCGAACATCGTTGGCGCGGTGACGACGAGGTCGCCCTTGGGCTCCGTGTATTCGCCGGCGGCGGCGCGCTCCGCCTCAGTCAACTGCTCGAGGATCGCCTTGGTCGCCGTGACATAGGAACGGCCCGCCGGAGTCAGGTCCAGGCCCCTGGCTGACCGGATCAGCAGGCTGGCGTTCAGGTGGGTCTCGAGCTCGGCGACTTTCCGGCTGACGGTCGACAACGGCAGCCCCAGCTTTCGGCTGGCCTTCGACAGGCTGCCGCTTTCCACCGCCGAGATGAGCACGGACATGGCGTCGAGGCGGTCCAATGGCCCTTCCAAAATCCGAGAGGTCGCTTCTCGATCTTATCGTCTGCCGCCCGACGTCGGAAGGCGCCAAAACGCGCTCCGCAAGCCCGACCGCGAACGCTTCGCCGGCACGGACCCGCAAAGCCCGAGGACCGCCCAATGACCCCGCGCACCACCTATCGAACCGCGACCGTGAACGGCCGCAAAATCTTCTACCGGGAGGCCGGCGACCCCGCCGCTCAGACCATCCTCCTGTTGCACGGCTTGCCGACGAGCAGCCAGATGTTCCGCGATCTGATGCCGCCGCTGGCCGACCGCTTCCACCTGGTGGCGCCCGACTACGTAGGCTTCGGCCATTCCGACGCGCCGTCGCGCGAGGACTTCCGCTACACCTTCGACAATCTGGCCGCGCATGTCGCGGGGCTGGTCGATGTCCTGGGACTGACCTCGTACATCCTCTATATGCAGGACTATGGCGGCCCCATCGGTTTCCGCCTGTTCGCCGAGCGGCCCGATCACGTGAAAGGCTTCATCGTCCAGAACGCCAACGCCTACCTCGAAGGCGTCGGCGACGCCCCGAAGCAGGCGCTGGGTCCGCTGTGGGAGAAGCGTACGCCGGAGACCGAGAAGGCCGCGCGCGATTTCCTGAGCGTCGAGGGCACCAAATTTCATTGGCAGGTCGGCGCCAAGGACCCCGAGGCGATCAATCCGGACAATTGGGCGCTCGATCAGGCGCTGCTCGATCGACCGGGCACGCAGGACTATCAGGTCGATCTTTTGGAGAACTACAAGACCAACATCGCGCTCTATCCGACTTGGCAGGCGGCGTTCCGCCAGCACAAGCCGAAGACGCTGATCGTCTGGGGCAAGCACGACCCGTTCTTCATTCCACCGGGCGCCAGGGCTTATCTGAACGACCTGCCCGAGGCCAAGCTCGTCTGGCTCGACAGCGGCCACTTCGTGCTCGACGAAAACGCGCCCCAGGTGGCCGCGGAAATCAAGGCGGTGTTCAGCGCCTGAGCGGCGCCGCTGGCCGCAGCGCTCCTATTGCTCGGCGACCGGCTCCTGTTCCCGAAGGAGATCTTCCATGAATGCGCCCATTGAAACCGTGAAGTCCTTTTACGACGCGCTCGACCGTGGCGACGCTCCGGCGGCGCTGAGCCTCCTTGCCCCGGACATGGAATGGAGCGTGGTCGCGGGCTGGCCGTACAAGCCCAACGGCCGCGGCCCGCAAGCGGTGGCCGAGGGCGTGCTCATGCCGGTTCTGAAGGAATGGCGCGGCTACAGGCTCCATGGATCGGACATGTTCGCCGCGGGCGATAAGGTCGTGTCCATGGGGACGATGACCGGCGTCCACGTCGTTACCGGCAAGGCGCTAGAGGCCGCTTACGTCCATGTCTGGGAGGTGGCTGACGGAAAAATCGTGCGGATGCGCCAGATTGTGGACACGGCGCGCGTCGTAGAGGCCCGATCGTGAGCGGCGTAGGCTCGATCGGTGCGGCTCTGACGTGCATCGCCGGCTGTGAGCGGCGGGGGTTTCTCTGATGGCCTACAAGTTCCTCCAAACCCTGGAGACGCCCGGTGTCCGCGCCGCCCGCGACGCCAATGGCGTTGGCGGCCTGGGAGAGACGATGAAGGTTGGCCGCCCGGCGGACCGGCTGTCCCCGGACGAGGCGGCGTTCATCGCGGAGCGCGACAGTTTCTATCTTGCGACCGTCTCACAGACAGGATGGCCGTACATTCAGCATCGCGGGGGGCCTCGCGGCTTTCTGCGGGTGCTGGATGACAGCACGCTCGGCTTCGCCGACTTCCGCGGCAACCGGCAGTATCTCACGCTCGGCAACGTCGCCGGGGACGATCGGGTCGCGCTGTTGCTGATGGACTACCCGCGTCGCGCCCGTCTCAAGATCCTGGCGCACATGTCCGCGCACGACCTGAAGGCCGAGCCCGAGCTCGCCGCCCGGCTCGCCACGCCCGGTTATCGGGCTCTCGGGGAGCGCGGCTTCACCCTGAGCGTGCATGCCTTCGACTGGAACTGCTCGCAGCACATCACGCCTCGCTTCACGCCGGTCGAGATCGAAGCGGCCCTTGAGCCGTTTCGCGCGCGCCTGCGGGACCTCGAGGCCGAGAACGCGCGCCTGCGCGCTGAAAAGGAGCCGCTGACATGAAACCGCTCGCAGCCGTCGCCCTGATCGCCGCCGTCGCGGCGCTTGCCGCAGCCTCCGGCGGGGCCCGCGCGCAACCGGTCGCCTCCAACTCCTCGACTACGACCTATCGGTTCGCTACGGTCGACGGGCTGAAGATTTTCTATCGGGAGGCGGGGCCCAGGGATGCGCCGACGATCCTGATGCTGCACGGCTATCCGTCGTCTTCGCGGATGTTCGCGACGCTGATCCCGCTGCTCGCCGACCGTTATCATCTGGTCGCGCCGGACTATCCGGGCTTCGGCGAGAGCGACGCGCCGCTGGCCTCCGATTTCGCCTACACCTTCGACCATCTCGCCAGGGTGGTCGCGGATTTCACTGAAGTCGTCGGCCTCAGCGACTACGTCCTCTTGCAGCAGGACTACGGCGGCCCGATCGGCATGCGGCTGGCCGTGGCGCATCCCGAGCGCGTGCGCGCAATCATCGTCCAGAACGCGGTCGCGCACGAGGTTGGGCTCGGACCGGCCTGGGACATTCGCCGCGCCTTCTGGAAGGACCGCGCGGCTTACGAGGACAAGGTGATCCCCGGATTCACCTCTCTCGAAGGCGCCCGGGCGCGGCATCTCGGCTCGTCGCCGTATCCCGAGCGCTACGACCCGGAGATTTGGGAGTGGGAAGGCGCTCACCTGTCGCGCCCGGGCGAGCGTCAGATCCAGTCCGATCTCTTCTTCGACTACCAGACCAACGTCGCCGCCTACCCGTCATGGCAGGCCTGGCTGAAAGCGCATCGACCGCCGCTGCTTGTGCTCTGGGGCCGATACGATCCGTCGTTCGCGCTGGCCGAGGCGCAGGCTTATCGACGGGATGTGCCGGATGCGGACGTTCATATCCTCGACGCCGGCCATTTCGCCCTCGACGAGAAAGTTGACGAAGCCGCGACGCTGATCCGCGCCTTCCTGGCGAAGCGGAATATATAAAGCCGCTGCCGGTCGTCATCGTGCAACGCGAAGCTGCGTTCAGATCCAGGAGTCCGCAAGGAGGCGCCTTCGCCGGGCCAACAGTGCAACAGGCTCTCGTCGCCTGCCTAATACGCTCCAAAGCCATTGGCGTAACTTATATGTTGCAATTGGGCACAGTATTATGCGATTACGCTATCATGCGGCCACGAGCTTTTGAATACACTTGCAGAACCCTTGAAAGCTACGCGAGACGTTCCTGTTGACGTCAAGCCTTGGTCCAATGCGGCGTGCCCACTCATGCTTATATTCTCCTGCGTGTGGACCACCTTGTCGTTTTGCAAGATCTCGGCCGCCATATATTACCGCATCTGCAAGTATTTCCCAAGTTCCACAGATGCTATCTTGAATATAACTATGAATAACGTTACGCCTTGCATTTGGGTACGTTGAACATAAAGCCTCTTCGTCACCGAGATACCAAGATTCAATTTCTTCTATCGCAAGCCTAAATTTCGTAATGTGTCGAACACCGCATCTCTCCGCGACCACATTCAACTCATCCAAGAATGACTTGCAGTCTCTCCTGTCTACATCAAGGACGACAATAATTGCGTCGACACCGGGCGTTCTTCCGAGTCCGCGAAGGATCCGTGGCAATTGATCCAAAAGTATCCGCTTTTCAGGATCTGAGTGCGGTGTGAGCCCACCCTTTGGAAGTCGTCCTATCCCCTTGTACCCGTGGATACGCCACGTGTGAGGGTTGCCATGATCACCAAGCAGCTTCGCCACGAGAATTTGGAGCAGATCGCGACCCGAACTGTCCTCCACGATAAACTCAATATGCACGTTCTATCTCTCGTCAAGGTAATCTGCATACCACAGCCCACCAAGAGGCAGACCTTCATTCACCAGTTCGGTTACAGATGATATAGCTGATGCCCTTTGGATAGTCGAAAATCCGTCCTTGCCTTTCTCCAAAACCCACACTTCATCTGGCCTGAGCGCGTCTACGAAATATGGTTCATGAGTAGTCACAAATATTTGTGAGCTATTTTTCTTTCCGGTCGCATGGATTCGAAATTCCTGCGCCAACGTCTCTAAGAGTTTATGATATAAGCCGTTCTCCGGCTCCTCGATGCAAACAAAGGGAGGCGGATCTGGGTCCTCCATAAGCAACAAGTAGCTAAAAACCTTAAGCGTTCCATCAGACATTTGCTGCGCAAAAAACGGATCCCTGAACGCGCCATCACTAAATCGTAGCAGAACCCTCCTGTCGTCGGTGACATGGGTATCTATGTTAGAAATTCCAGGAATTTTACTTGCTATGCGCGAAAGTATTTGTCTAAAGCGGTCTTTGTGCTCTCGCTCCATAAATTGAACAACATTCCCGATGTTGTCGCCATGCATATTTAAGTGTCTTTGTGGCCCTGCCGCCGGCAGACTTCGGGCTGCATCGGGCGAAAAGTATGAAAGGTACCACCCCTTTAAGAAATCACGAAATCTCTTGATGCGGGGATGCTCCTTCAATGTGCCGAGCGTGCCTATCCCAAGTTGCCGTGGATCGGTAAGCTCAATTTCTTGCTGTGTCGCGGACTCTTCTTCAGCGTCGCCAACTGCTTCTTCACCTGCCCAAACGCGACCTTTCCCGTGATTAAGACGCAAAAACGGATGTGGCTGGCCGTGCTTTTGTCCCTTGCGACGTTGTTTTAGAACTTCGGACTCGACGAAGGGCCGCTGCTGATCATCAGCCGCTATCGCCAACTGATACGTGATCGGACGCTCATTCGGCGCTTCGCGATAGTAAATCTCGAAGCGAATTGGCTCGTCAGTGTCCTTCGAAAGAAGCCGGTCGAAACCGCCGCGTTGGCGTTGATCGCAAGCTGATTCAACGCCGAGAGAGAGGCAATCCGCGACAAACCCAAAAGCGTCAAACAAGGTGCTTTTGCCCGCCCCGTTCTTACCGATAACAACCGTGAACGGGGTCAGCGGATCTTCCACATCAGCATAACCAAGCTTTCCAAGAGTGACATCTCTGAGCGCTCGATAGTTCTGAACCCGAAACCCTTCTATTAGGGCCATGGCGCGACCAACACGAAAGTCATGATTCCCTCTTTCCGATGAAGTGTAGCTTTCGCGCGATCATGCGCGCAAGCGAGAAAGGTAAGTGCGACAGCAGTCGCGACCTTCACCGGGCCGCGGGACAGCCCGCCCGCTTGCCATCGCAGCCTGCGCTCGCTAACCCCACGCGCATGTCAGCCCCCCCGATCGCCCTCATCAACGCCCGCCTCGTCGATCCGGAGCGGGAGACGGAGACGCGGGGCGGACTGCTGGCGCGAGACGGAGCGATCGCCGGCGTCGGAAGCGGGGTGACGCGCGACGCGATCCCGGAGGGGACGCGGGTGATCGACTGCGCCGGCGACGTGGTCGCCCCGGGTTTGATCGACATGCGGGCCTTCGTGGGCGAGCCGGGCGCCGAGCATCGAGAGACGATCGCCAGCGCGAGCGCGGCGGCGGCGGCGGGCGGCGTGACGAGCCTCGTCATCCGGCCCGACACCAACCCGCCGGTCGACGATCCGGCGATGGTCGACTTCATCCTGCGGCGGGCGCGTGACGACGCGAGGATCCGCATCTTTCCGTCGGCCGCCCTGACCAAGGGCCTCGAGGGCCGCGAGATCGCCGAGATCGGCCTTCTGGCCGAGGCGGGCGCCATCGCCTTCTCCAACGGGCTGCGTTCGATCGCCGAGGCGCAGACGATGCGCCGCGCGATGATCTACGCGCGCGACTTCGACGCGCTCGTCGCCCCGGTGTGTGAAGACCGTTCGCTCAAGGGGGAGGGCGTCATGGCCGAAGGCCTGCGGGCGAGCTGGCTTGGTCTTCCCGGCGTGCCGCGGGAGGCCGAGACGATCGCGCTCGAGCGCGATCTTCGCCTCGTTGCGCTGACCGGCGCGCGATACCACGCCCAGATGATTTCCAATCGTCTGTCGATCGAGGCGATGCGTCGCGCCCGCGACGCCGGCCTGACGGCGACCTGCGGCGTCTCGATCAACAACCTGACGCTCAATGAGCTGGACGTCGGGGACTACCGCACCTTCCTCAAGCTCAGCCCGCCGCTGCGATCGGAGGACGAGCGCCTGGCGCTGGTCGAGGCGCTGAGCGCCGGGACCATCGACGTGATCTGCTCCGACCACGATCCGCAGGACGTCGAAACCAAGCGCCTGCCGTTCGCCGAGGCCGCCGCCGGCGCCGTCGGCGTCGAGACGATGCTCTCGGCGAGCCTCAGACTGGTGACCGCCGGACACGTCAGCCTGCCGCGGCTGATTCGCGCCATGACGCTGCGGCCGGCGGAGATCCTGCGCCTGCCTGCCGGCCGCCTCGCGGTCGGGGCGCCGGCCGACGTGATCCGCTTCGATCCGGACGAGCCCTACGTGCTAGACCCCGCCGACCTCCACTCGCGCTGCCGCAACACCCCGTTCGACGCCGCGCGGCTCGAGGGGCGCGTCAAGCTCACGCTGGTTGCCGGGCGCATCGCCCACGAATAGTCTGAGTGAAAAATCGACGACGCGGGAGCGCGTATGGTTGGGGTCTCGTACGGAGCGGCGCTCGCGCTGGCGCTTGGGTATCTGTTCGGCTCGATCCCGTTCGGCCTCATCCTGACGCGGTTGGCCGGAGCGGGCGACCTGCGCGCCATCGGCTCGGGAAACATCGGCGCGACCAACGTGCTGCGCACCGGCCGCAAGGGCCTTGCGGCGGCGACGCTCGTCCTCGACGCGCTCAAGGCGTTCGCTGCCGTCGTTCTTGGTCTCTGGCTCTTTGGACCGGGGGCCGCGCTTTCCGCTGCGGCAGGAGCTGTTCTCGGCCACCTTTACCCTGTGTGGCTGAAATTTCGCGGTGGCAAGGGCGTGGCGACGTTCCTCGGCGGTCTCATCGGTATCGCCTCACTCGGCGGCCCGTTCGGCCTTGCTTGGGCCGCCGCGCTCGCCTTTGTCGTCGTCTGGCTCCTAGTCGCCTACGCTACGCGATATTCCTCCGCCGCTGCGCTGGCGGCGACCGCAGTGTCGCCGATCGTCGCCTGGGCGATCGGCCTGCACGATGTCGGCTTCGTCTTCGCGCTCATCGCCGCGCTCGTCTGGTTCAAGCATAGCGCCAACCTCCGCCAACTCCTCGCCGGCACGGAATCCAAGATCGGGCAGGCCTGACCCATGGCGAAAAAGCCGCCGCCGCCGCGTCTCTCCGACGATCAGCTGTTCGACTGGCTGCGGCTCATCCGCTCGGAGAACGTCGGTCCGCGCACTTTCCGCGCCCTTCTCAACGCCTGCGGCGGGGCGCGTGCGGCGCTCGAGGCGCTGCCGGACCTCGCCCGCCGCGGCGGGGCAAAGCGCGCGATCCGGGTGGCGACGCTTGAAGAGATCGAGGGCGAGTTGACGCTCGCCCGAAAGCTTGGCGTGCGTTTCGTTGCGCTCAGCGACGCCGACTATCCGCCACTCCTGCGCCAGATCGATTCCGCGCCGCCCGTTCTCGCTCTCCGCGGCCGGGAGGAGGCGCTTCAGCAGCCGGCGGTGGCGATTGTCGGCTCGCGCAACGCCTCCGCCGCCGGGCTGACCTTCGCCGAGCGCCTGGCGCGGGGAATCGGACAGGCGGGTTATGTCGTCGTTTCGGGCCTCGCGCGCGGCATCGACCAGCGCGTTCACCTCGCGAGCCTCGAAACCGGCGCGGTCGGCGTGCTCGCCGGAGGCCATGCCCGCCCCTACCCGGGCGAGGCCGTGCCGCTGATCGAGCGCATGGCGGAGCACGGGGCGGTCGTGTCCGAGATGCCGATCGAATGGGAGCCGCGCGGACGCGACTTCCCGCGCCGCAATCGCATCGTCTCCGGCCTCTCTCTCGGCACGGTCGTCGTCGAGGCGGCGCGAGGTTCGGGATCGCTCATCACCGCCCGCTTCGCGCTCGACCAGAACCGCCAGGTCTTCGCGGTCCCCGGCTCGCCGCTCGACCCCCGGGCCGAAGGAACCAACGACCTTCTCAAGCAGGGCGCGACGATCTGCACCTCGGCCGAGGATGTCGTCACGGCGCTCGCGCCGACGCGCCCGAACGATCTGTTCGCCGCGCTCGAGGAAGGCGACGGCGACGGCGGGCGGACATGGACAGAGCGGCCGCCGCTCGGCGTCGATCCGGAGGGGAAGCCTCGCGCCGCGCTCCAGCGCGAGCTCGACCCGGCGATCGGACCGGAGGTCGCCATATTCGACCGGCTCGAGGCGGCGCGCGACCGCATCGTCGCCTTGCTCGGACCCTCGCCGATCACGCTTGACGATCTCGGCCGGGCGGCCGAGGTCTCGGCGCGCGAGGTCCGAATCGCGCTGATGGAACTGGACCTCGCCGGACGGCTCGAATTTTCCGGCGGGAACCGGGTCGCCCTGCGGCCGTTCGCGGACGAGGCGACCTGAACTGGGCGCTAGCGGTCAGCTCCCCGAACTGTCGAACGCGGCCTGGTCCTCGTCGGAAACCCCAGGCCCCTCGCCGTCAGCCGAGTTTTCCGGACCCTCCTTGGTCCGGGCGAAAAGATCGGCCTCGGACCGCGCCATCCCTAGAAAGTAGGCCAGCAGATCGAGGCGGGCGGACAGCGCCATGGCCTCGAGTTGCGCGGTCATGTCGGACACGTAGGCCGCGACATCGAGCGCCTCGCGAGACGCAAGCCCCGCAGTTTCTCGGGATTGT
The DNA here is from genome assembly GCA_963709655.1 of uncultured Alphaproteobacteria bacterium. Taxonomy (GTDB): domain Bacteria; phylum Pseudomonadota; class Alphaproteobacteria; order Rhizobiales; family Beijerinckiaceae; genus Roseiarcus. The sequence continues at coordinate 619,365 of CAVPXF010000053.1, forward strand.
GAGGCTGTTTGAGGCACAGGCGCGGACCTTGCGTCCTTTCGTCTTGGATATCCCTGGTGGCTCGTCATGCAACCCGTCGCTCGCGTGAAGCCGGACGAACCTGCGCCGGTTCGCCGGACGCAGCAGAGAAGCGCGAATCTGCTTCGCGCTCAACCTGCCCCGCCACCTCGGATACAAGCGCTTTTGCCGCAAATTACAAGCGTCAGGTCGCCACACCGTTAAGATTTTCGCGAATCACCCACTTTCGCAGGCAACCGCTGCAAGCCGGTCCAGCGCGCCCTGCAAGATATATGCCGCCGCCAATTTGTCTACTACTTTCGCGCGCCGCGTCCGGGAGACGTCATTCTCGATCAGCGATCGCAGCACAACCGCGGTAGAAAAACGCTCGTCCCAGAACGCGATCGGAAGATCGGTCCGCGTCGCCAGATTGCGGGCGAAGGCGCGGGTCGACTGCGCCCGCGGACTGTTGCGCCCCTCCAGATCGAGCGGCAGGCCAAGGACGATCGCGGCGATCTCGAGCTCCGCGAAGATCGCCCGCAGCGCGTCGGCGTCCTTCTGGAACGCCGTGCGGGGGAGCGTTCGGTACGGTGTGGCGATGCGACGCTCGACATCTGAGATGGCAAGCCCGATCGTCTTGCTCCCCAGGTCGACGCCGATCAGCCGCGCCTTGAGCGGAAGGCGCCGGGCAAGGTCTTCGACGGCGATCGGACGGTTCATTTTGGCAGGCGCTAGCACGACGGCTTTCTCGTGTCGAATGGCTCGGGCGCCTGCAAGGGCCAAGGCGTTTGCCAGCGTTATCTCTGCGATGTATAGGGGCCCCTTCCCGCACAATGGCCATCCTAAAGGAGCCTTCGATGCCCGTCGATCTCAGCGCCGTTCGCCGGATCGCGCACCTTGCGCGCATCGGGGTGAGCGATGAGGAGACCCCTCACCTGCAGAACGAGATCAACGCCATCCTCAAATTCGTCGAGGCGCTGAACGAGGTCGATGTCGAGGGCGTCGAGCCGATGACGTCCGTCGCGCCGATGCGGCTGCCGATGCGCGAGGATGTCGTGACGGACGGCGGGATCGCGCGAAAAATTCTGGCCAACGCGCCCTTGAGCGAGGACGGCTTTTTTCTCGTCCCCAAAGTGATTGAGTGAACGGCCGCCAAGAGCGGCTCTCTTGTTAGGACTCTCCGTTGACCGACCTTACATCCCTGACGCTCGCCGAGGCGCGCGATCAGCTTAAGTCCCGGGCGATCTCCAGTCTCGAACTGACGAAGGCGCATCTCGAGGCGATCGAGCGCGCCAAGGGGCTCAACGCCTTTATCGTCGTCACCGCCGACAAGGCGCTCGCCATGGCCAAGACGAGCGACGGGCGCCTAGCGCAGGGCGAGGCTGGCCCGCTCGAGGGGCTGCCGATCGGGATCAAGGACCTCTATGCCACCGAGGGCGTCCACACCCAGGCTTGCAGCCACATCCTCGACGGCTTTAAGCCGGCCTACGAGTTGACCGTCACCGCCAACCTGTGGCGCGACGGGGCGGTGATGCTCGGCAAGCTCAATATGGACGAGTTCGCGATGGGCTCATCGAACGAGACCTCCTTCTACGGCCCGGTCGCTTCGCCGTGGCTGCCGCCGAACTGGAGCCGCGAACAGGCGCGCGCGGCGCTCGCCGACCCAGGGAAACACGGCCTGCTGGCGCCGGGCGGTTCGTCGGGCGGATCGTCCGCCGCGGTCGCCGCCCACCTTTGCCTCGCGGCGACCGCGAGCGACACCGGCGGCTCGATCCGCCAGCCTGCCGCCCTCACCGGCATCGTCGGCATCAAGCCGACCTACGGGCGATGCTCGCGCTGGGGCATGGTGGCTTTCGCCTCCTCGCTCGATCAGGCCGGACCCCTCGCCCGCACCGTGCGCGACGCGGCGATCATGCTGCGCTCGATGGCCGGCCCCGACCCGAAGGACTCGACGTGCTCCACCGAGCCGGTTCCCGACTACGAAGCCGCCGTCGGACGCTCGGTCAAGGGCCTGACGATCGGCGTTCCGAAGGAATACCGCCTCGACGGCATGAACCCCGAGATCGAGGCCCTGTGGGCGCAGGGCGCCGAGTGGCTGCAGCGACGCCGGCGCCAAGATCGTCGACGTGAGCCTGCCCAACACCCGCCATGCGCTCCCCGCCTATTACATCGTCGCCCCCGCCGAGGCGTCCAGCAATCTCGCGCGCTACGACGGCGTCCGCTATGGCCTGCGCGAGCCGTCGTCCGACATCGTCGACCTCTACGAGAAGACCCGCGCCCGCGGCTTCGGCGCCGAGGTGCGGCGGCGGCTGATGATCGGCACCTACGTTCTTTCGGCCGGCTATTACGACGCCTACTACCTGCGCGCGCAAAAGATCCGCACCCTGATCAAGCGCGACTTCGAGATCGCCTTCGCCAATGGCGTCGATGCGATGCTGACGCCGGCGACGCCCTCGCCCGCCTTCGGGATCGGCGAGAAAGTGTCGGCCGATCCGGTCGAGATGTACCTCAACGACGTCTTCACCGTGACCGTCAACATGGCGGGCCTTCCGGGGCTGGTCACTCCCGCCGGGCTTTCCGGCGACGGCCTACCGCTCGGCCTGCAACTCATCGGCCGTGCGTTCGACGAGGAGACCCTGTTCGCGCTCGGCGCGACGCTCGAGCAGGCGGCGGGACGCCTGACGCCGCCGGCGCCGTGGTGGCCGTGACAGGCCCTGAGCGCCCGGACCCTTTTGGACAGATGACGAGGTCATCGACATGACGACAGCACCGGTAAGCGCCAAGCTCCTCAAGGGCGCGACAAGCGATTGGGAAGTGATCGTGGGTCTCGAGGTCCACGCCCAGGTCACCTCGCGCGCCAAGCTCTTCTCCGGCGCCTCGACCGAGTTCGGCGGCGAGCCCAACGCGCATGTGTCGCTGGTCGACGCGGCGATGCCGGGCATGCTGCCGGTGATCAACCGCGAGTGCGTCGCGCAGGCGGTGCGCACGGGCCTCGCGCTCAAGGCGAAGATCAACAAGCGCTCGACCTTCGACCGCAAGAACTACTTCTATCCCGACCTGCCGCAGGGCTATCAGATCTCGCAGTACAAGAGCCCGATCGTCGGCGAGGGCGAGATCCAGGTCGACCTGACGCCGGACTATTCGATCCGGGTCGGCATCGAGCGCCTGCACCTGGAGCAGGACGCCGGCAAGTCGCTGCACGACCAGTCGCCGACCATGAGCTTCGTCGACCTCAACCGCTCGGGAGTCGCGCTGATGGAGATCGTCTCCAAGCCCGACCTGCGCTCGGCCGACGAGGCCAAGGCCTATGTCGGCAAGCTGCGGACGATCCTGCGCTACATCGGCTCCTGCGATGGCGACATGGAGAAGGGCAGCCTGCGCGCCGACGTCAACGTCTCGGTCCGTCGGCCGGGCGAACCGCTCGGCACGCGCTGCGAGATCAAGAATGTCAACTCGATCCGCTTTATCGGCCAGGCGATCGAGACCGAAGCGCGGCGGCAGATCGAGATCGTCGAGGACGGCGGAACAATCGATCAGGAGACGCGCCTGTTCGATCCGGCGCGCGGCGAGACGCGTTCGATGCGCTCCAAGGAGGAGGCGCACGACTATCGCTACTTCCCCGATCCCGACCTCCTGCCGCTCGAATTCGACGACGAATGGATCGACGCGCTCGCGGCCTATCTGCCCGAGTTGCCCGACGCCAAGAAGGCGCGCTTCATCGCCGACTACGGGCTCTCCGCCTATGACGCCTCGGTGATCGTCGCCGAACGCGAGACCGCCGATTTCTTCGAGAGCGCCGTCAAGCACGGCGGCGCGAAGCGCGACGCCAAGATGGTCGCCAATTGGCTCATGGGCGATCTCTCGGCGCAGGCGAACGCACAGGGCGTCGGCATTGCAGACGCAGGCCTCGGCGCCGCATCGCTCGCCACGCTCGTCGACCTGATCGGCGAGGGCGTGATCTCGGGCAAGATCGCCAAGGACCTTCTCGTCATGCTGCTCGGCGACGATCGCGGCGACGATCCGCGCGCGCTCGTCGAAGCGCGCGGTCTGCGACAGGTGACCGACACCGGGGCGATCGACGCGGCGGTCGACGCCGTCATCGCCGCCAATCCCGACAAAGCCGAGCAGGCCAAGGCCAAGCCCGGCATGCTCGGCTGGTTCGTCGGCCAGGTGCTGAAGGCGACCGGCGGCAAGGCCAATCCGCAGGCGGTCAGCGACGCGCTGAAGCAAAGACTCGGGCTCTGACGCCTCGCGAATCGCACGCAGCGATTCGCGCGATTCGCTCGCGTCGCAACGCGTCTGCGCGCCGCATCGCGCTCTCGTCGCAACAGAAATACGACAGCTGCTCCCAAGAAAAATTCGATTGACGCATGCGCGTGCGAGGCTTCGCGGCCAAGCCCGCGCAATCTTCGAACCCGCACACTGAATGTGTCTCAGCTCAGCGCATGGGGTTGCGCGGAAGCGCAATCGACGCCTCATGCGAATTCCCGGAGACGCCTGAAAAACAAAGGCCGAGCGGGCGCTGGCAATGACCTTGCCGCGTCGGCGCTTCAACGTCGCTCCGTATCGCAGGCGTTGAGGAAACGTTGCGCTGGCTGTTGGCGCGCCTCGGAAAAGACGGCCGTCAAGTCGTCGACGGGGGCGCGATTATTCGATGCTGGCGCCGGGCCTCACACTGCTGCGCTGTGCACGCGACTTGCGAAGACCCAAAACGAATGTACCTTCGTTCGCGTATCTGCAAAGCGCTTCAAAACGCTCGGAAAGCAGGCGACTGAGAGGGACGCGACACATGGCGAAAGCAGCAGCGAAGAAGCCGGCGAAGAAGACGGCGGCCAAGAAGAAACCCGCCAAGAAAGCCGCAGCGAAAAAGACGGCGCGCAAGGCCGTCGCCAAAAAGGCCGTACGCAAGGGCGCGGCGAAAAAAACCGCGGCCAAGAAGACAGTACGCAAGGGCGCGGTGAAGAAGTCCGGCGCCAAGAAGACGGCGGCGAAGAAGACCGCCCCCAAGAAGACGGCCGCCAGGAAGACGGTCGCGAAAAAGGCGGTCGCCAAGCGCGCGCCGGTCAAGCGCAAGAAAGCGGAACCCATAGCGCCTCCAGCTCCGCCGGTCGAGACGCCGACCAACGAGTGAGCGACGACGCCGCTCGGCACGAGGGCTTGCACTGGCCGCGTCTTTCCGCAACGCCGGGAGACGCGACTTTGCCAGGTGGTTGAAGGTGTTCGCGCGCAGGTTGGTTTCTCGCTGCGGTTCCGTCTCGCGCCAGTCGGCGAGAGCGGGCACGGAGGCGGGGTGGCGGCACTTGCCGGCTGGTTGGATCGGGTGCAGGATTCGCACAAGACCGAAGCTCGCGTCGCGTTCGGCGGATGCGGCGTAGCGGCGGGTTCCATCAGGGACGCGACCTGCCTATGACCGAGACCCAGGAACCGATCGATCTCTATTACTGGCCGACCCCGAACGGGTGGAAGATCTCCATCATGCTCGAGGAATGCGGTCTACCCTACACGTTTCGCGCCGTCGACATCGGCGCGGGCGAACAGTTCGAGCCCGAGTTCCTGGCCATCTCCCCCAACAACCGCATGCCTGCGATCGTCGATCCGCAAGGACCGGACGGCAAGCCGGTTTCGGTGTTCGAATCGGGCGCGATCCTGCAATACCTCTCGATGAAGACCGGTCGCTTCGGCGGCGAGACGCCGCGCGAGCGCATCGCCGTCAGCGAGTGGCTGTTCTGGCAGATGGGCGGGCTCGGTCCGATGTGCGGCCAGGCCAATCACTTCCGCATCTACGCCGCCGAGAAGATCCCCTATGCGATCGACCGCTACACCAACGAGGTCAATCGGCTGTTCGGCGTGATGAACACGCGGCTCGCCGATCACGACTATCTCGCCGGCCCCTATTCGATCGCCGACATGGCGTCAGTCGGCTGGGCGAAGGGGTGGAAGCGCTACGGACAGGACCTCGCGGACTTTCCGTATTTTGCCCGGTGGCTCGATACGGTGCTGGCGCGGCCCGCCGTTCAGCGCGGACTAGCGCTCGACGTCCCCGACCGCAAGAAGCACGACCTGGCGACCGACGAGGCGGCGCGCAAGATCCTGTTCGGCCAAAGAGCGCGATGACGTTTTTTCCCGACGCGCTTGCAATGGACGAACGCGTCGGGCATATGGTCGGGCCGCAAGGAGATGTGGCCGAGAGGCTGAAGGCGGCGGTTTGCTAAACCGTTATAGGGTTGTAAAGCCCTATCGAGGGTTCGAATCCCTCCGTCTCCGCCACTTCGGAGCCGTACCGTCGACCCCGAGGCGCGCGGGTTACGCTTTTGACCATTGATCGTCACGCCTCATGCCTGGTCCTTGGAGAGACGGCCAGCCCGAGGAACACGAGAACGGCCTGGTTGAGCCGAAGGATATCCTCGTCGTCCAGCCGGCCGACGCGTGCGGCAACCTTGGCCTTTGGCACAGTGGTAATTTTGTCCACCATCAAACGGCACATCGTCCGCAGGCCATTGCGCTCGTTTGGCCGCACCGGCAGGCGGAAGAGCGGCGCGTCCGTCTCATCCGTGGTGAAGGCGCAAATGGTGATCGAGTTGGTCGCGTCGAAGCTATCGTCCTGAACGATGACGACGGGACGCGGCTTCCCGGCATAATCCTTGCCGCCAGCGGCGGTCCAGATTTCGCCCCGCTTCACTCATCGCCCCAGTCCGCGACGGCGTCGACGAACGCCTGATCATCTTTGGCGTGAGCGCTGGCGGCGATGGCCGCCGACTGGCGATGGGCTTCGAACCGGAAGGCGGGCGACCGCACGTCCGGCACCCAAATCTGGATGGGTCGCAGGCCCTGCCCGCGTAGGCGTTGTCGATGTTCCCGCACCTTGATGCGCGAAGACTTGGCGCTTGGCGCCGAGGGCATGATAAGTCTCCATCTAAGTTACATGTAACCTATCATGGGGCGTTTGGTTTCGCCAGCCCTCTCACGGGCGTTTGCCGACCGGGGCCGCATCCGTCATGAACGTGACCGCCCGGCGCCCGCCGGTCGATCCGGCTGGGATCGGCTCAAATATCCGAATCCAGGCTTGCTAGAGAGAAAATAGGATTCGTTTGGGCCGAGGGATGCAAGGGATCTGCCGTTTTCATCCACGGCGGGTCGGCCGCGCGCGGCCGGTGGCGAACTAACTTGGAGGTTGATCGGCGCCGTTTGGTCGACCTGTGGCCCATTCGAGCAAGCCCCTGTCAACGGGCCAGCGGCCCGCCGGCGAGGCGCGCGAGATCGAAGGCGTGAACGTCGCGCAAAAGCTCGATGAAGCCGTCGACGCCATGCGCGAAGCATTCGTCGCCCTTGGCGGCGCTGGCGTTCGAGGCGTCGCCCGCCGCGCCGAGCGGATTGAGGTCGTTCGCCATCCAGCCGATGCCGATCGGCTGGGTGACGCGCAGCCGCTTGAACTCCCGCTCGATCCCGACCGCGGCGCTGACGAAATTGCGCGCCTCGCTCATGGCCACGGTCGCCGGACGGTGCGCGAGCATGAGCGACGTCTCGGCGTCGCCGCCGTGGATTCCGTGGGCGCGCTCCTCGGGCGGAAACATCCCCTCCGGATAGCCGAGCGTATGCCAGGCCGCGTGGACGGCGAGCATGCCGAAGCGCACGCGCAGTTCCCGCACGACCGCCGCCAGCACGGCGACGTTGCCCCCATGCGAGTTCATGAAGACGAGCTTGCGACAGCCGGTCCGCGCGACGCTCTCGCCGATCTCGGTCCAGGCGCGCACGATCGTCTCCATCGAGAAGGTCAGCGTGCCGGGATATTGCAGGTGCTCGTTCGATTTGCCGATCGCCTGGACGGGCAGGAACAGCGTCGGCAAGTCGTCGGGAACACGCGCCACGGCGCGCGCGAGGTAGCCCTCGTTGATGAACGTGTCGACGCCGACCGGAAGATGGGGCCCATGCTGCTCGATCGCGGCGACGGGCAGCACCGCAACGACTTTCGTCATGTCGGCCGCTGAAAAATCGGTCCACTTCATCTCTGCCCAAAACTTGGTCGGCAACATGCCTAGTCTCCTGGCTTGCGAGCGGCGACCGCTTCGATTTCGACGACAAACTCCGGACGGGCGAAGCCCTGAACGATCATCAGCGTCGAGGCCGGCGGCGGCGTCGGCACGAATTCGTCGCGCACCCGCATGTAACCCGGCAAGTGCTCGCGCGCGCTCACATAGGCGTTGAGGCGGACGAGATCGGCAAGGGTCATCCCGCCCTCGGCGAGAATGGCGGCGATCGCGCGGAAGCAGAGTCGCGCCTGGCCCTCGACGTCGCGCGGTATGGCGCCGTCGGGCGCGATCCCCAGTTGACCGGAGCAGAAAATCAGCCGAGCTTCGGCGTCCACTTCGAGCCCATGCGCGTAATTGGCGAACGGCCGATGGATCGTTTTCGGGTTCAGTCGACGCATCGAACTCGCCTTTCCCTTTGGCGCCGCGGCCTCGCCGGGCGGCACAGGTGGCGCCGAGTTTGCAAGTCCTGGGCCGGTCCGGGTTTCTGGAGAACCGACATATGTATCGAGCGGGCGCTATTCTTTTCGCGGGGCTGGCCTTTGCGACGGCGGCGAACGCCGCCGACAAGGTCTCTTTCGGCACCAACTGGCTCGCCGAGGCCGAGCACGGCGGCTATTATCAGGCCCTGGTCGACGGAACCTACGCAAAATACGGGCTCGACGTGACGATCGTGCCCGGCGGCCCGCAAGCCAACAACGGCCTCCTGCTGGCCGCCGGCAAGCTCGATTTCTACATGGGCGGCAATCTGCTGCTCGCCTTCGACGCGATCGATCAGAACCTCGGAATCGTGGTGGTGGCGGCGCATTTCCAGAAAGACCCGCAAATGGTCATGTCGCACCCCGGCGTCGGCCTCGACAAGTGGGAGGATCTGCCGAAGGCGACCGCGTTCATCGCCAAGGAGGGCCTCGCCTCCTTCTATCGCTGGATGGAAACGGCCTACGGCTTCAAGGAGGCGAACGTGAAGCCCTACACCTTCAACCCGGCGCCCTTCATCGCCGATCCGCACTCGATCGAGCAGGGCTACGTCACCTCCGAGCCTTATGCGGTCGAGAAGGAGGGTCACTTCAAGCCGAACATCTTCCTCCTCGCCGACCACGGCTACAACACCTACGCCACCACGATCGAGACCCGGGCCGACGTCATAGCGCAGCACAAGGACGTCGTGCAGCGCTTCGTCGACGCCTCGACCATCGGCTGGTACCATTATCTTTACGGCGACAATACAAAAGCCAACGAGCTGATCAAGAAAGACAATCCGGAGATGACCGACGACCAGATCGCCTTTTCCATCGCCAAGATGAAGGAATACGGCCTCGTCGATTCCGGCGACACGCTCAAGCACGGCATCGGGGCGATGAACGACGCGCGCGTCAAGTCCTTCTACGACGAGATGGTGAAAGCGGGCGTGGTGAAGGCGGGGCTGGACTACAAGAAGGCCTACACTTTGGAATTCGTCAACAAGGGCGTCGGCCTCGACCTCAGGCCCAAGTGAGCGGCCGAGGGCAAGCGCAATGGCTCCGTCCAGATTGGCGCCCGGCGCGGTCGCCGCCGAGGCGACCGGCGTGGCGCCGCTGGTCGTCGAGCGGGAGCGTCTCGCCCGTCTCGAGCAGGTCGGCAAGTCGTTCAAGAACGGCGTCGAGGCGCTCAAAAGCGTCGACCTCGAGATCCGGCGCGGCGAGTTCCTGTCGCTGCTCGGGCCGTCGGGATGCGGAAAGTCGACCATCCTTCGTCTTCTTGCCGGCCTGACCCAGCCAAGCCTCGGCTACATCAACTGGATCTCGACCAACCACGACCTCGGCTTCGTCTTCCAGGAGCCGACACTGATGCCGTGGGCCAATGTCTTCGACAATGTCTGGCTGCCGCTGCGGCTCAGCGGTCAGTCGCGCGCGAGCGCCCGGGCGAAAGTCGAGGAGGCGCTGGCGAAGGTCGGGCTTTCCGGCTTCGACAGGGCCTACCCGCGCGAATTGTCCGGCGGCATGAAGATGCGCGTCTCCGTCGCCCGCGCGCTCGTCACCCGCCCGGCCCTGCTCCTGATGGACGAACCGTTCGCCGCGCTCGACGAGATCACCCGCACCAAACTCAACGACGACCTCGTGGCGCTCAAGTGCGAACTGGACGCCACCGTGATCTTCGTCACCCACTCGGTGTTCGAGAGCGTCTATCTCTCCGACCGGATCGTCGTCATGGCGCCGCGGCCCGGCCGGGTGGTCGCCGAGGTCAACGTGCCGGCGCCGTTGCCGCGCAACGAGGACTTCCGCCTCGGACCCGAATACGCCGAGCTCTGCCGCGAGACGTCGCGCGCCCTGCATCGCGCCATGGGCGACCCGTCGGACGAGGAGCGCCGGTCCGCATGAGCCGCGAGCGGGCGATCCGTCTGGCGCTGCCGAGTGCGGCGTTCGTCCTGGCGATCTTCCTCTGGGAGGCGATCGTCCGCGTCAACCACATCCCGCCGGTCATCCTTCCGGCGCCGAGCCTCATCGCTCAGACGCTGGTCAAGGATTGGGGGACTTTGTTCGGCTCGCTCCTCGTGACCTTGTCGATCACCTTCGAGGCGCTCATCTCGGCGACCGTAGGGGGCGCGCTGCTCGCGCTGCTGTTCGCCCAATGGCGGCCGCTCGAATACACGTTCTTCCCGTTCACGGTGATCCTGCAGGTGACGCCGGTGGTCTCGATCGCGCCGCTCCTGCTCATCTATTTGAGCTCCGGCGAAGCGGTTCTGGTCTGCGCCTTCCTCGTCGCCTTCTTCCCGATCCTCGCCAACACGTCGCTCGGGCTGTCCTCGGTCGATCACAACCTCCTCGATCTCTTCCAGATGTATCGCGCCTCGTCGTGGCGGCAATTGCTTTGGCTCCGGATCCCGGCCGCCCTGCCCTATTTCCTCGGCGGCTTGAGGATCGGCGGCGGCCTGGCGCTGATCGGCGCAATCGTGGCGGAGATCGCCGCGGGCTCGGCGGGCCAGGGCGCGGGCCTCGCCTTTCGCATCGTCGAGTCGGGCTACCGGCTCAATATCCCGCGCATGTTCGCTGCGCTCGTTCTGATCTCGGTCACCGGCGTCGCGATCTTCCTTTTTACCACCGCCATCTCGCACTTCATGCTGCACCGCTGGCACGACAGCGCCCGGGGCCGCGAGTTGTGATCCCGGCCCTTCCCGTCGCGGACCGTTTCGCGCTGCTCGGCGCGCGCATGCTCACGGCGCATTTGCCCTTCGCACCCGAGCGCATCGACCGTGACGGCTTCGCCCGCGTCGATCTCCGGATCGAAGGCGGTCGCTTCGCCGAGGTCTTGCCGGCGGGCGCCCTGCAGGCCGGCGAAACCCCGCGCGTGGACCTCGCCGGCCGGATCGCCCTGCCGACCTTCGTGGACGCGCACACCCATCTCGACAAGGCGCATATCTGGCGCCGGGCGCCCAACCCGACTGGCGACTTCATAGGCGCGCTCGACGCTGTGGCGGCAGATCGCGCCGCCAACTGGACCGCAGCCGACGTCGCGCTGCGCATGGATTTCTGCCTGCGCACCGCCTTGGCGCATGGGACCTCGGCCATCCGCACCCATATCGACAGCATCGGCCCGCAGACCCGGATCAGCTGGCCGGCGCTGGCCGAGGCGCGCGAGCGCTGGAGAGGCCGGATCGAGCTTCAGGCTGCGCCTCTCTTCAAGATCGACTCCGCCCTCGACCCCGCGCACATGGCCGACGTCGAGGCGATGCTCGACGCGCACGGGACCGGCGTCCTCGGCGCCGTCACCTTCATGGTCCCAGAATTGCGCGACGGCCTCGTCGCCTTGTTCGCGCTCGCCGAGCGCAAGGGCTGGGACCTCGACTTCCATGTCGACGAATCCGCCGATCCGGAGGCCCGCTCGCTGCGCGTCATCGCCGAGACCACGCTCGAACGACGCTTTTCCGGCCGCATCCTGGTCGGGCACTGCTGTTCGCTCGCGGTCCAGGACGACGACGAGCGCAAACGCGCGATTGAAGCCTCGGCGCGCGCCGGGCTCAGCGTCGTTTCGCTGCCGATGTGCAATCTTTTCCTGCAGGACCGGCAGGCCGGCCGCACGCCGCGCTGGCGGGGCGTGACCGCGCTGCACGAGCTCAGCGATGCGGGCGTCAACGTCATGGTCGCCAGCGACAACGTGCGCGACCCGTTTTACGCCTATGGCGATCTCGACATGCTCGAGGTGTGGCGCGAGGCCGTGCGCATCCTGCACCTCGACTACCCGTTCGCCCGCTGGGCGCGCGCGGTCCGCGAGGCGCCGGCCAATGCGATGGGGCTTCAGCTCGGGTCGGTCCGTGCTGGCGCGCCGGCCGACCTGATCCTGACCGATGCGCGCGACTTCACCCAGCTCTTCGCGCGGCCCAACGCCGACCGCATCGTCCTGCGCGACGGTCGCCGCGCCCCGCCGCCGCCCGACTACGCCGAGCTCGCCGACCTGGGAACCTTTCCGTGAGCAAAACTTACGACATCGCCGCCTTCCGCGCCCTGATCGGCCCAATCAAGTGCGAGGACAATCCGGTCCTGGTGAAGCAGAAGAGCCGCGACTTCTACTGGTATTCGCCGGTGCTGAAGCGCGAGCTCGAGACGGTGACCGCCGATCTCGTCGTCACACCGAAGACCGAGGCGGAGGTCGCGACCGTTCTCGCGGCCGCCCACAAGCTCGGCATCCCCGTGACCGCGCGCGGCGGCGGGACCGGGAACTACGGCCAGGCCATGCCGCTGACCGGCGGCGTCCTTCTCAGCCTGATCGAGATGAACAAGATTCACGAGGTCGCGCGCGGGCGCGTGGTCGCGGAGCCGGGCGCCCTGCTCATCGACATCGACAAGACGGCGGCCGCCTCGGGTCAGGAATTGCGCATGTTTCCCTCGACCCGGGCGACCGCGTCGATCGGCGGCTTCATCGCCGGCGGCTCGGGCGGCGTCGGTTCGATCACCTGGGGGGGCTTACGCGACTTCGGCAACGTCCTCAGGCTGCGCGTCCTGACCATGGAGGCCGAGCCGCGCGCGCTGGAACTCACCGGCGCCGACCTCCACAAGGCCGTCCACGCCTACGGCACCAATGGAGTCATCACCGAGGTCGAAATGCCGCTGAGCGCGACTTACGACTGGGTCGACGTCGTCGTCGGCTTCGACTCGTTCGACGCGGCGGCCGCTTACGCCTATGCGCTCGGCGAGCAGGACGGCATTCTGAAGAAGCTCCTGACCGTGGTCGCAGCGCCCGCGCCGAACCGATACTTCCTGCGCCATCGCCCGATCATTCCCGAGGGCAAGAGCGTCGTGTTGGCCATGGTCGCGCCGCATGCGCTGGACGCGCTCCAGGCTTTCACCCAGCCGGTCAAGGGCGCGGAGATCCTGTACGTCTCGAGCCTTTCTGACGAGGCGAGGCGCGCCGGGCTGCCGCCGAACTACGAGCTTGCCTGGAATCACACCACGCTGCGCGCGCTGAGGGTCGACCCGGAGATCACCTATCTGCAGATCCGCTATCCCGAGGATCGGGGCCTGTCGCTGATCAGCCGCATTCACGAGCGCTTCCGCGACGAGGTGATCGGCCATCTCGAGCTGATCCGCTTCAACGGACGGCTGGGCTTTGCGGGCCTGCCGATGGTCCGGTTCTCGACGGAGGAGCGACTCCAGGCGATCATGGACGAGCATGAGGCGATGGGCGCGATGGTGTTCAACCCGCATCGCTATACGCTGGAGGAAGGCGGCATGAAGCAGACCGACGCGACCCAGCTTGCCTTCAAACGCGAGACCGATCCGCAGGGACTGCTCAATCCCGGCAAGATGATCGCCTGGGAGGACCCCAACTTCAATTATTCGGCCGGCAAGAACTTCCTGTTCCCCGGGCTCGAAGCGCGGGCGCGCGCGGCGCAGGTCTGAGCGCGGCCCCCATGCGGATCCTGGTCCTCTTCGCCCACCCGGTCGAGACCAGCTTCGCGGCGGCGCTGCACGATCAGGTCGTGCGCACGCTCGGGGGCCGCGGGCACGACGTCGACGATTGCGACCTCAATGCCGAGAAGTTCGATCCCGTCATGAGCCGCCAGGAGCGGATCGAGTACCACGACGTCTCGGTCAACCGGCGCAACGTCGGGCCTTACGTGGAGCGCCTTCTCGCCGCCGAGGCGCTCGTGTTCTCGTTTCCGGTCTGGAACATGGGCTTCCCGGCGATCCTGAAGGGCTTCGTCGACAAGGTGTTCCTGCCGGGAGTGAGCTTCAGCCTGAAAGAGAACGGCGACTACGTTCCCACGCTCCACAACATCAAGCGGCTCGGAGTCGTCTGCACCTACGGCGGCCGCCGGCTCCTCACGTTCATGATGGGCGATCCGCCGAGGCGCTTCCTCACCCGATCGATGCGCCGGATCTGCGCCCCCGGCGCGCGCTGCGACTACCTCGCCCTTTACGACATGGACCACGCCAAACCGGAGCGCCGGAAGACATTTCTGGCGAAGGTCGAGGCGCACTTTTCGACGTGGTGAGGCGCGCGACGAGCGCGCGTTCAGGAGGCGCCGAATCCCGCCATTGTCCGCGCTGTGATGCGCGTCACAGAACGGCGACCCGGGTGAAGCGCAGGTTGGCGCCCGCAACATTCACCGCAAGATGCGATGAAAGGACAAGGGATATGGCGCATGCACAGCGTTCACCGGGCCTTCGGCTCAGCGTCGATCTGGAGGCGAAAGCACTCCTTGCCAACTTGAGCGTGGACGCCTATTCAGCGGCCTGCCTGCGCGCCGAGGAGGCGAGCAGCAAGGAAATGGCTCAGGACTGGAGCGCCGTCGCCCACGCCATCGCGCGCAAGACGCGACGGCGGGCGGGCTTCATGATGACGGCGCCTTCTCCCCGCGCCGCGCTCTTGGCGCAAGCCGGACCCGAATGGCCCTTCACCTAGCCGCGACACGCCTCGGCGCTTCGAACGCGGAACCCCAAGCCCGCGCGCAGGCCCGCACGCGCTGGGTTGGACCTCAAGGACGCCGGAAGACGATCCGCAGGAGTTGAATGGCGGCGTTCTCGAAACCGGAAGCGGCTTCGTCGAGATAGTGCAGGTAGTCGGCGACCTTTTCGCGGCCGACAAGAAGCTCGGCGTGTGTTCGCGCGGCGAGGAGACGCTTCTCCCATTCGCGCAAGGTGCGGGCGTAATGCGGGCGGTGGTTCAACAGCGTCTCGACCTCGAAACCTCGCGACGCCGCCTCGAGCACCTCGTGCGCCATCGGCAACTCGCTTTCGCGCCAGATTTTCTCACGCATGAACGGCGTTAGCTTGCGGATTCGGCCGTAGGCGATCGTCTGCAGCGAAAGCGCGCCGCCGCGAACCAGCCGCCGCCGGCAGAAGTCGAAGAACTGAGCGTAGACCGACCGCCGCTCCTCCGGCGAATGATCATAGCGGCCGAAATGCTCGAAGGCGCCGATCGAGACGATCCCGTCGAACGGTTTCGGATCCTGGTAATCCTGCCAGTTCACCATCTCCATCCGCGCTCGCGGGTGCGCCGGCCCCTGGTCGAATAGCGCCTTCTGCGCCGGGCTCAGCGTCAGGCCGACCGCCTCCCCGACCTTCCGCTCGGCGACCAGATAGCGCAGCAGCGCCCCCCAGCCGCATCCCACGTCGAGGATCCGCAAACCTGGATGCGCGCCGGCCGCGTCGGCGTGAAACCGCAGCTTCTCCACCTGCGCCTCTTCGAGCGACTGGGCGTCCGAAGTCCACAGCGCCGCGGAATAGATCATTCGTTGATCGAGCCAAAGAGCGTAAAAATCGTTGCCGGAGTCGTAATGGTGCTGAATCTCGGCCATCGACGTCGTTTGCATGGTCACGCCTCGCAGGGTTGCTTGCCTGTCTTCGCCCGGGCGCGGGCGCCGTACTCCTGTCTCGACAAAACGCGGGCGGCCGCCGAGCCCTCTTCCTACCGATTCGGAGGGCGACTCGAATTCCTCATAAGAACCCATCGGCGGCGCGACAAAGGCTGTCCCACGGCGTCGATTTGCGTGAGGGGATAATGGCAGCAATCGGGCCGACTGCTCAAGTCCTTTGGCGCACGGGCATTACGCCGGCGTCGGCGCGTCGGCGCGCAGAAGCTTCTCGTGCTTGAGTTCGGCCCAGAGGTCGGCGGGGATCGGACGCGTGAACGCCGCGAGATTGCGCTCGACCTGGCCGACCTTGATCGCGCCGGGAATGATCGAGGCGACGATCGGATGGCCGAGCGGAAATTGCAGGGCCGCGGCGGCGATCGGGACGTCGTGGCGCTTGCAGACCGCCTCGATCTTCGCCACGCGCGCGAGGACGTCCGGACCGGCGGGCCGATAGTTGTACATGGCGCCGGGGACCGCGCCGGTGGCGAGAATGCCCGAATTGTAGCCGCCGCCGATCACGATTCCGACCCCGCGCTCGGCGCAGCGCGGAAACTCCTCGTCGAGCACGTCGGTCTCGAGCAGCGTATAGCGCATCGCCAGCAGAAAAAAATCGATGTCGAAGGCGTCGAGAAAGCGCGGGATCGCGCCCGTCGTATTCAACCCGGCGCCGATCCCCTTGATCAGCCCCTGATCGCGCAGCGCGGCGAGCGCGCGCCAGCCGCTCGCGGCCAGTTGCTCGAAATAGGCGTCGAGCGTTTCGGTCGACTCATGGATCCAGCCGTCGAGGTCGTGGATCAGCAAGAGGTCGACCCGGTTGATTCCGAGGCGCTGCAGGCTGTCCTCGAACGACCGCATCACGCCGTCGTAGCCGTAGTCGAACACGGCCTCGAACTCGAGACCGCCGATCCACTGTCCCCGATCGAACGGGCCGGGCTCCGAGGGCCGCCGCAGGAGCCGTCCGATCTTGGTCGACAGCACGTAGTCCTCCCGCGGACGCCGGTAGAGCGTGCGGCCGAGCCGGTGCTCGGCCTGGCCGCGGCCGTACCAGGGCGAGGTGTCGAAATAGCGCGCCCCGCCGTCCCAGGCCGCCTCGATCAGTTCCGCCGCCTCGGCGTCGTCGACCTTGTCGAACAGGTCGCCGAGCGGCGCTGTTCCCAGTCCGATCTCGCTCAGCGACGGCCCCGTCCGCCCAAGCTCGCGGAACCCGATGGCGCGCCGGCTCATTCCTCGGGCTCGGTGTCGAACCGGAGCGGATAGCCCCGCATGGCGCCCGCCTCGGTGCCGCGCGCGGCCTTGGTCTCGGCGATGTCCTTGGCGAACACCCCGACGACGCAAAGGCCCTTCTTGTGCGCGGTCAGCATCACCTTCAGCGCCTGCGACTCGTTCATGCGGAAAATCGCCTTCAGCACCTCGACCACGAAGTCACGCGGCGTATAGTCGTCGTTGAACAGCAGCACCTTATGCAGGCGCGGATGTTCGACCTGCGTTTGCGTCTTGGTCCGGACCTTGGTGGCGGTCTTGCTCATCGTGGCCCCCGGAGGCAGGCTGGATGCCGTCGCGCCCATCCTCGCATGCGGCGCGCCGGAGTTTCAAGCGCCGGCAAGACTTGCGCGGGCAAGACCTGCGCCGGCAAGACTCTTGCAAAGCCACGCCCGCTCCCGTCGATCCGAAAAGGCCGCCTATGCTCAATACCCGACAAAAGGTCCTGCGCAACTTCTGGTACGCGACCCGACCGACCGAGGCGCTGAAAGACGGGCCGAAGCCGTTCCGGCTGCTCGGTCAGCCGATCGTCCTCTTTCTCGACGAAAAGGGCGAGCCGGCCGCGCTCGAGGACCGCTGTTGCCACCGCACGGCCAAATTGTCGAAAGGCTGGATCAAGGAGGGCCATATCGTCTGCGGCTATCACGGCTGGGAGTACGACCGCACCGGCAAGCTCGTGAACATCCCGCAGTTCCCGTTCGAGCAGGCGGTCCCCAGCGCGCGGGCGAAGGCGTTCCTCGCCAAGGAGCGGTACGGCTATGTCTGGGTCTGCCTCGGCGAGCCGCTCATCGACATTCCCGACCTTAAGGAGGACCGCGACCCGGCCTTCCGCCGCATCCACCAGTTCGACGACTTCTGGAGCTGCTCGGCCTTGCGGATGATGGAGAATTCCTTCGACAACGCGCATTTCGCCTTCGTGCACAAGAACACCTTTGGCGACATCGCCCAGCCCAAGCCGGAAAAATACGAGATCGCCGAGACCGATTACGGTTTCGTCGCCGAGACCATCGTGCCGGTCAAAAATCCCCCCGAGGCCGCCCGCATCACCGGCACGACCGAGCCCTGGACGAAGCGCAAGATGCGCAACGCCTGGTTCATGCCGTTCTGCCGCACGATGGACATGGAATATCCCTCGGGCCTCAGGCACCTGATCTTCAATTCCGCGACGCCGATCGACGACGGCTCGATCCAGCTCGTGCAGATCCTGTTCCGCAACGATCGCGAGGAGGATTGCTCGACCGAGGAGCTTCGCGCCTGGGACGGCAAGATTATCGAGGAGGATCGCGAGATCCTCGAGTTGACCGATCCCGACGCCATCGTCGACATGAGCCGCAAGCTCGAGATGCACATGCCCTCCGACCGCCCGGGCATGCTGATGCGCCAGCGGCTCAACGCGCTCATCGAGGCGCATGGCGAGCGCGAAGTCCCGCGGTGACGGACGGGCGGGCGTCAGTTCTCCGTGCGACCTCGTGCGGGGCCTCGTCCTGAGGAGCCCGCGACCTCGTCCTGAGGAGCCCGCGATCCCCGGACTTTTGATCCGGGGAGGCGTCTCGAAGAGCCCGCCTCGAGCCTGTCGAGGGGACGATCCATTGGGCGCCGCCGTCGGCGCCCGCCGATCGAGGCGCCGGCCGGGCGCGCCGAAGGGCCGCAAGCCGTCGTTCGAAGCCGGCGTTTTGGAGGGAGGGAGTGGGCGAGGTGCGGGCGATAACCGGGGGCTTGGCGAACCGGTGATATCCCACCCTTTGCTGCCCTTCCCGGTCAGCGTCGGTACGGGAGGAGTGCGCCAAGTGCGGTCGTTCCGGCCGCTCTTGTGGCGTCGGCTGTCGCCCACGACGCTCCGCGCGGCCCGCACTGACGCCCTTTCAGCGCCCGCGTCAGCGCGAGCATGGCCCATCTTTCATCCGCGGCCGGGATGAACAATATCGGCGCGGTCGATTCGTCGCAGCGACGTGGCGAGACGCATCTCGTCCAGTCGGATCTCTAAAATCGTCGCCTGGGTGAAGCGGATGTGCTCGGCGGCGGCCCGCCCGGCCGTGGTCGGGTCGCTGCGCAGGACGGCCTCCCCGATCGCCATGTGCTGGAACAGGAGCGCGTCGCGCACCCCAGCGCGGCGATAGAGCTGCTCGCGATTGTAGAAGATGTTCTTGCGCATCAGATCGGCGAGCACCGTCATGATGTGCAGCATGAGGACGTTGTGCGACGCGTCGTAGACGAGGCCATGCAGCGACACGTCGCTGTCCGCCTCGTCGGTAGGGTCCTCCGAGGCATGCGCGACGCGCATCCGCTCGAGACATTCCCGGATCGCCGCGCGGTCGACGTCGTTGGCGCGCCGGGCCGCCAGCGCCGTCGCCTCGGTCTCCATCGCAAGGCGATATTCGAAATAGTCGGCCGAGACGCGTTCGTCGTCGGCAAGCAGAGACGCAAGCGGGTCGGACAACCGGTTGAGGAATCGAGCCACCATGGTGCCCGACTTGGCGGTCGTCAGCAGGCCTTTCTCCTCCAGGATCGCCAGGCCCTCGCGCAGGGACGGCCGCGAAACGCCAAGCGCCTCGGCCAGTTCCCGCTCGGCGATCAGCTTCTCGCCGGGCTTCAGGGCTCCCTCGAGAATCATCGTCTGGATTCGCTCGGCGATGGTGTCGGCGAGACGGACGGGGCGGATAGGTTCGAGCACGTGACGCCTCAGTGAAATGCCAGCATTGGTTTAGTAATTTAACCACGAGCCAAGTTTCATTGAAAGAAAAAGTTTGCGCGTCTTGGTAAATTTATCTTGCCAATGTGATGGTGGTTCTGATAACTATCTACACCACGGCCTCCTCAAAAGGCCAAACCAAACCGCCCCCGATCTCCGGGGAGGGAGGGAACGAGTGTCCGCGCCCTATTCGGCCGCGCCGCGCGTGGCTTTGTTCGCAACCTGCCTCGTGGACGCAATCCGCCCCCGCGTCGGCTTCGCCGCCCTGTCCCTGCTGGAAGCCGCGGGCTGCGTCGTGGAGGTTCCCCGCGGGCAGACCTGCTGCGGACAGCCGGCGCTCAATTCGGGCGATCATGACGGCGCGGCCGCAGTGGCTGAGCGCACGATCGCCCTCTTGGAGGGATACGACGCGGTCGTCGTCCCGTCCGGCTCCTGCGCGGGCACGATTTGCGCGCATTATCCCGATCTGTTCCAGGCTGGCTCCGATTGGCGCCGCCGTGCGCTGGCGCTGGCGTCGAAGACCTTCGAGCTTTTCACCTATCTCGCCGATGTCCGCCGCTGGCGGCCTGAGCGTGTCGCGCTGTTGGCGACGGCGACCTATCACGACAGCTGCGCGGGCCTGCGCGAACTCGGCGTCAAGGCGCAGCCGCGCAGGCTTCTCGCAGCGGTGGACGGACTCAAGCTCGCCGAGATGGAAGGCGCGGAGACCTGTTGCGGCTTCGGCGGCACGTTTTGCGTGAAATACCCGTCGATCTCGAACGCCATCGTCACGGAGAAGACCAAGGCCGTGGCCGCTACCGGCGCGGACTTGCTGCTCGGCGGCGATCTCGGCTGCCTGATGAACATGGCCGGCCGGCTGCATCGCGAAGGCCGGACGGCGCGCGCCTACCATGCGGCCGAAGTGCTCGCCGGCATGGGCGATGGGCCCGCGATCGGGGACGAGCCATGACATCCGCCTTCTCCGCGCGGGTCGACACAGCGCTCGCCGACCCGACGCTGAAAGTCGCCATCGACCGCACCACCGGCACGGCGCGCGCGAAGCGCGCCGCCGCCGTCGCAGCCTGGCCGCAATTCGAGGTCGCCCGCGATCTCGGCCGCGACATCAAGGATCACGTGATCGCCAATCTCGGCTTCTACCTCGCCGAGTTCGAGCGCAATGCGAAAGCCTCGGGCGCTCAGGTGCATTGGGCGCGAACGGCCGAGGAGGCCTGCGCCATCGTCGTCGGCATCTGCCGCGACGCCGACGCAAAGAGCGTGACGCGCGCCAAGTCGATGCTCGGCGAGGAGATCGGCTTGCCCCATGCGCTCGATGAAGCGGGGATCGAGCGCGTCGAGACCGATCTCGCCGAGCATATCGTCCAGCTCGCC
This sequence comes from uncultured Alphaproteobacteria bacterium, assembly GCA_963709655.1. Lineage (GTDB taxonomy): Bacteria > Pseudomonadota > Alphaproteobacteria > Rhizobiales > Beijerinckiaceae > Roseiarcus. The sequence continues at coordinate 640,534 of CAVPXF010000053.1, forward strand.
GGCGACCGGCCGTCTCACATCGTCTGGCCGGCGCTGCACAAGACGCGCGAGCAGGTGGGCGAGCTGTTCCGCCGCCTGCACGCCGAACCGGGCGCGCTCGACAGCGTCGAGGCCATGGTTGGCAGCGCCCGCCGGCAGTTGCGCCAGAAATTCTTGCGCGCGGACGTTGGCATATCCGGCGCCAATTTCCTGATTGCCGACACGGGCGCGGTCTGCACCGTCACCAACGAAGGCAACGCCGAGCTCACCACTACCCCGCCGCGCGTGCACATCGTCACCGCCGGGATAGAAAAACTCGTCCCGTCGCTCGCGCACGCGATGACCCTGTTGCGCCTCCTCGTCCGTTCGGCCACCGGCGCGGAGCTGACGCAATACACGACCTTCCATTGCGGCCCGCGCCGGCCGGGCGACGCCGACGGCCCGGAGGCTTTCCACATCGTGCTGGTCGACAACGGCCGAACGCGCATGCTCGCCGACGGGCTCGCCGACATGCTGCGCTGCCTGCGCTGCGGGGCCTGCCTCAACCATTGCGTCGTCTATCGCCAGATCGGCGGCCACGCCTATGGCGGGGTCTATCCCGGGCCGATGGGGTCGGTGCTGACGCCGGTCCTCGACGGGCTCCCCGCGTCACAGGACCTGCCGCGCGCCTGCACGCTGAACGGACAGTGTCTGGAGGTCTGCCCGGTGAAGATCCCGCTACCGACACTTCTGCGCGGCTGGCGCGACCGGGCGTGGCGCGACGGCCTCGAGCCCACGGTTTCGCGGGCAGGGATAGGCGTCTGGCGCTTTCTCGCGCTGCGTCCCCGGCTCTACCGGCTCGCCACCCGGCTCGCCCTGCCGGCGATGCGGCTCTTCGCCCGACGCGGCTGGATCGCGTCCATGCCGCTCGCCGGCGGCTGGACGCGCTATCGCGATTTCCCGGCCCCGGCGCGCCGCAGCTTCATGGATCAGATCGAAAGGACGCGGCGATGAACGCCCGCGACGCCATCCTCGCCGGTGTCGGCGGCGCGTCCCGGCCCGCGACCGACATCGCGCGCGAAGCCGCCGCCCTGCTCGACCGCGTTGCGGGCCTGCGGCCCGATCGCGTGACCGGCGACCCTGCGGAGGCGTTCCTCGCCCGGGTCACCGGTCCGGCGATCGGCGCGACCGCGACCCGCGTCGCCGCGCTCGCCGAAGTCCCGAACGCCGTGCGCGCCTATCTCGAGGCCGGCGGTCTGCCGGCCGGCGTCGCCCTGCAGCCGCATCCGAAACTCGAGGCGCTCGACTGGTCGGGCCTCGATATCCACGGGGCGATCGCAACCGACGAAACAGCCTCGGTCCTGATCGCCCCTTACGCGGTCGCCGAAACGGGCTCGCTCGTGTTCCGCTCCGGTCCGGACATGCCGGTGCTGTTCGCCTTTCTCCCGCTCCACTGTCTCGTCGTCGTCGAGGCGAGGAGCGTCGTCGCGTGGCTCGAGGATTGCGCCGCGATCGAGGCCACGCGCCCGGCGCCGCGCAATCTCAACCTGATCACCGGCGCGTCGGGCACCACCGACATCGAAGGCGCGCTGGTCCGCGGCGCGCATGGCCCCGCCAGCCTGCATGTCTTTTTCGTCGAGCCCTCCAACCCCCAACCTTAGGACCCAGAGATGTTCCAGCAACTCCTCACGCCTATAGGCGGCAGCCTGGGACTGTCGTTTCTCGTTGCCGCCTTGCCTGTGGCCGCGGTTTTCGTGCTCCTTGGCGTCCTCCGCCGGCCTGCGTGGCAGGCTGCGGCGGCGGGGCTCATTGTCGCCTTCGTCATCGCGGTCGCCGCGTGGGGCATGCCGGTCGCTCTCGCGGCGAATTCGGTTCTCGCCGGCGCCGTCTTCGCGCTCTGGCCGGTGATGTGGATCGTGGTCAATGCGCTCCTGCTCTATAACATCGCCGTCAAGTCGGGTCGCTTCGATGCCTTCCGGGTCTGGGTGATCGACCATCTGCCCAACGACCGGCGGGTGGTGCTGGTAGTGATTGGCTTCTGCTTCGGCGCGCTGCTCGAGGGTGTCGCCGGTTTCGGCACGCCGGTCGCGATCACTTCGTCGCTCCTGATCCTCGTTGGGTTCGATGCGCTCGAGGCGCTCGTCTTCGTGCTCATATTCAACACCGCCCCTGTGGCGTTCGGGGCGCTGGGCGTTCCGGTGACGGTGCTCGGAGCGGTGACCGGGCTGCCGGCGACCGCGCTCGGCGCGATGATCGGCCGCCAGCTGCCGGTGGTTGCGCTGTTCCTGCCGTTCTACGTCATGGCGGTCTATGGCGGGATGCGTTCGGTCAGGGCGATCTGGCCGGTGCTGCTCGTCGCGGGCGGCAGCTTTGCGATCAGCCAGTTCGTCGCCTCGAACCTGCTTGACTATTCACTGACCGACGTCCTCGCCTCGCTCGGATCGCTCATCGCCACGCTGCTGTTCCTCCAGGTCTGGAAGCCCATGCCGGATCCCGAATTCGCCATTCGCGCCGAGACGCTCGACGCAGAGCGCGAGCTGACGCAGGTCGGCGCCAAGGCCCATGTCGCCCCGTGGCAGGGTTGGTTGCCCTGGCTGATCGTCTCGGCGATCGTGATCGTGTGGACGGACCTTAAATGGTCCACGATCGGCCAGCAGGCGATCCCGTGGCCGGGGCTGCACAAGGCCATCTCCATTACGCTCTACGGCGGCAAGCCCTATGCGGCGGTGTGGGGCTTTCAGCCGCTCGGCACGGGGACCGCGATCCTCGTGGCCTGCGTCATCACCGCGCTGGTCGTCCGCCTCACGCCAAGCGACTTCTTCGGCTGCATCGGCAAGACGCTCCGCCAGGCGTGGCTCGCGGTGGTGACCGTGATGCTGATCATCGGCCTCGCCTATCTCATGAACTATTCGGGCCTGGCTTACACGCTCGGCAAAGGCGTGGCGTCGACAGGCTATCTCTTCGTCCTGCTCTCGCCGTTCCTCGGCTGGGTCGCGGTGATGCTCTCGGGCAGCGACACCTCGGGCAACGCGCTCTTCGGCAATCTGCAGGTCGTCGCCGCGAAGCAGCTTGACCTCAACCCGATCCTGTTCGCCGCGACCAACTCATCGGGCGGCGTGATGGGCAAAATGATCTCGCCGCAGAACATCGCGACCGGCGTCTCGGTCACGAACCTCAGGGGCCAGGAGGGCGTGGTCTTCGCCCGCACCTTCTGGCACTCGATCATCCTGACCGTCCTGCTCGCGCTGCTCGTGGCGGTGCAGCAGTTCGTCATCCCCTGGGTGATCCCGTCGGTCGGCGGCTGACCGTCCGGGCGCCGGCCGATTTGCTGGCCGGCGCCACTGGCGTTGACGATAAATCGTTGCCTTGACAGCAAACGTTGATCGCGCCGCGCTTGCGCCGCGCGCTCGCCTACAGGACTGATCCGTGCTTCTGCCGTCTCACACCACAGATCATCACAAATGTCGAAAGCGAGGCCGAGGCCATGCCGCAATGCAGGGTTCTCTCACCCCAGACTGTCGGAGCTTCGAACGCCCGCTCCGGACGGACTGCGCCTTCCCGAGCGAGCGCTGTAGGTCCGCTTCCGCTGCCCAATTGAAGCGTCCAAGGCCGCGATCTGCGCGATCTGCAAGGGCGGGCCTTAGTCGATCCGCGAAATGGAATCGGTCGCGACGAAGCCCCGCTTTGCATCGACCTGACGCGTTCACCGGCCAATTCCCGGACCGTCGCCCCCGGGCCGCATCGGCCCCCGTCGCCCCCGGGCCGCATCGGCCCCCGTCGCGCGCCGGCCGCTCGGCGCCCGGAAGGACCGCCGATCTTCGTGTTTAGGGAATCATTTTCTTGCCAGATTTGGCTGTGCGCGCTAATCTGTTCTTCAAAGCCGAAAGAGGATCTCTTTATGTCCGCGCCGACCGTAGCCCCCCGCCCGCCTCTCGCCGACCCCGACCGGTCTCCCGAGGCGCGGCGCGGCGCGGGTCTGGCAGGCCGAGCGGGCGCGGCGGATCGTCAGCCGGCCTCAAAGCCGACAACGCCCGGGGACGAGCGTCTTCTGGGGCGCAGTCGATGACCGCGCCGGGGCCGGGCCAGCGCGCCGGCCTTCCTGCCAAGCGAGGCCGCGGCGCCCGCCTCGACCCTTGCGCTGACTCCGAATCGAAAATGGCGCCGCATCTCCTTGAAAACACTCGAAACCGACTCGGAAATGGCAGGCCCCATTCCGAGCTTGACCCGGGGGATCAGGATGAGGTTCTTGTCATGGCCCGGCTTGGCAGGCGCCGCTGGCCCGGAAACAGGCCGCAAACCCCCGGACGGGCCTTCGACAAACCCCGAGTCCAAGCGCAGGGAGGCCAGCAACTGGTCGACAGGAGCGTTTGTCGACAATGAACGGACATACATTGTTTTGTAAGACAAGGCGCGGCGCCCGCGCCAGCCGTTGCGCCCGCCTGTCCGAATCGAAAATGGCGCCGCAAGCCATTGAAAAGGCTAAAAACGGACGCGCCTGGAGGGGCCTTCGACAAACGCGCTGGTCCACGCTCGGGAGATCAGCAGGGAGTCGATAGAAGCGCTCGCCAATAACGAACGAGCAGACATTGTCTTATCAGGCATGGCGCGGCGCCCGCCCCGGCCGTCGCGCCCGCCCGCAAAACCCATCGCAACCCATTGAAAAGGCTCAATTCCGGCTCGAAAATTTCAGCCGGCGACAGCCGAAGCCTCGACGGCGCTTTGCCCGTGACCGGCGGAGGTGCTAGCCTTCGTGGCAAAGCTGGGAGGCTCAAATCATGCGCTGGGTTTCCGTTCCGCGAGTGCGCGCCGCTCTTGCGGCTGCGGCTGTCGTCTGCGCGCTTTGCCCGACCTTGTCTCACGCCGGCCCCTGCGCCGACGACCTCTACCGGGCGGACGTCGCGATCAACAAGCGACTCGGCGAGATCGCGGCGCAGGGCAAGGGCGCCGCGGAATCGACATTCGCCACCTCGCATCATCAGCCCACTCCCGCGACCATCGCCGGCGCCGAGGAGAAGGTGGGCGACATCCCCGCTTCCGCCGTCGAGGATGTTCACAAGTTCATGCTGGAGGCGCGCCAGGCGGACGACGCCGGCGACAAGGCCGACTGCGAGAAGGCCCTGGGGGAGGCCAAGGCGATCCTGGGGCTTCAGTAGGGTCCGCGGCGAAACTGGGGACGCCCGGCGGCCGGCGGAGTTCAAGCCAATGTGAAGCGTGAGATCGGCGGTCGCGCCTTGTCGCGGCCGCAACCCGGCGCCAGAAGGACGACGCTCCAATGCGCCCCGCCATCCTCACAGCCCTCATCGTCGCGACCGCCCTGTTCATGGAGAACATGGACGGCACGGTGATCTCGACCTCGCTGCCGGCGATTGCGCACGATCTCCACCAGGACCCGATCGTCCTCAAGCTGGCGCTGACGTCCTACATGCTGACGTTGGCCGTCTTCATCCCCGCCTCGGGCTGGGTCGCCGACCGGTTCGGGGCGCGTACGGTCTTCTGTTCGGCCATCGTCGTGTTCACCGTCGGCTCGATCCTCTGCGGCGCCTCGACCTCGCTCGAGACCCTGATCGGCGCCCGCGTCTTTCAGGGCCTCGGGGGCGCGATGATGGTCCCGGTCGGGCGGCTCGTCCTGCTGCGCAGCGTGGAGAAGAGCGATCTCGTCGACGCCCTCGCCTACCTCACCGTCCCGGCGCTGCTCGGGCCCGTCGCCGGACCACCGCTCGGCGGCTTCATCACCACCTACTTCAACTGGCGCTGGATCTTCTGGATCAACGTGCCGATCGGCGCGCTCGGCATCGCGCTGTCGCTGAGATACATCGCCAATCTGCGCGAGGAGACGGCGCCACCCTTCGATTTCATTGGATTTTTCCTGTCCGGCGCCGGGCTTCTCGGGCTGATCTCGGGAATGTCGCTGATCGGTCGCGGCATGGCGCCGGGCTTAGAGGTGGCGACCCAGATCGCCGTGAGCCTCGCCCTGCTGGCGCTCTATGTCCGGCACGCGGGCCTGAACGAAGACGCCATCCTCGATCTCAAGCTCCTGAAGATTCCGACCTTCTTCTCGGGCGTGGTCGGCGGGCTGATCTTCCGCATCGGCATCGGGGCCCTGCCCTTTCTCCTGCCGCTCCTGTTGCAGATCGGCTTCGGCCTGACGCCGTTCCAGTCCGGCGCGCTGACCTTCGCCACGGCGCTCGGCGCGATGGCGATGAAGTTCACCGCGTCGACCGCGCTGCGCTGGTTCGGCTTCCGCCGGACGCTGATCGTCAATGCGCTCGTCTCCGGCGCGTTCATGGCGTCCTACGCCCTGTTCACGTCCACGACCGCGCACTGGTTGATCTTCCTGGCGCTGCTTGCCGGCGGCTTCTTCCGTTCGCTCGAATTCACCGCCCTCAACGCCATCTCCTACGCCGACATCGATCCCCCGCGCATGAGCCGGGCGACCAGCTTCGCCAGCGTCTCCCAGCAGATGTCCGGCGCGGTCGGGATCGCGGTCGCCGCGGTCTGCATCCAGCTCATCCAGGCCGGCTTCGGCGACGCGACGCTCGTGGCCCGCGATCTTTCGCTCGCCTTCGTCGGGGTCGCCGTCATTTCCAGCCTGTCGACGCTGATCTTCGTGACGCTGAAGCCGGACGCCGGCGCAGAGCTGGCGGCGAGGGCGCCGGCACAAGACGAGGGCGCGTCGGCGCCCGCCGAATAAGGACGGGGGCACCGCCCCATCATCGCAAGGAGCGAGTGCCTTGATGTCGCCGGCAGCGATCCTTTGGCGCAAAAGAGCTGGGCGGCCGCCGAGCCGAGCGCGCCATTAGAATTGGATGACCAGCCGTCCTCTCGTACCGCCAGCCTCCAGCCGGCGATGTGCCTCGGCCGCCCTTTCTGGCGGATAGGCCTCCGCCACGCGAAGCGTGATTGCGCCGGCCTCGACCTGCTGCCGAAGCCGATCGAGCTTCTCAAACTCCAGCGCGTAGGAGCGCACCCAGGTTGTGGTAAAGTGCATATCCCGCTGCGGGACGCCCCGGAAGCCGCGGACGGACGTGAAGACGCCGCCGTCGCGAACGGCGGGAATGGCAAGCGCGTTGAGCACCGCGCCGTCCGCGAGGCCATCGACTCCTCGAGGGAAGTGACTTCGAATCCGCGATGCGACATCGTCGCCCCTTCGCACGACGATATCTGCGCCAAGCCACGCAACCAACTTTTCGTCCTTCTCGGAAGCGTCGGCGATGACCGTCAGCCCCTCGGTTTTGGCGAGCTGGATGACGTAACCGCCGTAAGCGCCCGCCGCGCCCGTCACTGCGATGACCTGACCCGGAGACAGCTTGAGCAGGTCGAGGGACTGACGCGCCGTCAATCCGTTCATCGGCAAAGTGGCGGCCTCAACGTGGGTCTTTCCGGCAGGGGCGCGCACGACCGATCGGACATCGAGCGCAATTTGCTCGCGATACGCGCCATGGCTGCCTTTCGGCACGACGATGGCTATGACGGCGTCGCCAACCTTAAGCCTGTCGGGAACGCCGCTTCCAACCTCATCGACGATCCCCGCCGCCTCCATTCCCGGAACGTAAGGAGGAGGATCGGCTTTCTGCTGTTCGGCGCGCGTGCCGTTCCGGACCCCGACGTCGGTTGGGTTGACCGTCGCCGCATGGACCCGGATTCGCACCTCACCCGGGCCGGCGTGAACTTCGGGCAATTCAACAACCTGGAGAACCTCGGGGCCGCCCTGAGTGAATAGTCCAACTGCGCGCATCGTTGCGTCCTTTGGCTGACAGCTGGCGCTGGTCTTCTCCGTAACTTCGACAATTTGGCGACACGTCGCCAGTTTTCAACGATTGTGAAGGGCGTTCGGTTTGGGCGAACCGAATGGCTGCCGAGCCAAGCCGGCGCGAGGCCGCCGTGTCGCCCCGGCGCCGTCGAAGCGCCGCATGGCCGTTGCTATCTTGGGTCCCAAGACGGAACGGGACCTCCTCATGCTCGCGCGTAGATTGGCCCTCGCGATCGCTCTCGTCGCGGCTTTCGTCGGCTCGCAGGGGCCGGAGTTCGCCCAGCAATATCGTCAGCGCCTCGGGGGCGCCCTCGATGAGGTCAGGCGGAGCGTGGTCCAGTTCGACGCCGAGGCCGCGAGCCAGGGCCTGACGCCGGCCGAGGGCGTCCGGCGCCTCGAAGCCAGCAGCGATCCTTTGGTGCAAAAGCGCGGCGAGGACATGGAGGAGACGATTGCGCGCGCCGACCGGCTCGAGGCGCAACTGAGGGCGATGCAGTCCGCAGGTCCGGTCGCCCGCCTTTACGTCCTGGTCACGGATTTCGATCCAGGCGTCGCGCGCGCCGCGCTCGACGCGTACGAACCCGCGGCGCCGCTCTCCCCGGAGGCCCTGACCACGGCCGGCGTCGCCGGCCTCCTTGGCTGGGCGGCCACGCATCTCGTGGTCTGGCCGTTCCGCCGCCGTAACCGCCGGACGTCCTCAGCGGCGCCTGCATAGGGGCTGGCCGTCAACCGCCGCGGGAGCCCGGGCTTGGGTCGACGGCGAAAGCAGCGCGCCGGCGGCGACGCCACCTGCGCCCTCGGTCCAAGCTGCTGGACGACAGGACCCAAGAAAGATTGAGAGCGCCGTCCCGTGAAATGAGCGGTGAATACCTTATGCCTGGTTCCGACGCGCGCGGGGCCGACAGCGCGGCGCGGCGGGAGTCGACGCGGAGCGGATTCGCCGCTGGCGTTTCTATCCGGGTCGACGCGACCCACTATTCCAGCCGTTCATCTTGCGAGTCCAAATCCGCACGGGGCTGGCCCGACCTCGCAGACTATGCTCGCCCTGATCCTCCAATCGGGCCATGATTTCATGTGCGTCATCGGGGCGGGATTTTTTGACAGCCGAGACGAGCGGGTCGCCAACCACCAGCGCGGTCCCAAGGGTCCTCGTCAACGTCTGCAATCGAGCGGCCGTGTTGACCGTGTCGCCGATCACCGTGAACGACATGCTGTATTCGCTCCCGACATCGCCGAGGACGGCCGGCCCGTAGTTGATGCCAATGCCCATCGCGACGCGATCCGCCGACGCACGCTCGCGATCGTCATTCCACCTCTCAAGCGCCTCAAGCATCTTTTCGGCGCAGGCGAGCGCGTTTGCGGCATCGTTGGAGCTCGCCGTCGGAACGCCGAACACAGCCACGATCGCATCGCCGATGTATTTGTCGACGGTGCCGCCACAGGCAAAGATTTGCGCGGTCATCCGCGCGTGGAATTCGCGTAACAACGACAGGACCGTTTCCGGGGGCATGGCCTCAGCCATCTGCGTGAAGCCAACAATATCGGCAAATAAAATGCCAACCGTTTCCCGGCGGACCGCGCCGAGCGGCTCATCCTGAGCGGCCAGTAAGTCAACGACATTCGGCGAAAAGTACCGGGACAGATTGTTGCGCGCCCGCTCGGCTTCCCGGCGCAAGCGATCCATTTCGCGCAGCTTGGCGATGTTCGCCAATGCCTTGCGGACCGTGATCTCGAGATCGCTCAAGTCCACGGGTTTGGTGACGAAATCAAAGGCGCCCAATTCATCGCGGTTCGCAGATTGGCCATGTCGCCATAAGCCGAGACGATGATCGCGCGCACAGCGGACTGCCGCTCGCGCAACTCGCTAAGCAGGGTCAGGCCATCCATCACCGGCATGTTGATATCGAGCAGAATAAGGTCGATATCCGGTTCGGCATCGAGTGCGGACAGCGCCTCCTCGCCATGATGGGCGAAGCGGAACACGAATTCTCCCTCACGGATCTGACGGCGAAAACGCTGCCGGATCAGAAACTCGAAATCGGGTTCGTCGTCGACCGCAAGAATCTTTACTGAAACGATCAAGGGGATACCCTCAGGTCAATCGCGCGGGCAGTTGGCGCAGTCGATCCTTCAAGAAATCAAAGTCGACCGGTTTTGTAATGAAGTCGATCGCTCCGTATTCGGCCGCCCGTCGGCGCCGTTCCTCGTCGCCATAGGCGGTCAGCATGATCACCGGGAAGTCGGGCCGGCGCGTCTTGATCTCGCGCAGGAGCGCCAGCCCGTCCATACCCGGCATGTTGATGTCCGACAAAATCACGATCAATTGTGGCTCGATGTCGGTAACCAGCCGCTCGAGCGCCTCCGAGGCCGAGAGAGCAAAGTGTAGGACGTAGGCCCCCTCCCGCGCCTCGCGTCGAAATTGCTGCCGAAACAACATGGCGACGTCGGGTTCGTCGTCGACGATCAGGATGCTTACCGTCATCGACTCTCCCCTCGCCGCAGTGGACTCCGTCGTCGCTTTGCCCCTGACCCTGCGTGGCAGAGTTACGATGAACTCGGTGAATGCTCCAGCTTTGCTGGCGACCCTGATTGTCCCGCCGTGCTCTTTGGTGACGATCTCGTAGCTGATCGACAACCCGAGCCCGGTGCCCTCGCCCGGTGGCTTCGTTGTGAAGAACGGCTGAAAGAGTTTGTCTCTGATGTCGTCGGGAATGCCGAAGCCGTTGTCCCGCACCGTCACCTCGACGGCCTTACCCAGATCGCGGGTGGTCACAGTCACCGCGGGTCTGAACGTCCCGTCGTTCATTGTCCGCCGGCGCTTGTTCGCGGCGTAAAATCCGTTGCCAATGAGGTTGAGAAACACGCGCGTCATGTCTTGCGGCACGAGTTCGACCGATGCGACGTCCGCGCCGTATTCGCGCTCCAGGGTGATGTTGAAATCCTGATCCTGGGCTCGGGCGCCGTGATAGGCAAGCGCGAGCAACTCCTCAACCAAAGCGTTGAGGTCGACGCTTTGCCAATCGCCGCCGCCGCTGCGGGAATGCGCCAGCATGCTCCGGACAATATTGTCGGCGCGTTTGCCGTGTTCGACAATTCGTTTGAGATTACCGGTCAGCATCTCCGTCACCTCGTCGACTTCCCGACGTTGATGCGGGGCAAGCGCTTCGAACGCGGATGCGGCCGCAGCATTCAGTTCGTCCAGCAGCCCGATCGAAAGGCTGGCGAAATTATTGACGAAATTAAGCGGATTCTTGATCTCGTGCGCGATCCCGGCGGTGAGCTGGCCGAGCGACGCCATCTTTTCGGACTGGATCAGATTCGCTTGGGCCGCCTTCAGGTCATGCAGCGCCGCCTCGGCGGCGTCGCGGGCGGCCCGGATCTCCAATTCCGCGCGCTGACGCTCGCGCTCGAGGCGATCCCGCTCGATAAGGCTGTCGCGCAGCATCCCGAGCGTCTTGATCATCGCCACAATCTCATGGGCGCCTGTGGACGGCATCGCGACGTCGAGTTCGCCACGCGTGATCGAGGCCATGCCTCGCTCCACCTGCATCAGGGGGACGGTGACAGAGCGCACCGTCAGCGCCGTGAAAAGTAACGCAAGCACGAGCGCGCCAATTCCGCCGACGATCGCGAGTTTGACGGCGAGTTCGGCTTGGCGCGTCGACGCGTCGCGCCGCGCCACGGCCTGCTGTTCGACCCTGTCCACGATCCTGTCGATCGCGTTATCGATATCGAGAATGTGGCTCTTGGCCTGTTCCAGCAGCGCGTTGCCCGCGGCGCTGTCGTCGCTCGAGTAGGCGACGCCGGCCTTCCTCGCCAGATCGGTCATGGCGCCGACTTCGTGTTCGATAGCCGCGACGACCGCAGGATCGACTGCGGAGATCGCGCTCAGATCGGAGTCGAGCCCCGCCTTGGCGGCCTCCGCCGCCTGCCTGGAGCGGGCAAGCTGCGTGACCGCCGAGTCGATCACCCAATACTTTAGATCGCCAAAGTGCTTGCTGGCCGAATTGGCGCTCCTGACGACGGAGACGAGCGTCGCCTCCTCGGCGAGGCTCTGCAAGTCCCGCGCAAGCTCCCGGATCAAAAGCGCGGAGGAGACGGCTAAGATCGCAAGCAGCAGGACCGAGAGGAAGATCAGCCGTGCGCGGATCGACACATTGGGCATCACCCTGGGTCCGCCTTTCTGCTGCCGATTTCGGCGTTCCGGCGCGCTGTCGCTCGAAAAGGCCCGCAACGGCGAACCCTTGCCACGGCGCCGTCGAACCGCACGCGTCCCAATTTCCCGCCCGCTCGCATCATCACATCCTCGGCCACCCAGTAAAGGGCTGTCGACCCGACATCAAATCATGCGATCATGACGGCGCTCGACCTGCAATGAAACAAAGCGATCCCTTGCGATCTGCGCGTGAAGGAGGAGAAAATGAACGCCAGTAACTCTCTGCGAGCCGTCATTCCTTTTGCAATCGTTCTAGGCCTTGGCGGGACGTCGGTCATCCAGGCGGCGCCCGTTTCGTTCCAGGTTCCGCTCTCGGGTGCGCAATGCGTGCCGCCGGTCGAAACGGGCGGCACGGGAACGGCCGACCTGACCTATGACCCGGCGACCCGGATCGTCACCTGGAAGATCCCCTATAGCGGACTGTCGAGCGCGACCACGATGGCTCATTTCCATGGTCCCGCCAAGCCAGGGGAAAATGCGCCGGCTTTGATCTGGCTCTCCGTGCAGGGGAGTCCTCCCGCAAACCCGATAACCGGCAGCGCCACGCTAACTCCGGAACAGGCCCAACAATTCTCCGCAGGCGCGTGGTATATAAACGTGCACACCAAGTCCTACCCGGCGGGCGAAATCCGCGGCCAAGTGATCCCTCCCAAGGGCTGATTGGAGCTACATGAGATTAGCGAGAATTGCCGCAACCGCGGCGCCGCCGGCCAAGAGGACGGCTGCCCTCGCTGTGCTCGCGATGCGCGGCGCGGGTACGTTTTCCGGCAGAACCTTCGTCCCGACGATCATCGGAAGCAGCAGGTTTTGTCCCTTGACTGCCGCATAGCCGAAGATCGCCAGCACATGCAGAATGATCGCGGCGAACAATGCCTCCCAGACGATCGCGTGCGTTTCTTCGATCGCGTTGGCGACCCCAGCCGGGACAATCGCGGTAAACGGTCCGACATCGGCGATATCGTTGGCGACGTAGAGTCCGGACAGCGTCTCGGCGAGAAGCAGCGCGAGCAGAAATAGCACCATCCAACCGCCCGCCGGGTTATGCCCTACTTGGCGGTCGGGCTCTCGGAGAAGCGCGTACTTTAGATGTTCAACGACCGCTCTTGGACTGGTCAGAAAGCGGGAGAATCGCGCGGTCTCGCCGCCAAAGAAGCCCCACAGCAGCCGGAACAGCAGCAAAGCAAGCAAGGCGCAGCCGATCCGGCCGTGCCAAACCATCCAGTTTAGCCGCCACGTCGCGTACGCTGCCGCGACCAGCATCGCAATCAGCCAGTGGACGAGGCGGACGGGAACGTCCCAGACAACTACGACACGCGCCGCATCCCTCATGGGCTCTGCCGATTGCTCGTCATGCTCGCCTTCGAAGTGCGCCCGACCTCGCGCTGGGACATACAGGCTGGCGGCAGTACCCGCTGTTGCGCCAGAACTGTTCCCTTCGCAAGCGCAGAGGCAAACGATCCTTAGCCTTCCGCCGGACGTTTGTATTGGGTCAAACTGACGCGTTCAAGCACGTCGCAGGAAGAGCCGTTCACGGCGCGAGCTTCCGCACTATGGCCGACCAGGAAGGGCCGCTTCGGGTCGAGTTTGACCAGTTCGCCAATCCGTCCGGCATCGTCCGATCCCTGCGCGCTCCGGCCGTTCCGCTCGGGCGCCAAGCCGTTGATTTTGACCCCTGGCGCGGCCGCGGCCGAGCCTCACCGCCACCGGCGAACGCCGTCGTTGGGGCGCAAGTCGCGCCCGGCCGGCAGGCTAAGCTCGGCGATTGGTCCGTCGCCGGCGTCGTCTTTCGGGGTGAGCAGCAGGAACACGAAGTCCTCGTCGGTGCGGACCTTGGGGACAAGGATCGTCCGCGTCCGGCTTGTCATGGGCGGGTCAATCATCGTGGCGATCCCGCGGTTCGGTATGTGATGTGTCATTGTCCGCGCCCTCCTGTTTTCATCGTACGCCGCGCGGGGCAGGCCGCGCCTCGCCGCTCTGACGCAGCGACGGGGTCGCGCCAGTTCATCGGTCGAACGAATGGCCCTTGAAGCCCGTCGGCGCCATCATCGAGCCGGCAATCCCATCGCGCGTCCTTGTGCGCCCGGCCCCGTCCGCGCCATCGGGTTGCGGAGCGCGCAGCGTGCCTTGCTGCAACCCGTCCGTGGGAGGAATGGATTCCACAACCCGATGGCGACGTAGAGCAAGCGCCTGAATTTGCTGTTTGGCAACTAACAGATTTGTGGAGGAACCTGACACTTGTGCACACGTATGGTCGCGCAACTGATTGAAGCTGCAACCATGGCAAATCCTTAGCTGAGCAAACCTCGGCAAGCGGCAAACTCAGGCGAGGCGGCGCGGAAAGGGGAACTCGGAATCCGAATCAGCCAGCCATTGGGCGCTCCCGGAATTTCGCCCCGCCGCGCCGGTCTCCCACCCCTTTGGCCTTTGCCTCGTCTATCCCGGCCAAATTCCGCTCTGCCGTACCCGGAATCCACGGCGGCGCGGCGCGAAAGTCAGGCCGTCGGGCCGTCTGCTTATTATCCATATTTGTCGAACGGCAATGCCGATCTCTTTCAGATTCCTTCCCCACATCGTCTTGGGCCTCCAAGGGCGCGGGTCGAAGATATTTTGGACGGCGCTGTATTACTATGGCGTCGTTAGGTCAGCCCGTTCTGACGGCCTAGATACGTTGTTAGCTGACGGCTCGGCGATTGCGCCGGATTTACGTGTGCTTAAAGCCCTGCGCTTAGCTTTCCCACAACGAAGACCAACCGCAGGACCGGTCCTTGCACGCCGAAACGCAACTCGGGGCCGACAATCGACCCTCCGAGACTCCTCTCGGCAAACTCGAGCGCGCCCTCGGCGCCGCTCGCGAGGCCGTCATCCGCGAGCAGGACGCCTTGATTGACGACCTCGCCGCGCAGACGCTCCGTTTCCGGACCGTGATCCGGCTGGTCAAGGAGGGCGTCGCCTTCTTCGACGAGGGTGGCCAACTCGTCGTGGCCAACAAAAGCTACGCCGAGATTTACCGGCTCGGTCCCGAAGCGACCCGACCCGGCGCCGCGGCGCCCGAACCGATCCAGCGGCTCTTCCGCGAAGACCAATTCGCAGCCGGCCGGTGCCCATCGCGGGGACAGACGGCATGCGCGTGGACCCAGCGGCCGTTCGGCGAGTCCGAAGCCGACGCGGAGACGTCCTGCGCGCACGGAGACCTTCCCTGCTTCCGAAAACATACGGTCGACTTCCCGGATGGTCGGTTTGTCGAGATCCTGATTGCGCACGTACCCGGAGGATGTGTCTCGACCCACCGCGACGTGACGGCGGTCCGCCAGCGAGAGACGCTGGCGGCCGAGCGTGTGTCGCTGCAGACGCTGATCGACCTCGTTCCCGACAACCTGTGGCTCAAGGACGCGCAAAGCCGCTTCGTCATCGCCAACGATGCGACCGCGCATCGGATGGGCTATGCGTCGCCGGCAAACCTGATCGACAAGACCGACCTCGAGCTTTGCCCGCTGGAAACCGCGCAAAGGTATTTCGCCGACGAGCGGCGCATCGTCGAAACGGGAGAGCCATTGATCGACCACGAGGAATACCTCATCGCCCCGGACGGGCGAAAAGTCTGGGTCTCGTCAACCAAGGTGCCTCTTTTCACCGAAGACGGGGTCGCCGGCCTCGTTGGGGTCTCGCGCGACATTACCGCGCGCAAACTCGCCGAGACGCTGCGCGACGGGCAGGCCCACATCCTCGAAATGATCGCGACCAACGCGCCGCTTCCCGGCATTTTGGAGTGCCTGACGAGGCTGATCGAATCGCAACTTGTCGGCGTCCGAAGCTCCGTGCTGTTGCTCGACGAGGACGGCGTCCATTTGCGCCACGGCGCCGCCCCGAACCTTCCCGAAGCTTATGTCAAGGCCATCGACGGCGCCGAGATCGGACCCACCGTAGGCTCCTGCGGCGCCGCAGCCTACACCCGGGAGCCGGTCGTCGTCCCCGACGTCACCATCGATCCACGTTGGGCGCCGTATCTGGATCTCGCAACCGCGAACGGGATTCGCTCGTGCTGGTCGGCCCCGATCCTGTCCCATCAGGAACAAGTGCTGGGGACGTTCGCGCTGTACTCGGAGCATGTGCGCCAGCCGAGCCCAGCCGAATCCCGCCTGATCGACGTCGCCACCAAAATCGCCGGCATCGCCATCGAGCGCAAGCTGGCCGAGGAGCGCATCCAGTTCATGGCGACCCATGACGCCCTGACCAAACTGCCAAACCGCGCCCTGCTCAAGGACCGCCTGACCCAGGCGCTGCTGCTCGCCGAACGTCATGACCGCTGGGCGACCGTCGTCTTCATCGACCTCGACAATTTCAAGTATGTCAACGACAGTCTGGGGCACAACGCCGGCGACGACCTTTTGCGGGCGATGGCCCAGCGAATGCTCGATTGCGTGCGGGCGACGGACACGGTGGTGCGCCTCGGGGGCGACGAGTTCGTGATCGTGCTCGGCGATCAGGAGAAATCCATCGAAACGATCACCGACACGTTGCGCCGGCTGCAGTCGGCGATCGCTTCGCCAGTCGAGCTGTGCGGACACGGGCTGCGCCTGACCGGCAGCATCGGCGTGGCGATCTATCCCAACGACGCGAGGGACGCCGAAGCGCTGCTCGCCAACGCAGACGCCGCGATGTATCGGGCGAAGGAAAACGGCCGCGACAATTTCCAGTTCTACCGGCCGGAGATCAATCTCCGGCTCCAGGAAAAGTTCAGCATGCAGGAGGCGTTGCGGCTCGCCCTGACGGGCCGGCAGTTCGTCCTGCACTACCAGCCGCAGCTCGACCTGCACACGGGCGCGATTCTCGGGGTCGAAGCGCTGATCCGATGGCGCCATCCGACCCACGGGCTTCTGCCGCCCGCCCGATTCATTCCGCTGGCCGAAGAGACCGGCCTGATTACAGGGATCGGCGCCTGGGTCATCACCGAGGCCTGCCGGCAGGCGGAGGCGTGGCGCGAGCAGGGGATGCCGCCGATCCGGATGAGCGTCAACGTCTCCGCGCGGCAGTTTCGGGAGCGTGGCCTGACCGGCGTCGTCGCCGCCGCGCTCAGCGACAGCGGACTCGACCCGCGCCAGCTCGAGCTCGAGCTGACCGAAAGCATGATCATGCAGGACGTCGACCAGGCGCTGGGCACGATGGAGGAATTGGAAGAGCTCGGGGTGCAATTGTCGATCGACGACTTCGGCACCGGCTATTCGAGCCTGGCGGCGCTGAAGACCTTCCCGGTCGGGCGCCTGAAGATCGACATGAGCTTCATCAAGGGTCTGCCGGACGACGAGGACGACAGAACGGTCGCCGCCGCCGTCATCTCGCTCGGCCAGAAACTGAAGCTCAAGGTGATCGCCGAAGGCGTCGAAACCGCCGAGCAGGTCGACTTCCTGCGTCGCAACTGTTGCGACGAGATGCAAGGCTACCATCTGAGCAAGCCGATCCCGCCTGACGAGCTCGCGGCCTTCCTCCGGCGCTGGGTCGAGGGCGGAGGGGCGGCCGCCGCCTGATCCCCGCCGGACGCGCGAGCCCTGGACGACGCCGCCGGGCTCGAGCTTGACCGCGACCCTCAGCGCCTCCCGCCGAGGGGCGGCTTGACAGCCCGCGCCGCGCAGGCATCGCCTCGACGGTCATCGGGCAGGCGCTGGGGCCGTGAGGGCGGCAGCGCCATTCTTCCCTCGCGGGTAATCCTGCAGATCAACTCTGGGTGACGAGGGTGATTGCCGCGCCGGGCCGGGCGATCCGCCGTAAAACAGGAAAGTGAGGTCGCCAAGAAGGCTAACGTCAGAGGCGATTATATATTTTATACCGCCGCCAGACACGAACGCCCGACAGGGATTTGAGCGGAATTCAACTTGAAATCATTCGCTGGCGGCGCGTAATCTTGATGGAGGCGACAGGACGTCTGCTGTCGACGCCGTCCTGGCGGCCCACGCCGGCGGCTGCGCCAGAGGGACCCGAATTGATTTGGATTTCCTCAGGCCTACGCAGCTGTGCATCGGGCTTCCGCGAAAAGCGGCTAAAAGGCCGGTTTGATTTCCTTGGATTTCCTTGGATTCTCTCGTCCGAATCGGGCCTTTTCAATGGGTTATGACGACTGGCGGGGCAAAAAATAAAATAGCGAGGCGCGCTCCCTCGATACGCGGCTCATCCGGTCCGCTCTTGAGGCCGCGCCTCTTCATGCCCGTCGGGGCGTTCTCCGCCGCAGCATTGGCGAAGCGGGTTCGCACGTCTCGGGTGATGATCCACCCTCGTCGCCGGGTCGTTGGGTCCGGTGCATGAAAGTCCGCTCCTTTCCGATCGCCAAAACTACCGCGAAGTTCGGCAGCGTGGAAGATTTTGCACCGATACTTGGTAAACTCGAACCAAGCGGCGGCCGTCGGACAACGACTCGCGCGGCGCGTCTTGACGGGCTCGAGGATTTAAGCAATGCTTAGATGAGCAAGTTGTCGCGCGAGAGGTTCCCCATGGCCGCAATCACGTCGCGGGCGGGTTTCGAGCCGGCCAACGCATCGTCCGGCCTGTTCTCGGGCCTGCTGTTGACCGCCGGAGCCGCATCGCTCTTCGTCGGCACGCTCTTCTACGCCCGGCTTACGCCCGCGCTCGGCTTGCCCGCGAGAGCCAGCGAGCGCGGACAGGCGCTCGCCGACGTTCTCGCGCTCGGCCCCGATCGGCTGGGGCTCGCCGGCGGTTTCGCCTTCGCCGGAGATTGCCTGCTGCTCGCCGCCTGCATCTCGCTCGCGTTCCGGGCGCGCCGCCGGACTGGCGATCTCGAGCTCACCGGCTGGGCGCTGATTGCGGTCAGCGTGGCCATCGCCACGGTGTTTGATTCCATGACCGCGGCGCTGTTCTGGCCGCTCGCTCGGAGTTCGGATCCGGCGCCTTTCCTGGCGGTCAAGGCCTGGTTCGATTTCCTGTTCGCCGCGGGCGACGCGCCATTCGGCCTGGGATTCATCGCGATCCTGGCCGCCGACCGGCTGGGCCCTCAGCCGCTTTTGCCAAAAGCTGTCGCCGTTCTCGGCATGGCGATCGGCGCCGCAGCGGCGATCAGCGGGCTCGGCTATCTCGTCGGGCTGATCCACCTGCCGCTGGTGATCGGCCTGACCGTCACTTTCGGCTGCGTCATTCTGGCTGCGCTCGGCGTCCGGATCCTGCAGGGCGCCTCGGCGACGTGAGCGCGGAGCGGCCGCCCGCCGGGCTCGGCGAGAGCGATGCAAGCTCGGTGGCGCCGAAGGCCGCGCGCTTGAAGCCGACAAAGCGCTATCACCATGGCGATCTCCGGCGCGCCCTGATCGACGGCGCCGTCCAGACGATCGCCAGGCACGGGATCGGCGCCTTGAACCTGCGCCAACTGGCGGCGCGCGTTGGGGTCACGTCCGGCGCGCCCTACCATCATTTCGCCAGCCGGGAAGCGTTGCTCGCCGCGATCGCCGACGACGGATTTCGTGAGCTCGAGGCGCGGCTCCTCGCAGCCCGCGATGCAGCCCCGACGGAGGCCGGCCCGCGTCTGGCGGCGCTCGGCGAAGCCTATGTGCGATTCGCCATCGCCGATCCCGGTTCTTTCCGGGTCATGTTTCACGGCGACGCGATGATCGCGGGACTAACCCAACCCGGTCTGCGCGCCTTCGAACTGCTTCGCGAGACGGTGCTCGCCTGCCAGTCGGAAGGCGCGGCGCCCGAGGGCGACCCAGCGCCGCTGGTGCTGACGGCGTGGTCCGCGGTGCACGGGTTTGCGACCCTTTGCGTCGATCGCGCCCTGCCCTTCCAGGGGATCGACGGCGACGCTATGGCCCCGGCGATCGGACGGACGATCGCCCAAGGCTTTGCCGCCCTGGCGCGGGAGCGGCCTGCGCTCGAGGTCAAGCCCTGAGCCGTCACGAAGGGCACTGTCGCGAGCCCTTGACATAGGTCGCCGTCGCGATTGGACTGCCGGCGGGGACGCCGTCGAAGCCAGGGAGGTTCGCCCATGCCAGCCACGATCTCGGTCGGATCGACCGGCGACGACGTGAAGCGCCTGCAGCGCGTCCTCGCCCGCCACCTCATCTGGAACCCGTTCGGGCCGATCACCGGCGTGTTCGACGCGACGCTCGAGACCAGCGTCAAGACCTTCCAGCAGTCGAACGGGCTCGCCGCCGACGGCGTCGTCGGCCCGTCGACCTGGGCGAAGCTGCCGGCCTACCGCGAGGCGTCGCCGACCCTCGCGTTCGGCTCCGAGGGACCGGCCGTCGCCTGGCTCCAGCAGGCGCTCGCCGGCAAGGTCGTCGCCGTGAGTTTTGCGCCCTACGCGGGCGCGATCGACGGGCAGTTCGGGCCCATGACCGAGGC
Source organism: uncultured Alphaproteobacteria bacterium (assembly GCA_963709655.1). GTDB lineage: Bacteria > Pseudomonadota > Alphaproteobacteria > Rhizobiales > Beijerinckiaceae > Roseiarcus. The sequence goes on from CAVPXF010000053.1 coordinate 660,795, forward strand.
TTCGCTCAAGTCGCTGCAGAGCTGGGCGCAGGTCCCGCCGACCGGCGTCGTCGACGACGCGAGCTGGTTCGTCTGGCTGACGCCGGGCTCGGCGCAACAGCTCACGCTCGAAGTCGCGAGCGGGCTCCTGAGCAACCTGTGAGCCAGGGCGCGCCGGCCAGAGGCGATATGCCGCGTGGCAAATTCCCCGGATTGGGAGCAGAATAACTCTCAGAGCGGGCGCTATCGCCCTTGCGACCGACGGGAGCCGAAGAGATCCGCTTCCGAAACTCCTTGCCTTTAGTTGCGACGGTCGGCGTTGGCGCCTGCCCCAAAACGACCAGGGAGGAAACAGACCATGCAAGCCATGGAACGGATGATCCGCGAACGCGCCTATCAACTGTGGGAGAGCGCGGGCAGGCCCGACGGACGCAGCGAGGAGTTCTGGCTCGCTGCGAAAGCCGAATTCGAACCCAAAGAAGCGACACGCGAGCGACGGCTCGGCGTACCCGAAGCGACGCGCGAGCACCGGCTCCGCGTACCCGTTCGCCGGTCTGCGGATGTTCGTTGTGAAACGGCCGCGGATTGGGGGAAGAGAGCGCGCGACCCGAGCTTCTGACTCTGTCCGCGCTCGAGAGCTACGTGCGAACCGGGCGTCCCGAGGGCAGCGCGAGCCCGCACGCCGCCGGCAACGGCGGGATTATGCGCCGCGATTGCGGCCAAAGGCGATGCGGCCCGGGCGGTCGATCTGGCCCGCGCGCAATCCCGGATCACGCATGCCGCGCCGGAATGTCTCGACGCCGCAGAGGCGCTCACGCGCGTCCTCACGGCCGGCATCGAAGGTCGAGGCCACGACGCCCTGAACGCCGGAGCTGAGGCAAAGGCGGCTTCGCCCAAAGTGAGCGCCGTCGCGGAAGGAATTTGGCGCGGCAAAGCCCGCCCGACATCCGTTCCTCGGGCTATGTCGTCGATACGCTGGAGGCCGCGCTCTGGGCGGTGGCTCACTCCAAAGCATTCGAGGAGACCGTGCTCAAGGCGGTCAACCGCAGCGACGACGCGGACAGGGGTCGGCGCGGTCGCCGGCGCCCAATGGGGATATTCGGCGATGCCCGAGACCTGGACGCAGCGCCTCGCCTGGGACGAATGATCGGCTGCGATCGGCTGCGCGCTTTGGGCGGCCTGATCATTGATCGAATTTCGGGCTGTATAAGTCTGTGAGAGCCTCGGGAACTCTTGCGACCCGTAACGCATTGTCCAATGCTGGTCGATAGAATCAGCTGATTCGAACTTCTGTCCGAACCGCCAATTCGGGCAGCACAGCCCTTGGCCGGGCTCGGCCCAGGGCCATGGCGAAACTGTATTCCCGCGTTGCAAGTGCGTGATCAGAATAGACGCTGGGCGCGTCAATATGACAAATCGCTATACGTCGAGCGGTCTGGCACTATCCGACAACGCTCGGGGTAAAGCATGGTTTGGGAACGTTTACGTGACGCTACACTCGCCAACGCAAATCCATTTTCATCTCGTTGCTTGGAACGGCCGCGCGCTTGAGCGCGAGGATCGCGACCGGACGACCGATCAAACGCAGAGCGCGCCAGAATCATCCACGTCGACCCCCGACGCCTACAGAGAGGCCCCCGATCCGGAGAGTTGGTTGGCGCCGGGCCCGGCCGGGACGCCCGAACCCAGATCCGCAGCCGGGGTGGTCCCGGAGCGCTCGGCGCCAGCGACCCTGCATGACGCCGCCTACGCCCTCATGAACGTCTAGGAGCTGTGGCGCCGGGTCCGGGCCTTGTCGCCGCGGCTCCCCAATAGGCCATTCCGCGACCGGGCGTCCTGACGGACGCCTTATCGCAGGACGCGGTCAGCGACCACGTCTACAGGCCTTATCGCCGGACCTGGTCAACAACCGCGTCGACAGGGCGGCCCTGACGAATAGAGTTCCCCGACCCTTGCGCGACTCGCGTCTCGCGAAACGACACGAGCCGGCGCTTGTCCTCATCCCACAGCGCCAGCCGGACGCAGCCGAGGCTGCGCCAGAGGGTGAGCCGACCGACCTCCTGAAGCTCCGGATGGTCCCGGAGGACCTCGCGCAGCCGATAGAACGGAATGCCGCTCGACAGGTGATGCACCTGATGCACGCCGATATTGGCGCTGAACCAGCGCAGCGGCTCGGGCAAGTCGTAATAGGAGCTCGCGTGCAGCGCGGCTTCGGGCTGGCTCCAGTCCGTCGTCCTGTCCCAGGTCGTCGCCTCGAATTGATGCTGAACGTAGAAGAGCCAGACGCCGGCGGTGGCGGCGATGATCATGACCGGCAGATGGACGGCGAGGAACGGGACAAGGCCGAAGGCCCAGATGAGCAGGCCCGCCGCAATCGCGATGCCGAGGTTGGTGCTCATCGTGCTGAGCCACGGCATGGCGCCCTTGCGCATGAAGCCGAACGGCAGCCGGCTCTCGAACAGAAACATGTAGGCGGGCCCGATCCCGAACATCACCAGGGGATGGCGATAGAGCCGGTAAAGCAGCCGCGCGCGGGCGCTTAGGGCCGAGTATTCCCGCACCGTCTTCGTCTTGATGTCGCCGATGCCGCGCCGGTCGAGATTGCCGGACGTCGCATGGTGGATCGCATGACTGCGCCGCCAGAAGTCGTAAGGCGTCAAGGTCAAGACGCCGATCGCCCGACCGACCCAGTCGTTGGCGAGCTTGCCCGGCAGGAACGATCCGTGTCCGCAATCGTGCTGGATCATGAACAGGCGGATGAGCAGTCCGGCGGCGACCGGCGCCAGCGCGAACGACAGCCAGTAGAGGCCGTGATGCGAGGCGACGAGCATCGCCGTCCAGAGCGCGACGAAGGGCGGGAAGGTCACCAGGAGCTCGAACACGGCGGTTCCCGTGTTCGCGCGGCGGTAGGGGCCGAGGGCCTGCGCCCACTCGCGCGCCGACCTGGCGGCGCCGTTCCGTCCCGTCTCCGGCATGCCTAGAAATCTCCGCCCGACGCGCCGTCGTGAAAAGAGCGACGTCGAACGGCCGGTCGACTGCGCGGTTCGGAGGGATCGTCTGGGTGACCCTCGCGGCGTCTCGCTTCAAGGGCTCATATAATGGCTCTGCGCGAAGAAGCGATGACATTTCCTGCTCCGCTCGCAAAAACAAACCGCCAATTTTGCAAAGCCCCCGTCCGAGCTTGCCCCAGCCAAGACGTGAAAGCCCGCCGAGCCGACACCTTCGAAGCCCGACGGCGTGTCGTTGACCGGAGCTGCTCGGCGGATCCCGAAACGCCGCTCGAGGGCGCCGAACAGCCCGCATTCAGGGGGCCCCGCAAATCGGCGCCGGCCGAGCCGGCGGAGCGGGATGCGCCTCCCGATATCGCGCCAGGATCGGCTCCAGCGTTCCCTTCGGCCAAAACCTGGGAGCGCCGATGTCCTTGAGGCACGCGGCGCTCCAGTAGAGACCCGCGCGCGACGGCGCTTCGCCCGCCTCGACCGCCCGCCCGACGGCCTCGATATCGCGCGACTCAGGATAGATGTAGAGCGTCGTCGGATCGTCCTTTGCGATCGCCATGACGGCCTCGGCGTCCGAGGGCGACCAGCTGGTGCAGCCGTCGCTGCGCCCGGCAGCGTAATTCACCAGCTTTCCGAAGGGAACATAGCCGTCCGGGTCGGCGTGCGGATTGGCCGGGTCCCTTCGACGGCAGACGCCCCGAAGCAGGACCGCCGCATGTCCGCCGATGGCGCGATCTCGGGCGTTCGCGGTCTCGCCTTCGCCGTCGAATTTCAGGAACGCGCGCATGAGAACCGCGTCCCCTCCCCCGGGGCCCCGGTAATACCCCTTGAAGGACGCGGCGGTCTCGCCCGTCACATAGGCGCCGCCCGTGGTCAGTTCGGAATCCATGGCGTTGCCGAAATTCCTCACGCACCGCCGTCCGTTGGAGAAATCCGCGACCCCGTCCAGATCCCGTCCGCCGCCGTGGCCCGCGGAGATCGCCCGGAACGACCCTTCGGCTTCGCAGATGATGTAGAACCGGCGCCCCAGGCGGCTGTCGCCGAGGTCATGGGGCCGCGTCGCGTCCATGGCGAAGTAGCAGGGATTGCGGACCGCGCCCGCGCTCCGCTTGCGCTCGTAGAGCGCGCGCGCTCTCTCCAGCACGACGGGCGCGATCTGCCCGTCGCCCTCGCCCACATGCGCTGCGAGCCAGGCCGGGAACGCCAGGCTCCGCCGCCGCTGAAGACAGGCCCGCGGCCGCGAGCGCGACCAGCGCGCCAAGGCCAAGCGAGTGCAGAAGACGCGCTCCGAACGGCAATGATCCTGTCTCCGTCCGCCCTGTCGCGGGACTCCCCCGAATCGGGACTCCCGCCGTCATCGGGTCTCTCACATACCTTCGCAACGTCGCCGGCGCCAAGTGTGGATCGGAGCGTCCGACTTTCGGTTTTCCCATTGCCGAGCGCGGGGAAACATCGTATTCACGGTTTACGTTTGTTCCGATTCGATGCGTTTGGCCGGGAGCTGAGAGGGATGCTGACGGAGAAGCAGAAGGAAATGCTGTTCTTCGTCCACGACTGGATCGAGACGAAGGGCGACGCGCCGACCTACGACGAGATCAAGGATGGGCTGGGCCGTTCGAAAACCGCCGTCCGCTGGCTCCTTCTGGGGCTGGAGGAGCGCGGGTTCATCGTTCGGCCGGAGCGTCACGCGCGCGCGATCAAGGTGCTGCGACTGCCGGACTCGGCGGCCACTGTGGTGGTCCCGCGGATGGGCGAAATCGCCTGGGGGACGCCCGTTACGGCGATCCGGATGCAGATCGGGGCGCTGACCTACCCGGCCCCGTTTCTCGCCGCCGGCGAGCACTTCGCCCTCGAGGTCCGCGACGACGCGATGATCGGGGCCGGAATTCTGGAAAACGACACGGTGATCCTGCGCAAGCAGGACGACGCGGAGACGGGCGACATTGTGCTGGCGGTGATCGACGAGGAGGAGGCGGCGCTGCGGCGGATCCGCAAGCGCGAAGGGTCGATCGCGCTCGAGGCGGCGAACCCGGCCTACCGCACGCGGAGCCTCAAACCCGGCCGCGTGCGGGTGCAGGGAAAGATGGCGAGCCTCACCCGGCGCTATTGAAGGCGCCGCCTTTTGGGGGCTCCCGTATCGGCGACCCGCCAATTCCCGGGCGCAGAATCAATGTTTTCAAGGCCTTGCGGCTGGTTTTGCGGGCGACAGTCACCGCCAAGCCGGGCGGCCATGACAAGACCCTCATCGCGATCCCGGGTCAAGCTCGCGCCGGCCCTGCCATTTCCAACCCGGTTTCGAGTGTTATCAAGGAGATGCGGCGCCATTTGCGAGTCTCCGGGGCGAGACATTCAACCGCACGGGTCGCGACGGGTCGGGCGGTTACGGGCGGGACGATGTTTGCAAGTCCCCGGCCCATTGCTCCGCTTCCCGGACGACCTCATCGCGAATCCCCGCAAAGGCGTCGAGAGCCGCCCACCTTTCCGGGCGCTCTCGACCTCAAGATTCAAGCATAGCCCCAATTCCAGCCAATGTACACGTTTTGTTCTTATGCGCCTTATCATCGTGAATGGCGCCGTCGGCGAACGGCCCCGTCGACGATGCCTGCTTCCTCGATCCAGCGACGGACCACGGGGTGGTGGAGGGGGAGCGACTTAAGTCATGCCCGCGAACGCGTGTATCCATGGCGGCGAGCGTCACAATTGGCGATCGGGCGCGCGCGACGCTCCTCGCCGTGGCGATTGAAGCAACGATCATGGTCATTCTGAACAGTGACAAGCGTTCCTAGGGGAATAAACGGCGACAAAGCCCCTGCCCTGCCCTGCCCTTCCTTGTATTTGCCAGGAAAACTCTTACGTAGAATTGGTATTTCCGATGACGATCGTTCGGAATTATTTCTGCCTCTTGGAGGATGCGATGGCCGCGACAGAAGATCCGACTCGGCTCGACGGCGCCGAAGGCCGCCGGCCGACGCCGGTCATGACCACCTTGGAGCGGGCCTTCGCCTTGGCGCGGTCGGGCGAAGTCTCTAAGATCTCGGAAATCGTCGAATCGCTCAGGCGCGATCGATACGACACCCGCCAGCTCGAGGGTCCAGCGTTGAGGCGCCAGCTGACGAACCTGATCAAGGCGGCTCGGGCTGAACGACATGCCGCTCGGGCGGGCGGACAGCGGCCATCAATCCTTGAGGCCGGCCTGAAGGCTCGGAACACAAGGCTCGGCGAGAGGTCGACGGCTCGGAATGCCGAATGCGGCAATTGGGAATTGATTGAAGCAACCGTCACCTGAAGCCGGCGGCAACTCACGGTCGAAGGCGCCGCAGGACTGTTGAACAATCTGTGATTTGGCGGATTCAGGGGCCGCAACACCCGGCGCTACCAAACATTGCCAGTTCCGCCGGGCAGCGCCGCCCTGTTTTGGTCGCTCATCAAGGCGTTGACCGATTGCTGCAACGCGTCGATGGCGCTCAGAATTTGCGCCTGGTTCTGCTGCACCTGGTTCAGCGCGCTCATGACGTCGCTGAGCGTCGGATTCGAAGGCCTCAGCCCTCCGACGCCTGGAAACTTCAGAGATCTTCTGACGGGAGCGACAAAGCGTGGCATCGGCGACCCCCCTCGCGCTTCAAAACGGCTTCGCCGCGGATAAAATCACGTAAGCTGTCAGCGTAATCCCGACCCCGAACGCCCATCGGGCCATCGTCACAAATGGACCAGGATCGACAGGTTCTTTGGTTTGATATCCAAAAAGAACGAATGTTTCAATCGCATCATGGAGCTGGCAGTGAAGAGCCTCGCACTGGGACGGCTGCGGCCCAGGCCCATGTCGTTCCGCTTGCATTGCTCGAAGGTCGCGGCCAATCCTGGCGTGCTGCCACTGCTGCCAAGCCGCAACGTTTCCTTGATGCTCGTGAAACTCATGACGGGTCGCCCGAACGCTGAGCGACCCTCTTTCGAAGCGGAGCTTGAATTCGCCTCGAACTAGCCGAGCGCGAGCGAGGCGCGACGTCGGGCCGCGAGAGTGAGAGCGCAAAAGCCCGCCGCCATTAACACCCAGGTCGCAGGCTCGGGCGTCGCAAGCGCCTGAGCATAGACGCCGAAATTATTGCCGTCGTAGCGCTCCACCGCGCCAAAGCTCCCGCTCGGGCTGTCGATCAGGACCGGGCTGCCGTCGGCGCCGGCTTCCACCATCGCCGTCGATCCGCCGCCATCCAGGTTGAGACCGTTGTAGATGCCGAGATCCAGCATCAGATCGGCTTCATCCGACGTCGTCAGGCCCACGCTGTAACCCGGCTGGCGACCGTCAATCGCGATCAGATACAGATACTGGCCATTTTCCGAGATGCCGACGCCGGTCCGCGGATCGAGCCCGAAAGGATCATGCGGGGCGCCGACCGGCGTCACCGACGACGTGTTCTCGCCACCCGTGACGATCTGGTTTCCCGACACCGCGTTGAACACGTTGCCCAGATCAATCGCCGCGTCGCCCGCGGGCGCGATCGTCGCCGTGTTGGTCTTCGACACCAGAAGCGAAGCGGCCGCGTCGTCGGGCGCAAAGCTCTGCGGCGAGACGACCGTTCCATTGGAAACCGAAAGGCCGATCAGGTCTTCCGGCCCGGCCGTGGCGGCCACGGTCGAGAAGAAGTTGGCGTTGATCGCCACTTGCGCGCCGCTCGATTGAAGGAACTGGCTCGTCGTCTGTGACGTGGTTTCCAGCGCACCGGAGGCCGGCGTGGTTGTGAAGCCGACGCCTTTCGCGTCGAGATCGATACGCTCGATATAGGCGACGCTCGTGTTCACGACCATGCTATCCGCATCGCTGAGGATCGTCGCCTTCGCGAGCGCGACGCCAACGAACTGCGGCGTCCAGGAAGACACGTCGATGGCGGCCGCCTCTGCCGAAGTCGCCGCCGCGAAGCTCACTGCGACGCAGAACACGCCAGCGTATTTGTACATATAACTCATCGCCTTCTCTCCGATCTTCTTAAATAGGACGCCCGCTCCGGAGAGAGTATGTTTTCGTTGTGACGTCCTACGAACAATATTGTGACGTCCTGCGAACACTTACATGACAATCGATTACGGTTTTCGATAAGGGCTTGACTTAAAAGGCACCAAGCGGGCCCAGCGTCTGATGACGAATTGTATATCGGCGAGCGTTACGAACGCGGCGATGCTCATAGGCGCGGCGACCGATGCCCGAGGTCGCGCCGACGTAGAGCGTGCCGTTCGGGCGGTTGGTCATGATGTCGACCCAGCCCCCGCGCATGGCTTGACACCGACCCCGTCATGGCCGGGAGACGCTCCCCGCCGTCGACCTCTTGCATGGGCCACTTCCGAGCCTGTGAGCCCTGTCAAGGGGGATGCCCGCCGGAGGCGGCGCGCTTTCAGCGCGCCCTTGACAGGGCTCACAGGCTCGGAAAACAAAGCTCGGCAAGAGGTCTCTGGCTCGGAATGCCGGGGGTGAGAACGGGGATTGTGTAAGCTGTCACCGTAACGCGGGATTGTGTAAGCTGTCACCGTAACGCCGGCCGCAGGATGCTCGGAGGGACACGCCGATTATCTTCGCCCACATGCGATGGAGACGGTCAGTGGCCCGTGAACACCTCGTCGCTGAACGGCGATGTCTCGATCGGCGACAATTTCGGAACTCGCAATCTTATGAAGCCAAAACCGGTCGCTTCGTGACAAGTGTTGCACTCCGCCGTCAGATTGTTGTAGGCCTTCGAGAAATTGAGGCTGTCCTTCGCCTTAATCGCATTCTCGACTTCATCTGCCGCAGGCGTCATTGTTTTCATGTTCGATTTCGCGTTATTTGGATAAAGACGCTGTGCGCGATCGATACTGGTCCGGATTTGCGCCAATTCGTAATTCGCCAACGGCCAGTTCTGCACGACGCCCGCATACCATAACTTGAAATGACTGAGTTGTGCTGCGACCATCAGCAGGTTCAGCGGCGGCACATAGCGATCCTGCTCATTTGCAGGTTTTTGATCGTCAGCCAGAACCGGCGAGGCAGCGCCCAGGAACAAAAAGGCTATTGTCACGAAGCGCTTCATAGTCATCTTCGCGCATTCCCCAAATTGCCGGCCCATCGCTCGCCAACCCGGCTTATTGACCGGCATTCGCGGCTGACTGCGCAACCCAGCCAAAAACTGCCCGAACTTTGGCTTCCTGACAAGCTTGAGGCGCTGCAGCCCGGGACAACGACGCCCTCTCAAGGGGCGACGCCCACCGGATGCGGCGCGCTCATAGGGCGTCCGGAAGGACGCCCGTCTTTCGACGGGCTGTGAGCGCGCATGACAGGGCTGAAGGCTCAGAAAACAAAGCTCGGAAAGAGGTCGACGGCTCGGGATGCCGACCGGCGGCCAGCTGACGCAAGGCGCCACGCGATCCCGTGCGGCGTGGAGACAGTTGGGTATTGAGGCGACTGTCACCGTAATCGCACATCGAGTTGTTGTCGAATCTAACCGCCGTGGACGAAACGTGCATCGCAGTTCCCCAGGCGCTCGACCCTCCGCGGCGTCGATCGAGACGGTCGCAACAAAGCCGCCGCGCAGCTGAGCAAGTCGCCTCGTCCTGAACCATTGAACCCGATCGCCGGATTCGCCAAGCTCTCTTGCGCGCCGGCCTCGTCTCCGCGGAAAGGACGCACATGCGGATCCTGATCCTTCTGGCGGCTGTGGCCTTCGTGCTCACCGCCTGCAACGCCAATCAGGGGGTCGATCTCTCGCCGCGGACCTCCTCCCAGGTCTTCGCCGGTCACTCCGTGGAAACCAACCCTTACGATCCCACCAGCTACGCCCAGAACAACACCGGGCGCGGCGGTCGCTAAGGACACTCAGAAAAATATGTGCGCCAAATCCTCCGCCGTCATTGCGAGCCGAAGGCGAAGCAATCCATGCCGCAGGGCGCGGCGGCGGCATGGATTGCTTCGTCGCTTCGCTCCTCGCAATGACGGTCGCGGGTTGTTTGAATCGTTCAGTGGTTTCGCTGCGTCGTAAGCGCCGGTAGCGCGGCAAGGCGAAAGGCTTGGCCTGAGGGCAGCGCTGTTGACGTGAAGCTCGGCAAGAGGCCGACGGCAATTGGGGGCTGAGTAAGCTGTCACCGTAATCCTGTCACCGTAATCCCTGTCGCCGTAATTCCCGGAGTCCCCGGCGACTTTTTCAACGGCCTGCTAGGCCGGCAGCACGATCACCTTCGTCTTGACGGGCGTTCGGGGATAGAGCTCGAGCATATCCTGACTGAGGAGGCCGGTGCAGCCGCTTGTGACGCCGGTCCCGATCGAGTCGGGATCGCTGGTGCTGTAGATCGTGCAGAGCGTGTACTTGCCGTCTTGATAAAGGTAGAGCGTCCGGGCGCCGAGCGGATTGTCGAGACCTCCCGGCATGCCGCGGGCATATTTCCCCGCCTCGGGCTGGCGTTGGATCATCTCCTTGGGCGGCGTCCAGACGGGCCACTCGGCCTTGCGCCCGACATAAGCGTCGCCGCTCCACTGGAACTCGGGCCGGCAGACATTGGCCCCGTAGCGGGTCGCCTTTCCGTCGCCTTCGATACGATAGAGATAGTAATTGCTGGGATCGATGATGATCGTGCCGGGCGCTTCAACGCTGTCATAGTCCACGATCTTTCGAAAATACTTGGGATCGATCTTGCTGACGTCGACTGCCGGGATCGGGAATTTCTCGTCGGGCGCCGGCCCATAGACCTTCGCCGCCTCGGCGCGGAGCAAGTCGTCCGATGTCGCACAGCCCGAGAGCGCCAGCGCGCCGAGACCGGCGGCGGAGCCGAACAGAAACGAACGCCGGTCGAGACGTGCCGACCGACGTTCGGGCGGGGCTCCCGCGTTCCTCTTGCCCGCATCGATACGTCCACGGTTCATCATCATGGTCTCGGCGTTCCGATGTCCTTTTGGCCAACTCGGGAAGAGTCCGGCGCGCCAGCGGCCTCTCTTGCCGTCGCACGGCTCGATTGGCAAGCCGAGGCGTTTGAGCGAACACGGGCGCGTTGCGCCTCGCCGAGGCGCGGGGCGACGACGCGCCAGCCGGCAAGGTCACCGATTTCGCTCCGGCGGTGCGTAATGCGGGTTTCGGCTGGGGAATATCGCGGCCAAGCGCCTGCGCCTCTTCGAGCCAACACGCGATGGCGTCCTCGATGTTGCGGGCGGCCGCCTCTCGCGTGTCCCCATCGGACATGCAGCCGGGAAGATCGGGGACTGTCGCCAGAAAGCCGCCGCCGTCGTCCTCCGACAGCGGCTCGATCAGGACGGAATAGTCAGGCTTTCGCATTGGCGCCTCGCACTCATGTCGATGAAACGCACGCCTCAACCCGCCCCCCGTGATTGCGTCCCGTCGCGCCGCCCCGCCAACAGCCCTGCGACGGAAATGTCCTCGTCGATCTCTTCCCAATGCAAACCGAACCGGCCGATTTCGACGTGCTCGCGTTGTTTTGGAGTCGCATTCAATAAGCGCGGGAACCACGCGTAGGGGACGCCGAGGGTGCGGCCATCCGACAGTTCCACCCACATGGAGGCGTCGTCAAACCGAACCGCTGTGGCCGAAATATCCATTCGACAGTCGCCCTCGCGCCTCTGTGCGACGCTCCCCGCCGTCGACCTCTTGCATGGACCTCTTCCGAGCCTTCAGCCCTGTCAAGGGGCGAAGCCCGCCGGAGGCGGCGCGCTTTCAGCGCGCCCTTGACAGGGCTGAAGGCCCGGAAAACAAAGCTCGGCAAGAGGTCGACGGCTCGGAATGCCGAGTGTGGCGATTCGAAATGCAATCGATTCGCAGCGTCAACAATTAGTGATTTGACCAACTGTCACCGTAACCCCCGTAACCCCGAGTTCTCCCCATCAAGCCCTAAATGGGATGCTTGATGCCCGGAGCCGATCTTTCAAATGAGGTTTGCTTAAGTGATCAAGCATTCTCCGCACGGCACTCAATGCGAGAGGAGATGAGATCGAGGGTCCAAGGATTATAGAGTGAATCAAATCGTCGAATGTAATTTCTGAGCCAAGACGAGATGCCACGGTACTCACATTGACCTTCAATCTTGTCTCCACGCCACGCGATCCAATAACGTACCCCATCATATCGGACAACAGTCTATTGGCGTCCTTCTCGGGATGATAAACTATTCGCCACTCCTTCTCTTCCTCGAATCCTCTATGCTTCGTAAATAGAGCAAACAATTTAACGCGTTCGAATAAGCTATAAGCTGCGACGTACAACCTGTCGTCAGGAATTTCAATATTTCTAAGTATTTCCGCGAACTGCTTAAGGCGATCGCCGATCCACCTTCGCCGTTCCTCGCCCGAAGCATAGTGCACACGTGCGATAATTAACGGCGCATTGTCGCTGGGAACGATCTTGCTGGAATCAAACACGATTGCTACGCCATTCCCATTTCCACCATACCCTCGCCACATCGACAATCGACCGTCCGCGTCATTGGCGTCGTGTAAAGAAAGGCAAAAGACATACGTATCGATTGCATGGGTTTCGGCAAATTGATTGTAGTAGGACCGGTACGCGGCCAACAATAAGCTTGCCCTATGAGGGTCTCTGCATGCTTCCTTAATTTCCTGACAATTATCAAATTGCTCCATACCTTCGTTGATTCCGAACCGTACTTCCTCCAGGTCATTCATGAACAACGGATTCGAAAGCCAGATCTCTCCGTTTCTTAACATTGATTCTAGAACAGTCGAAGATGTGTAGTGCGCAAGAAGAGGCTTTACAGAATAGTATTGATCCTCTTCAACTAGATCAGAATACAGTGGCGCGAATTGCGCATTTATTTGACCAGCCTCCATGGCATTTTCGATAGCGGGCTTCGGGTCAGTAGACATTCACGAGCATCCCGTCGTCCCCCCGCACGTGTCGCACTTCAGGCACGTGCCATTCCGCACCATGGTGAAATTCCCGCACTCCGGGCAGGCCTCGCCCACATACCCCTTCATCCGCGTCCCCCTTGGCGACGTCGTTCAAGCCGCATCCCGCCCTTCGAGCGCTTTGGCGGCGACTTCGGGCTCGCGGGCGATGACTTCGAGCAAGGCGCGCGCGGGAGCGTCCGGTTCGCCGAGGCCTTGCTCCCAGCCGCGCAGCGTATCGAGCGGAATGCGGTAAGTCCGCGCGAACTCCTCCTGCGTCAGGCCGAGCGCCCGCCGAATGATCTTGGCGCGCGGCGCTCGGCGCGCCGACTTGAGTTCGTCCCGCGTCATCGGGGCTTCCGACAGCTCTTCAAGTTCCGCTGCTGTTCTCGACGTAGGCATGGATTTCCTCACGGGTCGCCTTGCGGGCGGAGATCAGTCGGTATGTTTCGCCGCGTTGCGTGTTGACGACGGCAAGCAACTCGCCCTGCGCCACGCCAATGGTCAGCCAGCGCTCTTCGCCGTAATCTTCACGGCTGTCCAGGAGATCAAGAGCCGAACGATCGGCAAAGACCGCCCGCGCCCTCTCAAAGCTGATGCCGTGCTTCGCCTTGTTGCTTCGGTTCTTCTGTTCGTCCCATTCGAAAACTAACATCGCCGCCGCCGCAACTCCAAGATTTTCTCACCCCTTAGGAGCACCCCGTCGTGCTCCCGCAAGTATCGCACTTCAGGCACGTGCCATTCCTCACCATCGTGAAGTTCCCGCATTCCGGACACGCTTCGCCCACGTACCCCTTCATCCGCGCCTCCGCCCGCTTCTCGGCCGCTGTTTCGGCTGCGGCGGAGAACGCGGCGCCGCCGATCGTCAGCGGGGCGCTCTCGGCCATGTCGCCCTTCAGCGCGGTCGCGCCCTGGACGTAGCCGCCCGTCCCTCCCCCGCTCGACGCCCGCACCACCGGCGCTTCGCCGCCGGTGACGCCCCGCACCAGCATCAGCTTGTCGCCCGGCTTGCCGCGGACGAGGCCGTTGGAGATCACCGCCGCAGCCCCGGGACCCGGCGCCGGGGCCTTGTCCTGGCCGACCCCGCCGCCGAGCACGGTGGCGCCGATCTCGTCGGGCGCGACATGGGCGAGGTCGTTGCGGCCGAGATAGGAGATCGCCAGCTCGCGGAAAATGTAGTCGAGGATGGAGGTCGCGTTCTTGATCGCGTCGTTGCCCTGCACGAGCCCCGCCGGCTCGAAGCGGGTGAAGGTGAAGGCGTCGACATATTCCTCCAGCGGCACGCCGTACTGGAGGCCGAGCGAGATCGAAATGGCGAAATTGTTCATCAGCGACCGGAAGGCCGCGCCCTCCTTGTGCATGTCGATGAAGATCTCGCCGATCCGGCCGTCCTGGTACTCGCCGGTGCGCAAATAGACCTTGTGGCCGCCGACCACCGCCTTCTGGGTGTAGCCCTTGCGGCGGTCGGGCAGCTTTTCGCGCTCGCGCGTGCGCTCGACCCGCTCGATCACCCGCTCGACGATCTTTTCCGCCACCTGCGCGGCGCGCGCGGGGATGTTGGCGGCGAGCAGGACCTCGATCGCGTCGTCCTCCTCGTCGTCGCTCTCGATCAGCTGGCTGTTCAGGGGCTGCGACAGCTTCGAGCCGTCGCGGTAGAGGGCGTTCGCCTTCAAGGCCAGCCGCCAGCTCAGCATATAGGCGTCCTTGCAGTCCTCGACGGTGGCGTCGTTCGGCATGTTGATGGTCTTGGAGATCGCCCCGGTGATGAACGGCTGGGCCGCCGCCATCATGCGGATGTGGCTCTCGACCGAGAGGTAGCGCTTGCCGGTGCGGCCGCAGGGGTTGGCGCAATCGAACACCGGATAATGCTCGAGCTTCAGGTGCGGAGCGCCCTCCAAGGTCATGGCGCCGCAGGCGAAAATGTTGGCGGCCTCGATCTCGGCCTTGGAGAAGCCGAGCGCGGCGAGCAGGTCGAAGCCTGGCGCCTCATAGCGCTCGGCGGTGATCTTCAGGTCGCGGCTCAGCGTCTCGGCGCCGAGCGTCCACTTGTTGAAGACGAAGCGGATGTCGAAGGCGCCGCGGAGCGCCGCCTCAATCTTTTCGATCGCCGCCTCGGGCACGCCCTTCTGGCGCAGCGCAGCGTGGTTGATGCCCGGCGCATTGGCGAGCGTCGCGCGGCCGACGGCGTAGGCGATCATGTCCTCGATCGCGGTTTCGCTGTAGCCGAGCGCCCGCAAGGCGTCGGGCACGGCGCGGTTGATGATCTTGAAATAGCCGCCGCCGGCGAGCTTCTTGAACTTCACCAGCGCGAAATCGGGCTCGATGCCGGTCGTGTCGCAGTCCATCACGAGGCCGATGGTGCCGGTCGGCGCGACGACCGACACTTGCGCGTTGCGGTAGCCGTGCCGCTCGCCGAGGCTCAGCGCCGCGCTCCAGGCGGCCCGCGCGGCGTCGCCCAAGGGGGCGAAGGCGGGGCCGCTCTTCACGAGCGAGGCGTGGTCGAGCGGGGTCGGGGCGACCGACAGGCTCTCGTAGCCGGAAACCTCGCCGTCGGCGGCGCGCTTGTGGTTGCGGATCACGCGCAGCATCGCCTCGGCGTTCGGCTTGTAGCCGGGGAAGGCGCTGGTCTTGGCGGCGAGTTCCGCCGAAGTCGCATAGGCGCGGCCGGTCATCACCGCCGACAGCGCGCCGCAGATCGCCCGGCCCTCGTCCGAAATCGTAGGGGATGCCGCAGGACATCAGGAGCCCGCCGATGTTGGCGTAGCCGAGGCCGAGCGTGCGGTACTCGTAGGAGAGCCGCGCGATCTCCTTCGAGGGGAACTGCGCCATCGCGACCGAGATTTCGAGCGTCAGCGTCCAGAGGCGGACGGCGTGCTCATAGGCACACGATATCAAAGACTTTCGTCTCTGGGTTGAGAAACTGCATGAGGTTCAGCGAGGCGAGATTGCAGGCCGTGTCGTCGAGGAACATGTATTCCGAGCACGGGTTCGAGGCGCGGATCGGCCCCGACGCCGGGCAGGTGTGCCAGTCGTTGATGGTGGTGTGGTACTGGATGCCCGGATCGGCCGAGGCCCAGGCGGCGTAGCCGATCTTCTCCCAAAGCGCGCGCGCCTTGACGGTCTTGGCGGTCTTGCCGGAGAGGCGCCAGGTCAGGTCCCAGTCGGCGTCGGTCTCGACCGCATGCAGAAAGGCGTCGGTGACGCGCACCGAATTGTTGGAGTTCTGGCCGGAGACCGTCAGGTAGGCCTCGGATTCCCAGTCGGTGTCGTAGGTGTCGAAATCGAGGGTCGTATAGCCCTGACGGGCGAACTGGATGACCCGCTTGACGATGCCGTCCGGCACGTCGTCCTTGCGCGCCAGCTTCACCTCGCGCTTCAGCGCCGGGTTCTTCTCGACATTGAAGCAGTCGTCGCCCGAGCCCTGGCAATTGACGCAAGCCTTGAGGATCGCCTTCAAGTGGCGCTTGACCACCTTGGAGCCGGCGGCGAGCGAGGCGACCTTCTGCTCCTCCTTCACCTTCCAGTCGATGTAGGATTCGATGTCGGGGTGATCGACGTCGACCACCACCATCTTGGCGGCGCGCCGGGTCGTGCCGCCCGACTTGATCGCGCCCGCCGCCCGGTCGCCGATCTTCAGGAAGGACATGAGGCCCGAGGAGCGGCCGCCGCCCGAAAGCTTTTCGTTCTCGCCGCGCAAAGCCGAGAAGTTGGAGCCGGTGCCGGAGCCGTATTTGAACAGGCGCGCCTCGCGCACCCAGAGGTCCATGATGCCGCCCTCGTTGACGAGGTCGTCGGAGACCGACTGGATGAAGCAGGCGTGCGGCTGGGGATGCTCGTAGGCCGACTTCGACTTGACCAGCTTGCCGGTCTCGAAGTCGACGTAATAGTGGCCCTGGCTCGGTCCGTCGACGCCATAGGCCCAGTGGAGGCCGGTGTTGAACCATTGCGGGGAATTGGGCGCGGCGATCTGGCGCGCCAGCATGAAGCGCATCTCGTCGAAATAGGCGCGCGCGTCCTCGTCGCCATTGAAGACGCCGGCCTTCCAGCCCCAATAGGCCCAGGCGCCGGCGAGCCGGTCGAACACCTGCCGGGCCGACGTCTCGGAGCCCGTCCGCTCGGACTTGGGCAGCGCCGCGAGCGCCTCCTCGTCGGGAACCGAGCGCCACAGGAACGACGGGACGTCGGGCTCCTCATGCTTCTTGAGGCGAGCCGGCACGCCCGCCTTGCGGAAATATTTCTGGGCGAGCACGTCGGCCGCCACCTGGCTCCAGGCGGCCGGGACCTCGATATTGTCGAGGGCGAAGACGATCGAGCCGTCCGGATTGCGGATCTCGCTGCGGGTGGCGGCAAACGGGATCCGGTCGTAGGGCGAAGCGCCCGCCTCGGTATAATGCCGCTCGATTCTCATGTCGCTCGCCCTCACGTTTCTCAAGGCGAACCGCCCCCGGCGCCCGCCCTTTATTGAAGTTCCGAACGCGAAGCGCTGGCCCGCGTTCCGCCCATCGCCGACGCGAAGACGTGCGCCCTCTGGCGCCGAAGTCGCCCCCGCCAAACCCGTTTGCTGTCCCTGACGCGTCCAGCGCCGGCGGTATGCCCGTCCGGCCGCCAGCCCTGAACCACCGCTCTCCCGGCAAGGCCGAAGCACTCCAAGCGCGCCCGCCCGCCGACAACTCGAAACTAGGACTCTAACATCCGCCCGTCAACACCTTGTGACGCCCGCGTGACCCTGACACAACATATTGTGGATAAGAATGTATAATGCAACGTTAATGCGCCGGCTCATTGACAGCTTCCGCCGAGTCGGCGTGGCGCCGCAAGAGCGTTTTATGGGGAATGAGGGCCAGGCCCCGCGCGCGCGGCGCGCAGCGGCGGCCGGCAAGGACCGCCGCAAAGTTCGACTGGACAGAGCGGGGCCGCCTCGCCATAGTCCGCGCGCGCCGCGACATGGGCGCTTTTTCGTCGACCCAGCGGCTGCCCGATGGACCTAAAGCTGTTTTTCCTGCGCTACTTCACCTGGTGGAACGGGGCGACCCTCAACACCCTGTTCTATACGAGCCGGAAGGGCGAGCTCGTCGGACACGACCAGTTCGGCAACGCCTATTACCGCACCAAGGGCGGCTTGATCGATCCGGCGCTCGGCTTCGAGCGCCGCTGGGTCATCTACAACGGCGTGTCGGAGGCCTCGATGACGCCGCCGGGCTGGAACGGCTGGCTGCACCACACCGTCGACGTCCCCCCGAGCGAGGAAGACTACAAGCCCCATCCGTGGGAGCTGCCGCACATCGGCAACCCGACCGGAACGCCGGCCGCCATCCGCCCCAAGGGATCGATCCTGAACCGGGGCCCGCGCCAGCCGAGCGCCGGCGACTACGAGGCCTGGAGCCCGGGGTCGTAAAGAACCGCGCCTTCATTCCGCCGCCGTTGACCGGCAGATCGCCCGCCATGAGTTCGATGTTCGTCCCTTTCGCCAGGGCCGTGCTGGGCGCGGCCGCGCGCTGGGCGCTGCCGTCCGCCGCCGCGCTTTGCCTTCTCGCCGCGCCGGCCCACGCCGACAAGATCGCCAATCCGGTCGCGGTGTTCGACGGGCTCGACAAGATCACCGGCCGCATCATCACCTTCGAGGTCTCGCTGAACGAGACGGTGCAGTTCGGCACGCTGCAGGTGACGCCGCGGGTCTGCTATTCGCGCCCGCCCACCGATCCGCCACGCACCGACGCCTTCACCCAGGTCGACGAGATCGACGAGCAGCACAAGTTCAAGCGGATCTTTTCCGGCTGGATGTTCGCCGACAGCCCCGGGCTGCACGGGATCGAACACCCTATCTACGATGTGTGGCTGGTGAATTGCAAAGGCGGCACGACCGTCATTCACGAGGCGCCGCCGGCCGCCACCGCCTCGACGGACACCGACAATCCCGACGCCGCGACCGACGCCAATGCGCCCGCGTCGCCCGAGATCGAACCTGCGCCCCCGCCGCCGAAGAAGAAGCCGAAGCCGAAGGCGCCGGCGGTGGTCGCCGCCCCCCTCGCCGCGCCCGGTGGCGACGACAACGCGCCACTCGACCTCGGCGGTGGGAACGCGGGCAACGCGCGCGCGCGCTGATTCGCGGCGCGAGCGCCAATCCACATTTGGTCGTGACCGACGCAAGCGGTCCGTTACGCGAGCGCTATCGAACCGACGCGTTGTCCGCGGCGCCCTGGCCCGAAACGACGACGTATCCGCGCGTCTTGTTGTCGTTATCGGAATCTGTCGTATTCATTGCGTCGAACAGTTCCGAGGTTTTCACCCACACGGGCGGATACTTGTAGCGCGCGACGTCGAGGAGGAGAAAGCGATCGGCCTTCTCGTCGTAGGCGCCGAGCGGCGAAATGTGGCCGCCGCGCTCTTCCCCCAGCGATTTGCGCAAAAAGTTGACGATGACGACGCGATGCTCGCTGGCGAGCGCTTCGCTCGCCCGCTTGCGGAACTCGTCAACGCCGCCGGAAGCGGCGTGACGCACCTCCACCGTCACTGGGTAGAGGCTCAAAATCTGGCCGAGCTGATCGAGCGTCATGCCGTGATGAGCCAGGACGTCGCGCGGCAGGATCGTGTCGGTCTTGTCGCTGAGCACGTTGTCCTGGGTGAAGATCGCGTAAGGCTGGAACTCGGGGGTGCTGGGCGCGGGAACGCCGAGCGCGTTGAGCGCCATGACCATGCTCGCCACTCCGCAGTAGGCCTGGGTCTTCTGGGTCTCGAAGGCGACGCTGATCGGAAAGTAGGCCTCGAGAGCGCGCGTCTCGAGCAGGAAGGTTTCGCCCTGCGGAGAGCGGAGGTCGACGAGATTGTCCGGCGGCTTGAGCGACTGGGCCGAGGCCGCGGTCGCCAGCAGCATTAGGACGAATAACGAGGCCTTGGCGAAAATGGCTCTCATGGCCGAACTCCTGCCGTGATCGACTGCCGCGTCCCCCGACGATAGCGCGCTCTGTCGAACCGTGCCCGTCTTCATGGCGTCAAGCAAGACAAACGCCTTCACGACCGCGCGAGCAGGCGCGCCGCTCCGGCGACAGCTTTAGGGGGTCGCCCCTTTCGGCCGCCTGGCGCCCTCGACATCCGCCGGCGATACCTCGTCGCCATAGGCGTTGCCGAAGTGGGTGCGTACATAGTTGACGACGTCGGCAATCTGCTGATCGCTCATCATCTGGCCGACGGGCGGCATGCCCCCTTGTCCATTCAAGACGAGGGTCATCAGATAGTCCGCCGAGGCGACCTCCTTGTTGTCCGCCAGCGCCGGATAGGCGCCGGCGCCGACTGCGCCCTGACCATTCGGCTGATGGCAACCGGCGCAAGCGCTGGCGAACAGCGCTGCGCCGCCCTTCTCTTCGAAGAGTGGGCCCCTGCTGAGAGGGAAGGTATCGGCGGAAAGCGGCTCGCCAGACCGGACCGCATATGGGGTCAACGCGACATAGAGAAGCAAGATATGGCGGATCGCTTTCGGCATCGCAAGGTCCAGGCCAAGGCATCGAGGATGCGGGAGCTATCGAGTTCGCAAGCACGCGCCTGTGCAGTCGCGCGATTGCGTCCAACGCCGACAGGATCGCGCCCTCCTGCCATGCGGGAATGTAAGAGGCATGCTCGCCCGCCAGCACGATCCGGCCGTCGATCTGACAGAGATTGTCATAGTGCTCGCGGCGCGTCTCATCCGTCCATTGGCCCGCGCATCCCAGGGTGAACGGAACGAGGTGCCAGGCGACCGAGACGCCGTTTTCAAACTCGGAGGCATATTGCGGATGAATCTCACCGCCGCACGCGACCGCGAACCGGATCCGATCCTCGGGCGCCATCGCGGTGAGTTCGTAGGAATTTGGCCCGCCCCAGGTATAGCCGCCGAGCAGCACGCCCTTGCCGCCGGAATTGAACCCGGAGCTTGGATAGGAGATCTGACGGATGGGGAGGTCCGTGTAGGAGATCCCGCCGAAGATCCGTTCGTCCTCTTCCCAGAAGCGGCGCCGGAACTGCAATCCCGTCTTGACCACGGACGCATAGGGAACGGCGTCGATGGCGGCTTTCATCGAAGCGGAGACATTGATCGGAAGCTCACTCAGGATCGAGAGCGGCAGAGTGCAAACGCACCAGTCGGCCCTCGTCTCCTGGACCATTCCGCCATGGCTGAGATCCGCGAACGTGATGGTCACGCCGTGCTCGTCTTGATGGATCGCCGTGACTTTGCTTCCGTACCGGATGTCGTTCGGAATCTGTCGAGCGAACGCCTCGCCGATCCGACCCATGCCGCCGACCGGCTGGAACATCGTCGTCTGGAAGTCGTAGAGGGAAAAGTTCTGCAAGCTGCGCCAAAGGCGGGACGTCAAGAGATCATGCAGCCGAATGGGCTCGCTGTTCAACGGCTCCCCGGTCAGACCGCCGCCGGGGTCCTTGGCATAGCCTCGGAACGCCGCGGACACGTCGCTCGCCTTGTAGCGAAAGTCGTCGTCAAGCGCGCCGAAAGAGCGCAGCGCTTCGAGCAGGATCTCCTGGTCTTCTTTGGAGACCGCTTCGTCAAGCGCGCCCTGATGCGTCGCCTTCGCCAGAAGCTCCGCAATCGAGCCCTCGAAGTCGGCCTTGATTTCCCGAATCCGTTGCGGCTTCCCCCCGAAGGCCGTCGTCGCATGCAGATAGGCATTGTGATTGAGCTGAATGAACGGCTCGAGCGCAACGCCGAACCTGCGGCAGTAATCGAGAATGGCGTGGTGGTGGTACGGGATCCGCCACGGCCCCGGATTGAGATAGAGGCCGTCGTCGAACAAGCAGCGCTGCGTGGCGCCGCCGAGCTCGGTGTACGTATCGCCGCCCCGGATCGACCAGTTTCGACCGCCGGGGCGACCGTTGTATTCCAGGACGTCGACCTTGTAGCCGGTCTGGCGGAGTTCGAACGCGGCCGTCATTCCGGCAAGCCCGGCGCCCAGGATGACGACCGACGCGCCCTCCGGATCGCCCTCGAGCTTGATCGGGCCCCGATAGGGCGACTCCGCAGCGATCCCCAGGCTCGTCATCGCCTGATACATCGCGGCCCCGCCTGCGGCCGCCCCGATCAGCGACAGGAGATCGCGTCGCCGCGGTTGGGAGCTCGCAGATTCATTCATGGGGATGTCACGACTTCGAGATGATCCTTTTTAAAGCTTGCAGTCCCGCCGCGGCTACGATTGGCTACCCGAGCCCGATGGTTCAGCATGAGGCAGAAACAATGAGGAAGCGAGCGGGTTTCTGACCTCCGCATCCTTCGCGCTCCCGTCGCCTCTATGTCAGCCACCACGTCCCCGCGGCGAGCGTCACCAGCGTCAGCGGCAGGCCGACCTTGAAATAGGCCCAGAAGCTGATCGGCGTTCCCTCCGCTTTCGCCTGCTCGGCGACGATCAGGTTGGCGACGGAGCCAAGCAGGGTGAAATTGCCCGCGAGCGTCGAGCTCATCGCGACGACCAGCCACGCCTTGCGCGGGTCGCCGAAGGTCGGGACGAAGGGCTTCAGCGCCAGCACCGCGGGGACGTTGCTGACGATATTGGAGAGGACGGCGGTGAAGGCCGACAGGCGCCAGGGAACGTCGAGACCGAACGTCTTCGCCACCGCGATCCGGTCCGGGGTCAGGAGCGCCCGCTCGGCGCCCGCCACCACGATAAAAAGCCCGGCGAACATCATGAGGAGCGGCCCATCGATCTCGGCATAGATGCGCTCGGGCTTGATCGCGCGCGTGACCAGCAGGAACGCGCCCCCGAGAATCGCGGCCTTGGCGGGCGCGAGGCCAGCGAAGAAGGCGGCCGCGAGCGCGACGCAAACGAGACTGGCCTTGACGGCCTGCCCGCCATGCATGCGGCCCCGCACGAGACGGGGCTGCAATTCACCCCTTATGGCAAATTCCTCGCGGTAGACGAGACGGACCACGACGACGACGGCGACGAGGCCGAAGGCGGCGACCGGCGCGAGCGAGGCCGCGAAGGCCGGATAGGCGATGCCGGAATAGGCGCCGATCACCATGTTCTGCGGATTGCCGGTGATGGTCGCGACGCTGCCGCAGTTCGACGCGGTCGCGGTTGCGACCAGATAGGGCAGCGGATTGCGGCCGAGGGCCCGCGTCACGGCAAGCACGATCGGGGCCATGACGAGGCAGATCGCGTCGTTGACCAGGAAGGCCGAGAGCACGCCGGAAAGAAGCGTCACCGTGGCGAGCAGGGCGAACGGTCGGTGGGCGTGCTCGATCGCCAGCGCGCCCAGCGCTCGGAAGGCGCCGGAGACCTTGAGATGCGCGACCACGATCATCATGCCGAGCAGCAGCGCGATCGTGTCGGTGTCGATGGCGTGAAAGGCGTCTTGAAGCGTCAGCGGGCCGAAAGCGATCATCGCCGCGCCGCCGAGCAACGCAATGCCGGTGCGGTCGAGGCGCAGCCCCGGAATGCGGCCGGCCGCCAGGCCCGCGTAGGTCAGGACGAGGATCGCGAGCGAAGCCGCGTTCGTGGGATTCATCGGCGAACGCTCCCGGATTCCGCCCAGATCGACAAGCGGTGCGGCATCGGCGAGGTTCCGCTTATCGGGGAAAACCGCACACTCCGCCACGCCGCGCCGACGGTGGCCTTATCCTCGCCTACCGCTTCGCGGCTTGCCTATCTCAACAGCCCGGCGAGAGATGGGCGTCCCCTTGCCCACAGGGGGAAGAACCCGCCCCGAGCGAAGACCCCGAGGCGCCCAAAGGGCCGGATGAGGGCAAGCGGCGCAGCGCAATCAGATCTGACGGCGCCAGGTCACGCGAGGTTCAGGCCGCGTCCGCCTGAGCGCTTGCCGGCGAAGAAGGCGGTTAGGCCGGCGAACGCGATCAGCGGGAACACCCAGCTGAAACGCGTGTGCTTCGTGGGATGCGGCGTGGCGTTGAGGAGCGCTTCCGTGACCGTGAATGCGTCGTCGTCAGTTGGAGATCCCCCCGACACGCCGGGCCCCGTCTGAGTTCCCGGCGCCAGCCACGCCGGATTGTCGCGGTCGCTCGGCGCGAACGCCTTGTCGCTGAACGCGGCCGGATCAGCAGCGCCTGTGGACAGCTCCGTCGACGCCCATGCCGACGGCGAAGCCAGGGCCATTCCTGCAACGATGAATACGATCGGCCTCATGCGCTTCCGCCCGGAAATATCGCTCGTTCCTGCCTCCTATAAACGTAGCGCGCTGGCGGCGGTAGTCAACTGTTAGGTCTACATCGTCTCGCCGAATCTGCGAATCCGGGGCCGCGCAGGCTCGCTTTCCCGGCTTTGGGCGGCGATAGTGGTCGATTATGGAGGCGTCGGATGTCCCTCACGCTGTTTGCAGCTTTCGTCGCGGCGACCGCAATCTTGATGTTGATCCCCGGTCCGAACGTGGCCCTGATCGTCGCAAATAGCCTGCGCTTCGGCGTGCGGGGCGGCCTGATCACGGTCATGGGGACCAGCGCGGCGATGGTCGTCCAGCTTGGCGTCGCAGCGCTCGGCGTGACCGCGCTTCTAGGAACGCTCGGTCAGGCTTTCGACGTCTTGCGTTGGATCGGCGTCGCCTACCTGATCGTGCTCGGCGTCAGCGCCTGGCGCGCGCCGGCCGAGGATCTTTCGCGGACGCCCGCGGTTTCGCCCGGCAAAATTTTCGGCCGCGGCTTCCTGGTTTCCTTGACCAATCCCAAGACGCTCGCGTTTTATGCGGCCTTCCTGCCGCAATTTCTCGATCTCGCCGCGCCACTCGGCCGGCAAATGGCGATCCTGAGCGTGACCTTCGTCGCGACGGCGCTGATCATCGACGGCGGCTGGGCGATCCTCGCCGCACGCGCCCGCTTCGCGCTTGCCGGATTCGGCCGCCTCCGGAACCGCCTCACCGGCGCGGCCCTTGTCGGCGCCGCGGTAGGGCTCGCTCTGGCGCGTCGAATCGGATAGCGGTCGGCGCTTGCGGTTCGGGCCCCGATGCGCCTTCCGAAAGATATCTCCATGTTCAATCGGCTCGTCGCCAACTGGGTCTACGGCGGTTTCCTCGCGGGCGTTCTCCTTCTCGCCCTGACGCCGATCTTCGCTGCCGGTTGGGATGGCGCGACGACGCTCGTGTTCCTGGCCCTCCCGGTCTACATGATCCACCAATACGAGGAGCACGACGCAGACCGCTTCCGGCGTTTCGTCAACAAGCGCCTCGGGGGCGACCGTGAAATCCTGACGCAGGCCGACGTCTTCTGGATCAATATCGTCGGCGTGTGGGTGTTGCTTGCAGCGGACCTCTGGCTTGTTGGTCGTTTCGCCATCGGCTGGGGGGTCTTCGCCGCTTATTTCCTGCTCGCCAACGCAGCGCTGCACATCCTCCAGGCGATCCACCTGCGTGGCTACAACCCCGGCCTGGCCACGGCCATCGCGCTCTTTCTGCCGCTCGGTTTCGCTGAGCTCGCGACGCTGCAGCCCGTCGCGACCCTGGCGCAGAGCCTCGCCGGCGCGGGCGTGACGCTCGTGGTGTATGCGGCCATCATCGCGCGGGTCAGGAGCCGCATGCGCGCCTGAGGCTTTGGCAGACGGATGACGCCCCGCATGCGGCCGTGGTAAGCGGCGGCTTCCATCCGTTCCGGGCTCTCATGCGCAACCGCGCCGACATCGTCCTCGTCGAGCGAGGCTTCTTTCCGAGCCGCGCCCGCGCGCAGGCGGCCATCGCCGCCGGCCTCGTCAAGGTCGACGGCGCGGCGCTGCTGAAAGCGTCCGAAGAGATCGGCGAGGCCGCCGCGATCGAAGCCGAGGCCCTCCACCCTTACGTCTCGCGCGGCGGCCTCAAGCTCGCCGCCGCGCTCGACGCCTTCGCGCTCGATCCCGCGGGCCTCGCCTCACTCGATGTCGGCGCCTCGACCGGCGGCTTCACCGACGTGCTGCTCAAGCGGGGCGCCGCAAGCGTCGTCGCCGTGGACGTCGGCCACGGGCAGTTCGACCGCGGGCTCGCAGCCGACCCGCGCGTGCGCTCGCTCGAACGCCTCGACGCGCGCGCCATCACCGAAACGCTGCTCGGCCTTCGGCCGCGGGCGATCGTCTCAGACGTCAGCTTCATCTCGCAGCGGCTCGTCCTGCCGCATGTGCTGAGCCTCGCGTCGGAGCGCGCATGGCTCGTCAGCCTGATCAAGCCGCAGTTTGAGGTCGGCCCGGCGGAGATCGTCAAGGGACGGGTCAGGAGCGAGGCGGCGCTCCGGCGCGCCTGCGACGCCGTCAGCGCCTGCGTCGAGGCGCAGGGCTGGACGGTTTTGGGCCTCATGCCCTCGCCGGTGCTCGGCGGCGCGGGCGCAAAGGAATTCTTGATTGCGGCGCGAAATGGCTGAGACGATAGATGAGGCCGCGATCGTCGGGCTTGACGCGCGCGGCGACGGCGTGACCGAAAGCGGCGCCGCCGTTCCGGGCGCCCTTCCGGGCGAGCGTGTGCGAATTCGGGGCGGCGACAGGAGCGCCGAGCTCCTCGAAATCCTGGATCTAAACCCGGATCGAACGGAGCCCATCTGTCCGTGGTTCGGCGCCTGCGGCGGCTGCGCGGCGCAGCACATGTCGGAATCGCTCTATCGCGGCTGGAAGCGCGGCCTCGTCGTGGAGGCGCTCGCGCGGGCGCATATCGAGGCCGAGGTCGGGCCACTGATCGACGCGCATGGCGCGGGCCGGCGGCGCGCGACGTTTCATGCCCGCTTTCCCCACGGCGCGCCGGACGAGGTCGGCTTCATGCGAGCGCGCTCGCACGCCATCGTCTCAATCGACGCCTGCCCGCTGTTCGCCCCGGCGATGGCGGGCGCGATCGGCGCGGCGCGCGGGATCGCCGCGTGCCTTCGCGGCCTCATGAAGCCGCTCGACATCGGCGTGACGGCGACGCTCGAGGGCCTCGACGTCGATTTGCGCGGCGCCGGCCCGCTGGGATTGTCGGAAACGCTGAAACTCGTCCGCACCGCCGAGAGGTTCGACCTCGCCCGCGTCTCCAACCACGGCGCGGTCGTGGTCGAGCGCCGGCCGCCGCGCATCGCATTCGGCCACACGCTGGCCAGGCTCCCGCCCGGCGGCTTTCTTCAGGCGACCGAAGACGGAGAGGCAAGGCTCGCGGCGATCGCCGTTGAGGGCCTGAAAGGCGCAAAGAGGGTCGCCGACCTCTTTTGCGGCGCGGGCGCCTTCGCGCTTCGGCTCGCGCGCGGACACGAGGTGTTCGCGGCCGACTCGGACGCCGCGGCGGTGCGGGCCCTCGCCGAGGCCGCCGCCAGGACGGCCGGTCTCAGGGCTGTTGGAACCGAGACGCGCGACCTTTTCCGGCGGCCGATCGGCGTCAGCGAACTGTCCACATTCGACGGCGCCCTCTTCGACCCGCCTCGCGCGGGCGCAGAAGCGCAGGCGCGGCAATTGGCGGCGAGCGCCGTGCCGTTCGTCGTCGCTGTCTCCTGCAATGCGACGACGTTCGCCCGCGACGCGCGTATCCTGATCGACGGCGGCTTCCGCTTGGAGTCGGTCGCGCCGATTGACCAGTTCCGCTATTCGGCCCATGTCGAAATCGCGGCCGTCTTCCGCCGATCGGGCGGAAAGCCGCGCCCCCGGAGGCTTCTCGGATGACCCTCGAACGTCAGGCCGCGCTCGACGCCCTCGCACGCCTGGTCGGCGCTCGCCACACCCTGACCGATCCTGCGCTCATCGAGGGGCGCCTGATCGAGCCGCGCGGCCTCTACCGGGGCAAGGCGCTGGCGCTCGTGCGCCCCGGATCGACCGAGGAGGTCGCGAAGGTTTTGGCGTTCTGCAACGACGCCGGCGTCGGGGTCGTGCCGCAGGGCGGCAATACCGGCCTCGTCGGCGGCCAGACCCCCGACGAATCCGGCGATCAGATCATTCTCTCGACCGAGCGCCTGAAGTCCGTCCGCGAGATCGACGCGCATGCGGACGTGATGGTCTGCGAAGCGGGCGTCACGCTTGCCGAAGCGCAGGCTGCGGCGCTCGACAAGGACCGGCTCTTCCCCCTGTCGCTCGCCGCGGAGGGCACCTGCACCATCGGCGGCAATGTCGCAACCAACGCCGGCGGCGTGACCGTGATCGCCTACGGCAATGCGCGCGAACTCGTCACCGGCGTCGAGGCGGTGCTGGCCGACGGGCGCATCGTCAACGCGCTCACGAAACTACGCAAGGACAATACCGGCTACGACGTGAAAAGCCTGTTTGTCGGTTCGGAAGGCACGCTCGGGGTGATCACCGCCGTTTCGCTGCGTCTCTTCCCCAATCCGCGGGCGCGCGCCACGGCTTTCGTCGGTCTCGCGAGCCCGGAGAAGGCGCTCGATCTGCTGCGCATCGCCCGCGAGCGCCTCGGCGGCGGGGTGACGAGCTTCGAGCTGATGGCGCGCTTCGCCTATGACATCACGGTGCGCCACGGCCTCGCCCGCGCGCCGCTGGCCGGCGATCACCCCTGGTATGTGCTGATCGAGGCGTCGTCGCAGATCGCGACTGGCTTCGACGAGGCGTTCGCCGGGGCGCTCGAGGCGGCGTTCGAGACGGGCGTCATCGACGACGCCGTCCTCGCCGCTTCGCTCGACCAGCGCCATGAATTCTGGAAGCTGCGCGAGTCGATCCCGGAAGCGCAAATCCGCGAGGGCGGCTCGATCAAGCACGACGTCTCGGTCGCAGTCGGCGACGTCCCGGCGTTCATCGCGCAAGCGACCAACGCGGTCGAGGCGTTCGAGCCCGGCGTCCGGGTCTGCCCGTTCGGCCACCTCGGCGACGGCAACATCCATTTCAACGTGTCGCAGCCAGTCGGCGCCGACAAGGCCGCCTACCTCGACCGCTGGGACGCGATGAACGCCGTCGTCCACGGGATTGTCGCCCGCATGGGCGGATCGTTCTCGGCCGAGCACGGGGTCGGACGACTGAAGCGCGACCTGCTGGCGCGGACCAAGGACCCTGGAGCGCTGTCGGTCATGCGCGCGGTCAAGGCGGCGCTCGACCCGAACGGGATCATGAACCCGGGCAAGGTGCTTTAAGCGCCGAGTCCCCGTCCCGGCGTCGTTGCCGCAACAGTCGGACACCCGCCCCTAGCTTGCGGCCATGGCGCGCACGAGGCGACAGGGTTATCCTTGCCGAGCGCCGAATCGGCGTGCGGCGAACCGCTTGCGAGCGGATCGCCGGAGCCGCTTGAGAACGGATTTGGAGACCGCGATGCGGCGCAGCGGGTTCGCCGCTTTGTTTCTCCTTGTCGGGCTTGGCCGCCTCCCGGCCGCGGCGGCCTGCGCGCCGAAGGTCTTTGACGGCGCGCCCTTCACCGTCTGCGCGTTCGACCCCCGCCACGACGACCTGCGCCTGTTCTGGAAAGGTCCGGACGACCGGCCGTTCGGCTCGCTCGGGGCGCTCGCCGCCTCGCTGCGCAGCCAGGGCCAAGAGCTGGTGTTCGCGATGAACGCCGGCATGTTCCGAGAGGACCAGTCGCCGGTCGGACTCTACGTCGAAAAGAACCGGCTCCTGCGCAAGGCCGACACGCGCGCCGGCGCGTCCAATTTCCATCTGAAGCCGAACGGCGTGTTCTGGATCGGCGACGGCGTCGCCGGCGTGACCGAGACGAGCCGCTATCTCGCCGGCCCGCCGTCGGCTCGCTATGCGACCCAGTCCGGCCCGATGCTGGTCATCGACGGGCGCATCCATCCGAAAATCCGGCCCGATGGAACGTCGGCGAAGATCCGCAACGGCGTCGGCGTCGACGATCATGGCGGGGTGGTGTTCGCCATCGCCGACGAGCCCGTGACCTTCGACGCCTTCGCCCGGCTGTTCCGCGACGGCCTCGGCGCTCGCAACGCCCTCTTCCTCGACGGCTCGCTGTCGTCCCTCTACGCGCCCGAGCTCAAGCGCGACGACGAGCTCGCGCCGATCGGCCCGATCGTGGCGGTCGTCAAGCCGCAGAAGATGGGCAGCAACTAGCCTCGGTCCGCCGCCGCGACGATCCGGTTTGCCTGCTAGCAGGGAGTTTTCCTGCGCTCTGTTTGGCGCTCGGTTCCAGAAAGTCATGCAATGTCATGGCGTTACACGATTTACAACCCTCCGGTTGCGGGCCGGAGCGGGCCCGGAACAGGCAACCTAACAGGACCGGAACAGGCAATTAACAGGCGGTTATCAGGTCGGAACAGGCAAGAACAGGCGGCCCAAACGCGATCCCGAAACCGGGCGCGGTCGGGTTGTAAGCCGCGGCCAGGAGATGCCCTGGAGGCAGTCCGACCTACGGGCCAGCACCCCCACCACCGTCCTCCGGACGCTCCCCCTACCCCGCGCTGACGCGCAGGGGAGGAAAAGCGTCGACGCCTCTCCTCCCCCGTGTAGCGTTAGCGAAGCGGGGGAGGGGGACCACCCGAAGGGTGGTGGAGGGGGCGCGCCGCAGGGTGGCCTGGCAGTTACGATCGCCCGCAAAACCCTCCGCAACGCCTTGAAAAGGTTGATTCCGCGCCCGGCGCGACGGATCAGGGTCCCGGCGCCTCTCCGTCGCCCGCTCCCAGGGCCCGCTGGAGGATCGGCGTATCGACCCAGCGGCCAAATTTGCGGCCGACCGATCTCAGAACGCCCATGAGCTCAAACCCCAATCGCCGGTGCAGACCGATCGAGCCGGCGTTGTCGCTGTCGCCGACGATTGCGACCATCTGCCGCCATGGGCCCGCTTCGCAGCGTTCAATGAGGACCGTGAGCAGTCTTGACCCGACGCCGCGTCCGCGCATGCCGTCGGCGACGTAGACCGAGTCCTCGATGGTGAAGCGATAGGCCGGGCGCGCGTGATAGGCGGAGGCGTAGGCAAAGCCCACCACCTCGCCTCCCGCAACCGCTACGAGATAGGGCAAGCCGTTATCGAGGCAGACGCGGCGGCGCGAGAGCATGACGTCGAGCGAGGGCGGCGTTTCCTCGAAGGTCGCCAGCGACGACAGAACGTAATGCGCGTAGATGCCTTGCACCGCAAGCATGTCGGCCTCGCCCGCGTCGCGCACGACGATCTCGGGCGCCGTGACCTCATCCCGCGTCATGGAAAGAGCCCCCTCGCCTGCTTCGCCTTCATCACCCGCTCGACGCCGATCGCCATGGCGGCGGTGCGGTTGGCGACGCCGTCGCGCTTGGCGCGGGCGACGACCGTCGTCCAGCTTCGATCGAGCGCCCGCTCGAGCCGGTCCATCACCTCGTCGCGCGACCAGAAATATTGCTGCAGATCCTGCACCCACTCGAAATAGCTGACGGTCACGCCGCCAGCGTTGCACAAAATGTCCGGGATGACGAAGATCCCGTCGTTGCGCTCCGCCAGGACCTTGTCGGCCTCGGGGGTGGTCGGCCCGTTCGCCCCTTCGGCGAGGATCCGGCACCGCAGGCGCCGGGCGACCTCGGCGTCGATGACCCGCTCGACCGCGCAGGGCGCCAGCAGGTCGCAGGACTGCTCGAGAAGCGCGTGCGGGTCGATGACCGCCTCCGTCGACCAGCCAGCGAGTTCGCCGGTCCGCGCCGCATGGTTCGCCAGGTCCCGGGCGACCAGACCCTTGGGATCGTAGTAGGCGGCGGTGTGGTCGCTGACGCCGACGATCTTGACCCCGCGCGCGGCGAGGCCGAGCGCCGCATGCATGCCGACATTGCCGAAACCCTGCACGATCGCGGTCGCGCCGACCGGATCGATGTCGATCGCCTGCATGGCGCGGAAGGCGAGGAAGGCGACGCCGTGCCCGGTCGCCTCGCGCCGCCCGAGCGTGCCGCCGGAGCCCACGGGCTTGCCGGTGACGATCTCCGGCACGGTGACGCCCTGGTACATGGAATAGGTGTCCATGAACCAGGCCATGATCTGCTCGTTGGTGCCCATGTCCGGCGCCATGACGTCGACGCGCGGGCCGACGAACGGGATCATTTCCTGCATGTACCGGCGCGACAGGTTCTCGAGTTCGCGCTCGCTGAGCGCGCGCGGATCGACGGCGACGCCGCCCTTGGCGCCCCCGTAGGGCAGATCGGCGAGCGCGCATTTCCAGCTCATCCAGATCGCCAGCGCCCCCATCTCGCCGATGTCGACGTTGGGCGCGAAGCGCGTGCCGCCCTTGGCGGGCCCGAGGGTCAGGTGATGCTGAACCCGGTAGCCGGTGAAGACCCGGGTATGTCCGTCGTCCATGTGGATCGGGCAGGAGACGACGATCGCGCGCTTGGGGAAGAGCAGTCGGTCGCGCTCGTCGTCGGGGATCGCGAGGTGGTCGGCGATGACATGGAACTGCTGGCGCGCCATCTCGAACACGGGACCGGAATAGAGGGTTTTCATCAGGCGGCTTCTCGGGATGGCTCACGATGCAGGCGGCTTTTTAGCAGCATCCGACACGAAATCGCGCGAAAATGCGGAGTTGCAGGGGGGCCGTCACCCCATCGACAGAGGAACGTCCTGACGAACGCCGCATGATACCGCGTCCGCCGCGGCGCCTTTCCTTTCCTTCAGTTTGGTTCAAGTCAATCGCTTTGCGTCCGACCGGAACGGCAGAGGCGCGCAATTGGACGCCGGCCCTCCGGCCCGCACCTACGCCCGCGTCACGGCCGGCATCCGAAACCCTACGAAGAAGCGGGCGCTCAGCAAGGGCTGAGCGAACGGGTTCTATCCGGCTCTTCGCTACCGTTCCGGGGCGCTCCGCTACGCGAAGAGAGCGGCGATAACGGACATTCCCTGAAGAAGCCAACTTTCACATTAAAAATGGGTTTTATGGTCCGCCGCACGATGGGAATCGAATGGGCCGGGGCTGTGCGGAAGCCTACGAACCTCTCCTTAAGCCCGAATTCGAGGCTTTGCCTATCCGGGCATTTTCTGGAACGAATGGACCTTTTCCGGGAGGCTCACCCATGGTTGCGCGCTGTCGCACCAAAACTGCACCGTTGGATCGACCCAGCTTGTGTCATCCAGCGTGCCGGCCATGACGAAGGTCAAATTCGGCATACTGTCCGCGTCAGTGATGACACGGGAGCCGCATTCCGGACAAAACTGCCGATGCATGGCGTTTCCAGTCGCGGAAATGTCCTCATAGGTTCTCAGCGTTCCCGTGACGTTTAGGGTCCCCTTGGGCACCCCGACGACCGTGCCGAACGCGGTTCCCGACTGCCTCTGACAATTCTTGCAATGGCAGATCGCGATGACGGCGGGATCCGCCGCAGCAGAATACCTGACCTTCCCGCATAGACACCCGCCAGCGATATCGCGCATGTCTTCCTCCCACTGCTTTGCTCCGGCGCCGCAAGCGGACTCTATCGCGCGCTCGGAGCGCCGCTGCTCGCCATCTTACACCAATTTATCGAGCAACGCCCTGGCCTCTTTAAGATCGGGGGTACCGAACCCCTCGGCGAAGTGCTCGTAGATCGAACCGAGCAGAGCCTTGCGCCGCTGGCGCTGCTCCTGGTCGCATTGCAGCCGGCACAGGGCCGTCACCGCGCGCAGTTCGAACAGGCGCGCGGCCTGCGAGCGCGCGACATCGATCGCTTTCTCGAAGCAAGCCTCGGCCGCGGCCGGCCGGGCGGGCGGGCTTGCCATGAGCAGCAAGCCCTTCAACCGGTGCAACTCTGCCTCGTACCAGCGCTGGCCGGTGGCTTCCATGGCTTGGAAAGCTTCGGCCAGAAGGGCCACGCTCTCGTCGATCTTTCCCGCCGTCATCCAGGCTGCGATCACTCGCCCGAGGCGGTTCGGCGCCCATACTTTCGAGCCGGTCGAGCGCCATTGGTCAAGCCCATCGCGCAACTCGGCGAGGCCGGTCTCGTGGTTTCCCATCATGGTCGCCGCCCAGCCTCGGGCCATCATCGCGTTGGCGACGCCGACCGTGGAGCCGAAGCCCGAGGTCAGCGAGAGCCACTCGGCGGCGAGGGACATGATCCTCGTCGGGTCGCGGCGCAGAAAACACACGTCCCCGCACATTCCAAAAACGTGGATCAGGGTTGGCGGGTGCGCCGCCTCTCGGGCCAGCGCCAATCCCTTGTCAAGCTGCGCGAGGGCGCGGTCCGGCTGGCCGAGCGCTTGCAGCACAAGCGCGTCGAAGACGTAGCCGCACGACGCAGGGTCGTGGCCTACGTAGAGAAGAGGGTGATCGCGGTGTGCTTCTTTGTCATAGAGCGGGAGACCGGCCTCAATATGATTATGCGCCGCCACGAAGTTGCCAATATAGAATTCCATGGGCCAAGCGCAGTGATGCGCCTGAAGAAGAATACCAGGATCGCTTTGATTTTGCGCAATGCTCATCAGTTCAGACGTATAACTAAGCGACACTTCACAATTTCCACTTGAGTACGCAGCCATCCAAACTCCAAATACCGTCGTGAACAATTCCTTGATTTTTCCAGTGTCGTGCGCAATTTGCCGCGCGCGACTATAGACCTCTTGCACTTCGGACGAAGTCGACGACCGGGTCGACATCAGGGCCGGGCCTAGCGCTAGCAGGATGGTCAGCTCTTCGCTGGCGTGCGCCTCGCGATCGGGGAGGACTTCCAGGAGCCCCAAGCCGCGGCGCAAATGATCGATCGCCTCGATATTGGCCGCGCGCTTCGCCGCGCGCTGGCCGGCCTCACGCCAGTAGGCGATGGCCGGCTCCGCGAGGCCCGCCTCCGTGTAGTGGTAGGCGAGAATTTCGGGTTGTCTCTCGACCGTCCCAGGAAGCTGCTGCTCCAGCGCGTCGGCGACGCGGCGATGTTGGACCCTCCGATTCGCTCTGAGTAGCGAGTTGTAGGCGACGTCCTGGACCAGCGCGTGCTTGAAAGTGTAACGCGCTTGAGGCGGATTGCCGCGCTGGAAGATCAGTTCGGCTTCGACTAGCCGCCGCAGGGCGCCACGCAGCTCGTCCTCGGAAATCGAGGTCACGGCAAGCAGAAGCTCGTAAGAAAATTCCCGGCCGATCACGGCGGCCATCTGTGCGACCTGCTTCGCGCCGGAGAGCCGGTCGAGCCGCGCCATCAAGGCGTCCTGCAGACTTGACGGGATGGCGAGCGCATAACCGCCCACCTCCTCGCGCAACAATCCGCCCTCGACCAGACTTTTGGTCAGTTCCTCGATGAACAGCGGAACACCGTCGGTATGCTGAACGATGCGGTCGAGGATTTCCGCGGGCAGGCTTTTGCCGCCGGTCACGCCCTCGACGAGGGCGGCCATTTCGCGCGGCGCCAGCCGGCTCAGCGACAGCGACGTGACATGCGCTTGCCCCATCCAAGGCGACGAGAACTCCGGCCGGAACGTCACGATCATCAGCACGGGCAAGCGTGGCGCCAGCTCGACCATGCGATCAAGGAGTTCGAGCGAAGTGGAATCCGCCCATTGCGCGTCTTCAAAGATCAGGAGCGCTGGCCGCTGCCGCGAAAGCGTCACGAGCTGTTCGACAAACGTCGCGAGCGTCATCTCGCGTCGCCGTTGCGGATCCTCCGGCGGCGCAGGATAGCGGCCTTCCGCCGGGACCCCGAGCAGCTCGGCAAAAAGCCCGGCGCGTTCGGCGGTCACTTCGCCGGATTTGGCGAGCAGCGCTTCAAGCTTGTCGAGGCGGGCCGCCGCGTCATCATCGCGCTCGAAACCGGCGGCGCGCTCGATCCGCGATATGAACGGATAGAAGGCGCTGTCGCGATGCTGGAGCGAGCAAAAGTGGCGGAGCCGGATGTGCGGCTCATCGCGGATGTGCTCCTGAATCTCGGCCGTTAGGCGGGACTTGCCGATGCCCGGCTCGCCCGACAGCAGCGCGACTTGCCCTTCGCCGGCCTTCGCTCTCCTCCAGCGCCGCAGAAGCAATTCGCATTCTTCTTCCCGCCCGACAATATCAGTCAAGCCGCTCGGGTGGAGCGCCTCGAAACGGCTCTCGACCCGACTCTCGCGTAACGCGGCCCAGGCGCGAACGGACGTGGCGACGCCCTTGAGGTCCTTCAGCCCGAGATCCCTAAGTTCGAAGAGATCGCCGAGGAGCCTTCGCGTCCCGTCGGCAATGACGACCCCATCCGGCTCCGCTATCCCTTGCAGGCGCGCGGCGAGGTTCGGCGTCTCGCCAACGACCCCGCGCTCCTGCGCCTCGCCCGAGCCGACGAGATCGCCGACCACAACCAGACCGGTCGCGATCCCAATCCGCACTTGCAAAGGAGAGCCGGCCGCTGTGACCAGTTTCGGCACCGCTTCAACAATGGCAAGCCCCGCTCGAACGGCGCGCTCGGCGTCGTCTTCGTGGGCCTCCGGAAAGCCAAAATAGGCGAGCACGCCGTCGCCCATATACTTCGCGACAAACCCGGCGTAGCGCTCAACCAGCTCGGCGGAGCAATGATGATACGCGCCAATCACGCCGTGCAAGTCTTCGGGATCGAGCTTAACCGAAAGCGCAGTCGAACCGACGAGATCGCAGAACATCACGGTCAATTGGCGTCGCTCTGCCCTCGTTTCCGTCGGGAAGGACGCGATGCGGGCGTCTGGCGTCGCTTGCGCCTGCGAGGTCAGATTCGAAATCGCTTTGAGGAGGCGCTTACGATGGCCCAGCGGCGCGCCGAGCTTTTCGAGATCGGCTTCAGTCAGTTCAGGCAGAACTTCCGCGTCAATTTCGCTTTCGCGAAAGACTGCCTCATATTGCCCGAGTCCAAGGCTACGGAGCCAGTCTCCCACGTCCATGGGTGAACCCCGACAAGTAGAAGGTGATTATTACCCAGGCGACGCATGCTGTCGAGGGGCTGAGGCTTTGGTGTCGGCTTTGCCGTCGTGCTTTGTGCTCGGCGGCGGGCGACTCCGGAGTTCAGTTATGCCTCGAGGGCGGCTGATCGGTTCCTATCAAGGAAACTTCTGTAGGTCCGCTTCCTCGCCCAGTGGTGGCGTTCAAGGTCGCGATTTGCAAAGGCAATTCTACGTCGACTCTTGCCTTACGCGGCGCCGCGCCCCGGCATCGGAACCAGGCGTCGGGTTTTGACGCGAGGTCTAAAACAACTGGACGGGCGGTCGCGTTCGGAGGCGCCCGCGCATGGTCAAGGATTCGAGCGGTCGAGCGCGACGACCGTCGTATCGATGAGAAGCGCGATGAGAAAGGCCTGGAGGAGCTCGCCGATCTCGGGGAGGCAGTCTGAGGTCAGCGACGTCGAGACGGCGCTTGTCTGTCCGACCGACCCGACCGGCTCTGCGCCCGCTTCCGGATAGAGATCCAAGCGGCGCGAAAACGCCGAGCGGCGCCGCATTTCGAACCTTTGCCCAGCCGCTTCGATCCATGCGTTGCCGCGCCTTTCCTCCGCCTGCGCATGGACCCTGCCCTCGGCGTCGGTCAGAAGGATCGGGTTTGGTCCCGGGTTCGCCTGTCCCTTGACCCGCCGGATAGCCCGCGCCAGCGGCGTGTCGTCCTGGCGCGGACGGGCCCGCCCTGCCCGGTAGTCCGCGTTTCGCAAGCTGATCTCGGCCGTTTCGGTTCGGATCCGGTAGACCAACGCCCCGACCACGACCTCGTCGACGACCAGATCGAAGCGGGCGTCGAGCTTGAAAAAGGTCGCCGTGTCCCGCTTGGCCGGGCGCGCAATCAGCATCGAGGCTCTTCCGCTCATGTCCGATCCCTCAAGCCCCATGAAAGCCTCGGTCGCGGAGCAACGCAACGCCTCGAGCCCGGCCGATGGCGCCGATGATGTGCGTTCTTCACGTGCGGGCGCGGGCTCCCTTCTCCCGTCGGGACCCGTCGGCGTTCTCCCTCGTGGCGTCCCTGAAAGCGATCTTGTCGGTTCAGCGGAATCTCCCAGACGGACAATGGGCGACGGTATTCTACACAGACAATATTGGTGTTATAGGCGGCGCAACCGGTCGCTAAGACGGCTTGCAAACCACTGAAGTTGTTGATGGCGGCCGCTAAGATTCCGTAAGGCGACTCAAGATCGCGCCGCCTCCTATGTCCTCGCGCTCCAGAAATCAGCCTGAAGCGCCGCCGCCTCGTCCTCGAGCAAGGGCCCGATAACCTCGGTCGGGCGCTGTCCGGCCTCGAACACGCGTTCGCACGGCAGGTCTAGGGTCGGGTTCTCCTCGTGCGCGCCGGTCTGGTCCTTCAGCGCCTTCTCGCTCTGGCCGTAGACGACGCGGCCGATGCCGGCCCAGTAGATCGCGCCGGCGCACATCGCGCACGGCTCGGCCGACGTGTAGAGCGTGCAGCGCCGAAGGAACGCGAGGTCGTAGGCGCGGGCGGCGCGCGAGGCGAGCAGGCGCTCGGCGTGGGCGGTCCGGTCGAGCCCCTCGCTGGTGAAGCCGTTGCCCTGCTCCATCAAGAGGGCGCCGTCGCCGTCGGCGAGCACCGAGCCGAACGGGTGGTCGCCAGTCTCGCGGGCGCGCTTCGCCACCGCAAAAGCCTGGCGCAGGAACGCCTCGTCAAAGGGGCGGACGGTCATCGACTGCAGAACTCCTTCTTGGCCAGCGGGCGGCCCTATCGGCGCGCGCCGCCGCCGGGGTTGTGTGTTCCGGACTCGGCCCACCAATCACGAACGAGCCGCGCCGCGCAACTGTGGCTGGAGTTCGTCCGGCGCCCAAGATTCGGATCGATTTGCCTTTTCTTTCGGCAAATGCCGCCTCCATCCTGTCGGGCAATTCATTTGACACAGGCCCACGCCGAGATAGGGTCCAACGAACGGCGGTCCGGATGGCCTTTTGCACTCGCGCGCGGCGCGGCGGATGCGCCGCTTTTCGGCGCCGATCTTGCGTTCACGATCCCCGGGCGAAGGGGCGAGAATTGGGGCTGGCGGTCAAGGGAATGGCGAGGTGAAGGTTGAAGCTCCCTTGCGACTGGAGCTGGTCGGCGTCAGCAAGTCGTTTCCCGGCGTGCGCGCCAACGACAACGTCCATCTCAAAGTCAAGCCTGGCGAGATTCATGCGTTGCTCGGCGAGAACGGAGCTGGCAAGTCGACCCTCGTCAAGATGATTTACGGGATCCAGGCGCCGGACGAAGGCCGGATTCTGTTCGATGGGCGCCGGTCCGAATCTCCAATCCCCGCGCCGCGCGTCGCCTCGGCATCGGCATGGTGTTCCAGCATTTCTCGCTGTTCGAGGCGCTGACGGTGCTCGAGAACATCGCGCTCGGTCTTGACGCGCGGCTTTCCCAGCGCGAGCTGCTCGCCGAGTTTCACAAGGTGCTCGACCTCTATCACCTCAAGCTCGATCCGCGCCGGATCGTCTCGACGCTCAGCGTCGGCGAGCGGCAGCGAATCGAGATCGTGCGCGCGCTGCTGCTCAATCCGCGCCTCCTGATCATGGACGAGCCGACCTCGGTGCTGACGCCGCAGGAGGTCGAGCAACTGTTCGAGGTGCTGCGCCGCCTCGCCGCAAGCGGCTGCTCGATCCTCTACATTTCCCACAAGCTGCACGAGATCGTCGCGCTTTGCGATACGGCCACGATCCTGCGCGGCGGCAAGGTGGTCGGAACCGCCGATCCCAAGAACGAGACGTCGCGCTCGATGGCGGAAATGATGATCGGCGCGAATCTCAAGGAGATTTCCAAGCCGGCGGAGCGGGTGTTCGGCCTGCCGAAGCTGGAGGTCCAGAACCTCAGCCTGCCGAAGCCCACCGAATTCGGGGTCGCGCTGCGGGACGTCACGCTCTGCGTGCGGGCGGGCGAGGTGTTCGGCGTCGCGGGCGTGGCGGGCAACGGGCAGAACGAGCTCCTCTCCGCTCTGAGCGGAGAAATGCTCGCCGCGGAGTCCGGGTCCGTGATCCTGTCGGGCGAAGGGATCGGGCGGCTCGGCGTCACCGAGCGCCGCGGCCTGGGGCTCTGCGCGGTCCCCGAGGAGCGCCATGGCCACGCGGCGGTGAGCGAGTTCTCCCTCACCGACAACGCTTCGCTGACAGGCCGCGACCGGATGTCTTTCGTCAGCTTCGGCCTGATCGACCCGGACAAGGCGAGCGACTACGCCTCCGAGGTGATCGGCGCCTTCACCGTCAAGACCACAGGGCCGAACGCGCTCGCGGGCTCGCTGTCGGGCGGCAACCTGCAGAAGTTCATCATGGGGCGGGAGATCCTGCAGAGCCCCGAGGCGCTGGTGGTCTGCCAGCCGACTTGGGGCGTCGACGCGGGCGCCGCGGCCGCGATCCACCAGGCGATCGTCGATCTCGCGGGGCGCGGCTCGGCGGTGCTCGTCATCTCGCAGGACCTCGACGAGCTCCTGACGCTATGCGACACGATTGCGGTCATCAACCTCGGCAGGCTGTCGAAGCCGATGAAGGTCGGCGAGGCCTCGATCGAGGAGATCGGGCTTCTCATGGGCGGCGTGCACGGCGATCCGTCGGGGACTGAGGAAATGACGGAGCACTTGCATGCGCATCCGGCTTGAGAGGCGGCTGACCCAGAGCCGCTTCATGCTGGTGGCGACGCCGGTCGCCTCGGTGCTGTTGACGATGCTGCTCGGCGCGGTCATCTTCGAGCTGATCGGCTTCGACGGACCCGACGCGATCTTCCAGACCTTCATCACCCCCGTCGTCGCGCCCTACAAATGGGTCGACGTGCTGACCAAGGCCGCGCCGCTCATCATCATCGGGCTCGGGCTCTCGCTCGGCAACCAGGCCAAGATCTGGAACATAGGCGCCGAGGGCCAGTATGTCATCGGGGCGCTGACCGGTGCGGGCGTCGCCTTCGCGCTGCCGAACGCACCCGGCTTCGTCGCGATTCCCCTCATGATCGCAGCCGGGATACTCGGCGGCATGGCCTGGGCGGCGATCCCGGCGGCGCTCAAGACACGCTTCCACGTTTCGGAGGTGCTCTCGACCCTGATGCTCGTCTATGTCGCGATGCAGGTGCTGAACTATCTGATCGGCGGCCCCTGGAAGGATCCCAACGGCCACAACTTCCCGCAGACGCCTCCCTTGGCCGACGCGCAGACCCTGCCCCACACCCTCCCCGGTACAGTCGTGCCGCCCGGCTTCGTCGTCGCCATCGCCCTGACGCTGGTTTTCTGGCTGCTCGCCTCGCGCTCGGTGTACGGCTTCTCGGTTCGCACCGTCGGCGCCTCCCCGAGCGCGGCCCGGTACGGCGGCTTCGACGCCTCGCGCACGGTCTGGTCGACCCTGATGATTAGCGGCGGCATGGCGGGCCTCGCCGGCATCCTCGAGGTGATGACGCAGAGCGGACAGATCAACCTGGGCTTTCCGTCGGGCTACGGCTTCACTGCGATCATCGTCTCGTTCCTTGGCCGGCTGCATCCGGTCGGCGTCTTCCTCGCCGGCCTGATCCTCGCCGTCACCTATGTCGGCGGTCAGGTCGCCCAGACGGTCGTTCACGTGCCCGAGGCGACCGCCGGCATCTTCCAGGCGACCATGCTGTTCTTCATTCTGGCCAGCGATGTCCTCGTTCGCTATCGCTTGCGCGTGGTCCGCGATGCGCCGAGCGCCGCAGCCGTGGGGGCGCGCGCGTGAACATCGCATTCCTCATCGACGCCCTCGTCACCGTCATTGGCGTCACGACCCCGATCCTGCTCGCCGCGACGGGCGAACTCGTGGTCGAAAAGAGCGGCGTCCTCAACCTCGGCGTCGAGGGCATGATGCTGATCGGCGCGGTCACGGGCTTCGCGGTCACCCTGAATTTCGGCGATGCACTGGGCGATTGGGCGCCCTGGGCTGGCGTGGTCGGGGCGGGGCTCGCCGGCGCGGCCTCCTCGATGCTGTTCGGCGTTCTCGTGCTGACGCTCGGCTCCAATCAGGTCGCGACCGGCCTTGCGCTGGCGATCTTCGGCATTGGCCTCTCGTCGCTGATCGGCGCCAGTTACGTGGGCATGGTGATCGCGCCCTTCAATCAGGCTTTTCCCGACTGGCTGGCTGGAGACCCGATCGGCCGGGTGGCGTTCGGCTACAGCCCGCTCGTCTATTTCGCGCTGATCATGGTGTTTGTGGTCGGCTGGTTTCTCAACCGGACGCGCGCCGGGCTTATCCTGCGCGCGGTCGGCGAAAACGACATGTCGGCGCATTCGATCGGCTATCCGGTGCTTGGAATTCGCTACGCCGCGATCGCCTTCGGCGGCGCGATGGCCGGAATCGGCGGCGCTTACTTCTCGATGGTGATCACGCCGATGTGGGCCGAGCAGATGACGGCGGGGCGCGGCTGGATCGCGCTCGCCCTCGTCGTCTTTTCGAGCTGGCGCGCCGGACGGCTGCTCGTCGGCGCTTACTTCTTCGGGATTCTGATGACGCTTGAACTCTACGCCAAAGCGTCCGGCTTTTCGTTCCTGCCGTCCCAGTTCTGGGCCGCCATGCCCTACGTCATGGCGGTCGCCGTGCTCGCATTCATGTCGGCGCGCGACGTCGCCGGAAGCGAAGCGCCGGCTTGCCTCGGCAGGCCGTTCATGCCGAACAGTTGAAAATCATGTCACGCACAAGGAGGACGACATGAGTCTGGTTACACGACGCAATTTCATGAAAACCGCCGCGGCGGGGCTGACATTGCCGGCGCTGGGGCGCGCCGCCTATGCAGCCGAGCCTCTCAAGGTCGGGTATATCTATCTTGGCCCGATCGGCGACTTCGGCTGGACCTGGGCGCACAACAAGGGCCGGCTCGCGCTCGAGGCCGCGCTCAAGGGCCAGGTCGTCACCTCATACGTCGAGAACGTGAAGGAGGACGCGAGCGCGATCCCGATCCTCAAGGACCTCGCGCAGCAGGGCAACAAGCTGATCTTCACCACGTCCTACGGCTATATGGATCAGACGGTCGAGGTGGCCAAGCAGTTCCCGGATGTGAAGTTCGAGCACTGCACCGGCTACAAGCACGCCGACAACCTCGGCACCTACAATTCGCGCTTCCATCAGGGCCGCGCCGTCGAGGGCACGATCGCGGGCCTGATGACCAAGTCGGGAACGATCGGCTATCTCGGCTCCTACAAGGTGCCCGAGGTCGTGCTCGGCGTGAACGCTTTCACGCTCGCTGCGCAAGCGCAGAACCCAAATATCAAGACGAAGCTCGTCATGATCAACTCGTGGTTCGACCCGGCCAAGGAAGCCGCGGCCGTGCAGACGCTGATCAACCTCGGCTGCGACGTGGTGGCTCAGCACACCGACAGTCCGGCGGGCCTTCAGGTCTGCGAACAGCGCAAGGCGTGGTGCTTCGGCCAGGGCGCGGACATGACGAAGTTCGCACCCAAGACCCAGCTCACCGCGATCGAGGACATCTGGGGCCCCTATTACATCTCGCGCGGCAAGGCGATGCTCGACGGGACCTGGAAGCCGGACGACGCCTGGTGGGGCTTCAAGGAGGGCACCGTCGTGATGTCGCCCTTCAGCTCCGCGATGCCCGACAATGTGAAGGCGGCGGCCGACAAGGTCATCGCCGGCTGGAAGGACGGCAGCTACGACGTCTTCACCGGCGAGATCAAGGACCAGACGGGCGCCGTCGAAGGTTCCCAAGGGCGAGCGCATGGCGGACAAGGACCTTGCGGTGATCGACTGGTACGTCCAGGGCGTGCAGAGCTGAGTCCGCGCGCCTGAACGCCCTGCGGGGCGCCTCCGGCTTTTCGGGGCGCCCCGCTGATGCAAGCGCCGCGCTCCCAGCTCACCTGATCTCGATGACGTCCGCCTCGGCCCCGAGGCGCGCCTTTGCGGCGTCAGCGACGTGGCGATGGTGGGTGAAGAGGATCGTCTGCACCCGATCGCCAATCGCGGCGAGCGCCTCGAGTCCGGCTCCGGTCCGTTCGTCGTCGAAGCTCGCGAAGATGTCGTCGCCGACGAACGGCGGCGCCTCTGAGCGCGCGGCATAATTCTCAATCACTGCGAGCCGCAGGCCGAGATAAAGCTGATCGCGC
The DNA here is from genome assembly GCA_963709655.1 of uncultured Alphaproteobacteria bacterium. GTDB lineage: Bacteria > Pseudomonadota > Alphaproteobacteria > Rhizobiales > Beijerinckiaceae > Roseiarcus. Next base: position 704,336 of record CAVPXF010000053.1, read on the forward strand.
GTCCCTTCGCTCAGCGCCTTGACCCGCACGTTTTCCCCGCTACGGCGCACCCCGACCAGTTGCAGTTCGTCGTCGTCGCCGAACGCCTGATCGAGGCTCAAGAACGCGCCGCCCGTCAGGAGCGCGAAGATTGCGCCGGCGCGCGTCATCAAGGGATCGCGGCGCGCTGCGCGATGGCGGTCCAGGGCGCCGCCGAGCAGAGCGGATGCGGCCTTTAGCACCGCCCACCGTCGCGCCGTCTCCACAAGCTCCGCTTCGGCGTTGCGACGCTGCTGCCAGGCCTCCTCGGCGCCCACGCCCGCCTCGAGCTCCTCACGCCGCTGCAGCATGAGGGCGCGCTGCGCGCGGTGCTCGTTTTCGAGGCGCTCGCGGTCCTCGTTCTCCCGTTCGAGCTCGGCGATCCGGGAAGCTGCCGCATCCGGGTCGAACCCTTCCATCTCGGCGAGGAGACGCGGCTCCTCCACGCCGTCGGCGACGTCGAGAAGATGGCGCCGCTTCTGCCGCAGGGTCTCGGCGAGTTCCGCCCGTTCCCGCTCGCGCGCGATCAGGACGGACGGATCGCTGTCCGGCGGGAGCGACGCGGTCGCTTGTGCGAGCGCGGCGTCGGCGCGGCTCCGACGCTCGCGCGTTTCGGCGAGCGACCGCCGCAGGGCGTCGAGGGACCGGGCGGCCTCGACCCGCTGCGCCTCGGACTTTCGAGCCGCCGCCAGCCGCTCGTTCAGCCGCCGGGCCGTCGAGTTCGGCCGGAAGATCGACCGCCTCGGGCGCACAGCGCGACGCGAGCGCGCGCGCCTCGGCCTCGAACGCCTCCATGTTTCGGCGCATGCCGGCGACCCGGCGGGCGCGATCGCGGAGGTTTTCCCCGTCGCTCAACGCCTTGTCCCAGACGTCGAGGGCCGCCTCGCCGGCCTCGACCGTGGCGGCGCCGACGACGCCGGCCGCAGCGAGCGCGGTCTCGGCGCGAACGCGCCAGGCGCCGAACCGCTCCGCGGCCTCGGCGTCGTCGCGCGCGGCTTCCGCGAGAAGCCGGCCGGCCTCGGCGTATCGGGCCTCCGTCGTGCGCGACGCGTTGAAGGCCTTGGCGGCCTCATCGAGCCGCCGCTCGACCCGATCAGCCTGACGGCCGACGTCGAGCCCCTCAACTGGCGACAGCCCGAGCTCGGCGGCGAGCGCGCCGAGCGCGGGCGCGACCGCCGCGAGCCCGCGCGCCTCGGCTTCATGCGCGGCCTTCCGCTGAAGCAGCCGTTCCCGGGCGCCGAACGCCTCAGTGACGCGGCCGATCCAGTCGCGCATTTGCGCGGGCGAGCGCGGATGCGCCGAGACTCCTTGCCAGAGTTCGGTCCAGGCGCGCTCGATCTCGCCCCGCTTTGCGGCCTCCTCGGCCTCGGACGCCTGAGCGAGCGCATAGGCCCGCGTCTGTTCGTCGAGGCGCTGGGTCTCGAGCCCGTGCTTGGCGAGACGCGCGGCGTCGGACGAGGCTTCATCGGCCAGTCGGTCGGCCTCCGTCGTCAGGCGTTCGAAGTCCCGAACCCGATCGGGCAGCGCGCCCGGCGGCGGCGCGTCGTCCGCGCCGAGCAGCGTCGCGCGGAGAGGGCGCCAGGCCTCTTCGCGCACGTCGCGCGCCGCCTCGATCCGGGTCGCGGTGGCGAGCGGACGCCCGGCCGCGAGCGTCGCGAGACGCGCCGTCGTGCCGGCCATCTCCTTTTCGACGGCCTCGCGCCTTCCCGCGGCGGCGCGCGCGCCCTCCAGCGCCGCATCGAACACCTTCTCGAACCGGGAGAGGTCCTCGTCGCGCGGCAAGGGGCGCGCCGCCAGCGCGTTGAGGTCAGCGACCTCGGGATCGAGCCGGGCGAGCCTCTCGCCCAGCCGGCGCGCCTCGTCGGCAAGGTCCTCGCGCTCCTTGTCGGCCTTGCGGCTGCGCTCCGCGATCTTGCCGAGCGCCGCAAAGGTCTCGCGAGCCAGCGACGGATCCATCGCGGGCGGCCGGGCCTCCCGTTCCAAGCGCAAGGCCTCGACGGCCTTGCGCTCCCGCGCGTGCCTTAGCGCCTTGGCCTCGGCGTCCGCCTGGATTTTTCGCCCCTCGGCGATCAGTCCGCGCAAGGCGGCGAGCGTAGCGGCGGTCGGCCGGCGGGTTTCGAGCGCTTCGGCGTCCGGCAGGCCGAGCGCGCGCGCATGGCGCTCCAGCGCCGCGGCATATTGATCGGCCTCGGCCTGGACCCTCGGCAGGTCGCGCTTCTCGTTGGCGTAGCCTCCGCTCGCCCCGAAAAGCTCCTCGATCGCCGAAGCCTCGGCGAGCGAGGCCTGGTCGACCACAATTCTCGCCGCGTTCTCGACAGAGCGGCGCTCCTCGGCGCCCGCGCGCTCCTCGGCTTCGCCGGCGGCGCGCAACTCCTGGAGCGCCGCAGCGAGGACGTCCGTGGCGCCCGGGGCGAAGTCGGGAAGGTCGGCGAAGCCCGCCAGACGCCGCTCCGCGTCGGCGATGTCCCTCAGGACGGGAGCGGCGCGCTTCAGCCGCCCGAGGCGCGCCCGCTCGGCCTCGCTGGCCCGGCGCTCGGCGCGGATCGTCTCGACCTTTTGGCCGAGCGCCTCGATCTCGCCATTGAGGCGACGCCAGGCGTCGACCCGCAGCTCCTTTGTGTCGATCGCCTTGCGCGCAGCCGAGTGCCGGTCGAGCGCCTGGTAGAAAAGCCGATGGGCGGCCCGCCGATCGCCGAAGATCTCGTCGGCCTTCGCTTCGAGGTCGCTGCGCAGATCGAGGAGATTGCGAAGTCCCGACGCCGCTTCGAGCAGGGTCGCGCCAACGTCGCCGTCGGCGCGCAACATGGCGTCGCCGCCCTCCCGCAAAGCGGCCGCGTCGAGACCGAACGAGCGGCGGAAGGCGTCCTCGCCAACCGATCCGAGCATGGGGTCGAGCGCGTCGTCGGGCAGGACGGCGCCGTCATAGTCCTGGAGCGTGTTCTTGCGTCCCTTGCGGCGCCGGACCACGAGCGCCGCCCCTTCGCGGTCGACGATTTCGGCGCCGATCCGCAACTCCTGACCGGGAAAACGGAAGGCGAAGGGCGTGCGCTCCGGGACGCCGTAGAGCAAAGCGCCGACAGCGGCGAGCGCCGTCGACTTTCCCGCCTCGTTTGGCCCGTATACGACGTGCAATTTCGCATCCGCGCGGAAATTCAGGCGCAAATTGTCGAAGGCGCCGAATTTGTCGAGTTCGAGGGTGCGGAGCTTCATCGCGGGTCAGCCCCTCTCCGCGCGACCGAGCGTCAGCGCGCGCGCCTCGGCGAGGACGGACTCGAGGTCGAGCGCCGTCCCAAAGTCTTCGCCCATCCCGCCCGGCAGTCGTGCGCGCACGGTCCCGATCAGCGCTTCGACCGCTTCGCGCAAGGCGGCGTCGCCTGCGCTCGCCTCCAATGCGGCCGCAAGATCGAGCCCGGCGAGCGCGGCTTCGTCGACCCGCCGCGCCGGCTCTGTGGTGGCGACGCGCAGGCGCTCGAGCCACACGTCGTCGCCGCAGCGCTGCGCCGCGGCCTCTGTCTTGTCGCGCAGTTCGGCATCGGCGAGGAGGCGCGCATGCAGCGGCGTCACGCCGGCGAACGACACGCGCACCGCGAGCATGCGTCCTTCGGCGCCGTCGGCGTGCGGGCGCACCGCCGCCTCGACAGCGCGCATCAGGGAGGCTTCGTCGTCGTGCGCCTCCGCGTCGACGACCACTTCGGCCCAGCGGGCGCGGTCCGTCGCGATGCGTCTTACGGCCTCGACCCGGCCGTCGGCGACATCGACGACGACCGCGCCCTTTTCCCCGCATTCGCGCACGCTGCGGCCTTGCAGGTTGCCGGGATAGACGATCCAGGGATCGCGAGAGACGATCTCGAAGGTGTGCACATGGCCGAGCGCCCAGTAGTCGTAGCCCTTCGCGGCAAGTTCGGCGGCCGTGCAGGGCGCGTAGTTTTCGTGGCCCGCGCGACCGCAGGCGGTATGCAGAACGCCGATGTTGAACCAGCCGGGGACCGGCTCGGGGTAATCGACCGCGTAGTTTTCGGCGACCTCGCGCCGGGGAAATCCGCGCCCGTGCAGCGCGACGCGCAGCTCTTCGAGCCGGTGCGTCTCCGGCCGCCGGGTCGAAAACTCGACGACGCTGTCGGGCCAGGTCAGCGATCGGGTCACGACGCTGTCGGCGTCGTGATTGCCGCGCAGGAAGTAGGTCGGCACGCCGCGATTGGCGAGGCGCGCCAGCTGCCGGTTGAAAAAGAGGCCGATCGAGGCGTCCCTCCAGTCGCCGTCGAAGACGTCCCCGGCGATCACGGCGAAGGCGATCTCCTCCTCGAGCGCGCGGGTGACGAGATCCTCGAAGGCGTCCCGGCTCGCCCGGGCGAAGCGGGCGGCGACGTCGCCGTCCTTTTGCGCGAGCCCGATGAGAGGGCTGCCCAGATGCAGGTCGGCGGCGTGAAGGAATTGGAAGCCCATCGCGCCATGCTAGCGGAGAGCGCGCCCGCCAGCGAGGCGGCCGGCCAGGTTGTGCACAATGGAGAGCGGAGCGGTCGAACTTGTCGCTCGGGCCGCCTTGGGGCATAGGCCCACGCCAGGCCGGGCGTTCCGGCCGGCCGATATGAGCAGAACCCCGTGCCCGACCGCCCGCGGCCTCCCGCGACCCCCGACAGCCTCGAGAATGCGACGCGCATGCGCGTCAGCCGGTCGCTGCACGGCTTTTGGCGGAAGGCGGTCCGCGGTCCGCTCAAGACGTGGCGCGCCCGGCTGCGCAGCGCGATGGCCGCCAGCGCCAAGGGCGGCGTCCCCGTCACGGTCGACCGGACGACCGAGCTCGCCGTCGTTCCGTTCGAGGGCCGGTTCCCGCCGCCGCGGGCTCAGTGCACGGTGGTCGAGGCGGCCCAGTACCGCACCCGCCTTCACCCCCTGACCGTCAATTCCACGACGACCGAGGCGATGCACTATGTCGAGCACACGGTCGACGCGCCGCCCCTGACCCTCGAACACCTCGTCGACCAATTTTGGTTTCCGAAGTTCGGGCTCCTCATCTCCGAGGACGGGCTGCTATGGCGACATTCGTTCCTCGGCCCCTTTCGCCAAGGGTTCCTCTCGTCGGTCAAGGAGATCGTCGAGCGCGCCGGGCCGGACGGGGCGCGCGAGCCGCTCTTCTTCCCGAACCGGCTCGCGGACGCGCCGAGGATCGCCGAGGCGCGGCTCCTCATCGCCAATTCCGAGAAGCCTAACTATGGCCATTACCTGCTCGACATCGCGCCGCTGATCCACCTCGGCGCAACCCTCAGCGCCCCGATGCTGACCTGGACGCCAAAGCCCTGGCAGCGCGGCCTGATCGACCGGCTCGACGTGCCGGCCGGGCTGATCAAGGAGATCCGGCCTGCGCCGGTGAAACTCGAGCACGCGATCGTCAGCAATCGCCACAGCGGGATCAGCAGCCAGAACGCCCACCCGCAGCACCGGCAAGCCTTCGACACGATCCGGGCCAACGTCCTGAGGGCGGCGCCGGGCGTCGACACGCCGAGGCGCCTGCTCATCTGCCGCAGCCTCGCCAACAGCCGCAACCTCCTGAACCGCGCCGAGCTGATCGAGGCCTTGAAGCCGCTCGGCTTCGCCGCGATCCAGCCGGAAAAGCTGAGCTTCGACGAGCAGGTCCTGACGTTCGCAAACGCCGACCTCATCGTGTGCGAATTCGGGGCGGCGATCGTCAATGCGGTGTTCTGCCGTCCGGAGGCCAAGGTCGTCGAGATCATCGCCGAGGGACAGCATGATCCCTGGTCGGCGCATCTGATCGCCATGCTCGGCCTCGACCATGTCGTGCTCTTCGAGCCGCAGACGGAGGAGGCGCTGGCGAGCGCGCCGCGGCACATGAAGGACTCGCCCTTCGCCTATTCGGTCGACGTCGCCAAGGTGGTCGAGACGGTCCGCGCGCTGATCGGCGGGTAGAGCCGGCGTGCGCGAACGGCGCCGTTCAGCGTCGTTCAGACGTCGTTCGGCAGGCGTTCAGCATCGTTCAGCATGCGTTCAGCGCCCGAAAATCGCCCCTTATCCACCCGTGTTTCGAGCCTTTTCAAGGACTTGCGACGGAGTTCGGGAAAAAATCGCTTGCCCACGTCCGAACGCGTCGCCGGAAGGGGTCCGGATCAAGGCCGAGCGTCGTTGCGAGTTCCATGGGCATCGAGGAGAAGACTACCGCCGGATTGGCTTTTTGGCAATCATTTGTCGTATGAATTCCGATCAGAGGAAACCCGCCGGCCGCCCTCCCGGCCATCCTTTCGGCGAGACGGGTCGAAAGTCGCAAGCGAGCGCGGGCTTGCGCAGCCGGGACGGCGACGCTCCGGCCGAAAGCGGAAGTCCGTTCGACACCCTGAAATCCTGCGATGGAATAAGCCGGCTCCTTTTCAGATGGCCAATGAAACTTTGGTAAAACACAAGCCGGGCTGGCATGACAGGACCTCATCCTCAGCCTGTCGAAGGATGATCCGTGCCTATCCGGTTAACGCAGACGCCCACTATATTACAGACTGCCTGGCGCCGAGCGCCGGCGCCGTATCAGCGGTTCATGGCGTGAAAGATGACCCTGACCGAGGCGCCGACCGGCCCTCGCAAACAGCGGATCGCAATCGAAGCCGACGCCTTGAGCGACTGCTTCGCGCAAATTCCGGCCATTCCGACCCATTGCTGCCGTTCCTCGTCCGTCCCGGTACATGACGAGAGCGCCTGGAACGGACATTCTCGAATGAGTAAAGAGTGTCGGGACGTCAGCGCTCAGCATGCGCTCTCTGCGTTTACGCTCAGCCGCGCCATGAGGTCCTGCGGCGATCCGACGTCTCCTTCGTCTCGAGCCCCGGACCAGCTCGTACGGACGCCACCCTTTTTGTGGGCTTACCATCTATTAGCATATACCCAACTCATAACATCTCCTTTGGATACGATCTGGCCGTTAGGCCCTTCGAGGCAATATAATTGAAAACCGTATTTGTGATAGAGGTCTCGCGCCTTTCGAAGAGCGTCCTCCTTGCTTGTATGATTGGCCCGAGAAGACCGATCCTGATCGAAATGGTCTCTATAGAGGACTTTCCAGTCAGACATTCGGCAATCCTCCCATATGCTTGCCTCCCATATGCTTGCGGACGCCGCCGGCAGCCGCTTGTTGGCGCCTGATATTTGCCGCGCTAGAATTCATGCGGGCAGGGCGCGCCCGGTCCGTTGCAGGCCGGATCTTCAAGGGGATGCCCTAGGCGAGGCGAACGCGACAGTTTCCGTTTAGCCGAGCTCTTAACATATATAATCTGGTTTTTATCTGCAGGCGGAAAAGCCGACTGGCGCGCGACATCATCCGTCCGTGCTGAACCCGCGACCGTCAGGTGCGTCGCGACGGACTCGCGGCGGCCATCGGGCTTGGCGTTCATGGCGTCGATGTCGGCCCAGAACCTGCGCATTTTCGGCGCGATCTCCTGGCGGAAGCGCGAGCCGTTGAACACGCCGTAATGGCCGACCTTCCGTTGCAGGTGGTCCAGCTTCTTCGCCTCCGGAATGTTCACGCAAAGTTCGTGCGCCGCAGAGCACTGGCCGACCCCCGCAATGTCGTCATTCTCGCCCTCGATTGTCATCAGGCCGCATCGGCGGATCGCGCTCGGGTCGACGAGCTGACCGCGGTGCTTCATCTCGCCCTTCGGCAGCGCGTGACGGACGAACACGGTCTCGATCGTCTGCATGTAAAAGGCGGCGTCCATATCCATCACCGCCAGGTACTCGTCGTAGAAGTCGCGGTGTTTTTCGGCCGAATCTCCGTCGCCGGCGACCAGATGGTTGAACATGTCGAGGTGGGCGTTGACGTGGCGGTCGAGATTCATCGCCATGAAGCCGGAAAGCTGCAGGAAGCCCGGATAGACCTGCCGGCCGAACCCCGGGTAGGGGAAGGGCACCGGATGCAGGGCATTGCGGCGGAACCAATCGACGCCGCGTCGCTCGGCGAGCTTATTGACCTCGGTGGGGCTGCGGCGGGTGTCGATCGGGCCGCCCATCAGCGTCATGCTGGCCGGGACGTTCGGGTCGTCGTTCGCCTCCATGATCGCCACCGCCGCGAGCAGCGGCGCCGCCGGCTGGCAGACGGCGAGTGCATGGACGCCCGGCCCGAGGTGAGCGAGCATCAGCCGCAGATAGTCGATGTAATCGTCGAGATCGAACGTTCCGAGCGCGAGCGGCACGAGGCGCGCGTCCGTCCAGTCCGCGATGTAGACGTCGCAGTGAGGCAGGAACTCCTCGACCGTTCCGCGCAGCAGCGTCGCGTGATGGCCGGACATCGGCGCGACAATCAAGAGCTTCGGCTGATCCTCGGGGGCAGGGAAGTCGGGTCGGACGAAGCGCAGAAGATTGCAGAACGGCCTGCTCCAGACAACGTCCTCCAGCACCGGATAAGCGACACCGTTGATGTTGATCTCGTCGAGGCCGAAAGTCGGCTTGCCGTAGCGGCGGGTCATCCGCTCGAACAGCTCCGCCGCCGCCGAGACGTTCTTGCCGACGCTCGTGTTCGACAAGAGATTCCACGGATTACGGAACATGAAGTGGGCCGCGTCCGTCACGGCACGCGCCGGAGCGAGCGCCGCATGAGCCATTTCGTACATCTGATAAGAATAACTCTGGAACATTGCGATCTTTCCGCCTTTCGGCGCCGAAGCGGCGTTGGAGGCTAGGGTTGAAATGGCGACAGACTAAATTGCCCGGAAGATCGAATGGCGATGTTGTTCCTGACGTCGACCACCCCGGGCACGCCACGAGCGATCGCCTCCGCGCACGACTTCTGATAGGCCCAGTGGACGACCCCGCGTAGCGTCACGACCCCGCCGTTTACTTCCGCCATGACCTTGTGACGAGGAATCGCAAGAGACCAGTGAAGGGCGTTTGCGACTTCGGCACAGACATCCAACATTTCGCGCTCCTTGATTTCCGTTCCGCTCAGAAGAGCTTGTGGTGTTGATCCCTTATGGCGGCGAACGGTGTTACCGTGCGTCCCGGTCCAACGCCGCTGCGCCAAAGAGACGCATAGAAGTCTAGCGTCTTCGGCCTATCTTCTGCTTCAGGAGAATTGTGCAGAATTGTGTGTGCGCCGCCGCCTGTCGATCCGTGGCGCAGGAGTTCTGTAATGCTGACTGCAAATCGAATGGCCGGGTGTAGAGATTTACGCTTTGCTGGGGTCGAGTTCCCAGCTGCCGCGGGCGGCAGCGAGAAATCCGGAGGGCGGCAATCGTCGCGCCCAAGAACAGTTCTCGTCGTGGACGACGATCCCAGGGTGCGGAGCATCCTTCGGCACGCTCTTGAATTGGAGGGATTTTCCGTTCTGGAGGCGGCCACGGAACATGAGGCGCTCGACCTGTTCAGCAAGGCTGTGGTCGATCTCGTGACCCTTGACCTGAAGCTCGGTCAATCTGACGGCCTGCAATTGGCGAGGGAAATGAGAGCAATCAGCGATGTGCCGCTCATTATGATTACTGGGAAGCACAGCGAAATCGCCAGGATCGTCGGGCTTGAGCATGGCGCTGATGATTACATCGTCAAACCATTCAACATGCGGGAAACAATGCTGCGAATACGGAATGTGCTCAAGCGCTACGAAGCCCCGCTCGTCCAGCCCGAGCGCAGCGCGGGCGCCTTGGCCCGGCGCGTTTGCGCCTTCGACGGCTGGGTTCTCGACCTCGTCAAACGGGAGCTGCGGTCGAGGGACGGCGATCTGATCGATCTGACCGACGCCGAATTCCGGCTGCTGACCCTTTTCGTCGAGAACCCTGGACGAGTGCTCTCCCGTGACGAACTCGCGCGGACGGTTCAGGGGCGCGACTGGTCGCCCCTCGATCGCACGGTCGACGGACACGTGGCTAGGCTCCGCCGCAAGCTCGAAGCGGCAGCCGACGAGCCGAGGATCATCAAGAGTGTGCGAACTGTCGGCTATGTCTTCACAGTCGACGTCTCCTCACGATGAGGGCATGCACGACGATCCCTGCGGGAGAGCCGACACGAGGTCTGAATCGGGCGGACTCCGCGCCTTCATTGGCGACCCCCTGCAGGCCCGCTTCCTCGCCCAATTGAGGCGTTCAGGTTCGCGATTTGCGACGGCAGCTTTTACGTCGATTTGCCCCGTTCGACGACTGGAGACGGATGTCGCGCATCGGGTCCACATGTTGCGTCGGAAATTTGTCCGCGGGGTCCTCGTGGCGGTCGGCGCGGACAAGAGGCGCTCCGGCATCCCTATATGCAGCATGTGCAGCGGGTGTCTGCGCTAACCGGAGAGGCACGGGATGATCCAGTGGGCGGCGCCGTTCGTCACGCGCTGGAGCGTCCTTCGACACCCCCGAATCAGGTCCGGGGGTCGGGACGAGGAGAGAAGGGACCGGCTTGGGGCTTACAAACTTTGCAATCGAGGAGCCGGCCGGGCTATAGACGAATTTCATTTGAGATCGAGCGAGCGCCAAGTTTTTGCGGCGATCGCGCCCGGGGGGCGTCCTGATCAATCTGCGGAGTCTCGACCTCAATCTTGTGACCGTTTTCGAAGCGGTCTACGAGGCGGGCTCGATTTCGCGCGCCGCCGAGCGCCTGGCCTTGAGCCAGTCGGCCGCGAGCCATGCCCTGGCGAGGCTCCGCGACGCCTGCCGGGATGAGCTTTTCGTTCGATCGGCTGCCGGCATCGCCCCGACGCCGGTGGCGCAGCACATGTATCCGGAAGTCCGAAAAGCGCTCGACACTCTGCGGCGTTCCTTGGGGGAGGCTCAGGGCTTCGATCCCAAGTCGTCGACACGCCGGTTCAGCCTGGCGATTCCGCATCCGGCCGGTCCGATCTGGGGCTTGGCGATCTCGGACAAGGCGAAGGCGGCGGCGCCGGGCGTGACCTTTGACTTCAACACGCGAACGATGCCCTTCGACACCGAAGGGCGTATGCTGTCCGGCGAGCTCGACCTCACGGTCGACTGGCTTCCCGGGGAAGGGGATCGCTTCGTCAACCGCAAGCTCTTTATCGACGAACTGATTTTTGTCGCACGTCATGGCCATCCTCGAGTCACTCCGGACATCGACGCGGCCGCGCTTCGAAAGGAGCGCTTCATCTCAACCCACCCGCGAACGCAGCTCGGCCCGGACTATCTCCAGGAGGTCCGTCGAGCTTATTTCGACCTCGACATCGCGATCCTCGTCAACGAGGCGCTCGAGATCCCCTATCTTGTTTTGCAAACCGACCTCATTGGCTTCATTCCGCGCAGCCTGGTCGCGAGTTATGGCGCCGAGGTTCCGTTCCAAATCGCGCCGGCCCCGATTCGGGCAAAGCCGATCCCGATCTTTCTCGTCTGGCACGAGTCGCGGCGGACAGACGCGGGGCATGCGTGGTTGCGGACGATCGTCGCCGAAACCGTGATCGCCGCGACGAAGCGATGAGCCGGGTCTGCCTTTCGATTATGCACGCCATAGATAGTCGACGTGCAGGAAGACGATTAACGGCAGAGGGCCGCGGTCTATATATCGGCCTTGGGATGGCAATCGGCGCCCTATCCAGGCAACGGTGGGACAAGATCATGACGCCGGCGGAATTGGCTTCGCGGATCAATGACAAGCTTCACGAGGCACGTGACTTGACTGTTCAATTAGGGGCCGAGGTGCTCGAATTCTTCATCGAAATGGCGATTCTGGAAGCCCGTGACGTCGAGAAGGTGATCGCGTCGAATCCAGGGCCGAAGCCGTAACGATCGTTTCGCCCGACCTTCGCGGTTTAGAAAGCCAAGGCGGCCAGGGGCCCGACCGAACGCCGCCTTGACCGCTCGCCAAGGCTCGGTCGCGCGTCCGTCTCCATCCGTCGCGCTTGATCATTGCGCGGCTCCATGATGCGGCCCATACCCTAATGGCGCGCGCCAACGAAATCGAGGGCGTCTCCTTCCCCCCCTTGTGGGGGAAGGCTGGGATGGGGGGTCTCGCCGACCTTGCAAATTGAGGTCCCGCTCCTTGCGGTTTATAGGGCAGCGCGACCCCCCTCCCTCACCCTCCCCCACAGGGGGGGAGGGGATGTCGCCTCCCTTCGATTTCGTTGACGCGCGTCACGAGCCGAGCGGAGCGGCCGAATCCTTGAGGCGCAGCCGCCGGCGAGTTGCAGAATCGCCGCATTCGGCAATACCATTCCCCGCGATGGGAGCCTCGGGAACGCAGTCAGGAGCCGCGCAGGTGGTCAAGCGGGGGAGTTGCGGCCGCGGTTGGGGCGCCCTCACGTCAATGGCGGTCGCTCTGGGGCTGTCGCTGCTCGCCTCAGCGGCGTCGGCGTCCGACCGCTCGACCTGCAAATTCTTCAGTCAGCTCCCCGACGACTGCGCCGCGGCGGAGCAGCGCAAATACGACAATCTGCGCGGCTATCGCTTCGAGCAGATCGACCTCTATGCGCACGACGTGATCAAGAAGCTTCTCTACGTCAGCATCTACAACACGACCGGCCAGAACGACGGCGACGACACGCGCAACTCGGCTCCCCGGTCCTACGCCGAACATATGGACCCGAAGAAGATCGCCAAGCAGTACCAGGCGACGGCGGTGCGGATCAGTCCGCCGCGCTACTGGGCGCTCGACTGGTTCGTCGACCGCGTCGGCGCGGTGCGCAACTTCGACGGCCTGGACGCGGCCTGGATGGGCAATGGCCAGGCCGCCGAGGCGCTGTTTTCGCGGAAACCCCCCTCCCCGGCCTATCGCGCGGCGCCCTTCGGGCGCACGGCGATCGAAGGCTACAAGAAGGGGTCGACGGTCTATCTGCTCGACGACCCCAAGGGGCGCGCCTGGGTGCTCGCCGCCTACACGACCGCCGCCGTGCCGAGCGGAAGCATCGACGATCTCAATTCGCTCGGCGACCAATTGAAGCTGCCGGAGGGCTGGAAATTTCGCACAGCCAAGCTCCAGCGCGAGCTCATTCTCGAGCCGAAGGGCGGTTACGCCGTTTCGACCGAGGACGACAAGGGCGACGTCTACCATCTCGCCGGGCCGGGGCAGAGCAACTTCACCCCTTGAGCTGTTCTCACACAGGAGTCGCTGGATGGAACGGAAAAAGGCCTCCGACTTCCCGCAAGGCTTGCTCGACCTGTTCGACGCCTATGTGCATGGCGGGATCAGCCGGCGCGGCTTTCTCGCGGGCGCAAAAAAGTTCGCAGCCGGCGGCCTCACCGCGGCGGCGCTGTTCGAGATGCTGCGGCCGAACTACGCCTTGGCCGTCCAGGTCCGGCCGGACGATCCGCGTCTCGTCGCCCGGTCGGTCAGCGTCCCCTCGCCCAGGGGCAATGGGACGATCGCCGGCTACCTCACGCGGCCTGCGACCAAGGACCGGCTTCCCGCGGTGATCGTCATCCACGAGAACCGCGGCTTGAACCCCTATATCGAGGACGTGGCGCGCCGCCTCGCGCTCGCCGATTTCATCGCCTTCGCGCCCGACGGCCTGACCTCGGTCGGGGGCTACCCCGGCGACGACGAAAAAGGGCTCGAGCTGTTCAAGACCGTCGATGCGCAAAAGATGCAGGCGGATTTTCTTGCGGCGGCCGAATGGCTCAAGGCCCGGCCCGACTGCACGGGCAAGCTCGGCGCGATCGGCTTCTGCTTTGGCGGCGGCGTGGTCAACAGGCTCGCCGTCGCCATGGGATCGGACCTCTCGGCCGCGGTCCCGTTCTACGGCGTCCAGCCGCCCGCGGCGGAGGTCGCCAAAATCAAGGCGCCGATCAACGCGCAATACGGCGAGCTCGACACGCGCATCACCCCTGGGTGGCCGGCGTTCGACGCCGCGCTGACCGCGGCCGGCGTTCCGCACGAGGGCCACATCTACAAGGGCGCCAACCACGGCTTTCACAACGACACCACCCCGCGCTACGACGAGGCGGCGGCCAAGGAAGCGTGGGGGCGGGCGATCGACTGGCTGAACAGATATCTGCGGGGGTGAGGACGCTTCGCTCTTCACCTCGCCGCTATGGAAAGTCAAACCTTCACCACCCATACGGGCGGCCGACCGGAGGCGCCCCACTGTCGACCGGCAGACCGGCTTTCTCGCACCATGCGGGACTGCCGTTGCAATGCGGGGCGGCGGCGGATTCCGTTACTGCGGAGCGAGGCGAGGGCGGACGTCCGGCCCAATGCCGGCGTGGGGTCTTCGTCGGCTCCCGGGCTGCTCGCTCATGAACCTCCGGCGCTCGCACGGCCGGCGCCCTCGGCCTAGCCGCGCGCGGCGCCGATTTCGCGCTCTCGCCGGCCTTTGGCTGCGGAGCCGACTGGGCGGCGACAAGATTCTGGTACGCGTCCTCGCTCTCCTGGCGGAGCTCCGCCAATTGCATCGGGCCGAGGTAGGAGCTCAACGCAGCGCCTTCGCTCTTCTGCCACTCGGCGATCGCCCGGCGGGTCGGCGGATCGAGCGAGCTCGTGACGGGCCCCTTATAGAGATCGAGGGCGATCAGGCGCAGCTGGATCTCCTTCTCCTCGGCGGGCGTCAGGTTGAGCGCCTTCTCGGTCTCAGCGGTTCCGATCTCGGCCCTCCAGTCCTTCTTTTCCGGCTCCTTCCCCGAATTCCGGCGCTTGTTCAGTCCGCGCGACGCCCGAGCTTTCGAGAGCAGCGATGGTCGGCGCGCCGAGAATTCGAACTCGACCCGGCGCCGGGGTCGGCGACAACGACGACGGCAGGAGGATCCGGCTCAGCGCGCAACCTGAGATCTGCTGCACGCGATCCGCCTTCCAAGGGGGGAAGGTTGCTCGTGAAACCGGCGCCGACAGGGGTCTTCAGGATCGAGACCGATTGCGCGGGACCCAGAGGCTCCAGGCCCGCCGTCTTCCCGCGCTCGCCCGAGCCCGGCGGAGGCGCCGTCTTCTCATCTCCGGCCGGCGGAACGTCGTTGGGGCGCGCGACCGCCTTCGGCGTCGAGGCTTCCTTGGACGCAATCGCCACGTCTGGCGGTGTCGGCGAGGTCCGGTCGGCGATTGCGAGCCTGACCGTCATCTGCGCTGTTCGGTTGTTGTGGTCGGTCGCGACAATCTGGATTGCCGCATGCCCAGGGCGCCACGGATCGCCTTCAATAACGCCTGTCCCCTGCCCCTTGTCCAGGAAGTTCAGGCCGTCCGGCAGACCTGACGCGGCCAACCGCAATCCCTTGCCGCCCCGGTCGAGAAAAGCCGGCAAAACCTGGATGTATTGCGCGCCGACGACGGCCGAAGGAAGGTCGATGTCCGGCTGCGGGGTGGACGGCGGAAGCGCGTCGACAACGTCGTCCGCGTTCGGCGCCTGCGGTGGCGGGTTCGACAGCTTCGGCGACGCTTCTTCTGCTCTTGCGAGTTTCGTTGGGTTCGGCCCTTCGTCACGCGGCGGTGGGCCCGCATTCGACCGGCTCGGCGCGGCGTCCGGTTGGGTCGGCATTGCCGGCGCAGACAGATCGGCTGCCGCGATCGGCGGCAGCTTGCTCGGCGATGTCGGCGGCGCTGGCGCGACGAAAGATTGCGTGACCTGCGCAATGTCGCTCCGGAGGACATAGGCCATCGAGGCCATGACGGCGAGCGCGGCCACCGCACCGAACAGCAACGCGTTCCGATTTCCGGAAGGCTTGAGCGTCGAAGGCGGACGGAGCGCATGTGAAGCCGCTCGCGGCTTGTCGCCCGCGGGCGCCCAAGCTGCAATCTCCGCCATGCTTCCGGGCCGGTTCACGGGGAGGGGCTGCAACATCCATTGGAGGAGCGGGCGAAACGTCGGATCGACGTCGGAAAGATCCGGAACGACGGAGCGCTTCGCGATCGCATCCGCCTCCGAACCGCTCATGTCGATCGGACGTCCGCGCATCGCCGCCGCCAGCACGAGCCCGAAACTATAAATGTCGGACTTGGGCGTCACTTCGCCGCCATACAAACCAAACTGCTCAGGCGACGCAAAATTGTACTTGCCCGCGAAACGGCCACCGATAATCGAAACGTCCTTTCTCTCGAGCGAACGCGCAATTCCGAAGTCTATGATTTTGGCGAGGCGCACGTCCCGGTTCGGAAGGATGATGTTGTCCGGAGAGATGTCGCGATGAACAATCCCGTGCCGATGCGCGACGTCGAGGGCGGGCGCCATCCGCTGCTGCAGGATCGTGACGTCGTCCAGCGCCATCGGACCGGCTGCGAACCGGTCGGTAAGCGACGGGCCGTCGACGAACTCCATCGCCAAATAGGCTCGGCGCAGGTCCGGATCGATCGAAAAGACGAAATAGCGCACGATCGCTTCGTGCGGCAGATTGTGCAGCGCCGACGCCTCGCGCCGGAACAATTCGAATATTTCCGGGTCGCTCGCGAACTCGGGTCGGATCAATTTGATCGCCACCGGATCGCGCGTCACGATGTTGAAGCCGCGGTAGACCTCACCCATCCCGCCGTTCGCGATCAGCCTCTCGATTTCGTAGACGCTGTTAAGTCGCGTCCCGGGCCGGAGGCTTCCAACGACCGGATTTTGGATAACGGTCCGATCCTCCACAGCTCGCGCTCCAAACTCGCAAAATGTGCGTATTGCGACCAAGCTTGCCACAGCGCGCTATTGGCGCCTGACGCCTTGACGCCGAAACCCGTCGCCGGGAAGGGAAACTTTCCGGCGAATTTGTTTCGGATAGGCTCTATAGCTTGCGACAAGCGTTTGACGAGGGCCGAAGGATGGCCGGAGTTTGACGAGGCCCGCGCTTATGCGGGCCACTCACGGGAAACGCTCATTCGCGCCTCCTCGACATCTACTGGATTGAACGAAAAACTCGGATGGCGACTTCGAGCCGGACCTCAATCAGCCGGCCGGTGGCTTGTCAACCGCCAATTGAGCTGCGGGGCTCAGGATGGCTGGGTCGATAGGCATGCGTCCTCCAGAACGGCTTGATGCGCGACCTTCTCGTTGTCGTCGGTCGGCTCGGGATGTCCGAGATCCGTTTTCGCGCTCCTGTCGGGATCGGGCCGCTCGATCCGGAACCAGGCGACGTAGAGCGCCGGCAGGAAGACGAGGGTCAGGGCCGTCGCGCCCGCCAGGCCGCCCATGATCGCGTAGGCCATCGGACCCCAGAAGATGGTCGGCGCGATCGGGACCATGCCGAGGATCGCCGCGGAAGCGGTGAGCAGGATCGGGCGCACCCGGTGGCTGGTGGCGTCGACGACCGCGTCCCAGGGGTGGAGTCCCTTGGCCTTGTCGGTCTCGATCTGGTTGATCAGGATCACCGAGTTGCGGGCGATCATGCCGGTGAGCGCAAGCACGCCGAGGATCGCCACGAAACCGAGCGGCTTGTCGGCGAGGAGCAGCGCCGCGACGACGCCGATGACGCCCATCGGCGCGACGCTCATGACCAGGATCATGCTGCTGAAGCTCTGCAGCTGGACCATCAGCACGGTCAGCATGATGACCAGCATCAAAGGCACGACGGCCATCACCGAGGTCTGCGCCTTGTCGCTCTCCTCCACGCTGCCGCCGACGCCGACATGATATCCGGTGGGCAGGCCGGCGTTCAGCGCCGCGATCTTCGGCTGGAGCTCCTGCACGACGGTTGCGGCCTGGGTGCCCGGCGCGAGGTCGGCCTGCACGGTGACGGTCGGCAGCCTGTCCCTGCGCCAGACGATCGGATATTCCTGGCCGTACTCGACCGAGGCGATCTGGCTCAAGGGAACGGTTTTCCCGTTCGGCAGCGGCACCTGCAGCGACCGGATGGTCGAGAGCGACTTGCGCTGCTCGGCGGAGGCCCTGACGACCACGTCGTCGAGCCAGATGCCGCTGCGCATCTCGGTCGCCGTGACGCCCGAGACGACCGCGTTCACCGCCAGAGCCAAGTCCTGCGAGCTGAGACCGAGGAGTCGGGCCTGATCCTGATCGACCCGGATCCTGATGGTGCGGCCGGGCTCCATCCAGGTGTAGTTGACGTTGGCGGCGCCTGGCGCCGAGCCGAGAAGCTCAGCCACCTCGGATGCGATCTTGCGCACTTTTTCCGGCTCCCGCCCGCTCACCCGGTATTGGAGCGGCCAGCCGACCGGCGGGCCGAGCTCGAGCGGGTAGACCCGGCCGACGATGTTCGGGAAATCGGCCGCCAGCGCGCGCTCGAGCTTCGCCTTCACGCGTTCGCGCTGCGCGAGCCCCTTGGTGACGACGACGGCCTGGGCGAAAAAGTCGTTCGGCAGCTGCACGTTCAGGGGCAAGTAGAACCGCACGGCGCCCTGCCCGACATAAGCGCTCCAATGATCGACGTCCCGATCGTCTTTCAGGAGCTTGTCCAGACGAGCCGAGGCCGCCTTGGTCGCGTCGATGGAGGCGTTTTCGGGGAGCTGCAGGTCGACCAGCAGCTCGGGCCGGTCGGAGGCCGGAAAGAACTGCTGCGGAACGAAGCGCATGCCAAAGACCGCCACCGCGAACAGGGCGAGCGTCGCAGCGATCGTGACCCAGCGCGCCCGCATCGCCATGACGAGGAAGGCGCGGAAGGCGCGCATGGCGGGGCCTGGCGTCTCCGGATGCGCCGTCTTGGGCTTTTTCAGCACCCAGACGCCGAGCATGGGGGTAAAGAGGGCCGCAACGCCCCACGACGCGATCAGAGCGATTCCGACGACGGCGAAGATCGAGAAGGTGTATTCGCCAGCGGCGCTGCGGGCGAACCCGATCGGCACGAACGCCGCGATCGTGACCAGCGTGCCGGCCAGCCTCGGATAGGCGGTCGAGCTATAGGCGAAACTGGCCGCCGCTTCCTTCTCGTCGCCCCGATCGAGCCGCGTGACCATCGATTCGATGGTGATCATGGCGTCGTCGACCAGCAGGCCGAGCGCGATGATCAGGGCGCCGAGCGAAATTCGCTGAAGGTCGATGCCGAGCGCCGACATGGTCATGAACACGACGGCGAGGACGAGCGGGATCGAGAGCGCCACCACGGCGCCGGCGCGCAGGCCGAGGGCGAGGAGGCTGACGGCAAGGACGATGGCGATCGCCTCCCACAACGCCTCCATGAAGTCGGCGACGGCGTGCTCGACGGTGACGGGCTGATTGGCGATGAGCGTCGGTTCGATGCCGACAGGCAGGTTCGCCTTGATCTCGGTCATGGCGCGCTCGACGTTGCGCCCGAGCGCCAGCACATCGCCGCCCTTGCGCATGGCGATGGCGAGCCCGATGCCCTCCTTGCCGTTGACGCGGAACATCGGCTGGGCCGGGTCGGCCGGGCCGCGCGTGACGCGCGCGATGTCGCCCAGCCGAATCATCCGGCCGTTGGCGACGAAATTGACGCCGAGGATGTCGTGCTCGGACCGGAACGCGCCCGAGACGCGGACCAGGATCTTTTCGGCGCCCGTCTGCACCACGCCCTGGGGCGTGACGGCGTTCTGGGCGGCGAGGGCGGCGATCAGCGCGGCGCGGTCGATTCCGAGGCCGGCGAGCTCTTCGGTCGAGAATTCCACATAGACGCGCTCGTCCTGCGCCCCGAGGACGTCGATCTTCGAGATGTCCGGCAGCTCCAGGAGCTGCTTGCGGACGTCGTCGACCGCGTCCCGGAGCTCGCGATGGGTGAACCCGTCGGCGGTGAAGCCATAGACGATGCCATAGGTGTCGCCGAACTCGTCGTTGAAGCCGGGGCCGACGATGCCTTGCGGCAGGTCGTTCCTGATGTCGTAGACCTTCTTGCGCACCTGATACCAGATGTCCGGAACCTTGGTCGCAGGCGTCGAATCCTTCAGGCTGACGAAGATCGTGGCCTGCCCGGCGGTCGTGTAGCTTTTCAGATAGTCGAGGTTCGGCGTCTCCTCGAGCTTGCGCTCGAGGCGGTCGGTGATCTGCTCGAGCGTGTCGCTGACCGTGGCGCCGGGCCAGCCGACCTGCACGACCATGGTCTTGACGGTGAAGTCCGGATCCTCGCTCCGCCCGAGCTTGAGGTAGGACCCGACGCCCGCCACCACGATGACGAACATGAAATAGATCACGAGCGAACGGTGGCGGATCGCCCATTCGGTGAGGTTGAGGTTCATCACACGGCTCCCAGGACGCGAACCTTCTGGCCGGGGCGCAGCGTCTGCACCCCGGCGGTGACGACGAGCGCGCCGGTGTCCAGCCCGTGGGAGATCACCACAGAGGCGGAATCGTAGCGCAGGACCTCGACGTTGCGCAGGGCGACGGTCTTGCTCAGCGGATCGACCACCCACACGGCAGGGCGCCCGTCCGTCTCGGTCAGCGCGCTCGCCGGGACCTCGACGCCGGGCGGGGCCGAAAGCCGGAAACGGCCGACGACGGTGGCCCCGAGCCGCATGGCTTCCGGCGGATCGACGATGCCGACCTTGATCTGGAATGTCCGGGTCGAGGAATCCGCCTGAGGCGCGACCTCCCGCACCCGGCCGGTCGCCTTGACCTGCGGGTCGTTGCTGAGGGCGAGCTCGACCGTGGGATTTTGCGGGCCATTGCGGATGAGTTGCTCCGGGACATCGAAGACGGCGTCGCGTCCGCCCTCGCGCGCCAGCTGCGCGACCGTCTGCCCGGCATGAACCACCTCGCCCGGCTCGGCGCCGACCGCGGTGACAGCGCCGGGCGAATCGGCGAACAGCATGGTGTAGCCCTGCTGCTCGCGCGCGATCCGGACCTGCGCCTGCGCGGAGTCGACCTGGGCCTCAACGGTCAGGAGCTTCTGCTGGGCGTCGTCGAAATTGGCGCGCGTGGCCCAGCCGTCCGTCAAGAGCTGCTGCTGCCGCGAGAAGGTGAGGCGCGCCTCGGTCAGCACCGCCTCGAGCGAGGCGAGGTTGGCCTGAGCCGAGCGCAGCGCATTGTCCTGGATCTGGGGATCGAGCCGACCGACCAACTGGTCCGCGGTCAGCACGTCGCCGACATGGACCGGCCGCTCGATCATCCGGCCGTCGACGCGAAAGGCGAGACTGACCTCGTCCTTGGCGCGAACCTGGCCGGTGAGCGAGACCATCTCGCCTTCCACGCCCTGCTCGACGGTGACGGTCCGAACCGGCCGATCCGCTTGGGTGGGCAGGGCCGCTTTGTCGCAGCCCGCCAGGGTCGCGGCGATCAGGGCCGCCGCAGCAATTTGACACCTGAACATTGGTAAAGCCTTTCGCATTGACGTCAAAGTGAGCTTCCGTCTGCAAGAGCCGTCCGGCCCGGGTCGCGCTGGGGCGCGGGTCGCCGCCGGTGTTTGCATTACATAGTGCAGTATATTGAATTGCACTAGTACGTGCAACACCGATTTTGCGACGGGCGGCGAAAAATTTGAGCGGCGCGGTCCGGCCGGACCGCGAGCGACCGCCAACCGCAAGCGGGCAGACGCAGGACGCCCTTGGCGGAAACTGAGCAGCGCCTCGGGACCGCACGGCGCGCGCGCCTCGCCTTCGGGCCTTGCACGACACGCCCCCGTGTACTAAATTGCACTCATCAGTGTAAGAAGGGCTTTGGGATGGAACTTCAAAAGAGATCGAACGGGACCGTCGCCAAGATTGGCCGCGGGGGATCGCGCGAAGCGATCGTCGAGGCGGCGGCGCGCCTGTTCCTCGACCACGGGTTTGGCTCGGTGAGCATGGACGAACTGGCCGAGGCGGCGGGCGTCGCCAGGCGGACGCTCTACAACCAGTTCGTCAGCAAGGAAGACATCTTCCGCGAGATGCTTCATCGCGTGTCCCGGCAGCTTGAGGACGCCTTTCCTCCGGGCATCGAAACCCAAGGCGACGCCGAGCATGTGCTCCGTTTGGCGGCGCAGATGATTCTTCAGCTGCACGAGAATCCGGATTACCTCGGGTTCCTGCGCATGGTGGTCGCCGACTCCCGCCAGTTTCCCTGGATCGCCGAGGAGTTCGCCGCCGTGATGGAGCCGCAAGCCGAGCGGCTGGCGCGATATCTCGCCCACATGACCGCCATTGGCGTCCTCGACTGCCGCCTTCCGACGCTCGCAGCGCATCAGTTCATGGGCATGCTGAACGAGTTCTCTCTGTGGCCCTGGATGTTGGGTCGCGAGCGCCTGCCCGTCCCCGTCGAAGAGGTGGTCGACGAGACCGTGCGGATGTTCATTCGCCACTACAGGCGTCCGCGATCGGACGAGCGCGGTCAGGGCGACGCCGCGTAGCGCCAACGGATCTCCCGTCCGCTTTACGCGACGCGCGATGTCCCCAATCGCTCGATTGGCGCCGGTCGACGGCCTGGCACGAATGTCGCCGATCGGGTCGATCGGGTGCGTTCGAGCCTGTTTCAGGAACGGGCGCTCCTGGCCCTTGGCGCAGGGGGAAGAATGGACCAACGCATATCTGCGCGGGTGACGCCGGCGGCGACGCAAATCGTCACGCGCCCGCGACCTGCACGACCCATCTCGCCGCGATTTCGGCCAAATCCTTGAAGGTCAGTTCCGAAGTCTCCAGACGCTTATTGGCGGCAATAACCGGCAGATCGCGTTCGAACTGGTTGAACTCATTGGCTATCGCTACGCCTCCCGGGACCAGGGGATCCCTGGCCTCGTCACGGAGCCAAGTCGCCAGTTCGCGGATCAGCAGCGGAACCTCGCCGCCGTGCGAGTGAATATCTTGCCCGGCAATGTCCGAGATAAACGATTGATACCGGTGCAGATCCCTATCGAAGATGAGGACTTTCTTCGACCGCTGCGCTCGATCCCCGAACGTCCTGGCGCCGAGAAAGAGTCCCAACTCGAGAGGCATGTTGAAGCGCGGGAGACCGGAAGCAGCGTCCAGTTCGGTCATCGACAGATCATGGACGCTGTAAGGGCAGTCGCGGATGATGCGGCAGATCTTGTCGATCCGCACTTCGCCGCCGTCATCGTTTTCGCGAGCGCAACGCGGCTTGAACCCGGAACGGACGATCGTGAAGACGATGGCTTGAAAACTGAGCTGGTAATCTGCGGAGAAAGGACAGTTTATGAAAACGTCCCTGCCGATCATCGCCCTGAACGGGCGGAGCGCGCGTTCACGATGGCGGCTTGCAGCTCTCTCGCGGAGAAATGGGTCGCCTTTCCTTTCGGCTTGAGGATGCGGACCCCGTCGGCCGTCGTTCCAAGAACCTTCCCGGCCTCGGCGGTCTTGTGACTCTTCGGGCTCGAACCGATGCGTTTGGGCGACTTGCTCATGGGTGAAATATGATCGAGCCCAGGCGAGCGTGCAAGGGGAACGCGCGGCCACGACTGCCGCGCTAAGACAAGCCTCGGCCGCCGCTTGGCCCGGTCGCCGAGCGAGCCCGTCCAGGGCTTGGTCTTGGGCTTAGGCTTGATCTTGATCTCGGGCTTGAACGTGGCGCCGCCAGAGCGTCAATTCTTTTTCCGCCGCCCCTTGTCGAAACGGGCGCGCCTCGACCGTCTATGTCTCGAGCGTGGCCTCGGGCCGCGCCGAATGTGGAGACAAAGTCATGCAATACCTGTTGATGATCCATGGCGACGAGAAGGCGATGCAGGCGGCGCCCAAGGAGGCGGCGGTACGGATGACGGCCGCTTACGGCGCCTACACGACGGCGTTGAAGGAGGCCGGGGCTTACGTCGGCGGCGAGCGGCTGCACCCGAGTTCGACCGCGACGGTCGTGCGCGCCAAGGACGGCAAGACCCAGGTGCTGAACGGGCCCTACGCCGAGGTCAAGGAGCAGCTCGCCGGATACTATCTGATCGAGGCCGCCGATCTCGACGCCGCGATCGGCTGGGCGGCGCGTTGTCCGGGCGCGGCGGTCGGCGCGATCGAAGTGCGGCCGATCTGGGCGATGACAGCCGGCGCTCACGCCGGTGAGGCCTGACTTTCAAACGCCGGACGCGTTGGCGCGGGCGGCCGCCGAGCGGGCGGCGCGGCAAAGCTATGGCAAGCTCGTCGCCTTTCTGGCTGCGCGCGGGCGTGACGTGGCGGGCGCGGAGGACGCGCTCGCCGACGCCTTCGCCGCGGCGCTGGCGGTCTGGCCGGTCCGCGGCGTCCCGGTCAATCCGGAAGGCTGGCTCGTCACGGCGGCGCGGCGCAAGCTCGTCGACGCCGCCCGCCGACGCCAGACCGCCGGGGAGGCGACAACCCTGCTGGCGCTGATCGCCGAGGAGATCGAAGCCGTGGACAGCGAGGCGATCCCCGACCGCCGCCTCGCCCTGATGTTCGCCTGCGCCCACCCGGCGATCGACGAGGGGGTCCGCGCGCCCTTGATCCTGCAGACGATCCTCGGGCTCGACGCGGCCCAGATCGGCTCGGCCTTCCTGGTCTCGCCCGCCGCGATGGGCCAGCGGCTGGCGCGGGCCAAGGCGAAGATCCGGCTCGCCGGCGTGCCGTTCCGCATCCCCGAGCGCGACGAGGCGCCGGAACGGCTCGAGGCCGTGCTCGAAGCGATCTACGCCGCCTTCGCCCATGGCTGGGACGAGGCCTTTTCCGACGATCCGCGCGGCCGCGACCTGTCGGGAGAGGCGATCTGGCTCGGACGGCTGATCGTCAGTCTCGCGCCCGGCGAGCCGGAGGCGCAGGGACTCTGGCCCTGATGCTCTACGCCGACGCCCGCCGCGCCGCTCGGCGCGACAACTCGGGCCGCTATGTTCCGCTCAGCGAACAGGACTGCTGCTTATGGGACGCCGCGGCGATCGACGAGGCCGAGCGGCTTCTTAAAACGGCGAGCGGGGCCAACGCGCCGGGCCGCTTTCAGCTCGAGGCCGCGGTGCAATCGGCCCACGTGGCACGACGGGCGACCGGCGCGACCGACTGGGAGGCGATCGGCTGGCTCTACGACGCGCTCTATCGGATGACCGGTTCGCCGGTCGTCGCGGTCAACCGGGCGGCCGCCGTCGCCCATACGCACGGGCCGAAGGCCGGCCTCAAGCTGCTGGACGCCGTGGCTGGCGAGAAGCTGGAAGGATTCGAGCCCTACTGGGTCGCGCGGGCCGACCTCAGCGCCAGGGCCGGCGACCTCGAGGGCGCGCGCAAGGCCTACGCGCTCGCCATCGGCCTGCAGACCGACCCGGCGGCGCGCGACTTTTTGGCCGCCCGTCTCGCGGCGCTGGCCTGAACGGAGCGCCGGTCGGAACGTCCGCTCAACGCGCTCCGCGGTCGACGGGATAGGGGCGCCCGGCGTAGGCCTCGGGATGGTACCCCTTCTCGCCGATCAGCCTCGCCATCGGCCCGCGCAGGTCGCCCGTTTCCTTGAGGCGCGCGACGACCGCCGCAAAATCCCACCTCGGCCGCCAGCCGAGCTCGCGGCGCGCCAGCGCGTTGTCGTAGACGCGGTCGATCGAGGCGGCCATGCGCCAG
This sequence comes from uncultured Alphaproteobacteria bacterium, assembly GCA_963709655.1. Taxonomy (GTDB): domain Bacteria; phylum Pseudomonadota; class Alphaproteobacteria; order Rhizobiales; family Beijerinckiaceae; genus Roseiarcus. The sequence goes on from CAVPXF010000053.1 coordinate 729,524, forward strand.
CCGCGGCGGGCGTATTCGGCCTCCCACCCCCCTGCCCGCTCGGCTGCGACCGCAGCGGCGTCCGCGCGCAGTCGGGCCGCGTCGTCGCGCCGGAACGGGGTCGTCGCGCTGATCACGTAGAGGCCGAAGCCGATCGCCGGCGCGCGTTCGGCGGCCAAGAGATGGGCGTCGACCACGTCCTCGATCGCGACGCGGCGGTGGAGAAACTCGTTCGCCTTCAGATTGTCGGGGGCGAACGCCGCCCGCGCGTCCGGATCGTCGTCGGCCTCCGGAAAGAACCGCGACGTCCTCAGCACGATCGAGGGCAGCCGCTCGTTGCGCCAAAAGAGCCGGCAGAGGTCCTCCGCCGCGGTCTTGGTGACGCCGTAGATGTTTTTCGGGACGGGGGTCACCGTCTCGTCGATCCATGCCGCGGGCGCCCCCGGCGGGGCCTTGAGCGCATCGCCGAAGGCGCTGGTCGTCGAGGTCATCACGAAGGCCTCGACGCCCGCGCGCTGCGCCTCTTCGAGCAGGATCAGCGTGCCCAGCACGTTGGTCTCGACGAACGCCTCCCGTCTATGCGTCGCGACATGCGGCTTATGCAGCGTGGCCGCGTGCAACACGCCTCGCGCGCTCCGCACGGCGCGCACAACACACGTGCGGTCCGCGAGGGAGCCGACGATGTCGGTGAACGGCCCAGGGGCGATGTCGAGCCCGAGCGCTGCGCGCCCCGCCGCTCGCAGGGTGCGCATGAGCGCTTCGCCTAGGTGCCCGGAGCTGCCGGTGACGAGAATAGACATAGTCGCAACAACATTTCGATGCGCCGAGTCAGGCCGCCGACAGTTCTCTATCACGTCTGCCGATTGGAGCGATCGGAGCCTCGTCGGGCGGACCAACCCTGGCATTCCCGCGTTGTCGGCGTGCTTTGCTTCCGCTTCCCACTGCGTCACCGGCTCGCGCTTGGCCGAGGTGTCAGAAAGGCGCGCGACGCCTGGCGACCAGTTCGCTCCAGCGCCCATTGCCGCATGGCCGCGGTCGTATCGTCTACGATAAGCAGCGTCAGGCGACTGCCGCCATTGCCGGAGTTTACAGATTTAACTCTCGTGCTATCGTCCCGGCTTGCGCATTAACCCCATACTCTGACTGGAAGACTTTTTGCCATAATTGCACATTTTTTGATTCCTGTGACTTGGGTTGACCGTGACACGAACCTAGTTTACTTTCCATATACGCAACGTCATGCAAGGTGTGCTGCTGACGTTGTAAACTCTGATTGAAGGGGTATCGTATGACGTTCCCGAGAAATCTTGGCATGCGGCGTTCTCGCCGCAAGTGCTGTCAGTTGCGCGACGGCAGCAGACGCCGCGGTCGTCTTCTCCGACAACTTCAACTCCTATGCCTATATGCTGAATTGGGTCCCGCCGTCGTCTCTCTGGACCGTCCCGTCCGGTTCGGTCGACCTTATCGGTCAAACGACGACGACGACCGACTTCAACTTCTACCCCGGCAAAGGGGGATATGTGGACCTCGACGGCTCGACGGGCGCTGCCGGCACGCTGGAAACGGCGCCTGCTTTCGGCGCCGGCACGTACACCCTGACGTTCGATCTGGGCGGTAACGCGCGTGGCGATGTGGCCAAAACAACGACGATCTCGCTCGGCGACTGGTCGACGGCGATCACGCTGGCGTCGAGTGCCGCATACACGCTCTATACCTACACTTTCTCGACGACTGGCGGCCACCTGGAGTTCGCGGACAATAGCGTCGGCAACCAGAACATTGGCAACGTCCTCGACAACGTCACTCTTGCAATACCGGAGGTCTCGACCTGGGGTATGATGGCCCTCGGCTTCGCCGGCCTCGGACTTGTCGCGTCGAATCGAGGTCGGAAGGCGACCGCCGCGTTGGGCTAGTCCTGCGCAATATGGAGACTGGCGGCCGCCAACGGGCGGCCGCCTCGCCGTTTGAGCGGCAAGCCGCGGCGGACGTGCGGCGCCCGCATCGATGCAAGCGACGGCTTTCACGCCGCCCTCATGAGCCGGATTCAAGTCGGACCGCGGGATTTCCCGGCGATGCGGTGGCGATTCGGGTGCAACAGGTCGGACCGGATCGCCCGGAAGTTGGCGTTCGTTTGAGCGAATTAGCCCTTTCCGCCCGCCTGAGCGACGATCCGCCTTGCGGCGCTTCCATTTAGCGGGTAGCGCTTCAGTTCGAAGCCCTCGGGCTTCGGCGCTGCGCTACGGCGGTGTGGGCCTGCCGGCGTCCGAGCGCAGCCGAGCCGCGTCGTCGCGCCGGAACGGGGTCGTCGCGCTGATCACGTAGCGGCCGAAGCCGATCGGCGGCGCGCGTTCGGCAGCCAGGAGATGGGCGTCGACCACGTCGTCGATCGCCACGCGGCGGTAGAGGAACTCGTTCGCCTTCAGATTGTCGGGGGCGAACGCCGCCCGCGCGTCCGGATCGTCGTCGGCCTCCGGAAAGAACCGCGACGTCCTCAGCACGATCGAGGGCAGCCGCTCGTTGCGCCAAAAGAGCCGGCAGAGGTCCTCCGCCGCCGCCTTGGTGACGCCGTAGATATTTTTCGGGACGGGCGTCACCGTCTCGTCGATCCACGCCGCGGGCGCCCCGGGCGGGGCCTTGAGCGCATCGCCGAAGGCGCTGGTCGTCGAGGTCATCACGAAGTCCTCGACGCCCGCGCGCTGCGCCTCCTCGAGCAGGATCAGCGTGCCCAGCACGTTGGTCTCGACGAACGCCTCCCGTCCATGCGTCGCGACATGCGGCTTATGCAGGGTGGCCGCGTGCAGGACCGTCCGCACGCCCGCCATCGCCCGGGCGACGACGGCGCGGTCGGCGATCGAGCCGACGATGTCGGTGAAGGGCGAGGGCAGCACGTCGAACCCAAGCACGGATCGGCCCTGGGCGCGAAGCGTCCGCACGAGCGCCTCGCCCAGATGACCCGAGCTTCCTGTGACAAGAAGGGTCATGAGACGACCGGGTCCCCAAGCGCCCGCAATTCCTCCTCAACGACCGACAAGAGCGGGGCAAGATGCATGCGCGCCGTGATCCACACGCGATGTTCCTGGACATCCTCATAATCGTGCCGATACACGTTTCCCGCTCCGGCAATGTCCGTCCATGGAATCTCCGGATGTCGCCTCTTGATCGCGGCAGGAAGCCGCCGCGAGGCTTCGGAGATAATTTCGAGCGCACGGGTCGTTGCGTAGAACAGGGTGCGCGATTGCTTGAACCCGTCGTAAGCCACGTCCGAAAGCAACTGCTGCGTGTAGATGATGTTGTCCCGGATATGCAGAAGGCGCCCTTTGGCGTCTGTCGGTTTAGAAGGCATACATGGCGTCGCCTTCAGCGGGAGGGCGGACGTACGGCTTCAAGGCCCCGCGATCGATCACGTCCACCGACCCCTCGAAGAGGCTCGCGATATAGCGCTTGATCCCGGCGTATTCCCACACGCCGACAGGCGCCCGGGATCGATGTCGATCATGATGTCGATGTCGCTGTCGCGCCGTTCTTCGCCGCGCGCGCGCGAGCCAAATAGCGCCGCATGCGTCACGCCGCGCGCCTTCAGGGCGGCCTCGTTCTCGCGCAGCCGGTCGATGATGTCCTGGCGGTTCATAGGGCCAGCTCCGCTGACCATTATGCCGTAGGAATCTGAAACAGCATAGTTGCTTTATCGATCCCAGGTCCGCCCCGATCTCCTCATCTCTGTCCCTGCCGGCTGCGCGTCGCGCCCAGTCTCATGAGCCGTTTCGCGCGCCGGGTGGTGGTCCGGACCGATCATGGCCGCAGCGGGACGCGACCATCCCAGCGGCCGGATCTGCCCCAGGCTAAAGCTGCTCGAACCCGATCTTGCCGTCGGGCTCCTTCTTCCAGACGTACCAGACGTAATCGACCGTCGTGCGGTCGCCTTTCTTGTCGAAGGAAATGTCGCCGATCACCGTGTGGAACGGCATGCCCGAATGCATGACTTCGGCGACCTTGTTCGGATCGAGCGAGTTCGCCTTCTCGGCCGCCTGCTTGATGATCTGGACGCCGGCGTAGGAGTAGAGCGTGTATCCCTGCGGATCGAAGCCCTTCGCCTTGAACGACGCCACCGCTTCCTTCGCGTTCGGGTTCTTGCGCGGCTCGGGTCCGAAGGTCATCAGCGTGCCCTCGACGCCGGGGCCGCCGATCTGGGCGAACTCCGAATCGGTGATGCCGTCGCCGGAGATCATGACCGTGCTCATCCCCTGGTCGCGCATCTGGCGCAGGATCAGGCCGCCTTCGGTGTGCAGGCCGCCCCACATCAGGTAGTCGGCGCCCAATTCCTTGATCTTCGACACGATCGCCGAATAGTCCTTTTCTCCGGTGTTGACGCCTTCGTAGAGAACCTCGGTGACGCCGAACTTGTGCATGTTGTCGCGCGCAGCGTCCGCGAGGCCCTTGCCGTAGGTCGTCTTGTCGTGGACGATGGCGATCTTCTTGCCCTTCAGCTTGTCTCGCGCGAATTCGGCCCACACGAGGCCCTGCTGGTCGTCGCGCCCGCAGGTCCGGAAGGCGTCCCAAAGCTTGCGATCCGTCACCTTCGGGTTGGTCGCCGACGGGGTAATGAACAGGATGCCGTTCTCGGAATAGACGTCGGAGGCCGGAATGGTCACGCCCGAATTGAAATGGCCCAGGACGAACTTGACGCCGTCGCCGACGAACTTGTTGGCGACCGAGACGCCTTGCTTCGGATCCGAGACGTCGTCGCCCGGCTCGACCTCCAGCTTCTGGCCCAATATGCCCCCGCTCTTGTTGATGTCCTCGACGGCCTGTTGGACTCCCTGGGTCAGCTGGGCGCCGAACGCGGCGTTTGCGCCGGTAATCGGCCCCGCGACGCCGATCTTGACCTGCGCCCGAGCGGCGCCTGCCAGCGCGAGCGATAGCGCAATCGAAACGAGCATGATGGAACGAGCGCGCATTGTAACCTCCTATACCCATTTGTCAGGTTAGCTTGTCGAAACTAGCACGCACGTATAACTTGTAAAGCGACGAATGACAGTTAGCGCTCCTCTGCTTCCCCCGTCGCGCGCCGCGTCGCTGCCCCTCGTCGGCGGCTCGCTTGCGCTCGATTTCGCCAACACCGAGTCCGGCCGCGGGACCGACTTGCATCAAAACCATCTGCGCGACGCCGAGAACGTCGCGGACTGGATCGCCCACGCGTCCGCCGCGCCTGCGGAGGAGATCGAGCGCCTTCGCGCGGAGCTTGCGGAGAACCCCGGGCGCGGCGAGAGGCTCCTCGCCTCCGCGCTCGCCTTGCGCTCGGCGATCCAGGACGTGGGCTCGGCGATCGCCGCCGGCGCGACGCCGCCCGACGCCGCCCTCAGAGATCTCTCGATCCTGCACGCGCGCTTCCTGTCGTGCGCGACGCTCGTCGCCGACGGGCGCGTCTGCCGATGGGTCTGGAGCGTCGAGGTCGCGCCGGTCGAGGCGGCGCTCGGCCCGATTGCGCTCGCCGCCGTCAGGCTGTTCACCGAGGGCGACGTCTCCCGCATCAAACGCTGCGACGGCCATGCCTGCGGCTGGCTCTTTTGCGACACGACCAAGAACAATCGCCGACGGTGGTGCGAGATGGAGGTCTGCGGCAATCGCGCCAAGCAGAAGCGGCTCGCGGCGCGAAGGCGAGCCGGATGATCCGGGCCCTTGTCGTTCTCCTTGCCGCAAGCCTCGTCGCCGGCTGTTCGACCGCGCTCGAGACCGATCAGGCCCGGCTCTGCCGCATGGCGCTGCCGGCGCTCATGCCCGTCGGCGCGACAATCGACATCGTCGGCCAAAGCCCTGACCCGGACGGCCGCGGACTCGCCGTCGGGTTTACCGCGGCGACGCCCGGCGAAGAGCCCGAGCGCCATCTCGCCGCCTGCCGCTTTCGTGAGCCCGGACGACCGCGGGAGTCGCGCGATCTGATCGCCGTGACGCTCGACGGCGAAGGGATCGACGAGGGGCGGCTCTTCGCCCTCATTCGCTACTGGCTCGCCACCCCGGAAGGCCGCAACGCCGACCCCGCGCCGCTGGCTGGCCTGCGCAACGCGCCGGTCGTGTCGAAGTCCGCCGCTTACGCTCTCCAGATGGCGATTGACGGCCTGCCGCTCGCCGCCGTCTACGCTCTGCTCGCCGCCGCCTATTCGCTGGTCTACGGCCTGATCGGGCGGATCAACTTCGCCTTCGGCGAGTTGGCGGCGGCGGGCGGCTATGGCGCCGCAATGACGGCGCTGGCGCTGGCGGGCCTGCCGCCGGCGCCCCTGCTCGCGGCGGCCTTCGGCATGGCGGGGGTGGTGGCGCTCGGCTGGGGATACGCGAGCGCGCGCTGCGTGTTCATTCCGCTGAGAGGCGCGCGGGGCCAGCAAACGCTGGTGGCGACCGTCGGGCTCGCCATCTTCCTGCAGGAACTCCTGCGCATCGCCCAGGGCGACCGGACGAGCTGGATGACGCCGATCCTGAACCAGCCGTTCGCGCTGGCCCGCTCACCCGAATTCGTCGCCGTCGCCTCGCCGATGACCTTTGTCGCGAGCAGCGTCGCGCTCGGGGTCGCGCTCGCCCTCGTCGTCATCTTCCGCTGGACTCGGGCAGGGCGGGAATGGCGCGCCTATGCGGAGGACCCGCTGGAGGCCGAGATGCTCGGCGTCAGCCCGACTGCGACGATTGCGCGCGCCCTCGCCCTCGCCGGGGCTTTGGCGGGCCTCGCCGGCGCGATCATGACCGCGGCCTTCGGCGCGGTCGGCTACGCGCTCTCGGCGACCCTGACGCTCAAGGCGCTGGCGGCGGCGGTGGTCGGCGGAATCGGTTCCCTGCCCGGCGCTTTCCTCGGCGGCCTCCTGATCGGCGCCGTCGAAGCCGGCTGGTCTTCGGTCTTCCCGATCGACGACCGCGACATCGCCGTCTATGCGCTCTTGGTCGTCTTCATCGCGCTGAGGCCGACCGGGCTCATGGGCGCGCGCGATCGGGTGCTCGGCGATTTGCGACAACGTCGATCTTGACTTGCCCGCCCCCCCTCCCACATCCTTGCGGCACGCTCATAAGGGCCGTTCGGTCCGGAGGAGTTCATGGCTCAGTCTTATGCGGCGCCGCCGGCGCTCTCGTTGCGCAGCGACGCCTTCGCCGGCGTCCGCACGCGCCGCATGGTCGCGGTTTGCCTCGATCTGGTGATCGTCAGCATCCTGGTCGCGCTCTTCTGGACCGCGTCGGTGGTCCTGACGCTTGGATTTGCCTTGTTCTTCCTGCCGCCGCTCTATCCAATCGTGGCGTTCTTCTACAACGGCCTCACCGTGTCGGGCGCCCGGATGGCGACGCCCGGCATGCGCGCGATGGACCTCGAGATGCGCCTGCACGAGAGCGGCCAGCGCGTCCCGTTCCTGAACGCTGCGGCGCATGCGGTCATGTTCTACCTGAGCTGGTTCTTTCCGCCGATATTCCTCGTGTCGCTGGTCGATTCGGATAAACGCTGTCTGCATGACATCCTTGCCGGCGTCGTGATCGTGCGCCGGCTGTAAAGGGCCGGCATGTCGGAGCCGCGCGCCCCGCGGGAGCGAGCGTTCGCCCCGAGGCCGCCGGAAAGGGAGCGGAGAACAAGCGTGACCAGGGAAGTCCGCGACGCGCCGCAATTCTACCTGACCGCGCCATCGCCTTGCCCCTATCTTCCCGGCCAGCAGGAACGCAAGATCTTTACCCATCTGGTCGGTAAGCGCGCCGCTGCGCTGAACGACCTTTTGACGCAGACCGGCTTCCGCCGATCGCAGACGATCGCCTATCGGCCGGCCTGCGAGAGCTGCCGCGCCTGCATATCGGTGCGGGTGATGGTCGACGACTTTCAGCCCAGCGCCAGCCAGCGCCGCGCCATCCGCGCCAACGCCGATCTCGTGGGCGGCTTCATTCAGCCGAAGCCGACCAACGAGCATTTCGCCCTCTTCCGCGCCTATCTCGACGCGCGCCATCCCGAAGGCGGGATGGCGGACATGTCGTCGCTCGACTTCGCCATGATGGTCGAGGACACCCATATCGACACGCAGCTCGTCGAATACCGGCCGCGCCGATCGCCGGACGACGAGGCCGGCGCGGGCCCCCTTTACGCCGTCTGCCTCACCGATCGGCTGGCCGACGGGCTGTCGCTGGTCTATTCCTTCTACGCGCCCCATCATTCGCGCCGCTCGCTCGGCGCCTTGGTCATCCTCGACCATATCGCCAAGGCCCGGCAGCTCGGCCTGCCGCACGTCTATCTCGGCTATTGGGTCGAGGGCTCGAAGAAGATGGGCTACAAGGCCGCCTACCTGCCGCAGGAGCGCCTCGGCCTGCACGGCTGGACGCGGGTCGAGCGGTAGGGGCTGCTGAGCGCGAAGGTCGGGACGCTCGGCGCCCGGCGATTTCCGGGCGTGGATTCCATCTTTTCAAGGCGTTGCGCCGGATTTTGCGGGCGACTTTGGCAGCGCCCGATGAAGCAGCTGCCGCAGTCATTCCGCGTAATGCACGTAAACTCGGATGTCGATGTAGAACGCCCCGACGCGCGGTACGCGTCGATGAGTCGGAACTCTTCTCAGACCGGGTTGTTCCGCTTAGGCGCAAACAGCATAGGCAGCATGGATACGAGGAGCCGCACGATCAAACCGGGTGGGTAGCCCGAGTAGCTGCGGAATACTCGAATCGAGCGCGTCATCCGACGTCCTTGATTTCGTGCAAATACGCATCTGTATTGGTGGCGCGGCCCCCACGAAGCGCCTCCGATAAGCCGAGACCCAATGACGTGAGTCGTCGAACGCCATATACATCGCCGAATTGCAGCAACTGGCAATCATCCGCCGCGTCGCTGAAGTCTCCCTAAGTCGAAGCGCGTACAGGCGCTCGGCGCCCTTGGTGCAGGTGAAACGATCCTTGCGGAACAGGAGATATTCCGTGCCGCCATCGGGGTCGGCGACGTTCGGCGAACCATCTTGCGTCGCGATCTGCCGCGCCGCTGCCTGACAATCGACGCAATAGCAGACGCTGGCTACGATCGGCTGGCCAAGAGCCGCCAGCTCAACCGCGCCGCAGCGACAGCGCGTCAGATGCTGCGTCTGTGTTCTCGCCATCCCGCTCCTCGCATCCGGCTTGACACACTCACATATTGGTTCAGAAAAGCAACTATGAAGTCGAAAAAAACTACCGGGCCGATTGTGGCGCGGCGTTATGACGATGCGTGCGGCACCGCGCATGCCCTTGAGATTTTTGGGGATCGCTGGGCGCTTTTGATCATCCGTGAGTTGCTGCTGGGTCCCAGGCGCTTTTCCCAGCTCCGGACCGACTTGCCCGGCGTCAGCGCAAGCATTCTGACCCAGCGGCTTACTGAGCTCGAGCAGCGCCAAGTCCTGGTCCGCGCCAAGCTGCCGCCTCCAGCGTCGACGCCGGTCTATGAGCTCACAGAGTGGGGTTATGAGGCGGAGCCGATCACGTCGGAGATGGGGCGCTGGGCAGCGCGTTCTCCGAGACACGATCCAAGCCGCAACATCAGTGGCGTCTCGCTGCTGCTGTCCTTCAGAACCATGCTCGACAGAAGCCGATGCGGAGATATCGACGCCCATATTGGCTTCCGGTTCGGAGAGGATGTCTACGGCGGGCATCTGACGCGGGACGGAATTGCAATAGCGCAAGGCGCCCCGCCGAACGCATCGCTGCGATTCGCTGGATCTCCGATGTCGTTGGGCGCCGCTGTTTATGGCGGCGCGCCCTTAGCTCGACTGGAGTCGGACCATTGCTTGGAAGTCTCGGGAGATCGCAACCTTGCAGACCGCTTCGTGACGCTTTTCCCGATGCCTGGGAAGTTCCAGGGCTGATGCGCCGGGATGTCGGTCAAGAGCTGGTCGATAGGGACCGGGATTTCGATGCCGCCATGCCGATCGCGGATTCAAGCCGCCAAGCCCCTTTCGTTGATCCAGATCAATATGCGGGCGCGGAAACGGATCATTGTGACAAAACGTTGACGATCTCACCTTGGGTCACGGCCAAAACAATCGGCCAGGCTTCAATATCAGTGAAGACGACAACGGCGTCGGAGCAGGCCACGGCCAATAGCCTCTTCCAGAGGCAGCCGCGATGACTTCTCCGAAATACTAGGGCTGAAGCGGTCGCTTCGGCCCTTCTGCTTTTAGCGGTCTGAGACGGGGCAGTTCCTCGGAATTGCCATGCCGGAATTCCCGCTTCGGTCGACTTCAGTTCCTATTTCTGACGGTCTGCCGTTGCGTGCCTACCTGCGCCGCGACCGGCATCGCCCTCCCCGTCCCTGGGCCCTCCAATCCAACCGGGACGCGCGGTCAGGTTCGGACCGCGTCGGGGGCCTCGGCAGCGCAGGGTCGGCGCTTCGGCAGCGGCCGCATGCCAAGGACGACCTCGCAGTCGATCCTTGTCGGCAGCTTGCCAGGCATCGATGTAATTTACGGGCGAAGAACGAGCGCCCCGCCGAGCTCCATCGACCGGCGAGGCCTCCTCAACCAGAGCCCGACCACCCGCGTCCGAATTGATCAGGGCAGCGCAAATCGACCTGCCACGAACGGGCTTCTAGAGCGGTTTCCGATCAAATCGAGGCGCCTCGTCATTGCGAGCGACCCCCGGGTCGAAGAGCCTGGGGGTTGCTTCTCGCAATGACGATTCAGAATGGTCGAAAGCCGCTCTAGACCTTACGCAGGGTTGCGACAGAAACATGGGGCCAGCTCAGGCCATTGAAATTCAGAAGCACTGTTTGTGTGTACTGCAACTGCAAGAAGCCAGGCGCGCCATCTTTCGGCGCGACGGTCTCGATCCAAAATATCGCGTTCATTGCTGCTGGCGAGGCATTCGGGCCTGCCGCAACTGAACCTTGCAAGAACGCGGTGCCGTCCGTACCGCCGCCGCTAATCGGGGAAGGCGCAGTTGTTGAAATAATCAGCACTACCGTATTGGTAATATTTTGATTTGTAATCGCGGCAGCAAGCAACGAATTCGGATCATCCACGAGCGGCTGAGTTATATCGCCGTTAGAGACTTGGCGGAACTGCGTCGGTACAGCTAGATTGGATTCGGGAAAGCTGACTGTCCGCGCCGGATTACCAATCACAAACGGAGTAATACTGGCGTCGCCAATCAAAGGCGGTCCATTAACCGAAAGCGACGTGCCTTGAGCGAGAATGGTAGTTCCGTGCGGGATGGACGCCAGCCGCGCCACCGTGGATCCCTCAAGCGGATTCGTCGTCGGCGGAATTGATGCCCATATGCCAGGCTCGACATGAATGCCGCCGGAAACAACGTCCGACACCTTTTGCAGATACGTTACTCCGAACATCGAAATATCGCCCTGAAGAAAACCCCGGTTCGGAATCGGGCCTGAAATCGCTTCGAACTCCAGAGTCTCCGTGGTTAGATTCAGTTCCAAAATTCGATCCTGAGTAGGCGGATCGGGTGGGACGGCATGGTGGGGTCGCCAAATCTGGTTAAAACCCCTTCCGACCCACTTACCCGGGAGCTTCGCCAGTGGCCCAAGGTCGTCAAGGCCTGCTCCCCTATGGTTAAGCGCAGGGTTGCGAAGTTGGCGGAAGGAAAAGTCGTTGACATCCATAGTCATGTGTATTTCTCCGTACAGCGAGGTTAGCATCTAGTATATAGCTGGATCCAGCGCGCAAAACTGAGTCTTATTCGAGTTAACTTGGCGACAGTACTCAGGCCGCGATAGCTATAAATTACTTGTCACCACCCGAAGCACTGGACTCGCGGTTGCTCAAATGAATCGTTCAGCAAGGCGCGAAATGCTCATACTCAGACGTGTTTTGCCAACAAGTAGCCGCAATGATTCAGCGGAGACCAGCGGGAGCGGACGACTCCCAACTAGATATCCGCATAGTCGTAACCCTTGCGCTGTGAGCTCCGTCACACATTAGACAGTTTTTGGTCTAATTTCGGGGGAAAGCGGCGCAATCATGGAAATGCCTTGGGGGCGGCGTTCGGACGTCTCTTCGCAGCTCACAAACGCTCATTGCCACGTGAAATTCACGGATGTACGCGGACGTCAGCCGCGGGTTCGCGAGACCCGAAGGCGCTGTCGCTTCAGCGCTGCAGCGGCGACCGGAGGCTCACGCGCCTCGCCGGCCGTAAACAATCAGCACTCGACAAAATTCACCGCGAGCCCGCCGAGCGACGTCTCCTTGTACTTCGACTGCATGTCGGCGCCCGTCTGGCGCATGGCGGCGATTACGCTGTCGAGCGACACACGGTGGCGGCCGTCGCCGTGCAGGGCGAGGGAGGCGGCGGCGATCGCCTTGACCGCGCCGAAGGCGTTGCGCTCGATGCACGGGATCTGGACGAGGCCGGCGACCGGATCGCAGGTCATGCCGAGGTGATGCTCCATGGCGATTTCGGCGGCGTTCTCGACCTGGGCGTTCGAGCCGCCGAGCACGGCGCATAAGCCCGCCGCGGCCATCGACGACGCGACGCCGACCTCCCCCTGGCAGCCGACCTCGGCGCCCGAGATCGACGCGTTGAGCTTGAACAGGCCGCCAATCGCGGCCGCCGTCATCAGGAAATCCGAAAGCCCCTGTGGCGTCGCGCCGTCGCAATGGTCGCGGTAATAGCGCAGCGTCGCGGGAATGACTCCGGCCGCGCCATTGGTCGGGGCGGTGACGACGCGGCCGCCGGCGGCGTTCTCCTCGTTGACCGCCATCGCATAGGCGCTAACGAAATCCATGACCTCGTGCGCCGGCCGGGCGTTGCGCCGCGCCGCCTCGATCAGGTCGCGATAGATCGCGCCCGCGCGGCGCTGGACCGCGAGGCCGCCGGGCAGGCCGCCCGATTGGGCGAGGCCACGGTCGATGCCCTGAAGCATGACCGACAGGATCTCGCCAACCCGATCCTCGATCGCCTCCGCCGGGCTGAGCGCGGCTTCGTTCGCCCGCACGAGGTCGGCGATCGTCAGCCCCGCCTCGCGGGCGCGCGCCAAAAGCTCGGCGCCCGACCGGAAAGGATAGGGAATGGCGGCGTCGCCGGTCGTCGCCGCGTTCTCTGCGCCGTCGCGCAGGATGAAGCCGCCACCGACCGAAAGCCAGGTCTCGTCGGCGAGGAGGACGCCGTCCTCGTCCCGCGCGACGAGGCGGAGCGTGTTGGGATGGCGCGGCGGCGGGTCGACGACGTCGAACACGATTGCGCGTTCCGGGTCGAAGCCGATCGGCCGGCGCCCGCCAAGCGGCAGGCGGTTCGTTGCGCGGACGCGGGCGACGAGCGTGTCGGCGGCGTTCGGCTCGAGGGTCTCCGGCGCGAGACCGCAGAGGCCGAGGACGACCGCCCGGTCCGTCGCGTGGCCGCGCCCAGTGAAGGCGAGCGAGCCGAACAGCGTGACCTCGACGCTTGCGACGCGGGCAATCGCGCCGGACTGAGCGAGCCCGGCGGCGAACGCGGCCGCCGCCTTCATCGGCCCCATCGTATGCGAAGACGACGGACCGACGCCGATCTTGAACAGGTCGAAGACGCTGATCATGGCTGGGCCTCGAGAGGGTCATGTGAGAGCGTGAGGACTTCTAATCGAATCGCGCCAAAACCCCTCATCCGGCCCTTCGGGCCACCTTCCCCCGGAAGGGGAAGGGGCCGCCCCTCTCCCACCGGGAGAGGGAAGCCGCCATAGGGCGTCCGGAAGGACGCCCTATGGCGGCCGGGTGAGGGTTAGCTGGCGCGATCCTATTTCATCTCGCGCCAGGCGTCCCGACAGGCGCGCGGTGCCCGCATTTCGCGTCAAACGCCAACCGGGATCAGATGCTTGGGGGCGAGGCCGCGCCTTGCCTCTCCGGCCCGGCCGCCTATCTGGCGGTCGGCGAGTGGCGCGGCCTCATCGCCGTCATTTTCGCCGGCGCGGCGTTCCGGCGCAAGATCGGGATCAAGGAGGCCGTCATGCGCCAGCAGTTCGGCGAGGCTTACCCCCGCTACGCCGAACGCGTCCCGGCGCTGGTTCCGTTTGTGATTTGAACGCCGGCGCTCACGGACTCGAATGGTCCGGCCAAACGCGCCGCGATTTGACGGGGGCTAGGCCCGCCTTCTCAGTCGGGTTGGTTTGTCTGCCTGGACTTCGCGCGGAAATCTCCTTTCCGTGCCGGCTCCAATATTGAACCGCGCCACGGATCTCGCAAGTTCCTCAGCGCGCTCCGCGAGGCCCGCGCTCGCTGCACTCGCCTGCTCAACCATCGCCACATTCGTCTGAGTGACCCGGTCGATGTCTGCGACGCCATTGTTCACGCTTTGCAGCCCGGCGGCTTGTTCGTGCGCGCCATTGGCAATATTGGTGATGACCCCGTCAATCTCCACCACCCGAGTGAAGATCCGCTCCAGGGTGGACCCCGCCGACGTTACGAGGCTGACACCCTCTTCGACGTGTGCGCGCGAGGCCGAGATGAGCGTTCTGATCTCCTTGCTCGCCTGCGCCGATCTCAACGCCAGCTGACGCACCTCGGTCGCCACCACCGCGAACCCGCGACCGGACTCTCCAGCTCGCGCGGCCTCAACCGCCGCGTTCAGCGCAAGCAAATTGGTCTGAAACGCGAGCTCGTCGATGACGTTGACGATCGTATTGATCTCTTGCGATGATTTCTGGATGCGCCCGATCGCGTCGACCGCAGTTCGCACGATCTCTCCGCTCTTTTCCGCTTCGGTCCTGGCTTGAGACACGATCTGGCGCGCATGGCCCGCGCCTTCCGCAGTCATCTTGACGGTTGCGGTGATCTCCTCGAGCGCGGCCGCCGCCTCCTCGATGCTCGCGGTCTGATTGCTCGTGCGTTGGGCCAGATCGCCAGCAAGTCCGGAAATCTCCCGTGAGCCCTCCTGCATGTCTTTGGCGTTGCCGACGATCATCGACATCGCCTGCTGCAAGGTCTCCTGCGAGGCGTTGAAGTCGGTCTTGAGTCGAGCGTAGGCGGCGAGAAATTCACCCGCGATGCGGAACGTGAGGTCGCCGTTGGCGAGCCGATTGAGAGCGGCGCCGAGCGCGTCGACGACCTTAGCCTGTTCGTCCGCAGCGGCGGAACGCAATCGCTCGTTTTGCTGTCGCGCCTCCTCTGCGGCTTGACGATCCGCAGCTGCGGCGGCCTCGGCGGCCTGAGACGCCAGCACGTTGTCGCGGAAGCGAGCGACCGCGCGAGAAATCTCGCCAATCTCGTCCTTGCGGCCTGTCGCCGAAAAAGCGACCGACACGTCGCCGCCAGCAAGTTTCTCCGCGTTCCGCGACAGGTCCAGCAGGGGGCGGGCGAGGCTCCTGGCCAATGAGAAAGCGCCGATGCTGCCGGCTATGCCCAAGCCGATCGCAGCAAAAAGAACGAGGAATGTGCCCGCCCTGGCGCTCGCGGCGACCTCGGCGATCCTGGTCCGGGCGTCCCGTCCCGCAAGAGCGAGCGCATCGTTCAAAAGCGCCTTCAGGCTGTCGGCGTCGCGCTTGAGGAGGTCTTGAGTGGCGATCTCCTGCGCCGGCTTCAGGCCCAGCACGCCTTCGGCCTGGTCTCGCCAGGCGGCGAAGCGCTGAGCGGCGTCGCCGGCCAATTTGGACATTTCGGGGGAAAGGGCCGCAGTTTGCAGACCCGAGAGATCCGAATCCATCGAAGCCGCGCTTGCCTTGAACCGCTTTTCGATTTCCGAACGCCCGATGAAATGCGTCATCCCGGTCACCTCGGCGACGAGATCGTCCAGGCGGTCGAAGTCGTCGTGGGCGCGACGGCTCAATTCGCCGACATCGATGGATTTGCCGATCAACACGGCGATCTCCGCGTTGTCGGCGCCGCTGCGATAACTGGCGAACCCGGCGATGAATATGCCGGCAAACACCGCCATCAGAAGGGGAATAAGAATCTTGGTTCGAATGGACATCGGCGCGCCCTTTTTCAGTTTGGCAGATTGGGAAGCGGCGTCTCGACTTTCTCGGCCGTCAGCGACCTGAGGAAATTGACGAGGTCCTCGGTTTCCCCGGCAGTGAGCGTGAAAGGCTTGATCAGGGGGGATTTCGACGGGCGGTCGGCCCCTCCCAATTCATAGAAGGCGATGATCGATTGCAGGTCGGCTGATTGGCCGTTGTGTCCGAATGGCGCTCGGTAGATCAGATTGCGAAGACCCGGCGTCTTGAACGCGTGCTGCGCCATCGGGTTTCCGGGCTCGAACTTTCCGCGGCCAATGTCGCTGTCGGGAAACCCGACGTCGTGAAATTGGTTGTCGGTGAAGTTCCATCCCGTATGGCAGGCGGCGCAGCCCGCTTTGCCGTTAAACAAGCCGAATCCGCGCTGGGCTGAATCCGAGATTGCCATCTCGTCGCCCTCGATCCAACGGTCGAACGGCGCCCAGCCGGTCACCACGGTGCGCTCGTAGGTCGCCATGGCGGTGAGGAGGGTCTCCTTGCTCACTCCCGCGCCAGGGAACAGGCGGTTGAACCAGTCTTGATATTCAGGAATCGCTTTCAGGCGCGACACGATATCGGGAAACTTGCTGTTCATCTCCGCCGGCGCGGTCAGCGGCCCCTGAGCTTGCTGTTCGAGGTCCTTCGCTCGGCCGTCCCAGAAAAAGATCGGCGTGAAAGCGGCGTTGAGCACCGTCGGCGCCTTGCGCGCCAGGGGCGTGTTCGCCGAGCCGATGGGGCCGGGGACCGGCACCTCGTAGCCAAACGACGGATCGTGACAACTCGAGCAGCTGATATTCTGGGCGCCGCTGAGGCGGGGATCAAAAAACAGCATTTTCCCCAGTGTCGCGATTTGCGGCGAGTACGGCGCGTCGGCAGGGAACGGGATCGAGAGCGGTCGCCGATAGCTTTGCTTCAGGCCGTTGGAGGCCTCGTCCGCCGAGCCGATGCTCGATCCGATGACAATGAGCAACAGCGCGATCGCGGAAGCCGCTCCGGGGCGTCTAAACAGCATGGGACAATCTCCAAACATCCGGGTTTGACGCAAACATGAGATCGCCAAGCGCCCGCATTACGAGACGCCCCGGCGTTGGCCAGATCTGGATCGGCAATAAAATCTTATCTGAGCCGGTGAGCGCGGCATGCGGAAAGCCCGTTGGACATCCAATTCGACATCCGGGATTTCCACCCGATCGGCGGGGCGGCCTAATGCCTTCGCGCTGCAGGGACCGCCCGTTCAGCCCGACCCATCGTCCGGCAAAAATAGGACCGCTCCGTTAAGAAACGATCACCATGGAGCGCATCGCGCCGAACGGGCGAAGGTCTCTGGCGCGAGGCCGCAGAGGCCGAGGACGACCGCCCGGTCCGTCGCATGGCCGCGTCCGGTGAAGGCGAGCGAGCCGAACAGCGTGACCTCGAGGCTTGCGACGCGCGCGATCGCGCCGGACTGAGCGAGCCCGGCGGCGAACGCGGCCGCCGCCTTCATCGGCCCCACCGTATGCGAGGACGACGGACCGACGCCGATCTTGAACAGGTCGAAGACGCTGATCATCGCCGGGCCTCGAGAGGGTCATGTGAGAGCGTGAGGACTTCTGATCGAATCGCGCCAAACCCTCATCCGGCCCTTCGGGCCACGTTCGCCCGGAAGGGAAGGGGACGCCCCTCTCCCACCGGGCTATGCGATTTACACAAGTCGATCTCGTCGGGCGCCTCGTTCTCCGCGAAGCGGGGAAGGTGGCCCGGAGGGCCGGATGGGGTGCGGAAAGCAGGGGACAGTTCGACTAAGGATCGCGGCGACGGTCGTGCAATCCGACCCAAGTTTGCGGGAGCGGACCACACCCGATCCGGCGCTTCGCGCCACCTTCCCCAGCAAAGCTGAGGAAGGATCGCGCCCAGCTTTCGAGATGTGTGAATGCCGTAGCCCACCGGGAGAGGGAAGGCGCCATAGGGCGTCCGGAACGACGCCCGTCTTTCGACGGGCTCTGGCAGCCGGGTGAGGGTTCGCTGGCGCAACCCTATTTCATCTCGCGACGGGCGCGCGAAACCCGCATTTCGCCTCACATCAGACGCTTGGGGGCGAGGCGACGCCTTGCCTCTGCGGCCCCGGCCGCCTATCTACGAAATGAGGAGTGCCCGCCCCATGTTCATCCAGACCGAAGCGACCCCCAATCCCGCGACGCTCAAGTTCTTGCCCGGCCGCACCGTGATGGAGGACGGCACGTTCGAGGCGCGCGATCTGAGCCAGGCCGAGCGTTCGCCGCTCGCCAAGGCGCTGATGGAGCTGCCGGGCGTCACCGGCGTCTTCTTCGCCAACGATTTCATTTCCGTCACCAAGGGTGAAGCGGAGTGGCAGCATTTGCGGCCCGCCGTGCTCGGAATCGTAACCGAATTCTTCCTCTCGGGCGCGCCCCTGATCGAGACGGGCGGAGCGGACGTGGTCGCGACCGGCGAGTTCTTCGATCCGAAGGACGCCGAAACGGTCGAGGCGATCAAGGAACTGATCGAGACGCGCGTCCGCCCTGCGGTCGCAGGCGACGGCGGCGATATCATCTTCAAGGGTTTTCGCGACGGGATCGTCTATCTCAAAATGAAAGGCGCCTGCTCCGGCTGCCCGTCGTCGACGGCGACGCTGAGGCACGGAATCGAGAACCTTCTCAAACACTTCCTGCCGGAAGTTCAGACAGTGGAGCCGTTCGAGGCCTGAACGCCTCGCCGACAGCGAGGGTCGGCGGATGTTTTATCGCTGGTTCTTCCCCGTCGTGTGGCTCGCGTTCATCGCGGTCTGGATCGCGATGGCGCGGGGCGGCAAGGCGGTCGCCGAGCGCGAAAGCGCCACTTCGCGGCTGTCGCATTACCTGCCGCTGGCGGTCGGCATCTATCTGATCGCGGCGCCTCGTGTTCCCCTTCCTGCGCTGAACGAACGCTTCGCGCCCTTGGCCCTCTGGCCCGTGCAGCTCGGCGCGGCGCTGACCTTGGCCGGCGTCGCCTTCGCCATCTGGGCGCGGATGACGCTCGCCGGCAACTGGAGCTCGGACGTCACGCTGAAAAGCGACCATGAGCTCGTCGTCGCCGGTCCCTACCGATGGGTCCGCCATCCCATCTACACCGGGATTCTCCTCGGCCTCCTCGGAACCGCGCTGGCGGTCGGCGAGTGGCGCGGCCTCATCGGCGTCATTTTCGTAGGCGCGGCGTATTGGCGCAAGATCGGGATCGAGGAGGCGGTCATGCGCCGGCAGTTCGGCGAGGCTTATGCGCGATACGCAGGAAGCGTGCGGGCGCTGATTCCGTTCGTGCTTTGACCAGCTGAAATCCGATTGCCGGACGAAGAGCTATTCTGAAATCCAGCTCGTCGCGTAGGCTGCGCCGCGCCTTCGCCGGCGCTTGACCGAGGGAGACGCGCATGAGCCCGAGCCGGATCATGATCATCCGCCACGCGGAAAAGCCTGTGCCGGACGGCGCGCCCGGGGTCGCGCCCGACGGGTCGCCGGATCCCAAAAGCCTGAGCGAGGCGGGCTGGGAGCGCGCCGGCAAGCTCGTCGCCACCTTCAGCCAGCCGACCGTACGAGAGATCGAGACGCCCGACGCCGTTTTCGCGGCGTCGCCCGAAGTCGGCAGCAAGCGGCCGGCCGAGACCGTCACGCCGCTTGTCCATGCGCTAT
Source organism: uncultured Alphaproteobacteria bacterium (assembly GCA_963709655.1). Lineage (GTDB taxonomy): Bacteria > Pseudomonadota > Alphaproteobacteria > Rhizobiales > Beijerinckiaceae > Roseiarcus. Next base: position 749,039 of record CAVPXF010000053.1, read on the forward strand.
GGCCGGCGTCCGAGCGCGCCCGGCGCTTCAACGCGTCGATCCGGCGGGACGACGTCGCCGGGTTCGCCGCTGCGATCATGGCGGCCGAGGGCGTCGTGCTGGTCTCCTGGGAGCACCTGATGCTCCCGGCGGCCGTCGCCGCCCTGCCGAACGCGCCGGCGACGCCGGCCAAGTGGCCGGGAGACCGTTTCGACGTCGTCTGGGTGCTGACGCCTAAGGCCGGCGCCTGGGACTTCCAGCAGGTTCCGCAGTTGCTGTTTCCTCACGACCGGGATTCGGTCATCCCGTTCTCGCACGGCGACGGCGGCTGACCTTTGCGGCGCATGGGAGTTCAGCCCATCGCTCGACGAAAGGAACATTACGCCGTCAGGCGCGTTCATCCGCTGAGCCAAGGACGGCAGGATCATGCGGCTGGTCATCACGGTTCTCATCATCATCTATCTCGTGGGCGTCGGGGTCGTCCTTTCGCCCGTGGTCGAGTTCGACCTGGGGCAGCGAAACGGCCTCGGCCTTCTTCGCCGGCATCGGGCAGGCCTTGCCGGACGCCTTGGCGTGGCCGGTGAGACTCGCGCACGCGAATGCGAGGCCATGACGCGGCCGCTCGACGGTCTCCGCCACCTCCGCTCCCACACGGGCTGCGCGCCGTTTCCAACGGACGGCAAGATCCGTCAACGCCCTTGACGGCGGTCTCCTGAACAGGCGCAATGGCGGCGGCGGCGGGACCTACGCCTCCGCAAATTGGCCGGCCGTCTTTCCCGCCGCACAGGGAGGAATGCGCGATGCCCGAATACCTCTACATCGGCAGCTATACCCATGAGGGCGCCAAGGGCCTGGCCAAGGAAGGCGCCGCCGGGCGGCGCGCGGCCGTCGCCAAGCTCGCGGAAAGCGCCGGCGGCAAGCTCGACGCCTTTTATTTCGGATTCGGGTCGGACGACTTCTACATCACGGTCGATCTTCCCGACAACGCGGCTGCGGCCGCGATTGCCGCAGCCGCCGCCCAGAGCGGCGCCGTCTCCACGAGAACCATCGTCTTGATGACGCCGGAAGAGATGGACGCGGCGCTGAAGACAACGGTGCATTTCAGGCCGCCGGGCGCCTGAGCCCGGCGCTACCCCGCCTCCACGACCTCCGCCTCACGGATCGTCACCCGCCGATCCGTGCGGGCGGCGAGGACATGTTGTGGGCGGCGAAGCCGGTGGCCTTGGGGAGACCAAGCTCCGCTGACTTTCAAACCGCCGTCTCGATTGCGGAAACCGCCTTACGTAAGCGAGCCATAATTTACGCCGTTATCTAAGAACGCATCTGCAGCGTCATTCTAGACTGGCAACCGCGCCAGTCGCACAAAGATTCATCACAAAACCGTGAACAGAACGCTTGCCTTCAATTAGGAATTGTGACAGTTTTATGGAATACGGCGGAAGATAGGCGGGTTTGGCGCCTCCTCGTAGCTTAATGATGGCGGTTGAGTGGTCGTCGGTTATTCCGACGAGCAGCGTCTGTGTTTGCCCCTTATCATTTTACGTCACGGCGATGCCGTGAAGGAACGCGATTGCGCAACCGCTTCGAGGAAAAGTTTACAGTAGTAATACAAGTAGTTATTGTGAGGTGACATGGCAAAACATCCGAAGACAGAGCCGGGTATCATGCCCGCGAGCGAACCGAACGGCGAGTCTCCGGCCTTGCCGGCGCCAAGGGCGACTTCGAAGAATAGGGTGCATCCCTATTTTATTGCGCACGAAGGTCCAGTCAGCGACGACGCGACGTGGACGGTCAAGGAGCTCTGCGCGGCGTATGAGTGGCCGATGCCAAACGACGTGGCCGGCGGCGGGAGGATTGCGCTTATCCACCTCGCCGGCGGGTGGCTGCAGACGGACATTAACCAGTTCTTTGCCGCGCAAGGGTTGCCGGGGCTGGCGCCGACGCCCACGGATCGCTCGCTCGATTCGGACGCGACGAACAGCAAGTTGCAGACGCCGAACGAAGCGGATGCGGAAGTCGCGCTCGACATCCAGCTTGCGAGCGCAGCCTACGCCGTGGCGACGAACAAGCCCGCGACCATCGTGGTCTACCGGACGACGGACCTCACAACGGGACTTGTCGCGGCCACCGCGGACAATTGCGACGTCTGCTGCATCACCTGGGGAGCCGACGAGCAGACCTGGGGCCGCGCCGCCGCGGACGCCTTCAACGCAGCGGCGAAGGCCGCCGTCGACAGCGGCATGATCATTGTCGCCGCATCGGGCGACAATGATTCGAGCGATGGGGGGCCGACCCCCTCGAACGTCGATTTCCCGGCCTCGTCGCCCTATGTGATCGGCTGCGGCGGCACGAGTTCTGGGGAAGCCGCCGAAAGGCGCCGCGGCGGAGAAGGCGGCTGCGCTAAAAAAAGCGCTTCGCGAGGAAAAGGTCTGGAACGACGAGCCCGGCGACCCGGACGGCGACGGCACGGGCGGCGGCGTCTCGGAATTCTTCGCCATTCCCGACTGGCAGCTCGGAACGCTGCAGGCGGCCCGGCGCATCGTGCCCGACGTCGCCGCGCACGCGGACCCGGCCTCGGGATACCGGATCGTCGTCGGCGGGCAGGATCACATCGTCGGCGGCACGAGCGCCGCCGCCGCGCTCTATGCAGGCCTCTTCGCCGCCTTCGGGCCGAAGCGCGGTTTCATCCTGCCTGACCTCTACAAGAACCCGGTCTGCTTCAACGACATTACTGATGGCAACAATGGCATGTTCCGCGCCCTTGTCGGACCGGACGCCTGCACCGGCTTGGGATCTCCGAAAGCCAAGCTTCTCGCGGATCGCGTCGGCGACGCCGAGGTTACGCTGAAGAGGGTGTGGAGGCTGGCGAGGCAGGGGTTCCAAGGCGTCCCAAAGACGGATGCATCGTGCACCTGCAAATCTACCCCCTTTCAAGGAGCCTCACCGGCCCTGATGCCTCGCGTCGCGTCCGCTTCTTATCGTTGCGCGGTTTCTGGGGACGGAATGACGTGGTTAAAGTATCCGGTCGACGCTACAGGGCAACTAATAGGGCCACCAGTTCCGGCGGGCCCAGGGGAATGCCCCACTTCACCGGTCCTGTCACCTCGCGTCGCGTTCGCTCCTTATCGTTGCGCGGTTTCTGGGGACGGAGTGACGTGGTTAAAGTATCCGATCGACGCTACAGGGCAACTGATAGGGCCACCGGTTCCGGCGGGCCCAGGGGAATGCCCTATCCGATCCTAGTAGACGCAAATGAATGTCAAGAACAAGGCCATTGAATACTCAAACGCCCTACTTAATATAGCAGTCAATACGAAAGGGGAGCGTACCTTGAGAAAACTGGGTATTGCCTTGGCGGTTACCGCCGCGTCTGGTCTTAGCGCTTGCGGAACGTTAGTGCCAGAAATTCAAGATTTCGGAAACGCTTATACCTCAACATTCTTAGTAGACGATATAGGGCAAAGCGTAACCTGTGAGGTTAGAGACGCGTTCATAGCTCTTTACAATACGTACCCACCAGACGACGTTTCTTGGTTGGATAACTGGGGCGCACAAATAGATCTCACGCTGACCGTGAACGAGGATTCATCAGTCGTTCCGGCTACGCAATTCTTTCCGATAGGGCAGTCCAAGAACTGGAAATTTAACTGGGGGATCAACGGAACACTAAATTCATCCGCAACAAGAACCGAAGTGGTAAGTTTCTTTTACCCAACCTCCCAGTTCAGAAAAGACCCAAAGCTCAAAACAGACCCAAAGCCATGTCGCTATCGACCATCAAGCGGAGGCATGTTGCTCCAAAGCGACTTGAGGTTTAAGGAGTGGCTGTTTGACGTTGTGGGATTAAAGAATGGAGTAGGCGCAGAGGTAGTAGGATCAAGCGCCGGGGGATCAAGCGGTGGTGGATCAAGCGGTGGTGGATCAAACGTGAATAAAAACGGAAACGGTTTCTCGCACACCGTTACTTTTGTTTTGACAACGTCCGGAGGGGTAACCCCCCAGTGGGCGCTTGTAAATACTGGCTATGTTCACATTCCTGTGAATCTCAGTCGAGTGAGAACACACACGATGCTGATTACGATGGGTCCGACTGCGCCGACTGACCCCAATAACCCGAATAAGGCCAACAACCTCCAGCTTGCCCCAACAGCGCTTAACAACCGTTCTAACCTGAACACGGCTATCCTGATCAGCACTTACAACTACTACAACTTCGGTAACTAGAGTCTGTAGATTGGAATGGATTCTTCAAACTAAACTTTAGTCCTGCGACACTCAAAACCGGGCAAAACTAAGGAGCCGAACAGTCCGAAGTCTGTTTCGCTTTCAGACGCTGCCGCAAATACTTCCCCTATTGTCGCCGCTCTTTCTGAACGAGGGAATCCCCGGAATGCCGACATCCAACCTTCAACTCGCTCTGATTTCTGCGGTTGCGGCTGTGTTTGGCGCGGTCCTCACATTCGCAGGGGTCTACTCCACGGGCTGGTTTAGCCGACAGGTCAAAGATGACGAACTTCACGTGGAGCTTGTGAGGGTAGCCGTTGGAATTTTGGCGATTAAGAAAGGTGACGCGCCAGCACAACCGAGAAACTGGGCGATAGACGTTATGGAAAAGAACACCGGCGTCACTATGACACCGGAGGAAAGAAAGAAGCTCGCTGAGGAAGGCGGTCTTCAGGGAGCGCCAATCTCGCCAAGCTCCTCGTTCAGGTGCGTAATGACGTCAGACGGTCGATGGATGATGTTTCCGGTTGACCCTGCCACAGGTTTAAGGTCGGGGCCCCCCGCATTCGTAGATGCAAAGCAATGCCCGTAAGCGTTTCGTTTACTCAGAAACATGCATCAATCAGATTCGATCGCTCCGAGTCGATGCGGCCGACGACGTCATCTGCCGAAGTGTTGCTTACGTTGCTTGCTCTCCTCCTCGCCGGCTGCGCCGCGCTTCCGACGCCATTCGTGCCTGAGAAAGACACCCCGTCCTTCGACGGCATGAGCGCGCTCTTCGCCGAGGCGCATGGCGAGCCGGTCCATGTGCTCCTCATCCACGGCATGGGGACGCCGCAGCCTTATGGATTCGACGCGTTCATCGCCGCGCTCGCGGGCCGGTTCGGGCTCGTGCAGATCCCGCCGCACGATCCGCAGGCGCAATGGCAAGGTTGTTACAACAAGACCACGCCCGCGCAGCCCGTTCTCCTTCAGCCCGCGCCGCAGGTGATCCAGAATTCTTACGCGGCCCCGGGGAACGAGGCCCAGCTCTACACCTACGACTTCGCGCCCCGCCCAGAGGATCGGCCGACCCTCACGGTCAGCTACCTCCTCTGGACGCCGCTGACCGAGAGCGTCAAATGCGGTCTGGAAAAAGAGGACAATAGCGCGCCCGCCAAGCAGGACTTCGCGGCCTTCGCCAAGGATTTCATCGACGACAAGCTCGCCGACGCCGTCCTCTATGGCGGCGCTTACCGCGAGAAAGTCATCCGCCCGTCCGTCCAGGCCGCGCTTTGCCTCGTCGCAAGCCCCGACCACAAGACCTGCGCCCCTAGCGGCTATCGCGACCCGACCGTCATCATCACCCATAGCCTCGGCGGCTATATTCTGATGGACGCGATCGCCGACGAATTGCGCGGGGCGGACTGCCAGTCGAAGAGCGGGGGCGGCGCGGCGGAAAAGATTCTCGAGAACACGCCAGTCATCTACATGATGGCGAACCAGCTGGCGCTGCTCGATCTCTCGACCCTGCATCGCGACCCGGAAGCGCCAAAGCCCAAGATTCCCGAGAGCGCGCCCGCCACGAATCATTTCGCCCAGTGCTGGATCCAGGCGCGGAGAGCGAGGGCGCTGTACGAAGCGAAGTCTTCCGGCTCGGACGAAACGAAGCCCGTAAGCCAGGTCGTCGCGTTCAGCGACCCGAACGACATTCTCTCCTGGCGGCTCGAACCGCGGAATCTCAAGCTCCCCAAGCCCGTCTGGGGCGAGGTCGCGGTGACCAACGTCTATATGTCGAACAACGAGTTCAGCATTCCGGGCGTAATCTCGGACCCGGTGAACGCGCATACCGGCTATTTCGTCAACCCGACGGTCATCGACATGCTGATCTGCGGGATGGACAATGGATCGGTAAAGCCCTGCGGTTCGAGAGATGGTGTTCTGTGAGCGGGGCGCGCGGGCGTTCTTGGGGGACCGAACATGAGCAATAGCAGCGCTGACGAGAGCAAGGCCGGACCTTTTTGGAAAGGCGTGATTCTCGCGCTGATCGACATCTTCCCCAAGTGCCTATGGCCGATCGTAGGGCTGGCGGCACTTTTCTACTTTAATGGGCCAATCTATAGCGCCATAGACGCGTTCTCGAGGCAGCTCTCTAGCGGAGCCTCTGTTGAGATCGGGTCGGTAAAGGTGGCTCTACAAAAAAAGACCATTCCGGACGCTCCGGAAGACGTCAGAAAGATCCTCCCCGAAATGGATCTTGATATTATCCTGTTCATGGCAAGGAACGACGGCGGAAAGAACACGGTTGATACTTGCACGCCGGACAGTTTCATAATCCTGAACAAGATGGTTGAACTGAATATGATGACTGTCGACAAGGAGCCTTGGCATGACACCCAAGGCAAAGAGTGCGAAGGGTTTCACTATGCCTACAAACAGTTATATACGACGACACGCAATTACATGATGAAAGTTCTGAGCGCTCTCACCTTCAGTACTTGAGACCTTATGCTTTCACGTCGGCGCTTCTCTCGCTCCCCTCTACCCCACCTCCACCACCTGCCCCTCCCGGATCGTCACCCTCCGGTCCATGCGGGCGGCGAGGTCCATGTTGTGGCGAGGCCGGTGGCCCCTATCGCTATCCCGCCCGCGTTGCGAGCGCTTCCTCGATCTCGTCGAGCACTTTCGGATCCTCGATCGCCGCAGGCGTGGCCCAAGTATCGTGGTCGGCGATCTTCTTCATCGTGCCGCGCAGGATCTTGCCGGAGCGCGTCTTCGGCAGGCGGCTGACGACCAAGGCGATCTTGAACGCCGCAACCGGGCCGATCTTGTCGCGCACCAACTTGACGACCTCTTTCTCGATCTCCGCATTCGGTCGGGTGACGCCGGCCTTCAGAACAATGAAGGCGCAGGGCTGCTCACCCTTGATCTCGTCCTTGGCGGCGAGGACGGCGCATTCGGCGACGTCCGGATGGGAGGCGACCACTTGCTCCATGCCGCCCGTCGAGAGGCGGTGACCCGCGACGTTTACGACCTCGTCGGCACCGCCGAGAATGGTGAGAAAGCCATCAGGCCTTTCGGGATCCTCGCCGCGCTCGCGACAGAAAGCGAGGTAATCCTCGACGGAATCCGCCAGGGCGGACTTCAATTCGTCCACGGACCGACCTTGAAAAGTGATGACGTCGCGCGTGTTGACGACTTCGCCGTGAAATAGGTCCGCGTCCGCGTCGTACGCGACGACCGCTTCGTATCCCTTATACGACATCGCGTTCATGGCTTGACTTCCGCCTCGGCAAGGAAGCGCCTCACTGATCTCAGCGCGCCCTTGTCGGTTTCCTTTTGCGGGCGGGGACGATGAAAGACCGCGCGGACGCCGTTTAAAGCGACACGGACACGCGATCCTTGACCCTCGCTGATTTCCGCTCCGCACGCCACAAATAGCGATTCAACATCTCTCCACGGCACGCCGGACCTCGTCGGCTCGGCAAAGATCGCGGAAAGGGTCGCGCGATGCTTTTTGCTAAGATTCATATAATATCACAAAACAATATCACTAGACAGACGTCAGGAGCGCAAACTCTGCGTCTCACCCCACCTCCACCACCTGCCCGTCCCGGATCGTCACCCGCCGGTCCATGCGGGCGGCGAGGTCCATGTTGTGGGTGGCGATGAGGGCGGCGAGGCCGGTCGCCTTGACGAGCGAGGCGAGGGTCGCGAACACGTGCCCGGCGGTCTTGGGGTCGAGATTGCCGGTCGGCTCGTCGGCGAGCAGGATGCGCGGGCTGTTGGCGACGGCGCGCGCGATGGCGACGCGCTGTTGCTCGCCGCCCGAGAGTTCCGCCGGCCGATGGGTCTCGCGCTTGGCGAGCCCCAGATAGCCCAGAAGCTCGCGGGCGCGATTGGCCGCCTCGAGGCGCGGAAGCCCCGCGATCATCTGCGGCAGGACCAGGTTCTCCAGCGCCGAGAATTCCGGCAGGAGATGATGGAACTGGTAGACGAAGCCGATCTGGCCGCGCCTTAAGGACGTGCGCTGGTCGTCCGTCATGGTCGAGGTCGGGCTGCCGGCGACCGTCACCTCGCCGCCGCTCGGCCGCTCGAGCAGGCCCGCCAGATGAAGCAGCGTCGACTTGCCGGCGCCTGACGGGGCGATTAGCGCCACCGACTGGCCGGCGTAAAGGGCGAGCGAGGCGCCGTTCAGGACCTCGACCGTAGTGTCGCCACGGCCGTAGCGGCGCTCGACGGCTTCGAGCGTCAGGGCGGCGAAGCGGCCCGCGTCATTCATAGCGCAGCGCCTCCACCGGATCGAGCCTGGCCGCCCGCCATGACGGATAGATCGTCGCCGCGATCGACAGGATGAGCGCCAGCGCGACGACCGCGACCACGTCCGTCGTCTCGACGCGCGAGGGGAGCTGCGACAGGAAATAGAACTCCGACGGGAACAGGTTCTCGCCCGTAACCCAGGCGAGGAAGCGCCGGATCGGCTCGACATTATAGGCCACGAGCAGGCCGAGGATCAGCCCGACGCCGGTACCGACGAAGCCGATCGTCGCTCCGGTGATCAGGAAGATGCGCATGACCGCGCCGCGCGTCGCGCCCATCGTGCGCAAAACCGCGATCGCGCGCGCCTTGTCCTGCACCAGCATGATGAGGCCCGAGATGATGTTCAGCGCAGCCACCAGCATGATCAGCGCGAGGATGGCGAACATCACGTTGCTCTCGACCGCGAGCACGTCGAAGAAGCTGCGGTTGAGCTGGCGCCAGTCGGTGTCGATCATCGGCCGCTGCTGGGCGGGCTCGATCGCCTTGCGCATCGCGTCCATGTTGTCGGGGTTGGCGACATAGACCTCGATCACATTGGCCTGACCCTCCTGGTTGAAGAACGTCTGGGCCTCGGTGAGCGGCATGAAGATGAACGTGTTGTCGAAGGTCGACATGCCGATCTGGAAGATCGCCGCGACCGGATAGGCCTTCATCCGCGGCGTGACGCCGAACGGCGTTTCGGCGCCATGCGGGGCGATGATCGTCACGCTGTCGCCGACCCGGAGGCCGAGATGCTCGGCGAGCTTGGCGCCGACGGCGAGGCCCTGCCCCGCGTCGAACCCGTCGAGCGAGCCCTGGATGATGTGGCCGGCGACGCCCGGCAGGCGCTCGAGGTCCTGCTGGCGGATGCCGCGCACCAGCGCGCCGGCCGAGCCGTACTGCGTGGTGGCGAAGGCCTGGCCCTCGACCAGCGGCAGCGCCAGGGTCACGCCGGGCACCTTGCTCACCCGCTCGGTCACCGCCTGGTAATCGGTCAGCGGCGTGTCGATCCCCTGCAGGAACATGTGGCCGTTGAGGCCGATCATCTTCTCCATCAGATCGTGGCGGAAGCCGTTCATCACCGACATGACGACGATCAGCGCCGCGACCCCGAGCACGATGCCGAGGAAGGAGAAGCCGGCGATCACCGAGATCGACTTCTGCGCGTTGCGGGCGCGTAAGTAGCGGAACGCCACCATCCACTCGAACGGCGCGAACGGGCGCGTCGCGCGCGACGGCGCGGCGGATTCGACGGCGGAGGCGGTCATGCGGGGCAACCCCTCACCCCAACCCTCTCCCGCAAGCGGGAGAGGGGGCGCGTTCCCTTCTCCCGCATGGCCCGTCGAGAGACGGGCGTCTTTCGTCGCCCTATGCGGGAGAAGGTGGGCGACGAAGTCGGCCGGATGAGGGGACGTGCAGCCATCACGCCTTCCCGCCGAGCCTGTCGATCGCCGCTTCGACGCTGACGAGCTCGCGCTCGCCCGTGCCGCGCGTCTTGACCTCGACTTTGCCGTCGGCGAGGCTCTTGGGGCCGACGATCACCTGATGCGGCGCGCCGACGAGGTCCATGGTGGCGAACTTGGCCCCGGGCCGCTCGTCGCGGTCGTCGTAAAGGACATCGACGCCGGCCGCCTCCAGCGCCTGATGGATGCGGTTGGCCGCGCCGTCGGTCGCAGCGTCGCCGACCTTGAGGTTGATGAGGCCGACGCGGAATGGGGCCACCGCCTCGGGCCAGATCGGGCCCGCCTCGTCGTGGTTCGCCTCGATCAGCGCCGCCGCGAGCCGGCTCGGCCCGATGCCGTAGGAACCCATGTGGACAGAGGTCTCCTTGCCGTCCGGTCCGTTGACGACCGCCTTCATCGGCAGCGAGTACTTCGTTCCGAAGTAGAAAATATGGCCGACCTCGATGCCGCGCGCCGAAATGCGCGCGCTGTCCGGCAGCGCTTCGAACGCCGCCGCGTCGTGCTTCTCCGAGGTCGCCGCATAGAGCGACGTCCACTTGTCGAACACGCCCTGCATGGTCGCCGCGTCATCGAAGTCGATGGTCTCGGGCGGCGTCTCGAAGCCGAGATAGTCCTTGTGGCAGAAGACCTCGCTCTCGCCGGTCGAGGCCAGGATGATGAACTCGTGCGACAGGTCGCCGCCGATCGGGCCGGTGTCGGCCATCATCGGGATGGCGGTGAGCCCGAGGCGCTTGAAGGTGCGCAGGTAGGCGGTGAACATTTTGTTGTAGGAATGGCGCGCGCCGGCCTGATCGAGGTCGAACGAATAGGCGTCCTTCATCAAAAACTCGCGCGAGCGCATCACGCCGAAGCGCGGCCTGACCTCGTCGCGGAACTTCCACTGGATGTGATAGAGGTTTAGGGGCAGGTCCTTGTAGGAGCGCACCGACGCGCGGAAGATTTCGGTGATCATCTCCTCGTTGGTCGGCCCGTACAGCATGTCGCGCTCGTGCCGGTCGCGGACGCGCAGCATCTCCTTGCCGTAATCGTCGTAGCGGCCGGATTCGCGCCAGAGTTCGGCCGATTGCAGCGTCGGCATGAGCAGTTCGATCGCCCCTGCCCGGTTCTGCTCCTCGCGCACGACCGCGCAGATCTTTTGCAGGACGCTGAGGCCGAGCGGCAGCCAGGCGTAGATGCCCGCCGCCTCCTGGCGGATCATGCCGGCGCGCAGCATCAACCGGTGCGAAACGATCTCCGCTTCCTTCGGCGTTTCCTTGAGGATGGGCAGAAAGTAGCGGGAGAGGCGCATCGGGGTTGCTCGGATGTGCGATTCGGGCGGCGCCCAAGGCCCCGCGAAAGCGGCCTTATGGCCCCATAGGCGGGGAAAGGGCAAGCCGTAGGCCGCGCTAAACCGCTATTGCGGCTCGGGAAGCGACGGCGCCGGATCGCCCGGCTCCGCCCCATGCGCCAGTGCATGGCCCGGGCGCACGATCCGGTCGCCCGGCGCTGGCGGGGGAAGCGGCGACCAGGGGCGGTTCTGCAGCGTCGTCCGGTCGGCCGCGAGCGCAAAGCCGCCCGCGTCGCTCCAGGTCAGGCCGACCGCGCCGAGCTTCGCCAGCGCCTTCTCGTCGAGCACGAATTTCGCGCCGCAATCGACAGGCGCGGTGAGGGCGGAGACGACAATCTCGGCGCGCTCGCAATCCTCTTCGAAGGCCAGGCGGTCGAGGACGACGCTCAGCGACTCTCCTTCCGGCAGCGCGGCGACGCAGCCGAGCCGATCGCAGGGCGCGTCCGGGTCGCGCGCCTGAGCCGGATCGCGCCCGTCGCCGTCGGCGGTCAGCCATTGCTCGGCGGCGAAGGCGTTGAACCGCTTGCCGACGATCATCAGCTTGCCGTCGGCGTCGCGCACCGCCGCCTGATCGCCCGAGGGCGCGACGATCACGTCGAAGCGCGGCCCGTTCGCCGCGCCGATCAGTCCGACGAGGGCGAAGGGGATGGCGCTCGCCCGAAAAGCCCAGGTCCGCCAGATGGTCGCGCTCATGACCGCGAGCGCGAGGAACGGCAGCGCATAGGGCGCGAAAGCTTTCAGATGCACAGTCGAGCCGGGCGCCGCGGCGATGAATTTCGCCGCCCACAGGATGAACTTGATGCCGGCGCCGACGTAAAGCCAGACCGGGGCGTCGAGCCCGAGCGGATAGAGCGCCGCGCCGAGGAGCGCACCCGGAACGGCGAAGAACTCGATGATCGACAGGGTGAGCGGATTGCCGATCAGCACATAGGGGCTCAGATCATGGAAATGATAGGCCATGAACGACGCCGTCGCGCCGGTCGCGCAGGCGGTGGCGACGAGGAGCGCAACGGGCCTGCGGAAAATGTCTTCCGATCAGCGTGCGGGGCGGCGGCCGGCCGCGTTGCGGCAGGTAGGGATCCGGGTCCGGGTCCATGCCGGCGAGCCGGGCCTCCATCACGGCGACCAGCGCCGCGACCGCCGCGAAGGAGAGCTGGAAGCTGACCCCGAGGATCGCCTCGGGCTCGATCACGATCACGGCCAACACGGCGAAGGCGAGATTGCGCATGGTCAGCGCCCGGCGGTCGAGCAGGACCGCGCCGAGCACGATCAGCGTCATCACAAGCGCGCGCTCGGTGCCGACGCGCGAGCCGGTCGCGATGTCGTAGAGGAACGAACCGGCCATGGCGACAAGGGCCGCCCATTTCTTGATCGGATAGTTCAGCGCCAGCGTCGGCGACAGCGCGAGGAGGCGCCGGGCGACGACGAAGAGAATCCCGGCGACCAGCGTCATCTGCACGCCGGAAATGGTGATGATGTGAAAGATGCCGGCCTCGCGAATGAGATCCTTCGCGTCGTTCGACAAAAAGTCGCGCTTGCCGGTCACCATGGCGGCGGCGATCGCGCCCTCGTCGCCGCCGATGACGCGGTCGACGCGGACCGCAAGGCGGTTGCGGGCGTGATCGATCGCCGCCGCGAAGCGCTGGCGAAGGCTCGCGTCGGCGGGGGGCGGCAGGATCTTGATTGTCCCAAGGGTCGAGCCGACGGCGCCGACGCCGGCGAAGAAGGCGTCGCGGGCGAAGTCGTAGCCGCCCGGCAACGAGGCGTGCGAGGGCGGCAGCAGGCGCGCCTTGAGCACCACGTAATCGCCCGCCGCCACGTCCGGCGTCTTGCGGGTGGTGACGCGGACGCGGCGCGGAACTTTCGCGGCCGGCATGCCCTCGGCGCTCTTGACCGCGATCACCATGCGCGCCCCGACCGGCCTCAGGTCCACTTCCTCGACGTAGCCGGTGAGCGACACGATCCGGATACGGTCGAGGACCGGCGCCGCCACGTGTTCGGTGCGGAGCGACATCGCCAGAAACCCGCCAGACAGGGCGGCGAGCGCGAGCGCGAGACCGAACGCGACCGGACGCGACCGGCCCGCCCATGCGAGCGCCGAGAAGACCAGCGTCAGCGCGACAGGCGCCCACAGCGCCGGCTCGCTGTCGGCCGAGAGGTTGAGCGCGACGCCGCCCATCGCCGCGACCGGCAGCCAGAGGAAGAAGCGGCGTTCCTCGACCTCGCGCGCCAGCGCCTTGTCGAAGATCGCCCGCCATTCCGGCGCCCAAGCGGCGGCGCGCGACAGCCCGACGGCGGCCGCCAGAACGCCCGCGCGCCCCGAAGTGCCCATGCGTTACTCTAAGCCCGACGGGGAGCGCGGGGGAACTAGCCAATTGGCCGTGGCCCGCTCGGGTGGCCGAAGGTCCGTGCGCCGGGCGCGCCAGTCGCTCGGCGCACCGTCCGGGGCCCCTCATCGGGCAAAGTCCCGTCAGGCGATCTTCGGCTGATCGATCACCCAGAGCCAGGTTCCGTCGGCCTGCTTACGGGCGACCTCGGCGGTGACGTCGCCGCTGGGCAGCCGGGTCGAGGTCAGCGCCAGATCGCCATTGACGAAGGCTGGACGCTGCTCGCCGAGCTCGAACTTCCGCCCGGCCGCGATCAGGCCGGCATAGAATTCGCGGATCGCCTCGCGGCCCGTGGCGAGCCGCCCGTCGCGCAACGCCATGACCGCGTCCGGCTCGTAGAGCGCCGCCATCCCGTCCGCATCGCCCTCGAGCTCGCGGGCGATCAGAAAACCTGCCAGGTCCTGAGGGTCGCGCGCCGGTTCTCGTTCTGCCGCAGAGTTCATGCCGAGGCTCCACGATATTTGGACGGGGTGGTTCCGAAAATCGCGCGGAAGCGGGCGTTGAAGGTCGAAATGTCGCCGAAGCCCGCCTCGAGCGCGATGGCGATGACCGGATCGCGGGTCGCCGCCAGCCGGCGCGCCGCCAGCGCCATTCTCACCCGCAACAGATAGCGATAGGGAGTCATGCCGACGAGGCGGCGGAACGTCCGCAGGAAATGATGCCGGCTCAAGCCCGCGATCGCGGCCATGCGTTGAAGGTCGAGCGGCTCGTCCGCTCGCTCCTCGATATGGCGAAGGACCTCGATCACTCGCCGCGCTTCCCACGTCGCCGGGGCGGGCGGCGCAGACCCGGCGTCGCTCAGGGCGCGGACCACCGTCTCGACGACTTCGATCGCCAGCTCTTCGGCGCGCGGCGGCGACGCGCCGGAGCGCAGGCCTTCGATCGCGGCGAAGAGCGGCGTCAGCTTATCGGACGCGGGCAGCATTGGCAGGGAGAACCGCTCGAGCCGGCGCGCCCCGGCGATCTCCTCAAAGGCGTCCTCGCTGAGATTGAACGACACGCAGCGGTCGCCGACGCTGTGCCGATGGCCGCATTCATAGCAGGCGCCGGTGTTTCCGAGCAGAATCGCGCCAGGATAAAGCAGGCTCGCCCCGCGCTCGCCGCGGTAGGTGAACACGCCTGAGAATACCGCGGATACGCTGAAGCCGCGGTGGCGCTCCTCGTACGGGCGGTCGCCGGGTCCGGCGGCGCAGACGATCTCGCTGACGCTCCACGCGTCCCCGCCCGCGATGCGCCGCACCGTGGGCGCGCGTGGTCTTGCCTCGCCTGTCGTCGTGCTCATCGCCCGAATGATAGCAATTTTCCCCAAGCCGGCCCATCCCCCCGCCGGCTAGGTTCGGCGCGAGCCTGACAAGGAGCCTTTCCATGTTCGATCACGTTTCGATCGGCGTTCGCGACATCCCGCGCTCGCGCGCCTTCTACGACGCGGCGCTCGGGCCGCTCGGCTTCAGCCGCCTGAGCACGGGCGACGACTCGCTCGGCTACGGCGACAGCGCCGTCCGCCTGTGGATCGGCCTCGCGGACGCGCCCGTCCCGGCGGATCCGAAGTCGGGCCTGCATTTCTGCTTCGCCGCGCCCGATCGCGGCAGCGTGGCTGAGTTTCACGCCGCCGCGCTCGCCGCCGGCGGTCGCGACAACGGCAAGCCGGGACTGCGCCCGGACTATGGCGAAGGCTACTACGCGGCCTATGTCGTCGATCCCGACGGCTACCGGCTCGAAGCTCTGCGCCTCGGAGCCTGACCGCCATGGCGACAGTACGGACCTCTCTGGACACCTCCGCATCCGCCGAAGACGTGTGGACGGTCATTCGCGATATTGGGGCGGTGCATACCCGCCTCGCGCCGGGTTTTGTCACCGACACGAAACTCGAGCCGGGCGCCCGCGTGGTGACGTTCATCAACGGCATGACGATCCGCGAGCCGATCGTGACGATCGACGACGAAGCCCGCCGGCTAGTCTGGACCGCCGAAGGCGGATGGACGTCCCACTACAATGCATCGCTGCAGGTCTTGGTGCGAGCCGACGGCGGCGCAACCGTCGTCTGGATCGCCGACTTCCTGCCGGACGACGTCAAACCGCAATTGGTCAGAGCGCTCGAGGCCGGCACGCGGGCGATGAAGCAGTCGCTGGACGCGCTCGCACGGTGACCGCCCTTATCCCGGCGCGGCGCAGTCCCTGAGCGCCGCCCGTAGCTGCGCCTCGAGCGGCCCGGCGCCCGGCGCGTAGGAGCAGTCGATCGCCGCCGTGCCGATGGTGAAGGCGTCGGCGCCGGCGGCGCGGATCGCCGCGACCCGCTCGGCGCCGTCGATCGAGCCGGCGACCACGACAAGTCCCTCGTCTCCGCATCCGCGCCGGCAGGCGGCGACGAGGTCGAGCGGCTCGGCCTCCGTCGCCCGGTAGGCGAGAATGTCGACGCCGGCGCAGCCGAGCCCGGCGAAGGCGCGGCAATGCGCCTCCACTTCGCCGGCCGACCCGCCGAGCTGGGTCGGATGGCCGACCGGCTTGCCGGGGAACGGCAGATAGCGCGTTGCGCTGCCTCGAAGGAGCCGCACGCCCTCCTCCGCACCGACGCCGCCCATCAGGAAGTCGACGCCGAGATCGCGCCCGAGCGCAATCGACCGCAGTTCGTCATCGCGCGAGGTCGACACGATCTCCATCCACACCGAGGCGCCGGCGTCGCGAATGGCCGCCGTGAGCCGCCGCAGCGTCTCCGGCGCCGCCCCGACGTCCTTGAAGCCGATGTGCTGCAATCCGACGGGCCTTATGGCCTCGACAATCTCGAGCGCATTGGCGACGGTCGAGTCGTCGCGCGTCAACATGAAGATGAAATCCATCGCCGCGCCTCGGGGGCCGTGTTGCGCTGCAACAGCCTACCATTGCCAGCGATGCGAGGGGAATGCGGCGCGACCGCGCAAGGGATTTCGACGCCGGTCCAACGCTGTAGGGCGGGGTCGGCGACCCCGCCGGCGCGCTGCATAGGGCGTTTGTCAAAACGCCTCAGCGGCAAGATCGTCCTCGACTGGACCGGAAGCTGACCGCTTTAGCGCCGTTTATCGACCGCCCTTAACACTTTCAAGGTCTTATGGGGCGACTTAACGACGACACGATTCCCCTTCCGGCATTTTACACGTTAATATGTGAAAAAGCCGGAAGACTTGCAGGCGACCGGCGGATCGTCTCCCGCCGATCCTCCAATTGGGCTCGAAAGCGGCCTGCGATGTGGCTGGCCGCAGCGCGATGGCTTGAACCTTTCCGTTATGCGGAGTGGGGCCCGATCGGAAGAATCGTCCGGCCGAAATCGCCGTTGATGATTTCCGCCGCGAAGAGAGCCCTGCAACGCAGCCTTTGCCGCGCCGCCCCCGTCTGCTAGACACCCCGGCTCGCTTCCCGCCTTTTCGAGCCTTTCCCAAATGTCCGACGTCGTCACCCGTTTCGCGCCCTCCCCGACCGGCTTCCTCCACATCGGCGGGGCCCGCACGGCGCTGTTCAACTGGCTCTATGCGCGGCGCGTCGGCGGGACGTTCCTCCTGCGCATCGAGGACACCGACCGCCAGCGCTCGACCGCGGCGGCGGTCGACGCCATCCTCGACGGCCTCAAGTGGCTCGGGCTCGACTGGGACGGCGAGGCGATCAGCCAGTTCTCGCGCGCCGACCGCCACCGCGCGGTCGTCGGCGAGATGCTGGCCAAGGGCGCCGCCTACCGCTGCTACGCCAGCCCCGACGAGCTCGAGGCGATGCGCGAGACGGCGCGGCTCGAGGGCAGGCCGATGCGCTACGACGGCCGCTGGCGCGACCGCGACCCCGCCGAGGCGCCCGCCGGCGTCGCCCCGGCCATCCGCCTGCGTGCCGCCCAAGAGGGCGAGACGATCATCGACGACAAGGTGCAGGGCAAGGTGACCTTCGCCAACAAGGACCTCGACGACCTCGTGCTGCTGCGCTCGGACGGCAATCCGACCTTCAATCTCGCCGTGGTGGTCGACGACCACGACATGGGCGTGACCCATGTCATCCGCGGCGACGACCACCTGACCAACGCCGCCCGGCAGACCCAGATCTATCGGGCGCTCGGCTGGGCGACGCCGATCTGGGCGCATATCCCGCTGATCCACGGACCGGACGGCGCAAAGCTCTCCAAGCGCCACGGCGCGCTCGGCGTCGACGCCTACCGCGCCATGGGCTATCTGCCCGCGGCGCTGCGCAATTACCTGGTGCGGCTCGGCTGGAGCCAGGGCGACAAGGAATTCTTCACCACCGACGAGATCATCGCCGCCTTCGACCTGCCGGCGATCGGCCGCTCCGCCTCGCGCTTCGACTACGCCAAGCTCGAGAACATGAATGGCCACTTCATGCGGGCCGCGAGCGACGACGAGCTGTTCGCGGCGTTGGTCGACACCCTGCCGTATCTGCCTCACGGCCCCGAGGTTTTGGCGAAGCTCGACGACCACAAGCGCGCGCAATTGCGCGCGGCCATTCCTGGCCTCAAGGAGCGCGCCAAGACTTTGGTCGAACTTCTTGACGGCGCAGACTTTCTGTTCGCCGAGCGACCGCTCGCTCCGGACCCGAAAGCGTCCGACATCCTGGCGAAGGGCGGCCGCGCCCATCTCAAGGCGCTGCTGCCGAGAATGGCGGCCGCCGCCTGGGACGCCGCGGAGCTGGAGGCGATTGTGCGCACTTACGCGGAAGAGACCGGCTTGAAGCTCGGCGCCGTCGCCCAGCCGCTGCGGGCGGCGCTGACCGGCCGCTCGACCTCGCCCGGCATTTTCGACGTGCTGAGCGTACTTGGGCGCGAGGAGAGCCTCGCGCGGATCGCGGATCAGGCGGGAGCCTAGCGCGACGCAAGGCGGGTTACGGCGCCCCACGCGGTTCATAGGCGAATCGCCCTACCCATACCCCGCGACCCCGAGCGCCACGCCCGCCGCGCCGGCCAGTGCGACCACGATCAGGGGCGGCGCACGCCCGGCGACCAGGGCGGCGAACCCGGCGGCCGCCACGGCGAAGTCGGCGGGGCCCCTGACCGCGCTGGTCCAGACCGGGTCGTAGAGCGCGGAGGCGAGCAGGCCGACCACGGCGGCGTTCACCCCCGCCATCGCCGCCCGCGCCCCCGGCCGGCCGGAAAGCCCATGCCAGAACGGCAGCGCCCCCATCAGGATCAGGAGGCCGGGCGCGAAGATTGCGATCAGCGCCAGCGCCGCGCCGAGCGCGCCGCCGGGGGACGCGCTGGCGATCGCGCCGAGATAGGCGGCGAAGGTGAAGAGCGGCCCGGGAACCGCCTGCGCCGCGCCGTAGCCGGCGAGAAAGGCGCCGTCGGACACCCAGCCGGGGACGACCACCGCGCTGCGCAACAGCGGCAGCACGACATGGCCGCCGCCGAACACCAGCGCCCCGGACCGATAAATCGCCGCAAGAAAAGCGAGCGGACCGGCGCGGGCGGGAAGGAACGTCAAAGCGAGCAGGCCGAAGAAGGCGGCGAGGCATGCAAGCCCGAGCCCCGCGTCGGATCGGCGCGGGCGGCGTTTCGGCGAGCGGCGCCGCCCCTCGACGGCAGACGAGAAGGCCGGCGACGCCCCCGAGCCCGATCGCCGCGATCTGGCTTAGCCCCCCGGGCGCGAAGGCCATCAGCAGCACCGCCAGGACGGCGATCGTCGCCCGCGGCCCGTCCGGCGTCAGGCTGCGCGCCATCCCGAGCACCGCCTGGGCGACGACGGCGACGGCGGCGAGCTTGAGCCCGTGCAGCAGCCCCTGCCCCGCCGGCCCGGCGAGTTCGCCTTCGCCATAGGCAAAGAGGGTCAGCGCGATCGCCGACGGCAGGGTGAACCCCGCCCAGGCGGCGAGCCCGCCCGGCAAGCCCGCCCGCATCAGCCCGATGGCGAAGCCGACCTGGCTGCTCGCCGGGCCGGGCAGGAACTGGCAGAGCGCGACGAGGTCGGCGAAACCGCGCTCGTCGAGCCAATGCCGCTTTGCAACGAATTCGTTGCGGAAATAGCCGAGATGGGCGATCGGGCCGCCAAAGCTCGTCAGCCCGAGGCGGAGGAAAATTCTGAGGACTTCCAGAGGCGAGCCACCGTCGCGGCCAATGGATGGGGAACGTGACGTCATCGCCGGCTCCCCACGTCCTCATTTGCGCCATCGGTCAAGCGTAGCTTCAGTTTGTGGAATTGTCAGCGGATTCGCCGTATGGGACGGGCAAACGCTTGTCCGGCGTCGGCGCCGCCGATCGTTTCGGTGCGATATTCCTGTGGGGGATGTGGGTAATGAGCGGGCCTTTGACGATCGTCAGCCGTCGAATGCTTTCGCCGGGGATAACCGCGGCGATCTCGCTCGCGGCCCTCGCCTTCGGCCTCGGCCTTCCGGCTCACGCCATGTCGCCGATGCTGCAGGGCTGGCTGGCGGTGAACAGTGAGTGCAAGGGCGGCCCGCCCGACAGCCCAAAGACGCAAAAGGCGTGCGCGCGGCGCGATGAATTGAGCGCCAGGCTGAAGCGCAGGGGCTGCCAATACCAGGAGGACGGCGACTGGTGGAAATGCCGGCGCTGAGGCGTTTGCATTTGAATAGAGGCGCCGATTTGTCGCCGCGCTCGGCTCGAGCGCGGCGACGCGGTCAACGACCGCGTCTACAGAAACCGCCTCGACCCCAACGCACCTCGCTCTAAGGCCAAGTCGCGAACTGACGGCCGTCCCTATAGCAAACAACCGCCCAGGCCGGCCTATCCCCCGCCAGGGCGGGATAGAACGTGTGGACGTGCAACTTGAGCGGCCGCTCATCGACACGGTCGAGCATCATCCGGCAGCATGAAACCGGCATGATTCCAGTCGCTCCGGCGTAGCGGACACGAAAGGTGCGCCCGGTAAAATGAATGACGGCGCGCATGCCCGTATGCGACCCGCGCGGGCGAGCGGGAGTCGCGGCGACGTCGAACAGCTGCTCGCGCGCCCAGAAGCCGACCGGACCGTTCAAGAGCTCGCGCGCCGCCTCGACCATATCGGTGCGGGTGATATAGGCGCTGAAGTAAGCGATCTTGCCATTGCGCGGTTCGGTGTCGCGCCGCTCGACGAGCCCGAGATTGGTGATCAAATAATGCCGCCCGAGCGAGTGCCCGCGACCTTCCGGATCGTGGCCCCTGCCCTGATACATTGTCGTGCGGTTTTCCGACGATCGCAAAAGCGCATCGACCTCGGCGGCGTTCAGGACAGGCGGGGCCATCGGCTTCCCCTCTTGGCTCGAGGCCGGCGCCGTGAGCCCTGAAGCGTCCGAACGCCTCCCGGCGTTCGCTCCGCGGCGTCGCACCTGGGACATTCTATCACCGATTGGCGGGAAACGGAGGGGGAGGCGGCGTAGACCAGCGCCGGCCCGACCGGCGACCCCTTTCTCCAGCGACGCCGCGAACTGTAGCCGCCTTCGGTGAGCGGGCGGCGCGGCCAGTTGCAGCCACCACGCACGGCGAGCGCGACGGCGCGGCCAACGACCGCCCCCACAGGGCGCAGCGCGCGGCGCGCTCTGATCGCTTCGATGACCGCGCGCGCCCGGTCGGGACTCGAAGCGTCTTCCTCTCCAAGATTGTTCGGCCTGGGCTCCGAACGCCGATCGGCGTGTGATTTTGCTCGCAAGTCATTGATATATTTTCTATTTGTATCGCCAGGAGGGTGATTTCCGGATCCAGTTCCGCAGCAATCAAGGACATCCGCGCTGACTTGCCACAACTGCGTGGTTGCGCGTCCCACCGAACTATGCAGGAATTGACGTTGGGGAAGAAAGAGATAGGCCATGCTCTCGTGGGTGCTGCGGCGAAGGGCGAGGATAGAACACATCGATTCCGAGGCCGAGGCGCTCCTCCTCGATTTCGGCGAAGGCGCCTACGACGAGGCGCGCCAACGTCAACACGAGGCCAGTTCCGACGCCATCGCGACAGATTGGGGTTTTGTCGCCCTTGCGGTGGCGCGCCAGATCGGCAGCCGCGCCGATGTCGACCCTCTGGCGCGGCTGGCCATGAATGCCGTTCTCGTTCCCGATCGTGAAGGCGCCGCTCCGCCCAGGCGTCGATCCCTTGTCGGGCCGGCGCGGCGCAGGCCACGATTCCTTCCCGGGTCTTCGGCTTCCGATAATTTGGCGCAGGGGATCGCCGCCACGACGAACCCATTCCGAATCCAATTTGTCGGATCGGCGGCGGAAAGCGGACCGACCACTTTGATCGACGTCGAGATTGAGGTCGCCGACACGTCGGCAGCCATCGTCGCCGCAGCGAATATCGCATGGCCGCCTCGAACGATAGGACTGCGTATCTTCGACCACGTAGGCCGCGAGGTCTTTGCGCGAATGAAGGCCGATCCTCTATAGGATCTACGCCGCCGCGCGGTCGCCGGTGGGCCTTTGCATCCTTCGCGAAGCGGCGACGCCGACCGCCGAATCACCGTTCATCGGGTCAATCGGAAACTGTGCAGCGGTCGAAGCCGGTCTCCCGACCCGAGATCTGAGAAGCGGAGAGGCGGCGCCCTGGGTCAGGCGGCGCGGCGCGTCCCGATCGTCTGCAGCACAGCCCGTGCCGCGTGGGCGCTCGGAGCGTCGCCGTCGGCGAGGCGCATCGCCGCGTCGAGCCGCGTGAACCCTTCGAGCTGGGCGGCGCGCTCGGGGCCGTCGCGCATCAACGGCTCAAGCTCGGCGGCGAGCGCCGACGGGTTGCATTCGCGCTGCAGTTTTTCGGGGATCGTCCGGTCGGCCAGGATCAGGTTCGGCAGCAGGATCGAGGGGACCTTGATCAGGTATTTGAGCTGCTCCTCGACCTTCCCCACCTTGTAGGCGCCGACCAGCGGCACGCCGGCGAGCGCAAGCTCGAGCGTCACCGTGCCGGAGGCGGCCAGCGCCGCGCGCGCGGTGCGGAACGCCTCGAGCCTCGGCGCCTCGCCGACGACGATCCTCGGCGCAACCGGCCACAGCGCCGCGCGGGCGCGCACCTCCTCCTCGATATGGGGCAGCGTCGGCAGGATCGCCGCGAACGGCCCGATCGCGTCCTGCAACAGGCCGAGCGCGCCGCCGAAATCCGCCATCAGCCGTCGAATCTCCGACCGGCGCGACCCCGGCAGGACGACGAGCGCCGGCGGCTCGGCGTTGCGGCGGCGCGCCTCGTCCGGGTTCGGCCTCAGCTCGGCCAACCGCTCGATCAGCGGGTGGCCGACATAGACGCAGCGCGGGCCGCCGAGCCGCTGATACGCCTCGGGCTCGAACGGCAGGAGGCCGAGCACGCAGTCGACGTAGGCGAGCATTTTTTTGGCTCTGCCCGGCCGCCACGCCCAGACGCTCGGGCTGACGTAGTCGACAACCGGCAGGTCGGGCAGCGCCTTGCGCACCCGGCGGGCGACCCGATGGGTGAAGTCGGGGCTGTCGATGACGACCAGCGCATCCGGCCGTTCCCTGACGATCGCTTGCGCCGTCTCGCGGATGCGCCGGAGCACGGTCCTGAGACGCGCGATCACCGGCAGGATCCCCATGACCGCGATGTCGCTGATCGGGAACAGGCTTTTGAGGCCCTCGGCCTCCATCGCCTCGCCGCCGACACCGGTGAACGCTACGCCAGCGGGATGGGCCTCGCCGAGCGCGCGCATGAGCTTGAAGCCGAGCTGGTCGCCCGAATGCTCGCCCGCGACCAGGGCGATGCGCAGCGGCGCGGACGGTTCGGCGCTCACGCCAAGAACCCGGCGAGGAACAGCCCCGCCGCGTCGGCCTCGCGGACGCATTGCTCGCGCCCGGCGACGAGCACGGCGCCGGCGGCCAGCGCGAGCCCGCGCAGGTTCGCCCGCGCCGCGCCCGCGATCGTGTCGGGGCCGATCGCCGGCATGTCGAGCCGCAGGTCCTGCCCGCGCTTCGGCGCCTTGACGAGCACGCCCGCGGGCCCGCTGTGGCGGAGACGGCCGCTGTCCCGCATCTCGGCCACGCGCGCGAGCATCGCGTCGGTCCCTTCGGCCGCCTCGATCGCCAGCACCCGGTTCGCCGCCACGACCGCGCACTGCCCGGCGTCGAAATCGGACAGCGCCGCAAGGAGCCGGGCGCCGAAGGCGATGTCGGCTTCGTCCTGGGGCGAAGGGGCGCGCGCGCCGAGCGGTCCGGCGGACGCGACGAGGCGCGGCGCGATCTCGTGCGCGCCGACGATGCGGACGCCCTCGCGCTCGAAGATCGCCGCGAGGCCGGTGAGCAGGCCGTTGTCGCCGCGGCGAAACAGTTGCGCGAGATCGGCCGCCCGCCTGACCGCGCCCCAGTCGAGCCGCAGGTCGGAGAATTCCGGCCGGGTCATCGCGCCGATCATCGCCATTTCGCCGACGCCCTGCGCCTTCAGCGCGCCGAACAGTTTCCCCACCTCCCCCATCCGCACCCAGACATGCGGGTAGGCTTCGATGCCGGGATCGGAGGATCCGACGACGCCGATCAGGAACGGCTCGCGTCCGGCCTTGCGCGCGTCGGCAGCGACCTCGAGCGGAAAGGCGCCGGCGCCGCACAGGATGGCGAGCGGAGGCGCCCCAGCCGCTGCCGCCGGCCCGCCGGCCGGCGCGCTCACGCTTCCTCGCCCTTGCCGTCGCGCGGAACGCAGATCGCCCGGTCGCCGCCCTCGCGAAGGAACGCGACGATCTGCTGCACCGCCTCCTGGTCGGGGAAGGCCTCCGCCACGTCGCCGATGCGCTCCTTCAGCGTCCCCTGGCCGAAGAACAGCGTCCTGTAGGCGCGCCGGAGTTCATGGATCGCCTCGTGCGCAAACCCGCGCCGCTTGAGGCCGACGACATTGAGGCCGGCGAGCGCGGCGCGGTTCCCCAGCGCCATGCCGAACGGGATGAGGTCGTGCTCGAGCCCGGCGAGGCCGCCGACGAAGGCGTGCGCGCCGATGCGGACGAACTGGTGCGCCGCCGCGCCGCCGCTGACGATGGCGAAATCGCCGACCTGCACGTGGCCCGCAAGCATCACGTTGTTGGACAGGATGACGCCCTCGCCGACTCGGCAGTCGTGCGCGACATGGGCGTTGGTGAGAAACACGCTGCGCGGCCCGACGATCGTCTGCGAGCCGCCCCCCTCGGTGCCCGGGTTCATGGTCACGTGCTCGCGGATCAGGCAGTCGGCGCCGACCACGAGCCGGACCGGCTCGCCCCGGTACTTGAGATCCTGCGGCTGGTGGCCGATGGCGGCGAAGGGAAAGATGCGCGTGCGGGCGCCGATCGTCGTGTCGCCCACGAGGCTGACGTGCGAGACGAGCCGGACGCCCTCGCCGAGCGTCACCTTCGGCCCGACATGGCAAAAGGGTCCGATCTCGACGCCGGCGCCGAGCCTCGCGCCATCCTCGACGACCGCGCTCGGGTGGATCGCGGCGCTCATTCCCGCACCAGCATCGCGGAGACCTCCGCCTCGCACACCAGCGCGCCGTCGACCCTGGCCTCGCCGCGGAACCACCACATGTTCCGCTTCTTGGCGATCCGCGTCATATGGAACCTGACCTGGTCGCCCGGGACGACGGGCTTGCGGAACTTCGCCTTGTCGATGGTCATCAGATAGACGACGCTCGGCGCGCTGCCCTGCTGCTGGGAAGCGACGCAGAGCGCGCCGGCGGTCTGCGCCATCGCTTCGATCAGCAACACGCCCGGCATCACCGGGCGATCGGGGAAGTGGCCCAGGAACTGAGGCTCGTTCACCGTCACGTTCTTGATCCCGACGCCGTACTCGTCAGCGCGCGCCTCGACGATCCGATCGACGAGCAGGAACGGATAGCGGTGCGGCAGCAGCGTCAGGAGCTTCTGAATATCGTAGCTCTCGATGACCTGACCGGTCGTGTCGCTCATTCAGTCCCCCCTTTCTGCGTGGCGAGCCCACGATGACTTCTCACCGATCCGCGCCGCAAAACCCTCATCCGGCCGCCCGCGCCGCAGGGCGTCCGCGAGGACGCACGTCTCTCGAGGAGCGGCGGCGGCATGAGGGTAACCCCGCGCGAACCGAATTCCATCACGCCCCAGGATCATGGCTCGTCCGTGGCGTGCGTGTCGGCGCGGGCGGCGGCGAGCTTCTTCACCGCCGCCACCTCGCGGAAGAATTCGCGGATCGGCTTCGCAGGGGCCCCGCCCCAACGTTCGCCAGGGGGAATGTCGGTCATCACGCCCGCCGCCGCCGCCACCTGGGCGCCGGCGCCGATCTTCAGGTGGCCGGCGATCCCGGCCTGGCCGCCGAGCGCGGCGAAATCGCCGATGACGCTCGATCCGGACACGCCCGATTGCGAAACGAGCACGGCGTGACGGCCGATGACGACGTTATGGGCGACCATCACCAGATTATCGATCTTCGCGCCTTCGCCGATCACCGTGTCGCGATTGGCGCCGCGGTCGATGGTCACGCCGGCGCCGATCTCGACGTCGTCCTGAATGATGACCCGGCCGACCTGCGGCACCTTGAGGTGGCCGCGGGCGCCGAGCGCGAAGCCGAACCCGTCCTGGCCGATATGGACGCCCGGATGGATGATCACCCGGTCGCCGATCAGCGCCGCGATGATCGTCGTGGTGGCGCCGATCGCTCCGTTGCGGCCGATCCGCACGTCCGGGCCGATGACCGCGTTCGCCCCGATCACCGTGCCCGCGCCGATTTCGGCGCCCTGCCCGATCACCGCGCCCGGATCGACGACGACGCCGGGCTCGAGGCGAGCGGACGGGTGAACATGGGCGGCGCGTGAAACGCCCGTCTCGCCGAAGCTCGAGCCCGGCTTCATCGCCAATGGGTAGAGCTTGGCCATCACCTGCGCCATCGCGCGATAGGGCTCGCGCGCGATGAGCGCGGCGCAGCCCGCCGGCGCGGCCTCCACATAGCGCGCCGAGACGAGCGCGGCGGCGGCGCGAGTCGCCTTCAGCGCGCCGATATATCTCGGATTGTCGAGGAAGGTCAGGTCGCCCGGGCCGGCCTGATCGAGCGCGGCGACATCGTGGATCACGCGGTCGCTGTCCGTTGCGGCGGCCAGGGCCGCCCCGCACCAGACCGCGACTTCAGCCAGCGTCGGCGCGCAGCTTTGCGGAAAGAAGCGAATCCTGGTCACACGGAGGGTTCCATCAATGCGAACACGGGCGCGTCAGCCCGTGACGCGCCCGCGATCCGAGAGTTCGGGACGTTCGAGGCTAGAACGTCGCGCCGCCCGAGAAATTGAAGACCTGGGTCTGGTCGTACTTACCCTTCGAAAGCGGGAGGGCGAAATCGAACCGGATCGGACCCATGGGCGACGCCCAGATCAAGCTCGCGCCGACCGAACTGCGGATCACGTTCGGATCCCAGACGTTGGCGCAACTCGGCTGAGTGATCAGAAAGACATTCTGTCCCGGACAATAGGTGTACCCGAGGAAGTTCGAGAAGTTGGTCTGGCCGCCGTAGCCGATCAGGTTGCCGGCGTCGACGAACAGGGCGCCCTGGAGCCCGATCTCCTTCGGCAGCCCGAAGATCGGGAAGTCCACTTCGGCCGAGGCGCCGTAGTAGCTCGTGCCGCCGATCGCGGCGCCCTGGATGTTGTCCAAACCGCTTGCGATGTCGCGCGGGCCCATGCCGCCTGGCGCGAAGCCGCGCACCAACGTCGGCCCCATCATGAAGTTGTTGATCAGGTCGAGCGGCTGCGACCCGAACCCGTTGATCTGGCCTCCCTGCAGGTGGAGGATGCCGGTGAAGTCCTCGGTGATCGCGTGATACCAGCGCGCGTCCATCGTCTCGCGGATGAAGTCGGACTGGCCGCCGACGCCGGCGAAGTCCTGCTTGTACGTCGCATACCAGCCGCTGGTCGGGTTTTTGCGGTTGTCGAGCGTGTTGTAGCTCATCGCAAAGCCGACCAGCGACGTGACGATCGCGCCCTGGGCCGCAGCCTGCTTGATTTCCACCGGCGCCTCGCCGTTGGTCAAGCAGTTGATGAACGGGGTCGGGGTGACGGCGTAGAACGTTCCGCCGATGATCCACGGCGAGTTCGGCCCGTAACAGTCGTCATAGGGCTGCGACGTGGTGTTCGGGATCGTGATCTTCGACTGGTAAAGCGCGTAGTTCGGCTGGAACGTCAAGTCGTCCGTGATCGGGATGCCGAGCCGCAGCGTGGCGCCCGTGGTCCAGTTCTGGTAGAGCGCGTACTGGTTCTGCAACTGGACCTGGTGATAGACGTCGAACCCCGCCGCCAGGCGCTGACCCAGGAAGTAGGGCTCGGTGAACGAGGCCTTCCAGCCTTGGCTGTACTGACCGTCGGACACGCTCAGGCGGACGTACTGGCCGC
The DNA here is from genome assembly GCA_963709655.1 of uncultured Alphaproteobacteria bacterium. GTDB lineage: Bacteria > Pseudomonadota > Alphaproteobacteria > Rhizobiales > Beijerinckiaceae > Roseiarcus. The sequence continues at coordinate 776,942 of CAVPXF010000053.1, forward strand.
GGCCGAGAAAGTTCGTCTCGGTGTAGGCGAGCTCGGCCATGACGCCTTGCGTCGTCGAATAGCCGCCGCTGAGGCTGATCGAGCCGGTCGGCTGGTCCTCGACCTCGACCACCACGATGACGCGGTCGGGCGACGAGCCCGGACGGTTCGAAATATGGACCTTCTTGAAGTAGCCGAGGCTGTTCAGCCGGCGCTCGGCCCGCTCGATCATCTCGTGGTTGTAGGGGTCGCCTTCGCCGATGTCGAACTCGCGGCGAATGACGTAGTCGCGCGTCCTTGTGTTGCCGACGATGTCGATCCGCTCGATGTAGACTTTCGGACCGTCGTCGACCGAGTAGCTCAGCGCGATCGTGTGGTTCGCCGTGTCGCGGTCGCCATGCGGGCGCACTTCCGAGAAGGCGTAGCCCGCGCTTGCGACGTCTCGGCTCATGGCGTCGACTGTCTTGTCGACCCCGCCGGCGTCGTAGACGTCGCCGGCGTGCAGAGTGGAGAACCGCAGCAGCGACGGCCCGTTAACGGCCGGAATGTGAGAGTCCACGCTCACGCCCGAGACGTGGTACTGCGGCCCCTCGTCGAGCGTGATCGTGATCACGTAGCCGGCTGGGTTCGCCTGGTAGGCGACGTCGGTGTTGACGATCCGGAAGTCGGCATAGCCGTTCTTCATGTAGTAGCGGCGGATCGCCTCCTCGTCGGAGGCGAGGCGATCGGGATCGTAGACGTCGGTGCTCTTGAACCACGACAAGAAGTTCATTGTGCTCGTCTGCATCAGGTTGTGCAGGCGGTAGCTCGAGACGGCGTTGTTGCCGACAAAGCGGATCTCGCGGATGCCAGTCTTTCCTTGTTCGTTGATGGTGAACACGAGATCGACGCGACCGTCGGGAAGCTGAACGAGCCGCTTGGTGACCTGGGCTTCGTTGTAGCCGTATTTCCTGTAGGCGTCCTTGATGCGGGCGACGTCGGCCTCGCCGAGCGCGTCGTTATAGGCGACGCCGGTCTTCGACTGGACCTCGACCTCGAGCTGCTCCTTGGTGATCTTGCTGTTGCCCTCGAAGGCGACGCGATTGATGATCTGCTTGCCGGAGGCGAGCGATACGACGATCCGGCCGTCTTCCGCCCTGGCGCTGACCGAGGAATAGATCCCCGTCGCCTTCAGGTCGTCCACGCCGCGCTGGAGGGAGGCCGGATCCGTTCCGCTGAAATAGGGCTTGAGACTGGCCGGGGTGACGCCGGTGTTCCCCTCGACCACGATCTGCTGCGCAAAGGCCGGAGTCGCCAGGGTCAATCCGCCGAATGCGATCACCACCGCTAGAACCAGAGCGCCGAAGAAGCTTCGAATCCAATCCATGTCGCCCTTAGTCCCTCTTCGCGCCGCGGGGAAACTCGCCCTCCGCGCCGCTCCAGCTCCGCTTACCCGCTACGGTCGCGGTTTGGTCCGCGCCATGTTTGCTGCGAGGCGAGCGCACTTCGCCTTGCCCGCCGCCCCCGCGCGGGGCCAGGCACGATTAACGGCCTTTTACCGTTTTCGGCCACATCTGCAAACCTCTATTCGGCGACCCTACACCATTTCGCGAGGGCGTTGCCGCGAGGACACGCTAAGATGGTCGACGTTCCGTTAATTGCCGTTCGGAAGGAGGCGCAGAATGTCGTGCGAGGTGGTGAAAACGAGCAGCATCGCCACCAGCAGGATGCCGATTTTCAGGCCGATTTCCTGGGTTCGCTGGCTCAGTGGCCGGCCGAGGGCGGCCTCGAACGCGTAAAACACCAGATGTCCGCCGTCGAGCAGCGGCACCGGCAACAGGTTCATGAAGCCGACCGACACCGAGAACCAGGCGGCGAGGCTGAACAACTCCCATAGGCTGATCTTGGCGATCTCTCCCGCCATCTGCGCCGCGCCGATCAGTCCGGAGACCTGGTCGGTCGAACTCGCGGCCGGCGAAAATGCCGACGATATAGGCCGACGTCGCCTTGACGATAAAGCCGACCTGCGAGGCTCCCCAGACCGCGCAGGCCGGCGGGGCGCACCGCTCGATCTTGACGTCGCTCGGGTTGGCCGAGGAGGCCAGTCCCAGATGGCCCATGCGGCGCTTGCCGAACACGCCCTGATCGACCTCGCTGACTTTCGGCGTCGCGGTCAAATCGACGACGCGCCCGTCCCGGTCGACGACGAAGGTCATCGGCAGGCCGGTGCTCATCAACGTCGCCTGCTGCAGATCCTCGAAGCTGCCGATCGGTTCGCCGTCGACCGACTTGACGAGGTCGCCGGCCTCGAACCCGGCCGCGGCCGCCGGGCTCATCGGCTCGACCCGGCCGATGCGCGCCATATGCTCGACTCTCCCGTAGGCCATGAACATCGCAGTGAAAATGACAAAGGCCAGCAGGAAATTGGCGACCGGGCCGGCGAGCACGATCGCGGCGCGGTTCAGCACCGGCTGGGCGGCCAGCGTCCGCGTCGGATCGACCGAAGGGTCGAGCGGGCCGGCATCGACGCTCGCGGCGTTGGCGTCGCCGTGGAACTTGACGTAGCCGCCCAGCGGAAGCGCCGCGATCCGCCAGCGGGTGCCGTGCAAATCGACCCGAGCGAACAGCTCCGGTCCGAAGCCGATCGAAAATGCGTCGATCCGCACGCCGCACCACCGGCCGACCAGATAATGGCCGAGCTCGTGGATGAACACGATCGCGCTCAGGATGACGACGAACGGCACGACGTACCATCCGAACCAGGAGAGGAGGTCTGAAACCGTGTGCAGAAGACCCATTCGCCATCTCCGCGCGCCAAAGGCGCGCCTTCCCCGGCCGCAAAGCCAGTCCGACCCCGCCAAATTTTAGCCGATTGTGGCGCTCAGGCCAACAGCGGCCGGGCCCGCGCGAGCGATATGGTGTATGGCGCGCGCCCGCGCAACGGGCGACGGCCTCGAGACCCAAGGCCGACGGGGTTCACCATTCGAACAGCCCGCTCGCGATATAGGGGCCGCTGGAGTGGGCGGCGGCGACAATGGCCGCAAAAGTCGAGGCGGCGATGAAGGAATCGAGCCTGTCCATCAGCCCGCCGTGGCCGGGGATGAGGCGGCTCGAATCCTTGACGCCGAACCTCCGCTTGACCGCCGAATTCGAAGAGGTCCCCGAATTCCGACATGACCGCCGTCGCGAGCCCGAGCGCAAACAACCGGTCGATCCGGACCGGGCCGGGCGCGAAGATCACGCCGACGACGAGGCCGAGCGCGGCGCCTGCGAGCGCGCCGGCGATCGCGCCCGACCAGGTCTTGCCTGGCGAGACGCTCGGCCAGAGCCTCGGCCCCCCGATCGCGCGGCCGGCGAAGAAAGCGGCTACGTCGGCGCCCCAGACGATGGCGAAGAGCCAGAGAACGGCCGCCAGCCCGTAGATCGGGCTCGCCTCGAGGAGGCCGAGGCCGACAACCAGCGCGCCGCCGTAGAGCGCCCCCATCCCCGCCCAGATCCGCCGGTCCGGCGCGGCGACGAAACCGACCGCCGCCCCGGCGACGACCAGCATTGCAACGGCCGGAACCGCCCAGTTGTGCAGGGCGCAGAGCGCGGCGCCGGCGAGGCAGAGCGCGCCCAGGAAGACGCGCTCGAGGAGCCGCTCGCCGCCGACGATCCGCTGCCATTCCCACATGACGATCGCCGCAGCGATCCACCAGAAGGCGACGAAGACGATCCCGCCGGTCCAGGCGACGCCGAGCGCGACGAGCCCCATCACCACCGCCGCGGCGACCCGCGGCCACAGGTCCGGCCCGATACGGAAGACGCCTCTTCCCGGCGTTGGCGGGGCGCCCGCGTCGTCCGGGTTTGCGCTCATCCCGGCCGGGCTCACGAAGCAGACATGACCGCGGGCAACTCGACAACCGCGCCGAAACGGCGCTCGCGCGCGCCGTAGTGCTCGAGCGCCGCAACGAACGCCGCGTCGTCGAAATCCGGCCAGAGGATCGGCATGAAGACGAGTTCGGCGTAGGCGGTCTGCCAGAGCAGGAAGTTCGACAGCCGCATCTCCCCGGAAGTCCGGATGATCAGATCGGGATCGGGGATGTCCGCCGTGTCGAGCCGGGCCGCGAAGTCCTCCTCGCAAATCGCATCGGGATCGATCAGGCCCTGGCAGGCCTCCACGGCCAGGCGCCGCGCCGCCGCGACGATCTCCTGGCGCGAACCGTAGTTGAAGGCGACGATCAGGGTGAGGCCCACATTGGCGCGCGTGAGCGCCTCCGCCTCGTCGAGCAGGACGCGGATGTCGGAAGCCAGGCCGCCGCGCTCGCCGATGATCCGCACGCGCACCCCGCCGGCGTGCAACTCGGCGAGGTCGTTGCGGACGAACCGCTTCAGGAGCCCCATGAGCATCGCCACCTCGTCCGGCGGCCGGCGCCAGTTCTCGGTCGAGAAGCTGTAGATGGTCAGGAAACGCACGTCATGGTCGATCGCCGACCGCACGGTGCGGCGCAACGCCTCGACGCCGCGCCTGTGGCCTTCGAAACGGGGCAACCCGCGCGCCTTGGCCCAGCGGCCGTTGCCGTCCATGATGATGCCGACGTGGGTCGGCGTCTCGTCGGAGCGCGGGCCAGCCGGGGAGCGAGGGTAACTCATGCAGGGATCCTCGGTTAGCGGCTTTGAGCCTAGACCTGCATGATTTCCTTTTCCTTAGCTGCGAGCGACGTGTCGATCTCCTTGATCGCGAGGTCGGTCGCCTTCTGCACCTCGGCGGCGTGCTTGGCCTCGTCATCCTCGCTGATCGCATGCTCCTTCAAGAGCTTCTTGAGGATGTCGATGCCGTCGCGGCGGATGTGCCGTACGGCGACCCTCGCGTCCTCGGTGTACTTGTGGGCGACTTTCACCATTTCCTTGCGGCGCTGCTCGTTCAGCTCGGGGATGCGAATGCGCAGCGTCGTCCCCTCGACCGTGGGGCTGAGGCCGAGATTGGAGTCGCGGATCGCCTTGTCGACGGCGTGCACCATGCTCTTGTCCCAGACGGAGACCGCGAGCGCCCGCGGCTCGGGCACGCTGATGGTGGCCACCTGGTTGAGCGGCATCCGCTGCCCATAGGCCTCGACATTGACCGGCTCCAAGAGGCTCGCGCTGGCGCGGCCTGTTCTCAGGCCCCCGAGCTCATGCTTGAGCGCCGCGTGCGCGGCCTGCATGCGCCGCTTGAGATCTTCGAGATCGAATGTGGGCAATTGCGCCATGGTCTTCCTACAGGGTGTCCTTTGACAGCCGCCGGCGCCGAATCCGGCAAACGCGGCCCGGCCGCCGCCTTCTTCCCAGCGGCCATCGGCCTCATTAGCATAGCTTGCCGGATGTAACAGCGAAGAAAGTCGGACGCGCCTAGCGGGCCTCCGCCTTTTCGAGCTTCGCCGCCTCCGCCATCGCCGCCAGCGCGGCGGGCCCCTCGGGCTGGATCAGCCCCGCCGACATGATGAGCTTGGCCGCCTCGTCGGCGGTGATCGGCAGCTCGATCACCTCGTCGGCGGCGATATAGAAAAAGAATCCGGTCGTCGGATTGGGCGTGCAGGGCATGAAAACCGACACCATCGGCTTCTCGCCGGGCAGGACGCCCGAGACCAATGGGCCCGGATCGGACGACAGGAACACGATCGACCAGCTTCCCTTGACCGGGAATTCGACCAGCCCGACCTTGCGGAATTGCGAACCGGTAGGGCTGAAGACCGTCTCGAACGCCTGCTTCAGGCCCTTGTAGAGGCTGCGCACCAGCGGCGTACGATCGAGCATCGCGTCGCTGAAGCCGACCAACGTGCGGCCGATGATATTGGCGGTCAGGAAGCCGAGCAGCGTCAGGCCGACGACCCCGATCACGACGCCCATGCCGGGAACATGGAAAGGCAGGTAGGCGTCGGGCGACAGGGGCCTGGGAAGCACCGGCTTCACCCAGTTGTCGATCGTGTCGATCACGAACCAGGCAACGTACGCCGTCACCGCCAGCGGGCCGAACACGACGAGGCCCGTGAAGAACCACGACCGGAGCCGGTGCGCGAGCGAGCGGCGAAGGGAGACTGGCGATGGGTCGATCGGCATGGAGGCCCAGGCGCGGTTTGCCGCGCGAAGGTGGCGGCTAGCCGTGGCGAATGCAAGGCGCCCCGTCGGCCTCCCGCGCCCCGCGCCGGCGAAAAGCGCTACTCCTCGCCGAGCTCGTAGTCCTCGCACGACCTGTCGAAGGCCGAGAGCGCGTCCTGGAGATAATCGGGCAGCAGCGGCATGCCGAGCAGGTATTTCCAGGTCGGCCCTTCGTGTCGGTCGAGCGCGGACGCGACGGCGCTTTTCCAGTCGTCGGCGTCGAAATCGCCCCGCCCGATCCAGGCGAGCGCCACCAGCGCCGCCGCCTCGTCGACGTCGAGATCGCGAATGAACTCGACGAGCTCGCGGCGGATCGCGTGGTTGGCGTCGGTGAGCACGATCCGCTCGCCGTCGTCGGTCGGATTGGAGGCGTCCGGCGCCATGCCGACGTCCTCGCTGAAGAGCTCGCGCGCCTTCTCGATGACGAAACACACCTTCGCCGGATTGATCTCGGGCATCGGGCGTTCGGTGGCGTCGATTGTTCGCATGGGCGGCCTCTTCCTGCTTCCAGACTGTCGCCAACTGTCCGACCTTTGGCAACTCTTGGCTCTTTGGCAACTCTTGGCGACGGCGCCTGTTCCGCGCCTTGCGGCAGCTCAAAGCCGGAGACACAAATCGCGTCTTCGACGCCGCCATAGCCGAGCGGCGCCGCCGGACGAAGACCCCCTACTCGACCGTCACGGATTTGGCGAGATTGCGCGGCTGGTCGGCGTCTTTGCCCATGATCACCGCGGTGTGGTAGGCGAGCAACTGGACCGGGACGGCGTAGACGAGCGGCGCGAAATGCGCGCCGACGTCGGGCATGGCGAGGAAGTGCTCGATCTCGACCGCCGCCTCCTCGGCCGCGTGGCGCTCGCCGATCAGGATGAGCCGGCCGCCGCGCGCGGCCACCTCCTGCATGTTGGACACGGTCTTCTCGAACACCGCGTCGCGCGGCGCGATGACGACAACCGGCATGTCGACGTCGATGAGCGCGATCGGCCCGTGCTTGAGTTCGCCGGCGGCGTAGCCTTCGGCATGGATATAGCTCAGCTCCTTGAGTTTCAGCGCGCCCTCGAGCGCCACCGGATAGCCGGTTCCGCGGCCGAGATAGAGCACGTCGCGGGCATGGGCGATCGCGCGCGCGAGCTTCTCGGTCGCCGCTTCGAGCTTCAGCGCTTCGGCGATGAGCCCCGGCGCGGCGACAAGCTCGGCGAGCAGCGCGCTCTCCTCGGCCGCCTCGATCGTCCCGCGCGCCCGCCCGAGCCCGAGCGCGAGCGCCGCCATCGCCGCGAGCTGGCAGGTGAAGGCCTTGGTCGAGGCGACGCCGATCTCGGGCCCGGCGAGGGTCGGCGCGGCGACGTCGGTCAGGCGGGCGATGCTCGAATCGGGCACGTTGACGACGCCGATCGTCTTCGACCCGTGCGCCTTGACGTAGCGGAGCGAGGCGAGCGTGTCGGCGGTCTCGCCCGATTGGGAAATGACGATCGAGAGCCCGTTCGGGTCGACCGGGGCTTCCCGGTAGCGATATTCGGAGGCGACGTCGATCTCGACCGGCAACCGGGCGAAGCGCTCGATCCAGTATTTTCCGACGAGGCCGGCCATGTAGGCGGTGCCGCAGCCGATGATCGTCAGCCGCGCGAGGCTTTTGGGGTCGACCGGCCAGTCGAACGGCTTCAAGCGCATCGAGGCCATGTCGATGTAATGGGCCAGCGTGTGGCCCACGACTTCCGGCTGCTCGTGGATCTCCTTGGCCATGAAGTGGCGGTAATTGCCCTTCTCGGCGAGCAGGCCGCCGGCGGGGCTGCGCTGGATGCGCCGCTTGACGACCTGGCCCGAGGCGTCGTGGACCTCGGCCCCCGCGCGCGTCACCACCGCCCAGTCGCCCTCGTCGAGATAGGCGATCCGGTCGGTGAAGGGCGCCAGCGCCAGCGCGTCCGAGCCGAGATACATCGCCCCGTCGCCATAGCCGATGGCGAGCGGAGCGCCCTGCCGCGCCCCGATCAAAAGATCGTCGTGACCCTCGAACAGATAGACGAGCGCGAAGGCGCCGCGCATGCGCCTGAGCGCCGCGAACACCGCCTCGGCCGGCGTCTTGCCCGTCGCAAGCTCGTCCTCGACCACGAAGGCGGCGATCTCGGAATCGGTCTCGGTGGCGAAGCCGTAGCCCTTGGCCGTGAGCTCCTCGCGCAGCGCCTTGAAGTTTTCGATGATGCCGTTGTGGACCACGGCGAGCCGACGGGCCGCGTGCGGATGTGCGTTGGCCTCGGTCGGCTTGCCGTGCGTCGCCCAGCGGGTGTGGCCGATGCCGATCGCGCCCTCGAGCGGCTCGGCGGCGAGCCTCGCCTCGAGGTTCCGGAGCTTGCCCTCGGCGCGGCGCCGGGCGAGCCGGCCGTTCTCCAGCGTCGCCACGCCTGCCGAGTCATAGCCCCGGTATTCGAGCCGCTTCAGGGCGTCGACGATCGAACCCGCAACCGGGCCTTTGCCGAGCACCCCGACGATCCCACACATCGCCTGGCCTTCCGTTTTGTAGACGCGGTCCATAGCCCGTCGTCAGACGGGCGTTCTTCCGAACGCCCTATGGACCGCGTCGCCGCCTTGTAGACGCGGTCGTCGACCGCGTCGCCGCGCTCAGCGAGCGCGGCTACAGTTCGCCGAATCGCAACGCGATAGCGTTAGGGCGCCGGCGCGGGCCGCCACAAGTCAATTTCGGTGAAGGGATGTGAATGCGCGCGCCTCGCGCGACGCCGGCGGGCGAAAGCCGTCGAGGGGACGATTGCGCCGCGCCGCGCGGCGGGTTACGCATGCCGGACGGAATTTCACACCGGGCCTGGACGGAGGATGATCGGGTGAAAGGCGGAAGCCGGCGGGAGCGGCGGAAACGACGGGCGACGCCCGGCGTCGCCGTTTGCCGTTCGCCGCTCGTCGCCGCCGTCGCCTTGCTGGCGCTCCTCTTCCAGCTCATTGCGATCCCCTACCACCAGGCCCGCTCGGCCCCGCTCGCGCCGCAGCCGGCCTCCGACGTCGCCTCGGTCGCGGCGGCCCTGAAGGCGACGTTCGGCGACGCCGCCTCGCTCTGCGTCCAGTCCGACGGCAAGGGCGGCCCCGGCGCGCCGGCGGGCGACTGCGACGACCATTGCCCGCTCTGCCAGTTCGCCGCCCAGGCGGCGGCGCTCCTCCCGCCCGCGCTGCCCGTTTTGCCGGCGCGCTTCGACCTCGCCGTCCGGTCGCTCGGCGCGGCGCCCGAAGCCGGCGCCGTTCCCCGCGTCCCGATCCGTCACAATCGCGCCCGCGGGCCGCCCTTCGCCGTCTGAGACCTGACTTCGTCCGGCTGCGCGCGCCCCGATCGGGCGGGCGACGGCCGCCTGTCCTCAGACTCGAAGGATTCCCTTCATGCTTCCCCCCAATCCGCGCGCCCTGTTCGGCGCGTTTGTCGCCGCAGCCGTGGGCCTGTGGCTCACGCCGGCCTATCCGCACGCCGTATGCGGCGCCCGCATCTTCCCGGCCACCCTCGCCATCGACGATCCAGGCGTCCTCGACGAGCTCACGCTGCCTGCCGTCAGCTGGGTTCCGAACAATTCCGACAGCGCCCACGAGTGGGACGCGAGCTTCAGCTGGACCAAGACGATCACCCCGGGCCTCAGCGTGGTGATCGGCGACGGTCCCACCTGGACCCACCCCGGCGGCTACGGCTGGAACGGGCTCGACACCGAGCTGCAATGGCAGGCGTTGTGCATCCCAGACGCGGAGTTCATGTTCAAGGTCGGCTTCGACATCGGCTGGGCCGGAACCGGCACGGGACTCCTGGCGGGTTCCGGCGGGCAGAACACTTACTCCCCACTGGTTGTCGCAGGGCTTGGCTTCGGAACGTTGCCGCCCGCTCTCAAATACTTGCGCCCGTTTGCCGTCACTGCCGAATTCAGCACGACCTCCCCGGGTCAGGATTGGACGAACGGCAATCCCAACGTCTCCACTTTCAACTGGGGGTTCACCCTCCAATACAGCCTGCCATACTTCAACACGCAGTTGGTTGCGATCGACAACGACTTCCTTAAGCATCTCGTCCCAATCGCCGAGTTCGCCTTTCAGACCCCAATTTACAATGGCGCGGCCGCCGGCGCGCTGACGACCGGCTACTTCCAGCCCGGAGTCATCTACGAAGCCGACAAATGGCAGATCGCCCTCGAGGCCATGGTCCCGATGACGGGCGCAACCGGTCACGGCGTCGGCGTGATCGGCTCACTCGATTTTTACCTCGACGACATCCCCAACAAAATCGACGAACCGATATTCCCTCACGGACTTGGTATAGCGCCAGGAATCTGACCCAAGGAGACTGACTCATGCGCACAAACCTCCTCAAAATCGCTTCATCGCTCGCCTTCACGCTCGCGGCGACATCGGCTTTCGCCCATGCTCAGCTGGAGAAGGCGACGCCCGCCGTCGGCAGTACGGTGTCGCCGCCGAGCGCGATCCAACTCGAGTTCAGCGAGGGCGTCGAGCCGAAATTTACCGGCCTGACGCTGACGGGTCCGGGCGGCGCGGCGGCGCTCGGCGCGGTTTCAGTCGAGGCCGGCCATCAGGACGTGTTGATCGTGCCGGTCGCCAAAACCCTGTCGCCCGGCGTCTATACGGTCAAGTGGCACGCGGTGGCGGTCGATACGCACCACACCCAAGGAACGTTCGAGTTCACCGTCAAGTAAGCCAGCGCCGGGCCTCGCGCGAGCGACGCCCCGGCTCGCGTTTTACGCACGCAACCCGTTGAAAGGAGGACTATGAAATGACCCGCTATTCCGCTCTCGCCCTGGCGCTCGCGCTCTCGGCGGCCGCAAGCGCCGCTCTCGCCCAGGAGTTCAAGGCCGGCGACATCACCATCGACAAGGCCTGGTCGCGCGCCACGCCGAAGGGCGCCGACACCGGCGCCGGCTACCTGACCATCCACAACAACGGCGCGACGCCCGACAAGCTGACCGGCGGATCCGCCGATTTCGCCGCCGTCGAGGTGCACGAGATGAAGTCCGAAAACGGCGTCATGCAGATGCGCGAACTGAAGGACGGGCTCAACATTCCCGCCCACGGCACGGTCCGCCTCGCGCCGGGCGGCTATCACATCATGTTCACCCATCTGACGAAGCCGCTCGTGAAGGGCCAGACGGTGACGGCGACGCTGACCTTCGAGCACGGCGGACCGGTGACGGTGCAGTTCCCGGTGCAGGCCGTCGGCGCCGCCTCGGCCGACAAAGGCATGGGCGATGAAGGGCATGAAGATGTGAGCGGGCTTTCGCGCGCTGCGCTTCGGTGACGCCGCTCGTCGTCTGCCGGTTCGCCCACTTCCTGTCGGAGATGCTGGTGTTCGGCGCAAGCGCCTATCTTTGGCTCTACGCGCCTGTCGATCTGCGGTCGGCGCTGTCGCCGAGGATCAAGGCTCTGGCGGTTGCGGCGAGCCTGATTGCGCTTGCGACCGCCTGTGTCTGGCTTTCGCTCGAGGCGGCGTCGATGGCCGACGACCCAAGCGCGGCAATCGACCCGGGCACGATTTCCGCCGTCCTGACCGACACTGCATTCGGCCACGCCTGGATCGTCCATCTCGCCCTGGCGGCGGCGCTTGTCGTCGCCGTCTTCGCCTGGAGCGATCGCTGGGCGGCGATCGCCGTTCTCTCCGGCCTGACGCTGGCGAGCCTCGGGCTCGTCGGCCATGCGGCGATGCAAACCGGCGTCGAAGGCGTCCTCCATCGCGCCAACCACGCCGTACACCTCCTCAGCGCGGGCGCCTGGATCGGCGGGCTCGTTCCGTTCGTCCTCAGCCTCGACGCCTGCGCCCGCAATTCGCTGCGTCGCGACGCGGTCACGGCGATGATGCGCTTCTCGTTTTGCGGGCATTTCGTCGTGGCGGCGATCGTGGCGACCGGCATCGTCAACATCGCGCTGACGTCCGGCCATATGCCCTGGCCGCCGACCACGCCCTATCGCGCGCTGCTCGACATCAAGATCGCGGTCGTCGCCGTGATGATCGGGCTCGCGATCGTCAACCGCTACGCGCTCGTGCCGCGCCTCAAGGCCAGCGCCAACGCCCTCTCCGCGCTTCGCGCGATCAGCCTCGTCAATGTCGCACTTGGAACGCTGGTCGTCGCGCTGGTCAGCGTCTTCGCCCTGCTCGATCCGGCATGACCAACGACTATGTCGCCCGCCTCGTCGCCGCGACTGCGCTGCTCGTTTAGGGGACGGCGCCCATTGTAGCCGCGCTCGTTGAGCGCGGCGACGCGGTCAACGACCGCGTCTACAGGGCGCCCATTGTAGCCGCGCTCCATAGCCCGTCGGGAGACGGGCGTCCTGACGGACGCCCTATGTCGCGCGGCGACGCGGTCAACGACCGCGTCTACAGGGCGCCCATTGTAGCCGCGCTCCATAGCCCGTCGGGAGACGGGCGTCCTGACGGACGCCCTATGTCGCGCGGCGACGCGGTCAACGACCGCGTCGACAGGGCGCGCGCCTTCCCGACAGCGTGTCGGAAGACGGGCGCCCGATCGCGACGCTTGCCGATTTGCCCCTCAGCGCACGAAGACCGCGGCGCCCGCGTCGAGGGCGTCGCCGACCGGGCCGGCTGCGACCAGCGCCAAGCCGCCGGCGAGCGCGGCGCCGAGGGCGAACACCATCGCGTCGCCGAGCCGCCCGCCCGAGCCGCCGTGGGCCGCGCCCGGCACGAGCGGCGCGAACAGGCCAGACGACCTTCCCGGACCCGCCTCCGGCCTCCCGGCGCCGCCGGCCAAACGTTTTCTCAGCGCGCCCGCGAGGCTCGTCCGCCACTGTCGATCGAAAACGCTGCTCGGCCGGCGACCTTTCGCCGGAGTTTCGTGGGTCCATTCAATCCTCCGATGGTTGCGTACAACCATCGCAACATCCGCCGTCGCAATCAAGCAAAATCCCCGCCATGCCCCGGCAAATCAGGCGGAAGAGCGGTTGCGCACGCCGGCCGGCGCCGCCCGCTCGATCGCGAGATTGGCGAGCGCGCCCGCGCCCATCAGGACGGCGGTGCCGAGGAACACGGCGCGCATGCCGATCTGGCCGCCGACGAAGCCGCCGGCGAGCGGCCCCAGCACCTGCCCGACATATTGGGCCGAGACCGACCAGCCGAGCAGGCTGCCGGCGATCGCCTCCGGCGCGTTGTGGCGGATGACGCTCGCCATGCCCGGCATGAGCCCGCCGAGCGCCGCGCCCATCAGGAAGCGCAGCCCCACGAGTTGCCAGGCGCTGACCACGAACGCCTGCGGAACGAGCAGCAGCGCCGCCGCCGCAAGCGACAGGACGACGATCCGCCAAGGACCGATATGGTCCGCGAGCCGTCCGAGACGAGCCGACGACAAGACGCCGCCGAGCGCGCCGGCCGACATGGCGAGGCCCGAGACGAACGTCACCTCAGAGCCCGGGGCGATGAGCGCGACATAGACGGTGATGATCGGCTCGATCGAGGTCAGCGCAAAGGTCAGGAGAAGGCCGGTCGCGAGCATCGCAACCACCGGGCGCCGGTCCGGGACTTGCGCCCAGAGGCCGCTGAACCGCCCCGTCCGCGCCTTGAGCGGGCGCGGCCTTTCGCGCAAAAGAAAGGTCGTGCCGAGGAAGCTGACGAAGATCGCGGCGCCCGACAGAAGAAAGGTCGAGCGGATGCCGATCAGCGGCGGCAGCGCGCCGCCGATCAGCGGGCCGACGAGGTTGCCGGCCATGATCCCGGACGAGAGGAACCCGAGCGCCCAGCCCGATTTCGCCTTCGGCGTCTGCGCCGCCACCAAAATCATCGAGCCAGAGGCGTAGCCGCCGAGCAGGCCGGTCAGGAGCCGGATCGCCACCAGTTGCTCGATGCTCTGAGCCATGCCGGTCAGCGACATGGCGACCGCCATGCCGAGGCTGGCGCGGATCAGCATCAGCTTGCGGCCGTAGCGGTCGCCGAGCCGGCCCCATAGGGGCGCCGTCAGCGCGGCGGTGAAGAAGGTCGCGCCATAGGCGACGCCGGACCATTGCACGATCGCCGCATGCCCGCGGACGCCAATCTCCTCGACGTAGATCGGCAGGAAGGGCAACAGCAGCGTCATCGCCACGATGGTGGTGAACGAGCCGACCGTGCAGACGATCAGGTTGACGAACCAGGGATCGCCGGCCTCCGCCGTTGGCTCCGTCTTCAACGCGCTCATCGCCCGACCACCGCGAAGCCGCGGGCGCGCAGGCGCTTGCGGTCGCGGTCGAGCGAGCGGATCAGCCGGTCGCGCGTGTCGCGCACATGCGCCGCCGCCTCGCCCGCCGCGGCGTCCGGGTCGTTGAGGCGAATGCGCTCGAGAATGCGCCGGTGCTCGGCCCAGGCCTGCTCGCGCGACGGCTCGGTCCAGACTTCGAGCCAGCGCGCCCGCGACAGCCGGGTCATCGCCTGCTCGATCGCACGGACCAGGAACGGATTGCCCGTCAGACGCGCGACCGCGACATGGAACTCGGCGCCGACCCGATGCCACTCCTCGCGCGGCGTCCCGGGCCCGCAGCCGTCGAGCATGGCCTCGATCGCCTCGATGTCCGCGGCCTGAGCGCGGGCGCAGGCGAGCCGGACGGCGGTCGTCTCGAGCGGCTCGCGGAATTCGGCGAGCGCCTCGATCTCGTCGAGGTCGATCGGCGCGACCACCCAGCCCCTGCCCCCGCGGCGGACGAGATCCTCGCTCTCGAGCCGCGCCAGCGCCGCCCGGATCGGCGTACGCGAGCCTTCGCACTGGCCCTCGAGCCAGCGCTCCGTCAGCCGCTCGCCGGGACCGAGATCGAGAGACAGGATCATGGCGCGGAGCTGACGGTGGATGTCGAGGGCCTGGGACATGGGGGACCACGGACGGAGAGATAGGGCGGGAGACGCTTGATATCCGAGATTGGTATCCCAAACAACCAACTCCTGGGATACCCATCAGCTACCTCTTGGGATACCAAATTCGCGCCGACGCATCCGCCCGTAACTGGCTAGCCCTCCTCCGCCCCTCGTCCTGATCGCCGGGTCAAGCCCGGGATGTCGAAGGACGCTCCAGCGCGCGCGATCGCCCCGCTCGGAGCGGTCCTTGTCGGCGCCGGCAAGCGGCTGTGACCGACGACATTCTCTTCCAGGATCGCCGTGAACTTTCGGGGTCTCGGTCACTCTTCCGGAGCCGGGGGACCATCATGGCCGAAAGTCGTCCGGCGCGAGTTCGATCGGCGTTCCATGTGGCGTGCGCCTTGCCGCCGCGCCCCATGCGTTGTGGTAACGCATGAGCATTGCGGATGTGGTCAGGCCCTTCGCGACGACGATCTCTTCCAGCGCCGCGAGCCAATGACGGTAGTATGTCTCGCCGGTATCGGGATCGCCGGCGCACTGAGCTCGCCGGATCGCCCTGGCGAGAGCGGCGGTCCATTCGGACCAGGTGAAGACGCCTCGTTCGCAGAGGCTCCGCGTCAACGCGAAAGCCTGCGCCTCCCAGGCTTCGCGAAAGACCGGGCCGTCGTCGCCCTTAAGGACCGGCGCCGTTTCGTCCGTCGAACCTTGGGCTATAGGGTCGTCCGCGGTCAAGCGCTCTCCAGGTAAGGTTCGAAAGCGTCGATAGAGACCTTGAGCTTCGGGTCAGTGTCATCGCCCCACAGCTCGCGTCCCTCGAAAACCACAGTATAGAGCCACCGGGCGTCTGCGGTTCCGAGCGCCGAGTGATCGGGAAATACCTGGTTTCCGAGCACCCGTTCGATCGCGCCGAGCCGCCCGCGCGCGTATCTCGGAAGACGGGTGTGCGTCGTCGGATGCATGTTTTTTGTTCGCACGCGATCACCCGCCTTGAACCGCGGAGGCGATGGCGATGGCCGCTCATAGGAACCGCGCCGCGTGGCGGCGGGGACGTCTTTTGGGCGTAGCGCCTCGCCTGGCAGCGCTCTCGGGGGATGTATGGCATGACCTGAGGCGAGCTCGTCGGGCGCGACATACCCGCGCACGAGCGCGAGCGTCTCGAGACCGAGGAGCCAGCTCTTGTAATACGACGAAGTGAGATAGACGTCCGGGACCTGCCGCTCCCGGGTGGCGCGGAACATGTCGAGATTCCAGGCGCCGGCGGCGCCCATCCCGCGCATCATCGCGATGACACGTCCTTCCCAGGGGGCGTGAAACACGGGCTCATCGGGCTCGGGCTCGACTTTGCCGAATCCGTCCATGCCGCCCATGTCGTGGATTCCGTTCATGCCTTCGCATCCTCGGCTCTCTTCGGCAGCCCCGCGCCAATCATGCAATCCCGCGTCACCAACGCGGCGAGGCGCTCCTCGTCCCAGCCATCCGTGCCGGCGGGACGCATGGGCAGAACAAGGAACCGCGTCTCCGCGGTCGAATCCCAAATCCGGATCTCGGTATCGCCCGGCAGGTTGACCCCGAAATCGGCCAGCACGCCGCGCGGGTCCCTGACCGCGCGCGAGCGGTAGGGCGCCGATTTATACCAGACCGGCGGTGTGCCAAGAAGGTCGATCGGATAGCAGGAGCAAAGCGTGCACACGACCATGTTGTGGAGCTTCGGCGTGTTCTCGACCGCCACCAGATGATCGCCAATCCGTTCCACCTGACCGAACGCGTTCACGGCCTTGGTCGCGTCCTCGAGCAGCGTCCGCCTGAACGCCGCGTCGCTCCACGCCCTCGCTATGACCTTGGCCCCGTTTCGCGGACCGATCTTGGTCTCATAGGTCTCGACGATCGCGTCGAGCGTCGCAGGATCCACGTAGCCCTTCTCGGTCAAGATTGTCTCGAGAGCGCGCACGCGCAAACTCATCTCCGACAGTTCCGAACCTTTGCCTTCATGGTGATCATGTGGAGGCATGCCTTCACCCCCTGAGAACCGTTGCGCCCAATTCCCAACTCGCCTGCGCGGCCGGTCGTCGTCCGACCAGGCAAGGTATGCGGCCCCTGTCGGACTTCCGCAAGCCAGAGGAGCCGCGAAAACCCGACGCGTTCGGCTTTCTTCCGTAACGGGCGGCTCTGGCGCGCCCGCCATCGACCGCTCGCTGCTTGGCCGGAAGCAATTTTCGATGACTTGGCGGCGCACACTGGTTGTGCCAAAAGGTACACATGTCGGCACAAGGCTTTCATCATGACAGCAAGCACAACCATGACCATTCGGGTTTCTCCCGAAACGAAAGAGAAATTGGAACGGATCGCAACAAACACCAAACGTAGCAAGTCCTTCCTCGCCGCCGAGGCGATTTCCGCCTATGTCGATCTCGAGCTTCAAATCATTGAAGGAATCAATCGCGGGCTGGCCGATGTCGAGGCGGGCCGCGTTGCGCCACACGAGCAAGTGATGGCTGAGGCCGGCCAAATCATTGCGGAGGCCAAACGCAAGAAATCCGCGCGTTGATGCGGCCAGTCGTTTGGTCGGACGATGCCCGAAGGGATTACCTCAAGATTTTGCAATTCATCGCCGAGGATAACCCGCGTGCAGCCGAGAGGGTCCTTGCCGACATCAGAAAGGTCGGCCAGGAACTTGGCGAGTTCGCAACTGGAAGGCCTGGTCGAGTCCGCGGCACATATGAAAAATTGGTCCCTCGCCTCCCTTTCATCATCGCTTATGCGCTGACTACTCACGTGGGCCGGGAGGCGGTTTCGATCCTGCGCGTCATCCATACCGCCCGCAACTGGCAAGCAGACGATTGGCCTCAATAAAGCGTCGGCGCTTCGTTTCCGGCCGTCCGCACATGGCGCTTCCGTCGCGTTCCGCCATCAACCGCAATCGCGCGATACCGGCCGGTCTTCAGCTCTTCGTGCAGCTCCGCCAGATATCGTTCCCCATCGGCCGCGAACCGGTCGATGCTCTGCCCGTCCACCCCGCACGCCCCTTTGTTGCGCGCGACCTTGCGCCACGCGGCTTCGAGGGCGCTCGGTCGGACGAGCTTGTCTTTCAGACTGAACCACTTGTCTCCTTTGACGCCGTTGACCAGCGCCGACACCATGTGGGCCGTCCAGATCGAAGCTTCCACCCACCACCACTTTCGGCTCCGGGCTTCTGTCTCTTGCCTAGCCGTTTCCGGCACTGCCTCCATCTTCCTGCCTCCCTTCCCTCGGGCCGGTTTTGCTGGCCGTCCCTCTCGCCGCGCGCGGCATCGATACTATGAAGGCTCTGGTCAAGGGCATTGTGCAGAGGAGAATAGCTCATCTCTCCAATCTTGCCGAAGATTTCGGTCCCGGGCAGCTTGCCGTAAATAACACGATTCATATATCCTCCTTGCCTATCGAGGCTAAAAGAGCACTTTAAATCAACTATAGAACCGATTGACTTCCTGTCAAGAACAAATAAGGAACGGCATCGAATTGACTCAGAGATCGCGGCGACCGGCTCCGCATCGACGGCTACCGGGTGATCTTCGACGGGGATGCAAGCACAATCCTGGCCATCTATATCGGCCGTCGGGCAACGACGACTACCAAGAGGACCTGCGGCTACGAGCCGACCCCAGATCATTCGGACGCCCAATGGCGAAGAGCTGGTTGTGCTGCCGCGGGCCGAATACGAGGCGCTCGTCGAGCGCGCCGATCACGAGGCCGAGGACGCGGAGGACGTCGCGATTTATGACGCCCGGAAGGCCGAACTGGCTGCTGGCGGTCTCGTGCTGCCTCTGGAGGTCAGCGCTGCGATTATTCGCGGCGAGTGTCGGCTGAAAGCGATTCGGAACTGGCGCGGTCAGACCCAGTTGCAGTTGAATTCCAAGACCGGCATCGCTCAGGGCTATCTGTCGGATCTCGAAAGCGGGCGCCGTACGGGCACGCCGGAGACGATCGCGAAGCTCGCCCAGGCTTTGGACGTGCCGGCGGAGTGGCTTTCGTAGGCTGGATCCTGCCGCGCTCGGTCTCTGCGGGACGCGCGGGACGCGAGCCGCGTTGACAAATGTTTCTCAAAAACGGTATCTCGTGCTAGGCTTCCCAGGCTGAGAACTCAACCCTGTCGAGCCTCCCCATGACCCTTGGCGCCCTTCTGCAAGGCCCCCGTCCCGCGCGCTCGTCGACGCCAAAGCGCGCGAAATTTCGCGAACCTTCGTTTTTTTGCGGAATTTCGTCGCAAACCTTTGAAAAGGCTCAAAACACGGGTGAATAAGGGGCCGTTTTCGGGCGCTGAACGCATGTCGAACGAGCGCCGAACGCGTGTCGAATGACGCTGAACAGCGTCCGAACGAGCGCCGAACGCGATCCGAAATCGGCGCTCAGTCCCCCCGGGCCGGGATCGAATACGTCCCCGTGGCGTGCGCGACCATCTCGTCCGACCCTTCGGAAAAGAGCGCCACCTCCCCGACCGCGAGGCGCTTGCCGAGCTTCATCAGCTTCGCCCGGCCGATCAGGTCCCTGGGCTCGGGCTTCCTGAGGAAGTTGATCGAGACGTTGGTCGTGACCGCGAGCTTGACCTTCCCGATCTCGTGCAGGATCGCCACATAGAGCGCGAGGTCAGCGAGGGTGAACATGGCGGGCCCCGAGATCGTGCCGCCCGGTCTCAGGTGGCCGGGGTGGTAGGCGAGGCGCACGGTCGCGCTCATGGGACCCACCTCCGCGATGGTGGTGTCGCCCCGCGCCCACACCTGCGGAAAGACCTCCTCGAGATAGGCGCGCAACTCAGCGAGGGTGAACGGGCGTAGCTTGGCGTCGGTCATGCGAACCCCTTGGCGGCGTCGAGGCGAAGTTGCGTCATCGCGCCGGCGTTCGTCCAGCCTTTCGTCGGGCGCAGGGCGGGTCTCCTCCACGGGCCGCCGTTTTTGAGCCATTTTCAAGACGTTATTCCTTTCCGCCGGGCGTCGGGCGCCCGCTTCAGCGTGGCTTGGCGAGATGAGCGCACAACGACCCTCGACCAGCACGTCCGCTTCGTCCGCCACACCGATCTCGACGCTGCCCGGCGTCTCGGCCGACAGCGTTCCGGTGGTGCGCGGAGCGACGGTGCGGATGTTCCTGCCACGGCAGTCCGCGCCCTTGGCGGAACGCGCCGAGCCCTCCGAGGCGTCGTTCGCCGGCGCGGGCGGGCGCGAAAGCATTCTCCTGGTCGAGGACGACGACGGGGTGCGCGCCTTCGCCAGCGAAACGCCGCGCGATCTCGGCTACCGGGTCGCGGAAGCCTCGAGCGGCAAGGCGGCGCTTTCGATCCTCGACGCCGCGCACGACCTCAACCTGCTGCTGACCGACGTCGTCATGCCCGGCGAATACAACGGGCGCGAGCTTACGAACGAAGCGGTGCGCAGGCGTCCGGGACTGAAGGTCCCCTACATGACCGGCTACAGCCGCGACGCGATCTCCTGGCGCGGCCGGCTCGAACCCGGCATTCATCTCATCGCCAAGCCGTTCTCGCACGAAGAGCTGGCGGCGAAAGTGCGCAAGCGTCTCGACGCGGCGCAATGAAAGGCGGACCGCTGGGCGCCCCATGCGCACGCGTCCCGCTTGACTTCCAGGGCTCGAAGCGGGGGAATTCCTCGCGCCACTCAAAACCGGAGCGACCATGCCGAGCCCCTATCCCGACGATCTCGTCCGCCGCGCCGCGGCTCTCCTCGAGCGCTGCCGCGCCGAAGGCGTCAAGATCGCAACCGCCGAATCCTGCACCGGCGGCTTGATCGCGGCTCTGCTCACCGAGATCCCCGGCTCTTCGGCGGTGGTCGAGCGCGGTTTCGTCGTCTATTCCAACGACGCCAAGATCGAGCTCCTCGGCGTGCCGGCCGAGACCATCGCCGCTGAAGGCGCCGTCAGCGAGGCGACGGCGCGCGCCATGGCCGAAGGGGCGCTCGCCGCGTCGCGCGCGGGCGTCGCCGTCAGCGTCACCGGGATCGCAGGGCCGGACGGCGGCTCGGCGGAGAAGCCGGTCGGCCTCGTCTGGTTCGGCTGCGCCCGCCGGGGCGGCGCGACCGTCGCGCGCGAGGAGCGATTTGGCGCAGTCGGCCGGGAAAACGTGCGGATGGCCTCGGTGACGACCGCCCTGAGCCTTCTGGAGGCGGCGGTCTAAGGCGCGGCGAGGGTCTTCGTCGTCCTCGGCGGGCTGCCGAAAACAGGACTGCCGCCGCCATGGAGGCGCAGCCCTGGCAGACTCAAGGCTGCGTCGACTGCGGATAGAGCGCATTCGCCCGCTCTTCGAAGGCCTGGGCGAACTTGCGGAAAGCCGCGTCGAACATCGAGCCCATCAATGCGCCGAGCGTCCGGCTGCGAAACTCGTAGTCGATGAAGAAGACGACGCGCGAGCCTCCCGGTTCGTCGCGGAACGTCCAGATGTTCTCCATATGGCTGAACGGTCCGTCAATATACTCGACGACCACGCGGCGGCGGGTCTTGTCGAGCAGGACGCGGCTCGTGAACGTTTCGCGGATCATCTTGTAGCCCACAGACATTTCGGCAAGCAGCGTCTCGCGCCCCTGCGTGTCCGCGCGCCGGCTGCGCACCCTGAGGCCGGTGCACAGCGGCACGAATTCCGGATAGCGCTCGATGTCGGCCACGAGGTCGAACATCTGATCGGACCGATGGCGGACGCGACGTTCGTTACGAAACGACGGCACGTCTGACCCCTCCGACGGAATTTCCGCGGCGCGAACTACGGCTTCTGCGCCGGGGCGGCTGGCGCTGCAGGCGCGTTCGACTGACCTTGAAGCTGCTTCAGCTGGTCGAGAATGTTGCCCGGGCTGACCGGCTGGGGCGCCTCCTGGCTTGCTGGAGCGGCCGGTCCCCTGGTCAGGATCGAATGGGGCGCGCGGCTCCAGCCGGCGAGGATCGACATCAGGATCGAGGTGGCGAAGAACAACGCCGCGAGAATGGCGGTGGCGCGCGACAAGGCGTTCGCCTGCCCTCGCCCGGTCAGGAAGTTGCTCGAGCCGCCGCCCGAGCCGAGCACGCCGCCCTCGGAACGCTGCAGGAGGACGACCACGACCAGCGCGATCACGATCAGGATGTGAATGACGATCAGAACCGATTGCATTGAGGAGCCCGCATGGAAAAAGCGCCGGCCTCATCGGCCGGCGTTCCAGAAAGATGGCGCGCTCCTATCACGGCGCAAGTGGCGCGTCCATCGGTCGATCGGGGCCCGCGCTCAGCGGTAGGCGGCGGCGATCGCGAGGAAATCCGCAGCCTTGAGGCTCGCGCCGCCGACCAGCGCGCCGTCGACATTGACGATGCCGAGAAGCTCGAGGCAGTTGCCGGGCTTCACCGAACCGCCATAGAGGATGCGGACCTTGGCGCCTGCCGCGCCATAGAGCTCGCCAAGCAGGTTGCGGATCGCAAGATGCACCTCGGCCACGTCGGCCGGCGTCGGCGTCAGGCCGGTGCCGATCGCCCAGACCGGCTCGTAGGCGACCACCACTGTCTCCGGTTTGCCGGCCGGCGGGAGGGAGCCTTTGACCTGGCGCGACACGACCGCGATCGCCTGGCCCGCTTCGCGTTCCGCCCGCGTCTCGCCGACGCAAACGATGGCGACGAGCCCGGCTTTCAGAGCCGCTTCCGCCTTGGCGCGCACCAGTTCGTCGGTCTCGTGATGGTAGGTGCGGCGCTCCGAGTGGCCGACGATGACGTAAGTCGCGCCCAGATCCTTTAGCATCGCCGCCGATGTGTCGCCCGTATAGGCGCCGCTCGCGTGGGGGCTGCAGTCCTGGCCGCCGATCGTCACGGACCCGCCCACGAGCTTCGAAGCGGCCCCGGCGATCAGCGTGAACGGCGGGCAGACCGTCAGTTCGGCTGCGCCGGCGTCGCCGGCGTCCACCGCCTTGCGCATCGCCTCGATCTCGGCGAGCGACGCGGTCAGGCCGTTCATTTTCCAATTGCCGGCCACGAGCGGGCGGACGTCGGGCGTCATCGGTTCATCTCCTTGAAAGGGTCGGCGCGTTGTTATCATCGGCCAAAAGCCTATGCAAAGCGGTCGACTGCGGCTAATAGGCGCGGTCCAACGGCCACCAGCGAGGCGAAGACGTCCCCATGCTCGAATCGATCCGCAACGCGACCCAGGGCGTGGTCGGCAAGGCGATCATGACCGTGGTGATGGGCCTGATCATCGTGAGCTTCGTCATCTGGGGCGTCGGCGACATGCTGCGCGGCTTCACCGCGACGACGGTCGCTTCCGTCGGAAGCGAGAAAATCACGTCGCAGGATTTCCGCGACCAGTTCCAGCGCACGCTGCAGCAATATCAGCGGCGAACCCGCCAGCCGCTGACCAACGATCAGGCCCGCGCCATCGGGCTCGACCGTCAGGTGCTGCAACAGATGATCAGCGAGGCGGCGATCGACGAGGAGGCGCGCAGGCTCGGCCTCGAGGTGTCGGACGAGGCGCTGGATAGGATGATTACGTCGAACCCCAACTTCCAGGACAAGGCCGGCGCCTTCGACCCGCAAAAATTCGCATCCCTGCTGCGCGACAATGACCTGAACGAGCGTTACTATAAGTCCGAGCTGAAAAAGAACGCGCTCAGGCAATTCATCATCGCAGCGCTCACGACCGGCGCGACGGCGCCGACCGCGATGGTGAACGCCGAGGCCGCCTACGACGGACAGACGCGTTCGGCCGACACGTTCGTCCTGCCTGCCTCCGCGGCGGGCGCCATCCCGGCTCCATCGGACGACGCGCTCAAGGCCTACTTCAACGACCGGAAATCAAACTATCGCGCCCCCGAATACCGCGGCATGGACGTCGTCTCGCTCGAACCGGACACACTCGCCAATCCTGCCGAGGTCAGCGACGCGGAGGCCGAGGCGGCCTACGCCCGGGTCGCCGGCGCGGATCCGAAATTCGGCGCGCCCGAGACTCGCGATCTCGAGCAGATCGTGTTCCCCAATGAAGCCGAGGCCCAAGCGGCGGCGGCCAAGATCAAGGCCGGCGCGAGCTTCGACGACATCGTCAAGGAGCGCAATCTGAAGCCGGAGGACGTCGACCTTGGCCAGACCGCCAAGGACGCGCTTCTCGACCCGACCGAGGCCAACGCGGTGTTCGCCCTGCTTGCCGGCGGGGTCAGCGGCGTCCTGCCGAGCCAGTTCGGACCCGTCATCGTCCGAGTGAAGAGCATCACGCCCTCGACGGTGAAACCGTTCGCCGAGGTCGCCGAGGACATCAAGCGCCGGATCTCGGCGGCCCGGGCCGGCGACAAGATCCAGGCGCTGCACGACAAGATCGAGGACCTTCGCGTGTCCGGCAAGCCCCTCCCCGAGGCCGCCAAAGCGGTCGGCCTGACGACGTTATCGGTCCCCGCCGTCGACGCGAGCGGCCGCGACCCGAGCGGCAAAGAGGTTGCGCTGCCGGACAAGGCCGAGCTTCTGCGCGCGGCCTTCGCCTCCGACGTGGGGCTCGACGAAGCGGCGATCCCGACCAAGGACCGCGGCTACGTCTGGTTCGACGTCACCAAGGTCGATCCGTCGCACGAGCGGTCGTTCGAAGAGGCGAAGCCCCAGGTCGAGGCGCAGTGGCGCGCCGAACAGATCGACAAGGCGCTCGCCGCCAAGGCGGCCGATCTCGTCAAGCAGCTTCGCGACGGCGCCAGCTTCGCCGACGTCGCCAAAAGCGTGGGCGCTGTGGCCAAGCCTGTCGCGGACATCCGCCGCGACGAGAGGACGAGCCTGCCGGAATCCGTGGTCGCGGCGATCTTTCGCGAGCCGACCGACGGGGTGGGGTCGGCCGCAACGGCCGACGGGCGGACCGTGTTCAAGATCACCGCCGACAAGACGCCCCCCGTCGAGGCCATCGATCCGCGCGTCAAGCAGATGGCCCAGGAGCTCGACGCGGCGAGCCGCGAGGGTCTGGTCGATCAATACGTCACGGCGCTGCGCCGGACGCTCGGCGTGCACGTCAACCCCGCCGTTTTGCAATCCGCTGAAGGCAGCTAGTTCCCGATGACCGTGAGTCCCGACTACGAGTCCTTTGAGCGCGCCTATCAGGCGGGCGCCGCGACGGTCGCGGTGACAACCCTGGTCGCCGATCTTGAAACGCCGGTTTCGGCCTATCTCAAGCTCGCGCGCGGCCGCGCCGGCAACATGTTCCTTTTGGAATCGGTCGAAGGCGGCGCTCAGCGCGGGCGCTATTCGATGATCGGGCTCGATCCCGATCTCGTCTTCCGCTCGACCGGCGAGCGAGCCGAGATCAACCGGAAGGCGCTCCACGAACCCGACGCCTTCACGCCCTTCCCCGGAGATCCGCTCGCGGCGCTGAGGGCGCTGCTCGAGGACTCGCGCATCAACCTGCCGCCGGGGCTGCCGCCGATGTCAGCGGGCGTGTTCGGTTACCTCGGCTACGACACGGTGCGGCGGATGGAGAAGCTCGCGCCCCCCAAGCCCGACCCGATCGGCGTGCCGGACATGCTGTTAATTCGGCCGACCGTGATGGTCGTGTTCGACGCCGCGCGCGACGAGATGGCGATCGTCACGTCGATCCGCCCGGCCCCCTGCGTGTCGGCGAAGGCGGCGCACGAAGCGGCCTCGGCGCGGCTCAACGCCGTCGTGGCCGCGCTCGAAGCGCCGTTCGACCACGGCGCCGGCGAAACCGCCGATCCCCTGCTGGTGGCCGGCGAAGCCGTCTCCAACACGACCGAGGCCGAATACAAGGCGATGGTCGTCAAGGCGAAGGACTACATCGGCGCCGGCGACGCTTTCCAGATCGTGCTGTCGCAGCGTTTCACCAGCCGCTTCGACCTGCCCGCCTTCTCGCTCTACCGGGCGCTGCGGCGGGTCAACCCGTCGCCCTATCTCTGTTACCTCGACTTCGGCGGCTTCCAAATCGTCGTCTCGAGCCCGGAGATCCTGGTCAGGGTCCGCGACGGCAAGGTGGTCATCCGCCCCATCGCCGGCACACGGCCGCGCGGCAAGACGGCGGGCGAGGATGCGGCGCTGGAGGCGGAGTTGCTCGCCGATCCGAAAGAGCGCGCCGAGCACCTGATGCTGCTCGACCTCGGCCGCAACGACGTCGGCCGGGTCGCCAAGGTCGGATCGGTCAAGGTGACCGACAGCTTCTTCACCGAGCGCTACAGCCACGTCATGCACATCGTCTCCAACGTGGAAGGCGCCCTGCGCGACGATGTCGATGTGGTGGCGGCGCTGGCCGCCGGCTTCCCCGCCGGCACCGTCTCGGGCGCGCCCAAAGTGCGGGCGATGCAGATCATCGACGAGCTCGAGAAGGACAAGCGCGGCATCTACGCCGGCTGCATCGGCTATTTCGGCGCGGGCGGCGAGATGGACACCTGCATCGTGCTGCGCGCCTCCGTGGTAAAGGACGGCCGCATGCATGTCCAGGCGGGCGCCGGGATCGTCTACGATTCCTCCCCCGCGTCCGAGCAGGCCGAATGCGTCAACAAGGCGCGCGCGCTGTTCCGGGCCGCCGAGGAGGCGGTGCGGTTTGCAGCGCGGGGCAAGCGCGGGCAGTGAAGCCGGGGTCGCGCGCCTGGCGGCGATCGAGGTGGTGTGCTGGCGACGGCCCTTTTGCCGCCGCGACGCTCGAAGCGAGTGCTGGGCGCAACGGCCCGACCCTACCGTTCCCGCGCCCAAGATTCCAGAGCCATTCGAAAGACTCAACGCACCGACCCGAAGGGGCGAGACGGGCGCCCGCGATTGTCGGCAGACGCACAGGCCGGTATAAGCCGATCAGAAAGCAAACGAACATGCCCTCACAAAATGCGCTGATCGGGACGGGAGCGGCCGGCGCCGCCGTCGCGGCGGTCGTGGCCGCCGGCATCTATTTGACCCATCCGGCCTTTCTCTGGCCGAAGCCCGTTCCGCCGGCGATAACCGAGGCGGTAAAGCCTGCCGCGCCCACCGCGCCCGAAAAAGCGCCCGCCACTGACCTGACGGCCGCCGCCGCGCCGGCCGCAACCACGGCCTCGACCGCGGTCAAGCCGTCTTTCGACGTCGTGAGCGTCGATCCGGCCGGCGAGACGGTTGTGGCCGGGCGCGCGGCGCCGCACGTGAAAGTCGCCCTCCTCGACCGCGGGCGGACGCTCGGCGAGGCCATGACGGACGCGCAGGGGCAGTTCGTCATCATCCCGACCCCACTTCCGCCCGGCGACCACAGCCTGATGCTGTCCGCCGCCGCCGATGGGACGGCCGAGACGTCCAACGCGGTTGCGGTCGCGGTGGCCGCGCCGCCACGGACGCAGCCAACGGCCGCATCGGCCGCTGCGTCTCCGGTCGCGCCGACGGCCCCGGCCGAAATCGCCATCCAATCGGTCGAGGCGAGCGCGGACGGCGGAATGGTCGCGAGGGGCGAGGCCGGGCCGAACGCGACGGTTCGGCTCTACGTGGACAGCGCCTTTGTCGGCGACGCCAGGACCGGGGACGACGGACGCTGGTCGCTGACGGTCGAGCGCGGCATGATCCCGGGCGGCTATGCCGTCCGCGCCGACAAGATCGGTCCGGGCGACGCCAAGGTCCTCGCGCGCGCCGAAGCGCCGTTCACCGTCCCCGCGCTGACCGCGCCGCAGAAGCCGGCGGCCGCCGCCTCTCCCGCTCCGGTCCCCTCGCCGTCCGACGTGGTGGTCGCCACAGTGCAGACCCACCACGTCGAGCGCGGCCACACGCTCTGGGGGATCAGCCAAAAATTCTACGGTGACGGTTCTCGCTACGCGATCATCTTCTCGGCGAACTCGGACCAGATTCGCGACCCGAACCGGATCTATCCGGGCCAGACGTTCATTGTGCCGAAAGGTTTGCCGAAGCCGTGAACGGAACGGCGATCGCCGCCTTGCAGGACGACCGAGGCGGCGCCAAGTTTGCCCAATGCCGCATCCAACCAACGAGCCGAAGTTCGCGATCGCCGACCTCGACAGCAACCTCGCCCAGAGGGTTGTTGACATCCACATCTGGGCGGTGCGGGAAGGCCTGCGCGGGGCCGCCGCCGCTCAGCTGTTCGACGGCTATTGCCAGCGGCTCGTCGTCCACGGAATCCCGTTGTGGCGGGCGCATTGCGCGATGGAGACCCTCCATCCGCAATGGAACGGCTACGGCGTCACCTGGCGGCGCGACCTCAACGCCATCGCGCCGGAAAACTACCCCCACGACGACGACGACGAGCCGATCTGGGTTCGGAGCCCGTTCTTCGCCCTGATCGAGCGGGCGCGCGCCGGCGAACCAAACCCCACCATGCGCCGCCGCCTCTCCGAGGGCCCGGCGGAGCGGGATTTCGCGGTGCTCGAGGACTTCTTCGCCGAGGGGGCGACCGACTACGCAGCCTATCTTTTCATCTACGGCGATCCCCTCGCCGTGGGCCAGGGAAAAGGGGACCGCTCGCAGGGCTCAGGCGTCGTCTATTCCTTCACGACCGATCGGGACGGCGGCTTCCACGACGACGACGTCACGTTGATGGAGACGACCCTGCCGGCGCTGTCGCTGGCGATGAAAGCCCATGCCGGCCACGTGATCGCGTCGGGGCTGCTGCGCACCTATCTCGGCTGGGACGCCGGCGGCCGCGTTCATGCCGGTGCGGTCACGCGCGGGTCGATGGAGCGGCTGCGCGCGGCGATCTGGTACGCCGACATCCGGGGCTTCACGACGCTCAGCGACGCGGTGCCGGGGCCAGTGGTGATCGACCTGCTCAACGACATCTTCGAGGCCCTGGCCGCGCCTCTGCGCGAGCGCGGCGGCCAGGTGCTCAAGTTCATCGGCGACGCCATGCTCGCCACCTTCGCCTTCGAGGAGGAGACCCGGGCCGAGACGTGCGGCCGGGCGCTCGACGCGGCGATCGAGGCGACCGGCGCGCTCGCGGCCTTGAACCGCTCCCGCGCCGAGGCCGGCGCGCCGCCGGTCGCGGTCGATTTCGCCCTGCACGTCGGCGAGGTCATGTACGGCAACGTCGGCGCGGCCGACCGGCTCGACTTCACCGCCATCGGCCCGGCGATCAACGAGGTCGTCCGCATCGAGGCTTGGTGCCAGCCGCTCGGCCGGCCCATTCTCGTCTCGGCCGAATTCGCGGGCGTCGCCGGCGCGAGCGGCCGGCCGCTCGAGTCGGTCGGCCTGCACGCGCTTCGCGGGGTGAAGGCTCCAAAGGAACTGTTCGCCGTCGATCCCGCGCTGAACCCCTCGTGAGAGGGGCGTTCGACGCGCGTTCGGATGCGTTCGGACCCTGTTCAGCACGCGTTCGACACGCGTTCAGCACGCGTTCAGCGCCCAAAAGCCGGTCCGAATCCACCCGTGAATTCAACCTTTCCAAGGGCTTGCGAGGCCTAACCGAAAAAAACGCTACTTTCGCGTCAACCTGAGCAAAGCCGCCGACAAGCCGGCGTTGCCGACCCCGACCCGCGCCGCGATCTCGGCGACCGAAACGCCGCGATTGAGATCATCGACGATCAGCTGTTCCCGCTCGAATTTCGCCAGCCGAGCGGCGCGCGGGTCGGCTGAGGAATGGGGGGCCGCAATGGGTGGAGCGGCGTCGCGACAAGCGGACACGGGCGGCGTTCTCCCTTGCCAGGATCAGCAGAACAAAAGGGGAACACACTTTCGCCCGTATGGCAAGAAATTGTTGCGTTTTCTGTTGGCCGGCGGCTGGAAAAAGCGGGGGCTCAATGCGTCGATCGACGAGGCCCGAATCCATATCGGCGCCTTCTTCGAAGACGTCTATAATTGAGGGCGACTGCACTCCGCACTCGGCTACAAAGCCCCGGTCGAGTTCGAAGCCGAACTCCGCCAATTCGAAACCGTCTGAAAGGACACAACCAAAGCTCTGTCACTCAAATCCAGTGTCTCAGCCAAGGGGTGCAGTTCAGTGGGCTTTCACGGCGTCGCCCCTCCATCAGGGGCGCGGCTACTCGCGTCGGGCGTCGAAAGGCGCCTGTCTCCTGACGGGCTATGCCCTTCTGCGCAAGCGGACAGAGGGGCTTACGCCCGCCGGCTGTGTGATCGCGGCGCGAACATTCGCGCTTCACCGACCCCTGTGAGATCGCCGGACACGCTCGGCGGCCGGGATCTAGCCCCTCGCCCTCACTCCTTCTCGCCCACCCGGTTCTGGTACACGCGCAGCCGCACGGTCGCGGCTTCGAGGAGCGGCGTGTCGACTTCCAGTTCGCGCGCCCGCTTCACGAGATCGCCCAAAATGTGCTCGACCTCGACCGGCGATCCGATCAGCATGTCGCGGTACATCGAGGTCGCGAGCGGCGATCCCTTGGCCGTCAGCAGCGCCGAGGTGGTCGCCATGAACTTGTCGTCCGGCGGATAGCCCGACGCCGCGGCGATCGTCGCCGCCTCGGCGAGGCAGCGCAGCGTCGTTTCCGCCCCGTCCTCGACCGCTTCGATCTCCCCGACCGTGGCGCGCAGCAGACAGGTGGCGGCGCCGGCGCTCGCCAGCATCACCCACTTGTCCCACATGTCGCGCACGATGGTCTCACTGAGCCGCGTATCGAATCCGGCCCCGGCGAGGGCGCCGTCGAGCGCACGAATGCGCTCCGTCGGGGCGCCGTCGAGCTCGCCGTAGGTCAAGGCCTGCATGCCGCCAGTGAGCTGGACGATGCGTTCGTGGCGGTCGAGCGTGCTCGCGATCACGCACACGCCGCCGAGCACGGGCGCCGGCCCGAAGCGCTGCTGGGTGAGCTCGATGTGGCGCATGCCGTTGAGGAACGGCAGGATCATCGTGTCCGGCCCGACCGCCGGGGCGAAATCGTCGAACGCGCCCTCGAGCCCAAGCGCCTTGACCGCGAGGATGACGACGTCAAACGGCCCGGCCGGCTGCCCGACGACAAGCAGGTTCGGCTGGATATTGAGGTCGCCATGGGGGCTGAGCACCCGCAGGCCGTCGCGCCGAAGCTGTTCGGCTCTCCCCGGCCGCACCAGAAACGTGACGTCTCGCCCCGCATCGGCGAGGCGGGCCCCGAAATATCCGCCGGTGGCGCCAGCGCCGACGACAAGTATCCGCATGCCGTTCACCCTGTTCAAAGCGGCCTTGCCGGAGCTAGCGCGACGGTGGCGCCCGCCGGATCAGCCAAACCGTGGGGATGAGCCCCAGCGCGGTGATCGCCGCCATGAGCCACCACCCCCTGTGAAAAGCAGCCACACGCTCCGCCGGCGAGGACGCGGCGCCCACCACGGCGACGAAGATCGCCACGCCGACGGCGAGCGAAGACTGACGTACCATGTTAATAACGCCGGAGCCAGTCGAGAACGAGGACGGCGGCAACGCCGCGGTCCCGATTCCCATCAAGGTCGGAAAGGTCAGGCCGACGCCGATCCCGGTCAAAGCGATTCCAACGATCGCGGCGGCGAGGCTCGGCTGAAGGCCCGTGAGCGTCGCCCAGCAGGCGAGCCCCGCGACAAACAAGACGATGCCGGCGCCGACCACTGCCGCCGGGCCGAATCGCGTGATCAGGCGATTGGCGGCGATAAAGGAAGTCGCCGGCACGAGCAGCGGACCGGGCGCGATCGCAAGCCCCGCCTTCAGCGCCGACCAGCCCCACACGGTCTGCTCCCACACCGCCATCGAGAACAGCATCGCGCCGAAGGCGATCGAATAGGGCGCCATCACCAGAACCGCGCCGGCGAACGGGCGTGTGCGGAAGAGCGAGGGATCGACGAACGGATTGGCCGAGCGCAGGCAGTCGCGGACGAAGGCCGCGCCGCAGGCGAAGGCGACTGCGAAGGTGAAGCCGGCAGCCGGCGAGGCCCAACCCCAATCGGCGCCCTTGACGATCGCCAGCGTCAGCGCGCCAACGCCGGCGGTCGCGAGCAGCGCCGGCAGCGGGTCGGGCCGCGGCGCCTCGTGACCGGGCGCCGGCGGCAGGCGCAGCCAGGCGACCACGAGGGCGACGAGGCCGATCGGCACGTTGACGAGGAAAATCCAGCGCCAGCTCACCACAATCAGCGCGCCGCCGACGACGGGTCCGAGCGCCGCGGCGAGGCCGCCGATCGCGGCCCAGGCCCGCACCGCCCCGCCGCGGCCTTCCGGCGGGAAAGTCGCCAGCAGGAGGCCGATCGATGTCGGGGTCATCAGCGCTCCGCCCGCCGCCTGGAGAACGCGGAACGCGACCAACGACCATACGCCGCCGGCGCACGCGCAGGCGGCCGAGGCGACGGTGAAGAGCGCGACGCCGAGCAGGAAACTGCGGTCGCGCCGGGAGCGCTCGGCGAGGCGCCCGAAAAAGACGAGCAGCGCGGCGTACGCGATCGCGTAGCCGTTCAGGACCCAGGACAGGTCTTCGAGGCTCGCGCCGGAAAAGTCATGCGCGATCGCCGGAAGGCCGACATTGACGATGAAGAGATCGAGGTTGGCGAGCACGATGCCGACACAGACGATCGCCAGCACCTCGCGCGGTCCGGCGCGGCGCAGGCGCCATGCGGAGCGACCGCCCGGCGCTGTCGCCACCCCCTCCTCCAGCGGCGCGACGAGAT
This sequence comes from uncultured Alphaproteobacteria bacterium, assembly GCA_963709655.1. GTDB lineage: Bacteria > Pseudomonadota > Alphaproteobacteria > Rhizobiales > Beijerinckiaceae > Roseiarcus. Next base: position 809,292 of record CAVPXF010000053.1, read on the forward strand.
TGGGCTGAACGGCGTCCGACATGGCTGGGACCCTCCTCTCGAATCGTAAACAGAACCGATTTCGTTTTGATTGAGCAGCAACCCTACGCGATCGGCGCGGCCAGGCTTGCGAGCGTGGTCTCCCGCAGCCTCATGGCCACCGCCTCGTCGACGGCGCGGAAGATCGGCGGCAGCGCGCTCTTCATATACCGGTCGACCGGACAATTCGGATTGCCGCCGCGCCTCAGAGCGAGCACGGAAGCGTCGCCCTCGACGGCGTTATGGATGTCCTCGAGCGTGATGGCGCCGGGGTCGCGCCGCAGCGCCACGCCGCCGTCCTTGCCCGGCCGGATTTCGACCAGGCCGGAACGCTGCAAGTCCTTCATCATGCGCCTGACGACGACCGGATTGGTCTTCAGGCTGCGCGCGACCGCCTCCGCGGTCGTGCCGCCTGGGCCCTTGTAGGCGATCACGCAGAGAATCTGGACCGCGCTTGCGGTCTTGGTGTTTGCGGCCATAAGAGAACAGTAATGGTTCTGTTATGGATGGTCAAGGGCGCTTGGGAGGCGCGTGTCGTGCCGACCAAGGACACGAAGAACGCACATGCCCCTTTGTGGTCTTGGCGGTTCAAAAAACTCAGATCGCCCGCACCCGAACGTAGGAGCCCGGGGCGTCCTCGATGACCGGGAGCTTGTGGTCGCCGGGAATGCGGGCCGGGACGCGGCCGCCGTCGAACTCAGTCACCCACTTGTCCCAGGTCGGCCACCAGGATCCCTTTTGCGCTTCCGCGCTCGCCAACCATTCGTCGGGGCTCGCGGGCGTCTTGGCGTTGGTCCAGTGGCCATACTTGCTACCCGGCGGGCTGATCACGCCCGCAAGGTGCCCCGACGCCGCCAGCACGAAGGCGACCGGCCCCGAATAGATCTGCGTCGCCGCATAGGTCGATTTCCACGGCGCGAGATGGTCCTCGCGGCACGACAGAAGGAACATCGGCGTCTTGATCGTCCGGAGGTCGATCGGCGTGCCGGCGAGCGTTATGCCGCCCGGCTGCTTGAGCACGTTCCTCTGATACATATTTCGCATGTAATAGGAGTGCATCACCGCCGGCATGCGGGTTGCATCGGCGTTCCAATAGAGAAGATCGAAGGGAACCGGATCCTTGCCGAGCAGGTAGTTGTTGACCACGAACGACCAGATGAGGTCGTTGGCGCGCAGCATGTTGAACGACATCGCCATGTCGGCCGCGTCGAGATAGCCGTGCTCCTGCATGCGCTTTTCGACCGAGGCGATCTGCTGCTCGTCGACGAACACCCCCATGTCGCCGGCGTCGGTGAAATCGATCAGCGTGACGAACGTGGTGGCGCTGACGATGCGGTTGTCGCCGTGCGCCGTGAGATAGGCGATCGTGGCGGCGAGCATCGTGCCGCCGAGACAATAGCCGATCGCGTTGAACTCACGCTCTCCCGTCGCCGCCTCGATCGCGTCGAACGCAGCGATGAGGCCATGCGTCATGTAGTCTTCGAAGGTCGTCTCAGCGAGCCTCTCGTCGGGGTTGACCCACGAGGGCACGAACACCGTGTGTCCCTGGTCGACCGCCCATTTGATGAACGAGTTCTTCGGCTGCAGGTCGAGCACATAGTACTTGTTGATCCACGGCATGATGATGAACAGCGGCCGCTTGCGCACCTCCGCCGTCGTCGGCTCGTATTGGATCAGTTGGAGGAGCTCGCTCTGGTAGACGACCTTGCCCGGCGTCGAGGCGATGTTCTCGCCGAGCCGGAACGCGTTCGTATCGGTCATGGCGATCTGCAACCGGCCTTCACCGTGATCGAGATCGGCCAGCACGTGCTCGAGCCCGCGCAGCAGGTTCTCCCCGCCCGTGTTCAGCGTCGCCGAAAGCACTTCGGGATTGGTGACGATGAAGTTCGAGGGCGACATCGCGTCGACGAACTGTCGGGTGTAGAAATCCACCTTGCGCGCCGTGGTGGAATCGAGGTCCTTGACCCCGCGAACCGTCGACAAAAGCGATTTCGACGCGACGAGATAGCTCTCCCGGATGAAGCTGAACGCCGCGTTCTCGCTCCACTCCGGATGGCTGAACCGCTTGTCCCTCGGCGGAGCCGCGTCCGGGCTCGGGATGTTGAGCATCCGTTCGGCGGCGTGGCGCCATAGGGTCAGGCTGTCGTTGAAGAGGTCGATCTGCGCCGCGGCGACCGCCGCCGGATCGTTCATCATCTTGGTCATGAGCTCGAGAAAGGCGTCGCCGAGGCGCGAAGGATCGCTCATGCCGAGATGTCCGTCGTCGGGATTGCGCGACAGAAAGCGCAGCATCAGCTTCTGGCTCTGTTCGGCGATGGACTGGAAATGACCGGCCAGAACCATCGGGTCCCAGGCGGCGACTGCGTTGTCAACGCTCATGTTGTCCTCCCACGCATAAGGCGGGCTGCCCGCGCCCGCCTTTTTGCGCTGGAAGGTCGCAAGCCGCCGACCGCTCGGCATCGCCCCGGCGCTTCGATCCAGCCAGGGTTTTCGGAGACGTTACAGTCTGGCGGCATGCCCGGCTACTGCCGGCAGCCGGCGGTCGGCGCGATTGCGGGCTCTCTTTGCAGCGATCGCGCCCGCGTCGCAAACGGGCAGGCGAGCGGCAATGACCGTGGCGCAGAGGTTTTCGCGCCGGTCACGCACTGAAAACGCTGGGGTTGACACGGAGCTCAGGCGCCGTCCCGCCCGCAAGGCGCAGAAAGAGGGCCAGCGCCTTTCAAGTCGAGCCTTTAGACGAAAGGATCATGCGCGACAAAAAACCGCGGCGGCTTCAACCCTGGCGCCGGGGATCTCCGAGGAGACCCGATCGGGCTCACGAGTCCTTCCGCCCGGATGCCGGTCGCGTCTCCGCCGGCGCTCGGTTAGCCGGCGCCGGCGACAGCGCGGCCAGCGCGCGGCGCGCCTCATCCTGCAGCGCCCGATACGACCGCTCCCATTCTCCCGCGCGCGGCCTTGTCGTGGCGAGGCGCCGAACCAGGCTTTCGAGCGCCCCGCGCCGCGATTCGGCCTCGGCCAGGCGGGCGAGCGCCTGCGTGTGCTCAGCCGCGTACACGAACTGGACCTTGCGGTCCTGGCAGACCCCGATGCAGGGCTGCGGCCCTTCGATCCGGCCGCATCCGATGCATCGCCAAGCGTCGAGGACCAGCGGGGCGGTTTCGCTTGCGTGTGTCATGCGGAGCCGCTTACCCGCGAGACGCGCGGCCTGTCGACGCGGCGCAACGTCGCTGCACGGGTGCGGGTTCTGTCCGCGCGCGATCATCAGGTGATGCATCTCATGGTGCATGCCGAGCGTGAGCACGCCGAAGAATCCGAGCCCCTTGAGCTTGGCGACGTCCTTTGGCGGGGCGTGGACCGTGAGCGATCCGCCCCCGTCGGTGGGCGCGGCGTCGAATGTCCTGCCGTCGACCCTATTCATGGTCGCCGCATGCGCCAGGACCATGCGCCGGATGGACTCCTGCACAGGCCCGAATCGCATGCCGCGGTCGACGGGCGCGCTCGCGAACTCAGGCTTCGAGCGTCACCGCGTTCATGTCGACGAGGTGCTGGCGCAGGGCGTCGATATCGACTTTCGACCAGTCTTTCCTGAGCCGACGACATGGGCGACCTCCGGGCCTGGCGCGCCGACCGGGCGGTCCCGGCCGGAGAGCCTCTATGATCGGAAAAGCCGATGACACGTCCAGCGCGATCGCCCGCGCCGGAAGACGGACCGCCGGCGTCAGCCGGGCAGCTTGTCGGCGACCACGCCGACTTTGACGATCTCGATCGAGTTGGCGAACAGTTCCGGCGCTTTCTGGATCAGGGCCGCCGCGACCCTGCCCTGAATGTGGGCCTCTCGGCCCCGCTCGTCGTCGAAGGCGTCGAAGATGGCGAAACTGCTCGGCCCGAGGCGGAGCGCGAACCAGGCCACGGTGTCCGGCTCGTCCATGACGAGCCGGCGGGCTTGCTTCAGAAGGTCGGCGACCTCCTGCTCCTTGCCCGGCTTGGCCTCCAGGCGGACATAAATCGCAAGGGAAGTCATCGTGCGCTCCTCTCGCCCCCGCGTACGATTTTGCGGCCGGACTGCGCCGCAAGGATGGCGGCCACAGGCCCCGTCCGGTCTTTTCTCGGCCGCGCTCCCCAGGATCGTGCGTCTGGCCGAGAACGGCCTCGCCGCAGCCAGGTGCGGCGCAAAGCTCACCGCTCAGCTCCTAGCGTTTTCCCGGCGCCTGAAGCTCGACCCTGTCCCCCTCGACGTCAACGCCCTCATTCAGGGCATGACGCCCCTGCTCTCTCAATCGCTCGGCGCTTCCATCGAGATCCGCAAGCGCCTCGAAGACAACCTGCCGCCCGCGCTCGCCGACGCCCCCGGCAAGGGGACGGGGCTGGGCCTGTCGCAGGTCTTCGGCGTCGTCCATCAGCTGGGCGGCGACATCTCCATCGACAGCAAGGTCGGAGAGGGCGCCGTCGTCCGGATCAGGCTCCGGCGCTCGGAGGCCGAGCCGCGAGGCGTCCTGGACGATGAGCACGCCCTCGCCGCCCCAAGCGCCGAACGCATGCTCGTCGTCGACGACGACGACGACGTCAGGCGCGCCATGACGGGCATCCTGTCGGAGATCGGCTACACCATCCGGGAATGCGCGACGGGGGCCGAGGCGCTCGTCGCGCTGCCGGACTTCAACCCGGATCTCGTCATCGTCGATTTCGCCATGCCCGGTCAGAACGGCGCGGAGATCGCCCATATCTCGGCAAACGGCGCCTGTCCTGCCAATCGTGTTCGTCAGCGGATACGCCGACGACCTGGTCCTGGAAACGCTCGGCGGCGACGCGCCCATGCTGAGGAAGCCGTTCCGTCCGGTCGAACTCGCCGCGGCGGTGCGCTCGGCCCTGGATGCGAGATCCGAGGCCGAGACGGCGACGGCGTCCGGCGGCTGATTGCGACACAGGGAGGGCGGCGCGTCTTCGAGCCGCCCGAAGCCGCTTCACTGAACGATCGGCGCCACATAAGGCAGCGTCAATCCGAGCGCCCACAACAGGATCAGCACCACGGGCGCGAGAATGATCAGCTGCAGGATCGAATAGCCGGCCAGATCGCGCGCCTTGACCCCTGTCAGGCCGAGGAGCGGCAGCATCCAGAACGGGTTGATGAAATTGGGCAGCGCCTCGGCGGCGTTGTAGACCAGAACCATCCAGCCGAGATTGACCTTCAACTGGTTGGCGGCCTCGAGGACATAGGGCGCCTCGACGATCCACTTGCCGCCGCCGGACGGCAGGAACAGTCCCAGGATCGCCGAATAGACGCCGATCACGAACGGCAGGGTCTGCTGAGTGGAGATCGACACAAAGAACTTGGCCAGCACCTCTGTCAGCCCCGAGCCGACGAGGACGCCGAAGATCCCCGCATAAAGCGGAAACTGCAGCAATACGCCGCTGGTCATCGGGACCGCCTTGCCCGCCGCGCGCAGATAGGACCGGGGCGTCCAGTGCAGCAGCATTCCGGCGATGAGGAAGGCGAAATTGTAGTTGTTGAGATCGACCGCGGCCAGCAGGCCTTTGGCCTCGAAGAGACCGTAGAGGTAGATGGCGCCGAGAACCACGATCACGAGGGTCAGAATTGGGCTGAATTCCAGCCACTCGCCGGGCGTCTTCGGCTTCTCCTTGACGACCTCTTCCTCGGCATAGGAGAGGCCGGCCATCTGGATCGTCTTGGCGCGATCGGCGTCGGGGCAGGACGCGTACGCCACCCACACCGACAGCGCCATCAGCACGACGATCATCGCCAGGTTCTGCCACATGAACAGGGTCTCGGTCAGCGGGATGACGCCGCTGATCTTGTAGAGCGCCGGCGGGATCGACCCCTTGGTGCACATGAGCAGGGCCGCGGAGGACGAAAGCCCCAGCGCCCAGACGCTGCCTAATCCCAGATAGGCCGCGGTGCCGATCGCCCGATAGTCCACGCCCTTGATCCGCTTGCTGACCTCCCGGCTCAGGATGCCGGCGAAGATCAGGCTGAACCCCCAGCTGAGCAGCGACGCCGCGATGGCGACGAACGCGACATAGGCGACCGCCCCTCTCGGGGTCTTCGGGACGCGCGCCAGAGCCACCACCAGGCGCTTGACCGGAGGCGCGACCGCCAGGATGTAGCCGCCGATGACGACGAAGCTCATCTGCATGGTGAACGGGATCAGGGTCCAGAAGGACTTGCCGAAATCCGTGCCGACCTGCATCGGGGTCCGCCCCATGAACAGGGCGGCGACGCAAACGATGACCACCGCGATGGCAGCGAACACGTAGGCGTCAGGAAACCAGCGTTCGCTCCAGTCGGCGAGGCCCGCGCCGATCCGGGCCAGCGTCCCCATGGTCTCGGGCTTTGCGCCCCCGCTCCGCCCCGAACTCATCACGGATGTCCTTTCCCTGTGCCGATCGTCCAAAGGTCGCTTCGCGCCGCGCAACGCCGACGACGCCGAGAGCGGCGCGCCTTTGGGTCAACGTCGCTCAAGCGGCCCCGGGGGCGCCGACGGTCGGCGATCGAGGCGGGTCGGCGGACTCCAGCCCGACAACGGGCGTCGCCGCCCGTCCCCGCGTCCCTGCACGCTCCGGCGCTTTCCTGAGGATGCGCCGGACGGTTCTATGCCCGAGCGGCCGTCGGTCAAGGTGACGGATCGTCTCGGGCGATTTCGGCGCGGACGTTGAGGGTTATCACCTGCGCGTCCGATTGCGGCGCCTCGTCATTCGCCTGTCGCCTCGAGTGTGTTAGTCTCTGCCGAAGGGCAGGTCGTCATGAGTTTTTGGGTCAAAGCGAGCCAGAGCGTCTTGCGGTTCCTCATGACCGCCGACGTCGCCATCGTGCGCCTATGTGTGGCGTCTGCGCGGACCGCCGTTGGGCGCCGTCTGGCGGTCGATGTCAGCCGAATGGGAAACGGCGTCATCTATCCGGCGCTGGCCATTCTGATGATCCTGGGTTGCGGCGCGCGCGGCTGTTATGCGGTGATCGCCGCCGCCATCAACGTCGGCTTCATCCACAGTGTCTACCCGATGATCAAACGCCACGCCGCCCGACAGCGGCCGTTCCAGGCGTATTCCGACCTCCAGCCTCTCTTAGCCACGCTCGACGAGCATTCCTTCCCGAGCGGTCACGTGATGACGCTGACCGCGGCGCTCGTCCCGATCGTCATCGCGATTCCGGGCACGCTGTCGCTCTCGTTGGCGGCGTGGTGCGCGATGGCCTGGGCGCGGCTCGCGTCGGCGCATCATTATCCGAGCGACGTCTTCGCCGGCGCGGCGATCGCGCTCGCCGTGTCCTATCCCCTTTCCCGATACGGCCTCTAAAGCCGCCTCGCGGGCGACCTGCCTAGATGCAGCGTCCACCGTCCACTTCGAGCACGATGCCGGTGAGGAACGCCGCCTCGTCGCTCGCCAGATAGAGCGCCGCGTTCCCGATGTCGGCCGGGGTCGAAAACCGGCCGAGCGGCACGGTCGCCTTGAAGGCGGCGCGCTTTTCAGGCGTGTCCTCGCCCATGAACATGGCCAAGAGCGGCGTCTCGCCGGCGACCGGAGCGAGGCCGCAGACCCGGATCCGGTCCGGGGCGAGCTCCACCGCCATCGATTTCGTCATCACGTGCACCGCGCCCTTGGAGGCGTTGTAGACCGTGAGGCCGGGACGGGGCCTCAGCGCCGCGGTCGACCCGACATTGACGAAAACGCCGCCGCCCTTCTCGCGCATGTGCGGGACGAAGGCCTGCGCGATCAGGAGCAGCGACTTCACGTTGACGGCGAAGATGCGGTCGAACTCCGCCTCCTCGACCTCCATCAAGGGCTTGTTGCGATGCGTGGTGCCGGCGTTGTTGACCACGATGTCGACCCGACCGAACGCCTCAATCGCGGCTTTCGCCGCCCGCTCGACGTCGGCGCGTTTCGAAACGTCCGCGGTCAGCGCGATGGCGGCCGGCCCGAGACGCCGCGCCGCCGCCTCGGCGACCTCCGCCTTCACATCGAGGCAGGCGACCCGCGCGCCCTCGCGAACGAACGTCTCGGCGATGCCGTAGCCAAAGCCCTGCCCCGCGCCGGTCACCAGCGCCGCCTTGCCCTTCAGTCGCATGGGTCTCCCATCCCTTCGCGGCGCGCCCCTGGCTCAGCTCGCCTTCTTGCGTTCCTCGATCAGCCGCTCGTCGATGTCTCGCGCCCGGATGGCCGCCGGGCGACCGCTGATCAGGGCCCAGTAGCGCTCGAAAGCCGGGCGCCGGTCAACTTTCCCGAACGCCATGCCCCATCCGATTCCAGATCCCGCGTAGACGTCGGCGGCGGTGAAGCGGTCGCCGGCGATGTACTCGGTGCGATAGAGCGCGCCCTCGAGCGCCGCCAGCGTCCGCTCGATATTTCCGTAGCCGACCATGGCTTCCCGATCCTGGGGAATGTCGAAGCCGAGCGCCTTGTCGGTCACCGCGGGCTCGAGGCAGTCCGCGGCGAAGAACAGCCAGCGATAATAGGGGCCGCGCTCGCGCGAGGTCGGAGGCGGCGCGAGCCCCGCCCCGGGAAACGCGTCGGCCAGGTAGGCGCAGATCGCCGCGGCTTCCGTGACGACCGTGTCGCCGTGGCGGATCGCCGGCACCTTGCCCATCGGGTTCAACGCCAGATAGTCCGGCGCCTTCATCGAATGGCCGAACTCGAGGATCTTCGTCTCGTAGGGCTGGCCGACCTCCTCCAGCATCCACCGCACAATGCGGGCGCGAGACATGGGATGGGTATAAAACACCAGTTCGTCGCTCATGGGGTCTTTCTCCGCCCTCCAGCCCAATACAATTCGTCCGGCGTCCGTGCTACATCTGTGACGAAAAGGCGACGCCCGCCTTCCCCTTGCAACCAGGAACGCTGATGCGCATCGAAACCGACGTCAAGCTGGATTTCAAGGACGTCCTGATCCGGCCCAAGCGCTCGACCCTCAACACCCGCTCCGCCGTCGACGTCAACCGAATGTTCCGTTTCATCCACACCGGCTCGGAGTGGAAGGGATTTCCGCTCATCGCCGCCAATATGGACGTGACCGGGACGATGGCGATGGCCCGGGCGTTGGGTACACATGGGGCGCTGACGGCCCTGCACAAGCACTATCCGGAGGACGAACTGGCTCGCTTCTTCGCCGGACCGGACGGCGCCCACGCCTTCTTTTCGCTCGGAACCACCGCCGCGGACGTGAAGAAGCTCGCGGCAGTGGCGAAGGCGGCGCGGATCCGGCTGATCTGCCTCGACGTCGCCAACGGCTACGCCGAGAAATTCCTCGACGTCGTCAAGCGCGTCCGTGACGAGCATCCCGAGGCCGTCATCATGGCGGGCAACGTGGTCACCGGCGACATGACCGAGGCGCTGGTGATCGCCGGCGCCGACATCGTCAAGATCGGCATCGGGCCGGGGTCGGTGTGCACCACGCGGCGGGTGACCGGGGTCGGCTACCCGCAGCTTTCGGCCATCATCGAATGCGCCGACGCCGCGCACGGGCTGAAAGGCTGGGTCTGCGCCGACGGCGGCTGCATCGTGCCCGGCGACATCGCCAAGGCCTACGGCGCCGGCGCCGATTTCGTCATGCTCGGCGGCATGCTCGCCGGCCACGACGAATGCGCCGGCGACGTCCGCTACGAAATGCGCGACGGCGAAAAGATCCCGGTCGGCATGTCCTTCTACGGCATGTCGTCGGAGACGGCGATGAAGAAACACGCCGGCGGGGTCGCCCATTACCGCGCCGCCGAGGGCAAGACCGTCGAGACCCCCTACCGGGGTCCGGTCGAGGGCACGATGGCCGAGATCATGGGCGGCGTGCGCTCGATGATGACCTATATCGGCGCCGCGCACCTGAAGGAGGTCTCCAAGCGCACGACCTTCGTGCGCGTTACCGCGCAGACGAACGACGTGTTCGGCAGCCTGTGACGGCGGTTTCGAGACGCCGTCGATGACCGCGTCATCAAATCGCGTCTGGCGTCTCTTTTTGTCTCGGCCAGCCCCGTCATCGTGAAACGGCCGGGCCGCCGCATTGTCGAGGGTTTTGGAGGGAATTGCGCCCTGTGGCGCATCTTCGCCCGCGAACTGCCGGCGCGTGCTTCGTCCGCGTAGGTCTATGCTCGGCCCGATCTCACAAGGTCGCGGAGATGCGCTAATGAGGCTCGTGCAGTCCTCTTGCCATGAGCATGTCCGTCGTGCGGCTCAACCCTGTAGCGCGAGGCTAGACACGATTATTCAATGCAGCAGGCCATGTGGGTAAGGCGTAACGCGTCGACAGAGCTGCAAATTCGACCGGCTCAGCGAAACACCTTCTTTCCGCCATGTCGGGCCCGGTTCACAGATCCCTCCCCGCCCTCCTGAAAGCCAATGCTCGAGCCAACGTCGCTCGCCTTCACTGATTTCCGCCCCAGCAGCACGCGCTTTTTCGCACGCGGCCTCGAGCGAACTGAAGCGGCCAATCTCCTGATCTTCCGACTGAACGACGAAGTGCGGCGCGTGTTGCGCGCGGACAATGGAAATGCGGCTGGCCATGCGTTCGACTCCTTCCAGCGCTTGTCGGCGACGTCGCCCCGTAGGACAACGCCGACTCCGTCTCGTCGTTCCCACGATGGTCTTGCGCGCCTCAGTTAGATCAGAGCTTTCCTCTTTAGGAACGCCCAAATGTGGGGAGATCAGAGCGTGAACACACGACGTTTTTTTACCTGCGGCCTAGCGCAGAAGCGTGGGCGCGCATGCCCTGCTCGAGCTGATGTCCCGAGCTATGCGGAGGCGCCCTTCTCCGCATACCTCTTTTGACATACATATCGCATGTTTACATTCTCGACATATTCCGTATGGTCGGTACAACCGAGATTGTCTCCTCATTCCGATAGGGGGTCCGATATCCGATAGGGGATGCGGAAGAGGTTCAAAAGAAAGGAGTTTTTTGGCGATCACCCAAATTTTGGGGTGGACTTTTTTGAGCGTCGAAACCCGGGTTGTCGCTTGCCGCCCATGGCGAGTTCGAGCGGGAGATCGAATTCAAGCTTTCACTATCGCTTCCCGGAGGTGGCGGGTGCGCTGGATCGTCGGCGACGCCGTCTGCGTGAGAACGGGGGATTTTTGATGAATAACGTCACCGAAATTGCAGTGAACGAGCCGCGGCCAGAGGCGCGGTTCTCGAGACCGGAGCTGGAAAAGCTCGCCGCAGGCGCCCATCATACTCACGCAAGTGTGGATGCAAAGATCGACCGGTGCATCGCGCTTGTCGAAAGTCGCGCGTTTGTGCGGGAGTGCATGCGTCGCGGCATGCAGCCTGCGTTTTCGCAGCCCGTTATGACTTTCTCGACGCTATCGGAACTCGAAAGCCACTTTAGCGATGCGATCGCGCTCGTTTTTCTTTGTCTTGCCGACGCTCGACGTGAGGAATGCGCCCGCACCCTCAAGATCTTGTCAGACCTAAATCCAAATATCCCAGTCGTCGTCCATGCGACTGTAAACGACATAGACTTGGCCAAGACCGCCATTAACTTTGGCGCGAAGGGGTATATTCCAAGCACGGAAAATTTCGAGATGGTCAACGAGGCGGTGCGGTTCATTTTGGCGGGAGGCACATACATTCCGGTGGATTATCTCTTTGATTGTGGACCGGGGAGCCCCCGAGCGACGCAGGGCTCTCCGCTAATCGACACTTTGACGGAACGAGAACGCAGTGTCGTAAAAGCCCTCCAGGAGGGAAAGTCGAACAAGATAATCGCCTATAATTTTGGCCTTTCTGAGGGAACAGTGAAAGTACATCTAAGAAATATTATGAGGAAATTGAAGGCAAAGAATCGCACGGAGGTCGCCGTTAAGTCTCAAGGATTGATTATAGATAACGAACAGGCATTCTCTAGATTATAGATGATCCGGTTGAGCCAACCTGATGATCGCTTCCGAAAAGCAGAATTAAGTTTAGCACGAGTTATGGAGCGACCACCTTTTGCAGTGGAATTCGCAAACTGCCTGGGATGCCAAACCCTGCCGCTTAGGAATATTGTCGTCGGGACAGGCGCGTTTGGTTCAGAGCGGCGATTCCTCAGTCCGGCAAGACTGTCTCCGTCGCCACCCCTATCGCCCCCAATCGCCAGGCGGCTGGCTCGCCGCCTCTTGCGAATCTGCGACCTACGGGCCGCCGCGGAGTCCGCGCACGCGCAACCAGGGCCCCTACGGCTGCGCCAGCCGGTCGGCGAATTCGCCGATCGTCTTGGCGTAGACCGGGGCGGCGTTCCATTCCAGCAGGGCGGCGAAGTTCGGCTGGCCCTCGTCCCAGCCCGCGCCCTGCTGCCAGCCGTGCGAATGCAAGAAATTCGCGGTCGAGGCCAGAGCGTCGGCTGAATTGCCGATCAGATCGCCGCCCCGTCCGCCGTTCGCCGAAACGCCATATTTGAGATAGGCGGACGGCATGAACTGGGTCTGTCCGAGTTCGCCCGCCCACGCGCCGCGCATCTGGTCCGGCGTCAGAAGGCCGCGCTGGACGATCATCAAGGCGTCGATCAGCTCGGCCTGGTAGAGCGAGCCGCGCCGGCAGTCGTAGCCGAGCGTCGCCAGCGCGCTGAAGGTTGGATAGCGCCCGAGACCGACGCCGAAATCCGTCTCCAGCCCCCAGATCGCCACCAGCACCGGGCCCGGCACACCGTAGCGCTGCTCGATGCGATCGAGCGGCTCGGCGTAGGCGATCAGCATATTCTTGCCCTTCTTGAGCCGACCCGCGGTGATGTGCTTGGCCGCGAACGTCGCGAAGTCGCCCTGAAGCGAGCCCTGCCCGTGGTCATGCGCCAGGATAGAAGGGTCGAATTTGGCGGTCGCCAGCGCCTGATCGACCACGTCCGGCGACACGCCATCGTTGATCGCGACCTGCTTGAAGTCATCGAGCCACGGCTGAAACCCCTCCGGACTGTCGCCGCACTGGGCGGCCAGCGCCGGCGGCGCGGCATGGAGAACGGCCGCCAGCGCCGTCGACGCCAGGATCGCCCAAAGTCTTGCCCGCATTCCCGAATCTCCATGCTCACACTTTGCCGGCCCGGTGAATAAGCCCTAATCGGGGCCGAAGATTGGCCGCCTCTGTAGCCGCGGTCGCTGACCGCGGCGGCGGGGTCGGCGACCCCGCCCGTTGTAGCCGCGGTCGCTGACCGCGGCGGCGGGGTCAGCGACCCCGCCCTACAGAGCGCGCGGCGGCGGGGTCAGAGACCCCGCCCGTTGTAGCCGCGGTCGCTGACCGCGGCGGCAGGGTCGGCGACCCCGCCCGTTGTAGCCGCGGTCGCTGACCGCGGAGGCGGGGTCGGCGACCCCGCCCTACAAGTTTGCGACACTTCGCCGTTGGAGGCGCGCCCGGCTGCATGATAGAAGCCGCGCTCATGACCGCAACCGTCTCCGCCGCCGAGGTTCGCGCGCCCGCGCGACTCGCAGGGGCGACCCGTTCCGAAATCGCCGTAGCGCTCGCCGAACTCGGCGTCGCCGAGGGCGAGCGCAACATGCGCGTGGCGCAGTTGTGGCGCTGGATCTACCATCGAGGCGTGAACGAATTCTCCGCGATGCGCAACATCGCGCGACCGCTCCTGGAAAAGCTCGCTGCCCGTCACGACCTCGGCCGCCTGGAAGCGGTCGCCGAACAAGTCTCGGCCGACGGCACGCGCAAGTGGCTCATGCGCTTGCCCCCCGCGCACCCCGGCGACAAGGGCGCCGAGATCGAGTGCGTCTATATCCCGGAATCCGACCGGGGGACGCTGTGCGTCTCGAGCCAGGTCGGCTGCACGCTGAACTGCACCTTCTGTCATACCGGCACGATGCCGCTGGTGCGCAACCTGACGGCGTCCGAGATCGTCGGGCAGGTCATGGCGGCGCGCGACCGGCTCGGCGATTTTCCCGGCGGTGTGCGGCCGACGGACGGTCTCGTGCCCTCGGGCGAGGGCGTGCGGGCGGTGTCCAACATCGTCTTCATGGGCATGGGCGAGCCGCTTTACAACTTCCCCGCCGTGCGCGACGCCATTGCCATCCTGACCGACGGCGACGGCCTCTCGCTGTCAAAGCGCCGGATCACGGTTTCGACCTCGGGCGTGGTCCCCGAGATGGAGCGCCTCGGCGTCGAATGCGGGACGATGCTGGCCGTATCGCTGCACGCGACCGACAACGCGCTACGCGACAAGCTCGTGCCGCTGAACCGCAAGTACCCGATCGAAAGCCTGCTCAAGGCCTGCCGCGACTATCCCGGCGCATCGAACGCGCGGCGGATCACCTTCGAATATGTGATGCTGAAGGACGTCAACGACACACCGGCCAAAGCCCGGGCGCTCGTCCGCCTGCTCAAAGGCGTTCCCGCCAAGATCAATCTCATCCCCTTCAACCCCTGGCCGGGCAGCCCCTATGTGTGCTCGGACTGGGACACGATCGAGCGCTTTTCGGAGATCGTATTCAACGCCGGCTACGCGAGTCCGGTGCGGACGCCGCGCGGGCGCGACATCCTCGCGGCTTGCGGTCAGCTCAAAAGCGAAAGCGAGAAGCTCAGCGCGCGCGCCCGAATGATGCTGGAAGAAAGTCTGGCCGTTGGACAAGATTGACGCCGGCGCCCATTCGCTGTCGGCCGAACAGACGATGATCGACGAGACCGACGGCGGCCGGACCGACGCTTTGCGCATGGCGAGGACGGCGCTCGGCGACATGTTCCGCATGCCGCGGCTCGGATGGCGGGGTCTTGCCGCGGCGATCGGCGTCGTGCTGCTCGCGTGGCTCTCGACCTCGCTCTATCGCGTTGAGCCCGACGAGAAGGGCGTCGTGCTGCGCTTCGGCAAGTGGGTCGCGACGACGGAGCCCGGCCTGCACGCGCATTGGCCCTACCCGATCGAGACCGTGCTTCTGCCCAAGGTGACCGAGATCAACCAGATCCAGATCGGCGTCGGTCCGTCGGCCGGAGCCGGTCCCGGCGCGCCCAGCCGGGGCGGCCAGATGCTGACCGGCGACGAAAACATCGTCGAGGCCGATTCCACCATCTTCTGGAAGATCCGGGATCCGGGCCAGTACCTGTTCAGGGTCGAAAATCCGGAGCTGGCCGTGCGGACCGCAGCCGAGGGCGCGCTGCGCGACGTCATCAGCCGCACGCCGATCCAGGACGCGATGTCCGACAAACGCCAGCAGATCGCCGACGAAACGCGCGACCTCTTGCAAAAGCTGCTGGACGACGAGCAGGCGGGCGTCGAGATCACCCAGGTGCAGTTGCAGCGCGTCGAGCCTCCCCTCGCGGTGATCGACGCCTTCAACGACGTCCAGCGCGCCCGGGCCGACCAGGAGCGGGCCCGCAACGAAGCCGAGGCCTACGCCAACGACATTTTGCCGCGCGCCCGGGGCGAAGCGGAGCGCATTCGGCAAGACGCCGAGGCCTATCGGGTCCAGGTCGTCAACCTGGCGCACGGCGAGGCCGACGCATTCCTACCCCTCCTGAAGAGCTACGAGGCGGCCAAGCAAGTCACGGCTTGGCGGCTCTACCTCGACAGCGTGGACGAGGTCTTGAGGAAGGCCTCGAAGGTCATCGTCGACACGTCGGGCAAGGGCGTTGCGAGCGTCATGCCGTACCTACCGGTGACCGAGTTTAAGCCGCCGCCGCCGCGAAGCCCGACGCCCGCCGCCGCTCCGTCCGCTCAGCCGACGCCGGGAGCGAGCAAATGAGAAGCTGGCGGCTCGCAGCGCTCGCGGCGATCGCCCTCGCACTGACTCTCGCGTCCGCCTCGATCTACGTGATCAACGAGGGCGAGCATGCGCTCGTCGTGCGTCTCGGCGCGCCCGTCGCGGTCGTCGAGACCCCGGGCCTCAAGTTCAAGATCCCGTTCATCGATACGGTCAACGTGACCTCGACGCGCTCGCTGCTGCTCGAGCCGCAAGTCGAGCAGGCGATCATGGGCGATCAGAAGCGGCTGGAAATCCAGCCCTACGCCCGTTACCGGATCGTCGATCCGTTGCGCTTCTATCAGGCCCTGCGGACCCCTGAAGTGGCGGACCTGCAGCTTGGCCTGCTGGTGAGTTCGGCGGCGAGGCGGGCGCTCGGCCAGGTCCCGTTGCGCGCGCTCCTGACCGACGAGCGCGGGCAGATCCTCGAGACGATCAAGACCGAGGTCGCCAGCAAGGCGGCGCCGCTCGGCGTCTCGGTCGACGAGGTTCGATTCCGGCGCGCCGATCTTCCGTTCGAGACCAGTCAGGCGATCTACGACCGGATGACATCCGAACGGCAGCGCGAAGCCAAGGAACTTCGCGCCCAAGGGTACGAATGGGCGCAGCAGATCGAGGCCAAGGCCGACCACGACCGGACGATCATCCTGTCCAAGGCGCAGCAGGCGGCGGCGGTCGCGCGCGGCGAAGGCGACGCCGAAGCGAACAGGACGCTTTCCGACGCTTTCTCGCAAAATCCGCAGTTCTACGCGATGGTCCGCGCGCTCAAGACCTACAAGGGGGCGCTCGCCGACGCCGGACCGACCATGATCGTGAGCCCCGACGCGGAGTTCATGCGGCTCCTGAAATCGGGGCCCACGACGGGCGCGGAGGGTCCGAGGCCTTGAGGCCGAGCGCGACAGGGGGTTCGAAGGGCGGCGCCCCATGACCGACATCGCCGCCTCGCTCTTTCTGCTCTTGCAGATCTTTTTCGTCGACCTGCTGCTCGGCGCGGACAACGCCATCGTCATCGCGATGGCGTGCGGACGGCTCGAGCCCGAGGACACGCGCCGGGCGATTCTGTTCGGCGCCGCCGGGGCGATCATGCTCAGGCTGGCGATGCTCCTCTTCGCCAATGCGCTGCTCGGCGTGCCGCTGGTGAAGCTCGTCGGCGCCTGGATGCTCCTGGTCATCGCCCTCAACGTGCGCACTGCAGGCGCCGCGTCCGCCGCCGAGGCGGCCGGCCGTCGAGCCGGAGCGCAGGATTTTCTCTCCGCCGCCATCGTCATCATGTTCGCCGACGCAGCGATGAGTCTCGACAACGTGGTCGCGCTAGCGGCGATCGCCGGCGGCAAGTTCTGGCTTCTGACGCTTGGCGTCCTGATCAGCATCCCCATCCTCGTCTACGGGGCCGTCATCCTGACGCAGATCATGCGGCACGCGCCCGAGATCTTTGTCATAGGCGCGGCCTTTCTCGGCTGGATCGCCGGCGCCATGGCGGTCACCGATCCGCTTGTCGCGGGCTGGATCGACGCCAACGCCCCCGCGCTCGGCGTCTTCGCGCCCGCGTTCGGAGCGCTCTTCGTGCTCGCCGTCGGAAAAGGCGTCCCGCGTGCGGCTCAATCGGCGTCCTTCGCCACGGCTGCGACCGCGCTCGCCCTGCCTCGGGGGATTGCGCAGCCTCTTACGGACGTCCCACGCGTCCGCGACCAGCCGTCGCCCGTGGCGTCACCGCTCCGCGTCGCTGCGCGCGCCGCGCCCCTTTCGCCGCCCATCTCGCCTGCGCCGATCGACGACGCCATGCCCGGTTTCGCCTCAGAAGCGCCGGCGGCGGGGGCTCGCGCGGGATTGAACGAGGAGCGGCTGGTGATCGCCGGTTTCATCCTGCTTGCGGTGCTGGCGGGCCTGATCATTTTCATTGCAGCATTCTACGACAGCCTGACGTAATGTCCGCGATCAAATGTCTTAGCGAAAGATACGAAAGTTCTTGACTCTCTCGCGCGAGACGGCGACCGGAAAGCGACTATGAAGCCTGACCATCACCCGTTTGAATCGCGTGGTCCCCGTCGCAGCGAGCGCCTGAGGCAACGCGCGGCCTGGATGTATTTCGTCGAGGAGATGACCCAGAGCGCCATCGCCGACGCGCTCGGCATCGGGCGCGTCACGGTCGTGCGCATGCTGGCCGAGGCCAAGGCGCTCGGCGAAGTGCGGATTGCGCTGTCGCGCGGCCATGCCGAGCTTGGCGGCCTCGAGGCCGCGCTCTGCTCGATCCACGGCCTGGACGACGCGCTTGTCGCGCCGCTCTCCGCCCCCGACGCGGACGCCACCGCCCCGATCGGCGCGGTGCTCGGCGAATACGTCTCTTCGCTGCTGCACAACGACATGAAGATCGGCCTCGGCTGGGGACGGACGCTCAACCGGTCGCTGGAACACCTGCGCGAGCGCACGCTGCGCGGCCTGAACGTCGTGTCGCTGGTCGGCGGCGTGACCCATTTCGCCCACGACAATCCGGCCGAGTTCCCCTCGGCCTTCGCCCGCGCCTTCAGCGCCGAGTGCTACCTCATCCCCGCCCCCGCCCTCGTCGACAGCCCGGCGACCAAGTCGGCGCTGATCGAGCGGTGCGGACTGCGCGCGGTCTACGATTTTGCCCAGACGCTGGACGCGGTCGTCGTCGGCGTCGGGTCGCTGGGGCCCGAATCGACCCCGGCCCGGTTCGAGTTGATCGGGGACGCGGACCGGCAGACGCTGCGCGAGTACGGCGCGGTCGGCGAGATGCTCTGCAACGTCTACGATCACGAGGGGCGGGTCATCGACCATCCGCTCAACCAGCGAGTGATGTCGGTGCCCATGGACGTGGTGCGCGCCACCCCGGTCCGGGTGCTGGCGGCGGGCGGCGCCGACAAGTTCGTCGCGGTCGAGGGCGCAATCAAGCTCTTGAAGCCGACCGCGCTGGTGACGGACGAGATCACCGCGCGCAAGCTCACCAACATGCCGGTCTGACGTCGCGACCCCCAGGGCCGCCGGGCTCCTTGACAAGGCCCGGAAGCGGGCCCGTACTAACTAGATAGTGCGTAGGCGTGCGAAGCGTCGCTTCGGATTCGGACATGTCGAGCCAGCTTCCGTGCTTGGGCGTGTCATGCCATTCGAACCGTTCGACGAGGCGACGCGCTTGGGCGGCGGGGAAGGCCTCGGAGCAAAGGGGCGATAAGTCGACAATTTCTTGCCAAAAAGCGAAGACAGCGTTAGTTTCATCCCAATGCCCGGTCCGACCCCTGCGATGTCGATTGCCATGATCCCGGCGCCCCCGGCGGTTTCCGCTGGGCGCGTGGTTTCAGCACGGTCGACCTTCGGATCGAAGGACGGCGGGGTCTTCTTGTCCCGTTTCGGGGGAAAGGGGCCCCGTGAATTAAAAATGGGCCGGGGGTCGCGTGTAACCCATTGAAAAGGCTCATTTCGGACGAGAGAATCCAAGGAATTCCAAACAAATCCAACCGTCCAAAACCCGGAGATTCGCGGAGCCCCGATGCACCGCCGCGTAGACCCGAGGAAATCCAAATCTCGCGCCGGAGGGAGCCGCGCAAGAGCGCGCGGCTTTCGAGGCGACCCGTCGGAGGAGAACGCCCTCGATTTGACCGACGCACATCACTAGCGTTTGCCTCTCCGTCGAGACGCCACCTGTAGACGCGGTCCATAGTCCATCGAGAGACGGGCGTCCTTACGGACGCCCCATGGACCGCGTCCCCGCGCTCGGGCCGAGCGCGGCTACGACCGACCCTGACTACGAAATGTGTTTGACCCGACGCCGGCCGCCCGCCCACAATGACGGCGATGGACCGGTGAGAGGGGACGCTCGATGGTTCGGATCGCGGTCGCGCTGGCCTTCGCGCTTGGCGCAGTCGCCGCGCATGGCGAGACGGTCGCGGAAAAGGCGGTCGCCTGCGGCGCCTGCCACGGCATCGACGGCGTTCCCGAGGACAAGACGACGCCGATCATCTGGGGCCAGAACGCCGGCTATCTCTACCTCCAGTTCCGCGACTTCCAGAAGGGCGCGCGGTCGGACGACCGGATGACGGCGGTCGCGCGCAATCTGGTCAAGGACGACGCGCTGGCGCTGGCGGAATACTTTGCCGCCCGGCCCTGGCCGAAAACCAGAACGCCGCCGGCCTCCAAAGCGGCGACGGCCGCGCTCAAGTCGATGGCATGCGCCTCCTGCCATCGCGCGACCTTCGTGGGCGACGCGTCGGTTCCCCCGACCGCCGGCCAAGAGCGCGATTACCTGGTCAAGACGATGACCGAGTTCAAGAGCCGCGCCCGTTCCAACAACCCCGACATGTCCGACGTCCTGCACGCCTTCGGGCCGGGAGAGTTGTCCGCGATCGCGGCCTATCTGGCGGGGCTGTAGAGCGGGATGAGTTTGGCGGTCCTCCAACCCCCTCTCCCCACCCGCTTGCGGGGAGAGGGCCGGGGTGAGGGGCCTTGGCGATTGGCCGCGAGCGCTCGCCCCGCCCCTCATCCGGCGCTACGCGCCACCTTCTCCCCGCGTAGCCCGTCGAGAGACGGGCGTCTTTCGACGCCCTATGCGGGGCGAAGGGAGCGCCTCCCTCACCACGCGTCCACGAACGGCCGCTTGCGCGTCTCGCGCCGGGGCGGCGCCGGACAGGAGTCGAGGCCGCGCAGGATCCAGCGGCGGGTGTCGACGGGATCGATCACCTGGTCGATCTCGAGCACGGAGGCGATGTTGGTCGCTTTCCCCGTCTCGTAATATTTCGCCACCATCGCGCGGAACAGTTTTTCGCGCTCGGCGGGGTCGTCGATCGCCGCAAGCTCCTTGCGGAAGCCGAGCCGCACCGCGCCCTCGAGGCCCATGCCGCCGAACTCGCCGGTCGGCCACGACACGGTAAAGCCCTGGGCGTGGAAGCCGCCGCCCGCCATCGCCTGCGCGCCGAGGCCGTAGCCCTTGCGCAGCACGATCGTGAACCATGGGACCGTGAGGCTCGCTGCAGTGACGAACATCCGGCAGACGTGGCGCACCAGCGCGGTCTTCTCGGCCTCGGGCCCGACCATGAAGCCTGGCGTGTCGCACAGCGAAACGATCGGCAGATCATAGGCGTCGCAGAGCTGCAGGAAGCGCGCCGCCTTGTCGGCCGCGTCGGCGTCGATCGCGCCGCCGAGATGCTTCGGGTTGTTGGCGATCAGGCCGAACGGCCGGCCTTCGATCCTGACCAGCGCGGTGACGATCCCGAGGCCGAAGGCGGCGCGCAGTTCGAGAACGGAGCCCTGATCGGCAAGCGCGTCGACGACCGCGCGGATGTCGTAGACGCGCAGCCGGTTCTCCGGGATGGCGGAGCGCAGGCGGCGCGGGTCGGGCGCGGCCGAGGCGGCGGTCGGTCCCTGGAAATAGCCGAGATAAGTTTTGGCCACGGCCGCGGCCTCGATCTCGTCCTCGACCACGATGTCGATGACGCCGTTCGGCGCCTGCATCGAGACCGGGCCGACCTCGTCCGGGCGGACGACGCCCAGGCCGCCGCCCTCGATCATCGCCGGGCCGCCCATGCCGATGCTCGAATCCCTGGTCGCGATGACCACGTCGCAGCAGCCGAGCAGCGCGGCGTTGCCGGCGAAGCAGCGGCCGGAGACGACGCCGACGAGCGGCGCTAAGCCGCTGAGCCTGGCGAACTGGGCGAAGGTCGGCACGTCGAGGCCGGTGACGCCGAGCCCCTCGGTGTCGCCCGGGCGTCCGCCGCCGCCCTCGGCGAAGAGGACGACCGGCAGCCGCTGTTTCTCGGCGAGCGCGAACATCCGGTCCTGCTTCTTGTGGTTGCGCGCGCCCTGCGTGCCGGCGAGCACGGTGTAATCGTAGGCGACGACGAGGCAGCGGGCGCGCTCGGGCGGGAAGAGGTCGCCGTTGACGCTGGCGAGGCCGGTCACGACGCCGTCGGCGGGCGTATTGCGGATGAGATCGTCGCGCGACCGGCGCGCCGCCTGCGCCGCGACCGCGAGCGAGCCGTATTCGATGAAGCTGCCCGGATCGACCAGCGCGGCGATGTTCTCGCGCGCCGTGCGATGGCTGGTCTGGCGGCGCTTTGCGACGGCGTCGGGCCGAGCGGCGTCATGGCCGAAGGCCTGCCGCGCCAGCATCTCGGCCAGGTCGGTACGGATGGCGTCAGGGTCGCCGGCCGCCGTCTCGGTCATGCTCTCGCCGCCGACCTCGGCCGGCTCGAGAAAGACGATCGCGTCGCCCTTGTAGAGCGTGTCGCCCTTGCGAGCGCGCGTCTCGCGTACGATCCCGCCGCCCGGCGCGGCGACCAGGTGCTCCATCTTCATCGATTCGAGGACGGCGATCTGCTGGCCCGGCCGGACCCGATCGCCGTCCGAAACGTCGACCGAGACCACCGTCCCCTGCAACGGCGCCGAGACCGCGACGGTCCCTTCCGGACCCTCCTCGGCGGTCGCGCGAGCGTCGCCGGCGTCCGCCTCGGGCGCCTCGAAATAGAGCCGGCGATGCGACCTGGCGGCCTCCTCCAAAAGCTCGACGAGATGCGTCTCGATGAAGCGCGTGTCGATCCGGCCGGCGACGAAATCGGGATGCGCGACGAGCGCCTGCAGGAAGGCCATATTGGTCTCGACCCCGGAGATGCGGAACTCGGCGAGAGCGCGCGCCAGCTTCGCCGCGGCGACGGCGAAATCCGGCGAGGCTGAGTGGACGATGACCTTGGCGATCAGCGAGTCGAACGCCACGCCGGCGCGATAGCCGGAGTAGCCGAACGTATCGACCCGGACGCCGGGGCCGGAGGGCAGGTCGAACGCCGCGATCCGGCCGGCGCTGGGGACGGCCTCGCCGGCCGGCGTCATCGTCTCCAGGTTGACCCGCGCCTGAACGGCGTAGCCGCGGGCCCTGCGGGGGCTGTCGAGGCCCAACTCGGCGAGCGTCGCTCCGGCGGCGACCTCAATCTGCGCCTGGACGAGATCGACATCGAACACTTCCTCCGTGACGGTGTGCTCGACCTGAAGGCGGGGATTGGCCTCGATGAAGGCGAACCAGGGCTCGCCCGTCCGATCGGTCGCGTCGACGAGGAACTCGAAGGTTCCGAGGCTGTCGTATCGCGCCTTGCGCGCGATCCGCATCGCGGCCCCGACGATCCGCTCGCGTAAGCGCGGCGTCAGCCAAGGGCTGGGCGCGACCTCGATCAGCTTCTGGTTGCGGCGCTGGATCGTGCATTCGCGCTCGCCGAAATCGGCGAGACCGCCGTGACGGTCGCCAAGGATCTGGACCTCGATGTGCCGGGCGCTGGCGATCAGGCGCTCGGCATAGAGCGAACCGTCGCCAAAGGCGCTCTTCGCCTCCGACTGGCAACGGGCGAAGGCTTCGGCGATCTCGGCCTCGCTACGCACCGCGCACATACCGCGTCCGCCGCCGCCCGCGACCGCTTTCAGCATGATCGGCTGGCCGATCGCGGCGAAGAACGCCCGCGCCGCCTCGACGTCGCCGACGACGGCGCCCTCGATCACCGGCGCGCCCGCGCGTTTGGCGGCCTCGCGTGCGCGCAGCTTGTCGCCGAAGAGGTCGAGCGCTTGCGGCGACGGGCCGATGAAGGCCAGTCCGGCTTTAGCGACGGCGCGGGCGAAGGCGGCGTTCTCGGCGAGGAAGCCGTAGCCGGGATGGATCGCCTCGCAGCCGGTCGCCTTGGCGAGCGCGACGATCCGGGCCCCGTCGAGATAAGCGGCGGCGCCGGCGCGGCCGAGCGCATGCGCTTCGTCGGCCTTGCGCAGGTGGAGCGATTGGGCGTCGTCTTCCGAATAGATCGCCACGCTCTCGATCCTGAGATCCGCCGCGGCGCGGGCGATGCGCACGGCGATCTCGCCGCGGTTGGCGATCAGGAGCTTGCGGAAGGGAGCGTCGGGCATGGCTGTGGAGGTCCTCGAAGGGCTCACGGTTGTGACGGCAACAGATCCACAGTCGAATCGATCCGATGTGAACCATCATCGGAGCCAATGTGCTAGGGGTCTCAGCCAGAACAAGCAAATCGCGTTGTTGACGCCGAGCGACGACGCCATGGCGATGGGTGCGGCCAATGATCGACGATCCTGAAAAAGCTGCTCGACTTGTTGAGGCGCTTAAAGCGTCCCTTCCCTTGCAAACCCAACTCCCCCTACCTCTTAAGGCGTCCTTGAGCCAGCGATCTTCGGATCTCGACATTCCCGATCGCTGCAACGTGACGAGCGTCTTTTACCTGGGCGAGGAAGGAGGAATTGCCTGCGGGCTTGACATCGGCGGTCCGGAAACCAAGACCCCTCACATTGTCTCCATCACCCATCTCGTGTTCGACAGACGTATCCCACTGTTCCGACAAATCGAAGCCTATCAACGCCACCGCATCAAGAAGCTCAAACAGCAAAATGCACGCGGCTACTGACCACTCGATCCTCTGATTCCGAAGGTGTTGTGAAGCACCCAGTTGCGCTGTCTCACCAGGAAACGCCAAGACGAGGTTCAAGATGACCCCCGCCGCCGAAGAGGCCGCTTATCTCGACGCTCTGCATGCGCTCTGGCGCCGCAACTGGCCCAAGGGCGCGCCGCGCGAGCCCGTCTATCCGCTGGGCGAAATCCCCCTCACCGAATACCTGCGCGAGCGTGCTCGCCGCACGCCCGGCAAGGCGGCGCTGATCTGGTACGGCCGGGAGGTCTCCTACGCCGAGCTCGACCTCCTGTCCGACGCCTTCGCCGCGTGGCTTTGCGCGCACGGCGTCAAGCCGGGCGACCGGGTCGCGGCGTTCCTGCCGAACTGCCCGCAGTTTCACATCGCGTTTTTTGGCGTCCTCAAGATCGGCGCCGTTCACGTTCCGGTGAACCCGCTGTTCAAGGCGCAGGAGCTGATCTACGAGCTCAACGACACCGGCGCGAAAGTCGCGGTCGCCCTTGACGCGCTTTTCCCGCTGCTGGCGGAGGTGAGGAACCAGACCGCGGTCGAGACGGTCCTCGTCACCTCAGCCGGCGCCATGCTGCCCGAAATCCCGACGATCCCCGTGCCCCCAGGCCTCGATGCGCCGCCAAGGCCCTGCCCGGGCGCGATCGACCTCCTGGCGGCGCTCGCGGCCGTGACGGCGCCGCCGCCCGCCGTCGCGGTCGACCTCGACAAGGTCGCCGCGCTCAACTACACCGGCGGCACGACCGGCATGCCGAAGGGCTGCGTCCATACGCAGCGCGACATGATCTATACGGCCGCCACGACCTGCGCGATCGCGATCGACCTCAAGCCGGACGACGTCGGGCTCAATTTCTATCCGGTGTTCTGGATCGCCGGCGAAGACATGGGGGTGATCTTCCCGATCTTTTCCGGCGCGACCTATGTGCTGCTGGCACGGTGGGACCCGGTCGCCTTCATGACGGCGATCGAGCGCTACAAGGTCACGGTCGCCACGCTGCTGGTCGACAACGCCGTCGAGGTGATGGAGCACCCGCGGGCGGCAGAGTTCGACCTCCGGTCGCTCGAACAGGTGCGCTGCTCGTCCTTCGTCAAGAAGCTGAACGTCTCCTATCGCCAGCGCTGGCGCGAGCTGACGGGGACGACCCTGATCGAGGCGGCCTGGGGCATGACCGAGACGCAAACCTGCGACACGTTCACCGCGGGCCTGCAGGACGACGACCTCGACCTCAAGTCGCAGCCGATCTTTGTCGGTCTGCCCGTGCCGGGCACCGAATTCAAGATCTGCGATTTCGTCACCGGCGCCTTGACGCCGCTCGGCGAGGAAGGCGAGCTTTGCGTGCGCTCCCCCTCGAACCTGAAGGGCTACTGGATGAAGACGCAGGCGACCGAGGCGGCGCTGCGCGACGGCTGGCTACACACTGGCGATATCGGCCTTATCGACGCGGACGGTTTCCTCCATTTCCTCGGACGCCGCAAGGAGATGCTGAAGGTCAAGGGCATGAGCGTCTTCCCGGCCGAGATCGAAGCCCTTCTTGGACAGCATCCGGCGATCGTGGGATCGGGCGTGATCGGGCGGGAGGACAGCGAGCGCGGCGAGGTTCCGGTCGCCTTCGTTCTGGTGGACGAGAAGGCCCGGCAAAGCCTCACCGAGGCGGACCTTCAGGCGTGGTGCCGCGACAACATGGCGGTCTACAAGGCGCCCGAAGTCCGCATCGTCGACACCCTGCCGATGACCGCAACCGGCAAGGTGAAGAAGGAGGAGTTGGCGAAGCTCCTGTAGCCGCGATCGCCGATCCCCGGGTCAAGCCCGGGGACGGCGGACGCGGTCCATAGCCCGTCGAAAGACGGGCGTCCCTCGGACGCCCTATGAACCGCGTCTACAGCGCCCTTGTCGCCGCGCGCCGCGTTCCCGCGGCGATACGGTCTCAGGTCTGACACTTGGCAGCCGCGCCGCCACCTCTTGAAAGGTGTAAGGTACAACGAGCTGACAGAAATGAACCCCAATGGCCGACAGTGAAAAGCAGAAGCTGATCCGGCGATATGCCGCCGGTGAGGTCACATGGCGTAGCCTTCAGGAACACGGCTTCGCCGATTACGTCGAAGTGCTGGCTGGACTCGGCGAGCTTGGGCTTCGTCCCCCTGTCGCTCCCATGGAAGGGCCGAACGTCGAGGCGCGCCGCCGGGGACGCGCGCTCATCCGTGAGGGCCTGCGGGCGCACAGATGAGCGTACCGTTCAGCCTCATCGTCACCGATACGTCGCCGCTATTCACTTTGCTCTTGGCGGACGCCCTCGACACTCTGCTTCGCCCCGGTTTGGCCGTGAGCATCCCCGACGCGGTTTACATTGAGGCGACACGCGTTCACGGAGCGCCGGGAGCCGAACAGATCATGGAGTGGATCAACGCGCATCTGGATTTGGTGCGGATCGTGCCAACGGACATCGGCATCGACCAGCAACGGCGTCTCGAAGAAGGCCGCTCTATCCGAGGGCTCGGCGAACAGGCGGCGATCGAGACGCTCGAACGGTTTCTTCGCGGCAATCCAGACGCCGAAGCCTTGTTGCTGTTCGAGGACAGCGACATCGAGAAGCGGCGCGCCATTGTCGATCAACGCGCGAGCCTTATCAGCACGGGCGATTTTTTGCGCGAACTGGAGACAGCGGGATTGATTCAATCGACGGATTTCATCCTCGACCGGGCCGCCGCGCAGGGCCGCAATATCGAGAGGCAGCGTGCAGCTGCGAAAGACGCCACGACTCGCGAACGGTTGCGGGAGCAACTCGCTCAGCAGCGTGATCGTTGAGCGGGCTGCTGCGATGAGCGACATGCGGATTGGCGACGCAAGGGCTTCGACGCCCTCGTCGAGACCGGATGCGCCCTGCCGATGACCGCGACCGGCTAAACGGAAGACGGAGGAGCTGGCGAAGCTCCTGTAGCCGCGATCGCCGATCGCGCCGACAACGCGCACGGGCCAAGGAGAGCGGCAGCCACCTTGTGAATCGTATGGATAGTCCTGAATGCCGAATCTGAAATACGCCGCCTACAAGGGCGCCGACCCCTACTTCAATCTGGTTCGCGGGGCGCTCAGCGACCTCGTCGACGGCGAGCACTTCTTTGACGCCGTCGCCGACGACGTCGTCTACGAGGTCCTGTACGACTTCCCCGGATGGCCTCGCATCGTGAATGGGCGGGCCGACCTGATGGTCGGGTTCCTGGGCTATGTCAAAAACATCGAACTTCGCTCCGCCGACAGGTTGATCGCCCACAAGACGGAGGGCGGCCGTGTCGTCGTCATCGAATATGAAGTCCATGGGACGATCCTCGCGACCGGCGTGGCATACGACAATCGGTTTTGCTCGATCGTCACGATCGAGAATCGCAAGATCGCGCGCTGGAGAGACTACATGGACTCTCTCGCGGCCTGGAACGCATTGACCGGGCGCGCTCGCTAAAAGGCTCGCTCCGCGCTTATCCCGAGCGGGGGAACGCCGCGGCGTCTCAGCCGTCTCGCGCCGGTTCGAGCGCGAGCTGCGCCCGAACGCTCGAGCGCGCGTCGGCCGGATTGGCGTCCGACAGGCGCTTGTCGCCGAGCGCGGCGACGCGGTCAGCGACCGCGCTACAGCGCGCCTGCGTCATCGGACCTTCAAGCTCTCGTGAAAATGGGGGTATTGTCAGCCGGCGCCCGAGCGGTTTTGCCGCCGCGCCGGGCAGCGACGAGGACAGAGGAAGGACTGACGATGGAGCTCTTCGACTCCCTGATCGACGATTTGGCGAACCGCTTCGGGCTCGGCGCGACGGCTGCGCCCCTGACACGGGAGGCGCTCGCCCTGATTGTCGGCGCGGAGGGCGGCCTGGCCGGATTCCTCAATCTCTTCAAGCGCGCCGGACTCGACGCACAGGTCGCCTCCTGGCTGGGTCGGAGCGATCCTCAGCCCCTCACGGCCGGCGATCTCGGCAAGGCGCTCGGAACGCCGGCGATCGACGGGATCGCGCACCGGGTCGGCATCGCGCTCCCCGCCGCCTCCGCCGGCCTCGCCTATGCGCTGCCCAGGCTCGTCGGGACGCTGACGCCGAACGGCGTCGTTCCGGCCGCGCTGCCGGCCGAGGCCATGGCTTTTCTGGCGCCCGAAGCCGCTCACGCTGCGCCGGAAGCCGCCAAAGCCGCACCGATCTCCGACCATGGCCGCGCGCCCGTCGCCGACCACGACCACGCTTCGCCGGTCGCGCCGATCCGCGCAGCGGCAGTCTCGCCGAAGTGGCTGTGGCCGCTCGTGGGAGTCGGATCGCTGGCCGCTCTTGGCTGGGGGGTCTGGCCGCTCCTCTTCCCTGGCGCTCCACATGAAGCGGCGCAGACCCAGGCCGCGGCGCCCGCCGCCCCCGCTCCGGCGGCGGCGGAGGCGCCGAGCGTTCCCGCAACCCTCTCCGTCGCCGACGACAACGGCGATGGCGTCGTTTCGGGCGCGGTTCACGACGAGCAGGCCCGCGGCGCGATCCTCGATGCGGTAAAGAGCGTCTTCGGGGCGGACCGGATGAAGGGCGATGTCAAGGTCGAGGCCAACCGGTCCGCCGCCCCCTGGCTCGCCAGCCTCCCCGCCGCGCTCGCGGCGCTGAAGATCCCCGGCGTCAGCGCGACCTTCGACGGCGCGTCGGTCAAGGTCGGCGGCGCGATCGCCGACGCGGACCGCGAACGGATCATGGGCCAGCTGAAATCGCTGCTCGGAAACGGCGCGACGGTCGGCTCGAACGCCGACGCCTTCGCCGGCCTCGAGGCCACAGCCAACGCCAAGGCGGCGACGGCGCTCGGATCGCTGAAGCCGGGCTTCAGCGGCGCCGACCTCGTCGCCGCGCTCAACCAGGCCAAATTCGGATTTCCTTACGGCAAGGCCGATCTTCCGGCCTCCGACCAGGCGGTGATCGGCGCCGCCGCGAACAGCCTGAAGGCGCTGCCGCCCGGCGCCAGGTTCGAGATCGCCGGCTATACCGACAACGCCGGCAGCCCCGGCGCCAACGTGGCGCTGTCGCAGCAGCGCGCGGACGCGGTCCGCGACGCGCTGGTCGCGGCCGGAGCGCCTTCCGACGCGCTGATCGCCAGAGGCTACGGCGGCGAAAATCCGATCGCCAGCAACGATGACGAGGCCGGCCGGTTTAAAAACCAGCGGATCGAGTTTCACGTGCTGAGCACGGCTGCGCCGGCCGCGACCTCCGCTCCGGCCGCCACAACGCCCGCCGCCCCTCCGGCCGCGAGCGGCTCCGCTGCGGCGGGGCCGTCGACCTTGTCGGTCGACGACGTGAACGGCGTGGCCGAGGTGTCCGGCTCGGTTCCCAACGACGGGGCCCGCGCCTCGATCCTCGACGCTTTGAAGAGCGTGTACGGCGCCGACGCGGTCAAGGGCGACATCGCGGTCGACCCGAACCGGGCCGACGCGCCCTGGCTCGGGCGCCTCCGCGGGGCGCTCGACGCGCTCAAGGTTCCCGGGCTCAAGGCGATGTTCGAGGGCGGCGCGCTGACCCTCAGCGGCGCGGTCCCCGATCTCGACCGAGACAAGATCGCAGCCGCGCTGAAGTCCGCGCTCGGCGACGGGGTCACGATCGGCGGCCTCGACCAGGTGGGCAACGCTGCGCCGTCCGGCGCCGCGACGACAACGACGGCCCCAGCCTCCCCCGCCGCAGCCGCTCAACCCTCGACGCTCTCGATCGACGACGAGGCCAACGGCGTGAACGTCTCCGGAGCCGTCCCGGACAATCAGACCCACGACTCGATCCTCGCTTCGCTGAAGAGCGTATTCGGGGCCGACGCCGTCAGGGGCGACATTGCGGTCGATCCGAACCGGGCGGCGGCGCCCTGGTTGGCGAAGCTTCGCGACGCGCTCGCGGCGCTGAAGATCCCGGGCCTGCACGCGATGTTCGACGGCGATGCGGTCACAATCGGCGGCGCGATCCCCGATCGTGCCCAGGTTGTCGCTTCATTGAAGTCCGTGTTCGGCGACGGGGTCACGGTCGGCGCGCTCACCGATTCGGTCGGCGACTGGGCGACCGCCGCCAACGCCAAGGCCTCCGAGGCGCTCGGCAAACTGAAGAGCGGGTTCAGCGCCGCCGACGTCGTCTCGGCGCTCAATCTGTCGATCGTCAATTTCGCCACCGACAGCGCCGAGGTGCCCTCGACGGTGACCGGCCTCCTTGAGAACGCCGCGAACGACCTGAAGGCGCTGCCGCCCGGCTACGCGATCGAGGTCGCCGGCTATACCGACAGCACCGGCGATGCCAACGGCAATCTCGTCCTGTCGCAAAAGCGGGCGGAGGCGGTGCGGGATCTGCTGGTCAAGGACGGCGCGCCGGCGGACATGCTGACCGCCAAGGGCTACGGCGCCGCCAATCCGGTGGCGGGCAACGACACCGACGAAGGCCGGTTCCGCAACCGCCGGATCGAGTACCACATCGTCAAGTCGCCCTCGTGAGCGTAACGGGGCGGAGGCGCGCGTTTCTCTCGCCTCGGGCGCGACACGCCGCCCTGGCGATCCCTGACCGCCGGAGGTTGCGGCGCCGCCAATTCGGTCGCGGGGAGGCGGCGAGGGTTCACCCCGGCGCTTTCCCCGCTAAGGCGCGTCGAAGCCGTCGAATACGTCTGATAGCGTTGGCTCGGACGCCCCGGCTTCTTGGGATCGTAGCCATTTCCGAGTTGGTTTTGAGCCTTATCAAAGGGTTCCGGCGCCATTTTCGATTCTGAGTAACTCCCAAGCCGGTCCCTTCTCTCCTCGTCCTGAGCTTGTCGAAGGACGCTCCAGCGCGCACGAACGGCCCCGCCCACTGGATCATCCTTCGACAGGCTCAGGATGAGGTCCTGTCATGGCAGCCCGGCTTGGGAATTTCGATTCTGTGGTCATGCCAACGCGTCCGACTTACGGCCGGCGCCCCCGCCACCATCCCCCGGATCGAGTCCAGGGATCGAGTCCGGGGGTCGCATGGTCCCCCTCCCCGCGCCGACGCGTGAGGGAGGAGAGGCGGCGCCGTTCGTCGGGCGGCGCCCTGCCCCGCCTGGCTGAATCGCGTGATCTGCCTTGAATCGCCTCTCCTGGTCCAAGCCGTCCACGCCCGCCGCCTTCACGCCGCCTCATTTGGTCGATGAGAAAAAGCGTAGCATGAAATATCGTTTTTCCAAAGCAATTGTCGCCAAAAGTCAAAATGCCTTGGTCTGTCAGTGAGATAAAAGAGAGGTTCGCGCGCGAGAGGAGCACGCGACGGAACAGGGGATTTGCCGAGACTGGCCGCCGCGCGGAGTTCGTCGCAAGCAATTCAACGGCCAGTGTCAACGTAATCCGGTCACTGCGGATCGCGACCATTCGTTAGCGCCTGCAGTTGGGTGGAGAGCGGGCCTTTCGACTTTCGCTGTCGCGCCCCAACCCCGCCGCCCGCTTCGCCGCTTCGAGCGTGTTCGCCATCAGCATCGCGACCGTCATCATCATGGCGCCGGCCGGCGTGTACGGGACGAGCAGCCGCCCCCTTTCCCGGCGCCTCGATGGAGTTGGCGTCAATCAGCGCGAGCGAGGCGGGCGGCCGGCGTCACCTTCGCCGCAGGTCGCTCGGCCGCGCATCGGCAAACGCCTGGGCGTAGGCCCGCGTCGAGTGCTTCGACTTCACGCCGAGAATTGCAAGAATGATCGGGGGCAACTCCCGCTTCTTCAAACGACATTCGAAGTCGGCCGCGCAGGAGCGCTGACGCCGCGCCGCGACGACGTGCGAGGAGACGGCCGGGTCGCGATGGACGGCGGGCGCTCGCGGTTTCGCGCCGGAGTTTGGATCGCCCTCGGCGGGAAAACTCGGCGGAAGAGGCGCCCCGTCCGGGCTATCCACGAGCGTCGCGAACTGCGGTCGGATTTCATCGGACTGCGAATCCCCCGTGAAGGCCGTGTTTTCGGCGCTGAAGCGGGCAATGCGCGGTTCCCCCGCACAGTCCCGGTCATGATCGCAGACGTTATGGCGCGGAAGCGTCGCGGCTTCCGAAGGCCCCGACGGACCCGTCGCCTCGCTCTCGGCTTTCGCCGCGGGGGAGCCGACATCGGCGCCGTCGACCGCCGCCGGCCCGGACGCCCTGGCGAGAAGCGACAGCTTCCCGATTTCCGTCTCCGCGAATGTGGCGCGCGTCCCGTTCGGGTGGGCGGCGAGGAACGCCTCCCACCCTGCGAGGGTGCCGGTTCGTTTCGCGATCAGATAGTCCAAATCCTCGTTGGCGCGTCTCGCGTCGGTCGGATCGACGACGATTGCGGCCGCCTCCGGTTTAGGGTCCGCGAAACTGTTGTTGATGCGGATATTGATCTCGTCGACGCGCGCGAGTTCCGCAATCCGTTCAAGTCTTCCCGGTCCGGTGACGTAGACCCCGATCGCAACGCCCGACGCGAGGACGATCGCGTATTTGACAAGCGCAGTCATGCGAAATCTGTGCATTCCCGTGATGGGCATCTCACAAAGGGTCCCCGCCCACTCGCCTCGCGGATATTCCCACGCCGCGCGGTCGCGCGTCAACCCGCCGCTCGCCCCGCGCGAAGCGTGCGACACTGTGACATTGCGCGGCCGACCAAAACCGCGCACCCTGCGTCAGGCTTGGGCCCGAACGCGATCGGCGGGGTTTTCGGCCTGCCCTCGACGCCCCGCGATCGGGAGCACGACGTCGTGGCGGCGCTCGCGCATTGGGTCGAGGACGGAGTCGCGCCGGCTCGGATCGTGGCGACGCTCTATCACGACAACGATCCTTCGAAAGGGATTGCGGCCCAGCGGCCCTGGTGCGCCTACCCGGAGGTAGACAAATCCGTGCGCGAGGCTACTCGGCCGCGCCGTCGAGGACGTCCTCGTCGGGCAGGGCGGGGGGCAGGCTCATGCGGCCCTTCATTGCCTTGACCTCCGTCTGGACCATCAAGGGCGGGATCATCTCCTTGGCGAGGTCGTTGGCGCGCTTCTGCAGGGCGACGACCTTGTCCGGGTTGGCCGCGGCGACGTTGTCCGTTTCCGACGGGTCCTTGGCGAGATTGTAAAGCTCGACCGCCTGCGGCAGCGGCGTGCGCCAGACGAGCTTCCAGTCGCCCTGGCGGAGGCCGGCGCGGAACGGCTGCAGGTCGTAGACGATCTCGGTGCGCGGGCTGGGCTTGCCTTGGCTGATCGTTCCCCAGACGTCGACCCCGTCGAGCGGTTTGGCGCCCGCCGTGCTCGCGCCGGCGAGGCCGACCAGCGTCGGAAAGAG
Organism: uncultured Alphaproteobacteria bacterium; assembly: GCA_963709655.1. Taxonomy (GTDB): domain Bacteria; phylum Pseudomonadota; class Alphaproteobacteria; order Rhizobiales; family Beijerinckiaceae; genus Roseiarcus. The sequence continues at coordinate 842,586 of CAVPXF010000053.1, forward strand.
GTCGACCTCGTGGATCATCTCATTGACCACGGTTCCCGGCTTGATCCGTCCGGGCCAGTTGGCGATCGAGATCACGCGCGTGCCGCCCTCGTACACCGTGCCCTTGCCCTCGCGGTAGGGGCCGTTGTCCGGCGGCAGGCTTTTCAGCGTCGACGTGTCGACTTCGCCCGAGAACAGCGGATTGCGCGTGCCGCCGTTGTCGCTCTGGAAGAGAATCAGGGTATTGTCGCGCATGCCGTTCGCGTCGAGCGCCTTGACCACCCGGCCGATCTCACCGTCCATCGCGGTGACCTGCGCCGCGTAGGCGCGGCGGGCGGGGTCCGCGATGGTTCGGTAGAGGTCGAGATCGGCCGCCGGCGCCTGATAGGGCGCGTGCGGCGCGTTGAAGGCGAGATCGAGGAACAGGGGGACGTTCGGATTGTGGCTCGCGATCAGCCGGACGGCTGCATCGCCGAGCAGGGTCGTCGAATAGCCCGCCTCGACGATCGGCCGGCCGTCGCGAAACCAGTCGAGCACGCCATGCTGCATATGGGTGAAATAGTCGATCTCGCCGAGCAGCGGCCCATAATGGTGGTCGAAGCCGCGCTCGAGCGGCCAGTATGTCTTGTCGGCGTGGCCGAGGTGCCACTTGCCGATCAGGTCCGTCTGGTAGCCCGCCTCTTTCAACGCCTGCGGCAGAAGCCGCTCGTCGGTCGCCAACCCATAGGCATGGGCGGAGGGGATCGCGATCTGGAGCCCGTAGCGGAACGGATAGCGGCCCGTCATCAGCGCGGCGCGGGTCGGCGAGCACATCGGCTGAGCATAGAACTGCTCGAGCCGCGCGCCGCCCGCCGCCAGCGCGTCGAGGTTCGGCGTCTTGATGTCGGAGCCATGAAACCCGACGTCCTTCCAGCCCTGATCGTCGGAGATGATGAGGACGATGTTAGGTTTCTGCGGCTTGTCGGCGGCGGCCGATGCGGCGAGAGGGGCGACAGCCGCGCTCAAGAGAGCCACGCCCGACGCCCATAGGATGTGCATTTTGCGTTCCTCGTTCCGAATCGGACGACTGATCGTTTGAAGGCTAGCGCATTTGTCGGGCCGGGTCGCTGACCCGGCCGGCGCGGTCGCCGACCGCGCCCAACCAGACCCTACACCGCCCTGAGCAGCACGTGCCTCTTGCGCCCGAGCGACAGCTTCACCACGCCGCCCGCTCGCAAGGCGTCGCGGGTGATGACGGCCTTCTCGTCGCCGAGCGCCTCGTCGTTGACCCGGAGGCCCCCGCCGCGGATCTGCCGGCGCGCTTCGCCCGTGGACGCGACCAAGCCGGCGCGGACGAAGGCGGTGAGCACGCCGATTCCGGCGTCGAACTCGGCGCCCGGCACGTCGACCGTCGGCAGGCTCTCGGCGAGCGCGCCCTCCTCGAAAGTCTTGCGCGCCGTCTCCGCCGCGGCGTCCGCCGCCTCGCGGCCGTGCAGCAGCGCCGTCGCCGCGTTGGCGAGCGCCTTCTTGGCCTCATTGATCTCGGCCCCTTCGAGCGCCTCGAGCCTAAGGATTTCGTCGATCGGCAGGAGGGTGAAGAGGCGCAGGAAGCGGCCGACGTCGGCGTCCTCGGTGTTGCGCCAGAACTGCCAGTAGTCGTAAGGGCGCAGCATCGAGGCGTCGAGCCAGACCGCGCCCGCCGCGGTCTTGCCCATCTTGGCGCCGGAGGCGGTGGTGATCAGCGGCGAGGTCAGCGCATAGAACTGCGGCAGGCCCATCCGCCGGCCGAGGTCGAGGCCGGTGACGATGTTGCCCCACTGATCCGAGCCGCCCATCTGCAGCGTCACGCCGTGGCGCCGATAAAGCTCGGTGAAGTCGTAGGCCTGCAGGCACATGTAGTTGAATTCGAGGAAGGAGAGCTCGTGCTCGCGCTCGAGTCTCAGCTTCACCGAATCCATCGCCAGCATGCGATTGACCGAGAAATGCCGGCCGACCTCGCGCAAGAAATCGATGTAGTTGAGCTTCGCCAGCCACTCGGCGTTGTCCGGCATGATGGCGTCGGTCTTGCCGTCGCCGAAGCGGATGAAATGGGCGAAGGCCTGTTTGATGCCCGCCTTGTTCGCCTCGATCGCCTCGACGGTGAGGAGCTTGCGGCTCTCGTCCTTGCCGGACGGGTCGCCGACCCTGGTCGTGCCGCCGCCCATCAGAGCGACCGGCTTGCCGCCGGTCTCCTGCAGCCAGTGGAGCATCATGATCTGGACGAGCGAGCCGACATGCAGCGACGCCGCCGTGCAGTCGAAGCCGATATAGGCGACGAGGTCGCCCGAGCGCGCCTTGTCGTCGAGGCCCTGAAGGTCCGAGCACTGGTGGACGTAGCCACGCTCCTGCATCACCCGCAGGAAGTCGGATTTGGGCTGAAACGCGTCGGTCACGCCGGGGGTCCTTGAGGCCAGGATGAGGGCGACGGTTTAGGGAAGCGCAGGCGGAAGCGCAACCCGGGAAGCGGCGGGCGAGCGCTCCTCGGCGGCTTGCCGGAGGACAGCGGCGCAGCAATTGCAGAATAGATAACGCTTGACCACAAAGCGCGCTTGCAACATCAGAGCGTCCGCAGGAGACGTCATGACCCCCGCGACTTCCGAGACTGACGCCGAGGCTGTTCCGCAGCCCGTCACGACCCCGCTCACGCGCGCGGCTATCTTTCTGGTCGTGACGATCAATTCGGGCCCGGAGAATGACGCGGCGGTGCGCTCGTTTTGCGCCGACTTTTCGGCGCTCGTTCGCGCAATCGAGTTTCGCGACGTCGAAGCCGGATTCTGCTCGGTGATCGGAATAGGGTCCGACGCCTGGGATCGCCTCTTCGGCGACCCGCGGCCCGCCGGCCTGCACCCCTTCCGGGAGATCCGGACCGGATCGCGCCACGCGGTCTCGACTCCAGGGGATCTCATGTTCCATATCCGCGCCCAGCGGATGGACCTCTGCTTCGAGATGGCGTCGCAAATCATGGCGAAACTCGGCGACGCTGTCACGGCGGTCGACGAGGTGCACGGCTTTCGCTATTTCGACGACCGCGACCTGCTCGGGTTCGTCGATGGCACGGAGAATCCGCGCGGCCGCGACATGACCGAAGCCGCCATCGTCGGCGCCGAGGATCCCGCCTTCGCCGGCGGCAGCTACGTGATCGTGCAGAAATATCTGCATGACCTCAGCGCATGGAACGCGCTTCCCACCGAAGCACAAGAGCGTATCGTCGGCCGCACCAAGCTTTCCGATATCGAACTCGACGAGAAGGTCAAGCCGACCTCGGCGCACAATGCGCTGACCTCCATCGTGGAGAACGGGCAGGAGCGTCAGATCCTGCGCGCGAACATGCCGTTCGGTCAGGCCGGCGCCGGCGAATTCGGCACCTACTTCATCGGCTATTGCCGGACGCCGCGGGTGACCGAGCAGATGATCGAGAACATGTTCGTCGGCCGGCCGCCCGGCAATTACGATCGGCTGCTCGACTTCAGCCGAGCGGCGACGGGAACCCTGTTTTTCGCGCCGTCCGCGACTTTCCTCGACGCCGTGACCGCCGACGCGCCCGCTCTAGCGCCGCCCGCCGCTCCGGCGACCGCCAAATCCGCGCCGCCCACAACCGCCAAGCTCGACGGTTCGCTGGCGATCGGCTCGCTCAAAGGAGATATCCGGCATGAATAATCTTCACCGTGAGCTCGCTCCCATTTCCGACGCCGCCTGGGCGAGCATCGAGGAGGAGACGACGCGCACCCTGAAGCGCTATCTGGCCGGCCGGCGCGTGGTCGACGTCCACGGGCCGGCGGGCCTCAGCCTGTCCGCGGTCGGCGCCGGCCACCTGAAATCGATCGCATCTCCGGGCGGGGGCGTTCTTGCGCGGCGGCGCGGAGTGAAGGCGCTGGTCGAGTTTCGCGTCCCCTTCGAACTCGATCGCCAGCAGATCGACGACGTGGAGCGGGGCGCCGACAACTCCGACTGGCAACCGGCGAAGGACGCCGCGCAGGCCATCGCCTATGCCGAAGACCGCGCCATCTTCGAAGGCTACGCGGCGGGCGACATCGTCGGCATCCGGCAGGGCACGAGCAACCCGATCCTGACGCTGCCGACCGATGTGCGTCAGTATCCGGTGGCGATCGCTCAGGCGTTGGGTCAGCTTCGTCTGGTCGGCGTCAACGGACCTTATTCCGTCCTGCTTGGCGCCGACGCCTATACCGCCCTCGCCGAGACCAACGACAATGGCTACCCCGTCCTCGAGCACGTCAAGGAGCTCGTGAAGGATGAGATCGTCTGGGCGCCGGCCATCGCCGGGGCCTACGTCCTGACCACCCGCGGCGGCGATTTCGCGCTGCACATCGGCCAGGACGTCTCGATCGGCTATCTGAGCCACACCGACGACTTCGTCCGCCTCTACCTTCAGGAGACGCTGACGTTCCTCTCATTGACCGCTGAGGCCGCCGTGGCGCTGGCGCCGGCGGCGGCGAAATAGGCCCGCCCCGATCGCTTCGACGGTCAAAAGCTTGCGGCTTTGGTCCTTGCCGGACGTGCCGACCCCGGACGCGACGGCGGCGGTCGCCCTCCTCGCTGCGGCGATACTCGCCTCCGGGCCGGGCGTCTTGTAAGCAGGCGCGGCGGGGCGCCGCGACCGGGCGAAACGCGACAGCCGCCGGCAAATGGGTTAACAGAAGCCGCGGCCGGCGCTCCGGCCGCAGAGCTTTCATCGGAATGCCCCGCGCCATGTCCCGCCGGTTGAGCGAAGACGAACTCATCGCGCGTTTCTTTGCGCCTGCGGCCGGCCCTGCGGCGCTCGGCCTCAAGGACGACGCCGCGTGTCTGACGCCGCCGGCAGGCTGCGACCTCGTGCTGACCTGCGATGCGTTGGTGGCCGGAGTGCATTTCTTCGCCGACGATCCGCCCGCCTCCATCGCCCGCAAGGCGCTGCGGGTGAACCTCTCCGATCTGGCCGCCAAGGGCGCGCACCCGCTCGGCTTTCTCTTGTCGCTCGCGCTTTCGTCCGGTTGGACCGAGGCCTGGCTCGCCGCCTTCGCGGGCGCGCTCGGAGACGACGGCGCCGCCTACGGCTGCCCGCTCGCCGGCGGCGACACGGTGAAGACCCCGGGGCCGCTCACCCTCTCGATCGCCGCCTTCGGCGCGGTCCCCTCGGGGCGCATGGCGGCGCGCACCGGAGTTCGGCCGGGCGACCGGCTCTACGTCACCGGAACGATTGGCGACGCGGCGATCGGCCTCAGGCTCCGCCAGGGGCGCGGGCCGGACCTGTCCCCGGTCGAGCGGGAGTTTCTCGTCGGCCGCTACCTCGAGCCGCAGCCCCGCGTCGCGCTGGCGGCGGCGATGACGGCTTACGCCCACGGCGGCATGGACGTGTCCGACGGCCTGGTGGGCGACCTGACCAAGATGCTCAGGGTCTCGGGCGCGAGCGCCCGCGTCGAGGTCGACCGCCTGCCGCTGTCGCTACCCGCGCGGGCCGCGATCGCCGCCGATCCGGATCTCATGGCGGTCGCGCTCACCGGCGGCGACGATTACGAGATCATCGCCTCTATTCCGCCCGGGAACACGGCCGCCTTCGAAGCAGCCGCCGCCGCGGCCGGCGTCCCGGTCGCCTGCTTCGGCAAAGCGCTCGAGGGCGCCGAACCGCCGCGCTTCGTCGCGCGCGACGGCGGCGCCCTGGCCTTCGCCCACGGCTCCTACAGTCACTTTTGAAGGACCACGCATGAAATCCGCCAATCCCATGCAATTGCGGCTGCTCGCCGCTCAGGCCGTAGCGCGCGAGGCCGGAGCGTTTGCCCGCCGGCGGTTTCAGGAGTCCTCCTTCGAGGTCGGGTTCAAGGGGCCGCAGGATTACCTGACCGAGGTCGACGGCGAGACCGAGGACCTGATCGCCGCCCGCCTCATCGAGGCGTTTCCGCTCGACGGCTTCATCGGCGAGGAGACGGCGGGCCGCCCGGCGCCCGAGGGCGGGGCCGTGTGGGTGGTCGACCCGATCGACGGCACGGCCAATTTCGCCCGCGGCATCGGCTATTTCTGCGTGTCGATCGCCTGCGTGCTCGAAGGGCGGATCGAGGTCGGCGTGATCTACGATCCGATCCGCGACGAGCTCTTCTCCGCCCGGCGGGGCGCCGGCGCCTTTCTCAACGGGACGCCGATCAAGCCGTCCGAGGCGACCTCGCTCGCCAACGCGACCGTCGAGATCGGCTGGAATATGCGGGCGGGCGCGGCGAAGTATCTCGACCTCCTGCGCCGCGTCGCGCTGTGGGGCGCCGCGCCCTTCCGCACCGGGTCGGGCGCCCTCGGCATCACCTATGTCGCGGCCGGGCGGCGCGACGGCTATGTCGAGCACCACATGAACGCCTGGGACTGCCTGGCCGCCATTCTCCTCGTTCAGGAGGCCGGCGGCTATGTCAGCCAGTACCTTGCCGGCGAGGGGCTGACCAAGGGCAATCCGATCATCGCCTGCGCGCCGGGGATGAAGGACGCGCTCGTCTCCGCGGTCGAGATCGAGGGGATCGTGCTGTGACGACCGTCGAACTCGCCAGCGGAGCGGCGCGTGCGACCATCACGCTCGCAGGCGCCGAGGTCCGCCGCTGGAGCGTCGCCGGCCGCGATCTCTTGTGGCCGGGCGATCCGGCGATCTGGGACGAGGTCAGCCCGATTCTCTACCCGTCGTCGGCTGGACGCGCGACGGCGCCCGCGTCGGCGGGAAACAATACGCCCTTGGCCTGCACGGCTTCGCCCGGTTCGAGACCTTTGGCGTGGAGACGTCCGGCCCAGACTCCGTCCGGATGACGCTCGACGACAGCGACGCGACGCGCGCGGTCTATCCCTTCGCCTTCACGCTGGCGCTCGAATATCGCCTGACGGACGAGGCGTTGGAGATCGCGATCGAGGTCGCCAATCCAGGCGACGAGCCCGCGCCCTACGCCTGCGGGCTGCATCCGGGCTTCCGCTGGCCGCTCGGCGCGGCCGGCCGCGACGGCGCGATCGTCCGCTTCGGCAAGCCGGAATCGGACACGGTTCCGGCCATGGCGCCGGGCGGTCTGATCGGCGCCGGCGTCAGGCGCGTCCCGCTCACCGGCCGCGACCTGCCGCTCTCCGACGCGCTGTTCGCCAACGACGCGATCTGCTTTTTGAACTGCGCCAGCCGGTCGCTGACCTTCCACGACGCCTCGGGCGCCGAGGTCGCGATGGAATTTCCCGGCTTCGCCCATGCGGCGCTCTGGACCCGCCCCGGCGCGCCGTTCCTTTGCCTCGAGGCCTGGACCGGCTACAGCGACCCGGAGGGTTTTGCTGGCGACCTGTTCCAAAAACCGTCCATGCGCGTGCTGGCGCCCGGCGCCCGCGCCCGGCACGAGGCCCGGTACGTGTATCGCGAGGCGGGGTTGTAGGGCCGGGTCGCTGACCCGGCCGGCGGGGTCGGCGACCCCGCCCTACAACGCGCGACCCATTATTTCGAGGACCTGGATGACCAAGGCGCACGTACTGGACGGCAAGGCGATCGCGGACGAAGCGCTCGCCCGGGTCGAGCAGGAAACGGCGGCGCTGGCCGCCCGCGGCGTGACGCCCGGCCTCGCCACCGTGCTGGTCGGCGAGGACCCGGCGAGCCAATCCTACGTGGCCTCGAAGGGCAAGGCGGCCAAGCGCTGCGGCTTCCATTCTGCGCAGCACACACTGCCCGAGACGACAGGCGAAGACGAGTTACTGGCGCTGGTCATGAAACTCAACGCCGACCCCTCGGTGCACGGCATCCTTGTGCAATTGCCGCTGCCGAAGGCGGTCGCCGCAGCTCGGGTGCTGGAGGCGATCGATCCGAGAAAGGACGTCGACGGCTTCCATCCGATCAATGTCGGGCTCCTGTCGATCGGCGAGATGGGGCGGGCGCTCGTCCCCTGCACGCCGGCCGGCGCGATGATCATGCTCGACCGGGCCTGCGCCACGCTCGGAACGACGCTCGCCGGCAAGGAGGCGGTGGTGATCGGCCGCTCCAACATCGTCGGCAAGCCGATGGCGCAACTCCTGCTCCAACGCCACTGCACGGTGACGATCGCCCATTCGCGTACCCGGGATCTCGCCGGCGTCGCCCGCCGCGCCGACGTCCTCATCGCGGCCGTCGGGCAGCCGGAAATGGTGCGCGGCGATTGGGTGAAGCCCGGCGCCATCGTCATCGACGTCGGCATCAACCGCGTCGCCGGCGAGGGCGCCGACGCGTCGGGCAAGCCGAAGACGCGCCTCGTCGGCGACGTCGCCTATGCGGAAGCGGCCGAAGTCGCCGGCGCCATCACGCCCGTCCCCGGCGGCGTCGGCCGCATGACGGTCGCCATGCTGATGGCGAACACGCTCGAAGCGGCGAAGCGCGCGGCGGGTTAGGGGGACCGGTTCAGGCGATACGGAGGAAGCCAATGAAACTGAAGCTCGGAACGGTGCAGTTTCACCATCGCGCCAATGACAAAGACTACAACCTTGCCGTCGTAGAGCGCTTCTCCCGCGAAGCCGCTGCATCCGGCGTCAAGATCCTGGCGTTTCCGGAAATGTGCGTCACCGGATATTGGCACGCGCGTAATCTCGCCAGAACTAACGAAAAGGCCTTCGGATACGCATAAGGAGACAAAGCAGGAACGTCAGGCGGCTCTGAGAAATGCCTCGGGCGGGGTGCGCAGCGGTCTCAATCCGGCATTGTTTTCCGACATGGCGTGCTCAGCTCCCCATACGTAATCGCCGGTCAGGTTCACATGCTCCCAGCCCAGCGGGGACAGGTGAGCCAGCAAGTGGTCGGGGATGTCCTCCGTCTGACGCAGCGTGGCGACGGCGCGCTCGAGGTATCGCGTGTTCCAAAGGATGATCGCGGTGACGAGGAGGTTGAGGCCGGAAGCGCGGTGCTGCTGGTTTTCGTAAGTGCGATCGCGGATTTCGCCGAGCCGGTGGATGAAGACTGCCCGCGCCAGGCTGTTGCGGGCCTCGCCCTTGTTGAGCTCCTGGCCGGTCGTCCGCCGCAGTTCGGGATCCTCGATCCAGTCGAGGGTGAACAGGGTTCGCTCCAGCCGGCCAAGCTCGCGCAGCGCCGCGGCGACGCCGTTCTGCCGGGGATAGGAGGCGAGCTGACGCATGATCAGCGAGGCGGTCACGGCGCCGGTGCGAATCGAGGCGATGATGCGCAGGATTTCCGACCAGTGGGCGCGGATCAGAGCGACATTGATGCGGCCGGCGATCAGCGGCTCGAGCGTCGGATAGTCCGACGGTCTGCCGAAGCTGTAGAGGCGCCGGTGCTTCAGGCCCGGAATGCGCGGTGCGAACTGGAAGCCAAGGAGGGTGCAGAGCGCGAAGACGTGGTCGGAATCGCCGCCGCCGTCGGTATGGTGGCGACGGGTCGAGACCTCGCTCTGATGATAGAGCAGCGCATCGAGCACATGCAGCGCCTCGCTCGCCGTCGCCGCGATCAACTTGGTGAAGAACGGCGCGTAGCGGTCGGAGAGATGGGTGTAGACCTTGAACCCCGGTTGCTGGCCGTAATGAGCATTGAGGCGGCCGGCGGCGCGGCCGAACCCGCTGGCCTGGAAGAACTGCCCGTCGGACGACGAAGCAACGCCGCTGCCGAATATCGCCGCAAACGGCTCACGCTGTTGCTGATTGACCAGACGCCGCAGCGCCTCGGCATAGGTTTCCTCGCGGATGTGCCAGTCGGCCGTCCAGGCGAGCTGGCCGAGGCTGGCGATGCTGCACGCTTCGGCCATGCGGGTCAGGCCGAGATTGAGCCCGTCGGCGAGCAGAGCCGCCATGAGGATGCGGCCGTCGGCGGCCGCCTCGCCGGTCCGCAGATGGGTGAAGCAGTCGGGGAAGAGCGTCCACCCCGCCACTTCCGCCAGGAGATCGGTGATGCGGATGCGCGGCAGCATGGCGTAGAGGCGCGCGGCCAAGGCCTCGGCCTCCGGCGGCGTGGATTTCTCGATCGGCGCGATTTTCAGCACGCCCTTGTCGATCGTCACGTCGGGCAACAGGCCACCCTTCGCACGAGCGTCAATGGCCGCCAGCCGTTCGTCCAGAAGCGCGCGACGGCTCTCGATGAAACGGTCGAAATCCGCCTCGACCGCGACCGGCAACGTGTCGGCCTGCTGCAGGTCCTGCAGGGTCTCTTTCGAGATCAGCCGTTCCTCGAAGGAGCGGTATTGCCGGCTGCCGACGACCCATACGTCGCCGGCGCGCAACCGGTCGCGCAACTCCGCCAGCACGCAGAGTTCGTAATGACGACGGTCGATGGCGCCGCCGGGCAGCACATAAGGCGCCCAGCGCCGCCGAACGAACGCAGTCGGGGCGGATTCTGGCAGGGTGGCCGCGCTCGTGCGGTTTGCCTCGCGCAGCACGTCTATGGCGCGCATGAGTGAGGCCGAGGCCGGCACGCTCTCGAACCGGAACGTGTCGAGAAAGGCGGGCGACCAGCGCCGGATCCCAGCATAGTGCTCGCCGAGCTTTTGGTAGACATCGAACTCCTGCGGTCGCGCCAGCGTCTCGGCCTCGGCGACGGTCGCGCGAAACCGCTCCCACGGGATCACCGCCGTGATCGCGCCAAAGGCATCCAGGTGGTCCTCGCGGGCGGCGATCAGCGCAGCGCCGACGCTCGCATAAAGACGGACTTTCTCGTTGATGGCCCGGGCATCGGATTGGAAGGCGCGGGCATGGCGACCCTCGGCCTTGCGAAACATCGCGCCGATCAGGCGGTCAAACAGGTCGATCGCCTGGTCAGTCAGGCTGGCGGCGAGGTCCAGGCTGATGGCCACCAGCGTCGCGTGGCGGCGCTGCCGCTCGTAACCGGCGACATGCTGGACGGTGGTGCGGCCAGCCTCGCGAGCAAGCAGGGCAAGGCGCGCCTGGTGGACCAACTGTCCACGGCCAGGCTCGATGCCGATCGCGCGGACATGCTCCAGGCGCTCGGTCAGACCGAGCATGGCGCCCGGCTTGGCGGCCTCCGGCATCTGCCGCAACCAGGTCAGCCAGTTCTGACTGGTTTCTTCCCGATGCTGCGTCAGCGCATCGAGCCTGCGACGCTGCTCGGCGGTGAGACCATCGGTCAACCGGCGATAGACTTCCCGACGGGCCTGGTGGCGGAGCTTGGCGCAGAGCCGCTCGAGCGCGGGCGGCGACGGGACGACGATCCGGCGTTGCCGGCATGTCTCCATCGCCAGTTCTGCCAGATGGGCGAGCCGATCATCCTCGATGGCTTGCGGCAGAAGGACGCTTGCCAATTCGGCTGCGGGGAGTTTGCCGAACGGACGAAGCCCGAGCTGCTCCTGGCATTCGACGGCATGACGCTGGCGGTTCCGCTCCGCCGCGAGATACTCGTCCACCGCGTCCGGAAGAACCCCGATCTGCTCGGCGACGAATGCGAGCAGGATCGGAGGCGGACGCTCGCCGGAGCGCAACGCTCGGCCGGGATGGCGCAGGTAGCAAAGCATGAGAGCGTAGCCGAGGCGGTTGTGGTCTCCGCGGCAGCGCCGGATCGCTCCGAGATCGGCCTCTGACAGCGTGAAGTGGCGCACCAGGTCCCGTTGCTCGGTCGGCGGATCGAACAGCTCCGCAATCTGGGCTTCGTTCAATCGCTGCGGTCGCGCCACTCATGCCTCCTCGATCTTGACCCCCGCAGACCAACCGATCCGGGCCAGGGAGTCGAGGAGCGTGCTGCGCTTGATGCCGAAGGTCCGGCAGACCGCGGCCTTGGTGGCCCCGCCGTCGAGCGCGGCCGTCACCGCGGCGAGTTTCTCGGCATCGATGGCGACGGGACGACCGCCGCGGCGACCGCGCCGCCGAGCTGCAGCGAGCCCGGCCTGGACCCGCTCCTGGATCAGCGACCGCTCGAACTGGGCGAGGGAGCCGAAAATGTGGAACAGGAACTCGCCCTGCGGCGTGGTCGTGTCCATCTGCTCGGTCAGCGAGCGGAAGGCGATGCCGCGCTTCTTGAGATCGGTCACCGTGGCGAGGAGGTGAGGCAGCGATCGGCCGAGCCGGTCCAGCTTCCAGACGACCAGGCAGTCGCCGGTTTTGATGAAAGCCAGCGCCTTGGCGAGGCCGGCGCGATCGCCGCGGCTGCCGGTAGCCCGATCCTCGAACAGGTGACGCTCATCGACCCCGGCGGCGAGGAGCGCGTCACGCTGCAGGTCCAGAACCTGACGGTCACCGTTCGTCGACACGCGCATGTAGCCGACCAGCATGTGCGGAAAACCCCATCCAACGAGTTTCCGCACAGTCTCACATTCCGACAGGGTTTGTCGTGCAGTTTCTGAGCCCGTGACAGGCAGCTTCTTCCCGTGCAGCGGGGACGTCGGAAATCATCTGTTTCCCGACATCGTCACCGATCCGCCGGCCGGACCCGTCCAGACGATTTCTGGCGGAGTTCCGCGGCCTACACCGCGCGGTGTTCTCGATTCGTCCCCTTATGCGTATCTGGAGGCCGTTTCGTTAGTTCTGGCCTCTATGGGGTTTTGGCCAAACGCTTCGGCAACGAGGTCTCGGCGCGAGAAGCCCGCTTTTCCGACGAGCCCGCCGCTCGATCGCCCGCAGCCAGCTGAACGTCCGGGCGCAAGAACGGCTTGGCGCCCTCGGGAGGAAAAGTCCGAGACGGACCCGCGAAACCGGTCCCGAATCCAGACCTTCCTCTAAGCCTTTGAAAACGCTCGATCCCTGACCCAAGAACCGGTCCCGACGGGTACTAACTGTCTGAAAAGAAAAGGCTTCTGTCCGAAAACCGCGGTCCTTGGCGGCGCGGCCGAGCCCCTGCGCCGCCTCACGCTCGGACCGTCTCCTCACGAGGGCGACTTTGACGATGTGGCGCTCGATCCGTCGGTTGCGGACGCCTCGGCGGCTACGACCCGGAGCTCAATCCGCTGATCCCGCTGTGGAGCCACGACCAGAAGTCGAAGACGCCGAGACGCCGTAATCGGTCCACGAATTGCCGCCGACAAAAAATTACTGATTGAGCGGCTGGGCCGGGTTGATCAGTTGCGACGGACCGCAGTTTTCGGCCGTGCCCGTGGCGCCGTGCGCCCACGAGACGATCGGCCGCCCCTCGTTCGGGACGTCGCCCTTCGGCGCGACGACCAACGCGGCCGCGATGGTCTTTCGCTCCTGCGTATCCGAGGAGACATAGGCGATGAGCCAGGCGTCCGCACCGGCGATGGTCGTGGAAATGCGCTCCTGGCGCAAAACCTGCCCGAGCTTTCCGTCGGGAACGAGCTTCGTCGCCTGCTCATGGAATGGCGGAAGATAGACGGTCGGCGTCTTGGCCGAGGCGCGCCAAGCCCCTGACATGACCACGCCGAGGGCGGCGAGGGCCGATACGATGCGTTTTGTGGTCCTCACCATCCCCTCCGGCCACGCCGTTTCGACGCGGGCAAACCCGGCGACCGCGCCTGCCGACGCGCGCTTGCTCGACCACTCTGAACCGCTTTCGTTTCCGATCGCCTATTTTATTCGTGCAACTCCGCCACGACCGGCGGGGATAAGCCAGTTGCCGTGACTCGTCGCCGCACGCCCTCACATTTCGCCGCCCGGCGTCCAGAGATCCTCGCCGGGCGATCCGCCGGCCGCCGCGACGGCCAGACGGGCGATGTAGTGCCGCCACCCCGCATCGTGCTGGGCGCATTGAGCGGCGTTCGGCAGCCCGCTGTGGGTAAAGCGTATCAGCGTGCCGTCTCCCCGTTCCAGGAGATCGATTTCGACCAGGCTCGATGCCGGCGGAACCTCCTGGCTTCCCTCCCAACCAAAGCTGTAGGCGAGGCGGTGGACCGGCACGACCTCCTTGAAAGAGCCCCGCGCTACGCGGCCGGGGTCGCCGCTGATCCCCTTGACGAGATAGAGGCCGCCGGCATGCGGCTCGGTCGTCGCTTCGGCGCCCATCCAGTTCAGGATCTTGTCCGGATCGGTCAGGAAAGCGAAAACAGTGGCGCGCGGAGCGGGTATATAGGTCTCACGTTGGACGACGAGGGAGTCCGTCATGGATACCTCCGGGTGAGCGGGCCTCTGATATAGGCGCCGCGCGTGACAAGGGAACCGCGTCAGGCCCATGATCGCGCCCATGCGGATGAACTCGACGCTCGCCTGGCTCGTCGATGCGGCGGCCGGGTGCGCTGGCGCCGGCGAACTGCTCGCCGAACTCGGTGCGCATCTGGTCGCGGACGGCCTCCCGCTGGCCGGCGGCGCCCTGACGCTCGACGTCCCCCACCCTCTGATCGCCCGGCGGACCTGGCTTTGGCGCGCCGGGAACGGCGAGGTGATCGAGGGCTTGGGCTTCGCCTCGGGAGGCCCGACCGCGCCAAGGTTCCTGGGCGAGGCTGGGCGTCAGTGGCTGATGGGCGTGGCGGCGGGGCCCGTGCACGGGGACGCCGTCGGGCGGAGACCGGATTCGCCGGTTCTCGCCTGGGCCGGCCTGCGCCCCTTCACTTCGGACGAGACGCATGACCTCAGCCAGGCCGCGCGCTTTGCGGCAGCGCCGATCGCGGCGCTCGCGGCGCGCGCCGCACTGACGGCGGCGCTCGAGGCCTATCTCGGCCGGCGCAGCGCCGCGCGGGTGATGGCCGCGCCGCTCAGGCGGAACGAAGGCGAGACGATCGCCGCCGCGCTCCTCTATGCGGATCTGCGCGGCTTCACGGCGCTCTCCGAGAGCCATCCGCCCGCTGCGGTCATCGCGGCGCTGAACGGGTGGTTCGACCGCATCGCCGGCGCCGTCCACGCCTTCGGCGGCGAGGTGCTGAAGTTCATCGGCGACGGGATTTTGGCGATCTTTCCGGTCGGCGACGGAGGCGCGCGCGCCGCCTGCGCGGCCGCTCTTCGCGCGGCGTCCGCGGCTCAGGCGGGCATGGCGCATCTCGACGAGGAGCGCCGCCAACAGGGACTGCCGCCGTTGCCGTTCGGCGTCGCACTGCACCTTGGCGAGATGTTTTGGGGCAATATCGGCGCCGCCGATCGTCTCGACTTCACCGCGATCGGGCCGGCCGTCAATCTGGTCAGCCGGCTCGAAGGGTTGTGCAGGCCGCTCCGGAAGACCGTGCTGGTGTCGGGCGCGCTCGCCGCGGCGACCGACGCGCCGCTCGTCGCGCTCGGGACTCACGAGCTGCGAGGCATCGCTGCGCCCTGCGCGGTGTTCGCGCCGCCCGAAACGTATGCGCAATCCAATGCGTCCGGCGTCGGATAGAGCCACGCCCCCTGGGTCGTATGGAGGTGTTCCATGGAAACCAAGATCAGCGAAGTCGCCGACGGCGTCTACCGACTCTCGACTTACGTGCCGGATATCGCGCCGCCCGCGGGCTTCACCTTCAATTCGTTTCTCATCCGCGGCGATGAGCCGCTGATATTCCACACGGGCTTGCGGAAAATGTTTCCGCTCAACCGCGACGCTCTGAGCCGCATTATCGCGCCAGAAAGCCTGCGCTGGATCGCATTCGGCCATTTCGAGGCCGACGAATGCGGCGCGATGAACGAATGGCTCACGGTCGCGCCACACGCCACGCCCGCGCACGGTCGCACCTGCTGCATGGTCTCTCTCAACGATTACGCGGATCGTGCGCCGCGCGAGCTCAGAGATGGCGAGATCATCGAGATCGGCGGCGGCAAGCGTGTCCGCTTCCTCGACACGCCGCACACCCCGCACGGCTGGGATGCGGGCGTAATTTACGAGGAGTCGACGCGAACCCTTTTGTGCGGCGATCTTTTCACCCAGCTCGGCAGACGCGGCCGAGCGATGGCGATATTGTCGGGCCGGCGATCGCGGCGGAGGACGTGTTCAAGTATTCCTCCCTCAACCCGGGCATGGGCTCGACGATCCGCAGCCTCTCCGAGCTTCAGCCGCGCACGCTGGCGCTGATGCATGGTCCCATTTTCACGGGCGACGGCGCCGCCGCGCTGCGCGCCTTGGCGGACGACTACGACCGCCGCGTATACGATCAGGCGTTCGCAGTCCTTGGACACGAAAGAATTGGGCCGAAGCCGTAGCAAGGACCTGATGATCCGTTTGAACCTTCAGGCGCGCGCTTTCGCCGCCTCGACCTGCCCGAACCGCTCCTTGCCGAACACCCTCTCTTGCCGACGAAGAAGGTCGGGATGGCGAAGAGTTCGCGCGCCGCCTGCGGGGCGGCGGCGCGCGCGGCTTCCGCCGCCCGGGCCAGCATGGCGCGTCTCCGTGACGGGGGGCCGGGCGCACGACCGGTAATCTCGTATGGGCGGACGCCGAGCCGAGAGCGGTCGCCAGGGAAGGCTCGGAGTTCCGCCGCGAAGCGGCCATTGGCGGGACGGCCGGAGTGCGCAAAAGGACTAAACCGCTCGCGCGGTAGGGGCGGCGAGGGAGCGGAGAGGGTGTACGGGTAAGGACAACGGGAAGACTCGGCCCTGTCTCAAGATCGTGGGGTTCAACCCCATGCGAGACAGGAGCATTCGATGTCCGACAATTCCATCAGCCAGTTGCGGCAGCGCATGATCGAGGACATGACGGCGCGGCGGTTCAAGGAGAAGGTGCAGAAGGACTACGTCCGGCACGTGAGGACGTTCACGAAGTTCCTCGGCCGTTCTCCGGATACGGCGACGAGCGATGACCTTCGCCGCTTTCAACTGCACATGGCCCAGCAACAGATCGGCGCGCCGACGATCAATTCCGCCATCTCCGCGTTGCGGTTCTTCTTCACCGAGACGCTCGAACGGCCCGACCTCGTTCGTCCTCTCAGGATCGTGTCCACGCCGCGCAAGGCGCCCGTTGTGCTGAGCCAAGAGGAGGTGGCGCGTCTCCTCCAGGCCGCGCCGGGCCTCAAGTACAAGGCCGCGCTCAGCGTCGCTGACGCGCGCGGGCCTGCGCGTGTCCGAGGTCGCGAACCTGAAGGTGTCCGACATCGACAGTGGGCGCATGATGCTCCGGGTCGAGCAGGGCAAGGGACAGCGGGATCGCGATGTGATGCTGTCGCCCCAACTGCTCCAGCTCCTGCGCGAATGGTGGAAGGCGGCGCGTCCGCGGGTCTGGCTCTTTCCTGGCCAGAACCCGATCAATCCGGTGACGCCGCGTCAGCTCAACCGCGCCGTCACCGTCGCCAAAGACCTGGCTGGAATCTCCAAGCGCGTTTCTCCGCATACGCTGCGGCACAGCTTCGCCACCCATTTGCTCGAACAGGGTGTCGATATTCGCGTGATTCAGGTGTTGTTGGGGCACGCCAAGCTGGAGACGACCGCGCTCTACACCCGCGTCGCCGTCAGCACGGTCCGCGACATCAAGAGTCCGCTGGACCGGCTCGACGTCAAGCTGACGAAGAAAACGCCGCCCGCCTGACGGCTGCGTGGCGCGGCCCCATCTCGAGGTCGCCGACATCTTTCGCGCCCACGGGGCGGCATGGCGCGAGGCCAACGCCGGTCACGTGAGCCTCGACCAGCTCAAGGTCATGTCGGCGATCGAGACCTGTCGCACCGCCGCGCTCGGCGGACACGTCGAGCGCTGCGAGGACTGCGCGCACGAGTCGATCTCCTATAACTCCTGTCGCAACCGGCATTGCCCGAAGTGTCAGGCCGCGGCGGCGCGGCAATGGCTCGAAGACCGCGAGGCGGAGCTGCTGCCGATTCCCTATTACCACGTCGTCTTCACCCTGCCGGCGTCGATCGGCGCGATCGCGTTCCAGAACAAGGCCGCCGTCTACGACCTGCTGTTCCGGACCGCCGCCGAGACGCTGACTGCCATCGCCGCCGATCCGAAGCATCTGGGCGCGCGCATCGGCCTCACCGCCGTGCTCCACACCTGGGGCTCGGCGCTGACCCACCATCCCCACGTCCACATCATCGTGCCCGGCGGAGGCCCGTCGCCGGACGGGTCGCGCTGGGTCGCCTGCAAGAGAGACTTCTTCCTGCCGGTGCGCGTGCTGTCGCGCCTGTTCCGCCGCCTCTTCCTCGACGGGCTCGCGGCCCTGCATGCGGCCGGCCGCCTCGCCCTCTTCGGCGATCTCGCGCCCCTCGCCGACAAGCGCGCCTTCGACGCCGCGCTCGCGCCGCTGCGCTGCTCGGAATGGGTGGTCTACGCCAAGCGGCCGTTCGCCGGGCCGAAGGCCGTCCTCGCCTATCTCGCCCGCTACACCCACCGCGTCGCCATCTCGAATTCGCGTCTGATCCGGCTCGACAACGAGGGCGTCACGTTCCGCTGGAAGGACTATCGGATCAAAGGCCGAGACCGGCTCAAGACCATGACGCTCGACGCCAGCGAGTTCACCCGCCGCTTCCTCCTGCACGTGCTGCCCAGCGGCTTCCACCGCATCCGCCACTACGGCTTCCTCGCCAGCCCCGGACGCGCTGCAACCATCGGGCGCCTGCGGGACCTGATCGCGACCTCCAACGCGACCGCTCGGCCTCGCCCCGAAGCCGATGCAAGCGCGGCCACGACCGCCCCCGAGCCCGCCGCAACCGAAGCCGGCTCCAGGATCTGTCCCTGCTGCGGCGGACGCATGCGCATCATCGAGACGTTCGCCCGTGGCGCTCGTCCTCGCAGCTTCACCGCCGAACCTGCCGGAATCAACTCGTCATGACCGCCGCTCCGGCCCGCGCCGCCACCGACCTCTGCTCGCCGAGGACCTCCCCCGGCGCCGCTCCGTTCGCGCCCGAGCCGATCGCGGCGACCAACGTCTCGCGCCTCCTTGCCCCCGAAATGCCCGCCTGTGCCGATCGGCCAATCCGCGGCCTGTCCGACGCCCTCGCGTCATCCACAAACACGCCACTCCGGCCGTCCCGCGCGGCGCCGCCGAGCCCCAAATCCCCATAGCGCCCCCGCGGCGCCGGACGCTCACCGTCCCGCGGTTTCCTCCACTTGAGGCTTTCGGACGCCGGCCCTCCGGCCCGCACCTACGCCCGCGTCAGGGCCGGCATCCGAAACCCTACGAAAAACCGAGCGTTCGCCGACAGCTTCGCGAACGGGTAAAGTCGACCCTGAGCCGCCCTTCGAGGTTCGTCCACGAACGGGCGGTATGCGACGCAAAGCGGACGTAGCAGATCGCGATGGTGGACATGGTCTTTTGGCGGGCCGGCCGTTCGTCGCCAGTGCCTAGGAGCGACAGAGGATTGGGAGCCTTTCCCTATCAAAGTCTCCTTTATTGCAGTCATCGTTGCCCCGCCTTGCTGCCTCGCGCAATGCACATTCGTCCTAGTCGCTCGCGTCCTTGAAACTTGGTGGCATTTCTGAATCTCTGTGCCTGCGCCGGCGGGGTGAGCATGGAGATGATTCGTGGCAGGGACAAGCACTGGGGCGAAGAAGTACGTGGTGAAATTGAGCGCGGAGGAGCGCGAGCGGCTTGAGGCGCTGATCAGCTCAGGCAAGCGATCGGCGCAACTGATCACGAAGGCGAGGATCCTGCTCAAAGCGGACGCGTCGGCGGCGGGAGAAGGTTGGACCGACCGCGAAATAGCGGCTGCGTTGGATACCAGCGTCAACACCGTCGGTAGCGCACGGCGACAATTGGTCGAAGAAGGGTTCGAGGCGACGCTGCTGCGCAAATACAATCCGAATTCCGCCCGTCCCCGAATTTTCGACGGCGCGGCCGAGGCCAAGTTGATCGCCTTGGCCTGCTCTCCGGCTCCCGAGGGCTTCGCGC
Source organism: uncultured Alphaproteobacteria bacterium (assembly GCA_963709655.1). Lineage (GTDB taxonomy): Bacteria > Pseudomonadota > Alphaproteobacteria > Rhizobiales > Beijerinckiaceae > Roseiarcus. Next base: position 862,151 of record CAVPXF010000053.1, read on the forward strand.
GTTGGAGCCTGCGGCTGCTCGAAGAGAAGGTCGTCGAACTGAACATCGTCGAGAAAGCGAGCGACAACACGATCGGACGGACTCTAAAAAAAACACTCTCCAACCGCACCGCAATCGGCAATGGGTGATTCCACCCGACGCCAACGCCGCCTTCGTCGCAGCGATGGAAGACGTGCTGGAAACCTACCAGAAGCCGCGTGATCCCGAGCGGCCCTTGGTTTGTCTCGATGAAACGTCGAAACAGTTGGTCATAGAGACGCGCAAGCCGATCCCGGCCAAGCCGGGGCAACCGATACGGTACGATTACGAGTACGAACGCAACGGGGTGGCCAACATATTCATGACGTTCGCTCCGCTGGAGGGCTGGCGCAAAGTCAAGGTCACCGACCATCACGCCGCCGCCGATTACGCGAAGGTGCTCAAAGAACTATCCGACGTGCATCTTCCCGACGCTAAACAGATCGTCCTGGTTCAGGATAACCTGAGCACGCACACGGCGGCCTCGCTCTACGCGGCCTTCCCGCCAGAGGAGGCTCGCCGCCTCGCCAAGCGTTTCGAGTGGCACTATACGCCCAAACACGGAAGCTGGCTCGACATGGCAGAATCCGAACTTGCCGTCCTGACCAACCAATGCCTCGATCGCCGCATCCCCGACAAGCCAACGCTCGCAAAAGAGATTGCCGCTTGGGAGGCCCATCGAAACAAACATCACGCCAAAGCCGATTGGCAGTTCACGACCAACGATGCCCGCGTCAAACTCAAGAGGCTATACCCCCAATTTTGAGCGACTCGGACGACTAGCGTCGATCGCGAAGGCCGCCTAAGCTCTTTGAAAGACGACAGCCTGCGACGATGGGGTCCGCGGCAAACGCCATCTGAGGAAAACGAGGAACAGCGAGACCCCGGGCTCGAAAGTGTTGGATTTCGTCTCGAAAGCCGAATGCGGCGCGAACAGCTGCGGGGGGAACATGGCGACGCGGCGAGCCGTCAAGCCGGAATATCTCACTTATGGCGCGGACGAGCGGCCGCCCGTGCGCGACCTGATTTTGGGTGGCTTGCAGCAGGCTGCGCTGATTGTCGTTTCGCTGATCGTGCCGTTGCTGATCGGTCACGAGGCGAACCTGGCTCACGACGAATTGCAGCGGTATCTGACCGTGTCGCTCGTCGCGGTCGCGATCGCCAATCTTTTCATGCCGTTTCGCTTCGGACCGGTCGGGTGCGGCTATCTCGTTCCCGTCTATTGCGCCGCGATTTGGATCACCCCGGCGCTGACCGCGGTCAAGGCGGGCGGACTCCCGCTCGTCGCCGGAATGACCGTGTCCGCGGGCGTCGTCATGATCGCGGCCGCCTGGGCGCTCCCGCGGCTGCGTCCCTACTTTCCCGCGGAGCTCTCGGGACTGGTCATCCTCATCATCGGCCTCGACGTGTCGCTCGCCGGGCTCCAGCGCATCCTCCAGCCGATCAGCACGGGGGTGAGCCCCGGGCCCGTGCTGGCGACGGCCGGAGCAACGCTCGGTCTCGCGATCGCCCTGCGGGTCTGGGGCGTCGGCGGGTTGTCAAGCTACGCCGTCGTCATCTCAATCGTCGCGGGTTCGCTCATCGGCATCGGCAGCGGGCTGACCGCGCCTGAAACGTTGGCCGCCATCGGAAGGGCGCCGATCCTGGCGCTGCCGAACCTGGCCCCTTTCGGCCTTGCGTTCGACGCCTCCATCGCGCTGCCCTTCGTCGTCACCGCGCTCGCCTCGGCCATCGGCGCCATTGGCGACGCCACGAATGCGCAGAAGATCAACAACGAGGCGTGGATTCGCCCAGATATGGTCTCGATCCGCGGCGCGACCATTGGCGTCGGCCTGGGGATGATCGTGATGGGCCTGCTCGGCAGCTCTACCCTTGCGACCAGTTCGGCCGCGGTGGGTCTGACCCGGGCCACGGGCAACGCGAGCCGCTATGTGGCGCTGGCCATGTCGGCGGCGCTTGCCGTAGCAGCGCTCAGTCCGCTCGTCGTGACGGCGATCACGACGATCCCCACCACCGTCATCGGCGCGACATGGCTGCTTTTGGGCGGCTTTATCGTTGTCGCAGGCGTCGAGATCATCACCTCGCGGCTCCTGGACACGCGGCGTTCGATCGTGATCGGACTGGCCCTGCCGATCGGTCTCAGCGCGCAGCTCTTCCCGGCCGTCTACGCGGATCTTCCCGCCGTGCTGAAGCCGCTTGCGGGCAGCACGCTGGCGCTTGGCACCGTCTCCGCGCTCGTGCTCAACGCGATCTTCCGCATTGGCGTCCGGCGGCGCGCGACCCTCGTCGTCGAAGCCGCGGCCTACGATCCCGACGCGATCACGGCCTTTCTCGCCCGCCAGGGCGCCCAATGGGCCGCGCGGCGCGAAGTGATTTCCAAAGCCAATTTCGCCCTACTGCAGCTTCTCGAGCTCATTCGCGACTATCGCGCGCAAACGGGACGCATCGGCGTGGCCGCGGTCTTCGACGAGTTCAACCTGCGCATCGAGGCAACATATTCGGGCGCTCCGATCGTCTTCCCGCAGAAGCGCCCGACGGCGCGCGAGCTGGTCGCGGACGAGACGGCGGTGGAGCGGCTGGCCGGCTTTCTCATCCGGCAGAGCGCCGACAGCGTCGAGGTTGGGCGGGACGGCGAGCGCACGCGCGTCCGGCTCGGGTTCGAGCATTGACAGATGGGCCGAGGCTTTACTTGCGGGGCCAGAAAGCGCAGGGTGAGCAGCGGCGATGACGGCTGAAAGTCTGGGGAAACATGGCCGATACGTCCTTGAAGATCGACCAACAGCAGCTGGATCAAGTGCTCGTCATGACCGTCGCGGGCCGCATCGACAGCAGCAACGCGGCGGAGTTCACGGCTCGGCTCACCGGTCTGCTGACGGCCGGCGCAAGGGCGGTTCTGGTCGACCTGGGGCGCGTCCTCTACCTTACCAGCGCCGGCTTTCGCGCCCTGATCGTCGCGACGGACGCAGCGGATCAGCGCAGCGCCAAGCTTGCCTTGTGTAGCATCTCCCCCGACGTCCAGGAACTGTTCGAAATGTGCGGGATGCTCGACCTGTTCCAGATCTTTGGGACGCGCGAGGAGGGTCTCTCCGGCCTGCACTGACGGTCGGCGCCGTTCAGCGCCGCCGATGGCAAGGATGCACGGCGCCCGCCACATTCGCGCAGGGATAGAGGTTTTGCACCAGACCCTTGAGCTTCGCGTCGCCAACAAGCTGGAGGAAATACCGGCGATCAGCGCTCGGTTTGAGGAACTCGCCGAGGCGACCCGCTTGCCGCAAAAGGTCGTGACGCACGTCCTGATCGCGCTCGATGAAATCCTCTCGAACGTCATCAAATTTGCGTCCGACGGAGACGCCGCACATGAGGTGGCGGTTGCGTTCGACATTTCGGCCGAGCGGGTGGAAATCGAAATTGCCGACGATGGACGCCCGTTCGATCCGCTTCGCGACCCGCTTGAGGCCCCGGAAAAGACGCCGCGTGGACTTCCCATCGGGGGCCGCGGACTGGTCCTCGTCCGCAAACTCATGAGCGAAATGCGCTATGAGCACAGCGGCGGCTGCAACCGGCTCACCCTGGTCAAGCACCTTACGCCGCCGGCCTCTGCCTAAGCGGACGGGGACGGGGCGAGGGACCTAGCGCTCCGAAGAGGCGCCGTTGTGCCGGATCGACCAGACGTGATCCGTCTTTGTGTAGGCGGCATAGAGCATCTCCTGCTTGGCCAGGGCGTTGGCGTTTTTCTTGGCCTCGTCCCGCAATGCCTTTTCCGTAGGTCGAATTGTCATGCAGGATCGCCTCTTTGCGGTAGACCTTGCTTGCCGGAAGCTCCCATGAGGACGGCCTTTCAAAGTGCCTTTGATTGCGCCGCAGAATCACCGGCGTCCGGTTCGAGAGGGGCGGAGCGCGACCATCGCAACGCCAGCAGGGTCACGTCGTCAAACCGCGGCGTTCCGTCGGCGAAGTCGTCGATGGCCTTAAGCACTCCCGAGACGATCGCCGACGGCGGGTCCCCGTCGAGCCCGGCCAGCGTATCGGTCAGCCGGCGCTTGCCAAAAAATTCCTCGCTCGGATTCAAGGCGTCGAGCACGCCGTCCGTCACCAGGCAAAGCGCCTCGTGCTCGCGCAGCGCCATGGACCGGTCACGAAATTTCGCTCCCGACTGGATGCCGAGCGGCACGTCCGACGGCGCGGGGATCGCGATCGGCGTGGAGCCGGGCGACATCAGATAGGGTGCGGGATGGCCGGCGTTGGCATAGGCGACCTCGCCGGTGGCGAGATCGAGCGTGGCGAGGAACACAGTGACAAACATCCGCTCGCTGTTGTCGAGGCACAATTCGCGGTTGACAGCCTGCACAATAGTCGACGGCGCCGGAACTGCGCCGGTCGTTTGATGCCAGAGCGCCACGGTCGCGCGAACGAGGCTGCGGGTCCGCGCCATGAACAGCGCTGCCGCAGTGCCCTTGCCGGAGACGTCGCCGACCACGAAACAGAATTTGCCAGGGGCGGCGAGAAAGAAATCATAGAGATCGCCGCCGACCTCGCGCGCGGGCTCCATGACCGCCTGAATCTCGATCGGCTGCGCCTCGCTCCAGGCCGGAAAGTGCCGGGGCACCATGCTCAACTGCAGCTGTCGCGCCGCGGCTAGCTCCTTGCCGAGTTCCTCGGTGCGGGCCTGCACCTCGCCGAACAGGCGCGCATTCTCGATCGCGATTGCGGCCTCGTCGGCGAAGGTCGCCGCCGTCTCCTTCTGCCGGTCGGTGAACGGCCGGTCTTCCGAACGAGTGAGCACGAGTACGCCCGCCGGCTCGCCCTCGCGCAACATGGGAACCGCGAGAATCGCGCGATAACCGCCCAGCGCCTTGGCGTGGAAGGTATAGTCGGGATCGGCTTCGACGTCGGGAATATGCACGATCCGGCCTTCCAAGAGCGCGCGGCCGGTGGCGGAGCTCGAGGTCGGCTCCATCGGCTGGTCTCTTACGCCTCTCACGAATTCGCGCGAGAAACCAAAAGTCTCGGCGGAGTAGAACGCGCCGCCGATCCGGCGGACGATCGAAGCCTTGTCCGCCTCGCAAAGCCTCGCTGCGGATTCGACCAGCGTCTGCAGCACGGTCGGAAGGTCGAAAGCCGAGCGGCTGATGATCTTCAGCACGTTGGCGGTCGCGGTCTGCTGCCCTAGCGCCTCCTCGACGTCGCGCGTCTTTGCCTGCACCTCGTTGAGCAGCCGTGCATTTTCAATTGCGATCACGGCCTGGTCGGCAAAGGTTCTCACGAGTTCAATGTGGCGCGGCGTGAAAGCGTTGGGCTCGGAACGCAGCAGCACGAACACGCCTTCTACTTTGCTGTCGCGAATTAGGGGTACGCCGAACAACGCGCGATAATCGCCAATCTGCGGTCCTAGGCCATACCTATAGTCCGGGTCGGCGAACACGTCGGGAATGTGTGCGGTCTCTCCAGTCAGTAGCACACGCCCAGCAGCTGTTCCCCTACCCGGGCGAAAGGGATGCGCCATCTCGTACTCGCGAAATTCAGGGCTGCATCCCGACTCGGCACGAAGCTGCCACACCTCGCCGTCGCGTAGGTAAAGCAGCGCGGTCGCCGCGCCACTGAGCGATCGCGCGGACTCGGTCAGCGTCTTCAGGACCGCATCCAGATCGAAGGCCGACCGGCTGATCACCCTGAGCACGTCGGCCGTCGCCGTCTGCTGCTGCAGCGACTCCTCGAGGTCGCGCGTCTTGACGCTGAGCAGCTCCGCCGTCGCCCGCTCGCGCCGCCGTGCCTCGGCGAGCGCGGCGATGAGCGCTTCGCGCGAGGGTTTTTCACCCTCCAATGGGTGGGTTCGCGGCTCTTTGGTCACAGAGAGAGCGCTCTGTTGAACGAATGCATGGAAGACCCGAATGTCGCCCTGATACGGAGATGGTCGCCTCTCCTTGTGGAGATTGCAAGGATTTAGCGGTCGGCGACTTCGGCTCGGATTCTGGTGACACATACTTCAATCCCGATATCGCAGGGCGTCAAACATTCGGGGGGCCCTGAACGACGATGCAGCGGTCGATCGGGGATTGCGCTAGCTGCCACTGGAAACCCCGGGCGACTCCTGTACGCGCGCTATCCCATCTGTTTCCGCCATTCGGCCGGCGTCCGGTCTCCGCCCAATTGAGGCGTTGAAGGCCACGACGCGCAACGGGTGCTTTACGTCGATTGGCGGCGTTGAATGGCTCGCGACGAACGCCCGCTCCCGGCCGATTTTGGCCTTTGGCCCACGGGCGCCAAGCGTGGAATTGGCGCCGTCACGTCGCGGTACGGACCCATCCGGGCGCATGGGGTCCAATCCTCCGTAAGCCGCTTCGCGATGCGTCCGGTCGGGCGGCCGGCCGCACTCAAGAAGCCGAGCGACAGAAAACGCAGCAATATGTGATCCACGTTTGTTCATGCGCCCGGCTACCGGAGAACAAGGCCGCATGTCCGATTGTCCCGAGGCGCCCTCATCGCCCGCTTGGGCCACATTTCCTCCGCGGGGGAAAAGAATCCTCGCCGCGCCTTACAACCCGGCCGCGCCGGTCGTGCGCCCTCGCTTCGCCCGCCTGTTCTTTCCCTGTTCCGACCTGATAAACGCCTGTTCGGCGCCTGTTCCGGACCTGTTAAGACGCCTGTTCGAAGCCCGCTCGAGTCCGCAACCGCAGGGTTGCAATCGCGACAACCAATTGAAATTGCAGGACTTTCACGATCGGCGCACCGGCACGCGCGGCAAAAAGCCGCCTGCTAGCAGGCACTCGGATCGTCGACGGCGGAGCCCTGGACGAAACGCTTTCGCTCCCGACCTCTTCAGGCCGCGGCCTTCGCCGCCTCGACCGCCTCCTCGACCTGGCCGAGACGCTCCTTGCCGAAGAACATTTCCTTGCCCACGAAAAATGTCGGAACGCCGAACACGCCGCGCGCGACCGCGGCCGCGGTGTTGTCGGCGAGCGTCTGCTTGACCGGATCGGTTTGCGCGGCGGCGAGCAGGCTCGCCGAATCGAGGCCGGCGGCGTCGATCGCTCCCTTCAGCACTTCGGGATCGTCGAGCTTCAGCCCGTCCTCCCACATGCCCCTAAGGCCCATCTCGAGGAACGCCGGCCCGACGCCCGCCGCGCGCGCCGCGATATAGGCCCGCATCAGCATCAGCGAAATGACCGGGAAATGCGGATTGAGGCGATACTTGTCGAGCTTGTGCCGGGCGGCGAAGCGCTTGATCTCCAGCATCTCGTATTCGAGCTTGCCCTTGATCGGCGCGAAGGCAAGCATGGGCGCCTTGTTGCCGGTCGCCTTGAAGATGCCGCCGAGCAGGCAAGGGTTGATGTCGAGTTTCGCCCCGGTGCGCTCGAGGATCGGCGGCAGCGCCCGATAGGCGAAGTAGGCGTTGGGGCTGGCGAAGTCGAAGATGAATTCGATGGTCGGCGTCATCACCAAATCTCCGTCCAAGGCCGCAGGTCCATCTCGAAGGTCCAGGCGCTCCGCTCCTGGCGGTAGAGCCAGACATAGTTTTTCGCGATCGCGTCGGGAACCAGAATCTCTTCGCGGGCGCGCTTTTCGGCGGCGTCGGGCATCAGGCCGCGGATGAAGGCGCCGTCGATCGCCCCGTCGATGACGATATGGGCGACATGCACGCCCTTCGGACCGAATTCGCGCGCCAGGCTCTGCGCCAGCGCCCGCAAGCGCATGCTTGGCGCCGGCGAAGGCGGAAAAGCCCGCGCCGCCGCGAGGCTCGCGGTCGCGCCGGTGAAGAGCATCGTCCCCCTGCCCCGCGGGGCCATCACGCGCGCGGCCTCCCGCCCGGCCAGGAAGCCGGCGAAGGCCGCCATCTCCCAGACCTTGGAATAGACCTGCGCCGTCGTCTCGGTGACGGGAAAGCGCACGTTAGCCCCGATGTTGAAGACCAAGACCTCGACCGGCCCGATCGTGCGCTCGACCGTGTCGAAGAAGGCCACGACATCGGCCTCGTTGCGTGCGTCGAGCCCGATCGCGTGCGCCTCGCCGCCGTCTGCGCGGATGCTGGCCGCCAGCGTCTCCAGTTGCTCGACGTGCCGCGGGCGGCGGGTGACGACGGCGGCGAGGTTTTCGCGAGCGAAGGCGCACGCGACCGAGGCGCCGAGGCCGTCGCCCGCCCCGATCACCACGCAAACGCCGCGTCTCGCATCAGTCATAGGATGGGCTCCGGGGCAGGATAAAGAAGGCGATCAGCCCTTGCGCCAGATAATAGGTCGGCAGCGTCGCCTGATCCACCGGCCAGCCGGCGTGGCCGAACCGAAAGAGCGCGATGGTCATGTCCGACAGCATGAAGAATACCGCCCCGATCGCGACCGCAATTGCCCGCCTGTCGCCCAGAACCGTCGCACGCCCGGTCGCCTGGGCGGCGTCGCAGGCGACGACAATGGCGTAGATCGCGACGGGAATCCTCAAGTCCGCTGCGACCCCTGGCCAGATGGACGCAAAAGCGAGCGCCGCAAAGCCGCCTACGGCGGCCGCCGCGAGGCGCGACGGCAAGAACCCGACGGCGCGCGAGAAGGCGGCGATATAGAAGCCGTGCGCGATCAGAAAGGCGACGAGCCCAGGCAGAAACAGCGACGGCGCCAGGAGGAGGACATCGCCTGCGAGCGAAGCGGCGAGCGCGGCCAGAACGAGGCGCTTCGCGGCAGGCTCGCCCTGGCGCGGCGCGAACGAGGCGATCAGGAGGACGAGCGCGGCGGGCTTTGCGATAGGCTCCACGGTCGGCCAGCCGAGCGCGTAAGACGCCGAGGCCAGCGCGCCGGCGAAGACGAACAGCGCCTCGAGGATCGCGATTCGGCCGTCGAGCAAGGCGCCCAAGGCCCACAACGATGCGGCGAGCGCGGCGAACACGGCGAGGCCGGCGCCGAGCGGCAGACCGTGGGCCGCCGCGAGGAAGGCCGTGGTCGCGCCGATCATCGCCAGGAGCGCCGCGAAAGCGAGGATCGACGCCGCCGGCCCGGCGGGCGGGTCGTACGGACGGACCGCTGTGAGGACGAACGGCGGCGGCGCCTTTGGACGAAGGTTGGCCGGAACCCAGCCGGGCGGCGCGACCCACACCCGGAGCTTGTCGCGCCAGTCGGTCGCGCGGCGGCAGAGGTCCGCCATGGTCGCGTAATAGGAGAGATTCGCCCCGATCGGATCGAAGGTTTTTAAGCCGCCGCGGACGCCGAACAACGGCGTTTCGACCTCCGGCTCGAAGGTGCCGAACAGCCGGTCCCAGAGGATGAAGACGCCGCCGTAGTTCTTGTCGAGATAGGGGTCGTTGATGCCGTGGTGGACGCGGTGGTTGGAGGGCGAGGCGAACACGCGGTCGAACCAGCCGAGCTTGCCCACGAGCTCGGTGTGGATCCAGAACTGGTAGAGGAGATCGATCAGCCCGACCCCGACGAACACGACCGGGGGCACGCCCGCCACCGCCATCGGCAGATAGAAGATCCAGCTCAGGAAAACGCCGGTGCTCGGTTGGCGAAGCGCCGTCGAGAGATTGAAGCGGTCGCTCTGGTGATGGACAACATGCGCCGCCCAGAAGAGGCCGACCTCGTGATCGATGCGGTGATTCCAGTAGTAGAAGAAATCGTAAACGATCAGCGCGCCGACCCAGACACGCCAGTCGTCGGCCCGGAGCGCGAACAAGGCGAAGCGATTAAAGATCAGGAGATAGACGCCGACGCTGAGCGCCAGCATGAAGACGCCGGACAGCTGGCTGAGGATGCCCGCCGTCAGCGACCCGACCGCGTCGTTGAGGCGATAGACGTTGCGCCCGGTCGCGATCCCGACCACGAACTCAGCCGCCATCAGGACGATGAACACCGGAATCGCGTAGACGATGACGTTCAAGCCGTCCTCTCCCTGGGCGTTTTGGCCGGGAGACTACGGCGGAGGCGGAAGGAGTCAATCGCCAGCGTGGGTTCTCGGCTTTCCTGGCGAGGCGGGCGGAATGACGCGCCGCGCCACCAGCGACCCGCAGCGTCGCCCCGCCCGTCGTCCCGGCCCGCTCCCCGCAGCGCAGCATGGGAGGCCGCGATCGGGCGGCACCAGCCCGACCCTCCCGGCGAGTGCGCCGGGCGACGAAGCGGCGGCGCAGACATCGACTGCCGGGCTCCATCCCGGCGCGAGGACCACTCCTGCGCAGTCGGCAGGTTTCGAACGCGCGCCTCCCGACATCTGTCTCGTGCGTGACCCGGAGGAAATAGCCGCCCAACGAAGCCGACGGTCTTGGCCGAATCTCGATAACCCTAATTTCGAGAGCTTCGGCGGTCGTCGTGATTTTTCAGGTGATCGTCCGGACAATGTTGACAAACGTTTTATCGTCCGGTAGAAGTTTTGCGTGGGGAATTTGGCCTCTAGGCCTTATCGGTCGCAGATTTGACTGGGGATAATTGATGATATCGACTTGTTTGCGCGGCGCAGTCGCCGCTGCGGCCATCGTGGCCGCTTCCTCGGCTTTCGCCGCCGCGAATCTTGTCGCCGACGGCGACTTCAGCAATCCGTGGGGCGGCAGCACATTCACCGACTACCTTAGCGGCTCCACGTTTGGTCCTTGGACCGTCACCGGTTCGGGCAGCGGCCCCTATGGCAGCGCGGGCGTCGATCTGATCGGCGGCTACTGGCAGGCGCCCACCTCCGGCGGCGGCAGCGTCGACCTCGACGGCCTCTATCCGGGCGGGATCGAGCAGACCCTCACACTGACCAGCGGCAAAACGTACGATCTGAGCTTCTACCTGTCCGGCAACCCGGATGGCTTTCCGACGACGAAGTCGGTTACCGTGTCGATTGGCAATTTTGACGAAACCTACACCTATACTCTGAGCGCTGGCAATTCGCACACGAACATGCTGTACCAGCTGGTAACGGCGCAGTTCGTGGCGGGCTCGACCAACACGCTGTCGTTCAGCAGCAACGACGGCGGCGGCAGCCCGTTCGGGCCGGTCGTGGGCGGCGTGAGCGTCGCGGTCCCCGAGGCGTCCACTTGGGCGATGGTGGGCCTCGGCTTCGCCGGCCTCGCCTTCGCGGGCTATCGTTCTCGCCGCACCGCGATCTCGATCGCGTAAGACTGTTTCCTTACCGACAAACGGAAAAGCCGCCTGCGGGCGGCTTTTTTGTTAGTGCGCCAGCAAATGGGCATCGACTTGAAGTGGAAGTCCTCTCGTGAGGTGGCCACAGCGAGCGAAGCGAACCGCAGAGCGTCGGACCGCGAGGGCGGCGTGAAGGAAGCGGGGAGCGAAGCTGCGGGCCGACGAACAGGAGCCGGCTAGAAGGCGGGAGCCGAGCAGGGCGAGCGGGCCAATGACCGCGAAGCCCTAGTGCTCAAGGCGAGGAGACGGGATCGAGCGGCACGAGGGGACGCCGCAAGGCGGCCGCTACGCTGACGCGGTACGGCTCGCTGATACAGGGTCTTGACCGATCATTTGTTCGCAAATTCGAGTCCGGCTATAAGGGCTAAGACCCCCGCTCGAATTTTAGGACGATGAAGCCAGTGCACGCCGCCCGGTTCCGTCTGGGATCTTTGACGTTCCCCGCCCTGGTGGCCGTCACGCTCGTGGCGTCCTCGGCTTTCGCCGACGACGGCGCCCCCCATAAGACGAACAAAGCTCCGGGGCGCCCGCGGCATGCGAAGTCCGTCGCGAAATCGGCCAGTTCGTCCGGCGCGTTGGAGGACGTCAGATTCTCGAACCCCTACGCGCCGCCCGTCGGGACCGCCCAGGCGCCGAAAAGCGACTTGGCGCCGGCCGGCAAAGCCCCGCCGAAACAGCCCGAAGGCGGCGTGTCAGTCGGCGTCAAGTGGCACGCGAGCAATGACCCGAACAACCCGTACGAACACGTGCTTCCGAGGTCAGGCGAAGACGGGCCGGGCGACAGCCTGCAACTCGGGGTCAAGCTCGGATTTTAGCTGAAGCGATCTCGCCTGCGCGGCGAGGCGGGTCAGAAGAGCCCCGAGACGCCGCCGTAAAGACCAACGGCGATCACAACCGTCGAGACGCCGATCAGGCCCCAGAGGTAGAGCCCCTGTGGACGCAGCGGCGCCGGCAGCGCCTTAACAGCCAACGCAACGAGGAAGCCGATCACCAGCGGCAGCAGGAAAGCGTTGAGAACCTGCGCCGCGATCGTGAGCCAGACAAGGTCGGGAACCAGCCAGACGACGACGGCGGACCCGACGACCGAGGCCGCATAGACGCCATAGAACCACTTCGCCTCGAAAGGGCGATCCTCCAGCGAGCGGCGGTAGCCGGCGACCTCGCCGACCCCCCACGCGAGCGCAAGCGAACAGACGATCGCCGCCACGAGCGAAGCGCCGAGGACGCCTGCGCTGAAGACCAGCCGTCCGACGCTCTCGCCCATGAGCGGAGTCAGCGCGTTGCTGATCTCGCCGACGCTGCCGAGGCCCGCCGACTCCCCGCCGGAATAAAGCATGGCGGCCGCGGCGACCAGCACGGCGCCTGTCAGGCACTGCGTGAGCACGGCGCCGAACGCCGTATCCCAACGTGCTGCCGCAAGATCGCCGGGCTGAAGCTTTTTGTCGGCGATGGCGGACTGCTGGTAGAAGATCATCCAGGGATTGAAGGTCGCGCCGATCACCGCCGCAACCAGGAACATGAATTCGCGATTGCCGATCGGTGCGTCGATCGCATCCTTCGCCAGGGCGGCGAGGCTCGGATGCGCCGCCCAGGCCACGGCGAAGAACGCCAATTCGAACAGGCCGACGACGATCGCCGTCCGCTCCACGCGCCGGTAGGAGCCGGTCGCGACGACCGCGAGCAGCGCCGCCGCCGACAAGGGCAAGGTCAGCCCGCGCGATAGGCCGTAGAGTTCTCCAATGCCCGCCACGCCGGTGAATTCGGTAATCAGCGAGCCGATCACCGCCGCCGCCAGGCCCGCCGTCGACAGCCACGCCCATCCGACCCCGAAGCGCTCGCGGATGAGTTCGCCGTGGCCGCGGCCGGTGTAGATGCCGAGCCGGACCGTCAGCTCCTGCAACATGTAGAGCATCGGGATCAGCAGGATGAGCAGAGGCAGCAGGCGATAACCCCATTGCGCCCCGCCCTGTGCGGCGGTGACGACATTGCCGGCGTCGGTGTCGGCCAGCATGACGAGGAGCCCCGGTCCCCACACCGCGACCGCGCGCACGATGGAAACCGTGCTGAAACCGTTCGTTCGCGTGATATCATCCATCCGCAAGGGCGCTCCTGAGGCCGGGCGAGTAGGGAGTGCGCAAGTCTCCAAGTCAACTGCCAAATGGGCGCACTTGATGGGCGCACTTGGGTCGTGGCGGAACGCTGGCGCCGGCCGGAAAAATCCCCATATTGATCAGACGAGCTGGGGACTGAGAGGTTTCCCATGCCACAGCAGAATGCGCTTCCGGGACTGGTTTTCGCCGTCCTGTTCGCCCTCGGCGTTCTCGCCGCGGTCCCGAGCGGCTCGGCCGGGGATCTCGTCACAAGCGCCGCGATCGCGGTTGCGAGCTTCTTCGTCGCGGGCGTCGTCGCCGGCGCGATCCGGATCGCCAATCAGTGGGAGCGCGCGATCGTCCTCAGGCTCGGCCGGTTCGACAGGCTCGCCGGGCCGGGCCTTTTCTTCATCATTCCAATCGTCGACACGGTCGTCTACCGCATCGACCTGCGCATCATCGCCAGCGCCTTCCGGGCGGAGAAGACGTTGACCCGCGACACCGTGCCGGTCGACGTCGACGCGGTGCTGTTCTGGCGGGTGGTCGATCCCAAGAAGGCTGCGCTCGACGTCGCCGACTATTCGGCGGCGATCAACTGGGCGGCGCAGACGGCGCTGCGCGACGTGATCGGCAAGACCGTGCTCGCCGACATGCTGGAAGGTCGGGAAAAGCTCGGAGCGGAACTCCAGCGGATCATCGACGCCCGCACCGAGCCGTGGGGCGTCAGCGTCGGCTCGGTCGAGGTCAAGGACGTGCTGATCCCGGCGGCGCTGCAGGACGCGATGTCGATGCAGGCGCAGGCCGACCGCGAGCGGCAGGCGCGCGTCATCCTCGGCGATTCGGAGCGCCTGGTGGCGGAGTCGTTCAACGCCGCAGCGAAGACCTACGCCGACAACCCGACCGCGTTCCACCTGCGGGCGATGAACATGCTCTACGAGGGTTTGAAGCGCAGCAATTCGACCATTGTCATCGTGCCTTCGACGGCGGTCGAGGCGATGCAACTCGGCGGCGTCTCGACGATGGCGACGGTCGGCAGCGCCATCGCCCACGCCAAGGCGGCGGCGCCGGCGCCGGAGACCCGGGAGGCGGCGGAATAGAGGCGCCGCAGCTCGGCGTGTCACGATCGATCGCCGAGCGCGGTCCCCGTCGCCCAGCCACGGAAAAACACTTCAGTCGAGGATTTCACTCGGCGCGACACAGCCTCCAACGTCGGCGGTCCGCCGATACCAAGGCTCTGCCTCAACTGATCGACGCCAAGCCATGCTGCGACGAGCTGCTCTGCGGCGAGCTCCGGATCAGGAATGCGGAGCTTCTCCCGTGTCTGAACGGCGGCGAGGAAAGCCGCGACCCTGCCGATCACAACAGCGGGGCCCGCGGCGAAAAAGGCCGCGGCAAGATCGGGATAGTCGTCGGCGCCGCCGGCCACGACCCGCGCGGCCCGGACGATCTCGGGGCGGGTCAGGAACAGGACAAGCCGCACGCCGAATTCCGAAAGCCGGTCGACTGCGGCGAAGCGTCCAGCGTCATCCACGAGTTCCGGCAGTTCGATCGCTTTGAGGTTGCGGTCGAAGACCGCCGCCAGAAGGACAGGCTTGTCCGGGAAGTGGCTGTACAGGGTCATCTTCGAAACGGAGGCCCGCTCGGCGACGGCTTCCATCGTCGTCGCGGCGATCCCGCGTTCGAGAAAGAGCCCCGCTGCCGCGTCGACGATCGCCGCGCGCTTCTCGAGATCGCGCGGCCTTCCCCGCCCTCGCTTCGGAGCGGCCGTGGCGACGGAATCTTTCGAATTTCTGGACATCGTCGTCTGGAAAATCGATTATTAGACGATAACGTACACTAATTTACCCATAGGCCGGAGGCGTTCCGCCAGCGGCAGACCGCCGGTCTCGCGAGAGGAAAGACAATGGATCGACCTCACGTCATCATCATCGGCGCCGGCGTCGGCGGCCTTTGCCTGGCCCAGGGACTCAGCCTTTCCGGCGTTCCCGTCAATGTCTATGAGCGGGACGCGTCGTCAACGAGTTCCGTTGCGGGCTACCGCCTCAGCATCAGTCCGACCGGCGCCCGGGCGCTCAAATCCTGCCTGCCCGACGCGGTCTTCGACCGACTGACCATGGCGACGGGCGAACCCTCGCGCGGCGTGACGATCCTCGATCATCGACTGAACCGGCTCATGGCCATCGATCTTCCGGTTCACGATCGAGGCTCGCTCGATAGCGAGCGGCCGATCGACCGGCCTGTCCTGAGGCGCGCTCTGCTCGATGGAATGGACGACGCGGTGCGGTTCGGCAAGACCTTCGTCTCGTACGAGGACGAGCCGGATGGACGGGTCAGCGCGCTATTTTCCGACGGCGCGAAAGCGACGGGGGACCTCATTGTCGGCGCCGACGGCGCCAGTTCGAAGGTCCGGGCGCAACTCCTGCCGGGGGTCGACCGTATCGACACTGGCCTCGTCGCGGTCGGAGGGAAACTGCCGTTGAACGACAGCGCGCTGCAGTTCGTTCCGCGCGCGCTCATGCGTGGGCCGACGCCCATCATGGGTCCGCGGGGATGCTTCATGTTTGTAAGTCTCGTCTCCTATCGCGACATCGCTGCGCCTTTGCTGAGAACGGCTGCCGCAGAGGCGCCGGACCGGGACGAGTACCTGCTCTGGGGCTTCTCGGCCCGCCGCGAGCGGTTCGGGTCGGGCGACCCCTTCGTCGCGGCCACGACGGCCGATCTCAGGACGTTGGTGGGTCGGATGATCGCCGATTGGCGCCCCGAGCTTCAGCGCATCGTCGCCGAGTCCGATCCGAAATCAATTTCCTGGTTTGCCGTCAAAACCTCAACGCGCGTCCAACCCTGGACGACCCGCAACGTGACGCTTCTCGGCGACGCTCTGCACAGCATGCCGCCGTATCGCGGGGTCGGCGCGAATGCTGCGCTGTGGGACGCCGCTCTCCTTCGCGAGACGATCCTGGGGCAAGGAGCCGAGGCCCCTCTCCTCACGCGGTTCGCCGAATACGAACGAAAAATGATCGAGCACGGGTTTCGCGCAGTCGAAACCTCGCTCGCGGCGATGCGTCGATTCCACGCGGAAGGCGCATTCGAACGGTTCGCGACCAAGGCCTTCTTTAGAGCCGCCGACCGCGTCCCGGCCCTGCGGCCGCTGTTGATGGGCGAGCGCTGACGCCGACCGCTTTCGCCACGACGGGCTTCCTCCGGGCGTCCGGCGGTATCGCTCGACCGTATTGGACTCGAATTCGCTTGAGGCAAAGCGTGCGATGGGATCGCAGCGCGGCGGCGAGAGACCACGGCGCGCAGCGTGTGAAGCTACAGACGCACGCCGGCTTGCGCGGCGATGATCCGATCGATCAGACGATCCTCGTCGGATTCGGCCGGCGCCGGCGCCTTCAGTCGCTCCTTCGCATGCATGACCGAGCAGCGAAGGATCTCGTCGATGTCCTCCGAGGCCTCGAAGAGCCCGGCGACTCGCTTCACCTTGGCGTTGTCGAAGAGAGCCGACCAGGTCTTGTCGCCCAGCAGCGGGCCCGCCCACTCCTGATTGAAGCGGACAAGCGTCTCCGTCGGCACATGCGCGTGGATCGCCTCGACGCCAAACCCGCGCGCGATCGCCTCGTGGATTTGGTTCCAGGTGAAACCGCGATCCGTTGTGATGTGGAAGTCGTCGTTGAGCGCGGCCGAATTTCCGAGCAGGCGGACGAACGGCGTCGCGACGTCCACGGAGCGCGTGAGCGTCCATACCGATGAACCGTCGCCGGCGACGATCACCGGCTTTCCGGCGATCATCCTCCGGACGGCGGCGTCGGGATCGCCGACCTGGATGGGCATGCCGGTGCGCACCGTATGGGCCGGACGCACGATGGTGTAGACGAGCTTGTCCTGGTCGCGCAGAAGCCGCTCGCAGGCAATCTTGTCGCGACTGTACTGCCAGTAATCGTTCTCGAGCTTGGTCCGCTCGGTCATGAGGTAGTGCCGGACCGGCTTTTCGTAGACCGACGCGGATGAGATGAAGACATATTGCCCGGTGGCGCCGGTGAAGGCCGCGATGTCGCGCTTCATCTGCTCCGGAGTGAAGAGGCGGAACTGTGCGACGACGTCGAACCGCCTGCCGGCAAGCGCGCCGTAAGCGACGGCGTTCATGTCGCCGACCAGCGTCTTGACCCCCTTGGGCAGGGGCGCGGCGGTCTCCCCCCGATTGAGTATCGTCACGTCATGGCCCTCGGCCAAGGAGGCCTCGACACAGGGCAGGGAAATCTGTCCCGTACCGCCGACGTAGAGCACGCTGAGCGCCATGGGCGAGTTCCTCTCCCGTGTTCTGACGCCGATGATATATCATCTGTCTGAGCCGCTTTGCGCTCGCCAAGTTCGGCTCCAAGCGCGTCGACCACATGCCCGCCGTCGAAGGCCCGCATCCAAACCGAAGCTTCGCGGAGCGGCTTGACGGAAACTCGAGCGGAAGGAGGAAACCTATGCGCCAAATGCTGATCGTCGCCGGATGCCTGATGGCCGCCATGCCCCTCGGTTGGATTGCCGCCGATACCGCCAGTTCGCCGGCCAGGGGCAAGGAGCCCCGATTTCCCCAGCTGACCCTCGAACAGCTCAACGACCAGCAGCGGCCGCTCGGCGAGAAGATCATGAAGATCTCGAGCGTAGGCCTCGGCGGTCCGTATAATCCAATGTTGCGCAGTCCTGTCTACGCTGAGCGTATATACGACTTGCTCGACTATCTGCGCTGGCACACGTCCGTGCCGACAAAGCTCAACGAGATGGCCATCCTCATCGTCGCCCGACAATGGCGCTCGCAGGTGGAATGGTTCGCCCACGCCCCCTTGGCGAAGAAAGCGGGCCTCGCCGATTCGATCATCGCCGACCTGAAGGCCAACAAGCGACCGGCCGGGATGGGCCCCGAGGAAGAGGTCGTCTACGACTTCGTGACTGACCTGACGAACAAACATGCGGTGTCGGACGATCTGTTTGATCGCGCCAAGACGCTTCTGGGCGAACAGCAGGTCGTCGATCTCACGGCGGTCGCCGGAACCTATGTCGGCGTCGCGATGATCCTGGCGATGTCCGAACAAGGCGTGCCAGCCGACAAAGAGCCTCCATTCAAGGACGGCGATCCTTGAGCTGCAATGGGTCAGCAAAGCAGGTAGGCAACCTACGGCCAGACGCCAGCCTCGTATGGAGAGGTTGATCCGCGCCTTGGCGCCGAAAAGCGCGCGGCGAGGCCACGGCGAGGGCGCGATTATCGCGACGGCGCTTCGCTGGCGTCGGCGTCGCTGCGCTCCGGCTTGGCGTCTGGACCAGACCGCATCGTCCGCTCCAAGTTAAGCTACTCCGCTTTGCCGACGACAATCTCTGGCCTGCGGGTGCTTTCGGTTCTATCTTCGTTCTGAGCCGCAAGCATGGCTTTAGACCGGATAAACCACAGACTATAATGGATAAGGAATGCTCCGCCCCCGTCCTTCGACATCCCCAGGCTTGTCCCGTGGATCAGCATGAGGGTCTTGTCAGGGCGCCCCGGCTTTGCTTTGCGATCGCCCGGAATACCTGCGGCAAAGCCTTGAAAACATTGGATCCGCGCCCGGGTTTTCGACGGGTCGACCGCCGGAGCTCTCCGGCCGTCGCCCCAGTCTACGGCATCGCCCCGTAACGCCCAGGTCGGACGCCCCTCGGTGCGTGGGCTCCCGAAAGTGACGAGGCGGCTCAATCCGGCTCGCGCCTACCGCACCGGACAGGGCTTGGCGCCCCAGATCTCGGTCGCGTATTCGTGGATCGTGCGGTCGCTGGAGAATTTGCCGGAGGCGGCGATGTTGTGGATCACCTTGCGCGCCCAGTCCTCGGGCCTGCCGTGGAGCGCGCAGACCGCCCCGTCGGCATGCAAGTACGAGGTCAGGTCGGCCAGGTGCATGAACTGGTCGCCGTGGGTCAAAAGCGCGCCGCGCAGCGGCTCGAAAACGCCCGGCTCTTCGCGGCTGAAATGATTGGAGAAGATCAAGTCGAGCGCTTTGCGCGTTTCCGGCTCGTTCTGGTAGTGCCAGTAGGGGCTGTACCATGGGCGGCTGCCCGCGACTTCGGCAGCCGTCAGGCCGAACAGGAAAAAATTCTCTTCCCCCGCCTCCTCCGCCATCTCGATCGTGGCGCCGTCGCGGGTTCCAAGGGTCAGCGCGCCGTTCATCATGAACTTCATGTTGCTGGTGCCGCTGGCCTCGTACCCGGCCGTTGAGATCTGGTTCGAGACGTCGGCGGCCGGAATGCAGCGCTCGGCCAGCGTGACATTGTATTCCGGCAGGAACACCACCTTGAGCCTGCCGCGGGCCGACGCATCGGCGTCGAGCGTCTGAGCCAGATTGTTGATGAACTTGATGATGAGTTTCGCCAGATAGTAGGCGGGCGCCGCCTTGCCGGCGAAGAAGAAGGTGCGCGCAGGCATGTCGAGCTTCGGGTTCACCCGCAAGCGGTCGTAGAGAACGACGATCCTCAAAGCGTTGAGCAGCTGCCGCTTGTATTCGTGGATGCGCTTGATCTGGCAGTCGAAGATCGTATCCGGATCGACGACGACCTCGGTATGCCGCTTGACCCAGTCGGCGAATCGGGCCTTGCATTCGCGTTGCGCCTTGAGAATGTCCGCCCGGAACGCAGAGTCTTCCGCCAAGGGCTTGAGCTTTTTCAGCTCGGCGAGATCGGTGATCCAGCCGTCGCCGATCGCGGCGGAGATCGCCTCCGCGAGCCACGGATTCGCCAGGCGAAGCCAGCGTCTCGGCGTGACGCCGTTGGTCTTGTTGTTGAAGCGCTCGGGAAACGCCTCGGCGAGGTCGCGCACGGTCGTCGTGCGCAAGAGCCCGGAGTGGATCGCGGCCACGCCATTGGTGCTGTGGGAGCCGACGATCGCCAGGTTCGCCATGCGGATCTGCTTGGTCTGACCCTCCTCGATCAGGCTCGTCCGCGCGACGCGCCCGATGTCGCCCGGAAAGCGGGCGCGAATGTCTTCGAGCAGCCGGCTGTTGATCTCGTAGATGATCTCGAGATGGCGCGGAATGATGTGTTGCAGCCACTCGACCGGCCAGCGCTCGAGCGCCTCGGGAAGCAGCGTGTGGTTGGTGTAGGCGAGCGTCCGGCGGGTGATGTCCCACGCCTCGTCCCAGTCGAGATGGGCCTCGTCGAGCAGGACGCGCATGAGCTCCGGCACGGCCAGGGTCGGATGCGTATCGTTCATCTGGATGGCCGCCTTGTCGGGCAGCGTCCGCCAATCCGAATTCGACTCCCGAAACCGCCGAACGATATCGCCGAGCGAGCAGGCGACGAGGAAGTATTCCTGCATGAGCCGCAGTCCGCGCCCCTGCACCGTGTGATCGTCCGGATAAAGAACGCGGGTCAGCGATTCCGCGTTGAGCGCTTCGGCGATCGAGGCGACGAAGTCGCCGCCGCTGAAGCGCTGAAAGTCGAACGCATGGGCGGCGGTCGCGCTCCACAGCCGCAAGGTGTTGACCGTCTTGCCGCCGTAGCCGATGACCGGCCGGTCGTAAGGGATGCCGATCAGCGTCGAAGGGTTGTTGGGGATCATGTGCAGCATCCCCCCACGCACTTCGAACGAGCAGCCGAACGCGACCTCGACGCTCTCGGTGGGCCGCACCACCTCCCAAGGATCGGGATGGCGCAGCCAGTTGTCCGGCCGCTCCTCCTGCCAGCCGTTGCGGATCTTCTGTCGGAAAATGCCGTGCTCGTAGCGCAGCCCATAACCCATCGCCGGCAATTGCAACGTGGCCATCGAGTTGAGGAAGCAGGCCGCCAGACGGCCAAGGCCGCCGTTGCCCAGGCCCGCGTCGGGCTCCTCGTGAAGAATCTCCCACCACTCGTGGCCGTGCTCATCGAAAGTCCGCTCGACCACGGGATCGAGCATGAGATTCATCACGTTGTTGCCGAGCGAGCGGCCGATCAGAAACTCGATCGAGACGTAGTAGACCCGCTTCGGATTCTCGCGCGCGTAAGTCTCGTCGGTGCGCAGCCAACGATCCGCAACGATGTCCCGCACCGCACGGGCGGCGGCTTCGTAGCGCTCGCGCGAGTCGGAAGAGTCGGGCTCGACGACGTTGTCGAACTTCAGGTGCCGCTCATAGAGCGCGTCGGGCGCTCCGGCGAAGCGCATCGCGCCGGCGCCGTAGCTCTTGAGAATCGCAGCCCCGTCCGCCGCCTGTTGCTTCAAGCCTTCGTTCGTCGCGTTTTCCTGCGCCATCGGTTCGCACTCCCTGATGGGTGAAACGTTTCCCGTTTGCTTTCAGGGCACTCGCCCAAGCGCCGCTGGCGCCGCTCCGGCGAAGCCCCGGATTCGCCTAAGCGTTGTCGCCGCCGGTCGAGGCGGCGCCTTGCGCGATGTGGCCTTTGGCGCCACCCCAGGTCCAGTCCTTGATCTCCGGCATGTCGTCGCCGTGGCGCCGCACGTATTCCTTGTGCTCGATCAGCTTGTCGCGGATCGCCTGCTTGGCGTACGCGGCGCTCTGGGCGAGGCCCGGCACGCGGTCGATCACATCGTTGACGAGGTGGAACCGGTCGATATCGTTCAGCACGCACATGTCGAACGGCGTGGTCGTGGTCCCTTCCTCCTTGTAGCCGCGCACATGGAGGTTGTCGTGGCCATGACGACGGTAGGTGAGACGGTGGATCAGCCACGGATAACCGTGGAAGGCGAAGATGATCGGCTTGTTCGCCGTGAACAGCGCGTCGAAGTCCCAGTCGCTGAGCCCATGCGGGTGCTCGGCCGGCGGCTGAAGCCGCATGAGGTCGACGACATTGACGAGGCGGATCTTGAGGTCGGGCGCGTGGTCGCGCAGAATCTCGACTGCCGCCAGCGTCTCAATCGTCGG
This sequence comes from uncultured Alphaproteobacteria bacterium, assembly GCA_963709655.1. Taxonomy (GTDB): domain Bacteria; phylum Pseudomonadota; class Alphaproteobacteria; order Rhizobiales; family Beijerinckiaceae; genus Roseiarcus. Next base: position 884,216 of record CAVPXF010000053.1, read on the forward strand.
CACGTCGCCACAGCAGGCCATGACGACGTCGGGCTCCCCGCCCTTGTCGTTGCTCGCCCACTCCCAAATCCCGAGGCCCGAAGTGCAGTGCTTGATCGCCTCATCCATGGTCAGCCACTGCTGCGAGGGCTGCTTGCCGGCGACGACCACATTCACGTAGTTGCGGCTCCTCAGGCAGTGGTCGGTGACCGACAGGAGGCAGTTGGCGTCCGGCGGCAGATAGACCCGCACGACTTCGGCCTTCTTGTTGATGACGTGATCGATGAAGCCGGGATCCTGATGGGAGAAGCCGTTGTGATCCTGCCGCCAGACGAGGCTCGAGAGCAGATAGTTGAGCGAGGAGATCGGACGACGCCACTCGATCTCGTTGCACACCTTGAGCCATTTGGCGTGCTGGTTGAACATGGAATCGATGATGTGGATGAAGGCCTCGTAACACGAGAAGAAGCCATGCCGGCCGGTCAGGAGATAGCCCTCGAGCCAGCCCTGACACTGATGCTCGGAGAGCATCTCCATCACCCGGCCGTCGGACGCGAGATGGTCGTCGTAGTCAACGGTCTCGGCGACCCAGGCGCGGTTGGTGACCTCGAGCACGTCCTGCCAGCGGTTGGAATTGCTCTCGTCGGGGCTGAACAAGCGGAAGTTGCGCGCCTCCAGGTTGAGCTTCATCACGTCGCGTAGGTACGTGCCCATGACGCGGGTCGCCTCGGCGATCGCGGCGCCGGGGGCCGGGACCTTGACTGCGTAGTCGCGGAAGTCCGGCAGCCTCAGTTCGCGCATCACCGCGCCGCCGTTGGTGCGCGGGTTGGCGCTCATGCGGCGCGTTCCCGCCGGCGCGAGCGCCGCAAGCTCCGGGATCAGGCGGCCGTTCGCGTCGAACAGTTCGCGGGGCCGGTAGCTTTCCATCCAGTGCTGAAGAATGCGGACATGCTCCGGGTTGTCCATGTCGCTCATCGGCACCTGATGGGCGCGCCAGTAGCCCTCCTCGCGCTTGCCGTCGATTTCCTTGGGGCAGGTCCAGCCTTTCGGTGTGCGCATGACGATCATCGGCCACTTGGGCCGCTGTTTGAACCCGTTCGTCCGCGCATCGTTCTGGATGTTGCGGATGTCGTCCACGACCTTTTCGAGCGTCTCGGCCATGAGCTCGTGCATCGCCTTCGGGTCGTCGCCTTCGACGAAATGGGGGACGTAGCCGTAGCCGCGGAACAGCGCTTCGAGTTCGTCGTGCGGGATGCGCGCGAGCACGGTCGGGTTGGCGATCTTGTAGCCGTTGAGGTGCAGGATCGGCAGCACGGCGCCGTCGCCGATCGGATTGAGGAACTTGTTGGAGTGCCAGCTCGTCGCCATCGGGCCGGTCTCGGCCTCGCCGTCGCCGACCACGCAGGCGACGATGAGGCCCGGGTTGTCGAAGGCCGCGCCGTGGGCGTGCGACATCGCGTAGCCGAGTTCGCCGCCCTCGTGGATCGAGCCCGGCGTCTCCGGCGCAACGTGGCTCGGAATGCCGCCGGGGAACGAGAACTGGGTGAAGAGCCGCTTCATCCCCTCCTCGTCCTGTGACACGTTCGGGTAGACCTCGCTGTAGGTTCCCTCAAGGTAGGCGTTGGCGACCAGCGCCGGGCCGCCGTGGCCCGGGCCGGTGACATAAATCATGTCGAGATCGTGCTTTTTGATGAGCCGATTGAGATGCGCATAGATGAAGTTGAGGCCAGGGGTCGTGCCCCAATGTCCGAGCAGACGCGGCTTGATGTGCTGCCGTAAGAGCGGCGTTTTCAGCAGCGGATTGTCGAACAGGTAGATCTGGCCGACGGACAGGTAGTTTGCGGCGCGCCAGTAGGCGTCGATCAGAGTCAGTTCCTTTTCGGACAAGGCGTTCGGCATGCGCGTTCCTCCCAGTTCGAATCGGTCGAGTGTGGCCCTCAGTCCAATTCGCTCAATGACGTGATCTCCCCTTCCGCCAGGTTCAGCTTTTCGGCGTCCGGGGTAACCTCTTGCTTCGCCCGGAACCAATGGTCGAGCTCGCGCCCCTGCGGCTGGCCCTCCTCCAGCCATATCTCGTAAGCGCGCTTGCGGACCCGCTCGTCCAGTTCCTTCTCGAGCTCCTCTAACCCAGGGATAAGGTGAGAGCTTTTCTCTTCGGTCATGGCGTCCGTCTCCTTGACGAAAGCGTTCTTCGGTCTCGCCGAAGCATCCGGTCGCAATGTGACACTGTCGTAACGATGACGGCCACGTTACTCGAGGCCCGCCTCCCGCTCGAGCTCCCGCCGCGCCCGCAGCCAGTGATCGACTTCGCGTCCTTCCGGCATGCCTTCGGCGAGCCAGATGGCGTGCGCGCGCTCGCGCACCTCCTCCTCGGTCGGCGCCCGCTTCATCACGTCGTCGGCGGCGTCTTTTCGCGGCGGCGACTTGCCGGCCTTTGCAGTCTTGGCCATGAACGTTCTCTCCTACCCCAACCAGTGCCTGCCGTTCCCGCGCGCCGACTGTGACGGATCGGCGACCTTTGGGCAACGGCCAAGGCGATCCTCGTCGTCAAGACGAAAGACTAGGCGCCGAACCCTGCGCCGCACGAGAAATTCCGTTCGAAGTGCGACAGGGCGCCGGCGATAAGACCGGCATCCGCGAGGCGCCGCCTTCGATCGTCCTGTTCGTCACGGTCTTCATCGATCTGACCGCCCGCCCGGCCAACGCGACCTGGCGCGACCCAGCGGCCATACGGCGGCCACAATGACCAGGCCAAGACTGTCATTGCGGCGTTCGTCGTCGAGAAGGGCAAGCGCCTCGCGTCGACCGCGTCACAATACGAACGATAACTGTATTGTAAAAAGGGAGGACTTCGCATGTCTATAACGTCCATTCATTCTTCCAACGCCGCGCAGGCCGAGTACTGGAACGGCAGGGGCGGACAGCGCTGGGCCGAACACCACGACCGGCACGACGCGCTCTTGCGGCCGATCTCCGAACGGCTTCTTCAGCTCGCCGACGCGAAGCCCGGCGAGTTCGTCCTCGACATCGGCTGCGGCTGCGGCGACACGACCTTCGATTTCGCCGATCGCGTCGCGCCCGGGGGCGAGGCGCTCGGGCTCGACCTGTCGGCGCCGCTGCTCGAGCGCGCCCGCGAGCGAGCGCCGGAAGACGCGCCGGCCCGCTTCATCCGCGCCGACGCCACGACTTACGAGGCCCCGCCCGGCGAGATCGATCTCGTCGCCTCGCGGTTCGGGGTCATGTTCTTCGCCGATCCGGTCGAGACCTTCGCCCACATCCGGGCCGGCATGAAGCCCGGCGGACGGCTCGCCTTCGCCTGCTGGCGCGCGGCGCGGGACAATCCCTGGATGATCGAGCCCTTGCGCGCGGCGTCGGCCCACGCCCCTCGCCTGCCCGAGTTGGGGCCCGAGGACCCGGGCCCGTTCGCCTTCGCCGACGAGAACCGGGTGCGCCGGATCCTGTTCGACGCCGGCTTCTTCGACATCGACATAGAGCCGGAGGAATTCGACCTCGACGTCGCCCTCGGCCAGGGCCTCGACACCGCGGTCGAGACGGCGATGGAGATCGGTCCGACGAGCCGCATGCTGGAGGACCAGCCGGAGACCGCGCGCGCCGCCGCGGCGGCCGCCATCCGGGCGGCGCTCGAAGCGCACGCCGTCGGCGACCGCGTCCCGTTGCGCGCCTCGGTCTGGTTCGTCACGGCGACCAATCCGGGCTGACCTCGCCGCGCCGACATGGCGCCGGGACAGGCTTATCCCGCGCACGGGTGAGACCGGCGCGGTCGACCGGCCTAAGGTCGCGGCGGCCCTTCCGGCGGCATGCCGTTCACCCGCAGGCTGCGGAAATCAGCCGCGACGATCGCGTCGATCTCGGCCTCGCCGAGGTCGAGATCACCGCGCGCCGCCATCAGCATGCGGCCGCGAAGCTTGTCGAACCGGCCGGCGCCGATTTCGACGCTGAGCCGGGCGGCGAGCGTCGGGGACACGGCGACCCCTTTTTCGAAGAGACGGGGGATATCCGTCAAATATCGGCGCCCGTCGTCGCTCATCAGCTGAAGCTCGGTCATTGCGGTTCGCACCAGCCCCGGGTCCATGGCGAACACCAGAACGCCGCTATCGGTCAGCGTATCCGAGACGCATTCGGTGAAGCGCAGCAATCCGGCCTTGCTCGTCGCGTAGCCCGAGCCGTTCGGAAACGAGGTCGCGGTTCCGCCGCCGACCATATTGATGACGCGGCCGCGCTTTTGGGCAAGCATCGGCGGAATCGCGGCCCTGCAGCAATGGAAAGTCCCGCGCAGGTTGATCTCGATGTCGCGCCACCAGGCCTCCGGATCGACCGTCCAGATCGGGCCGAAGGCGGTGAAGGAGCCGGCATTGTTGGTGAGCAGGCTCACCGGGCCGAGATCGCGCTCGATCGCGGCGAACGTCGTCTCGACCGCGTCGCGATCGACAATGTCGGTTGCATAGGCGCGCGCGGTTCCGCCTTCGGCGGCGATCGCAGCGGCGGCGGCCTCGATCTCGCCCGCCGTGCGCGCGAGCAGCGCCACCTTGGCCCCTGCCCTAGCCTGCGCCTCGGCGATGGCCCGTCCGATGCCGCGTCCGGCCCCGGTGACGACCGCGACCTCGCCGATAAGCTCCATGGCGACAACTCCCTCAAATTCGCGCGGCCGACCTTGAGCTTCGCGACATCGTCTCGCGCCGCCGACCCTCACCGTGCCGCCATAGCCCGTCGATAGACGGGCGTCCTTTCCGACGCCCTATGGGGAGAGGGCGTCCACTTCCCCCTCGGGGGGAAGGTGGCCCGAAGGGCCGGATGAGGGTTTTCGGCGCAATTCGTTCAGTACAAAGGCCGCATCCCTCGGCGACTTTGCCACTTCCCCTTCGCCCGGACAAACGCTGCCGTCAGGGCGTCCCGTCACGGAGGGTCGCTTGCGCCGTGACGACGCGTCGTCCCGGCGTACATTCCGGTGGTGCGAAACTCGGTCGGGCTGGCGCCATAGCTCTTGCGAAACGCCTTGGCGAAATAGTTCGGGTCGTCGAAACCGCAATCGCGGCACACCTGCTTGACGGCGGCCTCGCTGCTGACGAGCAGGCTCACTGCGCGCCGCATGCGCTCATTGAGCACGTATTCCGCCGGCGAGACGCCCTCGGAGCGCGTGAACACGCGGGTGAAGTGCGCGCGGCTGAGCCCCGCGAGGTCGGCGAGGGATTGCACGTCGAGCGGCTCGTGGAGATGCGTGCGGACATAGCCGAGCACCCGATGCATCTGACCCCGCGTCGATCGGGTTCCCCCGTCGCCGCCGAGCACGTCGTCATAGAGCGCCATGGTCGCTTCATAGGCGAGCGCCGACGCCTCGCAGGCGCGCCTCGCCTTCCCGTCGCGAAGGTCGAGGCTGATCGCGGCAAGTCGCGCCATCGTCTCCGGCCGCAGCCTGAAGACCGGGCCAGCCGCGGCGAGAATCGCGCGGTGCAGCCGCAGCGCCTCCTGGCCGGTCATCGCAAGCCAGAAGAACTCCCATCGCTCCCCGTCCTCGATCCAGTATTCGTGCGGGTGCGGCACGACGACCAGCATGGTCTCGCCCGGACCGACGACGCGCTCGTGGCGCTCGTATCGCAGATGGCCGGCGCCTGACAGCGTGCACTGGACGACCGAGAACGGCGTGCGGCCCCGGTGCCGGCCGTTCCAGCGGTAGGAGGCGTCCGTCGCGATCTCGTAGCCGGCGCTGGTCGGCATCACGTGCAGGCGGTCGCGACCTTGCGCGAACGAAATGGCTGAGCGTCCCGGTCCGCGCGCCTGCATGAGCGTGAGCACAGAAATACCCGCCACAGCACATCGCTCCTCTTTCACGCGCCGCGTTTCGGCCGATAATAGCCCAATCGTCCCGATTGCGGCCATGAGCGAAAATAGCTGTATCGTCGTTCGATGGGAAAATTCTGAGTTCGCACGCCAGGCGGTCGTCCCCCCCCCCGAAATCACGCGAGAGCATTGCAATGCCGAGACTGAAGATCGCGATTATCGGCGCCGGCAGCGTCGGGTTCACCCGCAAGCTGGTCACGGACGTGCTCTGCGTTCCCGAGTTGCAGGCGATCGATATCGCGCTCACCGACATCGACGAACGCAACCTCGGCATGGTCCGGCAGATCCTGGAATCGATCGTCGAGGCGAACCATCTGCCGACGCTGATCGAGGCGACGCCCGATCGACGGCGAGCGCTCGAGGGCGCCCGCTACGTCATCAACTGCGCACGGGTCGGAGGACTTGCGGCCTTCGCAGACGACATTCGCATTCCGCTCCAATACGGCGTCGACCAATGCGTCGGCGACACGATCTGCGCCGGGGGCGTGCTCTATGGGCAGCGGTCGATTCCCGTCGTGCTCGATTTCTGCAAGGACATCCGCGAGGTCTGCGAGTCCGGAGTCCGGTTCCTGAACTACGCCAACCCGATGGCGATGAACACCTGGGCGGCCATCGACCACGGAAAGGTCGAGACGATCGGGCTCTGCCACGGCGTGCAGCATGGCTGGCGGCAGATCGCCGAGGCGCTCGGCGCCGACGACCCGCACGAGGTCGAGTACATCTGCAGCGGCATCAATCATCAGACCTGGTACATCGACATCCGCCTGCGCGGGCGCCCGGTCGGCCGCGACGAGCTCATCGCCGCCTTCGAACGCCATCCCGTCTACTCCAGGCAGGAGAAGGTTCGGATCGACGTTCTGAAACGCTTCGGGTTCTATTCGACCGAGAGCAACGGCCATCTTTCCGAGTATCTGCCCTGGTACCGCAAGCGGCCCGAGGAGATCGGTCGCTGGATCGACATGTCCGAGTGGATTCACGGCGAGACCGGCGGCTACCTTCGCTATTGCATGGAAACGCGAAATTGGTTCGAGACCGAATTTCCCGCGCTTTCTCGACGAGGCGAAGAAGCCGATCGACGTCGCCCTGCGCACCGACGAGCACGCCAGCCACATCATCGAGGCGCTCGAGACCGGGCGTCCCTATCGCGGCCACTTCAATGTCAAGAACAAGGGCGTCATCGCCAATCTCGCGTCGGACGCGATCGTCGAGTCGCCGGGCTTCGTCGATCGGTTCGGCGTCAACATGGCGGCCGACCTGACATTGCCTCTCGCCTGCGCGGCGACCTGCACGGCTTCGATCAACGTTCAGCGCATGGCGGTCGAGGCGGCCGTCCGCGGAGACGTCGACCTGCTCAAGCTCGCCGTGCTGCACGATCCGCTGGTCGGCGCGATCTGCACGCCGGACGAAGTCTGGCAGATGGTCGACGAGATGCTGGTGGCCCAGGCCGCCTGGCTGCCGCAATACGCGCACGCGATCGACGCGGCGAAGTCGCGGCTCGCCTCGGCGCCGCCGAGAACGACGGAGCGCAAGGGCGCGGCGACAAGGCCGGTCCGCTCGGTCGAGGAACTGCGCGCCGCGCGCGCCGAACGGCAGAAATCGATCGCAGAGGACCCTGCGGCCGCGTAAAGTCGAGGCCTGCCCGGAGAAGGCGGCTTCAGCGTTCCATAAACGATGAAGGAGGACGTTCCATGACGCCATTCAACAGGGGGCTCGCGGCCGCAGCGGTCGCCATGTTCGGCTTCGCCGGCCCGGCCCTCGCGGCCGATCCCGTCACGCTCAATTTCTGGGTCTCGTGGAGCCCGGAGGCGGCCGACGGAATCGCGGCCAAGAAGGAGATCGCCGACTACGAGCAGGCTCATCCCGGCGTCAAGATCGACGTGCAGAACATCACCTACGACGCGCTGCACGACAAGCTCTTGACTGCGCTCGCCGGCGGCGATGCGCCCGACCTGAGCTGGGGTCTGCCCGAATGGCTCGGCGAACTGAACAAGATGGGCGCGCTCAGCGACCTCACCGAGGATGCAAAGACTTGGCCGGATCGAACCGCCATCTATCCGAATGTCCTCGCCGCCCTGACCATCGACGGCCATCTGCTCGCCATGCCGCACTATCTCGGCATTCGCGCGCTGCTCGTTCATCAGGACATGCTCAAGGCGGCCGGAATTGCTGAGCCGCCGAAGACCTGGGACGAGCTGATCGCCGACGCGCAAACGATCAAGCAGAAGACCGGCAAGTTCGGCTTCGGCATCGCCGGGACCGGCGTCCGATCGCCGCAGGAACTGATCATGTATCTGGCGCAGAACGGCCTTTCGATCGCCGATCGCCAGCCGGACGGCAAGTACAAGAACACCTGGGCCGACGACAAGGACAAGCTCGCCAAGGCTGCGGAAGTGTTCGCCTTCTACAAGAGCCTGCTCGACAAGGGCGCGATCAATCCCGACGGCGTGAGCTGGGGCTGGGAGGAGGAGGACACCAATTTTTCGCTCGGCCAATACGCCATGGTGATCGACGGCGCATGGATGGATTCGCGCGCTGCGCAAAACCCCCAGACGATGAAGGACGTCGCGATCGTGGCGCCGCCCTACAAGATGAAGCCGGCGACGTTCTTCGAGATCAACCCCTTCTACGTCTTCAAGGCGGGCAAGCATCCAAAGGAGACATGGGACTTCGTCGCCTTCATGAACGGCAAGGGGTTTCAAGAGGCCGTTCATCCCGACAACTCGCCGCGCTCGGACGTCGTGAGCGACACCATATGGGGCAAGGACTTCACGGTCCTCGCGCCGACCGGCGTCGTCTTCCCGCCCGTTCCGTTGGGCGCCATCACGCGCGATATGATCGAGTCGCTGGGCCGCACGCTGCTCAAGAACGAAGAGCCGGAGGCGGTCGCCAAATGGCTCTCGGCCGCGGTGAACAAGGACCTCAGGCAGGCTGGCGAGCTCAGCTCGAACTGAGCCGCCCATCGTCATAAGGGAGGGACTTTCGAAGAATGGCCGCTTCGGACGTTCCCATCCCGGCGCGGGCCGAGCTTGTCGCAAGGAAAGCCGGATGGCGGAGCCGCGCAGCCCAACTGCGCCGGATCGCCGCCCTCTGCCTCGCCCCGGCGGCCGCCTTCTTCCTGCTCCTGATCGCCTATCCGCTCGCCCGCGTGATCTGGACGGCGTTCCACTACGTCAATCTCACCAACCCTTCGATCAGCGGCTACGCCGGTTTCGACAATTTCGAGACCGTCCTCGGCGACGAACGCTTTTGGCCCTCCCTGTGGCGGACCGGCGTCTGGACGCTCGTCTCGGTGGCCGGCGAATATGCACTCGGCCTCGCCTCGGCGGTCGCGCTCGCGCAGCCGATCCGCGGGCGGGCCGTCTTCCGCGGGCTGATCATCATTCCCTGGGTCATTCCCATCGTGGTCGCCGGATTGACCTGGACCTGGATGCTCACGCCGGACTACGGCGTCGTCAATCTCTGGCTGGTCAAGCTCGGGTTGCTCATGAAGCCCTACTACTGGCTGGGCAATCTCAATTCGGCCCTGCTGACGGTCGCGTTCGTCAATATCTGGCGCAGCTTCCCGTTCTACACGCTGAGCCTGCTCGCCGCGCTCATGTCGATCCCGCGGGACATTCTCGAATCCGCCGCGATGGACGGGGCTGGTCCCGTCCGGCGCTTCGCCTACATCGTCATGCCGCATCTCAAGGCGGTCTCGCTGACGCTCATCTTCATCCACATCATCTGGACCGCGATCAATTTCGATTTCATCTGGGTGATGACCCAGGGCGGCCCGCTCAATTCCTCGGAAACGCTGCCGATCCTGATCTACCGGTATGCGTTTGAAGACTTCGACGTCGGCGCGGCCAGCGCGCTGGCGATGATGACGATGGGGTTCATGCTCGCGACCTTCTTCGTCTATTGGTACGGCGCCGTCAGACGCGCGGAAAAGGCGGCGTGATGGTCACGAGCGGCATCGAGCGCGCAACCCGCAACCTCGTCACATACACGGCCCTGACCGTGATCGCGGCCTTTTGCGTCTTTCCGTTCCTGTGGATGCTCGACACGTCGCTCAAGCCGGCGGGCGAGGTGCGCAGCGCCCATCCGACCTTCTGGATCCTGCAGCCGACCCTGGAAAACTTCCGTCACGTGATGACCGACGACAATTTCCTCCTCTATTTCCGCAACAGCGTCATCGTCGCCGGCGGCGCGACGCTGCTGGCGCTGACCGTGTCGATCTTTTGCGGCTATGCGCTCAGCCGCTTTCCGACCCAATCGCTGTCCCGCGCCGTCGGCGCCGCGCTCTTGCTGTCGCAGATGATTCCCGGCGTCCTGCTGCTTGCCCCGCTCTATATCCTGATGCGGCAGCTCGAACTGCTCTCCACCTTCCGGGCGCTGATCCTCGTCTATTGCACGTTCTCGATCCCGCTCTGCTGCTTCATGCTGAAGAGCTTCTTCGATTCGATTCCCATCGAACTCGAGGACGCCGCGGAGATGGACGGCTGCTCGCGACTCGGATTCATCTATCGAATCCTGCTGCCCCTGTCGGCGCCGGGAATCATGGCGACCGGCCTTTTCTGCTTCGTGACGGCCTGGAACGAGTTCCTGTTCGGCTACGTCCTGATCAACGAGGACTCCCGACGGCCCCTGACGCCGGCGATCATGCTGTTCAAGGGCCCGCACCTGACCGACTGGGGCGCGCTGATGGCCGCCTCGGTCCTCGCCGTCGTCCCGGTCGCCCTGTTCTTCGTCTACCTGCAGCGCTTCCTGGTGGAAGGGCTCTCGATCGGGCGCGGTCAAGGGATGACGCGGCTTCCCTCTCCCGGTGGACTATGGCATTCACACATCTCGAATCGCAGCGCGGACCCCCTTCTCCAGCTTTGCTGGGGAAGGTGGCAGCCCGACGAGATCGACTTGCCGTGAATCGCGTAGCCCGGTGGGAGAGGGGCGTCCCTTCCCCCTCAGGGGGAAGAGCCTGCCCCCGGGCGAAGACCCGGGAGTGGCGCCACGGGCCGCAAGGTCGGCGCGCTCGACGGCGCAGAAAACGGACTCGATCGTGGCCGGGCGCTCAGGCATGATGGTTCCCGTCTAAACGATCGCGCGGCGGCTGTCCGCCTCTTGCCGGCGCCCGCTTGGCGCAAGACTTTGGGAGCCACGCCCGTGGACGCCGCGTATATCGAAACCGCCGGGGGCGCGTTCCTTGCGGGCCCCCTCACCCGCGGGCCGTGGCATCCGGATCACCAGCACGCCGGGCCGCCGTCGGCGCTGATCTGCCGCGCGATCGAGCGCGAAGCGGCGAACGAGGGCTTGACCCACCTCGGTCGGCTGACGGTCAACCTTCTTCGCCCGACGCCGATCGGCGAATGCCGGATCGAGGTTTCGCAGGACTATCTCGGCCGCAACGCCGGCCACTATTCCGGACGGCTGATCGCCCGCGACAAGGATATCGCGCGCTTCACCGCCCTGATGCAGCGCGAAGACGCCCTGCCCGTACCCGAGGGAACGCCCGGCCACCCGCCGCCTCACGCGCCAAAACCGTGGCAGGAGAGTCCGCCGTTCAAAATGCGCTTCACAGGCCATGAATTCGGCTACGCTGACCTCGTGGAGAACCGTGTGGCCGAGGGACAAGCGTTCAAGGGGCCGAGCGCCGTGTGGTTTCAACTCGTTCACCCGCTTATCGAGGGCGAGGACCCCAGCCCCTATCAGCGCGTCGCGGTCGCCGCCGATTCCGGCAACGGGATCAGCGCGTCGCTCGACTTCGCCGCCTACGTGTTCGTCAATTGCGACCTGACGATCAACCTCTTCCGCCGCCCCGTGGGAACATGGATCTGCCTCGAGGCGCGCAGCCTGTTCGGCGGCAACGGCTGCGGTCTCGCCGAATCGGCGCTCTACGACGAGGAAGGCGTCATCGGCCAGGCGACGCAAACCCTCGCCGTGCGGCGCCGGTAGCGACGCGGGTCAAGTCGCGACGAGGCCGAGAACGACATGGTCAATCACAAAGGATTGCCCGTTTTAGAATTTTCATCGCGTGAGGATTGGGACGCATGGCTGAACGAGCACGCGTCCAGTTCGTCGGGCGTTTGGCTGAAATTCGCCAAAAAATCGTCAGGCGCCTCCAGTGTCGGCAAGCCAGAGTCGATCGAGACAGCGCTCGCCCACGGTTGGATTGATGGTCAATTAGACGGATTTGACGAACGCTATTGGCTGGTACGCTTCACTCCACGCGGAGCAAAAAGCAAATGGTCACAACTCAACCGTGATACCGCAGAGAGGCTCATCGCTGAAGGGATTATGGGCGCCCGTGGCCTGGTCGAAGTTGAACAGGCGAAAAGCGATGGGCGATGGGACGCAGCCTATGAACCCCAGAGCACAGCCAAAGTTCCCGAAGATTTTCGCGAAGCGCTCGATAAACATCCGAGAGCGAAGGCGTTTTTCGAAACCCTCAAGGGCGCCAACCGATACGCTATTGTTTATAGGATTCACGACGCAAAAACTGCGAAGACACGCGCGGCGCGGATCGAGAAGTTCATCTCCATGCTTGAACTCGGTCAGACAGTTCACCAACCTAATAACCACAATTTGAAGTGACCTATGTTTGGTCGGATCGCGCAAATTGGAGGCGCGATCGGCCAAACGACGCAGTCGCCCGCCGTGCGGGTGCGGTCGCGATGCGGGTCAAGCCGCGACGAGGCCGAGAACGACTTCCCCGTCATTGCGAGCGTGAGCGAAGCAATCCAGCGGCTGCCAGCGAGCCATGCTTTTCCGGCTATAGGCGCAGGCGGATTGCAGTCGGGCCGGCGCGCGCTCGTCGAGGCCACGCCTTGCGGAAGGACTGGATTGCTTCGCTCACGCTCGCAATGACGGGCTTTGCTCACGCTCACAGGGCCGTGGCGACAGCGCGCCGAGCGTCACACCGGGCATTGTCCGCCGACGATGCGATGAGGCTGGCAGGGAGTTGGGAACAAGCCGTCACAGCGCCCGCACGAACTTCCCGAAACGCGGGGCCGCGACCTTGAGAAGGCGCTGGTCATCGGTGACAAGCGGGAAGCCCTCGCGCATCGCGAGCGCCACATAGACGCAATCATAGAGCGGGTGGTCGAGTTCGACCGCGATGCGCGCCGCGGCCAGTAGCAGGTCTGCAATCGGCGTGAGTGTGATGGGCGCCGCTTGCAGCGCTTCGACCGCATCGACGTAATCCGCGCTGGCCAGGACGCCCCTGCGCTGGTGCTTCCACAACACGTTTCCCACCTCGACGAGAATGGGATCGGGCGCGGCCAGGTCTTCGCCACGAAGCGCCGCTGCACGGTCGGCGCCAGGTTCGTCAACAAACCATTTCACCAGGACGCTGGCGTCGATGACGAGTTTCAACGGCTATCCCTGTCCTCGCGGATGAGATCGGCGCTGTTCCCGTGCCAGCGGGTACGGCTGCGGATGGCGTCCGCGCGCTGCCAAAAGTCCTTGCGTCCGGGAGTCAGAGCTTCTTGCAGCACCTCGCGATGTTCCGCCTCCATCGAGCGGCCATGTTCAGCGGCGCGGCGCTTGAGCGCGGCGACAACCGCAGGGTCGAGCCCACGCACCGTCAACTGCAGCGGCATCGTTTGCCTCCATTGCCTACATTTTTATGCGTAGGCAATGTAGGCGTTCGATAGGCAGTTTTCAAGCCTGGAGGAGATCTCCCGTTCGCAAACTGCGATCTGACCATCAACCTCATCCGCCGTCCTGTGGGGACATGGATGATCTGCCTCGAGGCGCGCAGCCTCTTCGGCCGCAACGGCTGCGGGCTCGCCGAGTCGGCGTTCTACGACGAAGAGGGCGCCATCGGGCAGGCGACGCAGTCGCTTCAATCTTTGACAACGAGACGAGCGGCGGGCATCTTCCGGCGCATTCGCCGCGGAGGTCTTAAGGATGCCGAACGTCGTGAACGCGGCCGATGACGCAGCCGGCGCCGGCAAGGCGAGCCTGACGCAGCGCGCGGTCGGCGAACTCCAAAGATACGCCGTCATCACCGCCTATCTTTGGCTGCTGTTCGCGCTTTTCAGCCTCTATCGGTGGCAATTGCTGAACGAGCACGGCGGCATAGTCTGGCGGCAGGGTTTCGCCATCGTCAACGCGCTGGTGTTCGGCAAGGTCATCCTGATCGGACAGGCGCTCGAGGTCGGAAAGCGCCTCGAACGGCGGTCGCTGGCGTGGATCGTGCTCGGCCGATCGCTGATCTTCGCGCTTCTGCTGATCGCGTTCCATCTGGCCGAGGAGATGATCCGGACCTGGTTCGATGGACAGCCGTTGTCCACCGCCTTCGACGACCTCGGCGGCGTGCCCCCGAGACAGCTGACCTTCGCCGCGATCTACTTCGTGGCGCTCATCCCCTTTTTCGCCTTTCAGGAGGTCGCGCGCGTGCTCGGCCCGGACGCCCTCCGGCGACTGTTCTTCCGAACCGGCGCGGAACGCCTGCGTCTGGTCGAGGACTGAAACAAGCAATTGCCGCGAGTTCGGCGGTCTCACGCCGCCACGAGGCCGAGATGGGCCTCCATCGGCGCGAAATCACGGTCGTCGTGCAACAAGGCGCAGCGTCTCTCGATGCAGAACGTGCCGATGATGACGTTCGCGGTCTTACGAACCGCTATGCCCAGGCGTCGCCGCCAAAGGCGGCCGCTCTTGCGACCCCGTTTCGCCGATTTCGTCCGCGACCGACAAAGCCATGGCGCGTTCATATATAACACTTTAATGCTGTATTTATCGTCGTGCGACGGTGGAGTCAGAGCCCGGCTCGACCCGCCGTTAAGACGGCTCGTAAGTCCCTGAAGACATTGAGTGCGGTCGATAAAAAGCGCTAAGACGCCTGTCCTGCGCGTCGGCGCGGGCGCCCCCGCCAGGCGGGCGGGGGGAGCGGATACGGCGGATGAGGGGTCAGGCGAACTTCGGATCGAGTTCGTGACTGGCGTAGCGCCTGGCCATCTCGGGAAGCGGGATGATCTTCTTGATCTTCGACGCCTGGCCCGCGGTGTTGAACTCCTCAAAGCGCGCCTTGCACACCTTGATCATCGCGTCCTGCGCGGGCTTCAGGTACTTGCGCGGGTCGAACTCTTCCGGGTGCTCCTGGAACACCTTGCGGATCTGGCCGGTGATCGCCATGCGGTTGTCGGTGTCGATGTTGATCTTGCGCACGCCGTTCTTGATGCCGCGCTGGATCTCCTCGATCGGCACGCCGTAGGTCTGCGGCATCTTGCCGCCGAACTTGTTGATGATGTCCTGCAGGTCCTGCGGGACCGAGGACGAGCCGTGCATGACCAGGTGGGTGTTGGGCAGCTTCTTGTGGATCTGCTCGATGACGGTCATCGCCAGGATGTCGCCGGTCGGCTTGCGCGAGAATTTGTAGGCGCCGTGCGAGGTGCCCATGGCGATGGCGAGCGCGTCGACCTTCGTCTCGCGCACGAATTTCACCGCTTCATCGGGGTTGGTCAGCAACTGGTCGTGGCTGAGCTTGCCCTCGGCGCCGTGGCCGTCCTCCTTGTCGCCGGTGCCGGTCTCGAGCGAGCCGAGCACGCCGAGCTCGCCTTCGACCGACACGCCGCCGAGATGGGCCATGTCGGCGACCTGCTTGGTGACGCCGACGTTGTAGGTCCAGTCGGCCGGGGTCTTGCCGTCGGATTTCAGCGACCCGTCCATCATCACCGAGGTGAAGCCGGCCTGCATCGCGGTGACGCAGGTCGCCGGGCCGTTGCCGTGGTCGAGATGCACGCAGATCGGAACCGAGGGATACATCTCCGTCAGCGCTTCCATCATGTGGCGCAGCATGATGTCGTTGGCGTAGGACCGCGCGCCGCGCGACGCCTGGATGATCACCGGAGCTTCGAGTTCGCTCGCGGCCGCCCCGATCGCCAGCGCCTGCTCCATGTTGTTGATGTTGAACGCCGGCACGCCGTAGTCGTTCTCGGCAGCGTGGTCCAGCAGCTGCCGCAGTGTAATGACGGACATTTTATTCTTCCTTGCCCTTTGGTTTATTTCGCCCGGAGCGCCTCGACGCCCGGAAGCGCCTTGCCTTCCATCCATTCCAGGAATGCTCCGCCAGCCGCGGAGACATAGGTGAACTGGCCGGCGACGCCGGCCGTGTTGAGCGCCGCGACCGTGTCGCCGCCGCCCGCGATCGCCTTCATCTTGCCGTCGCGGGTGAGGAAGCCGACCGTCCTGGCGATGCCGAAGGTCGCCGCCTCGAACGGCGGCGTCTCGAACGCGCCGAACGGGCCGTTCCACACCAGCGTCTTCACCTTGCCGAGCGCCTCCTCGATCATCACGACCGACCTCGGCCCGATGTCGAGGATCATCTCGTCGTCTTCGACGCGATCGACGTCGACCACCCGCGCCTGCGCGTGCGCCTTGAACTCCTTGGCGACCACCGCGTCGACCGGGAGGATGATGCGGCAGCCGGCCTTGTCCGCATCCGCCATGATCGTGCGCGCGGTGTCGGCCATGTCCTTTTCGCACAGCGACTTGCCGACCGCCTTGCCGGCGGCGAACAGGAAGGTGTTGGCCATGCCGCCGCCGATGATCAGGAGGTCGACCTTCTTGATCAGGTTGCCGAGCAGTTCGAGCTTGCTCGAGACCTTCGCCCCGCCGACGATGGCGGCGACCGGACGCTCCGGATTGCCGAGCGCGATCGTCAGCGCCTCGAGTTCGGCCTGCATGGCGCGTCCGGCGAAGGCCGGCAGCTTGTGGGCGACGCCCTCGGTCGAGGCGTGGGCGCGATGGGCGGCGGAAAAGGCGTCGTTGACGTAGAGGTCGCCGAGCTTGGCGAACCCCTCGACAATGGCCGGGTCGTTCTTTTCCTCGCCCTTGTAGAAGCGGGTGTTCTCGAGCAGCAGGATGTCGCCGTTCTTCATTTTGGCGATGGCGGCGGCGGCGACGTCGCCAAGGCAGTCGGTCGCGAAGCCCACCTTTCGCCCGGTGACGGCCGCGACGGCGTCGGCGACGGGCCGAAGGGAGTTCGCTTCGTCCGGTCCGCCCTTGGGGCGGCCGAAATGCGCCAGCAGGATGACCTTGCCGCCCTTGTCGGCGATCTCGGTGATGGTCGAGGCTACGCGGTCGATACGCGTCGTATCGGTCACCTTGCCGTTCTCGGTCGGAACATTGAGGTCGACTCTGAGAAGGACGCGTTTGCCGGCTACCTGGGCGTCGTCGAGCGTGCGGAACGGTTTGCTCATGGTCGCAACCCTTCGAATCGAAATGCGGTCGGGTGTTTTGCTCGCGCCGGACGGCCGCCGGGGCGAACCCAGGCGGCGGCCCGTCGTGTTTGATGCGGCGGTCAGTCGCTCAGATGTGCTCGGCCAGCGCGACCGCCGTATCGGACATGCGGTTCGAGAAGCCCCATTCGTTGTCGTACCAGCTGAGGATCCGCACGAAGGTGCCGTCGATCACCTTGGTCTGGTCGAGGTGGAAGATCGACGAACGCGGGTCATGGTTGAAATCGATCGAGACGTTGGGCTTGTCGGTGAAGCCGAGAATGCCCTTCATCGGGCCGTTCGCCGCTGTCTTGACCGCCTCGTTGATCTCTTCCTTGGTCGTGGCGCGCTTGGCGACGAACTTGAGGTCGACGACCGAGACGTTCGGCGTCGAGACGCGGATCGCCGAGCCGTCGAGCTTGCCCTTGAGTTCCGGCAGCACGAGGCCGACGGCCTTGGCGGCGCCGGTCGTGGTCGGGATCATCGAGAGCGCCGCTGCGCGAGCGCGATAGAGATCCTTATGCAGGGTGTCGAGCGTCGGCTGGTCGCCGGTGTAGGAATGAATGGTCGTCATGAAGCCGTGCTCGATGCCGATGGCGTCATTGAGCACCTTGGCGACCGGCGCGAGGCAGTTCGTCGTGCAGGAGGCGTTCGACAGGACGAGATGCTCCTTGGTGATCTTGTCGCTGTTGACGCCATAGACGACAGTAAGGTCGGCGCCGTCCGACGGGGCCGAGACGAGGACGCGCTTGGCGCCCGCCGCGAGATGAATCGCGGCCTTCTCGCGCGAGGTGAAGATGCCGGTGCACTCCATCGCGATGTCGACGCCGAGGTCCTTGTGCGGCAGTTCGGCCGGGTTCTTGATCGCGGTGACCCTGATCTTGTGGCCGCCGACCTGGATCATGTCGCCTTCGACAACGACTTCCTGCGGCAGACGCCCGTGAACGCTGTCGAAACGAAGCAGATGCGCGTTGGTTTCCACCGGTCCGAGGTCGTTGATCGAGACGACCTCGATGTCCTTGCGGCCCAATTCGACAATCGCGCGCAGCACGAGGCGTCCAATGCGTCCAAAGCCGTTGATCGCTACCTTCGTGACCATAGACAGTTCTCCTTGGTCCCCGCCCGTTGTTCGCGGTCCTCGGGGACCCTTTCGTTGATAAGACCGCTTGATTTAATCGAGCGCTACATGCGCCTTGATTGATCTAAAGTCTACAGGCTGGCAGGCAAATGCGACAATTCGCCTTCGGGCTAAGCCGTCACGATTTGAGTCGCGCCACGGCCGCATCCGCCACCGCATCCGGCGTGATGTGGAAGAACTGATAAACGGCCTTGTACGGGCCGCTCTCGCCGAACCCGGTCATGCCGATGAACGGACCGTCGCCGATGAACGCGTCCCAGCCGAACCGCACCGCCGCCTCGACCGCGACCTTGACCTTGGCGCCGCCGATCACGGATTTCCGGTAGTCCTCCGGCTGGTCGAAAAACGCGTCCATGCACGGAACCGAGACCACGCGCGCGGCGATCCCCCTGCCCTTCAGGATCTGCTGAGCGGCGACCGCGAGCGACACCTCAGAACCGGAGGCGAAGATCGAGACGGCCGCTTCGCCTTCCGCCGGCGCAATCTCGTAGGCGCCGCGGGCGCATAGATTGTCCGCGACATGGACCTTGCGCAGCGCCGGCAGGTTCTGCCGGGTGAGGGCGATGATCGAAGGCGAATGCCCGTGCTTGAGCGCCGCTTGCCAGCACTCGACCGTCTCGACGCTGTCGGCCGGGCGCCACATGTACATGTTCGGCATCGCCCGAAGCGACGCAAGATGCTCGACCGGCTGGTGAGTCGGGCCGTCCTCGCCGAGGCCGATCGAGTCGTGGGTGAAGACATGCACGACGCGGATCTTCATCAGCGCGGCGATGCGGAGCGCTGGCCTGGCGTAATCGGTGAAACACAGGAACGAGGAGCCCGATGGAATAAACCCGCCGTGCACGGAGATCCCGTTGCACGCCGCCGACATCCCGTGTTCGCGGATGCCCCAGTGAATGTAGCGGCCCGTGAAGTCGTCCGGGCTGATTTCCTTGGTCGCGGCGACTTTGGTGTTGTTGGAGGGCGTAAGATCCGCGGAACCCGTCACGAGTTCCGGCACGGCCGGCGCAATAACGTTGAGCGCCGCCTCGCCCGCCTTGCGCGTGGCGATCTCCGGCGCCTGTTCCGCAAGCTGACGCTTGTAGGCGTCGATGACGCTGTCGAGGTCCTTGGGCAGTTCGCCGCGTATCCGCCGCTCGAACTCGTTCCGCCGCACCGGGTCGAGCTCCGCGAGCCTTTTCCGCCAGGCCTCGCGCTCGGGCGCGCCGCGCGCGCCCACGTCCCGCCACGCCGCAAGCACGTCGTCCGGGATCACGAACGGATCGTACGGCCAGCTCAAGTTCTTCCTCGCGCCCGCGATCTCGGCCGCGCCGGCCGCCTCGCCGTGCGCCTTGTTCGTTCCCTGCTTGGTCGGGAGGCCGAAGCCGATCGTCGTCTTGCAGGCGATCATCGTCGGCTTGTCGGAGCTCTGCGCGGCGCGCACCGCGCTCAAGATCGCGGTGGTGTCCCGTCCGTCGATGTGGCTCGCGTTCCAGCCGGCCGCCTGGAAGCGCGCAACTTGATCGACATTGTCGTTGAGGACGGAAACCCTTCCATCAATCGAAACGTCGTTGTTGTCCCAAAACACGATGAGCTTGGAAAGTCTGTAGTGGCCGGCGATGGCGATGGCCTCGTGGCTGACGCCTTCCATGAGATCGCCATCCGAGGCGATCACATAGGTGAGATGATCGACGACGGAGGGGAATTGCGCCGCCATCATCCGCTCGGCGAGCGCCATGCCGACCGCAGTCGAGATCCCCTGCCCGAGCGGACCGGTCGTCGTTTCCACACCCGGCGCGTGACCGTACTCGGGATGCCCGGGCGTCCTGGACCCGACCTGGCGGAACGCCTCCAGATCCTCGATGGTCAGGCCTTTGTCGCCGCCGACGCCCGTCAGATAGAGGAGCGCATAGAGCAGCATCGAGCCGTGGCCGCCCGAAAGCACGAACCGGTCCCGATCCGGCCAGTGCGGATCGGCGGCGTCGAACTTGAGGACGTCGCGAAAAAGCACAGTCGCCACGTCGGCCATGCCCATTGGCAGACCGGGGTGTCCGCTCTTGGCTTTTTCCACCGCGTCGACAGCGAGGAAACGGATCGCATTGGCCATGAAATCGTGTGTCGGACTCGTCGCCATCGTGGCTCTCCTGGTGCCTTGCTTGCGTTGAATTTGCGCCTGCTGAAGGGGCGCTCCCGATCCGGATATGATCAGTAGCCTTTCGTCGGTCCGACCGCAATTCGGTCGCGTTGCGACTCGTTCAAGCATCGCGTAAACAAAGTGTCGCAATGGATGGAAGCGAAACCTCCTTGGACAATCTCGACCGGTCCTTGACCCGGCTCGCCGCAGCGGTCGGCCTACTCGAAAGAGCGGCCGAGCGGCGGATGCGCCACGACGAGGCGCGCGCCAACGCCGAGGAGGAGTTCGCCCTGATGCAGGACGACCGCTCGCGCCTGGCTGTTGAACTCGACGCCGCGCTCGATCGCTCGCGGGCGCTCGACGCAGCGAGCGCCGAGGCCAGCGCCCGGCTCGCCAGCGCGGCTCAGACGATCGCGCATGTGATCGGCCGCCTGGATCCGCCGGCGGATTAACCCGAAGGCCCTTCGCGTCATGGCGCAAGTTTCGGTGACGATCGACAACCGCAAGTACCGCCTCGCATGCAATGAGGGCGAGGAGGCTCGGCTCGAGCAGCTCGCCGGCATGGTCGACGAAAAGATCAACGAATTGCGCCGCGCCTTCGGCGAGATCGGCGACCAGCGGCTCGTCGTCATGGCGGCGCTCACTTTCGCCGACCAGTTGGCGGAGGCGCGCCAGGCGGCCGAGGCCGAGCGCAAGCACGCCGAGGGCGATGCGACCCGCGCCGAGGCGATCGCCGCCACGCTGGACGGGCTCGGGGCGCGGATCGAGGACCTGGCGGCGCGCCTGGCCGGCGGCGCCGAGAGTTGACGCCTGAGGCGCCGCACGTCAGAGGGTCGGCCCCATCTTCGTCATCATCTCGGCCGTTTCCTCCGCCGGGAGCGCCGAACGAAGCGCGAGTTCGATCACGATGAGAACTCCAGACGGTGACGGCGACGACGCCCGGCCAGAAAGTCAGCCAGCCGAGGCCACCGTCGATATCGCCGAGCGCGGACAGGATCCACATCCCGCCAAACCACGGCACCAGCCAGGCGATATAGCGCCAGCCGAACTCAGACGACGCCATCCTAGCGATCAGATGATAGTAGAGCGTAGAGCACAAAGAGCGCAACCATCAGGATGAACAAAAAACTGTCCGTCCTGAAGCCGGTCCAGTAGAGGATCCAGTTGTTGCAGACGAACGCGACCGGCGCCAGGACCTCGGCGCCCCACAGGCGGAACGGCCGCTGCAGCTCCGGCTGGTTGCGGCGCAGGACCAGCAGCACGATCGGCCCGAGCCCGTAGGTGATCACCGTCACCGAGGTGATGTAGGACACCATCAGCTGCCACGCCGGGAACGGCAGCAGGAACAGGACGCCGACGGCCCACATGACCACAACACCCGCCCACGGCGCCCGCGCCGAGTTCAGCGCGGTGAGCCAGCGCGGGCCCGCCGCGGTCTCGCCCGTCGCAAACAGGATCCGCGAGCCGCCGGTCATATACATGAGCGCCGTGCCGCTCGGGGAGATGTAGGCGTCGATGTAGAGCAACGCGGCAAGCCAGCCGAGCCCGAGGATCGACGCCAGCCCAGCGAACGGCCCCGCCGCCCCGGCAAAGGTGATTTGCGCCCAACCGTGGGCGAGATCCTCGGGCCTCAGCGCCATCAGGAACGCGACTTGAAGCAGGACGTAGACGACGCCCGAAATCAGGACCGACCCGACGACCGCAAGGGGAATGTCGCGACCCGGATTGGCGCTTTCGCCGCCGAGGTCGATGGCGGTGCGGAAGCCGAGGTAGCTGAACACGATCCCCGCGGCCGGCAGGGCGGTGAAGATGCCGGAGAACTTGTAGCTCTTCGGATCGGCGGCCCAGACGTTCCAGTGCGAGCTCGCCAGAATGAGGACGATGAGCGTCAGCACCGGCACCGCGATCTTCCACCATGTGACGGTGGAGTTGACGGTCAGCAGAATGCGCACGGCGA
The DNA here is from genome assembly GCA_963709655.1 of uncultured Alphaproteobacteria bacterium. Lineage (GTDB taxonomy): Bacteria > Pseudomonadota > Alphaproteobacteria > Rhizobiales > Beijerinckiaceae > Roseiarcus. The sequence goes on from CAVPXF010000053.1 coordinate 906,454, forward strand.
GCAGGTTGAGCCAGGCGAAGATCAACAGCAACACGGCGCAGGCGAAGAATCCGGCAATCGTCAGGAGGCCGGATGTGTGCGGCTGAAGGAAGTAGGGAAGGTAGTTGTTGGCGTAGGTCACGACCGCCTCCGCTTCGACGGCCGGGACGGCGACATAGGCGAGGAACAGCATCCAGGCCCAGACGCGGCCGAGTCCCTCCCCGTGGCTCGCGTGGCTCATGTGTACGAGCGCGCCGCTCTTCGGAAAGAGCGCCGCGAGCTCGGCGAAACAGAGCGCGATCAGCATGATGATGAAGCCGCCGACGACCCAGCTCCAGATGCTGAGCGGGCCGGCGATCTTCGCCGCGTGAAACGCGCCGAACAGCCAGCCCGAACCGATTATGCTGGTCGTGCTCGCAAACAACAGCCCAATGACCCGCGCGTCGCGGCGCAGTTCCCCGGGCGAAGTGAGATGAAAGGCGTGAGACATGGCCAAGAACTCCTCGTCTTCGCGCGAAGCGCCTGCGAAGGCGCTCGCCGCAATGCGCAAGCCAGCGTTTCCCCTCTGCTCGAGAAGCCGACCGGGGTCAGGTCTTGTCTGCAAACGCGCAACTCTGCGCGGAATGGCAGTCCATATCTGGCGATTCAGGCAAGGTTGAGAAACGGAGGCCGACGCGAGGTGATTCTCCGGCTCCATTCCCTCAAGAGCGCGCCACGTCCTTTACTGGCAGCGAGGCGTCCAGACGCGCGACTGAAGGAAAGCGACGCCCCGGTCGATGATCTCCGCCGCAAATGGCCGTCAAACTGTTGGCGTCGTCCGGCTTGACGAACGCCTGGCCGAGTAACGCCTCAAGCGCTCTTCGTCTTGGCGAACGCGGCGAAGGCGGCCTTGTAGTCGGGATGCCAGCGCGACAGCGGCGGCCGATTCTCGACGATGTCGCCCGCGGCCCACAGGATACGCTTCGCGTCGTCCTCGCGGGTCACCTCGTTGTCTGGGCAGAGGATGTAGAAATCTCCGGCCGACATGCGCTCGATCAGGAAATCGGCGACCTGCCCCGCCGTCCACGCCCCGGCCGGCTTCTCCCCGCCGCCCGGCCGCGTCATCCCGGTGAAGGTGAAGCCGGGGATCAAAAGATGCGCGCTGACCTTGCAGCCCTCGATGCTGCGCAGTTCGTGGGCTAGCGCCTCGGTTGCGACCTTCACGCCGGCCTTCGACACGTTGTAGGCGGCGTCTCCCGGCGGGCAGGTGATGCCCTGCTTGGAGCCGGTGTTGACGATCGCCGCGGGAGTCCCCTGCTTGAGCATCGCCGGGGCGAAGACATTCATGCCCTGGATGACGCCCCACAGGTTGACCTCGATCAGCCGGCGCCACTTGGCGAGGTCGCCGAGCACGCCGCCGCCGCCGCCGATTCCGGCGTTGTTCATCAGGACGGCGACCTCGCCGAAGTCCTCGTAGGCGAGATCCCGTAGCCGCTCGACGTCCTCGTGTTTACCAACGTCCAGAAGGCAAGTGCGTACGCGACGCCTGTCGCCGGCCGCGGTGGCGAGGTGCGCCTCGGCGCTCTCGAGCGCGGCCGCGTTCGCGTCGGCCAGCACGACCTTCATGCCGAGGCGGACGAAAGCTTCGGCGGCGGCGAGGCCGACGCCGCTTGCAGCGCCTGTGATCACCGCGGCGCGGCCCGGCTGGAGTGCGGGATGGAGGGGCATGAACGTGATCCTTCCTGATTTTTGGGGCGCCTTGGCGGCCGTTGTGGGGCGCTGGCGGCCGAAACGGCTTTGACCTTCGTCAATTCGCCGCAATCCTTTTCGATGTCCAGATCCTCGTCCCCGATTGGCCAACCAAGCGGAAGCTCGTCATGTCCCCTCAGCGCGCGGCGCTCGTCATGTCCACCCGGCGCGCGGCGCTGCTCGCAGCCGTCGCCCTGGTCCTCGCGATCCCGCGCCCGGGCCGGGCCCTGGCGCAGACGCTGTGGCCGTTCAGCCAACAGCCGGCCGCGGCGCCTCACATTCAGCCGCCGTCAGGAGCCCAGCCGGGGTTCCAGCCGCCTCCAGGGGTCCAGACCGTCGCGCTGCCGCCCGACGCCGACCCGGCCTATTCGACGCCGGTCGACCTCGACGGCGACGTCGACTTTGGCCGAACGACCCGGCGGGTCGTCCGTGATCCCACCGGCGAGGCGCCCGGCACGCTGACGATCAACACCCGCCTGCGCAAGCTCTATCTGTCGCTTGGCGACGGGCAGGCGATGGAATACGGCATCGGCGTCGGGCGACAGGGCTTCGCCTGGAAGGGCGTGGCCGAGATCGGCCGGAAAGCTTACTGGCCGGGATGGACCCCCCCGCCGGAAATGCTGGAGCGCAGCCCCGAATTGCCGCCCCATCTCGACGGCGGCCTCGACAATCCGCTCGGGGCGCGCGCTCTCTATCTCTTCCAGGACAACAAGGACACGTTGTTTCGGATTCACGGCACCAACGAGCCCAAGTCGATCGGCCACGCCGTATCGTCGGGCTGCATCCGCATGCTCAACGCCGACGTGATCGACCTTTACGGGCGCGTAGCCAAGGGCACGAAGGTGGTGGTGCTGTAGCCGAGACGCGCTACGCCGGTAGCCGCGGTCGGTGACCCGGGCGCAGCGACAAGCGATCAAGAGCGCCGCGCAGGCCTGACGCAAACCTGATCGGGGCGGCCGAGACCGCCGCGATCGGGGCGCCGGCTCTCCTGGCGCCGGCTCTCCCGGCGCCGCCGTGACGCCTTACGGCATGCAGACGTGGTTACCCGAGATGAGGTCGCAGAAGCCGACCGCGCCGGGCTGCGGCGGGACGTGGCTCTCGTAGCTGTCAATCTCCGTTCCCGTTGCGGCCGGGTTCGTCATGCTTCCGCCGACGTATGGAGTCCCGCTGCCCATTCCGTAAGCGACCGGCGTTGTGTTCGCGCCCAACATCCCAAACGGCGCAGTCAGCACAGTTCCGGCGACACCGAACGGCGCGGCGACGATAGCGCCGACAGGGCCGTAACCGGGGGAGTACCCGACAACCGGAGCGGCGTACGCCGGTTGGCCGCTGCAGACGCGGTTGCCGGCGATGATGTCACAGCTCCCGACCGCGGCGGGCTGCGGCGGAACGCTGCTCTCGTAGCTGTAGGCGGGCGTGCCGGTGTTCGACGGAACGGTCGGGGTTCCTCCGTAATAGGTTTGAGCCGACGCGGCCGAGGCAAGCGCACAGAGCGACGCGGCGGAAATGAACAGTACTGTTCTCATGGCCATCTCTCCTTTAACGGGCTCCGGATGGTCCCCTCATGGGAGTCCGCCGGAGGTCACGGGCCCGAGAGGCCTCACGCCCTCAGGACCATTGCCCGATCAACGCCGAACCCCGCGCCCTGTTCCCGCGCCCTCGTCGGCTCGCAAAGGTGTGATCGGACATTGAGAGCGCCGAGGGTTTGCGACGCTGCCGGATTCTTTGAGCTGAATCCGCTGGGCCGCCCGCGCAAAAAGGCCCGCGTTGGGGCATTCGGGAGCGGCGTCTCGCCGCCCCATGGCGCGCGGGACGCGAACCCTAAGTTCCCGCCCGATCCGCAGATCCTGCGCCTATATCTTGCCCTCGCGGCGCATCAGCCTCAGGACGGCGTTCAGCGTCGCCTTGAGCGACGCCATGACGATGTTCGGGTCCATGCCGACGCCGTGCAGCCCGCGGTCGTCGCCGTCGTGGATCTCGACATAGCTGGCGGCGGTCGCATTGGCGCCCCGGCCGACCGCGTGCTCCGAATAGTCGATGAACGAGAACTCGACTCCGAACGCCTTCTTCAACGCATCGACGAAGGCGTCGATCGGGCCGTTGCCCTCGCCCTCGATGGCGAAGGTCGTTCTGTCGGCCTTGCGCAGCGTGGCGACGAGCTCGCGGTTGTCGGGGCTGGTCGGGACCGTTTGCTGCTTTATGAGCGTGATCGGCGCGTCGTCGAGCAGGAAGGACTGGCGGAACAGCGCCCACAGCTCCGGCGAAGTCAGCTCCTTGCCCTCGACGTCCATCCGCTCCTGGGCGATCTTTGAGAACTCGATCTGCAGCGAGCGCGGCAGGTCGAGCCCGTAATCGGCCTTGAGGATATAGGCCATGCCGCCCTTGCCGGACTGGCTGTTGATGCGGATGACCGCTTCGTAGTCCCGGCCGACGTCCTTCGGGTCGATCGGCAGATAGGGTACGAGGAACAGCGGGTCGTTGCGCTTGGCCTGCGCCTCGAAACCCTTCTTGATCGCGTCCTGATGCGAGCCGGAGAACGCGGTGTAGACGAGTTCGCCCGCATAGGGGTGGCGCTGGTGCACCGGCAGCTGGTTGCAGTACTCGGCGATCTCCTTGACCCGGTTGACGTCGCGCAGGTCAAGCGCCGGATCGACGCCTTGGGTGAACAGGTTCAGCGCCATGGTGACGATGTCGACGTTGCCGGTGCGCTCTCCGTTGCCGAACAGGGTGCCTTCGACGCGGTCGGCGCCGGCCATGAGCGCGAGCTCCGCCGCCGCCACCGCCGTGCCGCGGTCGTTATGCGGGTGGACCGACAGGAGCACGCTGTCGCGATCGGAGATGCGACGGCCAAACCACTCGAACTGGTCGGCGTAGGTGTTCGGCGTCGCCATCTCGACGGTGGCCGGCAGGTTGAGGATCAGCTTGTTGTCGCGCATCGGACGGATCACGTCCTTGACCGCCTCGCAGATGTCGAGCGCGAACTCGAGCTCGGTGCCGGTAAAGCTCTCGGGCGAATATTCGAACTGAAAGGCGGTCTCCGGATAGGCGGCAGCCAGCGCCTTGACCTGCTTCGCCGCGGCGACCGCGATCTCGGTCACGCCCTTCCTGTCGGTGCGGAAGACGACCTCGCGCTGCAGGGTCGAGGTCGAGTTGTAGAAGTGGACGATGACGGCCTTCGCCCCCTTCACCGCTTCGAAAGTGCGCTCGATCAGCTCCGGCCGGCACTGGGTCAGCGCCTGGATCGCGACGCCGTCGGGGATGAGGCCCCCCTCGATGATCGAGCGGACGAAATCGAAGTCGGTCTGCGAGGCCGAAGGAAAGGCGACCTCGATCTCCTTGAAGCCCATCTCGGCGAGCAGGCGGAACATGCGGTTCTTGCGCTCGACGCCCATGGGCTCGATGAGCGCCTGATTGCCGTCGCGCAGATCGACCGAGCACCAGATCGGCGCTGTGTCGATGACGCGCGAGGGCCACTGGCGATCGGGCAGGACGATCGGCTGGAAGGCGCGGTATTTGGAAACAGGCATTTTGGAATGAGGTATGGCAGTCATGACGAAGCCTGGAAGCTGCTGCGGCCCGGCGGAGACGCCGGCCGCAATTGACCCGATAAATTGTGGAATTCGAAGCGAAGAGGCGCGTCCCGGCGCTCTCAGAGCGCCGGGCAAATAAGTTGCAGGGTCGTCGGCTGCGTTCGCATGCGCCGCTATCAATCAGAGACGGCCACAAAAATCAACCGCTTTCCTTGTCCCGGCCTGAGTCTGGGCTGGATTGCCGCAGGCGTCAGGGCGCGGAATGGCCGCCGCTTTTGAGCCGCGTCAATACGCGCTCGCTTAAAGCCGCTAAAGGCGGTCGATGACCTTGACCCGTCGCCGGCGGTTTGATGCAGCCGCGCGGCTGACATGTTAGGCTCAATGGACGGAAGCCGACGCTCGCCCCCCTAGGACCGCCACGCCAGGGGTCGAGGGCACACCGGCGTCCTCCAAGCGTCACGACAAAGAAAGGTATCGAGATGGCTCCGCGCAAAAAAGTCCTGATGGCGGCGAGCGGCGATTTGCGCCAGAGCGCCAACGAAACCTGCTGGCCGGCGCAGGCGGCGATGGAGAAGCAGGTCGCCGCGGCGCTCGCGGCGTTCGACGTCGAGGTCGAGCGCGCCCACCCCTATGACCCCGCCCGCAAGCACGGCTTCATTGCGAGCCAGAAGGAAGGCCTCGAGATCTTCGCCAAGATCGACCCGGACACGCCGATCGTCGTGGCCGAGGCGGTCTGGCAGTACACCAATCACGTTCTTCCCGGCCTCATCGGCCACCGCGCCCCGATCCTGACCGTCGCCAACTGGTCCGGACAGTGGCCGGGCCTTGTCGGCATGCTGAACCTCAACGGTTCGCTGGCCAAGGCCGGCGTCTCCTACAGCACGCTGTGGAGCGAGACCTTCGCCGACGATCTGTTCAAGAAGAAGCTGCACCAGTGGCTGCAGGTGGGACATCTGACCCACGACTTGTCGCACGTTCATCCCTTCGTTCCGGCCGCCGCGCCGGATCGGGCCCGCGCGGTCGCAAAGGATGTCGCCTCGGGCTTCCGCCGGCGACGGGCGATCATGGGCATCTTCGACGAGGGCTGCATGGGGATGTATAACGCCATCATCCCCGACGAGCTCCTGTTTCCGATCGGCGTGTACAAGGAGCGGCTGTCGCAGTCGGCGCTCTACGCGGCCTCGCGCGAGGTTCCCGAGGCCGAGGCCCGCGCCGTCTACGACTGGCTGGTCGCCCGGGGCATGACGTTCCACTTCGGCAAGGATGCGGCGACCGAGCTGACCATCGACCAGGTTTTGGACCAGTGCCGCATGTACATCGCCGCCGCCCGGATCGCCGACGCCTTTGGTTGCGACACGATCGGCATCCAGTACCAGCAGGGCCTGAAGGACCTGATGCCGGCCTCCGATCTCGCCGAGGGCATGCTCAACAACGACGACCGCCCGCCGGTGAAGACCCTTGATGGCCGGGTGATCCGCGAAGGCCAGGCGATCGTGCACTTCAACGAGGTTGACGAGTGCGCCGGGCTCGACGCCCTCTTCACCAACCGGGTCCATCGCGCCCTCGGCCAACCGGTCGAGACCACCCTGCACGACATTCGCTGGGGCGACCCCGACCGCAGTGGGTCGACCAAGGATTACGTCTGGGTGTTCGAGATTTCTGGCGCGGCGCCGCCGGCCCATCACATCGGCGGCTGGGCGGGCACCGACAGCCTGCGTCAGCCGCCGATGTATTTCCGCCTCGGCGGCGGCACCGTGCGCGGCATCGCCAAGCCCGGCCCGATCGTCTGGTCGCGGGTCTTCGTCGAGTCCGGCCGGCTCAAGATGGATATCGGCCGCGCCCATGTGGTCGAGCTGCCGAAGGCGGAGACGGAGCGGCGCTGGAACGACACCACGCCACAATGGCCGATCATGCACGCCGTGCTGCACGGCGTCTCTCGCGATCAGCTGATGGCCCGCCACAAGGCGAACCATATCCAGGTCGCCTACGCCAATTCGGACGCGGACGCCGACCTCGGCATGGCGGCGAAGGCCGCGCTCGCAGCCGAACTCGGCCTCGAGGTCTCGCTCTGCGGCGCGAAGCCCGATGGAGAGCCGTTGCTTCCCTGAGGTCCGCTTTTCAATTGGCGGCCGTTGCTGGCGCGCCCCCTCAGCCAGCCGTCGGCTGACGGAGGGACAAGCGGCGCCGGCGATTCAAGGCCATACGTTGCGCTCGAGCGGCCTGAACGCGCGGACGGCGTCCGGGCCAGCGTTCCCCTGGCGCGTCCTGTGAGCCGCGCCGCATCGCTGCGCGGCGGCCCGCGAGGCTGAGGCGCGCGAAGCCGACGGCTGGGCGACAATTTCTTGCTAAAGCGGCAATCGTGGCGTAAGGTGTTCTGTATAGCGGAAATAGAGCCAGCCCCGTGTCCGACCCCGCCACCCCCACTCGAACCAATGTCCGCCGCGACCGTTCGCCCGCCGCGCGCAACGCGGCGCAGCGCGCGGAGGCCGAGATCGCTGCGCGCCTGGGACTCGGGCTTCTGCGCCGCGAACGCGAGAAGCGTGGCGATCCAGGAGACGCAATGACGCGGCCAGCGATGCTGCTTGGGAGCCGTAAGCGGAACCGAATCGAAAAAGGCGCAACAACCGCTTGAAAAGGCTCAAAACGGAGTTGGAAATGGCGAGGCGCGCTCGGGACCAGCCGGAAGCCGCGGGCCGCTTCTCTCGCCGGCGAGCGGGTCGGCGACCCGGCCCGACCCCGCCTAGCCCCAAAAGTCCGCGGGTTGGGAGTTAAAATCGCGCAGCCAGCGCCGCCCGCGACCGCATCATCCCGGCGCGGGCTCGACCTGCATGATCCGCTCGCCCATGTCGACCTGTTCGCCGACCGCTGAGACGAGGTCGCGGATCACACCCGCGAAGGGCGCGGTGAGGGCGTGCTCCATCTTCATCGCCTCGACCACGGCGAGCCGCTGACCGGCCTCGACCGTCTCACCTTCCACGACGAACAGCGCGGCGACACGGCCGTTCATCGGCGCCCGCACGCCCCCGTCGCCCTCGTCCGCGCCACCCGCCGACCGCTCGAGCGGATCGATCAGCTGGACATAGGCCTGCCGGCCGTCGGCGAAGGCGTAGACCCCCTCGACGGTCTCGAAGAGCGTCGGCGGCGGGGAACCTTCGGATGCGAGCGCGGAACGCTGAGACGCCTCGAGCGCGTGGCCGCTCTCCTCGACGACATGCAGGCGGGTCGGCTTGCTGTCGATCAGCACGTCGAGCCCGACATGCCGCGGGCCCATGAGTTCGAACGAATCGGCGATCCCCCAGGGATCGAAGGGCGAGGCCGGCGACGGCCGCGCGGCGTCGCGCTTATCGAGCAGCGTCCGCGCCGCGGCGAGCACGGCGCGCTCGTCTGGCGGATGGGGGGTCGCGCCGAGGCTTGCAAGGCGCTGATCGATGAAGCCGGTGTCGAACGCGCCGGCCGCGACCTCGGGGCTTCGCATCAGGGCGCGCAGGAAGGCGAGATTGGTCTTGGGCCCGACGACGACCGCCCGGTCGAGCGCGCGGTTCAGCGCGGCGAGCGCCTCGGCGCGCGTCGGCGCATGCACAATCAGCTTGGCGATCATCGCGTCGTAGAAGGGGGTTACGCTATCGCCGCCCTCGACGCCCGTATCGACGCGCACGCCGCCCTGCCCCGCCTCCTCGCCGAGACTCATGGCCAGGATCAGGCCGGGCGACGGCAGGAAATTGTGCTCCGGGTCCTCGGCGTAAATCCGCGCCTCGATCGCCGCGCCTGTGCGTGCGATCGCCTGCTGCTGCAACGGCAGCGGCTCGCCAGCGGCGACCCGGAACTGCCATTCGACGAGATCGAGGCCGGTCACCGCCTCGGTGACTGGATGTTCGACCTGAAGCCGGGTGTTCATCTCGAGGAAGTAGAAGTCGTTCGGCCCGAGGCCGTGCGAGGCGTCAGCGATGAATTCGACCGTGCCCGCTCCCTGGTAGCCCGAAGCCAGCGCCGCGTCGGTCGCCGCTTTCGCCATCGCCGCGCGCGTCGCGTCCGGCAATCCCGGCGAAGGGCATTCCTCGATCACCTTCTGGTGGCGCCGCTGCAGCGAGCAGTCGCGCTCGAACAGGTGGACGCAGTTGCCATGGACGTCGGCGAACACCTGCATTTCGATGTGACGTGGCGATGCGACGAACCTTCTCGATCAGCACCCGTCCGTCGCCGAAGGCGGCTTGCGCCTCGCGGCTCGCGCTCTCGAGCGCCGCCTCGAAATCGACATGCGCGTCGACCCTGCGCATGCCGCGGCCGCCGCCGCCGGCGATCGCCTTGATCAGGACCGGATAGCCGATCTCGTAGGCCTTCTCGCGCAGGAACTTCGGGGCCTGGTTGTCGCCGTGGTAACCTGGGACGACCGGAACCCCGGCTTTCTGCATCAGCGCCTTAGCGGAATTCTTGAGCCCCATGGCGCGCATCGCCGCCGGCGGCGGCCCGACGAAGACGACGCCGGCCGCGGCGCAGGCGTCGGCGAATTCCGCGTTCTCCGACAGAAAGCCGTAGCCCGGATGCAGGCACTCCGCCCCGATCCGCCGTGCCAGCGCGACGATCGCCGGGCCGTCGAGATAGCCGCTGGCGCCCTCCCCAATCTCGAAGGCCTCGTCGGCCAAGCGCGTGCACAAGGCGCCGCGATCGGCCGGCGTATGCAGGACGATCGGCTTGATCCCCAGGCGCCGGGCGGTGCGGATGATCCGGCAGGCGATCTCGCCGCGGTTGGCGATCAGGACGTTTGCGAACATGGGTGGCCTCCCGAGCGGATCTGTCTATCGAACGGCCGTCGGCATGGCGAGGCGCTTGAGGGCATTGGGCATGATCTAGCCGCAAAATCTCATTATGCAGCCCGCCTGGGGAATTGGGCAGGGGGTCGCCCTTATCTTGAACGGCCGATGGTGGGTCGTCCGGCGACCGTCACACGCCTGAGCCAAAGGCAGCGGAGGATCGCCCGCCGACGAAGGACGATGCCGGCCATGAATCTGTTTCAAAAGGCGCTCGCTACGTTCCGCAATGCGACCCGCGGGCGCTTTGCGCCGGAACCGGCCGAGGACACTCGAGCGCTTCCGGTCGCACTCGGATCCACCACTGAACCGCCGCCTGTGGAGCCTCGCCAGAATGACATTCGCTCCTCGAGCGAGGCGCGAACGGATTTGAAATCCCCTGCTGACGGGCCGCCGGAAGCATTCGCGACCGTTCCCGGCGAAGTCGAGCCCGAGGCCAAGGCGGTCGATCAGAGCCTCCTCCCGGCCGGCGTTCCCGCCGCGCCTCCCAAGCCAGCGGTTGCGGAAGCGATCAAGCCTGACGACGGAATCGCGCGGCGAAAGCCGGCACGCCTCCGTCTCGCCAGGCGCCCCGCGCCCTGGCCGCCGGAGACGCTCAGTCTCGCGCTGCAGGGCGGAGGATCGTTCGGCGCATTCACCTGGGGTGTTCTCGACCGGTTGCTGGAGGAAGCCCAGATCGACTTCGACGCAGTCAGCGGCTCAAGCGCCGGAGCGGTCAACGCCGTCCTCCTCGCGTCCGGGATGATCGACGGGGGACGCGAGGGCGCCCGGGAGCGTCTCAACCGGTTCTGGAAGCGGGTAAGCCAGGCCGCCGCGCTGGTTCCCATCGCCTCGCCGCTCGGCGCCGGCCTCGAACTGATCATGCGGATGATGTCTCCCTATCAGTTCAACCCGTTCAACGTGAATCCGCTGCGCGAGGCGCTCACCGCGGAAGTGGATTTCGAACGCCTTCGGGAACGGTCGAAGATCAAGCTCTTGCTCGGCGCAACCCGCGTTCGCGACGGCAGTCTGCGGATCCTGACCAACAAGGAATTGACGGTCGACGCCGTGCTCGCATCGGCCTGTCTGCCTCTTCTGAACCATGCGATCGAACTCGACGGGGAGCCCTACTGGGACGGCGGCTACGCCGCAAACCCACCGCTCATACCGCTGGTTCGCGCATCCAATTCGTCGCACATCATGATCGTGCAGGTAACGCCGAACATGTCGGACCGGCTGCCAAGGACGACGGGCGAAATTGCAGCCCGCATCGAGCAGATCCAGTTCAACGCTACCCTCAATAGCGAACTGGAGGCGTTGAAATACGGCAAGATCCTCGGGGCGGCGGACAAGCTTCGGCAGCTGCGCATCGGCCGCATCTCGGCTGACGACCATTTGGAGGGATTCGGCGCCGAAAGCGCCGCCAACTTGAGATGGGACTTTCTGGAACGCCTGCGGCTCGGCGGACGCGCAGCCGCTGAAGCCTGGTTGAATCAGGACATTCCAGCGTTGCGGCGGCCCGCGTGATCGCGATTGCGCGTGCAATTTGACGCAGGTCATTGTGTAGCGCTTCCGGCTCGCGTCTCCTGGGGCCAATCTCCACGACGCGACATGCGTCGGCAAATCGAGGGTAAGGACATGAGGATTCTGGGACTGCTTTCATTCACCGCCGCGTTGACGCTTCTCGCCATGTCGCAAGCGCCTGCTCAGGGCACGGTGCAGGTCGGCAAGCTGTCGTGTGACGTATCGGCTGGCGTTGGCATGATCCTCATGCAGAAGCAGACGATGCATTGTCTCTATACGCCGACCAACGGCGGCGCGCCGGAGCCCTACTTCGGGCGTATCGACGAATTCGGCGTCGCGCTCGGGACCGTCGGCCAGGGACATCTGATCTGGGGCGTGATTGCGCCGGCCACAGGCGTCCCGCACGGCGCCCTGTCTGGAACGTACGTCGGCGCCGGGGCCGAGGCGAGCGCAGGCGCCGGCGTCGGAGCGAACATTCTCGTCGGCGGGACCGGGCGCGCATTTTCGCTGCAACCGGTCTCGGTCGAGGGCCAAGTCGGCCTGAACGTCGCAGGCGGCGTGACCACTGTGACGCTGCTGCCGCCGCCGCCCCAGTGAATCCTCCAAAGCCGCCAGCCGATCGACCGATCCGGGGCATGAATCCCGTGGCTGCCTTTTTTCAGAATGACTCTCGCCTCCGCCGGCTTGGCGGAGGACAACGAATGGCGCTTGTCGAATGAGGCAAAGTCGGGCAATTGTCGATCTGGCGGAAGCCTGTCCGCGGCGGCGGGCCGCGGAATTCGCTGTAGTCCGGTCACCGGAGGCATCCCGATGAACAGCAACGACGACGCTGAGAACGTATCGCCCATCGAGCCGCGGTCCGGCGCGGCAAAGCGTGCCCAGGATGCGTTGGGCGCAGCACGGGATCTCGTCGCTGGAGCCGACCTAGATCAGCTGCGGAAAAAAGCGGCTGACGCGGCCGCGGCCGTTTACCACGAGGGCCGGAACCTCGTTTCCAACAGTCCGGACTTAGCCAAGGCCAAGGACGAACTGCGGGACTCCATTCGCCAGAACCCGCTCGCCGCGATCGGGATCGCATTCACCGCCGGCCTCTTGCTGGCGCTGCTGACCCGCGGCTAGCGTGCATGACAAACGAGATTGTCGAGCTTGTCCGGCGGGAGGCCACGGCGGCAGCGCGCCGCGCCGTTACGCCTATAGCGTACGCTGCGGTCGCAGCTGTCTTTGCGCTTTTCGCCATCGCCGGACTGTTTACCGCTTTCTTCTTCTGGCTCGCCCCGGACTACGGGTGGATCGAAGCCGCGCTGATCTGTACAGGCGTGGCTTTGGTCCTTGCCGTCATCGCCGTTCTTCCGCTCCTCTTCAAACGGAAGAAACCGCCGCGTCCGCCAACCGATGGCGTGTTGCCGCAGTTGGTCGCGCTCATGGCCAGGTCCACGCCGACTCCCGGGCCGCGGCAACTGATTGTCACGGCGGCCGTCATTGGGGTCGCTTTGCTGCTGTCGGCGCGAGACGGCAAGAAGTGACAGCTCGCATAAGTGGGCTTTGGTCGCGAGCGAGCAGCCGGCCGGGATGCTCCGACGGGTTTCACCCATCTGAGAAACATGGCGTCGGCTTGCCGGTTTGCGTGAGTCCGGCGCGCGCTCGGCCGAGGCGCGCCATCATTCGCTGAGGTATTCCTCGCCGATCTTTTTCAGTTCATAGGTGTCCTTTACCCTCACGCCGACCTGATGGTGCATCATGAGGCCGGCGACAGCCGAACCGTCGATCAGCACGACCCGCTTGGAGACACGGGCGATGAAGTCGTAGGCGGTCGAAGGAAAGTGGGAGGTCGTGACGAATACGCCCTTTGTCGCACGGTGTCCCTCGAGCCCCCCGACGAAGTCGCGAACCTCGCGCAAAGGGACCCCCTTATCGGGATCAAGCCTCTTGGCCTGTACGTAGACGACATCCAGGCCGAGCGCGTCCTGATTGATGACGCCATCGACGCCGCCGTCTCCGACCCGGCCGAGCGCCCGGCCCATATCAATTCGGCCGCCGCCGTAGCCCATCTTGATCAGGAGATCGACAATGAGACGTTCGAAAAATCCCGGCGAAAAGGCATGGACCCGATTGACGATCTGACGCGTCAGGTCGGCGTTCAGCAATTCGAAACTCGAGGCGATGGTTTCCTCCGGATCCTCCAGCAGCGGTTCGCGCGGAACCTGGACGTCCACCCGGCTTCGCGTACGCCAGGCGGCAAACTCCGGATATCGCTCCAGAAGATCGAGATTGATCTCGTTGACGCCTTCGGCAAGCAGGGCGCGCCCTCGATCCGTGGCGCGGTGGTAGCCTCTGCGCGTCAACTCGATCAGACGCGCCTTCGCTAGGTACGAACGAGCCCAATTCAATCGGTTGGCGAAAACCGTCTGGTTGCCGCTCGGTCGTTTTCGCCCGCGCTCGTCCGCGGAAATCCTCAACGTCCTCGACACCTCGTCCTCGAGCGTCGCGACGTCGATTTCCTCGTAACGAAGTCCGAGAGTCTGGAGCACGGGCAGCATGAGCTGCTGAAACCCCGGCAGCCTCGTCCCCGGGGTCCTCTCGCAGTCCGGCTCTACATGCGGAAGACGCCGAACCGGGTCGCCTCGGCCGGCGCGTTCAGCGTCGCCGACAATGCCAGCGACAAGACGCGCCGCGTCTCTTGCGGCGTCACGACCCCATCGTCCCAGAGCCGGGCCGTCGCATAGTACGGCGACCCCTCCATCTCGTACTTCGCACGGATCGGCGCCTTGAAACTCTCCTCCTGCTCCGTCGTCCATTCCCGCCCCTCCGCCTCTATGGATTCCCGACGAAGCGTTGCAAGGACGCTCGCCGCCTGTTCCCCGCCCATCACGCTGATGCGCGCATTCGGCCATGTGAAAAGAAACCGTGGCCCGTACGCTCGCCCCGCCATCCCGTAATTCCCCGCCCCGAAGGATCCGCCCACCACCAAGGTGATTTTCGGAACTTTGGCGCACGCTACGGCCGTGACGAGTTTTGCGCCGTCCTTTGCGATTCCCCCGGCTTCGTAACGCTGCCCGACCATGAAGCCAGAGATGTTCTGCAAAAAAAACAGTGGAATCCCGCGCTGCGCGCAGAGTTCGATAAAGTGCGCGCCCTTGAGCGCGCTGTCCGAAAACAGAACGCCATTGTTTGCGAGGATCCCGACCAGCATTCCGGAAACCCGCGCAAAGCCGGCAACCAGCGTCACCCCGTATCTGGGCTTGAACGCGTCGAACTCCGAGCCATCGACGAGCCGTGCGATGATCTCGTGCACATCGACTTGCTTGCGCAGATCGAGGGGCGCGATCCGCATGAGCTCCTCCGACGGATAAAGCGGTTCGACCGGCTTAACCCATTCGACGGCGCGTTTTGGCGCACGATTGAGGTTCCCCACCATGCGCCGCGCGAGCGCCAGCGCGTGCGCGTCGTCGCGCGCGAGCGTGTCGGCAACGCCCGAAACGCGGGTGTGCAGATCGCCGCCGCCGAGGTCTTCCGCGCTCACCGTCTCGCCGGTCGCGGCTTTGACCAGAGGCGGCCCACCGAGAAATATCGTCCCTTGCTTCTCGACGATGATCGTCTCGTCCGACATCGCCGGGACATAGGCGCCGCCCGCAGTGCACGATCCCATGACGACTGCGATCTGGGCGATCCCGGAGGCGGACATGCGGGCCTGGTTGAAGAAAATGCGGCCGAAATGCTCCCGGTCCGGAAACACGTCGGCCTGATGCGGCAAATTGGCGCCGCCAAAGTCCACCAGATAGACGCAAGGCAAGCAGTTCTCGGCGGCGATCTCCTGCGCCCGCAGATGCTTCTTGACCGTCATCGGGTAATAGGCGCCGCCCTTGATCGTCGGGTCGTTGGCGATAATCATCGTTTCACGGCCATGGACGAGACCGATCCCCGCAATGAGCCCGGCCCCGTGGACGTCGCCCTCATACATGCCGTAGGCCGCAAGCGCGCCGATCTCGAGAAACGGCGAGCCGGGATCAACGAGGCGGGCGACGCGCTCGCGGGGGAGCAGCTTGCCCCGCCCCACATGGCGTTCGCGCGCGCGCTCCGACCCGCCCTCGGACGCGGCGCGGCGGCGGGTTTGCAACTCGTCGATGAGGCTCCGCCAACCGGCGATATTCGCCTTGTCCTCTTCCGTTGTTGCGCCAAGTCCGCTTTTCAATCTCGTCATTATGGCCCGCCTTTCTCGGGTCGAACGTTACGCTGAGTTTCCGTCAACGACGCCGTTTCCGACGTCATCTCACGCTCATGCATGCACGAGACCCGTTGCCAATTGGATAATCTTCCGTTGCGAAATGGATAACGTTCCCCAACGGAATTTCCTGATCTGACGGTGCTCCCCACAGCCCGCGTCGTATTCAACTTGAAGTTGTTATCCTGACGCATTCACATCTTCGCCGATCGGACCGATATCCTCAAACTCCCTAGCCGCCGCGGGCATCCCATGCCTGAACCGCGACCCCCGCATGCGAGGATCGGCCCGGAATTTGCCTCGCCGCCGTCGGCGCATCCGCGTCGGGACCCAAGCGCGGAACTCGGCTCTTTGCCCGGGTGGACAAATTATCGCGCCTTGCCGACGCATAGCCCGGGCGAACGCCATTGTTCACCGGGTCGGGGGACTCAAACGACCTCGTACTCTTCGATCCGCCAGGGTTCCGCCTCGCCGTCCGCGATCCAGGCCTTCCAGGCCGGAAGCGCCATCACCGCATCCATATAGGTTCGCGTCGCCGGCGCGACCGGGACTGCGTAGACATGAAAGCGGTTCACCACCGGGGCGAACATCGCATCGGCGGCGGAAAACCGGCCGAATAGGAAAGGTCCTGCCTTGCCGTAGGTCTCACGCGCGCGCGCCCACGCGGCCTCAATTCGCGCGATATCTTTCTTGACCGCATCGCTGAGCGCAATCGCCTTGGGCGCGCGGCGGAAGTTCGTCGGGCACGCTTGCCGCAGCGGCAGAAAGCCGGCGTGCATCTCGTTGGCGAGCGAACGGGCGTGGGCGCGCGCCGCCTTACCCCTCGGCCAGATCGCCTTCTCGGGATAGAGTTCCGCGACGTATTCGATGATCGCAAGCAACTCCCAGACCGCTATCCGGCCGTCGTGGAGCGACGGACACTTGCCAGTCGGGGCGTATTTCAGCATCTCTTCCAACGACCCCATCGGGATGACCATCTCCTCGAACGGGATCTTGAAATGGGCGAGCAGGATCCAGGGGCGCAGCGACCAGGACGAATAGGCCTTGTTGGCGAGGACGAGCTTGAGCGGCATTGGATACCCCCGGCTGTTTAAGACCGCGTTTGATCGAGCCTGGCCGGAGGCGAGTCAAGCCGGGCCAATCCACGCCGGCCAATCCACGCCGGCATTGACGCAAACCGCGCGACGCTCCAAACAACGCATCCCCTACCGGAGCCGAACCCCTTGTCTTCTCCGTCCGTCGCCCTCGTCGTCGTCGCGGCCGGCCGCGGCGTCCGGCTCGGCGCCGAGCGGCCGAAGCAATATCGGCCCTGCGCCGGCTGGCCGCTGATCGCCCACACGCTCGAAGCGCTCCTCGCCGCCCGGGCGTTCGAGGCGTCGACGGTCGTGATCCACCCCGACGACCGCGCGCTCTACGACGACGCGCTCGCGAGCCTGACGCCGGCGACGCGCGCCTCGCTCGGGCCGCCCTCGCTCGGCGGCGCAAGCCGGCAGGAGAGCGTCCGGGCCGGCCTCGAGGCGCTTGTTGCGGCAGAGCCGGACCTTGTGCTCATCCACGACGCCGCGCGGCCCTTTCCTTCGCCCGATCTCATCGCCCGAGCGGTCGATGCCGCCGGGGCGCACGGGGCGGCGGCGCCGGGCCTGAAGCTTGCCGACACGGTCAAGCAGGTCGACGCCGAGGACATGGTGCTCGGGACCCCGCCGCGAGCCGCGCTGAGGGCCGTGCAGACGCCTCAGGCGTTCCGATTTCCCCTCATTCTCGACGCCCACCGGCGAGCGGCCGAGGCCAAAGTCGCCGACCTCACCGACGACGTCGCGATCGCCGAATGGGCGGGCGCGCCGGCCCATGTCTTCGAGGGCGACCCGCAGAACTTCAAGGTGACGACGATGGCGGACCTCACCGCTGCGGAAACGAGGCTCATGGGCGGGGCGAGCGAGACCCGCGTCGGCCAGGGCTTTGACGTTCACGCCTTCGCGCCCGGCGACCACGTCTGGCTCTGCGGCGTGCGCCTGCCCCACAGCCATGCGCTCAGCGGCCACTCGGACGCCGACGTCGCCCTGCACGCGCTCGCCGACGCGATCTACGGGGCGCTGGCGGACGGCGACATCGGCGCGCATTTCCCGCCCTCCGACCCGCAATGGAAGGGCGCGCCCTCGCACGTCTTCCTCGCCCACGCGGTCGACCGCGTCCGCGCCCGCCGCGGCTTCGTCGTCTTCCTCGACGCGACGCTGATCTGCGAGGCCCCCAAGGTCGGCCTGCATCGGGACGCAATGCGCGCCCGGGTCGCCGAGATCGCCGGGCTCGACGTCGCGCGGGTGGCGGTCAAGGCGACCACGACGGAGCGGCTCGGGTTCACCGGGCGGGGTGAGGGAATCGCCTGCCTCGCCACGGCGACCCTGCGCCTGCCCTGATCGGGCTTGCCGTTTCCAGTTTCGTTTTCAGTGATTTCAAGGACTTACGGCGCCATTTCCGATTCGACCGGCGGTCGGCCGCCGGCCGCCTGCGAGCAACCCCTTTTGATTTCAATAGCTTATGAACGCGCCGATTCCCCTAAGTTGACCTTAGTTGTTATGTATATATTGGAAATACGCAGTGCTATCATACGCATATATGATATTCCTAAGATTTCACGTCATCTTCTGCAGACGGTTGTCGCTGCTCCGACCGGCGCCGCTCCGCAACCCGAAGTCCGACGAGGGTCGCTGGCCCCTCAAACACGCCGCTCGCCTCCCGCATCAGCCAGTCGCGCAGCGCGGCGACATTTTTCCCGCGCAGGGCCTGGCGCGTGGCGACGAGCCGGTAGGCGCCGACCGGCGTCCGCCCGAACGCCAGCCATTCGACGAGGCGCCCGCTCGCGAGATAGGGCTCGACCAGCGGATGCGCGCCGGGCGCGAGCCCCAGGCCCGAAGCGGCGGCCTCGTACATCGCCTGAAGCCCGTCGAAGGTGAGAGCGGCGCGCGCCCCAGGAATCCGGTCCGGCCAGAATCGGGGCTGGCCGGCAAGCTCGATCAGCGGAACCGACGTCGCTCGCGGGTCCTCGGGCGGCGTTCGCCCGTCGACCAGCCCCGGCGCGCTGACGACCGCGATCTCGACCGGCAGCAGGATCTCCGCCCGCGCTTGCGGCTTCGGTGCAGGATCGAAAAAAATCCCGAGATCGGCGCCGCCGCCAAGACAAGCCTCGAGCGTCAGATCGGACCGCAGGTCCAGCGTCATCCCCGCGGGCAGACGCTCGAGGCGCGGGGCGAGCCACAGCCCGGCGAACGAGCGCGACGCGCGCAGGCGAACGGGCCTCAACGCGTCGTCGGGAGGACCCAGCGCTGTCCTGAGTTCGTCGAGCGCTGGCCCCATGCGCGCCGCAAGCTCGCGCCCCGCCTCGGTCAAAGCGACGCCCCCCGCTTTTCGCTCGAACAGCGCCCCGCCCGCATGGCGTTCGATCGCCTGGATGCGGCGGGTAACCGCGGCCGCGCTGAGGCACAGCCGGTCGGCGGCGGCCCGAAAGCTGCCGAGTTCGGCCGCGGCGAGAAACGCTTCGATGGTCGACAGCGACGGCGCTCGTTGCATCAGGCGCTCCGGCAAGACGGCGGTCCGGACGGTCCAGCGGCCAGGATCCGCCGCAGGATTCCCATATCGAGGGGCCCGAGTCGATGTACTGGCGGGCGTGGCTTGCGCCATATGGGCTTTTGGGCAAGATGGACGAGGCGAAGCCGTACGTGGCCGAGACCGTTCGCCTCAATCCGGGCTTCAACGTCAAATCGTTTGAGTCCGCGACGAACATGCCGATCAAGGCCGAAGGCTTGCGCGAGGCCGGGTTCGCGGAAGAATGAAGAGGGCGCACAGTCGGCGCCCCCGCGGCGTCATAGACGCAGTCCTCGCCGACTCACACTCCGGTCGGGTGGTAGTTGGGGCTCTCGCGGGTGATCGCCACGTCGTGGACGTGGCTTTCGCGTAAGCCCGCGTTGGTGATCCGCATGAACTGGGCCTTGCGCTGGAAGACCGGGATCGTCTCGGCCCCGACATAGCCCATCGCCGCCCTAAGGCCCCCGGCGAGCTGGTGGAGGATCGCCCCGACCGGGCCGCGATAGGGCACCTGACCCTCGACGCCCTCGGGCACGAGCTTCATCTGGTCCCGGACGTCCTGCTGGAAGTAGCGGTCGGCCGACCCCCGCGCCATCGCGCCGAGCGAGCCCATGCCGCGGTAGCTCTTGTACGAGCGGCCCTGATAGAGGAACACTTCGCCCGGGCTCTCGTCGGTGCCGGCGAGCAGCGAGCCGATCATGACGCAGTCCGCGCCGGCCGCGATCGCCTTGGCGAAGTCGCCGGAATATTTGATGCCGCCGTCGGCGATCACCGGCACGTCCGCCGCCCGCCCCGCCTCGGCCGCCTCGAGGACGGCGGTCAGTTGCGGCACGCCGACGCCGGCCACGATCCGGGTGGTGCAGATCGAGCCGGGCCCGATGCCGATCTTGATCGCGTCGGCCCCGGCGTCGATCAGAGCCTGCGCCCCGTCGCGGGTCGCGACATTGCCGGCGATGATGGCGACCTTGTTGGTCGCCCGTTGAATACGCCGGACCTGCTCCAGCACCTGCTCGGAATGGCCGTGCGCGGTGTCGACGACGAGGCAGTCGACGCCGGCCGCCATCAAAAGCTCGGCGCGAGCGAAACCCTTGTCGCCGACAGTGGTCGCGGCGGCGACCCTGAGGCGCCCGTCGGCGTCCTTGGCGGCGTTCGGATGCGCGGTCGCCTTCTCGATATCCTTGACGGTGATGAGGCCGACGCAGCGGCCGGCCTCGTCAACGACGACGAGCTTCTCGATCCGGTGCTGGTGCAGGAGCCGGCGCGCTTCCTCGCGCCCGACCCCCTCCCCGACCGTGATCACCTTGCGGGTCATGAGTTCGTTGACCGGCTGGCGCGGATCGTCGGCGAAACGGACGTCGCGATTGGTGAGGATGCCGACGAGCTTGCCGGGCTTGCCGTCCGGGCCCGGCTCGACCACCGGAATGCCGGAGATCGAGGCGCGCTTCATCACCGCCAGCGCGTCGGCGAGCGTCGCGTCGGGGAAGATGGTGATCGGATCGACGACCATGCCGCTTTCGAAGCGCTTGACCTTGCGCACCTCCTCGGCCTGATCGGCGGGCTCGAGATTGCGGTGGATGACGCCGATGCCGCCGGCCTGCGCCATGGCGATGGCGAGCCGCGCCTCGGTGACCGTGTCCATCGCCGAGGAGATGATCGGCAGGTTCAGCGCGATCGTACGGGTGAGACGGGTCGCGACGCTGACGGCGCCCGGCATGACCGTCGAGTGGCCGGGCCTGAGCAGGACGTCGTCGAACGCCAGCCCCTCGGGAAAGCCGCTGTTCGCATCCGCCATTGCCATCGTCCTTTGTCCGGTTGCGGCGCGCCGGCCGCCTGATGGCGCGGCTGCCTACCACGCCGGAGCTGAAGTTCCTAGCGCGCCGCCGTGCTTGAGCCGAGGATGTCGCGCAAGGTCCTGAGAAAAACGCGCGCGCCGACCCCGATCAGGGCGTCGGGAAAATCGTAGTCGGGATTGTGCAGTCCCGGTGAGCTTTCCCCGGACCCGAGCAGAAATAGGGCGGAGGGCGCCACGCGGCCAAAGACGCCAAAATCCTCGGAGGCGAGCATCGGCTGCCCGGCCTCGCCGTGCGGGACGCCCTCGGCCTCGAGCGCAGCGGAAGCCCAAGCGACCGCGGCCGGGGCGTTGTCGCAATGGGCGAACACGTCGGAAGCGCGGACCGACAGCGTCAGGCCCTCTTCGCTGGCGATTCGGCGCGCCAGCGCCTCCGCTTCGCCGCAGAGCCCTCCCATGCGTGCGTCGGTCAGGGTTCTCAGCGTCGCCCACAGCTCCGCCCCGCCCGGCGCGACGCCGAAGCTTTTCGCGCCCATCTCCGCGTGGGTGACCGTGACCATGGCGAAAGTCTCGTCGAGCGGCCCGGGACGGCCGAGCCCGTTCAGAGCAGGCATCAGCCGGGCGAGCGCGGCCATCGGCGACACCCCCTGATCCGGCTGGCTGGCGTGCGCGGTCCGGCCGCGAAGGGCGATCCTGAGGCCGCGCGAAGCGCAGGCGACCGGCCCGACCTTGAGCGCGCGCTGCGCCAGCGGCAGGCCCGGCATGTTGTGCAGGGCGAAGCAAAAGTCCGGGAGCGATCGCCGCGAACTTCGGATCGGCGATCACCGCCTCGGCCCCGCTGCCGTCCTCCTCCGCCGGCTGAAACAGGAGCACGGCGCGGCCGCGTCCTCGGGCGTTCGGCGGCGAGGCCGTGCGCGACCGCGGCGAGGATCGCCATGTGGCCGTCGTGGCCGCAGAGGTGCGCGCGGCCTGCACGCGTCGAGCGATGGGCGAAGGTCGAGACCTCCTCGATCGGCAGCGCGTCGAGTTCGGCGCGGATCAGCACGGTCGGGCCGGACGCGGCGCCATCGTAGACGAACGCGACGCCGTGTCCGCCGAGACCCGTCACGATCCGGTCCGGCCGCGTCGGGTCGAGAAAGCGGCAGACCTCGCGGGCGGTCTCCGCCTCCGCGCCGGAGAGTTCCGGCTCGCGATGCAGCGCCCGTCGCCAGTCCGCAAGCGCGCGCAGGTCTTCGGCGGTCAGGACCATGGGAGACGTTCTCGATCACGCGCCTGCCGGGCGATGCCGCGGCGGCATGCCGAAAAGGTCGCACGCAGAATGAAAAATGGGAATTCCCCCTGGCCGCTCATCGGTTTACGACGCAAAGTGCCCCTCCGGCGCAACGCCGACCCGAGGGGCGTGAAGACCGTCCGCCGCGCCCCAATCTGCCGCTAACCCCTTGGAATCGCTCGATGCTGGAGTTGAGAATCGGCCAAAGTGAAGCGTAAGTCCTTGAAAACAAAGGACTCCTGTCGGAAAACCGCGGTCATGGCCTCGTCGCTCGCGACCATCGGGAGGCCTTCCCCCAATCACGCCGGCCGATGCCGCAGCAGCATGCCGTAGAGGTCGCGCGGATCGTCGGGGTCGGCGAGCAGGTCGAGATGGACGAAATGTCCGGTCCGGGCGATCTGCTCGCGGATGTAGCGCAGGGCCGAAAAGTCCTCGATCGCGAAGCCAACGCCGTCGAACAGTGTGATCTGCCGAGAATCCCGCCGCCCCGGCGCCCGGCCGGTCAGGACCTGCCAGAGCTCGGTCACCGGATGGGCGCGGTCGAGCTGCTGGATCTCGCCCTCGATGCGGGTCTGCGGGGCGTATTCGACGAAGATCTCCGAGCGCCGGAGGATATCCGGGTGCAGCTCCGTCTTGCCGGGGCTATCGCCGCCGATCGCGTTGAGGTGGACCCCAGCGCCGATCATGTTGTCGGTAAGGATGGTGGCGTTGCGCTTGTCGGCGGTGCAGGTGGTGACGATCTCGGCCCCGAGGATCGCCTCCTCGCTCGAGCGGCAGGCGGCGACCGCAAGGCCCGATCCCGAAAGGTTCGCCGCGGCCTTGCGGGTCGCCTGCGGGTCAATGTCGTAGAGCCGCACCGCCTCGACGCCGCAGAGCGCCTTGAAGGCGAGGGCCTGGAACTCGCATTGGGCGCCGTTGCCGATGATCGCCATCGTCCGCGCGCCCGGCGGCGCGAGCGCCTTGCCCGCAAGCGCCGACGTCGCCGCGGTCCTGAGCGCGGTCAGAATCGTCATCTCCGAGATCAGCAGCGGATAGCCGCTGTCGACGTGGGAGAGTACGCCGAAGGCCGTCACCGTCTGCAGGCCCGCCGCGACGTTCTTCGGGTGGCCGTTGACGTATTTGAAGCCGTAGGTCGCCCCGTCGCTGGTCGGCATGAGCTCGATTACGCCCTCGGCCGAGTGGGCGGCGATACGTGGGGTCTTGTCGAACAGGTCCCAGCGCCGGAAATCCTCTTCGATGGTGGCGGCGAGCTCGACCAGCATCCGCGCCACGCCGATGTCCCACACGATCCGCATCATGTGGTCGACGCTGACGAACGGAACGAGGCTCAACAGCCCCGGCTCCGACGAAGCCATGCGGCGCTCCTGCTTCAAGCTTGCGCGCGGCGCGGCGCGGGCTCAGAGTGGCCCTACGCTCACGCGCCGTCCGCGGCCATTGCGTCCCCCTATATAGGAGCCGATCGCCGACATGAACGCCCCCGTCAGCAACTCCATCGCCGCCATGATCCCCGAACTCATCGAATGGCGGCGCGACCTCCATCGCCACCCGGAGCTCAGCTACGACGTGCCGCGCACCGCGCGCCTGGTCGCCGAGAGGCTCAGCGCCTTCGGCTTCGACGAAGTGATTGAGGGCGTCGGCAAGACCGGCGTGCTCGGCCTGCTGCATGGCGCGAACGGCGCGGCCGCGGGTCCAGAGAAGCGCGTACTCTTTCGCGCCGACATGGACGCGCTGCCGATCCACGAAGCGACCGGCGCCCGATACGCCTCCGAGGCGCAGGGACGCATGCACGCCTGCGGCCACGACGGCCACACCACCATGCTGCTCGGCGCGGCGCGGCGTCTGGCCGAGACGCGCGCCTTCGACGGAACGATCGTCTTCTGCTTCCAGCCTGCCGAAGAAGGCGACGCGGGCGCCCAGGCGATGATTGACGACGGCATGCTCGAGCGCTTTCCCGTCAAAGGCGCCTACGCGGTGCACAATTGGCCGGGTACGCCGGTCGGCTCGTTCGGGGTCGTGCGTGGACCGGCGATGGCGTCGACCGGAAAGTTCCACATCACGGTCGAGGGCCAGGGCGGGCACGCCGCCTTTCCCCATCTCGCGCGCGATCCGATCGTCGCCGCGGCCGCGATCGTGACGGCGGCGCAGACCATCGTCGCGCGCGTCGTCGACCCGCTCGATCCCGCCGTGGTGTCGATCACGTCGATTCACGCCGGCGACGCCTTCAACGTCATCCCGGACCGGGTCGCGATGAAGTGCAACATCCGCTGCTTCTCGGACGCGGTCGGGAAGACGATCGAGACGGAGCTCCGCCGCATCTGCACCGAGACGGCCGCGGCGCTCGGCGTCATCGCGACGGTCGAGATCCCGGACGGCATTCCCTATCCGCCGACGGTCAACCATCCGGCGGAGACCGAACTGGCGCTCGAGGCGATGCGCGCCGTCGCGGGGCCCGACCACGTGCGTGACGATCTGAGGCCCGTCATGGGCGCGGAAGACTTCGCCTTCGTGCTACGCCAGGTCCCCGGCGCCTATATTTTCGTCGGCAACGGCGATTCCGCGATGCTGCACAACCCGAAATACGACTTCAACGACGCCGCCATCGCTCCCGGCGTCGCCTACTGGGTGGAGCTGGCGCGGCGCGCGCTGCCAGCCTGAGCGCCCGTCGTCCCTCCGTAAGATCTTTACGTTATCCTAACCACGCTCCACGACGGCCGCCCGCGGACGCTCTGTTGCGGAACCGGCGCGGACGCCTGCCGCTTTGACGTAGGGTCCGGTCTGCTTCATGTATGGCCGATCGGCCGGTATGGCCAAGTTGCGTCGGGGGTAAGGCGTACGCGTTTGATGGACCGGGCTTCCCGAAACCGATCCGAGAGTTGGGGCGCGCGCCTGATCGTCGCGGCTGCGGCGGCTGCGACCCTGCTCGGCGGCCCCGACGGCGCCCACGCCTTCAGTTTTTTCGGCCTGCTCGGTTCGGACGACACGCCGCCCCCCGTCTCGCGGACCGCGATCTCCTATTCGGTGACGATCGACGTGACCGGCGGCGAGGGCGGCGTCAAGGACGCGGTGATGGACGCCTCGTCGCTCTACAAGCTGCGCAAGGACCCGCCGCCGGACGGCGACGCGCTGGCGCGCCGCGCGACCAACGATTTCGGCCAGATCATTGATGCGCTGTGGGGCCTCGGCTACTATAATGCGACCGTCGCCGTTTCGATCGGCGGCGCAAGCGTCACGATTCTTTCTCCTAACTCGGTCGCCTTTATTCGCGCCGCCGAAAGCTATCGCAACCGGGCGGTCGCGCCGGTGATCATTCGCGTCGATCCGGGGCCGCTCTTCCGGTTGAACGTGATCCGCGTCGTCGATGGGGCCGGCGAGACGCTGCCGCCCGAGACGCTGCCCGACCGGGTGGTCGGCCTCAAGCCCGGCGATGCTGCCACCGCGAGCGGCCTGCGCGCGGCCTCGGACCGCATTGTCGATTATTTCCGCGAGCAGGGCCGGCCGCTGGCCAAGGTCCTGTCGATCGCGCCGGTGGTGAACCACGAGACGCACACCATGGACGTCGCGTTCGTCGCCGCGCCGGGTCCCGTCGCGCCGTTCGGCGAAGCGACGCTGGTCGGCCCGAACAGCTTCAGCCCGGCCATCGCGCGCTCGTTCCTCTATATCCAGCCGGGCGATCCGTATTCGCCGAGGGTGATCGAGGACGCCCGCACGAGCCTGCGCGAAATTCCGGCGGTCGGCGGCGTGCGGATCGTCGAGGGCAAGACGTTGGATGCGCAGGGCCGCCTGCCCTACGAGGTCGATATCGAGGACCGCCTCCCCTACGCCGTTGGCGCATCGGCAAAATACTCGACGTACAACGGACCGGCCGGACAGGTCTATTGGGAGGACCGCAACGTGTTCGGCGGCGCCGAACGGCTGCGGCTGCAGGCGGACATCTTTGAAGCGCCCCCCTGGTATGTGACGTCGACCAGCCTCAAGAGCTTCTCCATCCACGATCTCGGCGGCCGCATCTCGGCGAGCTTCCTCAAACCCGCCCTCTGGGGCGCCCGCAACGATTTCCTGTTGGACGCGCTGGGCGAGAAGGTCAGCACCTCAGGAGTCGGCTTCGTCGGCTACCAGGCCGAGGACGCCGACGCGACCGCGGCCCTGCGTCACCGGTTCAGCCAGAACTTCTGGATCCAGGCGGGGATCGAGGGCCAAACCGGCGTCGCGACGGATTCGCTCGGGCGGGTCAACTACACGCTGGTCGGCGTGCCGGCGTCGGTCAATTACGACACGACCGACAGCAAGCTCGATCCGACCACCGGCGTGCGACTCAACGCCTCCGTCGCCGGCTATGGCGAATTCCTCGGCTCGACCCTCAATCTGGCCGATTTCAAGGCGCGGGGCTCGGCCTATTATTCGATCGACCCCGACTCGCGCTTTGTGCTCGCCGGCCGCATCGCCCTCGGCGGCCTCGCCGGCTCGACGCTGGACGACATTCCGGCCAACTGGCGCTTCTACGCGGGCGGCGGCGGCTCGGTGCGCGGCTACGCCTACAACAGCCTCGGGCCGAGCAACATCTTTGGCGTGACCGGCGGTCGCAGCCTATTCGACGCCTCGGCGGAGCTCAGGATCAAGATCACCGACACGATCGGGATCGTCCCGTTCTTCGACGCGGGCAACGCCTTCGTGACCGATGTCCCCAACTTCAGCGCGCCGCTCTACATGTCGGCCGGCCTCGGTCTGCGCTATTACACCGCAATCGGCCCGATCCGGCTCGATGTCGCCTTTCCGTTCCAGCGCGTCCCCGGCAACGGCCCGGTGGCCGTCTACGCCAGCATCGGGCAGTCCTTCTGATGGCGACGCGTCTCTTCCTTTTCCCATCTGCAGCGCGGGCGGCGCTATTCGCCCTGATCCTCGTCCTTTTCACGCCGGCGCGGGCCGACCAATCCGACAAGGGCGTGATCGCCGATCTCATCTCGCGCGCCCTCTCCTCCCCGTCGATGACCGTATCGATCGGCGCGGTGGATGGCGTGCTCAGCTCCGACGTGACGATCCACGACATCGTGCTGTCCGACCGCGACGGGGCGTGGCTCAAGGTCGACAAGGTCCGGCTGATCTGGAATCGGCTGGCCCTGTTCAGCCGCCGGCTGGAGGTCGATCAGCTGACCATCGGCCATATCGACTTTCTGCGTCGGCCCGTTCCGTCGCAGACGCCGCCGCCGGAAACCAACACGTCGGCGCAGCCGGTCCAAGCGCAGCCGATCCTGCCCGAACTGCCGCTCAAGGTGATCGTCAAACAGCTCGCGGTCGATCAGCTTTCGCTCCGCGAGCCAGTCATCGGGCTGGCGGCGCGGCTCAATATCTCCGGCCGGGCGACGCTGGGGCCGCCCTCCGAAGGACTCGACCTCCGCCTCGAACTCGCGGCGGCTCGATGCGCCCGGCGAACTCAGCGCGCTGTTGAGCTACGTGCCCGCGACCGACAGGTTGACGGTGAACGTCAAGTCCTCCGAACCCGCGGGCGGCATTTTCGCCCATCTCATCAATCTTCCGGGCCTGCCCGCGGCGAATTTCAGTTTCGAAGGCGCGGGGCCGCTCGACAAGTTCGACGCCAAGCTCGACTTCGCGGCCGGCCCCGACATATGGGCGAAAGGCGACGTCACTGTTGCTCGCCAGGGCGCGGCGCGACGTCTCACCCTCGACCTGAACTCCAGGATCGAAGGCCTGAGCCCACCAGTGATCCGGCCGGTGTTCGCGGGCGAGACGACGTTCAAGGGCGACGTGCTGTTCAACGACGATTCCAGCGTGTCGACGCCCGGCCTGCACCTCGCGTCGGCCAATGCGCGGCTCGACATCGAGGGGACGAAGTCGGCCGACGACACGCTCGACCTCAAGATTCACGCCGGCGCGATCCCGGGCGCGAGCGAGATCGGCAAGCTCGACCTCAGCACGACGATCGTCGGGCCCATCGCCGCGCCGACGATCGACGGCGCCTTCGACGCCGGGAACATCCATACCGCGGAGGCCTCGCTCGCGCGTCTCACGGCGTCGTTCCACGTGCATCCGAGCGCCGCGCTGGCCGAGAGCGAGACGAAAATCCTGTTCGAGGCGCAGGGGGAGGCCAAGGGCCTCGCGCTCGCCGACCCCGCCCTCAGCCAGGCCGTCGGCAGCGAGGTCGCGGTTTCGGCGCGCGGCTCGGCCACGACCCGCGGCGTCGCGACCTTCGACGCGCTCGACCTCGTCGCCCAGCATCTCGAGGCGCATTACACAGGCGTGCTCGGACCCAGCCGGATGCGCGGCCGGCTCACCCTCGCGGCCAAGGATCTCAGCCGCTTTTCCGGGCTCGCGGGCGGCAAGGTCAGGGGCGAAGCGCTGGCGACGGTCGATCTCGACGGGGCGCCGAGCTACGGCCTCGTCAATGCGACCATCAACGCGCATGCGGCCAAGCTTGCCACGCCCTACCCGATCCTCGATCGGGCGCTCGGCGGCGAGCTCGCGGTGACCGGCGGCGTGCGCACGACGCCGGGCGGCGGCTTCGGCTTTTCGGACCTCGAGGCGGTCGGCCGCAACGCCACGGCGAGGCTCGACGGCGACTACCGGCAAGGCAAGGCGAACGTCAGCGCGAAGGTCGACATCCGTGACGCGAAGGCGCTCGATCCCCGCGTCGAGGGCAAGGTCGAGCTCGTCGCCAGCCTCACCGGCGCGCCCGACGATCTCGGCGCCGAGGTGAACGCAACCCTCGGCGCCGGGCGGCTGCTCGACCGCAAGACGACCGGAGCAGCGCTCACAGCCAGGGCGGTCCACATCACCGGCGCGCTCGAAGCGGGCGCGAAGCTCACCGGCGACATCGACGGCCAGCCGCTGACCGGCTCGGCCTATGTCGCCAAGCGCGCCGACGGCGGATGGACCCTCGACAATCTGGCCTTGAGCCTCGCGTCGGCCAGCCTCAGCGGCGGGCTCGCGATTGGCGCCGACCACATCGTCGTCGGCGACATGTCCTTCGGCGCGAAGAACCTGGACGATCTCTCGCCCCTCGTGCTGACCAGGCTCGGGGGCGAGCTTCAGGCGAAGATCGCCGCTTCGGGCGGCGGCGGCCGGCAGTCGGTCGCGATCGTCGCCATGAGCGACCGGATGAGCCTTGGCGACAACCGGCTGGAAGGGCTCAAGGTCAATGTCGCCGTCGCCGATCTCTGGGGCGCGCGGGCGATCTCCGGGTCCGCCGGCCTCGCCCGCGCCGCCGTCGCCGGTCAGTCGATCGCCGAGGTGAAGCTGACGGCGACGCCCGGCGCCGACTTTAGCGACATCGACGCCAGCGGCGTCGCGCGCGGGCTTACGCTCAAGGGGCGCGGACGCCTGTTCGGCGGGACGCCGGTCCGCCTCGACCTCGCGACCCTCTCCGCCGAGGGCGGCGGCCGGCGGATCGCGCTCGCCGGACCCGCGACCCTCGTCTTCGATTCCGGCGTCGAATTCCACAACTTCACCCTCGCGGTCGACGCTGGCCGCCTGTCGCTCGCCGGCCGCGCGGGCAAGACGCTCGATCTCCGAGCGAGGGCGACCGCATTGCCGCTCTC
Organism: uncultured Alphaproteobacteria bacterium; assembly: GCA_963709655.1. GTDB lineage: Bacteria > Pseudomonadota > Alphaproteobacteria > Rhizobiales > Beijerinckiaceae > Roseiarcus. The sequence goes on from CAVPXF010000053.1 coordinate 936,403, forward strand.
CGCACTCGATATGGTCTTGCCGGGCCTCGGCCTCTCGGGCGTCGCTGAGGGCGAAGCGACGATCTCCGGTGCGTCGGACAGTCCGACGGGCGACTGGCAGGCGCGCGCGACGGGGATCAGCGCGGCGCAGGCGCGCAGCGCCGGCCTGCCCGCGCTCGACATCGCAGGATCAGGGCGGCTCGGCGGCGGTCGCACCACGGTCGATCTCACGCTCAAGGTCGGGGCGGCCTCGTCGCTGCGCGTCTCCGGCTCGGCCCCGCTTTCGCCCGACGGCGCGCTCGACCTCAAGCTCGACGGGCGGCTCGATGCGGCGCTCGCCAATGTCATGCTCTCGACCGGCGGACGGAGCGTCAGCGGCGCGATCACGGTCGCGATGCAGGCGCGCGGAACGCTCGCGAAGCCCGACGCGCGCGGCGCGATCACGCTTGCCAACGGCGCCTTCCGCGACGATCAGACCGGCCTCAAGGTTTCGGCGGTCAGCGCGCTCCTCACAGCGAACGGCGATACGATCCGCATCGACCGGCTGACCGGGGCGACGCCGAACGGCGGCGCGATCGGGGCGAACGGCGAGGTGAAACTCGACCCGGCGGCCGGCTTCCCCGGCTCCCTCCGCATCGTCGGCCGCCGCGCCAGGCTCGTCGACAATGAGATCGTCGAGGCGACGGCCGATCTCGCTGTCGATATCAGCGGCAAGCTCATGCAGAAGCCGACGGTCGGCGGCAAGATCACGATCGATGCGATGGACATCACCATTCCCGGCAGCTTCGGCGGCGTCGCCGGCCCGATCCCCGGCGCCAAGCATCTCAACCCGACGCCGACCGCCCGGGCGCATCTCGCCGCGCTCGCGAAGGCGAAGGCGGGCGCGCGCGGCGGGCCGCCGTTCGACGCGACGCTCGCGCTGACGGTCTCGGCCGCCAACCGGGTGTACGTGCGCGGCCGCGGGCTCAACGCCGAGTTCGGCGGCGACCTGCACGTGGCCGGGACGGGCCGCGACCCGCAGGTGACCGGGGGGTTCGACCTGCTCGGCGGCACGCTGTCGCTGCTCAGCGCGCGCCTCAACTTCACCCGCGGACGGGTGCGCTTCCACGGCGACGTGATCCCGGACCTCGACATGGTCGCCGAGGCGAGCGCCGGCGACGTCACCGCGCGTATCGTCGTGACCGGTCCGGCCAATCAGCCGACGTTCACGATTACCTCCGTGCCGAGCCTGCCGCAGGACGAGGTCCTGTCGCGCCTCCTGTTCCAAAAACCTTCGGGCAGCCTGTCCGCGTTCCAGGCGCTCGAACTCGCCAACGCCGCCGCCACCCTCAGCGGCCGCGGCGACCTCCTCCAAGGCTTGCGCAAGTCGCTCGGCCTCAGCAGCCTCGGCCTCGGGACGGGCGCGTCGGGAGGCGGGTTCCTCGGCCTCGGCAGGGCCGTCAACGACCGGATCAGCGTCGACGTGACGACCGGCGTGCAGCCGCAAGACAACGGGGTGAACGTCAACCTCGACGTCACCCGCCACATCCGCTTGCAGGCCGGCGTCGACGCGGCCGGCGGGACCGACGTCGGCGTCGGGGCGCAGTGGGAGTATAAGTAGCTCCCGCGCCGAGCGGCTTGCACCCCCCGCCGGGAGCGCGTTCGGCCCCCGTTCGGACGTCGTTCAGCGCCGTTCAGCACGCGTTCAGCGTCGTTCAGCACGCGTTCAGCATGCGTTCAGCGCCCGAAAAGGCCTCCTTTTTCACCCATGAATCCAATCTTATCAGGCGCTTGCAACTGAGTTTGCAAAAAAATGGAACTTTCAATGTTTTCATGCCCACGAACGCGGGCATCCATGGCGGCGAGCGCCGCAATTGGCGATCGGGCGCGCCAAGGCGCTGGATCCCTCCCCGGGCTCGCCCCGGGGATCGCGCGGGGATGACAGGAGGGATACGTCGAGCGTCGCGGAGTCCTGTTCCATTGCAGGTGAGATTACGACAGAATTCCCTTTCCAGCAATCATTTGCTGCTCTGATTCCGATCGGCAGGAAGCCGGACATAGCTCTTATAGCGTTAGCCGTTGGTCGCGGGCCAGCCCGGACAATTCAGAAAGCCTCACCAATCCGTCATGGCCGGGCTTGACCCGGCCATCCACGTTGCGCCGGCGCCATTCACGATACGATTTCAGATGATGCAACACTATCAGTCGTTTATCGGGAAGAGGCGGTGTTCGCGTGGGTGGCCGGGTCAAGCCCGGCCATGACGCGGTGTTTGCGACCACTCCAATTCCTCGACCCATAGCCAACGCTATAAGAGCCCCGGACGTCGGCTCGCCGAGAGCGGCGTCAGGCTTTCGACGGGGTCAGTTCCGCGATCACATGTTCAATCCCCTCGGACGGTATGCGGAAATAGCCGTCGTAGGGCTGGCTGAACTCCAGAATGAGGAAGATCGCGCTCGTCACCGAAAGAGCGCCGACGAGCTCCGCGGCGACCGAGAGGGGATTGAGATTTGCCGTCGTCCCGAGGCAACAGAAGACCAGAACCGCCCACAGGATCACGCTGTTGATGAGCCCGTGCGGCACCGGATTGCGCAATTGCCGCCCCATCAGCAGGATGGTCAGGACAATCGAGATCGAAAGGTCCTGGGCTTGATCGAGAGCGGCCCTGCCCTCTTCGCTTCGGCGGCTTCAAATTGCAGAAGAACTTGTCCATGCGGCTGATTTCGGCGCGCCCGACCGCATAAGGGACCGGCGGCCCGTAATCGCCGTCGCGCCCCCAGAAGCGTTTGCGCATGGCCGTCAGTTGCTCGCGCTGAAGAGCGCGCGCGCGGTCGCCATCCGCTCCGAGGCGATCGAGCAAGACGTCGAGTTTCAGCACCTGCCCGATCAGCGTCATCATTTCCGACTGCTGCTGGGCGTAGACGCCATAGCTCGTCCAGATCAACAGGCCGAGGACCAGCGCAAGCAGGGAGGTCACCAGCCCCTGCACGGTGGTGATCACGGTCTTCGCGTCGGCCAGATGATGCGCCGGCAGCAGCGCGTGCAGAAGGTGGCCGAGCAGAGCGCCGACGAAAATTCCGCAAGCGGCGATGAAGAGCCGCCGTCTGATGGTGTGCATAGGGTCGCCCTGAAACGTCATCGTGGGACTTTTGCGAAATCATAGCGGCTGTCGCTACGGCGCGCGACGGTCCTCCGCTTCGCCGCTGCGACGCGCCCCCTTGCCCATCGGCAAGCGACCCAGCGCGCGAACTCCGTGCAAGTCTTTGAGAACGTGCGAGTGACAGGTGAATTGGGCGACATTATATTTGACATACTATCACCGTGAAAATGGCCGCTCTTTCCGGCGTCGTACGCATATCGATTGCGTCCCGAGGCGACGTCCGAACGGGCGCCGAACCGAGTTTGGGCGACGCCTCCGGGGGTGCGATTCAAAGCGATGCAGAGTAGGTTGGGTTTGGAGTGATTTGGCGGGAGGATTCGGATGGCGGTCGGGGAGTTGAGCGATGAGGCGCTGATGGCGGCGTTGCAGGCGCATCCGGAGCTTCGCCAGCGGGTGTCGTCGATTGTGCTGGCGGTCGAAGGCGACGAGGGGGAATTGACGGAAGCCGACGCTGCGGAAGAGCGGATGGTCGAGGAGATGCGTCTTCTGGGACGGGAGGCGCTTCACAGTTGGGCCGAGCGGCGGGTCGAGGCGACGGAGCGGGAAATTCGTCAACGTCCTCAGATGTATCGCCAAGGCGAAAAAAACTCCGCTGGCACACGAAATTCGGCGAAATAGAGGTCCAGGAGCCGCAATATCGGTTGGGGACGCAGCGGGTGCGTCCATTCGTGCTCGGGGCGAAGGTGAGCCCGCTCGGGTGTTCGCGGCCGTTGCAGCGCGCCATCGTCGACTTCGCCGCCGATCAGCCCTTCGCGCAGGCGCGCGCCAAGTTGCAGGAGCATTACGGCTTCGCGATCGGCGAGAGCACGATCCAGCGGATCACGTTTGCCCACGCCCAGGCGATCTACGAAGCCGGCCGCCAGGATTGTGAATTTCCGGAGGCGCCGGGCCTCAGCAAGCCGATCATCGTCGAGACGGACGGCGGCATGGTTCCGATCGTCGAACCGAGCAGCGAGGGGAAGGACAAACGCAAGGGCAAGACGCTGTCCTGGCGGGAGGCGAAGCTGTCGCTGGCGCACGCGCAAGGGAACTGCACGCCGGTTTATGCGGGTTCGATCGAGGGCGGAGTCGAAGAGGCCGGGCGTCAGTTGCTTTCGTGCGCGGTTCGCGCCGGCTTCGGGGCGAACTCCCGGGTTCACGCGGTCGGCGACGGCGCGCCCTGGATCGTCGGCCAAATCGAGCAGCAGTTCGGCGACCAGGGCCGCTATTTGATTGATTTCTATCACGTCTGCGAATACCTGGCCGCTGCTTCCGAAGCGATCGCGCCCGACCCGGCCGCGCGCAGCGCCTGGATGGAGACGCAGAAGGAGGCGCTCAAAGGCGGACGTCTCGACGCCGTTCTGCGGGCGCTTGCCGGATGTTGCGAGCCGCCCGAAGTCGACGACGAGCATGCGCCTGTGCGAACCTGCCATCGCTATCTCAGCGCTCGCGCCAACCACCTGAACTACCGCCAAGCTTTGGCCGACGAGCTGCCAATCGGCTCGGGCGAGATCGAAAGCGCCCATCGCTACGTCGCCCAGCAACGCCTGAAGCGGCCCGGCGCCTGGTGGCGTGTCGAGCATGCCGAACATATGCTCGCCCTGCGGATAAACCAAATCAACGGCGACTGGGACGCCTACTGGAAAGCCCTCGCCCGGCAACGTGCCGCTGCAGCCAATGACAATAGCCCGAACAAATCACTACGCCGCACCGCCTAATTGCACCGCTTTGGATCGCACCCAGCCTCCGGCCAGTCCTTGACCTAGGGTAAGCCCTATGTATACACTAGTCCGGTTGCGTTGTGGATTGTCGTCCCGCCCGTAACGAGTACGCCGTGGGGGTGCGCAAACGAAATCCCACGCGAGCCACAGGGGGAATTGATGGCCAAGCCGCATGGCGTTGGTTACGCAATCGCGTTGGCGGGGCTATTGGGCTCCAGCGTCTCCTATGCGGGGACAATCGCCACCACCTCTTCATCGGTTTTCGGCGCGTCGACGACGGGCGTCGTCATTGGAGATTTTTCCGACGTTCCGACTCCGAACTCCGGCGGTCCCGGCGAGGGGACCTACGGCGGCGCTAACCCTCTCTCCGGTTACGCCAGCCTGCAGGGCGTCTCGTTCGGCACCCCGAATTCGGGTGGCAATGTGAACGTCAACTCGGCGTATTTCTACAGCTCGAGCGATCTTCCGGCGCCCTATGCCGTCAATTCGGTCTATAGCGGGACTGCGCCCGACATTCTGACCATCACGCTGCCCGCCGCCGAGACGGCTTTCTATCTCGATTTCACGACGCTCTTTGCTTCAACGACAGCCACTTTTGACTTATCCAATGGCTTCTCGACGACGATCAGTCCCACCGTTACGTATCCAAACACTCCCGAGTTTCTCGGCTTCGTTTCCAGCGATCCATTTACGACCATTACCTTGACCGTGCCGAGCCAGCAGTCCTGGGTCGTAGCGGATTTCGGTTACGGGAGTTGGAACGGCGTCTCCCCCGTGCCGGAGCCGTCGACCTGGGCGATGCTGCTCGCCGGCATCGCAGCGCTCGGCTTCACGGCGCGCCGCCGTCGCGCGACGGCGCGGACGCTCTCCTGAAGCGTGGCGCGTCGGGTTTGAAACGCGCTCCATAGCCCGTGGGAAGACGAGCGTCCTGCGGGTCGTCGCGGAGCGCGCCGGACGCGGTCAGCGACCTATGGGATTCACACAAGTCGATCTCGTCGCGCGCGTCCTTCTCCGCGTGAGCGGGGAAGGTGGCCCGGAGGGCCGGATGGGGTGCGGAAAGCAGGGGATCGTTCGAATAGGATTGGGGCTGGCGATCGTGCAATCCGACCCAAAGGCGCCGAAGCGGCCCGCACCCCATCCGGCGCCATAGCCCGTCGAAAGACGGGCGTCTTTCGACGCCCTACGGCGCCACCTTCCCCAGCAGAGCTGGAGAAGGATAGCGCCGCGTCCTTCGAGATGTGTGAATGCCTAAGATCGGCGACCGCGTCACCAGGCGCGGTTCGACCCGAGAGCCATCTGGATTGAGAGGGCGTTCAGCGGAACGCGGCCTCGAGCGCCTTCCGGACCCGCTGCGGCTCCTCGAACCGCAGCGTCACCGGGAGAGCAGCGACCGCGCGCGCGGCCTTCGCCCCGAGCCGGGCGGCGTCTTTCTCGGTCGTTGCGAGAATGGCCCGGCGCCGCGCCGCCTCCTCCGTGAGCGCCGCGATCTCGCGCGGCGTAAAGACGTGGCGGTCGGACGGCGTCGCGGGTCTGATCGCCGGTCTGTCCATCTCCCCCGCTCCCAACGGGATTGGCGGATTTCGCCCAGTCTTCGTGCTAGGGTCATAGGCGGCGGAGGTTCGCCATGAGCGAGACCCGGAAGATTGCGGCGATCCTGGTCGCGGACGTGGTCGGCTACAGCCGGCTCGCCGGCGCGGACGAGGATCGCACGCTCGCCAGACTTCGCGCGCTGCGCAGCGATTTGATCGACCCAACCAACGCCTCCATCACGGCCGCGTCGTCAAGCGTACCGGCGACGGGTTCATCTCCGAGTTCCGCAGCGTGGTTGAGGCGGCGCGTTGCGCGATCGAAGTGCAGAACGGCATGGTCGAACGGAACGCCAGCCTGCCACCCGAGCGCCGCATCGAATTCCGCATCGGCGTTCATCTCGGCGACGTGGTCGAGGAGGCCGACGGCGATCTGATGGGCGATGGCGTCAATATCGCAGCGCGTCTCGAAGGCATTTGCGACTCCGGCGCGATCTGCTTTTCCGAGGACGCCTATCGTCAGGTGAAGGGACGGCTCGATCTCCCTGTGACCGATCTCGGTCCGACCCAACTCAAGAACATCGCCGAACCAATCCGGGTCTATTCGCTTGACGTCGGCAGGCCCGCCAAGGCCAAGTCCGCGCCGGCCCCGGCGTCCGAAAAATCCACCCCGCCGCGCCTCTCGATGGTCGTCTTGCCGTTCGCCAATATCGGAGGCGACCCGGAGCAGGAGCATTTCGTCGACGGGGTCACGGAGAACCTGACGACCGATCTTTCGCGCATTCGAGGCTCGTTCGTGATCGGGCGCAACACCGCTTTCACCTACAAGGGCAAGCACGTCGATCTGAAGCAGATCGGGCGCGAGTTGAACGTCCGTTATGTCCTCGAGGGCAGCGTTCAGCGCGGCGGAAGCCGCATGCGGGTCAACGTCCAGCTCATCGACGCCGAAACCGGCAATCATCTCTGGGCCGAGCGGTTCGACAAGCCCCTCGCCGATCTCTTCGACATGCAAGACGAAATCGTCGCGCGCCTGGCGGGCGCGCTGAACACGGAACTCGCCGCCGCCGAGGCGCGACGCGCGGAACGGGCGCCGAACCCCAACTCTATGGACCTCTATTTTCAAGGTTTGGCTTGGCTCAATAAGGGTGTAACCCCCGACAATGTTGCGCAAGCGCGCGGCTTTTTCGATCGCGCGCTTGCCGCCGATCCTGACAATGTCGAGGCGCTCGTTGGATCGGCGCGCGCGGACGCGGTCGCCGGCACACTTCTGTCTGTGGCCGATCCGATGGCGGCCTACGCGGCGGCCGAAGCGAAATTGACCAAGGCCTTGTCCTCGGTCCCAGACCATGCGCGTGGCCATCTGACGCTGGGTTATGTCTATATTTTTACCAAGCGCGCTGCGCGGGGCATCGCCGAATGTGAACACGCGTTGGAGCTGGACCGGAATCTTGCCACCGCCCATTCCGTTACTGGACTTGGCAAAATTCACATCGGTCGCGCCGAGGAAACAGAAGCTCACATTAGTGAAGCCCTGCGCCTCAGTCCGCGCGATACGATGGCATACGTCTGGATGACTTACGTGGGCGTGGCGAAGAACCGTCTCGGCAGTTACGAGCAAGCGATCGCGTGGTTTCGGCGGGCGATCGAGGCCAACCGAAATAATCCGGTAACATATTTCGCGTTGGCCGCCGCCCTCGCGCAGCTTGGTCGAGCGGACGAGGCGCGCTCCGCCGTCAAGGGCGGTCTCGCGCTCAACCCGGCCTTCTCCGTCTCGCGCGCCCGCGCCGCCTGGACGGCGTTCGGCGACGACCCGACGTATCTGGCCCAGGCTGAGCAAATTCTCGGCGGCCTGCGCAAGGCCGGAGTCCCGGAGCAATGACCGCCGCCCGCCGCCTCGCCGCGATCCACGCCGCCGACGTCGCCGGCTACTCGGGGCTCATGGGCGAGGACGAGGCGGGGACGGCGCGCCGCGCCGAGTGGCGCGTTGCGCGCGCGATTGATCGGTTCGGCGTACCCCTATAAACAGAGGGGCTATTGAGACTTGGCTTCAGTCTCTCGAGACTTGAAGGAACCCTCGTGGCCGAGCAACCCGAGAATATCGTCATCGAGCATCTGCGCGGCCTGCGCAGGGACATCGGCGATATCAAAGGCGAAATGCAGACGCTGAAAGCCGAATTGCAAGCCCGGCGCCAGGAAATGGCGACCAAGTCCGATCTCCATTCGCTGCGGGCGGACGTCGCCTCCGACATGCTGACGATGCAAAAGGACACGCGCGACCAGATCGTCGGCCTTCGCCGGGCGGTGGTCGAGTATCATTCCGCCGTCGTGGGACACGGGCTCATCATCAGCGAACTCGAGGAGCGGGTTCGGCGGTTGGAACAGCATCTCAAATTGCCGCCGCTGGAGCCTCACTAAAGCGTTCTTCGCCGACTCGCGAAATGAGGGGTCCCCGAGCAATGACCGCGACCCGCCGCCACGGCGCCGACGTCGCCGGCCGCCCGCGGCTCATGGGCGTGTCGCCTCGCTCTGGCCCATTCAACCCAGCGCTTTGCGCAGCAACTCGCGAATACGCTGCGGCTCCTCGAACCGCAGCGTCACCGGGAGAGCAGCGACGCGCGCAGCCTTCGCCCCGAGCCGGGCGGCGTCCTTCTCGGTCGTTGCGAGAATGGCCCGGCGCCGCTCCGCCTCCTCCGTCAGCGCCGCGATCTCGCGCGGCGTAAAGGCGTGGTGGTCGGGAAAGTCGCGGGTCGCCACGATCTGCGCCCCGACCCTGCGCAGCGTGGCGTAGAACTTCTCCGGCCGGGCGATGCCTGCGAAGGCGACCACCTCGCGGCCGATCAGCGAGGCGGCGGCGAACGCGTCCGGCTCGAGGCTCGCCGCGAACAGCGGACGGCCCGGAACGGCCGCCGAAATCGTCCGCCGCGCCGCCTCGTCGCCGCCGACCATGACGAGCGCGCCGACCAGCGGCGCCTGGACCGCAAGCGGCGCGCGCAAGGGCCCGGCGGGAAGGCAGAGGCCGTTGCCGAAGCCCGTCTGGCCGTCGACCACGGCGAAGGCGAGGTCCTTGACGAGCGCGGGGTTTTGCAGCCCGTCGTCGAGCAGCAGGACCTCGGCGCCCGCGTCAATTGCGCGCCGGGCGCTGGCGACGCGATCCGCGCCGACCCAGCACGGCGCGACCCGCGCGAGGATGAGCGGTTCGTCGCCGACCGCGGCGGCGTCGTGGCGCCCCGGATCGACCTGGACCGGCTCGGCGCGGCGCGCCCCGCCATAGCCCCGCGACAGGAAGGCGACATGGCGCCCGTCGGCGATCAGCAGGCGCGCCAGCGCCAGCGCAGTCGGCGTCTTGCCGGCCCCGCCGACGACGAAATTGCCGACGCAAACGACCGGCGCGCCGGCGCGCGCGCCGGGCTTCAGCATCCGCCGCGCTGCGATCGACCCGTACAGCGCTCCGGCCGGCTGGAGCAGGCGGGCGAGCGCCGTCGGCTTCCGGGACTCCCAGAAGCCGGGCGCCCTCACCGCGCCCCTCCCCCGACGGGCAGCATCGGCGCCAAGGCCTTCATCGAGCGCTCGACCGCCCCCGACCGGCGCTCGACGGTGTCGCCGGCGGCGCGCGCCATCGCCCTGAGCTTCGCCGCGTCGGCAAAGAGCGCGACCAGCGTCTTGCCCAGCCGCTCCGGTTCGCCGATTTCGAGCGCGCCGCCAGCCGCGTCGAGCGCCGCATAGGCGTCGGCGAAATTGCCCACCATCGGCCCGTGCAGGATCGCGGAGGCGAGCCTCGCCGGCTCGATCGGGTTTTGCCCGCCCCCGCCAGCAAAGGACTTGCCGACGAACACGACGCCGGCGAGCCGGTAGAAGAGGCCGAGCTCGCCGATCGTGTCGCAGATATAGACCGATGTTGCGCGGCCCGGGCGCTCGCCTCGCGAGCGCAGGGCGCAAACAAGCCCCTCGGCCTCGATCTCGCTGAGGATCGCCTCGCCGCGCTCGGGATGGCGCGGAACGATCAGCGTCAGGGCGTCGGGAAACACCTCGGCGAGCCGCTTGTGCGCCTCCGCGGCGATCCGCTCCTCGCCGGCGTGGGTCGAGGCGGCGATCCAGATCTGCCGGCCCGAGGTGAGGCCGGAGAGCTCGGCGAGCTCGCGCCGGTCGGCCGGCAACGCCGGCGCGTCGTATTTGATGTCGCCGGCGATCATGACGCGCGGCGCGCCGAGCGTGCGAAGCCGCTCGCCGTCCGCTTCGCTGCGGGCAAGGCATAGGTCGAACCGGGTGAGCAGCGCGCCGATGGAGCGCGGCGCCCGCCGCCAGCGGTTGAACGAGCGCTCGCTGATCCGTCCGTTGATCATTGCGAGCGGCAGGCCGGCGCGCTTCGTCTCGACGATCATGTTCGGCCACAGCTCCAACTCGGCGACCAGCGCCGCGTCCGGGCGCCAGTGGAGCAGGAAGCGGCGCAGGAAGAACGGATTGTCGAGCGGGGCGTACTGGTGCAGCGCCCCCGCCGGCAGGCGCCGGGAGAGCAGCGCCGCGGACGTCACCGTGCCGGTCGTCACCAGCGCGGTCGCGCCGGCGCGCGCGATGCGCTCGACGAACGGCAGCAGCGAGACGGCTTCGCCGACGCTCGCCCCGTGCAGCCAGACGAGCCGGCCCAGCGGGCGGGCAAGGCCTGCGCGGCCGCGCCGCTCGCCAATCCGCTCGCGGTCCTCCTTGCCGCGCCTGAGGCGCAGCGCCAGGAACGGGACGGCGAGCGGCGTCCCGATCGCGGTCAGCGCCCGGTAGACGTGCAGCGTGAGCGGCGCGGTCATGCCGTTCTCAAATTCGCGCCGGGATCGGTCGCGCCGACCATCGCGTAGGCGCGCTGGTGCGCCTCGTCGAGGCCCCGCTGCACGGCGAGGCGCGCCGCCTCCATCGCCGCGTGGTCGGCGTCCGGCGGCACGCGCACGAGATCGCCGGTCAGCACCACGGCGCGGCTGAAAGGGAGGCCGAGGGAAGCGCGGTCCCAGGTGTCGAACTGGATTCGCCGGCTCGTGACCACGGCGGTCGGGAGGATCGGCCGCCCGGAAAGCTTCGCCAGCGAGACGATGCCGAGGCCGCAGACGCGCGCCCGCTTCGGCACGTCGGCGGTCAGCGCCACCGAAGCGCCCAATTCGAGCTGCCGCAGAAGCTCGCGCATCGCCAGCGCGCCGCCCTTGTCGCGGGCGCGATCGGCCGGGCCGCCCGAGCCGCGCACCGGCGTCACGCCGAGATGCTCGAGCGCCGCCGCCTGGGCGCCGGCGTCCTCGTGGCGCGAGATCAGCGCGGCGAAGCGGTCGATCGTATCCGGCCAGGCGAACGACACCATCAGATGCTGGCCGTGCCACATTGCACAAATGATCGGCGTCTCGCCCTCGATCGCCTTGCCGATGTCGTCCGGAACCGTCGTGACGCGGCTGGTGATCTGGACGAGACGCACGTAACTGGCGAGCAGGAAACCGATGATTTCCTGCCAGAACGGCGACCGGCCTACGCGTCTGGCCATTGCGCTCTCAGGCGGTCTGCGTCGGCGGCGCGAGATCCGGCTCGATGAACCGATGCAGATGGACGATGAAATAGCGCGTGTGGGCGCTGTCCACGGTCTGCTGCGCCTTGGCCCGCCAGGCGCGCTCGGCGCTGGCGTAGTCGGGAAACATGCCGACGATGTCGATCTTGGAAACGTCGATGAACTCGTGGGTTTCGAGCGACTTCAGTTCGCCGCCGAACACGAGGTGGAGAAGCTGCCGCTTCTCCTTGGAAGGGGGTGGGGTCATGGTGGATGTCCTCGAGAATCCTGGCGCGAGGGCTGCGTGGCGCGGATTTGCCCTCGCTCGGGCCTAAACGCAAGCCTTGCGAAGGTCGCAAAGCGGCTTATTCCGCTTGTCCCCCGCCGGTCGCCGCGCGAAAGGCGTCGAGCAAGCGCGGCGCCAACCCCGCGGGCGCGGCGAGAAGAGCGCCGCGCCGGACGCGGGCGCGATTGTATTGCAGCGGTTCGCCGGCCGCCTCCAGCAAACGTCCGCCCGCCTCCTCGACGATAAGATCGGCGGCCGCGACGTCCCAATCGTTGGAATTGGCGCCCGCGACGGCGAAATCGAGGGCCCCGCTGGCGGCCATGCACATCCGGTAGGCGAGCGAGGGCACGAACGGGCGGATGTCCAGGGTCGCGCCGAGCCGGTCACCCATCGCCTTGAGGAGCGGCTTCGGCCCGGCGACTTTGTAATCGCCCGCGTAATCGGCCGCCTGGCCGCGGGCCGCGAACGCCAGCCGCGCGCCGTTCACCTGGGCGCCCGCCCCGCGCGCCGCAGCATAGGTTTCGCTCAGCGCCGGCGCGTGCACCACGCCCGCCAGCGGCCGGCCGTCGACGATCAGCGCCACGGCGACCGTCCAGCGCGGGTCGCCGTCGATGAAGGCGCGGGTGCCGTCGATCGGATCGACGACGATCAGCGCTGGCCGGTCGAGCCGCGCCTCTGAATCGGGCGTCTCCTCCGACAGCCAGCCGGCCTCCGGGAACGCCTCGCCGAGCCGGCGCTTAAGGTATGCGTCGGCGGCGAGATCGGCCTCGGTCACCGGGGAGCCGCCGGCCTTGGAGTGGACCGCGGCCGTCGTCCTCCCGCCGCGCCGAAACCAGGCGAGCGCGACGTCGCCCGCCTCGCGCGCGGCGGCGGCCAGGAGATCGCGCGCGTGAGGCGCGTCCCATTTCGTTTCGACGCTCAAAGGGAACATCCCATGCGCAATGGAGGTTGCGCTGTCGGCTTTAGCGGTCGGCGCCCGCACGCGCAATCGTCATCGCCGACGCCTCGTCCCGCCAGCCGATCCGTGCTTGAGTGGCGACGACAAGAAGGGAGCGCGCGTCATGGATTGGCCTGCGGATCAGAAATTCGGCGTCGCCGCGAAGGAGGAGATGGCGAAGCTGACCGGCCGCCAGTTCCTGCAGGCGGTGATCGACGGCCGCCTGCCCGTCCCCACCATGGCCCGGGCGATTTCGATGCGGCCCGTCGAGGTCGGCGACGCCTTCGCGGTGTTCGAGGGCGAGCCGGGGACCGATCTGCTCAATCCGCTGGGCAGCGTCCACGCCGGCTTCGCGATGGCGCTGATCGAGAGCGTGACGGCCTGGGCGACCCATTCGACGCTGCCGGCCGGCGCAAGCTACGCGACCATCGAAACCAAGGCCAATTTCTCGCGGCTGATCCTGCCCGACACCGGGATCGTCCGGGCGGAAGGCCGGGTCGTCAACGCGGGCCACACCATCGTCTCGGCCGAGGGCCGGATCGTCGACCCGCGCGGGCGGCTCATGGCGCATGGCGCGTCGACGATCATGATTTTCCGCGACCTGCGGGAGTGAGCGGCGCCTGCACCGGCTTGCTCATATGGACCGCGACGCCACCTTTGTACTCTTCCTCTCTGTACACCTGATAGCCAAGTTTGCTATAGAGCCGCACATTCTCGGCAAAGAGTTTGTTGGTGTAGAGTCTCGTTTCACTGAACCCTAGTGAGGCGGCTATCCGTTCGGCGTGGGCCATCAGCCTCCGACCGAAGCCGCATCGCTGGAAGGACGGCGACACCGCTACATTCTCGATGAGTAGGTGATCGGCCTCCGGGATTGTCTCGATGAGGGCAGCCAGCTTCCCCGCCACATAAAGAAGGTCGAAGCGGTGTTTTCGCACAGCCTCCGCATAGTCCACCGTCATTGGTTTGGGCTCTCAACCGATTATAGGCGCCCATTTTGAGTAAGCCTCCCGCGTCAGCTCCCGGATTGCTGACACATCCGTTGCTGCGGCTTGCCGCAGCTTCACTGTGTCGGTCACTTTTTTCCCTGTGAATTTCCAGGCTGATATTGCAAGTGGCTTGCCATGTTTCAAATATCTTGATTTCTGTACGCCCGCCCCGCGTTACCACGAGGCGCCCGCCCCCCGTCTGATGGGAACCGCTACGCCGCCCCCACGCTGCGCCCCGCCCGCTCGCGCAGCGCAAGAAAGGCGCCGCAGGCGACCACGATGGCCGCGCCGATCAGGGTCGCGGCCGTGGGACGCTTTTGTCAAGCGTTTCAGGTGGAGTTTGAGGCGCTTTCCGCCCCTGATATTGGCGCCAAAAAATTGCGCCAATTCTTGGGTCTAGTGGAACGATAGCAATTGGAGGGAGGAAGAAGGCTGTTAACCACGACGTTACAGCGTTAATTCAGCGTTATCTCGTATATTTCAGACTTACTTAATGCGGCCGGATGATGCCGCAATAGAGGAGGCGCTCATGAGACTTCCGCACATTGCAACGTTGACCGCAGTCGCAGGGTTCGTGACTGTTGCGCTGGCAATTACCGAGGCAGACGCGGGCAATATCAATCTTGCCACGGGCTTGGATTCTGCGGGCATTCTCCAGACGGCGAACAACTCCATCGACGCCTTTTGGAAAGCCGCAGGCGGCAATACCCCAATTGATCTGCCGAATGCGTATGTTGTCGGCACGGGCTCGGCCGACGACGGGACTTGCTGCGGCTGGCCGGTAAATGGTCCGAACTCGTCGTGGATCGCGGTAGACCCCGATAGCGTTTCCGGCAACGGATTAATGATTTTCACCCGGACTTTCTGGGTTAATACCCCAGCAACGGCATCAATCAGCGCAGGCCTCTGGGCAATCGACGATAACGGGACGCTTGGCCTCAACGGAACGATTATCTCGTCGCTTTCCGCCCCTACCGCCTACACACAACTGAATCCGACCGGAACCGGGTCTGGCGACTTCGTTCACGGTTGGAACACTTTGACGATGACGACGACCTCTACGGACAACTTCTACGAGGCCTCACGGCTTGAGGGGTACGTGATCGGGGCCGGTGTGCCGGAGCCTTCAACCTGGGCGATGATGGCGCTCGGCTTTTTCGGCCTTGGCTACGCGGGCTTCCGACGCGGCGCGAAGGCTCGCGCGACGGTCGCCTGAAAATATCGGCTTGAGCTTTGCGAGGCCGCCTCCGGGCGGCCTTTCATTTGCTGTCGGCACGAAGGCTTCGCGCGGCCCCACCTCGCACGACGGACCGCGAAGGTCGATCTGACCCGGCGGGCGCCAGCCAGCCATCCGAATTGAGCCGCTACGCCACCCCGGCCCCGCGCGCCCGCTCGCGCAGCGCCAGAAACGCGCCGCAGGCGACCACGATGGCTGCGCCGATCAGGGTCGCGGCCGGGGGGATGTCGCCGAAGATCAGGAAGCCGGACGCGATCATCCAGATGAGCTGGGTGTAGGAAAAGGGCGTCAGCACCGGCGCCGGCGCGTATTTGTGGGCGACGATCACCAGCGCGTGCCCGGCGGCGCCGAACACGCCCAGGCCCCCGAGCACAGCCCAGACATGCAGGGATTGGGGCGTCGCCCAGGTCCAGGGAAGCAAGGGCGTCGTCAGGACCACGCCGGCCGCCTGCGTCCAGACGAGCGTCGTGTGCGAGGAATCGACGCCGGCGAGCTTGCGGGTCGCGAGAAAATAGCCGGCGTTGCAGAGGACGCCGGCGACGGCGATCACGACGACCGGCTGGAAGGCGCTGGTTCCGGGGCGGGTGGCGATCAGCACGCCGAGAAAGCCGAAGACGATCGCGATCATCCGCTCGCGGCCGACCCGCTCGCCGAGCAGCGGGCCCGCCGCCAGAGCCACCAGGATCGGCAGGAGGAACGAGATCGTCGCCGTCTCGGCCAGTTGCAGGCTGCGCAGCGCGATCACGCCGAACGCCGTCGAGCCGAGCAGGAAGAGCGAGCGCAGCGCCTGCAGCCACGGCCGCTTCGATATCAGCACCGCAGGCCGCGACCACGGCCGCGCCGCGATGAGCGCGAACACGGTCGCGCCCATGTAGCGCGCCCAGACGATCTCGGAGATCGGCAGCCGCAGCCCGAGCCATTTCGACGAGGTGTCGAGCCCGGTGAACAGCAGCATCGCGCCGCACATCAGCGCGATCGCGACGATGCGCAGGCGGCGGTCCTCGGCCGCGGCGCTGATGCGGCTCTTTTCTGTCGCGGAGAGCGGTCTCACGCCATGTCGCGCTCGATGCGGATGACCTGCGGCTTGTCGCGCACGACGCCCTCCTCGACCGCGCGGGCGAGCGCGTCGCGGACCGAGGCCTCCGTCGTTCCATGGGTCATCAGGACGACCGGCACCACGCCCGACGCGGCCGCTTCCTTGGTCGCCCGCTTCTGCATGATCGCCTCGAGCGACACCATGCGCTCGCCGAAGCGGGCCGCGATCGCCCCCATCGCGCCGGGCTTGTTGACGACCGCGAGCCGCACGTAATAGCCGCCCTCGTGGCGCTGCATCGGCACGCGGTCGGCCTCGCGCAGCGAGGCCGCGGGACGCCCGAACATCGGCAGCCGCGTTCCGCGGGCGATGTCGACGAGGTCGGCTGCGACGGCGGAGGCGGTGGCGTCGCCGCCCGCCCCCGGCCCGACCAGCGTCAATTCGCCGATCGCGTCGCCGTCGATCGACACGGCGTTCAAGACGCCCATCGTCTGGGCGAGCGGCGCGCTCTTGTCGACCATGGTCGGGTGGACGCGCTGCTCGACGCCGTGGGGCGTGCGCTCGGCGACGCCGAGGAGCTTGATGCGGAAGCCGAGCTCGTCGGCGGCGGCGAGATCGGCCAGCGTGATCGATTCGATGCCCTCGACCGCCACCGCCGCGGCGTCGATCTTCGAGCCGAAGGCGAGCGAGGCGAGGATGGCGAGCTTGTGGGCGGTGTCGAAGCCGCCGACGTCGAAGGTCGGATCGGCCTCGGCGTAACCGAGCCGCTGCGCGTCGGCGAGGCAGACGTCGAACGGCAGGGTCTCCGCCTCCATCCGCGACAAAATATAGTTGCAGGTGCCGTTGAGAATGCCCGAGACGCGGCTGATCGCGTTGCCCGCCAGGCTCTCGCGCAGCGTCTTGATCACCGGAATGCCGCCCCCGACCGCCGCCTCGTAAAAGAGCGGCGCGTCATGCGCCTCCGACAATTCGGCGAGCTCGAGCCCGTGCTCGGCGAGCATCGCCTTGTTGGCGGTGACGACCGGCAACCCGCGCCGAAGCGCGGCCTTGACCGCCTCGAAGGCCACTCCGTCCGCCCCGCCGATCAGTTCGACGAACACGTCGATATCTGCCTCGGCGGCGAGCTTCGCCGCGTCCTCGTGGAACCGCGCCCCGCCGAGCTCGGTCTGCCCGTCCCGGCTGCGGCGCGCGCTATAGCCTTGGAGCGCGAGCGGGCGCCCCGCCCGCTCGGCGATCGCATTGCCTTGCCGCCCCAGAAGCCGCGTCAGGCCGCTCCCGACCACGCCGAGACCGGCGACGCCCAACCGCAGCGGCTTTGTCATGGTTCTGGCTCCGGTTTCCGGACGTGAGACCCGGGCGTCGTTTCTGCCCGAGTCGAAGTCCCGGATCAACGAAGCTCAGGCGGCCCTCAGCCCCAGCGCTCGGCCGCGGATTTCTTCTTTGTCTTGCGCTCCTTGCGCGCAGCATACCGCGCGTCGCGCTCGAGCTTCTTCTCGAATTCGAGGCGCTCCTGCTCTTCGTGCAGGCGCGCGGCCTCGGCCTCGCGAGCCAGCGCCTCGACGCGCAGCTGCTCCTGCCGCGCGGCCTCGTCCGCCGCCTTGCGGGCGGCCTCGGCGGCGGCGGCCTCGGCGCGTCGCTGGGCGCGCTCGACCTCGCGAACCGCGCGCGATTCGAGAATCGCCTTGCGCTTGGCCTCGCGCTCGAGAACCACCGGGTCGTTGGGGTCGTATTTGGCGTTGGTGAGGAATTTGTCGGCCATCGCCTTGCGCGCCTTGGCGGCGGCCGCCTGGCGATCGGCGAAGCTGTTAGAGTTCATAAAGGACATCGCGTTCCTGGAGCGATTGATTGTCGGGGATGCGGGCTCATGCCACAACGCAAGGCGTTCGGCAACGTTGTTGGCTGCATTTCAGCAATGCTGTGAGGTCGCACCAGCGCCGCGCGAGGCGGCGGTCAGGCCTGTATATAGTCGAAGAGACCGTTGCTTCAAGGCGTTGAACGTGTTCAAATCGCCTATCGCCCGGAAGAGGCGAAGGATCGGGGAGAGACGAATGGCGATAATGGTTGAAGCCGGGCCGCCTGCGACGATGGGCCGCTCCACCGGCGAAGGGCACCGGCTGGAGATCCGACAGATCAGCATCGCCGATCTGATCGAGTGCATCGAGAAGGGGGTGAAGGACTTCACCCGGTCGTCGAAGTACGGAATGTTCTTTGGCGCCTTTTACGCCGTCGGCGGAGCGCTGATCGTCTGGCTCGCGTTTTACACAGGCTACTGGTACCTCGCCTATCCCCTGATCATGGGGTTTGCGTTGCTGGCTCCGTTCGGCGCCGCCGGCACCTATGAGATCTCGCGCCGCCTCGAAGCCGGCGAGCCCCTGTCCTGGACCTCCGTGCTCGGCGCCGTCTGGAGCCGCACCGGCCAGGACCTCGGCTGGCTTGCGCTGGTCAGCTTGTTCACATTCATAATCTGGATAGATATCGCGCTCTTTATCTATTTGATGTTCTACGGCAACGGTTTGTCGTCGGTTGCGGAAATCTTCGCGAACGTTTTCACCACGACGTATGGACTGACCTTTTTCCTGGTCGGCAACGGCGTCGGCGCGATCATCGCGTTCTGCGTCTTTTCCTTCACCGCCGTGTCGCCGCCCCTGGTGGTCGACCGCGACGTCGATGTGGTGACGGCCCTGACGACCAGCGTGCGCGCGGTCGCGGCCAATCCGCAGACCATGCTCGCCTGGATGGTCGTCATCGGAATGGACCTCGCCGTGTCGTTCGTCACCTTTCATGTCGCGCTGCTGGTGCTCTTCCCGATCCTCGGACACACCACCTGGCACCTCTACCGCAAGCTGATCGTCTGAGGACTTGCGCCGGGTCGGCGCTCCGCTCATCCTTCCCGGCATGAATCGTATCGCCTCGATCGACGCCCTGCCCTCCCGCGCTGACGCGCTCATCCCCGACTCGCGCGCGGCCGTGCGCGTCTGGCTCCTCGCCGTCGCCGCGCTGGTCCTCGTCATGGTGCTGGTCGGCGGGGCGACGCGGCTGACCGAATCGGGCCTCTCCATCACACAATGGAAGCCGGTCACGGGCGTGTTGCCGCCGCTCTCTGCCGCCGATTGGCGGGCTGCTTTCGATCAATACAAGCAGATCCCGCAATACGCGGAGCTCAACCCCGACATGACGCTCGGCGGCTTCAAGACCATCTTCTGGTGGGAATGGAGCCACCGCCTGCTCGCCCGGATCGTCGGCCTCGTCTACGTCGGACCCGCCCTGTGGTTCTGGGCGCGCGGCGCGTTCCGGGGCGCGCTCGGGAGGCCAGTCGCGCTCGCGACCGCGCTGCTGGCGCTCGAGCCGATCGTCGGCTGGTGGATGGTGTCGTCGGGCCTCAGCGACCGCGTCGTGGTGGCGCAGGAGCGGCTGGCGATCCACCTCCTGATTGCAGCCGGCGTGTTCGGGACGGCGATCTATGCCGCAGCGGGCTTGAG
Source organism: uncultured Alphaproteobacteria bacterium (assembly GCA_963709655.1). Taxonomy (GTDB): domain Bacteria; phylum Pseudomonadota; class Alphaproteobacteria; order Rhizobiales; family Beijerinckiaceae; genus Roseiarcus. Next base: position 956,212 of record CAVPXF010000053.1, read on the forward strand.
CGCCCGGCCGCGCCCAGGCGCCCCGGCCGGTTTTAGGATTGCGGCGGGCGCATTCGCGCTGCTTGTCTACGTCCAGCTCGGCCTCGGGGCGCTGGTGGCGGGCCTGCGCGCCGGGCTTATCTACAATACCTGGCCCTTGATGGGCCCGAGCTTCCTGCCGGCGGAAGCGTTCCGCGCGCCGGACGCGCCGTGGAACGATCCGGCGACGGCGCAATTCGACCATCGGCTGATCGGCTATTGCGTGCTCGCCTTCGCCCTCGTCCAGGCTTTCGCCGCCATCCGCGCGGCGCCGGACGCGGTCGCCCGGCGCGCGGTCTCACTCGCTGGCGTCGCCATGCTTCAGGTCGCGCTCGGCGTCCTGACGCTCGTCTTCGCCGTGCCGATCCCCCTCGCGCTCGCCCATCAGGCGACCGCGCTCGTCCTTTTCGGCCTCGCCTGCGCCCATTGGAGCGCGAGCCGAGACGGGTCGTCCGAAACCCGGGCAAGATCGCCTGAGATGTCGGCGCGATAGGGCCGCTCGACGGCTGCGGCCATCGCCGCCGGGAAGCTGGCTCGCGCGCGGCCTCGACGATAGCGGCGAGACCCGAGGTTCTCGGCGAATTCATGAACCACATTCACAAGCGTATGCGCATAACGCCCACTAATGGCTTGTCCGTCCGTACGCTACACTGTGGGCAGCAAAACCGGAGGCATGCGATGGAGATCAAGCGAAGCGGTTCCCAGCCATCCGGCAAGGGGCCGGCGGACTGGTTCACCGGCACGGTGCGCATCGATCCGCTGTTCAGCCCGCCCGAGCCGGCGCGCGCGACCAGCGCGCACGTCACCTTCGAGCCCGGCGCGCGCACGGCGTGGCACACCCATCCGCTCGGCCAGACCCTGATCGTCACCGCGGGGTGCGGCCGGGTCCAGCGCGAAGGCGGCCCGATCGAGGAGATCCGGCCGGGCGACGTCGTGTGGTTCCCGCCCGGCGAAAAGCACTGGCACGGCGCGGCCCCGACCACCGCCATGACCCATATCGCCATCACCGAGAAGCTCGACGGCAAGGCGGTCGACTGGCTGGAAAAGGTCAGCGACGAGCAATACCGGGGCTAGAGCGTGATGAAATGGGTTCGCGCCAGCTCACCCTCACCCTGCCGCTTCGCGGCTTCCCTCTCCCGGTGGGAGAGGGGCGCCCGCTTCCCCCTCCGGGGGAAGGTGGCCGCGCAAGCGGCCGGATGAGGGTGTTAATCGCGATTCGATCCGAATTCGTCACGGGCGAAGGCAAAAGGAGTGAAGCCAATGAAGGAAGAACCGACGAACGCCCGGAAATCTTTCGGCGACATCGCGCCTCACCTTGCGGAAATCACCGACAAGACGCTGTTCGGCGACGTCTGGGAAGATGACGCCCTGTCGCCGCGCGACCGCAGCCTGGTGACGATCGCTTGCCTGGTCTCCCTCTATCGGACCAACGAGACGCCGTTCCACCTGAAGAAGGCGCTGGAAAACGGCGTCACCCGCGAAGAGATCGTCGGCGCGATCACTCACCTCGCCTTCTACGCCGGCTGGCCGCCGGCGATGACTGCGCTGCAGATCGCCCGCAAGGTCTTCGAGGAGGCCGGCGTCTGACTTCGACGCCGCGGCCAACGCAAGGAGAATCCGATGCAGACCCGCAAGCTTGGCAAGAGCGGCCCCGAAGTTTCGGCCATCGGCCTCGGCTGCATGGGCATGAGCTATCACCGCGGCCCGGCGCCCGACCGCAAGGCAATGGTCGCCTTGATCGGCGCGGCCGTGGCGCGCGGCGTGACCTTCTTCGACACCGCCGAGGTCTATGGTCCGTTCGCCAATGAGGAGCTGGTCGGCGAGGCGCTGGCGCCATTCCGCAAGGGTCTCGTCATCGCCACCAAGTTCGGCCATGACCTCAGTTCCGGCGGCCTCGACAGCCGCCCCGAACAAATTCGACAGTCGGTCGAGGGCTCGCTGAAACGGCTGCGCGTCGAGGCCATCGATCTCTATTACCAGCATCGCGTCGACCCAAATGTCCCGATCGAGGACGTCGCGGGCGCGGTCAGCGACCTGATCGCCGCCGGCAAGGTCAAGCATTTCGGCCTGTCGGAGCCGAGCGCGGAGACGATCCGCCGGGCACACGTGGTCCAGCCGGTGGCCGCGGTCCAGAGCGAATATTCGCTCTGGTGGCGCGCGCCTGAGGCGGACGTTTTGCCGACCTGCGAGGAGCTCGGGATCGGCTTCGTCCCCTTCAGCCCGCTCGGCCGGGGCTTCCTCACCGGCGCCATCGACGAGACGACGACGTTCGGCGGCAACGACAATCGCAGCGGCCTGCCGCGGTTCACGCCCGAGGCCCGCAAGGCGAACCGGCCGGTCGTCGACCTGCTCGAAGAGACGGGCGCTCGCAAGGGCGCGACGGCGGCGCAGATCGCGCTCGCCTGGCTACTGGCGAAGAAACCGTGGATCGTCCCGATCCCCGGCACCACCAAGCTCCACCGCCTGGAAGAGAACATCGCCGCGGCCGCCCTCGAGTTGACGCCGGACGAAATGCAGGGCATCGAGGGCGCCGCTGCGAAGATCGCGGTGCAAGGCGATCGCTACCCTCCGGAGGTCGAACGGCTGGCGCGACGATAGGGCGGATTGCGCATCGCCGATTGTAGCCGCGATCGCTGATCGCGGCGACGCGGTCAGCGACCGCGTCTACAGAAACGCGCGGCGACGCGGTCAGCGACCGCGTCTACAGACGCGCGCAGCCGTTGAGGAAAATCCGGGCGCAATGTTTGGCGCGAGCGGCGATCTCCTGCGCGCCCGGAGGCTCACGCTGGCCGAGCATTGTCGCGCGCTGCGGCTCCATGATCATCATGCCGCGCAGCATGCCGACCGCCTCGTGCGGATCGTCGAGCGCGATCAGGCCGCGGGCGCAGAGACGGCGGAGCCCCTCCTCCATCGCGTCGCTCGTTCGCACGATCGCGCTTCGATAAAACTCGGCGCCGACCTCCGGGAAGGCGCGAGAACTCGCCGAGGACAAGGCGGGTGAGCGCGATGGTCCGCGGCTCGAGCGTCAGCGTGCCGAACACGGTCAGCATCCGCTCCAGCGCCGCGGGCGCGTCCAGGGAATCGAGGCGGCTCAGATCGTACTCGACAACGAACCGGCCGATCCGATCGGCGATCACGCTGGCGAACAGATCGGCCTTGGTCGGAATGAGCCGGTAGAGGGTTTTGGTCGAAACGCCGGCGCGCTCGGCGACGTCGGCGATGCAGGTCGCCTCGTAACCGTTGGCCTGAAACTCCTGCCCGGCGGCTTCGAGGATCAGCGCGCGCGTCTCCTCGTCCGAGCGCACTTGCGGGCGACCCCGGCAACGACGGGGGGCGCAGCCCATCTCATTTTCGACCATTATCGTTTTCCAAATTCTCTTGACAAGCGCCTTATACCGTATAATTTAGAAACCGGCAAGTTTCCAAATTGTCGCGGGCAGCCTTCCGGGCGTCCGCTTTGAACTCAGGGAGCAGTCCGATGAGTCAGCATCCAGGAGAGTTCGCAGCCGACCGGCCCGTCACCGTCGACGAAGCCGCGTCCGCCTTGAACGGCGCGCTGGCTGTCGGCCCTCGCAAGGCCTTGTTGTCAAAGACCTCGCTCCGCCGGGCGCTGCTCGCGGCCGGAGGCGCGGCCGCTCTCGCCGCCATCGGCTATTTCGGCTGGCAATACTGGACGGTCGGCCGGTTCGAGGTGTCGACCGACGACGCCTATGTCCAGGCCGACACCACGACGATCGCGCCCAAGATCTCGGGCTACGTGGCCGAGGTTCTGGTCGGCGACAACCAGCCGGTCAAGGCGGGCGAGACGCTGGCCAAGATCGACGACCGCGACTTCCGGGTCGCCCTCGACCAGGCGAAGGCCGACGTCGCCGCCGCCTCGGCAGCGATCCTGACCAAAGCAGGCTTCGCTCGAAGCGCAGCGGTCCGCGATCGAAGCCGCTCGCGCGGCGATCCGGGTCGATCGAGGCCAACTCCGCATTCGCGGACCAGGACAACAAGCGCTACGCGACCCTCGCCGCCTCCGGCTACGGCAGCGTGCAAAACGCCGAGGCCGCGGCGTCCCGCTCGGCCGCCTCGCGCGCCACGATCCAGAGAGATCAGGCCGGGCTGGAAGCAGCGAGCCGGCAAATCGACGTGCTGAAGGCCGAGCTTGCGGAAGCGCAGGCGACGCTGGCCCGCGACCAGGCGGCGGAGCGGCAGGCCGAGCTCAACCTGTCCTACACCGCCATCGTCTCGCCCGTGGACGGCGTCGTCGGCGCGCGGACCCTGCGGGTCGGCCAATACGTTCAGGCGGGCGCCGAACTGATGGCGGTGGTTCCGGTCGCGGCCGCCTACGTCGTCGCAAACTACAAGGAAACCCAACTGGCGGACGTTCGTCCCGGCCAGGAGGTCGAGATCGCCGTCGACACTTTCCCCGGCCGGCCGCTGACCGGCCGCGTCGACAGCATTGCGCCGGCGAGCGGCCAGGAATTCGCCCTCCTGCCACCCGACAACGCGACCGGCAATTTCACCAAGGTCGTCCAGCGCATCCCGGTGAAGATCGTCCTCGACGTCGGCAGTCCGCTGGCGAACCTGCTCCGGCCCGGCATGTCGGTCACCCCGACCATCGACACCAAGGCCCCTGTGATGCAGGCCGTTTCGGCGGTCGCTCCCAAGAGCTGAGCGCCGCGGCCTCGAACCTCACCTTTCGCAACGGATTCCAAGATGTCCAGCGCCGCCGAAGTCGCGGCGGTCGGGCGATCCTTGCCCGCCGCGCCGCCACGCCCCGCCGAGAAGGCGAGCCTGACCGCCTGGATCGCCGTGCTCGCCGGCATGATCGGCGCCTTCATGGCGATCCTCAACATCCAGATCACCAACGCTTCGCTGCTCGACATCGAGGGCGGAATCGGGACGGGCGTCGACAACGGCTCCTGGATCTCGACCGCCTACCTGATCGGCGAGATCGTCGTCATTCCGCTGACCGACTATCTGAGCCAGGTGTTCTCGTTCCGGCGTTACGTGCTCGTCAACGCCGTCCTGTTCCCGCTCTTCTCGATCGCCTGCGCCTTCACCCACGACCTCGGCTCGATGATCGCCATGCGCGGCCTGCAGGGCTTTACCGGCGGCATCCTGATCCCCGTCGCCTTCACCATGGTGCTGACCCGGCTGCCGAAGCCGCAGCAGCCGATCGGGCTGGCGCTTTTCGCCATCGCGGTCACCTTCGCGCCGGCGATCGGCCCGACCATCGGCGGGTATCTGACCGAGAATTACGGCTGGCAGACGATCTTCTACATCAACGCCGTCCCGAGCGCCGTGATGGTCGTCGCGCTCGCGCTGACGCTCGAGCGAGCGCCGATGCGTCTCGCGCTCTTGAAAGAGGGTGACTGGGCCGGCATCGCGACCATGGCGATCGGCCTCTCGGCCCTGCAGACCGTGCTCGAGGAAGGCGACAAGGACGACTGGTTCTCGTCGCCGTTCATTTTCCGCCTGGGCGTCATCGCGGCGGTGTTCTTGAGCGCCTTCATCGCGATCGAGCTCACGGCGCAAAAGCCGCTCGTCCGCCTGAGGCTCCTCAAGCGCCGCAATTTCGGCATCGGCGTCTTCGTCTTCGTCCTCATCGGCTATGCGTTGTTCGGCACGATCTACATCCTGCCGCAATATCTCGGACAGGCGCAGGGCTACAACGCCGAGCAGATCGGCGCGGTGCTCGCCTGGACCGGCCTGCCGCAGCTCGTGCGTGATCCCGTTCGTGCCGATGCTGATGAAGCGGTTCGACGTGCGCGCGATCGCGTTTCGTCGGCGTCGGCGTCTTCGCCGCAAGCTGCTTCATGAACGTGATGCTGTCGGGCGACAGCGCGGGCGATCAGTTCTTCGTTCCCAATGTCGTGCGCGCGCTGGGGCAGGCCCTGGTGCTGACGCCGATCAGCGCCATCACGACCGCCGGCATCGCGCCGAGCGAAGCCGGCGCCGCCTCGGGCCTCTCCAACATGCTGCGCAACCTCGGCGGCGCGGTCGGCACGGCGACGCTCGCGACCATCATCACCAAGCGCGAGCAGTTTCACTCGAACGTCATCGGCCAGTCGATCACGCTCGCCAGCGAGGAGACCCGCCGGCGCATCGCGGCGATGACGAGCTATTTCGAGGCGCACGGAATGGTCGACCGCGCAGCCGCGCAGCGTGAGGCGATTGTGGCGATCGGCAAGATCGTGCATCGGCAGGCGCTGATCATGGCGTTCAGCGACGCCTTCGCCGTCGTCGGCGTCGTGCTGGTCGTCGCCGCGATCGCGCTCCTCTTCACCCACAAGACCACGGCCGGCGCCGGGGCGGCGGGCGGTCATTGAGCGGCCCTGGGCGGACTACAACGACGGAATGGCCTTTCGCCAGGGCGTCTCGGACAATCAGCCGCGCAGTTCATGCCGTCGCGGCCTTCCGGGCCGCCGCGAACACTTCGCGAGCGGACGTCGTCCCTGCGACGTGCTCGGTGTCCTTGACGCCAAGGTCCATCCAGCCCGCGTTGACGGCCTCGAACATCGCTTCGGCCGGTCCGGTCTGGCCCTTCGGGATGCCGAACTGCTCGAACGCTGCCGGCCACCCGGCCCGTGGGACGGCAAACGCCTTGACGTCGCGCTGCATGACTTCGCCCAACTGAGCCGCGACTTCATCCGCGCTGACCATCGAGCCCAGCTCGACGATGCGTTGCCCCGACCACGCCGGCCCGATCAGGAGAGTCGCCACCTCAGCGCCGATGTCGTTTGCTGCGACCATCGTCGATTTCCGGTTGGTCGGATTGTAGGTGACGGGCAGCGTGCCGCCCTGGGCGACGTGCAGGCCGTAAAGGAAGTTTTCGAAGAACCCGCCGGCGCGCACGAAGGCGATTGGCGAGGCCAGGTCGCGAAAGCCTTGCTCCATGAGCGACAGCGCCGTGATCATCCCGAGCCCGCTGGTCCTTTCTGCCCCCATCGACGAGAGCGCGACCACCCGCGGCGGCGCCGCCCTGGCGAGCGCCTCGACATAGTTTGCAATGACGCCCTTGGCTTCTTTGAAATCGGGCGAGGGCGCCCAGACAGCCGGCAACATGACAAACGCGCCTTCGACGTCTTTGAGCGCCCGCTCGATGGCTGCCGAAATCATTCCAATCGCCGTCAACCAGTTCCACGCCCTGGTTCGCCCAGCTTGACGCCTTCTCGCGATTGCGGACGAGCGCGCGTACCTTCTTGCCGTGCGTCAACAGATGTTCCGCCGTCGCGCCGCCCACTCTTCCCGTGATTCCCGTGACTAAAAACATGCGTGTTCTCCTGATCTCGAGGGACAGAGCACTGCCCCTGTTGGTTCAACGGATGAGCGGCAGAAGGGCCCGGATACGGGGATCGCGCGCGTAGAGGCCGCCCCATGTCAGGGCGCCCAGAAGCAGGGAAATGAGTTCCGGCGCCGATCCCAACTCACCGATGCGCAGATGGGCGCAGATGGCGCCTCCCAGAAAGCCCGTCACCAGGATCGCGCCGAGGACGGCGGTGGCCGGGACGGCGTAAAGGATGGCGCAGGCGAGTATGATCGGACCCACGATACGGGTCAGGTCCATCGCGAACCCGGTTTCCTGCAACATGCTCGCGATCTCAGCCGGCGCGAAAAGCTGAATGGCGCCGTCTGCCAGCAGAGCGATCACGACAGACGCGCTCATGATCCGGCCGGCCCATAGGACGCGATCCAAGGTCATGGCTTCAGGCGCCTGATGCAGGCTCATAGTTTCAGACATTTGTCGTTCTCCGAGGGGGGGATCCCCGTATTCAGGAGCTTACTGTGTCTCTTGAGTATGATAAACACCGAGGAAATGAACTCACTGTTCGCTCTGGGGTGAACAATGCCAAGGCGCGAAAATGCAGAATCTCGAACCCATCCTCATTTTCATAACGGTAGCGGAAATGGGAAGCTTCACCCGCGCAGCCGATAGCCTGGGCATCCAGAAGGGAAGGGCCTCCACGGCGGTCCGGAAGCTGGAAGACAATGTCGGCGCCAAACTCCTGCACCGGACGACGCGCAGTGTGCAGTTAACGGAAGACGGACGGGTATTTCATGCCCGCGCCCGCGACCTGCTTGCTGACGTTGATGATCTGCACTCGATGTTCGCAAGCGATCGCGTGGCGCTGCGCGGGCGTTTGCGGGTTGATCTGCCAAGCGAGCTGGCGCGCACGACTTTCGTGCCGGCCTTGCCGGCCTTCATGGCGACTTATCCCGAGTTGGAGCTGGAAGTTTCGAGTACGGATCGGCAAGTTGATCTGGTTCAGGAGGGGTTTGACTGCGTATTGCGACTTGGTCCCATCGGGGACGAGACGCTGATTGCCCGCCCGCTGGGCAAGCTGCGCATGGTCAACGCCGCCAGTCCTGCCTACCTGGCGCGCTATGGCGTCCCTCGATCGCTCGAAGATCTGCAGCATCAGGACCATCGGGCAATTCATTTCGCCAGGACGCTCGGCGCAAAGCCCTATGGATGGGAGTATCGGGACGGCGACGGCTACGCGAGCCTTCAGTTGCCAGGCGCGCTGCAGGTCAACAGCGTGCAGACTTACGAAGCCGCTGGCGTCGCTGGCCTTGGCCTGATTCAGGCGCCAATGTTGGCGATTGGCCAATACTTGGAGAGTGGAGCGTTGATAGAGCTTCTACCAGATTTTCAGCACAGGCCGCTCGACGTCTCCCTGGTCGTAGCGCATCGGCGCAACCTGTCGCGCCGAGTCCGCGCATTCATGAAATGGATCGAAAATGTGCTCGCGCCCTACCTGGAATAGCAAAGCGAACCGCTTCGTCCGGCCCTCGAAATCAACATTCTGAATTTATGTCTTTGGACGGCGAAGCCGGCGCCGGGTAGGCCGGCTTCGGGCGGGCGCTTTCAACCCGGCGCCTTGGCCCCCTCGTCGATCCAGACCGTCATCCCGGGTTCGAGCTTGGGCGTCGGACCGACCGGGTCGGCGCGCATGAGGAAATTGTTGAGGTCGTGATCGCCGACGGCGCGCGCCGCGCGCCAGACCGCGAATTCCCCGAGCGGCCGGAGTTCGGTGACCTTGGCCTCGACGCGGTCGCCGGCCGCGGTCCTGAGCGTCAGGGTCGAGCCGATCGTCACGCCGTGAAGGCGGTCCTCGCGAATAGTGAAGGTGAACCAGCGGTCGTTCGCGAGCCCCAGCGTCAGCACCGGCTGCCCGGGGACGATCGCTTCGCCGGGCTCGGCGACCAGCAGGCGCGCGACGCCGTCGGCCGGCGCCGTCAGCGTCGTCTTGGCGAGCTCAGCCGCGACGTCGCCGATCGTGGCCAGCGCGAGGCGAACCTCAGTGCCGGCGATGGCGAGCTGCTCCCGCGTCGGGCCCGCCTTGCTCTCGGCCAGCGCAGCCTGAGAGAGGTTGAGATGCGCGTCCGCCTCGGCCAGCGCGGCGGCGTCCTCGTCGTATTGCTGCCGGCTGGCGAAGTTCTTCGCGACGAGCGTCGAGACCCGCTGGAACTGCTGCTTGGCGAGCGCGAGGTTGGAGGCCGCGACCGCCGCGCGCTGAACCGCCTCGTCGATCTCTTCCTGACGCACGCCGGCCGCGACATTGGCGAGATTGGCGCGAGCCGATTCCGCATTCGCCTTCGCCTCCTCGAGCGAGGCGGCGATCTCGGGGCTCGACAGCACCGCCAGCGTCTCGCCCTTGCGCACCGCCTGCCCGGGCGTCACGGCGAGGGATTTGAGACGGGCCGAGATCTCCGGAGCGATGCGGATTTCCGTCTCGTGCACCACGCCGACGAGCGGCGGTTTGGGATTGTGCTGGACCTCGTAATGGAAGCCAACCGCGACCGCCGCGCCGATGGCGGCGACGGCGACAAGGACCGCCAGCACGCGACTCCACCTGTTCATGACTTGGCCTCGTTGCGATTGGCGATCAGAGTCGCCGCGACGGCCATGAGGCCGTAGACGATGGCGAGGATCCAGAGCGTGATCCAGTCGCGCCTCACCTCGAGGATGCTCGCGCCCATCTGGTTGATGCGAATGAGCGCGTCGATGGCGGCGGTGCTGGGGAAGGCGCGGCTGCCCGCGCGAATGAAGTCCGGGATGGCCTCGACCGGCCACGACACGCCGACCAGGAAGAAGAGCGGCAGGCTGACCGCGAGGAGCAGCAGCACCGCCGTCTCGCGGCGCTCGAACCACGCGCCGACGAACTGCGCCAGAAAACTGACCGAAAGCACGAATGGCAGGGCGAGCAGGACAAGGTCCTGAAGGCGCCCGAGCGTCGAAAATCCGTACACGCGCGGCAGGACGATCAAGTAGAGCGCGAGGCCAGGAATCGCGAAGCAAAGATGGGCCAGCGCCTGGCCGAAGACGGCCCGCGCCCCGGAACGCAACTGACGGCTCACGCGTCCGGCGCGCTCGAACGCCGCCCCGCCGATCGAGGCGACGCCGAGCAGCAGCGTCTGCTGCAGGATCAGCACGAAGGCCGCCGGCACGACATAGGCCGCATAGCCGCCGGTCGGATTGAACAGCGGTTCGGACACGGACTCGACGGGAGAGCTTCTGACCAGCGCCGCGTAAGCGAGGCTGCCGTCGGTGCGAGCGCCGCGAAGCGCGACATCGGCCGACGCGGTCGCCGCAGCCTCCGCTATGCCCTGCAGCGTCTGGCTGTAGAGCAGGAGATAGGCGGCGTCGACGTAGGCGGCGATGCGCGCCTTTTCGCCCCGCAGCACCTGCCGCTCGGTGTCCTTAGGGATCGCGACGATCGCATAGACGTCATGCCTGTCCAGCTTCGCCTCAGCCTCGCCCAGCGTATTCGCGCGGGCCGTCACGGCGAGCGACTGGTCGGCGTTGAGGGCCTGGACAAAATCGCGGCTGAGCTCCGTGTTGTCCTGGTCGACCACCGCGATCGGCAGGCTCCTGAGAACCTCGCCGAGATAGGGCTGCGGATAGAGGGCGCCATAGAGGATCGGCGCGAGCACGATCAAGCCGAGCACGGATCGATCGGAGAGGATGCGAATCGCCTCGTTGTGAAAGGCGATGGCGACCCCGCGCCCGTATTGCACGGGTGGGATCGAGAGCGCCGGGCGACGGCTCGGCGTATGGGCTATGGCGCGGAGCCGCAGCCAGGCCAGGAAAAAATAGAGGCAGGCGAGGCCGCCCAGAACCATGAACGGCCTGACCGAATCGGCTGGCGGCACGCCGCGCGCGGCCTGATCGAACAGCACCTGCAAATACCAGCGCAGAGGCAGGATCGCGCCCCAGGCGCGGGCGAAGCCGTTCATCGCGACGATCGGAAATCCGACGCCGGCGAAGCCGAAGGCCGGGTTGCAGAAGATGGCGATCAGGCTCAGGCCCGTGGCCAGGTTCTGGGTGAGCAGAACGAGCAGCGCCCCGAGCCCGAGATAGCCGAGAAGATGCAGGCATGCGGCGGCCGCGACCATGACGGAATCGCCGCGAAACGAGACGGCGTACAAAGCGTGCAGAATGACGGCGACGACGACCTCCATGATGACGAAGAGGCCGAACAGGGGCATGAGCTTGCCGATCAGCGCGATCAGCGGACGCCCGCCCGCCGCGCGCAACCACGCGCGCTTGCTCCGGCGCGAGAATTCCGAGCCGACGGCGTAGCCCGCCGCCAGCGCCACGACGACGTGCAGCACGGTCGGCAGGATCGCGCGCAGCAGGAATTGCGCATAGTTCAAAGCCGGGTTCGAGAGAACGTATTGCTCGGAAACAAGGGCGCCCGGCCGGTAGCCGCCGCCGTCGCCTCCCCGCGGCAGCGTGGCCGTGGCCGCGGCGATCGCATTCGAGATCGTGGAATTGGCGTTGTTGCCGGGGGTGAAATATTGCCGGTTGTAGAGCGTCACGATCTGGGGGCGATGGCCGGCCAGGAGATCGCGTTCGAAATTCTCCGGGATGTAGACGGCGGCGATCGCCTCGCCGGAGCGGATCGCCCGCATCGCGCTCGTCATGTCCCCAGAACGCTCGGCGATGCTGACGCCGGGGGCCGAGCCGATCGCCTGGACGTAGGTGAGCGAAGTCGCCGAGCGATCGGCGTCGACGATCGTGACCCTGAGATTGCGGATGACCGCATTGCTGAAGGTCAAGGTCAGGACGGCGAAGGCGATCACCGGAACGAGGATCGACAGGACGAGCGCGACCTGGTCGCGCCGCATCCAGCGCAGCTCCCGCGTGGCGACGCACAGCAGTCCCGGCCGCGCCGGCCTCTTCATCGGCGCTCGCCCGACGGCCACTGGGCGTAGACGCTCATGCCCGGCCTCAAGCCCGGCAGCGGCGTGACCGGATAGGCGCGCACCTCGAAGGTTCTCAGATCGAAGTCGCCGGTCGCCCGCGTCGCCCGCCAGCCGGCGTATTCGCCCTGCGTGGCGATGAGCTTGATCTCCGCGGGAATCTCCTGGTCGCCGAGCGCCGGCGCGCGAACGGTGAACCGGTCGCCGACCTCGAGCCCGCGCACCAGGTCTTCGCGCAGGTTGAAGCGCAGCCACACGTCGCTGAGATCGACGAGGGAGAGAAGCGGCACGCCGGGCGAAACGTATTCCCCGAGTTCGGCCCCGATCTGGTAGACCTGCCCCGCGATCGGCGATTTGACGACGAGCTCGTCGACCTGCGCCTTGATCGTATCGACGCTCGCCTGCGCCTTGAGCACGTTGGTCTGAGCGATCGCGCGCTCTTCCTTGGTCGCGCCGTTGACGGCCTCCTCGTAGGCGAGCTTCGCCTGGTCCTGCTGCCGCTTGGCCACTTCGAGCGAATTCGTCACCTCGTCGAGCCGCTGCAACGGCGCATTGCCGGAGCCGGCGAGTTCCTTGATGCGGTCGTAGGTGCGCTGGGCGAGGGTGTAGTTCGCCTCCGCCGCTTCGTCCTCCGCCTTGCGCTGGGCGATCGTCTCGGCCCGCGTCCCGGCGAGGATGTTGGCGAGCTGGGCCTTGGCGACGTCGACGCCAGCCTGAGCCTGACGCCATTTGGCGACCAGCTCCGGGTTGTCGATTTCGAACAGGAGTTGCCCCTTTGCGACGTTCTCGCCCCGATCGACAGGACGCTGCCCGACCCGGCCGTCGATTCGCGCCGCGATATCGACGCGGGTGGCGTCGGCTTCGCCCTGGACGATCAACGGCTGCGGCCTTGCCAGATACCAGATCGACAGGCCGACGATTCCGGCGACGATCAGCGTCACGATCAGGGCGGAGGCCACGGCTCCTCCCGTCGCCCGCTCCGGTTTCGGCTTCTCCTTGCCGGGGCTTTCGGGCGCGGGGATCGGAGCAGTTTCGTTCATGCGGCCTCAGGCGGGTTTTCGCCGGTCGACCGCGCCGGGCGGCGGCGGTCCAGGCGACCAATCTCGAGAGCGGTCGGTAGGAAATTCGAAGCGTGAATGGCCAAAGCCGCGCCGAACGTCTCTCAAAACGGCGAAAGTTGCAAATCCGCGCTCGGGTCCATGATTGCCGGATATTTCGCCGAGGCACGCCACCAAGCTTAAGTCTCGAGAGCGTCAGCGTTGCGGCTTCTGGCTCAACTCGAGACCGGCTCTCCGGACGTGTCTTCGCGCGCTGCTCGCAGCTTGATTCAAAGGTTGCCCCCTACGCCGCCGGCTTTCGCGCATAGAGCCCTTCGATCTCCCGGGCGAAGCGGGCCTCGATGTTGAGGCGCTTGTTCTTCAGGGTCGGGGTCACGAGCGTCGATTCGACCGTCCAGGGCTCGGTCGTCCACGCAACCGCGCGCGGCGTCGCGTAGGCCGGATAGCTTTTTACCGCCGCCCGGATCCGCGCGAGCAGGAAGTCGGCCTGCGCCTTCAGCGCCCCCGGCTCGGCCTCGTCGGCGAGCGCCTTTTTCTCGCGCGCCCAGATCTCCGGGTCGAGCGCGGCGACGACCGCGAGATAGGGACGGTTCTCGCCGAGCACCATGGCGTTGGCGAACAGAGTGTCGGCGAGGATCGCCGTCTCGAGGTCGCCCGGCGAGACCTTCTCGCCCGTCGACGTCACGATGATCTCCTTGATCCGCCCGATGATGTAAATCCGGCCGTTGTCGATCCGCGCCTGGTCGCCGGTGTGCAGCCAGCCGTCGGGCGCCTTCACGCGGGCCGTGTCCTCGGGCCGGTTCCAATAGCCGACCATCACGCTCGGGCCGCGAACCAGGAGCTCCTGGTTCTCGCCGAGCTTCACCTCGAACTCCGGGCAGCGGGCGTCCCACAGAGCGCTCGTCGTTGTCGTCCGGGGCGTTGACCGACACCACCGGGGCCAGTTCCGTCATCCCGTAGCCCTGCAGGATATCGAGGCCGAGCGCGAGGAAGAGCCGGATGACGGCCTCGCCGATCGGCGCGCCGCCGGTGAACGCGATCCTGAGGCGGCCTCCGAACTGGGCCCGGACCGGCGCGGCCACGAGACGGTCGAGCGCCGGCCAGAGGATCCGGTCGGCAGCCGACGGCGCGCCTCCGCTCCGCCTCGCCTCGTAGCGCCTGAGGCCGACAGTCAGGGCGAGGTCGAACAGGGCACGGTGCGCCGGTTTGAGCGCCGTATTACGGTGACAGGTATTACGGTGACAGTTTTGTACTGCCCCCCGAAAGTGAGACAGTCGAATTGGAGTGACAGAGCCTGTTAGGAGGCTCCATGTCACAGCAAGGGATGCGCACGTTTTCGACTGAGTTCAAGGAAGCGGTGGTTCTTCGGCTCGAGGCCGGGGAGCGGTTGGCGGCGGTTGCGGACGAGCTGGAGATCAGGCGGAAGCTGCTTTACGAGTGGCGGGCGGCCTATCGCAAGCTTGGGGCCGCCGGGTTGAACCGCAAGCGCGGACGCAAGCCGGGCGGGGCTCGCGCCAGTCCGGACGCTGCGCCGGCTACGCCGGCTTCGCTTTCCGACCTGGCGCGAGCCCGAGCGCGGATCGCCGAGCTCGAGGGCAAGATCGGCAAGCAGCAGATGGATCTCGATTTTTTTCGCGAAGCCTTGCGGCTCATCGACGCGCGGGACCCCTCGTCTCGCGCGACGCCATCTACGCGGTCATCGAAGAAATGACTGCGCAGGAGACGCAAGGCGCCCCCTCGGTCGAGCATCTGTGCCAGATCGGCTGCGTGTCGCGCGCCGGCTTCTATCGCTTTGGCGAGGCGCGCGCGCCCAAGCGGACGGAAGCGGACCTGCGCGACAAAATCCAGAAGATTGCGCTCGAAAATCGCTTCTACGGCTATCGGCGGGTCTGCCGCGACCTCTGGCGGATCCATGGCCTCAAGGTCAACCACAAGCATGTCCTTCGCCTCATGCGCGAGGACAATCTGCTCTGCCTGCGGCAAAAGCCGTTCGTTCCCTACACCACCAACAGCCGGCACGAGTTCCCGATCGTCGCCAATCTGACGCGAGGACGTATCCCAACCGGGCTCGATCAGATCTGGGTCGCCGACATTACTTATGTCCGGCTGGCCGCGCAGTTCGTCTACCTGGCCGTCGTTCTCGACGCTTTTTCGCGCCGGGTGATCGGCTGGGCGCTCGCCGACCATCTCGAGGCGAGCCTGGCGATCGAGGCGCTCGACATGGCCTTGACCGCCCGAAACCCCGCGCCCGGCCTCATCCATCACTCCGACCGGGGGGTGCAATACGCCTGCGCCGACTACGGCGAAAAGCTCGTGGAGCGAGGGGTCCTGATCAGCATGAGCCGCGCCGGCAACCCTTATGACAACGCCAAGGCCGAGCGCTTCATGCGCACCCTCAAGGAGGAAGAAGTGAACGGCAAGACTTATGCGTCGATCGACGAGGCTCGAACCCATATCGGCGCCTTCCTCGAAACCGTCTATAATCGAGGCCGACTGCATTCCGCCCTCGGCTACAAACCCCCGGTCGAGTTCGAAGCCGAACTCCGCCAACCCGAAACCGTCTGAAAGGACACAAACCAAAGCCCTGTCACTCAAATCCAGTGTCTCAGCCGAGGGGGGCAGTTCAGTTTACTCAATCCCTAACTCGTGGCTTCGGGCCGCGCCGTTTGGGACGCGGATCGCGGCCGGCGATGGCGGCGAGACGGCTAAGGAACGCCTCAGAGCCAAGCGGTCGCCCGATGGTTTCTGCGGCCCGCAGCGCCGACAAGGCCTCAGGCGGCGGCTCCGTTGCGATGAGATCGGCGAAGCCGCCAGCGCAACGGCCGAGCAGCGGCGCGACGCTCACGAGACCGTCGTCGCGCCCGGCGAGGTGTGCTGCGGCGCTCGACCAGCGCCAGTCTTCCGCCCGTTTGACGAGCCGCGCCCGCACGGGGTTCAAAGCGACATAGCGCGCCGCCGTCATCAGGTGCTCTTCGTCCATTGCGACCGAGCCGAAGCGCGCCTGGAAGAGATGGCCGGTCACCCTGAGCCGGGCGTTGATGGTCGACGAATAACGCCGGTGCGCCTCCCCGAGCGCGCGCCCCAGCGCCTCCTCGCGGTCGGGAACGAGAATGAGATGAACGTGGTTGGGCATCAGGCAATAGGCCCAGACGGTCACGCCATGCTTGCGGCATTGGCTCGCCAGGAGATCGCGATAAAGCGCGTAGTCATCCTCGCCGAAGAACACCCGCTCGCGCCGATTGCCCCGCTGAGTGACATGATGGGGAAGGCCAGGGACGACGAATCGGGCAATGCGGGCCATACTGATCCTCGGACGATATTTTGCGGGGATCGTGGCATGAATTGGGGATTGAGTAAACTGTCACCGTAACCCGGGATTGAGTAAACTGTCACCGTAACCCCGTAACCCATTCGCCTGCCGGTCGCGTGAGAAAGATGTGAGGAGGCTCACAGCGAACTGGCCGGCGAGCTTGTAATAGTTCGGTTTTGGTGGGCGTGCCGGAACAAGTCTCTCTCTCGCTTCCGAGCGATGGGAGTTTCGGCTCAGCCCGAATGGAAGTCTAGAGCTGAAGCAATGGGAAACTCTCATGTCTTCTGGACCGCAGTTTAAGGCCCGCGATGGAACACATCACGATACGATAAACGGAGCACACCTCCATAACCTGATGAATGAGAGATCTTCGTCGGGCGGGATCCTTGGGGTGGTGGTCGTGGTAGGCGTCATCATTTGGGCGGTTTCGAGCGGCGATTGGCGGCCTGGAGCCGTGTCGCAGTCCTCCCCCAGTGCGCCCGGCCCCAGCGCATCTAAGTCATGGTGCCTGGGCGCCGTGAGCCAGATCGAGGCGCGGGAAGCGGCGCCCAATCCAGGTGCTTGGCGACAGATCCCGCCCATTCGACAAGAGTTCGTTGAGCATAATTGTCAAGCTTATGGACTCCGAATGCCCTGAATTTGCATAGCTCGCATTCCCGGTATGCGAGGACCAATTAGCGTGTCGGCCTGCTGTGCAACCCTGGTGTTATCAAACTGGCAACAGTGACCGAAGCCTCCAAGAGATGTGAGCACCGCGAACTCGACATTCACGTTCCATTTTGCGCTTGGCTTTTTTTAGGGTATGGGATCTTATTCAGGCGAGATCGCTCAGACAGCCGCGGGAGGGTAACGTGCAATTACGTAAGCTCTTCGTTTGTGCCCTATTGCTCTTATCTGCAAGATTACCTGCCGGGTATGCTCAGCAACTTGATCCTCAGCAGATCGGAATTATAAAGGACGCTGCCTCTTCGATCTGTAACACAGTCAAAGATGTCAAGGGTGAAAAGACCGACGTCCAAATTCAAGGTGAGGTTAGGGGTCAGCTAAGCGGCCTTGTGGGCCAACTCGCCAATGCGGGGGGTTCTGCATCGGGATCATTGAACCGTGATGAATTTGAGGGGCTTACGCAATCGGCGACTGCTATAGCATTGGCAGGTGATAGGGAGTGCCGTGAGCGCCTTTTCTCCAAGATGTTTGACAGTATCACTTTTGCACTTTTGCCCCCCGCCAAACCTAAAACAACATTAACTATTCTACCCATCACCGAGAATATGGGTTCGATCACCATCGGCTCAAAATCGGGGTCGCTCGCTGAAGGATCTGGCCAAACGTTTGGACCTATAGAAATCGGTCAGACTGCCGAGAAGAGACAGGTTAGAGGATTTATCAGCTTTGATCTATCCCAAATTCCTCAAGGTTCGCAGATCGTTAAAGCCAAACTTAAGTGTGTAATGGGAGGCAGATCTGGATCGCTCGATCCCAATTTTTTTTCGACCGTGCTTATCGAAACAGTCTCCTTAGACAATTTTTTGGATGGAGAAGATTTTTACAAGAGCGGAACGTTGGTTAAGACCGTTTCTCTTGAATCGTTTGGGAGCGCCGCTCAAGATGTAACCGATGCGGTAGTTCTTGCCGTTAGAAATAGGCAGGAGTTTATTACTTTTAGACTACGATTTTCAGTTGCACATAGCAATATGCAGGAACAGACTGGTTGGGCAATAGATGATCGTGGCCGGACGTTTCTTCAGGTTGAGTTGCAGTGACGGTTTATTGCCAATGAGATGCGGCGTCTCGACGTCGCGCCAGTTGATCTACCTGTGCTGGCGGTGCGGCGCTAAACGAGTAGCGGGGCGAGTATCTGACGGTCGAACGCCGCCGCCCAAATCCAATTCCGTCAGCCCGCGCGAAGGCGACGCTCTACCCCGCAGGCTTTCGTGCATAGAGCCCTTCGATCTCGTCAGCGAAACGGGCTTCGATGTTGAGGCGCTTGTTCTTCAGGGTCGGGGTCACGAGCGTCGATTCGACCGTCCAGGGCTCGGTCGTCCACGCAACCGCGCGCGGCGTCGCGTAGGCCGGATAGCTTTTCACCGCCGCCCGGATCCGCGCCAGCAGGAAGTCGGCCTGCGCCTTCAGCGCCCCCGGCTCGGCCTCGTCGGCGAGCGCCTTTTTCTCGCGCGCCCAGATCACCGGGTCGAGCGCCGCGACGACCGCGAGATAGGGGCGGTTCTCGCCGAGCACCATGGCGTTGGCGAACAGAGTGTCGGCGAGGATCGCCGTCTCGAGGTCGCCCGGCGAGACCTTCTCGCCCGTCGACGTCACGATGATCTCCTTGATCCGCCCGATGATGTAAATCCGGCCGTTGTCGATCCGCGCCTGGTCGCCGGTGTGCAGCCAGCCGTCGGGCGCCTTCACGCGGGCCGTGTCCTCGGGCCGGTTCCAATAGCCGACCATCACGCTCGGGCCGCGAACCAGGAGCTCCTGGTTCTCGCCGAGCTTCACCTCGAACTCCGGGCAGCGGGCGTCCCACAGAGCGCTCGTCGTTGTCGTCCGGGGCGTTGACCGACACCACCGGGGCCAGTTCCGTCATCCCGTAGCCCTGCAGGATATCGAGGCCGAGCGCGAGGAAGAGCCGGATGACGGCCTCGCCGATCGGCGCGCCGCCGGTGAACGCGATCCTGAGGCGGCCGCCGAACTGGGCCCGGACCGGCGCGGCCACGAGACGGTCGAGCGCCGGCCAGAGGATCCGGTCGGCAGCCGACGGCGCGCCTCCGCTCCGCCTCGCCTCGTAGCGCCTGAGGCCGACAGTCAGGGCGAGGTCGAACAGGGCGCGGTGCGCCGGTTTGAGCGCCGCCCGCCGCTCCATGATCGCCGCATAGAAGCGCTCGTAGATCCGCGGCACGGAGACGACGACGGTCGGACGAACGGACTTGAAGTCGTCGGCGATGAGCTTCACCGAACGCGAGAAAGCGACCGCCGAACCGGCGGCGATGGGAAAGTAGTAGCCGCAGGTGCGCTCGAGCATGTGCGACAGCGGCAGGAACGACAGGAACACGTCCCCGCTTTCAGCGTGCAGCCGCTCTGCGGTCGCCTTGATGTTGGCGAGGATGTTGGCATGCGAGAGCATGACCCCCTTCGGTCGGCCCGTCGTGCCGGAGGTGTACACCAGGGCCGCGAGATCGTCCGGGTCGATCGCAGGGGTAACGGGCTCGCTTTGGACATCGTTCGCCCCGTTCAGCCACGCGTCGAAATCAACCACGCGCCGGTCCGCCGCGTCGGCGGGCGGGCCGCCTGTCGTAATCACCCGCCTCAGCGAGGCGCCGACGTCGCCCGCCGCCGCGATCGCTCGCCAGCGCTCGAGGGAATCGACGATCAAGGCGACCGCGCCCGAGTCCCTTAAAATGTAGGCGATGCTTTCGGAGTTATCGAGCGCGTGCATCGGCACGGGAACGAGCCCTTGGGCCAGAACCGCCTGGTCGAGGGCGACATGCTCGATTCCGCTGGGCAGCAGGATCGCGACCCGGTCGCCCTTGCGGAAGCGCTCCGCCATCAGCGCCAGCCGGCGGCGGCGGACCTCGTGGCCGAAGTCCCGCCACGTCAGGCTCCGCCAATCTCCGGCCGCGGCGTCGAAGGCCCGGTAGGCTTCGCCCGACGGCGTGGCGCGCAGGCGCCGCTCGAAGAGCTGCGGCAGCGTCTGGACTTCGGCCAGATCGTCGGCGGCGGCGGATGGCGCGGACGGGATGGGAGCTGTCGACATGATTTTTACCCATTTTAGTTATGTTCTATAGGCGTCTCGACCAGGGCGGACCGGGCGGTCGTTAAGACGGGTCGCAACCCTTTGAAGTTCCGAGGGCCGGTCGATAAGTGGCGCTAAAGCCGGCGATACGCGTCTCAAGGCGTCGAGGTTCACCCCGTCTTGCTGCGGCGCTTCCGGAACGCCTTGGCCCAGCCGGCGCGAGCCTCCTGACGGCCCCGGGCGACGGCGAGCGCGTCCGGCTCGACGTCCTTGGTGATGACCGAGCCGGAGCCGACATAGGCCCCGTCGCCGATCCGGACCGGCGCCACCAGCGCGGAGTTGGACCCGATGAAGGCGCCCGCGCCGATGTCGGTCTTGTATTTGCCGAAGCCGTCGTAGTTGCAGGTGATCGTGCCGGCCCCGATGTTGGCCCCCGCCCCGACCCGCGCGTCGCCGATATAGGTGAGGTGGTTGACCTTGGCGCCGGCCTCGATCGCCGCGTTCTTGATCTCGACGAAATTGCCGACCCGCGCCTTGGCCGCGATGTCGGCGCCGGGCCTGAGACGGGCGAAGGGGCCGACCGACGCGCCGCCGGCGATCCGCGCGCCTTCGAGATGGGAGAAGCTGTGGATGGTCGCTCCGTCCTCGATCGCGACCCCGGGGCCGATGACGACATGCGGCTCGATCAGCACGTCGCGGCCAATGCTCGTGTCCCACGACAGGAACACCGTCTCCGGCGCAACGAGGGTCGCGCCGCCGAGCATCGCCTCTTTCCGCAGCCGCGCCTGCATCGCGGCCTCCGCGGCGGCGAGCTGAACGCGATCGTTGACGCCCATGGCCTCACCCGAATCCACTTCGATCGCCCGCGCGACGAGGCCGCGGGCGCTGGCGATCTCCACCAGGTCGGTGAGATAAAACTCCTTCTGGGCGTTGTCCGGCGCCACCGCGTCCAGCATGGCGAGCGCGTGAGCGCCGGCGAAGGCCATCGGACCGGCGTTGCACAGGCGCTCAGCGCGCTCGGCCTCGGTCGCGTCCTTATGCTCCCGGATCGCCGCAAGGCGCCCATCCCGCTCGATGAGCCGGCCGTAGCCGGTCGGATCGGCGGCCGCAAAGCCGAGTGCGACGAGGTCGGCGCCGTCCGCGAGGCCGGCCCGAAGCGCGGCGATCGTCGCGCCGCGAATCAGCGGATTGTCCGCATAAGCGACGACGATGTCGTCGTAGCCGCGCGCGATCGCCTCCCGCGCGGCCAGAACCGCATCGGCGGTGCCCCGCCGCTCGCGCTGGACGAAGACCTCGACGCCCGGCGCGCCCTCACGGGCCGCCGCGGCGACATCCTCGCGGTCCGGGCCGACCACCACCGCGATGTCGGTTGCGCCGGCCTCGTCAGCCGCCGCGAGCGCGTACGCCAGCATCGGCCGGCCGGCGACGGCGTGCAGAACCTTGGGCCGGCCCGAGCGCATGCGGACGCCCTCTCCGGCGGCGAGCACGATGGTGAGGCAGCGTCGGGCGTCGGGATTCATGGCTCGGCTCCGGGTCGGCGCATCGCGTCGCGCCGAGGGCGTACATCGCCCGCGGGCGGACAGGCGTCCGCTTCTACCGCCGGCGTCGCGGTCAGGCAAAAATCCAGCTTTGCGTTGAGACGAAATGCGTCTCGCGGCGCCGCGAAATAGCATATAGAAAAACCAGGTTGGCGGCGGCGCGCGGCGCGGGGGCGAGCGTCGTTTGCCCGGCGATAAGCTCGTAACCTTTTGTCAATAGGGAACGTCCGACGGTTGCCCGCCTAGCGGGCCGGATGGGCGGCGAACGAATGAAACGACCATAATGGCGCCGCGACGTCGCGAATTTCTGGAGTTGGCGCTCGGCGGCGCCGTGGCGGCGGCGGGGCCGCGGATTGGTCTCGTCCCGGCGTCGGCCGAGCCGCTCGCCCAGCCGACGCCGTTCGCCGCGGACACCGTGCTGAAGGCGGCCGCAGTTCTCGCCGCGTCGCCCTATAAAGCGCCGGACCTATCGCTGCCGTCCGTGTTCACCGGGCTGACCTTCGAGCAATACGCGGCGATTCGCCGAGTTCCGGGCGCGGGCGTCTGGGCGAACGAGAAGCTCGGCTTCTCGCTCGAGCCCTTGCATCGGGGCTTCGTCTATACGACCCCGGTGACGATCAACATTGTCGAGGGCGGGCTGTCGCAACGGCTGATTTACGACCCCGCCGACTATGATTTCGGCAAGCTGAAGCCGCCGGCCTCGCTCGGCGACATCGGATTTTCGGGCCTGAGGATCCTCAGCGCGTCCGACCAGGGCTTTCAGGACGCCGCGATCTTTCAGGGCGCGAGCTTCTACCGCTCGCGCGCCCGCGGCCAGAATTTCGGCGTGACCGCTCGTGGACTTGCGATCCGCACCGGCGACGACCCGGGCGAAGAGTTTCCCACGTTCCGGGAGTTCTGGGTGGAGAAGCCGGCGCCGGCGACCAACACGCTCACCATGTACGCGCTGCTCAATTCGCAGAGCGTCACCGGCGCGTTTCGCTTCACCATCCGTCCGCTCGACACGACTATCATCGACACCGAGATGACGCTGATCGGCCGCGCCACAACCGACAGACTCGGCGTCGGCGCCATGGCGGCCGACTATCTATTCAGCGGCCTTGATCATCGCCGTCCCGACGACTGGCGGACCGCCGTTTACGAGGTCACCGGCCTGCAGATGCTGTCGGGCGGCGGAGAATGGCTGTGGCGGCCAGTCGCCAACCGGGAGACCTTGCAGATCTCGGCCTTTTCCGACGTCAATCCGCGCGGCTTCGGGTTGGTGCAGCGATCGCGAACGTTCGACGCCTTCTACGACGACGAGGGCCTGTGGGAGTTGCGGCCGACGCTGTGGATCGAACCCATTGGAGAGTGGAGCGACGGCGACGTTCGCCTGCTCGAGATTCCCGGCACGTCCGAGAACAACGCCAACATCCTCGCGCAGTGGCGCCCGAAAGCGGGAATTGCCGCGGGCAAGACGCTGTCGCTCGCCTACCGACAGTTCTGGTGCTGGAGCCCGCCCTCGAAGCCGCAATTGGCCGTTTGCACCTCGAGCCGCGCCGGCAAAATGGCCGGCAAATATCGGTTCACCGTGGAGATGACGGGCGAGGTGTTCGCCGACCCGCAGAAAGCCGCGGCGGCGGTCGCCGACCTGCAAGCCAATCCGGGAAAGATCGTCTTTATCAAACTCTTCCCCTATAAGGACCGACGGTCGGTGCGCGTCATGTTCGACCTCGATCCGGGATCCGACGCCTACTCCGAGTTGCGGCTGACGCTGAACGTGGACAATCAGGCGGTTAGTGAAACATGGCTCTATCGATGGACAGCGTAGGGCTGACTCGAGCGGAGCCCGTCCCCAGCGGCGCCGGCGCGCCAGTCGGCGCCGCGCCCGCCCCCCCGATGCCCGGCTACGCGCCGCTCGCCATGCCGGCGCAGTCGTTCCGCAGGTTCTCGAGGAGCGAGCGGCGAGCCTGGATCAATCCGCGCCTTGCCCGCTCGCCGATCCTCGCGCGGCTCGTGACTTTTGGCGGGGCGCTCGCGTTGACCGCCTACGGCGCCTTCGAGATGTACAAGGTTGTCGGGGTCGGCACGCCAACGGCGCTCGAATGGGTGATGGTCGTCCTGTTCGTCATCACCTTCTCCTGGGTCGCGCTGTCGTTCACCGCGAGCCTGGTCGGATTCGTCTGGCTGCTCGTCAACGGGCGCAAGCGCGATCGCCTGCCCGATTCGCTCGCGGAGCGGACCGCGGTCGTCATGCCGATCTACAACGAGGCGCCTTCGCGCGTGTTCGCCGCCATGCAGGCGATCATCGAGGACGTCGAGCGCACCGGCCTCGGCGGCGCCTTCGATTACTTCTTTCTGTCCGACACCACCGACGGCGACGTCTGGGTCGCCGAGGAAAGGGCCTTTCTCGCCATGCGCGAAAGGCTGCCCGGTCTGCGGATCTATTACCGGCGCCGGCGCAAGAACACGAGCCGCAAGGCCGGCAATATCGCCGACTTCGTCACCCGTTGGGGCGGCCAATACGCGCACATGCTGGTGCTCGACGCCGACAGCGTGATGTCGGGCGATGCGGTGGTGCGGCTCGCCGCGGCGATGGAGGCCGATCCGGACAGCGGCATCATCCAGAGCCTGCCGCTCATCATCAACCGCAACACGATGTTCGCGCGGCTGCAGCAGTTCGCGGCGCGGATCGCGGGCCCCGTGCTCGCCGCCGGCCTGGCCGCATGGATGGGGCGGGACGGCAATTACTGGGGCCACAACGCGATCATCCGGACGCGCGCCTTCGCCGACCACTGCGGCCTGCCCGACCTGCCGGGACGGCCGCCGTTCGGCGGCCACATCCTCAGTCACGATTTCGTCGAGGCGGCGCTGATCCGGCGGGCGGGCTACGCCGTCTACATGCTGCCGACGCTGGGCGGTTCCTACGAAGAGAGCCCGCCATCGCTGATCGACCTCGCCACGCGCGACCGGCGTTGGTGCCAGGGCAACCTGCAGCACGCGCGCATCATCGGGGCGCGAGGCTTCGTCTGGCCGACCCGCCAGCATTTCCTGACCGGCATCATGGGCTATCTGGCGTCGCCCTTGTGGATGGCCCAGCTGCTGGTCGGCATCGTCCTGGTGCTGCAGACCCACTATATCCGGCCTGAATATTTCACCGCCGATTTCTCGCTCTTTCCCGCCTGGCCCCGGTTCGACTACGAGCGCGCGCTGCAACTCTTCATCCTGACGATCGGGATCCTGCTGGCGCCGAAATTCCTCGGCCTCATCCTGGCCTTGCTAGACGGTCCGACGCGCCGGGGCTCCGGCGGCGCGGTCGGGCTCATCGCCTCGACATTCGTCGAGATCGTCGTCTCGGCCGCGCTGGCCCCGATCATGATGCTGATCCAGTCGGGGTCGGTGCTGCAGATCCTGTCCGGCCGGGACACCGGATGGGAGCCCCAGCGTCGCGACGACGGCTCCATTCCCCTGACCAGCATCGCCCGCCGTCATCGCTCGCACGCCCTGCTCGGGGTCATCACCCTGTTCGCCGCGGCGCTGATCTCCCCGTCGCTGGTGTTGTGGATGTCGCCGACGATCGCCGGCCTCATCCTGTCGATCCCGCTCTCCTGGGCCAGCGGCCAATTGTGGATCGGCCTCGGCATGCGCCGGATCGGCCTCCTGCGCACGCCGGAGGAGACGACAACGCCGCCAGTCGTCGCGCGCTCCAACGCGCTCGCCGAGGAACTCGCTCGCGTCGGCCGCGACCACGACGACGCGCTGGTGTCGATCCACTCCGACGCCGAGTTCCGCGCCGTGCACGAAGCCTTCCTGCCGGAAAGGCCGCGCCACCGGCTTGGCGAGGTCGATGTCCAAGCTCGCGGTCGCCAGCGTGAAGCTCAACGACGCCGAGACGGTCGAGGACGCCTGCGCGTGGCTGACGTCCAAGGAGCGGGTCGCCGCGCTCGGCGACCGCGCGCTGATCGCCCGGCTCGCCCGCCTGCCCCGCGCCGCGCAGGCGGATGAGAAGCGCGACGGCGGTTAGGGCCGATCGTCGCCGTCCGAGGGCGCGCCCGCTCTTTGCTACTTCTGCGCCATGAGCTCCTCGCGCGCCGCGGCGAGGTCCTTCTTCTGCTCGGCCGTGACCTTCGGATGTTTGAGGTCGAGCTTCTCCACCGCCTCGATAATCGCGGCTGCGACGACGAGCCGGCTGAACCATTTGTTGTCGGCCGGCACGACGAACCACGGCGCGGACTTGCACGCGGTGGCGCGAATCGCCTCCTCGTAGGCGTGCATGTAATCGTCCCAGTACCGGCGCTCGCGCACGTCGGAAGCGGAGAACTTCCAGTTCTTCTCGGGCTTGTCGAGGCGCTCCATGAAGCGTTTCCTCTGCTCCTTCTGCGACAGGTTGAGGTAGAACTTGAGGATCACCACGCCTTGCCGCGTCAGATAGTCCTCGAAGCGCGCGATGTCGGCGAGCCGCTCGTCCCAGATTCCCTTGCCGACGAGCTCGGGCGGCATCTTCTCCGCCTCGAGCAGCGCCTGATGCACGCGCACGACGAGCACTTCCTCGTAATAGGAGCGGTTGAAGATCCCGATGCGCCCGCGCTGCGGAACTTTGGTGGCGTAGCGCCACAGGAAATCGTGCGAGAGTTCCTCGACGGAGGGCTGCTTGAACGAATGGACCTCGCAACCCTGCGGATTGACCCGCGACATGACGTGCTTGATCGTGCCGTCCTTGCCGGCTGCGTCCATCGCCTGGAACACCAGCAGGACCGACCATGAATCCTGCGCGTAAAGTATATCCTGCTCCATCGCGAGCCAGTCCGAGCCGCGCTCGAGAAGCTGCGCCGCCTCCTCTTTGTCCATCTTGAGGTCGAGCGTGTCGCCGGGATCGAAGTCCTTCAGGCGGAAATCCTTGCCTTTCGTGACACGGAACGGCTCGGTGTATTTCCGAATCGCGTCGATGATGTCCTTACGCGGCATGGACGTCCTCCCGGGCCTTATCGTTATGTCGGCCAGAGGGCCCGAGTTCCCCCGCGATGTCAACACCATGTCAAGGGTCGCCGGCGCCGGGCCGGGCTCGTCCGGATCCTGCCGGGCCGGAGCTCGGTCAGCCCTCGAAGCCTCGGCCCAGCGCCGCGCCGCCGATCTCGGCCGGCCTCTTCATCACGACGAAGCCGGCGCGCTGCAAGTGCTCGGCGAGCCGCTTGGCGACGATCTCGGCCATGATCTCGTCGGCGTTGTGGACGCGCTTGCGGCCCTGGAATCTGAGCGCGAAGGCGAGCGCGGCGATCAGGTCTTCGGAGGTTGCGGGTTTCAGCGGAGCGACGTCGGACATGCCCGGGAGGATAGGCGCAAATCTTGAACAAAGCAAGAACACTGTCCCAGATCGACCCATGCCCGGGTCCGCGACCAAATGCCTTTCCCAAACGTGCACGTTTCGATTGTGACGCGCTTGCAACAATGATATCCAAGCAGCGACGACGAGATCGCGCTGACCATTGCCCGCTTCCCCCTTGAGGCTTGGCCGGAGAGCGTACCCCCTAGCGCCATGTCGGTCTCGTCGTCGCCCTTCGCAAGACCGTCAATGACCCGGCGTCGCTCCGTTTCCCTGGTGGCGCGGCCGCCCGGCAGCGACGTAGTAGTTCGTGGACGCCGGCTCTTTCAGGAATTTCCCGGCGCGCAGCTCCACGAGTTCGTCCGCTTTGGTTTCCCGCTCGGCCCGGTACTTGAGCTCCAGAAGGGAGTGGACCAGCCAGGTCTCGATCGACCGGCCTGGATCATTGGGGTCGTGGAACAGGTTCCAGGCGTAGGCCCCGTCACGCATGCGCTCGCGGCCGATCTCGTGCATGAGCGCGAAGAACTCCCGGGCGTCCTGAGGATTGGTGCGGTATTCGATAACGGCCAGAATCGGCCCGACGTCGTCGTTCAGCCTCTCGACGAAGGCGGGCGCTCGCCAGTGCATCGAGGGCGCGAGGTCGAGGGCGGCCCCGGTCTCCAGCTTCCAGCGGGTGGTTAGGACGAGCCCGAGCGCCGTTCCCACGGCTGCGGCGTCCAGCGCGAAGGCAACTCCGCTGTGGCTGGCGACTGCGCCCCAGAGCGCGCTGCCGACCGTCATCGCGCCGAAATACGCGGTCAGGAAGATCGCCAGCCCCCTGCCCCGCACCCAGTCCGGCAGGGCGACCTGGGCCGAGACGAACATCGTCGTCATGGCGACAATCCAGGACGCGCCGGCGATGAAGCTGGCGATGATCGCGATTTCCGGCCGCCGCGCAGCCGCAAAAAGCGCCAGCGCCACCCCCGTTCCGATGGCGGCGGCGGCCGCCGACAGGTCCGGCCCGAGCCGGGCCTTGAGCGTGTCCATGCCCAGCGAGCCGACGACGGAGCCCGCGCCGACGACGCCCATCAGGAGGCCGTAAAGCTCGGCGCCGTCGTGCAGCCGGTCACGGGCGATCAGCGGCATCAGCGCCCAATAGGCGCTGGCGAAGGGAAAGAAGGCGATCGCGCGGATCAGCGTCGCGTCGAGATCGCGGTTGTTGCGGGCGTAGCGCAGGCCCGCCGCCACGACCGCCCGCAGCCGCTCGGCCGGCAGGGTCTCCGGCGGCCTGCGCGGCGGCCGCCACCATAACAGCGCGGCCACGACGAGGACGCTGGTCGCGACATAAACCCAGAACGGCAACTCGAGGCTGACCGCGCTGATCGCCACGCCGCCCAGCGCCGGGCCGACCGCGCGGCTCACGTTGTAGGCGGCGTTGCTGACGGCGATGGCGTTGTCGAGTTCGGCTCTCGGCACCAGCATCGGCGTGATGATTTGCCATGCGGGCGCCGCGAGCGCGCCCGCCGCCCCGAGCAGGAACGAGGTCGCAAGCAGCGCCGGCGACGACGCCCAGCCGAGGGCGACGGTCGCGGCGAAGACGGCGCCCACGGCCACGACGCCGACTTGCGCTGCGATCAGCAGGCGCCGCGCATCGACGACGTCGGCGAGCGCTCCGGCCGGAATCGTCAACAGGAACATCGGCGCCATCGTCGCGACCTGGACCGCGGAGACCATCAGCGGATTGGGATTGAGGCTCGTCATCAGCCAGCTCATCGCCGTGTCGAACATCGCGATGCCGATGCTCGAGACCGAGCTCGCGACCAGAATGACGGTGAAGGCGGCGTGGCCGTACACGCCCCAGCGCGAGGGGGCGGGCGAGGCGTCGTTCGACGAAGGGGCGGTCGGCGAGCTCAAGCGGACAACACGAAGGTGTGATGACCCGCCATCCGTGCGCCCATCGCGCGGCGATGGCAATGCCGGACAATTCACCGTACGACACAAGCCTGAAATTCAGCTAAGCTACAGGGATCAGGCCGCTGAACGAGACGAACAATGTTCCGTGTCGCGCGTCCCCTTCGCCTCCGCCGCCCACGTCTATCGCGCCCTGTGCGTCCGATCCCCATTCGCGGTCCGTTCGCGGTCGCCACGCTCGCGCTCGCGCTGCTCGGAGCGGCTGCAATCATCGTGCCGGCCAACGCGCAGACCTGGATACATCTCGGGCCGTTCAGCATTCCCAACCCGTTCGTCAGGCCGGCCCCGCTGAGGGAAGGGGTCTGGCGCAGCGAGGACAGGCCCTCTCATCGCCACAGCGCGTCGGAGAACCGCGAAAGGCGGCAGACCTTCGGCGGCTCCATGTCCGTGTGCGTGCGGACCTGCGACGGCAGTTTCTTTCCGTTGCCCTATTCGGGCGCGAGCGGGGCGAGCCTGGAGGACGTGTGCCAGGCCCTCTGTCCCAACACCGCGGTCGAGCTCTATACGATGCCTTTCGGCGGCACGATCGACGAGGGCGCGTCGGCGACCGGCGCGCGTTACTCGGCGCTGCCGAACGCCTTCAAGTTCCAGCAGACCTACGACCCGACCTGCTCCTGCCGGCGCCCGAACCAGAGCTGGGCGGACGCGCTCGCCGCGGCGGAGGCGCGCTTTGGCCACCACTCCCACGACATCCTGGTGACCGTGGAGGAATCCGCCGAGATGTCGCGCCCGAAGCCGGACGCCATCGCTCAGGCGACCGCCCGGAACGCCGCCCCGCCGCCCGCCAATGCGGCGCCGGACCCCGCGGATTCGCTCAACTCCGCGCTCGACGTCGAGGGCGTCGACACGCGGCTCAAGGCGGCGACGGCGGCCGTCAGCCGCGAGACTTCGGGCATCGAGGATGACCAGACGAATGTGGCCGTCCACCTCGGCCTGAAGGCCGGACGGGTCGTCGAGGACCCCGCGCCGGACGGCGGAACGCGCCGCGTGCGCATCCTCACCCCGTCGTTCTGACATTCGACCGGAAACGGCGCAGTTCGAAGGGCGCCCTCCTCACCGGGCGACGCAGCTGACGCCTTCGCTCTCCAGCATCGGAATGAGCGCCTTGAACATCGCCAGCGCCACGCGGCGGTGGCCGCGCTCGGTGAAGTGCACGATGTCGAGATAGACGTCGTCGTCCCAGTCGCCGTCGACGCTGGCGATCGCCTCGACCACGGGCGCGTCGTCCTCGCGTCCGATCAGCCTGACCATGCGGTTGTGCGCGGCGTTGGCGGCGATGATATCGTCGATCGGCTTGAACACCGCGCCGTAGAAGTCCTTCACCTCGCGCGGCGAGCCTGCGTCGACCGCGAGGCTCGAGGTCGCCAGCGCGACGGCCGCGCCATTTTGCCGAGCGAGCGCAATGAGCTTGCGATAATCCTCGGCGTAGCGGCTCGCGATGAGCTTGGCGTCGGTGAGCGGCGGCGGAGGGGCCGGGGGGACGACGTTGCGGGTCCGCCGGGCGTACAGGGCGCGCTCGATCGTCAGCACCGCGCGGCCGATGAGGGCCGAGGCGCGCGGCCGCACGCCCGGCTCGCTCGGCTCCGCCTCCTGCCTGAGGCCGAGCGCGAGCAGTCCGTTCATGCCGTGGGTCGAGAGGATGAGATCGGGCTTCAGCGCGCGGATGTCGCGACGCATCAACTCGAGATTGTTCTCCAGCGTATAGGCCTCGGTTCCGCCGTTGATCACCTCGATCGGCCGGGTGCAGGACGCGCGGGTTGCGAACAGGTCCTGCAAAAGCTCCGGCCACGGCTTCTCGCCCTCGTGCAGGGTCGGCCCGAACGTCTGCGACTCGCCGAGCGCGACGATGCGGAAGCGGTCGCCCTTGGGCGTGGCGATTTCCGGCCCGCGGAAACCAGCGGAATTGATGTGGATGGTCGTGTCGAACATCCGGCCGGTCGCGCCGGGAACCATGACGAACGGAAGCTCTTTCTGCGGGTCGGGTTTCTCGATCGCGCCCCGAATGCCGTCGTCCCGGATCCATTCGTTGAGATAGTAGTACCACCACATCGCGAAGGCGGCCGGGTTCTCGCGCGCGGCGCGATAGGAATAGGTCGGATTCGCGAGCGAGCCGGCGATCGGCACGCCGGTCGAGGACCGATAGACGGCGTCCGCCGCAGGCAGCGCGAGCGCGAAGAGGACGAACGCCCGCGCGACCACCCCGAGCGAAGCGGCGAACCGGCCGGCCCGCTCGGCGAGGGCGACCGCAAGGACCGCCGTCGCAATCAGCGCCGGATAGAACGTCCAGGACGCATTTGTCATGAAAGCGTCGCGCGCCAGCGCCGCGGCGCCGACAAAGCCCAGGGCGAGAGCCGCTGTCTGAAGCCGCCCGCGTGGGGACGCCGGCGCCGCCGCCTCGGCGACCGCTGGCCGCAGCGGCCTTCGCCGATAGTCCGGCCGCGCGGCCAGGATCGGCCGCTCGAAGCCGCGCCAGAAGATCGTCGAGAAGGCGGAGATCGCCGCGACATAGAGCGCGAGTTGCAGGGCGAGCGGCCAGGCGCCGATCAGCGGCTTCAGCGCCATCACGATGACGATGTGGAAGAGATAGGCCGAGTACGAGATGCGGCCAAGATAGAAGCTCAGCGCCGCGATCCGCGGCCCCCTGAACAGACCGTCGGCCTCCCGGAAAGCGCCGACGGCGGCGACCCCGAACAGGGCGGACGCGTAAGGAAAGACCGCTTGGGCGACGCGCACGCCTTCGAGCGCCAGCGTCGCGACCCGGAATTCGAGCGCAGCCGCTGCGGCGAACGCCGCGGCAAGGGCGACGAGCCATCGCGCGTCCGGCGCCCTCTTCAGCGCGAGCAACGGCCGCCGCTCCAGCGCCAGATAGAGCAGGAAGCCCCACACGATCGAAATCGATGCGAAAGAGCGTTACCCGGCGGACGTTCAGGTCCCAGTCGGCCGGCGCGGCGAAGGCCCTCAGCGCCGCGACGACGAGCACGAACAGGATCGCGAAGGCGACGTCGATGCGCCGGTCGCTACGGCCAAGCGCGCGGCCGGCAAGGAACAATAGCGGCGCGAACAGGAGGTAGAACCACTCCTCGACCGCGAGGCTCCAGGCGACCGGATAGAAGTCGACGGCGTTCGAGGAGCGGATGAGGTTCTCGACGTAGAAAAGATAGCGCAGCGCATCCGCGGTGAAGAGGTTGCCGGTCATCAGCGCCACGACGACGAGCGCAGCGACATAGGGCGGAATCGTGCGCATCCATCGGCGGGCGAGGAACACGCCGAGGTTCCGCCACGGCCGCCCGACCACCCAGTCGACGATCTGCGGCGCGAGCACGAAACCGCTGAGGACGAAGAACACCTCGACGGACGCGACCGCCACCGCCTCCACCGCGGGGCTGAACGGGGCGTTGGCCGTCAGGTAGTGCGGAACCGCGACCGCGAACGCCGCGGCGCCGCGCAGGAAATCCAGCGAGGCGCTACGCTTCATTGCGGGGGGGCGTAGACGAAGGGCGCGTTGGCCGTCTGCCCGGCGAGCGCAAACAGCACGACGAGGAGCGCGAGGCCGATCAGCGCCGGCCCCGCCCAGGAGCGCGCCAACTGCCGATCGAAGAATGCTCGCAAGATCACCGTGCGCGACGCCTCATACGGGCCTCGCGCCCGCTCGCCCGCGCCTTATACGCGCGGGGCTTCAGGCCGCAAACTCGCTGAGGCGGCGATAGAGGCTCATGATCGAGCCGTCGTTCGAGGATTGCGCCCAGTCATGCGCAGCGCGCCATCCGATCCGGCGCTCAGGCCGCACGCCGGGCGTGGTGCCGGCCTCGACCCGGCAGCCGCGCGCCAGCGCGCCGGAGGCGTAGGCCTTGGCGTCCTCTTCGCCGGCGCACTCGGTCAGGCGCCAATCCACCTCGGCGCCGACCTTGCGCGTCGTCGAAACAAACCATGAGGTCATGACCATTCCTCGGCGCCGTCGGATCCTGCCGGGAATCGAATCCCTGTCGACCATGGCGTAAACAAGGCCGTCACTATGAGCGCTGATCCGATTGAGGAAATCCTGCCCTCGGCGGCGGCTGGCGAACCGACGCCGGGCGGCGCGGAGCCGATCAGTTGCCGGGCGCAGTCGGAGGCTGGGGCGGCGGGTCGGTGGACGGCGCTTCGGCCATCACCGGAATCCCGAGCGGCCGCAGGAACTGCAGCGTCCGCACCACCGTGCTGGAGATCACGGACCGCACGGGCGGCCCCTTCGCGCGTTCATCGAACATGGCCGCCGCCATCTCGCGGTCCTTCGCGTTCGCCGCGGCGAAATCGCGCCGGTAGAGATCACGGACCCAGTCGTCCTTCGGGCTTTCCGCCCCCGTGTTGGCGATGGTCAGCCACATGAGCCCCCTGGCCCGCTGCGGCTCCACGCCGTCTCCGACGAACAATAGATGTCCAAGCAGGGCCTCGGACGGGCGGTGACCCTTGTGCGCGGCCAACATCAGCCACCGCGCCGCGACCAGCTTGTCCTCAGCGAGGCCGCCGGCGCCGACAATATACATATGGGCAAGGTTGTACTGCGCGTCCGGATCGCCGAACGTCGCCGCGGCGTACTGGAAGAGCTCGCGCGCCCGCTCCGGGTCGGGGTGGACGTCGCTGTTGGGAATGCCCGTGAGGCTGTAAACGCCAACTGCGACAAAGGCGCTCGACACCGCGCCGCGGTTGCGCGGGTCGAGGGCGTCCTCGTCATAGTCTTCAACAAGCTGGTTGAAGTAATGATAGGCTTTCACCTCGTCGCGACCGACGCCGACGCCGTCGGCGTACATCTCGCCGAGTTTCCAGCGGGCGACCGGCTGGCCGCTGTCGGCGGCGTAAGTGAGCGCGTCGACGCAAGAGGCGGCGTTGCCGGCGTTCAGGTCGTCGAGCCCCGCCCGAAGCGCCTGCTCGGCGCTGGCGTAGTTCTTCGGCGAGATCTTCGCCGGAGGATTGGTGGTCGAGCCGTCGAAGGCGAAGGCGGGCGCGATGAAAGCCACCAACAGAAACGCCGCCAGACACGCGCTGTCGCGCCGCCTCCTATCGGCTCCGTCGCCCGCAAAGACACACGCGTCCACGCGCATATTCCGATCCGCCAACCAGCCACGCCGCGGCCCAAGCGAGGTCGCAAGGACCGCGTGACAACCGCAATTTACTGCACAAACGCTGCGAGTCTTTTATGGCGCAATCGCGGCGCGCGCCGGTCGGAATCCGGTCGGCTGAGAGATGCATCCAGGCTGTTGCGCGGAAGCCACATTTTGCCCGCCGCTGCGGCGGTTAGACGCCCTCGAGACGCTCGCGCGCGTGGGTCAGTTTGGCGAGCCGCTCCTCGAACGTCTCGCGCCGCTCCTCATGCTCGGCCACAACCTCGTCGGGCGCCCGCTGAAGGAAGTCGTCGTTGCCGAGTTTGGCCGCGACCTTGGCGATCTCGAGCTTGACCTTGTCGATCTCCCGGTCGAGCCGCCCCCGTTCGGCCTGAAGATCGACGACGCCGGCGAGCGGCAGGGCGGCGACCTCGCCGCGCACGACCAGCAGCAGAGATCCCGGCGGCGCGGCGTCGGCGGTCTCGACCGCCTCGACCCGCGCGAGCCGCTTGACACTCTCGCGCCAGGCGGCCGCACTTCTGGCGGCGCGGTCGCTCGGCGAAATGAGGATCAGCGACATCGGCGTCGAGGGCGGCACGCCCATCTCCGACTTCACCGAACGGATCTCGCCGATCAGGTCGACAATCCAGCCGATTTCGGCCTCGACCGCCTCGTCGACCGCCAAACCCTCCTTCGGCCAGGGGCCAAGCGCCAGCGGGCCCAAACGCTGCGGCCCCGCCTCGCCCTTGATCGCCCATAGTTCCTCGGTGAGGAACGGCATGAACGGATGCAGGAGCGCGTAGATCGTGTCGAGCACGTGCGCGATGGTCGCCTGCGTCTCGGCCCGCGCCGCAGCCTCCGCCTCCGCCTCGCCCTGGAGCACGGGCTTGGCGAGTTCCAGGCACCAATCGCAAAAGAGGCTCCAGACGAAGCGATAGACGGCGTTCGCCGCGTCGTTGAACCGGTAGGACTCGATCGCCCCGGCCGTCTCGGCGGCGGCCTTCGCCGCCTCGCCCAGGATCCAGCGGTTGAGCGGCTCGCGCGCCGCGGCGGGATCGAAGCCGGCGACGCGGGCGCAGCCGTTCATTTCGGCGAAGCGGGACGCGTTCCAGATCTTGGTGGCGAAGTTCCGATAGCCCTCGACGCGCGCCTGAGAGAGCTTGATGTCGCGCCCCTGCGCCGCCATGGCGGCGAGGGTGAAGCGGAGGGCGTCGGCGCCGAAGCGGTCGATGAGCTCGATCGGGTCGATCACGTTGCCCTTCGACTTCGACATCTTGGCGCCCTTCTCGTCGCGCACCAGGGCATGGATGTAGACGTCGCGGAACGGGATCTCGTCCTGGAAGTGCAGCCCCATCATCATCATCCGGGCGACCCAGAAGAAGATGATGTCGAAGCCGGTGACCAGAACATTGGTCGGATAGAAGCGCTTGAGCTCCGGCGTCTCGTCGGGCCAGCCCAATGTCGAGAACGGCCAAAGCGCCGAGGAAAACCAGGTGTCGAGCACGTCCTCGTCGCGGGTGAAGGTCGCGGCCAGCCGCGACGGATCGCGGGCAAGCGCCTCAGCCTCGTCCTCGGTCAGCGCCCCGCGCTCCACCCCGTCGGCGAGCGCCGCCGCGAAAGCCGCGTCCTCGCTCTCCTCGACATAGCACCCGCCCCAGGGCGAATACCAGGCGGGGATCTGGTGCCCCCACCAGAGCTGACGCGAGACGCACCAGGGCTGAATGTTTTCGAGCCAGTCGTAATAGGTCTTTTCCCAGGTCTTCGGCACGAACTGGGTTCGGCCCTCGCGCACCGCCTCGAGCGCCGGCGCGGCCAGCGTCTTGGCGTCGACGTACCATTGATCGGTGAGCCACGGCTCGATCACGACGTTCGAGCGGTCGCCGTGCGGAACCATGTGCGCGTGCGGTTCGATCCGCGCCAGAAGGCCGGCGAGCGCCATCATCTCGACGATGCGCTCGCGGGCGACGAAACGGTCCTCACCGTCCACGGCCGCGATCAGGCGGGCGTGGTCATGGTCGCTCTCGACGCCCTCGAAGAAGGCGAGATTGTCCTTGAGAAAGACCCGCGCCTCGGCGTCGAGCACGTTGATCGGCCGCGCGCCCTCCGCCTCGTGGCGCTTGCCGACCTCGAAGTCGTTGAAATCGTGGGCGGGGGTGATCTTGACCGCGCCGGTCCCCTTCTCGGGGTCCGAATACTCGTCGGCCACGATCGCGATCAGGCGGCCGACCAGCGGCAGACGAACCTGCCGGCCGACCAGATGACGATAGCGCTCGTCCTCCGGGTGGACGGCGACCGCGGTGTCGCCGAGCATCGTCTCGGGGCGGGTGGTGGCGACCGTGACGCGCTCGCCCGTCTCCTCGCCGCGCCCGTCGACCACCGGATACTCGAAATAATAGAGATGGCCGTTCGGATTGCGCCCGAGAACCTTGGCGAGCGCCGCGCCATTCAACGGCTCGCCGGACTCGCGCGACCATTTGAACGCGCCCTTGCACTCGACCTGCAAAACCTCGAGGTCGGAGATCGCGGTCTGGAACTTCGGGTCCCAGTTGACGAGGCGCTTGTCCTTGTAGACGAGCCCTTCGCGATAGAGTTGGACGAACACCCTGGCGACCGCGCGCGACAGGCCCTCGTCGAGGGTGAACCGCTCGCGGCTCCAGTCGCAGGAGGCGCCCAGGCGCTTGAGCTGCTCGACGATCGCGCCGCCCAACTCCGCCTTCCACCGCCAGACCCGCTCGAGAAAGGCCTCGCGACCCATGGCGCGCCGGTCGGGCTCCTGCGCCTCGGCGAGCTGGCGCTCGACCACCATCTGGGTCGCAATGCCGGCGTGGTCCGTGCCCGGCTGCCAAAGCACGTCGAATCCGTTCATCCGCCGGTAGCGGGCCAGAATGTCCTGCAGGGTGTTGTTGAGCGCGTGGCCCATATGCAGGGCGCCGGTGACGTTCGGCGGCGGAATGACCATGCAGAAGGGTTCGGCGCCGGCGCGCTCGGGGCGTCCGGCCCGGAACGCTCCCTCGGCTTCCCACAGGGCGGAAACGCGGGCCTCGACCGCGGAAGCGTCAAACGATTTGTCCATCATCGGAACCCGGTCCGCGCCGCGCCCGGGCGGGGCGGCTGATTTTCGTGTTGATCGCAGCGCATCGAAAAATGCCGGCCAGCCGGCGCCGACGGCGGCGCGCCGCGGCGGGTTTAAGCCCCACGCCGCGGCGCAAGTCAATAAAAGGACGAATGTCCGCCTAGCGGGCCGCCCGAACGATCCGCTCGATCTCGGCGCTGACCAGCCGCTCGACGATAGCCGGCAGGTTTTCGTCGAGCCACGCCTTGAGCATCGGGCGCAGCATTTCCCGCGCCACGCCTTCGGCCAGTTCCGCGGTCCGGGCGGCCAGATTGGCCGAGAGCGCCTCGAAGGCCGAGGCGACGGCCTTGTCGGTCTCGGGCGCCAGGAGGGGCGCCTCGTCCTCGGCCGGGCTTTCGGCCGGCGGCGCGGACGCTCTCTCCGCCTCCGGTTCGGGCTGGCGCCAGACGACCTTGGGCGCGCCCGGCTCGGCGGCCGGCTCGGGCCGCCGCAGGGCGGCGGCGGGCTCGGCCTTCGAATAAACGACCGCGGGTCTCTCCGGCGCGCCTTTCATCTCGGCGACCTTGGCCGGCTCCCGCTCCTCGGCGATGATCGTCCGGATGGAGGCGAGAATCTCCTCCATCGACGGCTCGTGCGCCCGCTGCGCCCGACGGACCGCCTCGTGTTCGCGATTGTCCATATTCGCGTTGATCGCGCTCATGCCCAACGCTTCAGCCACTGTGCCGCCCTCGATCGATCGCCGCGCATCCGCCGCGGCGCGGCCTGATTCGCGATCTCGAGTGGAGGTTAATCGCCGACCGCCGCTTCCGGCAAGCCCATCGGGTTTCGCGGGCTCGCCGTCCACGCTTATTTCCCGTCAGGCGTCCGGAGCCCGATCCACTTGTTCTTGACCTGGTTGAAGTGGACGCTCGGGTCGTATTCGGCGACCGCCAGGCCCAGGGTCGGCACGTTGAGCCGGCCGATCGCCGAGAGCAGCGCGTAGGAATAGACGACCTGATCGTGCTCTGCGCGCACGAGCTGGGTGCGCGCGGAGAGAAGGGCCTGCTGGGCGTTCAGCACATCGAGGGTGGTGCGCTGGCCCACTTTCGCCTCCTCACGGACGCCGGCGAGCGCCACCTCGTTGGCGGCGACCGAAGCGCGCGCCGCCTTGACCACGCCGATTGCGGCCTGGTTCCGGCCCCAGGACGCGACGACGTTCTGCCGGATCTGGTCCCGGGTCGAGCTGGTCTTCAGCTCCTGGACGCTGAGACCTTCCTTCGACTGGCGGACGCCCGCGTATTCCGCGCCGCCTTGATAGATCGGGATGGTCAGATTCCCCGTGATTTGGGCATTGAACTGCCGCATCCCTGGCGTGGCGCTGACGTCCCATGCTTGAGTGACTTGTGCCGACACGCTCGCTTGGGGATAGAGCGCGCCTTCGGCGATCTTGATGCTTAGCATTGCCGCATCGACGCCGTGCTCCTGGGCGACGATCGCCGGATGCTCGACCTGCGAAATGTTGACCGCTTCCGGCAGGGTTCTCGGCAAAGGCGCAATCAGCGGCCGGACCGGCGCCAGGGTCTTGGGCTCGTCGCCGATCACCTGGCGGTAGGTCGCGACCGAGGCTTCGAGGACCGCCTGGTCGGAGAGCAGTTGCGCATTCGCGCTGGCGAGGCTCGCCTCGGCCTGCGCGACGTCGGTCCGGGTCACTTCGCCGACCGTGAACCGGTCCCGCGTCTCCCGCAGCTGTTCTTTCAGCACATCGACGTTGTTGCGGTCGAGATCGACGATGGCGGAGTTCTGCAGCACGTCCATGTAGGCCTGCACGCCCGACAGCAGCGTCGTCTGCTCGGTGTTGCGCAAAGTTTCGCGAGCGGCGAGCACCTGCAATTCCGCGCTCCGGATTTTGTTGATCGTCTGATAGCCGTCGAACACGGTCTCGGAAGCCTGGACTCCGTAGCTCCGCGGCAACGCGCCCGTTGCGTACCGAAACTCCGGCGCACCAGGAATGATCTCGTTTCCGTTGGCGTGCTGCACGCCGGCGCTGCCGAGCGCAGAGACCTTCGGCAGGTAGCCCGCGTTCGCGGTGGGGACCCCCTCATCGGTCTCGCGAACTGTGGCCCGCTGGCTGTTGATATCGGGGTTGGTCAGGTAGGCCTTGACCAGGGCGCCGCTCATGGTCTCCGCGCCGGCGGTCCCGACGCCGATCGGCGCCAGGGCCACGGCGGCCAGAAGCGCGAACCGGAGGGCGACGCGCGGCGCCTTGTCGCTTAAGGCGGATCGTCGTGTCTCGCAAACGCTCATCCCTCGATCAACCTCCGCCTCACCCTCCGCGACGGAGAAAGGCTCTCCCGCCGGGATTCGGTCGTCCGCCAGCCCGGCGGAAAGGGCGCAAGCGAGCGCTCAAGCCCTGCGTGCGCCGCAACCGACGTCGGCGGGCATCATAGTCGTGCGCAGCCCCAATGCCACCCCAACGTCGCCATAGGCATGGCGGCGCGCCATTTTTCGCCGACCCGTCGCAAAGATGCGACACTTTGGACGGCCGCCGGCAGACCCATTCGCCCCCTCGGACGGGCGAAGTCAGAACACAAAACCCGGCGCGGGTTGAAATCCCTCGAGCGCGTCGGCCGACGCCTCGAACAGCGCCCGGCGGCTCACCGCCTCCCCGCGGCGCTCGTAGAGCGCGGCCTGCGGCGCGCCCATGATGGCGTCGACCCCGACCAGACGTCCGCCGTCGGCAAGCTGATGGATCAGGGCGTCGGGCCGGACCCGGAAGGCGCCCTCGACGACGATGACGTCGAACGGAGCGAAGGGAGCCGCGCCCGCCGCGAGCGGGCCCTCCATCACGGTCACGCCGTCCCGCCCCGCGAGCAGCTGGCGCGCGGCCGCAGCGGCGCCGGGATCGGACTCGAGCGCCACGACCTTCGCGCCCATGAAGTCGAGCAGCGCCGAGCCGTATCCCGAGCCGGCGGCGACGTCGAGCGCCCGGTCGCCCGCCTTGACGGCCGCCGCCTGCAACATCCGCGCCAATGTCAATGGGCGCAGGAGCCGCCGCGTCCGGGCGCCGAGCGCCGGGGTCTCGCGATCGAGGTAGGCGAGCGCAACGCAGTCTGCCGCCACAAACCGCTCGCGCGGCGTTTCGAGAAAGGCCGCCAGCACCTCGCGGTCGACCACGTCGCCCGTGCGCAACTGGCTGTTGACCATGTGCAGCCGCCGCTCAAGGTCCGAGTCGGCTGGAGTGGTCGTCGCCATTGGATTTCGCCCCCGCGCTGCGGACGATGAGCCGCCCGCCTTATCCTGACAAATACTTTGGAGGCCTCGCCCGGAATCGAACCGGGGTGCAAGGATTTGCAGTCCTCTGCGTAGCCACTCCGCCACGAGGCCGGCGACCGACAGATCTCATCGGCCGCGATCGGCGGGCTATAGCAAGGATTCGCGCGCGGCCGCAAGGCGGTTGCTGCGGCCTCACGCCCAGGGCGAATGCCGCAGCAACGGAAGGCAGAGGAAATAGGCGGCGGCGGCCAAGAGGCCGGCGGTCCCCCACCAGGGCGGCGCCAGATCGTCGACGATCGCCAGCGCGGCGAAGCCGAACCAGGCGACGGTGACGGCGATCGTCAGCCCGCGCAGCCGGACGACGCGCAAAGGATGGACGGAGACGATGGGGGCGAACATCAACGCCGCGG
Organism: uncultured Alphaproteobacteria bacterium; assembly: GCA_963709655.1. Taxonomy (GTDB): domain Bacteria; phylum Pseudomonadota; class Alphaproteobacteria; order Rhizobiales; family Beijerinckiaceae; genus Roseiarcus. The sequence goes on from CAVPXF010000053.1 coordinate 997,132, forward strand.
CGGCGATGAGAACCGCCGCGCTCACGATCCACGGCGGGCGCAGGACAAAGAGATAGAGCGCCAGAATGTTCCAGATCGCCGGGAAGCCGCGGAACCACAGGTCGTCGGTCTTCATCCGCGTATCGGCGAAATAGAGCGCCGAGGCGATCGTCACCACGAGGCCGATCCAGAACGACGCCGTCGTCGGCATGAGGTCCGACCGCCACAGCGCCACCACCGGCACCAGCACATAGGTCAGAAAGTCGATCACCAGGTCGAGCACGGCGCCATCGATGGTCGCAGCGGTCTCCTCGACCTTGGCGGCGCGCGCCAGCGTCCCGTCGACCCCGTCGATGAAGAGCGCGAGACCCAGCCACGCGAAGCACACGTCGAAACGCCGCTCGATCGCCGCATAGAGCGCAAGCACGGCGACCGCGCCGCCGGAGGCGGTGAACAGGTGGACGGAAAAGCCCGCCGCCCTGGCGACCCGAACGGGTTGCTTTACGCTCGACATGCCGTCCATTCGCCCCTTTCCCGCGAAAAAGCGCCCCGCGGGCCTGCCAAAAAAGCGCTCCGCCGCGCCAGGCCGGCTTGACCGCTCCGCCTCCGCCTTAGCAAAGTCCGGCGGCGCCGTCTCCCCGGGCGGCGCTGACCCATGACCCCGCGAGGCTTCGCCCAATGCCCGGGCCCCAGTCCCTGAATACGTCACGGCCCGCGACGCGCCCCGAAACCGGCGTCGCCGATCCCGCCGAGCGCATCTGCGACGTGCTCGTCGCCGGCGCGGGGCTCGCCGGCCTCACCGCCGCCGTCGCCTTCGCCAGGGCCGGCTTCGACGTCGTCGCCTGCGGCCGCGACGAGCGACTCGCGCGCGGCCGCACGGTCGCGATGCTCGACCGCTCGATCGCCTATCTCGACGCGCTCGGGCTATGGACGGCCGTCGAGCCCAAGGCGGCGCCGATGCGGGCGCTGCGCATGATCGACGACACCGGCGGCCTCTTCCCGCCCCGCCCGGTCGAGTTTGTGTCATCCGAGATCGGCCTCGAGACGTTCGGCTGGAACGTCGAGAACGACCTCATGGCCGACGCGCTCGTCGGGCGCGTCACGGCGACTGCCGGCGTCGAGCAGAGGCCCCAGTCGGTCGCGACTTACGATTTTTCGGGCGAGCGCGCGATCGTCCAGCTCGACGACGGACGCGCGGTCGCCGCCCAACTCGTCATCGGCGCCGACGGACGCGCCTCGCCGGCGCGACGCGCCGCCGGGCTCGCCGTCCACGCCCACCGCTATCCGCAGAGCGCGCTGACCGTGTTCCTGTCGCACCGGCTCCCCCATTGCGACGTCTCGACCGAATTTCATACCCGCGAGGGGCCCTTCACCCTGGTGCCGCTGCCGCCGCGCCCTTCCGCTCCCAACCGTTCGAGCCTCGTCTGGGTGATGTCGGACGCCGAGGCTGCCCGCCGCGAGGCGCTGGACGATCGGGCGCTCGCGCGCGAGATCGAGCGGCAGGCCCGCTCGATGCTCGGGGCGATGCGGATCGAAGGCCAGCGCGGCCTGTTCCCGATGATCCGGCAGATCGTGCCGAAGCTGACCGCGCCGCGGCTCGCCCTCATCGGCGACGCCGCGCACGCCTTTCCGCCGATCGGCGCCCAGGGGCTGAACCTCGGCCTGCGCGACGTCGAGGCGATCGTCGAGGCGGCGGTCGCGGCGCGCGCGGACGGAGGAGACATCGGCGGCGACGCGGCGCTCAAATCCTATCAGCACGCGCGCCGGCCAGATATCCTGAGCCGCACCGGCGTGGTCGACGGGCTCAACCGGGCGCTTCTCGCCCGCTTCCCCCCGCTCGACTTCGCCCGGGGCGCCGGGCTCGCAGCCCTCGGCGCGGTCGCGCCGCTCCGGCGCCTTGTCATGCGGGAGGGGGTCGCGCCCCGGTTCGGGCGTCCCTGACGGGTCCGCCGGGCGGGCCGCGGCGCGTCGCCCGGCCGGCGGAGCGCATCCGGCTGGCGCCATTTTCAGTTCGGTTTTGAGCTCCTTCAAAGGGTTGCGGCGCCATTTCCGACCCGCTCGCCGAACGGACGAGGCGCCCGGCGCGAGCGAGGGCGGCCAGCGGCACGGTCCTGGCGCCAGAGGTGATAATTAACGTAATGTGACTGCTATAATCTCGGGCGGACTGCAATCGGTGAAGCCGATACGTTGAACGTCCGCACCGCGCAAATGGACTAAACCGCTCGCGCGGTAGGGGCGGCGAGGGAGCGGAGAGGGTGTACGGGTAAGGACAACGGGAAGACTCGGCCCTGTCTCAAGATCGTGGGGTTCAACCCCATGCGAGACAGGAGCATTCGATGTCCGACAATTCCATCAGCCAGTTGCGGCAGCGCATGATCGAGGACATGACGGCGCGGCGGTTCAAGGAGAAGGTGCAGAAGGACTACGTCCGGCACGTGAGGACGTTCACGAAGTTCCTCGGCCGTTCTCCGGATACGGCGACGAGCGATGACCTTCGCCGCTTTCAACTGCACATGGCCCAGCAACAGATCGGCGCGCCGACGATCAATTCCGCCATCTCCGCGTTGCGGTTCTTCTTCACCGAGACGCTCGAACGGCCCGACCTCGTTCGTCCTCTCAGGATCGTGTCCACGCCGCGCAAGGCGCCCGTTGTGCTGAGCCAAGAGGAGGTGGCGCGTCTCCTCCAGGCCGCGCCGGGCCTCAAGTACAAGGCCGCGCTCAGCGTCGCCTGACGCGCGCGGGCCTGCGCGTGTCCGAGGTCGCGAACCTGAAGGTGTCCGACATCGACAGTGGGCGCATGATGCTCCGGGTCGAGCAGGGCAAGGGACAGCGGGATCGCGATGTGATGCTGTCGCCCCAACTGCTCCAGCTCCTGCGCGAATGGTGGAAGGCGGCGCGTCCGCGGGTCTGGCTCTTTCCTGGCCAGAACCCGATCAATCCGGTGACGCCGCGTCAGCTCAACCGCGCCGTCACCGTCGCCAAAGACCTGGCTGGAATCTCCAAGCGCGTTTCTCCGCATACGCTGCGGCACAGCTTCGCCACCCATTTGCTCGAACAGGGTGTCGATATTCGCGTGATTCAGGTGTTGTTGGGGCACGCCAAGCTGGAGACGACCGCGCTCTACACCCGCGTCGCCGTCAGCACGGTCCGCGACATCAAGAGTCCGCTGGACCGGCTCGACGTCAAGCTGACGAAGAAAACGCCGCCCGCCTGACGGCTGCGTGGCGCGGCCCCATCTCGAGGTCGCCGACATCTTTCGCGCCCACGGGGCGGCATGGCGCGAGGCCAACGCCGGTCACGTGAGCCTCGACCAGCTCAAGGTCATGTCGGCGATCGAGACCTGTCGCACCGCCGCGCTCGGCGGACACGTCGAGCGCTGCGAGGACTGCGCGCACGAGTTCGATCTCCTATAACTCCTGTCGCAACCGGCATTGCCCGAAGTGTCAGGCCGCGGCGGCGCGGCAATGGCTCGAAGACCGCGAGGCGGAGCTGCTGCCGATTCCCTATTACCACGTCGTCTTCACCCTGCCGGCGTCGATCGGCGCGATCGCGTTCCAGAACAAGGCCGCCGTCTACGACCTGCTGTTCCGGACCGCCGCCGAGACGCTGACTGCCATCGCCGCCGATCCGAAGCATCTGGGCGCGCGCATCGGCCTCACCGCCGTGCTCCACACCTGGGGCTCGGCGCTCACCCACCATCCTCACGTCCACGTCATCGTTCCCGGCGGCGGCCTGTCGCCGGACGGGTCGCGCTGGGTCGCCTGCAAGAGAGACTTCTTCCTGCCGGTGCGCGTGCTGTCGCGCCTGTTCCGCCGCCTCTTCCTCGACGGGCTCGCGGCCCTGCATGCGGCCGGCCGCCTCGCCCTCTTCGGCGATCTCGCGCCCCTCGCCGACAAGCGCGCCTTCGACGCCGCGCTCGCGCCGCTGCGCTGCTCGGAATGGGTGGTCTACGCCAAGCGGCCGTTCGCCGGGCCGAAGGCCGTCCTCGCCTATCTCGCCCGCTACACCCACCGCGTCGCCATCTCGAATTCGCGTCTGATCCGGCTCGACAACGAGGGCGTCACGTTCCGCTGGAAGGACTATCGGATCAAAGGCCGAGACCGGCTCAAGACCATGACGCTCGACGCCAGCGAGTTCACCCGCCGCTTCCTCCTGCACGTGCTGCCCAGCGGCTTCCACCGCATCCGCCACTACGGCTTCCTCGCCGGTCCCGGACGCGCCGCAACCATCGGGCGCCTGCGGGACCTGATCGCGGCCTCCAACGCGACCGCTCGGCCTCGCCCCGAAACCGACGCAAGCGCCGCCACGACCGCCCCCGAACCCGCCACGACGCAAGACAGGCCAGGATCTGTCCCTGCTGCGGCGGTCGCATGCGCATCATCGAGACGTTCGACCGTGGCGCTCGTCCTCGCAGCTTCACCGCCGAACCTGCCGGAATCGACTCTTCATGACCGCCCCTCCGGCCCGCGCCGCCACCGACTTCCGCTCGCCGAGGACCTCCTCCGGCGCCGCTCCGTTCGCGCCCGACCTGATCGCGGCGACCAACGTCGCGCGCCTCCGTGCCTCCCAAACGCTCGCCTATGCCGATTGGCCGATCCGGGCCCGTACGACGCCCTCGCGTCATCCACAGACGCGCTACCGCGGCCCTCCCGCGCGGCGCCGCCGAGCCCCAAATCCCCATAGCGCCGCCGCGGCGCCGGACGATCACCGTCCCGCGGTTTCCTCCCCTTGAGGCTTTCGGACGCCGGCCCTCCGGCCCGCACCTACGCTCGCGTTAGGGCCGGCATCCGAAACCCTACGAA
>CAVPXF010000054.1:0-56836 GCA_963709655.1 uncultured Alphaproteobacteria bacterium
GCACCGGCACGTAATGCCAGGGATCGTACTCGATCTTGCCGCGGCCGAAGGCGCGCGGGTGCTCCGCGACAATCCGCCCGTCCTGGCGGACGACGATGCGGTCGGCGTAGGCGTGGATGTCGACCGGGCGGCCGACGGCGCTGGCGTTGACCGAATATCGGTTGTTGTCGAACCGCACGAGGCAGGTCTTCGACACCGAGGCCGGCAGCGCGTGGAATCCGTCGAAGCGGCCGCCATAGGCAATGAGCTTCGGCCGCTCCTCCTCAAAGACGTCCCAGATCGTCCGCCCGCTCTGCTCGGGATGGGCGTGCGCCTTGGCCCAGACGACGCATTTGTCGACGAGCCAGGCGTTCAACTCGTGGTAGCTCTTGACCTTGAGCCGCGGCGTGAAGAAGCGCTCGCGCACGAGGCCGACCTGGTTCTCGACCTGGCCCTTCTCCCAGCCCGCCGCCGGCGTGCAGGCGACCGGCTCGACCAGGTGATGCGAGCACATCTGGAGGAAGCGGCGATTGTACTGGCGGTCCTTGCCGACGAAGACCGTCTCCACCGCCGTCTTCATGTTGTCGTAGATGCCGCGGCTGCATGCGCCCTTGAAAGAACGCGAAGGCGCGGTCGTGCGCGTCGAACACCATCTCCTGCGTCTCGCGCGGATAGGCGCGCACGAACATCATGCGGCTGTGGCAGAGCCGGACGTGGGCGACTTTCACCGTCGTCGTCACCCCGTCGATCACGACGATCTCGTGGCTCCAGTCAAACTGGTAGGCTTCGCCCGGCGCAAACGTCAGGGGAATGTAGGCTTCCGCCGTCGCGCTCGCGTGCTGCTCGCCCCAGCGCCGCGCATAGCGGCGAACAGCGTCGTAGCCGCCCTCGTAGCCGAGAGGCCGCAACGTCCTCGTAAATGCGGATCAGCGTCAGTCGCTCGCGCGCCGCGGCTTTCGCGTTCGCCGCCAGCAGCCGGTCGAGCGCCTCCGTCCACGGCCCGAGCTTCGGCCGCGGCTGGACCTCGCGGTCATAGGAAAACGCCGTCTCCCCCGACCGCAGGATCCGTCGCACCGTGTTGCGCGACAGATGCAGGGTCCGCGAGATCTCCTTGATCGACTTCCCCTTGCCCAGATGCTCGCGCCGTATCCGACCGATCGTCTCCACAATCAGCATCCCCCACCGCCCGCTTCGCGCCAAAGCAGGCAGCCGACCAAACCGGAAATCGGGGGGTCAATTTTGGACGCCGATGACGCCCCTCAGGGGGTCAATTTTGCACGCCGAAACACACTCTATGGCTGGGTCGGCCTTCCATGGCGCGATCATTTCCTGAGTAGAATCCGAGGCTGCCTCTCTACAAAACGTTGTGGCTAGCTTCGGCTTCCCGGCAGAACTCAGCGCCGGCCTCGATCGCGACGATGCCCGGCGTCGCTTTGAGCCGGCCGGGCCGTCCGGCTGAGACCAGTCAGGGGAAGGACCTCGGATCATGTTTTCCATTGAAACCCTTTTCATCATCTTCGTTCTTTTCGCCGTGGCCGTGTGCGTGATGGCCTCCGTGCGCATCCTACGCGAATACGAGCGGGCCGTGGTCTTCACGCTTGGACGATTTCAGAAGGTCAAAGGTCCGGGTCTAGTGCTGCTTGTGCCCTTTATCCAGGAAATGGTTCGCGTCGATTTGCGCATTCAGGTGATCGAAATCCCCAGCCAGGACGTCATCTCCCGCGACAACGTTTCGATGAAAGTCGACGCGGTGCTCTATTTCAACGTCGTCAATCCGGAGCGCGCCATTATCCAGGTCCAGAACTTTCTGCCGGCGACGAACATGCTGGCCCAGACGACCTTGCGCGCCGTGCTCGGCCAGCATGAGCTCGACGAGATGCTCTCCGAGCGCAAGAAGCTCAGCGCCGACGTGCAGAGCATTCTGGATGCGCAAACGGAGACCTGGGGCATCAAGGTCAGCAACGTCGAAATCAGGACCGTCGAACTCACCGAAAACATGGTGCGGGCGATCGCCAAACAGGCCGAGGCGGAACGCGATCGGCGGGCAAAGGTCATCCACGCCGACGCCGAGTTCCAAGCCTCACAGACGCTCGTCAACGCCGCCAAGATCCTCGGCAGCATTCCGGCGGCGATGCAGCTTCGTTATCTCCAGACCTTGACCGAAATCGGCGCCGAACAGAATTCGACAGTCGTCTTCCCGATGCCGATCGACATCATGAAGCCGTTCCTCGAAATCATCGAGAAAGCGGATCGGTCTACCGCGCGCCCCAACGGATCGGACAAAGCCGCAAGCCCATTGGAAAGCCCGATGGAACATTGAAAGGCGCGAAACGAGCGCCAGCCCTTGTCGCGGCGCCGCCGCGGCGCCGCCACCGACATCACTCGCGATGCATCACTTGCCCGGCGCCATCCAGAGCTGCTGGATCTGTTCCAGCGACTGTCCCTTGGTCTCCGACACACGGAAGTAAATCCAGACCCAGGCAATGCCGCAGAACAGCGCGAACAGCCAGAACGTCAGTGAATTGCCGATCGCCCCGATCACCGAAAGGAAGAACTGGCTGACCAGGAAGGCCGAACCCCAGTTGACCGCCGTGGCGACGGCGACGGCGCGGCCGCGGATGTGGCCGGGGAAGACTTCGTTGATGACCGTCCAAACCACCGGCCCCATCGAGAACGCGAAGCAGATGATGAAGCCGACCAGAGCGAGAAGAGTGACGACGCCTGCGGCGCTCGGGCCCGCGGCCGCAGCGGCGCCGGCGGCGTTGTTGGCGATGAACTGAAAGGCGACGCCCACCACGATCAGGCTGATCCCCATCCCGATCAACCCGGCGAGCAGCAGCTTCCGCCGCCCCAGGCGATCGATGAAGGCGATGGCGATCAGGGTGGCGAGGACGTTGACGGCGCCGATCGCCCATGTGGTCACCATCGTCTGAGCGGCCGGCGTGGTGAAGCCCGCGGAGGAGAAAATCTGATCGGCGTAGTAGATGATCGCATTGATGCCTGTGATCTGCTGAAAGACCGCGAGTCCGATCCCGATCATCAACGGCCGACGCCATTCTTGGTGAAACACCTCGCCCCAGGAGGCGCGTGCGCCTTCCTGGCGCAAGACCTTAGCGATGGCGTCGAGAGGCGCCTCGACGTCGGCGCCGGGGCTTATTTTGCGAAGCTCCGCGACCGCCTCGGGCCGACGGCCCATCATCATCAGCCAGCGCGGCGATTTCGGCGCCGCCAGCGCCACGGCGAACAGCAGCAATCCCGGCACGGCGGACGCGCCCAGCATCACGCGCCATGCGCCACTCGGCGACAGCCAGCCGTCGACCAGATAGGCAAGGAAAATGCCGATGGTGATCGCGAGCTGGTAGCAGGAAACGAAACGGCCGCGAACAGCCGCCGGCGCCAACTCGGCGGCGTAGAGCGGCGCCGCGACGGCGGCGACGCCGACGCCCGCGCCGACCACCAGCCGCCCTGCGACCAGGATGACCGTGTCGGGGGCAAACGCTTGCACAAGCGCGCCCAATGTGAACATCGCGCCCGCGATCAGCACCGTTCGCTCACGGCCGAATTGATCCGCCAGTTCGCCGCCGGCGAGCGAGCCGAACAACGCGCCCAGAGTGACCCAGCTCGTCACCACCTCGATCAGCAGCGGGCTGAGCGTGAACGTCGATTTGATTCCGCGCAGCGCCCCCGAGATCACGCCTTGGTCGTAGCCGAACAGTCCGCCGGCGAACAGGACGAGGACCAGCACCAGCCACAGCCATGGCGTCATGATCTGGCCAAACGTTCGCGGTTGCTCCGACGATCGGGCTGGCGCCGTGCCGAGAGTCTCAGGGATTGTCATGTCAGGTCTCCCTGTGTCTGGTGGGGCGCGCGGGCGCCGCCGCGACTGGCGAGCCTCGTGGGAGCGATGCCGCAGGGCGGTCATGCCGCGTATGAAGACGGGCGGCCCCAAGATAAGCGCGCCGACAAGGGCGCCGAGAAAAGCAGGAGCGTGCATCTTCGAAAACTCCGCCCATCTGCCAACGGGCGCCGACCGCCCTTGCCAAATCGTCGGTGGCGACGACTTTGCTCGAATCATACCGGACGGAAGATCGAGCACGCGAGACTCGGAATCTACTCAGGTTCAGATCTGTCCGTGTTCAAGCGCGAAGGCCCAGTCCAGTGCGAATGGGTTGAGCCTCGAGTGCGGCTCTCCGTCCCGCTCGATCCGGCTGTGTTGGCTTTGCTCCCTTGCGCATCCGTTTCCGCCGCCCGCCGACAAGCCAGCTCTGCGGCATAGGTAAATTCCGAGGCTGCCCCAAACAATATGCCGCAGCTATGCCCGAGACCGGCGAGACCTTGAAGGGGTCGTCCGCCCTCGATGCCGCGTTATCGGCGCCGTGGCGGCGCGATCGTTCGGGGCCTTGTTTGAGCTTGGCCAAGACGCGGAAGGCCGACGATGCAGCCTACGCGCAGCCCATCATCCCGGTGACCGAAACCCGAACCGGATTACAGAAAAGGTCGCGGCAATGAATGTACCGACTTCGAAGCTACTGTCTCAAGACGTCAAGGCCGGCGGCGCGATTCCTGTCGAGCAGGCCACGCTGAGTTCAGACGAGTTGCGCAAGATGGACGCCTATTGGCGGGCCGCCAATTACCTGTCGGTCGGTCAGATCTACCTCTACGCGAACCCGCTGCTGCGCGAGCCTCTGACGCTCGCGCACGTGAAGCCCCTGGTGGTCGGGCACTGGGGCACGACGCCAGGCCAGAACTTCATCTATGTCCACTTGAATCGGCTCATCAAGAAGGATGATCTCGACATGATCTACATCGCCGGCCCCGGCCACGGCGGCCCGGCGCTGGTCGCCAACACCTATCTCGAGGGCAGCTACAGCGAGATTTATCCCGACATCAGCCAGGACGAAGCCGGGATGAAACGGCTCTTCAAGCAGTTCTCCTTTCCTGGCGGCATTTCGAGCCATGTCGCGCCGTCGACGCCCGGTTCCATCCACGAGGGCGGGGAACTCGGATATTCGCTGAGCCACGCCTTCGGCGCCGCGTTCGACAATCCGGGGCTGATCGTCGCCTGCATCGTCGGTGACGGCGAGGCCGAAACGGGCCCGCTGGCGACCGCCTGGCAATCCAACAAGTTTCTCGATCCGATCACGGACGGAGCGGTTCTGCCGATCCTGCACCTGAACGGTTTCAAGATCAGCAACCCGACCGTCCTCGCGCGCGTCGAGCACGAGGAGTTGGAACAGTTCTTTCAGGGCTGCGGCTGGACGCCTCTCTTCGTGGAAGGCGAAGAGCCGGAAGCGATGCACCGGCTGATGGCGGCGACGGTCGAAAAGGCCATCAGCCAGATCCAGGCAATCCAGAAGCGCGCGCGAGAAGGCAATGACCCCACACGACCACGCTGGCCGATGATCGTCCTCAGATCGCCCAAGGGCTGGACCGGGCCGAAGGTCGTCGACGGCCTCAAGAACGAAGGCACGTTTCGCTCGCATCAGGTTCCCGTGCTCGTCGACGCCGCGCATCCCGACCATGTCCAGATTCTGGAAAGCTGGATGAAGAGCTACAAGGCGGAAGACCTCTTCGACGCCAACGGAACGCTCAAGGCCGAGCTCGCTGAACTGGCGCCGAAAGGCGCGCGCCGCATGGGCGCCAACCCGCACGCCAACGGCGGAATTCTTCTGCGCGATCTGCAAATGCCGGACTTTCGCGACCATGCGGTCACCGTTCCCGCGCCGGGCGCGGTTAGCGCACAAGACACGCTGGTGCTCGGCAAGTTCCTTCGCGACGTGACGCGCCTCAACGAGGACAAGCGGAACTTCCGCATCTTCGGCCCGGACGAGACGCTTTCAAACCTGCTCGGCGATGTCTTTGAGGTCACCAATCGCCAGTGGAACGCCCGCGACGTCGACGATGACGAGTTTCTGGCGCCAGAGGGGCGCGTGCTGGACTCCATGCTCAGCGAGCATCAATGCGAGGGCTGGCTCGAGGGCTATCTGCTGACGGGTCGGCACGGCCTCTTCAACTCATACGAGGCCTTCATCCGCATCGTCGATTCGATGTTCAGCCAGCATGCGAAATGGCTGAAGGTCACGCTCGAACTGCCGTGGCGGCGCAAGATCTCGTCGTTGAACTACCTTCTCGCCTCTCACGTCTGGCAGCAGGATCACAACGGCTTCACCCACCAGGACCCCGGCTTCCTCGATCACGTGATCAACAAGAAGGCGGACATCGTTCGGGTCTATCTGCCGCCGGACGCCAATTGCCTCTTGTCGGTGTTCGACCATTGCCTTCGCTCTCGGCACTACGTCAACGTCGTGGTGGCCGGCAAGCATGCGCTGCCGCAATGGCTCACCATGGAGCAGGCGGTCGTCCATTGCACCGAGGGCATTGGCATCTGGCGATGGGCGAGCAACGACCAGGAACTCGGAGCCGGATGTCGTGATGGCCTCGTGCGGCGATACCCCGACGCTCGAGGTTCTGGCCGCCGTATCGATCCTGCGCCAGCATCTGCCCGATCTGAAAATTCGGGTCGTCAACGTCGTCGATCTGATGCGGCTCCAACCCTCAGCGGAGCATCCGCACGGACTGAGCGAAACTGACTATGACGCGCTCTTCACCAAGGATCGCCCGATCATATTCGGTTTTCATGGCTATGCGTCTCTCATCCACGGGCTGACCTATCGCCGAGCCAACCGCGACTTGCATGTCCGAGGCTACAAGGAGGAGGGCACGATCACCACCGCGTTCGATATGCGGGTGCAAAACGACATCGATCGCTTTCATCTGGTGCAGGACGTCGTGGACAAATTGCCCCATCTCGGCAGCAAGGGCGCCTATCTGAAAAAGGCGATGCGCGACAAGCTGATCGAGCACAAGCACTACATCGACGAGCATGGCGAGGATCTGCCCGAGATCCGCAACTGGAAATGGGGCGCGGCGCAATAGGGCCGAGAAGCGTATCAGCTCCAACATACGGCAGTGGGCGCGTGTCGGCGCGCGCGTCCCATTTTTTCCGCGGAAAGCAGGAGGGTCCGATGACAGAACTTTACGTATTTCGAGGAACCGTCGGAAATGCGGAGACGGTTACGGATGACAAAAGCGGCGTCAAATTACCGCCTCATCCGTTCGGAAATTGGGTTTTTTCGCGAACCATAGATTTCAACGCCGACACGCGCCTCATCGGTGGCGCCGATTGCGGCCAGGTGCTCGCCAATGTCGCCAAGGATGGGTATCACCATTGGCCGGAATTGGAGTCCGACTTCCCCTCGCCCCAGGCCGATTGTCGCCCTTGAGATCCTAATGTGAGTATAGCGGCGTCACGCGAGGATCCGAAAATCCCTCGGGTCGATGACGCGGAAATTGTCGGTGATGGTTGACGAGAACTCGTCGAACCGCTGAGGCACGGTTTCACGCAGGAAACCGAGCACGGCTTCGGCGAAGTCGCGGAATTTGGCGTAGCATCTGTTGTGGGTGACGTTCTCGTGCATCACCTTCCACAGCCGCTCGATCGGGTTGAGATGCGGACAGTATGACGGCACGAAGTGCAGGACGATGCGCCTGCCTGGCTGTTGCAGCCAGCCCTGGACGACTTTGGCGTGGTGGTAGCGGGCGTTGTCGAGGAAAACATGGATGCGGCTCATCGTTGAATGGGAGCGCTCCAGCGCCTCGAACAAGGCGATCGTGCTTGCCGCGTCGACGGTCTGGACATCCATGATGCTGGTCCGTCCGGTCTCCAGGTCGATCGCGCCGTGCAGGTTCAGCCGGTCGCGTCCGGAGGCCGCGGGAAGTGCGCAGCGCTGTCCGCGCGGCAGCCAGCGTCCAGCGGGCTTGGCCTGGTGGGTCGGATGGACGGCGTCGACGTAGACGACCGTCTCGTCCGGGCCGAGCGAGTTGCGCAAGTCCTCATGCGCGTCGATAAACTTTTGCTGGGTCTCCACGTCGATCTTGCCGGGCACGGATTCCGGCTTCTTCCAGTCGAATCCGATGCGGTTCATCAGCTTGATCAGTCCGGAGCGGCCATAGTCGAACCCGAACCGATCCAGGATGAATTGCCCGATTTCGGTGGTCGACGTCGGCAGCGCCTCCGTCGCCCAAGCGCGCAATTCGTCGATCTGGAGGGGCGACAGCCGCCCGGTTCCGCCCTTCAGGTCGAACAGGACGATCGCCTCGACGCCGCCTTCCTGGAATTCCTTGAGCCAGATGCGGATGGTCGAGTCGTCGAGGAACAGCGCTTCGGCAATCGCGGCAAAGGACCAGCCCTTGTCGAGCAGAAGGATGGCGTTCGCCCGGCGGACGATGCGATGCTCCTCCAGCCCGTCCCTGACGATCTTCACCAGGTCGGCCCGATCCGCTCCGCTGAGGAAATTGCAATTCGTCTTCACCAGACGACTGGAATCGATCCGCTGAATTCGGTCAAACGATTTTCGGATGGGCGCGGAATCCCGCTATACATTCCAATTCTTGCCTGCGCCAGGCCATAATCGGCTCAATGTGGTGAGCCGTGGCTCGGGAGGCGTACATGAAGTGGAATCGAATCGAAGTGAGTTGGACGCAACTCAAGGACAAATTCTCCTTTGGGCCGTTCTGGTCATCCGATGGCGACACTGAGGATTACGATCTGATCGACGCCGAAATCCCAACGGTCGGCCAATCGATGAGGGACGCCCGGTCGCCTTTCGTCCCGACGATCGGGGAAAGCGGAGCGAGTTTTCTCTGCATATCAGCTCCTGATCGGATGCGTCAGGGCGAGTTCAACTACGTATGACCACCGAGTTCTCGGTTTCAGCTCGCAGCCGCCGATTTCGTTGGCGCTCGCCGGACTTACCAGTTCTGTCGAAGCGGCGCCCCCTCATGAGTAGTTTCCGAGGCTATCAAACAGCCAGCTTCTGAAGCTCTTAAGCATGGCATTGCAATCGCGCGCAGGTTCCGGCCCGCGCAAAACGCTGTCCCAGGTTGCGATATTAGCCGCAGGGATCGTAAATCTAGGAGACAGACGATGAAGAGATCTTACCAGACCCGCACGGCCCGGGCACTATTCGAGCCTACTGAAGCCGGCGCCCTGAAACTCGCCAACCGCATCGTGATGGCGCCGCTCACGAGAAATCGCGCCGGCCCGGGTTTGGTCCCGGGTCCCCTCGCTGTTGAATATTATGCCCAGCGCGCCACGGCCGGTCTCATCATCGCCGAGGCCACCCAAGTGTCGGCCCAAACGCAAGGCTACGCGAACACGCCGGGCTGCTATACGGACGATCAGGTTCGCGGCTGGAAAGCCGTCACCGACGCCGTGCACGCGAAGGGAGGTACGATCGTCATTCAGCTTTGGCACACCGGCCGCGTCTCTCACACAAGCTTCCAGAAGGACGGTCAGGCGCCCGTCGGGCCCTCGGCGATCCGCGCGAGAACCAAGACCTTCGTAGCCAATGAGGGGCTCGTCGACGCGTCGGCGCCGCGCGCACTCGAACTCACGGAGATCCCTGGCGTTGTTGATGACTTCCGCTACGCCTCGACGCGCGCCATCGAAGCCGGGTTCGACGGCGTGGAACTGCATGGCGCCCACGGCTACCTGCTCGACGCTTTTCTGCGCGACGGAACCAACCATCGCACCGATGCGTATGGCGGCTCGATCGAGAACCGCGCGCGGCTGCTCCTCGAGGTCGTCAAGGTCTGCGTGGACGCCATCGGCGCCGGCCGCCTCGGCGTTCGGATCTCGCCAGTCTCCACCGCTGGCGACTCTCGAGACAGCAACCCTCAGGCCCTCTTCAATCATGTCGTGAAGGGTCTCAATCCCTTTGGCCTGGCCTATGTGCATGTAGTGGAGGGCGAAACCGGCGGACCCCGCTATACGATTCCGTTCGACTACCCTGCGCTACACGCCTGCTTCGATGGCGTCTGGATGGTCAACAACGGCTACGACCGGAAGATGGCGATCGAAGCGGTGGCGAGCGGCCGTGCCGCCCTGGTGTCGCTCGGGCGCTTCTTCATCGCCAACCCGGATCTGGTGGAGCGCTTGCGGGAAAACGCCCCGCTGAACCCCCTGATGAGTCAGGAGACGTTCTACGGCAGTGGCGCCCACGGCTATGTCGACTACCCCACCCTCGAACAATGCGGCGCCGCGACCGACGCCGGCGAACTGGCGCCGGTCTGATTGCCTGGTGCGCTGAGCCGCGGCTCAGCCGAAGTTTCCCGCGAGATAATCCTGCGTGCGCCCCCGTGCACCCCTGCCGCGGGGCGGCGAACATGTGCCCAGTCAAACCTGCCTCGATCATCTCGCCAAGATAGAAAACGCGACCTTGTCGGCGCAACGTTGCGCCTGCTCCGTATCGTGCCTGACGATAACGATGGTGAAATCGTGCTTCGGGTCGACGATGAGGGCTTCGATCTTTTGACCGCCGACCGGGTCGAGCGCGCTGGTCGGTTCATCGAACAGGATCACCTCGGCGATGCGACTGGACTCCGCGAGGGCGCCGTTACGAGGGGCGTGCGCGGCGCGTCGATCTCTCCCATGGTCTTGTTCCACAGTGTCACCCTTTCGTCGTTCCTGCGGCCACGTTTTCGGCCGCATCATAGACGGCGGAAAATTCTCAAGGACCGATCGGAAAAGACTCAGGCGCCCGGAGACGCTGCACCTCCTGGATTTTATGCAATAAATCCGTAATACATGAGTATAAGTACGCTCTGGCTGGGTACGGGGAACAATGCTAGATAAAAGCATCGCCGTTAAGGCATCACGGATGGGGCTTATCCCGCTGTCCCAGGCGACCGTCACGACGGGCCGAGCTGACGCTACGAGGGTTCCCAAAGCCCCATGAAATTTCAGGCTGGGCAAATCTGGTCTAACCCGTTTTGGCCGCCGGCGGTCGCCGATTTGGCTCTAAGAGCCCTTGCGCGCGGGACCGACGTACCTGGGACAGCGGGATAAGCCTCTCACGGATGAATGTCTTTGCTAATTTCGTCGGCCATTATTCGTTAAGGTAACATGGAGGACAATTCATGTAATCCGGAAATCCATTCAGACAGCACACCCCCAATGATGATCCGGAGCCGGGCACGCCCGGAACCGGGCAGGACGTCTGCCCGGAATGCGGAGGGACTGGCAAGAAAGCCAACAAGGCGGCAGGCAAACCCACCGAAGAGTCTTGCGTCCGCTGCGACGGAACCGGAATAATCATCGAAGAGCTTGGTTAGGTCCTCCGAACTTAGCGAGAGAGCCTGCCAAGCAGAAGCGCTTGGCAGGAGCTTGAAGATTACGGATTGGGGGAATTCGGCGACAGCATTGATGCGCCGGCATTCCTTGCCTAAGACTCCTCCCAGCCTTTAGGGCCCAGGCTTTTGCGTTCGCGAGCGGCGACTGGTCATCTCCCAAAGCTCGACGGGAAAACCGCGTCGAGGGCCACGATCCCGCCGTTGCGCTCTACCAACGCCCGATCCCGCGCCAGTCGACCCAACGCGCACGAACTGCATCCAGGCTCCAACCGGCGGAACGCGCGGCGACAAGGTGGCGAGAATCCCGTCCCCGCTTGGCCCACGGCTGTCCGGAGAAAGTGTCCGAGGTGATTCAACGTGTCGCAGCGCATGCCCCGCAAAACCAGGGAAAATGTTGAGATTCCTTGCTATTTTCTGGTTGTAGAGACTCGGAAAAAAGGCTGCGGGACATGCGCTTCACTCCTACCATTTTTAGCCAGCTCGTCGAGCCCCTCGATCGCCGGCGGTTCGAGGCGATCGTCGAGCGCTGGAACGCCGACGCTTACGACAAGTCGTTCCGCAGCTGGGAGCATCTGATGGTGTTGATCCACGCCCAGCTCACCGGCGCGACCTCGCTGCGCGCGCTCGAAGCGAGCTGGAACGCCAACGCCCATGCCCATTATCATCTGCGCTGCGAGGCGATTGCGCGCTCGACGCTTGCCGACGCCAACGCGCGCCGGCCAGTCGAAGCCTTCGCTGAAGTTCTGGCGATGATCGCCGCCCTGACCGACCGCTCGACCCGAGCCGAGGCCAAGAAACTGCTGCGCCTGATCAACTCGACGCCTATCCCTTTGGGACAACTGTTCGATTGGGCCAAGTCGAACGGCCGTATCCGCGGCATGAAGGCCCATGTCGTCTACGATCCCGGCCGCGATCTGCCGCGCATCCTCGACATCACCGACGCCAACGTCAACGACGCCCAAATCGGCCGACAGATCGAGATCGAGGCCGGCCTCACCTACGCCTTCGACAAGGGCTACTGCCATTACGGCTGGTGGAGAGCCATTCATGCGGCCGGGGCCTTCTTCGTCACCAGGCCCAAGACCAACATGGGCTTGACCGTCAAGGCTGAGCGCCAGTACGGACCCTCGCGCGGAGACGGCTTCACCGTGATCGCCGATGAGCAGGTCGCGTTGTCGAGCAAAGGCGATTCCAAGCTCCCGATCCCACTGCGCCGCATCGAAATCCTGCGCGACGAGGACGCAAAGACGATCATCGTGATCACCAACGACATGAAGCGCTCCGCCGTCGAAATCGCCCAGGTCTACAAGTTCCGCTGGCAAATCGAGTTGCTGTTTCGCTGGCTCAAGCAGCACCTGAAGCTGCGCTCCTTCCTCGGAACCAGTCCGAACGCCGTCAAACTGCAGATCTACGCGGCGATGATCGCCTACATCCTGCTCAGACTGGCGGCCAAGGCCGCCAAAACCAAATTCGACATCCTGCGCTTCGCCGAGTTCGTCGGCCTCTTCCTGTTCAACCGTCGCTGGCTCGTCGCCATCAACACGCCGCCGCCGACCAATCCCAGCAAAAAACGCGATCAGTCCAATCCCAATCAAATGACCTTCCTCTATGCGTAAAACTTCCCCGGACAGCCGTGCGCTTGGCCCCAATGGATATCCGTCAGCGCCTGTGGGTCGGCTTGAACTCGCGCATCAGCGGACCGAAGTCGCCCTTCTGGGTATCGTCTAGGCTCGCGTAAAGCGGCTTGCTGGCGTCGATGACTTTTCGCAGGTCCGCCGCGCTCTTCTCGATATGATCCGCCATGATGGTCATGCGTTCAATCGGCGAAGGACGTTCATCTTGAGCCATACGTTCCCGCGCTTGAGTCCATCGGTCCCAGCGCGCCTTGGCGGCGTCGCGAATCGCGGATTCGAAGGCCGGCCAGTTCTTCGCCTGCTCCTCGTTGAGTTTCAGGGCTGCCTTCATGCCGGCCAGATGCGCGTCGAGCAAGACGGACTGACGTTCCTCAAAGCGCTGAATGTCGGCCGCGCTCGGCACGGCCCGGTCGGCGCCGGACGCCGCGAAGGCGCTGGGCACGAAGATTGAGACGGCGAGGCCGGCGATCGCCGCGGAGGCGAGAAGAAGCTTTCTCATCAATTGCACCTTTGGGGGTTGGGACGTTTCATCGTCAGTCGATCTCGGCGTCGCCTCGATCGCCTCGTGATGGGCCGCGTTCGGGACCGGGCTGACGACACGCGCCCCCCCCCGCGAGAGGGGCGAGCGCTGGTCGTCAACGCGCTTCAGTCCACTTGGCGTGTCAAAAGAGCGCCGCCGCGCAAGCGATCCGGTTCAATAGGCGTAGGGGCCGCAGAGCCCGAGGACCACCTGCATGGGTCCGCACCCGCCGCCATAGTATACGCCGCCGCCGTAGCCGCCGCCGTAACCGCCACCATAGCCGCCGCGATAGACACCGCCGCCGTGGTAAGCGCCGCCCATGCGGTAGCCGCCCGCATGACCACCGCCCCCGTGACCGCCGCCGCCATGTCCGCCGCCGCCATGTCCGCCGCCCCCATGCATTTGTTGAGCGGCGTCAGCGAGAGAAGGCAGCGCAGCCGTGCCTGCCGCAAATGCCAGCGCTATCGCGCCGGCGAGTAGAATGCCTGTCTTCATGAGGTTTGCTCCAATGGTTGAGAGATCAGCGACTGGCTCCGTTTGAAAGGTTTGGCGCCTTGGACGCCAGCGTCGGAAACTACCTACGTCCAGAGACGGAGGACGGGTCGACGGCAACAGACGCATCGGCGGGGGCGCCCCTCGCCTGCTCATCGAATCGATGCTTGGGTTCAGGGCGCATTGCGCGACACGTGGGCGGATTCGGATTGCGTTTCCTTGATAGCGTCAATCACCGATTGAGGATCCGCGGGTTGGGACATCGCTTCGGCCAGTTGATCGAACCGATCGCGGAGATGCGGGCTGTCCTGCCGAAGTTCTTCGAGCAGGGCCACGACCTTGGCGATCTTTTGCTCACTCAGTATCGTCAGCTCCAGATTAAGGAGTTCCAGGCGCTGGGTCAGGCGATCGTCTCCGATTTGCGTCGTCAGGATCAGGATGACCAAATAGAGGGACGCCAACGATGCTGCGGCCGCCAGCCATGCAAACGGAGGCGGGTCGAGCGCGCGATAGCCAAGGGCCGCGGCCAGGCCGTTCAAACTCCCCCAGCCGACAACGAAGACGGACAGCGCCGCGATGAATTTGGCGCTGCCCATGAGCGATGTGATGCGATCGACGACGCGTTGATGTTGCGTGGCGTTCGCGTGGTGGTCAGCCCGAAGCCGGGCAATCGCCTGGATCGTTTCTTCGATGTGGATCGGCGGGAGCGAAGACGTGACATCCGTTTCAGGCACTGGCCGTCCTCTGCAAGGAGCGCAACGCGTTCCCGCTGGATCTGGTCGCGGAAATTTTCAAGCCACCGCGCCGGAGGAGTCGACGCCCGCAATGGGAGTCAGCGGGCGTCTTGTTCGGCGAAGCCCCAGCCCGGGCAACGCCCTGCCGCCGGGGCGCCGCCAATCGATCAGTATTGATCGTAGTGGTGGTGGTGGTGATAGGCGTAACCGCGATGGTAGTTTCTGTGGTTGGTCATGGAATTCCCGATCGCCGCGCCTCCCACGCCGCCGACGACCGCCCCGACCGGACCGCCGACAACAGCCCCGGCGACTGCGCCCCCAACCGCGCCAGTGACCAGGCCACTTTGGTCGGCAAGCGCAATTTGGGACGACGCGCAGAGCAACACGGCGGCTGAGAGAAAAAGACCCATTCGTGACATAGAGACCTCCTGCAAGGCGCCAAACGCGGCGTCGCTCTTCAGCAGTTAGTCTCAACCCGATCCAAACGGTAAGCGTCGGAATCTACTCATGGTCATATAAATACGAGGGACCACTTGTGCCGAAAATGAGTTTTTTGATCTTTTTTACCGCGATTTATCAGACCACAATTGTGAGCATTCAATGTTTATTGGTGAAAAATAGGTAGTTTCCGAGCCTGGCGCGCCATCAATTTTCACAGTAAAAATCTCGTAAGTGCCCCTGGTGCGGACATTCTGGTGCGTGGCGGGGATCAATTTAGGAAGGGCAAAGCATATGGACACGAATACGCTATTGATCATTCTCGTCGTGATATTCCTATGCGGCGGGTTCGGGTTCTATGGCCGTGGACGTTGGTTCTGAAACGACTCCGACCTCGCTAGTGGCGGCGAGGACATGCACGATCGACGACTTGCAGTCGGACTATGACGGCCCAGTTTTGCCAATTCCGTCGTCGGCAATCGGGTTGGGCCGTCGGACATTTGTTTCATCTAAACAAGCTGTACCTACCGCGAGGAGGATTTCATGCCGGAGCGCTTGGTCGATGTCGAAAGGCAGGGCTTGGAGGTGCTGCACACATTTCCTGTCACGCTCAGCCCTCCGGCTGACGAGGGGGCATTCAAGCAGAAGGCGTTGGAGGCGGCAGGCCACGCGCAGTTGGTGCCCAACGAGGAACTCGAGAGTCTGACCGCCAAGATGCATGTCAGCCGCGGCGGTCAACTGACCCCATACGGAGATCCGCTTGGCGTGCTGGCGGAAACCAAGGCGGGTCTGGACCAGTTCGTTCGCGACCGCGCCTATTTTCTCTGGGACGAGGCGGGGCGTCCGGGGGGTCGCGCCGACGACTTCTGGCGCCAAGCGCAGCATCAGCGCTTCCGCGAACGCGCTTACGCTCTGTGGGAGCGGGAGGGCCGTCCCGGAGGCAGGGCGGACGAGCACTGGTATCGGACGCGCGCCTTCGAGGAGAACTGATGCGTAGGGCGCGACCAAAATTGGAGAGTTCGCGCCACCGCCGCGGGCGGGTTCGGGGATCCGGACTCTTAGTTATACCTTCCGGGCCAGCCAGTCGAATTGCGCTGTCAGTGTAGGTGTAGATCGCGAAAGGTCACGAAATCGAAATAGAAAGCGGATGCAGGGGTCCCCAGCCTTGCGGTCCTCGACGTCAAGTTTGAGGCGCCATGACGGAGGCGGCTCTGTTCGTGAGCCGCCCTGGTCTCGACGGCCGTAGATTGTGTTCGCCAATTGCCTGACGCCCAATGACCTCCATCTTGCTCGCGTCCTCGAGCGCGGAAGCACTCAGGTCAGTCGCTTCGGATGGTCGGTCCTGTGCAGGTTTTTGGACGCCGGCGGCATAAGGCCTCTCCGCAGGCGTTGGTGCACAACCTGAGGCCCGGGGCCAGCGGTGGCCCTCCCCGGCGGTTTCAGGCGAGCCTTCGAGAAACGGGCATGCCGAGAGACTTTGTTGCACGGAGGCATCGCAAGACGCGTTTGGACGTTGCCGCGGCTTTGATCATGCCATTCTGACGAATTCCGCTCGCCCGAGCTCGTTCATCCGGTTGAGCGATTTGACCGCGATCGCAACCTCGGTCGCACGGCGAGCGTCGTGACGGGATTTCAATGTGTCGCCGATGACGCGTTTGTAACGGCTTATGGCAGCCTCGACCTTTGAGCGGTTGTTGTAACCCGTCGCCTTCTGCCAATTCATCCGCCCATGTTCGTTCACGGCAAGGATATGCAAGTCGCGCCGGGTTGGCGAGATGATTGCAGCCGGTCCCGGCACAGCCCCTTTGCAGGGTGGGACGATGAACCGGGCGAACGGATTTCGGGCGAGGATGGCATCGCAAGTCGCAGCCCTGTCGTATGCGCCATCGGCCATGAAAGAAGCGGGAGCCTGCGTCAATTGATCCAATAGCGCGGGTACGTGGGAGGCGTCGTCTACATCTTTGTCCGTCAGATCAAAGGCGACGATCTCGCCGCTGGCGACGTCAATGCCGATGTGTAACTTGCGCCATGCGCGCCGTTTCGCCGTGCCGTGTTTTTCAAATAACCATTCGCCCGCGCCGCGCAATTTCAGCCCGGTGCTGTCGACGATCAAGTGAAGATCGCCGATCTGGTCTCTCCTGGGCATTTGAACCGGCAATCCACCCGCCCGCCGGCTCAGCGTCGTGTGATCGGGAACCGGCAGATCGATCTCCAGCATTTTCATGATCGACCCGATCAAGCCCTCGCTCTGTCGAAGCGCCAATCGAAACACCGCGCGCAAAGTCAGTGCGGTTTCGATGGCCAGGTCCGAATAGTGGCGCTGACCGCCCGGCGTTGTTCGGGGCTGCGCCTTCCATCCTGCAATCGCATCTGGCGTGAACCAGACGGTCAGGCTTCCGCGATTGCGCAGGGATGCGTCGTACTCGCGCCAATTCGTGACCCGATGACGCTGACGGGGAATGTGGCGCCGGCCTTTCGAATGAAGCTTGAAAGGCATCATCGGCTCCCGAGACGAAAATCAGAAGCCTTTTGCGCCGGCAGCCCTTAAAAACTCTTGTCGCCCATGCCTCGTTGCAACAAGGTCATTCTTTGGGAAATGTTGTAACAGCGGTCAATAAGCTGGAGTCCGCGCTTTTGTCGGCGGCAAGACAGAAGTAGGCAATATGCGAAAGGCCACATTCCGCAGCGATATCTATCAAGATACCAGCCAAGTCGTCGGTATTATGGCCGAGGATCTTGTCCGTCAATTTTGTTGCTGCGGGCCAAATGACGATGCCCTCCACCGTATTTCCGGAGTGGTTTCGCCCGAGCGGACCCTGTTTTCCCCGACGGTCGGGCGATTGGGAGGAATCGTCGCCGCCATTCGAAAACCCAAAGCAACCTTCTTCATCACCTCGAAGCATGTATCGCTCCACCTTTCCAACTAGCTGTTCCGCGCCCTCCTCCCATACGTGTCCGTAGATAAGCAGCGCCTATCTGCAATCTCGGAGCGGTTAATGGACTGCCCTTACTCTCTGCGCACTACAACCCGTAAGTTGTCGGCGTCCCGGGCTATGTATTGTTTTGCTCACCTATCACGCGGAGCCGCACCCTTGAAACCCCCTCGAAGCAAAAGCACACAAAAGACGCTGCCGCGCGCGGATAACGGCAGTAACATTACCAGGTATCACATTGACAATGGCGCGCCTGGCCGCCGTCACGATCCCACCCATGGCGACAATTCCTTCTGGATCCCCCCAAAGGCGAGGAGTTCGTCCCCCGGTCGACAGGGAGCGCCAGGATGCGCGATGGCGTATTCGAGATCCCTCTGAAACTCTTTGTAGGTGCTCTCGACCAACAGCTCCAACTCGTGCGCCTTGCGAACGAGTGGCGCGAGGTCAGTCAGCGCGAGCCAGGAAATCAGCTTCTCCCATCCCGACCAGACCAACACGTCGACGGCCTCACGTCCCATTTCGACAAACGCCCGCCGCGCGAAATCCGCCGCAACGGCTCGATCGAGCTTTCCCTCGAGAGCAATCAGCGTCAGGGCATGCCATTGCCAGAAGCGTACGGAGGAGTCGGCGTCGAGATCGAGGATAATGTCGAAAATAGGCTTCGGATCGCCGTCGAACACCGCCGCCATGAGTCGATAGCCCGGCTCCTCGACCGCCGGTTCGCCGAGAAGATGGTCGTGGGAAACCCACGGAAATCGCATCAAGCGCGCGAACGGACGATAGGCTGCCTGTTCGCGCCAGTCGGCCAGCAGGAACACGCCGTAGAACAAAGGCGACGGAGTCCTCAAGAAGCGCTTCACGCTGGGGTTTGGGAAGCCCGCGGCCTCGAGTTTCTCGATCTCCGCGGCCCCCTGCGTCAACTTTTCCAGCAAGAGCGCACTGAGCGCCGAGCGCTGAGCCGACGCTGCCTCAAGGGCGTCGGCGGGCCAGTGCTCATGACCCCGCGACAGGGCCTTCAGGATTTCAGACGGCGTCATGGCAATTCGTTCCTTTCCCGCGTCCATGGTCCAACATCGCCGATCTCGGCGCGAACAAGACCGAACGATTGAATGGCAGCGATAGGAAACGGTCCCAGAGGGCGCTTATAGAATGTCGCCGGTCGTGGAGTGGCAGCGCTCAGTCGAAATCTTCCCCGATGATAATACAGTCTATGTGTGTGAGGTTCCTGGCGATCTTGACGAACGCATGGCGAGACGGCTCCGATGTCGTGTGCTCTACGCACATGCCGAAGGCCGTTTGGATCAAGCGCATTTCATGCGGCGAAAGCATCTCGCGACGGATCCATCGCATCCCCTTTTCGGTCATCGCTTTTTCCGTCGGCGCCGTTTGGGCTCCTTCGTCAGGCGCCGCGAGTGACGCCGACGGAGTTGGCAAGGAAGAGCCAAAGACGTACCGCGATCGCCGCCCTCAGCTGATCACACTTCAACTTATTGCCGTCAGTTCACAAACGCATGGGCGAAAAGCTGCTCGCGCCCGAAAAAAGCCCGCGCGCGCTTTGACGACAGGTCATCAAATTTGTTGATCCGCGTCGTTATTCGAGACAGTTTGTGCGTGTGAAAAAGCATACCCAGCTCGAACTATTTGCTGACCGTGCGCCGACCCAGGGTTCTTTGACTGCCCCGCAAGTGCCGCGGTTTGCTCGAAGCTTGTCTGACGCGGCGTTGATCGCCGCTCTGCCAGAACTCGGTGCTTGCTGACGCTTGTGCGCTTGCGGCCGAAGCCGGAAGGCGGCGGCTAGTTGGTGCAGTGGCTGCGCTTGCAACTCTCTGCAATCGTTTCGTCGGCTATGGCGTCGCTTGCACGGTGCCGGAACAGGCCGCGGCATTGGAGGCTCTTGCCTCGATTGGCGGGCCCGAGGCTTCTCGATCCGTCGGTCAATTGATCGTCAAGGGCATTGTCCAAGGGCCAACTCTCGCAATAGCGGCGACTGCAGCATCGGAGCTTGGCGTAATTTTTCCACACGACGTCGCGCTGATGCTCTTGCGCAATTCGAATCCCGCGGTACGCGCATCTGCCTGCGGCTGCGTCCGCGCGGGACGCGATATCGTGGCGACGCTAATTGAGTTGCTGTGCGACCGTGATAGCGAGGTCTCGACCGCCGCCGCATGCACCCTGGGACGAATGGGCCGCGTGGAGGCGCGCGATCCCTTGAAACGCCTCTTGAGGGATATGTCATCACCACGTGTGGTAGAGGCCGTGGCCGGAGTAGCTGACGAAGAGGTCGTCATTTTCCTTGCGCGCATGGGACGCGTTCGCCCCGAACTCGCCAATTCAATTCTCTCCTCGCTCGACGAGATCGACCATCCGAGGGCAGGTGCTGCTGCGTCCGGGCTGAGAGAATGGCTGTCGCCTTCGAAATGAGCTTCGGGCGGAAACCTATGCTGCCTGGCGCGGGGAGTCGAATCTACTGTTGCGGGTCGGGCCGCTGTAACTAATCTGGCGGAAACCATGGCCGCCGATGCCGAAGAGTCGCCAGATCTTGATATCCAAGATTTGCAGTTGTCGTGGGAGCGAATTTGCCTCGTAAGGCAACTGAGGACCGTTCCAGAGCCTG
This sequence comes from uncultured Alphaproteobacteria bacterium, assembly GCA_963709655.1. GTDB lineage: Bacteria > Pseudomonadota > Alphaproteobacteria > Rhizobiales > Beijerinckiaceae > Roseiarcus. The sequence goes on from CAVPXF010000054.1 coordinate 20,538, forward strand.
GAAGCTGATTGCGACAACGCTCGCTCGTCGATCTCACCTCGATTGTCGTTCTCGCGCTGAAGGCTGGCGCTCCAAGCTCGCCGAAAGGGCTGCCCGTCGTGGCGGCCCTCATCGGTTCCGCCACGGGGCAATCTCACAGCGGCCAGACCACGATCGCATCAGGGGGACGTTGCCTCTTTCAGCAAGGAATGCCTGCAGTCGACGAAGATCGGCAACGAGCGTCGTTCGAGCCCAAGACGCAGGCGACGCTCTACCTCCCCCACTCAGACTGGATCCGTTTTGACAGCCGTGCAGAACGCCAAAACCTACTGTATTGTCAATGCGATACTCATCATCTGAGCGCCTGCCGTAACTCGCAAGCGGTCAGCCATGCGGCGAAGGATTGCAGGATTTGAGGCGATGTTGCGGTGAGGATTTGGAGGATGTTGCTGCGGTGCTTTCTCGCGGTCGAGACCACGCCATCGGGAAACGTCGCCTTGGTTCACGCCGCGGAAATGTTCGCAGCGGTAAATCGAGGCCTCATGTTCGGTGACCAGGAGCGGGCGCTCGGTAAGATCGAATACCTGGCGGTTCTCAATCCCCCTGGCCGCCTTCGGATCGAGCAGTTGACCGCAATGGCCGCACGCGCACGCCTCGTGCCGAAGAACGCAACCGGGATCGGCGGCATGCCGTAATTTGCCACCCTCTTGGCCCGTCTGGCCGCCGCTCTCCGTGCCCGAGCGGTCGCGAAGGCTGCCCGGGCTACGAGGCGCGTTCAACCCATCGCTCGAAGGCGGCTTGAAACTGACCGACCTGTTCTGCCCCAACTGGCGCTGAAAATCGCCAGTTCAGATTCAAGCGCCGCGATCCGCCGCATGGGCGCCGCGATCAACTCTTCGACTCCGGCCGAGAAACCTATCCCACTCTTGATTCAGAGTGGCCGCCCCGCCGTCTCAACAAATTCGCCAACCAAAGCCCTTTCAACACCACCTGTGACATTCCGGACTCACCTCACCTTGGGAGTCACCCCCTGTCATAGTGCGGCCCGCCGTTAACCTCTCATTAACGGAAAACTTGTTGCTCCTACGAGCGAATCGGCTTTTATTCACGCTTGTCGCCACGCCGCGGACGGAAAAGCGTTATTTCGGGAAGGCCTGCAAATGAGCGTCGTGCCATCGGCCGAAGAGTTCCAGGATATAAGCTTTCATGAGGTCATACTCCGCCAGGGAGAATTGATCTCGGACAAGCTGAACATACTTCGCCATGAGCACTATCCACCGAATGCGAAGAAGAGTCTTCGACAATTTTCGTTGGCCGAGGTTGCGTATTTTCTTGGGGTGACACCATCGAACATCAAGAAGCTACATCTTGAAGGCAAAGGCCCAACGCCGACAACCTCGAAGTCCGGTCGGCGCACTTATACCGCGGAGCAGATGCAAGAACTGCGTCAGTACCTCGACCAGTTTGGCCGCGCGGATTACAAGAAGTACATTCCACACAGACGCGCTGGAGATGCATTACAGGTCATTTCTGTTGTTAACTTCAAGGGCGGCAGCGGTAAGACCACCACAACGGCTCATCTTGCGCAACACCTAGCGCTCTGCGGACATCGGGTCCTAGCGATCGATCTGGATCCGCAGGCTTCTCTGTCGTCGCTGCACGGAGTTCAGCCCGAATTGGATAAGAACCCGTCACTCTACGACGCCATACGTTACGACGAACGCAAGACGCCCATCGCGGACGTAATCAGGTCAACAAACTTCCCGAGCCTCGATATCGTGCCTGCAAACCTAGAATTGCAGGAATACGAATACGAGACCCCTCTTAATACAAGCCAGAATTCCTCCGGAGCTGGGCGAACTTTTTTTACTCGTATTACGGACACCCTCGAAGAGGTCGACGACCGGTATGATGTCGTAGTTATCGATTGCCCTCCACAACTCGGCTACCTTACGCTTACTGCGCTCACGGCTTCCACCGCCGTGCTGATCACAATACATCCACAAATGCTTGACGTTATGTCAATGAGCCAGTTTTTACTCATGCTCGGCGGTATCCTTCAATCTATTAGTAGCGTCGCCCGAGTGAACCTCAAATGGTTTCGATATTTGGTGACACGTTATGAGCCCACCGACGGCCCCCAGGCCCAGATGGTTGGCTTTATGCAAACCCTGTTTCCTGGCCAGATCCTAAACAACCGGATGGTGAAATCGACGGCCATCTCAGACGCCGGTATCACGAACCAGACCCTTTACGAAGTCGATCGAGCACAATTCACACACCTCACTTATGACCGCGCCATGGAGGCGCTCACCAAAGTCAATGAGGAGATCACCGAGCTGATTCACAGAGCATGGGGCCGGCGATGATGTCTTTTTTGACAGCCGTGCAAACCGGCCAATTCCTTTGTGTTCTCAAGCTCTTCCTGTCAGGGCAGGAGGCTAGCGATGGCGCGTAAGCATTTGCTTGAGAGTGTGACAGGTCCCGCTGTTTCAAGCCAAGCTAGCGAAACACGGGTTGACTACGCTCTACGTGGCGCTTCGCGATCAATGAAGCTCTCGATCGAAGAGCTTGCGGACAGCGCGAAGCGGATCGGTTCCGGCGAGACGATCGTGGACCTCGATCCGAATTTGGTGGATCCGTCGTCGATAAGAGACCGCATCGATGACGACGAGGAAGAGTTCGCGCTCTTCCTAGAAAGCATCAGAGAGAAAGGCCAGCACCAACCCGTTCTAGTGCGGCCACGCCCAGATGCGCCTGGGCGATATATCATCGTCTTCGGTAGGCGCCGCGTACGCGCAGCTAGGGAACTTGGTCAACCCGTCCGCGCCATTATCAAAACCATGGACGACACATCACATGTGATCGCCCAAGGGCAGGAGAACACGCGCAGAAAAGACTACTCGTTCATTGAGAAGGCGCTGTTTGCGCAGCAGTTGATGCAGCTCGGCCATCCAAAGGACGTCGCGAGGGCCGCGTTAAGCGTCGACGATACCCTGCTGTCTCGCATGCTTTCAATCACCGAAGTCATACCTCCGGACGTAGTCGCCGCAATTGGCGCTGCGCGCGCGGTGGGACGCGACCGTTGGGAAGATCTCAAAAAGCTCTTCAATTTTCCAAACGTCGCGGACTTTGCGAGAGAGATCCTCAAGTCCGAAGCATTCACTGCAGCCGACAGTGTCGGTCGCTTCAATGTCATATTGACCAACTTGAAGGCTCATCGCCGCAAACCACGAAAGCGACAGCCGGCACTCGAATCTCAGTCCTGGAAGGCCCACGACAATCGGGTAGCCGCAACCTTCCGCAATACGGGCAACACATTCAGCTTATCGCTGACAGCGCCCGATGCCGGCGACTTCGGTAGTTACATTTCGTGCCACCTTGAGGCTCTCTATCGCGCCTTCAGGGAGGCGAAGCCTAACAACTCAACAGGAGACTAGCCGCACAAAGAAAAAGGCCCCCGAAACGAATTCCGGAAGCCCTTCTCCAGTGTAGCACCTAGAGAATCCCACTTCCGCGAATCACTGTCAAGCGATTTGGCGCCGTTTCGGTGAGCGGATTTCTTTTGCCCAGCGAAGCGACGGGATTCATGACCATGCCACCCCAGCCCCCATAGCACGTCAGCACAACAAAGTGCTCACCGCCTTCGTCCGGCGGATGTCGTCTCTATCCTCTGGGCTGACATCTTCGCGCCATTCGGTGCTTAAGATTTCCGTTGCCGCGAATCACAAAGGAGGAGCGACCGACACTCTTTGACCATCTAACCCACAAACGCCGCAAGCCGGCGCGAGACCTGGATCAGCCACCAAACTGGAGCAACGCGCAAAAAAAAACGCTTCCGAGACGTCACCGCCCCGGAAGCCCTACACCTAATGATTTCGCACTCAAAAGGTAGGGCCTCCGCAAATCACTGTCAAGCGTCGACGCCGTTTCGGCGAGCGGTTTCTTTTTGCCTGAACGAAGGCGAACTCGAATGGAACCGGTCCTGCCAACGACGCCCTTTGGGCGGCGAACGCTGTCGCTTGCCCAAGTGGCAAGCCAGATGGTCGCAAAGCAGCGCCCGCCCGAGGCGGCGGTGCACAAATGGAACATCTTTCGCGCGCTTTGCACGGCCCGCGAACGGCTCGGCGTCAGCGAGCGCTCGCTCGCGGTGCTGAACGCCCTTCTGACCTTTCATCCAGAGACCGTGCTGACAGGGAACGATCTGATCGTCTTCCCCTCGAACGAGCAGATCGCGTTGAGGGCGCACGGCATGCCCTCGTCGACCATGCGCAGGCACCTGGCGCTCCTCGTCGACGCAGGCCTGATCATCCGCAGGGACAGCCCCAACGGCAAGCGCTATGCCCGCAAGGGCAGGGGCGGCGCGGTCTCGCAGGCCTTCGGCTTCGACCTCTCTCCCCTGGTCGCGCGGGCCGCCGAGATCGAAGGGCTCGCGGAAGCGGTCATGGCCGAGGAGCGAGCGTTTCGCTACGTGCGCGAGCGGATCACGCTCGCCAGGCGCGACATCGTCAAGATGATCGCTACCGGTCTCGATGAGGCCATTCCGCTGCCGGCGATAGGGCAGGGACCCTCGACCTGGGAGAACGTCCACGCTTCTTTTCGCGCCGCGGTCTCGCGGATCACGACGAACGCCAGCCTTGCCGAGCTCGAGCAAATCGCCGACGAGCTCAGCGCACTGGCCGACGACCTGCTGAAGGTCCTGGAAAGTCACGTCAAACAGTCAAAAATGGGCGCCAATGGCGCCAGCAATGAGCACCACATACAGAATTCAAACCCAAAACCCCCTATTGATCTTGAACCTGCTATCCAAGAAAGCAGGGCCGCGGCGCCGGCTCCGCCCACGCCCGAACCGAAGCGGACGGCAGAAATCGTGTTCCCCTTGAGCATGGTGCTCGGAGCTTGTCCCGACATTGCCGACTACGCCACGGGCGACGTTTCCCATTGGCGCGACCTCCTCGCGGCGGCCGGCGTCGCGCGGAAGGCCCTCGGCGTCAGCTCGAGCGCCTGGGAGGAGGCGCAGGCCGTCTTGGGCGAAAAATCCGCCGCGATCGTCATCGCCGCCATCCTTCAGCGGGGCGCGGCGATCACCAGCGCCGGCGGCTATCTGCGCGAGCTCACGCGCAAAGCGCAACTCAACGAATTCTCGATCGGGCCGATGCTGATGGCCCTGATCGGCGCCAAAAACCGAGAGAAGAGATGCGCGTGAGGGTAGGGGGCAGGAAGAACGATGATCACAGATGTCGATCCGCATCCATTCGACCGTGCAAAACCCTTATGACGTCGATCCCAAACTCCGATCGCCGGAAATAGATAACGTGAGCGCCAACAGAATGCTTGAAATATCCGTCGCAAACGCGAGCGGGACAACCTGTCTTGCGACCTGTCGCCAGGTCGACGAACGCAGAGAAGAGGGTTCTCAGATAACGATCAGCCTGCTCGAGCGACCACGTTTCAAGTGTGTAGAGCCAGATGTCCTCTAGATCCGTCTCGGCAAGCGGCGAAAGCCGATAGCGGCTATCCGACATGCTTTGTGCGCATCCGCTTCAAAAAGCCCTCTGCAGCGAAAGGCGCAGGTTCACCCGAGTCCTCGCCGGCGATCAAAGCCGCCTGCAAGGCCCTGACCTTAGCCTCGTGTTCCTCCAGCAGCCGAAGCCCTGCGCGCACGACGTCGCTGACCGAACCGTATCGACCGCTCTGCACCTGGGCGTCGACAAAGCTCGCAAAATGATCGCCAAGAGAAATCGATGTGTTGCGCGTCATTCGGACCCTCCGACACCGAGACTACCATGAAACGCTCATTTCTTGGTAGCCTGTGTGCTCGGCCAAAGGACGATCGAGGCTCCTCAGCGGAAGCTGAGGCTGATGGCGCTCATCGGCAACCGAACCCGCGAAAACAAGAGGGCGTAGCCAGATGACGCGCCGGATCAGTCCAAAAGCCGTTCCTACCTTCGAGAGGCTACCGGCGACGAGGCGGTCTCAGCGGAAACGCGCCGATGTCATCGCGCCATGGATCGAAGACTGCAGCTCCACAGTGCTGCAAATCCTTCGTGTTGCGAGAGACCAGATACAGGTCCGCCTCGATCGCCGTCGCCGCAAGCAAGGTATCGATGACGGGCGGCGGATGACCCGTTTCTCGTTTCACGCGCCCGGAAATCGCGCCCCATCGGCGGACGACGAAGTCGCTCAGCGACAAGATTCGGCCGGCGAAGCGAGCCTCGAGCGCGTCTCGAGCCGCGATGTAGCGTTGAACGTTGGGGTCTTCGCCACGGAGATTTGCGATACCCTTGTCGTATTCCGCAAGCGTCAGGATGCTGATGAATAGCCGGCGCTCATCGACCATGCGCCCCCACGCCTTGACGCTCGGCGCACCGTTTGGCGCAATGAGTGACGCTATAACGTTGGTGTCGACGAGCCAGCCAATCACAACGGGGCGTCCCGACCAAGGTCACGCTCGCGCGTCAAATCCAAGCCTTCAACGTGGAGGCCTTCGAGGAATTGGACAAGCGGGACGACCTCTGGGCTGGCCGGCAGCAGTCGTTCGAGCTCGGCGGCGTCGATGATTGCGACCGCCTGTTTGCCCCGCACGGTGACGTATTGCGGTCCCTGGTCATGGGCGCGCCTGACGACTTCGCTGAACCTCGCCTTCGCCTCTTCCAACCTCCAAGTGGTGCGGGGGGACACTTGCGAATTTGCTTGGGCGTTGGATTCCTGCGCCGCGCTCCGTTTCGCCGCGGTCGTCCCCTCGTCGCGTTTTGCACGATGCTGGCGCGTTAGCGGCGGCGTTTGACCCTCGGGAGGCGCAGATTGGGGCGCCGCGCGCTGTTTTCTGGTCATCGAAGTCTACTCCTGACTATATAGTCAGATGATACGTCGTCCTGGCGCAGATGGCGAGTTCGAAATCGACTTCCCGCCCTTTTGGTCATTGGCAGGGCGCGGCTTCACTCTCCCGGTTGCCGGTCGATGGCGCCAATCCCAATTTCTCAGCCTGATCCAGGAGGTTCTTGACGGAGGATGCCGCCCACTGACGGCCGCTACGGGGGTTCGCTCACGCATGGCCTCGAGCCGGGCGCCAATCGCCCGAAGCGACGTTTCAGGACTTGCCATGGCGATGCCCGCCACCATCATCATCAGGCGATCCTCGGGCGGTCTGCGCGGGGTCCTTTCCAGCAACTTCGCGTCGGCAAGTCGCCCTCCGACTGCTCTTCGAACGGCTCGCCGTGTCGCTCTTGCTTGGCGATTTCAACTTGAAGCGCTTTAGCTAATAGTCTGCGTTGCATTTTGCCTAAGCGTTTCAACCCCGGTAGGGCAGGGGACCCGGCAACGGTGTCCAATTCCCTCGCTCACAGCCCCGCCGCCTTGATGAGATTGACACGAAAGCGGTCGCGGCGCCGCTGGTAGCGGCGGGTCATTTCCGCCGAAGCATGGCCGAGGTGTTTCTGTACGTAGCGTTCGTCGATCTCGGCCGACGAGGCGAGCCCGGCGCGCAGCGAGTGCCCGGAAAACTTCTCCTCCCGGTCACGTTCAGACAGATCGCCGCGAACGCCCGCGGCGACCGCCAGGCGCTTCACGAGGCGCGCGACGTGGCGGTCGTTGAGAGTTTCGGATCCGACCTCGCGCCCGACCACCGCCCGGAACAGGGGCCCGCGCGCGATGCGCGCGAATTTCAGCCAGGCCTGGAGCGCGGCGACCGGGCAGGTCGCGTCCGTCGAGCCGCGGCCGATCTCGACCTCGCGCCAGCCGGTTTTGCCACGCAAGGTGAGGAGTACGCCGTCGTCGAAGAATTCCGGCCAGCCCGATCCTTGAAGCAAGTCCTCGGGGCTCATCACGAGGCCGGCGATCTCCGAGCGGCGCAGGCCGCCGGCGAAGCCGAGGAGGAGGATCGCCCGGTCGCGCAGGTTGCGTAAGTTCGACGGGGGGAGGAGGTCGAGCATGGCCAGGATATGCTCCGGCAAGAGCGCCTCCTTCTGGACGGGCGGCTGGCCATGGGTGCGCCTGGCGCCGGCGAGCACGGTCGCGACATGCCGGTCCTTGCGGTCGAAGGGCAGGGCCCTCTGGGCGAAATTCCAGCCGAGCGCCGAGAGCCGCCGCTCGATCGTGGCGACGGTCCGAGCCTTCGCGCCCGCGCCCTTGGCGCCGGAAGCGAGCGCCGCCAGATAGAGGCCGACGCATTCCGGGTCGGCGAGCGGCTTCAGGTCGAGGCCCTGGCGGGCGCGCCAGCGCAGGTAGTCGCGCCAGTCGGCGGCGTAGGCGCGGTTGGTGTTTTTCGACGTCGCCGCGCGGGCGTAGGCGCGGGCGGTTTCGACCAACGGCTCGAGCCGTGCGGGGAGGGGGGCTCCGCCCGGTTGCTCGGGGTCCAGTGGGGCAGGGGGCCTGCTCATGCTGGTCTGATGTCGGTCAGAGCGAAATCGGCCCCCTTGAACAGGAGGGCCTCGCCCGTCGCCTTGGCAAGCGCATAGGAAAAACGGCCGCCGAAACTCAGCCCTGCCTTGTGGCGGCCGTTGCCGAAGTCGCGAAAGGCCTGGCGGGCCAGTTCGCCCAGCTCGACGCCGACCGGTTCGACGGCGACGCCGGCGCGTCGGAAGAAGGCTTCGGCCTGGCGCATGCCGTCGGGACCGATCTGGCTTTCGATCGCCAGGGACAGTTCGACATGAGTGGCGACGCCGATGCGACAGAGGTCGGCTTGGTGAATCCGTTCGACGAAGGCTTGGGCCTCCGGCTTGCGGTAGAGGATGGCGACTAGAGCCGAAGTGTCGACGATCATTTCGGCAGGCCATGCTCGTCGTAGAAGAGCTCGACGTGGTCGAGGTAGGGGCCTTTGACGTGCGCCGCCGCCCAGTCGGCGATCGCGAGCAGCTCCTCGACGTTCGCTCGCGTGTGTCTGCGCTCGATCTTCTCCAGCCGTTCGCGCAAGGCCTCGGTGACGACGCGGGTCATCGTCTCCCCGGTGGCGCGCGCGATCTGTTGCGCCGGCCGGTGGGCCTCAGGATCCTTGATGCCGGGGCTCATCGGCCAAGGCCTTTCTCGTCCTTCACAACTTCGTTCTGCGTTTCCAGGCCGCCTCGCCTCGTCGATGCCTTCGGCCCAGGCGGCTCGCGCGAGCGCGGTGGGGCTGCGCCATCGACCTTCGCCTGGGCCAGTCTCAAAAACTCCGGCGCGAGTCTCATAACCCCGCTCCGCCTTGTCTCGGGAACGCCAACTCGGAATCTCACCAACCCCGCTCCGAACCGGCGGCCGAAACGCTCAAGTCTCCGCAATTCCGGCCGTATGACCGCCCTGCGCGGGGCCGCAGGGCGTTTCGGAACTCGGTTCGAAGCGCAAATCCGCTCTCCGGGGGCATGAGAATCGGCTGTTCCCACTATAATGACGATCATGTCCGATAATGCCCGGTACGGGGCGCGATCGCTGATTTGACGACGGCGTTCCTTGCAGTTCCTGGGTGCGGCTTCGTTCCGCCCGGGGTCGAGCCCGTTTACGACTTGCGGGAATACAGGCATTTCCGTATATTACGGAACTAGGAGTCGTGAGCCATGAGTTCGACCGTCACCGCCGCCGAGGTTTCGAAGAATTTTGGCGCCTATCAGGACGCCGCCGTGCGCGAGCCGGTGATCATCACCAAGAACGGCCGTCCGCGCACCGTGCTGATGGCCTACGAGGATTTCTTGCGGCTGTCGAAACGCGACCGCCGCGTTCAGCGTACTGCGGACCTGACCGACGAGGACATCGCGGCGGTCGAGGCGAGCGAGATGCCGGCGGGGTCCGAGCATCTCGACGCCGAACTCGATGCGAAGCATGCTGCCGACTGAGATCCGGGTCGGCTGGATCTTTCGCTACGCCTATCTGTGGGACTGGCAGCATCGCGAGGGCAGGGACGAGGGCGATAAGGATCGCCCCTGCCTTGTGCTGGCGATCGTGACGACGACGGAGGACGGCGCGCCGGTCGTTCGGGTCCTGCCTATTACGCACGCGCCACCTACCGATCCCGCCGATGCGATCGAAATCCCCAGCATGACCAAGGCTCGTCTCGGCCCCGACGAGGCGCGCTCCTGGATCGTCCTGACCGAAAGCAACCGCTTCGCCTGGCCGGGGCCGGACCTGCGGGCCGTCGATAGTGAGACCGGCTACTACGGCCCGCTTCCACCAAAGCTGTTCGCCGAGGTCAAACGCCGTTTCATTGCGATAGCGCGCGGCGAAGCTGGCGCGAGCATGCCGCACCATAGCGTCCCGCGAACGGAGTGACGCGGCGCAGACCGCCTGGCGCATAGACAGATGACAAGTCAGCGCTGTTTCACTCCGCCCGGTTGCCGATTGACGGCGCCAAACCCAGTTTCTCAGCTTGGTCCAGGAGGTTCTTGACCGATGATGCCGCCCATTGACGGCCGCCACGCGGGGTTCGCTCTCGCATGGCCTCGAGCTGGGCGCCAATGGCCCGGAGCGACATTTCTGGATTGGCCATGGCGATACCCGCGACCATCATCATCAGGCGATCCTCGGGCGGTCTGCGCGGGGTCCTCTCCAACAGCGTGGCGTCGGCGAGCCCCTCTCGGACCGCTCTTCGAACGGCTCGCCGCAAGCGCTCGGTGGTCCATCGAGACCCGCCGGCCTGGTTCAGGACCCGAACCACGTCCTCCCATGGATATTGGGGCCGCATGCGCCGGACCGTCGGCAGCCATCGGTCCATCGACGCAATGACGTCGCCGGTGAAGACCCGGTTTCGAGCCTGCGCCGCTTTGGCTATAGCGGCCGGGTCCCTCGCCCTGAGACCGGGATTGCCGGAAAGCTTTCCTCTCGCCTGCGCCGCCTTGATGCCGGCCTTGGTGCGCTCGGAAATCAGCGCGCGTTCGAGCTGCGCGACCGCGCCGAGGACCTGGAGCGAAAACATGCCCTGGGGCGTTGAAGTGTCGATGGGGTCGCGCAACGAGCGAAAGTGCGCGCCGCTCTCCTCCAACCGCTCGATGACTTCGAGGAGGTGGCTGACCGAGCGGGCGAGGCGGTCGAGGCGAACGACCACGAGGACATCGCCGGGCCGGATCTCGCGCATCAATCGGGCGAGCTCCGGCCGAGCCCGCGACGCGCCCGAGCCGTGTTCCTGGTAGATTGCCGCGCAGCCCGCCCCGCGCAGCTCGTCGATCTGGGCGTCCGTGGCTTGATCCTCGGTGGAGACCCGCGCGTAGCCCAAAAGACGTCCTGTCGGGCCGGGAGGAGAGCCGGGGAGGGGTCTGCGGGCCACGAATCGCTCCTTTCAGGGCGTTGTGGACCCCTTTGTACAATATCGTAAGTCGTTGGTAAATGACCGTTTGCAGGCGTCGCTGAATCGCCCGTCCAGCCGAGGCCCCAGAGGCCTTCCGGGGGGCCTTAGGTCCGACAAGCCGTACGCTTGGCGGGCCTTTGAAGCCCTGCGGGCCTCGAAACCGCGCCCCTTGAGGCACCCGAGAGGCCGCCGTTCTGACGGCTCTCGGCCCGGCGGCCGGAAGCTTCGTCTGGGTCGCCGCGGCCAATGGTCCATGACGGAATAAAACATGCTATTGACTTCCGTATGGGACTACTAGACCTGTCCCATCAATGAATTATGTGTGGCTTCGAGATGGGTGTGAAAGTGGTCAGAAAGGCGGGGGTGTCGGCGTCGCTTTCCATTGGCGATTTCAATTTTCAGCGCTTAGCGGGAAATCGGAGCCGGGTTTTCACCTTGCGGGGATCGGACAGCGCTTTGACTCAACAGGCATTTCAAGCCCGGCTCATAAACACTTCCCACGGACCGGATCCTGTCGAGTTACGCGCAACGCGTCGCGCCGCGAGCCACGCCTCCTCCCACGGTGAGGAGACGCAGTGGCGGTCATTCGGGTTTGCGGTCGATGCGGCAAATCGAGCGGTCACTGAAATCGGTAGCGGAAATTTGGTTCGCCTTAGCCCCTGAGTCTGGACAACATATGATGTTTCCGCTGTTGAGATCGGGAAGTGGAAGCGGCACTCGAATTGAGAGTTTCAGGCAAAACCGACCCGCCCCTTTGCCATGTTCAACTGTCTTGTCGTTCGTTGAACACGGCGCCATGCTCAACAAAATAGTCCTACGTTGAACATGATCCGCCGCCATTCCCCGATCGCGCACGCCGCCTATGCCGACCTCGTCGCCTCGCTGAAAGACGACGCTGTCGCGGAGCTGCGCGGTACGCCGACGCGCGTCGAGCGCAACGGAAAGGTCTATTGGTACGACACGTTTCGCGTCGGCTCGGACGTGCGCAAGGTCTACGTCGGCGAGGATAATGACGAAATCCGCGCCCGTCTCGCCCGCCATGCCGAACTGGCTACGCGGCGCGCCGAGGCACAAGCCGCGCGGGCGCGAACCATCCGCATCCTGCGCGCGGAAGGGTTCCTCGGCGTCGCCGGGGCGACCGGCGCGCTTCTCAACGCGTTCGCCCAAGCCGGCGTCTTCCGGCTCGGCGGCACGATCGTCGGCACACAGGCCTTTCGCCTCTACGAGGGCGAACTCGGTTTTCGCTACGACTTCGATCAGACCGCGCAAACCAACGATATCGACATCGCGAGCTTCGAGCGCCTGTCGATTGCGCTCGACGACGAGGCGTCGCCGCCGCTGCAATCCATTCTCAAGGATTTTTCTTTCGAGGCCGCGCCACAGTTGCAGCGCACAGGTGCCTGGCGTTGGCGCCAGACCCGCGGCGATCTCCTGGTCGAGTTTCTGACGCCGAGTTTTGACGAAAGCGAAGGCGTGCGGCCGCTGGCGGCGCTCCATGTTGAGGCGCAGGCGCTGCATCATCTGAATTTTCTGATCGCCGATCCGATCGCCGCCGCTGTGCCCTACCGACGCGGCGTGCTGGTGCAGGTTCCGCGCCCGGAGCGGTTCGCGATTCACAAACTCATAGTCGCCGATCGGCGCAAGGACGGGCCCAACAGCCTCAAGGCCGTCAAGGACCGCGGACAGGCGGCGTTTCTGATCGACGTCCTCGCCGAGGATCGGCCCGACGATCTCGTCGAAGCCTATCGCGACGCCGCCACGCGCGGACCGCGCTGGAGCCAGCGGCTCGCCGCGACGCTTGCCCGAATGCCGCAAACGCGGCAGCGGCTCGAACAGGCCGGCGTGACAATAAGCAGCGAGAGGAGGGAGCCAAGGCAATGATGCTCGCGCGCGCAACCATCGTTGAACTCGATTGGCGCGCGCTCGCCTTGCCCGATCGCGCGCGCCGAGGACGCGCTGGCGCGGCTCGACGAGAGGCTGCGCACAAGCCCGATCCGCGAAGGCTTCATCGCCCGCACCCACTTCCTGGACGCCTGCGCCTCCTTGTGGCTCGAAGGCGAGCTCGTGCATCTTGAGGACCTCGTGCTGCACGATGCCGAGAAGGACGTCCGCAGCCCCACCCATGAGCTGACTCGAGCGCATGCCGTGCTGCGCGCCCGCCGCCGCATAGCCAGCGCCGAGCTCGGCTGGGCCTTGTCGGCCTCGGGCCTAGGCGGGCTACGCGGGCGGGCAGGGGAGGGCGAGGACGCCGACCCGGCGAAGCCGCTCGCGATCAAGGGTGACGCCATTGACGCGGACCTCGCGCCGGACGTCATCGAGGATCGCTACGATCCGCTGCTCGCCGAGGCGCTGACCGCCGTCGACGCCGCCATGGCGCGCGCCGATCGGGCCGTCGCCGGCGCCCAAGCGCGGCCGCGCGAGCGAGATCCGCTCGCCTATGATCCCGACTGGGACGAGGATGCGAGGCTGGAGGAGTGGCGCCAGGCGCTCGGCGAAACCCGCAGCCTGCCAGCCACGCTCGCCGCGGCCATCGCGCTCGAGGCCTGGAGCGCCATCGAGCCGCTGCAGCACCAGCCTTGGCTCGGGCGGCTGCTCGTCGCCTCCCTGCTGCGACAACGCGGCAAGACCTCCCATCTCGCCTGCCTGAATGTCGGCCTGCGTCTCGTGCCGCGCGAGCGCCGCCGGGCTCGCGAGGCGACACTGCGGCTCGTCGCCACGCTCGAGGCCATCGCCGCAATGGCCGAGGCCGGCCTCAAGGATCATGATCGCTGGCTCACGGCGCGCAGCCTGCTGGCGCGCAAGCTCGAGCGTCGCCGTTCCACCTCGAGCCTGCCGGCCCTCGTGGACTATGTCATGAGCCGGCCGCTCGTCTCGGCCGGCATGATCGCCACCGAGCTCGGCATCAGCGCTCGCGCCGCACAAAACCTGGTGGCCGAGCTCGGCCTGCGCGAGGCGACCGGACGTGGGCGCTATCGGGCTTGGGGAATCTTGTGAGCCGAGCACGCGTCGCTCGACGCACTTGGCGAGCGGTTCGCCCTCGATCTCAATGGTGTGCTTGCAAGCTAATCGAAGTTTCGGCCTTGTCAGCAAGAGCATTTGCGGACCAATCCGCCATTCTCATCGGGCTCACTGGGTGCCGCCAGCCTGCCGACCGCGCTTGGGCGCCTGGGACGCTGAGGCGACCGATAGAGTAACGGCAAAGGAACGAAGCCGTGAGCAAGACCAAAAAGATTGTCAACATGCTGGCGGATGACACGGCCGCCCCGGCCGCGGCTCGTACCTTGGCCAAGGCAGCTGAGCAGGAAGGGAAGCTGATCTCCGACTATCTGATGGAACGGCTTCAGCAAGGCCACGCGCCGCCGACGAGTGCCTCGGACAAAATGAAGGCGGCTGCCGCCGAAGCTCGGAAAGGAGGCAAGCGAAGGACGAGAAGTTTGTGCCGACAGAACAGCGGCCCAGCTACAAGGAGCCAGGGGAGGTCACTGCGATGGTTCTGGCGTACAAGGAGCAGATCAAGTTCCTTGACCGCCTGAAGCTCGTTGTAAGAGCGATGAAGGGGTTGCCGCCGGATTCGAATTTCACCCAGGCTCTGGCCGCTGCGATTAAAGAAGGCGCGAGGGCGTTGAAGGCGCTTGAGAAGGAACAAGAGCCGATGATTGCAGCCGGCATTGGAGCGAGCAAAGCGAGCGCGGAGGCTTATGCCATCGCCTTCAAGGCCTGGGAGGCGCGCATGGAGCGTGAGCGAACTCGTTTGGAGGAGGCGCGGCGCGAGAAGCTCTGACGGACATTTGCGGACTATAGACTTCAACCCCTCGCCTTCAAGTACGGTGACGCACTAAAGTGGGAGGCCCCTGGGAGGTCTCCCGGCACGGTCTCCGAGTTGGGCTGGGGGACGTTGGAGCGGCGCAGCCGGCTGTAATTTTCACAGCACGACTGTCTCACTGTGGTCCGAATCCGACGCTTGCATCCCGCAGCGACGGCAGCACGCAACGTATTGCAATAGTTGCGGGTCCCGACCGCGAACGTCGCAAGTGGGCAGGCCAACCGGGCGTTCCCAGGTGAGACTTGTAGGCGCAGTCTCCGCACAAACCTGACGGATTTCAGCGGTCATACTCGTGTGCGTGGCATTTGAACGCCCACAGTCTGACCGCCCGGTTTCGGCAATAACTTGCATTATAGTGATCCGGTCGGGCATTCAGCGCATTCGCCGCCTGAGGGGGCATCCGCAATGAAATTGGTCTTGATTATCGCCGCACTGCTCCTCGTAGCCGTGAGCGCGACGGCTTTCGTTCCTGTTGGGACGTTTCCTGTCACCGAGCCTTTCCAGCAGTATCTTCCGCCAGTCACGCTGGGGCTGGCGATTCTGGTTTTGATCGCGGCGTTTCTGCAGCCGAGTCTCAAGGCGCCTTCGCCGACGCCGGCGGCCGAGCCGGCCCGCCCAGAGCCGGAACGGCCTCAAGTCAACCGCGCGGACGCCGAAGTCGTCCACTTCCTTTCGATGCTCCAGGAAAAGGGTCGGCTGGTCGATTTCTTGATGGACGATATCAACCCCTATAGCGACGCCCAGGTCGGGGCGGCCGCCCGGGTCGTTCACGTCGGATGCAAGGGTGTCCTGCAGGATCATTTCTCAATCAGTCCAGTGCGAACGGAGCAGGAGGGATCGACGGTGCAGGTTCCCGCCGGGTATTCAGCCGACGCGTATCGGCTCGTCGGTAAGATCGCAGGATCCGCGCCCTTCTCCGGCGTCCTTGTCCACCGCGGCTGGAAGACGGATAGCGTCAAGCTGCCGCAGTTGCTGCGCGGCGCCGCCGACCCCTTGCCCGCCATAGCGCCGGCAGAGGTGGAAGTCAGATAAGGCCCCTCGGGGCCGCAGGGCCGGCCCCATCATTCGGACTCAGGATTAGCAGGACACCATCTTCCATGACGGCTCGCTTCAGTCTCGGGATCGACCTCGGCACCAGCAACTGCGCGATGGCGCTAAGCGATCTCGACATGGATCAGACCGAGATTGTGCCGATCCCCCAGATCCTGGCGCCCAACCAGCTGGGCGAGAAGTCGACCCTGGCCTCCGCGCTGTACCTGCCGCATCCGGACGAATTCCGGCCGGGGTCGTTCCGGCTGCCCTGGCACGACGGCGGGGAGCCGCGGATCGTCGGGCAATTCGCTCGCGACCACGGCGCACTCGTGCCCGATCGCCTGGTGACGTCGGCCAAATCCTGGTTGTCCAACCCGCACATCGATCCGAAGCAGCGCACGCTCCCGTGGAAGTCCGAAAGCGCGGAAGAGAAGCTCTCGCCGTTCGATTGCTCGCGGCTCTACCTGCAACATCTCAGGGGCGCCGTCCTCAACGTCTCGCAAGCTCAGGGCCGCCAGTGGGACGTCGGCGATGGGCAGATCGTGGTGACAGTGCCCGCCTCGTTCGACGAGGTCGCGCGAAACCTGACGGCCGAGGCCGCCGAAGCCGCTGGACTGGGTCGCGTTACGTTGCTCGAGGAGCCGCAGGCGGCCTTCTACGCCTGGGCCGCGCAAGCCGACCGGCAATGGCGCGACGCGGTGGCGCCAGGCGATATCATCCTAGTCTGCGACGTGGGCGGGGGCACCGCGGACTTCAGCCTGATTGCGGTGACCGATGTCGCCGGCGCGCTCGAGCTCGAGCGCATCAGCGTCGGCGAACACATCCTGCTCGGCGGTGACAACATGGATCTGGCGCTGGCCTATACGCTGCAGGCGAAGCTCGACGCCGAGGGCAAGTCGTTGGACGCCTGGCAGTTCCTCGCACTTTCGCACGCCGCAGGCCGGGCGAAGATTACCCTGTTCGAGGACCCGGGCCTCGCGGAAGCGCCGATCGCGGTTCCCTCGCGCGGCTCGAGCCTGTTCGCCAAGACGGTTTCCACAGCGCTCGATCGCGCCTCGCTGTCACAGGTCGTCCTCGATGGGTTCTTCGCCCGGACCGCTCTCGACGACCTGCCGCGCGAGGCGCGGCGGACGGGGTTGCAGGAATTCGGCCTGCCCTACGCCTTCGATCCGGTGATCAGCAAGCATCTGGCCCGCTTCCTCACGCGCAGCCTCGAGAATGTGCAGGCGAGCGAAAAACTTCGCGCGCTGGTCGGATCGCGGGCCGAAGGGCCGGCGCTGATGCCGACCGCCGTGCTGTTCAACGGCGGCGTGTTCAAGGCCGAACCGATCCGCGCCCGGGTGCTGGACCTTCTGGCCTCGTGGAATGGCGGAACAGCTGTCCGGGAGCTCGAAGGCGCCCAGCCGGATCTCGCGGTCGCCCAGGGCGCCGCGATCTACGGGCGCCAACGCGCCACCGGCAAGGGCCTGCGCATCAAGGCCGGCGCGGCGCGCTCGTACTATGTCGGGCTGGAAACGTCGATGCCGGCCATTCCCGGGTTCCGGCCGCCGGTCAAGGCGCTCTGCGTCGTGCCGCAGGGCATGCAGGAGGGAACCGAGCACTTGATCGAGGGCCGCACGTTTGGCCTGGTGACCGGCGAGACTGCGGAGTTCCGCTTTTTCTCGTCCGACGTGCGCAGCGGCGACACGCCGGGCCAGATTTTGCCCGACGCCGAACGCGAGCTGGAGGAGACCAGCCTCCTGGAAGTCGAGCTTCCGGCTCTGCCCGATGTTCCGGGGGGACAGGTTGTCCCCGTGCAGGTCGAGGCCGTGGTCACGGAACTCGGCACGCTCGAACTTTGGATGAAACACGCCAACTCGGACCGGAGGTGGAAGATTGAGTTTCAGGTCCGCACGCAGTAGCGCGGCCTTGAGCTCGCGCGGCTCGGTCTCGCCGTGATGGCGGCCCGGTTTTCCATTGGGGTCGATCTCGGCACGACGAACTCGGCGCTCGCTTACGTCCCGCTGACCGGCGACGCCGAGCCCGAGGCGCTCGCCGTCTCGCAATGGGAAGGCCCGACCGCTTTGGTCGAGGCGCAGACCCTGCCCTCGTTCCTCTATTTGCCGGAGGACGGGCGCGCCGCGGAATGCGCCCGACCGAACCGGGGGATGGATCGCCGGCCGCCTCGCCCGGCGCAGGGCGGGCGAAACCCCCGGACGCGTTGTGCGGTCGGCGAAGTCGTGGCTGTGTCACCATTCGGCCGACCGCTCCGCGCCGATTCTGCCCTGGGGATCGGACGATCTTCAGCCGGCGCAAAAGATCTCGCCTGTCCGCGCCGCCGCGTTGATCCTGAGCGCTCTGCGGGACGCCTGGGACAGCCGTTTCGCCCGATCCGGCTTCGCATTCGATGGGCAGGAGATCACCATCACAGTGCCGGCGTCGTTCGACGCCGCCGCGCAACGCCTCACGCTGGACGCCGCAAAAGAAGCCGGCTTCCCGCCCGGTGTGCGGCTCCTGGAAGAGCCTCAGGCTGCGTTCTACTGCTGGCTGGAACGACACCCTACGGCCGAGCCCTTGTGGGAAGGGGTAGACCGGTACACGGCCGAGCCGCGGCGCGTCCTGATCGTCGATATCGGCGGCGGCACTTCGGATTTCAGTCTGTTTGAACTCAGGCCCGGCGCGTCCGGTGCGCTTCCCGACATCAAGAGGGTTGCGGTCAGCGAACATATTCTGCTCGGCGGCGACAATATCGATCTGGCCCTCGCGGTTCTCGTGGAGCCTCGGCTCGTTGCGGAACGTGGGCGGATGTCCGGTCCGCAATGGGATCATCTCGTCGCGTCGTGCCGCGATCTCAAAGAGCGCGCGCTTTCGGGCCCCGGCTCGGCCCTGGATCATTACGTCGTGGCGTTGCCGAGCCGGGGGTCGAGCCTCGTGGCCGGGGCGCAGACGGCGACGCTGGCGCAGGACGAGCTCGAGCGGCTGGTGCTCGACGGCTTTTTCCCTCTCTGCGATGCGCGCGCCCGCCCCTTCCGCACCCAGACGGGTTTGCGCGACTGGGGCCTCCCTTATGCGGCCGACAGCGCGATCACGCGCCACCTCGCTGATTTCCTAAAGGATCGCCCGCGCGTGGACGCCGTCCTGTTCAATGGCGGTTCGCTGCACGCCGCGGTCCTGCGCCAGCGGCTACTCGACCAGATCGCGGCCTGGCAGGACGGCGGGCGCCCGATCGAGCTTGAGAACGCCGAACCCGACCTGGCCGTCGCGCGAGGCGCCGCGCGCTTCGGCAAGCTGCTGCACGCTGATGAGGGTCGCATCGCGGCGGGCGCGCCCCGAGCCGTGTTCCTCGAGGTGCAGACGGCTCCGGCGGCGATCCATGAGGCGGTTTCCCCGTCGCTGATCTGCGTGCTGCCCCTCAATGCGTCGGCCGAGCAAACGTTCGAGATCAACCTTCCAGGTCTCGAGCTCAGAACCGACCAATTGGTGAGCTTTCAGGCGTGTTCCTCGACCCGTCATGACCGCTGCCGGCCGGGAGACCTTCTGCCTTGGGACCCGGACGCGTTCCACATGCTGCCGCCGCTCGAGACGATCATCCGGACGGCGCATGGGGCCGACGTCGGGCCGGACCGGACCGTGCGAGTCTGTCTGTCGGCGAAGATGAACGCGCTGGGACTGCTGCAGATATCCTGCGTCGGGACCGACCCGCAAACGCCGCACTCCTGGCCGCTCGAGTTCAATCTGCGTCCGCAAGAGCATGGCCGCGCAGCCGCGCGTGGCGGACCCCCTTCCGGGCCCATCGCCCCGAACGCCGCGACCGAGGCCCAGCAGGCCGTGCGGGATCACATTGCGATCACCTTCACCCGTCCGCCACCGAAGTCCGGGCTGACCGCCAACGCTGTCCTGAAGTCGATGGAGCGCATGATCGGTCTGGCCCGGCACGAGTGGAATGCGGCGCTCCTGCGCAATCTCTGGCCGGCCCTGAACGAACAGTTCCTAGGCCGGAAGCTGTCGGTGGAGCACGAAGAGGCCTGGCTGACACTGGCCGGGTTTCTTCTGCGCCCCGGATTCGGCTTCGCCCATGACAGCCTTCGCGCGGATGAGCTGTGGCGGCTGCGCGATGCGGGGCTCTGTTTTCCCGGCAAACGCAGCAAGGTTCAGGAATTCATTCTCTGGCGCAGGGTCGGCGGCGGTCTCACGGCGGAGCGCCAGGAGAGCCTGTTGGCCGACGAGCTGGCCAACATCCGCGCCGGCAAGGCGTCGCCGGAACTTGTCCGCCTCGCCGGCTCGCTCGAGCGCCTGCCCCGGGAGACAAAGGCGGAGTTGATCGAGACCTTCATCGCCCAGGCGCTTCAACGGGTGGAGGCCAAGCAGCATAGCGCGCCGTATCTTGCCGCACTCGGCCTTCTTTTGAACCGGACTCCGCTTTACGCCGGGCCCGAGACCGTGGTGGCGGCGGAACTCGTCGTGCGCGCCTTCGTGGCGTTCCAGAAATTCGATTGGGCCGAGCACGAGCTGATCGAGTGCTGCAATCTCTTTCTCAGGGCTGCGCGGGTCGTGGACGACCGCAACCTCGATGCCCCCAAGTCGCTGCGCGACCAGATCGTCCGCAAGCTCGAGCGCGCTGGGATCGCGCCCAACCGCACTGCACCGATCAGGGGCTTCACGCCCGTCGGAGGCGCGGACTGCGCCACCCTCTATGGCGAGTCGCTGCCCCCGGGCCTGGTGCTCTGCGCCGCCCCGGACTAACGCGATGACCTGGGGCAAACCTCCACAACTCAGAGCCGGTGAATGACCACGCCGATAGGCGTTCGGACCCCAGGCCGAAACACAAGCGGGCCCAATCGGGCTTGCTCGTCATCGGCGCCTCCCAATAGCTCAGCCTTGCAATGCGCGGTCATCCGCCTGTTCTGTAGCGACCGGCGACGATCGGGAAATGGGGGGCAAGGTCTTCGCCTCGGCGACTTTCTTTGCGACGACGGATAGCATTCCGCGCATGTGGTCGAAGGCCCGCTGCTCATCTCTCTTCTCAATCGCGAGGAGAATCTCGCCGTGCGCATCAAGATCGCCGACAGAATGGCCGAAGATCGCGTTGGTAATAGGGGCGGTCAGAGAAAGCGCCGTTCGCACGAGGGCGCCGAGAGGTTGATAGAAACGATTGCTCGTCGCAGCAATGATAGCCTCGTGGAAGCGGCAATCGGCTTCGACCGGGTCGTAGCGGCCCGCAGCCGACTCCCGCATGAAGCCGTAAGCCTCCTCGATTCGGGCAATTTGAGCCGGGTCCGCTCGCCGCGCTGCAAGGGAGGCGGCCTCGGGCTCGAAACCCAGCCGCAGTTCGAGGAGCTCAATGACAATCTTCCGGTCGGGCGGACTTCTCGCAGCCAGCGCAGCACGTCCGAATCAAGAAGGTTCCAATCGGAGACTGGTCGCACCTCGGTGCCCCGCCGCGGGCGCGAACCAACCAAGCCTTTGGCCGTCAGCATCTTGATGGCTTCACGGACCGCCGTCCGGCTGATCTGAAGCTCCGATGACAGGGCGCCCTCGTTGGGAAGAATGTCGCTGACGGCGAAGCGACCCGCGACGATCTCGTGCCCGAGGCGGTTGACGAGTTCGACGGTGATGTTTCCAGATCCAAAGCTGCCGAAGGCCCGATGGGCCCTGGGGATGTCGCGTTTCGTGTGCGGCCCCGTCCCGTTTGTCATTCGTAAGCCCACAAGTCCGTTCCGGTGGCGGGGTTCCATTCGTAGCTTCCAAACCTTCGGTCCTGGCGCCCGCGCCGGCGCCAACGAGCCCCTCGCTCAGACCACACTCGTGATCCCGCCGTCCACGTAAATCACCTGCCCTGTGACGAAGCTCGACGCGTCCGAAGCCAGAAAGATCGCCGCGCCGATCAGTTCGTCCATTTCGCCCCATCGGCCGAGCGGAGTCCGGCTTACCAGCCAGTCGGAGAACGCGGGGTTCTTCGTCAACGCTTCGTTGAGGTCGGTGCGAAAGTAGCCGGGCGCGAGCCCGTTGACTCTCACGCCCGAGGGACCGAGTTCCGCCGCTATAGCCCTTGTCATCATCTTCATCGCGCCCTTGGAAGTCGTGTAGGGCACGATGGACGGGCGCCCAAGCTCGCTCTGCACCGAGCAGATGTTGATAATCGAACCTCGCCCGCGAGCTACCATACCTTTTGCCGCCGCCTGCGCGACGAAAAAGGGCCCGTAGACGTTAGAGCGCATGATCGCGTCGAATTTCTCGGCTGGGAACTCGACGAAAGGCGCGCGATACTGAATTCCCGCGTTGTTCACGACGACATCGAGAGCGCCGTATTGCTCTTCGATTCGATTGACTTCGCGGATGACAGCCTCACGGTCGGTCACATCGGCGATCGATGTCGAGGCGGCGAGCCCTTTGTCCTTCAGATCGCGCGCGGCCGCTTCCGTTCGCTCCCGTTCCCGACCGTTGAGAACGACGGTTGCGCCGGCGCTCGCAAGGCCGCGCGCGAGACAAAATCCGATACCGCGGTTGGAGCCCGTCACCAGAGCGACTTTTCCACTCAGCGTGAACAGGGCGTCGAGGTAACTCAATGGCGGTTCCTATCGGGCCGCGCTTCGGCCGTTAGAATTGGAGGTGAACCTTGACCGAGCGGGTCTTGTCCGCCGCAAGATCGAAGGCCGGCGTCGGGTCGGAGGCGGGAACGGTGGCGGTCACAAGCGCTCGGATCTGCTCGCAGTTCCGGGCAATGTAATCGATGGCCAAGCGGAATTCGTCATCGAAGCGGAAGGCGCCGATTACGTTGATCTCCTTGGTCACGATCGTCGATACGTTGATCTCGGGCCGCGCGCCCTGACCGACGCAGACCACAGTTCCGCGCGGCTTGACGAGGTCGAGCGCCGAAACGGTGGCCTCCGCGCTGCCAGACGCCTCGATGACGACGTCGAAGGTTCCCTTACCCTCGGCGTGGCCGGCGAGGCGATCGGCCTCCGTTGCGGCGTTGATCGTTTCGTCGGCCCCGAGATCGGCGACGCGGCGCAAGGGCTCGTCGATCAGATCGGCGACGGCGACCCAGCCCGCGCCGGCGCCTCGCGCGACAAGTGACATGATCGTACCGATCGGCCCGGCGCCCAACACCAGCAGCCTCCTGCCGAGCAACGATCCGGCCCGCGCCGCGGCGTGCAGGCATACCGCGACCGGCTCGGCGAAAGCCGCATCGCTAAGGGTCAGCGCTTCCGGAATTGGAATTGCCTGTTCCGCCTTGCAAACGAGCGTCTGGCGAAAGCCGCCATCGACATGAGGCGTCCGCATCGCGCTGCCGTAGAAGCGCATGTCCGAACAATGGTTGCGCAGGCCCTGTCGGCAAAAGGCGCAGACGCCGCAGGACATGCTCGGATTGACGACCACGCGCTGACCGATCCGGAGGGAAGTCACGTCGCGGCCGGTCTCGACGACGACGCCAGCGATCTCGTGCCCAAGAACCATCGGATGACGAAGCCTTACGGCGCCGAACCCGCCTTGGCGGTAATAGTGAAGGTCCGATCCGCAGATGCCGCCGACCTCAATCTTCACTCGGACGCCGTCTGAGCCTAAGGGCTGGTCCGCCACCTCCTCGTAGCGCAGGTCCTTGGGGGCGTGAATGACAATGGCTTTCATTGATCGCGACCCGAGATATTGAGACGGAGCCTCGAAGATTTGCGCATGGTCAACCCAGCGTGGGGGCCTCGGGGTCGATCAAGCGCTTCGATTTGAGGTCCGACCAGAAAGCGGCAGGAATAGGCTCCCGAACGTGTGCGGCGTTCGCCGTGGCTTCGCTCGCCCGGACCGCGCCCGCGATCACGGAGATGACGGCGGGATGGGCAAGCGGGAACTGCAGCGCCGCGGCGGGGAGGCTTACGTCGTGGGCGGCGCAAACAGCTTCGATAGCGGCGACCTTCTTCTGGATCTCAGGAGGAGCGATTGAATAGGCGTAGGTCGCGCGTGGACCCGGCCCCGTCGCGAGGATCCCGGACGCGAAAGGCGCACCCACGATCACGGAGACTTTGCGCGCAAGGCACCGCGCCATGCCGCCCTTCAAGCTTGCCTGTTCGAGGAGCGTATAAGGATGGGCGACCAGCGCAAAATCGAGGTCGATCTCGTCGATGAAGGCATTCATCGCCTCCGATAGATTGAAGCCCATGCCAATCGCGCGGACGTCGCCGGAGCGCCTGAGGTCTTCGAGCGCCTTGACGCCGCTCGCGAGCAGCGCCCGCGCATGGCCGGCGACAGCGTCACCGAGAAACCCTCGATCGAGATCGTGGATGATTAGTCCGTCCACGATGGGAACGCCCAGCCGCTGTAACGCCTGCTCGTAGGAGCGCATGATGCCGTCGTAGGAATAATCGAACACGACGTCGAAGCTCAGCCCTCCGACCCAGGGCGACCGGTCGAAAGTCTCCGGGTTCAAGGGGCGCTTCAGCGTTCGGCCGACCTTGGTCGTGACAAGGAAGGCGTCGCGCGGCTTCGATCTCAGGAACGCTCCGAGGCGCAGTTCCGAGAGGCCGCGTCCGTACCAGGGCGCGGTGTCGTAGTAGCGCACGCCGGCGGACCAGGCGGATTCGAGCGCGGCCTGCGCGGTCGCCTCCGAGAGCGTCTCAAACAGATTGCCGAGCGGCCCCGTGCCCTGCCCGATAGGCGGCAGCGACAGAGTTGTGGTCCCAACCTGTCGCCTCGACGTCAAATCAACTGGCGGCTGCAGACTGTCCTCCCCGGAAATGCAGCGCGCGAACGCGCCTCGCCTGACAAAACTGGTCGACCGGCCTCGCGCTCCCAGCAAAGCGACGCCCGCGCGAGGCGACGCCGCTCGTCAAGAAAGGACCTCGCGATCCGGACGCGGGCCGAATGCTTGACTCAAGTGATTTATATGATAAATCGGAGAAATGCAACGCCACGCAGTCGGCGAAGGGAGGAGCGGGCTCTACGACGGCCGCGAGGGCTGGAGGGAATGGGGCAAAGGATGCGAGCGTCCGTGACCGGGGTGGTCTTCGACATCCGTGAATTGACCATTCACGATGGCCCCGGGCTGCGCACCACGGTGTTCCTCAAGGGCTGCCCGCTTCGCTGCGCCTGGTGCCACAACCCGGAGGGCAGGTCCCGGGAGCCCCAGGTTCTGCACGGGCCAAACGGCGATCGGGTCGCCGGCCGGAGCTACCGGGCCGACGAGCTGGCCGCTCTCCTGAACCGCCAGGCGCCGCTTCTGACCGACGGCGGGGTGAGCTTCTCCGGCGGCGAACCGCTCATGCAGGCGGCCTTTCTCGAGGGGGTGCTGGAGCGGCTGAAGGGCCTGCATGTGGTCCTGGGCACCTCCGGGTTCGCCCCTACCGAGAATTTCCTCAGCGTGGTCCACCGCTGCGACCTCGTGCTGTTCGACCTCAAGCTTATGGACCCGGAGGCGCACCGGCGCTGGACCGGCGCCGACAACCGGCTGATCCTGGACAACCTGGAAAGGCTGGCGGACCTGGGCGTGCCATACCTGATCCGGGTTCCCTTGGCGCCCGGAGTGACCGATACGGAAGCCAATCTGCGGGCCATCGCCCGCCACGTCCGGGAACTGCCTGGGCGGCCTCGGGTGGAGCTATTGCCGTACAACCGGGCGGCGGGAGGCAAGTACGCGGCCTGCGGCCTGGAATGGCGTCCGGATTATGACGAGACCGTCCCTTGCCGGACCGATCTCACACCCTTTCGTGAGCTTCAAGTGGATGCGGGGGTCCTATGAGCGCCACCCTCGAGGAGCGGCAGGCGGCCCTGCCGGAACTCTCGCCGCGACTGGCGGAGATGAAACGCCGCATCCGGGCCGGCGAGCACCACCGCTACCGCAGCGCGGACACGGTGGACATCCACGCCGAATGCGAGCGCGAGGGTCTCGACTGGACCCGCCGGGCGGCCCGGTTGACCCGGCGTATGTGCGAGGCCCAGACCGTGGTGATCGAGCCGGACGAGCGCATCGCGTTCACCCGGACAGTCGAACGGATTCCGCCCCTGTACCGTCCGGAGCAAATGAACGAGCTCCAGGCCGGGCGCACGTTCCACGAACTCGGGCCGATCAGCAACATCTGCGCCGACTGGGGCATGGTCCTGGGCCAGGGCCTGCTCGCCCGGCGCGCGGCGGCCGAGGCCGCCCGGGCGCGGTTGGCCGGCGACCGGGAGGCCGAGACCTTTCTCGACGCCGCGGTGGAGACCATCGACGCGGTGCTGGAACTGGCCCGTCGCTACGCCGCGGCGGCGCATGCCCTGGGCCGGGACGACCTGGTCGACGTGCTGCGACGGGCGCCGGCCCATCCCACCGCCAGCTTCCACGAAGCGCTCCAGGCCCTGCGCCTGTGCCACGCCGTCCTCTGGCTGAGCGGGCACTACCACTGCGGGCTAGGCCGGCTGGACCAGTATCTTTGGTCCTATCTGGAGGCGGACTTGGCCCAGGGCCGTCTGGCTCCGGCGGAAGCCCAGGAACTGCTGGAGGAGTTCTTCATCAGCCTAAACAAGGACAGCGACCTCTACCCAGGAATCCAGCAGGGCGACAACGGCCAGTCGCTGATGCTGGGCGGGATGCGCCGGGATGGCGGCGACGGGGTGAACCCCCTCACCGCCATGGTGCTGGAGGCCGGCCGCAAAGTGGCGCTGATCGATCCCAAGATCAACCTGCGCGTGACCCGGGACACCGACCTCAAGCTGCTGGCCAAGGGTGTCGAGCTGACCCGCATCGGCCTGGGCTTTCCCCAGTGGTGCAACGACGAGGTCATCATCCCCGGCCTGGTGGCCGCCGGCTACGACCTGGAGGACGCCCGGGACTATACCGTGGCCGCCTGCTGGGAGTTCATCATCCCCGGCAAGGGCATGGAGGTGGTGAACATCGGCGCCGTCTCCATGCCCGCCGCGGCGGACCGGGCGATCCGCGCCGGACTCGAGGCCGGCGAGGGTTTCGACAGGATCCTTGAGCGCGCCGGCGCCGATCTGGCCGAGCAGGTGCGTGACCTCGCCGAGTCCAGCCGCAAGCTGCTGCTGCCGCCGGCGCCTTGGTACTCGGTGCTGATGGAGGGTTGCCTGGAGCGCGGCCGAGACCTCTGCCACGGCCTCAAGTACAACAACTTTGGCATACACGGGGCCGGATCGGCCAATGCTGCTGACGCCCTGTCGGCGGTGCGCACCCTGGTTTACGACCAGCGGCGAGTCGACCCGATCCGGCTGATCCGGGCCCTGGACGCGGATTTCCAGGGAGAGGAGGCGCTCCGGATCGAACTCAGCGAGGGCGCGCCCAAGGTGGGCAATCACGATGACGACGCCGACGGCCTATTGGTGGAACTGTTCGACCGCTTCGCCGACGCTTGCGCCGCCGCCGGCGACAATGGCCGCGGCGGCCGTTACCGGCCGGGCACCGGCTCGGCCATGTACTACGTATGGCTGGCCCGGGGTCACGAGGGCATGCGCGAACCGACCGTCGGGGCCACCGCCGACGGTCGGCACAAAAGCGCGTTCTTCAGTTCGTCCTTGGCGCCTTCGCCGGGAGTGCAGGTGCGGGGGCCTCTGAGCGTTCTGCAGAGCTTCGGCAAGCTCGACTACCGACGCATCTGCAACGGCGGCCCGCTGACGATGGAGCTGGCGGACAGCCTGTTCCGGGGGACGGAAGCAGTCGAGAAGGTGGCCTTGTTTATCCGCGCCTTCGTCCGCTCCGGCTGCCAGCAGATGCAGCTCAACACCCTGAACGTGGACACCCTCCGGGACGCCCAGCGGCATCCCGAGTTGCACCGTAACCTGGTGGTCCGGGTTTGGGGCTGGAGCGGCTATTTCTGCGAATTGGATGAGAGCTACCAGAACCAGATCATCGGCCGGCACATCTACGGCGCCTGAGCGCGGGGAACGAGCGCCGAGAAAGCCTTAAGAAACGCTTTCGATCACACAGTTGGCAAATAAGAGAGAATGTTAGGAGGACTAATAAACTATTCCCGCAATATCGCGGGATATCCAAGAGCAACTTTATCGCCAATATCCAAACGACAGTGACTATAAGGAGGATTTACTATGAGACGACTCCTCGCAATGGCCATCGGCCTAGCCCTTTCCTCAACCGTGGCGCTCGCCGACTCGCCCTACACCATCGCCTTCAGTCTGAAGACGGTCACCAACGATGACTTCCAGAAAGCCATCGCCACCTCAATCCAGCAGGCGGTGGAGAAGTCCGGCAACAAATTTCTCCTGGTCACCGCCGGGGACGAGACGGGTGTCTCCATCCAGGTGAACCAGCTGGAGGACCTTATCGCCAAGAAGGTCGACGCCATCGTCCTCAACCCGATGGACGGCAAGGCGGTGGTGCCGGTGCTGAAAAAAGCCCAGGCCGCCAAAATCCCCGTCATCGTCGTCGACTCCTCCGTAGAGAAGGGCAACGAGGCGCTCTACATCTCCTACGTGGGCACCGACAATTTCAACGCCGGCAAGGTGGCCGGTCAGCGCATGGTCAAGGAGCTGGGCGGCCAAGGCAACGTGCTGATCGTGCGCGGCGCTAATGGCAGCTCAGCCGGTGACCAGCGGGTGGACGGCTTCAAGGCGGGCATCGAGGGCAGCGGCCTGAAGGTGGTGGGCGAGCAGCCTGGCAACTGGACCAATTCGGTGGCCATGCAGGTGACCGAGAATATGCTTCAGGCCAACAAGAAGGTCGATGGCCTGTTCAGCGCCTCGGACGTGATGCTGGACGGTACCCTGCAGGCCATCGGCGACGCCAACCGCTCCGGCATCAAGATCCTGTCGGTGGACGGCTCCAAGAAGGCGGTGGACCTGGTCGAGCAGGGCGCCATTGTGGGCACCATGGCCCAGTTCCCGGCCAAAATGGGGACAATCGCGGTGGAGAACCTGCTGGCCGTGCTGGCAGGCAAGAAAGCCGCCGACAGCATCCCCAAGGTGATCGAACTCGGGCACCATGGTCTACGACAAGACCAACCTGGACGAAGCGCGCAAGTGGGCGTTCTGAGATTGTGAATATCGTGCCCGCGGCGCGGCGGGGATTGGCCATACTGATCCCCGTCGCTAGCCTTCCTTGCTCTGGGTTCCCGGGTCCCGCACTTCTTGGACCTGTCGAACCTGCTCAACGTCGTCAGGCAGTCGTCCATCACCGGCATCTGCGCGGTGGGGATGACCTTTGTCATCGTCATCAAGGGGATCGACCTATCCCTGTCCGGTCTGCTGGCGTTCTGCCCAATGATCAGCGGCGTGCTCATGCTCGCCGGGGTCAACCTCCCGGCGAGCATGGCGGCCGGCATGCTAGCGGGAACCGCCATGGGCCTCTTCAACGGCCTGATGGTGTCCAAGCTCACCGTGCCGGCCTTCATCACCACCCTGGTGGTGGGCCAGATCAGCCAGGGCCTAGCCTTGACCATCAACGGCGGCAGCTCCATCGGCGGGTTCCCCGAGCGCTTCGTGTTCATCGGCAACGGCACAATCGGCGGCATCCCTCTGTCCGACCTGCTGCTGCTGGCCTTCCTGGGGCTGGGCTTTTTCATCCAGCGCCTCACGCCTCTCGGCAGCCACATCTACGCCCTGGGGGGCAACGAGACCGTGCTGCGCCAGGAGGGCCTCAGCGCCGCCCGGCTGCAGTTCTTCGTGTTCGGCTTCTCAGGCTTCTGCGCCGCGGTGTCCGGCCTGCTGCTATCGGCCCAGTTGGACACCGTCCAACCTACTCAGGGTGACGCCTACCAACTGGACGCTATCGCCGCCTGCATCATTGGGGGAGTGGACCTGGCCGGCGGCCGGGGCTCCGTGCCCATGGCCGTGGTCGGCGCGCTGGTCATCGGCTGCCTGCGCAACGTGCTCGACCTGCTTGGGATCCATCCATTCATGCAAAACGTGTTCATCGGCTCCATCATCATCGTCATCGTCTATCTGAGCGGAGCGGTCCACAGACGCGGCGAACTTGCCACCCGGGGCGCCCTATGAGCGCTCGCGCGACAGAGGACCTCCAGGCCGGCCAGGGGCCCGGCGAGCGCGGGGAGCTAACAGCCCAGGCTCCGGCGGCGGCGGCCAAGGGGCGGCCCCGCATCGCTTCCGACCGCCTTCTCAACCTGGTTGGCCGCAACGTCGCCCTGTCCATCTTCCTGGCCCTGGTCATCCTGGCCAGCGTGTTCGTCGAGAACTTCGCCGCCCTGGATAACGCGGAAGTGATCCTGAAGCAGTCCGCAATCCCGGCCATCGCCGTGATCGGCATGACCATGGTGCTCATGACCGGCGGCATCGACCTGTCCCTGGGCTACGTGGTCGGGTTGGCCTCTATTGTCTCCGGAATCATGGCCAATACCTGGCTCTGGCCGGCGCCCGCGGTGCTGGCGGCGATCATCGTTCTGGGCCTGGCCGTCGGCCTGTGCAACGGGCTGATTACCCAGTTCATGCGGGTCCCGCCCTTCATCGCCACCCTGGGCGCCGGCTACGTGCTTTACGGCGTGGCGCAGATCGTCAGCCAGGGCTCGATCATCAACCGGCTGCCCAAGGACTTCCTGGCTATTGGACGCACGCCCATGTTCGGGCTGCCATCGGCGGTGTTCCTGGCCCTGGGGGTGGCGGTGGTGTTCCACGTGCTGATCAGCCGGACCATCTTCGGCCGGCAGCTCAAGGCGTTCGGCTTCGGCGCCCGGGCCGCAGCGCTGAGCGGGGTGCCTTGCGCCCGGATCAACGTCTCGGTCTACGCCCTCTGCGCCACCCTGGCGGCGCTCTCCGGCCTGCTGTTCACCATCCGGGTCAACGCCGCCCAGCCCAACATGGGCGGCGGGGCGTTCACCTTCGAAGTGGTGACCGCGGCCATCGTGGGCGGCACCAGCCTGTTCGGCGGCGTAGGATCGGTGCTGAACAGCATCCTGGGCGTGCTGTCCATCAAGATCATCGAGAACTGCATCAACCTGCTGGGGGTTTCCTACCACCTGTATCTCGCCGTCCAGGGCGCGATCATCCTGGTGGCGATTGTCCTCGGCAACCTGACCAACCGCCGGGCGTGAGGAGGCGACGATGGAACCGCTGGTCTCCATGCGCGGCATCACCAAGTTCATCTACGGCGGGGACGGCCGGCCCCTCCGCAACACCGACGTGAAGATCCTTGAGGAGGTAGATTTCGACCTCTTTCCCGGGGAGGTGCACGTACTGGTGGGCGAGAATGGCGCCGGCAAGAGCACGCTGATGAAGATTCTGGGCGGCATCATCCCGCCGGACCGGGGCGAACTGGAAATCGCCGGCGCGAGGGCCGTCCTGGCCGACGCGCGGGACGCCCGAGAGAAGGGCGTGGCCTTCATCCACCAGGAGCTCAACCTCTGCGCCAACCTGGACGTGGCGCACAACATCTTTCTGGGCCGGGAACCGCGCCGGCGCGGGCTCAAGGATGCCGGCGAGATGTATCGGCGTAGCGCCGTTCTGCTCAAGGCCCTGTCCACGGATCTGGATCCGCGCCTGCCTGTGGCCCGGCTCTCCACCGCGCAGCAGCAACTGGTGGAGATCGCCAAGGCCATGTCGTTCAAGTCCCGGGTGGTGATCATGGACGAACCCACCGCCAGCCTCACCAAGCGTGAGATCGACGTGCTGTTCGAGCTGATCCGGCGGATGCGCGCGGAGGGCATAGGCATCGTCTACATCTCGCACCGGTTCGAGGAGATCGTGGCCATCGGCGACCGCTTCACCGTCCTGCGGGACGGCCGCCGGGTTGGCGCCCTGCCCATCCAGGAGTTCAAGCCGGATTCGGTCATCTGGATGATGGCGGGGCGATCCATTGACGAGATGTACCCGCGCGCCCACGCGGTGCGCCCGGAGCCAGTCCTGGAAGTGCGCGGTCTTCGCCTCGCCCCGCACACCCCGCCCATCGATCTCACGGTGCGCCGGGGCGAGGTGGTAGGATTGGGCGGCCTTATGGGCAGCGGCCGCACCGAACTGGCCAAGTGCGTGTTCGGGGCGCGCCGGTTCCACGGCGGCGAGGTGCGCTACCTGGGCCGTAAGACCAACGGCTGGAGTCCGGCCCGGCTGATCCGGGCAGGCATGGCCTACCTGTCCGAGGACCGCAAGACCGAGGGCCTGATCCCGCCTATGTCTATCCGGGAGAACCTGAGTTCTGGCCTCCCTGCGGTCCGTGGCCACCCTGGGCTTCCTGTCCCGCCCCAGGGAGGAGCGCCAGGCCGCTGGGCTCATCCAGCAGCTGAACATTGTCGCGCGCTCCAGCGCGCAACTGGTGTCCACCCTAAGCGGCGGCAACCAGCAGAAGTGCGTCTTGGGCAAGTGGTTGAGCACCGCGCCGCGGCTGCTCATGCTGGACGAGCCCACCCGGGGCATCGACGTGGGCGCCAAGGCACAAATCCACAAGCTGATCGACCAGATCGCTGGCGCCGGCGTGGGCATCCTCATGATCAGCAGCGAGCTGCCCGAGCTCATCGGCATCAGCGACCGGGTCTATGTCATGCGCGAGGGCGGAGTGGTGGCGGAGCTGGAGGCGGGACCAGAGTTGACCCAGGAGCGGGTGGTGGCCTGCGTCGTCTGACCGGTCGCCCTGGCCGCCCGCAGCTTTTTTGGGGTCTTGTTTCGATGGATTGCGACGCCATCGACGGGGCTTAGCCGATTCGCGCGTGAACGCCGTGCGCAATCGAACCTGATCCTCGGTGTGACGTTGTACGAAATCGTGAGACTGGGGCGGTTTTGGGCGGTCGCTGCTGGAAATAGTGAGACCAAAAAGGACTTGAGTCTCGTATTTGCTGCAAATGTGAGAATGATGGATGCGCGTCAGCGAGCAGTTTGATCATCACGGCGTCGAACCGAATCCTCTCCCTGCCGATGCAGGCACTCTCCATGCGCCTGCACAGGTCTGGATTGTTCTGCGTTCGCGAAAGCCCCGCGAGCAGAGCGACGCGGATCGTCAAAGGCACCACGAGCGGCGTTGCGGCGTGGACGGTGAACGACGCTCGCTTGTCGATGTCGTCAAAGCCCGGGACGACGCTATCAAGCACTCTGCCACCCGCGATTTGCCGTTGGGTATCCGTTCGGGTGCGCGATCGACGCAAAAGCAACAAATGCAGCAAGGCCATCACAAACGCAGCCCGATCAACGGGTAAAGTGTCGATGTTGGCGATCGTCTCTTCGCCATGCCTCGCCTCATCCCAGAGGTGCTCGAACGCGTCAGCGGGGGGATAGGTCTTACCGCCGTCTACATCTTGAACGCGGGAACCGCAGAGAGGGCAAGTGATCCGCCAACCGTGGCTCCAGCTTTTCAGAGTGGCCGTCGCTCGATTATCGCGGCGATTTCTTTGCTGGCACTCTGAGCACGCGTGAACCGGTCCGCCTCGAGCGATCATAGCCACAAGGAGGATTTGGTGCTGCAGGTGGGTCATGTTCGAGATGCTTGTTGGCGATCGCCGCATAGCGCTGGCAAGCGTCCGCGCCTCGCTTTCATTTAGCCGATGATCGAGACCAGCGAACGCAAGCCTGCCGATCCCGACATGGCGGCTCAACGCGGAGGGCGCGATCCCATAGAAATTCGCATGACGATTTAGCCAAGAGCTCAAGGACTCGTCTGGCGCTTCTTCGAGAACCAGAGGCAGCGGGTTAGGCAAGATCATGGCGAGGTTCACGCGAACGCGGCTTCGGGGCCAAACAGCGGTTGCCAAAGATCGACGGCCGTATCAGTGATCTTTTCCGTGCCGCTTTCGATCGCGGCAATCGCAAGATCGTTCATGAGGCGGAAGATCCGCGCCGTCAGTCCATCAGTGATTTGAAGGATGCGGCGCAGCGACAAAGCGGACAGGACGCTGGGCTCGCGAAGCGGAAGGTTCCGCAGGATTGAGATCATCAGTTCTTCGAAGGCTGGCGTGGATGACCAGCGCGTGAGCGTCAGCTCGTCAAAGCGCCGCGCCAGTTGTGCATCACCACTGATTGCTTCGCGGGCATCGGTCACGCCAAAGCAGACAAGCGATATATTCAGTTCATTGCTCAGATACCGGAGCGTATTGAGAACGATGCGCTGCTCGCGGGCGGAGCCCGCCAGAATGTTATGAACTTCGTCGATGACCAG
This sequence comes from uncultured Alphaproteobacteria bacterium, assembly GCA_963709655.1. Taxonomy (GTDB): domain Bacteria; phylum Pseudomonadota; class Alphaproteobacteria; order Rhizobiales; family Beijerinckiaceae; genus Roseiarcus. Next base: position 54,621 of record CAVPXF010000054.1, read on the forward strand.
AACCTGGAGCCCGATGGCCTTGAGCAGGCGAACCACGGTGAACTGCATGTCGACCGAGTTGGCGCGCAGTCCCTGGTTGACGCCGACCGCATGCAGAATTTGGGCGAACAGCTGCCTCTCGCCGGGCCTTCCAGCCAGCTGGATCGGCAAGACCTGCTGTCGCTCGATGCCTTTGCGCTGATCGAGAAGGGGAGGGTGATCGTTGCAGAACCTCTGCATCAGCATGGTCTTCCCCATGCCGCTGTCGCCATAGATGGCTAGCGATGGCATACGCGTGGTCCGCGGGTGCGCGGTCAAACGGCCCAAGGCTACGAGCGCTGCCTTTGCTCTGGGATAATGCACCCAACGCTCAGACTGGATTTCCCTGGTCCGTAGGTCGTTGGACAGATTTAGTAGCTCCGCAGTGGCGACGGTCAGATGTTCAAATTGATGCTTCAAGCTTCACTCATCCCCTTCCACTGAGGGGATCCGTGTGCGCGAATTGATGCCGCGAAGCGAGCCAAGATCGCCGTCCCCGATTGTCTTTCCAGGCGTCTTGGCGACTTTGCCCTTGAGTTCGAGTGTGCGGCGCTTTGCGCCTTGAACGAGTTCGCGTTGGGCTATCGCCGTCTTGACGATAGTCCGGCTGTCGACTTCTCGCCGTCCCTTGGCGGCCAAAGCCCTTGCCGCCGATTGCGCCTCGTGCAGCGAGATCGCAGGCAGGGTGATGTCTCCATAGCGCGCTTCGATAAAATGCCCTGACGGACGCAGGACGAAGATCCGCGAGAGATCGCGCGGATCGTACTTGACGAGCAGTTTCTGTTTCAAGCGCCCCACATCCGCCGTGAGAACCGGCGACCAGTAAGTCAGACCAAAAAGGTGGATGCCGTCTGGTCGCAAAGTGCGTTGTTGTTCGGGCAAGAACGCCACCCAGAACGCCATTCGGTCGACGGGCATGCGCAGCGGGAGCGCTGCCTCGTGGTCCTGCCATACGGCGATCGGCGGGCGCTTCAACGCGCTATGGATGCTGTTGTGATAGCGTCCAGCGATCTCATGCCCGATCCAGCGTTCCAGATCGCGAAGCGTCAGCCGGGCGGCCTTGTCTGACTTGTAGTCGCCTTTCGCGGCGGGGTTGCCATGCGTGGTGCCGGGCAGCAGGCGAACCGCGCCCATCATTGTGCCGATCAAACGTTCGATATGGCCGCCATAGTGCGGCTCACCTGGGATGCGCCACATGATCTTGATGCCCGCATCCCGACAAGCGCGCACAAAGGCGCGGCTGCGAAAAGCGGAACCGTTGTCGGCGTGCAACGTTTCCGGGAGACCCGCTACGGGCCATGACGCTTCTATCTCACGTTCTCTCAACCAGGCAGTCTTGTCGTGAACTGCGTGCAGCAAGGCGAGACTTGTCGACAGACGACTTGGCGCCGCCATAGTTAGGTGAAATCCGGTCACCATGCGCGTGAACACGTCGATCGCCAAAGTGATCCAGGGGCGCCCGATGGGCTCGCGAGTTTCTTCATCGACGACCACCACGTCCACCCGGGTGTGGTCGATCTGAACAACGGCGAGCGGACGCGCGGCAACATAGTGGCCGGGCGTCGCCTTTGTGGCCTTGATTATGGCTTTGTCTCCGCGGCGCAGCGCCACCGCGCGCGCGTCAAGGTCCTCCAAGCGCGATTTGATCGTGCGCCAATTCGCCGGAGCAAAGCCAACCTCAACGCAACGGAGCCGAACCTCGTGCACCAGCCGACTGAACTTTGGCTTCTCCCGCTTGAGGTAGGCTCGCCGGATTGTCTGAGCAATCAACGCTTCGCGTTCCGGCGAGAGCGACCGCGACTTCTTCGGCCGGCCGACAGACCGAGGCAGCAGTGACGAAACAGTTCCCCCTTCGCGGTAGAGCCGGATCATGCGGTATAGGGTCGCTCGGCTGATCCCGAGTTCGACGGCAGCCTCTTCAACTTCTTTCGCGGACAATGCCAAAGTTCGCCGATTGAGCAACGTGCGAATGGCGTCTTCGCGACGGCACGCCTCTTCCCATTCACGCTCTTCTCGCGGCGCCTTGTCGGTCATGGCAGGCCCGAATCGCTCTTGAACATCGGAACCTGTCATTCTCACGTTTCGTGCGAATGCGCCAGTCCATTCTCATGATTTCATACAGATTCGCAAATTTTGTGCAGTTGCAACTCATTGGAGAAATTGAAAAGTCGTCTCATGATTTCGTACAGCGCGACAAT
>CAVPXF010000055.1:0-139184 GCA_963709655.1 uncultured Alphaproteobacteria bacterium
CCGCCGGCTACCAATATCTCAATCAGGCATCCAAGATTCCTTATCTTTCAGGAGGCTCGCAAGCCTCTATCTCGACTGGGGTAATCCTTATTTTCAGGACGGGGACGCGGTTAACGCCGCCAACATCTACAAAAACGTCATTGCGCTCAACGGAACCGTGCCGACCTCCACGCTATTTTCGCCGCCGATCTGAAGGCGGCGGCCGACGTGGCGCGACAGATCATTGCTGACATCAAAATCCTTCAGCCCTTCAGGCCTTGTCGGCCAGTGTCAACCCCGATCTGATTGCCACGGTTGTCCAGTGCTTCGGCGAGATCACCAAGATCAACAACGGGCTCGACTTCTGGGGCCTTCACGCCAGCACGGTCCCAATCTGGACCTTCGACTACCTTCAGTCCGTTGCGATCAGTTTCGCACAGCTACGATGAGCACGGAAAAGGACTTCATAAATTTCCAGGACAATGCCGACCAAGGCTCGCTGACGCAAACGCAGCTGACCCAAAGCGTCAACCAGTCCGGCGCCGAAGTGAATGCGGCGCAAGCGCAGGCCGACGCAGCTAACGCACAAGTCGCCGTCTACCAGGACGGCGTTACGCTCGCCAATACGCGCGTCGCCAACGCCAAAGCTAACGCTGCAGCCTACGCGAGCGACTCTTGGTATCAGAACCTCTACCAGGCATCGTCTTCGCAAATTCAAGGGGGCGACGACGGCGATCCCAATTACCTAAATCAGCTTGCTGGCCAGTTGATGGGCGGAAGCACTATCTCGGGCGACACAGCCACCATCGGCGCCGCAACGTCGTTGGCGGCGTCCATGTACAGCCGCGACTATGAGGTCGGAGTCTCAACCGTACCGTCGCGGAAATGCAAGCCGCAGCCACCCAGGCACAAGCCGACCTTACGGCCTCAGTGGCCAACGCCACCGCCGCGCAGGCGCAGGTCACTGTCGCCAACGTTCGATTGGTCGGCTCGCAGGCCATGGTTAACCAGTTTGATAGCCAGTATTTCACGCCCGATGTTTGGGCTGCCATGGCGAGCAACTCTTATCATTTATATAAGCGGTATTTGAACATGGCCATCAAAGTGGCCAGGCTCATGCAACAGGCCTACAATTTCGAGACCGACCAAACCCTGACTTGGATTAAAAATAGCTATTCCTCTAATTCTGTGAAGGGCATTCTTGGCGCGGACGCCCTCATGGCCGATATTCAACAGTTTACCTACGACCTCGTCACGTCCACGAAATCCAAGCCGCAGCCTATCCGCCAGACCATATCGCTGGCGTCCAACTATCCGTTCCTTTTCCAAAGTCAGTTCCGCACCACCGGGGTCATGGAGTTCGAGACCCGGGTGGACGACTTCGACGCGCTTTATCCCGGCATTTATGCCGGCCGCATCGAATCCATCGAGGTCGCGGTTCAGGGCATCGTGCCGGTGACCGGGCTCTCGGGAACCCTAACCAATTCCGGCATCTCCACCTATCGTGTGCCGAGCGTATCCTGGCCAACCGATGGCTCCGCCCCAGGAGTGAAGTTTAGGGTGCAGTCAAAAGAAACCCTTGTGTTATCTGACTATACGGCCCGTAACGATTCGCTTCTGTTTACGACAGACAACAATATGCTCCGTATCTTCCAAGGGGCTGGTGCCGCCTCGACTTGGCAACTGGAGATCGCTAGGGCGGTCAACAATATCGACTTTGGCTCGATTATCGATGTTCAGATCACCTTCTACTACAAGGCTAGATACGACGACACGCTTCGAACGCGCGTGCTCTCGTATCTCTCCAGCCTGCCCGGCGTTACGACTAAGAGCTTCTCGCTTCCGCTACGCTGGCTCTATCCGGACGCGTTCTACGCTTTCCAGTCGTCCGGCTCATGCAACATCACGCTGCGGCCGCGTGACTTCCAACGCAATCAAACGAAGCCTCTCATCAACAATATCGGGTTGCTGGTCTCGACGGACGGCTCTGTACCCGCAGCGGGTGTGAAGCTTTCGATCGCCGTGCCCGGAAAGGCGGCCGTATCGGTGACCACAGACGCCACCGGCATGGTTGCATCCCAAAACCTCGCGTCGCTCGCCCCTCTGCTCGGCGGAGCAGCGACCGGAGCCTACGCGATCACCGTTACGGCAGCGGACAACCCATCGCTGGTTAAGGCCGGTCAGCTTAACTTGTCGCCAATCGTAAATATGGCGCTCCTGTTGGAATACACCTTTACTCCAAGATCATGAGCGTGAAATGACCATCAATTCTGGAATAGACCCTCAGGTGCTGACGCTGCCGAATGGCGGCGGTGCGGTTCAGGACATGGGCAGCACCTTCAATGCAGATCTCAACACCGGTAGCGGGAGCTTCGGCCTAAACGTTGACACCCCAGCAGGGGCCAATGGGGTCAGGCCCCAACTGAAGCTCAGTTATCAGACCGGCTCCGGCAACGGCGTCTTCGGCATCGGCTGGTCCATGGACGAGCTTTGCATCGCGCGCCAATGCGACAAGGGACTTCCAACCTACCTTCCCGGCGACGACCGCTTCTTAGTCCCTGGGGTCGATGACCTTGTGGATATGGGCGACGGTACATTCAGGCCGCGGGTCGATACGACCTTCTTCCGCATTCGGCGTAGCGGCGCAGGTTGGGAAGTTACAGACACCAAAGGCACGGTCCACATCCTTGGTTCGACCCCCGGCGCCCAGGTGACCGACGGTACTTTCCGAACGGGTAAATGGCTCCTGGAGACCAGCACGGATGCAGGCAGTGATTCCGTCTCCTACAAATACCAGGCCGACGGATTCAACCGGCTCGTAAGCAGCATCAACTGGGGAACCTACAGCCTGCAATTCATTTATGACGCTAGGCCGGATCGGCTGGTCGACGGCAGTTTTGGATTCATCGTGCCGACCGACAGCCGCTGCGTACGCATCGAGCTGCACGTCGTGGGGCAGGCGGCGCCCCTGATTCGCTCCTGGAACTTCGGCTACATCCAAGCCCCGGGGTCCGGCATTTCCCTTCTATCCTCCATCACCATGCGGGGGCATGCCGCCGACGGTTCGACACTTGACGCCTCCACCGTCACCCTGACCTACACCCAGTCTGCCACGCCCGTCCTACAGCCAGTCGCAGGACCATTTCCCGGCGCAACGCCAGCCCCCTTCAGCGGCGGCGCGGTTGAGTTGGTCGACTGGAACGGAGACGGACTTCCGGACGTGTTCGAGCTGAGCAACGGCGCGGCTCGCGTTTGGCCAAATCTCGGACGCAATAGTTTTGGATATCCGCGTAGCGTTCCCGCGTTGCCGGGACCAATTGACCTAAACGAGCCAGGCCTTGCGTTCGCCGATATGGACGGCAATGGCGTTGTGGATCTGTTCAAGCTCGTCGGCTCTGTGTCCTTTTATTCGCCCATCTCTCCGGGCGGCGGCTTTGGTCAACCTGTCTATCTCCAACGATGCCCGACGGCGACTTTAGCCTCTAAGAACGCCCGCTTTGTCGATCTAGACGGTGACGGCATTCCAGACCTGCTGTCCACCGATCAGGATTATTTCTCCCTTTACTACCGGCAGACCGATGGATGGTCCGAGACGCCGCAGGTCGTCCCGGCCGCTCTTGCGCCGCCGGTCTCGTTCTCCGACGGGCGCACGAGGCTCGCGGACATGAATGGCGACGGTCTGCAAGACCTCGTCCGAGTAGACGGAGGCGGTATCCGGTACTGGCCGTACCTTGGCTACGGCCGCTGGGGCGCCGCAATCTACCTCGACAACCCGCCCGTTCTTCCGATTGATTTCGATCCCGGCCGGCTGTTCATCGCCGACGTAGACGGAGATGGCTGCTCCGATTTTGTCTACGTGGACAACGGCCGTGTCACAGTGTGGCACAACCAGGGGGGGTGCAGCATCGCTGACCCCGTCGTGCATGATTTCCTGCCTTTCGTCACGCCCGATCAGATTCGGCTCTGCGACTTCAACGGCGCCGGCACGATGGGCGTGCTCTATTCGAATGTCCCGTCGGGTCCTACGAGCAAAGGTTACTTCTACTTCGACCTCAGCGGAGGCGTAAAACCCTATCTGTTGACGAAAATCGACAACGGTCTCGGGCTGACCACAAACATCGGCTACAGATCATCGACAGAATACGCCCTCGACGCGGCCGCGGCCGGCACACCCTGAAGACGTTCCATCCCTATCCGGTCCAGTGCGTTGCCTCAATCAATACAAGCGACGCTGCATCGGGTGAAGCCGGCCGCGTCGATTATCTCTATCACGAATGCCGCTACGATTCCGCTTTGCGGACATTCTTGGGATTCCGTGTCGTTGAAACGCTCAACGCGGGCGATGCCTCGATTCCGGCGCAGCGGCTGGTAACGACTTTCCATCTTGGTCTCGATCCCGCCAACTTGAACCGTCCGCTGTTCGGGGACGACATCCTGCTTTTCGGAGCGCTCCGTCGCAGGCTCCTGACCACCGAAGTCTATGCGCAGGACGGAAGCCCCGATCAGTCCAAGCCGTATCGCATCACAACCCACACATTTGCTTCAAGACTCGTCGCAGGGGCGAACGGAAACAAAATTGCAATTGGCTACGAAACCCAGACCGTAGACGAAGACTACCAGCGCACGGGAGCGCCCATCTTCACCAAGACCGTCGAGTATCTCAATTACGACCAATATGGAAATATTACACAGCAACGCCAGCGTTCCGGGCGCACGGGTCAGGCGAGTTACGACCAAGATATTACGACGAACATTGCCTTCGCGCAGAATCCTTCGAAATATATCGTGTCCATGCCGGCCCGTGTCACTCAGCAGGTGACGAGCGGCGCGACAATTTCAACCAAAATCATGACCTATGACGGCCCTGACAACGTGGGGCTGCCGGAAGGCCAAGTGGACATCGGCTTCCTCACTCGCGTCGAGGTTCTGGTTCTGACCGACGAGTTAGTGTCCTCAACCTATGGCGCGCAGGCGCCGGATTTCACGACGCTCGGCTATCATCGTCGCAGCGGGGACGACGGCTGGTGGACCTATACTGTGTCCTACGCCCGCAACGCCGGACCGCCGTTCACGCTCAAGACAACCAATGCCAAAGGCGCCGTTTCGGTCATCGAATATGACGCCGCCAGGCAATTCGTCGTCAAGCTTACCGATCCGCTCAATCACGTAACGACCGCGGTTCCCGACTTTCGCGCTTTGGCGGTCGGATCGTTGACCGATCCCAATGGCAATACCATAACCGAGCAGTTCGACGCGCTTGGCCGCGTTGTCAAGAAAATCGGTAAGCTCGATAGCGAGGCCTTGCCGTCGGTCAGCTATGTTTACGCGACCGCGGCGGCGCCGTTCAGCGCCACCGCCAAGACCTTGATCAATCACGGCCAACCCAAAACACTCGACCAGACAACTTACTACGACGGCAAGGGCAGATCTCTATGCGCTGTCGTTCCAGCCGGCTCTTTGCCGCGCGGCAATTTTATCGTCTCCGGCAGCACGAAGCACAACGCGCGTGGACTTATCGCCGCTCAGTACGGGCCGTTTCTCTCGAACGACAATGCGTTCCACGCGCCCTCACCAAGCGTCCCAGTTACCACGACAAACTTTGAGGGACTGGGAAGGGTCCTACAACGAATTGATGGTTCCGGAGCACGCACTACCTTTTTCTACGGTTCGGATTTTACAACGGTGACGAGCGACAAGGTCGGAGGAATTGTCGCGAGAACGATGACGCAGCGCCATGATTTGCTCAGCAGAGTGGCGAGTGTGGAACGACCGTTCCAAGGTCGCACCGTAATAGCGACATACGAGTACAATGCCCTTAACAACATTGTCGCAGTTCACGACGCCGGCTCCGGTTTATCAACCTTTGTCTTCGATCTGCTTGGTCGAATGATTTGCCAAGCGACCCCTGACACCGGAACGACGTTGTTCGTCATTGACGCTAACGGCAATCAGGTGGAAAGGATTGCCGCCTCGGGCGCCACGCAGCGCTTTACGCTCGACGCCCTCGATCGCGTGCTGACGGAGACCACAGACGGGACGGCCACGCCCTTCGTTGCCTACACGTACCTTAATCCCGGCGACACTCCTCCAGCGGACGGTCAGGGCAACCGATACGGACGGGTCTGGAAGATCGATGATCAGTTGGGGACCTTGACCCACGCGTATGACGAATTGGGCCATGTCAAACAAACCATCCGCGCGGTCACCAAGCTTGGGCGGACCTTCGTCACCGATTTTGTTCTCGACGCCGTGGGAAGGCAGCTCAGCGTCACCCTTCCGGAAACCACGTCCGGCGCCGGCCGCAGGGTGGTTCCTTACAGCTACGACGACAGGGGACTGCTGACGGCTTCGCCAGGTTATGTAAAGAGCGCGATTTACGATCTCAACGGCCGAATGACGGACTGGACCATGCAGAATGGCGTCAGCACGCATGTTGATTTCTTTCCATCCACTACGCGCATTCAGCACGTGATTATCAAAGCCGCGGACGGCAGCACTATTTTGAGGGACCAAAGTTATTCCTATGACGATGCGGACAACATTCTAAAGATTGATAGCCCGATCGCGCAGGAAGCCGGCAACTTCACCTATGACGACTTCGACCGTCTGGTATCAGCATCCTATGGCAACGGGGACAATTTCGACTATGCCTACGACGACACGGGTAATATCACGAACATAAAGGAGCTCGGCGCCTGTGCCCTACGCGCGCCCGGCAGCAGTCAGATCGTGACCGCTGGCTCTAACGGCTACGCCTACGACGCCGACGGAAGAATGAAGACGGCGCCCTATGGCGCTCTCAATTTCGATGCCGGCAACAGGCTGAACGGGATCAGCTTTACCGACGGCTCGCAGGAGATGTATCTATACGATCATAACAACAGCCGGGTCTATCGGAAGGACGCAGCGGGGAAAGAATCATACGTCGTTACGCCGAGCCTCGAAATAGTCGACGGCGCGCCGTTGCTGTGGATCAGCTTCGGCAACCGCAAGCTCATGAGTTACGTTAACGGCTCTATCTCATGTCCACATTATGATTTGTTCGGATCGCCGACGTTGTTTACCGATGCGAACGGCAGCGAGTTGCGCCGGCTGGCTTTTGGACCCTATGGAACGCTGAGGGCGGATTCGGCGGCCTCTCCGCCGCCGGACGGCGTCCGCTACGCGGGTGTCCCGCTGGACGACAAGAGCGGGCTGATTTGCCTGGGCGTGAGGTATTACGATCCGCGCATCGGACGGTTTTTGAGCGTCGATATCGTCGCCTCGCCCTTCGCCCTCGACGGCTGGAACGGTTACATATACGCGCACTGCAACCCACTGCGCTTCGTCGACCCGACCGGCATGTCGGTCTGGGATGTTCTGGCAATCATCGCGGTCGCCATTGTCGTCGCCGTGCTGATCGTCGCCGCCTGTTTCACCGGCGGAGCGACACTGCCATTCGCCTTTGGGCTCTGCGTCTCCGTTCAGGGGCTATTGGTGACGACGGCCATCGGGGTCGCCGGCGGCGCCATTATCGGAGGCATCGCCGCCTATCAGGCCGGCGGAAGCATCGCCGAGGGCGTCCTGTTCGGCGGATTCGTCGGCGGCGTAAGCGCCTTCGCCGGGGGCTATCTCAGCTCTGGAGTTTTCCTTGGTTTAGGAGGAACAAGCCTGACCGGAGTTCGCAGCAATGGGCGCCAATGCCCTTGCTGGAGCGATCCAAGGCGCCATTGCAGGCGCCGGCACCGGCGCCGCTGTGGGATTTGCCGGGGGCAAGGGTTCCATCACCGAGGTGCTGAAGCATATGGCTATGGGGTTTGCCACAGGCGCGGTGACAGGCGCATTGCTCGGCTTCTTCTTCGGCGGCTTCAAGGCGACCGTCACCAATCCCGACGGGTCTACCTCTGGTGGGGAATTGCAGATCGGCAGCCTGGGAAAATATACGAACCTCGGCAATTGGAGCGGTGCTCAAAATGTCGTCAATAATCTCGATACCGAAGGTTCAACAATGCAAGACTTCATGAACTGGGCTGGTCACGGCACCGGCGCACTTCCTAACGGCATTACTGATTTTATCTACTCCAACGCGGACGGTCCCCAAACTTTTGGCACAATTTTCTCGTCAGCGAATAATTCAGCCCTCATCACAATTCCAATGGGCTGGGTCCCCTCCGTTTTCGTTCCCTATGGCGGCGCGGTCTTTCTCAACGACGCATCCATGGTTCTCGACCAGACTGGCGTCCAGACTTGGGATAAGCAATTACTGTTTATTCTCAATGCTATACCGCTTGTCGGCATTGTTGTTGGCTATGGGGTGGGCGAGGGAACCAACGCGGAGAATTCGGCGACCAATTGGATCAAAAACAACTTCAGCCAGCAGTTAGGTTCCGGCTAGCGTCATTTTGGCATTGCAATGCGTACGTATATTTCGGCTTTATCGCAGTAACATTGCGATGCTCCCTGCCTGGCGAACGCGTCATATCGGTCCCTTTGCCGCCGTTCCCACTTGATCGCGGAACGCGACGGAAGCGCAAGGTGCGGACCTTCACGAACATGCCGGCGGCGGAAATCGTCGTAGTTCCTGGGCTGTGGCACGCGCAGGAACTGACGTGGTCCTAAGGCGACGCCCAAAGACTATCGCTCCATGGTGTTTTTTCTCGGCGCGATGTTGTAGTTCCATTCTGGGTGGAACGCGTCGCGGGTTATGTTCAGGCTCGCCATGTCCGCGTCGGAAACCTTGATGCCCTTGAGATAGGTATTGCGATCGAGCCCGCAGGAAATCTTCAAGCCGGTTTTCGTTGTTGTGTTGGAAATCAGTGCGATGACGATGAGCAGGCTGGCCAGAGGCATGGCGCGCCAGTTTTGTGTGATGTGACAGAACATGCGGTGCTCGATCTTGTTCCACTTCGATGTCCCCGGCGGGTAGTGGCAGACCTGGATGATCAGCCCGGTTTCATCGGCAAGTTGCTGGAGCGCCAACTTCCACAGACGCAAGCGTGAACCGTTGGAGCCGCCGCCGTCGGCCGTGATCATCAGGCGCTTCATGCCGGGATACAGCCCGCGGCCGATTTGTTCGAGCCATAGACGAACCGCGTTGACCGCGAATTGCCCGGTATCGTGGTCGATTCCGAGGCTGACATAGCCGAGGTTGGCGCCGATGTCGTAGACGCCGTAAGGGACAACCTTGCCGAGCTCCTTGTCCTCGAAATCGTGGGTATTGACCTCGATCGGCTGGCCTTGCGGCCCATAGTCGCTGCCGCCGTTCTTGAATTCGCCGAGCAATTCCTTCTTTTTCGCGTCGATTGATATCGTGGGTTCGCCGGCTGCCTGGAACGCTTCGACCTTGGCGTTGATATATTCGAACTGCGCGTCGCGATCGGGATGTTTGCCGCTCTCTTTGGTCTTCCGGTTGTAATGGCGGCAGTATTTCAATTCCCGCAATAATTTGGGAACGGTTGACGAACTCACCTTATGGCCCATCTGGCGAAGCGCCGTCGCCAGCTTCTCGTGGCTCTTGGACACCCATACCAATGGCCGCATCGGATCGCCCATCGTCGCGGGCTCGAGCAATCGTTGCAAGTCCGCCAGCAGCGTCGGATCTTTGGTTGTCAACAGAGGGCCGCCGCCGCCTTTCCGCCGCACCTTTCCTGTCAATGAACCGGGGTCCTGCAGGTCCTTCAGACCGCGTCCAATCGTGCTGCGGGCGACCTTCGTCGCGCGCGCCGCCGCCGCAATCCCACCGTAGCCCGCGGCCTTCGCCTCCGCCGCCGCGTTCAACCGCCGGCCCCGTTCGTTCAGACAGGAACGAAGGGCTTCGTAACGGGCTCGCAGCGGTGATTCGTCGATCATCTATCTGCTATAGACCGCAGCCCCGGCGACAGGAATCCCGTAAACAGCCCACGCCAGTAGAACACCAAACCGATTCACCAGTCTTTGGGCGCCGCCTAAGTTCGCGGGCCCGCGCGCATCAGCCCGACTTGATCGTAACCGGTACGACGGCCCCACCTCGCATGCGGTGTTCGTCTGAGCGAGACTCGCGTTCCGATTCGATAAAGGGGCGCTAATTCCATGCATCAGTCCAGGCATGATGCCGACTCTTATCAGCGCGTCGAGGTGATCACGGGACGTCGGCGACGCCGCGATTGGAGCGATGAGGAGAAGGCGCGGATCCTGGGCGAGAGCGCCGATCCGGAAGTGAACATATCTGAGGTGGCTCGGCGCAACGGGGTCAGCCGGGGATTGCTCAATATCTGGCGGCGCAAGGCGCGGCTCGCGTCGAGCGAAAGGCCGCAGTTCGTACAGCTCCGGTTGGACAACGGAGATAAGGCGCGGCCGGACGCGATCGAGGAGCCTTGCGTCGTGGCGGCCCCGGCCGAACGGATCGAGGTGACGATCGCAGGAGCGACGGTGCGTGTGCCTGTTGGCCGGAACTAACGAAACTGCCTTCAGATACGCATAAGGGGACGAATTGAGAACGCCGAGACCTGCAGGCCGCGGAACTCCGCCAAAAATCGCATGGACAGGTCCGGCCGGCTGAGCGGCGACGCCGTCAGCCGAGGTCCCGCGCCCCGACCGTCAGAAACCAGTAACCATCTGATCGATCTCGATTATGCGCCCGGCCCGTTCCGGCTTTGTCTGCCTATGCGTATCTGAAGGCCGTTCCGTTAGTTCTGGCCAGCTACTCAGCCCTCGCCCCTCCCCCCGTCCGAAGCCCTTGGTACGACCCCTACGCGTCTTATGGCTCGTCCAACGCAATCTGGCGGCCGCCCGTCTACGACCTCCAACAAATGATCGTGAAGCCGGTCGAGCCGGCCTCGCAAGCCTCCCGACCGGACTACGAGGGCGCGGAATGGGCGACGGGGGCTGGCGGAGGATCGAACTCTCCGGCCGCCCGGCACATTCTGACGCGGGGTGGGCTCTTTGAGCTTTCGGGACAGCGCTTCATGGGCGCCTTCTGTGCGGTCCGACAAGGAGGGGAGCGCCGGGAGCCGCTCGGCCACATACGAAACGGCGGCGCGTCATCGGCGCCGCTCTTTTTGCTTTACGATCCTGCCTGTCTTGGCGGCGTCAGCGCGGCCAGAACCCGCGCGCAGCGCTGAGATATTCCATAGCCGTGACCTTTCGGCGCAGCCGGATCTGATAGTTCTCAAGGCCGAATCGGAACGCCAGCAGGAAAAAGACCGCGCAGGCCGGGGTGAACTGCAAGGCCGTCAACGTCGCGTTGACAGTCCAGGTCATCGTCAGGAGCCGGTAGAGCCAGCCGAGAAAGAACAGTACACCGAGCCCAAGTAAAATCCACGCGTTGCGTGCTGTCGACCTTTGCCGAACGGCGAGCGTGTCCGCGAACACCGGCCACCGCTGACCATGCAGGAAGGCCGAGGCGTCGAGATCGAACGCGCCGGCGTCGTCAAGCCGCATCCGCGAAACGCCCGGCCGGCCGCCGGCGCGCAATTCGGCGAAGTCGCGTCGGATTGCGGCGATGCTCTCGTCAACCCGAAGCGCGCGCCAGGGCGTGGTCATCGCGCGACCGATACGACGACGAACGGCGGGCTTGGCCCCTCCCCGGTCCCGATCCTCACCGCGCGGAGACATTGTGAGCCCCCTCGACCTCGGCGATCAAAGCCTCCCAGTTCTTCGGAATGCCGTCGACCTCCCCCGCCGTCCCGTCCGCCTTGCGCCAGACGAGCGTCGGCGTGCCCTTGAGCCCAATCTCTTCGGCGATTCGGTCATTCTTCTGCAGAAGCGCCGGGGCCTCCGGCGATGCGGGCATCCGAAAACTCTGATGGTCCCACGCTTCAGCCATGCGAGCCGGGTCCTGGCTCAAAAGCGATTCGGTCGCCGGCGTGCTCTGGCCGTTCGTCTCATAGTCGAGGATCGCGATCGGAATGATCGCGATCTGGACGCGCCCGGAAGCCACATAGGGCTTGAGCTCGTCGAAGGCGCGCACCGAGTAGGTGCAATAGGGATCGAAGATCATCCACAACCTCGGCGCGGCCGGATCGCCATAGACCCCAAACGCCGAATGCTCGACGCCGAGCAGTGCGTCGGCCTTCGCGGCGACTTCGAGCGTCTTCGTCCCCTCCTTCTCGACCACCATGGTCGGAACCGCGCCGTCGATCTTCGAGACCTGCTCGCGGGTGAGGTTCTTGCCCGTCGCGTCCCACATCACCCCGGCGATCGTCGATCGCCCGTCCGGGGTCACATAGAGCACCTGGAACTCCTGGCCGTTACGCAGATAAAGGCCGCGAAGCCCATGGCTCTCGCCGAGTTCCTTCACCTGTCCCGAGGCGAGGGTCATCAGCTTGTCGACAGGAAGATCGAGCTGCGGGCCGCCGACAACGGCTTGGCCGTCGGGGGCGATCTGCAGGATCATGAACTGGTCGCCGCTGCGGGCGCTGACGGATCTCAGCCCGTGCGCTTCGCCGAGATCGAGAAGCTGCGCCCCGGTCGCAGCGATGTGCTTGAGCGCCGGAACGGTTTCGACGTCGACCGGCGCAGCGAGTGCCAGCGGTTCGGTTCGGCCGCCAACGTAGAAGCGCGCGCCTGGCGGAGCCGCAACCGACGCAGGAGAGGCGATTGCGGGCTCGCTGCGGCCGGCTGGACTGCCGCCGCTTCTGTTCGCCTCATCAGGGCCGGCAAAAGCCGGCGTTGCAAGCGTGACGAGACTGACGCTCATCGCAATCAGGAAATGTCTGGGCATAGGTGAACCTCCAAATCGTCCCCAGTGCGGCGATTAAGAGGGTCCGGCGCGAACGAGAAATCCTCTCCCGCTCAACCGGTAGAATGCCGCGGTATCGGCGAATCGTGCCCATGAAGCCGACGATAGGACAGGTAGTTGAAGTCCCTGAGGTACGCGTTCTGGAGCCCACTCAGAGCGTCCATGACGCTGACAACCTCCACAAGATCCTGGAAAAGTTCTCCCTTCGCCCTCAGGCCAACGCGAGTCATCGTCTCGTAACGCGCAACGCTCCAGACGGATTTGCACAACTCCGCCGACGCCGATGCGATACAGAACCCCGCTTTATCATCCCATCGCGCCTCGAGTTCGGATTTCAGCTCCTCAGCACGCTGGCACAGCGCCCAGAGGTCCGGCTCGAGAGCTTTCAGGCATTGCTCGTCATCGCCGTCCTCGGCGAGCGCGCGGTCGCACTCCTCGATGTACTGCGGCGTCACGACCACTTCCACCTCGCCTTCCGCCAGTAGACCCGCCGTCATGACGGCCTTGACGATGGCGTCCCCGATCGTCGGCGCGGGGGCCGCTACGATGCTTTCCGCGAGGTCGGCTCTTTTCCGCCAGAGCGCGTGAATATCCGGCTTGGCCATCTCGATCTGCTCACCCGAGGCGTGCCGGTTCAGGCGCGCCGCCTCGATCAGATGTTCAATGCATTTGCGCCAGACGGGGCCGTCGGTCTTCCAACCGCCCGATCTTTCCGATGGCGATGCGTCACCGTGTGAATTCCCAACGCCTTGCTCACCGCTTCCCAGCGCATTTGGTTTCATGGCTTTGACACGGTCCTACAGTGGAAGGCTCCCGCCACACTTCTCCAGACCCCAAAGTCAGACGACTGCCAGAGGCCCAAGGGATTGGGAATCCTCAGGTTATCGACAGGCGCACATAAGTGACCTCATGGAGGTAGCGTACTAACGCCACGTGCAATGCCCTTCGCCAGGAAGGGCGCAAACAGATGCGTACTGCGATCGAACGCGAGTACCGTGGTTTTGCTATGCGATCGGTCACGAAGACATTCTCCAGCCGAAACAGACGTTTGGTCATCTGACTGCTAGACAAGCCTACAGGCTCTGACAATTCTCAAACCTGAGGAGGTCAAAACAAGAACAAAGCCAAGGCCTCGCTGTGTTTAAGCCTGCGCCTCAAGGGCTGTCTCTCAGCGCGATTGCAGGGATCACCCTAGTGGCGACCGCGACGCCGACCGCTTGCGTGAGGTTGATGCAGCGTAGTTTATGCCGCGCGGTGTCCAGATGTGTCCGGACGCTGGTCGGGCTCAAGCCCAAGATGTCGCCGATTTCCTGATGCGTTTTACCTCGCGCGGTCCAGATGAGACATTCCTCCTCGCGACGAGAGAGTTGAACTTGCGGCTCGGGCAATTTGGAATCGACCAGTGTGGCCGAGTCGATCAGCGCAGCAAGACGCTGAAGCCCCGCCATGTTTTGCTTCTTGAACGTCTCCCACGCCGGCCGCAGCGCGTCACTGGTGAACGAAACCATCGAGTTGACATTTCTTCGATTTCGCACCGGGATAGAGATCCCATTTCGTCCAACGTTGTGGCGATTCGCGTCCTTGAAGAATTTAATGATTGCGGGATCATCTCTTTCAAGCGTTTCCCAATCAAATGGTAGAACGGCCGTTCTGCCTCGTGCGATTGTAGGATCAATCTTAAAGTATTGTTTCATCAAATAGCGCGCTTGCCATTCTTTGGGAAATGTCGTAACAGCGGTCAATAAACTGGAGTCCGCGCTTTTGCCGGCCGCAAGACACAAGTAGGCAATATGCGAAAGGCCGCATTCCGCGGCGATATCTTTCAAGATACTAGCCAAGTCGTCGGTATTATGGCCGAGGATCTTGTCCGTCAGTTTTGTTGCGGCGGGCCAAATGACGATGCCCTTAACCGTATTTTCGGAGCGGTTTCGCCCGAGCGGACCCTGTCTTTCCCGAAGGTCGGGCGATTGGGAGGAATCGCCGCCGCCATTCGAAAACCCAAAGCAACCTTCTTCATCACCTCGAAGCATGTATCGCTCCACCTTTCCAACTAACTGTTCTGCGCCCTCCTCCCATACGTATCCGTAGATAAGCAGCGCCTATCCGCAATGTCGGAGCGGTTAATGGACTGCCCTTACTCTCCGCGCACTACAACTTAGGTTGTCGGCGTCCCGAGCTACGTATTGTTTTGCTCACCTATCACGCGGAGCCGTACTCTTGAAACCCCCGCGAAGGAAAAGCACACAAAAGATGCTGTCGCGCGCGGATAACATCGTTAACAGTATCAAGCACTAACATCGATACGGGCGCGTCCGGGCGGGCGTTACGATCCTACCCATGGCGACAATTCTTTCTGGACCCCCCCAAAGGCGAGGAGTTCGTCCCCCGGTCGACAGGGAGCGTCAGGATGCGCGATGGCGTATTCGAGATCCCTCTGAAACTCTTCGTAGGTGCTCTCGACCAACAGCTCCAACTCGTGCGCCTTGCGAACGAGTGGCGCGAGGTCAGTCAGCGCGAGCCGGGAAATCAGCTTCTCCCATCCCGACCAGACCAACAGGTCGACGGCCTCACGTCCCATTTCGACAAACGCCCGCCGCGCGAAATCCGCCGCAACGGCTCGATCGAGCTTTCCCTCGAGCGCAATCAGCGTCAGGGCATGCCATTGCCAGAAGCGCACGGAGGAGTCGGCGTCGAGATCGAGGATAATGTCGAAAATAGGCTTCGGATCGCCGTCGAACACCGCCGCCGTGAGTTCGATAACCCGGTTCCTCGACCGCCGGTTCGCCGAGAAGATGGTCGTGGGAAACCCACGGAAATCGCATCAAGCGGGCGAACGGACGATAGGCTGCCTGTTCGCGCCAGTCGGCCAGCAGGAACACGCCATAGAACAAAGGCGACGGCGTCTTCAAGAAGCGCTTCACGCTGGGCTTTGGGAAGCCCGCGGCCTCGAGTTTCTCGATCTCAGCGGCCCCTTGCGTCAAGTTTTCCAGCAAGAGAGCGCTGAGCGCCGAGCGCTGGGCCGACGCAGCCTCAAGCGCGTCGGCGGGCCAGTGCTCATGACCCTGCGACAGGGCCTTCAGGATTTGCGGCGGCGTCATATCGGACCTTCCTTCTTCTCGATTCCAACATCCACCATCGACGATCCCGGCGCGAACCAAAATGCGCAATGAGCCCTGTGGCCTTCGTCGTCCATGGACGCCTGACGAACGAAAGTGGCAGATGAGACGACAAACGTGGGACCGCGCTTGTCGCCCTCGAAACGAAATCGCCCCGTCGTGTTGCCGCGAGCACGCTCTCGCGGAACTCGACTTCTGGCTCACCTGGATCGTGGCCAGGTCCTAAAAAGGGCTCGTCGCTATTTCAAGTGGGTGAGTTGGCCAGGACGTCTCCGGCGATGAGGTAGACGATGGTCTTGAGATTTCGCTTGGTTCGGGAGCCTTTGGCTTTGCGCTTGGCGGCCTGCACATTGCCGTTGATGGCTTCGAGGACGCCGTTGGAAAGGCCGGTGGCGATCGATCTGAGAATGCCCACGGCCTTGGCCATGATCGTCTTGGCCAGTCGCTTCATCTGGCCGAGGTCGCAGATTTGAACCCAGACGTTCCAGCGGTCGAGGAAGCGTCGGGCGGTCTTGGCGTCCATCGTAAACAGCTGTTGCAGGTTCATGCGGATCTGCATCGCCTGGATGGTGTCCAGGTTCTGCGCTTCCAATCGAGACAGCGCCTCCTTCTCCTCCTGCGTCAGATGATCGACGTTCTTCAGGAAGATGTAGCGCCGGCCCTTGATCTGGAAAGTGTCCTTCGGCTCCTGACGCCGCACTTCGTCGACGGCCTCGTTGGCGAGCTTGATGACGTGGAACTTGTAGAACGTGATCTCGGCGTTGTTGAAATTCGCCTTGATCCCCGCTTCGAACGCCGCGCTCATGTCGATGCTGGCGTCGGTGACCGCCTCGCGCTTGCCGCCATGCGCCTCCAGGAAATCGGCGAATTCGTTCACCGTCGCGGCGTCCTTGCCGTCGGCCACGTAGACGACTTTGCGCTGCGCCATGTCGACGAACAGGCTGATGTCGTCGTGGCCGCGCCGCGCCGAGGTTTCGTCGGCGGCGATCCGCCGCACATCCGTCAAATCCAGCGCTTCCACCGCCTGCCACACGTAATGCTCGACGATCCGCCACAAGCGCGTGCCGTGCCCGCCGAGCCGCTTGGCCGCATTGGCGATCGGCATCGCCTTGGCCAGCGCCAGCACGTAGGCCTCAAACAACAACGTGAACCCGGAGCCCGCCCGAGCCCACGGCGTGGCGACCTTGCGCACCCCGCACTTCGGACAGATCACTCGCGGCGGTCGAGCGTGCAACAGCGTGCGGGGCTGAAAGAAGTCCAGATGCCGCCACGTCTCGTCCTTCGTGTCGTGAACCGCACAACCATCGCATCCGCACTCCGCGCAGGCGAACCGGCTCCCACGGCGAAAATCCACGTACAAATCGAGCCGACCATCCTCGACTGCAAACTCGGCTCGCGTCACCATCCACGGCGACTGCAACCCAAGTGCCAACTGGAAAAGATCGGTGTCTCGCATTTCCTCACGATAAACTCGATCCCAACCGATCGCTCCCAAAGCCAACCCAAAAATCCGTCTTACCCACTCTCTTCCGCGAGGAGCCCTAAAAAGTTCGCGGCCGCGAACTTTTGACCATCTCGCTCAGGAGCATTCAAGTCACCCCCGTCAACACGGCTATAGTCCGGCCCGCCTCCGTCCTAGTCCGCCTTCGACAGGCGCCGCCAATCCGCTATCCCTTGCCGCCGGACCCAGAGATGGTATCACGCCTGCGCGACCGAAGGACTGACCGAACCGGCTACGCTCGATCGAGCGCCGCTGTTGCTGCGAGTCTCGCGCCAATGCGAAGCGCGGATCCGCTGCTCCGTCGTAAGCAACGGATCGTCCTTTAACGTTTGGTTAACGAAAAATGTCTTGCGCCTACGGCCGAATCGTTACACTTCTTCATAATCGCCTTTTGCTCCGTGTGCGACCAGTTGCCGATTATGAACATGATCCAAGAATCTCCCCGTCTTTCCCTTGAGGCCTTGATCCAAGCTCAAGCGCACGACCTCGCTGAACAATTGGCGAAACATCGGTTTGCCAGTTTTCCGCCGGCGGCGTCGAAGTCATTTCGACGGCTACATCCTACGGAAACAACGCGTTTTCTGGGGATCACTGAAAGCTATCTAAGAACAGTGGCTGCCGAGATTTAGGGCCCCACCGATGAGCGGCGACGAACGTATACGCTTGAAGACTTGCAAGGCGTCCGTGCCGCTATGGCCGCACGGTCGCGTAACCCCAACAAATTCCTTCCGAGGCGGTGTGAGGGCGAGCAGCTTCAATGTATTTCTGTAGTCAACTTCAAGGGTGGTTCAGCGAAAACCACGACAGCTGCCAATCTAACGCAGTTCTTGGCGCTTAGCGGTTACCGAACGCTTGCTATCGACTTGGATCCACAGGCCAGCCTGACAACATTGTTCGGGGTTGCTCCTGAGGTGTCTGTGGGACCGAACGAGACGCTATACGGAATGATTCGGTTTGATGATGCCAAAGTGGGGGCCCGGGGTGTGATTCGGAAGACTTATATTCCAAACCTTGATTTGATCCCCGCGGGGCTCGAACTGATGGAGTTTGAGCACGAGGCCCCCCGAGCGCTACTGAACAGGTCCCGAGGCGACTTGCTTGCTCTCCACAGGGTCGCTGAAGGCTTGGCGGAGGTGGAAGCTGATTACGACGTCATCGTAATCGATTGCCCGCCTCAGCTTGGCTACCTTACCCTGTCCGCGCTCGTCGCATCAACGTCAGTCTTAATCACAATCCACCCGCAGATGCTGGACGTCGCTTCGATGGCGCAGTTCTTGGCGATGCTCGGCGACCTTCTTGATACGGTTGCGCGCGCCACCGGACGTTCCAACGTAAATTACGACTGGCTTCGTTACCTCATCACCCGATTTGAGCCCGGCGACGGCCCACAAAATCAGATGGCGGCTTTTCTGAGATTGATCTTCGGAGATTACATCCTCAAAGCGCCGACTCTGAAATCGACCGCCATTTCGGACGCCGGCCTCACAAGTCAGACGATCTACGAGGTCGACCGGACGCAATTCACCAAGGCCACCTACGATCGTGCGTTGGACAGCGTGAATGCCGTCAATGCGGAAGTTCTTGCCCTAATCACTGCAGCATGGGGGAGGCAATGAACCCAAATCACGCTCACACCAGCACGGTACTTCCACCCGGAAGCCCATTTTTCAGGTCGCGCTTCCTGAAGAACACCCAGGTCGCAGAAAGTTCGCGGCCGCGAACTTTTTCGCCATCGAACTCGGGAACATTCAAGTGACCCGCAAGAATCTCTTTGCCCATACAACGGATTTGGCGTCCGTCCCGCGACCTGACGCGGTCGCTGGCATCAAACCTCCCTCGCCTAGTGGCGTTGCACCGCCATCGCCGCCCTCAAAGATTAAGGCGATAGGAAGCCTGGGCGCCTTGCTGAGCGATATGACCGAAGAAGCAAAGAGCGTCGCCGAGCTTAGGCGCGACCTCACCAGCGCCCCTCGCGTCGTGCTGATCCAGCCGGACAACATCGACCCGTCCCCGGTTCGAGATAGATTGGATGATCCGACATCCGAGGACGACCGGGCCCTTCTTGAAAGCATATCACGCGATGGCCAGAGGGTCCCTGTCCTCGTACGACCAAACCCCAACGCCGTCGAACGTTACATCACGATCTTCGGTCATCGCCGCATCACAGCGGCGCGCACACTTGAAATACCAGTACGCGCCATTGTCGCGGAAATGCCCGAAGAGGACGCGTTTGTTGCGCAGGGCCAGGAAAACAACGCGCGTTTGAACACATCCTTTATCGAAAGAGCCATCTTCGCCAAGCGGTTGAATGATCGTGGGATGAAAATCGTTCGGATCGCTGATGCTCTCAGTGTCGTCAAATCTGTCGTCTCCGAGTCGATCGCGGTAGCCGAGGCCCTGCCCGAGCCCCTCTTGGAGGCTATCGGGCCGGCCCCAGGGATCGGTAGAGCCCGATGGCAGGCCCTCGCGAGAAGAGTAGCGTCTGACGCTGACGGTTGGCCACAAGCCATCGCCGATCCGTCTTTCGGCAGTCTGCGCAGCGATCAGCGGTTCGAGCGGGTTGCAACCTACGGCATGAATGGATCGTCGGCGAAGCTCGTCGCCGCAGCCCGCGACCTAATCGACGATCGCGGATGTTACATGAAGGTACGACGGACTGCCAAAGCGATGACGTACGCGATCCCTTACGACGGAGCGTCGGATCGTACTGACGGTCTGACCTTCGCCGATTGGCTGGAGAAGCAAATCCCCTCACTTCGGGAGGCCTACCTCAAAGGTCGTTGACGAGCGACCGGTATTTTGTCACCGAAACACGTGAGAAAAACGTAACTTCGTTCAACCCGAAACCCGGAGATGTCGCCAAAGAAAAGGCCCCCGAAACGTCGCCGCCCGGAAGCCTCTCCTGATGTGTCGCAACAGCATGAGAACCACTTCCCCGAATCACTGTCAAGCTGGGCGTCGTTGTGACGGGCGGATTTCCTTTGCCTCGAAAGGATCCGTACCCGATGTCTACCTTGCCCACTACGCGCTTTCAGCGCGGCTCCCTGATGCTCAGCTATACAGCAACCAAATGGGCGCTTTCGCTCGGCCGCTCGGCACCATTATTCACCAGGCGCAGACCACCCGCCTCATCTCGCCGCTCGGGCAACGACCGTCGCGGTCATTTGCACACCTCGCGAGGAACTTCCAACAGGGTGCGTTCGGCGACCACGCTTAGGCGCGCATCTCGCAGGCCTCTTCAATGCTCCTTCGGTTGGGGCTGGAGTTGCAAACACCACGCGCCACGCGCGAGCGATCCTCCGCCAACTTTGCCAATTGTCCGTGCCACTATGCGCTCGGATGTTCGCGCCGAGCGGCGCCTAAACTGCAATGTCCGCAAATCATCAAGGAGGAAGGCCTGATGCAAAAACCCAGCTGATTCAATAACGCCGCGCGCCAGCGATGAACTTGTCCAAGACCCTTAGACTGGAGCAACCCGCAAAAAAAAAGCTTCCGCAACGTCGCCGCTCCGGAAGCCCTCATCATTAGATCTCGCAGTCTCAATGTAGGGCTCCCGCGAATCACTGTCAAGCATAGCGCCGTTTCGGCGAGCGGACTTTTTTTGCCTCAACGAAGGCGAACTCGAATGGAACCGGTCCTGCCAACGACGCCCTTTGGGCGGCGAACGCTATCGCTTGCCCAGGTCGCAAGCCAGATGGTCGCAAAGGAGCGCCCGCCGGAGGCGGCGGCGCACAAATGGAAGATCTTTCGCGCGCTTTGCACGGCTCGCGCACGGCTCGGTCTCAGCGAGCGCTCTCTGGCCGTTCTCAACGCCCTCCTGACCTTTCACCCCGAGACTGTTTTGACGGGAGACGATCTCATCGTCTTCCCGTCGAACGAGCAGCTCGCGCTGAGGGCGCACGGCATGACGGAGTCGACATTGCGACGTCACCTGGCGGTCCTCGTCGACGCCGGCGTCATCATCCGCAGGGACAGTCCCAACGGCAAGCGCTACGCCCGCAAGGGCCGTGACGGTTCCTTCTCGCAGGCCTTTGGCTTCGATCTCACGCCCCTGGTCGCGCGTGCGGCCGAGTTCGAGGGCCTCGCGGAGGAGGTGCAGGCTGACGAACGCAAGCTCCGGTACGTCCGGGAGCGGATCACGCTCGCCCGGCGCGACATCGTCAAAATCATCGCCACAGGCATCGAGGAGAGCGTTCCACTGCAATTGGGAGGGCAGGGGCCTTCGACCTGGGAGGGCGTGCATAGCCACTATCGCGCCATCGTCGGGCGGATTCCGCGGAACGCCACGATCGAGGACCTCGAGCCGATCGCCGACGAGTTGGCCGCCCTCGCCGACGAACTGCTCAAGGCCTTGGAAGGCCACGTCAAAGCAGAGATTCTAGACGGCAATGCCGCCCAAAATGAGCGGCACATACATAATTCAACCCCAAAACCCCCAATTGATCTTGAACCTGCTCTCCAAAAAAGCAGGCTCGCGCAACCGGCTCGGCCTACTCCCGACCCGAAGCGGCCGGCAGAAATCGTGTTCCCCTTACCGATGGTGCTCGATGCTTGCCCGGACATTGCTGACTACGCCAAGGGCGGGATCTCGCATTGGCGCGATCTCCTCGCGGCGGCGGCCGTGGCGCGGAAGGCCCTCGGCGTCAGCCCGAGCGCCTGGGAGGAGGCGCAGGCGGTCATGGGCGAAAAATCCGCCGCGATCGTCATGGCCGCCATCCTTCAGCGTGGCGCGGCGATCACCAGCGCCGGCGGCTATCTGCGCGAGCTCACGCGCAAAGCGCAGGTCAACGAATTCTCGATCGGGCCGATGCTGATGGCGCTCCTCGGCGCCAAAATCCGAGAGAAGAAACGCGCATGAGGGTAGGGAGACGGAAGAACGATGATTCAGGCCCAATGTCGGAGGCCCGCCAGACGCCGGGTCGCGTATCCTCTTGCCGGGTCGAACCGCTCCAGCGCATCAAGCAAGGTTTTAGAGACCCGCGGCCTTGGTCATGTTGACCCGGAAGCGATCGCGCCGACGCTGGTAGCGGCGGGTCATTTCCGGCCAAGCGTGGCCGAGGTGCCTGACTCGGAAGCACGAAAAGAAGCGCGGGTAGGGGTGAGCGCCCAAAGACACGGGCCGCCGCACCACGGCGAAACGCTCTCTTGAAAAACCCAACGGATCGGTTACAAATAGAGATGGTCGTCGTACACAGAGCCCACGGGTACCGGTTCGTGATTTATACGCTCGACCATGAACCGGCGCATGTCCACCTGACCGGACCGGGGCAGGCGAAAATCAATCTTATGGGACCAGATGGCGCGCCGGTATTGGTCTCAAGCGTTGGGATCAAGCGGTCCGACATGAGGCGACTGTTCGCCGAAGTGGTCGAGCGGCGCGAGGAATTCTTGAAGGCGTGGGAGCGGATCCATGGCTGATTTGACGCAAGACCAGCTGAGAAAGGCCGAGGCGCTCGGCCGCAAAATGCTTCAGACCGAGCCTCGGGCGATCGCCGCGCATTTCGATAGGTCTGCCGGTCGGGTCGTCGTCGATTTGGTCAACGGCTGCTCCTACGCCTTTCCGGCTGAACTCGTTCAGGAACTTCGAGGCGCGAGCAGCGACGATTTGGCGGGCGTCGAGGTCGACGGAGTGGGGTTCAACCTGCACTGGCCCAAGCTGGACGTCGATCTCTACGTTCCCGCGCTTGTCTCTGGCATTTTCGGGACGCGAGCCTGGATGGCAAGCGAATTCGCGCGCCTGGCGGGCCGGACGAAATCGCCGACGAAAGCGGCGGCGGCCCGCGCCAATGGAGCCAAGGGAGGGCGGCCGCGAAAAACCGCGGCGACGGGCTGACTTGGGCGTCGCGGGCGCGTCTCGTCTACAAGCCCGCGGCCTTGGTCAGGTTCACTCTGAAGCGGTCGCGGCGCCGCTGGTAGCGGCGGGTCATTTCCGCCGAAGCGTGGCCGAGGTGCTTCTGGACGTAGCGTTCGTCGATCTCGGCCGAGGAGGCGAGGCCGGCGCGCAGCGAATGCCTGGAAAACTTCTCCTCCCGGTCACGTTCAGACAGATCGCCTCGAACGCCCGCGGCGACCGCCAGGCGCTTCACGAGGCGCGCGATGTGGCGGTCGTTGAGACTTTCGGATCCGACCTCGCGCCCGACCACCGCCCGGAACACAGGGCCTCGGGCGATGCGCGCGAATTTCAGCCAGGCCTGGAGCGCGGCGACCGGACAGGTCGCGTCCTTCGAGCCGCGGCCGATCTCGACCTCGCGCCAGCCGGTCTTTCCGCGCAAGGTTAGGAGCACGCCGTCGTCGAAGAATTCTGGCCAGCCCGATCCTTGAAGCGAGTCCTCGGGGCTCATCACGAGGCCGGAGATCTCCGAGCGGCGCAGGCCGCCGGCGAAGCCGAGGAGGAGGATCGCCCGGTCGCGCAGGTTGCGTAAGCTCGACGGGGGGAGGAGGTCGAGCATGGCCAGGACATGCTCCGGCAGCAGGGCCTCCTTCTGCACGGGCGGCTGGCCATGGGTGCGCCTGACGCCTGCGAGCACGGTGGCGACATGGCGGTCCTTGCGGTCGAACGGCAGCGCCCTCTGGGCGAACTGCCACGCCAGCGCCGAGAGCCGCCGCTCGATCGTGGCGACGGTCCGGGCCTTCGCGCCCGCGCCCTTGGCGCCGGACGCGAGCGCCGCCAGATAGAGGCCGACACATTCGGGGTCGGCGAGCGGCTTGAGGTCGAGGCCCTGGCGGGCGCGCCAGCGCAGATAGTCGCGCCAGTCGGCGGCGTAGGCGCGGTTGGTGTTCTTCGACGTCGCCGCGCGGGCGTAGGCCCGGGCGGTCTCGATGAGCGGCTCGAGCCGTGCGGGGAGGGGGGGTCCGCCCGGTTGCTCGGGGTCCAGTGGGGCAGGGGGCTCGCTCATGCGGGCCTGATGTCGGTCAGGGCGAAATCGGCCGCCTTGAACAGGAGGGCCTCGCCCGTCGCCTTGGCGAGCGCATAGGAAAAACAGCCGCCAAAATTCACCCCTGCCTTGTGGCGGCCCTTGCCGAAGTCGAGAAAGGCCTGGCGGGCCAGTTCGCCCTGTTCGAGGGTGACCGGTTCGACGGCGACGCCGGCGCGGCGGAAGAAGGCTTCGGCCTGGCGCAGGCCGTCGGGACCGAACTGGCTTTCGATCGCCAGCGACAGTTCGACATGAGTGGCGACGCCGATGCGACAGAGGTCGGCGTCCTCAATCCGTTCGACGAAGGCTTGCGCCTCCGGCTCGCGGTAGAGGATGCCGACCAGAGCCGAAGTGTCGACGATCATTTCGGCAGGCCATGCTCGTCGTAGAGCAGCGCGGCGTGGTCGAGGCAGGGGCCTTTGACGTGCGCCGCCGCCCGGTCGGCGATCGCAAGCAGCTCCTCGACGCTCGCTCGCGCACGTGTCCGCTCGATCTTCTCCAGCCGTTCGCGCAAGGCCTCGGTGACGACGCGGGTCATCGTCTCGCCGCTGGCGCGCGCGATCTGTTGCGCCAGCCGGCGGGCCTCAGGATCCTTGATGCCGGGGCTCATCGGCCAAGGCCTTTCTCGTCCTTCACAACTTCGTTCTGCCTTTCCAGGCCGCCTCGCCTCGTCCATGCCTTTCGGCCCGGGCGGCTCGCGCGAGCACGACGGGGGCTGCGCCATCGACCTTCGCCTCGGCCAGTCTCGATAACTCCGGCGCGAAGTTCTCATCAACCCCCCTCTGCCTTGTCTCAGGAACGCCGACTCGGAATCTCACCAACCCCGCTCCGAACCGGTGACCAGGGCGCTCAAGCCTCCGCAATTCCGACCGTACGACAGCCCTGCGGCGGGCCCTAGGGCGGTCCGGAGCTCGGTTCGGGGCTCAAATCCGGTCTCCGGGACGTGAGAATCGGCTGTTCCTACTATAATGACATCCATGTCCGATAATGCCCTATACGGGGCGCGATCGCTGATTTGAGTACGGCGTCCCTTGCAGTTTCTGGGCGCGGCTTCGTTCCGCCCGCGGTCCTGTTCGGTTACGACTTGCGGGAATACAGGGATTTCCGTATATTACGGAACTGGGAGTCGTGAGCCATGAGTTCGACCGTCACCGCCGCCGAGGTTTCGAAGAATTTTGGTGCCTATCAGGACGCCGCCGTGCGCGAGCCGGTGATCATCACCAAGAACGGCCGTCCGCGTACCGTCCTGATGGCCTACGAGGATTTCTTGCGGCTGTCGAAACGCGACCGCCGCGTTCAGCGTACTGCGGACCTGACCGACGAGGACATCGCGGCGGTCGAGGCGAGCGAGATGGCAGCGGGGTCCGAGCATCTCGACGCCGAACTCGATGCGAAGCATGCTGCCGACTGAGATCCGCGTCGGCTGGATCTTTCGCTACGCCTATCTGTGGGACTGGCAGCATCGCGAGGGCAGGGACGAGGGCGATAAGGATCGCCCCTGCCTCGTGCTGGCGATCGTGACGACGACGAAGGACGGCGCGCCGGTCGTTCGGGTCCTACCTATTACGCACGCGCCACCTGCCGATCCCGCCGATGCGATCGAAATCCCCGCCACGACCAAGGCTCGTCTCGGCCTCGACGAGGCGCGCTCCTGGATCGTCCTGACCGAAAGCAACCGCTTCGCCTGGCCGGGGCCGGACCTGCGGGCCGTCGATAGTGAGACCGGCTACTACGGCCCGCTTCCACCAAAGCTGTTCGCCGAGGTCAAACGCCGTTTCATCGCGATAGCGCGCGGCGAAGCGGGCGCGAGCATGCCGCACCATAGCGTCCCGCGAACGGAGTGACGCGGCGCAGACCGCCTGGCGCACAGACAGATGACAAGTCAGCACTATTTCACTCCGCCCGGTTGCCGATCGACGGCGCCAAGCCCAATTTCTCAGCCTGATCCAGGAGGTTCTTGACGGAGGATGCCGCCCATTGACGGCCGCCACGCGGGGTTCGCTCACGCATGGCCTCGAGCTGGGCGCCAATGGCCCGGAGCGACATTTCAGGATTTGCCATGGCGATGCCCGCGACCATCATCATCAGGCGATCCTCGGGCGGTCTGCGCGGGGTTCTTTCCAGCAGGTTGGCGTCCGCCAGCCCTTCTCGCACGGCTCTTCCAACGGCTCGCCGCAAGCGCTCGGTGGTCCATCGAGCCCCGCCGGCCTGATTGAGGACCCGCACCACGTCCTCCCAGGGGTATTGGGGCCGCATGCGCCGGACCGTCGGCAGCCATCGGTCCATCGAGGCAATGACATCGCCGGTGAAGACGCGGTTTCGAGCCTGCGCCGCCTTGGCGATGGCGGCCGGATCCCGCGCCCTGAGACCGGGATTGCCGGAAAGCTTTCCTCTCGCCTGCGCCGCCTTGATGCCGGCCTTCGTGCGCTCGGAAATCAGCGCGCGTTCGAGCTGCGCGACCGCGCCGAGGACCTGGAGGGAAAACATGCCCTGGGGCGTCGAAGTGTCGATGGGGTCGCGCAGCGAGCGAAAGTGGGCGCCGCTCTCCTCCAACCGCTCGATGACGTCGAGGAGGTGGCTGACCGAGCGGGCGAGGCGGTCGAGGCGGACGACGACCAGGACGTCGCCAGGCCGGATCTCGCGCATCAACCGGGCGAGCTCTGGCCGAGCGCGCGACGCGCCCGAGCCGTGTTCCTGGTAGATCGTCGCGCAGCCCGCCGCGCGCAGCTCGTCGGTCTGGGCGTCCGTGGCTTGATCCTCGGTGGAGACCCGCGCGTAGCCCAAAAGACGTCCTGTCGGGCCAGGAGGGGAGCCGGGAAGGGGTCTGCGGGCCACGAATCGCTCCTTTCAGGGCGCTACGGACCCATTTGTACAATATCGGAAGTTTCCGGCAAACGATCGTTTGCAGACGTCGCGGAAGCGCCCGCCCAACCAAGACCCCTGAGGCTTTCTGAGGGGTCTCAGGCCCGACAGCCCTAGGCTCTGCGGGCATTTGAAAGCCCTGCAGGCCCCGAAACTGTCCGCTCACCGCGATCCAGAGCCCCCCGTTCTGAGGAACTCGCGACTTCGCGGCCGAAAGGATAGTTTGCGGTCGCCCAAGTGGTGGTCTGTGACGGAAGTCAAGACGCCATTGACTTCCGTATGGTGCTATGGGACTTTAATCATCAACGGAGTATGGGATTCCGCTTTCCTCATCACCGCGGTTGATCCTAGGGTCGGCTGAAGTCGGTTGTCGCTTTCCGCTAGCGATTTCAATTTGCAACGATTAGCGGAAAATCGCCGCCGGATTTTCAATTTGCGATTTCAGCGCTATCCAGGCATCGCTTTGATCTGTTTGGTATTTCGGTACGGCTCCTGGAAATCCGCAAAGACCTCTGATGTGCACTCCTCACCTGCCCAAGCCGCCCTCCCGATGCCCCCCCTTGAGCGCCCGCGTTCCCGATCCGCTGCCTTGGCGCGAGCTCGCGCGGCCGCTTGCGCGCGCCGAAGACGCGCTGGCGCGGCTCGACGAGCGGCTGCGAACGAGCCCCATCCGAGAAGGCTGGATCGCGAGGACGCATTTTTCCGATGCGGCCGCCGCGCTCTGGCTCGAGGGCGAGCTCGTCCATTTGGAGGACCTCGTGCTGCACGACGCCGGCATGGACATCCGCGTCCCCACCCACGAACTCACGCGCGCCCACGCGGTGTTGCGGACGCGCCGGCGCGTCGCCGACGCCGCGCCTGCCTGGGCGCTGTCGCCCGATGGCCTCGAGGCGCTGCGGGGCGGGGCAGGGCAGTCGGACGCAACGGATCCCGACGGCGGGGACCTAGAGCCTGTCGACAGCGACCACGAACCGTTCGATCCGCCGATCGCCGAGGACGACGAGTTCGCGGAATTGTTCGCGTCAGTCGACGCGGCCATTGCCCACGCCGACAAGACCCTCGCCAGCGAACGGCATGCTGCGGCGCCAACCGGCGAGCGCGATCCGCTGGTCTATGACCTCGACTGGGACGAGGACGCGCGCCTGGCCAAATGGCGAACCGTCGTCGACGAGACCCGCGACCTGCCGCCGGTCCTAGCCGCCGCGCTTGCCCACGGGGCCTGGGTCGCGATCGAGCCGCTACGGCGCGCGCCGGGGCTCGGCCGGCTGCTCGCCTCCGCTGTACTTCGCAACGACGGCAAGGCCCGCGCTCATCTGCCCTGCCTCGCCGAGGGCGCTAAGGCCGTGCCGCACGAACGCCGCCGAAGCCGCGACCCGGCCACGCGCCTCATTGCTGAGCTCGAGGCGATCGCCGCGGCGGCCGAAGAGGGCATGAAGCAGCACGACCGTTGGCTCCTTGCCCGCACACTACTCCTTCGAAAACTCGATGGCCGCCGCTCCACTTCCCGGTTGCCCGAGCTGATCGAGTTCGTGCTCTCACGGCCGCTGATCTCGGCCGGCATGATCGCCAAGGAACTTGGCGTCACTCCACGGGCGGCGCAGAACCTTGTTGCCGAGTTGGGCCTGCGCGAGGCGACGGGCCGCGGCCGATATCGGGCATGGGGCGTTTTGTGAGAGCGTGCTATACTGTAGCGCGCCTTCGCGCCGGCCATTCCCCCACGCGCCTGGCGTAGCCTTCGTCGTGCGTCGGGCCTAGGCGGGCTCCGGGGGCGGGCAGGGGAGGGCGAGGACGCCGATCCGCGGAAGCCACTAGCGCGTGACGTAATTGCTTTAGTTGCAGGTCGCTACCGCGAGCGTCGCAAGTGGGTAGGCAACCGGGCATTCCTAGGCGAGACTTGTAGACGCAGTCTCCGCCCGGAGCAGACGCTCACGACCGCGGGCGTGCGCCACCAAGTTCCTGCGACGCCGCCTCGCGGATCACGTCACGCAACCAGATCATCCCGGCGTCCTGCGACCGGTATCTGTGCCACTGAACCGTCTGCTGCATCTTGGGCAGCCGGTGCGGCAGGTCGCGGATCTTGATAGGCAGCGCCTGCGCGGCTTGCTCGGCGAGCCTCCGGTGGAGGGTCGCGATCCGGTCGGTTCCGACGACTAGCAGCGGAATCGTGGTGAAGTTGTAGGTCGCCACCTCGACCCGGCGCACGAGGTCGTGCTGCTTGAAGAACACCGACTCGAGCGATTGCGCGCCGTCGGGCGTGCGCATCACGACATGCGGCGCTTCGGCGAACGCGCGGCGCGTCAACCTTTCGCGTGCTAGCCTGCCCTCGCTCCAGACAATTGCGCAGAACTCCTCTTCGAGCACCACCTCGAACGGATGCAGGCGTGAGCAGAATTCCTTCGGGATGACGAGCAGATCGACGTCGCCCCGCTCAAGCAGCCGTTCCGGCCCGTCGACCTGGTGCAGGAAATTGAACCTCACGTTCGAGCCCTTGTCGCGACAGAGCGCCATCACCTTCGGGATCAGCGTCGCAAGCGTGTAGTCGGACACCAGGATGTTGAACTCGCGATCCGACTGCGCGGGGTCGAACTCCGCCGTCGTCGCGACCGTCCATTCCACCCGGACGAGCACGTCCCGGACCGCGTCCTTGAGCGCCTCCGCGCGCGGCGTGAGCTCCATCCGCCGGCCGATCTTCACCAGGAGATCGTCATGGAAATAGTCGCGCAGCCTGAGCAGCGCGTTGCTCATCGCGGGCTGCGTCATATTCATTTGCGCGGCCGCGGCGCTGACGCTGCGAAAGTTGAGCAAGTGGTCGAGGGCGACGAGGAGATTGAGGTCGAGCTTGTTGAAGCGCATGGGCCGGACTCCCCGGAGGGATCGGAACAGACGTCAATCCATTCAAGGATTCAATGTCTGATATTCTAACAATCAATTTTCCTTAAGTGTTCGTCGCCGCTAATCGACTGTCAAGAGGACGACGACCAGGCCTGCCTGTACAGACGCCGCACAGCGTCGCCGTCGGCTGCCCGTTTCGTTCCTGCCGCGAGGAGCGCCGCCGTTGTTCAGATACTTCCCGACCAACTACGTCTGGAACCTTTCGGTCGACCTCGCGATCGAAATGGGCGCCAGGATCGGCGAGATCGAGGAAATGTGCGCGCCGCTCCAGGAGGCGGCGAAGCAGCCTGACGCCGCCGGCACGAAGGCGTTCCGCGAGACCTGGTCGAAAATGGGCGACAAGCTCTGCATGCTCGCCGCGGAGGACGAGAGCCGGGACCGGATGATATCGGCCGGCGACAAGTACGGCCGAGCGGCGACCTACTACCTCACCTGCGAGCGCCTGCAGGCGCATGACGCGCCAGGCCGGCTCGGCCTCTACAAGCGCATGCGCAGCGTGTTCGACCGCGGCGTGAGGCTCGCCCACGAGAATTGCGAGCGGGTCGAGATCCCCTATCGCGACTCGCATCTCTCGGCGCTCTACGTCCGCGCCGAAGGCGTCGAGGGCCGCGCGCCAATCCTCGTCCAGCTCAACGGCCTCAATTCGACAAAAGAGATGAAATACCGCGTCGGCCTGCCGCGCTGGCTCGCCCAGCGCGGAGTCTCCTCGCTCGTGGTCGACCAGCCGGGAACCGGCGAGGCGTTGCGTCTTCAAGGCCTCACCGCGGTCTATGACGCAGAGGTCTGGGCGAGCCCAATCGTCGACTGGCTCGAGACGCGCGACGACGTCAACTCCAAGCGGATCGGCTGCGAGGGCGTGTCGCTCGGCGGCTATTATTGCCCGCGCGCGGTGGCCTTCGAGCCGCGCTTCGCCTGCGGCGTCGCCTGGGGCGCCAACCACGACTGGCGCGACGTGCAGAAGAAGCGCCTCGCCCGGGAAGGCGACTTTCCCGTGCCGCACTACTGGGACCACGTCCGCTGGGTGTGGGGCGCGCGCGACATCGATCATTTCATGGCGATCGCCGAGAATGTCCATCTCGACGGCGTGCTCGACCGCATCAAGGTCCCCTTCCTTGTCACCCACGGCGAGAAGGATTCGCAAATCCCGGTGAGTTGGGCGCACCGCACCTACGAGCAGCTCGTCAACAGCCCGAAGCGGGAACTGAAGATCTTCACCGAGCGCGAGGGCGGCGTGCAGCATTCGAGCTTCGACAATTCCGCCAACGCCGGCGCCTACGTCGCCGACTGGGTAGCCGAGACGCTCGGCGGGCGAACCGCCTGACAAGCGACACGAGGGAGATACGCACATGAGGATTACGGGCCTCGAGACGCTGCTGTTCGGCGTCGACGATGTCGCCGGGACGGCGCGCTACCTGACCGACTACGGGCTCGAGCCCGTCAACGTCACCGAGACCGGCGGCCGCTTCGAGGCGATCGACGGCACCGCCGTCGTCATCGCGCACCAGGGCGATTCGCGGCTCCCTGCGCCGCCGGCCCCCGGCTGCCGGCTGCGCAAGACCGTGATGGGGGTGGCGGAGGCGAGCGTCCTCGATGCGATCGAGGCCGAGCTTCGCCGCGACCGCGAGGTGAAGCGCCTGCCCAACGGGTCGATCGAGTCGGTCGACGATTCCGGCTTCGCCCTCGGGTTCCAGGTCTCGACCCGCAAGCCATTCTCGCTCGCCGGCGAGATCAGCAATGCGCCAGGCGGCGCGGTCTTCCGGCCGGTGAACCATCTGGGCGCGATCGGCCCCAACGCGGCCATCCGTCCGCGCAGCCTGTCGCACATCGTCTATTTCGTGCCCGACGTGCTCAAGGCGGAGGCCTTCTATGTCAATCGCCTCGGCTTCCGCTGCACCGATCGCTTCGCCAACGTAGGGCCCTTCCTGCAGCCGGGCGGCTCGCTCGACCACCACTCGCACTTCCTGATCGGCGCCCCGCCGTTCATGCACGGCGTCGAGCACTTCACCTTCCACTTCGGCGGGCCGACGGAGATGATGACGAACGGCTACCGCTTCGTCGAGAAGGGCTACCAGGCCTTCTGGGGACCCGGCCGCCATATCCTTGGCTCCAACTGGTTCTGGTACTTCAACAGCCCGTTCGCCTGCCACATGGAGATGGACGCCGACATGGACCTGCACGACGCGAGCTGGACGCCGCGCGTGGTCGATCTCAAGGCCGACAATTCGCAGACGTTCCTGCTCAAGTTTCGCAAGAAGTGGATGCCGGGGCCCGGCATTCACGAGAACGGCGACTACGCCTGACGCCGGACATGCGCGCCATTCCGCTCTGCGCCGCCGATGCGATCCCCGAAGGGGCTGCGCGCGGCTTCGATCCGGACGACGAGGGGCAGGACACGCTCTTTGCTGTCCGCACTGAGGGGGTCGTCCGGGTCTGGCTCGACGCCTGCCCGCATGCCGGGGCGGCGATGGCCTTGCGGAAGGACGGCTATCTGAACGCCGCGGGAACGCGGATCGTCTGCCACGCTCACGGCGCCGAGTTCCTGCCCGAGAGCGGAGTTTGCGTACAGGGTCCGTGCCTCGGCCGGCGGTTGACGGCGCTCCCCAGCGACGTCGACGCTGCGGGCGAGCTTTGCGTGCTGATCGCGCAGCGGGAACGAACAAGACGACAGGGAGGATGCGATGGCGGCGGTGAACAAGGTTCTGGTGATCGGCGGCGGATTCTCGGGCATGGCCGCCGCGATTGCGCTGCGCAAGGCGGGGATCGCGGTCGATCTCGTCGAAATCGACCCGAACTGGCGCCCCGAGGGCGCTGGGATCACCATCAATGGCGCTTCGCTCCGCGCCTTCGAGACGCTCGGCGTCTACGACGAGATCGCCAGGCGCGGCTTCGTCTCGAACGGCGTCGAGCTCTGCGCCCCGACCGGGCAAAGGATCGGAGAGATCCCGACGCCCAAGGTCGCGGGCTCCGACGTGCCGGGTGGCGGCGGTATCATGCGCACCGACCTGAGCCGCATTCTCGCCGACGCCACGCGCGCGAGCGGCGTCGAAGTGCGGACCGGCTGCACCTATCAGAGCCTCGACGACCGGGGCGATTCGGTCGGGGTCTCGTTCACCGACGGAACGCGCGGCGTCTACGAGCTTGTCGTTGGCGCTGACGGCGTGCGCTCGAAGCTTCGCGAGACGCTGTTTCCCGAGGTCGCGCCGCCGCAATATATCGGGCAGGTCGTGTGGCGCGCGGTCCTGCCGCGCCCCGAAGCGATCGCGCGGCCGCGCATGTGGATGGGCGGCCCGGTCAAGGTCGGCGTCAATCCGGTCTCGGCGACGCACATGTACATGTTCGTCACCGAGGGGCGCTCCGAGAAGAGCCAGCCCGACCGCGCCACCTGGCCCGACCTGCTCGCCGCGATGCTGAAGCCCTATCCTGATCCGCTGATCCAGTCCCTGATCCCGCGCCTCTACGACAAGGAGGCGGCGATCGACTATCGGGCGCTCGCGAACCTGCTGGCGCCGGCGCCCTGGAATCGAGGCCGGATCGTCCTGATCGGGGATACGGTGCACGCCACGACGCCGCATCTCGCCTCCGGCGCCGGCATCGGTGTCGAGAGCGGCATCGTGCTCGGCGAGGAGTTGGGCCGCGCGGCGACGATCCAGGACGCCCTCGACCGGTTCCACGCACGCCGCTGGGAGCGCTGCCGCATGGTGATCCAGAACTCGGAGCGGCTGTGCCGGATCGAGATGGAGAACGGCGACAAGGCCGAGCACGCGAGAATCATGCGCGACTCGATGATCGCGCTCGCCGCCCCGATCTGAATTCGAACGAACCGGAGGAACGCCAATGAGGACGAGCACCGAGGGCTGGCCCGGACGGATCGCGCTCATGGTCGCGCATTGCGCGGGCATGGTGGACCTTGTCGCGCTGCCGGTATGGGTCGGCGCATTGATCGCGCAATACCATTTCTCGCCGCCGCAGGCGGGCGGGCTCGCGACGCTGTTCCTGATGGGGGCGGTGATCAGCAGCCTGGTCTTCGCGCCGCGCTTCAACCGCATCGACGCCCGAACGGCGGCCATCGGCGGCTTCGCCGCGGCCTGCCTCGCCTTTCTCGGCGCGGCGTTCGTCTCGGATTTCGGCTCGCTCGCGGTCCTCCACATCGTCGCGGGCCTCTCCGTCGGCTGCGCGCTGAGCTTCACTCACGGCACGATCGCCCACAGCGCGCATCCTCATCGTCTCTTCGCGATCGTCGGCATGGCGCTCGGCGTCTTCGCCATCGTCTTTCTCGGCGCGACGCCCAACCTCATCGCCGCCTTCGGCGGCCCGGTGCTGTTCAGGACCTTCGCCGTCATCATGGCGCTCGCCGCGCTCGCCGCCGTCGCTTCGTTCCCGACCGCGACCAGGCGGATGGACGAGGACATCGTCGACGAGGTGACCCACCTTCGCCCGGCCGTCTGGTACGGCGTCGCGGGCATCAGCTGCATGGCGCTGACGCAGGCGATGATGTTCAGCTTCCTCGAGCGCATCGGCATCGATCGCGGCTTTGGGCGCGAGGCGGTCACTGGCGTCCTGATCGCGCTCGGCTTCGTCAATCTGTTCCCAGCGCCGCTCGCCGCGCTGCTCGAGAAGCGCGTTTCCCCGAACGCGGTCCTGCTGGCTGGCCCGGTCGTGCAGGCGGCGATCGCGGTCGCCATCGCCTTCAGCGGCAGCTTCGCGGCCTACGCAGGGCCCGCTGTCTTTTTCGCCGCCGTGATGATCTTCACCCACACCTTCGCCTTCGGACTGCTCTCCAAGCTCGACCCGACCGCGCGCGCGCTCGCCGCGACGCCCGCCATGCTGATGATCGGCGCGGCGATCGGCCCGATCCTCGGCGGCGCGCTGGTTCAGGGTTTTGGCTACGGCAGCCTCGGCGTCGCGGCGATCGTCATCGCGGCGCTCGCGGTCGGCCTTTTCTCCAGGGTGCACGCTCCGCAAGCATTGACTCTCGAAGCGGTGAGCGAATCCAAGGCGTGAAGGCGTCGCGTGGCCGAACCATGAAGGAACGAGACATGACTGGCGGAGACGTACGACGCATTGTGACCGGCCACGACGGCGAGGGCCGCGCCGTGGTCCTCTCCGACGGCGCGCCGCCGCATGTGACGCGGCCGCCGCAGCAGCCGGGCCTCGCATTCCACGAAATCTGGAACACAAGGGGCTCGCCCGCGCCGGTGACGGCGAGCGAGTCCGAGCCGACCGACCTGCATCGCGACACGGCGCCGCCGGCGAGCGGCACGATCATCCGCGTCGTGGACATTCCGCCGGAGGGCCGGGACGGACCGAATTTCGACAAGGAGACGGCGCGGGCGCTGTTCGAGAAGGTAGGGCTGGCCGAGAACGCCGAGCATACGGTCTCGGGTCGGCATCCGCTGATGCATCGCACCCGGTCGATCGATTACGGCGTCGTGCTAGACGGCGAGATCGTGCTCCTCCTCGACGACGACGAAGTGCCGCTGAAGACCGGCGACATCGTCATTCAGCGCGGAACCATCCACGCCTGGGCCAACCGCTCGAATCGCACGACGCGCATGCTGTTCGTGCTGACCGACGGCCGCTTCGATCCCGATCTCGCACGCCGGCAGGCCGAAGAGGACGCCCGCGTCAAGGCCGCTGCGAAAGCCTGACTGCCTAACCCAACTCCGAAGGAGACTTCCATGGCCCGCCACTTCGTCGACCTGTCCGTCGCCCTCAAGGCCGGCATCGCGTCCGACCCGCCGCCGCTTCGCCCGCACATCGACTACATGGGGCACGACGCGGGCGCCAAGGAGTTCGAGGAGATGGCCGGCGTTCCGGTCGACCGGCAACTCGAGGGCAAGGGCTGCGCCAGCGAGACCTGCCGGATCACCACTCACTCCGGCACGCATCTCGACGCACCCTGGCACTATCATCCGACAATGAACGGCGGCGAGCGCGCCTGGACGATCGACGAGGTGCCGCTCGAGTGGTGCTACGGGCGCGGCGTGAAGCTCGACTTCCGCGACAAGTCGGACGGCTACGTCTGCACCGCCGCGGACGTCGAGGCCGAACTCGCGCGCATTGGGCACAGGCTCGAACCCTTTGACATCGTGCTGGTCAACACGGCCGCCGGCGCGCGCTACGGCCAGGACGACTATGTCTCGCGCGGCTGTGGGATGGGACGCGAGGCGACGCTGCACCTGAGCGATCGCGGGGTCAAGGTGACGGGCATCGACGGCTGGAGCTGGGACGCGCCCTTCGTCCATACCGCGCGGCGGATCAAGGAGACCAGCGACTATTCGCTGTTCTGGGAAGGCCACAAGGCGGGCGCGACGCGGGCCTACTGCCATATCGAGAAGCTTTCCAACCTCGAGGCGCTGCCTGCGACCGGGTTCACGGTGTCGTGCTTTCCCGTCAAGGTCGAACGCGCCTCCGCCGGTTGGTGCCGGGCGGTGGCGATCTTCGAGGACTGACCGAGAGGAAAACGCCCATGAAACTCGCCACTCTGCCCAATGGAACACGGGACGGCCGACTGCATGTCGTCTCGCGCGATCTGACTCGCGCCGCGCCGGCCCGGGCCGCGGCGACATTGCAGGCCGCGCTCGAGGACTGGGCCGTCCTCGCCCCCGATCTGGTCGCGCAATACGACGCGCTGAACGCTGCAGGCGGCGACCCGTTCGATCCGGCGACCGCCCTCGCGCCTCTGCCGCGCGCCTGGCAATGGCTCGACGGATCGGCATTCGAAAGCCACGGCGACCTCATGGACAAGGTCTTCGGAATGACGAAGAAAGAGCGCCACCCAAAGCCGCTGATGTACCAGGGCGTCTCGAATGCCTTCTTCCCGCCGGTTTCCGACGTGCCATTCGTTACGACAGACGACGGCGTCGACTTCGAGGGCGAATTCGGAATCATCACCGACGCCGTGCCGATTCACACGGACAAGCGCGACGCCGCCGGGCACATCCGCCTCATCGTGCGGATCAACGACTGGAGCCTGCGCAAGCTCGCGCCGATCGAGATGAAGACCGGCTTCGGCTGGGTGCAGGCAAAGCCGCCCTGCGGAGCGGCCCCGGTTGCAGTCACGCCGGACGAGCTGGGGGCGTATTGGCGCGATTGCCGCGTCGATCTTCCGCTCCACGTCAAATGGAACGACCGGCCGTTCGGCGCCGCCAACGGCTATGCAATGAGTTTCGGATTCGACGACCTCGTCGCCCATGCCGCCTATTCCCGCGCCCTCGCCGCCGGCACGATCATCGGTTCGGGCACCGTGTCGAACGAAACCTATCGAACGGTCGGCTCGAGCTGCATCGCGGAACGGCGCGGAATCGAAATCGTCGACCACGGCGAAGCGAAGACCGGCTACATGGCCTTCGGCGACACTGTGAGCATGGAGACCCGGCTTCCCGACGGAACGCCGGTTTTCGGGGAGCTGCGCCAGAGGGTGGTCGAGGCTTGAGCCCATGAAAATTGCGGTGATCGGCGCCGGCGGCTTCGTCGGCGCGCGCGTGGCGGAGCGCCTCATCGAGGATCGGGCGATCGAGGCCATTACGCTTCTCGACCAGGCGCCGTTCGGCGCGCCGCGAGATCGCCGCTTGAAGAGCCTCGTCGGCGATCTCGGCGATCCCGCCGCGCGCGACGCTGCGCTGGAAGGTGCTGACGCGGTGATCCTGCTGGCGGCGATTCTCGGCGGCGCCGCGGAGACGCATTACGCGTTGGCGCGGCGCGTCAACGTGGACGCCGCGCTCGACCTCTTCGAGCATCTTCGTGCCCGGGCTCCGAAGACGCGGCTGGTATTCGCCTCCACGATCGCCGTCTATTCGCAGCCCATGCCCGATCCGGTCACGGACGAGACGCCGCTTGCGCCCGTCATGGTCTATGGCGCGCAGAAGCTTATGATGGAGGTCGCGCTGTCGAACTTCGCCGCGAGAGGGTGGCTGGACGGGGTCAGCCTTCGGGCCGCCGGCGTCATGGCGCGCGACGGCGCCGACGCCGCGCTGAAATCCGCCTTCATGTCGCGACTCTTCTGGAGCGTGAAGCGCGGGGAGGACGTCACGCTGCCTGTCGCGCCCGAAAGCCGCGCCTGGATGAGTTCGATCGAGACGGTCGCCGGCAATTTCGTCCACGCGGCGAAGCTGCCGGAGATCGGGGCGAACCGCGCCTTCACCCTGCCGGCGCTGTCGCCGACCTTCGGCGAGGTCGTGGAGGCGTTGAAGCGGCGCTTTCCCGGGAGCGGGTCGAAAATCGCGTTCGCGCCGGACCCCGAAGTCGTGGCGCTGTTCGGGGCCTATCCGCGGCTAGCAACCGCGACCGCCGACCGGCTCGGCTTCCTGCGCGACGCCGACGTCGACGCGCTCGTTGCGAACGCGGTCTCCTGACCTCACGACGGAACCTGCTCATGAATCTGGCGACGCTCTTTGGATTGCCCGGCAAACCCGCGCTGGTAACAGGCGGAACCTCCGGGATTGAGCTCGCCGTCTCCGAAGCGCTTGCGGCTGCGGGCGCGCAGTTGCTCGCCGCGTCCGACCGGGAAGCGGATTGCATCGGTCCGTACGCAATGTCGAAGGCAGCGCTCGCGCAGGTGGCGCGCAACCTCGCCGTCGAACTCGGACCCGACAACATCCGTGCCAACGCCTTTGCGCCCGGCCTGATCGAAACGCCGTTCTAGCACGCGCTGATGCGTGACGGAGCCTTCATGACGCGCCGGATCGCCGCAACCCCGCTGAGTCGCGTTGGACAGCCTGAGGAGATCGCGGCGACTGCGCTATGGCTGGTTTCGCCGAGCGGCGCGTTTGTGACCGCGCAAACAATCGTCGTCGACGGTGGTTCGCGACGGCAGTTGAGCTAGGCAAAGGGAAGGCCCGGTCCTGGCGCAATCCTTCCGTCGGGCCACGGACCGTTTTCCTCCCGACACCTGCCTCTGACATCCGCCGCTTTCCAGCCGCTGGGCTACGGATACCTGCCTGCCACGTCGCGCATTTCCAACGCCGATCGATTAGCAGTCACTCGCCTTCACCGCTCATTGACGCCGATCAGAACCACTCTCCTACCGGCGCCGACGCGCTCGCAGAGCGGCAGGGCGTAAACGTCGAACAGCCTGCCTTCTTCGCCGTCGCTGACCGCCGCCAGACCGAGGGCTTCGGCGATGGGGATCCAGGCTTCGCCATCCGCCGTCTTGCGACGCAGCTTCATGTCGGGCGCGGGCATGTAATAGCCAACCGCGCGCCGCTTCCAGAGCTTGCGGGCGGGCCGGTAGCCGGATTCGATCTCCGCTCGCGCCAGCACGCCGTTGAGATAGTCCTTCTTGCGGCGTGTTTTCGGCCAGAGATGCTCCGGCAGACATTCGAGCGTCTGGAGCAGGCCATCTGCGAAAACGCCTTGCGTATATCGGTAGGGTCCGAGCGGCCGGGCGGTCAGACCGCCGCAATGGGTCTTGAGGCCAGCCAGCATCAACCCCAGGGGCCAGAATTCGCCCTGGCCGCGCTCGAGACGAACGAGCCGTCCGTCCGTATGAACGTCGAGCGTCTCCGGTCCCAGGCGCTCGAACAGGGGCCCGACATGGGCGCCGGCGAACGCTTGGTCGTCGATGGCGCGGTTGAGCGCGCCCATCCATGCGGTGTGCCCGTAATCGTCGACGATCTCCGGATCCGCGCCGCGCGCGAGCAGGGTTTCGATCAGCGCGACGTTGCCGGCGCGTGCGGCGAGCATCAACGGGGTGGCGCCGCAATAGGCCTTGTGGTCGACGCCGTAGAGGTCGCAATCCTGCAGGACGGCCTTTGCGGATCGTTCGAGATACGGCCGCAGCTGTCGCTCGCGCATCGCGGCGGCCGCACGCGTCGCGCGGCCCATCGGGTTGCGGGGATCTTCCGAAAATCCCGGAACCTTGGCGAGGTCGACGAGCTTGCCGTCATGAAAGACCTGCGCGATGCGGGCCAGCAACCGCCCGCGGTGGGTCAGCGTCAGCGCAGGCGCGAAACCCGCTTGGGCGAGCCTTTCGACATAGGCGCCCTGTCCGTGCCACAGCGCATAATCGAGCACAGCCTGTTTGGTCTTCGCGGACGGATTCTTGGGATCGAGCGCCTTGGGCGTCGATTCCCGCAGGGTTTGCAGCGACCAGGGCGTCCACGGCGTCGGCCGCGCGGCCAGAAACGTTTCCCGGATCGCGCGCGCCTGCTCCTGCTTGCCCTGCAGTTCGAGTTTGCGGGCCTCTTGCGCCCATTCGTCCTTGCTGGACGCTGGAGCCGCCGTCGGCGCGATATCGGCGATCTCCTTCAGTTCGAGCAGTCGGAGCAACGGGTGCTGAACGTCGGTCTCGACGATCGTCAGTCCTTCCACGGCGCGGGTCATCGCGACATAAAGCGCGTTGACGTAGAACTTGTTGATCTCGAGCGACTTGTCGGTCTTGTCCCGGGCGCGGCGGTAATCGAGCTCCTCGCCTTCGAGATCGCTCGGCGCCACGTCGCGGCACACCTCGGCGTAGGCCGCGCGGTTCGCCGAGATCATCTGGAACAGGATGACGCTCGGATATTCGAGGCCCTTCGCTTCGTGGACGGAGAAGATGAGCGGCGTTGCGAACTGGGCGCGTGCGGCCGCCTTGTCCTCGTCGCGCAGGACGATGACGGCGTAGCGAACGGACGCGCGCGACGTGGCGTTGAGCGCCCGCAAGACCTTGTCCTCGCCCTTGAGCAATTGCGCCGCGCCCGCTGCGCCGGAAGCGCACCGGACGAGGAAATTGCTCTCCCGGTCGACCGAGCCGAAACGCGCCTGCTTGATCCTCAGGAGACGATTGGCGAGGCCGGTGACGGCCTGAGTGTTGCGGAAATTGGTCTGCAGGACGGAGATTTCGCGCGCGGCGGAAGCGTCCTCGGTCGCCTTCGCTGTTCGCCAGAACAGCGCGCGAACCGAAGCCCAGGAAAAGAAGTTCGGATGCACGATCTGGTGCGAATCGCCGCAAAGCAGGAAATGATCCTTGGTTTTCAGCGT
This sequence comes from uncultured Alphaproteobacteria bacterium, assembly GCA_963709655.1. Classification (GTDB taxonomy): domain Bacteria; phylum Pseudomonadota; class Alphaproteobacteria; order Rhizobiales; family Beijerinckiaceae; genus Roseiarcus. The sequence goes on from CAVPXF010000055.1 coordinate 40,921, forward strand.
ATCGAGGATCAGCGCGAGCTCGGCGTTGGTGAAATCCTGCACTTCGTCGACGACGACGAAATCGTAGCGCGGCTCAGCCTTCGCGCGCCAGGCGTGCGAAACGAGGTTGAGATCGATAAGCCTCTCCTCTTTCAGCCACGCCCGGTATTTTTCGAACAGTTCGTGCACGGCCGCGCGCGCGTCGCCCGTTGGGTAGAGGGATTGCCGGACGCCGAGCGCCTGATATTCGGTCTCGGACAGCGTCCCGCCGGCGGGCGCGCCGAGCACGCCGCGGAATTCCTCCAGCAGCGCATGCGCGTCGGCCTGCCGCAAGTCGCCTTTCAGGCCGCCTCGCCGGCGCTCGAACCAGGCGCGGAAGGCGGTGAAGCGGAGCTCCTCGCCCTCGGGAACGGCGATCGAATCGACGAACTCGCGAAAGCTCATGAATTCGGCGTCCTGGCGAGGGTTTTCGTAGCCGTGCGCGCCGTAGAGCCGGCGCGCCGTCTGCGCCAGATAGGCCGAGAGCGTCACATAGAGAACGCTTCCAGTCGCCTCGCGCATCTTGGCGAGCGTCACGGCCGTCTTGCCCGAACCCGCGGGGCCGATGATGACCAGCGGCGGCGCGTGGCGGCGCACCGCCTCCTGGGCGGCGTCGAGAACGATCGGCTTGTCGATGAGGTCGAATTCCACCGCCTCCGGCGGCATCCACTTGAGCGCCCAGCCCAGGCGCGCGGTCGGCTCGGGCTGAGGCGTCAGATCGTCCGGACCGGCCTCGATCTTGTCGCGATCCACCGGCGCGCCCCGCAGGAAGCGGGATTTTTCGTAGGCGTGGTCGGCGATCACCTCGAGAAACAGGCAGACGGTTTCGCCGTTGTACGGGGCAAATTGCATCAGCAGACGCGCCTCGTCGCTGAGCTTTGCGCGCCAATAGGGCGTGGGGGCGAGTTTCTTAAGCCCGGCGGCGGCGAAGTCGCCGCGGGCGAGCGCCGCGCGCAGTCGTTCGAGCGGTTTGGCGAAGCGGCCGGGGCGGAGGTCGCGATATGTGACGATTCGCATTCGGCAAGTGTACGCGAACGGCGCGCGGAAACCGCGTCGTTCAGCCGGGCGACGCGGCGTCGAAGTCCATTCCTTCAGAAACGGGCGCCAAACGGCATCTGAACGCAGATCAGACGCGTGATGACGGTGCCCAGTCCATCACGCCGACGGTGTCGCCCGGGCGTACGCCCAATTCCTTCAGTCCGTTCGCCAGACGGCCGATGCGGTCGCGCAGCATGCGATAGGTGAAGCGCTTCTGATCGCGGTAGACAATCTCCTGGTCCGCCGCATGCAGCATGGACGAATGGAGGAGGTGCTTGATCAGCAGGGGAAACTGATACGCTGAGGCGGTCACATCGATGAGTCTGCCCGACACTGTTTGTTCCCTCTCTTCGCCGTCTCGGGGACGCGCTCGACTTTGCGGGCTCCCGCGAGAACGTAATGCCGGTTTCGGGCGGCCGACGTAAGGTTAGCTTCGGCCAATCAGGAGATTCTTTCGGCCATTCTGCGCGACAGAGACGATCAACGAAGCGAATTCCGCTGTGCCGTTTCCTGCGAGCGGCGCGGAGCATGGGCGACGGGACGTCGTCAGCGGTGGATGCGCTCGACGTCAGGGTTAGCCGGTCTGGCCCGCGTGCAGAGAGCGCCTGACCTCTAGCGGCGAAGCGTGATTCCAGCGTCGAAACGCGTGGCGAAAGTTCGACGTTTCGCTGAAGCCCAGGGCATGGGCGATATCATCGATCGTCATCTGAGTATCGCGCAAATACTTTATCGCCACCTCGGCCCGCAACTGGTCGAAGAGGTCGCGGAACGACGTGTCTTCGTCGCGTAATTTTCGCCGGAGCGTGCGCACCGGGATGCCGAGATGCGCCGCGACATGCTCCAGGCTGGTCTTGCGTCCCAAGGTCGCGAGCAAAAAGGAGCGCACTTTTCCTGCGACGCCGATCCGGTTCTGCAATCGATCGTGCAGGTCATCGCAAAGAGCGAGGACCGACGCATAAGTGATTTCGTTGCCGAATTGCGGGGCGCCATTAAGCCAGTCCGCATCAAAGCGGAAGCGATTTCGAGGCTGCCCAAAGGCGACCGGGCATCCGAGCGCTCGTGCGTATTGGCCCTCCAGTTCGGGGGCCGCAAACGTCACGTCAAGGGCCGCCGGGTGGAACGCCGATCCCATGATGTCGCGGTGGAGCGAGACGAGGATGCCAAATTGCGTTTCGACAATGAAACGATAGAGGCGAGCGTCGATCGCCGGATGCGGCAACGGGTCAATGGTCCAATCCACACGGCCCGCTTCCTCACGGAATTGAAGTTTGACAACGGGAGTCGCGAGCTGGTGATACTTGACAGCGAAATGCATCGTCTCGCGAAAATTCATGCTGCTGAGGATAGCGAACCCGTACATTCCATACGACGAGACATGGGTTTTCAAACCCGCTTCGAAGGCAAAGTGCGGAGCATGCGAAAGCCGGACGGCGTTTCGATAAGTTTCGATGACCTGGTTCACCGAGACCTGGGTCGTCGGCGATTGCAAATCGCTCGGAGAAAGCGAGGTCCTTCGGAGCGCGTCGGCGACCGGCACGCCCTCGGCCGCGAGGGCGTCCACGACGATCGCAATTTTCGCGGCCGGATAGATCCTTTGTTCCCATCCGATCTCGATCATGACGTCACTCTCCCCCGTCGATATGGCGACACAATTGGAGACAACGATTTTGCCGATCAATGTTCGAGGCAGGCGGGTTTTCGTTTGAGATCGATGCGCCAACGATCGTCGCACGCGCGCCCAACTGAGCGTCAAAGTCTTCAAGGGGTCGAGCGCCAGCCCCGTGGGGCGCCGAAGCGATGTCCAGCAAGAGCGTCCCGGCTCGGGCCGGCTGGTGGACGATTTCCTCGAACTCGCGCCGATATCGAATGGACCGCGCCCTTTGGATCAGGTTTCTTCGCGAGCAAGGGCGCAGAATAGCAGGATGTGTCTCGCCGGGTTAGCTCTTGCCAGCAGTCCACCTCCGGGCAATCTTGGATCCCAGCACAAATCGGATGACGCCGAATCCGATTGGCTCCGCCGAGTTGCAGCGCGGCCAAAGGGGTGAAGATCGGCCACAGCGGCCGAGCATAGCGGAAACGCGCCGAGGACTTGGCTATGTACCTCCGAGAGGGGCGCCCGATTGTTTCCGAATTCGAAACGCAGCGAGCGTAGTTTCCTGCTTTCGCCGAAGTGGCCTAGAAAACTGTTTCTGTCCGAAACGAACCTTACAATCCGAGGTAAGAACGGCAATTTGAATTCGACCGAGGTTACGGCCGGGACGAGGCGCGACGAGCGAAATCACAGCTTCGCCTTCAAACGAAAGAAGGGAGTTGCTTTCGGCGCTCATGTCGCCAACATGCGGGCGAAACTTGACTCGGCCGCGCAAGACATCAAATCCAATTCAAACGGGAGGATCGTATGGCGACGCCAACGCTCCGGGGAAAAACGCTGTTCATTACCGGCGCGTCGCGCGGCATCGGTCTCGCGATTGGCCTGCGCGCCGCACGCGACGGCGCCAATATCGCCATCGCCGCCAAGACCGCCGAGATCAACTCCAAACTGCCCGGCACGATCTACACCGCCGCCAAAGAGATTGAGGAGGCGGGCGGCAATGCGTTGCCGATGACTGTCGACGTGCGCGACGAGGCGGCCGTGCGCAACGCGCTCGATGAGGCAGCGCGGCGCTTCGGTGGCATCGACATTCTCGTCAACAATGCGAGCGCGATCTCGCCGACCGACAGCCAGGCAACCGACATGAAGCGCTTCGATCTCATGCATCAGATCAATGCACGCGGCACGTTCATGGTGTCCAAGTTCGCGGCGCCCTATCTTTTCAAGGCCGAGAATCCGCACATCCTGATGCTGTCGCCGCCGCTCGACATGAAGGAGAAGTGGTTCGCCCCCCACACCGCCTATTCGATGGCGAAATTCGGCATGAGCCTCGTCGTACTCGGCCTCGCCGGCGAATTCCGCAAACAAGGCGTCGCCGTCAACGCCTTGTGGCCGCGCACGACGATCGCGACTTCGGCGGTGCAAAACGTGCTTGGCGGCGACGCGTTGGTGCGCGCCTCGCGCACGTCCGAAATTCTGGCGGACGCGGCCTATCTCGTATTCAGTAAGCCCGCGCGCCAATTTACCGGCCGGTTCCTGGTCGACGATACGTTCCTCGCCGAAAACGGCGTCACTGACTTCGACCATTACCGGGTTGACCCGACGCAGGATCTCGCGGTCGATTTCTTCGTGCCCGAGGACAGCATCGCGCCGGCGCCGCTCGCGCGCCTGAAGGGGTAGGGCCGCCTCGAGAGAAAGAATGCACGCAAGCGGCAAACTTGCGGCCGAGGGAATCGCGCGGCGCAACGGAGATCCGGAGTCTCTGCGACCGCCCCATGCGCTGCTGCTTGGTCTTCAGCAAGAGGACGAAAAAGGAAGGCCACGGAGTCTTCCAAGGAGCTGCCCGTTCGCGAGGCGATGGAATTCGTCGTTGTCATCGTCGGAGCAGGACCGGCCGGCCTCGCCGCTGCGATCCGGCTGAAGCAACTGGGCGCCAACCTGTCCGTCGTTGTCCTCGAAAAGGGCTCGGAAGTCGGCGCCCACATTCGGTCATCGACCCGATCGGTCTCGACCGGTTGACCCCCGAGTGGCGCACCGACCCGGAAATCCCTTTCGAAACGCCCGTCTCCAAGGACCGGTATCTCGTCTTGACGGCCACCGGGGGCATGGCCCAGGGCAGAATCCTGAATTGTTAACGGCTGATTAACCAAGTTGGATTCGAAAAGCTCGGGGGACCACGCCATGTCGCTTTGGTTTCTGGATCATACGCGGGTTGTGTCGGAGCAACGGATTCCGGGAATGGTCACACCTATCCCCTGGACGAGGTGCTGCTGGCGACGCTGGTTGGCGTCGTGTGCTGGGCGGACGACTGGGAGGGTGTGGAGAAGATCGCGACCGGGGCGCTGGACTGGCTGCGCTCCTTTCTGCCCTTCGCCAACGGCATCCCGACGGCGCAGACTTTGCGCAAGGTTTTTCGCTTGCTGGACACGGAGGCTTTGCAACGAGGCTTTGCCGCCTGGGCGGCCTCGCTGCGCGCCGAGGCGCGCGAGGTGATCGCCGTGGACGGCAAGACGCTACGCGGTTCGAAGACCTCGCCCGACGGAGAGGGCGCGCTGCATGTGGTTTCCGCTTACGCCACCGAAGCGGGGCTCGTGCTGGCCCAACGGGCCGTTGACGGGAAGTACAACGAAATCACCGCAATCCCGGAACTCCTGGACATGCTCAACCTCAAGGGCGCGATCCTCTCGATCGACGCCATGGGGACGCAGAAGGAGATCGCCCGGCGCATCGTGGACAAGGGCGCGGATTATGTGCTCGCGCTCAAGGGCAATCAGACCAGCCTGCATGAGGACGCGGCGCTGTTCTTCGCCGATCCGGTCTGCGCCGCAGAGTGCACGGCGCACGCCGAGACGGACGCCGGCCACGGCCGGATCGAAGAGCGCCGCCGAGGCGAAGTGGCTCGCCGAACCATCCGGAGTGGGAGGGCCTGCGTTCGCTCGCCGCCGTCACCGCCCGACGCGTCGACAAGAAAAACCGGCCGCGAAAGCCTCGAGACCCGCTACTACATCACCTCCCTCGAACCCGATCCCAAGGCCATTTTCGCCGCAACGCGCGCCCATTGGGGCGTCGAGAGCTTTCACTGGACGCTGGACGTCACCTTCGACGAAGACCGCTGCAGAACCAGAAAAGACGCCCCGGCGCTGAACTTCGCCATCATCCGACACGCCGGCTACAACATCCTCGGCGCCGACACGTCCCGCGGCTCCATGCGCCGAAAGCGCCTCAGAGCCTGCATCGACCCAGCGTTCCGAACAAAGCTGTTCTGACTAGCGATTTAGGATTTCGCCCTGGGGCTTGGCCCTGCCGAACCGGCCAATGCCGCACGTTCCCGGCAATCACGGCAATTTCGTCGGCTCTCTTGGGAGGGTTGCCCGCTCGCTCGCCAAGTGCGCGGCATCGCTGGGCGTCGAGATCTATCCGGGATTCGCGGCTGGCGAGGCACTTTTTAGCGCCGACGGGAAATGGCCGGCGGAGCGACCGGCGACATGGGCGTCGGGCGCGATGGAAGGCCGAAATCCAACTTCACCCGCGGCCTGGAGCTGCGCGGCAAATACACCCTTCTCGCCGAGGGCATGCGCCGGTCTTTAACAAAGCGAATCGTCGAGCGTTTCAAGCTGGACGAGGGCCGCGACCCCCAGAAATACGTGTCGCGGCAGTGCGAGGCAGACCCGAGGTTGGGTGAATTAAACCGGTTGGTGAGAGCCTCAGCGATTTTCACCGAAGCGTGGAGCGGTTCAGGGGATAGTTACCTGTGTTTCTGACGCTTCTTTTTTTTGAGCGTGCATCGCTTCGGACGAGGAGCGAGTCCGCGCCGAGGTCCAGCGGCTCGACCGGCTCTGACAGGAGCGTTTCGGCGCGAATCGGGTCGAGCCCCAGAGAGCGCGCAAGCGCGACCAGCATGGCGCTCAAATAGGTGTCGTCCGCACGGCCGGCGGAAATACGCGCAACCGCAATGAGGCCGGCGCCGACCACCATGTCCAGCGCGACCCCAACGTTGGCGTCGACGAACTCGCCCTCCGCAATCCCTTCCGCAATGTGGATCGGGATATACTTATAGACCAGGGCGTCGGGCCCGATCGCCTGCGGGCCGACGCGCGTGATGAATCGTGCGAAGAGCGGATAGCGGCGCGCCGTGTCCATGTAAAGGCGCAAGCCCGTGAACAGTCGCGCCGCCGGCGAGGGAAACGCCTTCACGCGCAACTCGACGACATCGACCACTTCGTTGCCGAGCGCCTGAATCGCCGCGACGAGCAATTCGGCGTTGGTGCGGAAGTAGTTGTAGAACGTGCCGCGCGATACGCCCGCGGCCGCAATGACGTCTTCGATCACCGAGGCGTCAACTCCCTTTTCAGCGAACACAAGAAGGGCGCTTTCGACAAGCTTGCGACGCATGCGCGCGCGGCGCTCCGCGGCGACGCGTGGGCGATGATCCTTGGCTGCGGACTTTTCCAGCATTTTCGGCTCCTTAGGGCAGGCAATAGCACGTCCCAAATATTTTTCAAGATGACACTTGCATCATAATGACATGTATGTCATATCAACCCCCATCGGACGCGATCGCGTCCTCGTCTGGGGAGAAGCGAGCATGAATGCCATTGCGTCCGTCGAGCCGGCGAGCAGCCGAACGATTCAGGCTGGTGGTCGAGAAATATTCGTCACGGAATTGGGCGAAGGCCCGCCTTTGCTCATGCTGCACGGCGGAGGGCCCGGCGCGACCGGCATGTCCAACTTTTCGCGCAACATCCCGACGCTGGCCAACCGATTTCGAGTGATCGCGCCCGACATGCCGGGCTACGGACGGTCGTCCAAAGGCCTCGACCGCAAGGACCCGTTCGGCGAGCTTGCACGGGTGATGCTCGGCCTTCTCGATGCGCTCGGCGTCGAGAAGGCCTATCTCCTCGGCAATTCCCTTGGCGGCTCCTGCGCGTTACGACTGGCGCTCGAGGCGCCCGAGCGCGCCGATCGCTTGGTGCTGCTCGGGCCCGGCGGGATCGACACGAGCCGTCGGCCGCCGACAGAAGGCCTTATCCACCTGCTGGACTATTATTCCGGCGAAGGCCCTACCCGCGAGAAATTCGAAGAGTTCTTGCGCAAGGACCTGGTGTTCGACGGCGCGGCGCTGCCCGACGCGCTGATCGCGGCGCGCTACGCGGCGAGCATCGATCCCGCGGTCGTCGCGAACCCGCCGCTCGTGCGTCCGAAGGACCTGTCGAACGCCCGCGCACTCGACCTAACGCTCGATCCGCGCCTGAGCGGCCTGCAAACCCCCACGCTTGTCCTATGGGGCGTCGAGGATCGGGTCAATCCGGCAAGCGGCGGCCGCTCGCTGCAGGAGCGGATGCCGAACTGCGACCTCTATCTGTTCAGCCGCACCGGTCACTGGGTGCAGTGGGAGCGCGCGGCCCAGTTCAACGCGGCGACCATCGCCTTTCTCTCGCAATCCCAGGGGAGCCGGACGTGAACGCTAATCTGGCCGTCAATTTCAAGGGAGCCGTCATGAGCCTGACGACAAGTGAAAATCCGCCGCATTCCGTCTATGGCCGCGTTCAACTCGGCTACGTCCTCGTCGACTCGCCGCGGCTCGTCGAGTGGAAGCGGTTCGCCGCCGAGGGGATCGGGATGGCCATCGGTGAGGCGACGCCGGAGAGGCTGGCGTTTCGGACCGACGCCCACGCGCGGCGCCTGATCATTCGCGTGAGTGCGAAGGAGGACATTGCGCTCGGCTGGCAGGTCGAGGGCGACGCCGCGCTAAAGGTGATTCTGGCGCGCCTCGACGCGCGCAAGATCGCGGTTGAGGAAGTCGCGGGCGAGGAAGCAGCGCTGCGCGGCGTCGCAAAGTTCTGGCGCTTTCTCGGACCCAAGCGTCAGCCCTTCGAGTTGTTCATCGAGCCCGAGGTCGCACCGCCCGCCAAGACGCTGGTCAGCGCTTTTGTGACCGGCGAGCGGGGCCTCGGCCATGTCGCCATCACAACGCGCAAACCGGCCCAAATGATCGCGTTCTGGCGGGAAATCTTCGACGCGAAAATCTCCGACTACATCGAGGACCGCATCTCGGGCGTCGACCTTCATTTCACCTTTCTGCGCGTCAATCCGCGCCATCACTCGATCGCCGTCGCCGCCACGAAGGGTCTGGCGATGGACCCCTTCGCCACGAAGATCCAGCACCTCGAAATGCAGGCGGCGACGCTTGACGACATCGGCGCCGCCTACCGTCGCTGCCGCGCCCTGGGCTTCAAGATCGCAATGGCGGTTGGACAGCACCCCAACGATCGCGACGTCTCGTTCTACGCCGTGACGCCGTCGGGGTTCTATTTCGAACTCGGTTGGTCATCCGAGGGCGACAGCGAAGCCGAGGCCTGGCCGCAGGTGACCCACCAAGGCATTAGCGTCTGGGGCCACAAACCTCAAGACCAGACGCTCAGCGACAAGCTCGCGCAGATCCGCAACGGCGTGACGTCGCTGTTGCGCACCGAATACTCGCCTTTCTGAACATGAACAGCCTTTCCGAAGGAAACACCCTATGAACACGCCTCAGGACCTCTATGACGTCGCAATCGTCGGGCTGGGCCCGACCGGGCTGACGCTCGCCCATCTGCTGGGCCGGCGCGGCTTGCGCGTGCTCGCGCTCGAGCGCGAGCCACAGTTCTACGGTAACGCCCGCGCCGTCTACACCGACGACGAATGCATGCGAGTCTTTCAGGCCGCGGGCGTCGCAGCCGACGTCGAAGCCGACATGCTGCTCGACACGCCGGTGCAATGGGTGCTCGAAGACGGATCGGTTCTGAGCCAGCTCAGGCGGACCGACCGCCCCTACGGCTGGGCGGTCAGCAACTTCTTCTATCAGCCGTATCTCGAAACCAAGATGGAGCGATTGCTCGCCCGCTACCCCAACGTGACGGTCATGCGCGGTCGCGAGCTCGTCAATTTCGTTCAGGACGAAGACGGGGTCGTCGTCGAGCACGCCGCGAGCGCCGGCTCGCAGTACGCCCAGCCGCCCGCCGCCGCGCCTAAGCTCTCCGAAAGCGCTCGCGTCCGGGCGCATTGGCTCATCGCCTGCGACGGTGGCCGAAGCGGCGTCCGCAACAGCCTCGGAATCAAGATGGCCGGAAAGAGCTTTCCCGAGCCATGGCTTGTGGTCGATGTCAAGGCGAAGGAGGGCGAGGACTCCTTCCGTCACATACCCTATTTCAACTTCCATTGCGATCCGAAGCAGCCCACCGTCTCCTGCCCGCAGCCGAACGGCCACCACCGGTTCGAGTTCCTGCTGATGCCCGGCCAGACCAAGGAGCAGATGGAGGATCCGACGACGGTGCGTTCGTTGCTCGCCCAATATGTCGACGTCGACAAGGTCGAGGTGCTGCGGCGGCTCGTCTACACATTCAACGCGCTCGTCGCCGAGCGCTGGCGGGAGGGACGCGTGCTGCTCGCCGGCGACGCGGCGCATATGACGCCGCAGTTCATGGGGCAGGGGATGAGCTCGGGCGTCCGCGACGCGCACAATCTCGCCTGGAAGCTCGACGCCGTGCTGCGGGGCGCCGGCCCGAAACTGATCGACACTTATGAGAGCGAGCGCAAGCCGCACGCCAAGGAAATGATCGACATCTCGGTCCAGATGAAGAACTTCGTTTCGCTCGCAAATCCGCTCTTGGCGAAGCTCCGCAACGTCGTCGTCAAGACGCTTTTGCAGACTCCTAAGGTCAGCGACTACATCCGCGAGGCGCGGTTCAAGCCGCCGCCGACCTACCCCAACGGCGCCTATTTCGGGCTCCCGCGGCGAGGGCGGAAAGGGGCGGAGGGGCGACCGATCCCGCAACCGGAGGTTCGCACCTACGAGGGACGGCGCGCTCTCCTGGACGATTACCTCGGCGAGGACTTCGCGCTCGTCGGCTATGCCGGCGACCCGCGCGCGGGCCTCGATGCGCAGAGCCTCGCCGCGCTGACCGCGCTCGGCGTTCGTTGCGTCGCCCTCTATCCGTATGGCGGCCGGCCTCAGCGCGCGCACAGCGTCGAAGCCGCGGCGCCCTCCGGTCTCACGGAAGTGGAAGATCTCTCCGGCGAAGGGGTCGCCTGGTTCCGCGGCGTCGGGGCCAGGAAGGGCGCGGTCGCCATCATCAGGCCCGACAAGTTCGTCTACGCTTTGGCGCCGGCGAGCGGGGTCGCGGACATCGTCACGCATGCGCTTCGCGCGATGAAGGCCGATCGGGCCCCGACCGTGAACGCTCCTGAAAAACGTCTGCGGATTGCCGCTTGAAGCCTCGCACTGATCAGAAGAAGGAACCCGTCTTGACTCTTGAAGCCTCGCGAGCGGTCGCGGACAAACTGTTCGCCGCCCATAACTCGAGAACGCCGATTCCGCCGGTGCGGGGGATGCTGCCCACCGGCGCGATCGACCTCGCCTATGCGGCGCAGGAGATCAACACGGAACGGCGGCTGAAGGAGGGGCGAAAGCTCGTCGGGCGCAAGATCGGGCTGACTTCGCTCGCTGTGCAGAAGCAACTCGGCGTCAGTCAGCCGGACTACGGCATGCTGTTTTCGGACATGGCCGTGCCGGACGGCTGGGACGTCGCGGCCGACCAGCTCATTCAGCCCAAGGTCGAGGCGGAGATCGCCTATGTCATCGGGCGCGACCTCGACCATGAGCATCTGACCATCGCCGACATTCTGCGCGCGGTGGAGTTTGCGCTGCCGGCGATCGAGATCGTTGACTCGCGCATCGCCGACTGGAAGATCGGCATCCTCGACACGATCGCCGACAACGCCTCCTCGGGCCTCTATGTGCTCGGCGCATCACCCAGGAAGCTCGACGGTCTTGAACTCCGCCTCTGCGGCATGGTGATGGAGCAGGGCGGCGACGAGGTCTCGGTCGGAGCGGGCGCCGCCTGCCTTGGCGATCCGCTGTCGGCGACGCTCTGGCTCGCCAAGACCATGGCGCGGGTCGGGCGACCGCTGAAAGCCGGCGACACCGTGATGTCCGGCGCCCTGGGGCCCATGGTCACGGTGAAGCGAGGCGAAGTCTACGAAGCGCACATTTCGGGCCTCGGCTCCGTCCGCGCGGCTTTTGCGAAGGAGTGAAGCTTAGATGGCGAAGATACAATGCGCGATCATCGGTTCGGGCAACATCGGCGCCGACCTGATGATCAAGGTGATGCGCATGTCGAAGGCCCTCGCGATGGGCGCGATGGTCGGCATCGATCCGGCTTCGGATGGGCTGGCGCGCGCCGCGCGCCTCAACGTGCCGACGACCCATGAGGGCATCGAGGGTCTGCGCAAGCTGCCGAACTACAAGGACATCAAGGTCGTGTTCGACGCGACCTCGGCGGGAGCCCACATCAGGAACAACGCCATCCTCCAGCAGGACGGCAAGAAGATGATCGATCTGACGCCGGCGGCGATCGGACCGTTCACGATTCCGGTGATCAACGGCGACGCCAACATCGACGAGCCGAACGTCAATATGGTGACCTGCGGCGGCCAGGCGACGATCCCGATGGTCTATGCGGTCAGGCGCGCGACGAGGCGGGTGATCTGGGGCGAGATCGTCGCCTCGATTTCCTCGAAGTCGGCCGGCCCGGGCACGCGCGCCAACATCGACGAATTCACCGAGACGACCTCGAACGCAATCGTGAAGCTCGGCGGCGCGGAGAAGGGCAAGGCGATCATCATCCTCAATCCGGCGGAGCCGCCCCTGATCATGCGGGACACGGTCTTCACCCTGTCGCAGGGCGGCTCGCAGGAGGCGATCGAGAAGTCGGTCGCCGACATGGCGGCGGCCGTCCAAAAGTACGTGCCCGGCTACCGCCTGAAGCAGAAGGTGCAGTTCGAGCACATCGGCGACAACCATCCGGTGCGCATCCCGGGCGTCGGCCCCTGCTCGGGCCTCAAGACCACGATCATGCTCGAGGTCGAGGGCGCCGCACACTACCTACCGGCCTACGCCGGCAATCTCGACATCATGACCTCGGCCGCGCTCACCACCGCCGACCGCTGGGCCGCACGTCAGCTGCAGAAGGAGGCCGCGTGATGGCCCGAAAGAATAAGAACAAGCTCTACGTCCAGGACGTGACGCTGCGTGACGGCATGCATTCGATCCGTCACCAGTACCATCTGGAGACGGTGCGCGAGGTCGCCCGGGCGCTCGATCGCGCCCACATCGATGCGATCGAGATTTGCCACGGCGACGGCATCACCGGCGCGACCTTCAACCACGGCTTTGGCGCGCACGACGACGGCGAGTGGATCGCCGCGGTCGCAGCGGAGTGCAAAAACGCGGTCGTGACGGTGCTGCTGCTGCCCGGCATCGGCACCGTCCATGACCTGAAGCACGCCAACGAGGCCGGGGCTCGCAGCGTTCGCATCGCGACCCACTGCACCGAGGCAGACGTTTCGAAGCAGCATATCGAGGCCGCGCGCGCACTCGGCATGGACACGGTCGGCTTTCTCATGATGGCCCACATGGCCCCTGTCGAGAAACTGGTCGAGCAGGCGAAGCTAATGGAAGCTTATGGCGCCGAATGCGTCTATGTGACCAACTCGGCCGGCGCGCTTCTGCCCGGGCAATACGCCGAGCGGGTGAAGGCGTTCCGTCAGGCGCTGAAGCCAGAGACGGAAGTCGGCGTCCACACCCACCACAATCTCACGCTCGGCGTCGCCAACGCGGTCGCCGGGATCGAAGCGGGCGCGGTGCGCGTCGACGCCTCGCTCGCCGGCATGGGCGCTGGCGCCGGCAACGCGCCGATCGAGGCGCTGATCGCGGTGCTCGACCGAATGGGGATCGAGACGGGCGTCGATCTGCATATCCTGATGGACGTCGCCGACGATGTCGTGCGGCCGTTGCAGGATCGCCCGGTCCGCGTCGACCGCGAGAGCCTGTCGCTCGGCTACGCCGGCGTGTACTCGAGCTTCTTGCGTCACGCAGAGAATGCGTCCAAGGTTTACGGCGTCGATACGCGCGACATCCTGACCGAACTTGGCAAGCGCCGCATGGTCGGCGGCCAGGAGGACATGATCGTCGACGTCGCTCTCGACATTCTCCAGCAACGCGAACATGGCGCCGTAGAAGGTGCGCGTTGACTTCTCTTTCTAGCGGTTGAGCCCATCCGCTTTTATTTCGATCTCGGCGGGAGCTCTGACAGCGACGACGAGAGCGAGCCCGCCAGTGACCGATGAGGGCATCAGGGCCTGGACGAGCGGCGACAAGCGCCCATGGTCGAGAGATCAAGGATTGAGCAGCGCTCTTCCCGGGGCGTGACGGCGCAAGTGGTCGAAGGCTTGGGCGCGTCGCGAAGAAGGCGCCCGGATTCCGATCGGAAGAGAGAGCTGTCCGAGCGCCCGCGTCGCGCAAGCGCGAGCAGCATCCCGTTCACATAGGCGTCGTCGGCTCCCCCGAGGGCGATGCGGGCAACGATCATCACGCCGACGCCAACCATGGTGTCGAGCGCGATCCCCACCGACCTCTCGACAAATTCGCCTCGCTCGACGGCTTCTGCGATGTGGACCGGGATGTAGGCGTTGACCAGGTTTTCGGGGCCGATCGCTTGCGCGCCGATCCGCGCGCCGAACCTCGCAAACAACGGAAACCGTCGCGCTGCATCCATATAAAGTCGTAGTCCGGAGAAAAGCCGCGCCGCAGGCGAGGGAATCGACGCCACCCGTTCTTCGATGTGCTCGACGAGTTCGTTGCCTAGCTCCTGAATCGCCGCAGCGAGCAGCTCGCCGTTTGTCAGAAAGTAATTGTAGAAAGTGCCGCGCGAGACGTCCGCGGCCGCGATGACGTCCTCGATCGCCGATGCGTCGACGCCTTTTCGGCAAACACCAGCAGTGCGCTTTCGACCAGCTTGCGGTGTATGCGCGCCCCCCGCTAGGCCGCCACACGCGTCCTGTGGTCAGGGAAAACGGACGATTCCAGCACGCGCGAGCTCCTCCGCGGCCGGCCATAGCACGCCCAGATTTTTTTCAAACTGATGCTTGTGTGAGAATGACGTTGATGTTGTATGGGCCGCGACGGCATGCGGGCCTTTCAGGCGGCAGGCGTCGCGGTGGAACTCGAACACGACATGCTCATCGATACGCCGGTCCAAGGGGTGCTGGAAGACGGATCCGTGCTGAGCCAGCTTCGGCGCACGGACAAGCCCTCGTCTGGGCGGTCGGCAATTTCTTCTATCAGCCCTCTCTCGAACCCAGGATGGAGAAGCTGCTCGAACGCTATCCAAACGTGACGGCGCTGCGCGGTCGCGAAGTCATCGGCTTCTCGCATGACGACACGGGCGTCGCCATCGAACACGCGGCGAGCTCGGGGACGCGATACGGCCAGGCGAATGCGACGGCGGAGGCGCCCGTCGGCTACGGCTGTGACCCGCGCGCGAGCCTGGATGCGAAAACCCTGGCCCGGCCTCCGCGCTGGGCGCGCGGTTCGTGGCGCTCTACCCCTTCGGCGGGCGCCCGCAGGGCGGCGCCGTGAAGCGGTCCCGCGGCGGACGCGCTGATAGAGGTGGAGGACCTTGGCGGCGAAGGGATCGCGTGGTTCCGCGGGGCCGGCGCGAGGAAGGGCCGTGTCGCCCTCGTGCGTCCGGCCAAGTTCGTCTACGCCCTGACGCCCGCGGCCCACTTCGCCGCGGCCGTGAACCGGGCGCTCGAGGTTTACGGCGACGCCCCGCCGAAGCCCGGCGCCCTCGAGCCGGCCCTCGCCGAGGCGGCCGAAAAGGACGGACTGGCGGCCTGACGGCCCCTTTTTTCGAGCTGCAAGAAGGCCTGAACGAGTTCGTTCTGACGGAACTCGAAGACTTAAGCCGCGTCGACGATCCGGTTGCGTTGCACGCCGAGATCGATCGCGCCGTCGGGCGTTGCGATGCGGGACTCGACCACGTCTCCGCCTTTCAGATACTGCTCCCGGCCGGCCTGGATCTTCATGAACATCTTCCATTTGGCCGCTTCCGGCAGCAGCGCCGCGATCCGCTGCCGCCCGGGCGACGGGAACGCTGAGCGCGCACCCGGCCGGCGTTCCCGTCGAGAGCAAGTCGCCGACGTAAAGGTCCTGGACGCTCGAAAGTTCGGTCAGCGTCTCGGCAGGGCCGAACACCAGGTTTGCGACGCTGTCCTTCTGGCGGACCTTGCCGTTCACCGTCAGACTGAGCTGCAGATCGCGCAGCCTGCGGAAGTCGTCAGGGGTAAGCAGGCAAAGGTAGGGGCCTATGGGACCGAAGGTGCGGAAGCTCTTGCCTTTGTAAAACTGCATCTCCGGGATCTGCACGTCGCGCGCCGAATAGTCGTTGACGATCACGGCGCCGGCGACGAACTCCTGCAAGTTCGCTTCGGTCACATGCTCCGGCCCGTGGACGTCCCGCTTGAGCACCAGGCCAAGCTCGATCTCGTAGTCGAGGAAGCGCACGCGCGAGGGCCGCACGACATCGGTGTTGGCCGGCGCGATGCAGCTCTGCGCCTTGGTGAAGATCATGTTGAAGGTCTTGGCGTCCGGGTCCATGCCGGACTCGATCATGTGCTGACGGTAGTTCGCGCCCTGACACAGGAACTGCTGGTTCTTTGTGATAGGTGACAGAAGTTCGACATCGGCCTCCTTCAGCGTCTGTCCGCTCAGCCGGGACAGCGCCTCAATCGAATTGGCTTCGAGAAACGCGCGCGTCGTCTCGAAGACGCCGGGAACGGGCGTGATCAGCCCGTCGCGGACGACGCCCCATTGCGGGCGTCCCGCGTGGCGGTAGTGCAGAACGTTCAAAGGCATGAGCGGGTCCCGATGGGTTTGACGGCGGAGGAATTCGATCGGCGCGAGGGCGGCCCCTAGCCGAACAGCTTCAGGAGCGTGCGCAGCTTCTTCAGGTTGACGTCGGGGCTCGTCCGCAGGCCGCGAACGAGCGCCTTCACGTTCGCCACTGTGGGCTTCGGCCGGGTGAAGCTCGCCGGCATGACCTGGCCCCACTGCGCCATCCCGGCGCGGCTCGCCGGATGGACGCCGGTCGGTTGGTCGGCGGTGAAGAGATCGCCGTCGCAATAATGCTCGTGCTTGTCCCCCCAGGGGTCCTCCCAGTAGTCGAAGATCTGACTGCCCAGAAGATGCCGGCCGATGCCCCAGGCATGTTTCCATCCGCGATCGCGCAACAGGCGGCCGCCGATGCCGACGGCGTCCGGATCGACCAGCTCGAAGGAGATGTGGTTGAGGGCCGGCGCGAAAGTTTGCGCCAGCGCAAGGGTGTGGTGGTCGGTCGGCCGATCGCCGCGATCGAGGCGCATGAAGGCGACCGCGGGCGAGCCGTCGGGCAGCGCCTGGACGTCGCTCGGAATGAAGCCGAAATGTTGCGTGTACCAGGCCGAGGTCGCCTGGTAGTCGGCAAGCTCCAGCGCGACATGTCCGAGGCGGATCACTTCCGGGGGGCTCATGGGCGGACGCTGCGTTCCGTTGATCCGCGCCGGGGCGTCGACGGAATTCAGCGGCAAGGGGGGCCGATGCGGCAGTTCCGGCGCGGCGGAGCGACCGAAAATCGCGTCGACGCGGAAGCCCGACGGGTCGGTCAGGCGCACGCGTTCTCCGCCGCCGGGCCAAGTCGACGTCTCGATCGCCGACGCTCCGGGAAGTCTCGACAGCGCTTCGAGGTCGGCGCGTGTCTCGACCTCGAGGCCAAGGCCGACAAAGCGTGGCTTGTCGGCCTTCTGGACGACATAGCAGAACGGGGCCGGCCCCGTGCCGCGCGTGAGGAGCGTCTGGCCGTCGTTCGAGACCGGGCGCAGCCCGAAGTCGATCAGATACTCTTCGGCCTTCTTCAGATCCGGACGATCGAAAATCGCATAGGCGAGCGCGGAGGCCTTTGTGGTCGGGTTCGGGTGACGGGCGGGTTGGGATGTGGTGAGCTGCATGTTGGTCATTCCTTCAGGCGGTAATCGCGGCCGGCGCTGCGGCGTAGGCCGCCTCGGCGCGAATGGGGGAACCGAGCAGAGCGAGGCTTTCACGCACGATCCGGTCCGCCTCGCGCGCCGGGCCATCGTGCAGGACGGTGCGATCGGGACGCACGACCGCGGCCCAGCCGAGGGGCGCCGCGCCGGGCAGGAAGGTTCCATCGAGATCCTCCCAGCAGCGCTCGCGGTGCAAAGCTCGGGTCTGACCGCGGTGCGAGAATTGAACGACCCTGCCGCCGCAGGCCTGAAACGCCGCCAGGCAGGCCGCATCGACCGATTCCGCGGGATCGCAGCCGAAGCCGACCAGCGTCAGCGCGGGGCCCAACGCCTCGTCGCTTCGGCGGACCGCGCCGTCCAGACCGCGAACCCATCCTTGCGGGAGCGAACCGCCGCGCAAGAGCTTCGCGCCCGAGCGTCCCGGCGCAAACAATCCTCGGGTAAAGAGGTTCTTCGGCTTGATTCCGAGTTCGTCGAAATACCGGCGCATCGCGGCCGTGAGGCGCGTGAGACGCAGTGCCCCGTGGGTGAGCAGCGCGGCGGCGGCGCTCTGCGGCATGATCAGGCGACCCATGAATTTCGCCATTTCGATCATCGCCTTGGCGTGAGGGCGACGCTCTTCGTCATAGCTGTCGAGAATCTTTGGCGAGGCGCGGCCTTGCAGGACCCACGCGATCTTCCAGGAAAGATTTGCGGCGTCCCGCAATCCGGCGACCAGTCCCTGACCGGCGAAAGGCGGGGTGATGTGCGCGGCGTCGCCGGCGAGAAACACCCGGCCCTTGCTGAACGCCTTCGCCGTCCGCGCGTGAAAGCGGTAGACCGCCTTCCGCTCGATGGTCATCGCGGCCGGACCGCCCCACGGCGCAAGCAGATCCCGGATCTTCGCGTCGCCTTCCATCTCCGCGCGCGTCTCCCCCGGACGGAGCATGAATTCCCAGCGTTCGCGCCCGCCAGGCGCGGTCATATGCGGAACAGGCCGGCGATAGTCGCAGATGAATTCGATGTGGTCGATCGGACTCTTCGCGCCGTGGGCGTCGACGATCAGCCAATCCTGCGCGTACGTACGTCCCTTGAATTCCTGTCCGATGAGCTGGCGGACGAGCGAACTCGCGCCGTCCGCGCCGATCAGGTAGCGCGTCCGAACCGAGGCGGTGCGGCCGTCGCCCGTATCGAGGGTCGCAATCACGGCGTCGTCGCGCGCGACAAAACTCGCAAGAGAGACGCCGAGCGCGGCTCGAACGCCGCCGTGCTCGAGCGCCCGTCTGCGCAGCGCCGCTTCGAGCTGCGGCTGATAGAAGGTCACGAGCTTGGGATGTCCGTCGATCTGCCCAAGCGAATTGATCCGGCCGAACTCGCCGAGTTGAGGCGACACCATGCGCACGTAGGGAATGGCGACCTTGTCGAAGTCGCCGTCCTCGAGACCCGCCATCTGCAGGATGCGCAGGGCCTCGTTGTCCAGCGCGATGGCCCGGGGAGACATGAAAATCTCTTTGTCCTTTTCGACGACCAGCGTGCGCACGCCGAACCGCCCCAGAAGATTGGCGATCGCGGCCCCGACGGGGCCGAAGCCCACGACCAGGACGTCGGTGTCCGGCGGGATGCCCTCACGTGGCTCTGCGTCGGCGACTTCGGCTCGCCGTTGCGTTGAATGACCTTGGATTTCCACCTGTTCCTCCCTGCCGGCCCGCGGGCCAGAGTGGCGAGCGCTTCGCCCGATCCATTCGAGGCGTCCGAGACGTTGTACGCTCTTGACAGCTATTAAACATTGATGTTCAATTATGTCAATAGGAGTTCAAATGAAAACGCTCCCGCCCGCACAGGCCCGTATCTACGAGGCCGCCATGCGCATCTTCGCCGAGCATGGGTCGACGCACGCCAGCGTCACGGACCTTGCGCAGGCCGCGGGTCTGGCGCGGGGGACGATCTATAACAACATCGCCGATCTGGACTCCCTGTTCGAGGAGGTCGCGACGACGCTCGGCGACGAGATGCACGGGCGGATCCTTTTGAGCTTTGAGGCGGCGGACGATCCGGCGCTTCGTCTGGCTCGCGGCATCCGCTTTTTCGTCCGTCGCGCCCATGACGAGCCGCACTGGGGACGTTTCATCGTGCGCTTTGCCTTTACGGCCTCCACGCTGCGGAGCCTGCTTTCCGGCGCGCCCGCGCAAGATCTCGAGGAAGGTCTCGTCCGGGAGCGCTACCGCTTCCGCGGCGAACAGACGCCTTCGGTTCTCGCGTTCGTCGGGGCGACGACGCTTTCGGCGATGTGGCTGGTGCTGGACGGAGAAAAGACCTGGCGTGACGCGGGCTCGGACGCTGCCGAATTGGTGCTGCGCGCAATCGGGGTGGAGGAGGATGAGGCGCGAGCGCTCTCACGAGCGGATCTGCCGCCGTTGCCCGAGTTCGCTCCGTCGTCGGTCGCTGAGGAAGCCTGACGAGCAAGAAGACAAGATTTCGGCAGTCAAGACTAGGGAGGATGTAAACGATGCCGGTTGCAACTTATGACGACGTGCTGGCGATCGAGCGCGTTCCGCTCGCCGAGCGCAACATTCCGCCGACACCCTACGCGATGCTAATGGCCGGGGCGGCGATCGCGCCGGACGCGCCGGCGCTCACGTTTTTCGCTGAGGCGAGCCGCTTCGAGGACGCGACGGTCTGGTCGCATCGGGAGCTGTCTCGCCGGATCACCCAGGCGGGGAATCTGTTCCGGCGCCTTGGAGTCGAGCGCGGCGACGCGGTCGCCGTCCTGCTGCCGAATCTGCCGGAAACGCACCTCGCCATATGGGGCGGGGAAGCCGCGGGCGTCGCCTTCGCCATCAGCCCGCTTCTGGAGACGGCGCAATTGGCGGGCCTCCTGAAGGCGGTCGAGCCGAAACTTCTGGTGACGCTCGCTCCGGCGCTGGAGACGGATCTCTGGCGGAAGGCGATAAAAGCGGTCGAGGGGCTGACGGGGCTGCGCGCCGTGCTTGCCGTCGACCTAGCGCCCTACGCCTCTCCCGAGAGGCGCTTCGTCCCGCGCGACCTCGCGTCTCGAGACGAGATCGCGCTTGAGGTCCCGGTTCTCGATTTTCGCGCCGAACTAGAGAAGGAGCGGGGAGACACCCTCGATTTCCCGCCGCCCGAAGCCGGCGCGATCTCGTCATGCTTCTGCACCGGCGGCACGACCGGCGCGCCGAAAATCGCGCGACGCACGCATGCCTCGGAGGCGTTCGACGCCTGGGCGATGACGAGCTTCACCGAAGCGCTCTTCGGACGCGGCAAGACGATCTTCTGCGGGCTGCCGCTTTTCCACGTGAACGGCCAATTGGTGACCGGCCTCGCGCCGTGGTCGAAAGGCGGACATGTCGTGATGGGCACGCCGGAGGGCTATCGCGGCAAAGGCGTGATCGCGAATTTCTGGGCGCTGGTCGAGCACTTTCGCATCACCATGTTCTCGGGCGTCCCGACCGTCTATTCGGCGCTCCTGGAGACGCCGATCGCCGGACGGAACATCGGCAGTCTGGAAGCGGCGATCTGCGGCGCGGCGCCGATGCCGGCGCCACTCTTCGAGGCGTTCCAGCGCGAGACGGGCGTTCGTATTCTCGAGGGCTACGGCCTGACCGAAGGCGCCTGCGCCTCGAGCTTAACCCCTTTCAACGCTGCGCCGCGCGTCGGCTCGATCGGCCTTCGATTTCCCTATCAGGACATGCGCGCGCTGACCCTCGACGAGGACGCCCGATATGTTCGCGACGCGAAAACCAACGAGATCGGCGTCATCGCCGTTCGCGGGCCCAACGTCTTCGCGGGCTACCTGGACCCCGCGCACAACACGGGGATCTGGATCGAGCGCCAGGGCGAAACCTGGCTCAACACCGGAGACCTCGGCCGACAGGACGCCGACGGCTACTTCTGGCTCACCGGCCGCAAGAAGGAGCTGATCATTCGCGGCGGCCACAACATCGATCCGAAGCTCATCGAGGACGCGCTGCAGTCGCATCCGGCCGTCGCCTTGACCGCGGCGGTCGGAAGCCCTGACGCGCACGCCGGCGAATTGCCCGTCGCCTATGTCCAGCTCAAGGTCGGCGCCGTCGTAACCGAGGCGGAGCTCCTCGCGCACGCGGCGCGCGCGATTCCCGAGAAGGCGGCGGTCCCGAAGCGCGTCAAGATCTCGCCGTCCCTGCCGACGACGGCGGTGGGCAAACTTTTCAAGCCCGCGCTTGTCGAGCGCGAGATCGAGGAGACAATTCGCGCCGAGGCCGAGAAGGCCGCCGTTCCGATCGTATCGGTCAAAATCCAGCGCGACCCGCAAAGAGGGCTTCGAGCCGTCGTCGTGACGGACGCCGACGGCGCCAGGCTCAGGACGGCCCTCGATCGATATGCGTTTGCGTCCGAGGTCACGGCGGCGCAAGGCCCTTCGCCGATGGACCCCAGGGGTCCCAAAGCGACGTGAGGCCGAGGCGCGGCGGAGCTCTTGGCGGCCCCTTCGCCCGTTCCAGGTCAGGAGGCGCCCTTGGGCGCGGGTTCAAGAACAGCGCGCTTGGTGCGCCGACACGGGAGACTGAGACACCATGACTGAACAGATCAAGACTACGCCGCCGCCTGTCGCCGTGGTGAGCGGTGGATCGTCGGGAATCGGCAAGGCGTTCGTGGCGGCGCTCAGGGAGCGCGGCTACACGGTCGTCACGTGCGGCCGCGACCCGCAGAAGCTCGACCGGCTGAAGGCCGAGCATCCGGGCGTCGAATGTCACGCGGTCGACGTTTCCGACGGCGCCGCGATGCGGACCTTCGCAAGCGACGTTCTCGCCGCGCACCCCCGGATCGACCTCCTGATCAGCAACGCCGGCGGGCTGCGGGAGATCGACTTCACCCGGGAGGACCTGCAAAGCCTCGACCTCACGGCCGAGATCCGGTCGAACCTCGACGGGGCGATTCATCTGATCAGCGGGTTCCTGCCCGGGCTCAAGCGCGCCGGCCGCGCGTCGATCGTGATCGTCAGCTCCGGCTACGGTTTGGCGCCGTCGACCCGCGCGCCGATCTATTCGGCCTCGAAGGCCGCGCTGCGCAGCTTGAGCAAGTCGCTGCGTCGCCAGCTGGCGCCTTTGAACATTTCGGTGACCGAGGTCGCCCCGCCCGTCGTCGACACGCCGGCCGTTGTCCATCGCAACGTCGCGAAGATGTCGGCGAAGGTCGTCGCGGAGCAGACCCTCGCGGCGGCTTTGAAGGGCGCAAAGGAGGTCTATCCCGGACAGACGCGCTTTCTTCCCCTGTTGCTGCGCCTAGCTCCTTCCTTCGCGGAAGACCTCGTCGCGAAATCTTGAAGTCAATTCAGCCTTCGCCAGCACGAAATCGGCAATCGCCTCCGTGTCGTTCAGGTCCAGGAAGGGGATCGCTAGCGCAGGTAGACTTTCGTCGCTGGCGACCGCGACGATCGCGGACCCCTCCCGCCACAACAGGGCGTAGCCCTCGCTCGGACGGTGAACTTCGATGGCCGCATGACGATGGGTGTGGAACCCCTCGACGAGGACAAGATCGACAGGCGCGAGCCGCGCGACGAGGTCTTCGAGCGCCGGATACGGCCCGTCGCCGACCTCGTGCATGAGCGCCCAGCGCGCGTCGGACACGAGCATGACCTCCTTCGCGCCTCCCTCCCGGTGGACGAACGAGTCCTTGCCAGGTCGATCGAGGTCGAAGCCATGGTGCGCATGCTTGATCGTGGACACCGTCAGGCCGCGGCGCCGCAGAGCCGGGAGCAGGGAGGCGATCAGCGTCGTCTTTCCGGACCCGCTGCGCCCGACAAGTCCGATCATCCGCATGGGCACGCCAACGTCTGAGACGTTCGGGAGGCAGCCTCGCCCCCAAAGGGAGCGCCGGTCGTTGCGCCGACGTGCCGGTCTCTTTGTCGATCAGACAGCGGATTTCCACGCCACAAAGACGTCGACTGCGACGTCCGGAACGGCGTACCTCTCAACTTGGCACACAATCGATTAGCCACCGTTCTCAGCTGGTGTCGTTCGTGGGGGTCGCGCAACGCCGAGCGACTTTGTACTCCCGTGGCGTCCGTCGCTCCGCCAAGGGGGCTCACTCACGCTATGAAAGCATATGCCCCTCAATCAGCCCTCCGCCGCTTCCATTCGTCTCTCAGTTCTTCGATCTTGAGTGAGCTCGTGATGATTTCTGCGGTAAGCCGCAAGTGATTGGTGATCGCGTCTGTGGCTGCGGTACTGTCTCGCGCAACCGTCGCATCAAAGATCCGCCTATGCTCAGCGGACACGTCGCGGTCGCGGTCCACCACGCCGGAATAGCGTCGATAGCGTTCCGTCTGCTGATAGAGTTGGGAGCGGATCTGGAGAAGCTTTGCCGAACCACAAGCGTTGACCAACGCTTCATGAAATGCCGCGTGCGCGATCGCCCATTGATCCGACAGGAGGCGTAGATCATCCTCGACGCGCTCCGAAATTCTCGAAAGGCGATGCCATGCGGCGACCAGATTTGTCTCCCAGTCGAGATCGCCGTGCGCGATCGATCGCGCCAACGCGATCTGCTCGATCTCCACGCGCGCCTCGGTGAGGTCTCGGAGATCCTCGACCGAAAGCGGGGCCACGCGATAGCCCTTCTGGGACTCCGCTATCACGAGTCCTTCGGCGCCAAGCCGCGAAAGGGCTTCGCGCACGGCGCCGAGGCTGACTTCCGAGGTCTCGGCGATGTCGTTGATGCGCAGTTTGCTTCCCGGAAGAAGGCGGCAAGCGAGGATTTCTCTCCGAAGGGTCTCGAACATGCGGTCCGACTGGGTCTTGTTGCTCATCGTTTAGTCCGCCGTCCTTCCGTCGTCCTTCGCTTCCCGGGCGCGCGGACAATTCCGGTCCGCGCCGCGGAAAAGGGCGTCAGCTGAGCCATCCGCACTGCTTTCCGTCGGGACCGTTGTGGTCGGCTGGATATGACGCCGACACGCGCTCGCGCAAGGCCTCAGTCCTCCCTGGGGTTATTCAAAAAAATCTGCTATCACGCAAAAAATCTATTTTCAATCAAGAAATCCCATGATATCGACGAGACAATTGAGATTGCTGCGTTCATCGCGGCAGGTCGGGCGGAGGGAACGATGAAGCTTTTCCGGCATGGGGCGGCTGGCTCGGAGCGGGCGGGCGCTCTGGATGGGACGGGGGTCAAGCGAGATCTCTCGCTGCTGGTCCCAGACATAACGCCCGATTGGCTGTCGCCCGAAAAGCTGCGCGCGATCGCGGCAATCGACCTCGAGAAGCTGCCGATCGTGCCGGATGGCGTTCGAATTGGCGCTCCGGTCGGCGGCGCGCGGCAGTTCATCGCCATCGGCCTCAACTATCGCAAGCATGCGGCCGAGTCCGGCATGCAGATCCCCAAGGACCCGCTCGTCTTCAACAAGGCGATAACCTGCATACAGGGTCCGAACGACGATCTCGTATGGCCGGAAGGCTCCGAGAAAATGGACTGGGAGATCGAGCTCGCCATCGTCGTCGGCGCGAAGGCGCAGCGCGTGAGCCGTGAGAGGGCGCTCTCGCACGTCGCCGGCTATTGTCTCGCCAACGACGTGTCGGAACGCGAATGGCAGGCCAATCGCAGCGGCCAGTGGGTCAAGGGAAAGAGTTTCGACACGTTCGGTCCGCTCGGACCCTGGCTCGTGACGGCCGACGAGATACCCGATCCACAGACGGTGCCGTTGTCTCTCTCCGTCAACGGCGCAGTGCGGCAGAAGAGCGGCACGAGCGACATGATCTTTTCGGTCGCCGAGATCCTTTCGCATCTGAGCCAGTTCATGACTCTCCTGCCTGGCGACGTGGTCGTCACCGGAACGCCGGAAGGTGTGGGAGCCGGCATGAAGCCGCCGCAGTTCCTGAAGCGCGGCGACGTCGTCGAACTCGAAGGCGGAATACTCGGATCCCAGCGGCAGAAAGTGGTCTGAGCCGGAGTCCGACGCCGGCGCGAACGCGAAAAACGATCCGCGGGAGAAAAAAGTGGACGTGCTCAAGCTCAAGTTCATTCTCTTCATGGTCTCGCAGGTCCTGCGAAGCTCCATCAAGAAGTATGACGCGGTGCGCAAACACGTTGGAAAGACGCGCGCCGTGGTGCAGGTAAAACTGCGCGACGGCTCGATCGGGCGCTGGTACGACATCTCGATCGACGGCGTGAAGAGCAAGGCCGGGCTGCATGAGAAGCCCGACGTGATCGTCGATATCCTCGACGTCGAGACGGCGCTCGCCTTCCTCAACCCGAACGCCGACATGGGCGAAATTATTCACGCGATGAAGAATTTTCGCGTGCTGCTGATGGGCGACGACCGGCTGTCGGTCTGGTTCGCGCAGCTCATGAATCTCACCGCCAGTGCGAAGCTCGAATATGGCAAGACAATGCCGGACGGCTCGGTGCGCTACACGCAGAACGGGAACGGCGGACCGACGTTCGTCTACGTGAAGGACGGCAAGATCCTGCGCATCACGCCGATCGACCTCGACGACAAGGACGCGCCCAGCTTCGTCATCCGCGCGCGCGGAAAGACGTTCACGCCGGACCGGCGCGCGAGCATCAATCCGCACGCCCAGACCCTGAAGTCGATGGTCTATTCCGACAAGCGCATCCTCTATCCGATGAAGCGGATCGACTTCGACCCGAACGGGGCGCGCAACCCTCAAAACCGCGGCAAGTCCGGCTACGTCCGCATCAGCTGGGACGAGGCCTTCGACATGGTCGCGAACGAGATCAAGCGCCAGCGCCAGGTCTATGGGCCCGGAGCGCTCGCGATCTGGCATGGTTCGCACCACCAGTGGGGCAATGTCGGCTATTACCTCTCGGCCCTCATGCGCTTCGGGAACCTGCTCGGCTTCACCCGCGTGCACCACAATCCGGACTCCTGGGAAGGCTGGTACTGGGGCGCGACCCACCACTACGGAAATTCGATGCGCGTCGGCGTGTCCGGCTTCTATGGCCTCGTCGAGGACTGCCTGAAGGAAGCCGAGATGATCGTCTTCTGGTCGAGCGACCCGGAATCGACCAACGGCTACGCCGCGGGCTACGAGGGCACGAAGCGGCGCATGTGGGCCAAGGAACTCGGCATCGAGATGGTCCACATCGATCCGAACTTCAATCCGACTGCGCAGCTCTTCGGCGGGCGCTGGATTCCGATCAAGCCAGGCACGGACCCCGCGCTCTCGATCGCGATCATGAACGTCTGGATGAACGAGGGGCTCTACGACAGGGACTACGTCGCCAACCGCACGACCGGCTTCGAGGAATGGCGCGACTATGTGCTCGGCGTGACCGACGGGGAGCCGAAGACGCCGGAATGGCAGCAAGAAGAAACCGGCGTTCCCGCCCATGTCGTCCGCGCGCTCGCCCGCAAATGGGGCAACCGTAAGGTCTATCTCAGCCCCGGCGGACCGGGCATTGGCTTCGGCGGGGCCTGCCGCAACGCCACTGGCACGCAATTCGCCCGCAATCTGGTGATGATGATGGCGATGCAGGGTCTCGGCAAGCCCGGGGTCAATTTCGGCAACCTGCAATCCGGCACGCCGATCGACCCGTACTTCTGGTTCCCCGGCTACGCAGAGGGCGGGATTTCGGGCGAGCTCCAGTGGACCGCCGCGGCTCCGCACACATATTGCCGCATGCCGCACATCCTCAGCATGAACCCTGTTCAGCAGATGGTCCCGCGCCAGCGCCTGCCCGAAGCGATCATCGACGGCTCACGCCAAGGGCTATCCGTGGGACGGCTTCTCCAACGAAGCGCAGTTCCAGGCCTACGAATATCCGAAGCCGGGCTATTCGAAGATCCATATGCTCTACCGTTACGGCACCTCGACTTTCGGCACGATCGCGAAGTCGGGCCGCTACATCGACATGTTCCGGCACGACTCGCTCGACATGGTCGTCAACCAGGCGATCTGGATGGAGGGCGACGCGAACTTTCGCCGACGTCATCCTGCCGGCCTGCACCTCGTTCGAGCGCTGGGACATCAGCGAGCTGGCGAATTCCGGCGGCTATATCCACCACAATACGCACCAACTCAATCACCGCATGGTGATGATGCAGCACAAGTGCATCGAGCCGCTCGGCGAATCGAAATCGGACTACGACATCTTCACCGGCATCCTCAATCGCATGGGGACCGGCGCGATGTTCACCGAGGGCTGCTCCGATCTCGACTGGGCGAAGCGCCTGTACATGGCCTCGGACGTTTCGAAGCGGATGAAGTGGGCCGACTTCGTCAAGAAGGGCTACTACGTCGTGCCGCCGGAGCCCGAGGCGATCCGGACGCCGCGCAACTACGGCTGGTTTGCCGAAGGGCGACACAAGGACGCGCCAGAGCCGATCCCGCTGCCCTCGCAATGGTCGGGTGACTTCCTGAAGGGCCTGTCGACCCAGTCGGGCAAGATCGAGTTCATCCCGAATTCGCTCAAGCGCTTCGACGCGGTCGACCCGGAGCGCAGCCCGCTCAATCGCTATGTGCCGTCCTGGGAAGGACTGCGCACCGAGGCTTTGGTCAAGAAGTTCCCGGTGCAAATGATCTCGACCCACTCGCGCTACAGTTTCCACACCTACGGAGACGGCAAGGACTCGACGATCAACGACATCAGGGACCACCGCGTGAACGTCGGCGGTCACGACTACTGGGTGATGCGGATCAACGACGAGGACGCGAAAGCGCGCGGGATCAAGCAGGACGACCTCATTCGGGTCTTCAACGACCGCGGCTCGGTCGTGTGCGCGGCGGACGTGAGCCCGCTCACCATGCGCAGCGTCTGCAAGACGTACGAGTTGAGCGCCGAGTTCGATTTCCGCCACGACCCGCGCTACGGGCTCGTCGACTTTGGCGGCTGCGTCAACATCCTGACGCCCGACCGGCCGCAAACGCGGAATACCGACGGCATGGGCTCCAACGCCTGCCTCGTCCAGTTCGAGACGTGGATGGAGCCGGAACCCGCCCTGCTGCGCGCCTGAAGGAGCCTCATCGATGACTCAGTCGACAACTCAGCCGACCACGCGATGGAACCTCATCGTCGACGTCGCGCTGTGCGAGAATTGCAACAATTGCATCCTCGCCACGAAGGACGAGTATGTCGGCAACGATTTCCCGGGATACAGCGCCGGCCACGCCCGCCACGGCAAGAGCGTGATTGAAATCACGCGTACCATGCGCGGCTCTGGCCATATGGTGGACGTGACCTATGTGCCGACGCTCTGCAATCATTGCGACGACGCGCCCTGCGCCAAGGCCGCCCCGAACGCGGTCAAGAAGCGCGACGACGGAATCGTGATCATCGACCCCGTCGCCGCGAAGGGAAAGAAGAATCTCGTCGCGGCCTGTCCCTACGGCGCGATCGTCTGGAACGAAGAGGCGCAGCTCCCGCAGAACTGGACGTTCGACGCCCATCTTCTCGACCAGGGCTGGAACGAGCCGCGATGCGCCCACTCCTGTCCGACCGGCGTGTTCAAGCCCGTCAAGGCGGACGAGGCCGAGATGGCGCGTCGGATTGCCGACGAGAAGCTCGAGGTCATCCGGCCGGAGCTCAAGACGCGGCCGCGCGTGTACTACAAGAACCTCGACCGGGTGAGGAGCCACTTCGTCGGCGGCACGGCGATCGGCAAGGTCAATGGCGTCACCGAATGCATCGAGGGCGCCGAAGTCGCGCTGATCGCCGACGGGCAAACGATTGCGACGGCGCGCACCGACGCGTTCGGCGACTTCAAGATCGACGGCCTCACCCGCACGACCGGCGACTACACCGTTCGCATCATACGTGAGGGTTTCCCCAAGGCGGAGGCCACGGCCAAGGCAGGCGCCGCGACATACTTGGGAGAACTCCGACTCGGCGGCTAAAGCCGCGAGGCGAAAAAACAACAGAACATCAGGGAGGACGACATGGCGGAACTCGAATTCTTCAGCGGCGGTCCGAAGCTCAATCGGCGGCGCGCTTTGCAACTGGCCGGCGCCTCGGCGCTCGCCTCGGTCGCGCCATTCAGCGTCGCGCGCGCCGAGCCGCGTCCAATCAAGATCGGCTACGTCACGCCGGCCACCGGCCCGCTTGCGCCTATGGGCGAGGCCGACGACTATATTCTCAAGGGCGTGCGGGAAGCGCTGAAGAAGGGCGTCGTCAACCCGGGTGGAGCCTATCCGATCGAGATCCTGGTCAAGGACAGCCAGTCGAACCCGAACCGGGCAGCCGAGGTCGCCGGCGAACTCATCCTGCAGGACGGAATCGACTTCATGGTCGTCGGCGCGACGCCCGAGAACTCCAATCCCGTCTGCGACCAGTGCGAGCTCAACGGCGTGCCGTGCATCTCGACCACGACGCCGTGGCAGCCCTGGTTCTTCGGGCGCGGGGGCGATCCGGCCACGGGCTTCCAGTGGACCTACCATTACTTCTGGGGCATCGAGGACATTCTCGAGGTCTTCACCAGCATCTGGAATCAGGCTCGACACCAACAAGAAGGTCGGTTTGTTCCTAGCCAACGACGGCGACGGCAATGCTTGGGGCGATCCAAAACTTGGCCTGCCGCCGGCGCTGACGAAGATGGGCTTCACCGTCTTCGATCCGGGCCGCTTCCAGCCCCTTTCGCAGGACTTCAGCGCCCAGATCGCCGCTTACAAGAAAGAGGGCGTCGAGATTCTCTGTGGGGTGCCGATCCCGCCGGACTTCATCAACTTCTGGAAGCAGGCGCGGCAGCAGGGGTTCCACCCGAAGGTCGTGACCATGGGCAAGGCCTATTCGTTCCCGTCCGTCGTGGATTCGATGGGCGATCTCGCAACGGGCCTGTCGCAGGAGCTGTGGTGGACGCCTGCGAATCCGTTCAAGTCCTCGCTGACCGGCGTCACCTCGCGGCAACTCGCCGACGGCTACGAGGCCGCGACCGGACAGCAATGGAACGGCGCCCTCGGCTTCGCCCACTCGATGTTCGAAATCGCCGCCGACGTGGTGAAACGGGCGAAGAATCCGACCGACAAGGCCTCGCTGCGCGACGCGATCGTCGCCACCAACCTCGACACCATCGTCGGCCACGTCGACTGGAGCAAGGGGCCGATGAAGAACGTGTGCAAGACGCCGCTGGTGGCGGGCCAGTGGGTAAAGGGCGACAAGTGGAAGCACGACCTGATCGTTGTGGCCAACACGGAAGCGCCCGAGATTCCTGTCGCGGCCAAACCGATCCCGATCCCGTACTGAGAACGGATCGCGAGGAGGACGCAGCCATGGACGCCCTTCTGTCCTTCGAAAAGGTCTCAAAGAGCTTTGGCGCTCTGAAGGTGACCGACGACCTGTCGTTCGAGGTATGGAAGGGCGAGGCGCTGGGCATCCTCGGGCCCAACGGCGCCGGCAAGACGACTGTATTCAACCTGATCACCGGCGGGCTTGCGCCGGACACTGGCGACATCCGGTTCAACGGCAAGAACATGGTCAGGCTCTCTCCGCATCGGCGCTGCCGAGCGGGGATCGGCCGCTCCTACCAGGTCGCCCTGCCGTTCGAGGGCATGACCGTGTTCGAAAACCTGCTGGTCGGGGCGATGTTTGGCGCCGAGAACCGTTCCGCGGCCGAGGCGAACGGACGGTGCGTCGATCTCCTCGATCGGACGGGGCTAGTGGGCAAAGCCAACCGTCTCGCCGGATCGCTGACCCTGCTCGACCGCAAGCGGCTGGAGCTCGCTCGGGCGCTGGCGACCGACCCGGAGCTTCTTCTGCTCGACGAAATCGCCGGCGGGCTCACCGAGCACGAGGCGCACGAACTCATAGATCTGATCAACGAAATTCGGTCGCGCGGGGTGACGATCGTCTGGATCGAACACGTCGTGCACGCGCTGCTTGCGGTCGCCTCGCGTCTCCTCGTGATCAACTTCGGCGCGAAGCTCGCCGAAGGCGATCCCCGCGAGGTAATGGCGAGCGCGGAGGTGAAGCGCGTGTACATGGGCATCGAGATCTAGAGGACAGCGATGCTAAAGGTCAGAAATCTCGTCGCCCGCTACGGCGACTTCCAGGCTCTCTTCGGCGTCGACTTCGACGCCGATGAAGGCCGCATCGCGGCCCTCATCGGCGCCAACGGCGCGGGAAAGTCGACGTTCCTCCGGTCGATCGCCGGGCTGATGCCGTCGAAGGGTGGCGAGATCCGCTTCCAAAACGACGACATCGCCGCGCTTCCCGCTGACGAGGTCGTTCGCCGCGGAATCTCGATGGTCCCGGAAGGACGGCGCCTGTTTCGCAGCCTCAACGTCGAGGAAAACCTCAGAGTCGGAGCGTTCGCGGGACGGAGCGGGCGATGGACGCTGGAGACGGTGTACGCGCTGTTCCCGGTCCTGAAAGAGCGGCGCTCGAATCCGGCCACCGCGCTCTCCGGAGGCCAGCAGCAAATGGTCGCGATCGGCCGGGCGCTGATGTCGAACCCGGACCTTCTGCTTTGCGACGAACTGTCGTTGGGTCTTTCGCCCGCGGTCGTCAAGGACATCTACGCCGTACTGCCCCAAATCCGCAGCGAGGGCGTGTCGATCGTCGTTGTCGAGCAGGATATCGACATGGCGCTCAGGGCGGCCGACGAGATCTACTGCTTCATGCATGGTCGGGTGACGTTGCGCGGCGCGCCGGCGGACCTCGACAAAGATCGGATTTCGGCCGCCTACTTTGGGATTGAGGGCCACTGACATGGTCGAATGGCTCGACGCGATTCTTCAGGGCGTTCTTCTCGGCGGGCTTTACGCGTTGTTCGCGATCGGCCTTTCGATCACCTACGGCGTCATGCGCCTGGTCAACATCGCTCATGGCGACTTCCTGGTTCTCGCCGCCTATCTCGCGCTGTGGCCGGTCATGCAGATGAACCTCAATCCGTTCCTCGCGATCCTGCCGGTGGCGGCGCTGATGTTCTGCCTGGGCTATTCCCTGCAGCGCGTACTCCTGAACCGGACGATGGGGCCAAATCCTCTCGCGCCGCTGCTCGCGACGTTCGGCCTCTCGATCATTCTGCGCAACGGGCTTCAGCAGATCTTTCACTCGGATTCGCGCTCGTTCCAGATCGGCGCCCTCGGAACGGACAGCATCCCCGTCGGCGGCGGAATTTCCGTCGGGGTGTTTCCCCTGATCGTGTTCCTGACCGCGGCCGCCCTGACGGTGTTCGTGTCGTTCCTCTTCTCGCACACCCGGATCGGGATCGCGTTGAGAGCGACGTCGGACAATTCCGAGACGGCCGGACTCATGGGGATACGGGCTCGCCACACCTATGGAATTGCGCTCGCGATCTCCTTCGCCTTGATCGCCGTCGGAGGCGTGTTCGCCGGCATCCGGACAACCTTCACCCCCGAGTCCGGGCCCGCGGCGCTGCTCTACGCCTTCGAGGCGGTCGTCATTGGCGGGATGGGTTCGCTGTGGGGCACGTTCGCTGGCGCGGTCATCCTCGGCGTCGCCCAGACGATGGGAGCCAAGATCGCGATCGAACTCGGCATCCTCGCCGGTCATCTCGTCTTCCTCGCGGTGCTGTTCTTCAAGCCGACCGGCCTGTTTGCGAGGACGCAATGACCGTAAGCAGCCTCTCCTACAGGGTCTCGCGCAACACCTCGTTGAGCGTTGTCGCGGTCTGGCTCGGCGTCGCTTCGGCTTTCGTCGTGCTCTCGGTTCCGCTGTGGGGGAGCCCGGCGCTGATGCGCTGGGCGGTCGAAGTGATGTGTTATCTCGTGCTGGCCCAGATGTGGAACCTGATGGCGGGTTACGGCGGCCTGATGTCGGTCGGCATGCAAGCCTTCGTCGGCGTCGGGGCCTACTCGCTGTTCGTCTTTGCCCAGCACCTCGGCGTCCATCCCTTTCTCGCCATTCCGCTCGGCGGCGTCATGGCCGCCATCGCCGCGCTCCTGACCTCGGTTCTCGTCTTCCGCATGCGGGGCGGCTATTTCGCGATCGGGACCTGGGTGCTGGCGGAAGTCTTCCGCATCGCGTTCTCCAACGTCTCGATCCTGGGCGGTGGCTCCGGGCAGAGCTTGACAGTCATGGCGCACATCGACCGCAGCACGCGCGAGATCGGCGTCTACCTGATCGCTGCGACGGTCCTGATCGGCGCCTCGGTCGCCATCAACCTTTTGTTGCGGTCGCGCTTCGGGCTTGGCCTGACGGCGCTCCGCGACAGCGAGGACGCGGCCGAGAGCCAGGGCGTCGACGTGAAGGTCCTGAAGCTTCAGGTCTACACACTCGCCTCGTTCGGCGCGGGCCTCGTGGGCGCGGTCTACTTCACCAGCATTTTGAGAATCTCTCCTAGCGCCGCGTTCGATGCGAACTGGTCCGTCGCGGCCATTTTCATCGTCGTCATCGGCGGGATCGGCACGCTAGAGGGTCCCATTCTCGGCACCGCAATCTTCTTCGCGCTGCGCTGGCTCTTGGCCGACTACGGGACCTGGTACTGGCTCGTCATGGGGGCTGTCGCGGTCGCCGTGGTCGTCTTCGCGCCAGCCGGCGTCTGGGGATATGTGCGGACTCGCTGGGACCTGCAACTTCTACCTCTGCAACGTCGGCTCATCCTGTCGGGGCCGGAACCGCAGCGCAGCGTTCAGACGCTGGAATTGGCAGGAAAGACAGAAGCTGGGAGGACATGAGCATGCCAAAGATCGATTTTCCCGACGCCGAGGCCGGCGTCCATTCCATCTTCCAGTTCGGGCTCGCGGTGCCCGATCTCGAAGAGCAGGAACGCTTTCTGAAGGCGTTCGGCGTCGAACCCGCCCGCGCCGGCGACCGCATCGAAATCCGGGCCGGCGGCAAGGACCACGTTTGGGCGACGATCGTCAAATCGGAAACGCCGAAGAAGAAGCTGCAATACATCTCGCTCGGCTGCTACGAGCAGGACTACGGCAAGATCCGCGACCAGGTGGAGGCGGCCGGCGGCGCGTTCTCCAACGGTCATCCGGCCGGACCGTCAGGCGGCTTCTGGTTCCGGGATCCGTTCGGCTTGCTCATCCAGGTACTCGTTGCGCCAAAGACAATGCCGGATTCGAAGTCGTCGATGGCCGATCTGAACGTGCCGCCGAACGTGCGCGGCGCGCCGGCGCGCTCCGCGGCGGAGACGGTGAAGTCGACGCGCCTGTCGCACATCGCTCTGTTCACGCCGGACCTCGATCGCGTCCTCAACTTCTATACGCGCGCGCTTGGGTTGCGTCTCGCTGACCGCTCGGGCGACCTCATCGCCTTCACCTATGGCCGCCACGGCTCCGATCATCACATGCTGGCCTTCGCGACCGGGCCTGCACTCGGCCTGCATCACTCCTCGTGGGACATGCCGAGCGTCGAGAGCCTCGGCCTCGCCAACACCCAGCTGCGCGCCGCCGGATATAATATCCACTGGGGGCCAGGCCGGCATGTGCTCGGGTCCAATTACTTCAACTACACGGCCGACAAATGGGGCCAGCTTTGGGAGAACAGCTGCCACATTGACTACATCGAGAAGGACGCCCCCTGGCAGATCGCCAATTTCGCGGATGAGGATGCTTTCTATCTTTGGGGTCCCGACCCGCCACCCGAGGGTCTGCAATTCACCGAGGAGACTTCGGCCTGATCCTCGACGGAGAGAATCCGGGCCGCCCGTCGCGGGGCAGGCCCGGACAATGGAAACGACGCCGGAAAAAGGAGGAGACGCATGACGGCCAATCAGGGTTTCGTGAAGCCTACCCGCAGGCCCGGCGAGCTCGGCGTGCATTCGCTCGACCA
Organism: uncultured Alphaproteobacteria bacterium; assembly: GCA_963709655.1. GTDB lineage: Bacteria > Pseudomonadota > Alphaproteobacteria > Rhizobiales > Beijerinckiaceae > Roseiarcus. Next base: position 76,133 of record CAVPXF010000055.1, read on the forward strand.
TTTTCACTTCGTCGTCCCGGACCTGGCCGTCGCGAGGACCTTTTACGACGAGTTCGGGCTCGACGTCGGCGAGCGCGGCTCGGCCCTCTCTCTCGCAACGAAAGGCAATCCGCACGTCTGGGGCACGATCGGAGAGGGTCCGCGTAAGAGGCACCAGTACATGTCGTTCGGCGCCTTCCAGGACGATCTTGGTCGCTTCGCAGAGCGCCTGCAGGCGCATGGCGTCAGGCGCGTCGACCCGCCGGCCGGCGTCGAATCGAACGGCCTGTGGTTCCATGACCATGACGCAAATCTTGTCGAGATCGCCGTCGCGCCGAAGACCTCACCCAACGAGAAGAGCCAATTTGTCCAATCGTCGGCAGCCCCGCTGGTGCGTGGCGCCCCCAATCGCACCGCCGTCAAGCGCACCCATCCGCGCCGGCTGGCGCACGTCCTGATGTTCACCACGGATGTGACGAAAGCGATCGATTTCTATTCGCGTGAGCTGGGCCTCCGGCTTTCCGACCACTCGGGTGACGGCATCGCGTTCATGCACGGTGTGCACGGGAGCGACCACCACATGATCGCGCTCGGCAAGTCGAACGCGCCGGGCCTGCATCACCTGAGCTGGGACGTCGGAAGCGTCGACGAGATCGGCCTCGGCGCGATGCGTATGCTCGGCAAGGGTTACGACAAGGGCTGGGGCCTCGGGCGACACGTTCTCGGGTCGAATTTCTTCCACTACGTCCGAGATCCGTGGGGTTCGTTTGCGGAATATTCCGCCGACATCGACTTTGTGCCTCACGATGCCGACTGGCCGGCCGCGGACCATCCGCCGGAAGATTCCTTCTACGTTTGGGGACCCAACCCGCCAGCGGATTTCGTACACAACTATGAAGCCTGAGCCCGGCTGGCGGACGGGCTCGGTCAGCAGCGTTCGGAGCCTGATCGCCAATCGGAGAGGGAGAGACTATCGCGAGCGCCTGATTGGCGACTGGCGGAGGCGTGTAGAGGACGCGCAATAGTCGCCGGATTCCATCCAGAATTTTGAAACCTCGCAGGCGGAAGGACAGCACCCATGAGCAAGCCCAAGGTCATCATCACCTGCGCCGTAACAGGCTCGATCCACACCCCGTCGATGTCGCCGCACCTGCCGGTGACCGCCGAAGAAATCGCCGAGGCGGGGATCGGCGCGGCTGAGGCGGGCGCGGCCATCGTCCATCTCCATGCGCGCGACCCCAGCGACGGACGGCCGGACCAGTCGCCGGAGCGTTTCAAGCCGTTCCTCGAGGTCATCAAGCAGCGGTCGAACTGCGTGGTGAACATCACCACCGGCGGTGCGGCGAACATGACGATCGAGGAGCGGCTGAAGCCGGTCGCGCAGTTCAAGCCCGAGGTCGCCTCGCTCAACATGGGCTCGATGAACTTCGGCCTCTATCCAATGCTGGCCCGTTTCAGAGAGTTCAGGCATGACTGGGAGCGGCCCTATCTCGAGGGCTCGCGCGACCGCATCTTCAAGAACACCTTCGCAGACATCGAAAGGATCCTAACCACCTGCGCCGACAACGGCACGCGGTTCGAGATCGAATGCTACGACATCGGCCATCTCTATACGCTTGCCCACTTCGTCGATCGCGGTCTCGTGAAGGCGCCGTTCTTCGTGCAGAGCGTGTTCGGCATTCTCGGCGGGATCGGCGGCCACCCCGAGGACGTGATGCACATGCGCCGCACCGCCGACCGCCTGTTCGGCAAGGACTACCATTGGTCGGTTCTGGGAGCAGGCCGCAATCAGATGACGATCGCGGCGCAAGCGCTCGCGCTCGGCGGCAACATCCGCGTCGGGTTGGAAGACTCCCTTTGGCTCGGGCCGGGCCAACTTGCCCGGTCGAACGCCGAGCAGGTAGCCAAGGCGCGCCGCCTCGTCGAGGAATTCGGCTTCGAGGCTGCGACGCCGGACGAGGCGCGCGCGATCCTGAAACTCAAAGGCGGCGATCGGGTCAGCTTCTGAATTGGGTCCGTGGCTTTGGCGGAGCAGCGTTGTCGCTCAGCCGCGGCCGAATGCAGGCCCCCAACTGAGCCGCAAAACACCCCACGGGCGCGCGAAAGGCTGAGGCTGAGGCTGATCCGGGTCTTGGAGGAGCTGCCGGCGCATGGCCATGAAGGTGGCCACGACTCGGTTCGGCGCTACGCGCGGCGCTGGGTGAAGAACACGTTGGCGCAACGGTGGAAGGTACGTGCCGTGGGCCGCTGTGGCCTATCTGCACCCCTATTTGGCCCGCCTGCACCTTGGCGGAGCCAATCGGATTCGGCACCATCCGATATGTGCTGGGATCCAAGATTGCCCGGAGGTGGAGTGCTGGCGAGAGCTAACCCGGCGAGACACACCCTGCTATTCTGCGCCCTTGCTCGCGAAGAAACCTGATCCAATGGGCGCGGTCCAATTCGACATCGGCGCGAGTTCGAGGAAATCGTCCACCAGCCGGCCCGGGCCGGGACGCGACCTTGTTGCAACGATCCTTGAGAGGCGGGATTTTAAAGAGTGCCGGCGCAAAACGGTTCCGATTTTCGTATCGGGAGCCGAACATGCCCTTCAAGCTTCTCGAAAGGCAGACGGCACATTCCTCGCCAACGCCATCGGGTTACAAACTGGCGCGAATGTGACGTTTGCCTCCGCAATCGCGGAAGCCTAACAATCTGGTTACGCCGGATGCGATTGCCGGTCGGAAGGCGCAGCCACGAACGACGCCGGCGGTCAGCGTCATTGTTCGAACCTTGCCATCGAAACCGCGCTGACTCTGCGAACGGTGTTTCGATTGGCGCTTCGCCAGAGCGAAGGGTTGATTGGTTCGATCATGCGAATGCTGGAGATCGACCTGCCCGTCCCTGATCATACGCCGTTGAGCCGGCGGGCGTGTGGATTGCCGGCGAAAACGCCCCGGAGAAACAAGACCCGCGATCTTCAGTTGATCGTCGACAACACCGGACTGAAATTGCGCGGCGCTGGCGAATGGTTGTTTGAAAAGCACGGGACGGCCAAACGCCGCGCCTGGCAAAAGCTTCATATCGGCATTGACGCCGGCAGCGGGGATATCGTGGCGTTTGATCTGACCAACAAAGACGTCGATGACGCCTCGCATGTTGAGACTTTGCTAGCGCAATTGGACGCGGCGCCGGCCTCGTTCTTGGCCGATGGCGCTTATGATCGGGCTTCCGTTCTCGACGCCGTTCTGGCCGGAAACCCAAGCGCCCAATTCGTCGTTCCTCCTTGCAAGGGGGGCCGTAACAAGACCAACTGCCGCAACAACACCGACCCAACCCGATCGGCATATCCTTTGGGTCGAGGAGCACGGGCGGATGAATTGGCAGAAGGCCTCCGGCTACAACAAGCGTTCCAAGGCAGAGGCGGCCATAAGCCGTTACAAATGGGTCATCGGCGACGCGCCACATTCACGCCAGGACGCCCAACTTGCGACCGAGATTGCCGTCGCGGTCAAATCGCTCAACCGAATGCGCGAATTCGGGCAAGCAAAATTCGTCCGCGTCGCTTGAGGGATATCGCATCAACGCGCCGACGCGTCACTCCAGGCCTCCATGCAACAAGCTCCCGGTCAGCGCGGCAAGCATCTGGCCGGTCTGGCTGCAATCGTCGTCGATCGCCTGCTTGCCCATGATCACGAGGACCGGCTCTTCCTCGGCGACCACGCCTTTGAGGATCTTGGCGACCGCGAGTGGCTCGACGATCCCGTCGGTCTTGACCAGAATGCCGCGGTCGGTGCCGTCGCCAGCGCGTGCGCAGCGTCTCGCTCGCTTGCGCCGGCCCGATCGACACGATTACGACTTCCGTCGCCTTGCCTTCCGGCGAAGCGCTTCCTCGACGGCGATCTCGTCGAAAGGATTCATCGACATCTTGACGTTAGCGAGCTCCACGCCCGAACCGTCCGACTTGATGTGGATCTTGATGTTGTAATCCACCACGCCCGATGCCGCCGTTCGCTTCAAGCCTCCCCCGCAACTTGAAGGCGCGGCGTAGGGCTCGATCGTGAGGGGCTTCACGCCGGCAGCGATAGGCAAGCCGGTAGGGTTGGGCGCGCCGCGAAGGTGAAGCTGCGGACTCAGGCTCTCACGCGTCGAAATCAGCCGAAAATCCGTCCGGAAAGCCGTTCCCAAACTCGTCTTCGGCCCAAAAATCGTCGGCACGGTTCATGGACGATGCTTAGCGTAGGATTTGGAACAGACTCCACGATGACCTCAAGAGACTGGCGCACTGCTCCAACGGACAGGGGAATCATCCGAGCGCACAATCGCATCGGGCCACCTCAAGTGCTTATATTTCTCCCAACGAAAAGCATCCACTGGGAGTGGGCGCGCCATGCAAAGCCTAATCGAGCAATTCCGCCGCTATCCGACCACGGACAACGCACGGCGCCTGCGGCAATATTTCGAGCGAAATCCGTCGCGCGTTTGGGTGGTCAGAGGGAACGACTTGCATATGCTCGCGGCCGCCGACGTTCGCGGCTTCGGTCATTAGCATCCCATCCAAAGCGCGTCGGGACGCCTGTCTGGCTCGCGCGGTGCCACGGTGGAGACTGAAAATGAACAAACTGTTCGGCTGCCCGTACGTTTTCGAAAGCGAGAACTGCGCAGTTATATGGATGCGTGACGAGGGTTATGTTTTCGGGCGATTCCGCTCTCCGCGACGCGCATTCGAGTCCATTGCGACGTTCGCGCAAACGGACTGCGCAAAGCGCGCGTTTGACGCCTATAACCGCGCGATATCCGGGTCGCGGATGGCCGCATGAGTAAGAAGCCGCCTCGGCTTCGGTGTTCCACGCAGGCGCGGGGCGACTCGGCCGGTGAGGATCTGCACCGGCTCACTCGTTTACGTTGGGCAGCGCCTTTCCACAGGGGCGCCACCTGACGGCTTCGGGCCGCCGAGGGGGATCCGCGGCGGCCCGAAGTCGACCTGAATCATTGCCTGGCGGCGCATCCAAGCGGCGCTGAGGAAAGAGGACGAACATGGACGCGCAGCAGGCTCACGACGAAGCGATGGTGGACCCGAAGGATTGGAAGCTCAATCTGGGCAGCAAGGAGCGGCTGGAGGCTTTACTTAGAGCGAAAAGCGCTTCCGGCGAGCCGCCGCCTTCCAGAGAGTCCGAACGGCCCGCGCCGAGGGAGGCGATTGCGCAGGCGTTGAAGCGGCACCCTGTTCTTACGCGGGAAGACGCAGAGGAGGTAGCTCTCGTGTTCGGCTTCTAGCAGTCTGTCGGACTTAACGCATGCCTGGGGATTGGGTAGAATCGATGCGTTGATTCGGCCTTTGGCTGGGTGGGGCGCTGCTGAGCAATTTCCGCACGATTGACGGGCAGACCGGCTTTTTGCTTCCCCCTTCGGTCGACGAGTGGTTTGCCGGAGCGGCATCTGGCTCGTTTCGTCGTGGAGGTGATGGACGGTCTCGATCTTCGGGCGATGAGCGGGGATTATCGGGGCTCCGGCTCGGCGGCGTATCATCCCTCGATGCCGCTTGGACTGCTGGTCTACGGCTACGCGACTGGCGTTTTTTCGAGTCGCAATCTCGAGCGGGCCACCCATGACAGCGTGGCGTTCCGCCTCATCGCCGCCAACGATCATCCGACCACGACACCATCGCGGCGTTCCGGCAGCGGTTTCTGAAAGAGATCGAGGCGCTGTTCGTTCAGGTGCTGCTGCTGGCGCGCGAGATGGGCGTGCTGAACACGGGCACGGTGGCGCTGGACGGCACGAAGATCCACGCCAACGCCAGCCGGCACAGCGCGCTTTCTTACGAGCACGCGGGCAAGATCGAAGCGCAGTTGAAGGCCGAGCTCGCCGGACGTTCGCGCGCTGTTGCGGATTGGCCGCGCGATGGTCGACCTCTATTGCGAAGTCGTTCGACAAGGTTCCCAAACGGATCACGCTCGACGACACGTTCGACGCGGTCCACGGCGAGCAGCAACTGCGGTCGTTCAACGCCCACTACGACGAATACGGATTTCAGCCGATCGTCATCTTCGACGGCGAGGGCCGCTTCGTCACGGCCGTGCTTCGTCCTGCCAAACGACCGAGCGGCAAAGAGATCAAGCCCCTTCTCCGCCGGCTGCTGCGCGCCGACGGCCATTGTTGCGGCCCCGAAGTTCTCGACTGGTGTCGCGCCACTGGCCTCGACTACATCCTCGGCGTCGCGCCGACTACGACGTTGCGTCGTCTTGTCGCCGATCTCGAAGCCAGCACGAAGGCGCGGTCCGAGGCCACGCCGCGCGACGGCAAGCTCCGCCGCTTCAAAGAGGTCTTCGATGGCGCGCAAAGCTGGAGCCGCGTCGAGCGGATCATCGCCCGCGTCGAAGTCGGCGAGGACGGGCCCGATACGCGCTTCGTCGTCACCAATCTCAGGCAACGCAACGCGCGACGACTTTACGAAGACGTCTATTGCCGGCGCGGCCAGGCCGAAGATCACATCAAATCCTGGAAGACCCATCTGGCGGCCGATCGCACGTCCTGCACCAAGGCGACCGCCAATCAGTTCCGCCTCTTCCTACCCGCCGGCGCCTATTGGTTGATGTGGGGACTTCGCGTCTCGATGCCGAAACGCTCGATGTGGCGCGTCGCCCAGTTCGACACCTTGCGCCTGCGCCATCAAGATCGCCGCCCGCGTCGTCGAAATGAAGACCATGATCCGGGTGCACTTGCCGACCTCATGCCCGGCGCTGGATATTCTGCGCCTCGCCCTGGAACGCGTACCGCGCCTCGTCAACTGAGCGACGGGGCGCGGGGCCCCAAAACGCAAGCGCATCCCATCAATCTGCAAACCGCCTCCAACCCAAACTCAGGCTCAAAGCCCGTGCCGAGCCAACACGTCCAAACTCTTCCGAATTGAGCCATTCGCCGCCAAAGTCGCGCCAACATCGTCACAGCGCTGCATAATCCGGGTTAGCTGCGCGGCATCACGTCACCCCTGCACTTGAAAAGGCGGCCACGCCGGAGGGATACTGGCTTTCCATCGTTCTCGGTCGTCTCTTGCCAGGACCATACGCAAGCCGCGCCGCCGGCCAGCGACGTTCCGCTGGAGGCACGAAGGGCGAGGCTGGGCCAGCGGCAGCCCGACAGCAGCCGCGAAAACCGAGGCCAGACGAATCACTGGCTATTCGATCTGCATCTCCGGCACGTCGCCCTCGACGATCAGCTTCGCGCCGGTCGCCTTGACGATGTCCCCGACCGAGCAGCCGGGGCCGCGCTCCTTCAGCACCAGGCCCGCCTCGGTCGGCTTGATCACCGCCATCTCGGTCACGATCAGGCTCACGCGCCGCGTAGCGGTCAGCGGCAGCGTGCAACGCTCGACGATCTTGTGGGCGCCCTTGGCGGTATGGACCATGGCGACGATGACGCTTTTCGCGCCGGCGACGAGGTCCATCGCGCCGCCCATGCCCGGCACCATCTTGCCCGGCACCAACCAGTTGGCGAGATAGCCGCGCTCATCGACCTGAAGGCCGCCGAGCACCGTCATGTCGAGGTGGCCGCCGCGGATCAGGGCGAAGCTCATGGCGCTGTCGATCGAAGCGGCGCCCGGCATGGCGGTGACGAAGCCGCCGCCCGCGTCGGTGAGGTCCTCGTCCTCCATGCCCTCGGGCGGGCGGGGGTCGAGGCCGACGACGCCGTTCTCCGCCTGGAAGAACACGTGCACGTCCTTCGGAAGGAAGTTGGCGACGATGCTCGGAAGGCCGATGCCGAGATTGACCAGCATCTCGGGTTTGATCTCCTGGGCGACCCGCTGCGCGATGATGTCTTTGTCTTCCATCACAGAGCCCTTTCCAGAAGATGGGTTACGAGCACGCCCGGCGTCTTGACGTCGTCCGGGGAGATGACCCCGACCGGCACGATGTGGTGCGGCTCGGCGATCACGACTTCGCCCGCGAGCGCCATGATTGGATTGAAATTGTGGGCGGTCAGCGAATATTGGAGGTTGCCGTAGTAGTCGGACTGCTTGCAGCCGAGGAGGGCGAAGTCGCCCCGGATCGGCTTTTCGAGCAGATAGGGCTTGCCGTCCACCTCGACGATCTGCTTGCCTTTTTCCACCAGCGTGCCGATGCCGGTGGCGGTCAGCACGCCGCCCAAGCCCACGCCGCCGGCGCGGATGCGCTCGACCAGCGTTCCCTGCGGAACGAGTTCGACCTCGATCTCGCCCGAAATCATCTTCTTCTGAGTCTCGGGATTAAGGCCGATGTGCGAGGCGATCAACTTCGAGACCGCGCCCGCCGTGATCAGCTTGCCGATCCCCTTGCCCGGCGAGGCGGTGTCGTTGGCGACCACCGTCAGGTTCTTCACGCCGCGCTTGACCATGGCGTCGATGAGACGGTGGGGGGAGCCGACCCCCATGAATCCGCCGATCAGGCAGACCGCCCCGTCGGGGATCAGTTCGGCCGCGTGGTCGGGACTAATTGCGGTTTTCATCTTTGCGTAACCTCTCTCATGCCTCGGTCAAGTGGTGGGGTCACGAAGCGCCCGCACTCACTGTTCGAAGAAACCAGAACAGGCCTGTATTCGCTCAGCCGGCAGCTGTACTTGCAGCTGTAATAGCGCTAGAGCTAGAATTACTGTAGATATGGACGCCATCAGGACGCCCAGTAGCGGTGTCGCCAAAACCCGTGGGCATAACCTGAGGGGCCATAGCCATAATAGCCAGTCGTCGAGCCATAAAAGCTGTAGTTAGTGGTGCGGCCGTCAACTCCAATGTGGCCGTGGGCAGAGGTCCTGGCGCGGCCGAAAGAGTTTCCCTGACCGCCATGTAGCCAGGATTACGGCCTTCGACGCCAGGAGGACGAGGAAGGTCAGCGGTCCGAGGACCAGGAGGACCGCCGAGACGAAGGGGACCGGCAAGACCATCGGGAGCGGGAGGGCCAGGGAATCGCTGCGCGAGCGCGGCATTTGATGCGGATGGCTGCAGCGCCGAGCATCGCGCTCGCGGAAAGGTCAGCAAGGTCTTCCGCAACTTCGTATATCTCCTTTACGCCTCGTTAGAGATGCGCGGTCGTTTCCAATTCGGGGATGGCGGCATGTGCTATGCCGTCCCTGCGGTCGGTCGGTTCAAGATGTCCGAGATCCATTTTCGGGCGGGCGTCAGGATCAGGCCTCTTGATCCGGAACCAGGCGACGTAGAGGGCCGGGAGGAAGACAAGCGTCAGAACCGTCGCGATCGCTAGGCCGCCCATGATCGCGTAGGCCATCGGGCCCCAGAAGACGGTCGGCGCGATCGGGACCATGCCGAGGGCCGCCGCAGAAGCGGTGAGCAGGATGGGACGCAAGCGAATCGAGGCGGCCTCGATGACCGCGTCCCAGGGGTGGAGTCCCTTCGCCTCCTCTTTGTGGATCTGGTCGATGAGGATCACCGAGTTGCGAGCGATCATGCCGGTAAGCGCGAGCACGCCAAGGATCGCCACGAACCCGAGTGGCTTGTCGGCGAGGAGCAGCGCCGCGACGACTCCGATGAGACCCATGGGCGCGACGCTCAGCACCAGGACCATGCTGCTGAAACTCTGGAGCTGGATCATCAGCACCGTCAGCGTGATGACGAACATCAAAGGCAGGGCGGCGACGACCGAGGTCTGCGCCTTGTCGCTCTCCTCCGCGCTTCCGCCGACGTTGACGTGGTATCCGTTCGGCAGGCTGGCGTTCAGGCGCCGCGATCTGCGGCTTGAGCGACTGGACGACCGTTGCGGCCTGCGTGCCCGGCGCGAGGTCGGCCTGCACCGTCACGGTGGGCAGTCTGTCGCGACGCCATACGATGGGAAATTCCTGGCCGTACTCGACCGAGGCGATCTGGCTCAGCGGAACGGTTTTCCCATTCGGCAGCGGCACCTGAAGCATCCGGATCGCCGACAGCGACGCGCGCTGCTCGGCGGAAGCCCTGACCAAGACGTCAACGAGCCAGATCCCGCTGCGCACCTGGGTCGCCGTGACGCCGGACATGACCGCGTTGACAGCCAGCGCCAATTCCTGCGAGTTCAGGCCCATGAGGCGGGCTTGATCCTGGTCGACTTGGATCCTGAGCGTGCGGGCCGGCCCGATCCAGTTGTAGTTGACGTTCGCGGCGCCAGGGGCCGAGCCGACAAGGTCAGCCACCTGAGAGGCGATTTTGCGCACCTGGTCCGGATCCCGGCCGCTCACTCTGTACTGCAGCGGCCAACCGACGGGCGGGCCGAGCTCGAGCGGGTAGACGCGCCCGACAGCGGTCGGGAATTGGTTCGCGAGCGCCTGCTGGAGCTTCGCCTTCACGCGCTCGCGCTGCTCGAGTCCTTTGGTGACGACGACGGCCTGCGCGAAAAAGTCGTTCGGGAGCTGCACATTCAAGGGCAGATAAAACCGGACGGCGCCCTGTCCGACATAGGTGCTCCAGTGATCGACGTCCTGATCGTCCTTCAGGAGCTTGTCCAGTCGGGCAGAGGCGTCCTGTGTTGCGTAGATGGACGCATTCTCGGGCAGCTGCAGGTCGACCAGCAGCTCGGGGCGGTCAGACGATGGGAAGAACTGCTGCGGAACGAAGCGCATTCCATAGAGCGCCACCCCGAACACGACGAGCGTAGCGCCGATCGTGACCCAGTGGCCTCGCATCGCCAGAGCGAGGAAGCTGCGGAAGACTCGCATGATTGGGCCGGGCGTGTCCGGGTGCGCCGTCTTGGGCTTTTTGAGAATCCAGACGCCAAGCATGGGCGTAAACAGGGCCGCAACGCACCACGACGCGATCAACGCGATCGCCACGACGGCGAAAATCGAGAAGGTATACTCGCCCGCAGCGCTGCGCGCGAAGCCGATAGGGACGAACCCCGCGATCGTGACCAGCGTGCCGGCCAGTCTCGGAAGGGCGGTCGAGCTGTAGGCGAAATTGGCCGCCTGCTCCTTCTCGTCGCCGCGTTCGAGCCGCGTGACCATCGCCTCGATCGTGATCATGGCGTCGTCAACCAGCAGGCCGAGCGCGATAATGAGGGCGCCCAGGGAGATTCGCTGGAGATCAATTCCGAACATCATCATGGTCACGAACACCGCGGCGAGAACGAGCGGGATCGAGAGGGCGACCACCGCCCCCGCGCGCAGACCGAGGGCGGCGAGACTGACCGCAAGGACGATCGCGATAGCCTCCCATAGGGCCTCCATGAAGTCGTCCACAGCATGCTCGACGGTGACGGGCTGATTGGCGATGAGCGCCGGCTCTATGCCGACTGGCAGGTTCGCCTTGATGTCCTCCATGGCGGCTGCGACGTTGCGCCCAAGAGCGAGGACATCGCCGCCCTTGCGCATGGCGATGGCGAGCCCGATGCCCTCCTTTCCATTGACTTGGAACATTGGCTGCGCGGGGTCGGCGGGGCCGCGCGTGACGCGCGCGATGTCGCCCAGACGAATCATCCGGCCGTTCGCCACGAAATTGACCGCCAGAATATCCTGCTCGGTCCGGAACGCCCCCGAGATGCGAACCAGGATTTTTTCCTCCCCGGTCTGCACCACGCCCTCAGGCGTGACGGCGTTCTGTGCGGCGAGGGCGGCGATCAGCGCGGCGCGATCAATCCCCAGGCCCGCGAGCTGCTCGGTCGAGAACTCCACATAGATGCGCTCGTCCTGAGCCCCGAGGACGTCAATCTTCGAGATGTCCGGCAGCTCGAGGAGCTGCTTTCGGACTTCGTCCACGTGGTCCCTGAGCTCACGATGGGTGAAGCCATCGGCAGTGAAGCCGTAGACGATTCCATAAGTGTCGCCGAACTCGTCGTTGAAGCCGGGGCCGACGATGCCTTGCGGCAAGTCGTTGCGGATGTCGTAGATCTTCTTGCGCACCTGATACCAAATGTCCTGCACCTGAGCCGGGCGCGTCGAATCCTTAAGGTACACGAAGATTGTAGCTTGGCCCGGGGTCGTGTAGCTCTTCAGGTAGTCGAGATTGGGCGTCTCCTGGAGCTTGCGTTCGAGGCGGTCGGTTATCTGCTGGAGCGTGTCGCTGACCGTGGCGCCGGGCCAGCCGACTTGCACGACCATGGTCTTGACGGTGAAGTCGGGGTCCTCGCTCCGGCCGAGTCGGAGATAGGACCCGACGCCCGCCACCACGATGACGAGCATGAAATAGATCACGAGCGAGCGGTGCCGGATCGCCCATTCGGTAAGGTTGAGATTCATCACACCGCTCCCAGGACGCGGACCTTCTGGCCGGGGCGCAGCGTCTGCACGCCGGCGGTGACAACGAGCGCGCCTGTTTCCAGGCCCTGCGAGATCACGACGGAAGCCGGATCGTACCGCAGGACCTCGACACTGCGCAGGGACACAGTCTTGCTCTGCGGATCGACCACCCACACGGCCGGATGGCCCTCGGACTCGGTGAGCGCGCTCGCGGGGACCTCCACGCCGTGCGGGGCCGAAAGCTGGAGGTGGCCGACGACCGTGGCTCCGAGTCGCATGGCCTCCGGCGGATTGGCGATGCCAACCTTGACTTGAAACGTCCGCGTTGCGGCGTCCGCCTGGGGCGCCAGTTCCCGCACGCGGCCGGTCGCCTTCACCTCCCGGTCGTTGCTGAGCACGATCTCGACCGGGGAGTCGGCGGGGCCATTCCGGATGAGTTGCTCGGGGACATCGAAGACGGCGTCGCGTCCGCCCTCACGCGCGAGCTGCACGACCATCTGCCCGGCGTGAACCACCTCCCCCGGCTCGGCGCCGACCGCGGTGACAGCGCCAGGCGAGTCGGCGAACAACATGGTGTAGTTCTGCTGTTCATGCGCGATCCGCGCCTGCGCCCGAGCGGAGTCGACCTGGGCCTGGGCGGTCAGAAGCTTCTGCTGGGCCTCGTCAAAATTGGCGCGTGTGGCCCAGCCATCCTTCAAGAGTTGTTGTTGCCGCGAGAAGGTGAGGCGCGCCTGGGTCAGCACCGCCTCAATCGATGCGAGGTTAGCCTCCGCAGAGCGCAGCGCGTTGTCCTGAATCTGGGGATCGAGCCGGGCGACCAACTGGTCTGCAGTAAGTACGTCGCCGACATGGACCGGCCTCTCGATCATCCGGCCGTCAACGCGAAAAGCGAGGCTGACCTCGTCCTTCGCGCGAATCTGGCCAGTCAGCGAAACGATCTCGCCTTCCGCACCGCGCTCGACGGTGACGGTCCTGACAGGGCGCGCCTCTGAAATAGGTGGAGACGCTTTCTCGCAGCCTGCAACGGTTGCGGCGATCAGCGCCGCCGCAACGATTTGACACCCGTATACGCCCGTCATCCGCGAGCGCTTTCCCGCTAAGGGCCGACTGTCATATTTGTAGAGCGCCATGGTGGCGTATAGCCGATGCTTAAACATTGACATTGCTCCACGGGAAGGCTCGACTAACGCAAACGCCGACAATTCCCGTCGCTAACCAGAAATGTACGGTGGGCCATCTAGGCATTTGCAACAGGCTAGGGCAGTGGCGATCTAAATCTATAATACTTCGCGCACCCATTTAGCCAAGTTAGCGGAGGTATCGCCGGATACGACCTTTTGGCAGCTAACCTAAACTTGAGTATAAGTCGGTATGACGAGCGCGCAAGCCAACGAACTGGCGCTTTGCGTCAAATTGCGTTGACGATGCCGAAGTCATCGTCAAGACCCCAGAGCGCCGAGCCGAAACGGCCGCGCGGCCGCGAAGATCCGTAAGTCGTCACGAACGCTCGCCTCGAAGCGGGCATCAAGTTTGCCCGTCAGAATAACCGCCACGGCTGTCCGCGGCCGGCGCGAGAATGATGACTGCGCTCGCCGCTGCGCCGCATGCCACAAGAACTGCCAATAGCATCCGCATCGTAGCCTCGGAAAATCAGACCTCTCTGCGACGACCCGTTTGGTTCTTGGCCCTACCGCAGGGACGCCATTAGTTAACGTGGTCCGCGCTCGATGAAAATTGACAGAATGGAATGTCCTGTGGTCGCTTGGGAGGGGGCGCCCTACACTTTGGTGTAGGCTATCAGCGTCGTCGGCGGACGCGAACGACGCGCGAGACTGGCCTTTTGCAGGTCAGTGGAGCTGGCAAGACCCGCGACGGTCGCAATCACACAATGTCCATCTGGACGGGCAGCGTGAATTGGAAGACTGCGCCCCCCGACGCGTTGGCGCTCGCCCACAATCGTCCCCCGTGCGCTTCCACAATTGAGCGGCAGATCGACAGCCCGAGCCCGAGGCCGTTCGGTTTGGTCGTGTGGAAGGCCTTAAAGAGATGTTCAAGCGCCGCGGGCGCCAGTCCTGGACCTGAATCGCGCACGGCCACCGCCACTTCTCCCGAAACGGTCATCTCGGCCCCGATCAGCAATTCCCGCGGCCCTGCGCTCATTTCGCTCATGGCCTCGAGGGCGTTGATTATCAAGTTGAGGATGACCTGTTGTAGTTCGACGCGATCTCCCTGAATCGGCGGTAGACGCTCACCGAATTCCGTCTTCACCAGGACGCCGTTCTTCATCGCTTCGCTACGGGTGAGCTCGATCACTTCACGGATCGCCGCTTTGATGTCCACGCGCTCGTCTCGTGGCGTGCCCTTCTTGCTGAGATTACGAATCCGCTGGACGACGGCGCCTGCCCGGTCGCTGTCCCTCACGATGCGGCCGAGAGCTTGCCGGACCTCGTCCTGATTTGGCGGCTTGGCGCCCAGCCAGCGCAACGCCGCCTGGGCGTTGGTGATCGTCGCGGCGATCGGTTGGTTCACTTCATGGGCGATCGACGCCGTGAGCCGCCCCATCGTTGCAACTCGGTCCGCGTGCGCTAGCTGCGACTGCGTCTCACGCAACGCCTCCGCGGCGCGCTTGCCCTCGGTGATATCCTCGGACACGACCAGGACGACGGGTTGATTCTTGATCACCATCGCTCTGGCCGTCTCACGAACCCAGATCATATCGCCATTCTTGCGGACCTTGCGCAGCTCCCAACTCATCGTTCGCCCGAGGTCTTCGACGCAAATGGCTTTATTCCTAAGGGCGCGCTCTCGGTCGGCCCCGTGAATCAGCATCTCCACGGGACGGCCAATCAATTCGTCCGTCGTGTATCCGAGCTGCTCGGCGCCGAAGGGATTCACGGACAGGATCGTGCCGGTCGGATCGACCATGAAGTACATAGTCGGGTTGTTCTCGAAGACGGCTTTCCATTGCTCCTCGCTTGCGCGAAGCGCCGCATCCGCGGCCCTGCGCTCGGTTAAGTCGAGGACGAAAGCAACAGATTCGCTGCCCCCCTCTTCGAAGGTCGCGGACGCAATCAATACGGGCACACGGCTTCCGTCCTTTCGGAAGTACTCTTTCTCAATCGGGGGTCGGAGCCCAGTCCGTTTGTGCTCTTGTATCCATTTTGCGTCGCGCTCTTGCCAGTCAGAAGGAGTCAGTTCCGTCCATCGGATGAGGCCCGCCTGGAGGTCCTCGCGACTATATCCCACGATGCGGAGAAACGCGTCATTGGCCTCGAGAATCCGACCGTCGAAATCCCCGACGAAGATCCCGACGATGTTGGCGTCGACGAGGCGCCGGATCTTCGCTTCGCGTTCCGCCAGATCGCGGTAGAGATGGGTGTTCTCCAGCGAGATCGCCGCCTGGGACGCGAGGAGCTTCAGGACCGCTATCCGGGCCGGCGCGAATACCCGGGGCGCCAAGTTGTTCTCGAGGTAAAGCACGCCAATGAGCTTGGACTGGTTGAGAAGCGGCAGGCAGAGAATAGAGCGAGTCTGGCGCTGACGGATGTAGGGATCCTCGGCAAAAGTCGCCTGGGCGGCGGCGTCGTCGAGAATCACGCTCTCTCTGGTGCGCAGGACATAGTGGAGCACCGAAACAGGCAGCATGCCCTCGGCCACGGGCTCATCGCGCAAATGCACGGTCACCGTGTCGCAGTTGGTCGTGGCCTCCGCTTCAATCCGCTGCTCCGTGCCTCGTCGAAGAAGCAACAGTCCTCGCTCGGCGCCAGCCTGCTCAACCGCGGTGCGCATGAGCGTGTCGATCAGCTTATCCAGGACGATTTCGCTGGAGATGGCTTGCGACACCTTGATCACGGTCGCGAGGTCGAGCTGTTCGACGGCCGTCCCAATCGTGCTGGCTGAATCGCGGAGGGGCTCCCGGTCTCTCAGGTATGGATACTTCTCGTCGAGCTGCCGCACCTTGGCGTCGGCGCCCCAGCGTTGATAGCCGTCACGGGCGTTGCCCAGATACAGGCGGGTGATCTCTTCGAGGCCGCGGGCAGCGTAGAAGCGGGCGGCGAGTTCATAGGCTAGCGCCACATGGTGATTGAAGCCGTTGGCGCGCGCCGAGCGGATGGCCAGTTCATAGAGACGCTCGGCATCGAGCTCGCGACCCTCCAGGCGAGCGATCTCGGCGCCGACCAGCGAGGCTCGGTTCTCGAAGTTCTCCGGGCAATTATCCGCGTAGATCTGAAGCTGTCGGTGGTGGGCGGCCAAAGCCTCCAGATGCCATCTGCGCTGGTCGGCGCTGCCGGACCCGCAGCAGGCGGCCCGGGACAAGGCGCCGTAGAAATGATGTTCCGGCGTTTCTTCGAAATGCGCCACCGACGCCCATGGCAGCCGGGCCGCCCTCGATGACGCATCGACGGCCGCAGCATAGTCGCCCGCAAAGAAGCGGGCCTGGAGCTTTCGGACCCAGTAGCAGGTTTCCGCAAGAACCAAATTTGGATTGTCCGAGAACCGGCGTTCGACCTCAAGCTCGTCGAACTCGCTATCGTCGAAGGAGCCGAATTTCTTCGTCTGGCCGCGCAGCGTGCGGACGAGGCCGAGTTGCGCGCTGGCGAGGTCTATGACGAACTGGAACCGCACCTTCTCCGCAAACGCAAGGCCAATTTCCACTTGGCATTGCACTTCAGTGAGCGGGTCTCCTGCCGCGAGGAAGTTCGAGTTCAAACTGACATAGCTGTACGCGGTGAACGTCAGGTCGCCGCTACGGTTGGCTAATTCAAGCGCATTCCGCAGGATGTCGCGGCCGGTCCGGACATGCTTCGTCCAAGGAATGACGTGAGCCCCGAAGTCTTTATAGGTCCTGGCCTCGAAGCGCTTCAGCTTGCGCTTTTCGACAAGTTCGCAGCCGAGTCGACCGAATCGATATCCGGCCGCATAGTCGCCGAAGCGCGGCCCAGCAATATAGCCCAGCGATACATAGTGATAGCAGGAACTGTCACAGTTGCCGCCCTCGAGGCTGAGATTGACCGCTCGGCAGATCGCCATGCACGCAAGATTCGCGTTGGTATGCCATACGGCTCCCACGAGCCTCGTCAGGATATCCAGCGTCGCGGGGGAAGCCAAGTCGACCATCAACGGCAGATCAACGAGCTCCTCGATCGTGCGGCCCCCAAGCTGCGACCAGATCAGTTCGTACTCGCGTTGTACCTCCTCATCTGTCGGATGCGGCGACCAGTCGATGCCGAGATGACGCTTCAGGTAGTCGAGACCGACCGCAATGGCGCTGTCGCTCCGATTGAGAGTCGTGTACACATCAATGCGCAGGCCCGCGACGGTCGCTCGTTCGACAGTGTCAGCGCCACGCCGTGAAAGCTCCGCTAGGCGAGATTCCGCGACGTCCAGCGCGCCTGTGAGGAACTCGCATTCGGCCAGGTGCAGCTTCAGCTCGAAGGCAAGCGCGCGTCGGCGCGTCCAATAGTCGTCTGCCAACAGCGCCGCGCCGGCGGCCAGATACTTCAAGGCCGAGGCGTATGCCGTCGCCGTCTGCGCGCGCCTTCCCGCAACCAGGTTCAATTCCGCAACAACTTCCCGCTCGTCCTGCGAGGCAATAAGCTCGGAGCCGCGATTGAGCTGATTGACGATCTCGAAAATCGACTCTTCGCGCCTCTCAGGCGGCGTTTGCGCGAGCAGAAGCCTCCCTATCCGAAGGTGGCCCGCAGCGCGCTGATCCTCCCGAATCAGCGAATACGCGGCCTCTTGCACGCGGTCGTGCACAAATTTGTAAGCATGTTGATGGCGCTCGACCAACTCGATTTGGACCGCCTCCCAAAGAGCCGCGTGGACTTTATCTTCCGAGGTCCCGAGCACGGTCGCGAGCGTCGTGACGTCGGCGATATTGCCGAGACAAGCGAGCTGCTGCAGCGCTTTCTGGGCTTCATCCGGAAGGCGGTGGAGCTTCCCGACCATGAGGTCGACGACATTGCCAGCGTGACTCTTCGCGCGAATCTGATCGAGATTCCAGGACCAACCCCGGACCTCATGATCGAAGGTCAGCAACCTCTCGTCGGCGAGTGAAGAGAGGAACTGAAGCACAAAGAACGGGTTGCCGGCGGTCTTTCCGTACACAAGTTGCGCGAGCGGGGCGGCGCTTGCCGTTCCGCAGCCAAGCCCGTCGGCAATCAGCTGCCCGACCTGTTCCTGGTCGAGGGGCCCGAGCTTGATCTCGCTGACCTTCGCGCCGGAGTTTTGAATGGCTGAAAGCTTCCGCGCCAATGGATGGTGGGCGTCGACTTCGTTGTCCCGATAGGCGCCGACCAGCAGCAGGTGTCGAACGTCCGCTTGGGTCAGCAGATCCTCGATGAGGTCGAGCGTCGCAGCATCCAGCCATTGAAGATCATCGAGAAAGAGCGCCAGCGGATGTTCCGGCCGGGCGAAGACACCAATGAATCGGCGGAACACGAACTGGAAGTGGCGCTGCGCCTGTTGCGGCTCAAGCTCCGGGACCCGCGGCTGCTCGCCGATGATGAGGCTCAGTTCAGGGATGAGGTCGGTCATCAGCCGGCCGTTCGGCCCAAGCGCCCCCATAATTGCCTCGCGCCAGGGTGACAATTCGGCGTCGCTCTTGCTCAGAAGCGGCCGCACCAGGCTTTGAAAAGCCTGCACCAAAGTCGAATAGGGTATGTCCCGCTTCAGCTGGTCGAACTTGCCTGACGCGAAGAGGCCGCGCGGCGGGACGAGCGCCTTGTGCAACTCGTTGACGACCGAGGATTTGCCGATGCCGGAATAGCCCGAGACCAGAACCAGCTCCGGCGCACGGCCCTCGACGATGCGGTCGAAAGCGGCAAGCAAGGTCCCTACCTCTCGCTCCCTGCCGTAAAGCTTCTCAGGGATCAACAGCCGATCGGGCCTGTCCCCCTCGGCAAGCGCAAAGGGCTCGATGAACCCATTGAGTTCCCATTCGGCGAGGGAGCGCCGGAGATCGTGCTCAAGCCCGGCGGCGGTCTGGTAGCGATCCTCGGCCGTCTTGGCGAGGAGCTTCATGACGATCTCGGAGGCAATCAGCGGAACGCTCGACAACCGATCCGCCGGGGAAACCGGATTTCGCGCAATGTGGCAGTGGACCCACTCCATGGGGTCGGCGGCGCTGAACGGCAGGCGGCCGGTAAGCATCTGATAAAATGTGACGCCAAGTGCATAGAGGTCACTGCGGGAGTTGATCGAGCGGTTCATTCGCCCTGTCTGTTCAGGCGCCATATAGGCGAGGGTGCCCGCGATGACTTCGAGCGGCTCGGGCGCCTGACGCTCGCGCGGCAGGCGCGAGGCGATGCCGAATCCGGTGAGCCGAATACGTCCGTCGGCGCAGTTCATCAGGATGTTGGCCGGCTTGAGGTCCTTGTGGATTAGGCCGCGCTGGTGCGTCTTGCTGAGCGCCGAGGCGATGCCGATAGCTAGGCGCAGGAAGCGCCCGGGTTCCATCGGGGCTCCGAGGATGCGCTCGAGCGGCTCGCCGCCCGGGTCCTCGATCAGGAGCTGAGTCCGGCCGCGCCCTTGCCGAAGCTCCAACGGCCGTGCGGCCCAGGCGCCGTCAAGCTCGTCCCGCAACGCGTATTCGTGGACGAGGCGACGAGTGACATCGGCCGGATGATGGTCCGCAGCGGGAAACGCGATCAGAACGGACCTATCGCCGTCGCCGCCGCCAATCCGCCGTCCGCGGCAGAGGATACGCTCGCCGTCGTCCGACAGGAGCTCGAGATCGCCAACTCCGTCGACGTCAAGTGGAAGCCCCGAATGCAATTCCTAGATTCCGTCGCAATCGGCAAGCGCCGCCAGTGATACTTGCCGCTGAACAAGGGCGAGCGCAACCTCTCCGATAGCCCATTCGTTTCAGGCTTCGTCTCCGGATTGCCGCCGGTTGAACGCCGAGTCCGAACCGAGCGCGGATCGGATGCACGCGTGCAGGTCCTCGTCGCGGAACGGTTTCGCCAGGTAGCACTGCACGCCGGCTCGTAGCGCCCGTGTCCGTACGACAGGATCCGGATAAGCCGTGATCAAGATGGTCCGAATGGTTTCGCCGGACGCAACCAGCCGGGCATGGAGATCCGGACCCGTCAGCCCCGGCATCTGCACGTCAGCGATCAGGCAATCGACGCGGCCCCGGCGATCGAAATTCAGGAAATCCTCGGCGCGGTCGAAGGCGACGGCCTCATAACCGAGCGATCGGAGGAGACCCTTTACGGCCTCACGCATCGACTCGTCGTCATCAACGACTGCGATAAGAAATTTGTCTTGCAACGTCGTTTCCTGATCGGCCGTGCACACAAGGGCGTGCCGCGCCCCCTCGCCCGACATTCATATAGTCCCTCGGGGACAATTGACCGCCCCTGCAAACAGGCGTTGCGATTATACACTGGTATAGCTCCGCCAAGTCCTTGCAACTGGCGCGCGGTCAGGTCATCGCGGTGTCGATGGTCTCCTCCGGCGGCTGGCGAGCGGCCACGCGAGGCGTTTGCGAAGCGATTTGCGCCGGCCATTTCGGCCGCCATTCGCGGGTTCCACGAAGGGTCTATGCGAACGTTTAGATCAGGCAAACGATTTGGCGCCCCTGCCGTCCCTTGGTCCAATATCTGCAGTCGCCCGAGCTCGGTAAAGTTCTGTTTGCGCCGCGCTTCCTCGCTCCGCGGCGCATCCTCCCGCGGTCAAGAATCCTCTGGCTTGGCCCGCTTGAGCCCCTCCATGACTGAGGGGCTCCTTTTTTGCGCTTGTGGCGAGGGCGCGGCCCGGCGGCGCTATAGGTTGGCGCCAGCGGCTTTTAGCTTGTCCGCCATCCGGGCTAGATCGGGAACCGAGGAGGCCTTCATCTTGCGCATCACCTGGCCCCGGTGAACCTTTACCGTAATTTCGCTGATACCCAGATCTCCCGCGATCTGTTTGTTGAGCCGGCCGGCGACGACCCCGGCCATCACCTCGCGCTCGCGGGCGGTCAGCGTCTCGAAGCGGCTTCGCATCTCAGCGGTTAATTTCTCCGCTTCCAGTCGAGCCCCGTCTCGAGTTCAGGCCGAGCTGAATCGCATCCAGGAGATCCTGATCCCTAACGGGCTTGGTCAGGAACTCGATCGCTCCTCCTTTCATCGCCTGCACCGACATCGGGATGTCCCCGTGTCCCGTAATGAAGACGATCGGGAGTTGCACGTGCCTGTCGGCGAGCTCTCGCTGGAGATCCAGGCCGCTGCGGCCGGGCAGCCGGACGTCGAGCACCAAGCAGGAGGGACCCCCCGGCCGCCCCGATTGAAGGAATTCGTCTACCGAGGCCATTAGCTTTGGCTGAAAGCCGACCGATCGGACGAGGCTGGAGATCGCCTCTCGAATTCCTGGATCGTCATCGACGATGATGACGGTCGGCTTGCTTATCGGCGCTGTCGGCATCGCTGGCATGCGTTCGGGACCCCGGTAACCTATAGCACGGAGAGCGGCCTCCGTGGCGACGTTCCGCGCCAGGACAGGGACCCTTGCGCCTCCCCGCGCCGGCCTTCGCGGGGCATGTCCTCAATGTACGCCGCGCAGCCCAATGGCCGTGGCCTAGTGATTCCGATCGCGCCTAAAGATTCGTTTAGCGTCGGATACCAAAGGCGGATCTCAAACAACCTCCGTACAATAGATCGCGGGTCCGGAATCCGCAATGTTAGCGCCATGCAAAAGCAAAGCATGGAGGCTCTGGTGATGCCCGACGTCGTCTATCCGTTGATCTATTGGCCTATCGGCGTCGCGCTCGGTAGCTGGCTGTTCTTCGAAATCGCGAGACGCATGTGAGAGGTGCAGTCTCAAAAGCAGCTCAAGCATTGAAACCACGCGCGTAAGGAAAATGCAGATGACCGAACAAGATCAAACGGAAGCCTTTGATGCTCGCCCAGCCTCCGCAGCGAGTGAAAGAACGGACAGCATCACAGCGGGGCCGGCGTTGGGCACGCCCCATGGCTCCGTATCAGCGCGCTTCCCAGTTGCTTCCGACAAGCCGGCAAAGGATCCGCGCCGCCAACGTTCAGAAAGCGCCTTGTATCAGCTCGCGTCTGATCTCATGAGCTCTCCGGCGGTTACCGCCCAGACAACGGAACCCGTGTCCTCGGTCGCGCGACTCATGCTCGAATCCGGCATAAGCGGGGTTCCGGTGCTGGATGCTCGAGGACGGCCAGTCGGCATGGTGAGCGACGGCGATCTTCTTGGGCGTCGCGGCGAAGGCCGTCGCTCCCCCTGGCTCGAGATGCTGGCGAACCGGTCTCCGCCTCCAAAGAACGCGCTCGAGCGCCCCGTCGGCGAGGTCATGAGCGCCCCCCTGATCACCGTTTCGCTGAAAGCCTCGGTGCGGGACATCGCCGAGACCTTCAAGGCGCATCAGATCAAGCGTCTGCCGGTGCTGGACGGCGAAGGTCTCGTCGGCGTCGTGACCCGGGAGGACCTTCTGTGCCTCGTCGAAAGCCTGCCAGGCGCTCCGCCTGTCCGGGCCGAGGAAGGCGGTGGGCTCCTCAGCTTCTTGGAGTCCCTGATCGGCGGCGCCTCCCTGCGTGGCGGCCTGCAGCGCCCGACTGCGCCGGCGCAAGCGCCTTCAAGCGAAAAAGACGCGGCGCCAAGCGCGCTTTCTGCGGAGGCGTTTCGTGACGCGGTTCGCGCGTCCAAGGCGGGCTCTCAGGACGACAGGCAGGCGCACAAACGCGAAGCGCAGCTTGAATGCCAGCGGCAGATCAAGGAGCTCCTCGGTCAACACGTGAGCGATTCGCAGTGGAGTGAGTTGCTCGCCCGAGCAAAGCTCGCCGCAAGCACTGGCGAGCAGGAATTCATGATGCTGCGTTTCCCTTCAGACCTTTGCAGCGACGGCGGCCGAATGATCGACGTCGCCGAGGACGGCTGGGAGGGGACGCTGCGCGGCTTGGCCGCTGAGTTCTATGCCCGGTGGCGAACCGAGCTCAAGCCATACGGCTTCGGCTTCAGCGCGCGGATCGTAAGCTACGAGGACGGCATAATCGGCGACATCGGCCTCTTTCTGACCTGGAAGGGCGATTGACCGGTCGCGGCGAGCCCGCGATTGGCGAGCGCTGACATTGGCTTTCCCGTCGATGCGGATTACGGCCGCGAGCTCACCGCCAAGAAAACAACGATCGAAGAAGCGTGGAGCGATTTGGTTGCGCCCGCGAGTTTCGCGGGCTCGGCATTTAAAAGTTCACCGACCACGGGCTGATCGACGCCGTCGAAATGAAAGCCCCGTTCAGACGGCGAGCCACGAGGAGTTCTTGTCATGCAGAAGACCATGAAAGCTGCTGTCGTTCACGCATTCGGCAAGCCGCTGGCGATCGAGGAAATACCGGTTCCCGTTCCGGGCCCTGGGGAGGTTTTGGTGAAGGTCCTCGCCTGCGGCGTGTGTCACACCGACCTTCACGCGGCGGACGGCGACTGGCCGGCAAAGCCGAAGCTGCCGTTCGTGCCGGGGCATGAAGTTGCGGGCGTCGTTGCGGCGCTTGGTCCCGGAGTGAGCCGCCTAAAGGAGGGCGATTCCGTCGGCGTCGCGTGGCTTCACGACTCCTGCCTACGCTGCGAATACTGCGAGACCGGTTGGGAAACGCTCTGCGCGCATCAGCACAACACCGGTTACAGCTGCGATGGCGGCTTCGCCGAATACGTCATCGCCAGCGAAACGTTCACCGCCAGGTTGCCAAGAAACGTGGATTACGCGCGCATCGCCCCGATCCTGTGCGCCGGCGTCACGACGTACAAGGGACTGAGAGAAACCGAAGCGAAGCCGGGCGAATGGGTCGCGATCTCCGGCGTCGGCGGCCTTGGCCATCTCGCGATCCAATATGCCAAGGCGATGGGGCTGCGCGTGGCGGCGCTAGACGTCACGGCCGACAAGCTCGCGCTCGCCAAAGCGGCGGGGGCCGAGGTCGCGGTGGACGCGCGCTCGCCCGAGGCAGTGCTGGAGATTGTCGGGGCGACCGGAGGCGGGGCGCATGGTGTCCTCGTCACCGCCGTCTCCCCGCCTGCCTTCTCGCAGGCGCTCCGCATCGTGCGCCGCAAAGGAACGGTCGCGCTTGTCGGGCTTCCCCCCGGGGAGTTTCCTACGCCGATTTTCGACGTCGTGCTTAAGCGGATCACGGTGCGGGGCTCGATCGTCGGCAACCGGCGCGATCTCGATGAAGCGATCGCCTTCGCCGCGCAAGGCAAGGTCAGCGCGGATGTCGAGACGGCGCCGCTCGACAGCATCAACACGATCTTTGCCGACCTGAAGGCCGGCCGGGTCAAGGGACGCATGGTGCTGGATCTTGCCGCCGAGGAAAACCGGTTGATCGCGCCGAAGACCCTCGAGCTCGCCGATAGCTGGACGGCACAGGGTTGAAGGGCCGGAATGAACGTGAGCGAAGGAAAATTGTCTAGAGGAGTCGACGATGCTTGAGCAATCTATGGAGTATTGGACGGACGCCTGGCAGCGGAGCGTCCTGACGCTCGACGCCCTGAACGAGCGGGGAAACATTCATCTCGCCCAGGCGGCGAAGGAGGTCCCCAACGTACTGAACTTCGACAACGAGCTCGTCCTTGACGGACGAAAGCTGCCGCGCCCGGTCAACTACGAACTCGTGCGCATCCTTCCGCCCGACCGCTCCGCCGTGGATCCGGCCAAACCTCCGATCGTCGTCGTCGATCCGCGCGCGGGCCACGGTCCGGGCATCGGGGGCATGAAGCCCGAGAGCGAAATCGGCGTGGCGATCCGCGCCGGCCATGCCTGCTACTTCGTCGGCTTTTCGCCCGAGCCGATGCCTGGCCAGACGATCGAGGACGTCTGCCACGCCGAGGCGGCCTTCGTCGAGGAGGTCGCCCGGCGCCACCCCGATGCCGAGAGCAAGCCCATCGTCATCGCCAATTGCCAGGCCGGCTGGCAGACCATGATGACGGCGGCGATCGCGCCGGACATCATGGGCCCGATTCTGGTTGCAGGATCGCCCATGTCCTATTGGGCAGGGGTGCGCGGAAAGAACCCGATGCGCTATCTGGGAGGCATTTTCGGCGGCTCGTGGGCGACCGCTCTTTCAAACGACGTCGGCGCGGGCAAGTTCGACGGCGCGAGCCTCATCGCCAACTTCGAGCTCGCCAATCTCGCGAACACCTTTTGGACCAAGGAATACAACGTCTATTCCAACGTCGATGCCGAGAAGGAGCGCTTCCTCTCGTTCGAGACTTGGTGGGGCAGCCCGGTCCTGCTGAACGGCGGCGAGATGCAATGGATCGTCGACAATCTGTTCGTCGGCAACAAGCTGTCGACCGGGCAGATCCGCACGACGGACGGGGTCCGGGTCGATCTCAGAAACATCAAGTCGCCAATCGTCGTCTTCTGCTCATGGGGCGACAACGTGACCCCGCCGCAGCAGGCCCTGGACTGGATTCTCGACCTCTACGACAACGTCGACGAGATCGTCGCCAACGGTCAGACGATCATCTACTCGCTGCACCATAGCATCGGGCACTTGGGGATTTTCGTTTCCGGCCAGATCGCCTCGAAGGAATACCGGGAGTTCGTCTCCTGCATGGACATGATCGAGGCGACGCCGCCTGGACTCTATGAGGCGCTCATCACGGACGTCGGCGAGGATACCGAGAACCGCGAGCTCATCGATGGCAAGTACCTTTTCCGGCTCGAGAAGCGAACGCTCGAAGACATCCGCGCCTTCGGCGTCAACAGCCCGGAAGACGAGAAGCGCTTCGCCGCGGTCGCGCGGGTGTCCGAGGTCAATCTCGGCCTCTATCGAACTTTCATCGAGCCTTGGGTTCGCGCGACGACGACGGAGGCAATGGCGGAGACCATTCGCGAGATGCATCCGCATCGACTGCGTTTTCGCGTGTTCTCGGACCGGAACCCGCTCATGGCGTCCGTCATCGCGATGGCGGCCGAAGCGCGCGCGAACCGGAAGCCGGTCAGCGCGGAAAATCCCTTCCTTGCGCTCGAGAAAGCGGGGTCGGAGTTGATCACGACTTGCCTTCGGTCGGTGGGCGAGGCTCGCGACGCGCTGACGGAAGCGAGCTTCATGAACACTTACGGTTCTCCCCTCGTCCAGGCCATAGCCGGGCTCAACGCCGAGCCGACGGCAGCCCCACGCCATATCGAGCGCGAAGTCCAACGCGAGCGAGCGGCGAGCGAACTTCGCTCAACGCTCGAGCATCGATTCGAGACCGGCGGTGCGGACGAGGGCGCGCTTCGCGCGCTGATCTACATCCGCAGGCCTGACGGTGCGGTCGACGAGCGCGGCTTCCGAATGTTGAAGATCATCCGGGATACGAGGAAGACGAACAAGCGTCTTACGCTTTCCCAGTTCAAGGCCATGCTGAGGGATCAATACCAGCTCGTTCTTCTTGATGAAGAGCGCGCGGTGAGGGCGCTGCCGAAGCTCTTGCGTCCGGGCGAGCCTGACGCCGACGCGGCGCTGGAGGCTTTGCGCGAGCTCCTCGTGGCCCCCGGGTCGCTGGCGAAGGAGGAAAAGAACCGGGTCGGTCGGGTCGAAAAAGCGCTCGGCGTGAAGCTTGTAAAAGCCTGAATAGGAGAGCGACATGAGAGACGCGTCCAAAGCCGGAGAACCGATCGGCCGCGAAAAGTATCAGCGCCTGATCGCAGCCGCGCAGAGCCAGACGAGGATCAAGGTCGCCGTTGCGCACCCTTGCGACGACGTCTCGCTTCGCGGCGCAATCGAAGCCTACAAGCTCGGGTTGATCGAGCCAATCCTGGTCGCCCCGCCGGAGCGCCTTGGGAACGTAGCCAAAGAGGCTCACCTCGATATCAGTGGGTTCGAGCTCGTCGCGTCAGCGCATAGCCACGATTCCGCCGCGAAGGCCGTCGGCCTGGTGACCGCGGGCCGAGTTGAAGCGTTGATGAAGGGCAGTCTCCACACCGACGAGCTCATGGGAGCGGTGGTCGCGCGCGAAGGCGGCATCCGGACCGAGCGGCGGATCAGCCACTGCTTCATCATGGACGTGCCGAGCCATCCGGACCCTTTGATCATCACCGACGCCGCGGTCAACATCGCCCCCGACCTCGACGCGAAGGTCGACATCATCCAGAACGCCGTCGATCTTGCGCATGCGATGGGCGCGCCGGAGGTGCGCGTGGCGATCTTGAGCGCCATGGAGACGGTGACGGCGAAGGTTCCATCCACGATCGAAGCCGCCGCTTTGTGCAAGATGGCGGAACGGGGTCAGATCACGGGAGCGCTTCTCGATGGCCCGCTTGCACTGGACAATGCGATCAGCCCGGAGGCGGCGGCGATCAAGAAGATTGCGTCTCCCGTCGCCGGACGCGCGAACGTTCTCGTCGTTCCGGACCTCGAGGCCGGCAACATGCTCGCAAAGAGCCTGTCCTTCCTGGCCGAGGCTGACGCCGCCGGAATCGTGCTCGGGGCCCGAGTGCCGATCATCCTGACGAGCCGCGCGGACTCGCTTCTGACCCGCCTCGCCTCCTGCGCCGTCGCCGTGATGGCGGCGGCGGCGCGACGCAAAGCGGCGACCTCTCTGATCCGCTAAGAGGGCGCTCGCTGTGGGAGAGGAGCCCCAAGCGGAAGCGCAAGGATTCCTCCGCGCGAGCGCTCGCGACGCGGCGGGCGCGTGAACAGACCGATTGCCGAGCCAGCGCGCGTCGAAGACGTCGACCGACGCCTTGATCGGTCTGCGGCGCGCCATCCGAGAGGCGACATGTTCATCGAACCGGCTCTCCTCAGTCCGATTTCAGCGCTCCTGGGCGCTCTCATTGGCGGCGGCGCGTCTCTCGTCGCCGCCGTCTATACGCAGCGGACCCAGAATCGCCTTCAGCGCGTCGCCGGCGAGGTTGCAAAGCGTGAGGCGGTCTACGCCGACTTCGTAATGAGCGCCTCGAATTTGCTCCTGAACGCGTATGTCCATGACGACATCGCCCTTGGCGGCGATGAGCAGCACCTGATCGGGCTCATCAACCGAATGAGGCTCTTTGCCCCTCCGGAGGTGGTGAACGGAGCGGAATCGGTGCTTCGGTCGATCGTCGAGATCTCGCTCGAGCCGAGTATCGAGCTCCGCCGCCTTGCGAAAGACGCGCTGTCCAAGAGCATGGAGCCCGATCCGCTCCAGTCTTTTAGTCAGATCTGTCGCGCCGACCTGGACAACGTCTTCCGGTCCGCCAGGTAGGATCGCATCCTAGCGCGCCTCCGCCTCCGCGCGGGCCATGCGCCAAAATGGTTTGTGGAGTTCGACGAGCGGCCTGCCGGAATCGCCCGCCTTCAATCGGTCGCGGATCAAAGCGACCAAATCGGAGCCGACTGCCGGATTTGACAGGAAATAGCCGTGCCCAAAGGCGCCGGTGTTTTCGTCGACTTCGATCAGGTCGACGAGATGGCCGGGATCCGCGCGCAGCGCTTTCGCCTCCTGCCCGCGGAGGTCGAGTTGGCCAAGGCGCAGTCTGCTGCCAAAGATACTGCTCGAAAGGCTCAAAGCCTGATCGCCGGGAGACGAATATATCGTCAGATGAAATGACCCCTGCCTGATAACTGCGTTCGGGGCCTTGTTGGCGCCATAGGGCGCACCTGGATCAGAAAACACGTCAAATATTTTCGTCGCCGCGACGTCAATGTCGATATCCGGCGCGAACAAAACAATGTTCCTTACCTTTAAGTCCTCTCCGATCGAAAAGCGCGAAACATAGGCCTCGGGGCAGTGTCAGACCAAACGCTCGCCGCGCCTCTGCACGTGGTAAGCTCAGGCTATGGGCAACCCGTTCCGATATTTCAACAGCTCGCCGGAGGTCATCCGCCTGGTTGTGATGATGTACGTGAGATACCCGCTGTCGCTGCGCAACGTCGAGGATCTCCTGGCCGAGCGTGGGATCGACATCAGCTATGAGACCGTCCGGTTTTGGTGGAACCGGTTTGGCCCGATGTTCGCCGCCGAGATCCGAAAGAAGCGGGTGGCGCACATGCGTGGCTATCCTCAGTGGCGGTGGAATTTGGATGAGGCCTTCGTGAAGGTCAACGGCAAGCTCTGCTATCTCTGGCGCGCCGTCGATCACGAAGGCGAGGTCTTGGAAGCGGTGGTCACTGCAAAGCGGGACAAAGCTGCGGCGCTGAAGTTTCTCAAGCGCATTATGAAGACATACGGCCGACCGCAGAAGATCGTCACCGACGGACTTTGCTCTTATTCTGCGGCGATGAAAGAGATCGGCAACGCCGATCGCCAGGAGGTCGGTCGTCGCCTCAACAATCGCGCGGAGAATTCGCATCAGCCGTTTCGACGACAAGAAAGCGCCATGCAGCGCTTTCGAAGCGTGAAGACGTTGCAGAAATTCAGTTCAGTTCACGCCCAGGTCCACAACCATTTCAATCAGGAGCGCCATCTCGTCACCCGCCAAGTCTACAAGCAGAGACGCTCTGCGGCATTGGCCGAGTGGCGCACCCTCGCGGCCTAATGGCCGCGTGGACTCGGGCGTGCTGCGCCACGCGCAGGCGACCGGCCGTTACTATGACAAAGCCAGTTTCCGAGTCTGTCGGGGAGCGATTGCTCCTCGTAGGGTGTTTCAAGCCCGACAAGCACGCGTCGCTCGCGGCAATCCCTTCGCCCGGCCGCTCGGCATCGCCGGGGCCACGGCTCGCAAGGCGAAGAGATCCGCTCACCCGCACCAAAGGGACAAGCAAATATGTCACAAGACAAAGAGCTCCAGGAGTTGGTGATGGCCGAACTCGGCTGGGAGCCGAGCATCGACGCCGCGCATATCGGTGTCGCCGCGAACGCCGGCGTCGTGACTCTGACTGGGCACGTCGGAAGCTTCGCACACAAGGTCGCGGCCGAGAGGGCGGCGTCCCGGGTGAAAGGCGTGCGGGCCGTGGCCGAGGAAATCGAGGTCAAGCTTCCCTATGACACCAGACGCGGCGACGAGGATATCGCCGGGGCGAATATCGAGCGTCTGGCCTGGGACTCATCCGTTCCCTCCAACGCCGTGGAGATTAAAGTCGAAAAAGGATGGGTCACGCTTGACGGCGAAGTCGATTGGCAATTCCAGAAGGAAGCCGCCACGCAGGCCATCCGAACGCTTATCGGCGTCGTCGGTATATCCAATCAGATCGAGATCAAGCCGACTGTGAACGCGACCTGGAATGCGCGCGACCTCGCGGGCATGACCGCCTGGTCGGCGCCGGGAGCGACATCCGTAGAGAATGATATCGCCGTACATAGCGAGCCTCCTCGCTGGCCCGGCATTCCGGGCCGGCGAGTCCCGTCTCAGCGTTGGTGCACGGCCTTTGCTTTCCAACCCTGGCATAGCGCGGTCGAGTGCAAACGCTATCTCG
Organism: uncultured Alphaproteobacteria bacterium; assembly: GCA_963709655.1. Classification (GTDB taxonomy): domain Bacteria; phylum Pseudomonadota; class Alphaproteobacteria; order Rhizobiales; family Beijerinckiaceae; genus Roseiarcus. The sequence goes on from CAVPXF010000055.1 coordinate 106,591, forward strand.
TACGCTTTGCTCACATGGTCGGCGGTCTCAACCGCCTGCAGGTGATCATCCGCACGGTCTTACAATCAGTATGATTCGCTTCTGCGGCCACCGCGCATATGGCTCGATCAGCGAGGCGTCGTGTTCGAGACGAACACGACGGTGACAAGCCTTGTCATACGCGACGCGGCCGGCGTCAAGACGGTCGCTCAGATCGTCTTTGAGCGCGGCGGCCGCAGCGGGCGTATCGCGCTCCGCCCCATCGACCGCGTCTTCCTGACGCTTGGTTCGATGACGGACGGCTCGAGCTTTGGCTCGATGGATGCGGCGCCGGTGGTCAAGAGCAAGGCCGACAGAGGGGCATGGATGCTCTGCGAGACAATCGCGGCAGGGCGGCCGGAATTTGGGAAGCCCGGCGTCTTCTCCGACCATGTCCTCCAGTCGAAATGGATCTCCTTCACCACGACGATGCGTGACCCCACTCTTCTGTGCATCGACCGCGATCTCACCGACAGCGTTCCACGCGAAGGCGGCTTGATCACCTTTCCGCAATCGAGCTGGCTCGACGCCATTGCGGGACCGGAAGCAGGAGGGTTCGTCTTGGCGATGGTCTGCCGATGAACAAGACAATCGCCGCCCTAACGCGCTGGCCGATGGCTTGGAGTTCTGATCCTCGTGGGACTCGACCAGTGGCGGCGCCGAGGTTCGCGGGCCTCTATATCATCGTGGCGGGCGCGCAACACCCGCTTCTGACTTCCGACGTCGTCGCCGCCGTACGTGGACTCCACATCGATCAAATTCCTGTCATAACCGCCGTTCTATCCAATCTGGTCGGCAACGTGCCGGCGGTGTTGATGTTGAAACCGTTTGTCGTGGCGGCCCGGTCCCGACAACGCATGGCTCACAATCGCGATGGCATTGACGCTTGCCGACAATTTCACGGTTCTGGGCTCGGTCGCCAACCTCATTGTGGTGCAGCGGGCAGAGGCCTTTCGGGACAATTTCCGTGTCAGAGCGCCGCTGACTTCGTCGCGCTGGCGCCGGGGAGGCTCTGCGTTCGCTGTGATTTAGGGTTGGGAGATCGGCGTTTGGCCCGCGAATCGCCGTTGTGCTCGGCGCTCGGGCTGCGCTGAGTATATTCCGAACCTGTTCAGCCGGTTTTCCGATGATAGCGTCCTCGAGCGTTCCGGCCCGCTGTTCAAATTCGCGTGCGGCAGGTCAACGGAACGTCCTTTAGCCATCGTCGCTGGCCTGACTGACGCCTCAGGTCGGTACCAGTCCGCATCGAGTTGATGCTTGGACTTAAAGTCGATTGCCGGCAACCTACTGCGTACTGGAGAAAACAAAATGCATTGGATCGACCCTGGCTATCTGCCTGAAACTAAAGGCGTTGTGGACCGATTTCTGATCAATTCACACGGCGACGCGGACGGCCTGCTGCTGAAAGACGGCAAGGAGGTTCACTTCCCGCCCCACATGTCGACGGCGGTTCTCGCCGCTGTCAAACCGGGCGACGCCATCAAGGTGCGCGGCGTGCGCCCGCGCGGCGTCGACATGGTCGCTGCTGTTTCTATGCAGGCCGGCGATGCGCCCGCGGTCGTGGATAACGGGCCGCCGAAGAAGGAAGGCCCGGAGAAGGGGCATAACCACAGAGGCGAAAAGCACACGAAACCCGAGCTGCACAAGCATACCGACGTGCAAGGGGTCGTGGCGCACGTTCTGCACGGGCCAAAGGGAGAGAAGCGAGGGGCTCTGCTCGAGGACGGAATCATCGTGCGGATGCCCTCGCAGGCAGCCGAGTCGCTTCACGACAACCTCGCCCCAGGCCGCAAGCTCGCGGCGCGCGGGGTGGAGTTGACGAACGACCTGGGCACCGTGCTTGACGCCCACGAGATCGGGGCTGCCCTATCCGCTCTTCACCCCGTCGAGCCGAAGAAGCACGAGCAGCCGGCCTGACAAGGAGGCGGCGGCTGTGCGAAGCCGCCGCACATTGCAGCTCAGAAGACGAAGCGAGCGATCTTTACCGGCTGCGCTCGGCTTGTCATGACGGTCGGCGCGTTGATGCCGGTTGGATCGTGCGGCGCCCTATTGAACTCTGTGGAGCCAAGCGCCAGCGCGACCGACAGCGGCTTCCGCCTGCTGTCGCTCGACCCAGTCAATCTCCTCTCGACCGATGAACGGCGGCCGTCGGCGCCTATCTCGAGGTGTTCCTCGTCGCCTGACGCAAGGCGCGACTCTTTCGCGCCTGAGACGATCCTTGCATGGTCCTCTGAGACGGGAACGTAGCCTGAGTTTCGCTTTCGCGATTGTACCGGCAAAACCGCTTGAGAGCTTTCCGATCGTTCGTGTTGTTGAACGCTCAACAGCGGCCCGTCGCATCACCCGCCTGAAGCTGCCGAAGGCATGTTCGTTTGGATGCAATCGATGCTGAGCGGTTCGCCATAGTGCCTGGGAGCCAGCTCCCTCAGTGTGCGCGCGACGTCTCCGAACGAGAGATCAGCCGCTACGCCGAACGAAACGACTTTGTCTTGAAACACAAATCTCAGACGACGCTCTTTGGGTTGGCGGGTTTGGGCGAGCAACATCGAAACTCCCCTGTCGGAGCCAGAGCCGAGATCGGTGAAAGCACCGACAATCGTGTCAACTCTTTCCATTTGTTCCTCGTTCGTGACGGCGGGGCGACCGTCATTCGCCGTTCGCATCGCGCCCCGTACCTACGGCGCGTAAGCAGAATGCCGCGATCGACGCCCGCGAAACAAACTCGGAATCTACCCACATACGAACGGCGGAGCCGTGCCGGTTAGGAGTCCGCCCCGAACGCAAACATCCATTGAATGGGGAAACGCGCCGGCGCGCCGCTCGAGTGTCTGCGGTGGTCGCTTCAGCAGACCACACGCCTCTGCCTCTGGACGTAGGTAGTTTCCGAGTCTGGCGTCCGAGGCGCCAAGCCTTTCAAACGGAGCAGGTCGCTGATTTCTCAGCCATTGGAGTTACCCTAATGATGACGCGCATTCTCCTCGCCGGCGCAATAGCGCTGGCCTTTGCGGCAGGCGCGGTCGGGCTGCCTTCGCTCGCGACGCCGCTCAACAGTTCCATGGGGGCGGCGGACATGGGGGCGGCGGACACGGCGGCGGCTACCGCGGCGGCGGCGGTCACGGCGGCGCCTACCGCATGGGCGGCGCTTACCACGGCGGCGCTTACCACGGCGGCGCTTACCACGGCGGCGGTGTCTATCGCGGCGGCTATGGTGGCGGTTACGGCGGCGGCTACGGCGGCGGCGTCTACTACGGCGGCGGCTGCGGACCCATGCAGGTAGTCCTCGGGCTCTGCGGCCCCTACGGCTACTGAAGCCGGCTCCCTTTGTGCGCGCGGGGCTATTTGGACCCGCCGCGTGGATGGGAGCGTGTTGACGACCAGCGCTTGACCCTCTCCCAGAAGGCGCGGGCCGTCACCCCGGCGCGAACGCGGCCGATCACGGGGCGATCGCGAGACGCCGGTTCCGACTGACCATGAAACGTCCAGACCCCTAAGGTGCAAATCATGAGAAAACTGCTCCTCGCCTCCGCGGCGATCGCCTGCCTCGCTGGCTCAACATTCGCCCCCGACGTCTTCGCTGCGTCCGGCGTCAACAACGCCGTGCCGAGCGCGGCCGAGATCCAGCGTATTCAGGACCGTCAGTCCGTCCTGCTCGAAGCGCATCTGGCCGGCATGAAGGCGGGTCTGAAACTCAACGAAGAGCAAATGAAGAACTGGCCGGCCTTCGAAGCGGCGATCCGCGACGCCGCGAAGGCGCGCTCGGATCGATGGACTCAAGCGCGGGAACGTATGGCTCAAGGCGAACGTCCTTCGCCGATCGAACGCATGACCATTATGGCCGATCACATCGAGAAAAGCGCGGCGGACCTGCGAAAGGTCATTGACGCCAGCAAGCCTCTTTACGCGAGCCTCGACGATTCCCAGAAGCGCGATTTCGGTCCGTTGATGCGCGACTTCAAGCCGAATCGCAGGCCCTAGAGGGCAATCCATTCGGGCCGACGCAAGGGTCACGCCATGAAACCAGAAACGAGAGAGATCGCCGCGCGGCTTGAACCCGCCATTTTGGCGGAGTCACGAAATCTAATCGGTTCGGCAGCCATTCGGGCTCGCGTCGACAACACGCCGCATCGCGCCAAAATCGTTATCAACGAACTCGACTTCTTTTATGGGTCTACGCAAGCGCTGAACGGGGTCACGCTTGATCTTCCCGAAAAACAGGTGACCGGCATGATCGGACCTTCGGGCTGCGGAAAGACGACGCTGCTCAGGGTGCTGAACCGCCTCTATGACATGTATCCAGACGAGCGCGTGACTGGCGAAGCGCTCATGGACGGAAAGAGCATTCTTGGGCCCGAGGTGGACTTGAACCTGCTGCGCTGGCGAATTGGAATGGTGTTCCAGGGGCCGACGCCATTTCCGATGTCGATCTTCGAGAACGTAGCTCTCGGGCCGAGAGATCTCGAGAATTTGTCGCGCCGGGACACGGCCGAACGGGTCGAGGAATCGCTGACGCGAGCCGCGTTGTGGAGCGAGGTTAAAGACCGATTGTCGGCGCAAGCTGGCTCCTTGTCGGTCGGCCAGCAGCAGCGGCTATGCATCGCCCGCACGCTGGCGGCCCGGCCGGAGGTGATCCTGTTCGATGAACCGACCAGCGCGCTCGACCCGATCAGCGCCCAAACGATCGAAGCCCTCATCGCCGACCTGAAGCGCGATATCACGATCGTTATCGTGACGCACAATATGGAGCAGGCGCAGCGCTGCGCCGACAAGGTCGCGTTTTTCTATCTTGGCGAGATGATCGAGGCAGGCTCGACCGGGCAGATGTTCGATGCGCCGCGGCAGAGGCGCACGCAGGACTACATGGCGGGGACCTTCGGCTGAGCCGATTTCCCGCCGCTCCAAGCAAGAGCAGGCGAACAAGTCTCATGAGGTGACGACAACGGACGCTTAGCGAGCCTCGCGGACAATGACCCGATCGCGCGCACACGCACTCCACGAATATGGACTTTCGCAATGGAAGACGCCGCTCGACGCAGATTTCTCGGGGTTCTCGCAGGCGCCGGAGTCGTCGCGGCTGTCGGAGGCGGAGCCGCGTACATGGCGAATTCGCGTGACGCTGCTGCCTATGACGCCGCGGTCGAAGCAACCTGGCGGCACAGCGACGGTTTCGACCTTCCCGCGCCCGACGCACTGAAAGAGCTCGTGCGCTATGCGACGCTGGCGGCCAACAGTCACAACACCCAGCCGTGGCAGTTCCGCTTGTCCGACCGCGCGATCCTTGTGCTGCCCGATTTGACGCGACGCCTGGCGTCCGTTGACCCCGACAATCATCACCTCTTTGCCAGCCTCGGCTGCGCGACCGAAAATCTTGTTCAGGCGGCGGCGGCTTTCGGGCTCCGCGCGAACGCAACTTTCGACGCGGCCGTCGGCGGCATACGGCTCGACCTCGAACAGGCGCCTCCGGCGCGCAGCCAGATCTTCGACGCGATCCCGCGCCGTCAATCAACACGCGGCCTCTTCGACGGAGGTGCCGTGCCTACCGAACACCTTCGACTTCTGGAAGCTGCCGGGAGCGGCGATGGGGTGAAATTGCTGCTCTTCACCGAACGCAAGCCGATTGAAGACATCCTCGGCTATCTGATCGCCGGCAACAACGCGCAGATCGACGATGCCGCATTCATCGTCGAACTGAAGTCGTGGCTGCGGTTCAATTCTGCCGAAGCGCTTGCGACAGACGACGGGCTGTTCTCAAAATGCACGGGCGCCCCCACCCTGCCCAGTTGGCTCGGACGTTTGATCTTCGGTCTGGTCCTCACGAAGGACGGCGAGAGTAAGAAGTACGAGGCCCAGCTTCGCAGCTCGGCCGGCGTCGCCGTCTTCATATCGGGCAAGAACGAGCCGGCCTCATGGAGCGCGGCGGGGCGCTGTTGTCAGCGGTTCGCCCTGCAGGCGACGGCGTTGGGCATTCGGCATTGCTTCATCAATCAGCCAGTCGAAGTTCCAGCGGTGCGGGGACAGTTCGCCAATTTCCTTGGGGCTGGAGATCGGCGCCCGGATCTCGTCATGAGGTTTGGATACGGACCGGAACTGCCAAGGTCCTTGCGTCGCAAGGTCGCTCAGGTGCTGCATCCTGTCTAGAGCTCACTCTTGATAGATCTCGAAGCCCGCATCGCCGATGTTCGAGACAATATGCGCGAACTTACCGAGCAGGCCGCGGCCTATTCCGGCCGGGCGGACAAAGCAAGAACAGCCGCGCGAACAGCCGACAGGAAGCGCTGTTGGCCGAGCGTCCTAGGGAGCGGGGGACCCACAGTCACGTTCGCGCAAGGCCTCCGGGGCTCGCTCTTCAGGGGCTCGTCGCTATTTCAAGTGGGTGAAATGGCCAGCACGTCACCGGCGATGAGGTAGACGATGGCTTTGAGATTTCGCTTGGTCCGGTAGCCTTTGGCCTTGCGTTTGGCGGCCTGCACATTGCCGTTGATGGCTTCGAGGACGCCGTTGGAAAGGCCGGTGGCGATCGATCTGAGAATGCCTTCCGCCTTAGCCATGATCGTCTTGGCCAGTCGCTTCATCGGGCCAAGATCGCAGACCTGAACCCAGGCGTTCCAGCGGTCGAGAAAGCGTCGAGCGGTCTTGGCGTCCATCGTGAAAAGCTGTTGCAGGTTCATCCGGATCTGCATCGCCCGGATCGTGTCCAGGTTCTGCGCTTCCAATCGAGACAGCGCCTGCTTTTCCTCCAGCGTCAGATGGTCGACGTTCTTCAGAAAGATGTAGCGCCGGCCCTTGATCTGGAAGTTGGTCTTCGCCTCCTGACGCCGCACTTCGTCGACGGCCTCGTTGGCGAGCTTGATGACGTGGAACTTGTCGAACGTGATCTCGGCGTTCTCGAAATTCGCCTTGATCCCCGCCTCGAACGCCGCCCCCATGTCGATGCTGGCGTCGGTGACCGCCTCGCGCTTGCCGCCATGCGCCTCAAGGAAATCCGAGAATTCCTTCACCGTCGCGGCGTCCTTGCCGTCAGCCACGTAGACGACCTTGCGCCGCGCCATGTCGACGAACAGGGCCGCGCCGCGCCGAGGTTTCGTCGGCGGCGATGCGCCGCACGCCAGACAAATCCAGCGCCTCCACCGCGCGCCAAACGTAGTGCTCGACAATCCGCCACAACCGCGTGTCGTGCTCGCCCAAGCGATCGGCCGCATTGGCGATCGGCGTCGCCTTGGCCAGCGCCAGTACGTAGGCCTCGAACAACAACGTGAACCCGGAACCCGCCCGAGCCCACGGCGTGGCGACCTTGCGCACCCCGCACGTCGGACAGATCACCCGAGGCACACGAGCGTGCAACAGCGTGCGATGCCGGAAGAAGTCCAGATGCCGCCACGTCTCATCCTTCGTGTCGTGAACTGCACAACCCTCGCCTCCGCACTCAGCGCAGGCGAACCGGCTCCCACGCGGAAAATCCACGTACAAATCGAGCTGACCATCCCCAACCGAAAACTCGCTGCGCGTCACAATCCACGGCGACTGCAACCCAAGGGCCAACTGGAAAAGATCGGTGTCTCGCATCCCCTCCAGATACAATCAATTCCAACCGATCGCTCCCCGAACCAACCCAAAAATCCGTCTTACCCACTCTCTCCAGCGAGGAGCCTCTTCAGGCCGTCGCCAACACGCCGGCGTCTATCGCGGCGTCGCTTTGTTCGAGGGTAGGATAGTCGGTATAGCCGTGGGCGCCGCCGCCGTAGAACGTATCCTGACCCATCAGCGGGTTGAGCGGGGCGTTTTCCCGCAAGCGCTCCACCAGATCCGGGTTGGCGATGAAGAAGCGCCCGAACGACACGAGGTCGGCACGGCCGCTCGCCACCGCTTCGATCGCCATCTTCCGGTCGTAGCCGTTGTTGACCATCCAGACCCCATCGAAGCAGGCGTGCAGCGCAGGATAGTCGAACGGAATCGTGTATCGGGGCCCGCCCGTCTCGCCCTGCACCACATGCATATAAGCCAGGCCGAACGGATTGAGGGCCTTCACAACATGATTGAAGAGGGCCTGCGGATTGCTGTCTCGAGAGTCGCCGGCGGTGGATACCGGGGAGATCCGAACGCCGAGGCGACCGGCGCCGATTGCGTCCGCGCAAGCCTCCACGACCTCGAGGAGCAGCCGCGCGCGATTCTCGATGGAGCCGCCATAGGCGTCAGTGCGATGGTTGGCCCCGTCGCGCAGAAAGGCGTCGAACAGATAGCCGTGGGCGCCATGCAGCTCCACGCCGTCGAATCCGGCCTCGATGGCGCGGGTCGAACCATAGCGGAAGTCGTCGACAATGCCGGGGATCTCTTCCAGTTCGAGCGGACGTGGCGCCGACGCGTCGACGAAGCCCTCGTTGGCCACGAAGGTCTTGGTTCTTGCCCGGATCTTGGACGGCCCGACGGGCGCGCCACTGTCCTTCTGGAAGCTTGTGTCAGAAACGCGACCGGTATGCCAAAGCTGAACGACGATGGTCCCGCCTTTGGCGTGTACGGCGTCGGTGACGGCTTTCCAGCCCCGGATCTGAGCGTCCGTATAGCAGCCCGGCGTATCCGCGTAGCCTTGCGCCTGGGCCGAGATCTGGGTGGCTTCGGCGATAATCAGGCCGGCCGTGGCGCGTTGGGCGTAATATTCAATCGCAAAAGGACCCGGGACCAGGCCCGGGCCGGCGCGATTTCTCGTCAGCGGCGCCATCACGATGCGGTTGGCGAGCCTCAGGGCGCCGGCTTCAGTGGGTTCGAATAGAGCCCGGGCCGTGCGGGTCTCGTAAGATCTCTTCATCGTCTGTCTCCTAGATCAATGATCGCTGCGGCGGGTATCGTCGGCGACGAGCGCGCTGCGGGCGCCGTCGCGTTTTGCTTGCGCCGTGCGCTCCGGACCCGCTCGCGATCGAAATGGGTCATGCTCAAGAGCTTCAGAAACGGGTTGTTGGATAGCCTCGGAAACTACTCATCCCAACCCAAATGAAGGCGATAATGCTTGCCCTCGAGACGAAGGGCGCAGCGTCGCGACGGAACTGACAAGGCCGCCACTGTCATCTGAGTAGATTCCGAGCCTTATCTTTCGCATCCGTTGGCGGCTAGCTGGCGGCGAGCCGCGACGAGGCCCCGTGCGATTCGGGCCGTGGCGAGCGGTCGCGACAGTCGGCTCAGCCGCTCCTCATCGCGGGAGAAGGAGCCTGAAGATTGGAGAGCAGCGCGTGGGACCGGCGTCGCAAAGAGTTACAACATGATCGTTGCGGCTCATCCCGCGTAGACAGGCTCAACCCGACAGGCAGCCGAACATGAGCAAGGACAACACGGATACGTCGGCTCCATCGAGCCCATCGCATGACGTCGAGGTCAGACATGGCGAGGTGCTGCCGCCTTCGGCTAACGCCGTCGTGCCCGCGCAACCCACGCTGCCCGTCGCGCCTGCGCCCATCGCTCCGAAGCGCGGAAGATCGAGATGGACGGCGCTGGGGATTCTCGCGATCGTTATCATCGGCGCATGTGGCGGCGGCGCCTATTGGTGGCATACCCGGCAGATCGGCCTTCCCCTGGGGATCGTATCGGGCAACGGCAGGATCGAGGCGGACGAGATCGATATCGACACCAAGTTCGCCGGGCGGATCGCCGAAATGCTCGCCGACGAAGGCGACATGGTCACGCCCCAGCAGGTCCTCGCCCGCATGGATACGCGCGACATTGAAGCCTCGCTCAAGAAGTCCGAGGCTCAAGTCGAGGGGGCGCAGCAGAGCCTCGACGAAGCGCGCGCTAATGTCGTGCAGCAGACGACGCAAGTCACGCTCGCCAAGCAAGAGTTCGATCGGACAAACACGCTGGTCGCGCGGGGCTTCGCCACCAACGAACTGCTAGATCAGCGACAGCAGTCGTTGAATGGCGCGACCGCCGCCCTCAACATGGCGAACGATCGCGTCGGCGAAGCGGCGCGCGCGCTCGACGCCGCCACCCACGATGTTGAACTCTACAAGGTCAACATCGCTGACAACACGCTCGTCGCCTCGCGAAATGGGCGCATCGAATACAGGATCGCCAATATCGGCGAGGTCCTGCCCGCAGGCGGCAAGGTCTTCACCATGCTCGACATCGAATATGTCTACATGGATATCTACCTTCCGACCGACGAGGCCGGCAAGGTGAAGATCGGCGCCGACGCCCGCATCGTGCTCGATGCCGTGCCCAATCTGGCGATCCCGGCGAAGGTCCTGTTCGTTGCGACGCAGGCGCAGTTCACGCCCAAGACGGTGGAGACCAAGGACGAGCGCGACAAGCTGATGTTCCGGGTCCGGGTGAAGATCGATCCCGAGCGATTGCGCGCGCACGCGGCATCGGTGAGAAGCGGCTTGCCCGGCGTCGCCTATGTCAAATATGATCCGCAGCTCGCCTGGCCGCCCAAGTTGCAAGGGAACGCCGCTCGGTGAACGAGCGCCAACACCCGGTTGCGCGGATCGCGGGCGTCACCCAGACTTACGGCCACGTGGTTACGCTGGACGAGGTCTCGATCGAGATCCCGGCTGGCGGCATGTTCGGATTCATCGGGCCCGACGGGGTGGGCAAGTCCACGCTGCTGAGCCTGATCGCCGGTTCGCGACGGATGCAGTCCGGGACCATTTTCGTCCTTGGCGGCGACATGGGAAACGCAGCGCATCGGGCCGCGATCTGTCCGCGCATCGCCTATATGCCGCAGGGCCTGGGCAAGAACCTCTATGCGGACCTGAGCGTCCGGGAGAATATCGAGTTTTTTGGCCGCCTGTTCGGGCAATCGCGTTCCCAACGGGACGAAAAGATCAGTGAGCTCCTGGACAGCACCGGACTCGCGCCCTTTTCGGACCGTCCAGCGAAGAAACTGTCCGGCGGCATGCGGCAGAAGCTCGGGCTTTGCTGCTGTCTTATTCATGATCCGGATCTCCTGATCCTCGACGAGCCAACGACCGGCGTCGACCCGCTGTCGCGCCGGCAATTCTGGGAGTTGATCGATCGCATGCGCGCGCGCAGCGAAGGCATGAGCGTGGTCGTCGCCACGGCCTATATGGAGGAAGCGGAACGGTTCGAATGGCTGGCGGCCATGAACGCCGGCAAGGTGCTGGCGACGGGCTCGCCCTCGGAACTCAAGGCCGGAGCCGGCGCGTCGACGCTCGAGGACGCCTTCATTTCGCTCCTTCCGGAAGAGGAGCGTCGCAATCACAAGACTTTACAAATCCCGCCGCGCCGCGTCGTCGACGGCGAGCCGATCATCGTCGCCCGCGATCTCACCTGCCGCTTTGGCGACTTCACCGCGGTCGACCGCGTCAGCTTCACCATCGAGCGCGGCGAAATCTTCGGCTTTCTCGGTTCGAACGGCAGCGGCAAGACGACGACGATGAAAATGCTGACGGGCTTGCTGGCGCCGGCCTCGGGCGAGGCCCTGCTGTTCGGGAAGCGCTTGGGAACCGGTGACATGAGCTCGCGCTATCGCGTCGGCTACATGTCACAGTCGTTCTCGCTGTACACGGAATTGACGGTTCGACAGAACCTCGAGTTGCACGCGCATGTCTATGGCTTGCCGCCCGATAAGGCCAAGGCGCGCATCGCCGAACTGGTCGCATGGTTCGGTCTAGGGGACTATCTGGATCAGCGAACATCGGATCTGCCGTTGGGGATTCGCCAGCGGCTCTCGCTCGCCGTCGCCATCGTCCACGAGCCGGAGATTCTCATTCTCGACGAGCCGACCTCGGGCGTCGATCCCCTGGCGCGCGATCGCTTCTGGGAAGCGCTGATCGATCTTTCGCGCAAGCAGGATGTGACCATTTTCGTCTCCACCCATTTCATGAACGAGGCGGAGCGCTGCGATCGCATATCGCTCATGAACTCAGGCCGCGTCCTCGCGACCGGCACGCCGGCGCAACTCATTGCGTCCCGCGGCGTAGCGACGCTCGAGGACGCGTTCATCAGCTACCTCGAAGAGGCGACGGGAATAGGCGCCTCAGCGAGCGAGGTTCTCGCACCGCGAAGCCCAACGCTCCACCCGGCGCGGCTGCCGAGGCCGGCGCGCTCATGGTTCAGCCCGCGTCGGATGTTGGCCTATACGATCCGCGAGACCCTCGAGCTCATGCGCGACCCGATCCGGCTCGGCTTCAGCCTGTTCGGCACGGCGCTGTTGATGCTGGTGTTCGGATTCGGCGTCTCGACCGATGTCAACAATCTCGCCTTCGCCGTGCTCGACCACGATCAGAGTCCCGAGAGCCGCGCCTATCTCGAGGAGCTCAGGGGATCGAGCTACTTCACCGAGAAGCCGCCGCTCGCCGACTACGGCGAGCTCGAAAATCGGCTGAGAAGCGGGAACATCAAGGCCGCCGTCGAAATCCCGCCCGGCTTCGGCCGCGACATCAAGCGAGGACGTCCCGCCTGGGTCGGCGCCTGGGTCGACGGCGCGATGCCGTTCCGAGCCGAGACCATCCGCGGCTACCTGCAGGCGATGCACGCGCTCTATCTGACGGACCCGGCGGTGACAACCACCGTTCCCGCTCCGCCCCCGCCTGCCGATATCGAACTCAGGTTCAAATACAACCAGGACTTCGACAGCATCTATGCGATGGTCCCGGCGAACATATCCCTGCTGCTCGCGATCTTTCCGGCCATCCTGATGGCGCTCGCCATCGTTCGAGAGAAAGAGCTCGGATCGATCACCAACCTGTACGTAACCCCCGTCACCCGACTCGAGTTCCTGATCGGCAAGCAGCTTCCCTACATTGGAGTGGCTCTCGCCAATTTCGCTTTGATGTTTCTGATTGCGTTGTTTGTCTTACAAGTTCCGCTCAAGGGCAGTTTTCCGGCCCTGCTGCTCGGCGTGGTGATCTACGTGAGCGCGATGACGGCCTACGGCATGCTGATGTCGGCGTTCACCAGCACGCAGATCGCCGCGCTTTTTGCCGCCGCCATCTTGACCGTGCTGCCGGCTACGCAGTTCTCGGGCATGATGACCCCGGTGTCCTCGTTGGGCGCGGGGGCGCAGATCATGGGTCGCGCGTTCCCCATGACCTATTTCGTGCCGATCAGCGTCGGGACCTTCACCAAAGGATTGGGCGCTCTCGACCTCGGCGCCGACATCGCCGCGCTGGCGGTTTTCGTGCCCGTGCTGACTCTGATGAATGTTCTCCTGCTGCGCAAGCAGGAGCGTTAGCCGATGCGCAAGGCGGCGAACATCTATTGGCTCGGCGTCAAGGAACTGCGAAGCCTCCTGCAGGACTATGTGCTGCTGGGGCTGGTCGTCTATTCCTTCTCGCTTGCGGTGATCATTCAAGCGGGGAGCAATTCGCAGGAACTGCACAACGCTTCGCTCGCCATCGTCGACGAGGATCGTTCCGAGCTCTCGCATCGAATTGCCCATGCGTTCTTGCCGCCGCTGTTTCAGCCGCCACAGATGATCGCCGAGCGGGATATCGTTCCTCTGATGGATCAGGGCCGCTACACGTTCGTCATCGACATTCCTCCGAACTTTCAGCGGGACGTCCTTGGCGGACGTCGACCCGGGCTGCAGGTTGACGTCGATGCGACCGCGATGGTGCAGGCGGGCCTCGGCTCCGGCTACGCGCAGCAGATCATCACCACCGAGATCGCCGACTTTCTCTCCCATTCGGAAGGAGCTCCGCTGTCGACGGTTAATCTCGACGTGCTGATTTCCTTCAACCCGAACATCACCACAGCGTGGTTCACCAGCGTGATGGGGATCATCAACAACGTCACCATGCTGGCCATCATTCTGGCGGGGGCGGCGATCGTCCGGGAGCGCGAGCACGGGACCATGGATCATCTCCTGGTCATGCCGCTGACGCCGTTCGAGATTGCGATGTCCAAGGTGTGCGCGAACGGGCTGGTGATCGCGGTGGCGGTCGGTCTATCCCTTTACCTCGTGGTGCGTTTGATGCTCGGCATCCCCATCGCCGGGTCCATCCCGCTGTTCATGGTCGGCGTAGTGATCTACCTTTTTTTCGCCACCGCGATCGGCATCTTTCTGGGCACGGTCGCGCGTTCCATGCCGCAGCTCGGGCTTCTCTTCATCCTGGTCTTTCTGCCGATGAACATGCTTTCGGGCAGCAATACGCCGCTCGAGAGCATGCCGCCGTGGCTGGCGACGGCGATGCAGGCTTCGCCCTCGACGCATTTCGTGTCGTTCGCGCAATCGATCCTTTATCGCGGCGCCGGTCTCGACGTGGTGTGGCCGGAATTCTTAGCGGTGGCGGGAATCGGCGGCCTTTTCTTTGGCCTTGCGATCATGCGCTTCAGGTCTGTCGCCGCGGAAAGCGCGTAGACAGACGAGAGCGCTTGATGCTCAAATGCCGAGGACGCTCTACGGCGCGCTCGGGTGCACTGTCCGATCCGCCGCGTTGAAAAATGTCGTCTCAGAGCCGTCGTGCTGAAAACAGCTCGCCATCACGCCAGGCCGAAGAGATCCTTTACGCGCTGGCCAAGCTTCGTCGCGAGAGTTCTCGCCGGGCTTTTCGCGATCGGCAAATTCTTCGAGCCGCGCTTTTCCGACCGCCACCCGCCGCGCGAGGATCTCGCCGAGTTCGGCGGCGATCGCGAGCCTCTCCTCGATGATCGGCGCGAGATCGATCTTGGCGATTTCGTAGACCGTCGCCTTGGTTAGCGCCCGGATCGTAAACATGGTCGCCGCGCCGGCCAGCAGCCCGGCCTCTCCAAAGCTGTCGCCAGGGGCGAAGCGCATCGTTTCCTCTTCTCCCGTCCCGTTGCTTTGAATGGCGACCAGGACGCCGGCGGTCAGGATGAAGAGCGCTTGAGCGACGCTGCCCTGCTTCACGAGCACATCGCCGGCCTTGTGGGTTTTCCGCTTCATTTTTGGGGCAAGCTGGATGCGCTCCTCCTCTGAAAGTGGAGCGAAGATCGGAAGGTGATCGAGCAGGCGCCGCGGCATATCCGCCGCGTCTGGCCGCGTGACGCGCGGCGCTAGCGGCGCAGGACTCCCCGACGGCGGCGCCAGGCGGATGCCCGCCGACGCGCAGTGCCGAAAAACGAGATCAAATAGTTCGGTCTGGGCATCGGGGCCCTGTTCAACGTTCGAAACGAAGAACTGAATCTCGTACTCCATGGCCACGGCGTCGAGGCTTCGAACGACAACAGTTGGGGCGGGAGCCCGCAGGATCCGATTGCAGCTCAGAAGCGCGGCCTGCAGCGAGGCACTGCGGCCGGACGGGGCGACGGTCGGCTCGAGCCGGACAATGATCGTCAGTCCGTGAGCTCTCATTGGCTGGCTCGCATTGATCAGCTTTGCCTTAGCGATCACGCTGTTCGGTATGATCGCGAGGTCGTTGTCGGGCGTGAGAATATGCGTCGCGCGCCAGTCCGTCTCAATCACGCATCCTTGTGTGCCGGCGTCCACGACGATCCAGTCGCCAGGATGATAGGGTTTTGCGAGATTGAGCACGATGCCTGAAAAGACGTCGCCAAGAGTGCTTTGAAGCGCGAGGCCGAGCACAATTGCGACCACGCCGGAGGCCCCGCCAGCAGGCCGCCGACTGGCATATCGAAGACGTTGGCGACGATGGCGAGGCCGGCGGCGGCGTAGATGACGCCGACGAAGAGATCCTGCAGAAACCGCGTCTCGCGGGGCTGTCGCCTGAAGACGAGCACTGCGCGAAAGAAGCCGGCAAATAGCCAGGACGCCGCGACCCACCAGACCATCTTGAAGGTGCTGATCACGACAAACGCCAAGTCAGGGCCCTCTCTTGGCGTCGGCTCTGATGGCAGGACACCTGCAGCCAGCAGCATGACGGTGAAGCCGCCGAAAGAGGTGAACTGACAGAGAAAGCGGGCTACAGGCTTTTCGCGGAAAGCTAGCCGCGTGACGAGAAAGCCCACGACTAGAAAGAAGCCGGCAAGAGCCAAAGCGTTCGGCAGTCGCGAGATGAAGGCAATTAACTCTGCTGTCATGCGATCGATCCTGGATTCTTGCCGAGGCCCGCCGACGACGCCTCGGGACAAGCGGCCCTGCCGCGCGCCGCCGCGCACCCGATACTGAAGGGAGCACGGCGCGACACGCTGTGCTGACGACTGCGGTTAGAAGGAGGAGAATGACGCCTTAGAAAGCGCTCAGGCGACAAAGGTGACGACAACTCCGGCGCGGGCTCTTGTGTCACTTCTATCGGGCGGGGCTCGATAAGCCGACCGGCGCGCCAGACTGCGCGCCTTTGAGGTTCGGGGGGTGCAAGTTAACGCAGCCGCCGCGAAGCGTCCGATCCGCTTCGGCTCAGGCGATCGTTCCCCGCCGGCCCGAGTGGCAGGCCGGCGAGGATCGGCGTCAGCAGGTCACCGTGATGGCATTCTCCACGGAAATCGCGCC
This sequence comes from uncultured Alphaproteobacteria bacterium, assembly GCA_963709655.1. Taxonomy (GTDB): domain Bacteria; phylum Pseudomonadota; class Alphaproteobacteria; order Rhizobiales; family Beijerinckiaceae; genus Roseiarcus. Next base: position 122,963 of record CAVPXF010000055.1, read on the forward strand.
TGGAGCCGACCAGGCGGTCGAGCCGGCGAGATGTCTGGCGTTCCATGTGGTGACGGTGCCAGTGAGTTTGATTTTTCCGCCCTGCGCGTTCACCTGAATCGTGTCTGGGTCGTAATACCAGGACCGATGCAGCGCCTGTTCGATCTCGTCTTTCACATGCGACGCGCTGATAGTTGGCCTTACCAGGACCTGATTGGAGACTCCGACGACACCCGAAAGCACACGGATTTCCTGCTCGGCCGCCTCTTTCTCGAAATACCAGTTCACCGTTCCGGTCAGGGTGACCCAGCCCTTTTCGACTTTCACCTGAACGGCGTTATCGGGGATCGACGAGTTCCAGCTGAGACGATCAATCGCAGCAGCCGCGATATCCTCGTCGCCGCGCTTGATGTCGTAGGGCAGTTTGACCTCGATCTCCTCGGCCACCGCCTTCACGCCCTTAACCCGGCTCGCCGCCTTTTCGGCGCCGAGCTTATGTGTGTAATTGTCGACGTGTCCGGTAAGGGTGACCACGCCGGCATTTGCGGTGACCCCGATATGGGCCGCGTCCACGCTCGGCTCCCGGCTCAACTCATCCAGCACGGCTCTTTGTCAATCGGCGTCCAAAATTGACCCCCTATCGGCGTCCAAAATTGACCCCCTTTTGAAGGGCGCGGAGGGGTAGCGCTCGCCCCGGCGGAGCTGGTCGGGGTTGCGCAGCCGGGGCGAGCGCGGTTTGGTCAGGGGCAGCCGATGTTTGTCGGTCGGGCGCGGTTTTTGAAGCGCCGGATCTTGTGCCGAGCGGACGTGGCGCGGATCAATCCCGGCCGAAGCCGCGGGGCGGAACGATCGCCTGGAGGTCGGTGAGGTCGAGGTCACAGATCGCCTGCAACGCCTCGGCGGTGGCGCTGTCCTGGAGGTTCTCCGGCAGAGCGTGCAGCCAGGCGGCGTACTGACCCTGCAACGTTGTCAGCTCGGAGACGGCGTCGCGCCAACGCTGGGCGCGACTGCGGTGATCGAGGGGCCGCCGTATCCTGACTGCCGGCATGTCGGACCCCCGAGCGGCGCGACAGCGCGCCTGGCGCTCGGCGTCGGTCATCGGTCGTTCGCCGATCGGGTTTCGCGGCATGGTCCACTCCGAAGCGTGACGTCACGAAATCCAAGGTCATGAGACAAGGCTTAGGCGCGATTCTTGAAGCGCCAGCTCTCATTCCCGGTCTCGACGATGTCGCAGTGGTGGGTGAGGCGATCGAGCAGCGCCGTGGTCATCTTTGGGTCGCCGAACACGCTCGGCCATTCGCCGAAGGCGAGATTGGTGGTGAGAAGGATCGAGGTGCGCTCGTAGAGCCGGCTGACGAGGTGAAAGAGAAGCTGACCGCCGGCCTGGGCGAACGGCAGGTAGCCGAGCTCGTCGAGGACGACGAAGTCCATGCGGGTGAGAGAGTCGGCGATCCGGCCCTGCCGCCCGGCGCGCGTCTCGGCCTCGAGCTGGTTGACGAGATCGACGGTGGTGAAGAAGCGGCCGCGCCGTCCGGCGCGGATGCAGCTTCGCGCGATTGCTATGACCGCGTGCGACTTGCCGGTTCCGGTTCCGCCGATGAACACCGCGTTGCGCTGCTGGGCGATGAAGCCGCCGCCGGCGAGGTCGCGAACGAGCGCCTCATTGATCGGCGTTCCCTTGAATACGAAGTCGTCGAGGTCCTTGGCGAGCGGCAACTTGGAGGCGGTGATCTGATACTTGATCGACCGTGCCTGCTTCTCCGAGATCTCGGCGCGCAGGAGGTCGCCGACGAAGCGCTGCGGCTCGTGCTGGCGTTTCAGCGCGGTCGAGAGCGTCTCGTCGTAGGCGGCCCTCATGCCGTAGAGCTTGAGCTCTCCCATCATGTCGAGGATTTCGGTCCGTTCCATCGTCAGGCGCTCCTCAAGCTGTCGTAGCGGGCGCAGTCGGCGACCGGCGCATGGCGCAGGCTGAGCGCGGCGGGGGTGTGGATCGGCGGCGCCGGTCCGGGATCGCGGCGGCGCGCCAGAATGTTGAGGACGACGTCGGCCGAATGGACACCCTCGGCGAGCGCCTGGGCGCAGGCGGCCTCGACCGCCGGCAATCCGTCGGAGAGCACTGCGGCGAGAAATCTTGACGAACTGCCGGTCGCCATCGTCGGAGCCGGCGAGCTTGCGCCGGATGCGGTCCAGCGCCGACGGCAGCACCCAGTCCCTGAAAGGCGCGCCGTTGCGCAAGGCGCCGGGCTTGCGCGCCAGCACCGGCACGTAATGCCACGGGTCGTACTCGATCTTCCCGCGGCAGAAGGCCCGCTCATGCTCGCCGACGATCCGCCCGTCCTGGCGGACGACGATGCGATCGGCGTAGGCGTGGATGTCGACCGGGCGGCCGACCGCGCTCGCGCTCACTGAGTATTTGTTGTTGTCGAACCGCACGAGGCAGGTCTTCGACACCGAGGCCGGCAGGGCGTGGAAGCCGTCGAAGCGGCCGCCATAGGCAATGAGCTTCGGCCGCTCCTCCTCAAAGACGTCCCAGATCGTCCGCCCGCTCTGCTCGGGATGGGCGTGCGCCTTGGCCCAGACGACGCATTTGTCGACGAGCCAGGCGTTCAACTCGCTATAGCTCTTGACCTTGAGCCGCGGCGTGAAGAAGCGCTCGCGCACGAGGCCGACCTGGTTCTCGACTTGGCCCTTCTCCCAGCCGGCCGCCGGCGTGCAGGCGACCGGCTCGACGAGATGATGCGAGCACATCTGAAGGAAGCGACGGTTGTACTGCCGGTCCTTGCCGACGAACACCGCGTCCACCGCCGTCTTCATATTATCGTAGATGCCGCGGCTGCATGCGCCCTTGAAAAACGCAAAGGCGCGGTCATGCGCGTCGAACACCATCTCCTGGGTCTCGCGCGGATAGGCGCGCACGAACATCATGCGGCTCATGCAGAGCCGGACATGGGCGACTTTCACCGTCGTCGTCACCCCGCCGATGACGACGATCTCGTGGCTCCAGTCAAACTGGTAGGCTTCGCCTGGCGCAAACGTCAGGGGAATGTAGGCTTCCGCCGTCGCGCTCGCGTGCTGCTCGCCCCAGCGCCGCGCATAGCGGCGAACAGCGTCGTAGCCGCCCTCGTAGCCGAGAGGCCGCAACGCCTCGTAAATGCGGATCAGTGTCAGCCTCTCGCGCGCCGGCGCTTTGACGTTCGTCGCCAGCAGCCGGTCGAGCGCCTCCGTCCACGGCCCGAGCTTCGGCCGCGGCTGGACCTCGCGGTCATACGAAAACGCCGTCTCCCCCGACCGCAGGATCCGTCGCACCGTGTTGCGCGACAGATGCAGGGTCCGCGAGATCTCCTTGATCGACTTCCCCTTGCCCAGATGTTCGCGTCGTATCCGACCAATTGTCTCCACAACAAGCATCCCCCACCGCCCGCTTCGCGCCAAAGCAGGCAGCCGACCAAACCGGAAATCGGGGGGTCAATTTTGGACGCCGATGACGCCCCTCAGGGGGTCAATTTTGCACGCCGAAACACAGGCTCTTTTGAGATCGCTATCCGTAGACACAATTTCTCCAGGTTCCGGCGACGCTGCGCGCGGCCGATCGAGGACGACAGCCCGTTTGGCCTATCGTTTCCGATCAGCGCTAACTTGACCGCGACATGCGGCTTCTGAAAGCATCGCCAAGCCACTTCTGGCGCTTTCGCGGCCGAACAAGAAAGGCTCGGAAATTACTCATGCCGATCGAGACCTGCGGCGGTTCCGACGCTTGCTTCTTGCAGGTGATGAAGATCTTCGAGCCGAACAGGCGATATTGCTCGCCATTCCGCTCGGCGCGCGTGCGCACGGCGGAAAGATCCGAGCCGGCCTGCGGTTCCGTCAGGTTCAACGTTCCGGTCCACTCGCCCGCCACCATCTTCGGCAGGAAGCGCGCCTTGAGCTCATCGGACGCATGATGCGCCAGCGCCTCGATCGCGCCGATAGTCAGCATCTGACAGAGCGAGAAAGCGAGGTTGGGGGACTTCCACATCTCGGCCACGGCGCTCGAGAGGAGCGCGGGCATTCCCTGGTCGCCAATGGGTCCGAGCTTCATGACCCGTCGAACGCCTTATCGTCGCCCTGAGCCCTGCCGAGTTCGTCGGCAATGGCGTAGAGGGGAAAGATCCCGTCTTTAGCCGGTGCTTCCCCGCCCCCAACGAAGTTGAAGTGCATGTCCGCGAGCCGGCATATCAGCCTGTTCGGCGCCGCCTGCGGCCTGATCCGGAGGAGCGTCTCCCTGGCCTTCTCATAGTGCCGCAGCTTATCGTACAGGATCACGAGCGCGGCCGCCGTCGACCTGGACTTGCCGGCCCAGCAGTGCACCAGGATGTCGTCCTCCTCGGTCACCAGCGACGAGAAGTAGAGGATCTGCTCGATCGTGTGCTGGTTGGGCGAGTAGGGGCCGATCGGCTGCTCGTGGTCCGAGACCCCTATCCTGTGTATGTAAGTCTGAGCGAGCAAGTCGGGCGGGAAACCGTCGTGATACGGGACGTGGCAGAACGGCTCAATCAGGGTCAGTATCTTGGTCAGCTTCCGCTGCTGCTGTATTCGCGGGACATCTTCGTAGTTTGAGATCGTAATGTGCATCGCCGCTCTTCCAAATGTTGTGCTCGTTTCGCCATCCGCTGTCCCACGCCTCGACGTTTTGGCAGTACAGGAAAAGGTTCCTCAGCTCAGGGTGGCAACTGCTGCCCGTAAAGGGTCTTCCATTGGTAGATTTCCGTCCAGGCGGCGAAGCTTTCGGCGGGCAACGGATGCGCAGGGTTCCCCAGCCCGAGAACAAAGAGAAACGCCGCTTCGGAATATCCCTCCCACCGGTGACGCGAGAATCCTGACTTCGGCTTCCATCCCTGCTTAACTTTCGGCCCGTTGTCGCAGCACCAGAGCCAATCGACCCTGGTGAATATAGCCTCGGCCAACTCGCGGATCTCGCCCTCTTGGGGCGTGTCGCAAGCGAAATAGCTGCGGCTGGTCAGCACCCCGGCCACGAGTATCGCGGTGTCGACAGTCGAAAGCTCGGATCCCGCGGCGCGCCGGCCCGAGCCCATGTCGATGAAGTGGTAGTAAAAGCCTTTACAGCCCGTGGCTTCGGCGTGACGGCTTTGCTCACTGAGCGCGAAGAACCGCAAAGCCGCAAGCGTTCGCTCGACCGCGTTCTGCCGGGAGATCCAGCCGCGCTCCAAGGCGACGACGTAGCTGGCGAGCGCGAAGCCGACGACCGCTGTGCTGGCCGGGGCGCCTTCACCTTCCTTGTCGGCCACGAGGCCGTTGGCGGGATTACAATGCTTCAGAAAATAGCTAAACGCAGCCCGCTGAGTCCGATCGAGCAACGCGTCGTCGGAGGCGACGTCCACGGATCGAGACAAGTCGCTACTTCGTCGCTTGCGAGGACGGACCTGCGACATAACGATAGAACACGTATTTCGCCAGCTCGACGAGTCCCAGATATGCGGGGGTCGTGATCACGAGGAACACGAAGAAAAGAGGTGGAAGCGCGACGAAGCCGAACCAAACTCCGAGGAATGGCAGAAACGGAAGTACGATCGCAAGGGCGACCGCCGCTATGTTCATGAGCGTGAGAAACTCGCCAGGCTTGCTGCGAAAGAACAGGCGCCGTGTCCGGATACAGAAAACGACCAAGGTCTGGGTGACCATCGATTCGACGAACCAGCCCGTCTGAAACAAACCCTCGCCGGCGTGAAATATGCTCAGTAAGACCCAGAAGGTTATGAAATCGAAGATGGAGCTGACAGGGCCGAAAACCATCATGAACCGTTCGATCAACTTGATGTCCCACTTCAATGGCTTGACGACCGTTTCCGGATCGACGTTGTCGAACGGTATCGCGATCTCGGAAACGTTGTATATTAGGTTATTGAGCAGGATCTGGATCGGCAGCATCGGCAGGAACGGCAGGATCAACGTTGCGCCGGCCATGCTGAACATATTGCCGAAGTTCGAGCTCGCGCCCATCAGCACATATTTGGTCACGTTCTGGACCGCGGCGCGCCCCCCCGTGACGGCGTCGCCAACCACCGCGAGGTTCGGTTCGAGGAGAATCAAATCGGCCGCCGCGCGAGCGACGTCGGCCGCGCCCTCGACGGAGATTCCGACGTCGGCCGCGTGCAGCGCCGGCGCGTCGTTGATGCCGTCCCCCATGAATCCCACGACATCGCCGCGCCGCTTCAGCGCCAGCAGGATTCGATGTTTCTGCTGCGGATTTATCCGGCAAAATAGATTTGTACCGGGAAGTTTTCCGATCAGCGCCTCCTCGGACATCCGGTCCAAAGTCTCTCCGGACAGCACGCCCGTCACCGCCACGCCGATCTCAGCGAACACATGGCGGGAGACCAGTTCGTTGTCGCCCGTCACGACCTTCACGACGACGCCAGTCTTTTCCAAGTCCCGGATCGTCGCGCCCGCGCTCGCCTTGGGCGGATCCAGGAAAACCGTTAATCCGGCGAAGACCATATCGGTTTCATCCGTGATCTCGGCGCGGTCCCGGTTCGCCGTCGCGGCGGTCGAATCCGCCAGCCGGCTCGCGATCCCCAGCGCGCGCAGACCTTGCGCGCCAAGTCCATCGAGGGTCGCTTGAATGTCGGCGCGCCGCGCGGCGTTAAGAGGCTTCACCACGCCGTCGGCGTCCTGATATTGGTTGGACAGCCGAAGCACATCCTCGGGCGCGCCCTTGACGAACAAGCCGCGCTTCCCGCCGTGCTCCACCAGAACTGAAATCCGGCGCCGTTCGAAATCGAACGGCGCCTCGTCGATCTTCTTGAAGCCCGTCATGTCGAACGGACGGGCGGACAGGATCGCCTCGTCCAAGGGGCTCTTTACGCCCGTCTCGAACTTGCTGTTGACATAGGCATAGGAAAAGGCGTTCGCGCTCTCGGCGCCGCTGCCGTCGATCACGCGCAGCAGCTTGATCTTCGCTTCGGTCAGCGTGCCCGTCTTGTCGGTGCACAAAACATTCATGGCGCCGACGTCGTGGATCGCGGACAAACGCTTCACGATCACCTTTCGCTTGGCCATTTGCATGGCCGAGCGGGCGAGCGTGACCGTGACGATCATCGGCAGCAGTTCCGGCGTCAGGCCGACCGCGAGGGCGACAGCGAACATGATCGATTGCAGCATCGGCCGCGCGAACCAAAAGTTCACGACGAGCACGAATACGATCAGCGCCACCGTGAAGCGCATGATCAACATGCTGAAACGACGAATTCCGAGGGCGAAGTCAGTGGCCGGCGGCTTCTCGGCCAGGCTGGTCGCGAGCTGGCCGAGCGCCGACCTGCCCCCGGTCCGGCAGATCAGGATCGTCGCCGTTCCGCTGATGACGGAAGTGCCGGCGAATACGACGTTGGAGGCGCCCGCCGGGTCTTTTTCTCCGGAAGCGGAGTCGCTGACCGATTTCTCGGCGGGATAAGGCTCGCCGGTGAGCAGGGCCTGGTTGACATAAAGGTGATGGCTCTCGAGCAAACGCGAATCCGCGGGAATGAGATCGCCGGCGACCAACTCGACGATATCGCCGGGAACCAATTGGCTTATCGGAACCGAGACGGCCTTGCCGTCCCGTCTGACTGTCGCCTGCACGGACACCGACGCGCGGAGAGACGCCACCGCATTTTGCGCTCGGACATCCTGGACAAAATCGAAGATGACGCTCAACAGCACGATGACGACGATGACGACGAATCCGGCGACGCCACCAGTGAGCGCGGACACGCTGGCCGCTATCAAGAGGATGATCATCAGCGGGTTCTCAAAACGGATGAGGAACTGGCGCCAAAGCGGCACGGTTTTCACGTCCGACGCGTTGTTTTCGCCGTAGCGCGCAAGCCGGGACTTAAACTCCGCAGTCGTCAGACCCTCAATTTTCGTCTGCAGCCGAATCAACAGACCCCCCGCCGGTTCCCCCCAGATTTGCTCGGGCGCCGGCTCCCCGGACTTAGCGGGCGCCGGCGTGACGGGCGGCGAGGGAATGACCGGGGGCGGAGGGATTCGAGCCTTGTCGTCGGTTTTGAGGAGTGTCATCGGATACGATCCTCGAGGGTTCCCGCTGGAGAATTGGAAATCGACGGGAAGCGGGCGCTCCTGCTCGCGGCGGCGACGCGGGAAAGGTACTTCGTCGTTCGCTGTCCAGAATTGTATTCTAGGTCGCTAACGCGATGTTTTGGACTGCGGCAGCCTCGGAAAATACCTAGGGCGTTGCGGCTCTCAGAATGGCGCGACGACGCAGAAAAGCATCCCCTGGGAAAACGCTCCTTTGGCGACGGGCGATCTTCACGCATAACGGCATCATGAAAGAAATATGCAATATTTGTGTATATGCTTTGTCTGCTGCAAGCCATCTATGAGTATTTTCCGGTCCTTTCGCGTCGCCGTCAGCCTTGGGTACATTGCGTGTATTTGGTCGTGGCTCCTGATCCCCGCGTCCCTATCCGGGGCGACGAAGAGACAATCGGCCCGGCCGTGGAGTTTCCAATTCGAAATCGAACGACCATTGTCAACCCAGCTGCACTTTGACGCGGTGACGGCCCCCGTCATCCAGAAGCGCCATGAGGGGCGGACGTCCAGAGATCTCGACTCCGTCGATTTCCGCGAAGGCGACGCCCCGACTGACCCCATCCGGGTTCTCGACCAAGATCGAATATCGCGCGGTTCGATATTTCACTGTCGCCTCGTACTGTCGCCACGCCTTCGGAATGCAGGGGTCGACAGACAAGAACGCTCCCCGGAGTTTGAGACCGAGCAGGCTCTCGACGCCTGCGCGCTGCAGCCAGCCCGCCGAGCCCGTGTACCAGGTCCAGCCCCCGCGCCCGACATGCGGCGCTGTCGAGTATATGTCGGCGCAGGCGACATACGGCTCGACTTTATAGCGATACGCGTCGGCGGGGGTCCGCGAGTGGTTGATGGGGTTGAGCAACGAGAAAAGCTCAGCCGCCTTATCGCCCTCGCCTAGCGCAGCGAACGCCATCACCGACCAGGTCGCCGCGTGTGTGTACTGGCCGCCGTTCTCGCGAACGCCCGGCGGATAACCCTTGATGTATCCCGGATCGTGCGTCGTCTTGTCGAACGGGGGCGCGAACAGCAGCGCCAGTCCATCATCGCGCCGAATCAACTGCCTATCGAGCGCGGCCATCGCGCCGGCCGCGCGTTCGGGCGCTGCGGCGCCTGACAAGACAGCCCAGGACTGAGCAATCGCATCGATCCGACACTCGTCGCTGGCCGCGGAGCCGAGCGGCGCGCCGTCGTCAAAATAGCCCCTGCGATACCATTCGCCGTCCCAGGCCTCGCGCTCAATCGCGGCTTTCAGCTCGGCCGCGTGCGCCGTCCACGATTCTGCGCGCAACGTCTCATTGCGCGCCAGCGCAAGCGGCGCGAAGGCTGTGAGCGCCGCATGAAGGAACCAGCCCAGCCAGACGGTTTCGCCGTCGCCCTTCTCTCCAACGCGGTTCATGCCGTCGTTCCAGTCGCCCGTGCCAATGAGCGGAAGCCCATGCAGGCCGACCGCCAGACTCCCATCGAGCGCAACCGCGCAATGTTCGAAGAGAGTGACGCTCCTTTGAGAAACCGTCGGCTCAAAAAAACGATCAGTCTCGCCAGCTTCGAGTTGCGCGCCCTCAAGGAAAGGAAGCAATTCGTCGAGCACAAGGGTGTCTTGCGTCGTCTCGACATACTGCGCGACCGTATAGGCCAGCCAGGCGCGATCGTCCGAAATACGGGTCCGGACGCCTTGACCGGAATGCGGCAGCCACCAGTGCTGCACGTCGCCCTCGACGAACTGTCGGGCGGCCGCGCGCAAGAGGTGCTCGCGCGTCAGATCGGGCCGGACAGCAGCGAGCGCCATGCCGTCCTGCAATTGGTCACGAAAGCCGTAGGCGCCGCTGGCCTGATAGAAGGCGGAGCGCGCCCAAATCCGGCAGGCGAGCGTCTGGTAGATGAGCCAGCCGTTGAGCATGAGATCCATCGCGCGATCGGGAGTCCTGACCTCGATAGCCCCCAGAGTCGCATCCCAGTTGCGCGCGATGTCGGCTTCCAAGGCGTCGAGATCGGCGGCGCGAAAGGTCAGGATGGCGGCGCTGGCGTCCTCGCGCGTTGCGGCCTCTCCAAGAAAGAAGACGACTTCGGCGACGCTCCCTGGCGGCAATTCCAGCTTGACGCGCATCGCGGCGCATGGGTCCAGGGCCGCGCCCACCGTTTTGGACAACGGCGACGCGCTCGCGAGTGCGGCCGGATTCGCGAGCGTCCGGTTGCGACCTATGAACTCCCGGCGATCGCCCGTCCAATCGGTTTGGGCGCCTCGCATGTCGGCAAAAGCGACCCGCGAACCGAACAGCACATTCGCCGGATTGCGTGCGAAAAGTGCGCCTGTCGTGACGTCGCTCTCGGTTTCAACAAATGCGAGCGTGGCGGATCTCGACGCGCCGAGCACCCACTCGACGTAGGCGGTCACGCTGAGATGACGTGTGAGGTTCGATTTGTTGGTCAACCGGAGGCGCGATATCTTTATCGATCCTTCGACCGGCACGTACTGAAGAAGACTGCAGGCGACGCCCCGCGCGCTGTGTTCGAAGCGGCTGTAGCCTCGGCCATGACGGGCGACATAAACTCCTGAAGGGTCGCGGATGGGAACCGCGGTTGGACTCCAGACGTCGCCGGTTTTGTCGTCCCGGATATAGAAGGCCTCACCTGGGGGGTCGCTGACAGGATCATTCGACCAGGGGGTGAGCTGGTTCTCGCGGCTGTTGCCAGACCAGGTGTAGCCACTGCCTTCGGTCGCGGTTTGGAAGCCGAAGGTCGAATTCGCGATGACGTTGATCCAGGGCGCCGGGGTCGATTGGCCAGGCCCGAGTACCGTCACATATTCCTTGCCTCCTGCCGCAAATCCTCCGAGCCCGTTGAAAAATTCGAGCTCCGGTGTACGGAGCGCGGCGAGCCGCTCAGGGCGGATCGGGGGAATTTCTTTGAGCGGACGCAGGGGCTCGACCGATTCGGCGATTCGATCGAGTTGATCGGAAAGGCTTCCGTGTTGGGCCACAAGCACAATGCGGGCGGTCGAGACCAGCAGGGACCGCGTGTCGGGATCGATCAGGTCCGCCCGGAGGACGAATACCCGGCCCGGCCGATGATCGATTCCGGGAGTGGGTCGCGATTGACTGGCGCGCACCAGCGTCTCGATCGCCACCTGAAGGTCCTGCACATACGACGATTTACGCTCGTTCAGAATAACAAGGTCGACGGCGAGTTGCTTCATCCGCCAATATTCATGCGCCTGCAGCAGCTGGCGGGCGACATTGAGACTCTCGATCTCGACGATTTGCAGCAGCACGATCGGCAAATCGCCCGATATCCCTTGAGACCACAGACCCGATTGCGGACCTGAGCCTTGCCGAATGACATCCGACGAGGGGCGCAAATCGCGACCAGCAAAGATGACATGGCTTGCGAGGCGTTGAAAAAGCCCGGCTTCGCCAGGGTTGACGTCGAGGTGATGGAGTTGCACCTGCGCCTGGGTCCACGCCAGCGTCGTAGCACGCTCATAGGCCGCTGCGTCTCGATGCTTGTCGACGCAATCCAGCAGCGCTGCGCGCGTTCCCGCCGCCATGGTCCAGAAGGCGACGCGGACCGTGGCCCCGGCCGCCACGCGAACACGCCGGCGCAACGCGAAGATCGGGTCAAGCACGGCTCCGATCGAATTGGTCAACGGCCGCGCGTCCAACATCGCGATCGGCGCGCTAACGCCCTGTCCGCGACCCAGGAAACGCGCCCTGTCGGTTTCGAATTCCGGTCTGCCGACCGATTCTCCAATTGCGACGCTCAGATGCGCCGCCCAAATTTCGGGTTCCGAAGGAGACCGCCTTCGCCGCGTCGCAAGGATCGCGCCGAAGTCCTCAAGATATTCGGTCTCGACGAACAGCTTTGCGAAGGCCGGATGAGCGACATCGGCTCCTTGCGGCCCCAAAGCGAGTTCGTTGTAGGATGTGATCTCGATGTCGCGCGCCCGCCCTCCTGTATTGGATATGGATACGCGGCGAACCTCGGCGTCGTCCTCAGCCGAAACAAGCACCTCGAGCGTTGTCGTCAGAGTCCCGTCGCGTCGGGCGATCTCGACACGATCCTCGTTGAAATCGACGGCATATTCGTCAGGCTCGACGCCCGTCGGCTGGAAGCCAGCCGACCAGACGACGCCGCTGCGCGTGTCCCGAAGAAAAATATAGGAGCCGCTATCGTCTCGCGTCGGCGTCTTCGCGCCATCGCGTGATGGCGACATCGCCCCACCGGCTGTATCCGGAGCCGGCCGCTGTCATCATCACTGCATAGCTTCCATTGGAAAGAAGTTGCGTCGCCGGCGTGGATTGATGAACGGAAACGATCCTGCGCCCGCCCGAGGGATCCGCATCGCTGGCGCGCGCGCCGGACTTGACCTCCGCCGCCCACGGCCGCGTGGACGCGACTTCGCGGGGAACCCGCTCCTGCAACAACAATTCCGTCGCCTGAATGATCGGCTCAGCATGGAAGCGCTCGCGCATCGCGCCGTCGAAGACCGCGTTGGCGATCCCGGCTATCGTCATGCCTTGATGATGCGCCATGAAGGCGCGCACGAGTGCGAAGGGCTCGCCTTCCGGAACCCGAATAGGGGTGAAATCGACAGCCTCATAGAATCCGTACCGGCCCCCCGCGCCCAGTTTCGTCAGTCGTTTGAAATTTGTGGCCGCGGCCGAGGGATCAACCATGGTCGCCAAGCCGGTCGCATAAGGCGCGATGACGCGATTCTCGCCCAGTCCGCGTTTCAGTCCGAGGCCAGGCACGCCAAAATTGGAATATTGATAGGTCAATTCAAGATCGCGGGCATTGTAGGCGGATTCGGAAATCCCCCACGGCAACCCGAGTTCATCGCCATATTCGATCTGACGCCGCACGACGAGCCGATCCGTCTGCTCGAGCAAACTCCTCGCGGGCGCGCGCATGACGAGCGGCGGCATGAGATACTCGAACATTGAACCCGACCAGGAGATCAGAGCCGCACCGTGAGTAACCGGCGTCGCGGCGCGACCGAGCCGGAACCAGTGACGGGCCGGAATGTCTCCCTTGGCGATCGCAAAGAAACTGGCCAGCCGCGCTTCCGACGCTAGGAGGTCATAGCAATTGGGATCCAGAGCGGATTCAGAAATGAGAAATCCGATCGAGAGCAATTGGCGGGCACGGTCAAAGAGAAAGCCAAACTCCATCGCCATCGCCATTGCACGGAAGGCGTTCTCCAGGACAATCAGCCGGGCCTGACGGGAAGCCGCTGTCTCCGCCGAAGACGCGTAATCCGCGCGATGCGCCTCGATTGCGGCCAGGCTCGCCCGCGACCAGTACAAGAGATTCGAACCGCTTCCGTCGCTGCGCTCGAGAGCGATCGCTTTGGCGATGTCCACCACGATTGCGGCCTCGCGCGCAAGTTCCGGCAATTGGGTCGCGAGCGTTTCCTCCGATGGGGAAGCGCTTTCGAGCGTCTCAGTGATCGCCGCAAGCGAATCCTCGAGTTGCGTTGGCGTCACTGTCTGAGTTCGGCGACCGAGGCGCAGGTGCGCGGCATGATCAGCGGTCAAGGCGAGTGCATCAGCGATTCCGGCCCGACGCGTCGCGGCGGACACCGGCGACTGCCTCCATTCCCTGCATGCGTTGGCGATCGCGATGAGATGTCCCGCCAGATTGCCACTGTCGACGGAGGAAATATATTTGGGCTCGAGCGCCTTGAGATCGCGTGTGTCGTACCAATTGTAGAAGTGACCGCGAAAGCGCGGCATGCGAGCCATGGTCGCAAGCGTCGCTTCCAACCGTTCGATCGTTTGGATCGCGCCAATCCAACCGAAGTCGCGGGCGCAGACGACAGACAGAAGATATAGTCCGATATTGGTTGGCGAGGTTCGGTGCGCGACCTCGGATGTGGGGTCCTCCTGGAAATTGTCCGGCGGCAGCATATTATCGTCCGCCGTCACAAAGGTTTCGAAGAAGCGCCAGGTCCGGCGCGCGATCTGACGCAGGGCCAGCGATTGAGCCTCCGAAATCTTCGCGATGGTCTCGACGCCCGGAGAAAAGCTGACGTAACGCGCAACGGCGGGCGAAATCAGCCACAAGGCGACGAGCGGCGTCGCAATCGGCCAACTTCCATGCCCGATAAGGAGCGCCAGAAGCAGCGCAGTCGCGGCCAGGACAAGCGCCCCCGACATTCGGACCGCGAACCCCTGGAGATCGAGACGCTTTGCCGCCGTCGTCTGCGCAGCGGGAGTCCATTCGAGCAGGTGTCGGCGACTGACGAAAAGCCGCCACAACGTCCGCGCGATGGCGTCGCCCATCAACCAGGCCTGGTCCGCCAAAAATGTAATATTCAACACCGCCAATGTCGCCGCGAAACGGAAATCCCCGCCAAGCGCTCGCAAATGCCCGGACATAGCAGCGCCCGGACGACGGCCCGAAATTGCCGAGATCGCAGGTATGAAGCTTGGCAGGACAATGGTCGCGAGCACGAACGTCGTCCAGACCAGCGCCAGTTCAAACGGCAGCGTCCAGCCGATCGCCAAGGCAAGCATGCATACGGGCGCGCTAAGCGTCCGGCGCAGGTTGTCGATCATCTTCCATCGACCGATCCGCGGCAGCTCGCCCCTGACGCTCGGAGACCGGCCGCCTTCGCTGGCGAAACCGAGAATCCAGGGCAAGAGCTGCCAGTCTCCGCGCGCCCAGCGGTGATGACGCCGAGCGCTTACATCGTATCGCGAAGGAAAATCGTCCACGACTTCGACGTCAGAGGCGAAGCCCGCGCGTGCGAACGTCCCCTCGAATAGGTCATGACTCAGCAAGGTCGAGTCCGGAGCGCGCCCCGAAAGGACGCTCTCGAACGCATCAAGGTCGTAGATGCCTTTTCCAGCGTAAGAGCCCTCACAGAATAAGTCCTGATAGACGTCAGAGACCGCGGCGGCATAGGGATCGATGCCGCTGGAACTCGAGAAGACACGCTGAAACAGCGAACCTTCGCCGCCATTGGGAAGCGACGGCGTTACCCGCGGCTGAAGGACAGCATAGCCCTCCACGATCGCGCCAAGCTCCGCGTTGTAGCGCGGGCGGTTGAGCGGATGCGCCATCTTGCCAATCAGCCGCCGAACGGTGTCGCGCGGCAGCTTCGTGTCCGAGTCCAGCGTGACGACATATCGGATATTTTTCGGGGACGATGGCGCTGCGCCGCCTATGTCCATAAAGGTGGTGTCTGTGGCCCCCCGCAAAAGCCGGTTCAATTCATGGAGCTTGCCGCGTTTGCGCTCCCAGCCGATCCAGCGCCTCTCACTGTCGTTCCAAACTCGCCGACGGTGCAACAGAAGGAAGCGCGGGCCCGCGGGCGCGGGGCCATAGCGTCGATTGAGGCGTTCAATGCCCTCGCGCGCAACAGCTACCAGTTCCGCATCGCCTTCCGCTTGATAGACGTCCGCGTCGATCCAATCGGATAGCAGAGCAAAGTGCAGATCGCCCTCCGGACTCGCCAGATGGTGGATCTCGAGCCGCTCCACCTGCTCCTTGATGTCCTCCGGCGTGGTCAAGAGCGTCGGCACGGCGACGAGCGTGCGCAAGGATTCGGGAACGCCGCCGCGAAGCTCGAGGCCCGGCAGCGGAACCGGGCCGACGACAAGCGTGACCCCTCGATTGACAAGCGCCACGCCCGCGTCAATCGCGCAAATGGCGCCGAGAACCGCAAATAATATGAGCGGAACTGGGCCGAGGCCCAGCTTGGCGAGGCCAATCAGCGGCGCGGCCAGAACGATTGCGGACGTGGCCACGATCGCCGTGGCGTACATGTCGAAATTCAGTCTTGCCGTGACGCGCGCGGGCCAGCTCCGAAACCCGCAAATGCCAATCGAACCCTCGAAGTCGCGGCGTCCCCCGGCGAGCAAATGGTAGCCGGGGTCGCCGCGCCGTAACTGCTCCGGCGGCTCGCACGACGGATCGGGCGCCTGCGCCGCGGCGACGGCGAGGCGCGCGATGTCGAGTTCGTCGTGTCCCGACTTCCTCGCTAGGGTTTCGACCGCGCTTCGGTAGAGATTGCGGGTCGCAAAATCCATGTCGTGAAATGCGCACCCTGAGGCCAGAACGTCGTCGACGAGACAATAGCGTTCGAACAGGACCTGCCAGTCAACCTCAGCAATCACCCTCAGGCTTGTCACGATGTTGCGGACCGTCACGTTCG
>CAVPXF010000056.1:0-465000 GCA_963709655.1 uncultured Alphaproteobacteria bacterium
GGCGTGGCACTACAAAACTAAACCGCTGCGTAAATCAGGCGTGGGCGATCTGGCGGAGCGTCGGCGGCAGGGCGACGCCGAGGGCGGAGAGAGCGAGGCTGGCGCCGGGGCGTGGCGACGAGCGCAGCAGGAAGCGCTTGCCGTCCTGGTCGACCTCGGTCTCGGTGAGCGAGTCGAGATCGGCGATGACGGCCGGCCAGGAGGCCTTGGCGCGCTTGTCGGCGGCGGCGAGGCGGTCCTCGAACGCCTTCTTCAGAACGAGCGCGAGAAAGCTGCAGGCGACATGGCCGCGGATCGTCTTGTCGAGCTTGTGATAGATCGGCCGGGTCTCGAGCAGGCTTTTGGTCGTTCGAAACGTTCGTTCCACCGTCCAGAGTTGTTTGTATACGAGCATCGCCTCCAGCGCCGAGAGGTTCGCGTTGGTCTGCAGCACGAACACGCCGTCGAATTTTGCGTCCTCCTCGACCCTGGCGCGGTCGATGGCGAAGCCCTCGCCCTCCGGGTCCTCGAGAAAGCGACGGTAGCCCTTGTTGCCGACGAGGCTCTTGTCGCCCTTCTTCAGCTGCCGCTCGAGCGCGGCGACGATGGTCGCGCGGTTGGCGGCGTCCTTTTTCATCTCGTCGAGGTTGCGGCAGACGACGTAGCGCCGCCCGGCGAGCGTCACGGCCTTGGCCTCGTAGTCGACCTCGCGTCTCGGCTTCAACAGGACGAAAGGAACGAACGGCGCGGAATCGCTGAGCACGAGGTCGCGGACCAGCTTGTCGGTCCGCTCGCGCACGCCCAGAACATAGAGGAGCTTGCGGGCCTCGAGCTCGGCGATCGTCTCGGCGCTGATCATGCCGCGGTCGGCGACGACGCAGACGCGGTTGATGCGGAAGCGGCGCTGCAGGCGATCGATCGCCGGGATGAGGCTCGTCACGTCGGCGGTGTTGCCGGGCCACATCTCCGTGCACACCGGGCGGCCGTCGCCGTCGAGCAGGACGGCGAGGATCATCTGGTTGAGGTCCGGCCGGTGATCTTTCGAGAAGCCGCGCCGCCCGAGCGTCTGGCCGCCCGCGCCCTCGAAATAAAGGCTGGTGGTGTCCATGAACACGATGTCGAGCGTGGTCAGGAGGTCGCGCCGGGCGGCGAACAGCTCCTCCTCCAGGACGTCCTTCACGCAGCGCGGCGCAAACGGCGTCGCGGCGTCCTGCTGGTCTTTCGGAAGCTCCTCGCCGAGCCACGCCATCGTGCGATAAAGGTGATGCCGTTCGATCCCGTCGAGGCCGTCGATGCGGTAATCCTCGCGCCAGCGGTCGGCGGCGCGGTCCGAGCCGCCGCAGACGAGGCGGTGCAGCACGGTCAGGAACGCCGCGCGCTCCAGCGGGAACTCGTGGTTGCGCGCGCTGGCCAGGCGCTCGATCACGGCCCGGCAGCCGGTCTCCTCCCACACCCGCTCGAAGGCGAGCGCCGGACCGATGCGGCGCGCCGAGATCGTCGTCGCCTCGCCCCGGTCGAGCGCGTCGAGCACGATCGCCTTGTCGGCGAAGCGCGCCCCCGAGCGCAGAAGCCGCTCCAGTCGCCCGCTCTCCCGCAGCTCGTCGATCCGCCCGAGGGTGGCGATAACCTGCTGGCGGACCGCTGCGCCCTCGCGCCGGCTCTCGACGATCTGCAGGTAGGCGCGGCCGCCCGAGGTCTTTTTGCGGAAATACATGGCGGAATGCCTGGCGCCGACTCGATTATGGTGCGCACAGAATCCGCCAAGATTCCAGAACAATCAAGAACAATCGGCGAAAAACGTGGCACTACATTCTCGCGGTCGCGCACCCTCGCCCACAATCAAATCAACGCCTTGTACCCGGCGGGGGTGCTCCAACTGTCGAAGATCAGCCAGACGATCGATGGCGCGGCGGGATCCGTGGAGGCGCCTAGTCATCCGCTGCGGGTGAAACCGTCCGCGCTCCAATCCTCGCTGCCGACGCCGTGGTGCAGGAAGAAGAGCCCATCCGGGTCGTATTTCCGCTTGATCGCCAACAGCCGCGCATAATTGCCGCCCCAGAACGAATCCTGCCAGTTCGGCTCGAAGAAGTCGGTCTCCCAGACGTAGGATCCGGACCGCGGGGCGAGCTTGCGCAGTTCGTTCATGGAGGCCTCGACAGCCGCCGCCGTGCTTCGCGCCGCCGCCTGGTCCGGCTCGTGTCCGGCAACGCCCGGGTACGCCGGCGGCCCTCCGCCTGCGCTGATCGCCAGCGCGAACGCGTCGGTAACCGCGGAGTTCATCGGCGTCTCCTTCGCCGCCGCGATCGCCTCGGGGCTTGCGCCCGCAAGCCCCTTGTTGCAATGGAGCGCGACCCCCCGGTATCGAGCGGCCGCGACAAGCGCGTCGGCCAGCCGTGCCCGCTGATCGGGCTCGATCAGCGAGGCGGGCAGCCAAACGGATTGATAAGCGTACCAGACCCGACCGGCCTCATCGAGGTTACCCGCGTAAAAGATGTTGTCCTCCGGCGCGCCCGGACGATCGTCCGAGATGACGAAGCCCGGCGCCATCTTGAGCAGGGCGGGATCCCAGAAATGGCGCGCCGGCAGGGCGATGATCCTCGGCGCCGACACGACGTGGAAGTCTTGCGGGGAGGCTTGGACCCACTCCAGGAAGGGTCGCCATGTCGCTTCGGCTTCATGCTCGTCGAGGCCGTGGAACAGCATGGATATCGAGAGCACGCCGCCCGGAGCGAAGACAAGCTGTTCGCCCCAATGCGGATTGAAAAGCGCCTCGCTGTAGAAGTCGACCGTCTTGCCGACGAGATTTCTATAGGCGTCGTCGGAAGCCGCCTTAATGGTGGCGAAAACCACGCCGACGAATTCGGGAAGATCGTGCGTTCGCAAGGTGAGACGGGTGACGACGCCGAAACCCGCGCCGCCGCCCTTCAGCGCCCAATAGAGATCGGGGTTCGTGCAAACGTTGGCGATCCGGACCTCGCCGTCCGCTGTAACGACCTCCGCCTCCAGGAGATTGCCGCCGGCCGTGCCATGCGCCTTGGAGAAGCTGCCGAACCCGCCGCCGAGGACCAGCCCGGCCACGCCGACCGTCGTGCAGCCGCCGCCCTGGACATAGCGGCCGCCCTTGGTGGTCACCTCGTTATAGGTGTGACCCCAGATCGCGCCGGGTCCGACCGAAACCGCGGGCTGCGGCTCGGCCTTTCCTTCGCAGCCGGCGCCGACGAAGGCGTCGTGCAGCGTGACGTCGTGCATGCGCCGGGTCCAGACAAGCAGCGAATCCGCCGCATTCGAGCTTCCCTGGTAGCTGTGGCCGCCGCCTTTCACGACAAGACGCAGATTGTGCGTCCGGGCGAAATTGACCGCGGCCACGACGTCGGCGGTCGACTGCGCCGCGACGGCGTAGACGCTCGGCCGCGAGGTCCAGGCGTCGACCCAGCCGAGCGACTGGGTGAGGCCGACCTCGTCGCCGAGATAATACGGGTTCTTGAGCTCCTTGAAGAGCTCAGCGCAGGCGCCCGCCGGCGCGCCGACGCAGGCCGTCAGCGGCGAGTCGACCTTGATCAACTCGCCCTGAAGGCCGCCGCCAAGCGCCTTCCAAAGGTCCTCGGACGGCCAGCCGGGGTCGCCCGGGCGAACGCGCGAGAGGGCGGCCGACGCGGCCTTCGAAGATCCGGCGATGAGCGCGCCCACGAACGGCAGTCCGGCGACGAGCCTTAAGAGGAACCTGCGGTCCATGGCGAAAACCTCCGTAGCGTTCTCGCCCCCACGGATCTCGCCTCGACGCTAGCGGGATCGATGGCGCCATGCAACGCGGCGCGGGATCGCTTCTTTGCAGCGAATCCTGGAGGCGCCGGCCGTGCCGCCGCTCAGTTCCCCAAAGTCGAGCGAGCGTGCTATTGCGGCCTATCCAAAATCTCCACGGAGACGACCGCTTTGAAGGTGAATGGACACGCGACCCGGACGATCTGGCTCAACGCCGACGGTTGGAGCGTCGACGTGATCGACCAGCGCTGGCTGCCGCACGCCTTTCGCGTCGAGACCTTGCGCGACGTCGGCGCGGCGACGACGGCGATCCGCGACATGTGGGTGCGCGGCGCGCCGCTGATCGGCGTCACCGCGGCCTACGGCGTTGCGCTCGCCATGCGTGAGGACCCGAGCGACGCCAACCTCGACGCCGCCTGGGAAACGCTGCACGCGACCCGGCCGACGGCGATCAACCTGCGCTGGGCGCTCGACGCCGTGCGCGCCCGGCTGCGCCCGATCGAGCCGGCCGGGCGCGCCGCGGCGGCCTATGCCGAGGCCGCCGAGATCGCCGACGAGGACGTCGCGAACAACCGCGCCATCGGCCGCCACGGGCTCGCGATCATCCGTCGCATCGCGGCGACGAAAAAGCCTGGCGAGCCAGTCAACATCCTCACCCACTGCAACGCC
Source organism: uncultured Alphaproteobacteria bacterium (assembly GCA_963709655.1). Classification (GTDB taxonomy): domain Bacteria; phylum Pseudomonadota; class Alphaproteobacteria; order Rhizobiales; family Beijerinckiaceae; genus Roseiarcus. The sequence goes on from CAVPXF010000056.1 coordinate 4,408, forward strand.
GGCTGGCTCGCGACCGTCGATTACGGCACCGCGACGGCGCCGATCTACCTCGCAATGGAGGAGGGGATTCCGGTCCACGTCTATGTCGACGAGACCCGGCCGCGCAATCAGGGCGCGTCGCTGACCGCCTGGGAGTTCGTCAATCACGGAACGCCGCTGACCCTGATCGTCGACAACGCCGGCGGCCACCTGATGCAGCATGGGCTCATCGACATGGTCGTCGTCGGAACGGACCGCACCACGGCGCGGGGCGACGTGTGCAACAAGATCGGCACCTACTTGAAGGCGCTGGCGGCGAAGGACAACGGCGTGCCGTTCTATGTGGCGCTGCCGTCGCCGACCATCGACTGGACGGTCGGCGACGGCGTGAAGGAGATTCCGATCGAGGAGCGCTCCGCCGACGAGGTGGACTTCGTCCAGGGCCTCGGCGCGGACGGCAAGGTCGCGCGCGTCCGGGTCTCGCCGGCGGGCAGCCGCGCCGCCAACCCCGCCTTCGACGTGACTCCGGCGCGGCTCGTCACCGGCCTCATCACCGAGCGCGGCGTCGCGGCGGCGTCTGCCGAGGGGCTGAAGGCGCTGTTTCCGGAACGCGGCTGAAGTGGGATGCGAATGGGTCGAACAGCATCCGGTTCAGAGGATTCGACGACCGGCGGCCCTCTTTCGGACTCTGGAAACACGATCGAACGAACAAGAGGAACGGTGAAAATGATCAAAGCGATTGCTGCAGCGGAAGCCGCGCCACGCTCGAAACCGTCGCTCCTGCCCGAACCGTTCGCCGGTCGGTTGTCGGCTCGGATCAAGCGGCCTCTCGGCGATGTCTTCGGCTTGAAGAGCTTCGGGGTCAATCATGTCACACTGCCGCCCGGCGCGATATCGGCTCTCCTCCACCGACACACCGTTCAGGACGAGTTCGTGCTGGTGCTCTCGGGCGCGCTCGTCCTCGTCCACGATGGCGGCGAAACGGCGCTCGCGGCCGGCGATTGCGTCGGCTTTCCGGCCGGCGGCGCCGCGCACCAGCTGGTCAACCGGTCGAACGCTTCCGCTGCCTACATCGAGATCGGCGACCGGCAGAAAGGCGACAGCGTCGAATATCCCAACGACGACCTGAAGCTCGCGATGGGCGAAGACGGGACATGGATCGCTAGCCACAAGGACGGGCGAAAGTATGGGTAGGTCTGGACGAGATGGGGTCGCAATGCGGATAAGGATGTCGCGGCCTTGTCAGCGGCCTCATCACCGAGCGCGGCGTTGCGGCGGCGTCAGCCGGGGGTTGAAGGTGCTGTTTCCGGAGCGCGACTAGCCGGGAATCAGGGCCGTTTAGTTCTACGCTAAAGAGGGCATTTCGAGCATGAGATTGATGTCGAGAGCGGCCCGCCAGCGGGCATTTTGGATGTTGTCGCATCCGGGGGCCCTGATCAGATTGTATGCGAAGGATCGTAGGCGCGCGACGATATCGGGGTTCTTTCGGATGCGGCAAGCGTCCTCGGCAAAGGCGGTGTCGCGCACGTAGTGACTGCCATTCTCAATGCGCCAATGCGCGCGAATCCATTCGTTCCAGCGCTGGGGCGTCTGGTTGGAAGCCGAGGAAACCCAGAAGACGGTCTCGGCGGTTTGCTTGCAAAGTCCGGTCTTGGGATCGCGCTTGCAGACCGTTCGCTCCAGGCGGAGCACGGTTTGGATGAGGCCGTCCCACGGCGAACCGCGGAACCACGCCTTGGCCGGAAACACCGTCAATTCGCGGGTTTCCCAGCGGTTGCGGCCCGCGGTCTGGCTCTTGTCCGAGCCGGTTGGCTTTCGTCCTGCGGTTCCCAGTTCAAGCTTACGGCGCAGGCTTGGTTGGTTGTCCTTGACCTGAGTGAGCAGATGATTGCCCGAGGCGATCACGCGCTCGAACGTTTTTTTTGGGCGTGTTCGGCGTCGAGCGTGAACACACACCCCTTCAAGCCGAGCGCCTCGATCAGTTCCGGCGCGGCCGGAATCTCGTTGCTCTTCTCGTCGACCATCAGATGGCCGAGCACAATCTGATCGGCTTGCCGCAACGCCGACATCATGTGCGTCGCCTTGCGGTCACTGAAGGCGTCGAAACTGCCGCGAAGGGTCTTGCCGTCAACCGCGATCGCAGTCAGGCCGTCCGAAGCAAGCGGCGTCGAAATCGATAATGCGTGCTGGCGAAACGCGGCCTCCAAAGCGGTCGGATCAACGCCTTGAATGATCAACCGCAACCCGGTGTAGGAAGGCGAGCAGCGGAGCCGCAGGCCGAACGCTTCGTTCAGCCGCTGCAAATGAATACGAATGAATTCATGCATTTGCCGGTAGGAGTTGGCCCCGGCGACCATGCTGAGAATGGCGTACAGCAACACCGTGGCCAGATCGAACCGCTTGCCTTCGTCACGACGACGGTCTGGGATGGTGCGCAAAACCTCCAGCAGCGATGCCGGCATGGGACAACCTCCGAATCGGGTTGTCGCCTATAGATTTAGACATTTTCGCCCGCGGGAATCCCAGACCCCACCTCAAGACCACTCAAGGCATAGAGAACTGCACAGCCCTGAGCCGGGAATGCCTCAACCTTTCAAGCGCTAGCAAGAACGCTTGAAAGACTTAAGCCAATCGAGTGTCTAGACCTGTTGAGACGCCACTAAAACCAGGACCTTGACGACCGATGGCAAAAACTCGAAACCACGACAATGTTGCTGACGCAAACGCGGAGCGAGACAGGCAATTCAAGGTGATAGGTGAATTTGTTTTTGAATATTCACAGCTGGAATATTATATTAAAGATGTACTTTCCACGGCACTAAAGCTAAAGCCGAATCAAGTCGACCTAGTGACGGCACCCTATGACTTTATCGCGCTTTGTAACGTTACCGCAAAGATTTTGATTCAAATTTATCCAGATAAGCAGCGTGAAATAGAGAATATATTCAACGCGTGTCGACAATTAAATGAAGAACGCGTGCGAACGGTACACGGCTTATGGTTTGAGAGCACCAAGGGAGTTGTTGCCAGGCATGTGTCCCGTAATTCACTAAAGCCAAATTTTCTCTTAGTTGAACCAATATCGCGATTGAATGCAGAGGCACAGCGACTTCGTGTCAAATTATACAACGTCCTCCAAACTGATCCTCGTTCGGATGAAGCCAAGCCGGTGCAGATGTTATCAATTGAACTTGGGTATGGTGTCACGAGGCAGAAAAAGCATCCTGAGCGGAAGACTTGAAATGAAACTGCCCGTCGTAACAATTATTATGATTATAGACCTCTCCTCTCGATTCCCAGTGTTTGCCGCCGAGCTTCAGTCGCAAAAATTGTGCGCCGAACAGGCAGAACATGTCTTCGAGACGGCAGGATTCGACAGCGATCAAATGGCAACTTATATTAATCACTTCGACGAAGGCGCAAACAAGTGCTTCGTCTTATTACATTTTTTGCGCGTCGATAATGAAGGAATATCGGTCTTCAAGTCGGTTGTAGACGCTTTCGAGGGGACTGAGTATGCAAGCTACGAGAAGCATATTGACGTCAAACAAGATGTCTTGCGTGTAAAGCCGATGGTGTGTAAAGTTACACCAATTCATGGAGAAGAAATAGATTGTTCGTCCGTAGACGAATTCAATCAATTACTAAAGGATAAATTTGGAATCACTACTAACAATTTATGGCCCGAGTAGCACCGCGCAACGCCAATTGGTATGGTAAGCTGTTAGTGCTCTGAAATTCGTTGGGGAACCATTTAATGCTGCGTCCACTCGCCGGCCTGACCATCATCGAGTTCGAGGGCATCGGCCCGGGCCCGCTCGCCGGCCGGATGCTTGCCGATCACGGCGCCGAGGTCACCGCGATTGTCCGGCCGATGAAGGCGGCGATCGGCAATCCCGAATCGACCAGCGGCGAGGACCCGCTGCGGCGCGGCAAGCGGGTCGTCGCGCTCGACCTCAAGCGCCCGGAGGCGGTCGAGGAGGCGCTGACGCTGATCGCCGGCGCCGACGCGCTGATCGAGGGCAACCGGCCCAGCGTGATGGAGCGGCTCGGCCTCGGCCCCGCCGAATGCGCGCGGCTGAACCCGAGGCTCGTCTACGGGCGCATGACCGGGTGGGGCCAGGACGGCCCGCTGGCGCAAGCAGCCGGCCACGACCTCAATTATGTGGCGTTGACCGGCGCGCTGTCGCTGACCGAGCGTCCCGGAGCGGCGCCGATCGTCCCGCCGACGGTGCTCGGCGACGCCGGCGGCGCGCTCGGGCTCGCTTTCGGCATCGTCAGCGGCGTCCTGTCGGCGCGGGCGACGGGGAAGGGCTGCGTGGTGGACGCCGCGATCCTCGATACCGTCGCGTCTTTAAGCGGCATCGCGCTCTGGGCGCGGGCGACCCGCATGCTCGACGGCGGCCGGCCGAGCATGTTTTACGATTCGCCGTTCTACGACGCCTACCTTTGCGCTGACGGCCGCTATGTCACGATCGGCGCGCTCGAGCCGCAGTTCTACTCGGCGCTTCTCGACAAGCTGGGGCTCGCCGACGTCGACCCGAAAGCGCAATACGACACGGACACATGGCCCGCGCTGAAGGAACGCTTTCGCGTCCTGTTCGTGAGCCGGCCGAGCGCCGAGTGGCGGGCCCTGCTCGAGGGAACCGACGTGTGCTTCGCTCCGGTCCTCAGTCTCGCCGAGGCGGCGGCGCACCCGCACAACGCCGCGCGCGGCGTCTTTCGCGTGAACCCCGACGGCCGGATCGATGCGGCCGAGGCGCCGCGCTTTCAGCCGCTCGAAGTCCCTTCTCCCCGCATAGGGCGTCAATAGACGCCCGTCTTTCGACGGGCTATGCGGGGAGAAGGTTAGGATGAGGGGCGGCGCTAACGTCAGCGGTCAGCGCAGCCCCTCACCCCAGCCCTCTCCCCGCTCACGCGGGGCGAGGGAGAACACGGAGCCCCGATGACCTCGCACGCCAAGCCGCAGACGCTCGAATTTCCCTTTGCCGCGCCGCCCAAGGCCGGCGAAGTCATTGAAGTCCGGCCGGGGATCTTTTGGGCGCGGCTCGCGCTGCCGTTCCGGCTCGATCACGTCAATCTCTATCTCGTCGAGGACGGCGCGGGCCTCGCGCTGATCGACACCGGCATCGACAATCCGCCCTCGCGCGCCGCCTGGGAGGCGCTGATCGACGGGCCGCTCAAGGGGCGCAGGCTGACACGGCTGATCGCCACCCATTTCCACCCCGATCACATCGGCCTTGCCGGGTGGCTCTGCGAGCGCTTCGACATGCCGCTCGCCATGAGCCAGACCGAATATCTGCTCGGCCTCAACATCCGGCTCGACCCGTCGGCGCTGAAGTCCGAGCCCTATCGCGGCTTCTATCGCTCGCACGGGCTGACCGAGGAGAGCACCGAGATCCTGCTCGGCAACGGCCTGCAATACCTGCGCATGGTCGTCACGCCGCCAAAGACGTTCCAGCGGCTGATGGCCGACGATCGGCTGACGATCGGCGGCCGGAGCTTTGTGGTCCTGACCGGCGGCGGCCATTCGCCCGAGCATGTGATGCTGTATGCGGCCGACGACAATCTCCTCATCGCCGGCGACCAGATCCTGGCCAAGATCTCGCCCAACGTCAGCGTCGAGGCGATGGAGCCGGACGGCGATCCCCTCGGCATCTATCTCCGCTCGCTGGAAAAGCTGAAGGACCGCGTGCCCGGGGACGCGCTCGTGCTTCCGGGCCACAACCTGCCGTTCGTCGGCCTGGACACACGCGCCGACGAGCTCATCGCCCATCACGAGGCGCGCTGCGAGGCGATCGTGGAGGCGTGCAGCGGCGGACCGCGGACCGCGGCCGAGCTCGTGCCGGTCGTCTTTGGCCGCCCGATCGACGACCCGCACCAGCTCGTCTTCGCCTTCGGCGAGGCGCTCGCCCACATCAACAGAATGGTCCGCGCCGGCCGTCTGCGCTTCGCCGCCGCCGCCGCGGATGGGCTGGCGCTCGAGGCGGCGTGAAGCGTCCATCGCGTCTCGACCGGCCGTACTTTAACACTCACTTCACAAGGTAAATCCATTGACAAACGTCGGACCGCGAGTCAGTTTCATATGGTCTTTTCTCGAAGCGATTTGAAAACGGGAGGGAATTCATGTTCAGGACGGCGCACATAGCGGGTCTTTCAATCATCCTCGTTGCAGCGCTCTTCGTAGGGCAGGCGGCCCAGGCGACAATGAGGGAGTACCACAAAACTGCAAAGTCAGGTCAACCCACACTCATAGGCCACCTCTATGACTGCAACTCTCATGTTCCGGTGGGAAACGCCGGCGCCTTCGAGCATGGCGCGGTGAATTTCAAGGACGTCCAAATCGATCAATGCGGAAACCACAACGAACCGGCAAAGGAAATTTGGTATACGTCGACGCCCGGCTTCAAGGGCGTCGACAAAGTGCAATTCATGTGGGGCAAGCGGGGCGTCGCAGGCATGATCTTCATCGTGGACGTGCAATAGGACGTGCGTGCTGGCCGTTCCGAGGGACATCAAGCCCGCGCCATTGTCATAGCGGCGTGTGCTTAACTGGCATGCCCGGTCGATTCTGGGGATCGAGTGGCGGCTCGCTATGAGTCAACGATGGATTCGGTCACGAGAACAATATGGAAGACGTAACTCTCAAAAGCGCGAAGGCGCGGCTGAGCGAGCTAGCCGAGCGGGCGGCCAGCGGCGGACCCATCCGGATAACCAAGCGTGGAAAACCGGTCGCGCAGCTCCTGGGCGTCGAAAAACGTTGCAAGCCCGTGGACCTCGCGGCTCTGCAGGCGTTGACAGAGTCCATGCCGATGCAGCCGGAGGCCGTGGGAGATTGGCTGCGCGCGCTGCGCGACGACCAGCGCTGCTGATACGCTATGCCGACACTTCCGTTCCTGTCAGCGCCCTGACGAACGAAACGCATACGTCCGTCCCTTTGCCAGACTCGGCCCGCTGAACAGGACGCGTCCGAGTTCGTGATCAGCGTTTTCGGGCATCGACCCGGTTCGAGCGAACGTTGGCTCGCGACAGGGCGGCCGTGCTATAAGTGCGACCCATGATTACCACGCTAAAAGATATGCTACCGCGCATCGACAGTTGGCCAGCCGAAGACCAGGCGGCGCTGGTCGAAGCAGCGCGGGGAATTGAGGCGGAACGCATAGGCGCCTACCGAGCGTCCGAGGGGGAACTCGCGGCGATCGATCGCGGACTTGAGGAAGCGCGCGCGGGCGACTTCGCCGGCCCGGAAGCGATTGCGGAGATACGGTCGAGATTTCGCGTCGAATGATTGTCCGATGGACCAGGGGCGCTCTTTCGGGCCTCAAATCGATCGAAGCCTACCAACGCCGACATTGGCCGGAATCGCGCGCCGCTTTCGAGGCGCGCCTGACGGAGATCGAGCAACCCATTGTCGAATTTCCAGCGAGCGCGCCCATAGTCGTGCAGCGGCCCGACGTGCGGGTGGTTGCTTTCCTGGACTTCCCGTATCGACTTTTCTATCGGCTCGAGTCCGATGTGATCGACGTCCTGGCGATCCGGCACACTTCGCGCCGACCTCTGTTTGAATGAAGGACGCCGCCGCCCTGAGCGTCAGGCCGCCGCCAGGACGGCCCTTTTGATGGCCAGCGGCAGGGTGATGGAGCGGAACAAGGCCGCCGGATAGAGGTAATCTTCGCCGTATTCGTCGACGACCCGCAGCAGCCTGTGCTTCTCAGCGTCGAGATCGGGAATCGCGATGTAGATGTTGCGTTTCTCGAGCGAGGCCGGATAGCCCTCATTGTCGATGCAAACGACCAGATGTTTTGCTCGGGGTCTTGTCTTGGTGGCGAGCTCAGCCATAGACGGTTTGGGCCTCTTTCAAAATCGTCCTGCGTCGAATGAAGTTGCGGCTCGCCTCGACGGCCTCGCGCTCGACGAGATCGACCGGGCGTCCGAAAAACGCTTCGAGCGACTCTTTCAAGTCGTCGAACGCCGCAAGATCGTTGCGGGCCGCCGGCTGAAATGTGTCGAGAAAATCCACGTCGCTGCGGCGAGGATCAAAATCCGCGCCGCGCGCCGCCGAACCGAACACCTCCAGCTTGGCGACGCCATGACGGCGGCAAATCTCGGCGAGAACAGCTCGGCCCTGTTCGATTGCAGCTTGCATCGGTTCCTCAGTACACGATCCGGCCGCCTGCGACAGATCGTCCCCGACTGGATCATGGACTTGACTTCCCCGTTGAGCAAACATGACGGGCGGTCGTCAGGGAGGGTCCGCCCATGCTCGAACGTCATCTGGCCTCACTCGGCCCGTCGGGGTTTCACCGCGTCGCCTATGCCGAATGGCCCGGGCCTCCGGGCGCGCCGACGCTCGTGTGCGTCCATGGCCTGAGCCGCAACGCCCATGATTTCGACGTCTTCGCCGAAGCGATGTCGAAAACCCACAGGGTCGTCTGCCCGGACATGCCCGGGCGGGGCTTAAGCGAATGGCTGAAGGATTCCAATGAATACGCGTTCCCGACCTATCTCGCGGATTGCGCGGCGCTGATCGCGCGGCTCGACGTCGAGAGCGTCGACTGGGTCGGGACCTCGATGGGGGCGGTGATCGGCTTCCTGCTCGCCGCGCAACCGGCGGCGCCGGTGCGCAGGCTCGTGGTCAACGACGCCGGCCCGTTCGTGCCGAAAGCGGCGCTGGCCTGGCTCGGCACGTTCATCGGCGCCGACCCGACGTTCGAATCAATCGACGCCATGGAGCAGACGATCCGAAAGAACAGCGCCGGCTTCGGCGCGCTGACCGACGCTGAATGGCGGACGATGACGCTCTATCTGTCGCGCCCAAAGCCGGGCGGCGGTTACGGCTACGCCTACGACCCGCGGATCGGCGAGCCCTATAAGCAGGATCTCCCCGACGTCGATCTCTGGCCGTTGTGGGATCGGGTCGCCTGTCCGACCCTCATTTTGCGCGGCGAACATTCGAACGTCCTGGCGCGCGGCGACGCGGAGGCGATGACGCAGCGCGGGCCGAAGCCGAAGCTCGTCGAGTTCGCCGGCGTGGGCCACGCGCCGGCGCTCTTGAGCGCCGACCAGATCCGCGTGGTGCGGGATTTCCTTATCGCTTGAGGCGAGCGGCGTGGCGTCGTTCGCGCTCTTCCGACACGCGAATGCGCACTCTCATGCCGCGGCGAGGACGGCCTTCTTGACCGCAAGCGGCAGATGGAGCGCACGAAAAAAGGCCTTCGGGTAAAGGTAATCCTCGCCCGATTCATCGACGATCCGCATCAGGCCGTGAGTCTCGGCGTCCACGTCGGTCAGCGCGAGGTAGATTTTGCGTCTCTCCAATGAGGCCGAATAGCCCTCGTTGTCGACGCATACGACCAGTCGCTGGGCCTCTGCTCCTGTCATTGCGGCATGATCCTCATGAGAGAAAGCTTTTGATCTTGTATTCTCTGCGGCCGATCCCGGCCGCCTCATACCAATGTAGCTCCGCTGCGCGGATTGAGCCATCGGAGAGTCGAACCTGTGCGATTCCTTTCCGCTTGCGCCAGCGGCCCTGTCCGTAGATGCGCCTGAGCCGCGCGACCTCACGGATGCCGGAGCCCGCGGCGAAAGTCTCGATTTCGGAGATCTCGCCCAGAATCTCGAAGCGCATTTGGAGATCGTGTCGGTCGACCCGCGCGTCGTCAATACAGGACGCCGCCCCGAACAGACTTTCCCTTTCGCGCCGGCGTGGGCTATCCCTACGCCGCCCGGGAACGAAAGCCGCATGCCGCCCCCCCTTCTGCATCTGCAAAACATCGCCGTGACGCTCGGCGGCGCGCCTCTGCTCGCGGGCGCCGAACTGTCGATTGCGCCGGGCGATCGGATCGCGCTCGTCGGCCGCAACGGATCGGGCAAGTCGACGCTGCTGCGCCTGGCGGCCGGCGAGGCCGTCCCCGACCAGGGAACGCGCTTTCAGCAGCCGACCGCGCGCCTCGCCTTCCTGCCGCAGGAGCCCACCATGTCGGGCTTCGAATCGGTGCTCGACTATGTGCTGGCCGGCCTTGGCGAGCACGACGACGTTCACGCCGCCCGCGCCATGATGGGCGACCTCGGGCTGGATCCGGCGGCGAACCCGGCCAACCTGTCGGGCGGCGAGGCGCGGCGGGCGGCGCTCGTCCGCGCGCTCAGCGCCGAGCCCGACATTCTGCTGCTCGACGAGCCGACCAACCACCTCGACCTGATCGCCATCGAATGGCTCGAGAGCCATCTGGCCGCAAGCCGCTCGGCGCTCGCCCTCGTCAGCCACGACCGCCGGTTGATGGCGGACCTGACCAACGCCACCGTCTGGGTCGACCGCGGCGCGACGCACCGGCTCGACCGCGGCTTTTCGGCCTTCGAGACATGGCGCGACTTGAAGCTCGAGGAGGAGGAGGCCGAGCGCCACAAGCTCGACCGCCGCATCGTCGCCGAGGAGCACTGGATGCGCTACGGCGTCACGGCGCGCCGCAAACGCAACATGCGCCGCGTCGGCGAACTCGCCGACATGCGCCGCGAACGGCGCGAGGCACGACGGGCGGTCGGCCTTGCGACCATGATCGCGCAGGAGGCCAAGGCCTCGGGCGCGCTGGTGATCGAGGCCGAGGGGATCGGCAAGGCCTATGACGGGACGGCGATCGTCCACAATTTCTCGACCCGCATCATGCGCGGCGATCGCATCGGCGTGATCGGCGCCAACGGCGCCGGCAAGACGACGCTGATCAACCTGCTCACAGGCGCGCTCGCGCCCGACGCGGGCGAGGTGCGGATCGGAACCAACGTGGTCATGGCGCGGCTCGACCAGAAGCGCGACACCCTTAAGCCCACGACCACGCTGGTCGACGCCCTGACCGGCGGCGGCAGCGATTATGTGACGATCAACGGCGAGCGCCGGCACGTCGTCGGCTACATGAAGGACTTCTTGTTCGGGCCGGAGCAGGCGCGCACGCCGATCGAGAAGCTGTCGGGGGGCGAACGCGGGCGCCTCATGTTGGCCCGCGCGCTTGCCGCGCCGTCGAACCTGATCGTGCTCGACGAGCCGACCAACGACCTCGACGTCGAGACGCTCGACCTCCTGCAGGAGTTGCTCGGCGACTACAAGGGAACGATTTTGATCGTCAGCCACGACCGCGATTTCCTCGACCGCGTGGCGACCTCGGTGATCGTCAGCGAGGGGAGCGGGCGCTGGCTCGAATATGCCGGCGGCTATTCCGACATGGTCGCCCAGCGCGGCTACGGCCTCTCCGGCCCGGCGGCGGCGTCCCCAAGGGCCGAGAAGACCGAGGCGAAGGCGAAAGGCGAGGCGCAGACGAAGCGCAAGCTGTCGTTCAACGACAAGCGCGCGCTCGAACGCCTGCCCGAGCGGATGGACGCCTTGCGCGCCGAGATCGACGCGCTCGAAGCCCAACTCGGCGACCCCGATTTCGCCGGCCGCGAGCCGGCCGCCTTCCAGGCGGCGACGAACCGGTACGGCGAGGTCCGCGAGGCGCTGGCGAAGGCGGAAGACGAGTGGCTGGCGCTGGAGATCCTGCGCGAGGGGATCGAAGGGCAGGGGTAGAGCCAAGTCGGCGCTTGCTGTAGGCGCGGTCGGCGACCGCGCCAGCCGCGATCAGCGATCGCGGCTACAACTTGGCGCCTCGGTCCGCCTCACGCTTCGACGCCTGGCCTCAGCCACAGCGCGTAGAGCGCGCCCGCGAGGATCGCGGCGCCGGTCATCACCGCGGCGATCCCGAGCGGCGAGGCGTTCTGGTAGAGCGCTGCGCCGAGCGCGCCGCCGAACGCGCCAAACAGCATCTGGCTCGAGAGCAGAACCGCCGAGGCCATGCCGGCGATGTCGGGCAGCGGATGCACCGCCTCGTGCATGGCGTTGGGGAAGATGATCCCCATGGATACGAAATAGAAAAACGCCACTCCGGCGACCAACCCCGGTGAGCTGAGCCCAGCGAGGCTGACGCCGAGCAAAACATATGCCGCGAGCGCCGTCAGCGACAGGGCCAGATCGAGCGCCGTCCTCGGCTTCACGCGGCGGCGCATCAGCCAGGAATTGACGCTGGCGCCGGCGATCACGCCAAGCGAGGTGAAGGCGAAGAGACCGGCGAAGGCGGCCTTCGAGACGCCGAAGCCCTGCATGAACAGGAGCGGCGAGGCGTTGATGTAGCAGAACATGCCGCCGAAGGTGAGGCCGAGCGCCAGCGAGAAGCCGAGGCAGAACCGGTTTGTCAGCGCGCGTCGATAGTTTGCCGCAACGGCGGCCGGTCGGAGGCTCTGGCGGGCGCCGACTGGCTGCGATTCGCGAAACCGGGCGAGACCGAGGGCGAGCATGACGAGCCCGATCGCAGCGAGGGCGAGGTAGATGGTCCGCCACGGCGCGACATAGAGGATGAGCGCGCCGAGGCTCGGCGCGATGACCGGCGCGACGCCGTTAACCTGCGCAATCGCTGTCAGAAACAGCCGCGATTCGCGCACGTCAAAGAGATCGCGCACGATGGCGCGCGGCAGAACCCCGACCGCGCCGGCGCCCGCGCCCTGAACCAGGCGAAGGCCGAGCAACAGGCCGATCGACGGCGCAAACGCGGCCCCGAGGCCGCTGAGCGAGAAGATGAGGAGCCCGACGACCAGCGCCGGCTTGCGTCCGAAGCGGTCGGCAAGCGGACCGACGAGGATCGGCGCGGTCGAGAAGCCGGCGAGGAAGATCGCGACCGTGGCGGCGGCCTGCGTCTGGGTCGTGGCGAGATCGGCCTGAACGAGAGCCAGGCTCGGCAGCGCCATGTCGATCGCCAGCGGCGGCAGCGCCGAGATCGCCGCGAGAAAGACCAGGAAACCGCGGCCATGGATGTTGAAGGACGTCGCCATGCCCAAGAACTCTTGCTGCTGGCGCCCGCGTTCGGGCGCTAGGCCTCGACGCCCGGCCGCAGCCAGACGAGATAGATGAAGCCGGCCGCGAGGCCGCCGACGCTCATCACAAGGCCGATCGCCAGCGGCGAGGCGTCGCGATAAAGCGCGGCCGCGAGCGAGCCGCCGACCGCTCCAAACAGCATTTGCGCCGACACCAGCACGGCCGAGGCGATCCCGGCGATGTCGGGCAGGGGGTGGATGGCTTCGTGCACGGCGTTGGGCATAACGAGACCGAAGGCCGAGATGTAGATCATCACCGGCGCGATCACCAAGACGAGCGATGGATGACCGGCGCGGCTCGCGACAAGGACCGTCAGCCCGGCAAGCGCGATCGCGCCGAGCGCGACGTCGAGCACCGCGCGCGGACTCGCGTGCCGACGCACGAGCCAGGTGTTGAGCAGGGAGCCGGCGATCACCCCCGACGCGGTCATCGCGAACAGCCCGCCGAATTCGGCCTGGGTCACACCGTAGCCCTCGATGAACAAAAGCGGCGAGACATTCACGTAAGCGAACAGGCCCGCGAACACGAAGCCGATGATGAGCGAGAAGCCGCCGCACATGCGGTTGGCCAGGGCCCGGCGATATCCGGCGACGATGGTCGCCGGCCTCAGGCTGCGACGCATCGTTTTGTCGTGCGATTCTCCGAGCATCGCCAGCATGAGCGCGCCGAGCGTGACGGCGAGCGCGGCGTGGGTCGCATAGATCAGCCGCCACGGGCCGATCGCCATGAGGCCCGCGCCGAGCGTGGGCCCGATCAGCGGCGCGACGCTGAACACGATCGACACGGCGGCCAGCTGCAGCCGCGCCTCGCGGCCCTCGAACAGATCGCGGATGATCGCGCGCGGCAGGATCGCGACCGCGCCGGCGCCGGCGCCCTGAAGGATGCGCGACACGATCAGCACGACGATCGACGGCGCGAGCGCGCAGCCGATCGCGGCGAGGGCGAAGAGCGCGAGGCCGCCGAGCATCACCGGCTTGCGGCCGAAGCGATCGGCGAGCGGACCGACCAGGAGCGGCGCGGTCGAGAAGCCGGCGAGAAAGACCGAGATCGCCGAAGCCGCCTCGGCCGGGCTCGCGTGAAAATCCGCCTGCACCAGGCTGACGCTCGGCAGGGCCATGTCGGTGGCGAGCGCGGGCAACGCCGAGAGGCCGCCGAGCAGCGCCGTCAAACCGAACCCATCGGCCTTGGTCTGCATCCAGTCAGGCCGGCGCGTGCTGTAAGTCGGCGCAGGAGCGCAGCCTGCCGAGCATGACCCACGTCATCTTGTCGGGAGAATCCGTCGGAGGAAGAGAGGCCGACTTAAACGGCATTGCGGCCGACGACGCAACCCGCGCCGTCCGCGGCAAATCGGCCTCGCGCATTTGTGAGCGCGCGCCGTGGCCGCCTTGCGCCGGCATTCCGTCATCGGCTAGTGTTGACTGAGACAACACTGGTCGAGATCCATGAGCCTTACCGACGAGCTGCGCAGCTTCAACCGGTTCTACACGCGCGAGATCGGGCTCTTGAACAAGCGCCTGCCCGGCGGCGACTTCTCGCTTCCACAGGCCCGCGTGCTCTACGAGATCGCGCAAGCGCCGCCGCCCGGCCGCACGGCCGCGGACATCGGGCGGACGTTGCGCATGGACAAGGCGCATCTCAGCCGGATCGTGGCGCGCTTTTACGGCCGCGGCCTGATCGAGCCCCGTGTCAGCGCCGATCACGGCAAGCATCGAATGCTTTCGCTCACGGGCGCCGGCCGCAAGGCTTTCGCCGCGCTCGAAGCGGGCGCGCGACGCGAGATCGGCGACCTTCTCGCCCCGATCGACCCGGCCGGGCGGGCGCGCCTCGCCTCCGCCATGGACGAGATGCGCGCCGTGCTCGAGCGCAGCGAACCCCGACCCGCCGATTGGCGGCTCAGGCCGCTCGCGCCAGGCGACGTCGGCTGGATTGCGCATCGCCAGGCCAGGATCTACCACGAGGAATATGGATGGGACTGGACCTACGAGGGGCTGGCCTGCCAGATTCTCGGCGCCTTCGTCCTCGGCTTCGATCCTGCCCGCGAAGACGCATGGGTCGCCGAGCGCGGCGGGGCGATCGTCGGCGCGATCTTTCTGATGACAAGCGACGACCCGACGCTCGCAAAACTGCGGCTGCTCCACGTCGAGCGGAGCGCCAGGGGCCTGGGGCTCGGCAAAGCGCTGGTCGCGGCTTGCGTCGCTCGGGCGCGCGCGCTCGGATACGCCCGTCTGACGCTGTGGACCCAAGAGAACCTCGTCGCCGCGCGACGAACCTATCAGGCGGCCGGATTCCGGCTCGCCGACAAGGCGCCTCATCGCGCGTTCGGGCATGACCTCGTCGGGGAGATGTGGGTTCTCGACCTAGCGTAACCGCGTGCGACCCCACCGCGGCTGACCGCCAGACGTCGGCCGCCGGCTTCACGCGGTCGGACATGGGGATCGATTGCGCCCTTGCTTCTTTCGACCTCGCGGGCGAGCGTCATGAGCGCCTTGGCGGCGGGAGATAGCGCTCGGCCGCGCCTGGCGACGAAACCGTAGTCGAGGCTGAGAAACGGCGCCTTGGTCGGCAGCAGGACGAGATCGCCGACGGCGACGACGTGATCGATCTCTACGCACGGGTGCAGATCGGGGTGAAGGTCATTATCGGGCAGGACGCCGTCCTTTGGAATTGGCGAGACTCACGTGAGCCTGCCGCGCGCCCTGCCGTCCAGCGCCCTGTTCGAGACGCCCTTCAACTTGAAGGGCGGCGTATATGAACGATGGCGCGTCTGGCCCATGTCCGTCGCGCCGCCTTGCGCAAGGGGGCGAAATTGAGACGATTTGGCACTTCCCGCGGCGACAGAAGCCCGGTAGTTTCTCGGTGGGCGACGCGCTGCAGAAGCTGACGAGCACCAGGCGCAGCGACGACTTGGCGCTCGGGCGATGCGGCCGCCCGGGCTGCCTGACGGCGGGCGCCGAGCGCGACGGCAACGGAGCGCACGGGCGTTCAAAGGTTGGCGGTCCGGAAAAAAGCAAGGGGGCGATTCCGCCCAGGATGTAGGCCGCGCCGCTCGGCCGACGTTGTGCTTTGAAAGGGTCGACACGTGAAACCGCCTTGGGGGCCTCAGCCGTGCAATTCCAAAACGGCGGCGATGGACCCGAAGCTCGACAGTGTCCGTAAGATCACTGCCGTGTTGGTCGGCGAACAGGGGATCGCGAAAGCGCTCAAGCGCGCGCGGTCCGAGCTTCGGCACGCACGCCGGGCCCGCTCGCGCAAGCTCTACGGGTTTTGGGCGGCGGTCGAAGCCGAGCTGGAAGCCGCGCGCCTCGACGCGGAGCGGGCGGCGACGCCCCTCGCCGCCGTCGTCGCCGAGCCGCCGCGAGCGGCCGCACCGTCGCCGGCGTTCGCCTCGGCTGGCGAGCCGCGCACGGGAGCAATGGCGACGCCCGGCCCACGATCGGCCGCGGGCGAAGTCTGGACATCGACCGCGCGCTCGTCCTAAGTCTCGACGCCTGAACGCTTTTGAAATCGATTCGGTTCTTTTCCTGCAGGCGGCTCGCGCGCTGGGAATACGCGACCTCGGGGGGCTTCGATCATGATTCTGCTTATCGTGCTGCTGATCTTCGTCCTGACGCTCGGGGCGGGGCTCCTCGGCCTCTGGGTCCACAAAATGCTGCCCGCCGAGCAGAAGAACGACAGCGCCCGCGCCGTGGTCGGACAGGTCGCGGGCCTCGTCACCCTGCTGCTTGCGCTCGTGCTCGGCACCGTGATCGGGACGAGCTACGCCTTTTTCGGCTCCCAAAAGACAGAGCTCGAGACCCTGTCGTCCCAGATCCTGCTGCTCGATCAGGCGCTCGCCCAGTATGGGCCCGAGACCCAGCCGGCCCGCGAAAAGCTCAAGGCTTCGGTTCAGGTCGCTTACGACACCTTCTGGGGCGACAAGGAGCCGGACGCGAAGCTATTGTCGGTGGCGCTTCCGCTCGCTTCTGGCCAGGCGACCAAGGCCTTCCTCGCCTCCCTCAAGCCCGAGACCGACGATCAGAAGCGGGCCGTCGCTTCGGCCAACGTGCTCGCTGGCCAGATCGAGCAGGGCCGCGTTCTCATGGATCTTCAGGTCGCAAGCCACCCGGTGAGTTCGGCACTCTTGATCGTCCTTGCGCTCTGGTCGATCGTCCTATTCTTCGGCATGGGTCTGTTCGTGGATTCGAACGGGCTGGTGCTGTCGGCGCTCACCTTCGGCTCGCTCTGCGTCGCCTTCGCAATCTTCCTCATCCTCGAACTCGGTCTGCCCTACACCGGCATGTTCCGCGTCTCCGGCGTCGCGCTGCACGAGGCGTTGATGAACCTTGGCGGGTAGGTCGGGCTTGATGAATTCTGATCGAATCGGGTCGAAAACCCTCGCCCTGCCGCCAAAGCCCGTCGAAAGACGGGCGTCCTCCCGGACGCCCTACGGCGGCTTCCCTCTCGCGGCAGGAGAGGGTGTCTCCTTCCCCTTCAGGGGGAAGGCGGCCCGAAGGGCCGGATGAGGGTTTGGGGCGTGACCGAATGTCACGTTTTAGCACGTAGGTCTGCGTCGGGCACTGGTCCAGCGCATTTCCAACGCGCCGCGTCGCCTGTTAAGGAGGGCGCGCAATCACGGGAGGGACCCTCATGTCGAACATTGTCATCACCCGCCGCGGCGTCGCGCTCGCAGGCTTTGCCGTGGTCGCCGCGGCGGCGCTTTCCGGCTGCAACACGACGCAGACTGGTGTCGTCGCAGGGCAGGCCGCCCCGCCGCCGGCCGTCTCCGGCTACCGGATCTCGAACATCGCGGTCGATACGACGCCCCTTCTCGCCCAAAGCGGCAATCCGACCGCCCAATGGGTGCAGCAGGCGCTGCCCGACGCTCTGGCGAAGGCCTTCGCCACGCATATGGCGCCCGGCGATCCGAACGGCGAGACGCTGAGCGTGCGCATTGATTCGATCTATCTCGGCGGCGGCGGGCCGGGCGACGCCGACCGCATGCGCGGCGAAGCGACGCTCGGGGCGCGGCACACGACGCTCCGCGCGACGTCGACCTGGTGGCCGAGCCCGTCCGACCAGGCGTTGTTTGAGCAGTCGTTTCACAACCGCGTCCAGGCGCTGGCGCAATCCTACGCAGGCTGGCTGGCGAGGAAGTGGCGCCACTGAGGGCCCGAGCAGGCCCAGGCGAAGGCGCTGGCGTCAAAAGAACCGGGAATGCGTCGACGCCGAAGAGGCGGCCGGCCGGGGCCGGGCATAATAACAATAGCGAAAAGTGTAATGATCCGCCCTGGGCCGCCGCCCCCCCGGCCCGTCCGCGGGCCGCCCGGGAAAGTCGCCGCAAGCCCTTGAAAACCCTCAAAACCGGCTCGAAACCGGCGACCGGCAGGGCTGCCCGCGCCGGCCTTCGAGCTACCGGCTCGGATACCAGTACGACGCCTGCGGCTTCGCGCGGTCCACAACCACGAACTGGTTGGCGAACACCCGATAGGTCGGGCTCCATTCGCCGTCCGGCCATTGCACCCGGATTTCCGCCCGCTCGGCCGTGCCCAAGCCCACATGCACCCAGCCGGCGTGACCCGAAGCGTCGCCGCCGCCGATCTCAATCGTGCGCGTTTGCACCCGGACGCCGGTCTTCACCGAGATCTTCGCGCCGACCGCGTCCCGGTTGGGGTTCGGCTCGACGAGCCGGATCTCGGTCCAGTTGCCCGAGGGCAGCGGCGGCCCGTCGTCGGCCTTGTCCCCGAGGTTGCGGAAGAGAGCCACGTTCGAGCCGCGGTCGATCTGCAGAATGTCGAGCTTGCCGTCGAGGTTGAAATCGGCGACCAGCGCGCCTCGGCCGGTGCGCTGGCCGGCGATGCCGGCGAGATCGCCAGCTTCCGCGAACTTTCCCGTCCACTGGCCGATCAGCAGGTTGCTCGGGTCGTAGGCGGCGAAGTCGGGCATCTGCGACAGGTTGCCTTTGGACACGAAAATATCGAGCAGCCCCACGTTGGTGAAATCGGCGAATTCCGCCTGCCAGGCGGTCGAGGGCCGCTTGTCGCCGCCGGCATAGGGGATGTGGGCGGTCGCGCCGACTTCGCCGGCGATGTCGCGATAGACCGGCAGTTCGCCCCGGCCCGCCTCGTCCGGGTCGAGCTTCTGCAGCTTCTCGTCCCCCATGGAGGTCAGGAAATATTCGGGGTAGCCCGAGCCGTCGATATCGCCCTCGGCGATCCCCATGCCGAAGATCGACACGTGCCGCCAGCCGTCGGCGCGGGTGTAGGGGCGGGGCGTCTTGCCCGGCTCGACCCGCCAGAGCTGCTCCTCGCCGCCGCGGTAATATTGCCGGTCGTTGGAGATCCGGAGCGACGGGACGCCCGACTTGTTCCAGTCGGTGAACAGCATCGATAGGGCGCAGAAGCCCGGCGTCAGCGTCGTGCGGACCGAATAGTCGGGCGTGTCGCCCGGCTGCGGCCGGAAGAGCGAATTGTCCTGGCACGTGCCCCAGGGCGATCCCGGCGCGTCGCGGTCGACATAGTGGCCGACGGCGAGGGTCGGAAACTTCTGGCCCGGCTCCCACTCGGCCGCAAAGGACGTGGTCCAGCCGTCGTCGCCATCAAAGTTCCATGCCTTGTTGGCGAGGGTGAACGTGCAGTCCGGGCCGCCCTTCAGCATCAGATTGGTCCCGACCCTGAGGACCATGAGGTCCATCCGCCCGTCGCCGTCGATGTCGATCGGATAGGCGCCGATGACATTGGTCAGCAGCTTCGGGTCGACGTCGATGGGCTTCTCGACAAACCTCAGCGGTCCGCCCGACTTCGAAACGTTGAGGTAGAGTTTGGCCGGGTTCTTGCCGCCGGCCAGGAACACCGAGGGAAAGCCGGAGCCGTCGCAGTCGAAGGCGGCCCCGCCCCCGCCGACGAAGAACTCCCACGGGCCGTCGTAGACGCTATGGAGGCCGGCCGCCTGCGCCTCCTCGTGCATGACCGGAACGTCGCCCGCCGGCGAAATGCGGCCGTCCGCGGCATGGGAGGCGGAGGTCGAGGTCGCGACAAAGGCGACGGCGAGGGCGACCAGGACTGCTCTCATCACGGCGCCTCGATCACCAGCGAGCGAAGATAGGCGACGACGTCGTCGCGCTTGTCGGGATCAAGCGCGAGATACTCGTCGCGCGCCGGCCGGGCGTCGCCGCCGTGGGCGGCGATGATCTCGTCGAGCATGCGGAACGCGCCGTTGTGACCATAGGGCGCGGTCGAGCCCACGCCCCAAAGCCGCGGGGTCAGGAACACGTCGCGCTCGACGAACCGCTGCGCCTGCAGTTCGTTGCCGAGCGCGTTGACCTGCTCGTCGACGATGAGGTGCCGCTTCAGGTCGCTCATGAGCGGGATCAGCCACTCGCCCTTGTCGTTTTTCTTGAGCGTCTTGGCGAAGGGCAGGGTCGAAAGGTCGATGACGATGGGTTTCTTGACCTCCCCCGTCCGCAGGGTTCCGGCCATGTCGTAGGGGGCCGGATCGGTGAAGACCATCGACCTCAAGGGCAGCGTCTTCACATGGCACGACGGACAGCCGATCGCGTCGAACTGCCGCGCGCCTTCCGCCGCCGCGGCGCGCCAGTCGTCGGGCAGGTCGGTCCTGACGGTCGGCGGCGGCAGGGTCGCCTGGAAGGCGACCAGAGCCGAGACGTCGCCCGGCGTGATCGCGTCGGGCACGCCGCTCTCGTCGAAGTCGTGCGTGCCGGTCCACCGCACGCCGAAGCGCTCCGACGCCTCCATGCCGTGATGGATGTTGAGCGCGTTGATGGTGAACTGGCGCAGCGAGGTGAACACGCCCTTGCGGCTGAACGGGCGGACAATGAGATCCGAGTCGACGCCATCGACCGAGTCGAGGTCGACGATCCCGTCGGGATGGGCGACGATCCAGCCGAACCGCACGCCCTTGCTGACGAGGTCGGCGCGCACCTCCTGGCCCGACCCGCAGGCCTGTTTGACGGCGCCGGCGCGGATCGCCTGCAGGTCCGCCGTCATCTCGCGCGCCAAAAGCTCGATCAAGCCGGCGCCCATCAGCGCGATGGTGTGGCGCTCGCTCGAGAACGAAGGGTCGACGTTGTCGAATTGGGCGCTCTCGAACCCCTCGGAGACGAACACGTTGGCGACGTCGTCGCCCGCGCCGCCTTCGACCGGATCGTTGTGGCAGCCGAAGCACGAGTTCGAATCCGGGCCGCTGGTTCGGGTGAACGGCGGATTGACGCCGCTCTTGCGCTTGGTCGGGATGATCGCCTGCGTGGCCTTCGGCCGCCCGGCGCCGTCGGCGGTGGTGAATTTCGCCTTGAACAAGTCGCGGCCCCTATCGATCAAGGAGGGCAGCGCGGAAGGGCCCGCGGCGGCGACCGCGTCGAAATCGACGTGCGAGCCGGGGGTGAAGACGCGCTCGTCCCAACTGCCGCCGAAGGCGGTCCCGGCCGCCAAAAGACACGCGGCGGCGCCGGCTGCGGCCAGGGCTCCCAGGTTTCGTTTCATGTCCCTTCGCCTCGCCATCCTGCGGCGGTTCATTGGCGATGTCTTGGAACGTTCCGTCCGCTGCCGCAAGCCCAATCGGCGCCGACCCTCAAATTCTGAGTTGCGCACCTCAGCGCTGATTGCTATGCAGACAGCAAAGAGCAGGGTTATGGCGACAAGCCACCTCACACTGAAGGACATTGCTCGGGAGGCTGGAGTGAGCGTGGCGACGCTCGACCGCGTTCTGCACGGCCGCGCAGGCGTTCGCGAGGATACCGCGCGACGAGTTCGCGAGACGGTCGCCCGGTATGGGTTTCGTCCATCGTCGGCGGCGGCGGATCTGGCGCGAAGGCGTTCAAGCCGATTCGCCTTCGTCATGCCGGAGGGGGGGAACGTTTTCATGCAGGCGATCGTGAGCGCCGTCGGGGAAATGACCGCGTGGCTCAACGCCCGCCGGGCGAGCGCCGAAACGATCAACGTCGACGTCTTCAACCCTGTCGCGCTAGCGGACGCCCTGGAGTCCCTCGTTGGACGCTATGACGGCGTCGCGGTCGTGGCGCTCGACCATCAGAGCGTGAGGGCGGCGATCGACGATCTCGTCGCCGGCGGGACCCATGTCGTGACGCTCGTGTCGGACGTGCCCGGTTCGCGGCGTCATCACTATGTTGGCATCGACAATGTCGCCGCCGGGCGCACGGCGGGCGCGCTGATTGGCCGCTTCGCTTGCGGGCGCAAGGGAAAGGTCGGCGTCGTCGCGGGTTCCCAGTTGTTGCGCGATCACGCCGAGCGCGTCTTCGGCTTCAACCAGGTGATCAGCCTCGAATATCCATGGCTTGCGACGTTGGGCGCGGTGGAGGGCGGCGATCAGGATGAGGCGAACGAGGCGCTTACGGCGAAGCTCATCGCCGATTATCCCGATCTCGTCGGCCTCTACAATGTCGGCGCCGGGACGCCGGGCGTTCTCAAGGCGCTCGCCGACGCGGGCCGCGAGACCGATGTCGTATTTATCGCCCATGATCTGACGCCGGTCACCCGGCGCGGCTTGCTGCGGGGCGCATTGGACGCGGTCATTGTCCAGGATCCCGGGCACGAGGCGCGCTCGGCGATCCGGGTGCTGCTCTCGCTCGCCCGCCGCGAGCCCATTCTTGCCGAACAGGAGAAGATTCGCGTCGAAATCGTCATGCGGGACAATCTGCCATGACGGCGCCTGGGCTCGCCGCAGGGCGAGACCCGGCGCCTGCCGGTTGCGCTGGCGAGGGATGGGGGATTAGTGTCATCATCCCGCTCGATCGCCCGGTGAGAATGCGATCCAAAAAGCTTTTAACCGGCCCTCGAGAGGACATGGGTGTCCTCGACAGGGTCTCTAGTGGAGGAAAATGATGAAAATTGCAGTCAAGTTGGCGATGGGGGCGGCGTTGCTGGCTTCCGCGAGCGTGTTGTCCTTCGCCGCATCGGCGAAGGACCTGACGGTCGGCGTGTCCTGGTCGAACTTCCAGGAAGAGCGCTGGAAGACCGACGAAGCGGCGATCAAGGCGGCCCTGGACAAGGGCGGCGCGAAATACATTTCCGCCGACGCGCAGGCCTCGCCCGCCAAGCAGCTCACCGACGTCGAGAGCCTGATCGCCAAGGGCGCCAATGTGCTCATCATCCTGGCGATGGACAACGAGGCGATCCTGCCCGCCGTCAAGAAGGCGACCGATGAGGGCATCCCGGTCATCGCCTACGACCGCCTGATCGAGAGCCCGAACGTGCTCTATGTCACCTTCGACAACGTCGGCGTCGGCCGCATGATGGCGAAGGCGATCGAGGCGGCCAAACCCGCCGGCAACTACGTCTTCATCAAGGGCGACAAGGGCGATCCGAACGCCGACTTCCTGTTCTCGGGCATCAAGGAGGTCCTTGCCCCGGCCATGGCGGCCGGCAAGATCAAGAATGTCGGCGAGTCCTATACCGACGGGTGGAAGCCGGATAACGCCCAAAAGGAAATGGAGCAGATTCTCACCAAGAACAACAACAAGGTCGACGCGGCCGTGGTGGAAAACGACGGCATGGCAGGCGGCGTCGTCGCGGCGCTTGCCGCGCAGGGCATGGCGGGCTCCGTTCCGGTCTCCGGCCAGGACGGCGACCATGCGGCGATCAACCGTATCGCGCTCGGCACCCAGACCGTCTCGATCTGGAAGGACGCGCGCGACCTCGGCAAGGTGGCCGGCGACGCCGCTGTGGCGCTCGGCGAAGGCAAGAAAAAGGCCGACATCACAGGCGTGAAGCCCTTCTCCGGCGGGCCGAAGCACATGAAGGTCGACGGCATCCTCTTGACCCCGCTCGCGGTCACCAAGGACAACCTCAACGTGATCGTCGACAAGGGCTGGATCACCAAGGCCGAAGTCTGCAACGGCGTGAAGCCCGGCACGGTCAAGTTCTGCGACTGAGCCAGGTTGAGACCCTTTCGGGGGCTTAAATCGAGGGCCGCGCCGTTTTCAGGCGGCGCGGCCTTTCTCGGACGGCCGGCGACCGCCCCGCGCTCTGCGGCGCCGACAGAAAACGAAGAGAGGGAGAGCCCATGACCTCCGCAGCGCCCGGCGCATCGAGCGCCGCCCCCGACGAACCGGTGTTTCGCCGTCTGCTTCGAGCGACCGAGGTCGATACTCGAATGCTCGGCATGATCTTCGCGCTGCTGCTGATCTGGTTCGGGTTCAACGTCTATACGCAGATTCAGACCGGGGAGGGCCTGTTTCTCACTCCCCGCAATCTCTGGAACCTCAGCGTCCAGACGTCGTCGATCGCAATCATGGGGACGGGCATGGTGCTCGTCATCGTGATGCGCCACATCGATCTCTCGGTCGGCTCGATCATCGGCTTCGTCTCGACGATTATCGGCGTCGCGCAGGCTCGCGTCTTTCCCGTGTATCTCGGCTTCGACAATCCGACGATCTGGATTCTCGCCGTCCTCCTCGCGCTCGTTATCGGCGCGGCGATCGGCGCCATTCATGGCTCGCTGGTTGCGTATGTGGGCATCCCGGCCTTCATCGTGACCCTTGGCGGCCAATTGTTTTGGCGCGGCGCGGCGTGGCTGGTGACGACCGGTCAGACGATTGCGCCACTCGACGAGCGTTTCGAACTAATGGGCGGGGGACCCCATGGCTCCGTCGGGGCGACCGCAAGCTGGGCGATCGCCGTGCTTGCGTGCGCGGGCATTGTCTTCAGCCTCTACGCCGGGCGGCAGCGGCGGGCCAGGTTTCGCTTCCCGCAGCGACCAATGTGGGCGGAATACCTCATTGCCGTCGTCGGCTGTCTGGTCGTGCTCGGCGCGACCACGATCGTCAACGCCTATCCTTGGCCCGAGCGCGTCGCCGCAACCTGGGCCCAGGCCCATCACATCCCCGTTCCGGAAGGCGGGCTGTTCATTTCAACCGGCTGGGCGATCCCGGTGCTGATCGCCCTAGCGATCGGGTTTGTCATGACGTTCATCGCCCGGCGCACTCAGTTCGGCCGTTACGTCTACGCGACCGGCGGCAATCCGGAGGCGGCGGAACTGGCCGGCATCAACACCAAGCACATTACGGTCATGGTTTTCGCGTTGATGGGCACGCTCGCCGCAGTCGCGGCCTGCATCGATTCGGCGCGGCTCGATTCGGCGACCAACGTGCTCGGCCAGCTCGACGAGCTCTATACGATCGCGGCCGCAGTGATCGGCGGCACTTCGCTCGCCGGCGGCGTTGGCACGATCTACGGCGCGCTGATCGGCGCGCTCGTCATCCAGTCGCTTCAGTCGGGCATGGTGTTGCTCGGCTTCGACTCGGCCTTCCAGGAGATGGTGGTCGGTCTGGTGCTGGTCGGCGCGGTCGGTATTGACACTTTCTATCGGCGCAGAACTGCGAAGGGCTAAGACCATGGACGATCAGGTCCGTACTCCGCTCATCGAGATGAAGGACATCTCGCTCGCCTTCGGCGGCGTGAAGGCCGTCGACCACGCCTTTATCGATCTTTATCCTGGCGAGGTGGTGGGCCTCTTGGGCCATAACGGCGCCGGCAAGTCGTGCCTGATCAAGGTCCTCAGCGGCGCCTACAAGCGCGACGCCGGGCAGATCTTCGTCAATGGCCAGGAAGCCCATATCAACAACCCGCGTGACGCCAAGAGCTACGGCATTGAAACGGTCTACCAGGCGCTTGCGCTCGCCGACAATGTCGACGCGGCGTCAAACCTTTACCTCGGCCGCGAGCTGCTGACCCGCTGGGGCACGCTCGACGACGCCTCGATGGAGGCGGAAGCGCGCAAGGTGATGGGGCGGCTCAACCCCAACTTTCGCCGCTTCAAGGAGCCGGTGATCGCGCTCTCCGGCGGCCAGCGCCAGTCGGTCGCCATCGCCCGCGCGATCCATTTCAACGCTAGGATCCTGATCATGGACGAGCCGACCGCGGCGCTCGGACCGGCCGAAACCGCGCAGGTCGGCGAACTCGTCAAGCAGCTCAAGGCCGACGGGATCGGCATCTTCCTCATCAGCCACGACATCCATGACGTGTTCGACCTCGCCGACCGCCTGACCGTGATGAAGAACGGGCAGATCGTCGGCTCGGGCCGGGTGTCGGACATGACCAAGGACGAGGCGCTCGGCATGATCATCCTCGGCAAGTGTCCGCCGGGCGCGATCCCCGGTCCCGGGGCGATGCAGAGCTGACGCCCGTTCCCTTCTCCCCGCTTGCGGGGAGAAGGTGGCCGAAGGCCGGATGAGGGGCGGCGCGAACCGTCGAATGCTGGCGCTTTGCTGAACTCAGGCGTTTGCGCGGCCCCTCACCCCGCAAGCGGGGAGAGGGAGATTGGTCACAGCTCCAGGCGGAACCCGTAGACCGGCATGGAACCTTGGACGAAGTCCAAGTCCGGCGCGCGAACGAATCCGCGCGCCGCGTAGATCGCGCGGGCGGCCTTCATGGCGTCGGTCGAGTGGATGACGAGGCGGCGTCGGCTACCCGCCCTCGCGGTCTCGATGCAGGTCTCGACAAGCGCTTTCGCGACGCCGCGGCCGCGCGCCGTCGGATCGGCGGCGAGAAAGCGGAAGGCGGCGGCGTCCCTTTCCGCAGTCGCCGTTCCGCCCGAGCCGTACCCGGCCATTTCGGCGTAAAAAACGACCGCGCCGACGAGTTGACCCTTTTCGAGGGCGACCAGGAGCCTAGTGTCCGGCTTTGCGGTCTGGTCGCCGATCTGCGCCAGCAACTGGTAATAGTCGGGCTGCGATTCCGGCCTCGGAAAGCCCTCGAGCCCCGAATAGACCGCGACCATCATCTGCCCCACCGCATCGAACTCGTCCGTGCGGGCGTCGCGGATCACCAGCGGCGCCGCGCCGCCGGCGAGCGCCATCGCGCGCGCATCCAGCACCGACCTGGCGAAATCCTGTGGCCGCTCCTGGGGAAGGTTGTGCCCCGTGTCCTCGAACGCGCGATGCTCATGCGTGCCGAGGAATTTTCGCGCATGATGCGCCGTGCCGAAATTCACGCCGTCGTTTTCGCCGTCGATGGTGATGGCTGGAATACGGATCGGGGGCTGCGTGGCGAGACGGCGCTCGATGTCCGCGTAGGCTGGATCTCCGGCGATGAGCGCGAACCGATGCCGATACGAATGAATGACGACATCGACGAAGTCGGGCGCATAAAAGGCCTCCGCCGTGCGCTCGAAGGTCGCTTCGTCGAAGCTCCAGGTCGGCGACCACATCCGCCACAGAAGCCGCGCGATCCCGCGCCGGTCCTTGGCGAGACCGATTTGTCCGCGCTCGCTATGGAAATAATACTGGTACCAGAGCGCGGCCTCCTCGGCCGGGGTCGCCGGCTGCATCGCCCGGGCAATGTTCTGGATGTTGTAGGAATTGCCTGAGACGAGCGCGACGGCGCGGTCGGGCCATAGAGCCGAGACGACGCAGGCCGCCCGTCCGCCCCAGTCGTAGCCGGCGAGCACGGCGCGTTCGAACCCAAGCGCGTCCATCAGCGCCAGAAGATCGGCGCCCAGCGCCGCCTGCTCGCCCGAGCGCGGCGCGTCGGAGGACAGGAATTGGGTGGGACCGAAGCCGCGCAGCCACGGAACGATCACGCGCGCTCCGGCCTCGGCGAGACGCGGGGCAACCTCGGCATAGGCGTGGACATCATAAGGGAAGCCGTGCGCCAGAATGCAGGGCCAGCCGTCGGCGGGCCCTTGCGCTTCATAAGCGATCCGGAGAACGCCGGCGTCGATGGTCGTGATGGTCATCGCGGCATTCTAGCATGCGAGGCAAGCCGCTCGATCTCGCCCGACTTGAAAAGACGGCGTTCCGCGCCACGGCGCCCGATCGCCGGCTGTCCGACGGCTGCGCCAGAGCCGGCCCTCCGAAAACGCTTCCGGCCGACGTAAATCGAGCGCCCTGCCGAGGGAGGCCGTCTCGATCCGTCAAACGCTGTTTTGGCCGCGCTTCACAGAGCGTAGCGGGCAGCCTCGCGGCCACGCAGGCCGACGACGCCGAGGGCTGCGAAGCCCAGGCCTAACATCGTCCAGGTGGCTGGTTCGGGAACCGCCTCCACCCCAACGGCAAACAGCGAGGCGCCATCCGTGTTATCGCCCGTAAGCTTGAGGAAGTAGTGGTCGCCTCCTGTGAGCAGGTAACTGATGTCTGCTCCCATAAAGGGACAGCAACGACGAGGGGAGTCGAAGCCAGCTCCATTCCGGTCGGCGCTCCCGATGTTGTAGAGTAAAGAGAGAACACAGCGCTCGAGATCGCAGTGCTGAAAACTGCCGCTTCGGAAAGCCAATCGCCCGAACCCAGCGCAGTAAAATTAAAGTAATCGGTGAACGAGCTGGACCCCACGCTACCGATTACGCCGGCTACATTGTCAGTGAACGCGAGATTATAGCTCGTCGCATGAGGCTTATCCCGCTGTCCCAGGTACGTCGGTCCCGCGCGCAAGGGCTCTTAGAGCCAAATCGGCACCGCCGGCGGCCAAAACGGGTTAGACCAGATTTGCCCAGCCTGAAATTTCATGGGGCTTTGGGAACCCTCGTAGCGTCAGCTCGGCCCGTCGTGACGGTCGCCTGGGACAGCGGATAAGCCCCCGCATTGGCGCCGTTTACCGCCGTTAGCAAAGCCGCAGCGAGGGCAAGCCTCACCCGATCGGAAGCCACTCGTCCCCGACCTTTTCGTATAACCGTTTCACCGCCGCCCAGGCGATCCGGAAGGCGGCCTCTTCCTGCCGGGGATCGTTCGCATGCGCGGCGTAGGCCGCGTTGAACGCCTCGCGAAAAATGTCCTGCGCGTGATCCGGCAGATGGTTTCGGACGGAAGGCGGGAGGTCGCCGTTGGCGCGGTAGGGCGTGGGAAGCTCCCGTTCAGGCGATGATGTCGGGGGTGAGTTGATCCTCGAGCAGGACGAGCTTGTCGCGCAGCATCAGCTTTCGCTTCTTGAGGCGCTGCAATTGCAGCCGGTCCGCGGCGCCCCCGGCCTCGCTCAGGGCCGCGATCGCTGCGTCGAGATCGCGGTGTTCCTCGCGCAGCCGCTCGATCTGGGCGACAAGGGCGGCGCGCTCCTCCTGCGTCAACTCCCCTTCCATCGTCTCACCACGCGACCAACCCGATGATGCTCTGCGCGCCTCGCGCCCGACCGACTATGGCCGCGACGACGGGCCGAGGCAAGGCTCTCGGCGGCGCCGCAACGGGCGCGCCTTTTGGCGCCAAGCGTAAGCTTATCGCCGCGACCGAAACGGCCGTCGGCCCGGCTGCCAAAATCTTTCGTGGGACGACGCCCTTTCGGACCCGGAATTCGCAGTCAATGCGCCATTTTGCCGCTTGCGCGCGCCGTCCGATGTGTCACACTTTCGTCGTTTAGGATGATACGGAGCAGTTCCATGTCGATCAACTCGCATCTCAACGAGCTGGTGCGCCGTCATCAGGCGATTGAAGAAGCGATCCTGGCCGAAGAAAGTCATCCGGCGGCTGACGACGTCAAGGTTCACGAGCTGAAAGTCAAAAAACTGCATCTCAAGGACGAAATCGAACGGCTGAGGCACGAGGTCGAGGCGACCGCCACACATTGACGCGGCCGTCTTAGATCGAGGGGAGAGGGGCGATCACGGGTCGGGCGCGCGGACGGCGGCACGCCACTCCGCGGCGACCTGGGGGTCCGTTTCTTCCTCCGCTCGGGCGGCGGCAAGCGCGGCGAAATCTTTTTCCGCAAGCGTGCGCGCAAGCGCCCAGACGGCGGCGCCGCGAACAAGCGGCTCGTCGTCGGCGATGAGGTTGAGCGCTGCATCGACGAGCGCCGGGTCGCCGGCGTTGCCGATTGCGACAAGGACGTTGCGCAGGAAGCGGGCGCGTCCGATCCGCTTGATCGGCGAGCCGGAGAAGCGGGCCCGGAACGCGGGATCGTCGAGCCGCGCCAACTCGCCGAGCGGGGGGGCGTTCAAGTCCTCGCGGGCGGCGAGCTTCGCCTCGCGCCCGAGGGTCGCAAACTTGTTCCATGGGCAGACGGCGAGGCAATCGTCACAGCCGTAAATCCGGTTGCCGATCGCCGGCCTCAAGGCCCGCGGGATCGGGCCCTTGTGCTCGATCGTGAGATAGGAGACGCAGCGCCGCGCGTCGAGCTGGTAGGGCGCCGGAAAGGCGTCGGTCGGGCAGGCGTCGAGACAGGCGCGGCAGGTTCCGCAATGATCGGCTTCCGGCGCGTCCGGCTCGAGCTCGAGGTCGGTGAGGATCGCGCCGAGCAACAGCCACGAGCCGAAATCGCGCGACACGAGGTTCGTGTGTTTGCCCTGCCATCCGATCGCGGCCAGCGCCGCCATCGGCTTCTCCATCAACGGCGCCGTGTCGACGAACACCTTGACGTCCGCTTCTTTTGGCCGCGCCGCGGCGACGAGCCAGGCCGCGAGTTCCTTCAGCTTGCCCTTGATGACGTCGTGGTAGTCCCGGTTGCGCGCATAGACCGAGATCGCCCCGCAGGTCTTGCGCCCGATCGCGGCGAGCGGGTCCTCCGTCGGGCCGTAGTTGAGCCCGAGCATCACGAGGCTTTTGGCGTTTCGCATCAGCGCCCGCGGATCGGCCCGCCGCGCGAAGGCAGCCGCCATCCACGCCATGTCGCCCTCGGCCCCATCGGCGAGCCAGGCGGCGAGGCGCTCGCGCATTTGGGGGGGCGGATCGGCGGACGTCACCCCGCAGGCCTCGAAGCCGAGCGCGCGGGCCTTGGCTTTCAGCGTCGCGACGATCGTCGGCCGGACGGGCGCGCCGGTCATGTGCGTGCGCCATCGCGGGAACGCACGCTCAATTGCGGGTGGGAGTTGGGCGAACGAGATCCGTTACGGCTCCAATTTCCAAAGCGGCTTTCTGATTTTCTCCAGGACGAGCACAATCTCGTAACAGCCCGCTGGATGACGGTCGATGGGGCGCTCATAATCATAGCCCATGTCATTTTCCTCGAGGTGCCGCAACCGGTAGCTGTTTTCCTCGAGCGAAGCCTGAACTTCGAGCAGAAGGCTCGCCGCAGTGTAAAAGCGCTTGTGGTCCAGATTGTGCCTCGACGGCGGTCGTTCTTTTCGCTCGTAAAGTAACTGGGCCGGCACGACGCAGACAAGAAATCCGCCGATCTTGAGAACTCGGTACCAGTCGCGTAGCACGTCTTGATACGCGTCAATATGCTCAAGGCAGTGACTCGAATAAACTGTGTCGACCGACCTGTCGGCAAACGGCAGAGTCGTGCCGTCATATCCTGGATAATCCAGGTCCACGCCGATGGCGTGCGGGATGACCGTTATGCCTTTCGGGTTGTCATATCCTTTGTATCCGATATCGAGGACAACATCGCCAGCCATGTAACGCCGAAAAAATCCATCTGCGCAATGCCGATGATATGTCTTCCCGGCCTCGGTCGGAGGCGGCAAGTAGTCGGGTGGGAAGCGCTGTTTAAGGGGGTCGTCCGGTGCAAAAATCCCAAGCCTGGTCAGGACGCGCTTCTGCGCTTCGGGCGCCGTCGCAAAGGCACGCAGAATCAACTCCAGGGGAACCCCCTTTCGCATGGAGTTGAGATGGTCTGCGTAACCTCCCGCATCCGGCTGCCTTCCAAGCAAAATGCGATAAAGAGACGTCAGAACTTCTTCAGGCGAATACCCATTCATACCTAACCCCCTTTGGGCGCCAGTTAACAGTAACAAGTTGTGTAAGGTGCGGTAGGCCTGCCAAACAGGCAAGTAATCTTGCCCCGCCCATGTGCGGAGGAAGGCCAATCGCCCCGCTCGGCGCCGCTGGCCGGCAGCGTTGAGGCGGGGGAGTCGCCTTGCCTGATTTGGGCAGGGTTGCGTGGCGAACCGGCCGCCAGTGAAGTGACGGCGGTTGCCGTGCAGCCAGCATTTTCACCCCGCCGTCCAGTTTGTCCCATTGCACATGGCAAGCGTATGGGTGGACCCGCCGCCCGAAAGCGTGGCGTTCCATGATGGCGACGATGCGTCGGTGACATAAGCGAGCGCGCCCGCGGTTGTTGAGCTACAGGGAACGGCTGTCGCGAGCGACGACACGGTGTAGGAAGCCAACTGGGCGACGCCTGCGACTGTCAAATTGTTCGCGATCGTGATGGTCCCAGACCCGGGTTTCCCGAGAGTGCAGTTTCCCCCCGTCGTGCAGCCTATGAAATACGCGGATGCCGTCTGATCGTAGACCTCGAACGCATACGTGGTGTTGACGCCGACACTTGACTTCACCGCCCCATTCAACTCGAGCACGATCCCCGCCGCGCCGGCAGTGGGTCCGTTCAAGTAAATGTCGGGATTCGAACTCGCATTGC
The DNA here is from genome assembly GCA_963709655.1 of uncultured Alphaproteobacteria bacterium. GTDB lineage: Bacteria > Pseudomonadota > Alphaproteobacteria > Rhizobiales > Beijerinckiaceae > Roseiarcus. The sequence goes on from CAVPXF010000056.1 coordinate 36,508, forward strand.
TCATCGCGATCGACGACCCATCGACCACGAGATTGTTCTGGACCGTCACGGCCCCGGAGCCACTTTCCCCAAGCGAGACCGCGCCGCTCGTCGTCAGTTGAAGTTCGCACGGAACGCCGCTCTGCGCTTCGTCCCAGATGCAGAAGGTGTTACCTGGCGCGTTGTTTCCCAGCGACCATTTCTCAGTTCCGCCGTTGTAGAACGAGAGTGCGGTTACTTTTCCAGTCGGAGCGTTCAGACCAAGAAATTGCGCGCCAGACGGAGAAACGAACTCAACCATCTGACCTACACCAGAGAACTCGACCGACACTGCTTGACTTAGCCCGCTCAGTGCGTTATACGTGGAAACTGTATTTCCGATATACTGCGGAAAGCCAAACACATTATTGGTCGCCCCTGTTGCATAGACTCCGTAGCCATAAATCCCAGCGCCAGCTCCTGCTTGCCATGTCGTACAATTGCTGCCCGCCCCGGTCGTACCGTTATTATCGATTACTGTGGCCGACGATATCCCGATATGCGCGCTCGTGTCCTGGACGAAAATGCCCGAGCCGCAATTGTTGTAGATCTTGTCACCTCTGATCTCGACGTCGCCAGCGCTCCAGCTTTCGATAACAATGCCGTGGCCCGCTACCGTGGACGCTTCCCACCCAGCCAGATCAACGGTGCCCCCGCTTGCGTACGCATCGTTCACGATGACCCCCGCCGTTCCCATCGTGTCGATGGCGCAGGTCGAGCCTTGATCGAACTCGCGATTGGCCGATGCCGTTACAGCATTGTCAATGAGGACGCCAACAGTGTTGTTGTGAATATCCGACTGATCGCAGCGCATGCCCCCAAAGCCGCCCGCCATGTGGAGGCCGTTGGCGAAGCCCGAAACCGTCCCCGAGGAAATCGCGCCGCCGATCGCCCCTCCGACGATCCTCAATTCTGCCGACGCGCCTTGCGCCGCGTTCACCCGAATGCCGTCGCCGCAGTTTTGCTTGGAGAAACCGGACGCATTGAGCACGTCGACGCTGCTTGCTCCATCTAACCATAGACCGCCGCAAAGCGGCCCGCTGCCTCCCTCGTTCACATCGTCGGCCCACACGTTATCGAGCACGCCGTCAAACAGCGCGTGGATGTGGAAAGCATAGCCGCCGGTCATCGTCGTGGACGAACGGATGCTGAAGTTGTTGAACCTGTCTCCGTAGACCCCTCCGCTCGAATTGGTACCGAAGGTGATAAGGTCAGCCGTTGTGGAGGCGCCGCTATACTTGAAGATTGTCGCTGTCGGTCCCGCGCCGCTCACAGTCAGTTGATTAACGGCCGTGATGGTCAGGGGTGACGAAAAGAGACACGTCCCAGCCGGCGCGACAAGGTGCACGCCCGGCACGGCCTTGTTCAGCCAGTTCTGGATCGCCGTCGTGTCGTCCGTCGCGCCGTTGCAGGCGGCCCCGAAATCGGTCTTGAGGTTGAAGGTCACGCCGAAATCGGTGGCCCGGTTGGATAGGCTGGTGGCGACCGGCGCGCCTGTGCCGGTGACATTGCTCGTGGCGCAGGCCGAACCCGCATCCTGGATGCCAGTCGCGCCCCACGTGAGGCAGTCTCCGGAGGTCACGCTTCCACCGAGCAGAGGAACGCCGCCATTCGAATTGGCCGGATTGGCGAGCGCCGCCGGAAGACCAGCGCCGAGGCTCATGCTCGCCGGAGGTGTCGTGGGGATCATGGGCCCGTTGAAGAATTGCGAGTGCGCCGGCCCAACCAGACCTGCGACGGCCAAAAAGAGGAGAAAGCGTTTCATGAATACCCTCCAACTCCCACGCGTCGACGATCGGGAGTGCGCGGTAACGCGAGTTGCGAATGGAAGAGAGCGAGCGCGAACCGCGCCGGTTCTCGTGCGACGTTTGGTGGCCCAGCGACTGACCGAGCTTCGAGCACCGACGAGCGCGTCAGAGTCGGAGATCGGCGCAAAAAGCCGCTTTGAGGCGAACCAACCCACTCTAGTCTCTTTTGCCATATGCGGCGTGATTGGTCAAGGAAATGTTCGTGGTCTGTTCCCGGCAGAGCGGCGCGCGCCTTAAGCGTCAGGATCGTGGACTCGGCAGCCTGAAACGCACCGGCCGCTGATCGCAGCCGAAATGCGCGCCGTTTCCTTTTGAAAAGACCGCCGCGGCGAGTTGACAACCGTCGCCAAATAGTCTCGGGATGATGAGCAAGGAGTGCCCCAAGCCGGCCCGACCGGTTCAACGAAACAAGAATCCACAACGAGAAAAGTATGTTAGCCAGTCCGCCGTTGGATGTGCGTGAATTATTCGACGCCATGTCGGCCCAACCGCCACCCACCTCAGTTGAGTGCTTTGTCAAGAGTTTCGATTGGTCTAAAACACTTGTATCCGACGTTTATTACGCGATATTGAATCGTATTCCAGAGTTGGCGAAAGTTATCGAACAGTTCGCCAACACCGATCGCGCGGAACTCGCTCGCGGGGCGCTCCGGAGCCCGGAGTTCCAGGAGCGGATTATTGAACTTTTGTTTCAGGCTTTTCCGGAGAAGCGGCGCATTATTCATATTCATGTCCCGAAAACGGCGGGTACGCACCTGCGCGACAAGCTCCTTAGTGAATTTCCTTACATCCATGACACTCACAGGGTGCCAAGTGCGACCTCGCCCGATCAGCTGTTCGCGCACTTGGCGATGACAGTGCAACGCCTTCAGAAGTCCGATCAAATCGTCGCAACAGGGCATTTTCCGTTAGCTTGGTATGTGGACAGGGCCTTATTGCGGCCGAGCGATCGATTGTTTACTGTGATACGTGAGCCGCGTGAAAGTCTCTTATCCCTCCTGAACTACTATATCCGGCGGTTCCAGGAAGACCCCGACGGCCTAGATCACGACACGCAAATTTGGGAAAAGATTATTTCCTTCGACCGCGTCCGCCAAAACGCAGATCTGGAAACCCTGCGCGAATTCGGCAAGTCGTTTTTATCGGTCGAATCGTTCACTCGTCACACCTTCGCTACGAGCATTCTCGGGGCCTGGAGTTATGCATCCGCCATGGATCTGCTAATTCGCTCCAACATGGAATTGGTGCCGCTCGAGGCCTATGATGCTTGGCTGACTGAGGAATGGGGCATCGACTCGACGCCGAAGACGAACACTTCCCCGCAAATCCTTCGTCTTGATGATTTCAACGAGTCCCAGTTGCGCCAGATAGATGAGCTCTTGCAGGAGGACTACAAGCTTTATGAGGTTATCTTGGCCGCGTGGCGGAAGAAGGGAGGAACGCGCGTATTCGGCTCGGACCTCCTGAGCGACTGAAGCGGGCTGATTTCACCCGACACTGACGGCTCGCTTCGCCGGCCGGGCGCTCACTTAGTTTTACCCCTTCTTCCTTCGAGTGGGGAATAACGGGCAAAACCACCACGCACGATGGGCGCGTTCGCCGCGACAGGCCGCGCTCGACCTAGGTCACACGCTCCGACGTCACAGCCTCGCTGACCGAAACGCCAACTCGCCCCGCTCGCTCCATCCTCCTATTTCGGAACGAAGACGACGTTTGCGACGGCTCCGATTGCACCCGTATCGATCGGCGCACCAATGTCTCCGGTATTGTCAAGCAATCTGCACGAATATCCCAAGGATTCCATTAGATTGACGTAGTCATCGGCGGTGTGATTCGAAACCGCCTTCAGAAGAGGTACATGAATTTCTGAGAGCACAATCGGCTTGTACTTGCTAAAAACATCCATGCTTCCACGAATAACTTGCGGCTCGGCACCTTCGACATCGATCTTGACGAAATCTAGCCGTTTAGGCACGACGAAATCGCTAAGTGTTCCGGCTGTCACCTTGATCACTTCATGTCCAGGAGGCGCCTCGCGGTCTGCAAGCAAACTTGCGCCGCCCCAGTTGCGCGAACCTGGCGCATGAAACATTTCAAGTTCGCCCCGCGTCTCAGACAGCGCTGCATTGAATGAAAACACACGGCTAGAAAGCCCATTCCGCTGGATCGATTTCATCAAGGAGTCATAGAGATGTGGCATCGGTTCGAAGCTGTATACTCGGCCTGGCGCTCCTACAATTGAAGCAAAAAGAATCGTATAATAACCAAGATTAGCTCCTATATCCATAGCGTAATCGCCGCGCTTCAGCACGGAGTGGACATATTTTGTTTCGATACGATCGAAAGTATTTTCAATAACCGGCCAAGATATGTATAAATCCATAAGATTTACCCGAAGCAGCAAAGTCTCTACCTCTGCCCAGCACCAGGCTTCTGATATTCGAGTCTCTATTATATGCTTTCTGCTAAATTCCTCACAGGTGAGAACGTTCCTGACGTATTCGATAGGGGTGAGGTTTTTTGCGACAATGCGCTCAACAACCTCTACGCTTTCGGGCTCCCGCTCCAATAGAATTCGATATGCCCAAGTTACAAACTCCGCGTCGAGCTTCATTGGATTCTCCGAAAAGTTTTAATTTCTAGGCAGCTAGGGTGGCGCGGTCGCCGACCGGTAGATGCGAGCACGTCCAAATTGTTCGCGCCTGCAATCTGGAGGTTTGTCTTGCCGCCCGGCATTACGACAGTCAACCCATGGACCCGGCGGCATCGCGGGCGCCCTCCGCGCTGCAGTACACGTCGTATATGAGTGAAAACCGCCCGCGCGCCGCAACTCGGCCGCGCCCGTGTTCGCCCGGCCTTTGTCCTTTGCCTTATTCCCACCTGCTACGGCCAATCTCCCCCGGACGCCAGGCGCTCGAATGTTGGGCTCCCAAGCCGCCCGGTGGCGCGCCCCCTCCACCACCCGACGGACGGTGGCGGGGACCCCGGCCGTAGGCCGGACGCGCTGGTCGTCACGATCGTCCGCAATGGCAGCCAATGCAAAGTAATACCACATTGGTACTGTAAAGTTTGCCGCAGAATTCGGCCAAATCCTAACCTCATTGAAAATACTCGATGTCGAGCGTGCCGGACCCGCACGCCGCGCGAAAATTGGCCATTACTCTCACCCCGGACAAAATGAGGCAAGAGTTCGCTATCAGCGGCTGACCGAGCGATGTCGTCGGAGTCGTCCTGCCGTCGGTGGTATACCTGACGTTCGCGGTGGACGCGCAAACCCGCATGTAACGGGCGCCGGTCGGAATCGTCAGTGGCGTTGTGTTTGTCGGAGCGAAATTGTGCTGACCCGGGCCGAGCGGCGCGTAGTCAAAGGGAATCGTCGCAACACCTTGTACGATCGCTCCTTGGCGATCGTAATAGGTCTGCGCATCGAGCGCTCCGCCGCACAGAATAAGGATAGCCCCGGCAAGAAGCGCTTTCTTGGACGACATCTGGCCTCCCTCCGAATCTGACACCCAAGCCCGTTAGCGGGCACAGTGTTCGTGGTTGGGAAAATTGTGCTCGCGGTCTATGGGCGCATCCTTCGGCGGAACGATCGGCAAGGCGGACCTCTTTTCGCGCCGCCCTTGCGGCCACGCTGCACAAACCGGCTCTGCTCGCCGCCAAACCCGTACCTCACTGGAAATACTCGACGTCGAGAGTGCCGGTGGCGGAGATCGCGCGAAAATTGCTCAGCACCCTGACGCCCGACAATTCGAGGCAGGAACTCGCAAAGAGCGGCTCGCCAATCGATGCCGTCGGCGTCGTTAGACCATCGGTCGTATATTTGACGGTCGCCGTCGTAGCGCACACTCGCATGAAGCGGGCGCTTGCCGGGACCGTCAGCGCCGTCGCAACGGTGGGCGCGAGATTGTGCTGGCCGGAGCCAACCGGCCAATAATCGTAGGGAATGGACGCGGTGCTTTGTACGGGCGTACCTTGGCGATCGAGATAGGTCTGCGCATCGAGCGCTCCCGCGCATGCGATCAGGATTGCCCCAGCTAGAAATAGGTTCTTAGATGACACGTTGCGCTCCCTCGCCTGAAGCTCGAGCCCATCAGATGGACTCCATGTTCCTTTTTTGTTCTTATCATTGCCGACAGGAGGCGGACAACGAAAAGTCGTGCCCCAGCCACAACAAACTGCGAACATGGTCAAATCCGAAGTTATCTTGGCGATAGCTTTGGACGCGTCGGACGGTTGTCGATCAAATCGCGGGTCACCAGCTTATCCATGTTCGATCGCGGTAATACCGTAGCACATTTGTTATTAGTGCTCCGCGAACCGGTCGCTAAGACGGGGTCCAACCCCCTGATTTCGCTGAGCCCGGTCGATAAACGGCCGTAAGGCGCGGCTCGCGCCCGCGGACCCGGCGCCGGTCGCGCTCACGGCTCCTGCCCGGTCCTCTGAGCCGGCGCCCGTCGCCGTCTCGGGAAAGGCAAAATCGTCGTCCACTCTGGGCCTCGGCCGACCGGCGTGCGCGGGATCGCCCCGTGCGCCTCGAGGCGGCGCGAAGGGAGACGAGCATATGCCTGATCTCGCGGACATCGGGGTGATGGGTCTGGCGGTCATGGGCGCGAATCTCGCGCGAAACGCGGCCCGCAAGGGCTTTGGCGTGGCGCTCTTCAACCGGCATTCCGAACGGACGGACGAGCTTGTCGCGGAGCATGGGCGGGAAGGGCGGTTTCTCCCCTCCCGCGAGTTGCCCGGTTTTGTCGCCAGCCTCGAGCGGCCGCGCGCCATCATCATCATGGTGCAAGCCGGGCGGCCCGTCGACGAGGTGATCGACGAGCTCGCGCCCCATCTCGACCCGGACGATATCGTGATCGACGGCGGCAATTCCCTCTTCACCGACACCGCGCGCCGTTCCGAGACGGTGGGGGCGAAGCGGATCCGCTATGTCGGCATGGGCGTCTCGGGCGGCGAGGTCGGGGCGCTCGAAGGGCCGAGCATGATGCCGGGCGGCGATCGCTCGGCCTATGACCGGATCGCCCCCATCCTGATGAAGATGGCGGCGCAGGTCGACGGGACGCCGTGCTGTGCGTACATCGGCCCCAAGGGCGCCGGCCACTACGTCAAGATGGTGCACAACGGCATCGAATACGCCGACATGCAGCTCATCGCCGAGGCCTACGATCTGATGAAGAGCCTGTACGGCCTCGACGCGTCGTCGATCGCCGAGATCTTCGCCGACTGGAAGCAGGGCGACCTCGACAGCTATCTGATCGAGATCACGGCGGCGGTCATGCGGAAGACCGACGCTGCCGGCAAGCCGCTCGTCGACGCGATCCTCGATGAGGCCGAGCAGAAGGGCACCGGCCGCTGGACCGCGCAATCGGCCCTCGACCTCGGCGTGCCGCTGACCGCCATCACCGAGGCCGTGTACGCCCGCGCCCTGTCCGCCCAGCGCGCCCGCCGGCTGGAGATGGCGGAAAAGACCTCGCGCGCCGCCCCGGCGGCGCGAAAAGCCGAACGCTCGGAGATCGACGCCGTGCGCGACGCCCTCTACGCCTCGAAGATCGTCGCCTACGCCCAGGGCTTCGAACAGATGGCCGTCGCCTCGGCTGAGTTCCACTGGGACCTCAGGCTCGGCGACATGGCGACCATCTGGCGCGGCGGATGCATCATCCGCGCCCGCTTCCTCGACCGGATCAAGGACGCCTACGACCGGGACCCGAAGCTCGCCAACCTCCTCATGGACGACTATTTCCTCGCCGCCGCGATCAAGGCCGAGGGCGCCTGGCGGCAGGTGGTCGGGCTCGCGGTCGCGAGCGGCGTGCCGACGCCGGCCTTCTCGTCGGCGCTCGCTTATTACGATGGCCTCCGCCGCGCCCACGGGCCGGCGAACCTGCTGCAGGGCCTGCGCGACTATTTCGGCGCCCACACCTATCGCCGCCTCGATAAAGCCGGCCGCTTCCATACGCGCTGGAGCGAGGACGGCGAAGAGGAGAGCGTCGGCCGGTAGAGCGCGGGAGAATTGGGGCCCGGCCCTCGCCCGGGGAGCGCCGCCGGCGCGCTACACCCGGCCCCTGCGGAAGAGGTCGAGCACGTCGAGAAACGTCCACACCTGCCGCAAACCCGGCGCCTCGACGAGGCCCCTGGCGGACGGGGCCTCGATCGGGACCTCGTGCGCGGGGTCGCGCGCCACCGCGCGGCGGTAAAGGCGCCAGGTGGCGTGGCCGAGCGCCGGCATCACGACGGCGAGGCCGATGAACAGCGGCAGCGAGCCGACGACCAGCGCCGCCGCGACGATCGCGCCCCACAGCGCGACCGGGCCCGGATTGTCGCGCGCGAGCCGGGTCGAGGCGACGATGGCCGGGGCGAGGCCGACGTCGCGATCGAGCATCAGCGGAAACGCGACGACGCTGATCGTCAGCGCCAGCGCCGCAAAGCAAAACCCGACGGCGCAGCCGACGACGATCAAGGTCCAGCCCCGGCCCGTGGTCAGAACGTCGTGCAGGAACGGCGCGGCTGCGGCGGGCGCCTTCGGTCCATAGAGCCAGGTGTAAAGGTATTGCGCGGTTCCGATCCACAGCGCGAACAGCGCCAGCAGAAAGAGGCCGAGCATGATCACGGAGGGGAGCGCCGGCGAGCGAAACACGGCGAAGGCGTCCCGCCACGACGCCGGCAAGCCCGCTTCGCGCCGCCGGCTGAGCTCATAGAGGCCGACGGCGAAGAACGGCCCGAGCAGCGCAAAGCCCGCGGCCAGCGGGAAGACGAGGTGCAGCGCGCTCCCGAACGACGACAGGGCCGCGAGCACGATGCCGGCGAGGGCATAGAAAATGCCGACGAACGCGACATGCGTCGGCATCGCCAGAAAATCGGCAAACCCTTCCTTCAGCGCGGCAAAACAATCGCTCGCCCCGATCCTGCGGAGCTCGATGGGCGCCTCGAGCGCTTTCGGCCCGAAATAGACATGGAAACTATCCGCCATGGCCGTCCTCCGCATGTTTTTTTGCAGAACGTCCGCCCGACCGAGGCGCCGCGACCTTTTGGGCCGCGACCGCTTGGCTGAAGGCGCGCCGCATGAAAGGGCTTATGGGGCGAAGAGGTGGGTTTTGTGGGGTGGAGGGGCGGCGTTTTTGTGGAGGGGCGGCTCGCTGAGCCGGCGCCGTCTCCCTCCGTTTAAGCGCGACCCGGGCAGACTTTGTAACACGATTTGCGAGTGGTATATGCCGGACAATGTCAGAAAGGAATGACAGTCATAGGTTGACAATGTGGCAGCGAATCGCCATTCTAATCACATGCGAGATGACCGCTATAGGGGGACGTCGTTCCCGAGACCGGTGCGGAAGCTCTGTCGTATGGCCGAGCGCGAAGCAGATCGCGTTCGCCCCGACCGCTTACGCGGCCAGGCCGTAGTGGCATTTGTGTCGGACGGTAGGAAGGAAATCTCTCGCGAGTTTTGGCGACGGCTTCGAGAGCATGATGCGGCGCCCACTTTGTTCGGCGCTTAGGACTTGGTGGTGCTGGCCCGGACCGGCTTAGAGACCGATGCCCGAAATATCGAGATGAGTTATGAATAGTCGCGCTCCCGCCGAACTCGGCGAGCGGCTCCGAAGCGCGCGCTCCGGGGCCAACCTTACGCAAGATTCGGCAGCTGCCTCGATTGGCATGGCTCGGACTACTCTCGTTGCAATTGAGAAGGGGCAGCGGTCCATCAGGCCCGAGGAGCTACTTGCGTTCGCACGCCTTTACGGTGTCAGTGTAGGCAACCTAACTTCTCCCGATGCGATACATGTTGATCTTTCAGCAAGGTTTAGGCGAAGCGAAGGAAAGGAGGCGTCTAGGGCCGTCACCCAGGCGCTTAGCCTTCTCAATCGCCTTGCTACTGGAGCGGCACAGTTGGAGCGGCTGCTGGGACAGGAATTGCGCACCGATTACCCTCCACCGCTCCGCATTAATACGCACATAGTCGATCAACAGGCGGAGGACGCGGCCAATAATTTGAGGACCCGGCTCGGCGTGGGTCTAGGACCGATACCGGACCTAGTCAGCCTGCTTGAACTTGAACTCGGTTTGAGGATCTTCTTCCGACCGCTTGCGGCGCAGATTGCTGGGCTCTACGCCTTTGACCCTGCGATTGGCGCTTGCGTTCTCATTAACGCAAGCCATCACTGGAGGCGCCGAGTCCAGACCGCGATCCATGAAGTCGGGCACTTTGTTTCCGACCGGGCGCACGCCGATATCCTTGAAGAGAAAGTAGTCTCTCTCTCGGTCGAGGAGCGTTTCGCCAAGCGTTTTGGATCGGCGTTCTTGATGCCAGCTTCAGGGGTGCGCGCGCGCTTCGATCAAGTCGTCGGGTCGGAGAGTCGCTTCGATGTGCGGGAACTGATACTTCTGGCGCACCAGTTTGGTGTTGCTACTGAAGCCATGTGCCGACGCCTTGAGGAATTAACCCTTCTGCCAAAGGGGACTTGGGATTCCCTGGTTGATCGTGGCTTTGCCGGCAATCTGGAGCGCAGCGTGCTTGGCGACGCTACCGTGCATGCGAAGACGCCGCTCATACCGCCTCGTCTAGCCTATCTGGCGTCGATTGCCTTGGATCGCGAAGTCCTCTCGGAGGGACAGCTGTGTGACCTGCTGGCTGTCGATCGGTTGGAGCTCAGAGAAGCTCTAACGCCGTTCGAGGCCGAGGAGGTCATGTCGCTGCATGCCTGATCTGGCCGATAGCGGCGGCCTCGTACTCGACACGAGCGTATGGTTAAATCTTCTGGCGACCGACGCGATGGAGGCGATACTGAGTGGCCTGGCTGTTCCTTGCTATGCGCCGGAGCAGGTGGTCATGGAGGTCAGGCGCCATCCCGCGAGCGGCGTAAAGTACCAAACGGACGACCACCCGTTGCGACGAGCGTCGTCTAAGGTCTCGCTTCTTTCGCTTGAGGGCAAGGAGTTGGATTTGTTTCTCGAGATCGTCGGCGCGCCTACCGGCGACGCTCTTGGGGATGGAGAAGCTGCGGTCATTGCCGCGGCGATGTCGCGCGGATTGGATGTCGTCATCGATGACAAAAAAGCGCGCCGAATCCTAAGAGAGCGCTTCAGCAAATTGCGTATCTATTGGACTGTAGATTTGCTGCAGGCACGTTCGGTGATCGCCACTCTGGGTCGGACTTTGGCCGACGAGTGGTTTGAAAAGGCATGCCAACTCGGACGCATGCACGTTCCTCGTCTCTAGCGATAGGCGCACATGGAATTACGCGAATTAAATTCACGACGAATTACGAGATACTTCGAATTACGACGGCACTCGCTTCAATTCGCGGTCGCCCAAATCCTCCCGGGATTACGGTGACGCGGGATTACGGTGACGCGCCCGCCAATACCTCAATGTGCAAGGTAGGTGTTGCCAAGGCGTTGATGGGCCGGAAAAAGGTAATTGCGGTCGCATCACTGTAACGCTGGGTCGCGTCACTGTAACGCTGGCTCAACGTTCGAAGCGCCGCGCTTTCGACCGGTCGCGGGATTGCCCGCTCTCTGGCCGGGGTTAACGATGGGGATTGAGTAAAGTGGCACCGAAATCCCCGGAAATCCCCGGGTGGGGCCGGGGACGCAAGTCGCCGGCTGAGTGGCGGCCCGCCCGCCGGCAGACCGGATGCGGGGCGTCCGGCTTTCTTATGATCGGAACTTGAGCGACAATTCATTGCAAAAATGCGGATCCGGTCGTAGTCTGGGGTCAATGGCCGAAGGACCCGCGACTCCGCTTGCCCCGATCCGGAAAGGCTTCCAGGCGACCCCCCGAGCCGCCGGTAACGGCGTTCGCGTCGTTTTTTCGCGAAACTCTGCTGCAAGCCCTTGAAATCGCTCGAAACACGGGTGGATAAGGGGGCGTCTTTCGGCGCTGAACGCATGCTGAACGACGTCCGAACGACGTCCGAACGGCGCTGAACGACGTCCGAACGGGCGCCGAACGGGGCCCGTGACAGAAGACTACGGCTATACACGCGTATCGTCCGATCATTTTCTCTGCAGCGGGAGGGAACGCATGGTTCAACCTTATACGGCCGTTGGCCTGATCCCGACCGTGCGCGGCGTCCGCAAGCGGGCGGAGATCGAGCGCAATCTCGAGCACATCGCGCACATGATCGCCGCCGCCTCCTGGCTCTCGAGCCTCGACTTGCCGGTGCGGCTCGTCGCCGTGCCGGAAGGGGCGCTGCAGGGCTTTACCGACGAGGTGTTCGATCTCGATCATGTCGCCTACGCCCGCGAGACGGCGATCGACATTCCGGGCCCCGAGACGCGGTTTTTGGGCGATCTCGCGCGCAAATGGAACGTGTTCATCATGGGCCAGGCCAAGGCGCGCCATGAAGCCTTCCCGGACCGCTTCTTCAACGTCGGCTTCGCCATCGACCCGAAGGGCGAGGTGGTGCTCAAGCACCATAAGCTCGCGACCCTCTACCCGGTCGAGCATTCGATGACCCCGCACGACGTGTGGGACCGCTGGATCGAGCTTTACGGGAAGACGCTCGACGCCTTCTATCCGGTCGCCGACACCGAGATCGGGCGGCTCGGCGTGCTGATGGCGAACGAGGGATCCTATCCGGAGAACGCCCGGGGTCTCGCGATGAACGGCGCGGAGGTGGTCTATCGCGCCTCCTACCCGCACCCGCACACCGGCAACGAGTTCTTCGAGATCCAGAACCGCGCCCGCGCCCTCGACAACAATGTCTTCGTCGTCGCGCCGAACATGGGGACCTACTATCTCGACGCCGACGCCGACCTGCCGATCGACACATTCGGCGGCCGCTCGATGATCGTCGACTACAAGGGCCGCATCGTCGGCCGGCACGACTACGGCGCGGGCTCGTCCTACGTCGCCGGCACGATCGACATCGAGGCCTTGCGCGACCACCGGACGCGGGCGCAGTGGGACAACTGGATGAAGGATCTGCGCACCGAGGTCTATCAGACGATCTACGCTCAGCCGATCTACCCCAAAAACCTCTATCTCGACCGCGCCCCTTACAATCACGCCGACTTCCGGCGTGAGGTGATCGACCGGCAGATCGCCAAAATGGTCGAGCGCGACATCTGGACGAAGCCGTCCGCTTACGGGAGCGAAGGGCCGAAGCGGGGCTGAGCCGTTTTCGATGTCATACGTCCGGCATCCGTGCCGCATCGCCTCCAGGGCCGCCGCTCGATCCCCTTACTGCGCCTCGGCGTGCTGTTGCTCGGCGTAGGCTTTGAGGTCGTAGGTCGGGTAGAACTCGGTCCGGTAGCCGCCCCACGCCGTCTCCTCGATGGAGCGATTGACCTCGCGCAGCCGCTCGGCCGGAACGCGCAAGGTCACGACCTGCCCAATTCCCATCATGACGTACCAGCTCACGACCTCGATGCCCGGCGGCGGGAAGGCTTTGTAGAAGCCCTGCCGCTTGAGCTCGGCGTTGATCTCTTCGAGCGGCTTCGACTGATCGTGCTTGAGAAACACCGTGAGCAGGAACGCGCCCTTCGGCTCGGAGGGCGCGGGCGCCGGGCTCAATGCCGCCGGTGGCGGACTGTCGCCCGCCGAGGCGGCGGCGCAAAGCGAAATCCCGGCCAAAGCGATCAGAAGCGCTCTCTTCATTCGTCTCTTCTTTGGAGTTTGAGAACCGAGCCTTCGCGATCATAGGCGTCACGCGTCTGCGAAGCAGCAGGGCATGACGGCGCCGATCGGGAAACCGGTGACGCGGCTTTGGCGCCTGCAACTCGCCCAAGTTGGCGCCGCGTGGATCTTCCCCTCGGCCGCCAACTCCTTGCGGCGGGTCCGCCCGCTACGCAGCCCGGGATTTTACGAACAGGGCCTCGTCGGAGAGCATGAACAGGTAGATGCCGGCGCCGACCAGCGCGACCACCGCGGCGGAGGCCATCGGCGCCACCCAGGAGCCGGTGGCCTCCAGGAGAAAGCCGACAATGATCGGCGCCGTCAGGCCCCCGATATTGCCAAAGCAGTTCTCGATCGCCGCCACCGTGCCTTCCTGATTGAGCGGGGAAATTTCGGCATTCGCCGCCCACACGACGCCGTTGGTGAGAAAGACGCCGAACACCGCGACCGACAGGCAGGCGATCGCCGCGGTCAACGAATCGACAGCGCCAACGCGCGCCGCGCAAGAGCGCTGCTTGACCCCCGTTGCCGATAAACCCGCGACGCTTGCTTCAAAGCGCATTTTCTCTTCGAGCCGTTCGCCTGGGCGAACAGGGCGATGAAGCATCCGCGCGCTCACAGTCAGCTTTGGCCGCTCAGGCGTAAAGCAGCGTTCTGAGCCAAGCGATGGCGTCCCGCTGCATCGGGACGTCGAACCGATGGCCGCCCGGGTAAAATTCGCCCCGATAGGCTGAGGGCGCGCCCATGCTCCCATAGTGGCTCGCGATCCGCGCATCGGCGGCGCGCATGCCGGCGACGGTGAACAAGGGATCGTCGAGCGCATACTGAACGAGCAGCGGCGCCGGGGCGGACGAGGCGGCGAGATCCGGCCAGTCGCCGCGGTGGCTCCAACCCGGCGGAAACAACATCCAGGTGTGGGTCGCGACGCAGCGGTCTAGAAGGCCCTCGTACCCGCTCATCATGCCGATGATTGCGCAGGCGCCGAGGTCATCGGAGGTCGCGCGTAAGAGCGCCGATCTGAGGCCCCCGCCCGAGAGCCCGATCGACGCGACGCGGGCCGCCTCGACGTCCGGGCGTGAGCGCAGATAGGCGAGCGCGACGCGATCCTCGTAGGCGACGACCGCGGCGAGGCTGGTTCCGATGAGCGTGCAGTACTTCGAAACGACGTGCTCGTGCGCATAGGCGGCGCCATTGTAGCTGTCCGGGGCGACGACGTCGGGGCCGAGGACCGCCTCGACGGCGGACGCAAGCGCGCGATCGGTGTCCGGCATCGCCTCGAGGGGAAACTTGCGGCTGCCGAACAGAAAGGCGTCCGGGACGAGCACGACGAACCCCTCGCGGGCGAGTTCGTTGGCGTAGGCTCGGCCGCCATAAAAGGTCCGGCGCAACGGCTCGAGCGCGGGAAGCGACCCTTGAGGCCCGTCGGCGATCTTTTCCTTGCCGTAAAACTTGGAATGGCCGTGGTCGTGCAGCGCGACAACTCCGGGCAGCGGTCCCTTGGCGCCTTTCGGTTTCAGGACCCAGGCGTGGGTCCGTGGACCGTATCCCACCGACCACGAAATCTCTTCGCCTTCGATGCCACCGGCGTGCCAGGCCTGCTCGACGTGCGGATTGCCCGGCTGCTCCGCGCCAACGCGAAACCCGAGAATTTCGCGCGCGATTCTGCGGGTGGCTTCTCCCGGCGGGGCGATCGGAAACAACGGCCTCGCCGCCTTCGCGGCTTCGACGAGGTCGCTGAACGGGCCGAGATGACTGTAAAAAGCGGGTCGGCTCATGCCCGGTTGTACCGTATTCGAGCGAAAGACGCTGAATACGCCGGGGACGCCGAGGACGCCAGGGAACTCTGGCGCACGCGCTTCAATTCCGACGCCTTCCCTGCCCCGGCAGCATGCGCCTGAGCGCATCGTCCCCGTCGACAAGATGGTGCTTCAGCGCGCCCACGACGTGCAGCGCGACGAGCGCGGCAATGGCGTAGGCGGCGATCCGGTGGGCGAGAACGGCCCGAGCAAACAGCTTCGGGTCGGGCGGGGCGATGTTCGGGATGACGAACTGACCGAAGAATTTCGTTGGCACCGGCAGGGGCGACGCGGAGACGACGAGCCAGCCGGCGGCTATCGCCGCCAGCGTCAGGACGTAGAACGCCGCCTGAACGGCGCGTGAAAGAAGCCCTTCCCAGCCGGAGACGCGCGCCGGCGCGGCGGAGGCGGCGCGCGCCACGATGCGCAGCAAGGTCAGAGCGAGCGCCGCAAAGCCCAGCGACTTGTGCTCTTGATAGAGATCGAAGGTCGTCCCGGCGCCGAAGGGGGATCGGGTCATGATCCAACCGAGGGCGAGGAGCGCAAGGATCAGCGCCGCGTTGATCCAGTGAAGGCCGACGATCGCCGGGCTCCAGCGCTGCGCGGGGGACGTCAAAGCTCGGCGGCCTCGCTCCTGATTGTCAGGTCCACGTTGGGGGACACGAGCGGAAAGCCGGAGGTCATGCCGAATTCCAGCCGGTTGATCTGCGTTTTGGCCAGGAACTCGAGCGGCCCCTTGCGGCCAGCCGGGCGCTCGACGTCGACGTCGACCGTCAGCGGCTTCGTCACGCCGAGCAGCGTCAGGTCGCCCGACACGCGGACCGCATGGTCGTTGAGCTTCTCGACCGAGGTGGAGACGAAATCGATCGACGGGTACTTCGCCGCGTCGAGGAAAGCGGACGAGCGCAAATAGTCGGCGAACGACGCCGAGCCGACGTCGACCGACGCGGAGCGGACGTGGAAGGCGACGCGGCTCTTATTCGGTCGGCTGAAGTCGATGGCGATCTTTCCGTCGAAGGCGTCGAACCGTCCCTCGGTCCTCGGATAACCGACGGCGTCGATCGCGAAGGCGATGGTCGTGCGGGCCGGGTCGATGCGCCATTCCGACACGGCCACCGCACAGACGGGCGCGCCGACGGCCGCAGCGGCGGCCAGGGCCGCGGCGGCGAGCGTCAGAGGGGATCCCAGAGCACGACCCATGTCCGTCTCCCGAATTCGTCTGGCGATCAACTTACGAGAAGGGCGTCGGGTTCGTTACGGCTTCGCGCGAGGCGCGCCTAGCTTCGCATCCGCACCATGAAGTCGACCATCCGTCTCGCCAGTCCGGAATATGGCGGCTGCATCATCATCTGGACGGAAGACACCGGTCCCTGCTGGAACACGGGCCTCATCTTCGAAAAGGTCTCGAAGCCCTCGGGCCCGTGGTAATGCCCCATGCCGCTGGCGCCCACGCCTCCAAACGGCAGGTCGGGCTGCGCGACATGCAGCATCGCGTCATTGACCGAGACGCCGCCCGAAAGAACGCGGGAGATATAGAAATCGCGGGTCGCCCGGTCATGGGTGAACGGGTAGAGGGCGAGCGGCCGGTCGCCGGCGTTGATCGCGTCGGCGACCTCCTGCCGCTCGTCATAGACCCGGATCGGCAGGATCGGCCCGAAAATCTCGCGCTGCATGACCTCCATGTCGGGGGTCGGATGGAGCACGATGTGGGGCGGGAACTTGCGCTTTGACGCGTCGGGGGTCTGACCCTCGGCGAGATTGACGAGTGTCGCGCCCTTGGCGCGGGCGTCTTCGAGCGTCGCCGTCAGCCGGTCGTAGGCGCGCTGGTCGATGATGGAGGTGAAGTCGGGCCCGTTGATGTCCGGATAGCGCTTGGCGATGAGGCGCTTGCAGGCGTCGACGAACTCCGTTTCCCTGACCCTGGGCAGGAACGCGTAGTCGACGGCGAGGCAGGTCTGACCGGCGTTGAGCATCTTCGCCCACAGGATGCGCTCGGCCGCCGTCTTGATGGGGAAGTCGGGGGCGACGACCGCGGGCGACTTGCCGCCGAGCTCCAGCGTCACGGGGGTGAGGTTCCGCGCGGCGTTGGCCATCACCGCCCGCCCGGTCTTGCCGGAGCCCGTGAAGATCAGGTGGTCGAACGGCAGCGACGAGAAGGCGGGCCCTCGTCCGCCGCCGTCGTCGAAGAATGCGAGCTTGTCCTCGGGAAAGTATTTGGGCGAAACGTCGATCAGGAGCTCCGCCAGGCGGCGGGAGTTCTCGGACATCTTGACCATCGCCCGGTTGCCGGCGGCGAAGATGCTGACCAGCGGTCCGAGGCTCAGCATCAGCGGATAGTTCCACGGGACGATGACGCCGACCACGCCGAGCGGCTGGGGGATGAGGCGATTGCGCGCGCCGGCGAAGGTCATCAGGTCGACCGCTCGGCGTTGCGGCCGCATCCAGTGCTTGACGCGCTTCGCCGCACCGTGGGCGGAGTCGATCACGAAGAAGATCTCGGCGAATTTAGTCTCGAATTCGCTGCGATTGCCGAAGTCGGCGCTGATCGCGGCGACGATTGCGGCCTCATTGTCCCGGACGAGGCGGACAAGCGCCTTGAGATCGGCGACCCGCTCGGCGTGGGTCCGCTCAGGCGCTTTGAGGTAAGCGGCGCGCTGGGCGTCGAATGAAGTCCGGAATTCGGCCGGGATTGCGATGTCGGGGAGAAAAGCGGGCGCATTCATGGGACTTGCCTTTGGGCGCCGATCCCCGGCGCTGCGCCGGGCGCTCTGGGCGCCGGAACCCGAGTCTAGGCCGTTGGTCGATCCGGTCAATGAGTCGAGGCGTCCCGCGCTCGCGCGCCGACGTCTGGAAGTCTTGCGGCTGTGCCGCTTCGAATTCCGAGCCGTTTCCTTGCGACGGGCCGCCGCCGGAGGCATAAAGCCCCTCATGTCCACCATCGACGTCAAACCGGCCAGCAATCGCAAGCTGGGCGGCAAGTCCGACGCGGCCAACGACCCGTTCAAGCTGGCGGTCGCCTCCTGCACGCGGGCGCTCGCCCGCAATCCCGAGCTCGAAGTCACCTTCTCCACCGACAAGCCGGCGCTGATGACCGGGCCGGAGGGGGCCAAGGCGCGCCTGCCCGAGCCGCCGCGCAAAGCCAGTCCGCGCGAAGCGGCGATCCTGCGCGGGGTCGCCGATTCCTTCGCCCTCCGGCTCGCCTGCCACAGCGAGGCGGTGCATCGCCGTCTCGCGCCGCAGAACCCCGCCGCGCGCGCCCTGTTCGACGCCGTCGAGCAGGCCCGCGTCGAGGCGATCGGCTCGCGCCGCATGGAGGGGGTGGCCGCCAACCTCGCCGCCATGCTCGACGACCGCTATCACAAGAGCCCGTTCGCTGAGGCCCGCTCGCGCGAGGAGGCCCCGCTCGAGGAGGCGGTGGCGATGCTGGCGCGCGAGCGCCTGACGGGCCTGAAGCCGCCGGCCGGCGCTGAGCGGCTGACCGACCTCTGGCGCGGGTTTGTCGAGGAGAAGGCCGGGGCCGAACTCGACAAGCTTGGGCCCGCCATCCACGACCAGCGCGCCTACGCCAGACTCATTCAGAAGCTCTTGACCTCGCTCGGCCTAGCCAACGACGCGGAAGCCGAGCCCGATGAGGAGGCGGACGGTCAGGAGAAGCCGCCGCCGGAGGAGCCGGAGGACGCCGAAGGCGAGGGCGAAGAGAGCCAGTCGCAGGAGGCAATGCAGCGCGAGGCGGCCGACGACGCGACCGACGACGCCGACGAGGGCACGATGGACACGGTCGAGGCGCCGTCGTCCGAACTCGACGACGAGGGCGAGGCCGGCGACGCCGAGGAGGCCGCCGAGAACCGTCCGCCGCAGACCCAGTCGCAGGAGCGGCGCACCACCGACTACAAGGCCTACACCACCCGGTTCGACGAGGAAGTCGCGGCCGACGAGCTCTGCGACCCCGAGGAACTGCAGCGCCTGCGAGAGTATCTCGACAAGCAGCTGCAGAACCTGTCGGCGGTCGTCGCGCGGCTCGCCAACCGGCTGCAGCGGCGCCTGATGGCGCAACAGAACCGCTCGTGGGACTTCGACCTCGAGGAGGGCATCCTCGACTCGGCGCGCCTGTCGCGCATCATCATCGACCCGCAGCAGCCGCTGTCCTTCAAGCAGGAGAAGGACATGGAGTTTCGCGACACGGCCGTGACGCTGCTAATCGACAATTCCGGCTCGATGCGCGGCCGGCCGATCACGGTCGCGGCGACTTGCGCCGACATCCTCGCCCGCACCCTCGAACGCTGCGGCGTCAAGGTCGAGATTCTCGGCTTCACCACCCGCGCCTGGAAGGGCGGGCAGGCGCGCGAGGCCTGGCTGCAGGCCGGCAAGCCGCCGAACCCCGGCCGGCTCAACGACCTGCGCCACCTCGTCTACAAGGCGGCCGACGCGCCCTGGCGGCGTGCGCGCAAGAACCTGGGCCTGATGATGCGCGAGGGGCTGCTCAAGGAGAACATCGACGGCGAGGCGCTCGCCTGGGCGCACGAGCGGCTCGTCGGCCGGCCGGAACAGCGCAAGATCCTGATGATGATCTCGGACGGCGCGCCGGTCGACGATTCGACGCTCTCGGTCAACCCGGGCAACTATCTCGAACGACACTTGAGGTATGTCATCGAGGAGATCGAGACCCGCTCGCCCGTCGAGCTCATCGCCATCGGCATCGGCCACGACGTGACGCGCTACTACCGGCGCGCCGTGACGATCGTCGACGCCGAGGAACTCGGCGGAGCGATGACGGAGAAGCTGGCGGAACTGTTCGACGAGAACGCCGCCCCCGCGAAGCCCGCGCGGACCGGGGCACGGTACGGCCAGCGGCGCAAGCAGGGCTTTGGGCTCAGCGTCACGCCCTGAGGAGGGGCTTGCCGCATCGCTTGGGGAAGGCTGCCATTTTCAATTCCGTTTTTAGCTTTTTCAAAGGCTTGCGGCGCCATTTTCGATTCAACGTCGACGAGGTCGCGACCGCAGACATAACACAGAATAAGAATGTTGTTTGAACGTGGCCTACGTGAGTTGAGGTCGCCGCCAAAGCGGCTCTGTTGAGTGACCGCTCCTTCAAATGCTTTCCTGTATAATTGATAGAAGCCGCTTCAATGATCGCGGCGTGCTTCACGAGGGCGCGCAATGGCAAGCCGCCCGGCAGCCTTGCAGGAGGACAGCCGCGGCGCCGGCGCGCCAGACGCCGCGGCTTATCGGCCCGCCGCTATTGCGCCTCGGCGCCGATGGCGGCGAGGGCCGCCCGCGCGCACTCCACGTCCTGGCTGTAGTGCCCGCCGCTGACGCCGACGGCCCCGATCGCCTCGCCGTCGATCACGATCGGGAATCCGCCGCCGAACACGACCAGGCGCGGCGTGTGAGTGATGCCGTGCAGGAGCGGCGGAAATGCGGAGCATCCGGAAGTCTGAAGCGGTCCAAAGCCGCAAGATCCCTCTCTGCGATTCAGACCGAGGCCCGCGGTCAGAACGAGAACTGTGTCCAGTCGGGGAGGGCGTCGACTGACGCGTCGGCCTCCATCCGGATCGCCCGCTCGGAGGGCGGCGCGCCCGGATCTTCGGCGCGCATGCGGCCCCGCCGGTCGACCACGCCGACCTTGCCCGGCGGAATGGCGACCATGCGTCCGTCGCTACCGGGGAGACCGACCGCCCCGGGCGGAATGTCGACCATCCGCCCGTCGCGCCCCTGCATTCCGATCGAGCCGGCGGGAATGGGCGTCATCCGCCCGTCAGAGCCTTCGAGCGCGATCCATCCGGTCGGAACGGCGACCATGCGCCCGTCGCGTCCCTGAAGGCCGGTCGCGCCCGTCGGGATCGCGACAATCCGACCGTCGCGGCCCTCCATGCCGACCGCGTTCTCCGGGATCGTGACCCCGCAGCCGTCCCGTCCCACGATCTTGACCGCCATCGTCGGCCTCCCTGCGCATCCATGCGCCCCCAAGGCCGGCGCATTATCCGGCGGCGCGCCGGGAAGCGCAATGCAACAAAGGGGCCAGCGGTTCCGCGAGCCTTGTCTTTCGCACTTGCCGGCGCTTCGGCCTCAGGTCACTCTGGCCGCATGCTCGATCCGCTGAAATGCCCGGACCTTCTGACTCCGGCCGAGATGGGCGAGGCCGACCGCATGACGATCGCCGGCGGAACGCCCGGCCTCGTGCGACTGCGGCGGCCTTGATCAACGTGCGCCGCACGCGTTCAGGGCTACGAGCGCGCCGGCGCCGCCGCGATCCAGCTCGAGGATCAGGAGTTTCCGAAAAAATGCGGGCACACGCAAGGCCGGCGGGTCATTGCGGCGGAGGACATGGCGCTGAAGATCGCCGTCGCGGCGGAGGCGCGGACAAGCGCGGACTTTCGTATCGTCGCCCGAACTGACGCGCGAACCTCGCTCGGACTTGCCGAGGCGATCCGCCGCGCGAAGCTCTACGCTGAGGCCGGAGCGGACATTCTCTTCGTCGAATCGCCGAGACGGAGGCCGAAATGGAGAGGATCGGCGGCGAACTCGGCGACAGGCCGCTCCTCGCCAACATGGTCGAAGGCGGCCGCACACCGATGCTGAGCAGCGCCCGGCTGGCGGCGATCGGCTACGCCCTCGCCATTTATCCGGTCGCTGGGCTGCTCAGCGCCGCCGCGGCCTTGGAGACGGTCTATACGTCGGATCGGCGAGACGGGCTCGTCGTTGGGTTCGGCCTGCGCCGCTCTATCCGTTCGCCGAGATGAACCGGCTGATGGGCTTCGAGGACGTGTGGCGGTTCGATGCGGAGCATCCGGAAGTCTGAAGGGGACCGAAGCCGCAGCTCCCCTCTGCGATCCGGACCGCGCCCCGCCCATCAGAACGAGAACTGCGTCCAGTCGGGGAGGGCGTCGACTGACGCGTCGGCCTCCATCCGGATCGCCCGCTCGGAGGGCGGCGCGCCCGGATCTTCGGCGCGCATGCGGCCCCGCCGGTCGACCACGCCGACCTTGCCCGGCGGAATGGCGACCATGCGTCCGTCGCTGCCGGGGAGACCGACCGCCCCGGGAGGGATGTCGACCATCCGCCCGTCGCGCCCCTGCATTCCGATCGAGCCGGCGGGAATGGGCGTCATCCGCCCGTCGGAGCCTTCGAGCGCGATCCATCCGGTCGGAACGGCGACCATGCGCCCGTCGCGTCCCTGAAGGCCGGTCGCGCCCGTCGGGATCGCGACAATCCGACCGTCGCGGCCCTCCATGCCGACCGCGTTCTCCGGGATCATGACCCCGCAGCCGTCCCGTCCCACGATCTTGACCGCCATCGTCGGCTTCCCTGCGCATCCATGCGCCCCCAAGGCCGGCGCATTATCCGGCGGCCCGCCGGCAAGCGCAATGCAACAAAGGGACCAGCGGTTCCGCGAGCCTTGTCTTTCGCACTTGCCGGCGCTTCGGCCTCAGGTCACTCTGGCCGCATGCTCGATCCGCTGAAATGCCCGGACCTTCTGACCCCGGCCGAGATGGGCGAGGCCGACCGCATGACGATCGCAGGCGGAACTCCCGGCCTCGTCTTGATGGAGGCGGCGGGCCTCGCGGTCGCCGACGAGGCGGCCCGGCTCGCGCGCTCGCGTGGCCGGATCGTCGTTCTTTGCGGACCCGGCAACAACGGCGGCGACGGGTTCGTCGCGGCGCGCCTCCTCGGCGAGCGCTTCTATCCGGTCGAACTCGGCCTCCTCGGCCGGCGCGAGGCGCTCAAAGGCGACGCCGCCGCCGCGGCGGACCGGTTTGCCGGCCCGGTCCTGCCGCCTGCCGCGATCGACCTGGACGGGGCGGCCTGCGTGATCGACGCGCTCTTCGGCGCGGGGCTCGCCCGCGACATCGAGGGCGATGCCCGCGCCCTCGTCGAGCGGATCAACGCCTACGCCCGGACCGGCGGCCGCGTGCTTGCGGTGGACACGCCCTCGGGCGTCGACGGGGCGACCGGAAAGGTCCGCGGCGCCGCGGTCGAGGCGACCGCCAGCGTCACCTTCTTCCGGCTGAAGCCGGGCCACCTCATCGAGCCGGGCCGGTCGCTTTGCGGCGCGATTCGGCTCGCCGACATCGGCATTCCGCCGAGCGTCCTGCCGGCGATCGCGCCCAGCGCCTTCGTCAACGGCCCGGCCATATGGCGCGCCGCGCTGCCGGCGCTCGACTTCCGCTCGCATAAATACGCGCGCGGCGCGGCGCTCGTCGTCTCCGGGCCAGCGCATCAGACGGGCGCGGCGCGGCTCGCGGCGCGGGCGGCGCTCAGGGCGGGGGCGGGGATCGTGGCGCTCGCGAGCCCGCCGGACGCCGTCGCCGTCAACGCCGCCCATTCGACCGCCGTGATGGTCGCGCCCTTCGCGGGCGTGAGCGCGTTCGAGGCGCTCATCGCCGACGCCCGCCGGCGCGCCGTGGCGCTTGGGCCCGGCGCGGGCGCGGGGCCCGAGACCCGCAGGCTCGTCGCCGCGGCGCTGACCCGGCCGGGCGACCGGCGCACGGTCGTGCTCGACGCCGACGCGCTGACGAGTTTTGCCGGCGAAGCGGCGACGCTGGCCGGGCTCATCGCGCGCGGCGGCCACGCGGCGGTGATGACGCCACACGAGGGCGAGTTCGCGCGCCTCTTCGCCGGCGCCGGCGGGATCGGCGCGGACGACGACAAGCTCGCCCGCGCCCGCGCCACCGCCTGGCTGACCGGCGCGGTGGTCGTGATCAAGGGATCCGACACCGTCGTCGCGGCGCCGGACGGCCGCGCGGCGATCGGCTGGGATCTGCCGCCGACGCTGGCGACGGCCGGCTCGGGCGACGTCCTCACGGGCTTCGTCACCGGCCTCGCCGCGCAAGGGGTTCCGGCCTTCGAGGCCGCCGCAGCCGCGGTCTGGCTACACGGCGCGGCCGCGCGGGCTTTCGGGCCCGGCCTGATCGCAGAAGACCTGCCCGAGGCCCTGCCCGGCGTGCTGGCGGGGCTCGGGCGGTAAGAGGGCCGGGCGCTCCCGCCGACCATATTCACATCATATAGCAGTGCTATTTTGCGACCCCACCGGAGGGGCGGCGTCTCGCCGCCCAAGGAGCGCGAGACGCACTCCGTCCGTTTCTAATTCCTCCAAACGTCTTCCGAAAGCTTCAATTTCTTTCCGCGGCGGCTTCCAAAAATTTCCTCGAATCGTGACTTATCAAGGGGGAACATTCACGCCAGACAGCCGCTCGAACTGCGCGACGTCCACGGGTTCGCTGAACAGGAAGCCTTGGTAGGTCGGGCAACCGTAGCGCTCGAGGAACTGCCGCTGCGCCTCGGTTTCCACCCCCTCGGCGATGACCGCCAGCCCGAGGCTTTTGGCGAGGGTGATGATGGTCTGCACGACCGCCGCGTCGTTGGCGCTGTCGGGCAAGTTGCGAACGAAGGATCCGTCGATCTTGAGCTGGTCGAGCGGTAGCCGGGTGAGATACGACAGCGATGAATAGCCGGTGCCGAAGTCGTCCATCGAAAATCCCACGCCGAGCTTTTTCAGCGCCCGCATAGTTTCGATGGCGCCGTCGATGTCGTCGATGACAAGGCTTTCCGTCAGTTCGAGTTTCAGCTTTGCGGCGGGAGCGCCGGCGCGCGCCAGCGCCTCGCGCACCCTTTCGACGAACTCGGCCTGCCGGAACTGGCTGGCGCTGACATTGATGGCGAGGCGCAACTCGCGGGTGCGCGGGTCGCCCGCCCAGTCCTTGAGCCGCGAACAGGCCGCTTCCAGCACCCACTGGCCGATCGGCAGGATCAGCCCGGTTTCCTCAGCCAGAGGGATGAACTCGCCCGGCGAAACCAAGCCGCGCTCCGGGCAGCGCCAACGCAGCAGCGCCTCGGCGCCGATGACGCCGCCGGCGCCGTCGACCTGCGGCTGATAATGCAGGACGAACTGCCGATCGTGAATGGCGAGCCGCAGAGCGGACTCCAGAACTGTCCGGGCGGCGAGCGCGCCTTGCATCTCGGGGTCGAAGAAGCGCAGCGTGTTGCGCCCCGCCGATTTCGCCTGGTACATCGCGATGTCGGCCTGCTTGAGCAGTTCGTCGAGCGAATCGACGGCGTCGATGAACAGCGCGACGCCGATGCTCGGAGTGCTGTGATGCGGGCGCCCAGCGACGGCGTAGGGCTGATTGAGCGCGGCCAGAATCCTCTCGCTGATCTCCTTCGCCTGCGCGGCGGCCTCCACGACGCACTCGCTCAATTCTTCGAGGAGCACGACGAACTCGTCGCCGCCGAGGCGGGCGGCGGTGTCGCCGTTGCGCACACAGCCGGCGATCCGCCGCGAGACCTCGATCAGCAATTGGTCGCCCACGTCGTGACCAGCGGTCTCGTTGAGGATCTTGAAGTTGTCGAGACCGATGAACAAAAGCGCCCCCTTTCGCCCGCTGCGCGCGCAGCCGGCGAGCGCCTGCTGCAGACGGTCGCGGAACAGGCGGCGGTTGGGCAACTGAGTCAGAGTATCGTAATAGGCGAGGTGCTCGATCTGCTTTTCCGCCGCCTTGCGCTCGGTGATGTCGATCAGCGTAGCGACGTAGTGTGTGATCTCGCCGTTGTCGCGCTTGACCGCCGCGGCGGTCAACCACGAAGGAAAGACCTCTCCGCATTTGCGCCGGTTCAGGATCTCGCCCTGCCAGGTTCCCTCGCGCGCGAGGCGATCCCAGATCGCCTGATAAAGGGCGGGGTCATGCTCGCCCGATCGTAGCTCGGCTGGCGCCTTCCCCACGACGTCTCCGGTGGTGTAGCCGGTGATTTTGGTGAAGGCGCGGTTGACCCGCAGAATTCTCCCGTCGGCGCCGACGATCACGATGCCCTCGTGCACCTCGAAGGCGGCGGCGGCGATGCGCAGTTGCTCTTCCGCCTTGGCGCGTTCGGTGATGTCGCGGGCGATGCCGAGAACGCCGATCGGCTTGCCCGTCCGATCGCGCATCGGCGTCTTGATCGCTTCGAAATAGCCGCGGTATCCGCCCGCGGCGAAGGTCAACCACCCCTCGCCGGTATAGGGTTTGCCGGTCGTCACGATCTCGCGATCGCTCTTTAGGAAGAATTCCGCACGATCCTTGTCGAAGAGGTCATGGTCCGTCTTGCCGACGATTTCCGATTCTGCAACGCCGACGAAGCGCTCAAACTGCGGATTGCAGCGCAGGAAGACGCCGTTGGCGTCCTTCATCCAGACGAGATCTGGAATAGTCTGCACCAAGGCGCTCAACTGTCCTTCGCGGTCGCGCAGGTCGCGATAGGAGGTGAGGCTGGTCAGGCCGTCGGCAAGGCGCCTGCCGATCGCCTCGAACAGCGTCTTCTCGTCCTCGGTCCAAACGCGCGGATGGCAGCACTGATGCAGGCCGAACATGTACGCCTTGTCCGTCCTGGGATAGATGGCCATGCACAGCATCGAGCGAATGCTGTATTCTTCCGACACTGCTGGGGGCGGTCCGAACTCGGACGCAGGATCGAAGGTCAGCGGGCCGCAGGAAGCGCGAACGGCCGTCATCGCCCGGCGGACATCAGGGTCCATGGGAAAGTCGATCCCCGCGGCCATCGCGCCGGGATATTCGGGACGGGTGCGCTCCATCGGCGCTCGCCAGGTGGAGGACTCCGGATCGCAAGGATAGACGAGCCAAGCCCGGTCGCATTCGAAGATCGAAAGCGTCACGCCGAGAACGTGGCTCATCATTTGCTCGAGATCGTTTGTCTCCTGAATCGCCAGATTGACCCGATCCATGCATTCGAAGAAATGCAGATTGGCCTGAAGCCGTCGATAGATGTGCTTGCGCTCGGCGCGGGCGCGCAGCACCGCGATGCCGAACGCCAGATCGCCGGCCAACTCTTCGAGCAGCCGGACCTCCTCCGCGGTGAAGGCGTTGGGCTCCGGAGAATAGATGTTCAGAGTCCCGAAGGCGACCGCGCTTTCGTTCCTGAGAGGAAGGGCGATCCCGGAGCGAAAGCCTTGCGCCAGCACCTTGGCGCGCCAGGGGGCGCCGAGCGGATCTGCAGCGTAGTCCTGAATGCAAGCGCTTTTTCCGGTCCGAAGGGCGGTCCCAACGACGCCGCGCCCTTTTTCCGTGTCGGCCCAGGTGATCCCCTCCTTTTCGAGTGATCCGCTGTCGATTCCGGCGCAGGCGACAGGACGCATGGTCTTTGCGGCGTCGTTCTCGGCAAACGCCACCCACGCTATGCGGTAACCGGCTTCCTCGCAGACGATGCGGCAGATGTCGTCGAGCAGGGTCTGCTCGTCGTCCGCGCGCATCAGCGTCTGGTGGCACATGCTGACGGCTCTGTGTTCGCGAACCAGGCGGGCGAGAGTCTCCTCCGCCGGCCTTGGCGCGGAGCACTCTCTGCTGACGTCCAACATGTCTGAGCCTTACGTTCGGATGAGCTTCAGCGGCGTCCCCTTTTTCCTCGCTGCTGACACGAACGCATGCATCGCAGCTTTGCCGATTGTCGGCTTAAGTCCAGATCGCAGCTGGAATGAACGTTCGGCGTCATGCCCTTGGCCCGCCGCTTGCGCCGAACGGGACCAACACGTCATCGCAAGACCATAACGAGAAGGCCTAAATTGTTGATTAGCCCGCGCGCCGGACCCTCCCTGCCTTGTAAGCTTTTATAGTTACTACAGATTTCTACGTCTGACGAGGTCAACGTTGGCGGCCGAACCGATTCAGTATTCAGCGCCGAAGCACAATCCAGAGCAGATTCGGCGAGCCGCTCGTAGGGGCGTGGGCCCGCCGATTGTTCGAAGCGCGCATGAACGCCCGCTCCTGCCGCAATCGTCGCCATCCGCCATCGACCGCAATTCGGCGCGTTCCGCCTGTTCGTCGGACCGACTTCCAAGGGCGGCAAGGACGGCCGCGCGCCCTCAGTGCGAGAACAGCACCGGCGCGGTCATGTGGGCGAGGACGTGGCGGGTGCCGGCGCCGTGGCCGAGCAGCGACTGCGTGCCCTGGTCGAACGCGCCGATCGCCAGGATGTCGGCGGCGTGGTCGGAAACGGCGCTGAGCAGCGTGTCCATCACCGCAATCTCGTCGACGACGAAGTGCTGGTAGCGCGCCTTGACGCCGTGGCGCGCCAGATTGTCGATCAGGTGGTTGGCGAACTCGCCGCGCGGCTCGTTCTTGCGCGCGACTTCGATGATCATCGCGTCGCAGTCCTTGACGAGCAGGGGCAGCACGTCGAAGGCCGCGCGCGCGGCGCCGCGCGAGTTGTGCCAGGCGAACAGGGGCCGCTCGCCGACGTCCGGGTAATTGCCGACGTAGGGGACGACAAGGACCGGACGGCCGCTCTCGTAAATCGTCTGGTCGGGGAGCCTGGCGGGGACTGGCTCGGCGTCGTGGCTCTGGCCCAGGATCACGAGATCGTAGATCCGCGCCATCTCGACGAAGCGCCGCACGATCTCGGCGTCGCTGCCCCGGTTGAGATCGAAGAACCCGGCGCGGTCGCCGAGCGCCGTCGTCGCCGCCGCGTAGGCGACGCGGGCGGATTCCAGCGCCTCGGTGTATTGCGGGCTTGGCCAGCTCGCCACCGTTCCGACCTGATGGGCCGCCGCCTTTTCGGCGAACACGCCCATCAGCCGCGCGCCGTGGCGCTCGGCGATCCGGACGGCGAGCGCCAGGCGGGCCGCGCTCCGCGGCTTTGAGTCGACATGCACGAGAATGTTCGCGAGGCTCATTACGTTTCCTCTCCCAGCGCTTTGAGCGAACCTTAGCGGACGCCGGGGGCGGGATCAACGAATGGGCATGGCGGCAGAACGCCGCAAAGCGAAGGCTTTACGCGGGGAAAGACTGGGGCCAAAAGCGTTGAGGCGCGCCGATTGCGCCAGGTCGGCCCGGCGCGCCGGTCGCCTCGGCGCCTGCAATGCGGTTGGAGGCGGAGGGGCGGGCGGGTGAACGGATTCGTGCGCGGGCTTTTGGAGGGGCTGGCGATCCTGGCTACGCTCGAGGTCGCGATGGCGGCGCTGTCCGTCGCCGCCTTGTGGCGAATCGAGCGGCTGACGCCGGCGCAGGGCGCGTTTCTTAAGGTCAAGGGAGCGCGGCTGCACGTTCTCGATCGGGGACAGGGGCCGCCGGTCGTTCTCATCCACGGGCTCGGCGGCCAGCTCGGTCATTTCGCCCATTCGCTCGTCGGCCGGCTGACCGACGATTTCCGCGTGGTCGCCTTCGACCGGCCGGGCTCCGGCTATTCCTCGCCCGTCCCCGGCGGGATCGGCGAACAGGCCGCGATCCTGGCCGGCGCCATCCGGGTCCTGAAACTCGGAAAGCCGCTGATCGTCGGCCATTCGCTCGGCGGCGCGGTTGCGCTCGCGCTCGCGCTCGACGAGCCCGACTGCGTCGGCGGCCTCGCGCTGATCGCGCCGGCGACGCATCGGATCGAAGAGGCGCCGGCCCTGTTCCGGTCGCTCGCCATCCGCTCGCCGCTCATGCGTCGTCTCTTCGCCTGGACGGCGGCCGGGCCGGCCGCGCTCGTCGCCCGTTTCGTGTTCTTCCGCGCGGCTTTCGCGCCGGAGGCCGCGCCGGCCGATTTCGGCTCGGCCGGCGGCGGGCTGCTGGCGCTGAGGCCGAGCAACATCTATGTCACCTCGACCGAACTCGTCGGCGGTCTCGACGGCGACCCGGCGATCGAGGCGATGCCGCGGCGCTACGCTTCGCTGACGCTGCCGATCGGCGTCCTTTACGGACGTCAGGATCACATCCTCGACTGGCGCGCGCAGGGCGAGGCGCTGAAGCGGGACATTCCTGCGCTCGACCTCGAACTCGTCGAAGGTGGCCACATGCTGCCGGTCACCCAGCCAGACGTCTGCGCCCGCTTCATCCGGCGGATCGCCGCGCGCATGCCCGCGGATAGTGTGCTTCGCCACGAAGAGCGGGCATAAGCGAAGTGAGAACCAACAGAACCTCAGACGAAAGAACTCGGATTTCGCCTCGACTGCAAGTTAAAGAGGATGTCTCACATCGTCCGAACCTGAAGGTTATAAATTCCGCCGGCATGTGAAGTTTTATGAAGCTTGATGAAGTTCATGCCGTTGCCGGAGCGCTTGGAGATCGTCCGTCCCAATAGGCTCCGCCGAGCGGTCCCATCGCGAGCGGCCGAAACGGCGCCGCCCAACTGCCGAAAGTCGAAGGGCCGCCAAGCGGCGGCCCCTCGTAAAACTCTGACATATCGTAGGAAATGGAGCGGGCGAAGGGATTCGAACCCTCGACCCCAACCTTGGCAAGGTTGTGCTCTACCCCTGAGCTACACCCGCATCCGATCAACGGCGTCGCCGTTCGCGGAGGCGCTTATGACCTAGCTCCAGACAGATTGCAACACCTTGTTTTCGCCGCCATGAACGCCCAAGAGGGAAAATTAAAATGGCATGTAATATACAGGCGGCGCGCTGGGACGCGCGGCGTGATTTGTCATGCCGCTTCTCCTGTGCAACTGGGGAGCCGGACTGAGGTAGCGGATGAATGAAGTGTTCAAGCCGGAGGTGGCCGAGCGCCTGACGCCGGCCACGACTCCGGCGCCGGAGAAGTCCGCCCCCGGACGCGAGCCGGAGGCGCCGCAGCCGCGACGACGCAGCCTTGTCGGCCGGATCGCGATCGTCGTCGCGCTCGCCGCTGTGGCGCTGTTCGTGTGGCAGAAATTCGAGAAGTCCGGCGCGCCGCCGAGCGAGAGCGTGAAGTCTGCGCCGTCCGAGGGGACGACGCAGAGCGTGCGGGTCGCGCCGGTCGCGCTCGGCGACATGCCGATCACCCTCGATGCGCTGGGCGCCGTCACGCCGTTCGAGACGGTGACAATCCGCACCCAGATCGCCGGGATGCTGATGGAATTGGGCTTCACCGAAGGCCAGATGGTCAAGAAGGGCGACTTCCTCGCCCAGATCGACCCGAGGCCCTATCAGGCGGCGCTCGCTCAGGCGCAGGGTCAGCTCGCCAAGGACCATGCGCTGCTCGCCCAGGCGCAAAGCGACCTCGAACGTTACGAGGCGCTCAGCAAACAAGACTCGATCGCCAAGCAGCAGGTCGCCGATCAGGAGGCGCTGGTGGCGCAGGACAAGGCGGCGATCCAGACCGATCAGGCGCAGGTGCAGACCGCCACGCTCAATCTCAACTACACCCACATCGTCTCGCCGATCGACGGGCGCGTCGGCATCAGGCTGGAGGACCCGGGTAATTACCTGCAGCCGTCGGACGCCACGGGCATCGTGGTCGTCGCCCAGCTCGACCCGATCAGCGTCCTCTTCTCGACGGCGGAGGACAATCTGCCGCGTATCGCCGAACGGCTGAACTCCGGCGCGACCATCCCGGTGACCGCCTTCAACCGCGCCAATGTCGAAAAGCTCGCCGAGGGGACGCTGACGACCTACGACAGCCAGGTCGACGTCACCACCGGCACGATCAAGATGCGCGCCACCTTCGACAATCCGAAGGGCGTCTTGTTTCCGCAGCAGTTCGTCAACGTGCGCCTACTGATCGACACGCTCAAAGGCGTCGCTCTGGCCCCCAACGCGGCGGTCCAGGTCGGGCCGAAGGGCCATTTCGTCTATCTCCTCAACGCCGACGACACGGTGACGAAGCGTGACGTCGTCACCGGCCCCTCCGACGGCAAGTCGACCACCATCACCGCGGGCCTCGCCGCCGGCGACAAGGTCGTGATCGACGGCGTCGACCGGCTGCGCGACGGCGCCAAGGTCCGGGTCGTCAACGGCCCCGGCGACGCGGTCGCCTCGGCGTCGGCTGAGCGCGGCGCCAGAGGCGCGGCGGGAAAGGCCGGCGGCTCGGCGGACGATTGCGCGAAGGATCTTTCCGCCGAGGCGAAGGCGATCTACGCCGCCGCAGCGCCCGGGTTCGCGTCCGCTGCGGATCCGCGAACGTTCGTGA
This sequence comes from uncultured Alphaproteobacteria bacterium, assembly GCA_963709655.1. Classification (GTDB taxonomy): domain Bacteria; phylum Pseudomonadota; class Alphaproteobacteria; order Rhizobiales; family Beijerinckiaceae; genus Roseiarcus. Next base: position 68,591 of record CAVPXF010000056.1, read on the forward strand.
GGGGGAAGGTCGTCGAGCTCGTCAAGGCGGGAACGGTTCAGCAGGCGACCGCGCGCGCGAGCGCCGGGGAAGCCCGCGGATGTCTTGCGCAACTTTCGTCGGCCGCGGCCGCGGCCGCTCCCGGCGGCGGGGCGCAACCTTCGGCCGCTGGGGCCGCCGCCAGCCCGGGACGATGAGCCAAGAGGCCAGCCGCCGTTGAACCCGTCCCGCCTCTTCATCGACAGGCCGGTCGCCACCAGCCTGATCATGATCGCCATTCTGCTCGTCGGGCTGGCGGCATACCGCTTTTTGCCGCTGTCGGCGCTGCCGGAGGTCGATTACCCGACCATTCAGGTCCAGACCTTCTACCCCGGCGCGAGCCCCGAGGTGATGACGTCGGCGGTCACTGCGCCGCTCGAGCGCCAGTTCGGCCAGATGGCGAGCCTCAGCCAGATGATGTCGGCGAGCTCCGCGGGCTCGTCAGTCATCACCTTGCGATTCGGCCTCGAAATCGGCCTCGACATCGCCGAACAAGAAGTGCAGGCGGCGATCAACGCGGCCGGCAACCTCTTGCCCGCCGACCTTCCGGCGCCGCCGATCTATTCCAAGGTGAACCCGGCCGATGCGCCGATCCTGACGCTCGGGGTCGCCTCCAGCACGATGAAGCTCACCGAGGTCGAGGACATCATCGAGGGCCGCATCGTTCCCAAGCTGTCGCAACTGCCCGGCGTCGGCCTGGTGACGGTGTCTGGCGGCCAGCGCCCCGCGGTGCGCATCCACGCCAATCCGCTGGCGCTCGCGGCCTATGGCGTCAATCTCGACGACCTGCGCACCACCATCGCCAACCTCAACGTCAATACGCCGAAGGGCGGCTTCGATGGGCCGACGCAGTCGTCGACCATCAACGCCAACGACCAGATCCGTGATCCGAAGGACTACCTGAAGTCGGTGGTCGCCTACCGCAACAACGCGCCGATCTTCCTCTCCGACGTCGCGACGGTCGAGATCGGGCCGGAGAACAGCCGGCTTGCGGCCTGGATGGACGAGACGCCGGCGCTGATCGTCAACATCCAGCGCCAACCGGGCGCGAACGTCATCCAGGTCGCCGACAGCGTCAAGGCGCTGCTCCCGAGCTTGAGCGCGAGCCTGCCGGCCGGGATCACGCTGAAGCCGCTGACCGACCGCACGACGACCATCCGGGCCTCGGTCAAGGACGTCGAGTTCGAACTCACGCTCGCGGTCGGCCTCGTCGTGATGGTGATCTTTCTCTTCCTGCGCAACATTCCCGCGACCATCATCCCGAGCCTGTCGGTGCCGCTGTCGCTCGTCGGCGCGCTGGCCATCATGTACGCCTTCGGCTTCAGCCTCGACAATCTGTCGCTGATGGCGCTGACCGTCGCGACCGGCTTCGTCGTCGACGACGCGATCGTCGTGATCGAGAACATCGCCCGCTATCTCGAGGCGGGCGACAGCCCCTACGAAGCGGCGGTGAAGGGCTCGGCCCAGATCGGCTTCACCATCATCTCGCTCACCGTGTCGCTGATCGCGGTCCTGATCCCGCTCCTGTTCATGGGCGATGTGGTCGGGCGGCTCTTCCACGAATTCGCCATCACGCTGGCGGCGACCATCGTCATTTCGGCGTTCGTCTCGCTGACGCTCGTGCCGATGCTGTGCGCCAAGATCCTCAGGCCCACCGGCGGGGGCGAAGCCAGCGGCGGACGGCTCTTCCAGGCTCTGACGCGCTTCTATGCTTCAACCCTCCGCATCGTCCTCGACCACCAGGGGATCACGCTCCTCGTCGCGCTCGGCACCTTCCTCCTGACCGGCTATCTCTATGCGACGATCCCCAAGGGGTTCTTTCCGATCCAGGACACGGGCGTCATCCAGGGCGTCACCCAGTCGTCCGAGGATGTCTCCTTCGAGCGCATGGCGAACCAGCAGCAGGAGCTCGCCAAGGCGATCCTCGCCGACCCGGATGTCGCGAGTTTGTCGTCGTTCATCGGCGTCGACGGCTCCAACGTCACGCTGAACTCCGGCCGCTTCCTGATCAATCTCAAGCCCGAGGGCGAACGCAAGGCGACGGTGAGCGAAGTCATCCGCCGGCTGCAGCAGGAGACCGCCGGCGTCCCCGGCATTTCACTGTTCATGCAGCCCGTGCAGGATCTGACGATCGACACCGCGGTCAGCGCGACGCAGTATCAGTTCACCCTCGAGAACCAGGACCTGGCGCTGTTGCAGGAGTGGACGCCGAAGGTCCTTGAGCGACTCGCCAAGGTCCCCTCGATCGTCGATGTGGCGAGCGACCTGCAGCCGAACGGACGGTCGGTGGTCGTCGATCTCGACCGCGGCAACGCCGCCCGCTTCGGCATCACGCCGGCGATCGTCGACAATGCGCTCTACGACGCCTACGGCCAGCGCATCATCTCCACGATCTTCACCCAGAGCAATCAGTACCGGGTCGTCCTCGACATCGATCCGAAAATGGCGCGCTCGCTCGATTCGCTGGACAATCTGTACTTGCCTTCGTCCGCCTCGACCTCGGGCCAGACGCCGCTGAATTCGGTCGCGAACTTCGTCGTCAAGACGTCGCCGCTGCAGATCTCGCACCTGAAGCAGTTCCCGGTGACGACCATCTCCTTCAACCTGGCGCCCGGCGCTTCGCTCGGCGCCGCGGTCGACGAGATCAATGCGGCGTTGACCGATATCGGCGTTCCGGCGAGCTTCGCTGTCAGCTACCAGGGGGCCGCGCAGGCATTCCAGGCGGCGCTGTCGAACGAGGTGTTCCTGCTCGCGGCGGCGGTCGCCGCCATGTATATCGTGCTCGGCGTGCTCTACGAGAGCTTCATCCACCCGATCACGATCCTGACGACGCTGCCGTCCGCCGGCATCGGCGCGTTGCTCACGCTCGAAATCGCCGGGGCCGGGCTCGACATCATCGGCGTGATCGGCATCGTGCTCCTGATCGGCATCGTCAAGAAGAACGCGATCATGATGATCGACTTCGCCCTCGATGCGCAGCGCAACGAGGGGCTGCCTCCGCGCGAGGCGATCTATCAGGCGTGCCTCCTGCGCCTGCGGCCGATCCTGATGACGACGGTCGCCGCGATCTTCGGCGCGCTGCCCTTGATGCTCGGAACCGGCGTCGGCTCGGAACTCCGCCACCCGCTCGGCCTCGCGATCGTCGGCGGCCTCGCCTTCAGCCAGGTGCTGACGCTCTATACGACGCCGGTCATCTATCTCTTCTTCGAGCGGCTCGGACAGCGGTTCGGGCTCGGCGCGACCGCGTCCACGCTCGCGGCGGAGCCGACGTGAAAAACCGCTTCTCCGAGATCTTCATCCGGCGGCCGGTGGCGACGACGCTGCTGACCATCGGGATCGTGCTGGCGGGACTGCTCGGCTACCGGCAGTTGCCCGTCGCGCCGCTGCCCCAGATCGATTTTCCGATCGTCTCGGTGCAGGCCAACATGCCGGGCGCGAGCCCGGACACGATGGCGACCTCGGTCGCCGCGCCGCTCGAGCGGCATCTCGGCCAGGTCGCCGACGTCAACGAGATGACGTCGCAGAGCACGCAGGGCTCGACGCGCATCACCCTCCAGTTCGGCCTCGACCGCGACATCAACGGCGCCGCGCGCGACGTTCAGGCGGCGATCGTCGCCGCGCGCGCGGACCTGCCGACCAGCCTGCGCCAGAATCCCTCGTATCACAAGGTCAATCCGGCCGACGCGCCGATCATGGTCGTCGCCATGACCTCGTCCGCCCATACGGCCGGGCAGCTCTACGACATCGCCTCCAACGTCCTGCAGCAGCGGCTGTCGCAACTGCCGGGCGTGGGCGAGGTCGACGTCTCGGGCTCGGCCCTGCCGGCGGTCCGGGTCGAGATCAATCCGACCGCTGTCTTCCGCTACGGGATCGGCCTCGAAGACATCCGCGCGGCGCTTGCTTCCGCCAACGCCAACAGCCCCAAGGGCGCGATCGAGGACGGCGAGACCCACACCCAGATTTACGCCAACGACCAGGCGACCAAGGCGGCGCAATATCGCGATCTGGTGATCGCCTACCGCAACAATGCGCCGGTCAAGCTGTCGGACGTCGCCGAAGTCGTCAATTCGGTCGAGGATCTGCGCAACGCCGGGCTCGTCGACGGCAAGCCGGGCGTGGCCGTGATCGTCTCGCGGCAGCCCGGCGCCAACATCATCGACGTCGTCGACGCCGTGAAGGCCGAGTTGCCCCGGCTGATCGCCTCGCTGCCTGGCGACGTCGACCTGACGCTCGCGGTCGACCGCTCGACCACGATCCGGCAGTCGCTCGCCGACACCCAGAAGACGCTGATCGTCGCGGTCGTCCTGGTGATCCTGGTCGTGTTCGCCTTCCTGCGCAGCGTGCGGGCCGCGGCGATCCCGAGCGTCGCTGTGCCGACCTCGATCATCGGCACGTTCGGCGTGATGTATCTCGCCGGCTTCAGCCTCGACAACCTGTCGCTGATGGCGCTGACGATCTCGACCGGCTTCGTCGTCGACGACGCGATCGTCGTCCTCGAGAACGTCTCGCGGCATCTCGAAGCGGGCATGCCGCGCCTCGAGGCGGCGATCCTCGGGGCCAGCGAGGTCGGCTTCACGGTCCTGTCGATCTCGCTGTCGCTGATCGCGGTGTTCGCGCCGCTGATCTTTTTCGGCGGCATAGTCGGACGTTTGTTCAGCGAGTTCGCGCTGACCCTGACCGCCGCCGTGCTGATCTCCCTCGTCGTCTCGCTGACGACGACGCCGATGATGTGCGCGCTGATCCTGCCGCGCCAAGCCACGCGCCGCCATGGCCGGCTTTACCAGGCCTCGGAGCGCGTCTTCGACGCGGCGCTCGGCTTCTATCGCGGCACGCTCCGCGTGGCGCTCCGCCATCCGGCGCTGGTGGCGGCGACGCTCATCGCCACGGTCTGGCTCAATTACGACCTCTTCCGCTACCACATCAATTACGGACTGTTTCCGGTCCAGGACACGGGACTGATCATCGGCGCGATCCAGGCCGACCAGAGCATCTCGTTCCAGGCTATGAAGGAGAAGTTCACCGAACTGCAGACGATCGTGCAGGAGGACCCGGCGGTCGCCCATGTCGTCGGCTTCACCGGCGGGCGGCAGACGAACTCCGGCTTCATCTACTCGTCCTTGAAGCCCTACGCCGAGCGGCGGGTCACTGCGGACGCCGTGGTCAACCGGCTGCGCGGCAAGCTCTCCCGGGTGGCCGGCGCGCACCTCTTCATGATCGCGGTGTCGGACCTCAGGACAGGCGGCCGGCAAAGCAACGCGACCTACCAGTATACGCTGCTCTCCGACGACACGTCCGAGCTCTACAAATGGGCCCCGAAGCTCACCGAAGCGCTGATGAAGAGCGGCATCGTCAAGGACGTCAATTCCGACCAGCAGCAGGGCGGGCTCGAGACCGACATCGTCATCGACCGCGATACCGCGATGCGCCTCGGGCTGACGCTGAGCGCGATCGACAACACGCTCTACGACGCCTTCGGCCAGCGGCAGGTGTCGGTGATCTACAGCGCGCAGAACCAGTACCATGTCGTGATGGAGGTCGCGCCGCGCTACTGGCAGGACCCGCGCACCCTCGACAATCTCTATGTCTCGACCGCCGGCGCCAATCCGACCGGCGCCCAGACGACCGGCTTCGCCGCAGGTCTCTATAAATCAAGCACCGGGACGCAGAGCACGGCGGCCTCGATCGCCGGCGACGCCGCCCGCAATCTCGCCACCAATGCGCTCGCGGCGAGCGGCCACACCAGCGCGTCGACCGGGTCGGCGGTGTCGTCGTCGGTCGAGACGATGGTCCCGCTGTCCGCCTTCGCCCATCACGAGCCGGGCCATACGCCGCTCAGCGTCAATCATCAGGGCCTGTTCGCCGCCTCGACCATTTCGTTCAATCTCGCGCCCGGCCGCAGCTTAAGCGAGGCGCAGACGGAGATCGAGAACACGATCCGCGACATCGGCATGCCGTCCAGCGTGCGCGGCGCCTTCGCCGGCACCGCCGCGACCTATCAGCAGTCGCAGTCGAACATGCCGATGCTGTTTGGCGGCGCGCTGCTGACGATCTATATCGTGCTCGGCATTCTCTACGAGAGCCTGATCCACCCGATCACCATCCTCTCGACCCTGTTCTCGGCCAGCGTCGGCGCGGCGCTGGCGCTGTGGTGGTTCGACACGCCCTTCACCGTCATCGCGGCGATCGGCGTGCTGCTCTTGATCGGCATCGTGAAGAAGAACGCGATCATGATGATCGATTTCGCGCTCGAGGCGCAACGGCGCGGCGCGAACGCGCGCGAGGCGATCGAGGAGGCCTGCCTTCTGCGTTTCCGCCCGATCATGATGACGACCTGCGCCGCGATTGGCGGCGCGCTGCCGCTGGCCTTCGGCACGGGAGAAGGCTCCGAACTGCGCCATCCCCTCGGCATCACCATTGTCGGCGGGTTGATCGTCAGCCAGGCCCTGACCCTCTACACGACGCCCGTCGTCTTCATCTATCTCGAGGCGTTCGGGCAGTGGCTCGCGCGGCTGTGGCGCCGCTATTACCTGCGCCTCGACCCGGCGCCGGCGGCAGGCCTTCGATAAGCGCGAGAGCGTCGTCCGTCTGGCTCGAGAGCGCTCCCCGCAATGACGCAGGCCCGAACGCCGCGGCGCGGAGTTTGAAGACTGGCCCGAGACGGGCGGAAACCGCCGGAAAGCGGCGGTAGGCGCAACGGATGGGACGCGCGAGTTGGGCTGTTTGAGCCGTCAGTCTCGGACGCCCGCAATGCGCAAAGGAGCGGCCCCAACAGGAGGGCTTGGCGAACGGCTCATATCCGTCTCTTTGCTGCCCTTCCCGGCGGATCGCGGAACGCGACCGATGCGCCAGAAGCGGGCGCACACGGAGCGGCGGTCACGTCAACGCTCCTTGAGGCGGACCAACTCCAACAAATCGCCACAAGCGACGCCGGCTCGAAGAAGGCGATCTTGCTGAACCTCTCGAACGTGTGCGATCTCATTGCGCACTGGCGCGATTGTCGCGACTGCCATCTGTAGCTTCTGCTTCAGATCTGGAGTTTCAACAAGTTGGCGTCGGGCCTCTTGCCAAACATCTGCGGCGAAAAGCAGTGACGGCAACTGACCGAGGTAAAGATAGTCCACCGACGCAAGCAGATCAGAGCCAGCAGGGCGACTTCTGAGCGCGCGTGACAGGACTTCGCGCTCGCGTTCCGGCAAAGCTTCTTCAATCTTTCGGGCCGCCGTCTCGCCGAAACGCGCAAGATAAATCGCCTTGACGACCGCCCGTAAAGCGCGCTCAGCTTCTGCTATACGCCTCCAAACAGCTTCCGCCCCAGGTAGGAACCAAGGCGGCGTCAGGGGCGGTGAATTTGGTTCACCGCCTAATTGACGGTACGCAACACGAATGATGTCCGCCATTCTGCGGCGACGCTCTCTCAGAAATTCCTCGTAATCCATCACTTCCCATCCCAATGGAAGCGCGTGTTCTGCGCAGAGGCGACCCCACCGAGCGTCGTCGATACCTAACTTGCGACGCAGACGAGGAACATACTCTGATGGACCTCGGCCACCGATGTCGCTGTTCTCGTACCAACCGATATCTGCGAGGTTTGCGATCTGGTTGACGCGACGGCGATCACGAATGCCGCGAGCCTCCAGCCATGCGGTGGGAAACAGGTGATGAGACTTGCTTGCGGAACGATTGCCGTTCGCAGGCGGGTCGAGGAGGTTTCGAAGTAAGTGGTTTGAGAAAAGCGCCCGTGTGCCCAAGACGATTTGCGCAGCTCGAAAGGCGAGCGCAGCCGGCGCTCCCGCCTTTCGGGTTTCCAAAGCCGCGACTAGTGTGTAATTCCAGTAGTCGCCGGTTAATATCTCGTTCAAGGCATCATCGAGCGCGCGAAAAAAGCCGTGCGCGTCATCAGAGGTGATGTCAGCAACGCGAGTTAGGTCTTGTTCAAAAATGGTTTCGGACGACCCTGAGTACCGGGCAGTTAACAAGCTACCAAAAATCCAACGAGAGATCGTTTCGTCCAGTTTGCTTTTCTGTGCACCACATTTCCTTCCACGAATATAAAACGTGTAGGCGTTCACGATTGCGTTCTTTGAAGCTATAAGACTAGACGCGACAAATCCTGAATGTTGGACCAGAAGCAGAAAATCGCGCCAGGGCGTGGTGTCAATGCACTCTTTGGCCGCCTGGTCGAGCTGGGTAAGGCGCTTTACGCGTGCTTGAGCGTCTCCTTCCCCGGTCGTTGGGTCAACTCCGCGAAGATAACGATATACTGCGGACATACGCGCCCGAGCGAACGCAACTCCGCAAATAGCGCGAAGAAGCTGCTGTGTATCAATCTCGACAACGGACCCGACCGACATTTCTTTCGCGCGCTTCTCAATACGGTCGCGCAAATTGCCATGATATACCGCCAACAGCGTTAGAACAAAGTCCGCTTGTCTTAGGCGGGTCCCTTGATTGTTAATCCGGACGAAAATCTCAGCAACGTCTTCGTCTGTTGCCTCGTCATCATGGCTTGCCGCAGTCTTGCGGATGTCCACGGTAGGGAACCGATAGTCGACCATCGAGTGAGCACGATCGAGGTTGCGTTCAGCGGCATCCTCATATTTCTCGTCGACGACACGGCCGCTATCACGGAGCGCGTTCATGAGATCCCTACGGATCTGTGGCTTTGGGCGATTTCCGTTCCAGATTTCCGTAATGTTGGGAAGGAATTCCGGATCGTTTCGAATTGCAGCGTCCGCAACCTCAAATCGTCCATCTCGCGGGCGGAATGCGATGCAAACGCGGCGCTCCGTTCCGTCCTTGCCTACGACTTCGACTCCGCGCATGACAGCGTAAAGGGAGGTTAGGCGCTGTTGACCGTCAATAACAAGCGTCGTGGCTCGAAGGCTAGGTCGATCTGCTCCCAGTGCCCGGGCGTCCTTCTCGTTAGAAGTATGCCAAAATACAAGAGTGCCTACTGGAAATCCAACGAACAACGAGTTCGAGTAAATCACGTACCTTTGTATCTTCCCAAACAAACGGTCGTTGTAAGTCGGGAAGTGCTATCATCTCACGCTCAATATCACTCATTAGGGACGCAATGGATCTCTGGCCATGCTCAAAGATCGGCGCGCGCCCCCTGACGCGAGGTTCTCTGGGAGCAGCACTCTCCGCATCGTCAATGTCATCATCGACATCGGATCGGCCAGTTTTTGGGCTGAGAGGCCTGGGTTGGGGCAGTTCCCGACCCACAACACCACCGATGTACTTCAGCGCTTCTGGTACATGAGCGTCAAGAGTTACCGAACTCCGAACCCTGGCAATTGCTGCCTCAATGAAACCTCTTATTCCATCTCTGATTATAGCGAACGCAGTTGAAGCACGATCCGCAGGGAACCTAATCATTCTTCCGCCAGAAATTACTTTGAATTCTTCATCTTCATTTCGAGTAGTGCCGATCGCGGACCTAACGTCGTCAGAAATTTCACCGATGATGCTGACCCGCAATTGTGACTGATAGATTTCGCAGGCGATTAGCCGTCCGGCCATGACCCTCAAGCCGAACTCGGTCTCGGCCACCAACCAGGAGTTAGCACTCTCATCATCCGCGTATTCGACCACGTGAGCTACCAAGTCTAACGCGGCGTTTCTCGTCCCCTCATTGGGTATCGAGTTTTCGAGCGTGGATCGAATTCTAAATTCGACACCCTCGCGATGCTTCCAATCGCCCTCGACAGCGTCAAAAGCCGGTTCGTCGGCAACCTCATCTGCAGCACGCGGCTGGCGAAACGCCGCCATCTCCGGAAACGTACTCTCGAGGAATGAAACGTTAATCGCGCTAGGCTTGGTAGTCAGAAGTTCGCGCCCACGATCAGTAATTTGGAATTTTCCAAGCGCGACGCGCTGGAGCAAGCCAGCCTTCTTCAGGTAGGTTATTGCCCAATTAACCCGATTATAGAAGCGAGTCTGACGACTGCGCAGAAGCTCCGCTCGGTCATCTTGCGAGAGTTGAAAGGCGTCGGCAAGCCCGTCAACCGTCTCCGTGACAGAGTGCTGCTGTCCATCATTGGCGAGCCTCAGGAGCGGAAGCATAAGAGTCTGGAAGTCCGGAACAGCCATCTTGCAATCCGCGTTCTTTATGAGCGGCAAGAGCCCATTGGGAATTATGACACTGATGACTTCGGGAGTGATTGGCAATAGGGAAAAGGATTTTGAGACAGGTTCACAAGCGTGGCGTGATAGGCACTTTGCTTCGGGCGGACTCCGTGCCTTCCGTGGCACCCTCTGTAGGTCTGCTACCTCGCCCAACTGCGCCGTCCACGAACGCGGTCTGCTACGTCCGCAATACGTCGACCTCAGCCGTTGAATTGCTCACGACGAACTCCCCTCGGCGGCAAGTGTCGGCGAATGCCATGTTCCGTCGCCTCCGCCCTCCGACCCGAACCCTTCCCGCTGCCTTATCGCACTGACATACCGATCGATTTCGGTTTTGGCGACAAATGCTTTGGAAAATCGAAATTATGTGCTACGGTCGACGTCATCGGACACTCAGGCGGCGCGAAGGCGGCGAGGACGGCATGGACGAGGGGAGGCCGCTGAAGGCGGACAACGAACTTCAGCCGGGCCGGGGCCGGGCGAAGCCCGACGAACGGCGCGCGTTGATTGGCGCGGTCGATAGCTCGTCGTCAGACGAGCGTCCTGGCGGACGCCCGACGGACCCGGTCCATCAGCGCGGCGCTTCACGGTCTGCGGGCAGGCAGTCTTTTTCGCGTAACCGCCAGGCCCGCCGGCCGACGCGACCCCTTCGGCCGAGCCTCACGCCCGGGAATACCCCCGCAACCCTTTGAAAAGGCTAAAAATGGACTCGGAAACGACAAGGCGCGCTCAGACCCGCGAGACGCCGCAGGCCACGGCCCTCGCCAGCGACGTCCCGGAGCCTCTCCGAGGCGGCGCGGCCGGCCGTGACGGCGCCGCGACCCCTCCGGCCGAATCGCGCGCCCGGAAAAATCCCCGCAACGCCTTGAAAAGGCTCAAAACGGACTCGGAAACGGGACGGCCCGCTCAGACCCGCGAGACGCCGCAGGCCACGGCCCTCGCCAGCGACGTCCCGGAGCCTCTCCGAGGCGGCGCGGCCGGCCGTGACGGCGCCGCGACCCCTCCGGCCGAATTGCGCGCCCGGAAAAATCCCCGCAACGCATTGAAAAGGCTCAAAACGGACTCGGAAGCGGGACGGCCCGCTCAGACCCGCGAGACGCCGCAGGCCACGGCCCTCGCCAGCGACGTCCCGGAGCCTCTCCGAGGCGGCGCGGCCGGCCGTGACGGCGCCGCGACCCCTCCGGCCGAATTGCGCGCCCGGAAAAATCCCCGCAACGCATTGAAAAGGCTCAAAACGGACTCGGAAACGGGACGGCGCGCTCAGACCCGCGAGACGCCGCAGGCCACGGCCCTCGCCAGCGACGTCCCGGAGCCTCTCCGAGGCGGCGCGGCCGGGCGTAACGGCGCCGCGACCCCTCCGGCCGAATCGCGCGCCCGGAAAAATCCCTGCAACGTCTTGAAAAGGCTCAAAACGGACTCGGAAATGGCGCGGCCCGCTCAGACCCGCGAGACGCCGCAGGCCACGGCCCTCGCCAGCGACGTCCCGGAGCCTCTCCGAGGCGGCGCGGCCGGCCGTGACGGCGCCGCGACCCCTTCGGCCAAATCTCACGCCCGGGAAACTCCCCGCAACGCCTTGAAAAGGCTCAAAATGGACTCGGGCATGACAAGGCGCGCTCGCGACCAGCCGGAAGTCGCGGGCCGCGGCCCTCGCCGGCCAGCGACCCGGCCCGACACCGCATGGCCCCAAAGTCGGCGGGTTGGAGAGTTACGGAGACTCGCAAATGGCGCCGCATCTCCTTGAAAACACTCGAAACCGAGTTGGAAATGGCAGGCCCCGCCCCGAGCTTGACCCCCGGATATGATCCGGCGTGCGCGTGGCGGCGAGCGCTCGCCGGATTTCACACCGAAAGAGCGTAGCGGCGCGCGACCGCGTCCGCCGCGCGCGCCTCGGCAACCGTGAGCGATCCGCCGTTGGCCGAGCGGGCGCTTTTCACCGCCCGAGCCAGCTGATCCGGGCCGTCGAACGGCGCGAGGTCGCCGCCGCCGTTGCTCAACCGGCGCCGCATCGCCGCCTGCGTCTCGTCGTCGGCGAAGGCCACCGCCTGCATCAGCGCCACGGCGGGGCGGGGCGCATCGGAGCAGCGGGCCAGCCGGTAGGCGTTGAGGAAGCGCTTGGCGGCGCGCGGCGAACCGGCGGCGAGCGGCGCGAGCGCGGTCAAGAGCCCCGTCTCCGCGGTGGTCAGCGGCTCGGATAGCGCCCTCGCGATCGCCGGATCGGGCGCCGCCGGCGCCGTCCGTCCATCGGCGGCGAGGAGCCGCGCGATGAGGCGCTCCCCGTCGACGCCGGCGCGGCCCGGCAGGTTGACGACGACCTGCAGCCACTTGTCGAACCGGCGGCGCGCCTCGCCGGCGCCGCCGAGCGCATCGACCAGCCGCGCCGGATCGAACGCGACAACGCCAATCGCGCCCGCGCCGATCGCGCTCTGGCCCGCCTCGATCCAGGCGACCGCCGCAGCCGGCGGCAGGGCGTCGAGGTTGTCGATGACAAAGACAAGGCGCTCCGGCGCGCCCGAGGCCGGGCCCTCGCCGATCCGCTCGCCGAGCGCGGCAAGGAAGCCGCGCGCCGCGGCGGCGTGGCTGTGGCGCGCGTCGAGGAAGTCCGGGCCCGGCGCGCGGGTCTGCGCCTTGCCGCCGGCCCGGCGGGCCGCGGCCTCGGCGTGCCTTGCGGCGGCGTCGGCGTCGGCCGACAGCGCCGCGACCCGCTGGCTGAGCCGGGCGATGCGGTTGTCGAGGTCGCGCCGGCGGTCGCGAACGTCGAGGTTCAGGAGTTGCGCGCCGCGCAGCAGCAGGCTGGCGAAGCCGATCGCGCGCCAGAGGTTGAGCGCCAGCGCGAGGGCGCCGATGGCGTAGAGGACCTTGGCGGCCGTCTCGAACCAGGCGCCGTGGGAGGCGACCCAGCCGGTCGCCTTGGTCGTCGAGTTCGGTGACGAATTGCCCGGCCGCGCTCGGGACCTGGATTGCGCTCAGCGCCTCCTGGCCGTGTAGCAGATGGACGAGAAAGCCGAGGACGAACGCGGCGATCGCCCAGAGGATGAGTTTACGCTGGCCGGGATAGGCCCAGATCGCCCTGACGGCGACGCCGATCCGGCCGGCCGAGCGCATGCTGGCGACGTCCCGGACGAGGTCGCGGTAGCTCGCGCCCGCGTCGGCCCCGGCGAGGTCGAACCGGCGCAGGCGCTGATCGATGGCGGCGCGGCGCGCCCGGGCGAAGACGTCGACGCGCGAGCCCGGCGTCTCGAACAGGAGCGCGTCGGGCAGGCGGGCGGCGCGCGCCTCGGCCTCGTCGCGTTGCGCTCGTTCGGCATCGAGCCGGCGGATGATCTCCTCGTGGCGGTCGGACGCGGCCTTCGCCGCCCTCAGGGGGTCGCCGCCGGCATGGGCCGATTCGTCGAGCAACGGCGCATAGTCGACGTCGCCCGCGTCGCGATCGAGCGCGGCGTAGGCGGCGCTGGCCAGCGCCACTGGCGCATCGGCCCCGTCGGCCGCGTCGACCCGCGCGACCACGACCCGCTTGAGCGCGCCCTCGGACCCGGCAAGCGTCCGGACGGTCTCGGCGAGGCGGTTGAGGGCGAAGGTCTTGCCGGCGCCGCCCGGGCCCGCGATCGCGGCGAGGAACGGCGTCTGCACCTCCGCCATCACGCAGAGTTGGCCCAGCGGCTGCACCATCCGCCCCGCTTCCAGCACGTCCGCGCCTTCGGCGGCGTCGGACAGGAAGATCGGCTGCAGCGGCGGGGCCGGACTGACGCGCGGCGAGGGCGAGGGGGCGTCCGCCGGGGCGGCTGCAGCCAGCGAGGGCGCCCTCGGCGGCGTGGGCTCGCCGAGCAGGCGAATTCTGGCTGTTTGGCTGATCTCAGACACTCGACTCTCCTCGACCCTTCGCCCGTTCCGCCCGGCCGGCCCAGCGTGTTCGCCCTCGGGGCCGGTCCGAGTGTTACACCGGTCAACTCATTCTGAAGTCAAGTGAGAACCGGCGACGGGGGCTTTGATCGCATGCGTTTAACAGTTTCGCGACCCTTCGGCCTTGTCGCGGATCAACGGGGCGGAACGGCGGCAATCCCGAGGGAAGCGATCTCCGGGATTGCGCATGGAGCCGAGCCGCGCATCCGTGATATGGCGAACCTCACCCCTTACGAAGGAGCCCCCGACGTGTCACTCTTCGCCGCGCCGACGCCCGACGCCTTGCCGATCTGGTTCGTCGCGCCGGACGACTGGGACAGGGTGAAGGCCGAGATCGGCGGCCTTGCCGCCGCCTTCGCCGAGCGCTGCGGCTTCAAGCCGAAGCCCGGACAGGTGCAACTCCTGCCCGGCGAGGGGGGAGCGCTTGCGGGCGCCCTATTCGGCGTCCAGGCTGCGGACTCGCCCAAGTGCGACCCACTGGCCGCGGGAAAACTGGCGACGAGCCTGCCGGCTGGCGTCTACCGCTTCGCCAATCCGCCGGCCGACGCCGGCCTCGCCGCGCTCGGCTTCCTGATGGCGCTCTACCGCTACGACCGGTTCAAGGCCGATCCGTCCGAGAAGCCCCGGCTCGTTCCGCCCGCCGACGTCGATTGGGCCCGCATCGAGCAGGTCGCCGCGGCCGTGGCCTTCGGTCGCGACCTCGTCAACGCGCCGGCCAACGCGCTCGGACCCGATGCGCTCGAACAGGCGACGGTCAAGCTCGCCGAGACCTTTGACGCCGGCGTCAGCATCGTGCGCGGCGCCGAACTCCTCGCCGAGAATTTCCCGCTCGTTCACGCCGTCGGCCGGGCCGCGGCCGAGCCGCCGAGGATCGTCGACTTCGTCTGGGGGCGGAACGATGCGCCCAAGGTCACGCTGATTGGCAAGGGCGTCACGTTCGACAGCGGCGGCCTCGACATCAAGCCCGCCGCGGGCATGGAGCTGATGAAGAAGGACATGGGCGGCGCGGCGACGGCGCTGACGCTCGCCCGCCTGGTGATGGAGATGGACCTGGATGTCCGTCTCAGGACGGTCGTCCCGATCGTCGAAAACGCGATCTCCGGGCCGGCGATGCGGCCTGGCGACGTGATCGTCAGCCGCAAGGGCCTGGCGGTCGAGATCGGCAACACCGACGCGGAGGGCCGGCTGATCCTCGCCGACGCGCTGGCGCTCGCCGACGAGGAGGCGCCGGAGCTTTTGATCGATTTCGCCACCCTCACGGGCGCCGCCCGGGTGGCGCTCGGACCCGACCTGCCGCCTTTCTACACCGACGACGACGCGCTCGCCGCGGCCATCGCCGACCACGCTCAGCGCGCATGCGATCCCATCTGGCGCATGCCGCTCTGGCGGCCGTACGACGCAATGATCGACGGCACGGTCGGCGACGTCAGCAATTCCGGCACGGGCGCGGGAATGGCCGGATCGATCACGGCGGCGCTGTTTCTCCGCCGCTTCGTCGAGAAGGCGAAGGCTTGGGTGCATTTCGACGTCTACGCCTGGAACCCCAAGGCCCGCGCCCACGGTCCGGCGGGCGGCGAGATCCAGGCGGCCCGCGCGCTGCTCGGGCTGTTGAGCGAACGCTACCCGAGGCGATGAGGCCGAACGCGGTCAGAACCCCATTTTACCGCCGCTTATCGACCGGCCATAAGGAATTCAAAGGGTTGCAGGCCGTCTTAACGACCGCCTGGCGGGGACGACCAGACTTGCGAGATGGCAGACGGTATTTCACTAATGCATATAGTATTTACGCGCCCTGTAGACGCGGTCCGCAGCCCGTCGAGAGACGGGCGTCCTCTTGGACGCCCTATGGACCGCGTCTGCCGCGATCAGCGATCGCGGCTACAGCGCCCCGCCTTCTCAGCCGCGCCCCGCGCTGCGCATCCGCACCCCCGCCCGGAAGTCGCGTGGGGTCATGCCCTTTTCGCGCCGGAACATGCGGTTGAAGTTCGAGATGTTCTGAAACCCGCACTCGAAGCAGATGTCGGTGATGCCGAGGTCGTCGCCCTCCAGCAGCGTGCAGGCCTTGGCGATCCGGATCTTGCGCACGCAATCGACGAAATTGACCCCCGTCATGCGCTTGAAGTGGCGCGAGAACGTCGATTCGTTCATGCCCGCGATGCCGGCCGCAACCGTGAGCCGCACATCGTGGACGGCGCCGAACATGTACTCGATCACCGCGCCGATTTTGGCGTCGCCCCCGACGATCGATTCGGGCCGGTAGGTCTCGCTCGCCAGCAGGCGCTTCTGCCTGGCCGCCGCCATCCGCTCGATCAGGCCGATGAAGAGCGTGATCCGCGCGAGACCGGTCGCCTCGCCGATCGCCGTCAGGAGGTCGCCGCAGACGCGGGCGTCGTCGCCGAGGAACTCGACGCCGCGCCGGGATTGTTCGAGCAGCGGCAGGAGATTGCCGAACTCGGGAAAGGCGCGGCGGGCGGCGTCGATGAACGCTCCCGTAAACTGCAGCACGACGTCGCGACCTTCGATCCGTTCGCGTGGGCCGAGGTCGCTCACCCAGTGATGCGGCAGATTGGGGCCGGCGAGGATCAGGTTTCCCGGTCCGAAGGCGCCGATGTGATCGCCGACGAACATCTTGCCGGCGCTCTCGGCGATCAGGTGAATCTCGTATTCGGGATGATAGTTCCAGCGCGCCAGGGCGCTCGGATAATCGTGCCGGTTCCAGCGGAACGAAGCGGCGGGATCGCCGACGATCAGCTCGAAGTCGGGATCGGCGAGCGCCGTGCGGGCGTTCTCGGCGGCCTGGCCATGCGGATCGGCGCGATACGCCAGCCGCCGCGCCGCCGGAAGACGGGGACTGAGCGACGGATTGACCTTGGCGTCTCGCATTGGCGCGAACCTTCTTCGGGTCCTCGGTGGCGGGACACTAGCATGCAGGGCCGAGGCTTTCGAGTCTCGGCGACGGCGCAGGGGTAGGGCGCAAGGGTTCAAATCGATGCTTGGCGCCGTGGCGTTTTGCTAAGGGGCGGATCGCGGTTGCTCGAAGCCGCCGCTTCGAACGGCGGGAATGCGCAAGTGGACTAAACCGCTCGCGCGGTAGGGGCGGCGAGGGAACGGAGAGGGTGTACGGGTAAGGACAACGGGAAGACTCGGCCCTGTCTCAAGATCGTGGGGTTCAACCCCATGCGAGACAGGAGCATTCGATGTCCGACAATTCCATCAGCCAGTTGCGGCAGCGCATGATCGAGGACATGACGGCGCGGCGGTTCAAGGAGAAGGTGCAGAAGGACTACGTCCGGCACGTGAGGACGTTCACGAAGTTCCTCGGCCGTTCTCCGGATACGGCGACGAGCGATGACCTTCGCCGCTTTCAACTGCACATGGCCCAGCAACAGATCGGCGCGCCGACGATCAATTCCGCCATCTCCGCGTTGCGGTTCTTCTTCACCGAGACGCTCGAACGGCCCGACCTCGTTCGTCCTCTCAGGATCGTGTCCACGCCGCGCAAGGCGCCCGTTGTGCTGAGCCAAGAGGAGGTGGCGCGGCTCCTCCAGGCCGCGCCGGGCCTCAAGTACAAGGCCGCGCTCAGCGTCGCTGACGGCGCGGGCCTGCGCGTGTCCGAGGTCGCGAACCTGAAGGTGTCCGACATCGACAGTGGGCGCATGATGCTCCGGGTCGAGCAGGGCAAGGGACAGCGGGATCGCGATGTGATGCTGTCGCCCCAACTGCTCCAGCTCCTGCGCGAATGGTGGAAGGCGGCGCGTCCGCGGGTCTGGCTCTTTCCTGGCCAGAACCCGATCAATCCGGTGACGCCGCGTCAGCTCAACCGCGCCGTCACCGTCGCCAAAGACCTGGCTGGAATCTCCAAGCGCGTTTCTCCGCATACGCTGCGGCACAGCTTCGCCACCCATTTGCTCGAACAGGGTGTCGATATTCGCGTGATTCAGGTGTTGTTGGGGCACGCCAAGCTGGAGACGACCGCGCTCTACACCCGCGTCGCCGTCAGCACGGTCCGCGACATCAAGAGTCCGCTGGACCGGCTCGACGTCAAGCTGACGAAGAAAACGCCGCCCGCCTGACGGCTGCGTGGCGCGGCCCCATCTCGAGGTCGCCGACATCTTTCGCGCCCACGGGGCGGCATGGCGCGAGGCCAACGCCGGTCACGTGAGCCTCGACCAGCTCAAGGTCATGTCGGCGATCGAGACCTGTCGCACCGCCGCGCTCGGCGGACACGTCGAGCGCTGCGAGGACTGCGCGCACAAGTCGATCTCCTATAACTCCTGTCGCAACCGGCATTGCCCGAAGTGTCAGGCCGCGGCGGCGCGGCAATGGCTCGAAGACCGCGAGGCGGAGCTGCTGCCGATTCCCTATTACCACGTCGTCTTCACCCTGCCGGCGTCGATCGGCGCGATCGCGTTCCAGAACAAGGCCGCCGTCTACGACCTGCTGTTCCGGACCGCCGCCGAGACGCTGACTGCCATCGCCGCCGATCCGAAGCATCTGGGCGCGCGCATCGGCCTCACCGCCGTGCTCCACACCTGGGGCTCGGCGCTGACCCACCATCCCCACGTCCACATCATCGTGCCCGGCGGAGGCCCGTCGCCGGACGGGTCGCGCTGGGTCGCCTGCAAGAGAGACTTCTTCCTGCCGGTGCGCGTGCTGTCGCGCCTGTTCCGCCGCCTCTTCCTCGACGGGCTCGCGGCCCTGCATGCGGCCGGCCGCCTCGCCCTCTTCGGCGATCTCGCGCCCCTCGCCGACAAGCGCGCCTTCGACGCCGCGCTCGCGCCGCTGCGCTGCTCGGAATGGGTGGTCTACGCCAAGCGGCCGTTCGCCGGGCCGAAGGCCGTCCTCGCCTATCTCGCCCGCTACACCCACCGCGTCGCCATCTCGAATTCGCGTCTGATCCGGCTCGACAACGAGGGCGTCACGTTCCGCTGGAAGGACTATCGGATCAAAGGCCGAGACCGGCTCAAGACCATGACGCTCGACGCCAGCGAGTTCACCCGCCGCTTCCTCCTGCACGTGCTGCCCAGCGGCTTCCACCGCATCCGCCACTACGGCTTCCTCGCCGGCCCCGGACGCGCTGCAACCATCGGGCGCCTGCGGGACCTGATCGCGGCCTCCAACGCGACCGCTCGGCCTCGCCCCGAAGCCGACGCAAGCGCCGCCACGACCGCCCCCGAGCCCGCCGCAACCGAAGCCGGCTCCAGGATCTGTCCCTGCTGCGGCGGACGCATGCGCATCATCGAGACGTTCGCCCGTGGCGCTCGTCCTCGCAGCTTCACCGCCGAACCTGCCGGAATCAACTCGTCATGACCGCCGCTCCGGCCCGCGCCGCCACCGACCTCTGCTCGCCGAGGACCTCCCCCGGCGCCGCTCCGTTCGCGCCCGAGCTGATCGCGGCGACCAACGTCTCGCGCCTCCTTGCCTCCGAAATGCCCGCCTGTGCCGATCGGCCGATCCGCGGCCTGTCCGACGCCCTCGCGTCATCCACAAACACGCCACTCCGGCCGTCCCGCGCGGCGCCGCCGAGCCCCAAATCCCCATAGCGCCCCCGCGGCGCCGGACGCTCACCGTCCCGCGGTTTCCTCCACTTGAGGCTTTCGGACGCCGGCCCTCCGGCCCGCACCTACGCTCGCGTCAGGGCCGGCATCCGAAACCCTACGAAAAACCGAGCGTTCGCCGACAGCTTCGCGAACGGGTAAAGTCGACCCTTTGTTGACCTTCCCGACCGGGTCCAGGAACGGAAGGAATGCGCCAGTCTCCGCCCGTTTGCCAAACTGCGCCTTGGCGTTCAAGCTGGCTTCCTGCATCGTCTCAGTGGAAGCCTTCTGCGGCGCTCACCAGCTCACCCGGGTCTTCGCGGCGCGCGGACATGAGGTCCGCCTGATGTCCCCGGAATATGTCCGAGGCGCATAAGAACGGTTTTCTTCCGGCGATGTGGACTAGCGTGTTTTCGGCGCTGCCCCTACGGCTGTTGTGCAAGCTTGGGAAAACCGAGGAGGAATAGGTAATGTCTGTTGGTCGCGCGAGCGCTACGGATCGCACTGTCCCGCCAGTGAGCCTGAATTGGCGCCTACCAAGCAGGCGTGACGGCCACACCCTAACTGCCTCCGACATTCGGAATTTGGTCGATCAAGTACTGCCCCCTGGTAAGCACAACACTGCTGATCCGGCCACGCGACGTAAGCTTCAAGCGATTGACCGCTCGTCTCGGTTTTCACCTGAGGCGCTTCTGATCTTTCAGGACCTTCTAGCGCGATTCGGCATTGCTACCGCCGGACCGATCGGATTGCCTCTTAATGACGTTCCATTCTGGCACCGAACAGCCAATCCATTTGCGAGCTACCAATCAACCGCAGACCTTCCTACGCATGCGGATATCGTGATCATTGGGGCTGGATTGACCGGCGCAGCGGCAGCTTATCATTTGAGAAATTCGGGAAGAGCGGTGGTTCTACTCGACCAAGGCGATCCTGCAGGAGAAGCAAGCGGCCGAAATGGTGGCAATTTCGAATTGCTCCCGGAAAACTCGGTTGGCATTTACGAGGGGCTCGCTCCGGGCCGCTTCACCTATATGAAACGGCTCTATCCTCGCGTGCCCGAGGTGGTACTTCGGGCCGTGAGTGAACGGCAAGCATCGCTCGTGCTTGGACTGGCATTGCGCAACCGCGAGTTGCTTAAAGAGACCATTTTGAACGAACGAATTGCCTGTGATTTTTCTCCGAAGGGATGGCTCCACCTCGCAGCAAATCGAAAAGAGGAGCAAGGAGTTTGCGACGAGGTGTCGCTGGCTGCCCAGCATGGTCAACGTATTGAAATATGGTCGTGTACGAAGATTCGGGAAGAATTCGGGATCGAATTCGGCGTTTCTCGGCCGCTTCATACCCGGCGATGGCACATACCATCCGTTTAAATTCGTATGCGGTGAGATAAAGAGTGCACTGCGTTCAGGCGTCGCTTTGTATACGCAGACACAAGTACGACGCGTCGTATCGGACGCTGCTGGCAAGCACCGCATAGTAACCAACCGAGGAACAATAATCGCCGGCGGAGTCATTGTTGCTACTAATGCATTTACAAGCAAACTTTTTCCAAAGCTTGATGCAATCGCACCCTACCAGAGCCAGATTCTCGTTACCGAGCACGTTCCGGACCGAGCCCGTGGTCGCAGCGTGACGTCAGACGATGGACCAGTGTTTTTCAATCAACCAAGAGAGGGTGCGTGCGATGGACGTGCCGGTCTGATCATGGGTGGCGGTCCCGACCGACGGATGAAGAATCCCAGTTCGCGGCGGCGTACTGCAGCAATCCACGCACACCTGCTAGCCCTTCGGGATAGCTTCTATCCTGAGCTCGCTGGGCAACCGCCCTCGGCCGAATGGATCGGGCCGATGGCATTCACACCTGACGGCCTGCCGTGTATTGGCTTCCTGCGACCCGGAGTCGTCATTGCGGCGGGCTACAACGGATACGGTGGCAGCTATGCAACGGCGGGCGGGAGTGCAGCGGCGGAAATGATCTTGAGTGATAGCGTGCTGGACTGGGTTCCGGCGGCGATTTTCTCTCCTCGGCGTCTGATGGGCGACAAACCCTATTTCTTAACGGAACAAAAAGGTCTGTGGCAGGTCGCTAGATCGCTTTGCGATCAACTGCAAGCCGTCAACCGTCGAATTTCAGACGCATTGACGTTCGATCACACCGGAACATTTGTTACCATACTCCCATCCCAACAAGTGTCAAGGCCGCCCGGACAAAGTACATCTTCAGCGTCTATCGAAGTACGGAGCCTTCGGAAGTGTGCCGCATTTGCAAATTACTCCCGCGATGAAGTCAGTAGTCTTCTTCACCTTATGCAGCGCTGGGATCTTAAGAAAAACACGGTCATTTTCACTGAAGGAAGTCCGGGCGGAACCTGCTTTGTAATCGTTGAAGGTAGTGTCAACGTTAGCATTAACTCGCGCGGTCAGCAGCAACTTCTCGCGATCTTGGAAGCAGGTCAGACCTTTGGACAAGTGAGTATCATTGAAAGTATTCCACGATCAGCGACGTGCACCACTCGCACTGACGTAGTCATGCTAGAAATTGGGCAAGCAGAGTGTGAAAATTTATTTAAAACTGGATCTTCCATCGCGCTAAAGTTTCTTTCAACACTTAATGACGGTCTTATTGCAGCATTGCGCGATTCCGATCTCCGTCTCCTGCAAATAGAACGCAAAAACCATTATGAGCCTGTCAGAGAGCGACGGTTGCGCCGCGTTCTCGCCGACTAGACGACGGCGGTTGGCGGGCTTTACGCGGTGTATCCGAGCACGCGGCCGCCGGGACCGGAGAGGATGAGTAGGCTGTAGCGATATTAACCAGAGCTTCGGCCGACAGGCTGGCTCCCCCAAGGCCGATCTCCATCCTGAACCGGACCGGTCCACGGCCGCAATCCGCCCTTCAGGTTCTTCTGCCGGCATTTTGATAGATGCCTTGTTTCAGGCGGTGAAGGCTATTTCGCGCTCCAAAGGAACGGCGGCTTTGGCGCGGACTCCGGTCCTTCCCGAGGCGACCCCCGTAGGCGCGCTTTCCGCCCAATTGAGGCATTGGAGGTCGCGGTCCGCAACGGGTAGTTTACGTCGATTCGCGACATTGAACCCGTCGGGACCAGTTCCCTGTCCGGGTCGGGTGCGGCAGGAGACCGACCGGCCACGAACGCGTCGCGGGCAGGAATCTGAGGACGGCGTCCGATCCACCGCGTCCCGCGGGAGCGATGGTTGTGGGACGCGGCCTCCCACCGCGCCGCCTCGTTCTTTAGGCCGCGCTCGGCGACTGCGCCGGCCGGCTCATCGCCGATCCTTCCATCGGCGTCGCGGCAAAATTGTATCGAATCCCTGCAAGCGCGCCGCTATCGGGCGCGCGCCGAGTTTGTATCATGCTCGTCCGCGGCTTCTCTTAAAGAGCGGCCCGCAACGATAGCAAAGCAGTGAGGAACGCCCATGCTGAACACGTGTCGATTCGCCGCATATGTAGGGGCGGCGGCCTGTCTGATATCCGGCGTGATGGCGGCGCCGGCCTACGCGGACGCCATATGCAAGGACGATGTGCGGGTTCTGGCCCAGCCGCGCGACGGCCTGACGGTTCTCGAGAAATACAAGGACGAGTTCAAGCAACTCAGCGGCGCGTCCTTCACCATCGACTACCTGAACGAGAACGATCGCCGGGCGAAATCGCGCGCCGACGCCTCGACCATCGGAAAGTACAACGTCTACTACATCGACGAGGCCAATGTCGCCCTGTTCGCCAAGTCGAAATGGGTGCTTCCGCTGCTCGACTATTATCCGAAAGAATACGACTACGCCGACTTCGATCCCGGCCGCAGAAAGGTCGCCACCTACGACGGGGTCGCCTATTTCGCTCCGCTGACCGGCGGCACCGATCTGATGGTCTATCGCACCGATCTGCTCGAGAAGGCCGGCGTCAAGCCGCCAAAGACCCTCGACGAGTTCGAGGCGGCGGTAAAGAAGCTGAACGATCCCGACAACGGAATCTACGGCATCGCGCTTGCGCGGCGCGCGCGGCTCGGGCGCCAACGTCTGGCGCTGGATGCCCTATTTCCGCGGCTTCGGCGGCGAGTGGTTCGACGGCAACAAGCCGGTGTTCGACGGCGAGCCCTTCGTCAAGGCGACCCAGACCTATCTCGACCTCTTCAAGTACTCGCCGCCCGGCACCAAGACGGGAAGCTGGGACGAGTCGACCGGCGCGTTCCTGTCCGGGCATGTCGCGATCCTGGTCGAATCGAGCCCGCTCGCCGGCTGGGCGATCGACCCGCACATGTCGAAGGTGGTCGGCAAGGTCGCCTACACCGCCCCGCCGACCCCGCTGACCGGCGGCGGCTACGGGCACGGCTTCGCCATCGGCGCCAAGGCCAACAAGGATGAGGACGCCAAAAAGTGCGCCGGCCTCTTCATCGCCTGGTCGACCTCGAAGGAGAACGAGAAGCGGCGCCTCGACGAGGGCCTGTTCGGCGAACTGAACCGCACCAGCATCATGACCAGCGACGAGTTCAACCAGAAGTTCGGCAAGGACCTCGGTCAGGCGCTGGTCGACGCCGGCAAGGTGACGACGATCAACTTCTGGCAGGACCCGGACTGGCCGACGCTCGGCGACCACTGGGGCATCGAGCTCGAAGAACTGATCACCGGCACGCGCACCGACATCAAGGGCGCCGCCGACGAACTGAACGAGTTCGCCAAGAAACTGGTCGCCAATCGCACCAACTGAAGATGGCGCATCGGCGCCGGCCGCGAGGCCGGCGACCTCCTGGCGGAAGCGCGCCGGCTCGCCCCGACGCGCTTCCGCCCATGCTGGAGCGGACGGACGAGACGGCGTGATACGATTTGAAGGCGGTCGGCGCGGGCGCCCTCTCTCCGCGAGGTTCGGTATTCACACATTTCTTGGCGGGCGGGCGCCGCTCGACCGGCGACTTGCGTCCCCGCCCCCCTTGTGGGGGCGGGATAGGGTGGGGGGTCGCACTGACCTCTCATTTGGGAGGGAAATGGCGTTAAACTTTTCGAAGTTCGGCCCGACCCCCCTCCTCAATCCTCCCCCACAAGGGGGGAGGAAGCCGCCCGCCGAGCGTCGAGCATGGCGCGCCTTCATGCGCGTTGGCTCGCGCCAAACCCGAGGCGATCAGTCGGAAACCCTATGACTTCAGGGCTGCAATGGTGAAGACGGGCACACACCTTCCCTTCGTATTCGTCGTTCCGACGATGACGATCCTCGCCGTGCTCGCCCTGGTTCCGACCGTCGATGCGATCAACATCGCGCTGCAGAACCGCGAGCTGAGCAGCCCGGACAGCCAATACGTCGGGCTCGCCAATTTCATCGCCCTCTTCAACGATCCCCGCTTTCTCAACGCGATGTGGGTGTCGCTGACCTGGGAAATCCTCACGGTCACGGCGACCATGATCGTCGCCATTCCCCTCGCCGTCCTCCTGTTCGAGTTCACGACGCCGAGAGTCCGCGACGCGCTCTGCGTCCTGTTCATCGTGCCGGTCCTGCTGCCGCGCGTCTCGGCGGCCTTCGTCTGGAAGTTCGCCTTTCATCCGCTCTACGGGCTTGCGGCCTATCCGCTGCACCTGATCATGGGGCATCCCGTCGACCTGCTCGCCGATCCGCACACGGCGATGCTGACCGTCGCCATCGTCGACGTCTGGCAATGGGGCCTCCTGTTTGCGGTCATCGTCGTGAAGCTGCTCGAGACCCTGCCGCGCCAGCCGCTCGAAGCCGCGCGGCTCGACTATGCGCGGACCTGGGAGGTCCATCTCTACATCGCCGTCCCGATGCTGCGGGCGGCCCTGATCAGCCTCGTCTTCGTCAAGGCGGTCGAGTCGCTGCGCGCCTTCGACCTGATCTACGTCATGACGCGCGGCGGCCCGGGCATCGCCACCGAAACGCTGGACATGTACGCCTATTCGCAAGGCTTCATCGAGTCCGGCCTCATCTCCTACGCCTCCAGCATGGCGGTGCTGATGATGGTGGCGACCACGATCGCCTTCACGTTCATCTGGAGGTGGGCCCGGTGAAAACCCGCCCCGCCGCCACGATCGCCATGCGCGCGATCATCGTGTTCGTCGCGGCCATGGTCGTCATTCCGGTGCTGTGGACGCTGCTCAGCTCCTTCAAGCATACGGTCGACATCGAGACGACGCCCCCGACGGTGGTGTTCAAGCCGACGCTCGACAATTTCGCCTACGTGCTCAATCGCGCCAGCGTGCGCGGCGCGCTGATCAACTCGATCGTCATTTCGACGTCGGCGGTCCTGATCGGCGCCGTGTTCGGCCTGCCCTGCGCCTATGCGGTGGCGCGCTACCCCACGCGCCGCGCGGCCGACATCCAGTTCTTCGTCCTGTCGCTGCGCTTCCTGCCGCCGATCGCGGTCGCCCTGCCGCTGATGGTGATCTGGCTCGACCTCGGCCTCTACGACACCCGCACCGCGATGATCATCACCTACACCCTGTTCACGCTCTCGATCACGATCTGGCTCGCGATCCCCGCCTTCCGCCAGGTCCCGCGCGAGATCGAGGAGGCGGCGTTCGTCGACGGCTACAGCGCCTACGCCATCTTCTTCCGCATCGCCCTGCCGGTGGCGTCGAAGTCGCTCATCGGCGCCATCGTCTTCTCCTTCGTGCTGGTCTGGAACGAGTTCCTGATCGCGCTGATGCTGACGACCTCCGACGCGCGAACCCTGCCGATCGTCGCCTCGGAGCTGTCCCAGCTCGGATTCGACACCCCTTGGGGGATCCTCAACGCCTCTGTTATCGTCTTGTCCCTGCCGCCGCTGATGTTTCTCGGCATCCTCAGCGGCTTCCTGAACTCCCTGTTCAAACGCAACGCTTAAAGGAGCCACGCAATGCGCGCACTGGTCCTGGAAAAAGAACGAAGCCTCGCCCTCCGCGACATCGATCTGCCGCTGGAAGTGGGTCCGCGCGACGTCAAGATCGCGGTCGATACGGTCGGCGTCTGCGGCAGCGACGTTCACTATTACACGCATGGCCGCATCGGCTCGTTCATCGTCAAGTCGCCGATGGTGCTCGGCCACGAGGCGGCCGGAACAATCGTCGAGGTCGGCCCGGACGTGAAGACCCTCAAGGTCGGCGATCGGGTCTGCATGGAGCCGGGCGTGCCGGACATGGCCTCGCGCGCTTCGCGCATGGGGCTCTACAACGTCGATCCGAGCGTGACCTTCTGGGCGACGCCGCCAGTGCACGGGTGTCTCACGGCCTATGTCGTCCACCCCGAAGCCTTCACCTACAAGCTGCCCGACAACGTCAGCTTCGCCGAAGGGGCGCTGGTCGAGCCGTTCGCCATCGGCATGCAGGCGGCGTCCAAGGCCAAGATCGCGCCGGGCGACGTCGCCGTGGTGATCGGCAGCGGGACGATCGGCATCATGGTGGCGCTGGCGGCGCTGGCCGGCGGCTGCGCCCGCGTGGTCGTCACCGATCTCGTTCAGGAGAAGCTCGACATCGTCGGCCGATACAAGGGCGTGACGACGATCAACGGCCGCGACAAGAAGCTCGCCGAGGAAGTGGCGGGGCTCACCGACAACTGGGGCGCCGACATCGTGTTCGAGGCGAGCGGCAGCGCCAAGGCCTATGACGGCATTTTCGACCTCGTCAGGCCCGGCGGTTGCGTGGTCCTGGTCGGCATGCCGGTCGACCCGGTTCCGTTCGACGTCGTCGCGGCGTGCGTCAAGGAAGCGCGGATCGAGACGATCTTCCGCTACGCCAATGTGCACGCGCGGGCGATCGAGCTGATCGCCTCGGGCAAGGTCGACCTGAAGCCGCTCATCTCCGGCACGTTCCCGTTCGAAGAGAGCGTCCAGGCGGTGGAGCGCGCCGCGTCCGGCCGGCCGGGCGACGTCAAGCTGCAGATCAAGATGCCGGCAACCACGGGACGCTGACATGGCGCAGATCGACTGCCGGAAAGTCGTCAAGACGTTCGGGCCGAACGCCGTCGTCCACGACATCGACCTTCATGTCGAGGACAAGGAATTCGTGGTTTTCCTTGGGCCCTCTGGCTGCGGGAAGTCGACGATCCTCAGGATGATCGCGGGGCTCGAGGACATTTCCGGCGGCGAGATCGCGATCGCCGGCCGAGTGGTCAACGACCTCTTGCCGCGCGACCGCGACGTGGCGATGGTGTTTCAGAACTATGCCCTCTATCCGCACATGTCGGCCTACGACAACATCGCCTTCGGGCTCCGGCGGCTGAAGATCGCGAAAGAGGAGATCGACGCCCGGGTGAAGGAGGTCGCGGCCGTGCTCCGGCTCGAGCCGCTCTTGGCGCGCCGCCCGTCCGAGCTCTCGGGCGGCGAGCAGCAGCGCGTCGCGATCGCCCGCGCGATGATCAAGACGCCGGCCGTGTTCCTGTTCGACGAGCCGCTCAGCAATCTCGACGCCAAGCTGCGCAACCACATGCGGATCGAGATCGCCCGCCTGCACCAGCGCCTCGGCACGACGACGATCTACGTGACGCACGACCAGCTCGAGGCGATGACGCTGGCCGACCGGATCGTGCTCCTGAAGGACGGGCGGATCGAGCAGATCGGGACGCCGCGCGAGATCTTCGAGCGGCCGCGGACGCAGTTCGCCGCCTCGTTCGTCGGCACGCCGGCGATCAACTTCCTCGAGATGACCGCCTATCGCGACAAGGGGAGCGTCGTCATGACGCGCGGCGAAACGGCGATCCGGCTGCCGAACGAGCGGCTGACGGTCAGCGACGGGGCGCCGGTGGTGGTCGGCGTGCGCCCGGCGCATCTGCGCCCCGGGCCGGCCAACGGCGACGCCGGGCGGCTCACCGGGCGGGTCGACCTCGTCGAGTTTCTCGGCAACGAGGCGCTGGCGATCTTCCGGGTCGGCGAGGACGACGTGTCGGCGCTACTCAGCGGCCGCGATCCGCCGGCGGTCGGCGAGCGGATCGAGGTCGGCGTCCACGCCGACGACGTCCACGTCTTCGACGCCGCGACCGGGCTGTCGCTGAGCGTGCGCGACGCCTGAGCGGCGCTGGAACAAGATGACATCAGGTCGCGACCCAAACCCTCACCCTGCCGCCATAGCCCGTCGAAAGACGGGCGTCCTCCCGGACGCCCTCTGGCGGCTTCCCTCTCCCGGCGGGCTACGTCACACGTGTCTGCGAATTCGAGCCGTCGTGCGCGCCCTTCTCCGCGAGGCGGGGAAGGTGGCCCAAAGGGCCGGATGGGGTGCGGAAAGCAGGGATGGTCCGACGAAAGTTCGCGGTGAGGGTCGCGCAATCCGACCCAAGGTTGCGGCGGCGGACCACACCCCATCCGGCGCTTCGCGCCACCTTCCCCAGCAGAGCTGGGGAAGGATAGCGCCCGGTTCCACTCTGTCGCGCCGCGCTCTGAGCCGTCCGCCCCTCTCACTGCATTCTGAGGTTCAGCATGTTCGGCGGCAGCGCCATGTTGGCGTTGAGGTGGAACATGATCCACACCGACCCCGCGATGACAAGGCCGACGATGAGCCCGCCGAAGGCGAGCGCCAGCGCGTTGTTGGTATTGTCCGCGCCGGTGGTGATGTGCAGGAAAAAGACGAGATGAACGCCCATTTGGGCGACGGCGAGCGCTGCGAGCCCCATGAGCACCCCCGGGTTGTAGAGCAGGGCGGTGCCACTCGCCACCCAGAACGAGGCTACGGTCAACGCGGACGCGAGAACGAGGCCGATGAGATAGTTGCGCACCGCCTCAGAGACGGAATGCTCGCCGAAGTCGCCGCCTTCGCCGGGCGCGGCGTCGTGGGCGTGATGGTCGCTCATGTCAGCGTTCCCAGAAGGTAGACGTTGGTGAAGATGCCGATCCAGATAATGTCGAGCGCGTGCCAGAACAGCGCGAAGCACATCGTCCGTCGCATGATGCTGGGCCTGAAGCCCTTGGTGAAGACCTGCGCCATCATCGTGCCGAGCCAGAGGAGGCCGATCGTCACGTGCAGACCGTGGCAACCGACGAGGGCGAAGAAGGCCGACAGGAACGCGCTGCGATCCGGGCCGTACCCCTCCGCGATCATCTTGGCGAACTCGTTGAGCTCGAGGCCGAGAAAGCCGAGCCCGAGGAGGCCCGTTACGACGAAGCCGATCTGCGTCCACAGCATGTTGCGCACGCCGAGCGCGATCATGGCGAGGCCGCAGACGAAGCTCGACAGCAAAAGGAACGCCGTCTCGGCGGCCACGGTCTTCAGGTTGAAAAGTTCGATCGGTCCGGGGCCGCCGGCGGTCGAATGGGACAGCACCGCGTAAGCCGAATAAAAGCCCGAGAACATCACGAAGTCGCTGAGCAGGAATACCCAGAAGCCAAAGGTCGTGACAATGCGTTTCGGCGCTGGCCCGCCGTGGCCATCGCGCGGATCCTGTCGGGCGGGGATGATCGGCTCGTCTCTTTCGGCGACCCTGACCAGCCGAATGCCCGGCTCGCGCCCCGCCACCAGGTCCTCGCGCGCCTCTCGCCTACGCGCGTCGATCCGGGCGAGTTCGTCGGCCGGCACCTCGTATTCGTCATGGTCGCGCCAGGCGAACACGACGAAGGTGGCGAAGGCGCCGGCGACGCCGACCGCAGCCAACCAAAAGATGTGCCAGATCAGCGCGAAGCCGGTGAGAACGGCGAAGAACGCGACGACGAAACCGGTCGGACTGTTGACCGGCATTTCGATCGCTTCATAGTGCGGCAACGGCGTCAGCTCAGCCCTCGCGATCGCCCGCTGCTTGATGCCCCAATAGGCCTCCTCGCCGGTAACGTCGGGCATGGCGGCGAAGTTGAATGCCGGCGGCGGCGAGGCCGTCATCCATTCGAGCGTGCGACCGTCCCACGGGTCGCCGGTGCGGTCGCGTAACGATGCGCGCTCGCGGATGCTGACCGCAATTTGCAAGATCTGGCAGACGATGCCGCAGAGCACCAACACCGATCCGGCCGCGGATACGAGCAGCCACGGCCGCCATTCGGGGACGTCATAGTGCTGCATGCGCCGTGTCATGCCTTCGAGGCCGACGACGTAGAGCGGCATGAAGGTCACATAGAAGCCGGTCACCCAGAACCAGAAGGCCGCCGTCCCGAACCGCTTCTCGAGCTTGAACCCGAACGCCTTGGGGAACCAGTAGGTGTAGCCGGCGAACACGCCAAACAGCACGCCGCCGATGATGACGTTATGGAAGTGGGCGATCAGGAACAGCGAGTTGTGCAGCACGAAATCGGCCGGGGGCACCGCGAGCAGCACGCCGGTCATGCCGCCGAGCGCGAAGGTCAACATGAACGCGATTGCCCACAGCATCGGCGTCTCGAAGCGGACCCGTCCGCCCCACATGGTGAAGAGCCAGTTGAAGATCTTCACGCCCGTCGGAATGGCGATGAGCATCGACATGATGCCGAAGACAGCGTTGACGTTGGCGCCCGCGCCCATGGTGAAGAAATGGTGCAGCCAGACGGTGAAGGACAGGATGCAGATCGCCAGGGTTGCGGCGACCATCGACCGGTAGCCGTACAGCGGCTTGCCGGAGAATGTCGAGACCACCTCCGAGAACACGCCGAACGCCGGCAGGACCAAAATGTACACCTCGGGATGGCCCCATACCCAGAAGAGGTTCACGTACATCATGGCGTTGCCGCCCATGTCCGTCGTAAAGAAATGGAACCCGAGGTAGCGGTCGAGCAGCAGCATCGCGAAGGTCGCCGTCAGGACCGGGAAGGCCGCGACGATCAGGAGGTTGGCGGCGAGCGCGGTCCAGCAGAAGACTGGCATGCGCATGTAGATCATGCCCGGCGCGCGGATCTTCAAAATGGTGGTGACGAAATTGACGCCGGTGAGCAGGGTGCCGATGCCTGAGATCTGCAACGACCAGAGATAGTAGTCGACGCCAACTCCGGGCGAGAATGCGAGCTCGGACAGCGGCGGATAGCCCATCCAGCCGGCCTGCGAAAACTCGCCAATCAGCAGCGATGCGTTGACCAGCAGCACGCCAGAGGCGGTCAGCCAGAAGCTCACCGAGTTCAGGGTCGGGAAAGCGACGTCGCGCACGCCGAGCTGCAGCGGCACGGCGAAGTTCATCAGCCCGATCACGAACGTCATCGCCACGAAGAAGATCATGATCGTCCCGTGGGCGGAGAAGATCTGATCGTAATGCTCGGGAACGAGGTAGCCGCCGGAGTGGAAGGCGAACGCCTGCTGCATGCGCATCATGATCGCGTCGGCGAAACCGCGGACGAGCATCACGAGGCCGAGGAAGCAGTACATGACGCCGATGTGCTTGTGGTCGACCGAGGTGATCCAGTCACGCCACAGATAGGGCCACCAGCCCTTGACCGTGACCAAGCCTAGCACCGACAGGATGACGATGATCACGACGATCGAGGTGACGAGCGGGATCGGCTGGTTGAACGGGATCGCCGCCCAGGTCAGTTTGCCGAGCATCAGGTTCCCCCGCAGATCGCCGCCTGAGGCGTAGGTCGGATCGAGGCCGACGGCTGCGGCGCGGATCCATTCACGATCGATTCGAACAGTCGGGGTTCGACCGAGCGATACGTGCTGGGGCTCACGTTCATGCTCGGCTTGACGAGTTCGGCGTATCGAGCGCGGTCGAGGTCGACGGCGGACGCCTTGGCGTCGGCGATCCACTTGGCGTAGTCGTCTGCCGGCAACGCCTTCAGGTCGAAGCGCATGTCGGAGAAACCCTGGCCGCTGAAGTTCGCCGAGAGCCCGTCGAAGGTTCCGGTCTGGTCGGCCTCCAGCCAGAGCTGCGTCGCCATCCCGGCCATTGCGTAGATTTGGCTGCCGAGGCGGGGAACGAAGAAGCTGTTCATCACGCCGCTCGACGTGATCGTGAAATGGATGGGAACGCCCACCGGAACCGCGGGCCCATTGACGCTCGCCACGCCTTCCTCGGGGTAAATGAAGAGCCACTTCCAATCGAGCGCCACCACCTGGATCTCGACCGGCTTGCCCTTGCCGGGGAGCGGCTTGAAGGGATCGAGGTCGTGCGACCCGAACCAGGCGACGCCGCCGACCACGACGATGACCAGCGCCGGGATGAACCAGATGATCAGCTCGAGATGGCCGGAGAACTCCCACTCCGGCCAATAGAAGGCGCGCGGGTTGGAGGCGCGGAACCAGAAGGCGAAGCCGGCGATCATAATGATGACGGGGATGACGATCGCCAGCATGATCGCCAGTGAATCGATCAGAATAAGCCTCTGGGCGGCGCCCACCGGCCCCGCCGGATCGAGCACGCCCTCGCAGCCCATGAGCGGCGCCGCGACGAGGGCGGCGACGAGCATTCGGATGCGCGGAAATAGCGCCGGCGTCGCCGCCGCCTTTGATTGGTCCGGAACCCCGTGCACGAAAAGCCGTGGAAACATTGTGGCGGCTCCGGGTGTTGGCGGTTTCAGCCTTACATCGTCAATGTCGATTTTTTTGCGTCAGCCCGGCGCGATGTTTATCGGAATAGCGCCGCTTCCCGTGCGTAATTGACGGGATCAATGTGACGGAGTTGCGGCAGATCGTGTTCGCATCTCGGCGCCTGCGAACGGGGGAGCGTGCGCGGGCGGCCAATGTCAGGTCCAAAGATGCAGCGGCCGTTCGACCCTCTGGCGGGAAAATCCTTTCGTTGCTAAGGGCTCGGGCGCGAAAAGCGAGAATCGCGGAGGAAGGCGAGAATGAAAATTTCCGGAGCGGCGGCGATCGTGACGGGCGGGGGATCGGGTCTCGGCCGGGCGACGGCCGAGGCCCTGGCGGCCAGGGGCGCGAAAGTGGCGGTCGCCGATCTCAATGCGGCTGCGGCCGAGGAGGTCGCCCGGGCGATCGGCGGCGTCGCCGTCGTCTGCGATGTCGGCGACGAGGCCTCCGCGACCGCGGCGGTCGCCAAGGCCGAGGCGACGCATGGGGCGGCGCGCATCCTCGTCAACTGCGCCGGCATCGGCAGTCCGATCCGCATCGTCGGCAAGGACGGAAGCCCCGCCCCGCTCGGCGACTTCGAAAAGGTCGTCCGCGTCAACCTGATCGGCACCTTCAACATGATCCGTCTCGCAGCCGCCGGCGCGGCGACGCTCGATCCTATCGACGGGGAGCGCGGCGTGATCGTCTCGACGGCGTCGGTCGCGGCCTTCGAGGGGCAGATCGGGCAGGCGGCCTATTCGGCCTCGAAGGGCGGCGTGGCGGCGATGACGCTGCCGATCGCCCGGGAACTGGCGCGCATCGGGGTCAGGGTCAACACCATCGCGCCCGGCATCTTCATGACGCCGATGCTGGCGGGCCTGCGCGAGGACTTCCAGCAGTCGCTCGGCGCCTCGGTGCCATTCCCCTCGCGCCTCGGCGCGCCAGCGGAATATGCGGCGCTCGCGGTCCATATCGTCGAGAACGGCTACATCAACGGCGAGACGATCCGCATCGACGGCGCGCTGCGCATGGCGCCGCGCTGACCGCGCTATTGTAGGGCGCGCTCGCTGAGCGCGCCGGCGGGGTCGCTCGACCCCGCCCTACAGGGGTTATTGTAGGGCGCGCTCGCTGAGCGCGCCGGGCGGGGTCGCCGACCCCGCCCTACAGGGGTTATTGTAGGGCGCGCTCGCTGAGCGCGCCGGGCGGGGTCGCCGACCCCGCCCTACAGGGGTTATTGTAGGGCGCGCTCGCTGAGCGCGCCGGGCGGGGTCGCTCGACCCCGCCCTACAGGGGTTATTTGTAGGGCGCGCTCGCTGAGCGCGCCGGGCGGGGTCGCCGACCCCGCCCTACAGGGGTTATTGTAGGGCGCGCTCGCTGAGCGCGCCGGGCGGGGTCGCCGACCCCGCCCTACAGGGGTTATTGTAGGGCGCGCTCGCTGAGCGCGCCGGGCGGGGTCGCCGACCCCGCCCTACAGGGGTTATTGTAGGGCGCGCTCGCTGAGCGCGCCGGGCGGGGTCGCGCGACCCCGCCCTACAGGGGTTATTGTAGGGCGCGCTCGCTGAGCGCGCCGGGCGGGGTCGCCGACCCCGCCCTACAGGGGTTATTGTAGGGCGCGCTCGCTGAGCGCGCCGGGCGGGGTCCGCGACCCCGCCCTACAGGGGTTATTGTAGGGCGCGCTCGCTGAGCGCGCCGGCGGGGTCGCTCGACCCCGCCCTACAGGGGTTATTGTAGGGCGCGCTCGCTGAGCGCGCCGGCGGGGTCCGCGACCCCGCCCTACAGGGGTTATTGTAGGGCGCGCTCGCTGAGCGCGCCGGGCGGGGTCGCTCGACCCCGCCCTACAGGGGTTATTGTAGGGCGCGCTCGCTGAGCGCGCCGGGCGGGGTCGCCGACCCCGCCCTACAGGGGCGCCGAGCTGAGCGCGCGAGCCTCAAACGACGGGCGGACACATATGCCAGACAGATCCGGACGCCTCGCAGGCAAGACCGCGCTGATTACCGGCGCGGCCTCCGGCATCGGGCGCGCGACGGCCGCGCTGTTTCACGCCGAGGGCGCGAAGGTGGCGGCGAGCGACCGCAACGAGGCCGGCCTCGCCGGGCTCGACGGGGTCGCCGATCTCACGCTGCCGCAGGACGTCACGGACGAGGCGCGCTGGCGGGAGGTGGTCGACGCCGTCATGGCCGCCTTCGGCAGGCTGGACATTTTGGTCAACAGCGCCGGCATTGCGCTCAAAGGCAACATCGAGACCGCGACGCTCGCCGACTTCCGGCGGACCGAGGCGGTCAACGTCGAGGGCGTGTTCCTCGGCTGCCGCGAGGCGATCCGGGTGATGAAGGGGAACGGCGGCGGGTCGATCGTCAACCTGTCCTCGGTCGCGGGAATCATCGGCGACGCCCAGTCGGCGGCCTATTGCGCGAGCAAGGGCGCGGTGCGGCTGCTCACCAAATCCGCCGCGCTCTATTGCGGCCGCTCCGGCTATAACATCCGCCTCAATTCGGTCCACCCCTCGTTCGCCGACACGCCGATGGTGCAGGAGCTGATCGCCAGCTCGAAGAACCCGGAGCGCGTGCGCGAGGGCCTGATGCGCGCCGCGCCGCTCGGACGGATGGGCCGGCCGGAGGAGGTCGCCAACGCGATCCTCTATCTGGCGAGCGACGAATCGTCGTTCACCACGGGCATCGAGCTGATGGTCGACGGGGGGCTCACGGCGCAGTAGCGCCGCTCCGCGCCGCTCTCGCGGCCGAGCCGGCAAGGAGGCCGAACGCTATGCGCGTGCAAGTCTGCATCATCGGCGGCGGCCCCTCGGGCCTCTTGCTGTCGCAACTCCTGCATCTCAAGGGCGTCGACACGATCGTGCTCGAGCGCCAGAGCCGCGAATACGTGCTCAGCCGCATCCGGGCGGGCGTGCTCGAGCACGGCTTCGCCGCCCTGATGCGGGAGGCGCTGTGCGGCGATCGCATGGACCACGAAGGCGAGATCCATCACGGCTTCTTCATCGCCCACGACGGCAAGCTCGACCGGGTCGATCTCTCCGGACACTCCGGCGGCAATTCGGTCGTGGTCTACGGCCAGACCGAGGTGACGCGCGACCTCTACGCCGCGCGCGACCGGATGGGCGGCAAGGTCGTCCACAACGCCGAGGACGTGAAACCGCACGACGTCGGTTCCGACAGGCCGTACGTCACCTATCGCAGCGGCGACGACATCGTCCGCATCGACTGCGACTTCGTGATCGGCGCCGACGGCTTTCACGGCGTCAGCCGCAAGTCGATCCCCAAGGGCGTCCTGAAGGAATACGAGCGCGTCTATCCATTCGGCTGGCTCGGCGTGCTGTCGCGCACCAAGCCCGTTTCGCCCGAGCTCATCTACTGCAAGCACGAGCGCGGGTTCGCCCTGTGCTCGCTGCGCTCCCAGGTCTTGAGCCGCTATTACCTTCAGGTTCCGCTGACTGACCGGGTCGAGGATTGGCCCGACGACGAATTCTGGTCCGAGCTCAGACGCCGTCTGCCGGAGGCGGTGGCGAAGGCGCTCGTCTCCGGGCCGTCGATCGAGAAGAGCATCGCGCCGCTGCGCAGCTTCGTCGCCGAGCCGATGCGCCACGGCCGGCTGTTCCTCGCCGGCGACGCCGCCCACATCGTGCCGCCGACCGGCGCGCGGGGCTTGAACAGCGCGGGCTCCGACATCTACTATCTCTACCACGCGCTGATCGATCACTATGAGCGAAGCGACAATTCCGGCCTCGACGCCTATTCCGGGAAGGCGCTGGCGCGGGTGTGGAAGGCGCAGCGCTTCTCTTGGTGGCTCACCATGCTGCTGCACCGCTTCCCCGATCATTCGGAGTACGAAAACCGGTTGCAGGAGACCGAACTCGAGTATCTCATCTCCTCCGACAAGGCGCTCGGGTCGCTGGCCGAAAACTACGTCGGCCTGCCGTTCTGAGCGGAGCGTCCGACCGTTCCTTCTCCCCGCACAGGGTGTCGAAAGACGCCCGTCTCGCGACGGACTATGCGGGGAGAAGGTTAGGATGAGGGGCGTGGCGAGCGCGTCCGCGGCCAATCGCCATGGCCCCACACCCATAGGGCGTCGAAAGACGCCCGTCTCTCGACGGGCTATGCCTCTCCCCGCGAGCGGGGAGAGGGGGATATTCGCCGAACTCTGCACCGTTGCAGCCGGCTCCAAGGAGCGACCATGGTCCGCCTGAACGTCATCTACACCCGCACCGGAGATGCGGGCGAGAGCGGGCTCGGCGACGGGACCCGTAAGCGCAAGACCGATCAGCGCTTCGTCGCGATGGGCGACGTCGACGAGACGAATTGCGCCGTCGGGCTCGCCCGGCTGCATACGGCGGACGCGGACGAGCCGGCGCTCGCCGCGATCGAGACGACGCTGGCGCGGGTGCAGAACGACCTCTTCGACCTCGGCGCCGACCTCTGCCTGCCGCAGGCGGAAGGCGAGGCGCCCGGCGCTGCGCTGCGGGTCGCGGCGACCCAGGTCGAGGCGATCGAGCGCGCCATCGACGCGCTGAACGAGAATCTCGCGCCGCTGCGCTCGTTCATCCTTCCGGGAGGCGCGCCCGCCGCGGCCGCCCTGCACCATGCGCGCGCCGTCTGCCGGCGGGCCGAGCGGAGCATGGTCGCGCTCGCCGGGATCGAGGGCGAAGCGGTCGGCGCCGCCGCCCTCGCCTATGTCAACCGCCTGTCCGATTATCTCTTTGTCGCGGCGCGCGCGGCCAATGATTTTGGCGCGCGCGACGTTCTTTGGACGCCGGGCGCCAACCAGTCGGGACACGAATGAGCGACGCCGGCCTTTTGCGCGCCATCGGCGCAATCAGCGGCACGTCGATGGATGGGATCGACGTGGCGCTGATCGAAAGCGACGGCGAGGCGCGGGTCGAGCCGGGGCCTGCCGCGACCTTTCCCTACCCGGAGGCCGTGGCTGAGCGGCTGCGGGCGGTCGTGGCCGATCCGGCCGCCGCCGCTGGCCCGCAGCCGGAGCTCGAACGCGCGGTGACCGACGCCCATGTCGAAGCCGTCGAGGCTTTTCGCGCCCGCTTTGCGATTGCGCGCGAAAGCGTCGTCCTTGCCGGGTTGCACGGCCAGACGATCCTGCATCGGCCGGCCGCCGGCGTGACCCGGCAGCTCTGCGACGGCCGGCGCGCCGCGGCGGCGCTCAAAATCGACGTCGTCTGCGACTTCCGCGCGGCCGATGTCGCCGCCGGCGGCGAAGGCGCGCCGTTTGCGCCGATCTATCACGCCGCGATGACGGCGCGGCTCGAGCGCCCGCTGATGGTGCTCAACTGGGGCGGCGTCGGCAACGTCACCTGGCTCGGCCCGGACGGCGAGATCGTCGCCTTCGACACCGGGCCCGCCAATGCGCTGATCGACGATTTCGTGTTGCGGCGCCGCGGGGTCGGCTTCGACGCCGACGGCCGGCTCGCGGCGAGCGGGAGCGTCGATGTGGCCGCGCTCGAGGCGATGATGCGCGACCCCTATTTCGACCGGCCGCCGCCAAAGTCGCTCGACCGCAACCATTTCGCCGCCGCGGCCGCGGCCGTCGAGCCGCTCGGCGACGCCGACGGCGCGGCGACCCTTGCGGCCTTTACGGTCGAAGCGACGGCGGCGGCGCTGCGGCAGGCGCCCGCGGCGCCGAAGCGCTGGCTGGTCGGGGGCGGGGGGAGGCTGAATGCGTTCCTGATGCGCGGTCTCATTCAGCGGCTCGGCGTTGCGGTCGAGCCGGTCGAGGCGATCGGCTTCGACGGCGACGCGATCGAGGCGCAGTGTTTCGCCTATCTCGCCCTGCGCGCCCGAAAGGGCCTGCCGATCTCGTTCCCCGGAACGACCGGCGTTCCCGCGCCGATGACCGGCGGCGTCTTCTGTCCGGCGCCAGTGTAGGCACACTCCTGTAGCCGCGCTCGCTGAGCGCGGGGGACGCGGTCAGCGACCGCGTCTACAACAGCCGCGCTCGGCTCGAGCGCGGGGGACGCGGTCGGCGACCGCGTCTACAGAAAAAGGCCTCGCGTTCATGCGAGGCCCTTCTCACGCTTCAAACCGGTTCAGCCTACTGGCAGACGTTGACCGGGCCATTGCCGATCCAGGCGCCGTTGGGCGCATAGAGCGGGCGGACCTGCACGCAGGGGTTCGCGTAGCCGTACCCGTACCCGCCGTAATAGGGATAAGCCGCTCCCGCCGCGAGCGCGCCGACTGCGAGAGCCCCGACCGCAGCCGGGCCCCACCAGCCGCCGTACCAAGTGCCGCCGCGCCAGTAGCCGTTGTGCCACACCCCGCGACCGCCGCCATGCCAACCGCCGCCATGCCACACCGCCGCCGTGCCAACCGCCGCCGTCCCGCCGCGCCACTGGGCCGCTGCCGGTTCGGTGGTCGCGACCAGCGACGCGCCGAGTGCGAGCGCCGCCACGCTGGCGACAACCGCCTTGGAAACCATGTTGCGCATCTTACCCTCCGATGGCCGCCCCCTACGGGCCCGGCCCAACCAATGCTCGCGTCTTCCGCGAAGTTCCGGCCGACGCTTCATCACGGACGATGCCGCGAGATTCCGCATCCAATATGCTTGAAAAATGGCAAACTGGCGCCGCAAAACCAATTCATCCGCCGTAACACGCATACATAATTCGAAACAAAGTTTAGGTCGGTCGTCCATGAATAAGCGTTCAGGTATAGGTCGTGAATGAACGTTCATGATGCTTTTTCAACGCCGCGCCGACCGTCAAGATTTCGTCCGGCTGTCCGCCTTGCGCCGCCCGCCGGGCCGCCGACCGTTGGGACGGCGCCGATATTCGGGTCGCGCCTATTGGCAGACGTTGACCGGAACGCGTCCGAGGTAATGGCCGTGGCGGTTGGGCTGCGACCAGGCCCTGCGATACACCCAGCAACCGCCGCCATTCGGATCGGCGTAGACGTCGCCGACGACGACCGGCGGCCCCGCCACGCCCCAGCCCCATCCGGGATCGCCCCATCCCCAGCCGGGATAGCCCCAGCCGGCGTAACCCCAGCCGGGCCCCCAATAACCGCCGCCCCCATAGCCGCCGCCCCAACCGCCTCCGCCCCAGCCTCCGCCGCGCCAGCCTCCGCCCCAGCCGCCGCCGCGCCAACCTCCGCCCCAGCCGCCGCCCGCCATGCCAGCCGCCGCCCCAGCCGCCTCCTCCGCCATGATAAAAGCCCGCCGCTGAAGCCGGGGTCGCCGTCGCCGCCGCCGCCGCGAGACCGACGGTCGCGAGCGCCGCAACCATCGTCTTCGCAAGGAATGCCCGCATTGAAACCTCCTCGCCGTGCGCCGGATGTACGAACCTTGCAACCGCCGGCGCTTCCGCCGTCCCCATAAGAGCTATGCACAATCCGCGTGAATTCTAGCCGGACTGTTTCGTTCCGCGCAAAAAATTGATCACGCCGGAGAAATCGTCGCCCCCGTGGCCCGACGCGACGAACAGGGCGTAGAGCTGCGCGGCCTCCCCCGACAGGGGGATGGCGACGCCGGCGCTCGCCGCCGCCTCCTGCGCAAGCTTCAGGTCCTTCAGCATCAAGCTGGCGGCGAAGCCCGGCTTATAGTCGCGGTTGGCGGGCGAGGTCGGCACCGGCCCCGGCACCGGACAGTAGGAGGTCAGCGACCACGACTGGCCCGACGAGGTCGAGGCGACGTCGAACAGCGCCTGGGCGGAAAGGCCGAGCTTTTCGGCCAGCGCGAAGCCTTCGCAGGTGGCGATCATGGTCGCGCCGAGGATCATGTTGTTGCAGATCTTGGCGGCCTGTCCGGCGCCCGCGCCGCCGCAGTGGACGATGCGCTTGCCCATCGTCTCGAGCACCGGCTTCGCCCTGGCGAAGGCCGCGTCGGAACCGCCGCACATGAAGGTCAGCGTGCCGCCTGTCGCGCCGCCGACGCCGCCCGAAACCGGCGCGTCGAGGGTGAGCAGGCCGGCCGCTGCGCCCGCATCATGGGCTCTCCGGGCGCTGTCGACGTCGATGGTCGAGCTGTCGATGATCAGCGCGCCCTTGGGCGCCGCCGGCAGGAGATCGGCCCAGGCCGACAGCACGTGCCGCCCGGCCGGAAGCATGGTGACGATGATTTCGGCCCCCGCGACCGCCTCGCGGGCGCTGCCCACGATGTTGACGCCCGTCTCGGCCGCCGTCTGTTTTTGCGCTTCGACGAGGTCGTAGCCGGCGACCCAGTGGCCGGCCCTGACCAGATTGGCGGCCATCGGCCCGCCCATGTTGCCCAGTCCCAGAAATGCGATGTTGGCCATTCCGCTCTCCGATGCCTTCCTTTTATCCCCGTCCGATCTCAATTCTCGATCAGGCCGCGCGCGACGATGACCCGCATGATCTCGTTCGTCCCCTCGAGAATCTGGTGCACGCGCAAATCGCGCACGATCTTCTCGACGCCGTAGTCGGCCAGATAGCCGTAGCCGCCGAGGAGTTGCAGCGCGTCGTTGGCGGCGCTGAAGCCCGCGTCGGTGGCGGCGCGCTTGGCGATGGCGCAAAGCCTTGTCGCGTCCGGCGCCTTGGCGTCGAGCGCGCTTGCGGCGCGCCACAACATCGCGCGCGCCGTTTCCAGCGCCATGTCGATCTCCGCGGCGCGGAACTGCAGCGCCTGGAAATCGGCGATCCGCCGGCCGAACGCCTTGCGCTCGCGCATGTAGGCGACCGCTTTGTCGAGCGCGGCCTGGCCGCCGCCGAGCGAGCAGGCGCCGATGTTGAGCCGGCCGCCGTCGAGCCCGGCCATGGCGATCCTGAACCCCTCGCCCTCGCCGCCGACGCGATTGGCCGCCGGGACCCTGACGCCCTCCAGGATCACCTGGCGGGTCGGCTGCGCCTTCCAGCCCATTTTTTTCTCGTTGGCGCCGAAGCTCAGGCCCGGCGTCCCCTTGTCGATGAGAAAGGCTGAAATCCCGCGCGGGCCGCTGTCACCGGTGCGCGCCATGACGAGATAGACGTCGCTTGCGCCCGCGCCCGAGATAAACTGCTTGACGCCGTCGAGCACGTAGCCGTCGCCGTCGCGCCGCGCCCGGGTGGTCAGCGCCGCCGCGTCCGAGCCCGCCCCGGGCTCCGTCAGGCAATAACTGGCGACGGCCTCCATCGAGGCGAGACGCGGGAGATAGCGTGTCCTGAGGTCGGGCGCGCCGAAGCGGTCGACCACCCAGGCAACCATGTTGTGGATCGACAAGAACGCGGCGACGGTCGGACAGCCGGTCGCCAGCGCCTCGAAGATCAGCGCCGCGTCGAGGCGCGTCATGCCGCTGCCGCCGTTCTCCTCGCGCACATAGACGGCGGCCATGCCGAGCGCGGCCGCTTCGCGCATCACCTCGACGGGGAAATGCTCGGTTGCGTCCCATTCGACGGCGTGCGGCGCGATCCGCTCGCCGGCGAAGGCCTTCGCCATGTCCCGGATGGCTTCGTGGTCGGCGGTGAGGGCGAACATGGGCGGCAAACCTACGTCCAGTCGGCGAGCAGCATAGCGTCGCTCCGATAGCGCGTGCCGGCAAGGCGCGTGGTGAACACGCGGTCGAGCGTGATAAACGGCGCTCCCCGCCGCCGCGCAAGGGCCAGATAAACGCAATCGTATACCGGATGGTCCAGCTCGCGAGCGAGCGTCATGGCCGGCCGAGCCAAGTCCGCCGTGTCGACGATACGCGGGACGAACCGCCAGACCTCCCGTATTCCGAGCTCGGCGTCGTCCGCCCCAATCTCGCCGCGCCGGGTCTTCTTCAAAAGGCCGCTGGCAAGCTCGATCAGCATCAGTGACGGCGCCACAAGTTCGACGGCGGCGGCGATCAAGCGGTTCGCCTTGGCCGTCTGCTCTTCACGCGCAAACCAGCACAGCGCGACGCTCGCGTCGACGACGATCTCGCTCACCGATCCCGATCTTCTCTGATGAGTTCGGCAGGATCGCTCCGCGGACCTGGGGGCGTCCGGCTCTGGAAGCGCAGCGCCGCCGCGAGACGCTCTTCAGGCGAATAAGGCGCCGTTCGTTCGATCACGTCCCGAAGCTCCTGCTCCAGGGACCGCCCGTGCGCTTTGGCTCGGGCGCGATGCGCCTCGATGATGTCGTCGGGAAGGTTGCGGATCAGAACCTGCGCCATGCTTTTCACCGTCGCAACCGGCTGAGGAAGGCGCCCGGAACCGGGTGATATCAAAAATGATAGCGCCACAAGCGGCCCGGCGCAAGGTCACGCGGCGACGCGCGCGACGCGCGACGATAAGATTTTGGCGCCGCCTGCGCATGGCCACGAGCATAACGTTCCGCAAGCGAAAGCTCCCCAAGTCCCGCCGCATGCGACGATGGGTCATCCTTGACCTGGGTCAAACGCGGGGCAAGGCTCGCTCGCTAAGACGCCACGAGGCTCGCGGGAATTCGAGACCCGAAAAAACGCGGCGTGCAGGGTGTGGGTTCCAGCGGTGCGGCGTTTCTCCCTCCTTCTCCTTGTGGTTGCGGCGTTGGGTCTCGGCGGTCTCGCCGCCTATCGTTACCAGGAGGCCGTCATGCCGTGGGGACGGGACGTCGTCCTTGCGTGGATCGAGGGGAAGGCCGACCCTGACACGATTGTCGTCTCCGGCAACATCGAGGCGCACGAGAGCATCCTCAGCTTCAAGGCGGTCCAGTCCCGCATCGTCGAATTGCCGTTCGACGAAGGGCAAACGGTCAAGGCCGGGACGGTGCTCGCCCGGGTCGACGACGCCGATTACAAGCAGGAGGCCGTCATCGCTCAGGCGACGCTCGATGAACGGTCGCGCCAGCTCGACGTCGCCGAGCAGAACGTCGACGCGACGCGCCGCACGGTCGTCAGCGACGAGGCCGAAGTGTCGCTGAGGGAGCTCGAATTCGATCGCGCCCAGACGCTGCTGACGAAGGGCGCGGGCACGATCGACGCGCGCGACGTCGCCGAGACGGCGCTCAAGCAGGCGCGCGCCGCGCTCGAACGGGACAAGGCGCTCGAGGCCTCAGCCGACCGCAGCGTCGCGCTCGCCATCGCCGCCATCGAGACGGCGCGCGCCAGCCTCGATCTGACCAAGATCACGCTCGGCTATACGAGGCTCGCCGCGCCGTTCGACGGCGTCATCCTGGTCAGGCAGGCCGAACTTGGCGAGGTCGTTTCACCCGGAGCGGCGATCGTGACTCTCGCCGACATCGGCCATGTCTGGCTTCGCGCCTACATCAACGAGACCGACATCGGCAAGGTGCGCCTCGGCGAGGCGGCGACTGTCACGACCGACTCGTTTCCGGGCGCCGCCTATCCCGGAAGAATCTCCTTCATCTCCGAGCAGGCGGAATTCACGCCGAAGAGCGTCGAGACCCATGCCGAGCGGGTGACGCTCGTCTATCGCATCCGCATCGACATCGACAATCCGACCCACGAACTCGTGCCCGGCTTGCCGGC
The DNA here is from genome assembly GCA_963709655.1 of uncultured Alphaproteobacteria bacterium. Lineage (GTDB taxonomy): Bacteria > Pseudomonadota > Alphaproteobacteria > Rhizobiales > Beijerinckiaceae > Roseiarcus. The sequence goes on from CAVPXF010000056.1 coordinate 112,931, forward strand.
CGACGCCAAGATCGCCGTCAGGACGCCCGGACAATCATGAACGGCGCGCCCTCGAGACCCGCCGTCGAGGTCCGCGGGCTGACGAGACGGTTCGGCGGCGCGGTCGCCGTCGACAAGCTCAGCTTCGAATGCGCGCCAGGCGAAGTGTTCGGCTTCGTCGGTCCCGACGGCGCCGGCAAGACCACGATCATGCGCCTCCTCGCCGCCGTCATGGCGCCCGACGAGGGCTCGATAGCGATCGAGGGGGTGGACGCGGTCGCCGAGTCCGAACGCGTGCGCTCGCATGTCAGCTACATGCCGCAGCGGTTCGGCCTCTACGAGGACCTGACCGTCGACGAGAACATCGCGTTCTTCGCCGATCTCTTCGGCATCTCCCGCAAGGACCGCGTGGAGCGCAGCCAGCGCCTGCTCGCCGCCTCGGGCATGACGCCGTTCCGCAAGCGCCGCGCCGGTCAGCTCTCCGGCGGCATGAAGCAGAAGCTCGGCCTCACCTGCTCGCTGATCCACACGCCGCGCGTGCTGCTGCTCGACGAGCCGACCGCGGGCGTCGATCCGGTGTCGCGCCGCGACTTTTGGCGCATCCTGTACGGCCTGCGCGGCGAGGGCGTCGCCATCGTCGTCGCCACGTCCTATCTCGACGAAGCCGAGCGCTGCACCCGGCTCGGACTCCTGCGCGAGGGCCGGATGCTCTATTGCGACACGCCGCTGAGGCTGAAAGCGCTGATGCCCGGCGAAATCCTCGCCGTCGCCTCGCCCGTCGCGCGCGTCGCGCGCGCCGTCGTCGCCGGGCGCGAGGGGGTGAAGGGCGTGATCCTGATGGGCGACAGCGTGCACGTCGTCGTCGACGACGCGGCCCGGCGCCTCGCCGAGCTTCAGGGCGCGCTCGCCGCCGCGAGCGTTCCGGTCGACGAGATCGAGCGCATCGCGCCCTCGATCGAGGACCTGTTCGTCTCGCTCCTGACGGAGGAGGCGGAATGAACGGCGACATCGGCGAGGTCCGCATCCGCGCCGACCGACTGGTCAAGCGCTTCGGCGATTTCGTCGCCGTCAACGACGTGAGCTTCGAGGCGCGCCGCGGCGAGATCATGGGTTTTCTCGGACCCAACGGGGCGGGGAAATCGACGACGATCCGCATCCTCTGCGGCCTCCTCCGGCCGAGCGGCGGACGGGCGGAAGTCGCGGGCTTCGACGTCGCGCGCGATCCCGAAAAGGTGCGCGAGACCATCGGCTACATGTCGCAGAAGTTCTCGCTCTACAATGACCTGTCGGTGAGGGAGAACCTGAGATTCTTCGGCGGGATCTATGGGGTGAAGGGGGCGCGTCTTCGCCAGCGCTTCGACTTCGCCGTCGCCATGGCCGGGCTCGAGGGGCGGGAGGACGCGGTCGTCGGCGACCTGTCGGGCGGCTGGAAGCAGCGTCTGGCGCTGGGATGCGCCGTGCTGCACGAGCCGGCGATCCTGTTTCTCGACGAGCCGACCTCGGGCGTCGACCCCGCCTCGCGCCGGCGGTTCTGGGATCTGATCTATTCTCTGGCCGGCGAGGGCGTCTGCTTCGTCATCACCACGCATTACATGGACGAAGCCGAGTACTGCAATCGCATCGCGCTGATCAACGGCGGCCGCCTGGTCGCGCTCGGCACGCCTTCGGAGCTCAAGCGCGGCGCGATCCGCGGCGAAATCCTGCTGGTCGAGGGCGAGGACCTGGGCGCGATGCTGGAGGCGCTTCAGGGCGCGCCGGGCGCGCGCGACGTCGCCCCGTTCGGCTCGTCGCTGCATATCATCGTCGAGGACGCGGCGCGCGACCGGGCGGCGATCGAGGCGCGGCTCGCCGAGCGCGGCCTCGCCTGGTCGCGGATCGAGCCGATCAAGGCGACGCTCGAGGACGTGTTCGTCCAGCTCGTCGGCGGCGACGGCGGGAGGGCGGCGCATGAGCCTGCGCCGGATCCGGGCGGTCGCCAGGAAGGAGATCATCCAGATCCTGCGCGATCCGCGCAGCCTGATGGTCGTGCTGTTGATGCCGCTCATGCAGATGGCGCTGCTCGGCTACGGGGTCAACATGGACATCAAGCACGTGCCGATCTGCGTGTTCGATCGCGAGGGCAGCCAGCAGAGCGAGGCGCTGCTCAAGGCGTTCCAGGCCTCGCAATATTTCGCCATCGTCGAGACCGAGCGCGACTACGCCGCCCTCACCCGGGCGATCGACGCGGGCCGCTGCAAGATGGCGATCGTCGTCCCGCACGATTTCTCGCAAAACCTCGCCTACGCCAACGCCGCTTCGGTGCAGGCGATCCTCGACGCCACCGACGACAACACCGCCAACATCGCGCTCGGCTACGCCCAGGCGGTGGTCGGCGACTATTCCGGCAATGTCCAGATCGCGCGGACCCAGAGCATGGGCCTGCCTCAGCCCGTCGTCCCCGCAGTCGCCCAGTACCGGGTCTGGTACAACGAGGACCTGGTCAGCCGGAACTACATCATGCCGGGCGTGGTCGCGCTGGTGATGGCGCTCGTCGGCGCCCAGCTCACCTCGCTCACCATCTCGCGCGAATGGGAGCGCGGCACCATGGAGGTGCTGGTTTCGACGCCGGTCACCCGGATGGAGCTGATGGCCGGCAAGATCCTGCCCTATTTCTTCATCGGGCTCATCGACGCCGCCCTCTGCCTCCTGATCGCGGTCTTCTGGTTCGAGGCGCCGTTCCGCGGCGCGATCTCGACCCTGTTCCTGACGACGTCGCTCTTCCTCGTCGTCGTGCTGGGCTTAGGCTACTTCATTTCCGCCAGCATCCGCAGCCAGGTCGGCGCGAGCCAGATCGCGCTGGTCGCGACGCTCCTGCCGACCACGCTGCTTTCGGGCTTCGCCTTTCCGATCGAACAGATGCCGACGCCGATCCAGTGGCTGACCTATCTCGTTCCGGCGCGCTACTACTTCACGATCCTGAAATCGGTGTTTCTCAAGGGCAGCGGCGTCGGCGACCTGATCGAGCCGATCGCCTTGCTCGCGCTCTACGCCGCGGTTATCGGGCTTCTCGCCGCCCGGGCGTTTCGCAAGACCTTGGGGTAGGGCGATGTGGGGCCGCGTCTTCAACCTGGTCCGGAAAGAGCTGCAGCAACTGCGGCGCGACCGCGCGGCGAAATTCCGCCTCCTGATCCCGACCCTGGTCCAGCTCTTCATCTTCGGCTACGCGGCGACCTTCGAGGTCTATAATGTGGCGACGATCGTGCTCGATCAGGACCACAGCCAGGAAAGCCGCGACCTGATCTCGCGCTTCGGCGCCAGCGGGCGGTTCCAGATCGTCAAGACCGCCAACAACGCGGCCGAGATCGGTCAGGCGATCGACCAGGCGGAAGCGGTGGTCGCGATCGTCATCCAGGCGGGTTTCGCCCAAGACTTGCGCAAGGGCCTCACGGCGCCCGCGCAGGTGATCGTCGACGGCACGAATTCGAACACCGCGCTGATCGCGCTGAGCTACGTCAGCCAGATCGTGACGACCTACGCCGAGGAGACCGGTCAGGACCTCGAGCGCCGCGAGCGCGCGGCCGCGCCGCCTCCGCCGACCGTGACGCTCGAGCAACGACCCTGGTACAACGTGGACTTCAACAGCCGCTGGTTCTTCGTCCCCGGCGTCATCGCGACGCTGACCCTGATCATGATCGTCAACCTGACCTCTTTCGCCGTGGTGCGCGAGCGCGAGGTCGGCACGCTCGAGCAGATCATGGTCACGCCGATCCGGCCGCTCGAGTTCATCCTCGGCAAGACGATCCCCTATTTCCTGGTCGGGCTCGCCCTGACGATCCTGATCGCCGCCGTCGGTATGCTTTGGTTTCAGGCGCCGTTCCGCGGCAATCCGTTCGTCCTCTTGATCGGAACCTCGTTCTATCTCCTCTCGGTGCTCGGGATCGGCCTCCTGATCTCGACCGTCTGCCGCACCCAGCAGCAGGCGTTCGCGACCAACTTCTTCGTCATCAACCCTGCCTTCATCCTGTCGGGCTTCAGCTTCCCGATCGCCACCATGCCGCAGGTCATGCAATGGCTGTCGTACATCAACCCGATGACCTATTACCTCGTCGTCATCCGCGGCACGTTCCTGAAGGGGGTGGGCCTCGACGTGCTGTGGCCGCAGATGGCGGCGCTCGCCGTGCTCGGCGTCGTATTTCTGGGGATCAGCGTTCTCAGATTCCACAAGTCGCTCGACTGAGGCGGGCTTGCATTTCCTTGGCGGTCGGCGCAATGCGGGTCTCGCGCGCGCGCCCCCCCATGTCCGGGCGTTTTTGTTTTGTACAGCGTCATCCCGGCGACGGGCGAAGGGCAGGGGCACATGTCGGTTCGTTTGTTTGCGGCGGCGCTGATGGCCGTCGCGCTCATCTCTTCGGCCGAAGCGCAGACGCCCGGGCCGGAGACGGCGCCGGCGCCGGCGATCCATGCGCCCGCCCGGCGTCCGGTTCCCAAGCATCACGTGGAGCGGTCCGAGGCCCGCCGGGCGGCCGATCAGACGAACGCCAATGCAACGCCGTCGTGGCTGACGCTTGGGGCGGACGGCTCGACCGGAAGCGCCGGCAATTACGCGACGGGCGCCTTCAATCAGCCGTCCGCCGTCGAGGGAACAATGTCCGGCTATCGCGGTCGCAACCGCGTCGATTCGCAATACGGCGCTCCAGGCGCCCCGCTGCTCAATTTCTAATTCGCGACCGGCGCAAGCATCGCTTCGACCGCGACCGCAAAGCCCGGCGGGTCGGGCTTCGCCGAGCCTTCGCGCGCCTCGATCCAGTCGCTCGACAGTGGCGGGCTTGCTTTTCCCCTACGGCCGGGGCAATGCGGGGCGCCGCGCGCCCCATGTCCGGGCGCGTTTTCGTGCGGCTTATCCCCGAGACGGGCGAAGGGCAGGGGCTATGGTCCATTCGGTTCGTTTGTTTGCCGCGGCCCTGTTCGCCGCCGCGCTCGCGTCCACGGCTGAGGCGCAGACGCCTGGGCCGGAGGCGACGCCGACGATCCACGCCCGCGCCCGGCATTATGGCCACAAGCATCATGTCGAGCAGCCCGAGGGGCGCCAGATCACCGTTCACAAGTCCGCGAACGCGACCCCGTCGTACCTGACGCTCGGCCCGGCCGCCTCGACCGAAAGGGGCGGGCCCAATTACGTGACGAGCACCTTCGATCAGCCGTCCCCGGTCGAGGGGACGTTCACCGGCTATCGGGGGCGCGAGCGTCTTCAGTACGCCGATCCGGGCTTGCCGCTGTTCAGGTTCTAGTTCGCAATCGGCGGGAACAGCGCTTCGACCGCAACCGCAAAGCCAGGCGGGTCGAGCGTCGCCGAGCCCTCGCTCAGGACGCGGGTCTCGATCGCGTCGCCCTGGCCGCGCTTGTGGTGGATGACGACGCGTCGCTCGGGATCGAGGATGAGGTAGTGCTCGACGCTCGGCAGCGAGAAATACCCGCTGAGCTTGCGGCCGTGGTCGATCGCCGCAGTGCTCGGCGACAGGACCTCGACGACGACGATGGGGTTGGAGATGACGATCGCATCGTCGGGGACTTCCTGACCACACACTACTGATGCGTCAGGCTCAAACGTCGTCTGAGCATCGATCTTGACGGAAAGGCCGTCTGAAAAGACCTCGCACGGCAAATTCACGCCTTTAAGCGCCTCTTGCAGCGCCGTGGCCGCACTGAACTTCGTCCGGACGTGCGCCGCCCGCTCGGGCGCTATCAGAGTGGGCGCCCCGGCGTGCATCAAGACTGGAACGCCGTCGTGCAACTCCCAACGTCCTTCCTTCCCCTCGGCCCAACGGAAGAACTCGTCGGTCGTCATCAGTTTGAGCGCGGTGGACATAGCCCCTATCCAAATGGACGGTCAGAACTCCATCCGCCATTATATCCGCTCGGCTTCATGTCGCAAAAAAGGGCGGATGCGCGCAGCGTCGTATCCGCCCAATCCAACCTCGAAATTCCGTCTCAGTGCATCGTCGGGATGACGAAGCTCGCGCCGTCCTTGATGCCCGACGGCCAGCGGGCCGTCACGGTCTTGGTGCGGGTGTAGAAGCGGATCGAATTCGGGCCCGTGCTGGTTGAGGTCGCCGAAGCCCGAGCGCTTCCAGCCGCCAAAGGTGTAGTAGGCGAGCGGCACCGGGATCGGCACGTTCACTCCGATCATGCCGACCTTGACCTTGCTGGCGAAGTCGCGCGCCGCGTCGCCGTCGCGGGTGAAGATCGCGACGCCGTTGCCGTATTCGTGGTCGTTGCAGAGGCGCAGCGCCTCCGCATAGTCGGGCGAGCGCACGACCGACAGGACGGGGCCGAAGATCTCCTCCTTGTAGATGCGCATGTCCTTGGTCACGTGGTCGAACAGGCAGCCGCCCATGTAGAAGCCGTTCTCGTAGCCCTGCATCTTGAAGTTGCGCCCGTCGGCGACGAGCTTGGCGCCTTCCTGCACGCCGAGATCGACATAGCCGCGCACCTTCTCCAGCGCCGCCTTGGTGACGAGCGGGCCGAAGTCGGCGCTCGAATCGGTCGAGGGGCCGATCTTCAGCGATTCGACGCGCGGGACGAGCCGGCGCACCAGTTCGTCGGCCGTCTCCCGGCCGACCGGCACCGCGACCGAGATCGCCATGCAGCGCTCGCCGGCCGAGCCGTAGCCCGCGCCGATCAGCGCGTCGACCGCCTGGTCCATGTCGGCGTCGGGCATCACCACCATATGGTTCTTGGCCCCGCCAAAGCACTGCACCCGCTTTCCGGCCGCCGTGCCGCGCGAATAGATGTAGTGGGCGATCGGGGTCGAGCCGACGAAGCCGATCGCCTGGATGTCCGGATCGTCGAGTATGGCGTCGACCGCCTCCTTGTCGCCGTTGACCACGTTGAGGATGCCGGGAGGGCCGCCCGCCTCGACGAAAAGCTCGCCGAGCCTCATCGGCACGCCCGGGTCGCGCTCCGAGGGCTTGAGGATGAAGGCGTTGCCGCAGGCGATCGCGGGCGCGAGCTTCCACAAGGGGATCATGGCCGGGAAGTTGAACGGCGTGATGCCGGCGACGACGCCGAGCGGCTGGCGCATCGAATAGATGTCGATGCCGGGGCCGGCGGCGTCGGTGTACTCGCCTTTCATCAGGTGCGGCGCGCCGAGCGCGAACTCGACCACCTCGACGCCGCGCTGGATGTCGCCCTTGGCGTCGGCGATCGTCTTGCCGTGCTCGCGCGCCAGCGTCTCCGCCATCGCGTCGTTGTCGCGGGCGATCAGGGCGAGGAACTTCATCAGGACGCGGGCGCGGCGCTGCGGGTTGGTGGCGGCCCAGGCCGGTTGCGCAGCGGCGGCGTTCTCGACCGCGGCGCGCACTTCCGCCTTGGAGGCGAGCGCCACATGCGCCCGCACCGTGCCGTCCATCGGCTGGAAGATCTCGGCCGTGCGGCCCGATTTGCCGGCGACGGCCTTGCCGCCGATGAAATGCCCATACTCGATCATGTTTCTCTCCCTTCGCAGACGCGCCTAGTTGCGCCTCTTATGCCGCAGGCTTTTGCGCACAACAATGGCGGAGATCGCGCATCGGCTGTGCGGGAAGCGGCTAAGGGATGTCCTTCCCCGAGGGTGGCGGGATTTGCAGCCGGCGCTGAATGTCGACCATGCGCGAACTCATTGCGCGACGAGGATCGAAAGGCAGGTCCGAGAACCCCCAGCGCGCGTAAAATCCGCGCAAGCTCTCGTCGAGAGGATGCGTGATCACGGCCGTGCTCGCCACGCTTTCGGACGCCTTCAGCGCGGCCCTCAAGGCGAACTGCAGGAGCGAAAATGCGTGCCCTTGCCCTTGCTGCTGACGATCCACCGCAAGCTGTCCAAGGAGAGTCACAGGAACTGGATCGGGCTGGTTGCGCTGTCGCGACTTTGGCAGGAACGCCAGTTCAATGTGGGCCGCGCTCAGCGTCACATAACCGACGATCCGGCCGGTTTCGACGTGCTCGATGACGCTGACGCGAGAGGCGCCGGTCGCATGATTGTTCCACGCGTAACGGTGGAACCACTCATTCAAGACCAATCGGCCGCAATCGAATCCGCTTCGGTCGTCGCTCTGCGCAAGCGGACGCGGGGCCCCTACCGCTCCCATGTCGGCTTACGGCTGAACAACTCGACGAGACCGGGCACGTCTTCGGCCGGCCGCGCCGCCCAGGCCTCGAAAGCCTCCCAGGATTCGGCCGGGATCACGACGTTTGACCGGTTGAGGATTTCCATTTCCGCCGCCTCGACCGCCGCCCGTCGGACAAAATCGCTGACCGAGGTGCGCGACTGTTCTGCGGCCGCATCGAGCAGCGCGCGCTCGTCGGGGCTGACCCGGACGCTGAGGATGGAGGTGGCGGCTCTGGTCTTGCTCATGTGTGTGACATTAGCATACATCGACGCCGATGCTCAAGCGTCGTCCTTGAACCCGGTAAGGAGGTTGATTAGAGCAAGGTGAATGTAGGTTCGCCCAGCGCCGTCATTGCGAGGAGCGTTAGCGACGAAGCAATCCAGGGATCGTAAGGCGCCCGACGATCCCTGGATTGCTTCGCTTCGCTCGCAATGACGGCGCGGTCGTCATCACGGCCGGCGCGCCGTTGCGCCTGCTAGCCATGATGTAAACGCAGGCCGCCATGGACTGGGACAACGTCAGGGTCTTTCTCGCCGTCGCTCGCGCCGGGCAGTTCGTCGCGGCGGCCAAGCGCTTGCGGCTCGATCACGCCACCGTCAGCCGCCGCATCGCCGCGCTCGAGGCCGCGCTCGGGGCGAAACTCTTCGACCGTCGAACGACGGGCGCAACGCTGACCGGCGCCGGCGACCGTTTCCTCAGCGCCGCGGAGGAAATGGAGAGCGCCTTCCTGCACGCCCAGGGCGAGATTTCGAACGTCGACCTCGAACTCGTCGGCGATGTGCGAATCGGCGCGCCGGACGGTTTCTCCACCTACTATCTCACAAGCGCGCTACGCGACTTTGCCGAGCGCCATCCGGGTCTGCGGCTGCAGCTCATGCCGCTGCCGCAACTCGTCCCGCTGGCGCGGCGCGAGGTCGATGTGGTCGTCGGCCTCGACAAGCCGGAGGCGGGGCGCTTCGTCGCGCGAAAACTGACCGACTACACGCTCGGCATTTACGCGACCGCCGCCTATCTCGAGCGCAACGGCGCGCCGGACGGCGTCGAGGCCCTGAAGCGCCACCGTCTGATCGGCTATGTCGAGGAGCACGCCTTCTCGACCGCGCTCGACTATGTGCGCGAGCTGTTCGGCGGCGCGCCGACGAGCTTCGAAAGCGCGAGCGCGGTGACGCAGATCGAGGCCCTGCGCGCCGGCGTCGGCCTCGGCGTCGTACACACCTTCATCGCGCGCCGGTTCGACGACCTCGTGCCTGTGCTGCCCGAGCGCGCCGCCATGCGCGCCTACTGGCTCGTCACGCATGAGGACACCCGCGGCCTCGGCCGCATCCGCGCACTCGCCGAGCACCTGGCCGAGGCGGTGGCGCGCGACAAGGGCATTTTTATGGGCTGAACGGCCGCTGCTAGAGGCGGCGACTCACGGAATCTTGGTAGCCGGAAGCACGACGACGCCGTGTCGAACAGCGGCCGCCGCGAGGTCGCCGTCCAAAGTCATGAGCGGCAAATGCCGACGCTCGGCGAGTTCGAGATACGCCGCATCGTAGACGGTCAACCGCTCGCTTCGCGCCGCGGCCAAAGTTTCGCGCCACGCCCGGACCGTGGTCTCTTGATCGACGGAAATCGGCAGTTCGGCGATCAGATCGAGTCGCGCCGCGACATCGTGCGCACTGATCCGACCTCGCTTCTCGGCCTGAAGCAGGACGTTCCCGACTTCGAGGCGCCATAGGTTCGGAACAATGGCGCCCTCATCGCGAACACGCTCAAAAAGCGCGTCCGTCTCGGAGGTCGCCTCGTCTTCAAAGCACCACGTGAGTGCGATCGAGGAGTCGATGACCGTTTCGCTCACGGGCGCCCCTCGTCGCGAAGCGCCTTCCAGGACAGTCCGCCGAGCGTCGTCCCCTTGCGCATCGCCTTCAGCTTCTCGAAGGCCGCATTGACCTGCCTCCGATCGCTCGCTCGAGCGCCAACAAGCCGCGCGACCGGCCTGCCGTGCTTCGTGATCACGACCTCTTCCCCTGCCTCGACCCGATCGAGAAGCGCTGACAGATGCGTCTTTGCCTCGAATGCGCCCACAGTGATCATGCTCGATCATCCAGAGTTTCAACTAGACGAAACGTTAAACCAGATCTCGCTGCTGGTTTCAACCATGCGGTATCAATCCTGCGCCCGTCACGCTCAAACGGCCCGTCACCCACGGGCCCACGCGCGGCCTTGGCTGCATCCACCCGAGCCCCTCGCCGAGGCGGTGGCGCGAGACCCTTCCGCTTTCGCCCGAAAGAGGCGCAGGCGAAAACGTTTCGCCGCGCGGTCGTGCGTAACCCATTGAGAAGGCTGGTTTTGGACGAGAGGATCCAAGGAAATCCAAGAAAATCTCGATCCGATAAACGCCGGATTTGCGGAGGGGCGCGGAGAAACACGGCGCTTTCGAGGAATTCCAAATCAACGACCCATTCGAAAATCGCGAACGCGCCTCCATTTCCACAGATACCACATGATGGCCGGATCGACGCGCTGAGTAGATCGCCCGCTCAGTTGTGGTTCATCAGCCGTTCGAGATAGTCGCGCTCGTCGGCCGGGCGGTTCGGGTCGGCGAGGCGGCGGCGCAGCTCCTCCATGACCTTGCGCGCCCGCTCGGCCACCGTCCCCATGTCCTTGAGCGAGCCGTCGTCGCGGCCCATGTCGCCTTCGCGCTGCCGGCCCAACGGATCGTCGCCCGGCTGCTCGCCCGGACGCATGCGGCGCGCCTGGTAGCCGCGCTGTCCGCCCTCGCCCTCGCCCTGGGCCTGCATCTGCTGCTGCATTCCTTGAGCGCCCTCGCGCAGCGCCTGGATCGCGCGGCCCTGCGCGTCGACCGCCGCGCCCTTGCCCGACTGGCCATAGCGGCCCTGGCCCTTTTGTCCCTTTTCGCCCTTGAGGTCGCCCTGGGCTTCCTTCATGTCGCCCTCGGCGTCGTCAAAGCCCTTCTCGCCCTTCATGCCGAGGCTTTTCAGCATGCGCTGCATCTGAGCGAGGCGGTCGGCCAGGTCCTGCTGGCGGTCGCCGAGCTTCTGCCCATCGGGGTCCGCGCCCTTGTCGTCGCCGGGGTCTTGGGCGTTGTCGCCCGCGTTGGCCTGCGGCTCGGCGCCGTCGCCGGACTGCGCCTGCGATCCGTCGTCCGGCGCAGCGCCGTTCATGTCGCGCCACCGCTTTTGATCGCGCTGGTCGCTGCGGAAGGTGTCGTCGCGCAGCGCCTGCTGGTCGCGCATCAGCTTGCCGAGCTCGTCCATCTGCTTGCGCAGCTCCCGCTCGGCCGGGCTTTCCTCCTGGTTCTGGGCGCTCTGCATGTTCTCGAACATGTTCTGCATCTGGTCGAGCATCGCCTCGGCCTGCTCGCGCGTGCCGTTGCGAGCGGTCTGCTCGAGCTGGTCCATCAGCTTGTCGAGGCTCTGGACCTCCTGGTTCAACTCCTGCGGCGTCTGGTCGCCGTTCTTCTCCGCCTTCATCGCCATTTCCGCGGCGAAGCGTTGCGCCGCCTCGCGCAAGTTCTGCATCAGCTTGCGGATCTCGTCGTCGCTCGCGCCGCGCTTGAGCGCCTCGCGCAGGGCCTGCTCGGCGGCGCGGAGATCGCGCTGCGCTTGGGTCGAGTCGCCGTCCTCGATCTTCAGCGCCATCGTCCACAGAAGCTGGGCGACGTCGAGCAGGCCCGCGTCGGTGCGCGCGTCGTCGAGCGAGGACTTCGCCTGCTTCAGGCCGAGATAGACGCCGGCGGGGATGTCGAACAGTTCCGGGGCGACGGCGAGGCCGGTCAGCGCCGCCTCGACGCGTTTGGGGGCATGGTCCGGATCGAGGATGAGATCGCGGCGCTCCTCGACCAGCGCCCGGGCCAGCGGATTGTGGAAGGGCCGCTGCGGCAGGGTCACTTCGATCGGCTGGCTCCTGCCCGTCTTGCCCGAGACGCTGGTCGCGCTCAGCGTCATCGTCACCTTGGCGCCGGCCCACGGGTGCTCGGAAAGATCGACCGTCGCGTCCGCCTCGCCGGTTCCGGTGGCGGTGGCGGCGGTCTCGAGGCCGGCCTCGGGCGGTTGGGCGAGGCTCCGTGGCGCCTTCCCCGACGAATCGGGCGGCAAGGCGAATTCGGCGCGCGCGCTCGTGATCCCGTAGCGGTCCTCGATCCGGTAGGCGAGCGTCAGCGATCCGCTGAGGTTGCTGACGGGGTCCTTGACCAGCGCGATCGCGGGAACGCCGGCCGGGATCACCGAGAAGGCGACGTCGGCCGCCTTGGCGCCCTGGCGCCGGATGGTCGCCCGGCCGTCGCCGTGGATCGTCCAGCGCCGTTCGATGGGCGCGCCCACGGCCGGCTTCGCCTTGTCCTCGATCGGCGCGATCGCGCCCTCGACCTTGGTCTCGACCACCCCCGGCTCGCCGCGCACCACGAGCACGGAATCCTCATACGCCGTCATGGTCCTCGGCGCGCCCGAGGCGACGTCGATCACCACCGGGGGACGGCCGGCGTACGGGGGCGGATCGATCCAGGCGTCGATCCGGCTCCCGGCCGCGGCGAGCGTTGCGTCTCCGCCGCGCCAGTCGAAGGCGGCGGCGAGGCGCCCGTAAAGCTCCGGTCCGGCCGCGACCGCCGCGGCGAACGCCATCATCGCCACGCCGAAGCGCAGGGCGTAGGGGTCGCGCTCGGCCATGCGCGGCGCAGGCGGTGCGACGCGCAGGGCCTCGACCGACCGCGCCAGCCGCGCCTGATGCGCCGCCCACAGGGCCCGCGCCATCGGATCGTCGGCGTTGGCGAGCGTGTCGGCGAGCGAGGTCGCCGGCCGGTGCGCCGCGCCGGAATCCCGGTCGAGCCGCGCCGCGATGTCGCGCGCCCCCGGCCAGCGCAGTCTCAGGAGCGGCGCAAGCGCGGCCAGGAGCCCGAGCCCGAACAGGGCGACCCCGGCAATGCGCAAGCCGCGCGGGGCGAAAAGCCACGCGCCGAGCCAGGAGACGCCGAGGAACAGGATCGCCACGCCGATCGCAAACACGATCGGCGGCCAGACCCGCTCGATGACGAGCGCGCGGGCCGCCGCCCGCCAGAGGGCCGTCAGCCTGCCGCCGGGGCCGCCTCTGGCGGGCTCGTCGCTTTGGGTTTGGTTCGCCTTCGCCACGCTCATCCCGATCGTTTGCGGAACGCTAAACCCTCACTCCAACCAAGGCGGAAGTTTGTCGAGGCCAATCATGTCTTCGTAACTCGGCCGCGGCCGGACGACCGCGAAGTCTCCGCCCCTGACCAGAACCTCGGGGACGAGCAGGCGCGAATTGTACGCGCCCGCCTGCACCGCGCCATAGGCGCCCGCGGTCATCACCGCGATCAGCTCCCCCGGGGCGACCTCCGCGATCTCGCGATCGAGGGCGAGATAGTCGCCGCTCTCGCACACCGGGCCGACCACGTCGGCGCGCATCATGCGGGCGGCGCGCGGCGGCGGCGCCTTGACGGGCAGGATGTCGTGATAGGCCTCGTAGAGGGTCGGCCGGATCAGGTCGTTCATCGCCGCATCGACGATGACGAAGGTCTTGCGCTCGCCCGTCTTGACGAAGATCACCGAGGCGACCAGCACGCCGGCGTTGCCGACGATCAGCCGCCCGGGCTCGAGGATCACTTGGCAGCCGAGCGCGCACGTGTGCCGGGCGACGATCTCGGCATAGGCGTCAGGGAAGGGCGGCGGGTCGTTGTCGACCCGGTAGGGGATGCCGAGGCCGCCGCCGACATCGACATGATCGATCGTATGGCCGTCGGCGCGCAGGGCCTGCACGAAGTCGGCGAGCAGGGCGAAGGCGTTGTCGAACGGCGCGAGGTCGGTGATCTGCGAACCGATATGCATGTCGACGCCCCGGACCGAGAGGCCGGGGAGGGCGCGAGCCCGGGCGAACACCTCGCGGGCGCGCGAGATCGGCACGCCGAACTTGTTCTCCGACTTGCCGGTCGAGATCTTGGCGTGGGTGCGGGCGTCGACATCCGGATTGACGCGGATGGCGATCGGAGCGACCGCGCCGCGCGCCGACGCGACCGCCGACAGCGCCTCGAGCTCGGGCTCCGATTCGACATTGAAGCAGAGGATGTTTTCGTCGAGCCCGAGGCTCATCTCGGCCCTGGTCTTGCCGACCCCGGAGAAGATGATCCTGTCGCCCGGCACGCCCGCGGCGCGGGCGCGGCGGAGCTCGCCCTCGCTGACCACGTCCATACCGGCCCCGAGGTCGGCGAGCGTCTTGACGACCGCCTGGTTCGAGTTCGCCTTCATCGCATAGGCGACGAGGGCGCGCTGCCCGGCGAAGGCCTCACGGAACACCCGGTAGTGCCGCTCGATGGTGGCGCTCGAGTAGCAGTAGAACGGCGTGCCGACCGCCCTGGCGATCTCGGGCAGGGGGACGTCCTCGGCGGCGAGCACGCCGTCGCGATAGGCGAAGTGACGCATGCCGTCCCTTATTTCAGCAGGAAGTCGAGAAAGAAAGGCTGGTTGGGCGGCGTGATCGGCGGGATCTTCGGTTTCATCTGCGGGTTGAGCGTGTCGGCGCTGAGGTCGTTCGGCTTGGGCATCGCAGGCTTTGCCGGCGCGCTCGCGTCGGGCGGCGGCTCGAGGGGCCCATACCGGCCGCAGCCGGCGAGCGCCAGCGCGACAAGGAGCGCGAGCGCCGGCGCGCGGCGGGAAGCAAAAAAATGAGGCTGGACGACCAAGACGCAACTCCCCGGGGACCGCGCCTATATACCGCAATGGCGCGGGGAGGCGAGCGCCGCCCGTCCCCGCCGCTCGTAACTGGAAAGGTTGAACGCCTCCTGCTCGTCCAGTCGGCGGATGGGCCGCGAAGCCCTCAGCCTCCGCCGCAGTCGATGTGAGCGCTTGTGGCTGACTGTTTGCGGATTCGCATGGGCGTCGACGGCGTGCTTTACTCGACGAATGCCAGCTCGAGGCGAGGAGGAGCGCTTGCCGACGCCGCGCGTGACGACCGGGCAAATCAAGGCTGCGAGGGCGCTGCTTGGATGGTCGCAGAGCCGTCTGGCCGAGGCGTCCGGCGTGTCGACGCCGACGGTGAAGCGAATCGAATCCAAGGGCTCCGAACTCGGCGGCCGGGCGGATACGGCGGCGCGCGTCGTGGTCGCGCTGGAGAAGGCCGGCGCCGAGTTTATCGCCGAGGACGCCGGCGGCGGCGTCGGCGTGAGGCTGCGTCAAGGCCGCGAGGCCGGAACCATCCCGCTTGAAAACCTGAACGCGAGCAACGACGAATAGCGCTTATAGCTTCGGCCGGCTGGGGATTGCGTAACCGGGTCTCGCAGGACTTGAGCCTCGGTCCAAGCCGCCAAAGATAGATAATGCAGTATACTTCGGCGTTTGCAATTGACATCGTAAACGCGGTGTGTTCCGGTTAGAACGAAATGTTGTCGACCAAGGAACGTATCCTGATCGCCGCGACGGATCTGCTCGATGCAGGAGGGCCGTCCGCAGTGACGTTACGGGCTGTCGGAGAGGCCGCAGGCGTCTCGCAGTCGGCCCCCTATCGTCATTACGCCGACAAGCGCGCTCTTCTCGACGCGATGGTGCGGCGTATTATCGAACAGTTGGCTCACTCGGTCGAGAGCGCCGGGAACGAAACGGGCTCTTCAATCGCCGCCCTCAACCTCGTCGTCAGTCGGTATTTCGAGTTTGCCCGGCGCTATCCGGTTCGCTATCGGCTGTTGCTGGAGGAATGCCGCAGCGACAGCGCGGTGGCCGCGGAATCGCGCCAGGCGTTCGCGGCGTTCGCGGACCTTGTGCATATCGCGCAACGATCCGGCGATCTCAGGGATGGCGATCCCGAGAAGATCGTCGCGCTCATCTTCGGCGCCGTGCACGGCATGGCGGATCTCGAGCAGTTCGGCCTCATCAAGGTCGAATCCAATTCGGACGCCTCGCCCGATCTGCCGAAGCTCCTGGTCGAGATTCTGGCGCGCGGGACCGCCCCCGTCCTGGCATAGCCGTTCGGCGTTGCCGTCCGGACCCCGGTCGCCTCCGCCACGCGGCGTCGCTAGCGGTTGGGATTGCAAACGTCAGTGACCGGCGTCAAATTGCGCTTTTCGAAAACAAGGTAGAGCGCCAATCATAGCGACTGGCGTGGGCCCAAACGCGATCCGGAGCGGCGGGCAGTCCGTCGCCGGGCGCCGGATGAGCGGGAGGCGTGATGAAATTCACCCACATTCCAACCTGGCCGGAGTGGCAGCGCGCCAGCGCGTCGTCGATGCAGATCCGGGCCATGAAGCCGAAGCTGGTCAAGATCGACGATCTGGTGAAGAAGTACCATCAGGCGCTCGACATGTCGAAGCTGAACATCCTGATGGAGCTTCGCAAGGCGATCGAGGACTGGGCGGCCGACAAGATCGACCGAAACGCCGACACGGGCCGGCTCGAGGCGATGCAGGCACTGCTCGATATCGTGGTGCGCAAGCTTTACGAGCTCGACGGCTGGGGCAAGCACCGCTACATCAAGGCCGCCTGCTTCGGCTACGTGGTCAAGACGGGGGACTACAACCCGAACCTGAAACCGCTGGACGACCGGCAACGGCAAAAAGACGAGACCCTGGACGTCGGCGCGTCTTGTGCAGATCTCATCAAGGCGATCGCCGCCGCCGAGGCGACCTGGCGCCACCACGTCGCGACCAACGGCGTCGCGGCCGACGAGGATCGCAAGACGCTCAAGATCTTCATGGCGCCGGAATTCTTTTTCCGCGGGCGCTACGGGGCGTACCGGGACATCGGCTGGACATCGAAGATCCTCGGCATGATGCGGACGGAGACGAAAAAGCCGGCCTATGACGACTGGCTTTTCGTCCATGGCACCGTGATCGTCTCGACCGAGACGGCGGACGGCGGCAAGCAAATGCTGGAGAACTACGCCCTGGTGCAGCGGGGCGGGGCAAAGACCGGCGAGACCGACGATTTTGTCGTGGCGAAAGAGTTTCCCTCGCACGTCGATTTCCAGCATCCGACGGTGTCGAACCAGGATTGGTTCAACCCGAAGCGTTCCGAGGCGGATATCGCCGGAAGCACAGTCAAGAACGTCATGCCGGTCGGCGGTCGCAAGGATCCGATCTTCAATTCGCTCGGGGCCAAGCAGAAGTCCGTCTCGGAGCTGGTGGGCGGCGTGATCTTCACGATGGACAGCATCACCTTCGGGTTGGAGGTCTGCCGCGACCATTTCCTCCGCCGCCTCGCCCACAGCCAGGAAAAGGGGAAGGTGCTGATCCAGCTCGTGCCTTCGGCCGGCATGTCGATCAACGACGACGCCATCGCCTGTGTCGCCGAGGGCGTCGTGTTCAATGTCGACGGGGTCACGCCGCATGCGATGATCAAGGTGAATTCGGCGACCGCCGTGCAGCCCGTCTCCGAATGGACCTCGGCCTCCGGGCTGGGCCAGGTCGAGATGTTCACCCCCGTCAGGATCGCCTGGCCCGGCCTCGCGCGCGCCGACGTCGCCCGGCGGCTCAACATGATGCAGACGGTGCTCAGCGGAACCGCTCCGATCCCACCGCCCAAACCTCCGAATCTCGGCGGGCGCCGGTGAGATCCGGGGCCGGCTGAGGCGCCCGAGACGCTCCGCGACGGCCAACAGGAAGCTGACCGCCGGCTCCCCGTCCTCTCTCCGGCTCCCGAGCGGGAACCGACGCCGCCTTGAGCGCGTTGGACGCGGACGGCAGACCGCGTTATGAGCGGGGCGTTCGCCGACAAACGGAGTCGAAGCATGACGGGAACGAAACCGGGCGCGATCGCCGCAGCGGCCCGATCCGCGCCGGGGCGCTGACCCCGATGGCGCCGCGCGCTTTCTGGAAGGGCTATCTCAAGCTGTCGCTCGTCACCTGCCCCGTGGCGCTCGTTCCGGCCACCAGCGAGGGCGAGAAGATCCGCTTTCACACGCTCAGCCGAAAGACCGGCAACCGCGTCGTTAGCCAGTTTTTCGACGAGGAGACCGGCCGCCCCGTCGAGGAGGCCGACGAAGCCAAGGGCTATCAGCGCGGCGAGAACGATTATCTCCTTCTCGAGGACGAGGAGCTCGAATCGGTCAGGCTGGAAAGCGCCCGCACCATCGACATCGAAACCTTCGCCCCGGCCGACAGCATCGACTGGATCTGGTACGACACGCCATTCTACCTGATCCCGGACGACCCTGTCGGCGAAGAGGCGTTCTGCGTGATCCGCGACGCCATGCGCGCGTCGGCGATGGTCGGCGTTTCGCGGCTCGTCCTTTATCGTCGCGAACACGCCGTCGTTCTCAAACCGCGCGACAAAGGGATCGAGTTGTGGACCTTGCGCTACGGCGACGAGGTCAGGGATCCCAGCGACATCTTCGCCGCTCTCGAGGATGGCGAACGCGACCCCGAGCTTCTTCGCCTCATCTCCGAGCTGATCCAGGAGCGAAAGAGGCCGTGGAGCGCGGAGATGGTCCGCGATCCCGTTCAGGAGCGGCTCAGCGACCTCATCAACGAAAAGAAACGGGGGTCGACGCGGCGACCGGCGGCCAAGGCCGAGCTCGAAGAGGCGCCCTCGAACGTAGTGAACATCATGGACGCCCTGCGCCGCAGCGTCGCGGCGGAATCCAAAACGAAAAAGCCACGCTCCCCGAAAGCGCGATGACGCTCAGCGGGCGGCCTTCCGGCGGCGTCCCTTGCTGGCGGCGATCGGCGCGGCGGCCGCGCGAAAATCGGCCCAGGGGTCTCGGGCGAGCGACGCCAGACGGGCCGGCGCATTGGCGACCGTGAAGGACGCCGGGCCTATTCCCGGCCCCAGCTCATCCCATTCGATGGGCATCGAAACGGCCGCGCCAGGCCGCGCGCGGGTCGAATAGGCGGCGACCGCGGTCATGCCGCGTTGGTTGCGCAGGTAGTCGACCAGGATCTTGCCCTTCCGCTTTGCCTTGGCGATCGTCGCGACGTAGCGGGTCGGGCTGTCGGCGGCCATGGCGTCGGCGATCCGCTTGGTGAACGCCTTGACCTCAGGCCAGCCGGCCTCGGGCTTCAGCGGCGCCGCTACGTGCAGCCCCTTGCCGCCGGACGTCTTGACGAAGGCGGCGAGACCCTCGGCGACCAGCCGCTCGCGAACGTCCTTGGCCGCTTCGATCATGCTTTGCCCGGAGACGTCCTCGCCGGGGTCGAGGTCCATGACGATCGTGTCGGGGCGCTCCCAGTCGGCCAGGGTCGAGCCCCACGGGTGGATCTCGAGCGCGCCAGCCTGGATGAGCCCCATGAGGCCGTCGAAGTCGCGAATCGCTATCAGCGGCTTGTCCGGCTCGGCGGGGTCGGTTGCGAGGACGATGGCGTCGCTGAGGCCCTTCCAGGCGTGTTTCTGGAAAAACTGCTGGCCGCCGACGCCGTCGGGACAGCGCAGCAGCGCGAGCGGCCGCTCGACGACGAACGGCGCCATCCGGCTCCAGACCTCGGCGTAATAATCCGCGAGGCCCTGCTTGGTCACTCCGTCGTCCGGCCAGTAGAGACGGTCGGGATGGGTCAGCGCCGGGGCCGGCCTCTGACCGCCCGGCTCAGCCTCGGACCTCGGCTCTTCGCGCACGATCTCCTCCGCGGGCTTGTCCTCACGCAGCGCGCGAAACGAGGCGTGCCGCAGATAGCCGTCGGCCGTCCAGGCCCGGAAGTCGACCTCGGCCACGCGCTCGGGGCGGACGTAGCGCAATTGACGGCCCTGATCGGCGGTCAGACGGGTCGCAAACGGGCTCACGGGCTGACGCATCGCCTCGAGGCGCGCATGGAGGCTTTGGGCGACCGCGCCGCTGAACCCGGTTCCGACCCGCCCGACATAGCGGAGCGCGCGCCCGTCGTACACGCCGAGCGCGAGCGAGCCGATCGCCTTGGCCGACGCGGTCGACACGGTGAAGCCGCCGACGACGAACTCCTGCCGCGCCGAACACTTGCATTTGAGCCAGCTGCGGCCGCGTCCGGCGCGATAGGGCGAATCGCGGTCTTTCGAAATGACGCCTTCAAGCCCGAGCCGGCAGGCGTGCCGCAGCACGAGTCTCGCCGCTTTCCTCAAAGTGGCCGCTGAACCGCACCGGGCCCGGGCCGTCGCCGATGACGGCGCGAAGCGCTTCCTTGCGGTCGATCAGCGGCGTTCCGGTCAGATCGTAACCGTCGAGATAAGGCAGGTCGAAGGCGGTGAAGGTCAGACGCTCCGTCCGCCCCTCGCTGAGCGCGGCCTGCAGGGCGGAGAAATTCGAGGCGCCGTTGACGTCGACGACCAGCTCCCCATCGATCGCCGCTTCGCTGACGGGCAGGGCCTTGAGCGCCGCGGCGATTTCCGGTCCGAGCTTGCCGGTCCAGTCGAGCCCGTTGCGGGTCATCAGGCGCACGCGGCCAGCGCCGATCCGCGCCACGATGCGATAGCCGTCGAGCTTGACCTCATGCAGCCAGCGCGCCCCCTCCGGCGGCTTTTCCGTCAGGGTCGCCAGCATCGGCTCGATGACGGCGGGCGCCGGCGCCTTGCGCGCGCCGGGGAGCGAAGCGGGCTCGACCACGGAGCCGGGCGGCCGAGCCCTTTTCCGGCGGCGGCGCCGTTTCCTTCCGCCCTCGTCGTTTGCCTTCGTTTCCTCCCTGCCGCTTTTCCACTGAACCGACCCGTCGCGCGCAACCTCGTCGATCGCCCTCCCGGTCGACACCAATTCCGGCCGCTCCTCGAGAATATCGGACGCCTCGTCCGCCCGTGCGTATTCGTCGCCGCCCTTGATCAGAAGCCAGTTCTCATGCTCGTCGCGCGGCCGCGCATGCATGCGCACCAGATGCCAACGGCCGTTGAGCTTTCGACCATTGAGCTCGAATTCGAGATGGCCTTTGGCGAGACCGGCGTGGGGATCGCCGATCGGCTTCCACGTCCCGCGATCCCACAGCAGCACCGCGCCGCCGCCATATTCGCCTTTCGGGATGGTCCCCTCGAACGAGCCGTACTCGAGCGGATGGTCCTCGACCGCGACCGCGAGCCGCTTTTCGCCGGGGATCAGGCTCGGCCCGCGCGTGACCGCCCAGCTCTTCAGGACGCCGTCCAGCTCCAGTCGAAAATCGTAGTGGAGGCGCCGCGCATCGTGCTTCTGCACAACGAACAGGTCTCCGGCTTCACGGGGCTTCTCGGACTTGGGATTGGGCTCGGGCGTGACGGAAAAGTTGCGCTTGGCGCGATAGGTTTGCAGGGCCATTCGTCACCCCGCCTTCTTGCGCGGGGCGGCCCGTCTCGGACGCGCCGGCGCCGGGGCGGTCGCCGCCTTGCCTGACCTTCCGGCGCTTTCGCGCAATGCCGCCATGAGGTCGGACGAACGCGTCGGCGCCGCGCGTTTCGGCGGCTCGATCCGGCGTCCCTCGAGCTTGGCCCGAACCAGCTCTGCGAGCGCGGCTTCGTAGCGGTCGTGGAAGGCGCCGGGATCGAATGCGCCCTGCTTGGTTCCGATAATGTGCTCGGCGAGCTTCAGCATCTCGCCCTTGATCTCGAGGTCGGGCACGTCGGCGAAGGCGTCGCGGGCCGAGCGGACCTCGGAGTCGGTGTTCAGGGTGATCGCCGCCAGCCCCGTCCTGTACAGCCCGGACGAGCACGGTGCGGACGCGGCGAAACAGCGCCGCTTCGGCGATTGCGACCACTCGGGAATTGACGAGGCCCTCGTGGATCAGGCCAAAGACTTCCGTCGCGCTCCGATCGGCTGGCGCGAGGTAGTACGGCCGATCGAAGTAGACGTCGTCGACCTCGGCCTCGTCCACGAAAGCGGAGACCTTTAGCGTCTTGTCGTTCTGCGGAACGACCGCGGCGATCTCCTCGGGCTCGAAGACGACATACTCGTCCTTGCCGACCTGGTAGCCCCTGACCTGGTCTTCGCGCGGCACGGAATCTCCGGTCGCCGAATCGACAAATCGCCGATTCAGGCGGTGGCCCGTCTCGCGGTTGATCGTATGGAGCGCTATTCGTTCCGAGGACGAGGCGGCCGCGTAGAGCGCGACCGGGCAGGTGAGCTCCGCGATCTTCAAATAGCCTTTCCAGGTCGCTCTCGGCTGAGCCACGGGCTGTCCATCCTTGCTCGGCTTGGGGAACGTCGCTCGTTCCCAAATGTTCCGGTTCGGATGTGTCGAGAACAAGACCGCGCCGATAATATGGATCGCGGTAGCGACGCGCATTCCTGCGATGCGGTAGAGCGTCAGTACAGTACCAAGCAGGCGAGGGAGGGTTAGTTGCGGATTCTGTTCATCGGCGACGTGGTCGGCGCAGCGGGAATGACCGCAGTGAAATCGATGCTTCCGGATGCGATCTCGCGTTGGGAGGTCGACCTCGCGGTGGTGAACGGCGAAAACTCCGCGGGCGCCGGGTTCGGGATTACCGAGGAGACGTTTCAGGGCATTCGCGCCGCTGGAGCCGACGTGGTTACGCTGGGCAATCACTCCTGGAATCGCAAGGAAGCCTTGAGCTTCATCGCGACCGAGCCGCGCCTGGTGCGGCCGCTGAACTACGTGCCGGGCACGCCAGGACAGGGCTTTGTCCGTGTCGAGACCGTCGGCGGCAAGCGCGTGCTGGTGCTGAACGCTCTAGGGCGCCTGTTCATGGAACCGGCCGACGACCCGTTCGGCGCCATCGACCGTCTGTTGCAGGCCCACAAGCTTGGACGCGATGTCGACGCGATCATCGTGGACTTCCATTGCGAAGCAACGGGAGAAAAGCAGGCGATGGGACATTTCTGCGACGGACGCGTTAGTCTCGTCGTGGGTACCCACACGCACACGCCCAGCGCTGATCACCGCGTTCTTGCCGGCGGCACGGCCTACATCACCGACGTCGGCATGACGGGCGATTACGACTCCGTCGTCGGGATGCAGAAAGAAGAGCCGGTCCGGCGCTTCGCCACGGGCCTGACGTTCGGACGGTTCCTGCCTGCAGAGGGCGCGGCGTCAATGTGCGGTGTCGCTGTCGAAACCGATCCGGCCACAGGTCTTGCCACATGCATCGCACCGGTGAGGTTGGGTGGTCCGATCGAACAGCGAACACCAGGCTTTTGGGAATGAAGGAGAATGTCGTCGTTCTCCGAGACATGCCCACGCTTCGTTTATGGCAGTAACCTCATAAGTAGCTATTAGAGCGGTTTCCGATCAAACCAAGACGCCTCGTCATTGCGAGCGACCCCCGGGTCGCTTCTCGCAATGACGATTCAGCGTGGTCGAAAACCGCTCGATCGCAATGCATCAAGCTGCGGCGGCCGTCTTTCGCGCGGCACGTTTTGCGCTCGCCTTCTTGGCCACGGCCTTTATGCCCACTTTGCGCCCCAGGCCGAGCGACTTCGCCAGATCGGATCTCTGTGCGGCATAGGCCGGCGCAACGATCGGATAATCGCTCTTCAGCTTGAAAGCCTCGCGATATTCGCGAGGACTGAGTTGGTGGGCTGCCTGCAAATGCCGTTTCAAGGATTTGAATTTTTCACCGCAAACGAGACACGTAATCGCCTCCTGCGAGATCGACTTTTTTATCGGGACTGCCGGCTCCCAGACCTTCGCTCCTTCTTCTGACACTGGCGTTGACGTCATTTCCGTTGAGCCCGAGAAGGCCCTCTTTACGCTCTCGATGACCGACGGCAGATCAGCGGGAGCGACGGTGTTGTTCGAGAGGTATGAGGACAAAATTTGCGCAACGAGCCCTTTGTCATCCGATTCTGACACTGTTGCCTCCTTTGGCTGATTCGAAGGTCTCAGTTGGACCACTATTTTCGCCAGAAGCAAACATGACAGTTGGAGTTTTTGGTGGACATGGCGGAAAATTCTGGGAAGGCTTATTGGTGCACTGCGAATAATATCCCCAGGAGGCTGTCCGCCGCCTATTCAGCGTTCGTAGGTTGCGGTTGACCGGGCGAAGGAAACGACCCCACGCTCGGCAACATGCTCTGTGACTGAGACGGCGCATCCATCTTTGTGTTCGACATGATGGAGCCGGAGCGGCTGGAGGTGGACCGGGCGGTGTTTGCGTTCGTGAAATCGGAGGCGTTGCATCCGGCGGACTTCACGATCCGAGAGGATGGAGTGGTGAGGCTCAATCCGGAGTTGGCGAGGCGAGTGGCGGTGAGGGCTTCTGTTGCAGCGAGTCGCGCTTGATCGGTGGGGGCGGTCAAATGTCCGATGTATTGCTAGATGTTGTCATAAAGGACACGTCCTCAACCGACAAAAGCACCAGGGGAAACGCCAGCCAGTTTTTTGTTGCAGGAGAACTGTGTCGCCACGGTCATCGCGCGGTGGTCACGCCAGGAAACAGCCCGAACACGGATATCCTGTTCAGTAATATCAAGGGCACAAGCTTTGTGCACATCCAAGTGAAGACCTTTCTTCCGTGCAACAATGGTTGGCTGCACTAGGAAAAAAAGGGCAAGCTCACAAGGATAGCGCGGTACGTACGGCGCATCTGCCGCCGCGCAAATCGTACAGCGACTGGGATATCAGCGGGTACAGGGACCGTTGGGACCTGATCGAAGCCAAATTGACAAACTGATCCGGATTTTACGCTGGTCCTGGGTGGCAGTGTCTGAGATGATGGAGCCGGAAGGGCCGAAGGTGGACACGGCGGTGCTTGCCGGTGCCTGCCGGTGCTTGCGTTTCTCAAATCGGCCGCGTTGCATCCGGTGGACTTCGGTCGTCGCGAACCGCCGCGACCATTCGACCGGGCCGCGCCGGAAAAAGCGCCATGCGCCGCACCGGCCGATTAAGCAATAAAATATGATTGCGTGCTAGTTCGAACAGGCATGAGGAAGGCTGTCGCGCTTCAATTGCTGGGTCCGATTCGTGGGCGCGGGCCGGGGCGCCGCTCTCGGCGTCGCTGGCGGAGCGCTCCACTGTGGCGACCGACTCAGGGGTAATCCTGCTTGCCGTTCTCGTCTCGCTCTGCGTGCTGTCCTTCGCAGCCTCGCACGTGATCTATCTTCGGAAGGCGATGTCTGAAACCCCATGACGAGCCACTTGCAAGCATCGTTGTGGATCTTGTTGCTCGCGTCGGCGACCCTGTTTTGGGCGGCGCTGACCGACTTCCGCAATTTCAAGATCCGCAACGAGGCGGTCCTGCTGCTTGCCGTGCTGTATTTTCTCTATGCGATCGCTGCGGGACAATGGGCGTCGATGCCGTGGAACGTCGGCTTTGCGATCCTGATGCTGGCCGGCATGACTTACGTATATATGACGGAGAAAATGGGAGGAGGCGACTTCAAGTTGTTGACCGTCGCCTTCCTGTGGATCGGCCCCAGTCCTTTGCGCCTGACGCCGTTCGCCGTTCTTCTGCTTGTGTTCCTCGTCATTCACTACGCGGCGGCGCGGTTCGGCTGGACGCGCTCGGACAACTCGGCTGAGGGCATGCGGATTCCCCTGGCGCCTTCGGTCGCGGCCGCGCTGATCGGCACATTCGCTCTCGGCTTCGTTTCGGCGGCGTAAGCGCGCGCGCCCCGATCCGAAATCGCGCGAGGGTCGGCGCCTCCGCCGGGATGCGGTCAAGCAAAAACAGCCCGCCCGCCGGCCGGTTGCCGCTGATCGACGGCGTCATCATTTTCGCCCGGGATTTTTGCCTGTGGCGCTGGATCTTCAAGATCGCGGTCGACCCCTTGGCCCCGCTGACGGCGCGGGGCGAGGAGGGGGCGGAACGAGAAAATGCCTGGGCCTCGCCAGGGTGGAACCGATGGCGGCTAACAAAGCAGCAAGTTTAATACTCTATCGCAGGTGCACCGCGCTTTAGGAGCGTCGCCGGTGCATACGCTTTCGGTCGTCATTCCGGTCTATCGGTCGGAACGGATCCTGCCCGACCTTTATCGGCAGCTGGTCTGCGCTTTGGAAGAGCTCGCCTCAGACTTCGAAATTATTTTCGTCGAGGACGGGGGCGGCGATCAATCGTGGTCGATCATTGCGGATCTCGCCCGCGCCGATCATCGTGTTCGCGGGACGCGAATGAGCCGCAATTACGGACAACACAACGCCCTTCTGTGCGGCATACGGGCCGCGCAGAACGAGGTCATTGTGACGATGGACGACGACTTGCAGCACCCGGTGAGCGAAATTGCGCCGATGCTGGCGGCGCTCACCGCCGAATATGACGTCGTCTACGGGGCGCCGCAGACCGAGCAGCATGGGTTTCTGCGGGATCTCGCCTCGCGCCTGACCAAAATTGCGCTGACGAGCGCGATGGGGGCGGAAACCGCACGCAACGTTAGCGCGTTCCGGGTGTTCAAGACGCGCCTGCGCGAAGGATTCCGCGACTATCGCAGTCCGTTCGTCTCGATCGACGTTTTGCTGACCTGGACGACCTCCCGCTTCACCGCGATCAAGGTCAGGCACGAGCCGCGCCCGGCCGGCGAGTCGGGCTATACGGTGCGCAAACTCGTTCGCCATGCCTTCAACCTCATGACCGGCTTCAGCACGCTGCCGCTTCAGGTCGCCAGCCTGGCCGGCTTCGTCTTTATGCTGTTCGGTTTTACCGTCCTGGGGTGGGTGCTGGTCCACTATCTCTTGTACGGGAGCGTGGTCCCCGGCTTCGCCTTCCTGGCCTCGACCATCACGATCTTTTCCGGAGCCCAGCTCTTCGCTCTCGGCATTATTGGGGAATACCTCGCGCGCATGCACTTTCGGATGATGGACCGTCCCGCATATGTGATCGGCGAAGCGGTAAACTTTAGTCGCCATCCCCCAGGACAAAGCCAATCGCGTGAAGAAAAAGCGTTGGTTGAGTTATGAAACAACACTCAGATATCAATCTACAGGTTGAGCAGACCGAGGTGAATCGTTTTGGGCGGAGGATCGCGCGCTTGCGAATACCGGATGATGCTGAGGTCAGCGCCTCTAGTATAGTCACACTCTGCATATCGGAGCGAGTCGAGATGTTGACGCTCCGGATACCGACGGCTTGCCTTGACATCGTGCACGACCTCGAAGAACACGGATTTATGCTAATGGATTGCCTTGTGTACTACAAGGCCGAAACAGACGACATCAGACGTTTGCCGCCACGAGATTGCACTATTCGGGAGGTAGAGACTTCCGAAGTTGATCAAATTGTCAAATTAGCGCACATCTGCTTCGAAGACTACAATAGCCACTATCGTGCCGATCCTCGGCTGGACCGAGGTCTAATCTCACAAGGCTATATGGACTGGGCGCGGCGCTCCTGTCTGGATCGAGCTGTCGCAGCGACGGTACTTGCGCCAGTCGTAGACGAAAAGATTGTCGGCTTCGCAACAATTCGGCGCAACAGTGACATAGAAGGCGAGGGTGTTCTCTTTGGTGTAGATCCAGCATTTTCTGGCAGGGGAATCTATGGCGCTTTGGTTGATCGAGGAAAGCAATGGTGTCATGAGCAGGGAATGACTCGAATGGTCGTCTCGACGCAGTTGGACAACCTGCAAGTACAGCGATCATGGATCAACCGAGGATTTTATCTGTATCAGTCGATGTTCACATTCCATAAGTGGTTTGTCTGATCGGATAGAAATAAACCCAGGACTAACGATCATTATGTCCGCAACCGACAACCGCGCTCATGATAGTTACACGACAATCGCCGCAGTTGTACCGGATCGACTGGCGCGCTCATCAGCGGCCTCTCGGACAGCTTCGATCGAGGACCCAGTGATCATTCGGCAAGCCGCCTCTTTCGCGTTGATCGGCATCGGGGTTAACGCGGCGCTCTATGCGGCGTACCTCATCCTCACCCATACGGTGCTCGGCGCGTTTGCAGCGATGACGGTCACATATTGCTGCGGCGTCGTCACGGGCTTCGTGCTCAACGGCAGGTTCACTTTCCGCTTTGACGGCGACAAAGGGTTAGCTTTTCTACGGTATGTCAGCGCTTATGTCCTCGGCTATCTCGTGAACCTCGCGGGCCTCTGGCTGCTCGTAGACCATTTGGGAATTGCGCACGAATGGGCGCAGGGCCCCTTGACCGTATCGATAGCGCTCATGCTGTTTGCGCTTCAGCGCTATTGGGTGTTCCCCGGTTCGGCCGCACCGTTTCGAAATCTTGCCGCACGCTCGACGCCATGACGCCCCTGTCGTCTTCAGGCGCGCTCGATTTGACTTCTCTCGCGCCGGCCCTGGAACTACGTGAACCCGGCATATGGTTCGCGCGCGCGCAATCGGAAATCTCCTATCCGGCGCACGGCAACGCTGCCTGCCTGGCGGTGGAGGATCGATCATTCTGGTTCCGCCATCGCAACCGATGCATCATTAGCGTTGTTCGCCGCTTCGCCCACAATGTCGGATTTCTCGACATTGGCGGGGGAAACGGTTTCGTGTCCAGAGGTCTCGCCGATTTGGGGATCGCTTGCGCCCTGATCGAGCCCGGGATCGAGGGCGCGCTGGCGGCGCATGCCCGCCGGATCGATCCGGTCATCTGTGCGCGTTTGGAGGACTCGGGCCTTCCCCCCGCCACAGTTTCCGCAGCGGGGATGTTCGACGTCCTCGAACATATCGAGGACGAAACTGCGGTGCTGGCCCAGGTCCGTACACTGCTCGTGAGCGGCGGGCGGCTATTCCTGACTGTTCCCGCCTATTCTTTTCTCCTTTCGGCCGACGACATCGCGGCGGGCCATTTCCGCCGCTACACCCTCTCAAGTCTAACGCGCGCCCTTGCCAAGGCAAGGTTCCGCGTCGAATTTGCCTCTTACATATTCGCGCCCCTGCCGCCGATTATCTTCGTCGTGCGTACGCTGCCGACCCGCCTGCGGCTGCGGCAGGGAGCCGACCCAGAACGCGAAGCGGCTGAACATGCGCCAAACGGTCTTGCCGCCCGTTTGATGGCTCTCATGCTCGACGCGGAATACAAGCGGATCAAAGCGGGCCATACCGTCCCGGCTGGCGGAAGCTGCCTTTGCGTGGCGGTCACGGACTGAAGGATCTCTAAGCACCGAAAGTGAACTCAGAGCCATGACCATAACCATCCCGTTCAACAAACCCTGCATCGTCGGCGCGGAACTCATCTATGTCGGACAGGCGGTCACCGGCGGCCACGCGAGCGGCGATGGCCCCTTCACCCGGCGGGTCGAGAAGCTTTTGCAAACGCATTTCGCTGCGCAGCGGGTTCTTCTCGCGCCCTCCTGTACGGCGGCCCTCGAAATCGCCGCCTTGCTCTGCGGGCTTGGGCCCGGCGACGAGGTGATTCTGCCGTCCTACACGTTCGTCTCTACAGCCAACGCCTTTGTGCTTCGGGGCGCGACGCCCGTCTTCGTCGACATCCGGCCGGATACGCTCAACATCGACGAACGCCTGATCGAAGCGGCGATCAGTCCGCGGACCCGGGCGATCTTTCCCGTTCATTATGCCGGCGTCGCCTGCGAGATGGATGCGATCATGGCGATCGCCAATCGTCACAATCTTCTCGTTGTCGAGGACGCGGCGCAGGGGGTGTTCGCGAAACACCGGGACCGCTGGCTCGGAGCGATCGGCCATCTCGGGTGTTACAGCTTCCACGAAACCAAGAATTTCTCGTGCGGCGAGGGGGGCGCGCTCGTCGTCAACGACCCCGGGCTCGAAAAACGCGCCGAAATCCTGCGCGACAAGGGCACCAACCGCGGCCAGTTCCTTCGCGGTCAAGTCGACAAATATACCTGGGTCGACATCGGCTCCTCGTACGTGCTGTCGGACATGTTGGCCGCCTACCTGCTCGGTCAACTCGAGAACATGCAGTTGATCACCTCGCGCAGGCGGGCGATTTACGAGCGCTACGCCGAGACGTTTGCCGCGCTGGCGGCGGACAGACGCATCGGCGTCCCCTACACGCCGCCGCACTGCACGACGAACCACCACATGTTCTATATTCTGGCGGCCGACCTCGAGGAGCGGACGGCGTTGATCGCGCATCTGCGGGAGGCGGGCATCCTCGCGGTGTTCCACTACGTACCGCTTCATTCCTCGCCATTCGCGCAGTCCATCGGCGTGACCCAGGGGAATCTGCCGATTACCGACCAAGTCAGCTCGCGCCTGGTCCGGTTGCCTATGTATTATGATCTGAGCGACGATGACGTGGATCGGATTGCCGGCCGTGTGATCGATTTTTACCGGCGTCGCAAGTCTCGAAAGGCAAAAAGCGGAGCTCGCAGCAAGCTGATGGCCCTAGCTTAAATACAGCCTAGGCGCCGATGGCCGTCATCAAGCGGCTTCGCCTTCGCCGGGCGGAGGGGGAACAAACGATTACCGCCGGCACAACGCTCGCGCAGGTGTCTTTGCGCCGACGCGCCTTAGCCTACTTCGGCGTGTACGCGCTGCTCACAGCAATCGTTTTGTACCCAATCGCGATGGTGACAGTGCCAGGTTTGGAGGATTATCCGAACCATTTGGCGCGTATGTACGTGTTGTCGCATTACGACCAGTCTGGCGCGTTCCAGCGTTTTTATCAGGTTCGTTGGCGGCCGATTCCTTATCTCGCCATGGATGCGGCCCTCATCGTTCTGAGCCGAATCGCCCCCATTTATGACGCCGGCCGGTTGTTTGTCGGCTTGTGCGTCGTTCTGCCCGTCGCGAGCGTCGCTGCTCTTCATTTTGCGGTTCACCGCCGGGCGAGCCTTGTCCCGGCGGCCGCTTTCCTGCTCAGTTACAATGCCATTCTGCTTTGGGGGTTTCTCAATTACCTCCCGGTTCTTTGCCTGGCGGTCATTCTTTTCGCCGGCTGGATCGCGACCACTCATTGGCCGCGTTGGCGCAGGCTAATCGTCTTTTGCGCTCTGACGCTTCTCTTGTATTTGGGCCACTTGGTGGCGTTCGGCGCTTATTGCCTGCTCGTTCTCTGTTTCGAAGTATTTCGAGCTTTGAAGTTGGGCGTCCAAGCGTGGCGCAAAATTATTACCGATTGGCTCTTCGCCGCCTTGCAGGCCGTGCCGGCGATCATCCTGGCGCTAAGCACGAAGATCGACAACCCGTTCGTTGGCTCGGTGACAACCGACTACGGCACGTTATCGGACAAAATTAGAGCGATTCTTTCGCCGATATTCTTCTTGCACACGGAAACCGAGGCGCTGTTTGGGATTCTCGCCCTTGTCATACTCTTGTTCGGCCGCCTGACCGGTCGCCTGAGGCTCGCGCCTGAACTGCTCTCGATTTTTCTCGTTGTCGCCGTGATGTCGCTTTGCGTACCGCTTCGGCTGCTGGGCGTCTTCGGCATGGATTTCCGTTTGCCGTTGCTGGCGGCAATGCTGGTGTTGTCGGCGATTTCCCCGACGGAGCGCGCGAGCGAAGTTTTCAAGGCTTCGATCCTCTGCTTCATCATATTGGCGACAGCGGTTCGCTCCACGCTGATCGCCGGACAGCTGCAAGACGTTGACCGTCAAATCGCCGAATTGCGCGGGGTGCTGACCGCCATGCCGAAGGGGATGCGCCTCCTGACGGTCGACGCTTCCCAAGCCGGTCATGAGCGGCTTCCGCCGTTGATCCGCGTAACGTTTCACGCGCCTCTGGTGGCGATCATCGATCGCGACGCGTTCTCGCCGACCCTTTTCACCGGTCTCATGACGGTCAAGCCAAAACCGGAATTCAAACTGTCGAGCACTCCCAATGGTTACCCCTATCCAGGTTTGGCTGACTTGATCGATGGTTACGGAGCGAGCGACCCGATGGGCGATCTCCCCAGCGGCAAGGGGGGCCGGGTCTACTGGATGGGGTGGGAACGCCATTTCGATTATGTTTTGGTGACGCATTACGGAAGCACGCCGACAGGGCTTCCGAAGGTTTTGCGGTTGATCTCTTCATCGCCCGTCGCGGATCTGTACGAGATCGACAAATCGCTCGGGACGCGGCTGCACTGAAGGCGACAAGGACGCCGCTACCACGACACAGGAGCCGATGGAGGCGGCGCCAAATATCTGCGCGTGCAAAATCTTGACAAGAACATACGGAGAACATAGTCTCGGTGGGAGTGGCGAATCAGAAGGTTGTGAACGGTGGTCATCCATGCGATGCGCGGTATTTTGGCGGATGGCGTCCGACGCCGGGCCGGCAGCGACGCCGCGTCTCTTCGGGCGCATCGCCGCGGGGCGGAGGCCGGCGCGGCCAGGCCCGCCGCCCGCGGACGAATTGAAAATGGCGCCGCAACCCCTTGGAATCGCAAGAAACGGACTCGGAAATGGCAGGCTTGGGCCCGGCATCCTGTCAACGCAGGAGGCTTCGGCGCCCGGCTTTTCCGGCCCGAGGACGGCGCGTCGTGGTTTCCGCCGATTTGAACTCGTCCTGAGGCGCCTCGGCCCGGAGAGCGTTCGCAATTTCGTTCAGGAATGGTGCCCCTAGCCGGAATCGAACCAGCACTCCTTGCGGAATCCGATTTTGAGTTCGGACGCGTCTACCAGTTCCGCCATAGGGGCCCGCATTGCTGCGGATGGCGGCGATATAAACGGCGCCGAGGCGCAGGGTCAACGCTCGCCTTCGGGTTCGCCCGGTCTCGAGCGCCCGCGGCCGCCCGGCGCGCCGAACGGCGACCGCTCCGCTCCGTGGACATGCCGTCGAGAACCGACTAAACGTCGGGCCGCCGCAAGGATCCCAGGATGTTCGACTCGCTCTACGCCCGCGTCAAGACGCTCGCGCAAGGTCCGCGCGCCGAAGCGGCGCTGGCTGCGGTGGCCTTTGCCGAAAGCTCGTTCTTTCCGATCCCCCCCGACGTGCTGCTCGTCCCGATGGCGCTCGCCCATCCCCATCGCGCCTGGCGGTTCGCGCTGATCGCGACCATCGCCTCCGTCGTCGGCGGCATGCTCGGCTATGCGATCGGCGCGGTTCTCTACGACACGCTCGGCCAGTGGCTCATCAACCTCTACGGCTACGCCGCCAAGATGGACGCGCTGAAGGCGACCTACGCCCAATGGGGCTGGCTCGTCATCCTGGTCAAGGGCGTGACGCCGATCCCCTATAAGCTCGTCACCATCACGAGCGGCCTGCTCGGCTACAACTTTCCGCTGTTCGTCGCGTTGTCGGTGGTGACGCGCGGCGCGCGGTTCTTTCTGGTGGCCGGCGCGCTCCACTGGTTCGGCGAGCCGGTGCGCAACGCGATGGAGCGCAATTTCGTCGCCGTCTTGGGCGGCTTCGCGGCGCTGGTGATCGCCGGCTTCGTCATCGCCATCAAAGTCTTCTGATGCAGGCGATCGGGTTGATCTTTCCGCCTTCGCAAGCCGGCCGGGCGCTGTGGATGCTGACCGGCGCGCTCGCGATTCTCGCTGCGGTTTGGATCTTTCAGGCCTACGGCTTTGTTCCTTGCGAGCTTTGCCTCACCGAGCGTTACGCCTTCTACGCCGGAGCGCCGTTCGCGGCGCTGACGGCCTTTCTCGCCCGCTGCTCGGCGCACCGGGCCGCGCGGGCGCTGTTCGTTCTCCTGGCCCTGATCTTTCTCGCCAACGTCGGCCTCGCCTTCTATCACGTCGGCGTCGAGCAGCATTGGTGGCCGGGCCCGACCGCCTGCACGGGGTCGCTCGGCGGCCCGGTCGACGTCAACGACCTGATGAAGTCGCTGAACTCCGCCCGCGTGGTCAATTGCGACGAGGTTCAGCTTCGAATCCTCGGGCTGTCGTTCGCCGGCTGGGACGTGGTCGCGAGCGCCGCGATGGCGATCTACGCGGCGCTGGCCGCCGCGCTCAAACGCTAAAGCGCCGTCAGCGCCGCCTCGGGCCGCGGATCGATCGCGGCCGCTCCGGGGCGCCCGCCGCCGCCAAAATCTTGCGGTATTCGTCGCGCTTCTCGTGGATCGAGGCGATGACAAAACCCATCGGCACGCCGATGTCGACGAGCACCGCCTCCGACAGCTGCAGGCTCGCCTCGATCGTCTCCGGCACCGCGTCGGTCACGCCGAGCTCGTAAAGCGTGTGGGCGTGGTCGGCGTCGCGGGCGCGCGCCACGAGCGTGATGTCCGGGCGCAACATGCGGGTCGTCCGCACCACCGTCTCGTTGGCGCGCGGCGAATCCATCGTCACCACCACGGCGCGCGCCGTCTCTACCGCGCAGCGGCGCAGGTATTCGGCGCGCGAGGCGTCGCCGTAATAGACCGGCTTGCCGATCTCGCGGGCGCGGGCGACCACGCGCGCGTCGAAATCCACCGCGATGAACGGGATCGCGTGCCTATCGAGCATGTCGCCGATCAGCGCGCCGACCCGGCCATAGCCGGCAATGATCACCCGCGGCGCGTCGCTTCCCGGCGGCGCTTCCTCCGGCGGCGCGTCGGACCGCGGCCTATTGAGCGGATCGATCAGCGCGCCGACCTTGGCGAGCAGGGGAATGGCGAGCATCGAGACGGCGATCGCCGTCACCAGCGTGGTCGACAGCGCCCGGTCGATCAGGCCGCCGGCGAGCGTCGCGCCGATCATCACGAAGCCGAACTCGCCGCCCGGCCCGAGCATGAGCGCCATGTCCGCCGAGGCGCGCCAGGTGAGACGGAAGGCGCGCGCGAGACCGAACAGGATCAGGCCCTTCACCGCGACCAGGGCGGCGGCGATACCGAGGATGAGGCCGGGCCTGGCGAAGATCAGCGCCGGATCGATCCCGGCCCCGACCGACACGAAATAGAGCCCGAGCAGCAGGCCCTTGAACGGCTCGATCGTCACCTCGATCTCGCGGCGGTATTCCGTCTCCGCCAGAAGAAGGCCGGCAACGAAGGCGCCGAGCGCCATCGATAGATGGCACGCGGCGGCGAGCAGCGCGTCGCCGAGCACCACGAGGAGGCAGGCCGCCATGAAAAACTCGGCGCTCCGCGTCTCGGCGACGAAACGAAAGAACGGGCGCAGCGCCAGCCGCCCGAACACGATCAGGACCGCCAGCGCCAGCACCGCGGGAACCAGCGTCTCCAGCAGGGCGGGTCCCAGACCGCGCCCGCCGCCGAGCGAGAGGGCGCCGGCCATCACGAGGAACGGCGCGACGGCGAGGTCCTGGAACAAGAGCACGGCGAAGGTCGCCCGGCCAACCGTAGCCCCGAGCCGCTTGCCCTCGATCAGCACGGGGATGACGATCGCCGTCGACGACATGCTGAGCGCGGCGGCGACCATCAGGGCGGAGGCCGGAGCGAGGCCGAGCCCGGTGGCCGCCGCCGCGAGCGCCATCGTCGTGACCACGACCTGACCGAGGCCGAGCCCGAACACCAGCCGCCGCATGCGCCGCATGCGCTCGAAGGACAGCTCGAGGCCCATGGTGAAGAGGAGCGTGACTACGCCGAAGGCGGCGATCCGGTCGATCGTCGCGACGTTGCCGATCGTGAACGCGTTGAGCCAGGGGGTCGCTCGGGCGAGCGCGCCGAGACCGTAGGGCCCGAGCGCCACGCCCGCGAACAGATAGCCGAGCACCGGACTGACCCGCAGGCGGAAGAACAGCGGCGCGATCACGCCCGCCGTCGCCAGAAACAGCAGCGCTTCCTTGTAGAGGGAAAGGTCGAACGTTTCGTTCAAAGGGCTCGCCGTCCTGTGTCCAGCGACCTTAGTCGATTCGGACCCGCAGGCGAGCCTCGCGCAGGCCGCAAATGGCGTGCTATGGCGAAGCCCACGCATCTTCAAAGCCGACAGCCCGGAGCCGCCGATGACGCATTATTCAAAAGACGCGGAATCCGCCGCGATCATGGCGCTTGCGCCGGTCATTCCGGTGTTGACCGTGCGCAGCGTCGAGGACGGCCTTGGCCAGGCGAGGGCGCTGGTCGCCGGCGGTCTTTTCGCCATCGAAGTCACTCTGCGCACACCGAGCGCGCTCGACGCCATCGCCGCCATCGCCAAGGCGGTTCCGCGCGCCGTGGTCGGCGCCGGCACCATCACCTCGGCCGCCCAGATCGGCGAGGCGGTCGAGGCGGGGGCGCGCTTTCTGGTGAGCCCGGGCGCCACGCGGGCGCTGGCGGAGGCGGCCGCCGCCGCGCCGGTGCCCTTCCTGCCCGGCTGCGCCACCGCGTCCGAGGCGATGGCGCTGCGCGAGCTTGGCTTTCGGTCGCTGAAGCTGTTCCCGGCCGAAGCGGTCGGGGGCGTGAAGCTGATCGCGTCTCTGGCGGCGCCGCTTGCGGACCTCCGCTTCTGCCCGACCGGCGGCATCGACCTCGCCAAGGCCCCCGACTACCTTCGTCTGCCCAACGTCGCCTGCATCGGCGGCTCTTGGATGCTGCCGAAGGACGCGCTGGCGGAAGGCGACTACGCTACAGTCGAGAGGCTGGCACGCGAGGCGGCGGGGCTGAGGCGGGGCGGCGCCTGACGCTCGCCGCGCATTGTAGCCGCGCTCGCTGAGCGCGGTGGCGCGATCACCGATCGCGCCTACAGCCGCCGGAGCCGCTTTACGCGGCCTCGGCTTCCGGCTCGGCTTCGGCGCGCTTCTTCTCGACCTCGCGCTTGAGGCTCAGGGCGCCCTCGGAGAGTTCCGTATCGCGCGCCTTGACGAGAAAATTGTCGAGCCCGCCGCGATGCTCGACCGAACGCAGCGCCGCGGCGCTGACGCGCAGGCGCACCGCGCGCTCCAGCGAATCCGAAAGGAGCGTCACCTGGACGAGGTTCGGCAAGAAGCGGGTGCGCGTCTTGCGGTTGGAATGGCTGACCTTGTTGCCGTACTGAACGGCCTTGCCTGTCAGCTCGCAGCGGCGTGACATCGCGCGTAAATCCTTCGCAAACAATTTGGACGCGAGGTCCTGACAAACGAAAAACGGGCCGCCTCGGTCAAGAAAGCGTCCCGCCGGTCAGTCCGGCCCTAGCTTGTTGGGTCGCGGGTCTATAGGGGACGGGGTATTCCGCGTCAAGTTGTACATCGGGCAAACTTCTGGCAAGGCGCGCGGGCGCCGCGAAAGGAGGCAACCTTGACTGACCTCGTCCACCCCGCCGATCCGCTCGACGCCGTCGCTCGGCTCGAGGCGCTGCGCGCGGCGATCGCGCGGCGCGCCCGCGACTGCGACCGCGATCCCCGCGAGGTCAAGCTCGTCGCCGTCTCGAAGACCTTTTCGGCCGACGAGATCTGGCCGACGATCGCAGTCGGCGGCCAGACGGTTTTCGGCGAGAACCGGGTGCAGGAGGCGGTCCCGAAATGGCGGGATCTCAGGGCCCGGGCGGCGGAGCTTGGCAAAACGATCGAACTGCACCTGATCGGGCCGCTGCAAAGCAACAAGGCGCGCGAGGCGGTCGAGCACTTCGACGTCATCGAGACGGTCGACCGGGAGAAGATCGCGGCGGCCCTCGCCCACGAGATCGAGCGGCTCGGCAAGCATCCGCGCCTCTATGTCGAGGTCAACACCGGCGCCGAGCCGCAGAAGGCGGGCATCCTGCCGCAGGAGGCCGAAGCCTTCCTTGCCCGTTGCCGCGACGAACATGGCCTTAAGGTCGAAGGACTGATGGCGATCCCGCCGGTCGGCGAGCAGGCTTCGCCCCATTTCGCCCTGCTTTACGAGATCGCCAGACGCAATGGCCTTAACGAGCTGTCGATGGGCATGAGCTCAGACTGGCCGCTTGCGGTTCAGCTTGGCGCGACCGCCGTCCGGGTCGGCAGCGCCATTTTTGGCTCGCGCGCGGCCCGCTAGCTCGGCCCGTTCCCGCTCACAGCGCAAACACGATAGGATTCCATGGCGGTTCTCGTCTTCCTTCTCAGTCTCGTCCTGCTGGCCGCGGGCCTCGCGAGCGGCTACACGAGCCTCGATCTCATTCCGACGGTTATGGGACTGGTCTACGCCTGCGCCGGCGTCGTCTCGATCGTCGCGGCGGTCATCGTTTTCGCCCTCGGCGTCGTCGTCGTTCGCCTTGGCCGGCTGAGCCGGGCCGTGCGCGAGCAGACGACCACGCTTGCGAGCCTCGCCGCCGCGTCGCCGCCGCTCGCCCAGGCGCCGATCGAATTCGAGCCGGAGGCCGAAGTCGGACCCGCAAGCGAAGACAACGAGCCGCTCGCGGTGGAGGACGCCGCGGAGTTCGAACCCTTCGCCGAGGCCGAGCCAAGGCCCGGCGCCGAAGCGTCGACCGGGGAAGGCCTGGCCGAAGAGGTCGAGGGCGGGATGGAGGCGCCCGAAGCCTGGGAGGCGCCGGACACCCCGGACGAGGTCGAGGCGCCCATGAACGAGAACCGCGCCGGCCGTCTGCCGACGCTCGCCGCCATCGAGCGGGCGATCGAGACGCCCGAGGCGCCGCCGACCCTGATTGGCCGCTACACGTCCGGCGGCGCCAATTACATGATCTTCTCCGACGGCTCGATCGAGGCCGAGACCGACGAGGGCGCCTTCAAGTTCGCCTCGATGGGCGACTTCAAGAAGTTCCTGCTCGACCGCAGCGCGGGCAAGAGCTGAGCGGCTCGGCCGCCGATCACTTTCATCAGAGACGCGAGGGCGCATTTCTGCGACATTCCGCCGCGCGCCGTCCAAAGTGGGACGGCGCGGGGAGACGGCACATGACGCTTCGCATCAACGACATCGCACCGGATTTCACGGCTGAGACGACCAAGGGGCCGATCCGCTTTCACGATTGGATCGGCGACCAGTGGGCGATCCTGTTCTCGCATCCCAAGGACTTCACCCCCGTTTGCACCACCGAACTCGGCTACATGGCGAAGATCGAGCCCGAGTTCACCCGGCGCAACGCCAAGCTGATCGGGCTCAGCGTCGATCCGATCGACAGCCATTCGCGCTGGCTCGACGACATCGAGGAGACGCAGGGCGCCAAGGTCAATTACCCGATCATCGGCGACAGCGACCTCAATGTGGCGAAGCTCTACAACATGCTGCCTGCCGAGGAGCCCGGCACGTCGGACGGGCGCACGGCGGCCACGAACCAGACGGTCCGCTCGGTGTTCGTCGTCGGTCCCGACAAGAAGATTAAGCTGATGCTGACCTACCCGATGACGACCGGGCGCAACTTCGACGAAATCCTGCGGGTGCTCGATTCGATGCAGCTCACCGCCAAACACAAGGTCGCGACGCCGGCCAACTGGAAGCAGGGCGACGACGTGATCATTTCGGGCTCGGTCACGGACGAGGACGCCAAGACGCTCTTTCCGAGCGGCTGGACGGCGCCTCGGCCTTACCTGCGCATCACCAAGCAGCCAGGCTGACGCTGGGGAGCGGCGCCAGGCTCGGGTCCGGAGCCGGGTTTCCTCGATCGGCCAAGGGGAGCGGGGAGGCGACCATGATCTTCCGCCAATTGTTCGACAGCATTTCGAGCACCTACAGATGACGTCGCCCGCTCCATGGGGCCGCTCTATTCGACCATCAGCCCACGCCGGCCGAGTTCGGCAAGCGACTCGTCCAGCCGCCGTTCCGCCTCGTCCGGAGCGACGGCGAACAGCCGGCCGAAGTCCTGGGCAAGTTCGGCGCGCGTCCGGCTCCCGTCCATCAGGGGAACGAAAGCGAGCATGCTCGGCTCATCGATGCGGATCATCGCGTGCCGCATGGTGGCGAGCTGGCTTTCGCCGCGCCCCGCCTGGACGCGGGCGAGGGCGTTCGCCTTCGGGCGGTCGCCGGGCCGGGCGGCGAACGGCTGCGGCGCCGTCAGGAGGCGGACCACGTGGGTCACGCACAGCTGGTAAAGGCGATCGGCGAGCGCGTCGAGATCCGGCTCTGCCTCGAGCGGCAGGGCGAGCGGGAAGGCCTCGGCGAGCCGGGTCAGCAAGCCGGCAAGCGCCGGGTTGTTGGTGCGGATCTTCGCGCCGCCGCTCGAGGCGAACGCCGCTCCTTCCGGCGCGTCGGGGTCGGCGCTCTCGATCGTCAGCTCCGCCGAGGCCCAGAGGCCGCGCAATCGGGCGGCCTCGCGGCGAGCATCCGGCGCGCCGCCGCGGGCAAAGAGCGCATTGCGGAACGGGCGCAGGTTTCGGAAATCGGCGAACTGCTCGAAGCGGGCCCAGTCGCCGCCAGAGCGCGCGCGCAGCGTCGCGAACGGTTCGGTCGGGAAAAACGCCTCGGCGCTGAGGTTCGGCTCGACGTCGCAAAGATAGGCGAGGCCGAAGGGTTTCGCGCGCGCGATCACCTGGCTCAGCATTTCGGGCGCATAGCCGGCGGCGAACTCGTCGTGGTAGATGACCTCGGGCGCCTTGCGGAGAATCCCCTTCGCCACGCTCTTCAACGCGCTTTCGTCGGCTTCCGTATCCGACCACGCCTCGATCTGCTCGGTGAGGAAGGCGCGCGCGACGGCGAGCTTTTCGGCCGTGTCGTCGACGCCGTCGGTCGCCGTCACCAGCATGTCGCGAACGGCCTGCCGCAGGCGGGCGCCGGGCAGCGCGTTGAAGCTGACGAAGGCGAGCCCCCGAGATCTCAGACGCTCGCCGATCACGCGCATCAGCGCCGTACGGACAGCCTCGGGCGTCCAGGTATAGACGCCATGGGCGATGATATAGTCGAAGTCGCCGAACCGGGCGCCGATATCGGAGAGGTCGAGCGCGTGGAAGGCGGCGTTCGCCGCGCCGCATTGCATCGCCGTCGTCCGGGCCTCAGCGATCGCCGGCTCGTCGATGTCGACCCCGACGAATTCCGCGCCCGGGGCGGCGACGGCCATGGCGATGAGGTTGACCCCCTCGCCGCAGCCGATGTCCAGGACCCGCGCGGCGCCGATGGGCGCAACCTCGCGACCGAGCAAGGTCGCAATCGCCCCGATCGCGGCGGGGTGGGTCTGACCGTAGACCTGGCTCGGATAGCGGATGTAGGCGTCGGTCACGCTCGCCTCGTCTTAAAGGAAAAGCCGGTTCTCCGCCGCGAGCGTCTTCAGCGAACCTTGCGGGCGGGCGCCGAGGTGCTGGATGATCTCGGCGGCCGCCAGCGCGCCGAGCCGGCCGCAGGTCGTCATGTCGCGGCCCCGCGCGAGGCCGGCGAGGAATCCGGCGGCGAACATGTCGCCCGCGCCGGTCGTGTCGACGAGCCGCGCGATCGGGAAGGCGGGCGCCTCCCAAGTGCTCTCGCCTTCGATGACGATGCAGCCCTTCTCGGAGCGGGTGACGATTCCGAGCACGCCCTCGGCGCGCAGCGCGTCGAGGGCCTCGTCGAAATGCGGCGTCTCGTAGAGCGACAGCAGTTCGTCGGTATTGGCGAACAGCGTATCGACCGTCTTTGAGCGCATGAGGTCGATGAACTCGCCGCGGAAGCGGTCGACGCAGAACGAATCCGACAAGGTCAGCGCGACGCGGGCGCCGGCTGCGTGGGCGAGCGCGCCGGCTTTCTGAAAGGCGGACTTGGCGGCCGGCCGGTCCCACATATAGCCTTCGAGATAGACGACCTTGGCCGCGCGCACCAGGTCCTCGTCGACGTCGGGCGGCGAAAGGTAGGTGCTGGCGCCGAGATAGGTGTTCATCGTCCGCTCGCCGTCCGGCGTGACATAGACGAAGCAGCGTCCCGTCGCCGGGCCGTGCTCGGCCGGATGGGTGTCGAACCTCACGCCGGTCGAGCGGATGTCGGCGACGAAGGCCTGGCCCAGCGGATCGTGCTTGACCTTGCCGATATAGGCGGCCGAGACGCCGAGAGACGCGACCCCGACGATAGTGTTGGCGGCCGAGCCGCCCGAGATGACGATCGGATCGACCCGGGCGGCGTAGAGCGCTTCGGCCCGATCCTCGTCGATCAGGGTCATCGCCCCCTTCACCATCTCCTGCGCGTCGAGATAGGCGTCGTCCGCATGGGCGAGAATGTCGACCAGCGAATTGCCCAGGCCCAGAACTTCCAAGGTCGCCGTCATCGCCCCGCTCTCGGTTTGTCCGCCTATGCGCTTTCGCACTGCGGCAAGGCGGGGTCAATCGGGAGGCGTCCTTCAGCAGGCGACCATGCCGTTCGGCGTCCTCCGGGCGTTGACGAACTTC
Source organism: uncultured Alphaproteobacteria bacterium (assembly GCA_963709655.1). Classification (GTDB taxonomy): domain Bacteria; phylum Pseudomonadota; class Alphaproteobacteria; order Rhizobiales; family Beijerinckiaceae; genus Roseiarcus. Next base: position 154,730 of record CAVPXF010000056.1, read on the forward strand.
AAGCCGGTCGACGTCAAAATCGGCATGCGAATGACAGGGAATTCGGGAGGCGCCGCGGGCGCCGCGTCGGAGCGCTCGCCGTTTCCGGGCGCGGAATCAATCTTTTCAGGGCGTTGCGGCGGATTTTCCGGGCGAACGTCGGCCGGCGCGGCGGCCGGGGGCGCCGCGGGTCGCGGCTCGGCGGGCGCGGAGACGCGGGTCTCGCCCCGGGCCGCGTCCGCGTCGCCCGGGGCTTCCAAAATCTCGGGCGCGGATTCCACGATTTCAAGGGGTTGCGGCGAGATTTCCGGGCGAGCGTGGCGCGCCGGACCCTCTCCGGTCTTCCCGTCGAAGGGGCGAAGGTTGGCCCGGCCGTCTCCCCGCTCGATGGGGGCGACCGGAGTCTGCGCCTCCGGGCCCGCCGCGATTTGCCCGGGCGCGGAATCAATCTTTTCAGTGGCTTGCGGAGAGAATTCCGGGCGCGAGAATTCCGGGCGATCCTCGGGCCGCGGAGAAGTCGAGACGCCCGGCTCATGGCCCTTGCCGTCGTCGCGAGCGCCGGAGGGGCGCGGCGATCCCGAGGCCGCAGGGCGTTCGACGTCCGGCCGGATCGCCGCGTCCCCTCTCGGGCTCCTCGCGGCGCCGGCCGCCCGGGCAAGCGCGTCAGCCTCGAAGGACCCGGGCGCGGAATCAGTCTTTTCAACGGTTTGCGGCTGAAATCCCGGGCGACTGTCGCCCGCCGGAGGCCAAACCTCGCCACGCTCGAAGGCGGCGAGGGGGCGCTCAGTTCCGTACTCGAGCGCAAGATCCTCATCGTCCGCCGCCGCCCATTCGGCCCGGCAGACGAACGCCCCGCCATAGGCGACGGTCGCTTCGTCGGGCGCAGCGAGCGCGTCCGGCTCGAAGCGGCGCCGGCCGGCGCCGGCGGAAAGCCCATGATAGCGGTCGAGCTCGCGCACGATTTTGACCACCTGGTCGACCGCCTTGAGGTTGGTCAGCGACATGGCGCTGTAGGCGACCAGCAGCGCCTCGTTCAGCCGGCTCGCCTGGATCGCGACGAATTCCTTCGGCGGATGCGGCATGCGGCGGTCGAGGATGTCTCGGACCACGGCGTGCATGCGCTTCTCGCTCAACCCCACCTGCGCCGCGATCTCGGCCACCGCCACGCCGCGATTGAGGTATTCGACGATGCGCTGTTCCCGCTTGAATTTCGCCAGCCGCGCGGCGCGCGGGTCGGCAGGCCGAGGCGAGGGGGCGGCGGAAAGGGGGGCGTCGAGAGAGGCGAACACGGCAGGCGGTCTCCGTTGCGAGGATTGATGAGAACAAAAGGAGAACACAAATATCCGCGCAAGGCAAGGAATTGTTGCATGTCCAGAGCGGCAATCGAATGATCCGCCAGCCTTGGGGACGCAGGCTGCGCGAGGAGCGGGCGGTCGCCGAAAGAGTCAATGCGGCTCAATGCCGGCGTTCGGGACGGGCTCTGGACGGACGGGGCGCGGGCTCCCTTCTCCCGTCGGGAGAAGGGCAGGGATGAGGGGTTTACGTCAAAATCATTGAGCGCAGTCCCCTCATCCGGCGCTCCGCGCCACCTTCTCCCGATGGGAGAAGGGGAGCCGCAATTTCCGCCGCTCCGCCGATCACAGCCGCGGTCCGCTCCGGCGCGCCGCCCATTGACGACATCGCGCGTCGGTTACGGCGACGTGCCCCTAAATCCCAAAGGCGGAAGGCGACAGACGCGCCAAGCTCCCGACGCGTCCGTTCAACTCGAAGTAAGGGTTGGGCGACAAGTAGGCCTAGCGCCTCAGCAGACGATCACATCCAGGTAACCGTCCGCCGCCAACCGGTGCATGATTGGGTCACGCGTGATGATCGGTATCTCCCGCACCCGCGAAGTTGCAATCAGGAAACAATCCCCTGGGTCTTTGTGGCCTGTCACAGCAGGGACTTCCGCAGCCTCAATCGCGATCCTTTGCTGTATTGGTATGACCTTCGCCGAAGTCGCACGGATAGCCGCACGAAACCAATTCGCTATGGTCGAATTCAGCTGGGGAGGGTCCTTGTGGCGAGGCTTCTGTGCGGCAATCGACAGTTCCCATGCCGTGATGGGGGAAATAAAGAGGGCGCCCGTCGCTTGGTTCTCGCCAATGACGACAAGGGCCTCCTCGGCAGGGCTGTGCAGTTCTCTATGCCTTGAGTGGTCTTGAGGTGGGGTCTGGGATTCCCGCGGGCGAAAATGTCTGAATCTATAGGCGACAACCCGATTCGGAGGTTGTCCCATGCCGGCATCGCTGCTGGAGGTTTTGCGCACCATCCCAGACCGTCGTCGTGACGAAGGCAAGCGGTTCGATCTGGCCACGGTGTTGCTGTACGCCATTCTCAGCATGGTCGCCGGGGCCAACTCCTACCGGCAAATGCATGAATTCATTCGTATTCATTTGCAGCGGCTGAACGAAGCGTTCGGCCTGCGGCTCCGCTGCTCGCCTTCCTACACCGGGTTGCGGTTGATCATTCAAGGCGTTGATCCGACCGCTTTGGAGGCCGCGTTTCGCCAGCACGCATTATCGATTTCGACGCCGCTTCCTTCGGACGGCCTGACTGCGATCGCGGTTGACGGCAAGACCCTTCGCGGCAGTTTCGACGCCTTCAGTGACCGCAAGGCGACGCACATGATGTCGGCGTTGCGGCAAGCCGATCAGATTGTGCTCGGCCATCTGATGGTCGACGAGAAGAGCAACGAGATTCCGGCCGCGCCGGAACTGATCGAGGCGCTCGGCTTGAAGGGGTGTGTGTTCACGCTCGACGCCGAACACGCCCAAAAAAAACGTTCGAGCGCGTGATCGCCTCGGGCAATCATCTGCTCACTCAGGTCAAGGACAACCAACCAAGCCTGCGCCGTAAGCTTGAACTGGGAACCGCAGGACGAAAGCCAACCGGCTCGGACAAGAGCCAGACCGCGGGCCGCAACCGCTGGGAAACCCGCGAATTGACGGTGTTTCCGGCCAAGGCGTGGTTCCGCGGTTCGCCGTGGGACGGCCTCATCCAAACCGTGCTCCGCCTGGAGCGAACGGTCTGCAAGCGCGATCCCAAGACCGGACTTTGCAAGCAAACCGCCGAGACCGTCTTCTGGGTTTCCTCGGCTTCCAACCAGACGCCCCAGCGCTGGAACGAATGGATTCGCGCGCATTGGCGCATTGAGAATGGCAGTCACTACGTGCGCGACACCGCCTTTGCCGAGGACGCTTGCCGCATCCGAAAGAACCCCGATATCGTCGCGCGCCTACGATCCTTCGCATACAATCTGATCAGGGCCCCCGGATGCGACAACATCCAAAATGCCCGCTGGCGGGCCGCTCTCGACATCAATCTCATGCTCGAAATGCCCTCTTTAGCGTAGAACTAAACGGCCCTGGCCTCCTCGGTGAGCGGCTTTGCCCCGCTCACGAGCCAATAGAGCGTGTGTGTATCGAGAAGGACACCCGGCAAGGCCTATCCGGCCTTGCGCTTTTCGGACCTCGGGGCAAGAGCCTGTCTGGCGATCGGCTTCAGAAGGCTCACACCCTTTTTGATCTTGAGATCATTGTCCTTGAGCGCTCCGATGCCCTTGACCGTCACAGAGCGACCCGTCTTCGCACTACGCACCACCTTCGTGGTTACGGGCGAGGCCTTATCCACATGCTTTCCGGATGACGCTTTGAGGGTCTTCGCCATGACTTTCAAGCTATAACACGTTGCGAGGTCGCTTTCGAGCCATTCGTAGAAGGTTCGATTTCGGCGATTGCCGCTTCCATGTGACGACATCGCTGGACGGGCGCAAAAAGGTAAAGGCGGGCGTGTCACCGGAATCCAGTACCGCCCGAGAGGCAGAGAGTTTCGAGAGTGTCCACCCGGACACAAAAAGGTCGCCCGAGAGGCGGCTTCGGATGGGTTGGCGTTCCTGAGCGCTCGAGGGTTCAGCTTGGAGAAGGGTCAAAGTTATACTGTGTGAGTACCGTAGTCTAAAAGACGGACCAAACCCCATGCATTCAACAATGAGAACGCTAGAGTTTGAGCCTCGGGCGAAAGAAGTCAACCCGGTTCTATTTGCCCAGCACAATGGTTCGCGCTATCGGACACCAGTGGACCTGCAGGTGACCCGGGACCAAGGGCCGCGCTTTTTAGTCGTGGGCGGATGCCTCGCCCAGCCTTTCCCTGGGGTTGCCGAAGCAATCAACAAGACATCGAAGGGCGATTTTATCCTATTGAACAATTTCGATTCGCTCCCGGACATTCCGGCGGAGCTGGCGGCGCAGTACGATTTTCAGATCATCCACATACCATTGCGGTCGATTATGGGCGGCGCCTATTTCACTTTGCCGGACGACGCGGCGCGGCATGAGCAGTTCTTGCAGCAGACGCAAGAGTTCTCTGGACGCTACCTGGCAAGCGCTATCAAGCTAAACGTCGACCGCAAGTTGCTGACATTCGTTTTCGGATTTCTTGTGCCGCAGCAGAACCAGCTGGGACGGTTTCAACCGCGCTACGACTTGCAGAACGTAATGTATTTTATCGAGCGACTCAATATGTACCTGGCATCGGAAATCGAAAAGCACGAAAATGCGCATTTCATCGATGTAGATCAAATCTCTGCAAGCATTGGCAAAAAATTCTGTCAGGACGACATGGTTTGGTCGTTCACTCATGGCACCACCCTGAGCGATGGCGATGAGGATCACGATCTCAATCGGATTGAGCCCATTCCATCCATGCAACATCACTATCATGCACGGTGGTTTGAGTTTTTCGAGGCGCTGCTGCATGAGATTTTTGCCATGTATCGCACGATCAAGCAACACGACGCTGTCAAATTGGTGGCGGTCGATCTCGACGATACGTTGTGGCGAGGGGTGGCGGCGGAAGGAACCCTCGGCGTGCTGGAGGGGTGGCCGATGGGTTTCATGGAAACGCTGCTCATCCTGAAAAAGCGAGGCATATTGCTGGCCATCATCAGTAAGAATGATGAGCATTTCATTCGATCCAACTGGGAGCACATTGTCCAAGGACGGATTGGGCTGGAGGACTTTGCAGTCCACAAAATCAACTATCGCAGCAAGGCCGATAATCTGGCGGATATCCTTTCGGAACTCAATCTGCGTCAACACAACGCCGTAATGATTGACGACCACCCCGGCGAGCGCGCGGAGGTCCAGTCGAGATTGCCGAGCGTGAGGGTGCTGGGCAGCCACCCGTACTACCTGAAACGAATTCTGCTGTGGTCGTCTGAGACCCAGAAATGCGCGATTACCCGCGAATCCGACCGCAAAACTGAGATGGTTCGAGCCCAGTTGCAGCGCGAATCCGTGCGCAAGGCTCTTTCAAACGAAGAATTTCTCCAGACGCTTCAACTCCGTGCGTCCGTGTCGGGCCTCCGAGACACAAGTAATTTGCATATGACCCGCGCGCTCGAACTTCTCAACAAGGCGAACCAGTTCAATACGACCGGCGAGCGCTACACGTTACAACAATGTCACCAGCGCTTCCTCGCCGGGTTTGAGCTTTACGTCATTGAAGCAGAGGATCGATTTACCCAATACGGTCTCATTGGCGCAGCCTGGCTGGAGCAAAACTGCATCACTCACCTGGTGATGAGCTGCCGGGCGCTCGGACTCGGCATTGAGGACGCCTTCCTGGCTTGCCTGGCAAACCGGCTCGCCCGGCAAAATGCGACGGCGATCTTCGGGCGTTTGCAGCCGACCGACACAAACGTTCCATGCCATCGTTTTTTTGCCCGAAACGGCTTTGATCAGTCGACGGACAGTCCCGTCCTATGGTCTCGGTCGTTGGATGAGCCTCTCCTTTCTCCTCTTCACGTGACTCTCACCAAATCCGGAGTCGAGATCTGGGAAAACGAACACGAATTATGAGAGTTCGGCTTTCGGGGCGTCCCAGGGGTTTTCTACGTGGGTCCTGCTCAATAAATTCGCAGGTGAGCAGACCGCGTTTGCTACGCCCGCAATCCGTCGGCTCCGCCCGTCATTTCGCTCGCGACGAACTCCTGCGCGCCGCCCTTGACGACATCGCGCGTCGGGCGTGAAGCCTTTGACTTTGAGCCGCAAGCACACCCTCAGCGCCGCTCCCAATGGCGCCAGCCGCGACGGCGGAGCGTTTCGGGCGCGTGCCTTCGCGGCGGGGGCCGGGTGGTCGGCTCGAGATCGAGCGTGCGGTCGAAGGCTTGGTCGGACAGGAGCTGCGTCGCCTGGCTCGTGGCCGCGTCTGTTGGCGCCGCCGCCCCCGCCTGACCCGGGGGCGGCGAGGACGCCATCGTCGGCGGCCCGGCCGCCCCGCCAGCCGCGGGGGTCCCGGAGGGTGGGTTTGCGGCGATCTGTTCCTCGAGCGTCTTGAGATCCGCGTCGGCGGCGGCCGCCGCGCGTGACGCCTCGGCGGAGAGCGGGGCGGAGACCGCCAGTCCGCTGGCGCCTGCATCGGGCGCCGCCGGCGGCGCTTTCTGCCGCTGCGACGCTTTCAGCGGCGCCTGCGTTCCGCCTTCAGCCTCGGTCGACCGCGGGGTCGGGTGACTTAAGGCTTGCGACGGAGCGGCCTCGGCGGGCGCGCGACCCGAAGTTCGTGCAGCAGCCATCGCCAGCGGCGCGGGTTGCGGCGCCTTGTAGGGTTCAATTTGCACCGTCGCCGTCAAGCCGGCGACCAGCTCGACCCCTTTGGGGACCTCATCGATGTGGATGCGCACCGGCACGCGCTGGGCGAGCCGCACGAAGGTGAAGATCGGGTTGACCGAGGCAAGTCCGGCGGCGTCCGGCGTGGCGTTGGGGACATTGATGCCGCGCGCGAGCCCTTGAACTCTGCCGCGCAGCAGGGGGGTATATCCCATAAGCTTGATCGTCGCGGCGTCGCCTTCGTGGATCCGACCGAGCGCGGTCTCCTCGAAATAGGCGTCGACCCAGTACGAGTCGGAGTTGACGACCGAAAGCTGGAGCGCCCCCACATTGGCATAGTCTCCAAGCTGGGCGGTAAGATTGGTGACATAGCCATTGACCGGCGACCGGACCTCCGTGCGCTTCAAATTGATGCGCGCCTGGTCGAGGCTCGCGAGCGCCGATTGGTAAGTCGCCTCGGCGGTCGCCGCCTGGCTGACATAGGTCTGCCGCTCCTCCATGGTGACCGCGATGTCGGTGAGCTTCAACCGCCGCGTCATTTCAGCGTTCGCGTTGTCCGCGGTCGCTTTGGTCTGCTCGACCGCCGCCTGCGCCTGCCGGACCGCGATGGAATAATTCCTCGGGTCGATCAGCATCAGGAGATCGCCCTTGTGGACGAACTGGTTGTCGACGATCGGCAATTGCACGATCTCGCCCGCGACCTGAGGCGCGACTTTCACGACATAGGCGCGGACCGTGCCGTCGCGCGTCCATGGCGAGCCCATGTAATATTGCCACGCCTGCCAGCCGAGCGCCGCCGCGGCGCAGACGGCCGCCACCGTGAAGAGCGCGGGCAGAACGCGTAAGGACGAGAAGACGGACCGGCGCTTGACCGCGGGCGCAGTCGCGACGTCGCTTCCCTTCAGGACGTCATTGGCTTTCAGCTCAACGCCGGACATCAGCGGCTCCAGCGCGCAATCACGACGACGATCGCCGAGACGATCATAACATAGAGCGCAAGCTCGAAAAGAGCAGGGTGCCAGACCCGTTGGGTCAGGCCAAAGCGATCGCCCGCTCGCCGGACGACGACATAGGCGATCCAGGCCACGGCCATGATCACCGCGATCGGCGCCACGTAAAGCCCAAACAGGTTGATTTCGTTGAACCTCATCGGATCCGTCGGTCGTAGTAGGAGGCGTACGAGGCGAGTTGACCGCAAATCACCAGCAGGCCGGCCCGAAGACCAAGCGCCGCACGGCTGCCCGACCTGGCGCCAGGCAGGGCGGCGAGTTGGCGGTCGATGTCCTCGAGGCGCTCGGACGCCTCGCCGCTTCGTCCTTCGGCCAGCGCTTGAAGCGCCGCGTCCACTGCCGCGGCCGGGACGAACCGAGGCGCGACACGGCGCAGCCGCACGATGTGATTCCCGACAGCGATTGCCCCGACGAGCTCGGCGCGTTCGACCGGCTCGGCTTGGTCGGGCATCGCCAGGAGGCGGGCGACGTTGCGGCTTTGCCAGTCGTCCTCGCACCTTCTCGATGGGTTGCGGCTGGCGAGCCGCCTGAGATCGGCGAGTGTGAGCGCAAGCAGCCGGTTGGTCCGGATCGCCGGCGACAACGGGGGCAGAATGAGCATCGCGACCGCCCCGACAGCGATGCCGACAAGGATGGCGCTGGTCGAGTTCCAAAATTGCGACGCGTCGAAGCTAATCGTGTTGTTGATCGAGAGCATCGGCAGGAAGTTGACGGTGCACGCGAAGATAAAAAGCGGGTTCTTCGCCCGCGCGAGCAGAAATCCGAGCGGCAGGAGCGCGAGTCCCAAGGCGAGGCACAGAGTTGGGAATGTCGTCGCTCTTGGAAGGATCCCGAACACGAGGGCCGCCGCGATGCCGGAGCCGACCACGCATCCCTTCAGAAACGCCATCGACTGGGAATAGGCCACGTCTCCCTGCAACGGCAAGAGGACGACGATGATCGCGCAAAACGTGATCGCCAGCGCCCCGTTCGGCCATGCGCTCGCGATCCAGAACAGCGACATCGCCAAGATCGCCAGAAAAGCGCGCACGGCGTTGATGAAGGGGGGTAGCCAGTCGGGGACGTGCAATCGCGCCGTTCCCGGGACGGCGATCATATCGGGCGGATCGACCACGCCGGTGAGCCCGTTCAGCGCGCGCGCCAGGCCGAGCATGCCTTGGGCTGCGCTATCCGCCAAGAGCCTCTGGGAGGGCGTCTCGGCATTGAAACGGGTAAGGGACCGCACCGCCGAGCAGCATGCCGCGCGCAACTCCGCCGGCGTTTTCGCCGAGCCCGATGCGTCGGGCGAGAGTCGGTCGCGCGGCAGCTCGTTGTAGACAGCGCGAGCCTCGCGATCGGTCGCCGGATTGTGGTTCAGCGCGATCTCATATGCAGCCTTGCGCCATGCCGAAATTGTTTCCACGAGCCCAGACACCGCTCGTTGCAACACCGGCGACCGATAGCGGAGGTCGGAGGCCTCGCCGATCGCCGCGTCGATCGTCGGATCGAGCGCAATGATGCGCCGCAAGAGGTCGCGTCGAAGCCCTTGAAACTGGGTAAGGTCCGAGCTGGCGGCCAGAAAACAATCAGCGAACCCGTCCATGATCGCCGTCGACAGCGAGGCCAGCTCCGCCGCGAGCTTTCGCCGCGAGTGGCCGAGATCGGTCAAGGCCAGCACGACGCCCGCGCACAGGATGCCCATGCAAATCTCGATGGCGCGATTGATCGCAAGAAAGGTGACGTCACCGCCAGTGGTTCCGACCGGTCCAAGAACGTCGCTCGCAAGAATCGCCGTCGTGTAGCCGGCCAGGGCCGCGGCATAGGCCGCAAAATTCCGCAAGAGCGTCGCAATGAAGGCGCTGACCGCGCACCACAGCGCAAGTCCAATGAGAAAGTCGATCCTGTCCTGGCGAAACAAGGCGGCAAGAATCACGATGCCAATCGCTCCGATAACGGTTCCGATCATTCGGAAGAACGCCTTGCGCAGCGAGGCCCCCAGCACCGGCGTGCAGACGATCGCGGCCGTGGTCACCGCCCACGTGGGATCGCTAAGCTGAAGGGTGAAGGTGACGTAGTACGCGAGACAGACGGAAGCCCACAGCCGTAGGGCGAACAGCAGCGGTCCGACCGCCTTGGCCGAGAGGCGACCGGCCCACAATCCCTTCTCTACAGTCCCAGTCGCCTGGCTCATCAGCGCCTCGACCAGACGGGGCGCGGCCCGTTTGTTCGCGCCCGACGTCTTCAATGGTCTAGCCTTGCTGACCGTTCGTCAACGGCATAGCGAACGGGTCAGATCGACCCGGAAACTTCGGTCAATCTTGGGTATCGCCATTCGCGTAAGACCATCGCCCTCGGCGCTTAAGCTCGCGCGTTAACGAAAGGAGAAAGGCTGCTGACAAGCGGCCTTTCTTCGTGCGCCGCGTCGACGTCGCAATCCCCCGACAGGGTCACATGACGATCATCCGGAATGACCGCTACACTTCGACTCCGGACGTCGGCGCAGGAATCAGGCGTCGGATCTCGACCGTCAGCTCCTCAGCCCCGCCTCGGCGATGGCGGCGATCAGCGCCGCCTCGTCGTTGTCGGAGGTGTCGCCCGAGGCGCCGGCTGCGCCGATGACGGCGCCGGCGGCGTCGAGGATCAGCACGCCGCCGGGAACCGGAACCAGACCCTCGCTGAACACGCTCGCCAGCGAGGCGATGAGATGGGGCCGCTCGATCGCCATGTCGTTGAGCTTGCGCGAGCTAACGCCAATGCTGATCGCGCCGTTGGCCTTGCCGTAGGCGACCTTCCAGCGGGCGAGGCTCGTCCCGTCCTCGACCGCGGCCGCACGCAGCGCGCCCCGTTCGTCGAGCACGACGAAGCCCATCGGCTTCAGCTTGTTCCCGCGCGCGTATTTCAGCGCCGCCGCCACGATCGCCTGCGCCTCCGAGAGTTTGAGCCCCATGGGTAGCCGTCCTTAATCCCGCATCGCGCCGCCGAGGGGCGCCCGCCTATCCTTACCGCGGAAGGATGGGTTGTCCCAGAGGCGAGGGGAGGGCCCCGCGACCCTGATGGGTCAAATCGACCCGAAGCCGCCCGCCGGGCTGGCCCGGGCGACCAGGCCCGCCAGGGTCGTTTCGTCCAAGCCAATCTCGGCGAGGCTGGGAATGGAGCGACGACCGCGATAGCGCGACCGGCGCAAGGCCAGGCGCCCGATCCGCCCCGCGGCCTCCGGGGTCAGGGTCAAATCGAAGCGCCGATAAATTCGGTTGACGACCGCAAGCGGATCCGCGGTCAGTTCGCCATAGCTCACATCGACAAATCGTTCGGCCAGTTCCGGGCGCGCTCGACGAAATTCGGCGATGCGGTCCGCCATGCCGGCCAGCACCCGCGCCTCGCGCTCGGCGAGCTGGATCGGATCCTCCGGCCGCTCATAAAGCCCACGCAACACCCAATTCAAATGGATGGAGGATTTCAGGACCTGCAACGGGTCGCGATGGGTCTGGATGACCACGGCGTCCGGAAAGACGGCGAACAAGGCGTCCAACCCGTAAACGTGGTCCGGCGCCTTCAGCACCCAGCGTGTGGCGCGCTGATTTTGTTGCAGGTGCTGCAGAAAGCGCCTTTCCCATCGATAGGCCGGGACCAAATCCGCCGAGCGCAGGAAGGCCTCGTAGGCCGGAACGCGGCAACTCGAGACGAATTCTTCGGACAACAAAGTAAAGCTGTAAATCGCCACGCATTCGTGCGGCGTCCGCGCGCGCATCGGATAAACCGCGTCCGCTCCCGGCGACAGCCGGCGAAACCACCACAAATTCGTCGCGGCGTTCCAGACCCGCCGGTCGCGCCAGCCGGTGTCCGGCTCGTTCGCGGCGACGGGAAACATCACTTCCCAGACTCGGGGCGCCCTGAGCGCCGGGTCGGCCGCCAGCAATTCGTGCAGAAACGTCGAACCGCTGCGCGGCGTTCCGGTAATGAAAATCGGCCGCGAGACAGTCTCCGCCTCCTCCTGCGGCTGTTGTTTCCACGCGTCCACCAGTCGCAAACGGGTCTTCAGCACATCCAAGAGATGCATTCGCATCAGGAACCGGCCGAGGGGATGCAGAGTGGCTTCCCGCTCCAGGCTGTCGGCGAGGACGGACAACGGCTCGTCAATGGGCGACGCGCCAAAGTCTTCGAGGCCGGTCGCCCGGCGCGCTTTGGCGGACAGAGCCTCGCCGTCGAACGGCCACAGGCGGCGGGCCCAATCGCCGCGAACGGCGGGCTCGTCGGCGTCACGATTTGCAGGGGCGCGCCTGGATTTCATGAATGTCCTTCATCGCCGGAAGCGAGCCGCTCTTTTAGGCGCATATCCAGCCCGACCACAAATCCTCCTCGCCGGGCGCGAGCTTTTTGTCTCGCGCGCCCGACGATCGATCGTGCGATCAGGAACGCCGCCGGCTTGCCGGAAATTTAGGGAGCTGCCGCCATCTCTCCAGTGCTCACCGTCGCCGGCGTCGCCGGTTTCGCGCTCGTCGGCCTCTTGATTGTGCGCAGCGGCGCCGGCGAGGTGGCGCAGGCCATGTTGACGCTTGGCTGGCGACTGGCGCCGATCACCGTGTTTCACCTCATACCGTTGTTTATCGGCGCGCTCTCGTGGCGCGAACTGCTGCCGGCGTCGTCCCGGCTCAATATCGCCAGCGCCGCCTGGATCCGCTGGCTGCGGGAATCCATCAATAACCTGCTGCCGGTCGCGAGCATCGGCGGCGACGTCGCGAGCGTGCGGCTCGCTCATCTGCATGGGGTCGGCACGCCGCAGGCGGCGGCCAGCGTGGTCGTCGACACCACGGTCGGCGTGGTGACCCAATTGGTTTTCGTTTCGACGGGCGTGACCTTGCTGATGCTTCGCTCGACCGACGGCGCCGCGCTTCTGGCGGCGCGAGTCGTGCTGATCGGCATCGCCGCCTTCGTCGTGGCGATGACGATCTTCGTGTGGCTTCAACATCGAAACATGCTTCTGGTTTCGACCGGGCTCGTCCGTCGCTTGGTCCCGGAGAGCTGGCGGCCCATGCTCTCGGAGCGAGCCTCGGCGATCGACGATGAGGTGGTGGCGACCTACGCGCGGCGTCCCGCCTTGGTGCGCGCGGGCGTTTTGCGGCTGGCCGGCTGGGTCATCGGGGCCGGAGAGGTCTGGTTGATCACGTATTTTCTCGGTCGAACGCTGTCGGCGATCGACGCCCTCATCCTTGAAAGCCTGGGCAACGGAATCTATGCGGCGGCGTTCATCGTGCCGGGCGCGATCGGCGTGCTCGAGGGCGGCTACGTCGTGTTCGGCGCGCTGTTCGGCTTGCCCGCGGATATTTCGCTGTCGATTTCATTATCGAAGCGCGTGCGCGAATTGCTGTTGGGCCTGCCGGGCCTGCTCGTCTGGCAGTGGACGGAGACGCGGAGCTTTTTACGCCGAAACGACGTCGCCAACTGATGCGGAAGAGGGAATCGCCGCGCCCGGATCGTCGATCGAGCTGATGAACGTCCATTCGGCTGCTTGAAACCGACACTTTGGTCCCGGGTGCGAGGGACCTGACCGATAGCGGGAGTCGACGAGTAGCGGACCTAGCGGACCACAAACTTGGACGCCCGCAGTTGGGCGGAAAGCCGCTGCTCATCAGCGGGCAAGGAAGGCCCGGAGTCCGCACGGTACTGGAAGACCGCGGGCGAGACCTCGCTCTAGATGATAGACTGTTGCCACAGATGCCGATATCGTCATTGAAACCGGTCGCCGCTGGTCCTCTGTTCCGGGACAGCGAGCGGAAGCCAGTTCGATAATCGGGTCTGTGCCCGCGGCCGCTGTAGTCGATTCGATCCTTTCCGCGGTCGCGCGTCGGTCGCGCGGATTTATCTTAGGGACGCTGCAGGCGATCTGTGAGCCGAACCGTGTAATTTGACCGCTGAGGCAGATGCACCATGCTGGCGCACACCCCGCAAGTACGCAAAATTCTTAAATCGCCGATCCCTGCTTTCATTCTCAAGGAGATTAACGAGGCGTTGCCGGCGATCGTATTCTTCGCTGTCGGCTTCAACCTTGTCGTGTTAACGACGCAACTCATTCTCGATGATTACGGGGCGCAATTCGCGGGCTTCATGGTTGCGACCGCGGCAGCGCTGCTGGTAGGAAAGGCCGTGCTTGTAGCGAAGGTGCTGCCATTCTTCCGCCGGTTCGACAACGCCCCTCTTGTTCAGCCAGTCCTGTTTAAGACTGTCATCTATTGGGCCGTCGTATTCGCGGCGCGCTTTCTGGAAAAGCTCATCGAGTATTTGCTGGATGGCGGACGGATCGGCGGTATTCCGGAATATATGACAACTCATTTTACCTGGCATCATTTTGCCGCGATCCAGATTTGGATCTTCGTTCTGTTCCTAATTTTCGTCGCCGCTGACGAACTGAACACGCTGTTCGGTCATGGCGAATTGTACAAGATCTTCTTCACGTGGCGTTCGTCGCAACTGAAGCTGACGCGCCGCCAGCGGATTCGAACGCTCGTCGAACTGAACCGCTTGACCGAGGCCCACGGGGTCGTCCAACTCAGTGATCCGAAGACGGCTGCGCATGCCGAGATGGTCGGCCTGATCAAAGAACTGGCGACGGAACGGTGGTGAAGCCGCCGTGCTCAAACGAACGGTCTGCTACTTCTTAAATCTCGACCCGGCAACACGACTTTCGTTCACTCGTTACCCTCAACGGAAAAGGTTGGATATTGATGGCTACCGAACCGGACACAAAGAAAACCCCACCCAACATTCTCATTATCCTTGCTGACGATATCGGCTGGTTTGACGTTGGCGCGTATCATCGTGGCATCATGGGAGGGCCGACCCCCAATATCGACCGAATTGCGCATGAAGGCGCAATCCTTACCGACTGCTATGCCCAGGCAAGTTGCACGGCTGGTCGCGCAGCCCTTGTCACCGGACAAATACCGATGCGCACCGGCTTGACCACCGTGGGCATGCCTGGCGCGCCCCAGGGGTTGCATTCTGACGACCCTACGCTCGCGGAGCTGCTCAAGCCAAAGGGCTACATGACGGCCCAGATCGGCAAGAACCATCTTGGCGATCGCAATGAGTTTCTGCCCACGGTTCACGGGTTCGACGAATTCTACGGTAATCTCTACCATCTCAACGCTGAGGAGGAGCCAGAGCAAGTTGATTATCCCAAGGATCACCCGGCCTTCAAGCAATTATTCTCACCACGCGGCGTGTTGGACTGCCGAGCAACTGATATCGACGACGACACTGTAGACGCTCGTTTTGGCCGGATTGGCAAGCAAACCATCAAGGATACTGGCCCGCTCACGCGAAAGCGGATGGAAACCGTAGAGGACGACTTGCTTGCGCACTCGCTAGACTTTATCAATCGCGCGAATACGGCTGGCAAACCGTTCTTCCTCTGGCATAACACCACGAGAATGCATGTGTGGACACATCTGTCAGAGCGTTGGCGAGACAAAACCAAATTCGGCCGCTATGCCGACGGCATGCAGGAGTTGGATTGGGTCGTCGGTGAACTTCTGGGCAAACTCGATAAACTCGGCATCGCCGAAAACACAATCGTTGTCTTTACCACGGATAACGGGGCCGAGAAGTTCAGCTGGCCTGATGGCGGGACGTCGCCCTTCCGGGGCGAAAAAGGACTGGGTTGGGAAGGCGGCTTCCGAGGTCCCTTTGTGATCCGGTGGCCGGGAATGATCCCGGCGGGACAGGTGCTTAACGGGATATTCTCGTTGGAGGATGTGGTGCCGACTGTGATGGCGGCGGTGGGCGATACGGATATCAAAGAGAAGCTCCGGAAAGGCTATCAGGCGGGGGGCAAACATTTTCGCGTGCATCTCGACGGATACAATCAGCTTCCCTATCTCACCGGTGAAGTTACGGAATCCCCCCGTAGCGAATTCTTTTACTACGGCGAGCATGAGCTCTACGCGATCAGATACAACAACTGGAAGGTTCATTTCCAAACAAAGGACGACTGGTTTGGGGGGCAATCTGTAAAGCCAACGATACCGCGACCTGTCAACCTGCGGGTTGATCCGTTTGAGCAGCATATGGATGCGCCTTACTACGCCTGGTACGTCGGTGAGAAACTGTGGACGGTCATGCCTGCGGCATATATACTCAAGCAGCATTTGGCGACCTTTGAGGAATTCCCGCCACGCCAGGCCCCCGCGAGTTTCAATGTTGCTGACTTGCTGGACAACGTGCTCAAGACGGCAGCGCGAGGTCTCTAGGCCTTTTCATCGTCTCATCGCCGCGAAAAGCGCTTCCGTTTTGCCGTGACACGTGCAGTCGCATAAGGAGACCGGCGGCAACGCGGGGTTTTTGGCTGACCGCTTTGGGTCGGATATGACGCGTTCGCAAGACCACCGGCGAACGGCCGGTATTCACGCACTCCAGCCGTTCCAGCCGGGCGCCGACCGTTCCAATTTCGGCCGGCGCGCGCTTCCCGGCCTGCTGCGCAAGGCGGCGCCGGCCGGCTTGTCGGACACGAAGACGTCAACGGAGCCCTTTTGCCGTCATGTTAACCCCCGACAGGGTTTGACTTGGGGATCAATTGTCGCAATGACTCGCCGCCATGATTGCTGACGATCAGGCCGCCAAAGATCAAGTCAGGCCGGAAAAGCCTCCGGACCTCGCCGCCGCCGAGGCCCAGGCGCCGGTCGTCAAACCGAAAAAATCCGTTTGGCGCCTGTTGGGCGAAGTGCTGGATCACGGCGGCCCCGGCTATCTGCAATTCGCCATCACCAACATCTGTAACGCCCGCTGCGATTTTTGCGGGTTCGCGGTGGACAGGTTCAACCCTGCCCACCGCCGTTCCGTCTCGTTGCGAGAGGCGCGCGACGTGATCGACATCGCGGTCAAGAACAACATCGGATACTTGCTTTTTGTTGGCGGAGAACCGCTCGCGCACAAAGACCTTCGCGCCATGGTGCGCTACGCGGCCGAGCGCGGCGTTCGCCCGATGATTTGCACCAACGGCTCGCTCTGGACCGAGCAAAACATGCGTGGCTTCGCCGATGACGGCTTGAGCAGCGTCATCATGTCGATCGATTCGCACGACGTGGCGCTGCACGAACAAAACCGCGGGTTGCCGGCGGTCTGCCGCAAAATCAAGCGCGCCAACGAGGTCTTCGCCGGCCTCGGCGTGCAAACCACCGCCAGCGTCACCGTCAGCCGCCTGATCGAGGATTACGACAAGCTGCCGGAGTTCCTGCGGACGCTCGGCTTTTCCAGTTGCACGTTCAGCTATCCGCTGACCCATCTCGAGTCCAG
Organism: uncultured Alphaproteobacteria bacterium; assembly: GCA_963709655.1. GTDB lineage: Bacteria > Pseudomonadota > Alphaproteobacteria > Rhizobiales > Beijerinckiaceae > Roseiarcus. The sequence goes on from CAVPXF010000056.1 coordinate 171,633, forward strand.
CTATCTCAGCTTCAGCGATTCGAACCTGGTGAGCTACACGACGGAGGAATTGATCGGCGTCTTCGAGAAAATCAAGGCGATGAAGGCGCGCAGCGGCTACGCGGTGGTCAACCCGACGGAATCGCTGAGCGAAATGCAACGGCACTTGCGCAAGGAGCCGGAGCGGTTCGGCTGTCTGGGCGGGCACAAGTATTTCTATCTGGATTGGAACCTCGACCTCTACCGCTGCCACGCCTGGGACAAGCCGATGTGCAACATTTACGACTTCGATGAGACGAAGCTGATCCGCGACGGCTGCACCAAATGCATGATCGACTGCTACCGCGATCCCAGCGTCCTGCAACACGTGGCGATCAGCGTCAGCGACGCCTGGAACAACGTCAAGCAAGGCAAGCTCGGCGCCGCGGCCGGCAATGTTTTCGACCGGCGCAATCTCACGTCCTTGCGGGCGGTGTGGGAAGACCGCGGTTGGATCGGCAAGGTGTGAGGGAAAGCGCAGTAACCGCCAAGCCGGCGCCCTACGGCCAGCACCCCCACCACCGTCCTCATAGCCCGTCTTTCGACGGGCTATGGCGCCGGATGGGGTGCGGGCCACCGCTTCTGACAAAGCCGGATTGCGCGACTGTCATCGTGAACCTTCGCCGGATCATACCTGCTTTCCGCACCCCATCCGGCCCTCCGGGCCACCTTCCCCACTCCGTGGAGAAGGGGCGTCCCGTCGGGCAACCGGGCCCCCCTGCCCGACCTTGCCAGCCCGTCGCCTTCTGCGCAGACTGCGGCGCCACGATCGATTACGGGAGGCGCGAGATGGCTTTCCGCCTAAGCCGGTCCGCTGCGGCGGTCGCGCTCGTCCTCTATGTCTTCGCGCCGAGCGTTCCGGCCCGGGCGTTTTCCACCGATTGGCCCCAGCCGCCCTCGGTCGAATTCGGCGAGCTCTATCGCGCGGTCGAGATGGCCGGCCTCTTTGCCGACCAAAAGACCTTCGCCGACGCCGCGCCGCGCGCGCCGCCAACAGAGGTCATGGCGGACTACGATCGGGCCAAGGCTTTGCCGGGGTTCGATCTCAAGGCCTTCGTCGATCGTCATTTCAGCTTGCCGCCCCAGGTTTTCCCGGCCTACCTGCCCCGGCCCGACGAGGACGTGCGCGCCTATGTCCGAGAGTCCTGGCAGGCGCTCGAGCGCAAGCCCGACGAGATCGAGCCGTGGTCGTCGCTGCTGCCGCTCGATCGCCCTTATGTCGTCCCGGGCGGCCGCTTCCGCGAGATCTACTATTGGGACAGCTATTTCATCATGCTCGGGCTTTTGCGCGACGGCCGCCTCGACCTCGCCCGCGACACGCTCGACAATTTCGCCTCGCTGATCGACCGCTACGGCCACATCCCCAACGGCAATCGCAGCTATTACCTGAGCCGCTCGCAGCCGCCGTTCTTCTCGCTGATGGTCGAATTGATCGCCGCGGGGAACGGCGACGCGGTCCTCTCCAGATACCTGCCGGAGCTCGAGGCCGAATACGCCTATTGGATGGACGGCTGGGCGAGCCTCGCGCCCGGCGCCGCCTTCCGCCACGTCGTCCGGCTGCCCGACGGCGTTCTCCTCAATCGGTACTGGGACGATCGCGCCGCGCCGCGCGACGAATCCTATCGCGAGGATGTCGAGACGGCGGCCAAGGCGAACCGTCCGGCCGAGGAGGTGTACCGCGATCTCAGGGCCGGGGCTGAGACCGGATGGGACTTCAGCTCCCGCTGGCTCGCCGACGGCAAGACGCTCGCGACCATTCGCACCACCGCGATCGCGCCGGTCGATCTCAACGCGCTGATGGTTCATCTCGAAGAGACGCTCGCCAGGGCCTATCGGCTGAAGGGCGACAGAGCCGCCGCCGCCCGGCTCCAGGGCGCCGCGGACGAGCGGGCGGCCGCGATCCGGCGGCTGATGTGGAACGCGAGGGCGGGCGTGTTCGCCGACTATCTGTGGCGCGAGGGGCGTCTCAGCGACGCCCTGAGCGCGGCGACGGTCGCCCCGCTCGCCTTCGGCGTCGCCAGTCCGGACGAGGCCCGCGCAGTCGCCGAGACGCTCCGTGCTCGGCTTCTCGAGCCCGGCGGCCTCGGAACGACGCTTATCGACACGGGCCAGCAATGGGACCGGCCGAACGGCTGGCCGCCGCTGCAATATCTGGCGATCAAGGGTCTGAACGCCTATGGCGAACGGGAGCTCGCGCGCGAGATCGCCCGGCGCTGGATCGAGACCAACGTGCGCGGCTACGCGGCCTCGGGCGTCCTGGTCGAGAAGTACGACGTCGCTCGCGCTCCCGGCGAGGGGCCGGCGGGCGGGCGCGGCGGCGAATACGCGCTGCAGGTCGGCTTCGGCTGGACCAATGGCGTGCTCGCCGAGCTGATGGCCGAATATCCCGACCTCGCCGCCAAGGCGCTCGGGACGGCGCCTTAGCCTCAACCCTCGGCGATCGCCGGATGGATGAGGGCGGAAAGCTTCCGGCGCTTGTGGCGTTCGCGCTTCGGCCAGATGAGAAGGCTGACCTTCGCTGGCTCTGTCAGATACTTGTGCGCCTTGGCCTCGACCAGCTGGTCGGCCTTGGTCACCCGCGTGCGCAAGTGCCGGAGTTCGAGCAGCGACTGGATCAGGAAGGTTTCGACCACCCGGCCAAGCTCTCCCGCGTCCTCGAACACGCCCCAGGCGAAGGCGCCGTCGCGCTTGCGCTCGAAGCCGATCTCCTGCATCGCCGACAAAAACGCCGCCCTGTCCATCGGGTCGATGTGGTATTCGACCGTCACCAGAACGGGGCCCTGCTCCTCGTCGACGGCCCGCCCCAGGACCCGGTCGCGCCAGTGCAGCGAGGGCGAAAGGTCGAGCGCGGCCGCGGTCTGAAGCTTCTGGCCCCATGTGGCGATCATCGCCACGAACGCGCCGGCCGCGGCGAGATAGAGCGTCGTCGGCAGGCCCCATTCGCTGGCGACCTTGCCCCACAAGGCGCTGCCGATCGTCATGGCGCCGAAATAGGCGGTGAGCAGGATCGCCATGCCCCGCCCGCGCACCCAGTCGGGCAGCGCCACCTGGGCCGACACGAACAGCGTCGTCATCATGATCGTCCACGAGGCGCCGGCGAGGAGGCTCGCCGCCAGCGCCAGACCCAGACCCTTCGCCGCTCCGTACATCGCGAGCGCGGCGATCGTCCCGAGCGTCGCCAGGATGGCGAGCCGATCCGGACCGAGCCGCTCCTTCAGCCAGCTCAGGCCCAGCGAACCCACGATCGACCCGAGGCCGATCAAGCCCATCAGGGCGCCGTAGATCGCTGCCCCGTTGTGCATCTGGTTGCGCGCAATCAGCGGCAGCAGCGCCCAGTAGGCGCTGCCGAACAGGAAGAAGGCCGCGGCGCGGATGAGGGTCGCGTCCATGTCGCGGTTGTGGCGAACATAGCGAAGGCCGGTTCTGACCGCGTTGGTCAGGCGCTCGGCCGGCAGCGTTTCCTTCGCCTTCCGCGGCGCTTGCCACCAGACGACAGCCGCCACGATCGCCAGGTTGCCGATGCAATAGCACCAGAACGGAACATCGATGCTGAACGCCGCGATCGCCAGACCGCCGACCGCCGGACCGATCGCCCGGCTGACGCTGTAGGACGCGTTGTTGACGGCGATTGCGCTGTCGAGGTCGTCCTTGGGCACAAGCTTCGGGGTGACCAGCTGCCAGACCGGGGCCGCGATCGCGCCGCCGACGCCGAGCGCAAACGTGGTCATGAGCAGGGTCGTCGGCTCGGCCAGCCCTCCGCTGACGATCACGGCGAAGGCGATCGAAATCGCGGCGACCGCCGCCTGCGCGCCGATCAGGAGGCGACGCGCGTCCACGATGTCGGCGAGCGCTCCGGCCGGCACGGTCAAGAGGAACATCGGCAGCATGGTCGCGACCTGGACCGCCGAAACCATCATCGGATTGGGATTGAGGTTCGTCATCAACCAGCTCATCGACGTGTCGAACATCGCGATGCCGACATTGGACACGGAGCTGGCGATCAGGATGACGGTGAACGCGCGATGGCCGAACACGCCCCAACGCGATCGTCGATCCGCGGACGGCCCGGCTTCGTCGCTGGATTGGCTGGTCAATCGGCGCTCCGCCCTTTAAGCCGCTGGCGGCCCTGGGGGGGCGGCCGCGATGGCAGATGGCAAGGCTTTTCGACGATTTCAAGCCGCTGCCGCCATGCGCCGCCGCCGAACGCGATCATATCGCAGGACGAGACTTGTTTTCGTTCGCTCGACGGCTTACCTCCGGCCGGCCGCTCCGCGCTCGGCTTTCCTCGAACGGGACGGGTTTCCGGCGCGGAGGACAGATTGGCGCTCTCCACCCTCATGGTCGTGATGCGCGTTGGCCAGTCCAACGCGGCGCTCATGGCGGTTGTCGCCGATCTCGCGAAGCGGTTCGGCTCGCGAGTTGTGGGCGTCGCGGCCCGCCAGGTTTCTACCCACGCCTATGTCCGCGGCGCCGGCCCGTTCGAACCGCAAGACTACGACCCGCACAAGTTCGTCGACGAGGCGCGGGCGGCGGAAGACGAGTTCCGGGCCGCGCTCGCCGGGCTTGGGTCCCTCGACTGGCGGATGCAGATGACCTCAGGACCGGCGCAGGACTATGTGGCCGGCGAAGCCCGCTGCGCCGATCTCGTCGTCGCCGCTTTCGACGGGCGCGAGCGGTCCTTCTTCCCCTCCGGGCAGGCCGAAATCGGCGACCTTGTGATGCCCCTCGGGCGGCCGATCCTCATCGCCCCCGCGGGCGTGACCGGTTTCGCGTTCCGGCAGGCCCTGGTCTGCTTCAAGGAGGTGCGCGAGGCGCGCCGGGCGCTGGCCGACTCGCTGCCGTTCCTGCAGGCGATGCAGCATGTCCATGTGGTCGAGGTTACCGAGGCCGGAGGGACGGAGGGCGCCGGGCGCCGGCTGAACGACGTCAAGGCCTGGCTGGCTTTCAACGGCGTCGAGGCGGACTGCGAGGCGGTCCCCCTTGTCGGCGGATTGGCCGAACAGCTCGCGACGCTGGCGGCGGATTTGAGGGCGGACCTCGTCGTCGCCGGCGCCTTCGGCCACAGCCGTCTGCGCGAATGGGCGTTCGGCGGCGTGACCCGTGACTTTCTCCTGCGCAGCGACCGCTGCGTGCTGTCGTCTCACTAGACCCCTCGCGAGGGAGGCGCCAAGAGCGACGCATGCAGACGCCCGTCCCGGAGACGTCGGCCGACCGCCGAACGGCGTGGCTCGGCGCATTCGCGCATCTGCCGTTTGCCGTCGTCTGGCTCGCCAGCGCCATCGCGCTGGTCGGAATGTCGATGTACGACACGACGTCGGGGTGGCTGATGACCACGCTCGATCTCAATCCGTTGGCCGTGTCGCTGGTTCACGCTGCGACCAATCTGCCGATGTTCCTGTTCACCCTGCCGGCGGGCGCGCTCGCCGACATCGTCGATCCGCGCCGGCTCATCCTTTATATCTCCTGCGCGATCGCCGTTCTGATCGTGGCGTTTGCAAGCCTCGTGTCGGCGGATCTTGCCTCGCCTGTCTCGCTGCTCATGACGACTTTTCTTCTGAGCGCGCTCTGGTCGGTGAACTCGCCGTCCTGGCTGGCGATCCTTCCGGCGCTCGTCCCGCGATCCGACCTGCCGGGGGCGATGGCCGCCAACGGCGTCGCCTACAACCTGAGCCGCACCATCGGCCCGGCGCTCGCCGGCCTCGTCATCGCGAAACACGGCCTGTCGGCGCCATACTGGGCCTTCGCGCTCGCCAATGTCGTGGTGATCGCGGCGCTCTTGTGGTGGCGGGCGCCGCCGAAGCCGACCGCGACCCTGCCGGCCGAGCGGCTGACCGGCGCGGTGCGCACGGGAATCCGGCACGCCATCAACAACCGGCTCTTCCGCGCAACCCTGGTCAGGACGTTGGCGGTCTACCCGTTCGCCGCCGCCTATTTCGGCCTCATGCCGCTGATCGCCCGCGATTCCGGCGAGGGCGCGGAGAGCTATGGCGTGCTGCTCAGCATGATCAGCGCCGGCGCGCTGTTCGGCTCGCTGGCGCACCGGCGCCTGCGGCCGTTCGTCAATCTCGACTGGATGGCTGCGCTCGGATCGCTCGGCACGGCGGCAGCGCTGTTCCTGTTCGGTTCGGCGCATGAATTCCCCGTGCTGCTCGGCGCCGGCTTCTGCGCCGGCGCGGCGTGGGTGCTGGTCCTCACGAGCCTCTATGTCTCGGCGCAGAACGTCCTGCCGCAATGGGTCCGCGGCCGCGGCCTGGCGATCTTTCTCACCGTCATCTTCGGGGCCGTCGCGGTCAGCAGCGCGGCCTGGGGCCAGGCGGCGGCGAACTTCGGCGTCGACCACGCGCTCATCGCCGCGGCCGCCGGCGCGCTTCTTGGCATCCCGCTGACCTGGCCCTGGAGACTGCACAACGCCGAGGCGATCGACCTCACGCCGTCGCTTCACTACAAGTCGCCGCCTTCGGTCGAGGAGATCCCCGACGACCGCGGCCCGGTGCTGGTGAAGATCGACTACCGCATCGATCCGAAGGACCGCGAGCGCTTTCTGCGCGCCGTCGACGAACTGGGCGAACAGCGCCGTCGCGACGGCGCCTTCGCCTGGGGCGTGTTCGAGGACCTGGAGGAGTTGGGGCGGTACGAGGAGGCCTACATGATCGGATCGTGGCTCGAGCTCTTGCACTTTCGCGAGCGGGTGACCAAAGAGGACCGCGTGATCGAGGACGACATCCGAACCATGCTGACCCAGCCGCCGAAGCTCGAATTTCTCGTCGCCGCCGAGCGCAACGCGCATCGGAGCGCCGGGCCCGGCGCGACTGCTGGAGCGTGACGGCTTGCGCGTTCTCGTCGTCTACGCTCATCCTCTCGAAACGAGCTTCCTGTCGGCGGTCCATGTCCGCGCGGTCGAGGCGCTCAGGACCCGCGGCCACGATGTCGACGACCTCGACCTCTACGCCGAGCGCTTCGACCCGGCGCTGTCGGCCGAGCAGATGCGCTGCTACGTCGACACGGGCGCCAACACCCGCGAGGTCGCGCCCTATGTCGCGCGGCTGCGGGCGGCCGACGGGCTCGTTCTCATGTTTCCGGTCTGGTTCGACGGCCTTCCCGCGATCATGCAAGGCTACTTCCAGCGCGTGTTCGTGCCAGGGGTCGCGACGGTCATCGACGCGGACGGCCTCTTTCATCCCAATCTCGCAAACCTCAAGCGCTTGGCGGCGGTCTGCGCTTATGGCGAGAGCCGGTCCGACATCGCCAGGAAGGACGACCCGCCGCGGCGCTTCGTGCGCGACAACATCGGCGCGCTGATCGATCCGAACGGGCGCATCGACTATCACGCGCTCTACGGCATGAACTTTTCGACCGCGCCGCGGCGGGCCGCGTTTCTGCGCAGCGTGGCGCGCGCCTTCGCCGCCTGGTGAGGCGCACGCGGTCCAATTCGAACGCTTGGCGCCCGTCGGCTCATCAGGCTCGAAATCTTCAGCGCCCTCCGGAACCCCTCGGCGAAGAACATCGACTGGAAATCGGCGGCGGGGACGGGGCGGGAATAGAGGTAGCCCTGAGCGCAGTCGCATCCCGCCGCGGCGAGCAGGTCGTGTTGGGCTTCCGTTTCGACTCCTTCGGCGATGATTCGGATAGCGAGCTTGTGCGCCATTGCGACCATCGCCTCGCAGACTGCATAGTCGCGCCGGCGTTCCGTGAGGCCGGAGACGAAAGCGCGATCGGCCTTGAGGTAGCTGATGTCGAAGTCCTTGAGGTACGCGAACGACGAATAGCCGGTGCCGAAGTCGTCGAGCGCAAGCTCGATCCCCGCCTTACGATAGCGGGCAAAATGGTTGCGCACAACTTCCGTGCAGTCGATGAGCGCGCTTTCGGTAATCTCGATGATCATCGCGCCCGGCCCCAAGCCCGGCCGGGCGACGAGGCGGTCGAAATTGGCGGCTGCGCCGTCGGACGCCGCGAGCTGGACGGCCGAGACGTTGACGCTGATCTGGAATTGTGGATCGAACGCGCTGCGCCAGCGTTGCGCCTGAGCGGCGGCGCGGCGAAACACCCAATCGCCGATCTCGACGATGAGCCCCGTCTCTTCCGCGATCGGGATGAATTCGCTCGGCGGCACGTCGCCGTGTTTGGCATGTCGCCAGCGGGCGAGCGCTTCGGCCTTGATGACACGGCCCGTGCCGATCTCAACAATCGGCTGATAATGGAGCTCGATCTCGTTATTGGCGAGCGCTTCGTGCAGATCACTGACCAGAGCGGCGTGGGTCGCGGTCGAGACCTGAAGCATGGGAGCAAAAACGCGAACGCAGTTCCGGCCGGCGCGCTTGGCCGCGTACATCGCCTGGTCCGCGTTGCGCAGCAGGGTCTCGACGTCCGAGCCGTCGCGCGGACAGAGCGTAACGCCGAGGCTCGCCGAATTGAAGGTGTGCTCGCCGCCAAACTCATAGGGACGCGCGAGCGCGGCGGCAATCCGCTCGGCCAGCCGCTCGACCTCGGCGAATTCGGCGATCTTGCGCAGCATGACGGTGAACTCGTCGCCGCCGAGCCGAGCCACCAGGTCGTCGGCGCGCACGCATGAGCGGATGCGCTCGGCGGCTTGGTGCAGAAGCTGATCGCCGACGGCGTGGCCGAAGCGGTCGTTGACGTCCTTGAAGCGATCGAGATCGATGAAGATGACGGCGATCTGCGCTTTCGTCGCCTCCAATTTGAGGATTTCCCGGCGCAGCGAATCGCAGAAATGGCGGCGGTTCGGCAACTGAGTGACCGTGTCGAAATTGGCGTGCCGCCAGATCATTTCCTGGGCGCGCTTCTGTTCGGTGGCGTCGGCGAACAGCGCCACAAATCTCGCGCCGCCGTTGACCGCGCTGACGCTAACGCGCGCCAGGAAGGGCTCGCCTTCTTTGCGCTTCAGCCAGAGCTCCCCGGCCCAATGGCCGGTCTCGCGAAGCGAGCGCGCCGCGGCGGCGAGCAGTCCGGCGTCACGTCGCGCCAAGAACCAGCGATCGATCTTCCGGCCTTTCGCTTTGTCGGCGGAAATTCCCGTCAATCTGGCGAACGACCGGTTCACGTCGACGATCGAGCGTTGGGCGTCGAAGATCGCCATCCCTTCCGAACTGTTCTCGTAGACCGAGGCGGCGAGCCGGGACTGGACTTGGGCTTTCGCCTTTGTCGCCGATCGCGCATAGATCAACAGGCCGCCAACCACGCTGGCGATGAGGAAAAGACCCGACACGACCGCGAGATGACTGGCGACCGTGCGCCACTCGGCCTCGTAGTCGGCGTCCGCCAGGCCGACGACGAGGTAGAGCGGGAATCGTCCGACCTTTCGCGTAGCGAACAGTCTCGTCACGCCGTCGACGCCGCCGCGCTGGTGATAATGACCGCTGTCGCGCCCGTCTTTGATGAGCCGGACAAGCTCGTTCGTGGGTCCGAGGATGTACGGCTGCTCACTGCGGCGGCTTTCGACGTGAGGGAAGCGAGCGATCAGCGCCCCGTCCTCGCTCCACAGCGAAACGACGCCATGCGGACCGACGTCCAGCGTCGAAAACATTTGCGTGAGCTTCTCGACTCGCAGAGCGCTATGCACGTCGCCCTGGAAGGCGCCGTCCGGGCCGGAGAGCCGGCGGGCGAAGAACAGCGTCCAGTTCTCGTGGAGACTGCCGAATTCCTTGGAAATCACCAGGCCCGAATTCGGGTTGTCCCGGAGTTTGCGAAAGAACTTGCGGTTGGCGTTGTTGATCGGGCTTACGACGTCGTAGAGCGAAGAATAACGAAGGTCGCCGTTGGCGCCGGAGATGCGTATCGCATCGATTTGTATCAACCGCGCCGCCTGCCGCTCGAGCGTCGCCTGGAGTTGCGCAGAGTTGAGGCCGCCGGCGTCCAGTTCGCGCTCGTATTCGTCCGCCACCGTTTGCAAGGCGAAATCGATTTGCGAGAAAATTCCCTGGAGGCCGGCGTCGAGAGTCTTCGAAATATTCTCGGCGTCTTTGCTTGCGTCGCCACTGACGTAAGATTCAAAATCGACGAGAAACGCGCCGACGAGCCCCGCCACTGCGAGGTTGAGGACGACGACGCAGAGCGCGACGAGGAGGCCCAGCGACCTGGGCGAGCGCACTTCCTCGTTCGCCGGCGACGCCGGCCGGCGAGACCCCATAAATCTGATCAGCCGCGGAACGGCCACGACTACGTTTGCCCGTACGCGCCTCGCCACATTGATTGCGGCTCGCGTCCGGGAGTCGGACTTGTCAGCTTCGCGCGCGCCGACGACGATGCATCTCGCCCAAGCGATCGTCGCAGTTGCGAATGAACGTCGGGTTACCAGATTGACCAGGCCAACATGGGAAAGCCGGCAAAACTCGGCGCGCTTGCCCAAAACCGGCAGAGGGCCGCTGCAGACTCATCGCACGCGTCCAACCGGTCGGCCGCCCCGTTTGGACTGGGACGAGGGCAGGGCGGCAAGCGAAAGGTTAACGCCGGCAGCTAAGGCGGTAGGTCCTCGGCGTCGAGCGTGATCTTGGCCGCAACCTCGCGTTGCGTCGCGTCGAAACCCGCGCTGAACTCGTAGACGCCCTGCGCAATCCGCCAGCGTCGCTTTGCTTCATCGAAGGTCGCGAGCAACCGGGGATCGACGGCGATCTCGACCCGCCGGGTTTCGCCCGGGGAGAGCTCGATCCGGCTCCAGCCGGCGAGCCGCAGGCCGACCCCGCTTGCGGCCGGGCCGGTCAGGTAAAGTTCCGGGATCGCCGCGCCGGGCCGGCCGCCGGCGTTGGTCACGGCTAGCGCCGCTGTCACCGCCGACCCGTCGACCCGCGCCGACAACTCGCCGAGCTTGAAGGTGGTGTAGGAGAGCCCATAGCCGAACGGAAAGAGCGGGCGTTCGCCGCGTTCGGCCAGCGCGCGATATCCGAACGACGGGCTTGCGTCGTAGCGGACGACGGGGTCGCCAGCCCCGCCTGTCGGCGCGCCATAGGGCGCCGATTGGGGATCGCGCGCCGGGAACGTCATCGGCAGGCGCCCGGACGGGTCGGCGAGGCCGGTCAGAATGTCGGCGATCGCCTCGCCGCCCTGCTCGCCGGGGTACCATGCCGAGATCACCGCCGCCGTCCGGTCGAGCCACGGCATGAGCACCGGGCCGCCGGTCTCGAGCACGACGATGGTGTGCGGGTTGGCCTTGGCGACCCGCTCGACCAGCCGGTCCTGTCCGCCCGGCAGGGACAGGTTCGGCGCGTCGACGCCTTCGGTCCGATATTGATCGACGAACATGACGACGGCGTCGGCGCCTGCGGCCGCCTTCGCCGCGCGCTCGGGGTCGAGGCCATCGTTCCAGTCGACTTCGGTCGAGGGCAAGCGGCGCCGCAGCGCGTCGAGCGGCGAGGACGGATCGTAGATCATGGCGCGATCGTCGCCCTCAGGCGTCGTGAACGGGACTCCGCCATGCGGAATCACCTGAGAGGATCCGCCCCCCGCCGGAACGGCGCGGTCGGCGTGAGCGCCGACGACCAGCACCCGTCGCAATTCCCGCGGCAGCGGCATGAGGCCGTCATTGCGCAACAGCACCGCGCCCTCGGTCTCGATCGTCCGCGCGGTCGCTTCGGCCGCGGCGATATCGGGGGGCGCTTTTCGCTTGGCATCGGCGAGGCCGCAGGCGAAGATCGATCTCAGGATGCGCTCCGCCATGTCGTCGAGACGCGCCTCTGGAACCTTGCCCGTCTCGATCGCCTTGCCGAGGTCGACGAAATAGGGGCGCCGATCCGCCTGCACGGCCGATTCCTGATCGAGCCCGGCCAGCGCCGAGGCGACCGTCGAATGGACGGCGCCCCAGTCGGACAGGACAAAGCCGCGGTATCCCCAGTCGGTCTTGAGCACGTCGGTCAGGAGCCACGGATTCTCGCAGGCGTAGGTTCCGTTGATCTCATTGTAGGCGCACATGACGGCGCCGGGCTTTCCGCGCTCGATCGCGATCTCGAAGGCGAGAAGATCGGACTCGCGGGCCGCCGCGCGGTCGATCCGGACGTCGAGCCGGCCGCGGTCGGTCTCCCGGTCGTTGAGCGCGAAATGCTTGACGGTCGACAGGACGCCGCCGCTGGCTTGCACCCCGTCGATCGCGGCGCCGGCCATCAGCCCGGTCAAGAGCGGATCCTCGGAAAAATATTCGAAGTCCCGCCCGCCGCGCGGATCGCGAATGAGGTTCGCGTCGCCGCCGAGCAGCACGTTGAAGCCCTTGGCGCTGGCGTCCGCCCCGACCGCTTCGCCCTGGCGGCGCGCCAGCTTGAGGTCCCAGGTCGCCGCCAGAGCCAGATTGGAAGGCATTGCGGTCGCCGTGTCGCCGCGCCGGATGTCGCCGGGATTGGCGACGCCGAGGGGGCCGTCGGTCTCCTGCAAGGCGGGCACGCCGAGTTGGGGGATCCCCGGCACGTAACCCGCCGAGCCGAGCGCGCCCTGTGGCTTCGCGCCGCCTTTCCACGGCGCGCCGAGATCGCCATGGACGAGCGCAAGCTTCTCGCTCTCCGTCATCGCCTCGAGCGTTTGCCGGGCGCGCGCGTCCGCCGCCGCCGAAGGGCCGCCGCAGGGCGTAGCGGCCGGGGCCGGCGCCGCCATGAGAAGGACGGCGCAGGCGGCCGCGCCGAAGCGCGCGCGGGGCAATGTCGCGAAAGTTTGAAAAAGGGTCACGAGGCGGACTCCGGCGCCGGCGGCGCCTATTTTAATTGGCGTCGTTGTTTGGTCGACCCGCGTTGGGGCCATCGTGGAATCTGTTCCAAACCACGCTCAGCGGGCTCATTCGGAAAAACAGCGGCTTGCGAAAAGCCCATCGTTAAGTCCGACAGGCTGCTAGATAGCGGCGCGCACATCCGTTGCGGTAAAATCGTCGCCCTTATACAATAGCGGCGCGTTCATCGCCTTGGCGAGCGCGTAGGCCGCGCAATCGCAGAAATTCAGCCGCGCCTTCGGGTGGATGCCCTTGCCGAAACGCTGGAACGCGGCAACGGCGAAAGCGGCAAGATGCACGTCACGGGGGATGATTTCCGCCTTGATGAAGGCGAGAAAGTCCTCCAAATCGTAAAGTCCGTTGATCCCTCGGCGCGCGAGCAAAACCTGGCCGGCTTCCTGATAGGTAACGGCGCTGACAAGGCGACGGTCGGCGGCGGCTATCGCCTCGAAATACGCCGTGCGTTCCGGTTCGTGGTTGAGGATCGCCACTAAAGCCGACGTATCGATGACAATCATCGCGGCAAGCCGAAATCATCGTAACCGATGATTTCGTCAGGCAGACCTAGGGTCGACAAGAGGTCTGGCCGCGCTGCGCGCCGCAATTGCCTCCATGCCCTCGATCATCTGCTCTTTTGTCTCGGCTGGCGGAAGCGGCCTCGCGGGGCCGCGCCACGGCAGAATATCGCCGGTGCGAGATACGGCGTCGCGCACGACTTCGTCGGGCGTGCGGCCTGTACTGGCAGCCTTCGCCTGGATAAGAGCCTCGGTTTCCTGAGAGAGATTGGTCATACCCGCAATCTAGCACAACTCGCTGTCGAAGCCCGGAAGTTCTTGGGCAATGTTCACGGGCGGAGCCCGCCCGCGCGCTGTCGGGGCTTGGAGCCGCCTTTCGGGCGATGTTGTCGCGTATGCCCTCCAACGCGTCCCGTTCGGCGTCAGAAAGCATAGATCGCGTCGGCAGCCGCATGAGGGCGAAGGCGCGGCTTCAAGGCTTCCCTGTCGATCACGTCAACTGGGCCTTGAAACAAGCTCGCGACGTAATCCTTCAAGCCCGCATAGTCGAACATCGTCGCGACAACAGCGGGGTCGAGGTCAACGAGAATGTCGATATCGCTGTCGGGTCGCTGCTCGTCACGCGCGACGGAACCGAACAAAGCGGCGTGTGTGACGCCATGCTCCCGCAAGTCGGCCTCGCGCTCTTTCAACGTCCGTATGATCTCGTCGCGTTTCATGCCGCCTTTATACCACAGAAGCCGTCCTTGATCGCGAGCGAATCGGCTGGCCGTTTCCGGGGTCGGCGATTTATAGCCGAGCCGTTCAAGCATCGCGGCGCCGCGCGCCCGTAACTGGGGGTCACGAGAGAATTTTCCCGAAAGAGCACGCCAAGCGGATAATCGTGGAATTCCAAAGTGTTTTGAATCTGGTCCGAAAATCGAACTCTTGTCGGACAGTTCGCAATTCGTCCGAAATCGGGCGTTCTGACGGATTGGCGGACAACCGAATTTACCGACAGCTTCCCGGATGCCCTTGGCGTGCCTGTCGGGAAGATTCTGCGACGTTCGTCGGCCGGTCGGTTGACGCGGCCGCGACCGCCGCGCTTCGCGCCGACCGATCGTGAAGGCTTCGCCACTCGATTCCGGAGATCAATAGCGACCGCCTTGTCGCCGACCTTCGTCGGTTGGCGGAATTTGGCGCTTACAAGACCGGCGTCCATCGGCCAACCTTCTCGCCCCAGGACGTCTAGGCGCGCCGATGGCTCGCGCGGCGTTTCGCGGACGCCGGTCTCGACGCGTCGATCGATGGGATCGGCAACGTGTTCGGGCGTCCGACAACCCCCGGCCGAAAGCTGCTGATCGGTTCGCACAGCGAGTCGCAAAACCACGCGGGCTGGCTCGACGGCGCTCTCGGCGTCGTCTACGGGCTGGAAATCGCCCGCGCCTTCCGTGAAGATCGGCGATGCGCCGATCTGCCGGTCGAGGTGGCGTCTTGGGCGGACGAGGAAGGGCATTTCGGCGTCTTTCTCGGCAGCCGCTCCTTCGTTGGCGACGCCTCGGAAAACGAGATCGGCAGCGCTCGCGACCAGAACGACGGTACGCCGTTGCGCGCGGCGCTCGAACGCGCGGGCGTCGCGGGGAGGAAGCGCGAGACGATCGCGCCGTCCGAGTACGTCGGCTATCTCGAAGCGCATATCGAGCAGGGCGACACGCTGGACGAGGCCCGACTCCGTCTCGGCGTCGTCACGGGCATCGTTGGCATCCGGCAGTATCGAATTGCCTTCATCGGAGAAGCCAACCACGCCGGCACGACGCGTATGGTTCGGCGCAAAGATGCGGGACTCGCCCTGATCCGACTTTCCGCGGCGATCGCGGACCGCTTTCCGCAAATTGCGGGGGTCCGCAGCGTCTGGACGACCGGCGCGATTCGGCCCGAGCCGGGCCAGCCCAGCATCGTGCCGGGGCGCGCCGAGATGCCGTTCCAGATCCGGGACCTCGAGGTCCCGCAATTGGAGCGCTTCGAGGACGCCCTGAAAGCCCTGGTTGCGGAGGCCGACGCCGTCGGCCCCTGCACGGGCATCGCTGCAAACGGCCTGGACGGTCAGCCCCGTCCCGATGTCGCAACCGTTTCAGGACGCCTTAAGCCACGCCGCGGAAGCGCCCGCGCCGGGCGTCTATGTCTTCATGCCCAGCGCCGCCGGCCACGACGCCCAGATCCTCGCGCGGAAGATCCCGGCGGCGATGCTGTTTGTTCCCAGCATCAAGGGCGTCAGTCATCACTGGGCCGAGGACACGAGCGAGGCGGATATTGTGCTTGGCTGCCAAGCGCTCGCCGACGCGGCGGAAACGATTGCCCGCGAAGCCGCGTCAGCCCGGCGCGGCTAGATCGGCTTCTCGTTCCGCGTTCGCCAGAACCGCCATAGCGGCATCGACGCCGCCGCTTGCCGCCGGCGTTCCGGTCAGCTTCAGTCCCATTTCGACGCCGCTTAACGCCCCGAGAAGCGTCAGGTCGTTGATGTCGCCGAGGTGGCCGATCCGGAAGACCCGATCCTTGAGTATGCCGAGGCCGTTGCCGAGGCTCATGTTGAACCGCCGCAGGATCAGGGCGCGCAGCGCATCGGCGCTATGGCCCTCCGCGAGCCGAACGGCCGTCAGCGACGACGAATAGTCCGTCGCGGTCTGGCATTGAAGTTCGACCGCGCCCTCTTCGCCCCAGACTTTGACGGCTGCGCGCGCCGCCGCGGCGTGGCGGTCGTGGCGCGCGAAAACATTCCGCAGACCCTCTTCTTCGAGCATAGCCAGCGCTTCCTGCAGGCCGCGCAGGAGATTGGTCGCTGGCGTGTATGGGAAATAAAACCCAGCGTTGGCGTCGAGTATCGGCCGCCAGTCCCAGTAGCTTCTCGCCAGTTTGGCCGTCTTCGAGGCGTCGAGCGCACGTGCGCTGACGGCGTTGAACGACAGGCCCGGCGGGAGCATCAGTCCCTTCTGACTCCCCGAGACGGTCACGTCCACGCCCCATTCGGCGTGCCGGTAGTCGATCGAGGCGAGCGAGGAGATCGTGTCGACGAGCAGCAGGGCCGGGTGTCCCGCGGCGTCGATCGCCCTCCGCACTGCGCGAATGGGGCTCACGCAGCCGGTCGACGTCTCGTTGTGGACGACGCAGACTGCGCGGATCCGCGCGCCCTTGTCGGCGTTAAGGGCGGCCTCGATGGCGGTCGGGTCCGCGCCGCGACGCCAGTCGGTTTCCAGGAGGATTGGCTCCAGACCGAGACGTCTGGCCATCTCGCTCCAGAGCGAGGCGAACCACCCCGTACGCGGCATCAGCAACGCGTCGCCGGGCGAGTGCGTATTGACGAGCGCCGCTTCCCAGGCGCCTGTGCCGGAGGCGGGAAAAATCAGGACCGGATCGCTCGTCTGGAAAACGCGCTTGAGGCCGGTGAGGACCGAGCGGCCGAGCTCGGTGAATTCCGGACCGCGATGGTCGATCGTCGGTTCCGCGACGGCGCGCAGGACTCGGCCCGGCACATCCGTCGGCCCTGGGATCTGAAGGAAATGAC
This sequence comes from uncultured Alphaproteobacteria bacterium, assembly GCA_963709655.1. Taxonomy (GTDB): domain Bacteria; phylum Pseudomonadota; class Alphaproteobacteria; order Rhizobiales; family Beijerinckiaceae; genus Roseiarcus. The sequence goes on from CAVPXF010000056.1 coordinate 188,401, forward strand.
GGCCGGGCGAGCGGACGTTCATGGCGCGGGGTCCAGTCGCGGGGTGGGAGGAGGAGGAACGACGCGCGAGATCTGGCGCGCGAAGGCGAGGAGCGGATCGTCGGCGCCGAAGGCGGCCGCAAGATGGGCGCCGATCGGCAGCCCCGACTGCGAAACGCCGATCGGCAGATTGAGCGCCGGAACGCCCGCGATATTCACCCAGCCCGTGAAGACGGCGTGGTCTCGCGGTCGGGCCGGCTGCCCGTCGATACGGTCCGGATATGGGGCATCGGCGGCCCAGGGAAGCGCCGCCGCCGTCGGCGTGAGCACCAGATCGACGCCGTCGAACAGTTGGGCGACGCGCCGGCGGAGCGCGGATACGGCCTCGAGCGCGCCAATATAATCGGCGCCTGTGACCTTTCGCCCGTCGGCGGCCATCGCGCGCGCGGACGCCCCAGCGAGCTGTTCGTAAGACGGATTTTCGCGCATGAGCCAGGCGACGCCAGCGCGCGACACGACCTGCCAGATGCGCCCCGCGACATCGAGGTCGAAGAAGGCCTCCCCCTCGCGAACGTCGTGCCCCATCGACGCCATACGACGCGCGAAGGACTCGACCTGGGCGGCAACCTCGGGGTCGACCGGCGCCGCGCCGAACCGCGGAATATAGAGGATCCGAACCGTCGCATTGGTCCACGGTCCGGACGACGCGTAGGCTGAGCGCCAGTCGCGCCGGTCGGGACCCTTCAGGACCGCATCAAGAAGGATCGTATCGTCGACGGTGCGGACGAGCGATCCGATGGTCTCGAAGTCCGTCAGGATCGCGGGCAGACCATCGACCCGCGGCCAGCGCCCGATCGAGGGTTTGTAGCCTACCAGTCCAGTATGTGAGGCGGGGCGGCGGATCGAGCCGCCGCCATCCGTGCCGATCGCCGCAGGGACTAGCCCCGCGGCGACGCTGGCCGCGGCGCCGCCGCTCGATCCTCCAGGCGTGAGGCTTGGATTCCATGGGTTGCGCGTGACGCCGAAGAGGTCATTGCGGGTATAGCCCTCGAGCGTGAACTCGGGAACGTTGGTCTTGCCGACCACAATCATTCCGGCCTGACGGAGCCGCGCGACCGGCAACTCGTCCATTTCCGGCCGGAAGTCTTTGAGCGCGCGACTTCCCCATGTCGTCGGGAAGCCCAGCGCGTGCAGGTTGTCCTTGACGGAGATCGGGATTCCGTCGAGCAGCGATCGGGTCTCGCGGCGCGCCCGCAGCGCGTCGCTTTCCCTGGCGGCGGCGAGCGCGGCCGGGAAATCGAGCGCGACAAAACTGTTCAGGCGCGGGTCGAGCGCCTGGACGCGCCGGAGCGAGCGCTCGACCAGATCTACGGACGAAGTTCGGCCGCCTTGCAACTCGGCGACAAGCTCCTCAAGCAATTCGGCCATGCGACGCCTCGGATGATGGGGTGCGGCGGCGGTCGCCTTGGCGGTCGGACGTCACGCTACCGTCGGCTCGACCCGGACGATCGCCGCGATCGGCGCCTCGCCGGGCTTGCACTGGTGTTCCGTGCCGCCCGACACGAAAATCGCAGAATCCCCGGTGACGGAGGCGATGACGGCGCCCAGCGCCGCGCGCGCATGGCGCTCGTAGTTGATGTCTGCATCCGACAGCATGGTTGTGCGCCGCCCACGCAACATACCATTCGGAGGCGCCTCCGCCTTGGCGAAGATCGCGACGATCCGCTCTGGACCGATTGCCGCTGCCGGGTCGTCGATCGCATTGCGCGCCGCCGCACGCACCGCTTCGGCGTCGAGGACGTCGGAAAGAACGGCGTGGCCAATTCGCAAGTCTCCGCCGGCGCGCTGCGAATTGCCGAATAGAAGGATCTCGCAGTTCTTGAGTTCGCCCCCTGCGGAGGTATTGGCGACCGACGAATACAAGTCCATTCGCCGAGCGATGGCTTCGTCGCTCAGATCGGACTCGGCCACCTCTCCGAGCGCAAGCGCCACGCCGAGCGCCGTCGCGCCCCGGGCGAAGGCCTTCGAGCCGTTGGGGTCGCGCGTAACGAGCTTCGCGCCGCGCCGGTCGGCGTCCGCCACCGCTGCTGGCGTGAGCAGAGGGCCCTTGACTTGGACGTAGTGCACGTCGCTCGAATCCGATATTCGCGCTTCCGCTTGCGCGCGGCTCACCGCCGCCGCGACTTCCCTGACCTCAATGAGCGTGCCTACCTCCTCGGGCGCAAAATCGCGAGTCTCGCCCACGCCAAAGGCGAGGCGCTTGCCGCCGGCCGCCTCAGAGGGCGCTCGGGTGAACAGCGTGGCGTGCGGGCTCAGCACGCCCTCCGTGCCGCCCGACCAGACGAAGGCCACGCGCTTCAAGACCTCTTCAGGCGACAGATCGAGACGCCGCGCCAGCGCCAGCGCATAAGAGAGCGTGGCGAAGCCACGCGTGAAATCGTTTGCGCCGCCGTTGCCCTCCGTTTTGCCGATCAGGGCGACGATCTCAGCCGGTCTGATTTCGCCGGCGTCGATGAGATGCTCCAACGCGGACACGTCGTTGGGACTGTTCATCGGGAGCTTGTGGACGCCGACGCGCAACGAATCCTCCTCGCGAGCGCTCGATGATGACCCGACTCCAAACTTGACGCAACGTATTCGAAATGATTTTCACCATGCGGAAAAGCCAGTGAGGCCGGATATCTTGGAAATATCGGATGACGGCGGTCGCAGCGGACGCAACAAGACCGATGGGTCGCGCGAACGGCAGCCAGGCGTGCAGTCGATTGCGCGCGCGCTCGCCATTCTCGACGCGTTGGCGGAGAACGACGGCGGCCTTTCCTTGACCGTCCTCTCGCGCGGCGTCGGCCTCCCGCCTTCGAGCGCGCACCGCCTGCTGACGACGCTACAGCGCAGTCGATTCGTAAGGTTTGAGCAGGCGAGCATGACTTGGCGGGTCGGCGTCCAGGCCTTTGTCGTTGGGGCGGCCTTCGCGCGCTCGCGCGACGTCACGCCGATCGCCATGCCCTACATGCGACAGCTGATGGAGAAGACCGGCGAGACCGTGAACCTGTATGTTCCCAACAACGCCCAGGCCATCTGCATCGCTCAGGTCCAGAGCCAACAAATGATCAGCGCCATCTCTCGGCCGGGCGGCGGGCTTCCGCTCGATCGCTCGGCCGCCGGCAAGGCGTTCCTCGCCGCACTGCCGAAAGACGAGGTCGAAAAGACGCTCGCCAAGCTGGCTTTGGGCGCCGAAGGTCGAAGCTCCGCCCAGATTCGCAAGCTCAATGCCGAACTCGCGCGCATCCGCTCCCTCGGCTACGCGTTCGACGACGAGGCCGTCGCTCCCGGTCTCCGGTGCATCGCATCCTCCATTCTCGACGAAAGCGGCATAGCGCACGCCGCCGTGTCGATCGCCGGGCCGACAATTCGTCTGACGGACAAGCGCCTTCCTCGGTTGACCGAACTCGTTGTGGCGACCGGCGAGGCGGTGACCAAGTCCTTCGGCGGAAGGGTCGGAGCTCGATCGCCGAAGCCAGAGCTCAAAGCTCCGGGCGGGAGCGCGCTGCGCGTTTCCCGACGAGCGTCCGGCGCTTGAGGCTGGCCGCGCCGTTGGCGGCCTCCCCCCAACGCGCTTAGCCGACCTTCGAGCCGAGCGACAGAGTCGAATTCGAGAAAGTCGCAGAACTTTTCCCGATCGGCTCCGAAGGCCACGTGGCAATTCGGGTCTTTCCGGTTGCGATAATGGGTGTCGATGACTGTCCTGCCGATCGTCAAGGCGCCTTGGCGCTCGACGTCAACATGGCGGAACAACGTCGTAATCACCTTCGGGTCGACCATGTAGTTGACGCAGAGCGCGTCATGCACAGGACAGGCGTTGCGCTCATCCATCGGCTGGTTGTCGTCGTAGGCGCAAATGCGCTGGTCGATGAAACGTGAGGCGGCGAGCCCTGCATTGGTCCCGAGCGACGCGAGCCTCCGCGAGCGTTCGCTCGACACCAACGCCTTGTGGGTGGCGTCGAGCGGCAGGAGCGTCACTTTTCTGAACCCTGCGGCGAAGACCTTGGCTGCGGCCTCCGGATCGGCCCAGATGTTGAACTCGGCCGACGGCGTGATATTGCCCTTGTGGTGGGCGCCGCCCATGATGATGAGCTCGGGCACACGGTCAACGAGTCTCGGATAGACGGCGAGCGCGGCGGCGATATTCGACAGGGGCCCGACCGGCATGAGCACGATCTCGTCGGTCGCGGTGCGATAGGCGTCGATCAGGAAATCGACCGCGCTGACGTCTCGCTTGCTGAGCGTGGTGTCGGGAATCGGCAGCTCGCGACTGTGCACGCCATTGTCGAATTTCACCGCTCGCGGAATGGGGAAGTCCGGCCGCGCAAGCGGCCGGTCGAGTCCCTCATAAACGGGAACGTCGCCCCGGCCGACGAACTCGAGCGCCCTCAAGGTGTTGTTCGTGCAGTATTGCACTTCGACATTGCCGTTGACTGTCGTGCAGGCCACGAGGTCGAGGTCGGGATGCAGCGCCGCGCACATGATCGCGACGGCGTCATCAGTCCCGGTATCGACATCGAGAATGAGCTTGCGTCTTGCCATGCGAGGTCCTTTCCGATGATGAAGCGGGCGGCGCGGCGGCCTCAGGCGTCGAAGCGCCAGGATGTGTGGATCGCCGAACGGTTTGCGCGAACGCCGACGAGCACGAGCGCAAGGATGGTCGTCGCGTAAGGAATGATCTGCAGGAGTTGGGGCGCCGTGCCGGTCATCTCGGGGAGGCGTACGGCGAGCGCCGTCGCGACGCCGAAAAGCAACGCAACGATGGTCGTGGGAACCGGGCGGCCCCTGGCGAAAAAGATCGCAGCGAGGGCGATCAGACCGCGCTCCGCCGTCATCTGCTTGGCGAACAGAGAGACATAGCCGAGCGAGAGATATGCCCCCGCGAGGCCGCAGAAGAGGCCGCTCAGCACCATCGTCTGAAACTTGATCGCCTCGACATTGACGCCGGCCGCCAGCGCCGCATCTTCGGCCTCGCCGATCATACGCACGCGCAAGCCCCAGCGCGTGCGGTACAGCGTCCAGGATACGACGGGAACGAGCAGATAGGCGACGTAGACGAGCAGGGTATGCCCGCTGACGAGCGGACCCAGCACAGGCGCATTCTCCAGAATCGGGATACGGATGGCCGGAAAGGTGGGAATGTCCGGCGAGGCGAACACGCCGTCCTGGTTGAATACCGACTTCAGGAGGAGCGCGGTCAAGCCGTAGGCCAGAAACGTCACCGCGATCCCAGCGATGAAGATGTGCGCGCGAAAACGCAGGTTGAACAGGGCCAGGACGGCGGCCAGCGCCATAGAGGCCGCGACGCCCGCCAGCACGCCGGCAGCAAGACTTCCGGTGGCGTAGGCTGAGCCCACCGCGGCGAAGGCCGCGACGATCATGAAGCCATCGAGCGCAATGTTCAGGATGCCAGCTTGAAAAGTGTAAAGACCTCCGAGCGCGGCGAGCACGAGCGGCGCCGCGATCCGGATGGAGGAAAAGGCGATGTCCTGCAGCATGATCAGGCCTCGTTGGCGCCCTGCTCCGCGGGCAAGGCGCTTGGCAGCGTTGAGATTACCGGCGCGGCGGCGACGACCGGCTTGCGCAAGCCGGGCCAACTGAAGGTGAAGCGCGCCGCCAGGATCAGCACAACGAGGAATTGCAGCACCTGAACCAGGTATTTGCTCACGCCGAGCTGCATCTGAAGCACCGAGCTGCCGCTATTCAGCGCCCCGAACAGGAAGGAGGAAAACAGCACCCCGATCGGGTTGGAATTCGCCAGCATCGCGACTGCGATCCCGTCGAACCCGTAACCGGGTGAGAAATTGTCGTAGAAGGCGCCGTACACACCCAGAACCTGCTCGGCTCCGGCGAGACCGCCGATGGCGCCGCTTGTGAGCATGACCGCGATCACGTTGCGGCGGACGCGTATGCCGCCATAGTTCGCGAAATGGGGATTGAGGCCGATCAGTTTCCACTCGAAGCCGCGCACGGTTCGCACATTGAAAAACGCCACTAGCGCGCAGCAGGCGAGCGCGATGAAGATTCCCGTATTCAGTTGCGAATAGAGCGTAAAGGTGCTGAAGCGCGCCGCATCCACGACGTCGGGAAGCTTGTTGGTCGGTCCCGGCGCCTTGAGGACGCGCGCCGAGATGTACCCCGTCAGGAGCAGCGCGATGGGGTTCAGCATCAGGCAGACCACCAACTCGTTCACGCCCACATAAGCGCGAAGCAGCGCCGGGATCGCGGCCCACGCCGCGCCGCCGGCGAGCGCCGCCATCAGACAGGCCGGCGCCATGGCCCAGTCCGGCAGGGGAGCGGCGTAACCCGCAATGCCGGCCGCCAGCGCCCCCATCAGCATCTGTCCCTCGACGCCGATGTTCCAGATGCCTGAGCGGAACGCGACGGCGACCGCGAGTCCGGTGAAGATCAAGGGCGTCGCGAGTTGGAGCGTCACCGACAGATTCGGCCATCCATCGACGCTGCCGTTGATCAACACGGCATAGACCGCCACCGGATCCCGGCCGAGCGCGGCCATGAGGAGTCCGCCAAGCAGAAAAGAGACCGCGATGGCGAAGAGCGGCGCCCCGACGGCGGGGGCGAGGCGCCGCAACAGGGCGGCTGGAGTTGAGGCGCGGGATCGGTCGTTCACACGGAAGCCTCCGCGGGAAGGTGTCCATGGCCGCCCATCAGACGGCCGATCTCGGCGATGTCGGCATTCGCAGCGGGCATGTCGCCGACGATGCGGCCCCGGTACATGACAAGCAGGCGGTCGCAGAGCGACATCAACTCGTCGAGATCGGCCGAGATCACGAATACCGCCCGACCCCCGTCGCGCATCGCGACAAGCAAGCGGTGAATCGATTCGATGGCGCCAATGTCGACGCCCTGGCTCGGCTGTTCCGCGATGATGAGCTGCGCGTCGCGCGTGAGCTCGCGGGCGAGTTGCACCTTCTGCTGGTTGCCGCCCGAGAGAGCTCCGACCGGGGTCGTATCGGTCGCCCCGCGCACATCGAACTGCTGGATGAGCTCGCTGCAGCGGCGTCGCGCCGCTGCGACAGCCAGCAGAGGACCGTTGCGAAAACGCGACAGGTGGCCGACCGACATGTTCTCCCAGACGGCGCTGCACAGCGACAGGCCGACACGGGCGCGGTCCGCGGGCACGTAGGCAAGCCCCGCCTGGCGTGACGCCATAGGATCGCCTTCTGCCGGTACGGCGCCGCAGATAGCGATGCGGCCAGCGACCGGCGTTCGGATGCCCGCGATGCTCTCCACCAGCTCGTCCTGGCCGTTGCCCTGCACGCCGGCGAGGCCGACGATCTCGCCGGGTCGCACCGTCATCGACAGGTCCTCCACGGCCATCGTCCCGCGATCGCTACGAACGCTTAGACCGCGGATGTCGAGCGCAGGTTCGCCGTGAGGCCGGGCGACGGATTTCGCGACGCGCAAGAGCACCGGGCGGCCAACCATCTGGCTTGCGATCTGCTCGGCGGTCACGCCGCGGTTGTTTTCGGTCGCGACGACACGCCCTTGCCGCATCACCGAGATCCTGTCCGAAGCGGCCAGCACCTCGCCAAGCTTGTGGGTGATGAACACGACAGAGCGCCCGTTCCTGGCGAGCGAGCGCATCGTGGCGAAAAGTTCCGCCGTTTCCTGCGGCGTAAGCACAGCCGTAGGCTCGTCCAGGATCAATACGGCGGCTTGCCGGTAGAGGGCCTTCAGGATTTCCACCCGTTGCCGCATCCCGACGGGCAGGTGGCCAACGACCGCGCGCGGATCGAGGTCAAGGCCGAACTTGTGGCTGAGTTCCGCGGTTTCGCTTTCCGCCTTTCTGCGGTCGAGGCGGCCGCCGGGCAAGGTCGGCTCGGCGCCAAGAATGATGTTCTCGGCCACCGTGAAGGACGGGGCGAGCTTGAAGTGTTGGTGAACCATGCCGATGCCGGCTCGAATCGCCTCGGCCGGCCCATTAAAGGTCACAGGAGCGCCGCGCAGTTCCACCTCGCCAGCAGTCCGCGGGAGGAGCCCGTAAAGGATATTCATGAGGGTCGACTTGCCGGCGCCGTTCTCGCCGACGAGAGCGTGGACCTCTCCGGACCGGACCTCGAAGCTGGCGTCGCGGATGGCGACTAGGTCGCCGAAGGTTTTCACGATCCCGCGCATGGAGACGAGGGCCGAGGTCATCGAAAGCAACCAGTAGCAGCGCTGCGAGAGGACGAGAAGCCGGGCGTCGCGCGGTCTCTCGCGGTCGGGAAAGGCGGACTATCCGGCTCCATCTCGAGCTTTACTTTTTATTCGCAATCGAAGCGGGCGTCGCAATCGGCGGCGTCCCCATTTCCTTCTGGCCTGGCTTGAGGTCGAAGTAGTTCGGCACCACGATCTCGCCCGAGATCACTTTCGCCTTGAGGCCATCGACCATCTTCAGCACATCGGGCGCGATCAGGCCCTTGTTGTACTGGTCCATTGCCGCCGCGACGCCGCCCTCCTTGAGGCCATAGTAAAGTACCTTGCCGCCCTCGAACTTCCCGTCCACGACCGACTTGATCATGTCGTAAGCCTGAGTGTCGACTCGCTTCACCATGGAGGTGAGCACAAAACCGGGAGCCAGGTAGTTCTGGTCGGAATCGACGCCGATCGCGAAGGTCTTGGTGGTCTTGGCGGCGTCGATGACCCCCGCGCTCGTCGCGCCGGCGACGGCGAAATTGATGTCGGACTTCTGGCTGATCAAGCCGAGGGTGTATTCTTTACCGGCAGCCGGGTCGGTGAAGGTGCCCGAGTACGTCTCAAGCACATTGACCTTGGGGTCCGCCATCTTCGCCCCATAATAGTAGCCGATGTAGAAGCGGTGGATGATCGGAATGTCCTTGCCGCCAACAAAGCCGATTGTGCCGGTCTTGGTGGTTTTTGCCGCAATCGCCCCGACCAGGAAGGAGCCTTCCCAGTCCTTGGTGACGCTCGAGACGACATTGGGCGCGATCGGATCGGGACCGACATCGACAAGGCCGAATTTCTGGTTCGGGAAGGCCTTGGCCACTGTCTGCATCGGCTTGATCATGTCGAAGGACGAACCGACAATGAAGTCAAAGCCCTGTCCAGCGGCGCGGGCCAACGTCGACTGGAACTCCGAGATCGAGCGGGGCTGAATCACAACGTAGTCGATGCCGAAGTCGGCCACCGCCTTTTTCATCCCCTCGTTCATCATGTCGTTGAACGACTTGTCGCCGAGCCCGGACTCGGACGTCACCATCGCGACCCTTATCTTGGCCTCGGCGACGGACCCCCCGAGAAAGCTGGCGGCGATTGCTGCCGCGACGCCCAAAACTGACAAAAACTTGCGCATGATTGGCTCCTTCGTGGCAAGCAACTTCCTCAGGCGGCAGGGCGCGCGTTCAGCGCTGCGGCCATGAACGCTCTGACTTTGTCGGCGTCGAACCGGCCGAAGGCCGTGTTCGAGCCCTTCAAGGAGGAACTGACAATCGAGCCGTCCGCGACGGCATTGACCTCGGCGATATTGTCAACCGTAACGCCGCCCCCGACCAGGATCGGCGCCGGGCCGACAACCTTACGGGCCACGGCGATCAGCTCGTGCGTCTGCTGGTAGGTCTTTCCAGTCAGCACCAGCGCGTCGGCGCCGCCCAAGCGTACGGCCGCGTCGAGATCGCTTTGGAGACTGTCAGATGCGAGCGGAACGCCGGTCCGGTCATGGACATCGGCGAGAATCGCGACTTTGTCGGCCTGCCATTCCGTGCGAGCCTTTATCGCGAAGTGCGCTTGGCCGGTCTCCACCCCGAAGGGCGTCACCATTGCGCCGACATAGATCTTGATGCGTACGAAGTCCGCGCCGGCGGCCGAGGCTACGGCGATCATGGCCTCGGCGTCGTTCTCGAGCATGTTGAGGCCGACCGGCTTGCCGAAGCGTTGCGCAATCTCGCCGACCACGCGCGTCATCCATGTCGCCTGAACGGTGCGCACCTTGTGGTCGACAGGGATGTCGCCCAGGTTCTGCACCATCAGCGCATCGACGCAATTGTCGGCGAGGACACGGGCCTCTGAAATGGCCGATCCCAGCGTTTCCTCGATCGTCGAGTTCCGATAGCGACTGCCGCCAGGCAACGCGCCGAGCTGCACCATGCCGACCACCGGCTTCCGACCTGTCTTGAGGAGCCGGAGGAGGTCGCTCATCCGATCGCCGCCCCCGGCTCGCTCTTGGCTTGGGCCGAATGGAAGATCTGCCGGAAGTTCACTTCCTGCCGCCGCTTGTCGTCGAAGCCCAGGAAGGCAATTCCCTGCTGGTCTGCGATGTGACAGGAAAGATATTCGAACGGCAGCTTGTAGACGAACGGCGTCAACGCCTCAGGAACGTCCGGCATGGCGAAATAGACGTCTGCAGCCGCCTGAGCCTCTCCGTCTTCGGCGGAGCCGATGACGATCACCCGCGAGCGCATGTCGCGCGCGGCCTGCGCCTGCTCGAGCCCGCGATCGCGCGCCGCGCCCGGCGGCAGGATGATGAACGTGTCGGTGTTCTCGTCTGTGAAGAAATACTGTTCGTGCGCCCATTCTTCCAGCTCGCAATAGTGACAGGGCCGGGTCAGCGCCTCGAACCACTTGGCCATGCCAAAATACGCCGTCCCATAATTGGGTCCGCCGCCCAAGATTACGGTCCGCCGGTCCTTCGTGAAGCTGCCGGCGATCGTCGGGGCCATCGCGGCAGTCGTCCGATCGGCCGCCGTCATGGCGTCGACGAGGGCGCTTAATTCCTCGACCAACTGGCTGACACGATGCGGGCTCAAGCGGCCAATGCGTTCGCCGAGAGCGATCGAGGCAATGAACAGGCCCAACATGCTCGCCGTGTAAGTGACGCTTCCCGGCGTGATGATGCGGGCGCCGTGCGGCTGCTCCTTGATGTTCGGCGGGGCGTTCACTTTGAGTAGGGTTTCGGCCGTGCGTGCGAGCGTATTCGCGGCGCTTACGGTAACAGCGAAGGTCCAGGCGCCGCGCTCGCGCGCAAGACGCACGCCCTCGATCGTGCGCGACACCGTGCCTGAGTTCGAAACGCCAAAGACAAAACTGTCCGGCGGAAGATCGCTGACGAGGTAGCGGGAAAACTCCAGCGCCTCCACGGGCTCGCAGAACCGTCCCGTCGCTTTCATCATGTAAAGGCGCGCAGCGAGCGCCGCCGAGAAGCTGTCCCCGCAGCCGATCATGAACCCATGGCGGAGCGTGCCGGGGTCGCGCGACGAGAGCACATCACGCATCAAGGACAGCATCGGATCGATGTTGTCGCGCACAAAGCTTGGCTGCGATGCAATCTCTCTCAGCATCACCGCCTTTTCGTTTTCCACCAGCGTTCGCTCCCTTTGACTGTCATGCCGCCTTGGTCGCAGCGGCGTGTTGGAATTGGGCAAGGCGCGCGGCTGCGACCTCGGGCGAGACTGCAAGGAGGCCCGCACATCCGACGGTTTCGATGCAGAACGAGGCGGAGACGGCGCCATGCAACAGGGCCTGCACCGCGTCCCGAGCGCGTAGGTATCCGACGAGGGCGCCGCCGCAGAAAGCGTCGCCGCAGCCGGTGGCGTCCACCGGGTTGGTCGGAAACGCCGGCAGGAGGATGAGGTCGCGACTTCCAACAGCATGCGCGATACAGCCGGCGGCGCCGCATTTGAGCGCGACCAGTCTTGTATCGGGCGCCATGTCGCGAAATCGGCGCACGATGTCGGCAGGCGGCGCTGTTGGAAAAATGACTCGTCCGTCCTGCTGGCTTGGCATGAACAAATCGACGCTGCGGATGAGTCGAGCCACATCCTCGCGCGCCACCGCAGCAAGATTGCGATCATCGAGATCGATCGAGATGACGCCCGTCCCTGCCTCGCGCAACGCCTCGATCAATTCGACATGCCGATCCCAGGGCAGCGGCGCCAGATGAGCCGCCGGAACTCGAAGCGCGACATCCGATCGACGCGGACTGAAATCGTCCCAGTTTCTGGTGGCCGAGCGGAATACAAATTGCCGGCTGCCGTCGTCTTCGTAGAGTCCCCAGTCGCGCAGGGTGATGGGAATATGTGGGCAGGCGGAAAGATCGATCCGGTCTTGGAGTTTCTCAATCGGGTAGTCCGGGCCGAATGGCGCGATGACCAGCGGCCGCTCGCCCCATGCCGCCATGCCAAGCCCCGCATAGACGGCGTTGCCGCCGGGCACCGCCCATTGGGTGGAACCATCGACGAACACCAGATCGTCGATGGAAAGGTTGCCGATCGAAGCGAAAGCCGCGGTCATATGCGCATTCCCGAGCGCACGAGCGTAAGATCGACGACGGCGCTGTTGTGACAATTGACCGAGTACAGGACGCGTCGATCCTTCCGTCCGAAATGCAGTTCACGCATCATCAGCAGTGGAGCGCCCGGTTTCATGAATAGGAGCCGCGACTGCTGGGCGTTGGCGCTGACCGCTGTCACGGCGACTTCACTGTGCAGAAGCTCGAGTCCGAGCACATCTCGGAGAAATCCGTAGAGCGAGCCGCCGTCGAATTGTTGGACGGAGGCGAACGTCACGGGCGCCGCGATCGGAAGGTATTCCAGCCCCAGGCTGACCGGCCGGTCGTCCATCAACCGCACCCGTCGGATCCGCACAACCTCACTCTTCGGCGAAAGCGCGAGGGCTCGACCGACCTCGCGGGGGGCGGCCATCTGTTCGATGGTCATCGAGCGCGCGCCCGGCTCCCCGCCCGCCGCCCGGATCGCCGCCGAGAGCGACAGCATCGTGTCGAGCGGGTTGGTGAGATGCGGGGTCCGCGCGGCCACGAAGGTGCCGACCCCGTGGCGAATTTGCAGCAGCCCTTCCTGGGCGAGAACGCGGGTCGCTTCACGCAAAGTCGGTCGACTCACTCGCATGATCCTGGCGAGTTCGATCTCCGCGGGCAGACGCGTCCCCGGAGCGACCTTGCGGTCCAGAATTTGCTGTCGAAGCACGCCGCAGACGCGCGCAACCAGATCCTCCCGTTTCTCGGCGACGGCCGCCAGGCGGAGCGAGAGCTCGGATGTGTCCAGGTTCGTCAAGGCGCCGCCCGCCCGGCAACAAAGGCGGCGCGATAGGCCTCAAGGCCGCGCGTCATGCCGAAGCGGGGAAACCACCCGAGATCTCGGCCGATCGCCGACACATCGAAGCGGGTCTGCCTGTCCGGCACATCGTCCGCGCCGGCAACCAGCGAGGCCCTCAAGCCGGGGATCGCCGGCGCGGCAAGCTCCAGCAGCGCGGGCATCGTCAACGCCTCCCCGGATCCGACATTGTAGACGCGCTCCGGCAGGGCGTCCGCCTCGAGCGCGACGGCGATCGCCTCAGCGACATCGTCGACATAGACGTAATGGTAGATGAAGCTCGGATCGCAAGGGATCGCGGCGCGGCCGCCGGCTTCGGCCGCCTCGATCATCGCCTTCAAGTGGCAGTTGGCCCGCCGATAGGGGCCGTAGACGCGACCGATCCGGAGGCTCACGCCATCGAGGCCATATTCCGCCGCAAAGCCCTGGATGAGCTGCTCGCACGCGACCTTGGTCGCTCCGTAGACGGACGTGGGTTTGAGTGGGGTGCGCTCGGCGATAGGCGCGTCGCCGACATCGCCGTAGACGCTGATCGACGAACAGAAGACGAAGCGGCGCATTCTGAGCCGCCGCGCAAGATCGAGCAGCGCGGCGGTGGCGTCGATGTTGACGGCGATGAGCTTGAGCGGCTCGTCCTTGGCCATCATGGGGCCCGAAATAGCGCCGCAATGGACGATGGCTTCGATTTCGTACTCGCGGGCCAGCCTCTCGAAGCCAGCGCGATCGTCGAGGGTCACAATCTTCAATTCGGGAATGTCGTGTCCGAAGCTCGTGGCGTCGGTCGGGATCACCCGATGATTGCGGTCCTCGAGGAGCGGGCGAACCGCCATGCCAATGAGCCCAGCGGCGCCGGTCAGCAGCACGTTCATCAGAGCGCCACCATGCCGCCGTCGACGCCAATGTCGGCGCCCGCCATGAACGACGAACCCGACGAGCATAGAAACAGCACGACCGCCGCGACTTCCGGCGAGGCGGCGAACCGGCCGATCGGAGTCAACGGCAGGAAGGCCGCGCGCTGCTGGTCGGTGACGTCCTTCTGCAGCCCGGTCATCGTGGTGCCGGGCGACACAGAATTTATCTGCACATTTTGTGGAGCGTACTGGACGCCGGCCTGCCGGGTCAGCGCGAGGACAGCGCCCTTGGAGGCGCAATAAGCGGCCGCGTCGCGTAACCCAATATGTGCGGCCGTCGAGGCGACGTTGACGATCTTGCCGCTCATGCGCGCAAGCATGCCCGGGAGGACCGCCTTCATCCCGAGCCATACGCCCTTGGCGTTCACCTCCATGATGCGGTCCCACACCTCTTCGGAAACCTCGGCCGCCCTGTCGCCGGGCACGGCGATGCCGGCGTTGTTGACCAGAATGTCGACCGGGCCGCGTCGCTCTTGCGTTGTCTGCACGAGTTTGGCCCAGCCCTCGGCATCCCGGACGTCCATGGTTATGGCGTCGGCCTCCGCCCCGAGCGCTCGGACCCTCGCGGCCGCGCTTTCCGCGCCCTTCACGTCGACGCAGACGACTCTCGCCGCCCCGCGCGCCAGACCCTCGACGGTGGCGAAGCCGATGCCGTCGCCTGCGCCGGTCACGATCGCCACCTTGCCGTCGAAACGATACTCGGGCGGGGGAATTTGAGCGCTCATGCAAACCTCCGGGCCAGGTTGTCGGGCGGGATGGATCGGGGCATGGACACGTCTCGATAGAGACGCATCAACTCGCTCAGGAAGGCCGGCTCGGTCTTCCATCGCGTCCCCTCCACCGGGTCGGCGCCGGCAAGCATGGTGTCGGTGGCCCGGCGAGAGAGTTCGACGACGAAGCGGGCGCGTTCCGCTTGGCGCGCCTCGACTCGCGCCGGGACCTCTGCGAGAGGAGCGCCCCGGTCCAGCGCCCATTTGATCTCGTCGGCGATCACGCAGGCGTCCTCGCAGGCTTGCGTGGCCCCCTGGCCGAGGGTCGGGACCATCGGATGGGCCGCATCGCCGGCGAGCAGAATGCCGGGCTGCTCGCCGTAAGTGACGCTGCCCTCCTGGAGGCGCGCCCAGTGGATCCGATCGGCGTAGCGCTCGAGGGCGTTGATCAGATAGGCAGGCTCGGGCGCTGGCGCGCGCAAGGCCGGCATATAGGCCTCGCGAAGGAAATCCGGCCGCTTCATCGCTTCGGGAACGCCGGCGCCTGGGGGAATCGGAAACGAGCCCGCGCAGTAAACGAAGTCGCCCGGCACTCGGTAGGAGAGCAATCGGTTCGGACCGTTGAACCACTGCCCGTAATCGTCAACCGGACAGCCGGGACCGGCGGGGAAAAGCAGGCGATAGAGGCACACGTTTAGAAACAGCGGCGTTTCCGACCCGCCAAGCACAAACTGGCGGACGACGGAATAGCGGCCATCCGCGGCGATCAGCAGGTCGATTCCGTCGATCCGATGCTGTTCGCCCGTAATCCGATCTGCCCACGTCACGTAGGTTCCGCGCCCGTCCTGGCCGCATCCGGTCAGCTCGGCGTTGTAGGTGATCAGGCCGCGCAGCGGTTCGCGAAGCAGGCAGTAGAGTTCGGACCACCGGATCCGGATGCCGGCATTGTCGGCGACCGTGTCGAGGCGAAGATCCATCAGCGGCCGGCCATCGGTCAGCGCCACGGTCCAAATCTCCCATGGCAGGCTGTTGGCGACGATCGTCTCCGCGGCGCGAGGGAGATGCGCGCTCAGGCACTTGATGGCGTTCGGCCCGATATTGAGCCCTGTTCCAGCTTCGCTCTGATCCTCGCTGCCGACACGCTCGAGACAGACGATCTCGACGTCGTCGCGCTCGCCAAGACCGGAAGCAATCAGGCTGCCGGCGATGCCGGCGCCCGTCACGACGATCCGCGGTTTTCGATGGGGCGAGGTCAAGGACACTCCAGGCGCACGGCGTTCACATGTAAGAGGTCTGACCTCAGACCATCACACCTTCTTCCGATTTTCAAGGGGACGCTAGAACCTGTGTCTCTACCTTTGCAATTAGCAGTGCTCAAATTTTAATCTGCTTTAACGCTGTAAACATCAAGGAATGGCTGGAATTTGCGGCAGAAAGCATGAATAACATCGCGATACATGACAGATGCACTGCGATTTTTGAGGCAGCGTGCAAAAAGAATCGACTATACCGGCCAAATTTCAGGCTTGCGTTGACGTGCGCTTCTGACAAAGCTTAGGAAATGGTATCGCCCAAGATGATCGCGGCCTGCAGCGACGCCCGTCGGATCCGTTTCGTGGTTGGCCACACAAGCCCGGCGCGTCAGGCGCGATGGTGGCCGAAATCTATCGAGGTGCGGTTACTCTTCCTCACGAGAAGGTGATCCCATGAGTATCGGTACCCTTTACCTGATCATCGTTGTCATCGCGATCGCTCTCGCAATCGTCGCTTATGCCATGAACCGTGGCAACGGCCGTTTCGTCTTCGGCTTCACGCTCATGGAGATCGTTATCATGGCCGTGATCGGCGTCATCAATGGCGTCTTGGGCACGCCGAACGCGATGCTGGGCCGGCTCTTCATGACCTTCTCGGGGGCCTACGGCTTTCTTGCTTTTGCTGCGATCTGCGGCGGTTTCTACGTCGCCGGGCCGCTGTGCGGCTACATCATCCGCAAACCCGGCGCCGCAACGCTCGCCGAGACGATGAACGGCGTCGCGCAGGTCCTGTCAGGCAACCCGAACGGGATCATGGTCCTCGCAGCCGGCTTCCTGCAGGGCTTCATGTCGGATCTCGGCTTCGCCTTCTTTGGCTATCGCAAATGGACCTTGTCGGTGCTGGCCCTTTCCGGGGCGCTCGCTCCAATTCTGCAACAAATCCCGGAAGTTTACTTCTTCGGCGTCGGCGACATGGGGATCAGCTACAATCTCCTCGCTCTCTTCATTCGCATGGCGAGCGGCGCTCTCTACGCCGTCATCCTCGTCAAGCCGATCGCTCTGGCC
This sequence comes from uncultured Alphaproteobacteria bacterium, assembly GCA_963709655.1. Lineage (GTDB taxonomy): Bacteria > Pseudomonadota > Alphaproteobacteria > Rhizobiales > Beijerinckiaceae > Roseiarcus. Next base: position 205,428 of record CAVPXF010000056.1, read on the forward strand.
CTTTTGAAGGCGGGCGTGCTGCGCGGCACCCAACTCGCCGCTGACGAGCGGCCGGCGCGCGCTGCGACAGAGAAGCTGGCCTGACCGGGTTCAAACCAGCGAGCGACGATCCCCAATGACCGCAGACCTGCGTCCCGCGTCCGGCCCGGCGGTTGACTTTCGCAACATCAGCTACACTTACGAGGGCGAAGACACGCCGGTTCTGAACGACATCTCGCTCCAGGTCGAGGACGGCGAGTTCGTCCTCATCCTGGGACCGAGCGGGTGCGGCAAGAGCACCTTCCTGCAGCTCCTCAACGGCACGATTCCCCATACGCTGAAAGGCGCCTTGAGCGGCGAAGCCACGATTTGCGGGCGGTCCCTCGCGACCACCAAGGTCGCGGATTTCGCAACGGACGTGGGAATGGTGTTTCAAGATCCGGACGGGCAGATCATCTGCACTCGGGTGCGCGACGAGGTCTGCTTCGGACTCGAAAACCTCTGCCGGCCGCCGGCGGAGATTCTCGACCGGCAGGCGGAAGCGCTCCGGCTGGTGGGACTCGACGGCTTTGGCGATCGTTCTGTGTTCGACCTGTCGGGCGGCCAAAAGCAACGGGTCAGCATCGCTGCGGTTCTGGCCGTGCGCCCGCGCCTTCTCGTGCTTGACGAGCCGACCGCCAATCTGGACCCGGCCGGCATGGCGGAGGTGTTCACCCTTTTGCAGAGCATGCACGAGGCTGGCGCGACGATCGTCTTGGTCGAGCACCGTGTCGACGAACTCGCCGATCGAATCACACGGGTGGTCATGATGGACGGCGGCCGGATCACCTTCGACGGGCCGCCGCGTGCCGCCTTCGCTCAATCTCGAGTCGCCACGTCGGAGGAGGGCCGGGCGGTGCCGGTCAGCGCTTGGTATCCGCAGGCGGCCGAATTTGCGCTCGCGCTCGCCTCCGCCTGCCAGATCACGATCGGAGTGAACGAGATGCCGCTCGACGTCGCCGAAGCCGTCGATCTGGGCCGACGGTTCGTCGGGCCGGGGTCGGTCATCGACGTCGAGCCTCTTTGCGCCGCAACCCCTGACGGCGGCGCGCAACTTTTAAGGATCGAACATCTCAGTTTCGGCTACGACCGCAAACAACCGATCCTCGACGATGTGACGTTCTCACTCGGCCGCGGCCAGCTTGTCGCGCTCTGCGGGCGCAATGGCGCCGGCAAAACCACGCTCGCGCGTCTCGTCATGGGTATCAACTCTGCGCCGCGTGGCGCGATTTTTCTCAACGGGAAGGACCTCGGCGCGCTGAGCCCGAAGGAGATCGCGGCCGAAGTGGGCTACGTGTTTCAGAACCCGGACCATCAGTTCGTCACCGATCGTGTCTGGGACGAAATCGCTTACGGCCTCCAGATGCGCGACTACTCCGAGGAGGCGGTAAAGGAGCGGGTGGAGGACGTGCTCGGAATTGTCGATCTCGCTCATTATGCGGACCGTTCGCCTTTCGCCCTCAGCCTCGGAGAGCGGCGCCGCCTGAGCGTCGCCACGATGCTGGTGCTCGAGCCGCATCTCCTGATCCTCGACGAGCCGACGATCGGTCAGGACCATGAACGCGCCCAGCAACTCATGGGGCTGATCGCGCGGTTGCGCCAGCGCTACGCCACCACGGTCCTGATGATCACCCACGACGTGCGACTCGTCGCCGAATGGGCCGACCGCGCCATGGTGTTGAGCCGCGGCCGTCTCCTCTTCGACGGCGCGCCGGCAGAGATGTTCGCCGACGAGGCGCTGCTGGCGCAAAGCGGACTCATGGCGCCGCCGGTGTTCGAGATCAGCAAGGCGATCGCGGGCGCACATCCCTTCGGACCGGTCAGGCCGACACTCTCCGTCTCGACCCTGGTCCGCGCCATTGCGCAATCGCGGAAGGTGGCGGCGTGAAACGGTCGGCGGTCTTTCAGTTCCGATCTGGCGAACTCGTTCTTCCACCGGCTCGACCCTCTGACCAAGCTCGTTTGGCTCGTCGGCGTTTCGCTCATGGCGTTCGGCGCCTACATCGGCGCCGTCCAGGTCGCGATCACGCTGGCGGTCTTCTTGACCGCGCTCGTCCTGGCGCGCCTGTCGCTGGTCGAAATATGGCGCGGGACCTGGCTGTTCGGTCTCGCGTGCGTGAGTTTTCTGATCGTGCAGACGCTGACGCTTCCCGGCAGTCGCATCATCTTTCATCTGGCCGGGCGCCCGGTCTATGCGGAGAGCTTCGATTACGCTCTCGCTTCCGCGCTGCGCATCTATGCGATCATCCTGTCGTCGCTGGTCTTCGTCCGAACCACTGACCCTCGCGATCTGGCGATCGCGCTCGTGACGCAGATGAAGGTTCCCTATCGCATCGCCTACGCGTTCTTCATTGCGCTCAGAATCGTTCCCACCGTCGAGCAGGAGATCAAGACCATCCGCGCCGCCCAGTCGGTGCGCGGCGTTGTGCGCCAAGGCGGCGTCGCCGGCCGAATCGGCGAGATGAAACGATATTCGATGCCGCTGCTGGTCGGGAGCCTGCGGAAGGCCTCGATGATGGTGCTCTCCATGGAGGCTCGGGCGTTTGGGGCCTTTCCGCACCGCACCTTCGTCGACGCGCCACGCATGTCCGCAGCCGGCGTCGCGGTCTGCGCCCTGACCCTTGTCGCCGTGGCGGCCTGGTATACGGCGCTGGCCGCGGGCCTCGTGCATACGATGTATGTGCTCGCTCCGCGCTGACGTTCCGGGCGCCATGAAGCGGGTCCTCCAGCGAGCGCGAATATTTGGCGGAAAGAGCGTTTTCGCGCTCGCCCCCATCAGGGGTCGGCGTCTGTGACTGGCGCGAGCGCCTTCGCGCCGCGCGGCGCTGGCCCTTTCGAGACCCAGGTCTTTCGGCTCGCCATGAGCGGCCCAAGCGACATGTCGGCGCTGCGCCAGCTCTTCGACGCCGGCGCGCTCGACCCCGCGCATGTGGCGGCGGTGATCGGCAAGACCGAGGGCAATGGCGGAGTCAACGATTTCACCCGCGGCTATTTCACGCAATCTCTCATGATCCTGCTCGCCGAGCGGCTCGGCGTTACGGTCGAGGAGGCGTCCGTCCGGACGCCTTGCGTGCTTTCAGGTGGAACCGAAGGGGTGCTCAGCCCGCACATGTCGATCTTTGCGCGGGTTCCAAGCCGGAAGCCCCGCGACAGGCCGGCGCTGGCTATCGGCGTCGCCTTTGCCGAAGAAGTCCCGGCGGAAGCTGTCGGGCGAATGGCGCATATGCGGGCCACGACTGCAGCGGTCGAGTTGGCGATGGCGGACGCCGCGCTCAGCGGGGAGGAGGTCGAGTTCGTTCAGGTCAAGGCGCCTGGCCTCACCTCTGCGCGCATGGCCGACGCGCGCGCGCGCGGCGCCGTGTTGGCGTCGACCGACACGAACCAGGCGATGGCGCTGTCGCGCTCGGCGGCGGCGCTCGGGGCCGCCATTGCGCTCGGCGACATTTCCCCCGACCGCGTGAGCGAACACGCCATAGGCAACGACATGAGCCTGTTTTCGTCGCGGGTCAGCGTCTCGTCAGGGATTGAGATCACCCGAACGGAGGTGGTCGTCCTGGGCAACTCGTCGCGCTGGCGCGGCCCACTGAGGATCGCCCACCGCGCCATGGCCGACGCCCTCGATGTCGACGCCGTCCACGCCGTGCTCGACGACCTCGGAATCCCCAATATCCCAGCCGTCGGCCTGTCCGATCGCGAGCGCGTCAAGACTGTGCTGGTCAAAGGCATGCCGGACCCCAGCGGCGCCGTTCGCGGCTTCCGCCATACAATGTTGGACGATACGGACATCAACGCCCAGCGCCACATCCGCGCGGCTCTTGGCGGGTTGGTCAGCGCAGTGCTTGGCGACGGCCGCGTCTTCGTGTCTGGCGGCGCAGAGCATCAGGGGCCGGCCGGAGGCGGCCTGATCGCGGTGATCGCCCGCGCAAGCTGACGAGGCCTCATATCGACTGCCCCATACTGATAGACCCGGCGGAACTTCCGCTCGGGACGGCGTCTACGCCTCCGGTGGCGATAGAGCATGATGCAATAGGGTTGCGCCCGCTTACCCTCGCCCTGCCGCGAGAGCCCGTCGAAAGACGCCCGTCTTTCGACCGGCTATGGCGCCGGATGAGGGGTCCTGGCGCGATTCGATCCAAATTCATCGCGCGCCAGCGGACCGGATGCGGGGCTTCCGGTTTTCTTATGATCGGAACTTCAGCGACAATTCATTGCAAAAATGCGGATCCGGTCGTAGTCTGGGGTCAATGGCCGAAGGACCCGCGACTCCGCTTGCCCCGATCCGGAAAGGCTTTCCGGCGACGCCGCCGAGCCGCCAAAAACGCCTTTTGCGTGATTTTTTCGCAAACTCTGTTGCAACCCCTTGAAATCGCTAGAAACACGGGTGAAAAAGGGGGCGTTTTTCGACGCTGAACATGGGCTGAACGCATGCTGAACGCGTGCTGAACGACGTCCGAACGGCGCTGAACGATGTCCCAACGGGCGCCGAACGGGGCCCGTGACCTCGCCCTTCGCGCGAGGGCGCGCTCCGTCCGCTACTGCGACGTCGGCACCACCTTGGCGTAGCTGAGGTCGTAGGTCTTGTTCAAGAGCGGATCGAGCTTGGTGCCTTCCGAGGCATCGAAGATGCGGGGTCGTCCCGAGGCGGTCGGCGCCGCCGTCGCCCCGGCGTCCGCCGTCGCGCCTCCGGCTGTCGGCGGCACGCCGAGCCCGTACTTCGCTTCGCGCGCCTTTTCGTCGGCGAGCATCGCCGGCGACAGCGGGACGGACGCCGCGGAGCCGCTTCCGTCGATCGACGCCGTCTCGTCGCTGAACGCCGCGCCGTCGGCGGGCAAATCGTTGACGCCGGCCACCACCGCGCCGGTGCCCTCGATCGTCTTGCCGGCCGCAGGGCCGCTGGCGAGGGAGGTGAGCGCGCTCTCCACGGCTTGACGGCTCGCGCCGATCTTGGCGAGGCGCTGGGCGACAGCAGCCTCTCCCGTCGGGGCCGGCTCGATCGGAACGAGCGCGCCGAACAGGGTCGGATCGACCGGACCGAGTTCGCTGTGCTTGGCGCCCGTGGGCATTGACGGGATCACGTCCGGCGCCAGGCGGTCCTTGGCGTCCTTCTCGATCTGGCGCCAGCGGGCGACGTTCTTGAGGTGCTGCTCGAACGTGTCGGAGAAGACGTGACCGCCGGTTCCGTCCGCCACGAAGTAGAGATCCTTCGCGTGGGCCGGATTGGCGACCGCCTCCAACGCGGCCTTGCCGGGATTGGAGATCGGGCCGGGCGGCAGACCGTCGATCTGGTAGGTATTGTAGGGAGTGACCTCATTGAGATCGGCGCGGCTGATTGGACGCCCGAGCGTGCCCTTGCCGAACACGAGGCCGTAAACGATGGTCGGATCGGACTCGAGCCGCATGTGCTTCTCGAGCCGGTTCACGAACACGCTTGCGACATGCGGCCGCTCATCCGCCTTGCCGGTCTCCTTCTCGACGATCGAGGCGAGCGTCACCATTTCGCCGGGCGACTTGATCGGCAGGTCGGGCGTCCGGGCCCTCCAGATCTCGTCGACGATCCGGGTCTGCGCCTTGGCCATCCGGGCCAGGATCGACTGGCGAGCGTCGCCGCGCTCGAAATAATAGGTGTCGGGCATCAGCGAGCCTTCGCGCGGCGTCTCCTTGACCTCGCCGACGAGAACGTCGTCGGCGCGCAGGCGATCCACGATCTGTTCGCTGGTCAGGCCTTCGGGGATCGTGATCTTGTGGCGCACGACCTTGTGCGACGCCAAGAGGCTCTCGATCTCATTCATGCTGATGCCGGCCTTGAACTCGTATTCGCCGCGCTTCAGCGTGCTGCGATTGCCGTCGAGCAGGGTCAGGACGGTGAACCAGGTCGAACTGTCGAGGACGCCGGCGTGCTCAAGCTGGTCGGCGATGCTGCCGCCGTCATCCTCACGAACGATGTTGACGATCTTGTCGGCGGTCAGCGGCCCCGGAGCGCGAGCCTCCATCATCAGCCAGGCGACCCCTCCGAGCGTCAAGAGCGCGCCGACGAGCACGAAGGTGAGAAACGCGCTGAGCGTCGACAGCGTCGTTCGCCGTGGTTTCTTCGGCTTCTTCGGCTGCGGCGGACTGTCGCTCGGGATCGGGTCAGGCTTGCTCGCGCGGCGGAACAGGCTCGCTCGCGCCCGCGGGGGCTCGCCGCCGTTACTGGGGGGTGCGCTCATGCCTTGTGCCGGACTCCCGCTCGTCGCGCCGCCGCAAAGCCCCAGAAGCGCCGGAGGATTGCCGGGCTCAGCTCCCGGCGCGCGAATGCGACTTTACATGAGCGCGCATCGTGACGAAATGACGATTCGCGAAAGCGGCGCCGCTCACGCCGCGGCGCGGAAAACGATCGACGCGTTGGTGCCGCCGAAGCCGAACGAATTCGACAGCGCCACCTGAATCGGGCGCTTGCGCGCCTCGTGCGGCGCGAGGTCGATCGCGGTCTCCACCGAGGGATTGTCCAGATTAAGGGTCGGCGGCGCGATCTGGTCGCGGATCGCCAGAATGCAGAAGATCGCCTCGACGGCGCCCGCCGCGCCGAGCAGATGGCCGACCGAGGACTTGGTCGACGACATCGTCGTCCGGCCGGCGGAATTGCCGAGCAGTCGCTCGACCGCGCGCAACTCGATCTCGTCGCCGAGGGGCGTCGAAGTCCCGTGCGCGTTGACGTAGTCGATCTCGGAGACGCTGACGCCCGCGCGCTTCAGCGCGGCGCTCATCGAGCGGAATCCGCCGTCCCCGTCAGGCGAAGGGGCGGTGATGTGATAGGCGTCGCCCGACAGCCCGTAGCCAATCAACTCGGCGTAGATGCGCGCGCCGCGCGCCTTGGCGTGCTCGTATTCCTCAAGCACGACGCAGCCGGCGCCCTCGCCCATCAGGAAACCGTCGCGATCGCGATCGTAGGGGCGAGAGGCCTGCTGCGGCCGGTCGTTGAATCCGGTCGAAAGCGCCTTGCAGGCGCAAAAGCCGGCGAGCGACAGCCGGTTGACCGCCGATTCGGCCCCGCCGGCCACCATCACGTTGGCGTCGCCAAGGGCGATCAACCGCCCGGCGTCGCCGATCGCGTGGGCGCCGGTCGAGCACGCGGTCACCACCGCGTGATTTGGACCCTTCAGCCTGTGGGCGATCGACACCTGTCCGCCGACCAGATTGATCAGCCGGCCGGGAATGAAGAACGGCGAGATGCGGCGCGGACCCTTTTCGTGAAGCGTGATCGAGGCGTCGTAGATGCCGCCGAGGCCGCCGATGCCGGAACCGATCAGCACGCCGGTCTCGATCTCCTCCTCGTAGGTCTCGGGCGCCCAGCCGGCGTCATTGAGCGCCTGGGTTGCGGCGCTCATCCCGTAGACGATGAAATCGTCGACCCGCCGCTGCTCCTTCGGGTCCATCCAGTCGCTGGGACGGAACGCATCGGGACGGTCGCCACGCGGCACCTGCGCAGCGATCTGACACGGCAGATCCGACACGTCGAAATTCTCGACCTTGCCCGCGGCGGATTCGCCTGCCAGCAGCCTGCGCCAAGTCGCTTCGACCCCGGAAGCCAGGGGGCTGACCATGCCAAGTCCGGTGACGACCACCCGCCTCATGCGTTCCATCCTGTGTCCCGCTCGCTGTCGCTAAGTCGCCTAATACCTCCGGACCGGAAGCCCAACACGACAAGGGCCGGACGGAACGCCAGCCCCAGGCCATGACGCGAAACCTGAGTCGGAACGCGGCGGCGCCTCCGTTCCGCCGGATTTCGCTTATTTGCTGGCCGACGCCTTCTCGAGGAACTTGATCGCATCGCCGACGGTTACGATGGTCTCGGCCTGGTCGTCCGGAATCTCGACGCCGAATTCCTCTTCGAAGGCCATGACCAGTTCGACCGTGTCGAGCGAATCAGCGCCAAGGTCGTCAATGAAATTGGCGCTCTCGACGACCTTGTCCGCGTCCACGCCGAGGTGCTCCACGACGATCTTCTTCACGCGCTCTGCGACATCGCTCATCTTCAACTTCCCTTATGCGCCGGGCCCTCGCCCGCATAGTTCCTATTTCGCCGATCGACCCCCGCATGGGATGTCGACCGTTCGACCCCCGCCCCGCTTCCTTGCGGGGGCGACCCGAGTTTCTCAGCGGTTACGGTGACGCCGACGCTCGACAATCCTCCCCGGAGCGCATTCGACGCCCGGCGACGACCGGGGTCGATAGCACATCTTTTCCGTGAAGGCGAGAGGCGCCCCGACGCTGTGCGTAACTCCGCAGCGACACAGCAAGTCGCTCAAATCATTGCCATTCCACCGTTCACGTGAAGCGTTTGACCGGTCACGTAGGAGGCTTCCGCGCTGGCCAGATAGACTGCCGCCGACCCAATGTCGGCGCCGGAGCCGAGCCGTCCCATTGGCACCTGTACGAGGATCGCTTCGCGTTGCTTGTCGGTAAGCGTCTCGGTCATCGGGCTCGCAATGAACCCCGGCGCGATGCAATTTACGGTGACGCCACGCGAGGCGACCTCGCCCGCCAGCGACTTGGCCATTCCGATCATGCCGGATTTGGCGGCTGCGTAATTGGCTTGTCCCGGATTGCCTCTGACGCCGACAATCGAGGTAATATTGATGATCCGGCCATAGCGGCGCTTCATCATGCCTCTGACCGCGGCTCTCGACAGTCGGAAAGCTGCGGTCAGATCGATCGCCAGCACCGAGTCCCACTCGGCGTCCTTCATCCGCATGAAAAGGTTGTCGCGCGTGACGCCGGCGTTGTTGACCAGCACGTCGAGCGAACTCATCGCCGCCTCCGCGGCGGGGACCAGCGTTTCCACCGAAGCCGGATCGGCAAGGTCGCATGGACACACGTGGACCCGCTCAGAAAGCTCGGCAGCGAGCGCTTCGAGCGCGTCGCGCCGCGTGCCCGACAGCGTCACGGCCGCGCCCTGCGCATGCAGCGCCCGCGCAATGGCGCTTCCAAGGCCGCCAGAGGCGCCGGTGACGAGCGCGGTCTTGCCTGTAAGATCGAACAAGATATCCGCCTCTCGGTCAGGATTTTGGATGGGTTGCGGCGGCGAAGGCGGCGATGTCGGCAGGCTGGCCCACGCTGATCGCCGTTGCGCCCCCGGCGATGCGCTTGATGAGGCTGGTCAGCACCTTCCCGCTCCCGACCTCGACGAAATACGTCACGCCCTCGGCACTCATATAGGCGATGCTCTCGCGCCAGCGCACGGTTCCCGTCACCTGCTCGACGAGCCCTGAACGAATCGCATCCGGGTCCACGACCGCAGAAGCCCGGACGTTGGCGACGAGCGGCGGTTTGGGCCGGCGGATCTCGGCGACCTTCAGCGCCGCCGCCATCGTCTCGGCTGCGGGCAGCATCAGTGCGCAGTGGAAGGGGGCGGATACGGGAAGCAGCACGGCGCGCTTTGCGCCAGCGAGCTTGGCGAGTTCCATCGCCCGCTCGACCGCGGCCTTGGTTCCCGAAATGACGACCTGGCCGCCGCCGTTGTCGTTGGCGGCCTGGCAGATCGCGCCGGACAGGTAGAGGTCGCTCGCCGCCTGGGTCGCGATGGTCGCCGCAGCGCTGAAATCGAGCCCTAGCAGCGCCGCCATCACGCCCTCGCCGACCGGGACCGCCTTCTGCATCGCCTCGCCGCGCAGGCGCAACAGGCGCGCGGCGTCCTCGAGCATGAGCGATCCGGCTGCGCAGAGCGCTGAATATTCGCCCAGCGAGTGGCCGGCCACGAAGGCTGCGTCCCGCGCCGGGTTGAAACCGGCCTCGGTTTCGAGCGCTCGGAGCGTCGCGATGCTTGCGGTCATCAGCGCCGGCTGCGCGTTCGAGGTCAGCGTCAGCTCGGCCTCCGGTCCCTCGAACATCAGCTTCGACAGGTTCTGCGACAGCGCCGCGTCGAACTCGGTCGAACACTTCGCGCGCTGCTGGGAACGCTTCGGCGAGAGCCTTGCCCATTCCGACCGCCTGCGAACCTTGACCTGGAAACACCAAGGCCGTCGTCATGAAAAGCCCCCATCGTGCCGCCGGCGCAAAGACACAGGTTCGCTGGTCGTGTCAAGAGAACGTCATGTCGCGGACGAGAGCGGCTGCGCGGCGCCGCCGCTCTGGCGCGGCGCGCGAATGATGGTAGGGAGAGCTGACGGAGACGGCGCTCGAGGCCTCTCGCTCCACGATGGAGATTCCCATGACGGCGGCGCCCGGCAAATCCTGCGGACCTTGCACGATGTGCTGCTCCGCGTTGGAGATTGCGGAGCTGAAGAAACCCGCCGGACGGCTATGCGGCGACTGCCGTCTCGGGGGCGGTTGCTCAATCTACTCCGACCGGCCGCAGGTCTGCCGCGACTACGAGTGCGAATGGCTGACGCGACGCGATCTTCCCCGTCCTCTCAGGCCCGATCTCGTCGGCGCGATCCTGATGGAAGATGCCGACAGTGAGGAATATTGGGCGGTGTGCGAGCCCGCAAAACCGATGGCGTGGCGGCGGCCGGCCGTTTTCGCCCATTTGGTCGAAATGGCGAAGTCTGGCCGAACGGTCGTGGCGAAGGCCGGGCTCCTGTCATGGCGAATTTTCGCTTCGGGCGAATGGGGCCCAGGCGTTTGATTGCCGAAACAATGGGCAGGTCGCACAAATGGCGGGCGTTCGAAGATCGCGCCCTTCAAGCTTCTTGTCCGTCGCGCGGCCCATGGCGCCTTCGTACGGCCGATGTTATGACCCTGCCCCCGTCGCCAGAGCGCCAGAGGCCCTCGCGCACGGAGCAAGGGAGTTTCGCCGCCATGAAAAAGATCGAGGCGATCATCAAGCCGTTCAAGCTCGACGAGGTGAAGGAGGCGCTGCAGGAGGCGGGAATCCAAGGGATCACTGTCCTCGAGGCCAAGGGTTTCGGCCGGCAGAAGGGTCACACCGAGCTTTATCGCGGCGCCGAATATGTCGTGGACTTCCTGCCGAAGGTGAAGGTCGAGGTTGTGGTGGCCGAAGAGAACCTTCAGGCGGCGATCGACGCAATTCGCAACGCCGCACAGACCGGCCGCATCGGCGATGGCAAGATATTTGTATCGCAGATCGAGGAAGCCATTCGAATCCGCACTGGGGAAACCGGCTCGGACGCGATTTGATGGACTTTCGATCCGTTTTTTAGGGCTACCCGCCGCGGGCGCGGCGGGAGGGAAGAGCAGAACTCCTATCGTTGAGGAAAGGCAAACCATGAAGACCGCCAAGGATGTCCTTAAGGCGATCAAGGACAATGACGTCAAATATGTCGACTTGCGTTTCACCGATCCGCGCGGCAAGTGGCAGCACGTGACCTTCGATCAGACGTTGGTCGACGAGGACGCGTTCGCCGACGGCCTGATGTTCGACGGCTCGTCGATTGCCGGCTGGAGGGCGATCAACGAGTTCGACATGACCCTGATGCCCGATCCGACCTCTTATTGCGTCGATCCGTTCTTCGCCGCCACGACCGCTGTGCTCAACTGCGACATTCTCGATCCGGCCAGCGGCCAGCCCTACAACCGCGATCCGCGCGGCATCGCCAAGAAGGCGGAGGCCTATCTGAAGTCGACCGGCATCGGCGATACAGCCTTCTTCGGTCCGGAAGCCGAGTTCTTTGTCTTCGACGATGTCCGCTTCGCCGCCGATCCGTACAATACGGGATTCCAGATCGACTCCACCGAGCTGCCGATCAACTCGGACACCCCTTACGAGGGAGGCAACCTCGGCCACCGCGTGCGCACCAAGGGCGGCTACTTCCCGGTTCCGCCGCAGGATTCGGCGCAAGACATGCGCGGCGAGATGCTGGCCGCGATGGCGCAGATGGGCGCGGTCGTCGAGAAACACCACCACGAAGTCGCCTCCGCGCAGCATGAGCTCGGCCTCAAGTTCGGTCCGCTGACGCTGATGGGCGACCACATGCAGATCTACAAGTACTGTATCCACATGGTTGCCCAGAGCTATGGCAAGACTGCGACCTTCATGCCGAAGCCCATCTTCGGCGATAACGGTTCGGGCATGCACGTCCATCAGTCGATCTGGAAGGGCGGCAAGCCGGTGATGGCGGGCAACCTTTACGCCGACCTCAGCCAGGAATGCTTGTACTACATCGGCGGCATCATCAAGCACGCCAAGGCGCTCAATGGCTTCACCAACCCGTCGACCAACAGTTACAAGCGCCTGGTCCCCGGCTTCGAGGCGCCGGTGCTGCTCGCCTATTCGGCGCGCAACCGCTCGGCCTCATGCCGCATTCCGTGGACGTCGAACCCGAAGGCCAAGCGCGTCGAGGTTCGCTTCCCCGACCCGACCGCCAATCCGTACCTCGCCTTCGCGGCGATGCTGATGGCCGGCCTCGACGGCATCAAGAACAAGGTCGACCCGGGCGCGGCGATGGACAAGGACCTCTACGACCTGCCACCGAAGGAGCTCAAGAAGATCCCGACCGTCTGCGGCAGCTTGCGCGAGGCGCTCGCCAGCCTCGACAAGGACCGCGCGTTCCTCAAGGCCGGCGACGTGTTCAACGACGACTTCATCGACAGCTACATCGAGCTGAAGATGGCCGACGTCTATCGTTTCGAGATGGCGCCGCACCCCGTCGAGTTCGACATGTACTACTCCTACTGACGGGCTTCCGTCGGACAGAGGAAAGGGCGGCTCTCGGGCCGCCCTTTTTGCTTTTGCGGGTGGCGGACTTGCGCTCTAAGTGTCTGTCCGATGAGACGTTGAATCATGTGAGTCGTTTGTGATTTCAAGGGGGCTGCCAGATTTTGGGGGAGCCGCGGATGTGGACGACGGAGAATCGCGGGCGTTATGAGCGCAATCGTTTTCGCTATCCAAGCGATCTGACCGACGAGGAATGGAAACTCGTCGAGCCGTTGGTTCCGCCGGCCAAGCGCGGTGGCGACAAGCGCACTGTCGATATTCGCGAGGTCATGAACGGGCTCATGTACGTTCTGTCCACGGGCTGTCAGTGGCGCGCGATCCCGAAGGACTTGCCGCCGCGCTCGACGGTGCATGGCTATTTCGATCTCTGGAATTGGGACGGCACACTCGATCGGATCCGTCACGAACTCTACATGAAGTGCCGCGAGGCGATTGGACGTGAAGCAAGTCCCACAGCCGCCGTGATCAACTCCCAGAGCGTCAAAAGCACCGAAAAAGGGGGGCCGACGATCCGCCGGGGTACGACGCTGGCAAGAAGATCAAGGGCAAGAAGCGTCACATTGTCGTCGATACGCAAGGCCTGCTGATCCACGCCATCGTGCAGGCGGCCGACATCCAGGATCGCGACGGTGGCGAACTTGTCATGGCGACGATGTTCGGCATGTTTCCTTTCCTACTGAAGCTCTACGCCGAGGGCGGATATCAAGGCCCGCGGTTTCGCGCCGCCCTCAAGAAAATCATCGCGCCGGGCCGGGGAACGGTCTCGCCGGTCGCGGTGATAAGGCCCGAATTCAAAAGCTGCCCTGGCGCTGGCCCGGGTTGGGAATTCGGGTAACCGCCGCTACTCTGGTCGGCGGCCGCCACGCCGGCGGTCGATGCTACGAGGATCGCGAGTGCGAGCGACAATCTTCGCATGGGGAAGCTCGTGCTCAAGAGCGGCGCCTGCGCGTCAACGGTCCATGCGCGAGAGGCGCCGACATTCGTTCGAATCAACCGCCCACCTCGCATCGCGTTCCAGGGCTGCATCGTGTCCGGCGCTCGGCGGATGCGACGGCTCGAGCGACGTCCGTCCGCCGCCGGCCAAGGCGTGCGGGACAGCCCTAGCAGGACGCTTTCGCCAACCTTCTTGATCGACCGACTGGACTTTTATTCAGAACCGTCGTTTCTGCCGCGAGTCTGGCCTTACCGGCCGGACTCGAGGACGGGACCGTGCTGACGAACAAGGGCAAATACGGCCTCAAGGCCATGGTTCATCTCGCAGGAGTCGAGCCGGGCGCGCTCGCCCAGGTCGCCGACATCGCCGAGCGCAACGCGATCTCGAAGAAGTTCCTCGACCACATATTGACCGAGTTGCGGCACGCGGGACTTGTCTATTCCAAAAAGGGCAAGGGCGGCGGCTACGCGCTCGCCAAGCCGCCGCACGCGATCCGCGTCGGCGCCATCGTGCGCGTTCTCGACGGACCGCTCGCGCCCATTCCCTGCGCCTCCGTCACCGCCTTCCGCGCTTGCGAGGATTGCGCCGACCTCAACACCTGCGTGGTCCGGCGGATCATGGTCGAGGCGCGCAACGCCGTCGCCGCAGTCCTCGACCACCGCACGCTGGCCGAACTGCGGGCGCTGACGGACGCGCCCGAAGCGGCGGACATGTATCATATCTGAGGGGGAACACCTCTTGGACGCGGCTTGCCCGGCCGCTTAGCGAGGCATCCATACCCTGCCGCCCGCCCCGTCGAGGATCGTCGTTCGCCAGCGGCCGAGCCACGAGGCGCCGATCTGCGCGAATGGCTTCGAAAAGGCGGCGATCCCGCCGCAGGCGACGTCGTCCTTGATCTCGAGAAGCGGCGCCGGATAGGCTTTTGCCGGCGTTCCGTCGGCCCGCGCCACTTCGAGCCCTGCCGAGTCGATCCGCCATCGTGGATAGGGGCGGAGGCCGGCGCAGCCGAGCGTGCTCCCGGCCGGGACCGGATGCATCGCGACGCCGTTCTGGCGAAGCTCGGCCATTAGGGCCGCATTGCCCTGGACGATCCCGGGATCGCGGGCGTCGTCGAAACCGGTGTCGAGTTGCGCCGGGACGGCGACCGATCCAATCGCGAGGCCGACCTCGGGAACGCCGGTCGAACCCGGCAAGCGCTCGCTCGCCACTGCGCCGTAATAGCCAGGCCTGTCGATCTCGACGAATCCGGCCGCCGTCAGCGGCGCAGGATCGAGATTCCCCGCATGGACCGTCATCCCCGGCGCCGGATCGGCATAGGAGAAGGTGACGGCGAGGCCGGCGAGGATGTCGGTTCCGATCCGCCCGCGCTGTCCGCCCGCCGGCGCCGCGAACGAACCCAGGTCCTCGGCCCGGAAAACGCTCTTGCGCGAGTCGCAGAAGGGAGGGCTGAGTTCGACCGCCGCACCCGCGGCGAGGCCGTAGGCGTGCGCGTCGACCGCGCTCAAGCTCGCCCCGGAATCGATCAGAAACCAGCCGCTGTTGCCGCCGACCGTGAGCGATGCGATTGGCGTTCCGCCGACGGACGTGTTCAGCGGGATGCGGGCATCCGGGCAGGAGCGCGCCGCGGCGTCGGGCCCGGCGGAAAGCGCAGCCGATCCGAGAAGGCAGGCGGCGAAGCCGACGACGGCCAGGCGCCCGGCGGTCTCGGTTCCCGCGGCGATGCGCCCCATGAGACCAACTCGTCATCAACGATCGGGACCGTATCGCGCGCCCACATGAACCGACCTTTAGCGCCGCAGGAGCGGTTTCGACAGAACGCCCGCGTCAGTCGACCTCGATCGCCGTCACTCGCATCGCGTCTCCGGCCGTCATTCGCACATGCACGCCGCCGCACTCGGGGCAGGGTCCATAGCGTTCGGCGAGCGGCACGGTCCTGGCGCAGTCCGTGCACCAGCCGGCGCCGGGCACGCGGACGATCTCGAGCGTCGCGCCCTCGGCGATTGTGCCGGCCGACACTGCGGAGAAGCAGAAGCTCAGCGCCTCCGGCTCGATATGGCTCAGCGCTCCGATGTCGATGAGGATACGACGGACCCGGCTTGCCCCCTCGCGTCCGGCCGCCTCGACCGCGATCTCGACGATGCTTTCGGTCAACGCCATTTCGTGCATCAGTCAGCCTCCACGCCGAGCTGCTGCTTAGCGCGTAACGAATTCTGGTCCGAAATCGCGCCGAAACCCCTCGTCCGGCCCTTCGGGCGCTCTTGTGTCTGGCGAATATGGCAGGATCGGCGACGCAGCCACCGAGCAAGGAAGGACTTGGGGCCATGCGAGATAAGACCCGCGTTGTCCGCCTCGATGTCGCAAAGAACAATGTCGACGCCTGCATTGGTTCGGAGGGACTGCCGCTGTCGGCGGCGCCCCGGAGGGCGAGGTCGAACTCGTCGCGCGGCGCGGCCCCAACCGGCTCGACCCGGAGGGTTGCGCCCAGGAGCAAGGGGGGATCGTTCTGGCGGCGCGAGCTTGCACACGGATGCGGTGCAGCTAATATCCACGCACGACGCTCGACGGGGGAAATGCGCCGACCGGCCCATGCTCGCTGGCGTGCGTCCTTCGCTGAAACCGCCTAGACGTCGCCATCGAGGAACGCGCCGCATGATCATCGACTGTCACGGCCATTACACGACCGCGCCTAAGGCGCTGGAGGCTTGGCGCAACCAGCAGATCGCCGGGATCAAGGACCCGGCCGCCGTGCCGAAAGCGTCCGACCTCAGGATCAGCGACGACGAACTCAGGGAATCGATCGAGGCCAACCAGCTCAAGTTCATGCGCGAGCGCGGCGCCGACCTGACCGTCTTCTCGCCGCGCGCGAGCTTCATGGCCCACCACATCGGCGATTTCGCCATCAGCTCGACCTGGGCGGCGATCTGCAACGAGCTGATCCACCGGGTGGCAAGGCTCTTTCCCGAATGCTTCATCGGTGCGGCAATGCTGCCGCAAAGCCCCGGCGTCGACCCGAAGACCTGCATTCCCGAGCTCGAGAAGTGCGTGAAGGAGTACGGCTTCGTAGGGGTCAACCTCAATCCCGACCCGTCCGGAGGTCACTGGACGAGTCCGCCGCTGACCGACCGGCACTGGTATCCGATCTACGAGACGATGGTCGAGTACGACATCCCGGCGATGGTGCATGTCTCGACCAGCTGCAACGCCTGCTTCCACACTACCGGCGCCCATTACATCAACGCCGATACGACGGCGGTGATGCAGCTCATCCAGGGAGACCTGTTCAAGGATTTCCCGACGCTTCGCTTTGTCATCCCGCACGGGGGTGGCGCGGCGCCCTACCACTGGGGCCGCTACCGAGGCCTCGCCCAGGAGTTGAAAAAGCCGCTGCTCAAGGACTGCCTGCTCAAGAACGTTTTCTTCGACACCTGCGTCTACCACCAGCCGGGGATCGACCTCTTGACCCGGGTGATCCCGGTCGACAACGTTTTGTTCGCCAGCGAAATGATCGGCGCGGTGCGCGGCATCGATCCGGAGACCGGCCATCACTACGACGACACCAGGCGCTACATCGAGGCGACGGCGAACCTGTCGCCCGAGGAGCGTCACAAGGTCTATGAGGGCAATGCGCGCCGCGTCTATCCGCGGCTCGACGCCGCGCTGAAGTCCCAGGGCCGATAAGCGAGCCGACTAAGGAGACATGCCCATGACCGAGCTCGGCATCGTCCGACGCAAGATCCACCGCGCCGAGCGCACGGCCGTCGACCGGCTCGCGGCCCTCGGCGTCGCGACCGTCCACGAGGCGATGGGGCGCGTGGGCCTCATGCAGAGCTACATGCGGCCGATCTATCCGGGCGCTCAAGTCTCCGGCACGGCGGTGACGGTGCTGCTGCATCCTGGCGACAACTGGATGATGCACGTGGCGGCGGAGCAGATCGAGCCCGGCGACATCGTCGTCGCGGCGATCAGCGCCGAATGCACCGATGGCTATTTCGGCGACCTGCTGGCGACCTCGTTCAAGGCGCGCGGGGCGCGAGCGCTGATCATCGACGGGGGGGTGCGCGACGTGAAGACGCTGACCGAGATGGGCTTCCCGGTGTGGAGCAAATGCGTTTCCGCCAAGGGCACGGTCAAGGCGACGCTGGGCTCGGTCAACATCCCGGTCGTCTGCGCCGGCGCCCTGGTCAATCCCGGCGATGCGATCGTCGCCGACGACGACGGCGTGGTCGTCGTGCCCGCGGCCTGGGCCGAGAAGACGGTCGCCGCGGCGGCGGCGCGCGAAGCCAACGAGGGCGACAAGCGCATGAAGCTCGCCTCCGGCGTGCTCGGCCTCGACATGTATGCAATGCGCGAGCCGCTCGAGAAAGCCGGCTTGAAATACATCGACTGAGGCTTTCGATCATGAGCGCTAAGGCTAAGCCCGTCACCGGGCCGTTCGAAAAGACCAAGGGCTGGCTCGACTGGTATGCCGGTCCGAGCAAGCCCGACTTCGTCCTGCCGCCCGGCAGCGTCAACTCGCATTGCCATGTGTTTGGCCCAGGCGCGGAGTTTCCTTACGCGCCCGAGCGCAAGTACACCCCCTGCGACGCCAGCAAGGCTGAGCTTTTAGCGCTGCGCGACCACCTCGGCTTCGCTCGCAACGTCATCGTGCAGGCGACCTGCCATGGCGCCGACAATCGCGCCATGGTCGACGCCTGCATGGCGAGCGCCGGCCGTGCGCGCGGCGTGGCGACAATCCGGCGCAGCGTCACCGACGGCGAACTCCATTCGCTCCATGACGCCGGGGTCCGGGGCGTCCGCTTCAATTTCGTCAAGCGCCTCGTCGACTTCACGCCGAAGGACGAGCTGATGGAGATCGCCGGGCGCATCTCCGAGCTCGGCTGGCACGTCGTCATTTATTTCGAGGCCGTGGACCTGCCGGAGCTCTGGGACTTTTTCACCGCCCTGCCGACAACCGTCGTCGTCGACCACATGGGTCGACCCGACGTGACGAAGCCGGTCGACGGCCCCGAGTTCGCGCTTGTCCTCAAATTCATGCGCGAGAACGCCAACGTCTGGGCCAAGGTGTCGGGCGCCGAGCGCCTGTCGGTTTCGGGGCCGCCGGCGCTGAACGGCGAGCGTCGGCCTTATCGCGACTTTGCCCCCTTCGCCCGCAAGGTGGTCGAAACCTTCCCCGACCGCGCAATCTGGGGAACGGACTGGCCGCATCCCAATCTCAAGGACCACATGCCCGACGACGGCCTGCTGGTCGACATCATCCCCTCGATCGCGCCGACCCCGGAGCTGCAGCAAAAGCTCCTCGTCGACAATCCGATGCGTCTCTACTGGCCCGAAGAGACAGGAGGCTGAACCATGGCGCTCGACAAGGAGTTTAGCGACATTCCCGGTACGATCGTCTTCGACGCCGAGCAATCGCGCAAAGGCTATTGGCTGAACCAGTTCTGCATGTCGCTGATGAAGGCCGACAACCGCGCCCGCTTCAAGGCGAACGAGCGCGCCTATCTCGACGAGTGGAAGATGACCGAGGAGCAGAAGCAGGCGGTCCTCGACCGCGACCTCAACCGCATGATGGCGCTCGGCGGCAACATCTACTTTCTGTCGAAGATCGGCGCGACCGACGGCAAGAGCTTCCAGCAAATGGCGGGCTCCATGACCGGCATGAGCGAGGACGCGTACCGCAAGATGATGGTCGCCGGCGGCCGCAAGATCGACGGAAACCGCAGGATCGGCGAGGACGGCGACGCCCAGCGTCCGGCGAAAGACTGACGGTCTCCCGACTGTCCCTCGACTTCAAGGACATTTCGAACATGGCCCGCATCACCGCCTCTCTTTATACATCGCACATCCCCGCCGTCGGGGCCGCCTTCGACCATGGCCGGACGAAGGAGGATTACTGGAAGCCGGTGTTCGCCGGATACGACTTCGACAAGGAATGGATGAAGACGCACACGCCCGACGTGATCTTTCTTGTCTACAACGATCACGCCACCGCCTTCAGCCTGCAGTTTATCCCCACCTTTGCGATCATGACCGGCCCCGAGTTCAACCCCGCGGACGAAGGTTACGGCGCGCGTCCTGTGCCGAAGGTGATCGGCGATCCGGAGCTCGCCTCGCACATCGCCTCCGAGGTGATCCAGCAGGATTTCGACCTGACCATGGTCAACGAGATCGACGTCGACCACGGCCTCACTGTGCCGTTGACCTGCGTGTTCGGCAAGGTCGACGCCTGGCCGTGCAAGGTCATTCCGTTCGCGGTCAACGTCGTGCAGCACCCGGTGCCGTCGGGGGCGCGCTGTTTCGCCCTCGGCCAGGCGATCGGTCGGGCGATCCGAAGCTATCCGGAGGATCTCAACGTCCAGATCTGGGGCACCGGCGGCATGAGCCACCAGCTTCAGGGGCCGCGCGCGGGCCTGATCAACAGGGAGTGGGACAACAAGTTCCTCGACCGGCTGATCGACGACCCCAGGGGCCTGGCGCAGACGCCGAACATCGAATACGTCCGCGAGGCGGGTTCGGAGGGCATCGAGCTCGTGATGTGGCTGATCGCGCGCGGCGCGATGGCGGACGTCGTCGCGGGCGGCCCGAAGCCGAAGGTGGCGCACCGGTTCTACCATGTTCCGGCGTCCAACACCGCCGTTGGCCATCTCATTCTGGAAAACGGATGAAAAATATTGGCTGGGGGTTGATCGCCCTCCTTGCGTTCGCAGTGTCGCCGGCCACGGCGGTTGACCCCCAAGCATCGCTAAAGGGGGGTCTCGGGACAATCTGTCAGGTCGGCAATGTCAAAACCTTCTACCTCGCCATTTATCCGAAGACCAAACTTGCCGTATTTACCTTCAATCCAAGTGATAAAACTTCCATGTCCCTTGGCATGTTCGAGCACAGGACGGGTGAAGGTGTGACGGCATTCTTCCCGACGGAAATGACGATCATATTCGTTGCCGACCCAGGGAGCGGTCTCCAAAGCAAAGCATCGGTCACAAGCCCGGACGATCTAGCCGAAGGCAATGTGACGTGCGACAGCTTCAGAAATCTTGAATAGGTTGGGGGGCGCGCAGACCGCGAAGAGAAAAATTTGAGCAGTCTACAGTGACCCGCCTTTGCGCCCATCCCCAACACTGGAAAACGCAGTGTAGAAATTGCTGACGTCCATCTCACGTCGTTAGTTAAGCGGCGCGGTGAATAATAGCGGTGAAGTTAATTCGGCTTTGTGAAGCGAGTAGGTGCCGTCCGCTTTTTTTTGGAGTGTAAACATGTGACCGACTCTCGCGTTAGGCTGCTGGATGACTTGGTTGCGACCGTAAGCAAAGACTACTACAGCGCTGACGGGAAAGAACCGCGCTTTTACACCTATGTGTGGTTCCACCTGGACGTGGCTATCAATGTAGGCAAGGGCTGCGACAAGCGCTATCGCGAGTTCATCGCGAATGAAGCGTACAACAGCGCCGAGGCGCGCGACTACGTTCGAAAACATCATAAGGAGTTAGAATGCTTTTTCGCGGCGTCGAACATCACGGAACCGGCCGCGCTCGCGATTGAGTACATGCTGATCGGGCATTTCAAGCGGCGCGACTTCGCCTACGAGGACGGTCCTGGTGGCACGCTCTTCAATGTCCGGCGCGGGCAGTTGCCGGTGCTCTCGGGTCGCGATGCAAATTTGTGGCACTTAAAGAAAAGTGCGGGTCTCATTCCGGTCCTATCGATCATCACGCCGTTGGCGAAGGGCAAACATGGAAGGAACCTTAAGGACGGACCGGACTTTGCCCCTTCCGATAAATTAACGCTGATTACCGATGACAATCCGTGGCAATACAACACCCGAGGTTGGCGGTTTTTCGAAGCGGTGATGCGTCAGCGACCGGCGACCGTTGCCGAGACGATTGCAATGACAGAGGCCGCACTGCGCAAGGGCATCAACGTCGGAACAGGCCGGAGCGCCACCATCGCTCAAGGGCATTTGAAGTGGCTCTATCATTGGGGCCGGTATCTTGTGGTCAATGGCAAGTTTTGGGCCGCCGGCGCCGGTGATCGCCCTGAAGCGAAAGTCAACAGCCCCTAAGCCGAGGAGTTTTCATGTCTAACACCATCAAAGTCGCGCTTGCGGGCGCCGGCGCCTTCGGCCTCAAGCATCTCGACGGCATCAAGCGGATCGACGGGATCGAGGTGATCTCGCTCGTCGGGCGCGAACTCGACAAGACGCAGGAGGCGGCCAAAAAATATGGCGTCGGCCACGCGACGACCGAGCTTTCCGAGACGCTGAAGCTTCCCGGCCTCGACGCGGTGATTCTGGCGACGCCCACCCAGATGCACGCCGCCCAGGCGATCCAGTGCCTCGAGGCCGGCAAGCACGTGCAGGTCGAGATCCCGCTGGCCGACAGCCTCGAGGACGCCGAGGCGGTCGCGGCGATGCAGACGACAACGGGCCTCGTGGCCCTGGTCGGCCACACGCGGCGGTTCAATCCGAGCCACCAGTTCGTCCACAAACGCATCCTGGCGGGGGAGTTCCATATCCAGCAGATGGACGTGCAGACCTATTTCTTCCGCCGCACCAACATGAACGCGCTCGGCCAGCCGCGAAGCTGGACCGACCACCTGCTCTGGCACCACGCCGCGCACACGGTCGACCTGTTCGCCTATCAGGCCCGCTCGCCGATTGTGAAGGCGAACGCGGTCCAAGGGCCGATCCATGCCAACCTCGGCATCGCCATGGACATGAGCATTCAACTCAAGGCGGCGAACGGCGCGATCTGCACGCTGTCGCTGTCGTTCAACAACAACGGGCCGCTCGGCACATTCTTCCGCTACATCGGCGACAGTGCTACCTACATCGCCCGCTACGACGACCTCTTTACCGGCAAGGACGAGACAATCGACGTCAGCAAGGTCGACGTGTCGATGAACGGCATCGAGTTGCAGGACCGCGAGTTCTTCGCCGCCATCCGCGAGGGCCGCGAGCCCAACGCCAGCGTCGCTGAGGTGCTGCCGTGCTACCGGGTGCTGGCCGAACTCGAAAAGCAACTCGCAGCGGGCTGAGCGCTGCGGCCGCCAGCCTTCCAGCGGCGCGAACATGTCTTAAAGGGGTGCCGAGTCGACAATTTCTTGCCAAAAAGCGAAGGCGGCGTTAGTTTCATCCCAATGCCCGGTCCAGCCCTTGCGATATCGATTGCCATGATTCCGGCGCGCCCAGCGGTTTCCGCTTGGCGCGGGGGTTCAGCGCGGTCGATCGTCGGATCGAATGACGGCCGGGTCTTCTTTTCCCGCTTCGGGGGAAGGGGCCGCACGAATTAAAAATGGGCCGGGGGTCGCATGTAACCCATTGAAAATGCTCATTTCGGACGAGAGAATCCAAGGAATTCCAAAAAAATCCAACCGTCCAAAACCCGGAGATTCGCGGAGCCCCGATGCACGCCCGCGTAGACCTGAGGAAATCCAAATCTCGCACCGGAGGAAACTGGAGCAAGAGCGCGCGGCTTTCGAGGCGACCCGTCGGGCGGTCCGCTGCGCCATGTCGTCCCCGCCCGACTGGTGGCGATGAGAACGCGGGCTAGTAATGCAGCGTTTCGCCTGGCGTCGATTCGAGCGAGAGGAGGAGTTTGCGCAACTGGCGGAACTTGCGCGAGCCGTAGTGCAGCGTGTCCTGCCCGAGGCGCGAAGACACGCCGACGACGTCGCCGAAGAAGACGGTGTGGGTGGACTGCTCGAGACGATCGCCGATTGCGCAATCGAAGACGGCCGCAGCGCCGACCAGCGCGGGCGCACCCGTGGCGATTTGTTTGACGCCGTGGATGCGTTCATCTCGGGCATGAATGTTCATTTTGACCTCCCGTCTTCCGGCCCTGTATCGCGGACGCTGCGAAACCTTGATGGGCGCGCCGTTCCGCGTCCCTAGAACTCGACCTTGTCGCCGCCCTTGAGCCCCAGGATTGCGCGAGCGTCCTCGGGGCTCGCCGCCTCGAGTCCGATCTCTTCAATGATGCGCCGCGCTTTGGCGACCTGCTCGGCGTTCGACTTGGCGAGCTGGCCGGGTCCGAGCCAGAGCGAGTCCTCGAGGCCGACGCGAATGTTGCCGCCAAGCGCGAGGGACTGCGCGGCGATCGTCATCTGGTTGCGCCCCGCCCCGAGCACCGACCAATGATAGTCCTTGCCGAACAGCCGGTCCGCGGTCCGGCGCATGTGCATCACGTCCTCGGGATGCCCGCCGATCCCGCCGAGGATGCCGAATACGCTCTGCACGAAGAATGGCGGTTTCACGAGGCCGCGATCGACGAAATGGGCAAGCGTATAGAGGTGGCCGATGTCGTAGCACTCGATCTCGAAGCGGGTGCCGTTGTCGGCGCAGGTCGTGAGAATCTTTTCGATGTCGGCGAAGGTGTTCTTGAAGATGCGGTCGCGCGAGCCTTCGAGGTAGGGCTGCTCCCAGTCGTGCCGGAACGCCTTGAATCGGCCGAGCATCGGAAAGAGCCCGAAGTTCATCGAGCCCATGTTGAGCGAGGCGACCTCGGGCTTGAAGAGGGCGACGGGCCTGAGCCGTTCCTCGATTGTCATGGTCGGAGCGCCGCCTGTGGTGATGTTCACCACGCAGTTAGACCGCTGCTTGATGACCTCGAGAAACGGCTTGAACCGCTCGGGCGACTGGTCCGGGCGCCCGTCTTTCGGATCGCGCGCGTGGAGATGGACGATGGCCGCGCCTGCCCCCGCCGCGCCGATCGCGGCTTCCGCGATCTCTTCGGCGGTGACCGGCAGGTGCGGAGACATCGACGGCGTGTGGATCGAGCCGGTGACGGCGCAGGTGATAATGACTTTGCGGCTGCTCATAGCGTCGATCCCTCGCTTTTGTCAGGCTTCGTGGTTGAGGACGAAGTCGGCGGGCGGATTGGGTCCCCAGACGTAGAAGGAGTTCCTCCGGCGGATGATCCGCCGCCGGCCAGTCGGCGTCGGCCGGAACATAGTCGATGTCGGCCGAATATTCGCAGTACGAGCCCCAGGGATCGCGGACGTAGTGGAAGAAATTGGACCCGAGCACATGGCGTCCGAGGCCCCAACCTTTGTCGTAGCCCTTGCCGAGCATATGCATCGCGCCGAGGCCGATCTCATCGACGCTGCCCACGTCCCAGCTCAGGTGGTGCATGCCGGGCCCGCTCGACTTGCCGAGCGCAATCATGTGGTGATCGCTGCCGTGCATGCCGTGCATGAACGCGATGCCTTCGCCGGAATGGTCGGAAAGCCGGAGCCCAAGCACCTTCGAATAGAATTCGATGGCCTTCATCACGTCCGTGGTGAACATCAGCATATGCGCGAGCCGGCGGGGATGGGTGCGTTCGACGGCGCTGCGGTTCGGCGCGCCGCGATGGAGCGGCGCCGCGGACGGCTGGACGAACGCGCTCTTCTCGTTGGGCGACGTCTTCGGCGCGACCGCGATTTCGACCAGGTTGCCGTCGTGGTCGTGGATCCAGATCCCGTTCGAACTCGACGCCCGCAGGCCGATCGACGCGCTTGACGCCGAGGGTCTGGAATCGCTCGGCGAAGCGGTCGAGATCGTCCTCGAATATGCCGAACGAGACGTACTGGTGCTTCTTGCGCGGTCCCTCGCCGATCGTGCCCCAGACATGCGGACCGCCCTTCGTCGCGAGCGTGAGAGCGGAGCCGCGTTCGCCGACCTCGAGCCCGAATTCGTCGTAAAAGGTTTTGGCCGCGGCCAGATCCGGGACGACGAAATGGAAATGGTCGAGCGAATGCACGCCGAGCTCGCCGGGCCTGCGCGTCGGCTTCACGAAACCCTGAATTGCCGTCATGTGTCTCCTCCCAGGCTTGTAATTGTGTCGCGTAGGATTCTGCGACTCTTGGGCATGAACGCGCACATGGTACGGTCGCTCCCCCCACAATTTTTGTCTTTGCGCCGCTGCGGCTCCCGGCTCAGACGACTGTCTGCCGCTGCGATCCGAGTATCCCGCCTTGAAGTTCGACGACGTCGCCGCGCTTCAGGAACTGTGGCGGCTTCATGCCGAGGCCGACGCCTTCGGGCGTGCCGGTGATCACCACGTCGCCCGGGAGAAGCGTCATGAACTGACTGAGGTGTGAAAGGATCTCCGCGACGGTAAAGATCATGTCGCTGGTGTTGCTGTTCTGGCGGACGGCGCCGTTGACTGCGAGGGTCAGCGGGATCGCCTGCGGGTCAGCAATCTCGTCTGCGGTGACGAGCCAAGGGCCGAGAGGTCCGAAGGAGTCGAAGCTCTTACCCTTGACCCATTGACCGCTGCGGTTGGCCTGCCACTCGCGCTCCGAAACATCGTTGGCGAGGCAGTAGCCGGCGATATGCGAGAGCGCGCTCTCTCTGCTCACGCGCTGCGACTTCGTCCCAACGACGAACCCGAGTTCGACCTCCCAGTCCATCTTCTCCGAGCGCTCCGGCCAGGTCAGGTTGTCGTCCGGGCCCTGGATGCAGGTAATCGCCTTGTTGAAGACCACCGGATCCTTCGGGATCTGCATGCCGGCCTCAGCCGCATGCTTGCGGTAGTTGAGGCCGATCGCGACGAACTGGCGAACGCCGCCGACCGGGGCGCCGATGCGCGTCCCGTCCGGCACAACTGGCAGTTTCTCAATATCGATCGCGACGATCGCGCCAAGCTTCTCGGGTGACAGCCAATCGGGCGTGATGTCGGGGACAAGAAGGGAGAGGTCTCGCTTGACTCCCTTTCCATCCAGAGCGCCCGCCCGCTCCGAACCGACCGCACCATGCCGAAATAGCTTCATGGGATGCTCCACCCTGAAAAAGCCGCGCCTGACGCAGCGGCGATTTTTTTTCGTCGATAGCACGAGATTTATCAATTGAAAATATATTTTTAGCGTGCTAGCAGATTTTATCGAACGTCGCGGGAAAGACGGGCGGCGACTTCGGCCGTGCGCAGCGGTCATACCCGACCGACAATAACGAACCGGCGGGCGAGCGGCGCCGAGAGTTCGACGAGCGTCTCGTTGGCGGAGCGGACCGCACTTGTCTGCGCGCCGTAAGGTCAAGGACGCCAGGAGGGCGGCGGACGGAACTCGATGAGCAACCGGACCCAATCGGACCGCATGTTCGAGACGCTTCGGGGAGACATCCTCGCCTGCAGGATTCTTCCAGGAAGCAAATTGCGCATCAACGACATCGCCGAGACCTCGGAAGTCAGTCTCGGCGCGGTGCGTGAAGCGCTTTCGAGGCTGGGCGCTGAAGGCCTCGTGATCGCGGAGTCCCAGAAGGGGTATCGCGTAGCCCCGCTTTCGGTCGAGGATCTCCGGGACCTCACCGAGGCGCGGGTGGAGATCGAGAGGGTCGCCTTGGCGCGATCGATTGCCCACGGCGATCTCGACTGGGAGACCGATCTCGTCGCCGCCTGGCATAGGCTCTCGAGAATTTCGAGGCGCGTCGAAGGCGAGCCGCACCTGGCACTCGGATCAATGGGCGCTTGCGCACGGCGCCTTCCATGAAGCGCTGGTCAAAGCCTGCGGCTCGGCAAAGCTTCTGCAGATCCGCTCCCAACTCTATCAGCAGACGGAGCGTTATCGACGCTATTCAGGGGTGGTCGGTCGGGACCGCGACGTGTCCGCCGAGCACAAGCAAATCTTTGATGCAACCATCGCGCGCGACAGCGCGGCGGCCACGGAGGCGATCGTCGAGCACCTGCGGCTCACCGCCGAAATCATCACACGCTCGCTCAGGCTCGAAGACCAGGGCGAAGAGAGAAGGCGGCAGAACGCCGTTTGAGGACCGGCGGGTCGACGCGGGCAACTCTAAGCAAGATGATTTTTGAACGAATCTCGTGGCGCCCCCTCATCCGATTGCTGACAAGAGCAATCCACTCGGTTGGGGAAGGTGATCCTGGCCGCGCCTTACAACCCGGCGGCGCCGGTCTCGCGCCCTCGTTTCGCCGGCCTCTTCTTTACCTGTTCCGACCTGATAACGGCCTGTTAGGCGCCTGTTCCGGTCCTGTTAAGCTCCCTGTTCCGCGCCCGCTCGGGCTCGCAACCGGTGGGTTGCAAAGTCGGTAATATTATGACATTACAGGACTTTCTGGAATGGAGCGCCGAACAGGGCGCAAGAAAACTCCCTGCTAGCAGGCAGGCCGGATCGGCGTCGGCGGACAGAGAGCGAGATGATCAATTCACGATACGCGCGAACCTAAAATCACCCGAGCCGCGTCCTTTAGCCCGTCGACTCTAAAATGGGTGATACTGGAAAAGCCAGGTCTCGGTCAACGGCTGGCCGCCCGACCTGAGGAAGGCGCGCATTTCCACCGGGTCGGTCCCTTCGACGCTCAGATCGAACTGCGCCCGCCAGTGGCCGGCGACGCCGTCCGGCACCGCCTCGATCAACTGATAGGGGCCAAATGTGCCGCGTGAGGCGGAGACGACGAGTTCCGGCTTGACGCCGAAAGGCAGCGTCGCGAGCGGACCGCCCAGGAACTCGACCATGAACTTGCGCAGGCCCTTCGGCCGAGGCAGGCCAGGCTGGCCGCCGCGTCCAAGCCGAGTGGCCACCACCTTGCCCAGTTTCGAGGGAACCGGCGAATCGGCAAGCCAGTAGAGCTTATAGTTGAGATGCAGCTCGGCGCCGGCCGGCACCGGCTCGGCCGGCACCCACATCGCCACCACGTTGTCGTGGATCTCGTCGTCGGTCGGAATCTCGCAAAGCTGGATCGAGCCCTTGCCCCAGCCCTTGCCGTCGGCGCCTGGCTGCGGCTCGACCCAGAGGCTCGGCCGCCGGTCATAGTAGACGCCGTCGAGATAATGATCGAACACGCGGTCGCGCTGCATGATGCCGAAGCCCCGCGGATTGTCGTCGAGGAAAGACGACACCATGATGCGCGGCGGATTGTTGAGCTGGCGCCACAGCCGTTCGCCGTTGCCCGACCACATCTCAAGCCCGTCCGAATCGTGGACCTCGGGACGCCAGTCGATCGCCTCGGGTTTTTTGGTCTCGGAATACCAGTACATCGAGGTGAGCGGAGCGACGCCGAAGCGCGAGACCTGCGCCCGGACGAAGAGCGAGGCCTGGATATCCATGATGACGCCGTTGCCGCGAGTCATCAGGAACCGATAGGCCCCCACGATCGAGGGGCCCTCCATCAGAGCATACAGCGTTAGCGTGTGGTCTTCCGCCGCGGACTCGATGTAGAACTGAGTGAAGTCAGGGAATTCTTCCGGGTGGTTGTCCACAGCGACGTCGAGGGCGATGCCCCGCGCGGAGAGGCCGTACTGGCGCAGTTCGCCGATTGCACGGAAATAAGCGGCGCCCAAGAAAGCGACCCAGTCGTTCTTACGCCAGTCGAGATCTCCGTCGCGCGCCTCCTGAACACGCAGACCGGCGAATCCGGCCCCCGCCGGCAGATCGCGGGCCGGCGTATTGGCCGGCATGTCGAAATAGGCCTGTTCGTAAATGATCTCGCGGGACAGCCCGCCCTGGACCACATGCATGCCGACCGCATTCTGGAAAAACAGCCCCAGATGAAAAAAGGTAACCGGAAAGGGGCCCGGGCCGTTGGCGAACAGCGCGAAAGCGTTGCGGTATTTGATCTTGCCCCATTCCTGGTAATTGATTTTCTGAAGCACCTCGGGCGCGGGACGCGGGGGCGGCTCATAGGGCCGATGCGCGCGCTCGCGAGCCTGCTGCTTGAAGAGTTCGTAAGAGAATGGGACCGGCGGCTCGAACTGCAATCCTTCGGGTTCTGCCCCCAGCGCTTCGGCAATCGGTCCGATCGCCGCGGCCGAGGCGGCGACGCCCTTGAGAAGCGTTCGACGGTCAACATTATCCGACATGATGTCCCCTTGGTACGCCCGCTCTCCTAGCCGGATTCCGCCTTGTGCAAGAACCACGCTTCCGGACAAGTGTCTCACATTCGAACAAAAGTCAGGTAAACAGGCGCCCTGCCCGCTATTTTCGCTTTGATCTCATATCGCGTCGGCCGCCATTGCGGCCAGGGGCGGCGCCAATCGACCGCGGCCGAGGGCGCCCATCGAAACCAGGGCGAAGCGAGGAAGCGCTGCAAAGTCCAGCCGGCGTAGTCGTCGATGTCGGTGGCGAAGCGCACCTCGCCGCCGGGATGGAGGACCCTCGCGAGCGCGGTCACCATCGGTTCGGACACGATGCGCCGCTTGTTGTGCCGCCGCTTCGGCCAAGGGTCAGGATACAGGATGAAGACGCGGGAAAACAAGGCGTCCGGCGCGGCCTCGACCAGCGCCTGCGCGTCGCCGCGCCGCAACCGAACGTTGACCAGCCCTTCCCGCTCAATGCCGGCCAGCGCGGCGGCGACCCCGTTGAGAAAAGGCTCGCAGCCGATCAGCGCGACGTCGGGATTGGCCTTGGCCTGTTCGATCAGATGCTCGCCTGCGCCGAACCCGATCTCGAGCCAAAAGGCCTTCGGCTCAAACTCGAACGTCGGCGGACTTGCAAGGGCGCCCGGATCGATCTCCAGCTTCGGCAGTCTCTCGCCGATGAGCCGTTCTTGTCCTAAGCGCAACGCTTTTCCGCGGCTGCGCCCGTACAACGTGCGCCGTCCCGAATCGGCGCTGCGCTCTTTGCCCGCCGCCCGCATGCGCCTCTGCCGTACGCCCGCGCCTCAGGCGAGGCGGCGGAGCGTGTCGGCGAGGTCGATCTTTTCCCAAGAGAAGCCGCCGTCGGCCTCTGGCGCGCGGCCGAAATGGCCGTAGGACGAGGTGCGGGCGAAGATCGGCCGGTTCAGATGAAGGTGCTCGCGGATGCCGCGCGGGGTGAGGTTCATAACCTCCATCAGCGCCTTCTCGAGCTCGCTCTCGTCGATCCGGCCGGTGCCATGGAGGTCGGCGTAGATCGACAGCGGCCTCGCTACGCCAATGGCGTAGGAAAGCTGCAGCGTGCAGCGGTCGGCGAGATCGGCTGCGATCACGTTCTTGGCCAGGTAGCGCGCGGCGTAGGCCGCCGAACGATCGACTTTGGTCGGGTCCTTGCCGGAAAACGCGCCACCGCCGTGAGGCGCCGCTCCGCCGTAGGTGTCGACAATGATCTTGCGTCCCGTCAGCCCGCAGTCGCCATCGGGGCCGCCGATGTAGAACTTGCCGGTCGGGTTGATGTGCCAGACGGTGTTGGCCGTTATCCAGCCGGCCGGCAGCGCCGCCTCCACATAGGGGCGGACGAGACGCGCAACGTCCTCCGACGTCAGCGACTCGACGACATGCTGATGGGAAACGACGATCTGGGTCGCCTCGACCGGCTTGCCGTTCTGATAGCGCACGGTCACTTGGCTCTTCGCATCCGGGCCGAGCGTCTTCTCAGCGCCGGCATGGCGGGCGACGGAAATCTCCCGAAGGATCTTATGGGCATAGTACAGCGGCGCCGGCATCAGTTCCGGCGTTTCACGGCAGGCGTAACCGAACATGATGCCCTGATCGCCCGCGCCCTCGTCCTTGTTGCCGGCGGCGTCGACGCCTTGGGCAATATCAGCGGACTGCGCGTGCAGCAGCACCTCAATCTTCGCATCCCGCCAATGAAAGCCGTCCTGTTCGTAGCCGATGTCCTTGACGGCCTGCCGTACGGTCTCGACGATCTGCTCGGTGGGAAGGTTCGGGCCGCGGACTTCGCCGGCGATAATCACCCGGTTGGTGGTGGCAAGCGTCTCACAGGCGACGCGGATCTGGTAGGGATCGAGGCCGGCCTTGGCGCCCTCGCGGAAAAAGAGATCGACGATTTCGTCAGAAATCCGGTCACACACCTTATCGGGATGACCCTCGGAAACCGATTCGCTGGTGAATTCATAGTTCAGACGCGCCATATTGACGATCTCCTTCAGACCCATTTTTTGGGGCGGATGCAAGCCCTGCGCCGAGGCGCTTGTGGCAGCGACCGTTCGGTACGTCAAGCCGGTTCGAGTGAAATCGTTCGTTTTATCGAACGTCTTCGACGCTCGTGGAAGCGCTGACTTCGTCGGGCGGCGCGAGCGATTCGACAAGATCTATGATCTTTCGTCGGATTTTCGGATCGCGAATGCGGGTGAACGCGCGATTGAGCTTGAAGCCTTCCGTCGTCGAAAGGAATTGGACGTCGAGCGGCCGCGTCACGCCTTCCGCAAGCCCGGCCTTTGCCCCACGTTCGGCCGGTCCGCCCTCGTAGAACCAGTCGACATCGACGTCGAACACGCTCGCGGCCTGCTTGAGGCGACTGGCGCTGATCCGATTGACGCCCTTCTCGTATTTCTGGATCTGCTGAAACGTCACCCCGAGGACGGCGCCGAGCTTGCTTTGGCTCATCCCGAGCATGGCGCGACGCATCCGCAACCGCGCTCCGACATAGACATCGACGCTGTTCAATGGACTTTTCACCACTTTTGGCCCGACGCTACTCGTGGGTGTCGCGAATCGCGCCCCATCCATTTGACGTAGGGGAAATACAACCAACCTCGATGGGGCGCAAGCCCGACAAATACAATCCAGGGTTTCCGTCAGCGGCGCTCTTTCGGGAGATGGTTAGCGCCAGAAAAACCAGACCGATCGCCGCCGCGGTCAGCGAGCCGAACCGCGACTGCCAGGTCGGGGGCAGAGCCACGGGGAGATCGGAGTCCATCACGCCCTCGACGCCGAGAGGAGCAGCGACGATCTCCCGTCCGAAGCCGTCGACGACCGCAGAAACCCCGGAATTAGCCACGCGCACGAGCGGCAGGCCGAGTTCGATCGCTCTCAACCGAGCCTGCGCATAATGTTGATAGGGGCCGGGCGTGAGGCCGAACCAGGCGTCGTCCGTGACATTCAAGAGCCAGCCCGGGCGTTCACCTTGGGAAAAGAAGTCGCCGATTTCGGTAGGAAAGACAGCCTCGTAGCAGATCAACGGCATTGCGGCCGGCAAACCTGGCGCACGCAGGATGCGCCGCCCGGCGCCGGCGGTGAATCCGCCCGGCGCCTGAACGAACTGGGTCACGCCCGTCCAATCCCAAAGAGCCTCGAACGGGACATACTCGCCAAAGGGCACGAGGTGTTGCTTGTCGTAGCGCTCGCCGAGAAGGCCGTCGCGACCGACGATCTCGATGGAGTTGTAGTATTTCGGATCTCGCCCCACCTTGGTCTCGACCCGCGCCGCGCCGGTGATGAGGGTCGTGCGGGCGCCGAGCAGGGAGACGATATCGCCCAGCGCCTGCGGGTCCCGCGACAGAATGAACGGGAATGCCGACTCCGGCCATATAAGATGCGTCACCCGGCTCTTGTCGAGCCCCTCCAGCGCGCCGTCGCCCGCGGACAACTCGAGATAGTGCCGCACGATGGCGTCCCTGTTCTCCGGCGCGAAGGACTCGCCCTGCGCGACGTCGGGCTGCATCAACCGCAGCCGGACGCCGGGGACGGTCGGGCTCACCGGCGCGGCCAGCCGGACGGCGCCGAACCCCGCGATTCCGAGCAGGGCGAGTCCGGCAATGACCGTCGGCGCCAGCGCACCGCCCGGTCCGCGCCAGAGCGTGGCGGGCGCAGCGAAGATTGCCACGGTAACGAAGGTGAGCCCGTGCAGGCCGACCACTGAGGCGATCTGCGCCAAAGTGAGATTCGCCCCGAGCCCCATGCCGATGTCGTTCCACGGGAAGCCGGTGAACATGAGGCCCCGCATCCACTCGCTCACGCCCACACTGAACGCCAGCGCGAGGATCCGCCACGGCCCGGACGACCAGAGAAGGCCGGAGAGCGCAAAGCCGAAGGCGGGAAAAAAGGCCAACCCCGCCGGCAGCGCGACGACCCCCAGCGGCAGCGCCCACAGGAACTTGTCCCCATCGACAAGGCATGCCGCCCCGACCCACCAAAGCCCGGCGAGAAAATAGCCGAAGCCGAACCACCAGCCGGCGCCGAAGGCCGCCCTCGCGCGCCCAAAGCCTGCCGAACCGCGGGTCGCCGAATGCGATCCATCGATCAACCACACCGCGATGGTCATCGGGACAGCCATAGCGATGAGAAGATCGAACGGCGGCAACGCGAAGGCGCCAACCGCCCCGGATAAGAGGGCGACCGCGCGCCGACGCCAGCCCCAGGACAGGATCACGCTGGCCGGCAGAGCGGCGACCGCGTCGGCGATCGTTGCGGTTCGGGCGACCGCGCTCAAAGCCGCCAGCCTCGCTTCGGGGCCGTGTCGACTCGCTTTGCCGTTTCATCGCTGTCCTTGACCACGCATATTACGCAACGACCGCGCGTTTTTAGAGCGTTCAACTGTGTCAGAGCCCCCAATGGAGTTCGCTTTCGCGGTCTTTTCAGACGCTCGAGGCCAAAATCAGGTTTTCCCCTACCAAGCCGCCGACCGGCCGGTCGCGTAAGGCGCAAGGAACGAAGCGGCGCGCCGTCCCCGCGCGCTCCGCCGCCTTCCGGGCAGTTGCGATATCGATCCGGAAGCGGACGGCGAAAAATGCCGAAGCATTCCTGATCTAATCGTCGTCGGGCAACTTCGCCGGCGTCGGCGACGCGCCCGGCTCTGGCGTCCGAGCCGCGAGCGGCCAGAGCTTCATCCGTTTGATGCGCCGCGGATCGGCGTCAAGAATCTCGTATTCGAAGCCCCCCGGTCCTTTCAGGATCTCCCCGCGGCTGGGAACCCGGCCTGCGGAGGCCGTGACAAGACCGCCAATCGTGTCGACCTCCTCCGCGTCGGCCAACGAAGCAAAATCGAAGCCGAGCGCCTCCGACACCTCGTCGAGCGACGCGCGCGCCTCGATGATGAACGCCCCGCCTTCGGCAGGATGAATCGGAGTTTCGGTTTCGTCGTGCTCGTCCTCGATATCGCCGACAATCGATTCAACGACGTCCTCGATCGAAACGAGACCGTCGGTGCCGCCGTACTCATCGATCACCAGGGCCATATGCGTGCGTGACATCTGCATGCGCAGCAGGAGATCGAGCGCCGGCATCGACGGGGGAGCGTATAGGACCGGGCGCAGGATGCCGGCCTCCGACAGCGCCATGTCCAGCGCGCCGGCCGGACCGCGCGGCTGCGGTTGCGCGTCGGGGACTGCGGTTAATCCGAAACGGGGGTCGGAGGCGAGAAAGACGAGGAGGTCGCGAATGTGAATCATGCCGCGCGGATCGTCGAGCGTCTCTCCATAGACGGGGAGCCTCGAATGGCCAGCGGATCGGAAGAGGTCCAGCGCCTCCCGGAGGGTCGTGTCCAGCGCCAGTGCGACCACGTCGGCGCGGGGCACCATGACGTCCGCCACCCGAACATCGTGAAGCGCGAGCACATTCTTCAATATCGCTCGCTCTTGAGGCGTGAACTCGGCGCTGGCGCTCTCGTCGATCGCGTCCTCGATGTCGTCGCGGACGGAGCCGGGCGCCAAGCCGAAAAGCCCCCTCAGCCGCTCGAAAAGCCCGGGAGTCGTTTCCCGAGAAGACGGGGATGCTGGCGGCGCCTCATTGCGCTCGTCGTGCGTCGTTTCGCTCATTCCATAACGGTTCCGTCCGCATAGGGGTTCGGGACCCCCAGGCGAGCCAATATCCTGGTCTCGAGCGCTTCCATGCGCTCGGCCTCTTCGTCCGTCTGATGATCGTAGCCGATCAGATGCAAAAAACCATGCGCAATGAGATGACGGTAATGGTCGGCGAGGGGGATGTCGGTCGCCTCGGCCTCGCCCGCCAGGGTCTCGAACGCCAGCACGATGTCGCCGAGCGCGGCGCCCTCAGCGAGCCTCTCGACGCCGGCGGCAGGGAAGGACAGGACGTTGGTCGGCTTGTCGTGGCCGCGCCAGCGGGCATTGAGCGCTCGCACTTGGGCGTCACCGGCGAGCAGCAGGCTCACCCCGGCGCCGTCGCGCGACTGAATCCCACTCTCGGCGACGCAAGCGGCGAGCGTTTCGCGCGCCAGCGTCCGGGCGCGCGGCAACTTCCGCCACAAAGACGACGGCGCGCTGATGTCGACCGAGAGCCTCATGGCGCGCCGGCGGGACGCCCTTCCTGGCCCGCGTGCTCGTAGGCCTCGACAATCTGGCGGACCAGATCGTGGCGTACGACGTCGACGTGCGCGAAGCGTACGTGGCCGATGCGCGGGTTCGCCGACAACAGGCGAATAGCCTCGCCAAGACCGGATTTTTGACCAGGCGCGAGGTCGGTCTGGCTGGGATCGCCGTTGATCATCATCCGCGACCCTTCGCCGAGACGGGTCAGGAACATCTTCATCTGCATCGCGGTCGCGTTCTGGGCCTCGTCGAGCAGCACCGCGGCCTTCGACAGGGTCCGTCCGCGCATGAAAGCGAGCGGCGCAATCTCGATCATGCCCGTCTGGATGCCGCGCTCGACCATGCGTCCGTCCATGAAGTCGTACAGGGCGTCGTAGATCGGCCGCAGATACGGATCGACTTTCTCCTTCATGTCGCCCGGGAGGAAACCGAGCCGCTCGCCGGCCTCGACCGCCGGCCGCGACAGGATCATCCGCTCGACCAGGCCCTGCTCCAAAAGCGACACGGCGTGTCCCACCGCAAGCCAAGTCTTGCCTGTGCCGGCCGGCCCCTCCGCAAACACGAGTTCGTATTTGCGCAGCGCCGCGAGATAGCGATCCTGCGCCGCGTTCCGGGCCCGCACGACGCCGCGCTTGCGGGTCTTGACGACGCCGAAACTGTCGCGCCCGGATTCGTCGCCCGGAAACAAGAAACCCTGGTAGGCGCTCTCGGCGATCGCCCCCTCGACGTCGCCCTCGCTTGCCGGCTGACCCATCTTCACCCGCTCGTACAGCATTTCGAAGACACGACGGGCCTGCTCGCTCGCCTCTTTCGGGCCCTTGATCACGACCTGGTTGCCGTTGGCGTAGGCCGAGACGCCGAGCGAGCGCTCGATGCGAGCGATGTTCTGGTCATAGTGCCCGAACACCACCGACGCGGCCGCATTATCTGGAAGCGCGATCGAAATTTCGGCAGACTTGGATTCGCGAAGGGTCGTATTGGGCGTGAGCGGAGCGGCGGCGACGCGAGACGGCGACGGGTCCTGCGGCTTCAAATCGATGCTCTCCCTGACTTCCGGTTCCTGGTTCGAATCGTCCTGCACTAAGATCAAATCCTGCTTTCACGACGCTGGCGAGACAATGCGGCCGCGCAGCGAATTAGGGCCGACGCCGACGATTTCCACCTCCGCCATGGAGCCGATCGTGGACGGCGGCGCTTCTGCAAACACCGCCTGCATGTAGGGCGAGCGTCCGATCGCCTGGCCGGCGTGGCGTCCGGGCTTCTCGAACAGGACAGAGAGGCGCCTACTCACGCAGGCCCGGTTGAACGCCTGCCGCTGCTCCTCCAGGAGCGCCTGCAAGAGAGCGAGACGCATCGCCTTGACGTCCTCGTCGATCTGTCCGTCCATCTCCGCCGCCGGCGTTCCCGGCCGGGCCGAGTATTTGAAAGCGAAGGACGAGGCGAACCCGACGGCGCGCACAAGCTCGAGCGTCGCCTCGAAGTCGGCGTCCGTCTCGCCGGGATAGCCAACGATGAAGTCCGACGAGAGCGCAATGTCCGGCCGCGCCTCGCGCACCCGGGCGATCACGCCGAGATAGTCGGCGACGCGATGGCGCCGGTTCATCGAGGCCAGGATGCGGTCGGAGCCGGACTGGACCGGAAGATGGAGATAAGGCGCGAGCGCCTCGACCTCCCGGTGCGCGGCGATCAGATCGTCGCTCATGTCGTTGGGATGGGAAGTTGCGTACCGCACCCGTTTCACCCCGGAAATCTCGGCGGCCGCTTCGATGAGACCGGCGAGCCCGACCGGCTGTCCCGCTGCACCGGCCCCATGATAGGCGTTGACGTTCTGCCCGATCAGCATGACCTCCCGCACGCCCGCGCGGACGAGGCCAGCGATCTCCGCCAGAACCGCCTCGACGGGGCGGGAGGTTTCCGCGCCGCGGGTGTAGGGCACGACGCAGAACGAGCAGAACTTGTCGCACCCCTCCTGGACGGTGACGAAGGCCGCGACGCCGCGCTTCCTCACCGCGTCCGGCGCGCTCGCCGGCAATCGGGCGAACTTGTCCCCGGCGGGGAAATCGGTGTCGACCACGCCCGTCCGCGCTTCGGCCTTCTTCAAGAGTTCCGGTAGCCGATGGTAGCTTTGCGGACCGACGACCACGTCCACCGCCGGCTGGCGGCGCAGGATCTCGGCCCCTTCAGCCTGGGCGAGGCAGCCGGCGACCACCAGCGTCGTTCGGCGGCCTGCGCGTCCGCGCTCCTCCTTGAGTTCGCGCAGCTTGCCGAGTTCGGAATAGATTTTTTCCGACGCTCTTTCCCGGATATGACAGGTATTGAGGACGATCAACTCCGCGTCCTGGGCGCGCGCCGCCTCGGCGTAGCCGTTGGCCGCCGCGAGATCAGCCATGCGCTGCGAATCGTAAACGTTCATCTGGCAGCCGAACGACTTGATGAACGCGCGCGGGGCAGGCTCCGGTCCAGGCGGGGCGGGGCGGGGCGCGTCTTCAAGCACAGTCGATTCGGACAATGAGGTCTCCAGCGGCAACCCCTTATTTAGGCCTATTCGCGTCCCGGGAAAATAGGCGGAACATGCCGAACCTCGGCGGCCAGACGCCGCACCGCCGCCTCGGTCAGGCGCGCGAGGGACTTCCGGTCCATGTCCGGTGTGACGCGGATCGGAGCGCCGCAATAAACGTCGCAGGTGACGCCGCCGCCGCCAGCGTAGCGAATGAAATGCGGCAAAAAGGTCATGTCGCCGTACCAGGCGACCCTTGGCCGCTCGAACCGCGCCATCGGCAGGCCGGCGAGCCGCGAATAGTGGAGGAAGACCGGCTGAACGAGCGCGGGGAATTCGTTCCCGCCGATCGCCGCCTGCCGGATCGCCTCGAAATGCGACGAGCGGAAGCGCAGGAGCCGGTTCCCGTCGCCGGTGGTCGCCTCGGCGAACAGGACGACCGGCGCGCCGGCGCGCATCGTTTCGACCATTCTGGCGTTGACGTCGGGAATGCAGCGGCGCCGGTCGCGATCGACGTAAACAGCCCCCTGCAAGGCGACGAGTTCGCGGCCGACCGGATGGCCGCCGATCTCCTTCTTAGCGAGAAAGCTCATCGGCGCGAGCGACCCCAGCACCGGGATGTCGAGCCAGGAGACATGATTGGCGACGATCAAGCGGACGCCCGAATCGGTCCATTCGCCATGCTGACGCACCGCCACGCCAAGTCCGACGCACAACAAGCGGTGAAACAGGACCGGCGCCCGCTCGCCGAACCGCCAGCCGAGCCGCTGGGCGAGGCGGCGCGGCGGGCCGAAGGCGACGATGAATCCGGCGAGCGCCAGGACGAGGCCCGCGAGCCGCACGAGCACGGACAAGCCAAGCAGAGGCGCTCCCGCTCTCGCCGCGGTCGCGACGAGACTCACGGGAGGCCCCTGCGCATGACGACGGCAAGCGCCCGTGAACCGTCCTTTCGGCGATAATAGCCGGAACGTTCGCCGACCTTGACGAAGCCGAGACGACGATAGAGCGCCAGCGCCGCAGCGTTGTCCTCGTCGACCTCGAGAAACATCGCCCGCGCCCCGGCGTTACCGGCCCGGCGCAGAATTTCGCCCATCAGGGCGCGCCCGACCCCCCGGCCGCGCCAGCCGACCTCGACCGCTATCGTCAGGATCTCGGCTTCGTCCGCGGCGAGCCGGGCGAGCGTGAAGCCGCGCAGGTCTCCGTTCGCCGGGTCGAGCGCCCCTGCGGCAAGAATTCGAGGCGTCGGCGATGAGCCGGCCGACCTCCCCGGCAGACCATGGATGGGCGAAGCCGGCGGCGTGCAGACGGGCGCAGGCCTCGGCCTTGTCGCTGCGCAGCGGCCGGACGATGGGCGGGGACGATCTGCCGCCGAAGCCGAAAATCATCGCGTCATCAGACGAACGTCCGGGCAATCGGCTCGGCCGGATTCGGGTGCGCATCCGGCGGCTTGACATAAAGCGGCCGGGCCGGATTGCCGCCCGGGTCGAGGGCCAAACCGAGCCTTGCGACGGCGACGATGTCTGGGGCATCGCCGGCGGCCGCGAGGTCGTAGGGGAGGCCCGCGCGGTGCGCCTCGGCGGCGACGAGATCGGCAGCGTCCCCGGCCAGCAGCGCCGGCCCAGCGCCGATGCCGCGCACGCACTCGCGCACGGCGTCGCATCGGGGCGGCCCGAGCGGGCGGCCGGACGCCTCGAACAGCTGGAAATAGATCGACCCGTGACGGGCGTCGATCGCGGCCGCGATGATCCCCGGCCGCGGCTCGCTGAGGAGGGACGCGGCGAAGGCGACGAGCGTCGGCACGCCCACCACCGGGACGCCGAGCCCGAGCCCCATCGCGCGGGCCAGCGCGAGGCCGACCCGAATGCCGGTGAACGAGCCGGGACCGATCGTCACCGCGATCCGGTTAAGGGAGGCGAGGCCGCCCTCCAAGGCGCGCCCGGCCTCCTCGACCATCGGAGCGAGCGCCTCGGCGTGGCCTCGCGCCATCCCGCGGCTCAGGACGGCGAGCGGCTCGAGCCGCCCGGTCTCGACGACCGCGACCGACGCCGCGCCGCAGGAGGTGTCGATGGCCAAAATGCGCACGGGTCAGGCCTTTGCCCGTTGCGCGTGACACGCCGACCGTCCCTTCTCCCCGCTCGCGGGGAGAAGGGTAGGATGAGGGGCGGGGCGAGCGCGCGCTGCGGCCAATCGCCAAAGCCCCTCACCCCTGCCCTCTCCCCGCGAGCGGGGAGAGGGGGATCTTCGGCGCCAAACGCTATACAATTGCAACATGCCCTATCTGGTGATCAGGGTTCCGGACCCCTGGTCGGTCAGGAGTTCGATCAGCACCGCATGCGGGATTTTGCCGTCGAGGATGACGACGCCCTCGACGCCGCGCTCGATCGCATAGATGCAGGTCTCGACCTTGGGGATCATGCCGCCGGTAATGGTGCCGTCGGCGATGAGCCCGCGGATCTCGTCGACCTTCAGCTCCTTGATCAGAGTCCTGTTTTTGTCGAGCACGCCCGGCACGTCGGTCAGGAACAAGAGGCGCTTGGCCCCGAGCGCCCCGGCGATCGCGCCGGCGAACGTGTCGGCATTGACGTTGTAGGTCTGCCCATCGGCGTCCTGCGCGACCGGCGCAAGCACGGGAATCAGATCGCGGCCGAGAATCTGCTCGAGCACCGTCATGTCGACCTTGTCGGGCTCGCCGACGAAGCCGAGGTCGACGACATCCTCGTCGGGGGCATGCGGGCGGTGGACCTTGCGGGCGAGGACCATGTTGCCGTCCTTGCCGCAAAGGCCGATCGCGCGGCCGCCTTCGGCGTTGATCGAGCCGACGATCGACTTGTTGATCGAGCCGGCCAGAACCATTTCAACGATCTCGATGGTCGGCTTGTCGGTCACCCGGAGACCGCCGGAAAACTGCGATTCGATGCCGAGCTTCTTCAGCATTGAGCCGATCTGAGGGCCGCCGCCGTGGACGACCACCGGATTGATGCCGGACTGTTCGAGCAGCACCATGTCCTTGGCGAAGTCGCGCGCCTTCTGCTCGTCGCCCATCGCGTGCCCGCCGTATTTCACCACCACGACCGCCTCGTCGTAGCGCAGCATGTGAGGCAGCGCCTGCATCAGAATCTCGGATTTCTGCTGCGGCGTGGCGTTGAGGGCGTCGGTCATGGAGGCTCCGGAGGGCTTCGGGCGCGCCCGCTTCTAGCGGGTTAAACAAGGAAGCTCAAACGGTTTGCCGCGTTAGGGAACTGGCGCGCGCCACGATCGCCGGAGCGCCTGTTTCCCCGCTCCGCGCGTCCGCTTCGGATTGCACAGGCTCAAGGAAGCCGTCATAGAATGGCGGCGCCAACGGGCCAGACCTGCCCGCACATGCGCGGCTTCCCGTAGAGCCGGGCGCCCGCGCGGCAACGGAGACGGAAATGTCCGACGCATTCCAGGACCGCGAGAACACCTTCGAGAAGCAGTTCGCCAACGACGAGGCCCTGCGTTTCCGCGCCACCGCGCGCCGCAACAAGGCGCTGGCGCTGTGGGTCGCCGACATGAAGGGCGTCACCGGCGAGGCGGCCGACAAATTCGCCGAGCGCTTTATCGGGGCTCAGACCGGCAAGAGCGATGACGACGTCGTCGCCGCCCTCGAGGACGAACTCGCGGGCGGCAATGTCGACCTCTCCGACCACCGGCTGCGCAAGAAGATGGGCGAGGAGATGGCCGTGGCGCTGGCGTCGGTGAAGGCCGGGAAGTAGGGCAGGCTGATTTTGGCCGGGGGCGCCAATCGTCGCTTCTCCCCACTTGGGGGGTTGAAAGACAGGCGCGACGGACGCGCCCCTTAGCCGAACGACAGACGGGTGTTCCTCTCGAGGCGATGATGCAGTTCTGGCGAGCCTCGCATGATTTCGATGTCCTAAGCGGACAAAACCGTCACAACGCAGCTCCGACGCCTAACTTTGGGGGCAATGCGGCATCGGGCCGGACCCGGTCGGCGGCGAGGGTCGCGGCCCGCGCCT
Source organism: uncultured Alphaproteobacteria bacterium (assembly GCA_963709655.1). Taxonomy (GTDB): domain Bacteria; phylum Pseudomonadota; class Alphaproteobacteria; order Rhizobiales; family Beijerinckiaceae; genus Roseiarcus. The sequence continues at coordinate 247,435 of CAVPXF010000056.1, forward strand.
CGCCATTTCCAACTCCGTTTTGAGCCTTTTCAAGCGGTTGTGGCGCCTTTTTCAATTCTCCGGGCGAGCCCATGCGGCCGGGGAGGTCGCGCCGGGTCGTGGCCTGGGAGGCGTCACATAAGCAATTATGCCTATATAATAAGTTTAACATAAAAACATATCCGTGCCCGTTCAGCCGCCGCGTCGGCTTGCGGGCCTCGCGACAAAAAACTCGTCGGCGCCCCGCTCGGGAGCTACCGAAAAAGCTCTCGCTGCGCGGTTGGTCCGCGCGCGACTGTACGGCTTGGCTGACTATCTCCCGGTCCATGCTCTTCGCGCGCAGCCCAGATTTTGACTTGGAGACCAACATAGCACATTGCCGTGGTTTCCCAAAGCATTTGCTGCCTGGAGCCGAAATCGGCCGTGCAAACAGGGCGATAGCGGAGGGCGAACGAGGTTTGGCTGGAAGGGCTCGGACGCGACGGAGCCGGGACTTGCAGGCGGCGGGATCCTACCCCGTCTTCGCCAGCGGCGCGAAAGCTGTGGCGACGGCCTGGTAGACCTGGCGCTTGAAGGGAACCACGACGTCGGACAGCCGGTCGAACGGCGCCCAGCGCCAGTCGTCGAACTCCGCCCCATGTGCGCCGCCGGCCGGATGATGGACGTCGATCTCCGAATCCGACCCAAGGAAGCGGAAAAGGAACCATTTCTGCGTCTGGCCGCGGTAGCGGCCGGCCCAGCGGCCGCGCGCCTCGTCGGGCAGTTCGTAGCTCTGCCACTCCGGCAGCTCGGCGATGAGCTCGACCGAGCGGACGTTGGTTTCCTCCCACAATTCGCGTTTGGCCGCATCGAACGGCGTCTCGCCGTCGTCAATGCCGCCCTGCGGCATTTGCCAGGACCGCTCGTCGAGACGCTCGCCGCCGCGCTTGCGCTTGCGATGGCCAATGAACACGTCGCCGTCCCGGTTGACCAGCGCGACCCCGACGCAGGGGCGATAGGGGAGATCGTCGCTCATGAGGCTCGCTTCGAGTGGGGACACGCCGCCGCCCTCTTTACGCCGGTCGGCGCGCCGGCGCGAGCCGTCGCCGCGCGTCACCGCTCGGTAGCGGAAGGGTCTTGCGCGCGTAGCCTGGCCAGCGCCTGCTGCACGTCGATAATGAGAGGCTCAGGCGCGCCGGAATGCACGCGCACGGTTCCGGTGGAGCTCGGCGCAGCGACCTTTTCGGCCGTGTCGACAAGCGGCGGCGGTTTCGCCGGCGCCTCGACGATGCGCAGCGGGGGCAAATCGGTCGGCGCGGTCGCCTGCGCCACGGAGCCCGCGACGAGCCCGGCGCCGTTGTGAGGCCTAAGACTGAGCAGGAGGTACTCTTCACCCAGGCCGACCGCGAGGGCGACCAGCGCGGCGGCCATAAGGAAGGTCCATCCTCCGATGCTTGCCGCCCGCGCGAGGGGGTCCGAGCCCATCCCCAGCGGTTCATTGAGTTCGTCGCGCAATACGGACTGCCTCTCTCCTTCCAACATCCTCGCCTTTCTGAGGCGCCAAGCTTGCGCGACGCCGTCGCCGCGCCGCCGGTGGCGCTCCGCTGACGAAATTCGGCTCGGTCTCCCGCCGGCGGCCTGTTCCCCTTTGCGGGCAGGCGCGGTAGGAGGCCGGGGATGGACCTCAATCTCATTACCGACGTCGCCGGCGTGCGGGTCGGGTCGGCGCACGACGCAAGGCTCGCCTCAGGCGTGACCGCGGTGGTGTTCGACGCGCCGGCCGTCGCCTCGATCGCGGTCCATGGCGGCGCGCCGGCCGTGCGCGACACGGAGCTCCTGGCGCCGCACATGACGGTCGAGCGGGTGGATGCGTTCGTCCTGTCGGGCGGCTCGGCCTTCGGCCTGGACGCCGCGGGCGGCGCGATGGCTGAGCTCGCGTCCGTCGGGCGCGGCTACCAGGTGCGCACGGCGCGAGTGCCCATCGTGCCGGCGGCGGCCTTGTTCGACCTCACCAATGGCGGCGACAAGGCCTGGGGACGGACGCCGCCTTATTGGGAGCTCGGCTACCGGGCGGCTGAGGCGGCCGCCGCTCGGTTCGAGCTCGGGACGGCCGGCGTGGGCTTCGGGGCCACCACCTTCGATCTCAAGGGCGGTCTAGGCTCGACAAGCGCTGTGACCGCGCGGGGCTATCGCGTCGGCGCGCTCGTCGCCTGCAACGCGGTGGGACGGGCGACGCGCGGCGCAAGCCCGTATTTCTGGGCGGCGCCGTACGAGCGCGAGGCCGAGTTCGGCGGGCTAGGAAGCGGGCCGGACGGAGGCGACGGTCATCTCGTCTTCAGCCTCAAGAACGACGACCCCGCCAACACCAATCTCGCCGTCGTCGTGACCGACGCTCCATTGACCAAGGCGCAGGCCAAGCGGCTCGCCGTCGCGGCGCAGGACGGATTCGCGCTGTCGCTGCGGCCGGCGCACGCGCCGACCGACGGCGACACCGTGTTCGCGGCGGCGACTTGCGCCGCCGAACGGGCGCCCGACCTCCGCGACCTGACCGAGATCGGGATGCTCGGCGCGGAATGCGTCGCCCGCGCCATCGCCCGCTCCGTCTATGAGGCGACCCCTCTCGCGGTCGAGGGCGCTCAGCCGAGCTGGCGCAGGCTTTATCGGCGCTGAGCGGGCCGCGTTACGGCGGCTACTGGCCGACGACCGTCGCGATGCGCAGGTTGTTGGTGCCGCCGACCGTGCCGAACGGCACGCCGGCGACCACGATGATGCGCTCGCCCTCGCCGGCGAAACCCTCGATATAGGCGTGGCGGCAGGCGCGCTCGGCCATGTCGCGCTCGTCACGGGCGTCGTCGGTGACGATCGCATGCACGCCCCAGACGACCGCGAGCCGACGCGCCACCTCTTGGTGGGGGGTCAGCGCGAGAATCGACGACCGCGGCCGTTCGCGCGCGATCCGCAGGCCGGTCGAGCCCGAGTTCGTCCAGGCGCAGATGACCTTCAGGCCTAGCGTTTCGGCGACGTCGCGCGTCGCCTCGGCGATCGCGTCGGCGCCGGTCGGCTCGGGCGTCGCGCGCTGCGCCTCGATGATGGTCGGATAGATGCCCTCCAACTCGACTGCCTCGGCGATCTTGTTCATCGTCGCCACCGCCTCGCGCGGGTATTGACCGGACGCGCTTTCGGCCGAAAGCATGACCGCATCCGCGCCCTCGAACACCGCGGTTGCGACGTCCGACACCTCGGCGCGGGTCGGCACCGGCGAGGTGATCATCGATTCGAGCATCTGGGTCGCCACGACCACCGGCTTGCCGAGCCTGCGGGCGTAGCGGGTCAACGTCTTCTGGATACCGGGCACGCGCTCGAGCGGCATCTCGACGCCGAGATCGCCGCGCGCGACCATGAACGCGTCGGCGACCGCCATGATTTCATCGAGCCGCGCCACCGCCTGCGGCTTCTCGATCTTGGCCATGACCAGCGCGCGGCCGTTGGCGATCGCCTGGACCTCGACCACGTCCTCGGGACGCTGCACGAAGGACAGCGCGATCCAGTCGATGTCCTCCTCGAGGGCAGCCTTGAGGTCGGCGCGGTCCTTCTCGGTCATCGCCGAGGTCGGGATGGTGGTGTCGGGCAAGCTCACGCCCTTGCGGTTCGAAACCCGGCCGGCGACCTCGACGATCGCCACGGCGCGGGACGGCTCCGCCTCCACCACCCGCAGCAGCACCTTTCCATCGTCGACCAGCACGCGATGGCCTGGCGCGAGAGAGCTCAAGATCTCCGGATGGGGCAATTGAACGCGGCTGGCGTCGCCGAGCGTCGAATCGGCGTCGAGCGTGAACGCGTCCCCCTTGTGCAGCTCGGCCGCGCCCTCGGCGAACATCCCGAGCCTCAGCTTCGGTCCCTGCAGGTCGACCAGCACCCCGATTGGCCGTCCGGTCTCCTCCTCGAGCGAACGGATCATCGCCACCCGCTCGCGCATGGCGTCGTGCGAGGCGTGACTCATGTTGATGCGGAAGACGTCGGCCCCTGCCTCGAATAGGGAAAGGACGGTCTCGCGGTCCGCGGAAGCGGGACCGAGAGTCGCGATGATCTTCACGCGGCGGCTGCGACGGAACTTCATGAGGTCCTCCTCGGACTCGACGTTTTGACAGCCGCACGCCGGCGCGGGACGATGCCTGACTTACGGGGTCGACGGGTTGGCCTGATCGGTCAGCTGGACGGTCCAGCTCTTGGCGTCCTTGCCGGTGTCGACCTCGAAAAAACCGGTTCGGTCATAGCCGCGCACGAAGCAGTCCTGGCGGCCCTGGATCTTGAACTCGCGGTCCGAAGTGCACATGAACGCCTTGCCCTTCCACTCGCCGCCGCGCTCGTCCATCGCATAGACATAGTAATACTGCGCGGCCAGCGCGCCGCGCAGCAGCGTCACGCAGTCGAGCGACTTGAGGTTCCACCAGCCCTCGCTGACCCACTCCTGACCATCGGTGTAGGCGAGCGCGATGCTGACCCGGCTGCCGGTGTTGTTGCACATGCGCAGGTCGGCGGCTGCGGGCGTGCACGCCGCGGCGACAAACGACGCCGCACAGACAAGCTGCTTGAAGTTCAATGCCGGAGCCTTTCGCGCCTCGGGCGGCCATAAACGTCGCGAGCGTCAGGCTGTCAACAGGAAGCGGAAGCGCTTTCGCGGAAGCCCCGGGGGACAACAAGAATTCAACGCGTTGTCATCAATTTCGCATCCCGCTGTCATGTACAGATCTTACCAAAGCGCGTCGGCGCGCGACGCCGACGACGCAACCCCTGGGGAACGCCATGACCAAGACGCTCGGCGTGTCGCTGTTGGCGCTCATGTTGTCAAGTTCTGCGCACGCTCAACAGATCGGCGACGTTTTCTACCTTGCCCTCGAAAACCACAACTTCACCCAGCCGAGCAGCGCGCCGGCAGGCACGCCGGAGCAACTGCTCGGCGATCCCGCGGCGTCCTTTCTCAATAGCCTGGTGACGCCCGGCAATCCAAACGCGGCGTACACGTCCTACGCCACGAACTACCAGAACGTGTCGCCGACCCTCCACCCCTCGGAGCCGAACTACGTCTATCAGGTTTCGGGAACGACCGGGCCGCTGAACGACTCCGACCCCTACCCGAACAACATCGTCACCGCCCCGAACCTCGGGCAGCTCTTGCAGCAGAAGTATGGCGCGGCCGGCTGGAAGTCCTACCAGGAGGACGTCGACCTCGTCCCCAACAGCGGAACGGTCAACCAGCCCGGCGCCAACAGCCTGACCAGCACGGTCGCGCCGCAAAGCCAATGGACGGTGCCGACCAGCTCATTCTCCGGCACGTCGGCCTCCTACACCAATCCCTACAACGGCAGCCACCAGTATAACTACGCCGCGAAGCACAATCCGTTCGTCTTCTTTCCGTCGACCAACGGCGGATCGACCACGGCGCCGGACACCTCCCCGAGCAACCCGGAGACGCCCTATTATGCGCCGCTGCAGCAGCTCCAGACCGACCTTAACGACAACACCGTCGCGAAGTTCAATTGGATCACGCCCGACCAGTACAACGACATGCACTCGTCGTTGAACACCAACTTCACCTACAACGGCGTCACTTACCAGGCCGGAACCGACCAGGAAGCGGTCGCGCTCGGCGACAACTTCCTGTCGCAGATCGTGCCCGAGATCGAGGCGTCCCAGGCTTTCCAGGACAACGGCGTGATCGTGATCTGGAACGACGAGACCGAGGGCGACTCGACCGTCGGCTCCACCGCCGGCTACTCCGGCACGGAGATCGTCATCTCGAAGCTGGCTGTGGGCAACGCCTATTCGGTCGATACCCTGTATACCCACGCGTCCGACCTCGCCACTTGGCAGAACGTTTTCGGGGTGTCGGGGCCGAATGGATACCTCGGCGGGGCCGGCGGCGCGACCGATCTCAGCGCCCTGTTCCAGCCGGGCGTCATTCCCACCGCGATTCCGGAGACCAGCACCTGGGCCATGATGGCGTTGGGCTTTGCCGGACTTGCCGGCGCCGCCGCCTTCGGACGCGGCTCGCGCGCCCGGCTTGCGCTCGGCGCCTGAGCAGGCTCGCCGCAAACGAAACGAAGCCGCGCGGTCGTCCCGCGCGGCTTTTTCACGCGCGCCGATTGAAGCGCCAGCCGGGACGCACCGACCGGATGAGCACGACTTCGGCAAGGGCCTGTCGCGTGAGCAGCCCGACGATCGCGCCGTCCGCGTCCGTGACGTAGAGCGCGGCGGCCTTCGGGTCCTGAAGGCGTTCGAATACGCTCTCGACCGGCGTTTCGGGACGAACGCTGTCCACGCCGACCCGCATCACGACGCTTGCGGGCTCGTCCCGGCCGTGCTTGCGGACCGCCGCCAGAATGTCCTCACGGGTCAAGAGCCCGATCGGCTTCCGAAAGGCGTCCACCACGGGGAACTCGTTCTGCGCCGCAGCGAGCAGCGCGTCGACGGCCTGATCCAGCGTCGCGTCGATGGAAATCGGCGTGAAGCGTGTTTTCATCGCCTCGCCGACCGTCAGCCCCTTGAGCGCCTGTTGCGACGCGCTCATCCGCGCCTCACCCGCAGCGACGATATAGATAAAGATGGCGATGAAGATCAGCAGGGGATTGCCGAACAGCCCGAGAAACCCGAGGCCGATGGCGAAGGCCTGGCCGACTTTTGCGGCGACCTCGGTGGCGAGCGGGCCGCCGATGCGCATGGCGAGCAGGGCATGGAGCACGCGTCCGCCGTCCATTGGAAAGGCCGGGATCAGGTTGAACACGGCGAGAAAGAGGTTCGCCGCCGCCGGACGGCCGATCAGCGACAGGTGCGGGTTCTCGATCTGCTCGAACTCTCCGGGCCTCAGCGAGCCCAGCGCGGCGAACAGCGCGGCGGCGATGATGAGATTGACCGCAGGCCCAGCGAGGGCGACGACCAGCTCCTGACGCGGATCGCTCGGCAGGCGCGGCATGCTCGCCACGCCGCCGATCGGCAGCAGCGTCACCTCGGGCGACCGGATGCCGTAGCGTCGCGCCGCGATAATATGGCCGAACTCGCGCAGGACCACGCAAAGGAACAAAAGGACGATGAAGACCGTGCTGTCGAGCGCGGCCTCGACGCCGTCGCGCGCCCAGGCGGTGAACGCGATCCAGGCGAGAAACAGGACAAAGGTAATATGGATCTTGACGGCGGTTCCGCCAAAGCGACCGACGGTGATCGACCAAGGCATGGCTCCGCCTCCGGGTTGCGGCCCGCTATTCTAACCCCTGCGGCGTCGTTTGAAGTTCGTGGCGGCAGGAAAAATCCGAGCCTCTGATCGCGGCTCGACGGACCCGGCCGAAATCGACGATGATCTCGGCATGAGTCGCATCGTCCTGCTCTGTCTCGCGGCACTTGCGGCGGCCGCGGCCTCGGCGCCCGCGCGCGCCGACTTCAGCGCCTGCGTCACCGCGCTCCGGGCCGACGCAGCCCGGGCCGGCGTTTCCCACCCGACGCTCGATCAGGCGTTCGACGGCCTGCAGCCGGACATGAAGGTGCTCGAGTTTCAGAAGGCGCAGCCCGAATTCAAGACCCCGATCTGGGACTATATGGACGGCCTCGTCGACGAGGAGCGCGTCGCCGACGGCAAGGCGGCGATGGCGCGCGAGGCCCGCGCGCTCGCGCACGCCGAAGAGACCTATGGGGTCGGCCGCTACATGCTGGCGGCGATCTGGGGGGTCGAATCGAACTTCGGCTCGGAAATGGGCGGGCGCCCCCTGGTCCAGTCGCTCTCCACCCTCGCCTGCTACGGCGAGCGCGCCGGATACTTCCGCTCGGAGCTGATGGCGGCTCTGAAGATCATCGACCGCGGCGACATCCCGGCCGAGAAGCTCGCCGGGTCCTGGGCGGGCGCCTTCGGGCAGACCCAGTTCATGCCGTCGAGCTATCTGCGCCTGGCTGCGCCCGGGAGCGACGGCGGGCGCGACATCGTCGATTCGGCGGACGACGCGCTGGCCTCGACCGCGCACTACTTCGCCAAGTCGGGCTGGCGGTCGGGCGTCCCCTGGGGTTTCGAGGTCAGGCTGCCGCCCGGATATTCGGGGCCGTCCGGACGCAAAGCGAAGGCGCCGATGTCGGCCTGGGCCGCGCGCGGGATCGCCCGGATCGACGGCCGGCCGCTCGGCGAGGGCGAGGCCGGCCTGCTGCTGCCGGCCGGCCCCGACGGCCCGGCGTTCCTGGTGACGCACAACTTCGACGTCGTCTACTCCTACAACGCCGCCGAGTCCTATTCGCTGGCCGCCTGTGTGCTGGCGGACCGGCTCGCCGGCGGGCAGGGCATCGTCGCGCCCTGGCCGACCGACGACCCTGGACTGTCGCGGGCGGAGCGGCGGGAACTGCAGACGCTGCTCGCCCGGCGCGGCTACGACGTCGGACAGCCGGACGGCGCGATCGGCAACAAGACCAAGGAGGCGATCGCCGACTTTGAGGGCAAGGTCGGGTTGCCGGTGAACGGCCGCGCCTCGGCCAAGGTGCTGCAGGCGCTGCGCCAGTAATCCCTGGCTTTGACGCGGCCAATTGCAGCCGCGCTGGTTTGGAACCGCGCGCGGCTCAAGCGCGGCGACGCGGTCAGCGACCGCGTCCACAGCTCCCAATTCGACGCAAACGTCCCGGACTCTAATAGCCCCGCTCAAGCTGGCTGACATGCGCCGGCGCATGCGCGACGGTGACGGCGGTTGCGACGCCGCAACCCGTGGCCACTGCTACAAGAAGAACCAGGATTCGAAACATGTTCCCCTCGCGATCCTCCGCCTTGGCGTCGACCAGAAACCTGGCGCCCGCCGGATGCGGTGTGAACGCGGCGCCGTCGTCGCGCTTGATCGCCCGTTGCGCTGTGAGACGCGTCACGGCGCGAAGGGCGGATAGCGCGATTCCCGCCGATTCGCCACACCGAAACCCGCAAGGCGGCCAACTTGTTCCATGGTGTGGCGCCGTCGCAATACTCGCCCAATCCGTGACGTCGGACGGTCGCTGATGCTGGTGACGGCGCTGTCGCCGGCGATCGGCTACGACAAGGCCTCGGAGATCGCCTGCCACGCGGTCCGTCACGACCTCAAGCCGAAGGACGCGGCGCTGGAGCTTGGCCATGTGTTGGCGATGTGACGGACGCCGAGTTCGACCGCCTTGTCGAGCCGGGCGGGATGGTGAAGCCGCAAGGGTTGGCGCTTGGTCTTGGGATTGATGCCGCCGCGGCTCGATGGACGACGCCTTCGACGTCAACAAAGGCGCTAGACATGGCTTACGTAATGTGATCAATGTTACCGGGGTGGACGAAGGGGACTCAAAATGAAGCCGATTTTCAGCGTTCATGCGATTGTGGCGTGCGTCGTGCTGAGCGCGCTTCCGGCGAGGGCGACCGTGACCGCGATCGATATTGGCGTCGCGACGGGCGGTGGCAATATCATCACTGAAGCGACCGGCACGGGAGCCTCGGGCGCGAGTTTGTCTTTCCTCACGTACGACAATTTCCTCCTTACCGTAGCCGCCTCTGACCCCAGCCCGATCGACCTGGGCAGCGCCACGCTCAACATCAGCGGAGGGTCGAAGAGTCCGCTTTATGTGTACGTTACGGAAACAGGCCTTGTGTCGAACGGATCCGCTTTGGACTTCCAGAGCCAATTTGGCGCGAGCGTGCCGAGCGGTTGGAGCGAGACGGAAACGACGTATGTGAGCACGTCGAATGCAGCCTACGGCGAAGGGACAATCCTCGGTTCTCAGACGGGATCCGGAACAACCAGTGCCGCGAAGGCGGTCAACGTCGGCCCGTCCGGCTCGCTGTTCTCTGTGACCGAGGTGTACGAATTTATCTCGAACGGCCTTGGGCTCGACGTCTCTGGCGAGAGCGTTCAAGCTACGGCTGTCCAGCCCGCCCCAGCTCCTTCGATTGGCACTGGCATTCCCAGCATGCTGGCCGTTGGGGCCATATTGCTCGGCGCGAGCCTCGTGACGCGTTGGCGCCAAGCTTAAGCTTTTCGGAGTGTGGGGCCGGCGAGGTCGCAAACCGCATCGACACTGTCCGACCGTCTCCGGTCCACGAACCGTCAGGGTGGGGCGCCGCCTGCAAGGGGCGCAAACTGGCCCGCGCCGATGCTTCGCTTAGGTTGTTGGATCAGCCCCGCCCGACGAACGGCATTTTGGTCGCCATGATCGTCATGGCGAGGATGTTGGTCGAGAGCGGCAGGCTCGCCATGTGGACGACCGCAGCCGCGACCTCCTCGACGTCCATGGTCGGCTCGACCGCAATGCGGCCGTCGGCCTGCGGCACGCCCTCAGTCATTTTGCGGGCCATGTCGGTCAGCGCATTGCCGATGTCGATCTGGCCGCAGGCGATGTCGTGGGCGCGCCCATCGAGCGCGATCGATTTGGTAAGTCCGGTGATGGCGTGCTTGGTGGCCGTATAGGGAGCGGACATCGGCCGCGGCGCATGGGCCGAGATCGAGCCGTTGTTGATGATCCGTCCGCCCTGCGGCCGCTGCCGCTTCATCAGTCCGAAGGCGGCTTGCGCACAAAGAAAAGCGCCGTTGAGGTTGACGTCCACCACCGCCTTCCACTGCGCATAGGTCAGCTCGTCGAGGGGAACGGCGGGCGCGCCCTGGCCGGCGTTGTTGAACAGAAGGTCGAGCCGCCCAAAGCCCCGCTCGACCGTCTCGAACATCCCCTTGACCGCGTCCGGGTCGCCGACGTCGCACGGGCAGACGATGGCGCGCCGTCCGATCGGACCGAGCTCGCGCGCGACTGCCTCGAGCGGATCCTTGCGCCGGCCGGCGAGCGCCACCGACCAGCCCGCGCGGGCGAGCGCCAGGGCCGAGGCCTTGCCGATCCCGGCGCCTGCGCCGGTCACCAAAGCGAATTTCTCGCCGTCCATCGATCTCTCCGTCACCATAAGGCTTCGCCGCCGAGGTCCGGCGCCATGCGCCACAGCGCGGCGCCGAGCACGATCGCCCCGCCGAGCAGGGTCATCGCCCCGGGGTTCTCGCCGAAGGCAACAAACACCCAGACGGGGCCGAGGACAACGTCGAGCAGGCTGATCAACCCCGCCTCGGCCGAGGGAATGCGCTTGGCGCCCTCCATGAACAGGACGAAGGCGAGGCCGATCGTGGTCAGGCCGTAAGCGAACAGCAACCCGAAGTCGAAAAGGCCGAGCGGCGGATGCGGTGAGAGCGAGAGCCCAATCGCGCCCGCGCCCAACGCGCCGAGCGCGTTGACGGCAGTCATCGAGGCCTTCGGGCGGCGGCGCTGCAGCGCGATCATGCCGGCGAAGGCGACCGTGGTCAGGGCGGACAGCGCCTGTCCGGCGAGCCGGCCGGCGCCGAGCCCATTGATGAAGATGACGACCACGCCGGCAAGCGCGACGATCGAAGCGATCAGCGTCCGGCGGTCGACGGCCTCCCGGTTGACCAGCCAGCCGATCGCAGCGGCGACGAACGGGATGATCGCATAGATGACCATCACATCGGCGATGGTCGTCGACATGAGCGCGGCCGTGTAGGAGGCGATCGCGACGGTCGCGAGCACGGCGACGAGCGGCGAGAGCCAGCCGAATCCAAAGAGATCGTCGAGCCGCCCCCGCCGCCATTCGACCAGGCCCACGACCGAAATCGAGACCGCGCCCAGGGCCGCCCGCCAGCCGACGACCGTCCAGACGTCGAGATGGGCGAGCGCGCGGGCGAATAGGCCGCCCATGCTCCAGAGCACGGTCGCAGTCAGCACCAACACCACGCCGCGCCGGCGCGCGGACTGTTTGCCCGGCACGGGGAAAGCCTCCGGTTCGATTGGGGAGCAGCCGGCGATGATAGGGGTTCGGAAGCCTCTCGCCAAATCCGGCCGCGCCGCCCCGATTGCGCCGCCGCCCCCGCGCGGTTAAGGAGCGCTTAAAGGCGCGGCGGGGGACGGACCATGCTCGGCGGACATTTCGGCGCGATCGCCTCGACGGCGAATATCGCCTTCCTGCTGGCCTTTCCGTCGCTGTTCTCGATCATCAACCCGATCGGCGGCGCGCTGATCTTCAGCGTCTATACGCGCGCATTTTCCCGCCCGGATCGGCTGACGACCGCGGAACTCGTCGGCCTCTATTCGCTCATGATCATGTTCTGCGCCCTGTGGGGCGGCGCCTACGTGCTCAGTTTCTTCGGCGTCTCGATCGACGCCCTGCGGATTGCCGGCGGAACGGTGGTAGCGCTCAGCGGCTGGCATCTTCTGAACTCAGGCGAACAGCACCCCGACCGCAAAACCGGCGAGGGGCAACAGGCGGCCGGCGACGCTGACGACGACCCGAAGCAGGTCGCCTTCTTCCCGCTCACCCTGCCCTTCACCACGGGCCCCGGCACGATCGCGGTGGCGATCACGCTCGGCGCGGAGCGCCCCCCGGACGGCCCCCGCGCGCTCGCCTTCTTCCTCGGCGTCACGCTGGCGGCGATCGCCAACGCGGCGATCATCTGGATCGCCTATCGCTTCGCCGACCGCCTCACGGCGGCGATGGGGGCGACGGCGCGACAGGTCGTCGTCCGCCTCTCGGCCTTCCTGCTCGTCTGCATCGGCGTCCAGATTCTGGTCACCGCGGTCGGCGACCTCGTCCGGGAGTGGCGGGTCGCGTAGGGAGCGTTCGCCACGCCTGGCGGCGCTTGACGGCAAATGCTTTTTTAAACACGGAACTCAGTGGTGAGTTGGTCCTCATCGAGCGAGGACGGCATAGACGAGGAGGGGCGCCCGACGCGGGCGCCCGCCGTTCAGCCGGGCGGGGTAGGGGGCGCGACAAAAGGCGCCGCGCGCTCTTGCTCCGGTTCCCTCCGGCACGAGATTTGGATTTCCTCAGGTCTACGCGGCGGTGCATCGGGGCTCCGCGAATCTCCGGGTTTTAGACGGTTGGATTTGTTTGGAATTCCTTGGATTCTCTCGTCCGAAATGAGCCTTTTCAATGGGTTACACGCGACCCCCGGCCCATTTTTAATTCATGCGGCCCCTTCCCCCGAAACGGGACAAGAAGACCCCGCCGTCCTTCGATCCGAAGGTCGACCGCGCTGAAACCACTTGCGCCCAGCGGAAACCGCCGGGCGCGCCGGAATCATGGCGATCGACATCGCAAGGGTCGGACCGGGCATTGGGATGAAACTAACGCCGTCTTCGCTTTTTGGCAAGAAATTGTCGACTCAGCGCCTACCCTCAAAAATTCGCTCGATTCGGGCCTCTACCCCTCCTGCGCCATTGGTCTGTCGTCGCGACCGGCCCGGGGTGGAGCTACCCCGCCATCTCCTCGGCCCGCGCGCGGGCGGCGGCGGCGGCGCGCGCCATCAGAGGGCCAAGGCCGTCCTTTCCCTGCAATACGGCAAGGGCCGCGGCGGTGGTGCCGGCCGGGGAGGTGACGTTGCGGCGCAAGACCGAGGGCGGCGTGTCGGGCTCGCGCCGCATCAGTTCGCCGGCGCCTTCCACGGTCCCGCGCGCGAGGCTCATTGCGAGTTCCGCCGGCAATCCGAGCGCCTCCGCCGCCGCGGCGAGCGCCTCGGTGAGCGCGAACACATAAGCTGGACCGCCGCCCGAGATCGCCGTCACGGCGTCGATCGCGGATTCCTGGTCGACCCAGTGAAAGGCGCCGACGGCGCCCAACAGGCGCTCGGTCCAGCGCCGCTCATCCGGCGCGACTTCGGCGCTCGCGAAGGCGGCGGTGACGCCGCGCCCAATCGCCGCCGGGGTGTTCGGCATGGCGCGGACCACCGCCCGCGCCCGCGGCAGGCGCGCCTTCAGGTTGGCGATGGTCTTGCCGGCGAGGATCGACAGGACGAGCGTCCCTTCGCCAGCGAGCGCAGCGATCCGCGGCGCCGCGTCGTCCAGCGACTGCGGCTTGATCGCCAGCGCGAGCAGGTCGGGCGGCGGCGTCTCGCCGGGGTTGACGGCGACGCCGCGCGCCGCGAGCGCGGCGACGGCGTCCGACGGTTTCGGTTCGATGATCGTCAGCGACGAGGGTGGAAGGCCGCCTTCGAGCCAGCCCGCCGCCATCGCGCCGCCCATCTTGCCCGCCCCGATCAGCACGAGGCTTTCCGGCCAGTCTCTCGTCATCGCCGAACCTTTCCGTGTCGCACAAAGCGGAACTTATTGGCCGCTCGCGCGTTTCGCTGTCACTAAGGGGACCCGCGGCTACCGACAAGGGGGCCTCGATGTGGTCCCGGGGTGGCGATAATGCGCGACAATGTGATAATCTCGCACTAGCCAAGCCGCGCGGATTTGGTTAAGGGCGATCGAGGCGGCAGCGCGCGGTAACCTTCGTTAAACTGTTGAGACGTATGGTAACCGGAGCGTTAATCGTTCGAGGCGAGCGGGGGTCCGGAATGAAGGCGAACGGGATCTTTCTGGGGGTGGTCTTGGCGGCGGCGGCGTTGATGAGCGGCTGTCAGCCGATCATTCAGTCCGGCCTACCCGATCCGGCGCTAACCGCGCGCGACAAGCAGATGATGGCGCTTGCCGAACCGGACGAGTACAGTATTCCGACCCACCGCAACAAGATCACCTATCAGACCAACGAGCAGCCGGGCACGATCGTCGTCAACACCAGTACGAATTATCTATATCTTGTCTTGCCGCATGGCGAAGCCATTCAATACCGAATCGCCAGCGGCGCCGAATATATGGGGTGGACCGGCCGCGCTACCGTGGGCGCGATGAAGGAGTGGCCGACCTGGATGCCGACCGCCTCGATCATGGAGCGCTGGCCGCAGTTCCAGGTCTATAAGCAGCACGGCCCGCTCGAAGGCCGGTGGGACAACCCGCTCGGCGCCCGCGCGCTCTATCTCTTTCAGGGCGACCGCGACACGCTTATCCGTATTCACGGGACCAACGAGCCTTCGGAGATCGGCGGCCATGTCTCCTCCGGCTGCATCCGCATGCGCGACATGGATGTGATCGACCTCTATAGCCGCGTCCACGTCGGCACGCCTGTGATGGTGATTGGGTAGTAAATCCCCCTCGCCCCGCAAAGCGGGGAGAGGGCCGGGGTGAGGGGCGGCGCCAGCGTCTGCGATTAGCGCAGCCCCTCATCCGGCCCTTTGGGCCACCTTCTCCCCGCGTTGCGGGGCGAAGGCAGGTTTCCTCACCGGAACGGCGGCTCGTCGAAGCTCCTGAGCTTGCGCGAGTGCAGCGTCTCGTCGATGCTCTGCAGGAGTCCGATCGCCGCGATGCCGATCTGCAGGTGTTCGCCGATCGCCCGCTCGTAGAAGGCGTTCGCCGCGCCGGGCAGCTTGATCTCGCCGTGTAGCGGCTTATCCGAGACGCAGAGCAGCGTGCCGTAGGGCACGCGCATGCGGAAGCCCTGCGTCGCGACGGTCGCCGATTCCATGTCGACGGCGATCGCGCGCGAGATGTTGATGAGCCGTCGCTCCTTCGACCAGCGCAGCTCCCAGTTGCGGTCGTCGTTGGTGACGACGGTGCCGGTGCGCAGCCGCCGCTTCAGCGCGTCGCCCTTCTCGCCCGTCACCTTGGCCACCGCCTGCTGCAAGGCGACCTGCACCTCGGCGATCGCCGGGATCGGCATCATCAGCGGCACCGCGTCGTCGAGGATGTTGTCGCGACGCAGATAGGCATGCGCCAGAACGTAATCGCCGATCAGTTGCGACTGCCGCAAGCCGGCGCAATGGCCAACCATCAGCCAGCAATGGGGCCTGAGCACGGCGATGTGATCGGTGATGTTCTTGGCGTTCGCCGGTCCGACGCCGATGTTGACCAGGCTCACGCCGCGCCCGTCGCTGCGGACGAGATGATAGGCCGGCATCTGGAAGCGATGCCAGGCGACGCCCATCGCCTTCAGCTCCGCCTCCTCGGGCGTGAGCGACCTGTCGATCGCCACATTGCCCGGCAGGATCACCTTTTCGACCGCCGGATCCGAGTGGAGCTGCTTCAGCCCCCACTGGACGAACTGGTCGACATAGCGGTGATAGTTGGTCAGGAGCACCCAGGGCTGCATCGCCCGCCAGTCCGATCCGGTGTAATGGACGAGCCGGCGAAGGGAATAATCGACCCGCGGCGCGTCGAACAGGGCGAGCGGCCGCTCATGATCGTGCACGAATTCGCCGTCCGCGGTCTCGTCGCCGATGGTGGCGAGCGAGGGACTGGGAAAGTAACGGGCAAGCTCCACGGCGTCGGCGCCGCCGCGGGTCAATTCGTCGCCGCTTTCGATCACGTAAGGGTAGGGGATCTCCTGATCCCCGACCCCGACCTCGATATGCGCGCCGTACTCCGTGACGAGCGGCCGAAGCTGCTCCATGAGGTAGGCGCGGAAATCCGCAGGCTGCGTGACCGTGATGGCATAGACGCCGGGCTCGCTGAATTTCGCATAGGCGCGCGGGCTGGTGGGCGCCGGCCCGCCGGCCGGCTGGTAGGTCAGGCGCAACTCGGGGTAGCGGAACAACGCCCGGGTGGCTGCTGACGGCGGCTCGCCGGTCTTGAGGAAACGCTCAACGGCGCCGCGGAGCGCCTGCGCCGCCTCGTCGTAAAGCTGCGCCAGCCGGTCGACCGCCTCCTCCGGCGTCGCCACCCGCGCAAATGGGCCCTTGGCGGTCTCATTCGACGGGATCATACGCGTCCTTTCTCAGCCAGCTTTTCAACCGCGGGCGGCGATGCAGGCGATCTCGACCGCATAGGCCGGCGCAGCGAGCTTCGCTTCGACCGTCGCGCGGGCGGGCGCATGGCCCGCCGGGACCCAGGCGTCCCAGACCGCGTTCATTTCGGCGAAGGTCGCGATATCGGCCAAGTAGATGGTCGTCGAGAGGATCTTCGTCTTGTCCGAGCTCGCCTCTTGAAGCAGGCGGTCGACCGAAGCGAGGATCTCCCTCGTCTGCTCCGTGACGCTCCGGCCCTTGGCTTCGTCGGCGACCTGGCCGGCGAGATAGACGGTGTCGTTGTGAATGACGGCCTGCGACATGCGCGGGCCGGCGTGCAATCTGGCGATGGTCATTGACTTCGTTCCTTAACTCGGATCGCTCACGCAGGCTCGATGCCCGGAACGGCGCCGAGGAAATCGCGCTTGCCGATTTCAACCCCCGCGCCGCGCAGGATGTCGTAGGCGGTGGTCAGGTGAAAATAGAAGTTCGGCAGGACGAAATGCACGAGATAATTGCCGCCCTGCATTTTCATCTTAGCGGAGCCAAGGGGCAACACGATCTCACGATCCGTGCCGGCGTCGATCGCCTTCGCATCAAGGGTCTTGAGATAGTCGAGCGTCCGGCCAACGCGATCGCGCAGCTCCGTGAAAGTCGCCTCCTTGTCCTCGAACACCGGCGCCGCGACGCCCGCCAGGCGCGACGACGCGTTCTTGGCGTTGTCGCAAAAGGACTGGACCTGCCGGACAAGCGGAAACATGTCCGGCGCGAGGCGCAAGCCGAGGTAGTTCGTCGGATCGAAACCGCGCGCCTTGGCGTGCGCTTCAGCCTTGTCGAGGATGCCGAGGAAGGCCGTCAGACACCGTTCGAAGGCGGCCACGCTGGATTGATAGAGAGACAAAGACATGATGAGGGCTTTCGATTGGAACGTCGCGCCGCAAATGCGGGACGCCATCCATGCGCCGGCCGCGTGACGTTTTCAACTCTGCGGCGGCTTCAGCTCTTTGGCGGCAAGCCCTGGCCTTCGCCCTGCGGCAGGTCCGGATCGAATGAGGCCCACTCCGGCGCTGATTTCGCCCAGATGATCCCGGCGGGCCGCGCGCGGTCCGGTTCGTCGAGGGCCCCGACGCGCACGATGACCTGACCCGGACGCGGTTCCGCCTCGCTGAAGACCGGCCTGCCGCACCGAGCGCAGAACCGCCGGTGCATGACCGAGTCGCTATCGGCCGTGCGGACGTAATCGGTCAGCGGTCCCGCGACCGTCACGGCCTCCTTCGGAAAGACGGCGTCGACCGTGCCGCTTCCGGCGCCGAGATATTGGCAGACCCGGCGCCAGCACTGGCGCACGAGAGGCGGCGCGTCGGCCTCGATCGAAAACCGCACCGCGCCGCAAAGACGCCCGCCGGTCATCGCCATCGCCGCTTCTTCCCCTGTCAATGCTGCGACCTTAGGCGCAAACGTCCCGTCTTGCCAACGGTCCGGAAATTGCTCAAAGAATAGGGTCGGACGACAAAACGACGGTCTTGCGACGGTTTGTCCGGTTTGCGACACGGGAACACGCGGCAGAAAGACGTTTTGGGATGTATGCGACGCGGAATCCGCCAGGGGAGGCGATCGACGGCTTCATCCGCCGCAAGCTCGAGGTTGCGGGCGTCCGGCCGACGCGGCAGCGGGTCGACCTCGGCCGCGTGATCTTCGGCGGCGGCGACTGGCACTTCACGGCCGAGATGATCTACCAGGAGACGCGGGCGATCCGGTTCGCCCCGACGCTCGGCACGATCTACAATACGCTCAACGAATTCGCCCGTTGCGGGCTGTTGCGCGAGATCGCCATTTACGACGCCAAGCTCTGGTACGACACCAAGACAGGCCCGCATTTCCATTTCTATCGAGAGGATTCGGAAGAGCTGTCGGACATTCCCGAGGAGTGGCTGCCGACGATCGACATCCCGGCTCCCGACGGCACACGCATCGCCGCGATCGACGTGATCGTCCGGCTCAAGAAGGCGTAGCCGCGGCGGCGGTTGAGACGGCGGCGCCGGCCGCCCTACGAACCGGCGCGACGGCCCTTTGTGGCGCGGGCCTTTTAGCCCCTGAGTTTGCGTCGAATCTGGCCCTCGCCTGGCGCGCCGCCCGCCCTCGATCGCTTCCTTACGTTCGAGCCCGCCTTCTCACACCGCCTCGAGCACCAGGGTCGCCGCCGCGGTGTTGCTGATCGGGATGTGATAATTCGATGAGACCTTGCACATCGGGCCGGCCGAGGCGGCCGCCCGCGCGGCGAGCCAGTTGATGAGCTCGACGCCCTGCGTGCCCGTCTTCTCGACCAGCTCCAGGATGCTGAACTGGGTCGCCCATTCCGGGTCGTCGACCATCGTATCGAGGAACTTGAGGTCGAACGGCTTGTTGATGAAACCGGCGCGCTGGCCCTCGAGCTGGTGGCTCAAGCCCCCCGAGCCGATCGTCACGACTCTCATGTCCTTGTCCCAGGCGGCGATCGCCTCGCCGACCGCCTTGCCCATGGCGTAGCAGCGCCGGGCGCTCGGCAGCGGGAACTGGACGGTGTTGATGCACACCGGAACCGCCGCCGGCGCGTCGCCATCGGGCCAGAAGAGCTTCAGCGGCACGGTGAAGGCGTGATCGACCAGCATCTCCTGGCAGGTGACGATGTCGAACTCCTTTTCGACCAGGTGGTCGATGATCGTCCAGGAGAGCTTTGGAATTCCCTTGAACGGCGGCAGGGTCGGGATGCCCCAGCCCTCGTCGTCGTTGCGGTACTCCGCCGCCGCGCCGACCGCGAAGGTCGGCATCTTGTCGAGGAAGAAGTTGAGGCCGTGGTCGTTGTAGAACACCACGACGGCGTCCGGCTTCACTTTGGCGAGCCATTCGCGGGCCGGATCGAAACCGTCGAAGAACGGCTTCCAGTAGGGCTCCTGCTGCAGGCCCTTGGCGATCGCGCCGCCGATGGCGGGAATATGCGAGGTGGCGAGTGCGCCGACGATTCTGGCCATGGGGGTACCTCCGCTTAGATTGTTTCGGGCTGGTCGTTCTGGGCGACGAGCCGCGCCTTGAAGGCGTCCTTGGTCATGCCGGTCTGGGCCGCGCCGAGGTCCTGCACGTCGAGCCCGAGGATGCCGGCGAACTTGGCGAGGTAGTAGACGTTGCCGCCGGCCGCCAGGAGCCCGAGCACGTCGCGCTTGCGGATCGCCTCGGCCTGCTCAGCGCTCAGTCCATAGGCGCGCATGTAGGCCTCCTCGTCGCCGCGAAACTTTTCGCGGTTGGCGGCGCTGTTGAACGAAAAGCACATCTTGTTGAGGGCGTAGCCACGCATCGCGACCGTTCCGTCGAACGGCGTGGTGCCGAAAATCTGGTGCGAGGCAGCCATTCAATCCTCCCGATAATAACGATTTCCCAATCGAATATCGGCGCCGTTGCCAAAGAGCAATGCATGGATCATCATGGATCGCATGAGCGATCTCGATTGGTCTGACCTCGACGCCCGGCTGCTGCGCCTCCTCGTGGCGGTCGTCGAGACCGGCTCGGTCACCGGCGCCGCGCACCGGCTCGGCGTCACCCAGTCGGCGGTCAGCCACCTCGTCGGCAAGCTCAAGCGCATCGTCGGCGACGCCTTGTTCGTCAAGTCGGGCCGCGGGATCGTCGCGACCGCTCGCGCGGAGGCTCTGGCGATCCGCGCGCGCGACCTTTTGCGGGAGCTCGAGCTTTTCGCCCATGCCGAGACTTTTGAGCCGGCGCGCTGGCGGACGACCTTCGCCATCGCCGCCAACGACCTTCAGCGGGACGCGCTCTTGCCGGGGCTCCTTGCCCGCCTGCGCCAGCGCGCGCCGGGCGTGACGCTGAGGATCATCCCATCCGACGCGCCCACCCCCGCAATGCTGCGCGAGGAGCGATGCAACCTGATCATCAGCCCGCGGCCGCCCGAAGGGGCGGACATCATGCAGAAGCGCCTGTTCGAGGACCGCTATCGGGTCTTCTACGACGCCGAGCGGCGCGCGCCGCCGCTAACGCGGGCGGAATACCTCGAAGCCGATCATGTCACCGTCGTCTATCCGCCGCAGCGGTCGCTCGACCTCGACGCGCAACTCGCCGCGCAAGGGATCAAGCGCCGGTTCGTCGTGACGGTGCCCGGCTTCGCCGGCGTCCCGGCTTTTTTGCGCGGCGCGGATCTGATCGCCACCGCGCCGAGCCTCATGCGTTTCGGTCCGTTTCAGGCCCTCGCCAGCGTGAGCCCGCCCATACCCTGCCCGACTCTGCCGATGTTCATGATCTGGAGCCGGCGCGACCACGACGACGCCGCGCACCGCTGGATGCGGGCGGAGGTCGAGGCGGCGGCGAAACCGGTGGCGGCGCAGGCGCGGTAGACGAACCGCCACTACCTCGTTTGGAGGCGCGACGCGCGCGCCCGAACTGGCAAATCCCAGCGCTCTACTTCGGCTCCTGCAGCGCGCGTTCAAGCGCCAACCGAATGAAGCGCTGGTAGGGCATCCCGGCGCGTTCGGCGCGCGCTCGCACGGCGTCGAGCAATTCGCTCGGCAGGCGGAGCGTGATCGGTTTGTCCTTGCGCTTCAGTTCGAAACGCACGACCTGACCGCCGGTCAGATCGTATTCGCTCAAATCGGCGGTCTCGACAAAATCTTCGGCTTCCTTGTCCGTCCTAAACGTCGGGATAGGCCTTTTCATAAAGCTCGACCTCCTTCTTGTGCATGAATCGCGCGCTGATCGGGCGGATGCGCTGTCCGGTCTGGATACGCATCGTAAAGACGATGAAAGCCGCTCGGCCGCCGGCGGTTCGCCCGATCGCGCGAAAGCGCTGTTCTCCAGCCCGATTGTCCTTGTCGGGCAGGATCACGACGCGATCGGCGAACACGCTCTCGACGTCCGCCAGCGTCATCCCGTGCTTCTGGCATTTCTCGCGATTGCCGCGATCCCGATCGAAGCCTTCGAACTCCATTGCGGCATCTGGGATGAGGGCCTGCGATTGTCAATACAAATGTAAAAATAGGGCGGGCCAAATGCGCGAGCCGAAATTGGTCGAGCGCACGCGCCTCGACCGCGCGCCGCGCGATGTGGTCAGGCTAAGGCGACGCAGGAAAACAACTGAATCAATTCAAACAACCCGCGACCGTCATTGCGAGGAGCGACCCCCGGGTCGAAGAGCCCGGGGGGACGAAGCAATCCATGCCGCCGCCGCGTCCTGCGGCATGGATTGCTTCGCCTTCGGCTCGCAATGACGGCCGGGGAATTTGGCGCACTTATTTTACTGAATATTCTAAGCGTATCGAGTGTCCAATTCGTTGGGACACCCAGGTCATCGCTTAGGCCGCCTGCGGCTTGTTTACAGGTTCGATGCCGTCGAGGGTCTTGCCGAGTTCGCGGCCCGCGACTTCGAGTTCGTAGTCGGTCTGCAGATTGAGCCAAAGCTGCGCCGTCGTGTCGAGCGCTTTGGCGAGGCGAAGCGCCGTGTCGGCGGTAATGCCGCTCTGCTCGGCGGCGATCCGATTGATCCGTGTGCGAGGCAGACCGCAAGCCCGCGCCAGAGCCCCCGCCGACAGCCCCAGCGGAACCAGAAATTCTTCCCGCAGAACCTCGCCGGGATGCATCGGCTCGAGCTTCTTGCTCATCTTCGCGCCCTCTGAGTTTAGTGGTAGTCGACAATTTCAACCTCGGCCCGACCGGCCTCAGTCCAGTTGAAGCAGACGCGAAACTGGTCATTGATCCGGATCGAGTGTCGCCCCTTTCGATCGCCCGTCAGGGCCTCGAGACGATTGCCCGGCGGCGATCTCAGGTCACGGAGGTCGCCTGCGGCATGGATGTACCGCAATTTCCGTCGCGCCGCCTCGACCAGATCCGCCGGAAAGCCCTTCGGCCGCTCGCCATCGAAGACCGCCTCCGTCCTCTTGTCTCGGAAGCTCCTGATCACCGGCATTATGTATCATTAAACGATACAAGCGTCAAAAGCCTGCGCATCAAAAGGGACACCCCTTTGGCGCGCACGCCGACTGCCCTCGACGCGCAAAGAGACGTCATGGCGCTCCCCGCTGCTGTTCGCGCCAAGCGCGCGGCGTCAGCCCGGTGCGGCGCTTGAAGAAGCGGTTGAAATAGGCCGGGTCGTCGAAGCCGAGCTCGGCCGCGAGCTTTTCGGCCGGCGCCGCGATCCAATAGAGCCGGCGGCAGGCCTCGCGGGTCAGCCGCTCATGCACGATCTCGAGCGCCGAGCGGCCGCTCTCGGCGTGCGCGAGCCGGTTGAGCCGCTGCGTCGTGAGGCCGAGGGCGCGCGGCGTAGCGTTCGAGCGGCCAGCGTTCGAGCACATGGCTTTCGACCAGCATGAGAAAGCGGGCGTAGAGCGCGTGATGGCGGTGGGCGCGCTCGCCCTCCGCCCGGCCCTCCCGCTCGCGTAGCCCCGCCAGGCGCCAGACGGCGGCGCGCGCAAGCCACATGAGGGTCGGCGAGGCGGCCGAGTCGGGCGAGGCGAATTCATTCGCGAGCTGGCGCAAGAGCCCGTCGATCCGTTCGGCCGCGAAATCGCCGTCCGTCAACCTCAGGACGCCGGGCGCGAGGAAGAGCGCGCGGAAGGCGGCGGACGCCTGCGCCTCGCCCTCGACCAGGAATCGGGCGCTGAAGGTTAAGACGAGGCCGTCCGTCTCCGGGACGAACCGGAAGCCGTGCACGACGCCGGGGGGCGCGACGACCGCCGCCGGCCCATCCACCTCGCCCCGCCATTCGTCGAGCGCGGTCTCGGCCCGTCCGCGCATCAGCCAGAGGATCTGGTGAAGCCCCTGGTGAACGTGCGGCTTGATCTCCCATTGGGTGAGGCGGCTGCGCGACCGGACCTCCTCGATGTGCAGGATCTCGCGCTCGGGCGCCGGGGGTTCGCCATAAAGGGCGAAGCTCGGCACCGCGGCGGCGCGGCGGGCGGGGTTCGTTGGCCGAAGGGGAAGGGACGGGTCGCGCATCGTGATCGCTCTGTAGGGCGCGGTCGTTGACCGCGCCGAGGCGAGGTCATCGACCTCACCCTACAGGGCAGTTCGAACGAAAAGTGCAATTTTTGACAGCCGTTTCGCCAGGCGCCCGGCCTTCGCAGGCGCTATGGTGGCCAAATAACAACAGCGGCGCTATGGCGCCGTCATAACAACGAGACCCTGCCCCGGGAGGACGTCATGCTTCGCTTTGATCCCTATTCCCCCTCGGTCGACGCCGATCCGTTCCCCGCTTACAAGCGCCTGCGCGACGAGGCGCCGTGCTTCTGGAGTGAGGAAGCCCAGATGTGGGTGCTCTCGCGCTATTCGGACATTGTCGGGGCCGGACAGGACTGGAAGACCTATTCGTCGGCCAGCGGCAACATGATGACCGAGTTGCCGAACCGCGCCGGCGCGACGCTCGGCACCACCGATCCGCCGCGCCACGACCGCCTGCGCGCCCTCGTTCAGTACGCCTTCATGAAGCGCAATCTCGAAGGCCTCGCCGAGCCGATCCGCGATATCGCCCGCGGCGCCGCCGAGGACTTGCGCGACGAAAGAACGTTCGACTTCAAGGATTTTTCCGCCAGGTTCACCGTCCGCGTGCTGATGGCGGCCCTGGGCCTGCCCTCGGGCGCGGAGGCGATCGTCGACGAGGACACGGTGCGCGAGAAGGCCGTGCTGATGGTGCAGAGCGACCCGCGCACCCGCGCCAAGGGGCCCGAGCACCTCGCCGCCTTCGAGTGGATGCGCGACTACGCCGCCAAGGTGATCGCCATGCGCCGCGCGGCGCCGCGCGACGACCTGATCTCGAACTTCGCCTCGGCCGAGATCGACGGCGACAGGCTCGACGACCGCGAGGTGTTGCTCACTACCACGACCCTGATCATGGCGGGGGTCGAGTCGCTCGGCGGCTTCATGATGATGTTCGCCTACAATCTCGCGACCTTTCCGGAGGCGCGAGCCGCGGTGGTCGCCAATCCGGACCTTCTCGCCGACGCGATCGAGGAGAGCCTGCGCTTCAACACCTCGGCGCAACGCTTCAAGCGCCGGCTCATGCGCGACGTCGCGCTGCATGGCGAGACCATGCGGGAAGGCGACTTTGTCTGCCTCGCCTACGGCTCGGGCAACCGCGACGAGCGGCAGTATCCCGATCCGGACCGCTACGACATCGCCCGCAAGCCGCGCGGCCACCTCGGCTTCGGCGGCGGCGTGCACGCCTGCCTCGGCACATCGGTCGCCCGGCTCGCGACCAGAGATCGCGTTCGAGGAGTTTCACAAGGTCGCGCCTCGCTACGCCCGCGTCGCCGACCAGTTGGCCTGGATGCCGTCCTCGACCTTCCGCAGCCCTCTGGCGCTGGAGCTTGCGGTCCACTAACAAACATCGGCGCTTGCGCGCTCTCGGAGTCGTCCATGGCGAAGATCACCTACGTCGAGTTCAACGGCCGCGAGACGACCGTCGACGTGCCGGACGGCTGGAGCCTGATGCAGGCCGCGGTGACCAATAACATCCAGGGGATCGTGGGCGAGTGCGGCGGCTCGATGGCCTGCGCCACCTGCCATTGCTATGTCGATGAGGCGCGGCTCGGCGACCTGCCCCCGCCCGAGGAGGGCGAGCTCGCCATGCTCGACTTGGCGGCGGCGGAAGTGAAGCCGAATAGCCGCCTTTCCTGCCAGATCAAGGCCTCCCCCGTCCTCGACGGCCTCGTCGTCCACTTGCCCGAGACCCAGGGGTGAAGGCGCCTATGGGCGAGCCGGATGTGAAGACGGGGGCGATCGCGTTCATAGGTTTCGGCGAGGCCGCGCGGGCGTTTCTCGAGGGCTGGCGCACCGTTCCCGGTTTCGCCGCCGTGGTCACCGCCTACGACATCAAGACCGACGCGTCCGACGCCGCGGTGCGGGAGGGCAAGCGCGCCGACTACGCCCGGGCCAACATCTTCGGCGCCTCGAGCGCCCCCGAGGCGGTCAAGGGCGCCGGGGCGGTCTTTTCCGTGGTCACGGCCGATCAGGCGCACGCGGCGGCGGTCGCGGCGATCCCGGGCCTCGCCAAGGGCGCATTCTTTTTCGACTGCGATTCCTGCGCGCCGCAAACGAAAGAGCGCACGGCGAAGGAGGTCGACGCGGCGGGGGCGCGTTACGTCGACGTGGCGGTGATGGCGCCCGTCCATCCGCGCCTTCACCGTACGCCGCTGCTCGTCAGCGGCCCGCATGCGGGCGACGGGGCCGCCGCGCTCGCCGCGCTCGGCATGCAGGCTACGATCCACGAGGGGCCGGTCGGCTCGGCCTCGGCGGTCAAGATGATCCGCTCGATCATGATGAAAGGGCTCGAGGCGCTGGTCGCCGAATGCGTGCTCGCCGGAACGAAAGCCGGCGTGATCGACGCGGTGCTCGATTCGCTCGACGACACCTATCCGGGGTTCGACTGGAAAAAGCGCTCGGCCTACATGCTCGAACGGGTCATGACGCACGGGGTCCGGCGGGCCGCCGAGATGCGCGAAGTCGCGCTGACCGTCGCGCTGCTCGGCCTCGACAACGCCATGTCGGCGGCGGCGGTCGAATGGCAGCAGGCGATCGGCGAACTCGGTTTGCGATCGCCGGCCGAAGAGGCGTCGGACACTCGCGCCCTGGCGGACAGAATTCTCTCTCGCCTCGGCGCGAAGGATCCTGAAGCTCTTCCGTTCGCCCGTACCAGCGGCTAACGTCGCGCCACAATCGAATTCTTCACAACGTTCGCAAACCACAGGGAGGACACACGATGCCCGGCAAATTCTGGACGATCGGGGCCGCGCTCTGCGCGGTGCTGACTGCCGCCCCGGCGCTCGCCGACGACAACACGGTGACCATCGGCCTGATCCTGCCGATGACCGGTCCATCCGCTTCGACCGGCAAACAGGAAAAGGCGGGCGCCGAGCTCTTCATGCAGCAGCACGGCGACATGGTCGCCGGCAAAAAGATCGTGCTCGAGGTCAAGGACGACACCGGCGCGGCCGACGTCACCAAGCGCCTCGCCGAAGAGCTGGTCACCAACGACCACGCCAAGGCGCTGATGGGCTTCGGCCTCACGCCGCTGGCGCTCGCCACCGCTCCGGTCGCAACTCAGGCGAAGGTGCCCGAAATCGTCACGGCCGCGGCGACCGCGATGATCACCGAGAAGTCGCCCTATATCGTGCGCACCTCGTTCACCCTGCCGCAGGCCTCGGCGCCGATGGCCGAGTGGGCGCTCAAGAACGGAATCAAGAAGGTCGTCACCATCGTCACCGACTACGGACCGGGCATCGACGCCGAGAAATGGTTCAGCGACACCTTCGAAAAGGGCGGCGGCACGATCGCGCAGAAGATCCGCGTGCCGCTGAAGAACCCCGACTTCTCGCCGTTCCTGCAGCGCATGGCCGACGACAAGCCCGACGCCGTGTTCGTCTTCGTGCCCTCGGGCTTCGGCGCCATCTTCATGAAAGAGTTCGTCGAGCGGGGGCTCGACAAGTCGGGCATCAAGCTGATCGGCACTGGCGACGTGACCGACGACGATCTTCTCCCCGCCATCGGCGATTCCGCGCTGGGCGCGGTCACGACGCATCATTATTCGGCCGATCACGATTCGCCCGAGAACAAAGCGTTCGTCGCGGCCTTCGAGAAGGCCAACAACGGGATGCGGCCGAACTTCATGGGCGTCGCGGCCTATGACGGCATGGACCTCGTCTACAAGGCGCTCGAGAAGACCAAGGGCGACGCCAGCGGCGACGCGCTGATCGGCGCGATGAAGGGCATGAGCTGGATGAGCCCGCGCGGGCCCGTCTCGATCGACCCCGAGACCCGCGAGATCGTGCAAAACATCTACGTCCGCAAGGTCGAGAAGAAGGACGGCTCGCTCTACAACGTCGAGTTCGAGACGATTCCCAACGTGAAGGACCCGTATAAGGCGAGCAAGCACTAGGGACGTTCGCGATGCTCGTAGAGCATGTTGCGATCGGTGGGAGACGCGGACCGTCCCTTCTCCCCGCTCGCGGGGAGAAGGTTAGGATGAGGGGCGGGGCGAGCGTCCGCAGACAATCGCCAAGGCCCCTCACCCCTGCCCTCTCCCCGCGAGCGGGGAGAGGGAGATCCGCGCGGAGGCGCGACGGATCACTCCTATGCTGACGATCCTGTTCGACGGCGTCGCCTACGGGATGCTGCTCTTCGTGCTGGCGAGCGGGCTTTCGGTGACGCTGGGCCTGATGAACTTCATCAACCTCGCCCACGGCGCCTTCGCCATGGTCGGCGGCTATGTCACGGCGCTGATGATGGAGCGTCTCGGCGCGCCATTCCTCGTCACGCTGCCGGCGGCGTTTCTCGTTCCGGCGATCCTCGGCGTCGTCCTCGAGCGCACCCTCTATCGCCGTCTCTATGGCGCAAGCCCGCTCGACCAGGTCCTGTTCACCATCGGCCTCGTGCTGATGGCCATGCCGATCGCCGATTACCTCCTCGGCGATGAAGCCTGGCAGGTCAATTTGCCGGCTTGGCTCTCGGGCAGCCTCGAATTCCACGGCGTCGGCGTCAGCCGGTATCGCCTGTTCATCGTGGTCGTCTGCGGCGCCATCGCCGCCGCCCTCCAGCTCTTTCTCGTCAGGACGCGTTTTGGGGCGCAGTTGCGGGCGGCGGTCGACGACGCCCGGGTCGCCAACGGGCTCGGGATCGACGTCGACCGCATCTTCGCCGTCGCCTTCGCCGTCGGCAGCGGGCTCGCGGGCTTGGGCGGGGCTTTGGCCGCCGACGTCGTCGGCGGCATCGACCCGTCGTTTCCGGTCAAGTTCCTGGTGACGTTCCTGATCGTCGTCACCGTCGGCGGCTCGAACGGCATTCTCGGCGCGCTGTTCGGCGCGCTCCTCTTGGGCGTCCTGGACGTCGCCGGCAAATACTACGTCCCCTCGATCGGCGCCTTCATCATCTACGCGGTCATGGTCGTGACGCTGATCATTCGGCCGCAGGGTCTGTTTGCGCGTGGGGACGGAAGATGAGCGGGCCGGCGGTTTCCGCGACGGCGCGCCGGATCGAGGCGCATCTTCGCCGGCGCAACCGCTGGCGGGCGCCGGAGATCCTGTTCTGGGCGGTCGTCCTCGGCGTGATCGTTTTCGTTCCCTCTCGCGCCGCCCTGATCAACGAAATTCTGGTGGCGGCCCTGTTCGCCCTCTCGCTCGATCTCATCCTCGGCCTGACCGGGATCGTCTCGCTCGGGCAGGCGGCGTTCCTCGGGCTCGGCGCCTACGCCGCCGCCATCCTGGCGAAGTCTCGGCTACGCGGAGCCGACCCTCGGGCTCGTCGCCGGCGCGCTGATCGGCGCGCTCGGCGGATTCGCGACGGCGCCGCTTCTCTTGCGCGGCGCCGATCTGACCCGGCTCATGGTGACGCTCGGCGTGTCGCTCCTGCTCGGCGAAGTCGCCAACCGCAACGCGTGGCTGACCGGCGGGGCGGACGGGCTCAACTTCTCGATGAATCCGGTGCTGGGCCTGTTTCCGATCGGCTTCACCGGCCAGCGCAACGCGGCCCTCTACAGTTTCGTCGTCCTTTTCGTCCTGTTCGTCGTGGCGCGCAGGCTGCGCCAGTCGCCGTTCGGGCTGGCGCTGGCGGCGATCCGCGAGAACCGGCTGCGCGCCGGCGCGCTCGGCATCGCCACCAGTTGGCGCATCATCGCCATCTATACGGTGTCGGCGGCCTATGCCGGCGTCGCGGGCGCGCTGCTCGCCCAGACCACCCAGATCGTGTCGCTCGACCTCTTCGACTTCCATCGCTCCGCCGATGTCATGCTGATGCTGATCATCGGCGGCGCCGGCTATCTTTATGGCGGGATCATCGGCGCCGCGGCTTTCATCGTCCTGCGCGACGTCATCTCGGCGGCGACGCCGGAATATTGGGAGTTCTGGATCGGAGCGCTGCTCGTCGCTCTGGTGGTGATCGGCCGCGATCGGCTGCAGGATGTCGTTCGCCGCGCCGCCTCGATCCTGGCGCCCCGACCGGCGCGCGGAGACGCGGCGTGAGCGCGCCGGCTCTCGAAGCGCGCGGACTGCAAAAGCAGTTCGGCGCCCTCATGGCGACGGACAATGTCTCGTTCGCGCTCGAGCCGGGCGCGCGGCAGGCGCTGATCGGACCCAACGGCGCCGGCAAGACGACCCTGATCAACCTGCTGACCGGCGTGATCGCGCCGACCGAGGGCCAGGTCTTTCTCGACGGGCGCGACGTCACCGCGTTCTCGGCGAGCGAACGCGTCCGGCTCGGCCTTTCGCGAACGTTCCAGATCAACCAGCTCTTTCCCCATCTGACGCCGATCGAGTCGCTCGGTCTCGCCATCTCCGAACGCAACCGGTCGGGATCGGACTTCTGGCGCGTCGCCGGAACGCGCCCTGCGATCGTGGCCGAAATCGAGGATTTGCTGACCCGCTTCGGCCTCGAGGCGGACATGGACCGGCCGACCCGGCAATTGCCTTACGGCAAGCAGCGCCTGCTCGAAATCGCGCTGGCGCTGGCGACGCGCCCGCGCGTGCTGCTGCTCGACGAGCCGGCCGCGGGCGTGCCCGAGGAGGAACGGCAGGACATTCTGGCGGCGCTCGCGGCCCTCCCCTCGGACGTCGCGATCCTCCTCATCGAGCACGACATGGACCTCGTCTTCACCTACGCGACCCGCATTTCCGTTCTGGTCGCCGGGCGGCTGCTGACCGAGGGCGATCCGGAGACAATCGCCCGGGACGAGCGCGTGCGCGCCGTCTATCTCGGCGACGACGGCAATGGCTGAGCTCCTCCGCGTCGAGGCCTTGAGCGCCGGTTACGGCGAGGCGCGCGTCCTGCAGGGGATCGATTTCGCGCTCGAGGACGGCCGCTCGCTCGCGCTGCTCGGCCGCAACGGCGTCGGCAAGACGACCCTGATCGATACGCTGATCGGCGTCACCACGCGCTTTGCCGGCCGCATCTGGTTCGGCGGCCAGGACATCACGCCGCTTAAGCCCCATGTGCGGGCGCATCGCGGGATCGGCTGGACCCCGCAAGAGCGCAACATCTTCCGGTCGCTGACGGTCGAAGAAAACCTGACCGCGGTCGCCGTTCCCGGGGAGTGGACGGTCAAACGCGTGTACGGCCTCTTTCCGCGGCTCGAGGAGCGGCGGACCAACGGCGGCCGGCAGCTCTCGGGCGGCGAGCAGCAGATGCTGGCGATCGGCCGCGCGCTGATGCTGAACCCGCGTCTCTTGCTGCTCGACGAGCCGACCGAAGGCCTTGCGCCGATCATCGTCGACGAGCTCCTGGCGGCGCTGCGGGAACTCGCGCGCGAGGGCCTGTCGATGATCATCGTCGAGCAGAAACCGAAGAAGATTCTGCCCTTCACCGACCATGCGATCGTGCTCGACCGCGGGGCTATCGCCCACGAGGCGCCGAGCGCGGAATTGCTCGCCGACCCGGCCGCGCTCGACGCCCATCTGACCGCGACGAAGAAAGCCTGACGCCCGTGCTGCGCGACCCCGTCGTCTCCGTCATTGCGAGCGAAGCGAAGCAATCCAGCCGTCGCGCAGCGGGCTGCGCTTGTCCATCAGAGGCGCCGACCGGACAGCAGAGCGCCACGTATTCTGAGTATGGCGCCGAGGAGGGCGCGAACCCGTGATCGCTGTCGCTGCGGAAGGGCTGGATTGCTTCCCCCCGGGCTCTTTGACCCGGGGGTCGCTCGCAATGACGGCGGCGCGCGCAACGACGGCAGCGAGTGCAAAGATGATCACTGATTTCAGCATTTCGTACAGGTCGACCCAGTCGGGGTTCATGCCTTCGATCAGCGCGAGTTTGGCGTGGCGGCTGCCGGCCTTGATCTGCTTCTCGCGCGCGATGGCGTCGACGATCCGATCGTACCGCTCGTACCAGACAAGGAAGCGGCAGCCGTACCTTCTCGTGAATTCCGAGCCCGAGCCTTCGCGATGGTCGTGAACCCGGCGCGCGAGATTGGCGGTGACGCCGGTGTACAGCGTGCCGTTGCGCCTGCTGGCCATGATGTAGACGCAGGGTTCTCGCATCGGTGGCGCGTGGTCTCGCTCGATAGGAACGGCGGGCGCAGAGCGCCCCCTCAAACAGCGTTCGACAACGACGGCTCGCCGTCAATGCGAGTGAAGCGAAGCGCTAGAGCGGTTTCCGATCAAACCGAGGCGCCTCGTCATTGCGAGCGACCCCCGGGTCAAAGAGCCCGGGGGGAAGCAATCCAGGCTGCCACCGCTGCCTACGATCACTGGATTGTTTCGTCGCTTCGCTCCTCGCAATGACGATTTAGCGTGGTCGAAAACCGCTCTAGTGTCCCGAATTAAAGGGAACTGAGGATAAAGTCTCTTCAGTTTGACGCGGGCGTCGTCGGTGGTGAACTGCCAGTCGGCCTTGACGCATTTCTTGTTTCTGTTTCCTGGTCCACGCCTCCGCCTCGGCGGCCAGCGTGCCGATGTCCGGGATTTGCCGGTCGAGGCATTGCCGTGACAGGATTGAACTGCCCCCCTCGGCTGAGACACTGGATTTGAGTGACAGGGCTTTGGTTTGTGTCCTTTCAGACGGTTTCGGGTTGGCGGAGTTCGGCTTCGAACTCGACCGGGGGTTTGTAGCCGAGGGCGGAATGCAGTCGGCCTCGATTATAGACGGTTTCGAGGAAGGCGCCGATATGGGTTCGAGCCTCGTCGATCGACGCATAAGTCTTGCCGTTCACTTCTTCCTCCTTGAGGGTGCGCATGAAGCGCTCGGCCTTGGCGTTGTCATAAGGGTTGCCGGCGCGGCTCATGCTGATCAGGACCCCTCGCTCCACGAGCTTTTCGCCGTAGTCGGCGCAGGCGTATTGCACCCCCCGGTCGGAGTGATGGATGAGGCCGGGCGCGGGGTTTCGGGCGGTCAAGGCCATGTCGAGCGCCTCGATCGCCAGGCTCGCCTCGAGATGGTCGGCGAGCGCCCAGCCGATCACCCGGCGCGAAAAAGCGTCGAGAACGACGGCCAGGTAGACGAACTGCGCGGCCAGCCGGACATAAGTAATGTCGGCGACCCAGATCTGATCGAGCCCGGTTGGGATACGTCCTCGCGTCAGATTGGCGACGATCGGGAACTCGTGCCGGCTGTTGGTGGTGTAGGGAACGAACGGCTTTTGCCGCAGGCAGAGCAGATTGTCCTCGCGCATGAGGCGAAGGACATGCTTGTGGTTGACCTTGAGGCCATGGATCCGCCAGAGGTCGCGGCAGACCCGCCGATAGCCGTAGAAGCGATTTTCGAGCGCAATCTTCTGGATTTTGTCGCGCAGGTCCGCTTCCGTCCGCTTGGGCGCGCGCGCCTCGCCAAAGCGATAGAAGCCGGCGCGCGACACGCAGCCGATCTGGCACAGATGCTCGACCGAGGGGGCGCCTTGCGTCTCCTGCGCAGTCATTTCTTCGATGACCGCGTAGATGGCGTCGCGCGAGACGAGGGGTCCCGCGCGTCGATGAGCCGCAAGGCTTCGCGAAAAAAATCGAGATCCATCTGCTGCTTGCCGATCTTGCCCTCGAGCTCGGCGATCCGCGCTCGGGCTCGCGCCAGGTCGGAAAGCGAAGCCGGCGTAGCCGGCGCAGCGTCCGGACTGGCGCGAGCCCCGCCCGGCTTGCGTCCGCGCTTGCGGTTCAACCCGGCGGCCCCAAGCTTGCGATAGGCCGCCCGCCACTCGTAAAGCAGCTTCCGCCTGATCTCCAGCTCGTCCGCAACCGCCGCCAACCGCTCCCCGGCCTCGAGCCGAAGAACCACCGCTTCCTTGAACTCAGTCGAAAACGTGCGCATCCCTTGCTGTGACATGGAGCCTCCTAACAGGCTCTGTCACTCCAATTCGACTGTCTCACTTTCGGGGGGCAGTACAGGATGCTGAGTTCGGATTCGGCCATGTCGAGCCAGCTTCCGTGCTTTGGAGTGTAGTGCCACTCGAACCGCTCGACCAGCCGCCGCGCCTCGGCGGCGGGGAAGGCGGCGTAGAGCGACGCCGGCTTGTGGGTGTTGAGGTTGTCCTGCACGAGGACGATCTTCTCCGCCTGGGAGAACTGCTCGTCGGAGATTTTCTTCAGCATGTGAGCGTAGTCGACGGCGGTGCGTCGTTCGGTGACCTCGACATGGCGCCGGCCTTCGAGCGGGGCGAAGACCATGAACAAATTGGCCG
Source organism: uncultured Alphaproteobacteria bacterium (assembly GCA_963709655.1). Lineage (GTDB taxonomy): Bacteria > Pseudomonadota > Alphaproteobacteria > Rhizobiales > Beijerinckiaceae > Roseiarcus. The sequence continues at coordinate 281,125 of CAVPXF010000056.1, forward strand.
TTCCGTTGCGCTCGTATTCGTAGTCGTGGCGGGCCGGACGGCCCGGCGCGGCGGGCACGGGGACGCGCGTCTCGACGATCAGTTGCTTCGAGGTCTCGTCGAGGCAGACGACGGGCCGTTCCGGGTCGAATGGACGGGAATAGACCTCCAGCACATCCTCCATTGCGGCGACGAACTCGGCGTTGGCCTCCGGCGGGATCACCCACTGCCGGTTCAGGTGCGGCTTGAGGATGTTTTTTTTAAAGTCCGCCCGATGGTGCTGTCGCTGGCGCGTTCTACGATCTTGAGTTCGACGACCTTCTCCTCCAGCAGGCGCAACGACCACTTTGCATAACCTTCGGGCGGCGCTGAGCATGTCAGGGCGATGAGCCGCGCCTCGGCCTCGCCGTCGAAGGTCATCGGACGCGCCGACTTCGGGTTGTAGCTCCGGCACATGCAGTCCTCGAAGCCCATCTCGACGAGCCGCTGCCTGGTCCGCGAGACGTTGGACTTGCTCGTATCAAGCGCCTCCATGATCTGCTCGTCGGTCCATCCGTCGCCCGCTTCGGAAACGTCGGCTTTGAGCAGGATCCGCGCCCGCGTAACCAACTCAGCCGAGCGTCTGCCCTTGCAAAGGAATTCCTCCAGGAAGGACCGTTCTTCAAGGCTCAATTTTACGATGTACTTCTTCTCGGCCACGAATCATCTCCATGCTTCAAAACAGCAGGGACGTTTGATTCATGGAAACAATTCGATATCAAGGAAGCGCGGCACTAGCCCGCCGTGGAGCGCTGTGGACTTTCTGGATTGCCTCGCTTCCCTCCCAATGACGGTCGAACCGTCGTCCCCATGTTGCAGGATTCGCACGTCGTTTCGGCTTCAAACCCAACGCTTGCCGTCCATACGCACCCGACCCCTGGCGAACACTCAGCGTCAGCGAATGAACGTCGCCAATCGACGTTGAGCGGGCGTAGCGAATCGTGACCTTGGACGGTTGAGTTGGGCGGGATTCCCGTCATTCGAATGCAAAGGGCCCCTCCTAGTGGTACACACTGGCCGCCGCCCCGCGACGGCCGCGCCAGGGAGAATGCACAATATGGCTGGGATACCAGACTCTCATCGCTCGCTTCGCACTTCCCACGCTGCTCAGCGCGGCACTCGTCGGCGGCGCGCCCCGCACGGCGAGCGCGGCCGAGACGATCAGCGAACAGGATGCGCATGCCATCGGCGTGCAGGCTTACCTGTATTTCTACTCCCTCGTCACAATGGACCTGACGCGGAAGCAGCTCACCAACGTCGTGAAGTCCGAGGGCCTTTACGGGCCGATGAACACGTTCGCCAACATCCTGGAATACCCCACGGCGGACACGAGGGTAGTGGTCAGGCCGAACTTCGACACACTCTATTCCAGCGCCTGGCTGGACCTCACCAAGGAGCCAGTGATCGTATCCGTGCCCGATACGCATGGGCGCTATTACCTGCTGCCGATGCTCGACATGTGGACCGACGTATTCGCGTCCCCTGGCTGGCGCACGACCGGAACCCAGGCCGGCGACTATGCCGTGACGCCGCCGGGCTGGAGCGGCTCGCTGCCAGCGGGCGTCGTTCGCATCGACGCGCCCACGCCCTATGTCTGGATCATCGGCCGCACCAAAACCGACGGACCGGCCGACTACGCCGCCGTGAACAAGATCCAGGCCGAGTACAAGATCACGCCGCTGTCGAACTGGGGCAAGGCCGCCGAGCCGGTGGTCGGAACCGTCGATCCCAGCATCGACATGAAGACGCCGCCGAAGATCACAGTCGACACGATGCCGGCCGCCAAGTTCTTCGCCTACGCTGCCGAAATCCTCAAGTTGCAGCCGCCGCACATCACAGATCAACCGATCCTTGCCCTGATGCAGCGGATCGGGATCGAGCGCGGCAAGAGCTTCGATATCGACAAGGTCAATCCGGCGATCAAGGCCGGACTGGAGACCGCGCCCGAGGACGCCTTGAAGTTGATGGCGTGGAAACTGTCCAGCTTGGCCCGCGTCGTAAACGGCTGGTCGATGAACACTGACACGATGGGCGTTTACGGCAACTATTACCTGAAGCGCGCGATCATCACCCAGTTGGGACTCGGCGCGAACCTGCCCGAGGACGCGATCTATCCGATCAATCTCGCGGACGAGACAGGCAAGCCGCTCGATGGCGGCAGCGACTATGTGCTGCATTTCGACAAGGGGGCGACGCCGCCCGTGAACGCCTTCTGGTCGGTCACGCTCTACGACGCTCAGGGCTATCAAGTTGCGAACAGCTTGAACCGGTTCGCCGTCAGTAGCTGGATGCCGTTCAAAACCAACCCCGACGGCTCCTTGGACCTCTACTTCCAGAACGCCAGCCCTGGCGCGGACAAGGAGGCGAACTGGCTGCCCGCGCTGAAGGGGCCGTTCACCCTCACGATGCGGCTCTATGCGCCGCAAAGTGATGCTCTGACCGGGAAGTGGAACCCGCCGCCGGTGATGAAAGAGGCCCAGCCGACGCTATTGCCGGCGCAATAGCCTTCTTCGCACGGACAAGCCACAAGCAGCCGGGCTCCGCGGGCGTTGGGGAACCCCGGCGGTCGCCACGCTCCACCACGTCAGGACGCGTGCGTCTCGACGGTGTGTGGGATCGCGAATGTCCGCTCAGGATTGGACATGGCCGGTTCGCCAAGCCATTGGTGAATGCCCGCTATGTGCGCATTCCGGCCGTCGACCGCGTCGGCTTCGACCGCCGCTCGCCGGCCATCTGCGAAGCACCCCGACCGGGCGGCCCGCCTTCACATCAGCGGCTTGCCGTCCGGCGCAGGAACGCCGATCCGAATCAGGCGCGAGAAGTCCGGCGACTGGTCGGCCGCCCGGGCGCGCTCGTCGATGCGCGCCCGCTGCATGAGCTCGGCGAGCGGAATATCGGTCGCTACCGCGCCACGGTCGTAGAGATAGCCCGGCAGGTAGCCGTTGACGATCAGGCGCCAGTCGAACGGCAGGGCGCCGCCGAGGCTGCGGATCATCCGGGAGACGGCGGTCGTGCAATTGGTGGTGATGGAATTGTACCAGGCGGGCTGACGCTTCAACGTGGTTGGCTTCGTTCACATACCCGAGGAGCAGCGTTCGGATCGCCGCGGGCGAGGCGCGCAGGCGATAGAGGCGGACATCTTCGTTGCGGACGTTGGCGCGCAGCCGGACCGAGTCGCGCTCGGTGGTGGCGAGATAGACGATGCGTATGCGATTCTGAACGCGTCGGCGACCGGCGAAAAATTCGCCGGTCTTCTCGCGCCGGACCTCGATCGACCAGGCCAGCGACTGCCCGTCCTCGAAGCCGAAGCTCATGATCAGGTGGGCCATCTGCGGCCCAGCCCAATAGGCGAGGATCAAATCGAGCGATTTCAGCTTGCGAGAGGTCGTAGCTGCGCTGTCTCCCATCGCTCGGTGAAGTCGTCGTCGCTGCGCCAGTCGAAGTCGCGCAGGTCGGAGAGCGTCAGGATATCGCCCTTGACGGCGCCGGTGGTCTGGCGGGCGACGTCGGGCGCCCAGTCGCCGTCGGCGGGCGGCAGTGATCGTGCTCCACCAGACGAGGACGCATGCGAAGGCCAGCGCGAAGGCGGCGAGCGCGCGCCAGCGGAAGCGCGAGAAGAGCGCAATCATCGTGGCGACGGCGGCGATGGCCGCAATGCCTGCCGCGACCATCCGGACCGCGTCCGGCGCAGGCAGCCGGAACCACAGCGCCATCGCGCTCCACAGGCCGACCGGCGCGACGATCAGGATCGCCGCGGCTGCCGAGATGATCCCGGCAAGGATGCGCCTTGTCGTCATGGCCAGTGTCCCCGCGTCCTCGGCGTGGGAGCATCGGCCGCCGGGAACCCGCGCCAAGCCTTAGCCAAAGGCCCCCGTGCCGCCAAGGGACGACACGTCGGCTTCGATCCGCCTCGCTCGGATACAGCAGAATTCTGAGGACATGTCTTTCTAAAAATAGGAATCTAGGGTAGGGTGATTCTGTCGCTCCGAGATCGCCCTCATGACCCGTCCCGTCGCCTTACCCGCTCCCTTACGCTGCCGCGCTCGGCGCCCGCAGCCATTGGCGGCCCGGTCATGCAACCCGACTGTTGCAAGACGCCGGACGCGGCGGCTTCCGCCGCTGGATGGGCCTTCTAGGGCGCGCGCGCCGAAAAGGGTGCAATCAAAAAAACTCGGGATTCGCGCTGCAAGTCTTTGAAAAAGAATGATTTACGGTTGAATTTGGGGCCCAAAACGCGCGCCGAACGCGTGTCGAACGCTGCTGAACGTATGCTGAACGCATACTGAATGCGGTCCGAACGGCCTTGAGCGGTGGGCGAACGCGCTCGGAGAGCGTCCGTTCGACCCCACAACCGCCGCCGCGACAACCGGGCCTAGCGCTTGACGAGGCCGAGCTTGATGAGGCTTTCGGCGGTGGCGATCACTGCGTCGTCACGGGAGCGCGGCGACCAGCCGAGAAGCCGCTTCGCCTTCTCGGATGTCGCGTTTTTCGTCTTGCCGAGCTCGGGAACCGCCTGTCGCACGGACGGATCGACGAGGGCGACAAGCCGGACGAGCCAGTCGGGAAGTTCTCGGGTCGGCACGCGGCGCGCGGCCTCGCCCAGGCGCGCCTTGAGCGTGAGCGCGATCTCGCGAAGGGACATAAAATCTCCGGCGGTCGCGATGAAACGCTCGCCCTTGGCGTTGGGGTCTGTCATGGCGCGCAGGTGGAGGCCAGCGACGTCGCGGACGTCGACGACGCCGAAAGCGATCCTCGGAAGCGCCGGGATCGCGCCGTTCAACAGTCGCTGGATGAAACCGACCGATGTCGAGGCGTCCGGGCCCAAGGTCGGGCCCAGGACCAGGCTGGGATTGACGGTCGCCAATTCCGGACCGCCCTCCTTGGCGACAAAGTCCCAGGCCGCACGTTCGGCCAGCGTCTTCGACTTGGGATAGGCGCCGACGTTCGCGGCGTCGGTGTTGGTCCAGTCCGCTTCGTCGTACGTTCTCGACTCGGGGTGTCCATTGACGATCGCGACGATCGATGACGTGAGAACCACGCGTTTCACGCCACCGGAGCGGGCTGCCCGGAGCACCCGCAGCGCGCCATCGCGCGCAGGCCTAATGAGGTCGTCTTCGTTCTTGGGCTCGACCGAGGGAAACGGCGAGGCGACGTGGAGGACGAAGTCGCAGCCCGCGACCGCTTCAGGCCAGCCGGCGTCCCGCTCGAGGTCGGCGGCGGCGAAGGAGAGCCGTTCGAGACCGGTCGTCCCCGCGCGTTCGAGCTGGCTGCGAACTTCGTCCGCGCGCGCCGGATTGCGCAGGGTCGCGCGGACCGAGTGGCCCGCGGCCAGGGTCTGCAGGATGCAGTGTCCGCCGATGAACCCGGACCCGCCGGTGACCAGAACCAGACTCATCGCCCCCTCCTCGCTCGACCGTGACGAGAAACGCGCTTGCCCGACAGGTCGACCCTATGCCGTCCAGACTGGCCGCGCCTTCGCTATCCGGCGTCGCCGCCCGCCTGGTGCCCGCCGCTCAGCGGCACGAACGGGATGACCTTGCCGCCAAAGATGTCGGAGCGCGCCACCCTCGGCGTTCCGTCCGGGCTGGATTTCTTGACCACCTTGAGGATGTGCTGGGCGCCGGGCGGCCCGACCGGAATCACCATGATTCCGTCCGGGCGCATCTGTTGCAGGAGCGGCGGCGGGATGTGGTCGATGCCGCAGGTGACGATGATCTTGTCGAAGGGCGCGGCTTCCTCCCAACCGTAATAGCCGTCCGCGCTGCGCGTCACGATGTTGGCGTACTCGCGGTAGCCGGCGGCGATCAGCCGGTCGTAGACGCCTCGGGTGCGCGCCGCGAGCTCGGGGATGATCTCGATCGTGTGGACGTTCGGGGTCAGATAGGTCAGCAGGGCCGACTGGTAGCCGGAGCCGGTGCCGATCTCGAGCACCTTCTCGCCGTTGCGCAACTGGAGCGCGCTGGTCATCCGACCCATCGTGCCCGGCGGGGTGATGGTGACGCCGAAGCCGATGTCGAGATAATGGCCGACATAGGCCTGGTCCTTGTCCTGGGGCAGGACGAATTCCTGGCGCGGCGTCAGGAGGAAGGCGCGTTTCTCCGCCGGCGTCCACAGATCGTTGAAGGCGAGCACCTCCCGGTAGCGGTCGAAGCGCCGCTCGAGATAGACCGGGTCCTCGTTGAGATGCGCCTTGCCCCAGGCGACGAAAGCCGCCTTGTCGGTCAGCGGAGGCGACATCTCGCCGGTCGAAGCAAGCGCCGTCCCGGCGGGCGCGGCGAGCGCCGTCGCCGCCGCTCCGATCAGAAATTCGCGTCTTCGAATCATCCCCTCACCGGTCCTTTTCCTGATTCGTCGGCCCCCGCTTCGGCCAATTTTGTGGCGCGAGCGTGAAATCGGAGGCTGGCGGCGCGATTTATTGACCTAGATTTTCACGTATGAATGAGATCAGCTCGGCCATGCCGCGCCGCGCGGCCGCGGCGTCGTAGGCGAGCGTCATGCCCAAGACGCGCTTGCCGCCGGCGAAGGCCGGATCGTCAAAGCAATGGCCGACGCCGGAGAGGACGATCAGCCGCACGTGGGGTTGGCCCTCGGCTAGCCGCCGACAGTCGGCGGCCGGCGTCACCGCGTCAGCGGCGCCGATGACGATGAGGGTCGGGATCGCGAGGCGCTCACCCGCCTCGTTGGCGCAGGGCGGGTAGAAAGCCGCCGCCGCCCGGAACGCAAGGCCGCCCGGCACGCCATGCGCGGCGCCGGAGGGCGAGGCGGCCGCCGCCAGCGCCCCGTCGGCGCCTTGCGAGAAGCCGACGACCGCGACGCGCCCCGCGTCCACGTCGGGCCGGCGCGCAAGGTCGGCGAGCGCGCCGAAGGCGTCGGGGACAAGCTGCGGGAAGTCGACGCTGCAGGTCTCCTTGAGGCCGCGGGTGAAGAACTCGTCGACGAACAGGACGACATAGCCCGCGCCCGCGAGCGCGGTTTCGATCGCCTTCCGGTTCGAGGGGAAGCCGAGGCACGAGTGGAGCAGCACGACCGCCGGAAACGGCCCGGCGCCGGCCGGCTTCGCGAGATACCCGGCGATCGGTTCGCCTACCGCGTTGGCGAAGCGCTCGAGCCGGTCGGCCGAGGCGGGCGAAGCGGCGGCGAGGAGGACCAGCGCGCCGAGGACCGCGCCGGTCCAAGGCCGCCAGGGCGAGCTCGGCCAGGCCCATGCCAACTTTTTGCAAGCGTTACCCATTGCCGTTTGCAGCCTTTCAATGCAGGGCCGGGTCGTTGACCCGGCCGCGGCGCGGTCAGCGACCGCGCCCGACAACGGCCCCGCCGACCGCAACGCCAAGCATAGTCCCGTTTCACTGGGATTCCGGAACAGGCCATTCAAATTGACCGAACAGGGAAAGAGTCGACGCCGGGACCAGCCTCGGCTTCGACGGCGGCCACCGCTAGGCCGGCGACTCGCCACCGGCGTCGTCGGAGGCGCCGCGGGCTTGCATGCGGGGACCTTTCCGACTAGTTTCCGCGCCGCTTAAAAGGGCCGCCATAGCTCAGTTGGTTAGAGCGCTAGATTGTGGATCTAGAGGTCCCCCGTTCGAGCCGGGGTGGCGGTACCATAAAGAAATCATCGACCTAGCGAGAATTGTGACAGCTCGAAAATCGGGGCCGATTTTGCCGTCGATCGTCAGCGTCAACGCTGGCGGCAATCAAAAGGGCGGACGCCTCGCGACGCCCGCCCCGAAAGAAGACCCCAATTGCGTCGGCCTTAAATTCCCCGACCGGTGTACAGCTGTTAGCATTCCATCGCGGGAGATGCAAGAGGACAAATTTAACGGCGCTCACAGATTAGGAAAGGGTGTGACGGCGAGCGCGAGCTAGCTCCACGACAAGGCCATGCCGGTCATCCTGACGACGGTGACGGAAATTGACCGATGGCTTTCGCAAGAAATGCCCGTGGCGGCGGAACTTCAACGGCCCTTGCCGGAAGAATCATTGCGGATCGTGGCGAAAGGCGAGCGGTCGGATGGCGCGTCCAGCGAGCGCGTGACGCTGGCGTAGCGTCTGCCGCGCGACGATGAGCGCCACGCGCCAATCCGCAGACGCAAGGCGGCGCGGCGTGGCCGCTCATCGCCATGGGGTTCGGTTACCATTCAATTAGAATTCGGAAAGCTCGGTCTTTCTTCCATTGCAAGCCGAGTGAACATGCATTAACTCGCCGTCGCGAGATGCTAGGCGTCGTTGAGGGTAGGCTCGCTTGGCTCCGGAGTGGCGGAGTAGGGGACAAACATGATCAGCAAACTTCTCGCCGCGGCGGCGATCGCCGCGGTCGCAGCGCCGTTGTCTTGTGAAGCCAAAACGGTCGCGTTCGAGTTCGAGACCGCAACCATCGACGTGACGGGCAAGGCGACGCTCTCCGACGTGGTCAACGCGGCTGGCGGTTACGACGTCGAGTCGATCTCGGGCTCGGTCGATTGGCTCGGCGGCAGCGCGGCGATCTCGGGGCTCGTCAACAATCCGAGCCAGCCCTGGGCTGACGACAACGGGACGTGGATCTACGACAACGTCGTGTTTCCTGCCGCGCCGTTCCTAGACAATCCAGGCGTGCTGTTCGCCGCAGGCGCCTACGACTACAACGTCTACGCCGTCGGCTCGACCTACTACCTGTCGACGAACAATCCCGTCGGCGTCTACAACCCGGGCGAGGCCATTCTGAGGGGAAACGATCCGCCGGCTGTGCCAGAGCCCGCGACCTGGGCGATGATGCTTGTTGGCTTCGCCGGCCTAGGCTTCGGAGGCTATCGCGCGACGCGCAAGAGCGCTGCTTTGCCTGTCTGAACAAGGCCCGACTGCACAGCCTTACCAGCCGCCTTCGGGCGACCTTTTTGTTAGCCGCTGCAACTCCCCAGGCGCGTCGACACGGACGACCAGCCCCCGCGTCTCTCTCCGACGGGCTCGCTGCGGTCGCAGAAATCGGCGTCCATTGCCATACCCGTCGCCGTATTGACGCCCACACGTTTGCCCGTCATCCGCGCCACGATGCCCGCGACGCGCCGCCAGTGCTTCGGGGTCCGGCCGGCATGGGTTGTCCAGTCGGGCAGGACCACCTCACGCTCGCGCCGGCGAGCCTTGGCACGCGGCGGATCGGCGCATTCCTTTAACGGTTTCAAGATACCTAGTCATGCGCCGGGGGCTGGGGCCCATGGCACGGGCCGCGCCTTGTTCCTCCTCCCACGAGGTGCGGCCCAATTTCCTTTCGCTCGACGAGGCGATCGATGCAGTACGGGGATCCTTTTCAACTCGGCCAATTGGTCGGCGTCCGACGGCTTGCGCGTCGGAGCGCGCTGCACCCTCGGGACCTCGTCTCGACTTGAGAAATCGGCGTCCCGCCACATGCGGGTCGTGCCGACTTGGCCGGGCTTGCCGGGGACTCGACCAAGAACGGCGTCGACGATCGAGCGGAGTTGCGCGCGGATCATCGTTCGAAAACCCTTCCCGGCGCCCGCGCCGTCGGCCTCCAGCGATCGCCTCAGCCGAGGATTTGGCGCGGCCGTCGGCTGCGGAGCGAGCGAAAATTCGACGGGCCGAAGCAAGACAGGATTTGCTTCGGCCCGTTGTTGTCCAACGAAAGCGCATCCCCTCGCCATCGCCGGACATGTCACAGCAATACAGGATCGCGCCCTCGCTCGCTGTGATCCGGATCACACGGCGGCCGTCGATCCGCGCCTCGGCGAGAGCTTCTCCGACGTCATGCTGCGCCCGGTCGCGATGGAGGCGGACGCGCGCTGACGCCCCGCCCGCCGGTCAGGCTGCCTTCCGCTCCTTCCGACCGACACCCAGCAGGACCGCGTCGCATCCTCTATCTTCGGTCGCCGCACCGGCAGCCCGCTCCTTGGCCTATCGTTTTCCTGCGCCATGCGTGCCCGCAGGAACCCAACTCGGCCGACCTCCGGCGCCATGGGTTGACAACGCCCTTCGAGCAGTGTATAATTGACCGAGCGATCGGTTAATGAAAAGATGCAACGTCGCTCGGGGAGAAAACGCGAATGAATGAGCAGGATTTGGACAGGAACTGGCTCGATTCAGCGGAGCGAGCCTCTCGAGATGAGATCATGTCGCTACAGCGGGAGCGCCTGGCGCGCACGCTCTGGCATGTCTACGAGCATGTGCCGCACTATCGCAGGGCTTTCGATGACCGCGGCGTGCATCCCGCCGATTTTCGGCAATTGCAGGATCTGGCCAAGTTCCCCTTCACTGTCAAGACCGATCTCAGAGACAACTATCCCTTTGGTTTGTTCGCCGTTCCGTTGGAAAGGGTGGCGCGTCTACACGGGTCGTCGGGAACGACGGGCAAACCGGTTGTGGTCGGCTACACCAAGGCCGATGTCGACATGTGGGCGGACGTGGTCGCCCGCTCTCTGCGGGCCGCCGGCGCTCGACCCGGAATGAAGGTGCACGTCGCCTACGGCTACGGACTTTTTACCGGAGGGTTGGGCGCGCATTACGGCGCCGAGCGCCTGGGCTGCGTTGTCATCCCAGTTTCCGGAGGCATGACCGAGCGTCAGGTTCACCTCATCCATGATTTTGAGCCTGACGTCATCATGGTGACGCCGAGCTACATGATGGCCTTGTTGGACGGCTTCAAACACGCGGGTCTCGATCCAAGGGAGTCCAGCCTTAAATACGGCGTTTTCGGCGCCGAGCCGTGGACAAACGCGCTTCGAAAGGAAATCGAGAGCGCATTCGACCTTGACGCCACCGACATCTATGGCTTGTCCGAAGTCATCGGGCCCGGCGTCGCCCAGGAATGTGTCGAGACCAAAGACGGTCTGCACATTTGGGAGGACCATTTCTACCCGGAAATCATCGACCCCGCGACCGGCGAAGTTCTGCCGGACGGCGAGAAGGGCGAATTGGTCTTCACTTCGCTGACGAAAGAGGCTTTTCCCATCATTCGCTACCGCACACGCGACCTGACCCGGCTCATGCCGGGCACAGCGCGGCGCGGAATGCGGCGAATGGAAAAGGTCACCGGCCGGTCCGACGACATGATCATCCTTCGCGGCGTCAACGTCTTCCCGACCCAGATCGAAGAGCTGCTGCTGGAAACGGACTGGGCGTCGGGCCACTATCAGATCGAACTCACCCGGACCGGCGTCATGGACGAAGCCACCGTTCACGCGGAGGCGCGAGCGGACCATTGGGGACAGGCGGACCTGCAGCGCGCAGGCGAGCGGCTGGCCGCCCGGATCAAGAGCACGATCGGGGTCACGACACGGATCAATGTCCACGAGCCCGGTTTTATTCCCAGAACCCTGACCGGGAAGGCCGTCCGTGTCGTGGATAACAGGCCACGTAGCGAATAGACGGCGCGTTCGCCGCGCGGGCCATGCGAGGTCTCGCCGGCAGGAGAACGCGCGCGCCCCTAGCGCTCGAGGGCCAGCTCGGCTGCTGCTAGCGATTGTCCGCCTTTTCCGGCTCACTGCTCCTGGCCGGCGCTTTTGCGCGGCGCTCGCGCCCATCCTCGGCTGTGAGCCGCCCCACGCCTTCGACAAAAAGCCGCGTGACAAAGCGCGCGTAGTCGTCGCGGCTGAGCGGCCCGTCCTCGCGGAACCAGAGATAGCTCCAGTTCAGGACGCCGAACAGCGACATGGTCACCGGCTTGAGGAGCTGGACGTCGTCTTTCGCCAGGAGCGCGGGATTGAGCCGCCTCACCGCGCGAATCATCGTCGTCAAAATGTTGCGCTCGAGCATGCGCAACTCCTGCTGCTGGCCCGCGTCCAGCTTGTCGAGTTCGTTCAGCTGAACCTTATGCAGCGCGTCCGCGTCACGGTAAGCAAACAGCGTCGCGCGGATGAGGGAGAAAAGGTGCTCCTCGGCCGAGCGCGTCCGGAGTCTCGGCCTCGGCGAGCGCGTCTGCGACATGGGCCAGATGGACGCTGATGATATCGTACAGCAGCGCGCTTTTACCAGAATAGTAATGGTAGAGGAGCGCCTTTGAGACCTGCGCCTCGTTGGCGATCTCGGAGATGGACGTCCGATCGAAACCGTGGGTCGCGAACAGGCGGGCGGCTACCGATAGCAGCGCCCGGCGCTTGTCGTCGTAGTCGAGGGCGCGCGTTCTCGCCATCCTCAGCGCCAGGCCCTGTCGCCAAGGTCGACGATCCGCTTGCCCCTGCGTCGCGAGTGCGCCGCCGCGCCACGGCAGGCGGTCTCGATCGGGAGCGCGCGTGCGCGCGTGTCAGATTGGCCCATCCGCGTTTTGGCTCCAGTCTAGAAAAACGTGCCGTCTACGGCGCGGCTGTAGCCGCGGAACTCTGCGATCGGCGTCCCGGCTTCATCCGAGACGCTGACGTCGTAGACGCCGCTGCGATCGATCCGCCGAACCTCGCGCGCGGTCGCCGTCAGCATCGACCCCTCTTTCGCCGGCTTGAGATAGGTGATCGAGCAGTGCTGCGCGACACAGCGCCGGTTGTAGCTGTTGCAGGCGTAGGCGAAGGCGGTGTCGGCAAGCAGGAAGATGAAGCCTCCATGCCCGATGCCGTGCCCGTTCGTCATGGCCTTGGTGACGACCATCGACAGCGACGCCTCGCCTGGGCCGATCGCCGCGATCCGAATGCGGTGCTCGTGCGCCGTCGTGTCCTCCGCCCACATGAGATCGGCGGACTTGCTGGCGATCTCCAAGGGAGTCACCGGCTCAAGCCTTCCGGCCGCGGAAATCGGCGGGCCGCTTCTCGAGGAACGCGCTGACGCCCTCGATGTATTCGTCCGCCGCTCCGGCCTCGCGCTGAAGGTCGCGTTCGAGATCGAGCTGGGCGTCAAAGCTGTTCGACGACGAAGCCAGGAAGGCGCGCTTCATCAGTCCGTATGCGCGCGTCGGCCCGACGGCGAAACGCATGGCGATCTCGCGCGCCGTCCCCATGAACTTGTCGTCGTCGACGGCGCGCCAGATCATCCCCCAGGCCTCCGCCTGTTCGGCGCTGATCGGGTCGGCGAGCATCATGAGGGCGCGCGCCCGCGCTTCGCCGATAAGCCGGGGCAGCGCCCACGTGCCGCCGGAATCCGGAACGAGTCCGATGCGCGCGAAAGCCTGGAGGAACCGGGCCGATCTTGCCGCGACGACGACGTCGCAGGCGAGCGCGATGTTGGCGCCGGCGCCCGCGGCGACTCCGTTGACCGCGCACACGATCGGCTTCGGCAGCCCGCGCAAGGCGCGAATCAGCGGGTTGTAGCGCTCCTCGATCGATTGGCCGAGATCGGGGCGCTCGCCGGCAGGGGCGACCGCGCGGTCGGCCAGATCTTGCCCGGCGCAAAAGCCCTTGCCGGCGCCGGTCAGTAAGACTGCGCGGCATTCATCGTCATCAGCGGCGCGCCCGAGCGCCGCGGCGAGCGCCTCGTGCAGAGCGACGTTGAAGGCGTTCATCTTGTCCGGACGATTGAGGGTCAGCGTCAAAACGCCGTCTTCCATCGAGTCCAGCAGGACCGGCGGCGCTGAAATCTCGGTCGACGTGCTCATGGACGCCCTCCCCAGCATTTGCGACCATCGGATGATCGGGCGCCATTATATATTGACCGACCCGTCGGTCAATAGTAGAAGCCCGCCAATATGCCCGCGAGTCCAAGGGAGGACGCTATGACGAATTTCTTCGCCAGACACGAGGCGCTGCTCGGTCGCGCCATCGCTGCGACCGCGGCGCGGGACTATTTCAGCGCCTACCCGGAATCCGCCTCTCCGAAGGTCTACGGCGAGACGGCCAAGGCGCAAGGCGACGCCGCCTTCGAGGCGCTGATCGGCAAGCCCTTTCCCTTGGACGACAGGCACCCCAACGAACGTCTGGTCGGAGCGGAAGCCTCGCCGTTCGGGAAGCCGCTCGACATTCGATACCCGACCGCCTCCGTTGAGACCCTGATTGCGGCAAGCCACTCCGCGGGAGAGGCCTGGGGCGGCGCTTCCGTCGAAGCGCGCGCCGGGGTTCTCATCGAGGCGCTGTCGCGCCTGAACGCGCAAAGCTTCCTCATTGCCGACGCCGTGCAGCACACCTCGGGGCAGCCGTGGGGCATGGCCTTTCAGGCGGGCGGTCCGCACGCCCAGGATCGGGGTCTCGAAGCGATCGCCTATGCGGTCGCCGAGATGACCCGCGTCCCGCGCGAGGCGCGCTGGGAAAAGCCGCAGGGCAAGGGCGAGCCGATCCGTCTCGCCAAGCGTTTCCGCATCGTGCCTCGCGGAATTGCGGTCGAAATCGGCTGTGCGACCTTCCCGACGTGGAACCTCTATCCCGGCCTGTTCGCCAGTCTCGCCACCGGCAACAGCGTCATCGTCAAGCCGCATCCGGCGGCGATCCTGCCGGCGGCGATCACGCTCAAGATCATTCGCGAAGTCTTGATCGAGGCCGGCTTCGATCCCAACGTCGCTGTGCTCGCCGCCGACGAGCCTTCGGCGCCGATCGCCAAGGCGCTCGTCCAGCACCCGGCCGTCAGGATCGTCGACTTCACCGGCGGCCCCGCGTTCGGCTCGTGGCTGCGTCATTCGCTCAACGACAAGCTCGTCTACACCGAGGAGGCGGGCGTCAACGCCATCGTCGTCGATTCGACCGCGAACTTTCGCGCCATGTGCGACAACATCGCCTTCTCGCTGTCGCTCTATTCCGGGCAAATGTGCACCGCGCCGCAGAACGTCTTTGTTCCCAGGGACGGGATCGAGACGAGCGAAGGCCGAAAGCGTTTCGACGAGGTGGCGAAAGGGATCGCAGACGCCGTCGATCGCCTGCTCGCGGAGCCGGCGCGCGCCCAGGCGTTGCTCGGCGCGATTCAGGCCGACGCGACGCTCGCGAGGGTCAAGGAAGCCGCCTCGCTTGGCCGCGTCGTGCGCGCCTCCGCGCCGGTCGAGGGCGTGGCGCGAAGCGCGACGCCGCTCATCCTCGCGGTCGAGGCGCAGGACGAGCGCGTCTGGCGCGAGGAGCGCTTCGGCCCGATCTCCTTCGTGATCGCGACCAACTCGACCGCGGAGTCGCTAGCGCGCGCGGAAACGTCGATCCGGGAGAAGGGCGCGATCACCGCCGCCCTTTACACGACGAGCGAAGCCGTCGCCGAGGCGGCCGAAGAGGCCTTCGCCCGCGCCAATGTGGCTCTGTCGATCAACCTGATCGGCCCGATCTTCGTCAATCAATCGGCGGCGTTCTCGGACTTCCACGTCACCGGCGGCAATCCCGCGGGCAACGCCTCGCTGACCGACGCCGCTTTCGTCGCCAATCGTTTCCGGATCGCCCCGGTGCGGCGGATGAGCGCCTGACCATTGACTGACCGGCCGGTCTATTATAGAGCAAGAGTGGATAGCCGATGATCGCCGGCGTAGAGTGAGGGGGAGGGAAGACCGATGGCCGACGCCTTCATATGCGATGCGGTTCGCACCCCGATCGGCCGCTACGCCGGCGCGCTTTCGTCGGTGCGCGCGGACGATCTCGCGGCGATTCCGCTGGCTGCTTTGATGGAGCGCAATCCGACCGTCGATTGGTCCAAGGTCGACGACGTGATCTATGGTTGCGCCAATCAGGCGGGCGAAGACAATCGCAATGTCGCCCGCATGGCCGTGCTCCTCGCAGGTCTTCCGGTCTCCGTTCCCGCCACGACGGTCAATCGCCTGTGCGGCTCGGGCATGGACGCCGTCGGTCTTGCCGCTCGGTCCATTCGCGCGGGCGATTACGAGCTGGCGCTGGCGGGAGGCGTCGAGAGCATGACCCGCGCGCCTTTCGTGACGCCGAAGGCCGAGAGCGCGTTCTCGCGCGCAAACGTCGTCTACGACACGACGATCGGCTGGCGCTTTGTCAATCCGAAATTCAAGAGCGCCCATGGCGCGCACTCGATGCCGGAGACGGCCGACAACGTCGCCGCCGAGTACCGAATATCCCGCGCCGATCAGGACGCGTTCGCCGCGCGCAGCCAGGCTCGCTGGGCGGCCGCCCAGGCGGCGGGCCGGTTCGCGAAGGAAATCGCGCCGGTCCGCATTCCGCAGCGCAAGGGCGAGCCGCTCGTCATCGACACGGACGAGCATCCGCGCCCCGGCGTCACGGTCGAGGACCTGGCGAAGCTCAGGGGCGTCAACGGGCCCGATCTCACCGTCACGGCCGGCAACGCTTCCGGCGTCAACGACGGCGCGGCCGCGTTGATCGTCGCGTCCGAGGCCGCCGCGAAAGCGCAAGGCCTCACGCCCCGCGCGCGGGTCGTTGCGATGGCCGCGGCGGGCGTCGAGCCGCGGCTGATGGGCATCGGCCCCGTCCCGGCGGTCCGCCGCGTGCTGGAGAAGACGGGCCTCACGCTTCGGAAGATGGACGTCATCGAGCTCAACGAAGCCTTCGCCGCCCAGGCGCTCGCGGTCTTGCGCGAACTTGGCCTGCCCGACGACGCTCCGCACGTCAATCCGAACGGCGGCGCCATCGCGCTCGGCCATCCGCTCGGCGTGAGCGGCGCCCGGCTCGTCGGCGCGGCGATGTACGAGCTCGGCCGCCGCGGCGGCCGATATGCGCTCTGCACAATGTGCGTCGGGGTCGGACAGGGCATTGCGATGATCATCGAACGGGCCTGACTTCGAGGAGGCCATTATGTACGCGCAGGTGGTGAAGACCGACAGCGACCACGTGAAGACGGCCGAGGAGATGTCGCCGGAGGAGCGGGCGTTCCAGGAGCGCATCGACCGGGGCGAGAAGATCGAGCCGAAGGAGTGGATGCCGGAGACCTATCGCCGCGCCCTGATCCGGCAGATCGGCCAGCACGCGCATTCCGAAGTCGTCGGGCAGCTTCCGGAAGGCAACTGGATCACCCGCGCGCCGACGCTGGAGCGCAAGGCGATCCTGCTCGCCAAGGTGCAGGACGAGGCGGGGCACGGCCTTTATCTCTATTGCGCCGCCGAGACGCTGGGCGTCAGCCGCGACGACCTGATCGCGCGCCTGCATTCCGGCACAATGAAATATTCCTCGATCTTCAACTACCCGACGCTCACCTGGGCGGATATCGGCGCCGTCGGCTGGCTGGTCGACGGCGCGGCGATCATGAACCAGGTGCAATTGCAGAAGACGTCCTACGGGCCCTATTCGCGGGCGATGGTGCGCATCTGCAAGGAGGAGAGCTTTCACCAGCGCCAGGGCTACGACATCATGATGAAGATGGCGTTCGGCGCGCCGGCGCAGAAGGCGATGGCGCAGGATGCGCTGAACCGCTTCTGGTATCCGGCGCTGATGATGTTCGGGCCTTCCGACAAGGACTCGGTGCACTCGACGCAGTCGATGCAATGGAAGATCAAGATCAACACCAACGACGAACTGCGCCAGAAGTTCGTCGACCAGACCGCGCCGCAGGCAAAATATCTGGGACTGTCGATTCCCGACGAGCATTTGAAGTGGAACGACGAGAAGGGGGGATACGACTTCTCGGAGCCGGACTGGAGCGAGTTCTACGAGGTGCTGGCCGGCAATGGCCCCTGCAACCGCGATCGCATGACCGCGCGGGTCGAGGCCTGGGATGACGGGCGGTGGTTCCGGGACGGCCTGACGGCGCATGCCGAAAAACGCGCGGCGCGGCGCGCTGCGGCCCGTGCGGCCGCCGAGTGATCGGCGCCGCTTGAAAAAAGGGGAGGAACACAGCCGTGTCGACCGAATGGCCCCTGTGGGAAGTTTTCATCCGCGGCCAGCACGGCCTCAATCATCGCCACGTCGGCAGTTTGCATGCGCCGGACGGCGAAATGGCGCTTCGGCATGCGCGCGACGTCTACACCCGCCGCAACGAGGGCGTGAGCATCTGGGTCGTCAGGTCGAACGACATCGTCGCCTCGAGCCCGTCGGACAAGGGGCCGCTGTTCGAGCCGTCGAACTCCAAGGTCTACCGTCATCCGACGTTCTTCGACATCCCCGACGAAGTGGGGCACATGTGATGGGCGGAGCGGCGGAAGGCCCGGCGCTGGACGAAGCGCTGTTCCAATTTCTTCTCAGGACCGGCGACAACACGCTGATCCTCGGCCATCGCGTATCGGAGTGGTGCGGCCACGCGCCGGTCCTCGAGGAGGATATCGCGCTGGCAAATGTCGCGCTCGATCTCATCGGCCAGACGCGGCTCTGGCTCGACGTTGCGGCGAATGTGGAGGGCGAGGGTCGCAGCGCCGACAAGCTCGCTTATCTGCGCGACGCCGGCGAGTTTCGCAACGTGCTGCTCGTCGAGCGGCCCAACGGCCATTTCGGCATGACGCTGATGCGGCAGTTCCTGTTCGACGCCTGGCACATCGAGCTTCTCGAAGGCCTGGTCAGGTCGACGGACGCGCGGATCGCTGAGATCGCCGCCAAGGCGATCAAGGAAGTCGCCTACCATCTCGAACGGTCGAGCGAGCTCATTATCGGCCTTGGCGACGGCTCGGAGGAGAGCCATGCCCGGATGCAGGCCGCGCTCGAGGAGCTGTGGCCCTATACGGGCGAGCTTTTTCTCACCGACGACACCGATCGCGCGCTCGCCGAAGCCGGCGTCGCGCCGCCGCCCGACAGCCTGAAGCCGAAGTGGGAAGCGACCGTGCATAGCGTGGGCGCGGAGGCGACGCTGAAGCCGCCGGCGAGCGACTTCGCGCACAAGGGAGGCAAGCGCGGCGTCCATACCGAGCATCTCGGCTACATTCTGGCCGACATGCAGTTCCTGCAGCGCGCCTATCCCGGCGCGAACTGGTGAGGACGACGCCCATGGCGTCTGCGGCGCGTCCGACGATCGACGATGTGTGGCGGCGGCTCTCCGAGATTCCGGATCCGGAAATTCCGCTGATTTCGCTGGTCGACCTCGGCGTCGTCCGCGATGTGGGCTGGGACGGGGAAACGCTCGTCGTCGGCGTGACGCCGACCTATTCCGGCTGCCCCGCGACCTCGATCATCAACCTCGACATCGAGCGCTCGCTTTGCGCATTGGGCGTCGACAAGTTACGCCTCGAGCGCCGCCTCGCCCCGCCCTGGACGACGGACTGGATCAAGCCGGAGGCGCGCGAGAAGCTTCGGGCGTACGGCATCGCGCCGCCGGTCGAGGGCAGGGCCCGGGACCCGCGCATTGAGGCGCGCATCGAGACGCTGTCGGGCGCTGGGCTCGAGGTCGCCTGTCCGCGATGCGGATCGACGAACACCGAAAAGATCAGCCAGTTCGGCTCCACCCCCTGCAAGGCGAACTATCGCTGCGCCGCCTGCCTGGAGCCTTTCGAATATTTCAAGTGCATTTGACGACGCGGACGCACGACAATGGCTCATTTCCACCCCCTCGATGTCATCGATGTGCGCCGCGAAACGCGAGACGCCGTCGTGGTGACGCTGAAGCCCCAGGAGGCGGACCGGACGGCGTTCGATTTCATCCAGGGCCAGTACCTCACGTTCCGCCGCGAGTTCGACGGCGTGGAGTTGCGGCGCTCCTATTCGATCTGCGCGGGAAAGGACGAGGGCGCGCTCAAGATCGCCATCAAGCGTGTGGATGGCGGCGCGTTTTCGAACTGGGCAAACGAACATCTCAAGGCGGGCGCCGTGCTCGAGGCGATGCCGCCGATGGGCAATTTCCATGTGGCGCTCGATCCCGACTCAGCCAGGCACTATCTCGGCTTTGCCGGCGGCTCCGGCGTTACGCCGGTGCTGTCGATCATCAAGACCGTGCTTGCGCGCGAGCCGAGGTCCCGCTTCACGCTCATCTACGCCAACCGTCAGATCGCCTCGATCATGTTCCGCGAGGAGCTCGAGGACCTGAAGAACCAGTATCTCGGCCGCCTCTCGCTGCTGCACGTCCTCGAGACCGAAGCGCAGGAGATCGAACTCTTCACCGGCCGCATCGACGCCGACAAGTGCAAGACGCTGTTTGAGATCTGGATCGATCTGGCGTCCGTGGACATCGCCTTCATCTGCGGCCCCGAGCCGATGATGCTCGCGGTCGCCGCCGCCCTGCGCGACCACGGGTTGCCGGACGGCAAGATCAAGTTCGAGCTGTTCGCGTCCGGCCAGACCCGCCTCGCCAGGCCCATCGAGAAGCGGACGACGAGTCCGGTTTCCGCGGCGAGCTGCGAGGCGACCGTGACGCTCGATGGGGCGACCCGCAGTTTCAAGATGGCGAAGGAAGGCAAGAGCCTGTTGGACGCGGCGCTTCTCAATGCGATCGACGCGCCCTACGCCTGCAAGGCCGGGGTGTGCTCGACCTGCCGCGCGAAAGTCCTGGAGGGCGAGGTCGAGATGCTGACCAATCACGCGCTCGAGGACTACGAGGTCCGGCAGGGCTACGTGCTCACCTGCCAGGGCTATCCGCTCACGGACAAGGTCGTCGTCAGCTACGACCAGTGACGCTGAAGGAACACGTCATGAGCGATCAGATGACGATCGAGGCCTACCTCGCCGAAGGCGGCCTGCTCACCTCGCCCGCCAACGCTCCGCCGCGCTATCGCGGCGAGCTGCTGCGGCTCATGGCGACCTTCGTCGACAGCGAGCTCGCCGGGGCTGCGGGCTTCGCCGACGTCATCAACGCGGCGCCGGGAATCAAGCAGCGCATCGCGGCCGCGCGCATCGTGCTCGAAAAGACCGATCACGCAAATCGTGTGCTCGAGATTATGGAGACCTTCGGCGCCGACGCGACGCGCTACGCCGTGCACCATCCCTGGGCCGCCCGCATCGGCCGCGACGTCGATATCGGCGCGACCCGCCAGGGCGGCGACATGCGGCTCTCGGTGTTCCACTATCCGCTACTGGATTGGACCGACGCGGTCGTCATGAACGTGCTGATGGGCAAGGCGGTGGACGTCCAACTCGAGGAGTTCTCGCGCGTCTCCTATTCGCCGCTCGCCGAAGTCTTTCGTGGGATCGCGCCGCGCGAGGCGCGTCATGCCGAGCTCGGCGTCGAGGGCCTTCGCGAGATCACGGCGACCGAGGACGGCCGTGCGCGCGCGAGCGCATCGGTCGCCTACTGGCGGCCGAGGGTCGCAGCGAGCTTCGGCGGCGCCAATTCCCCGCGTTTCGATCTCCTCGAGCGCTTCGGTCTCCGTCACACGCCGAACGGCAAACTGCTGGCGAAATGGAACGCGTCTGTCGACATCGTCCTCCGCGAGGCGAAGCTCGCGTCGTAAGACCGCCGCGATGGGCGGCGCCCGGCGGAACGGGCCCTGCGAATCCGCAGGCCGAAGGCAAAGGCGGCGCGACCTGATCAGCTCGAATATTTGACCGAGCAGCCGTAGGGCCTCGTCACCGGATGCGGCGCGGGCTTCCCGGCTGCGACCGCCTCGATCGCTTCGCGCGCGAAGGGCTCGGCCTTCTGCATGTCCTCGATCCGGGTCGAGGCGATCGAGTCCGCGCCGCCCATGTAGGCGACCGCGCCGCTCGGCCCGATGACGAAGATGTGCGGCGTCGTCTCAGCCCCGTAGAGCCGGCCGATCACGCCCTTGGGATCGAGCAGCACGTGAGCCGGGTCGGCGTTGCGATCCTTGGTGTCGGCGTTGGCCTGCCTGGCGTCGACATAGCCCTGCTCGCCGGGCGCCGAACTCGCAACGGTCAGCCAGACCGCGCCAAGCTTCGCCGCCTCGCGCTGCAGGGTCTGCATCGCGCCGCTTCGATACCATTTGCCGACATATGGACAGCCGTCATTAGTCCATTCGAGGACGACCTCTTTGCCCGCGAAGTCGGCGAGACGAACCGTCTGGCCGTTGCTGTCAATCGCGGCGAAACCGGGCGCCGGCTCGCCGATCTTCAAGGGTTCGCCCGCCAGGCACGGCGCGACTGTCAGGCCGAGCGCGGCGACCGTCAGTCCAAGGGTGATCACGCGCATCGTCGTCTCCTCTCAGCTTCCCATCCGATTGAGCTCGTCCAGCACCGCCGTCGCCGTCAGGATCTGCGGCAGCACCACCGGCTTCTCGCCGTGCGGAGGATAGAGAATGTAAAGCGGCACGCCGTCGCGGCCATGCGCCTTGAGAAACCGCGAAATCTCCGGATCGGCCCGCGTCCAGTCGCCTTTCAGATAGGCGACGTTCCGCTTGGCGAAAGCGTCTTTGACCCTCTCCGAAGAGAGCGCGATCCGTTCATTGACGAGGCACGTGACGCACCAGGCCGCCGTCATGTTGACAAACACCGGCCGCCCCTCGGCGCGAAGGGCGGCGAGGCGGTCAGGCGTGTAGGCGGTGGCGCTTTCGGCCGTGGCCGCAGCCGTTGCGCGCTGCGGCAAGACGGTGAGCCCGTCGAGCGTCAGCAAAGCCAGGAGCGCGACGGCGGCCGCAACGGCCCCGCCGATTGCGCGACCGCGCCTCGCCTGGCGCCGCGTCGCGCCGAAAATCCAGGCGGCGAAGCCGATGAGCAGGGCGCCGCTCAAGACGATCAGCGCGCCATCGGCGCCCGCCTGCTGGCTGACCACCCAGGAGAGCCAGACCGCCGCGCCGTACATCGGAAAGGCCAGCGCTTGCCGCAAGGTCAACATCCAGCTCCCGGGCCGCGGCAGCGCAAGCGCAAGCCCGGGCGCGAGAGCAAGCGCGCCGTAGGGCGCGGCGAGGCCGAGCCCGAGGGCAACGAAAATCAGCAGCGCCGTCGCAGGCGCCGCGGCGGCCGCCGCGGCGAGGGCCGCGCCCATGAACGGCGCCGTGCATGGGCTCGCCACGACGACGGCGAGAAGGCCGGTAAAGAAGCTGCCCGCGAGCCCGCCGCGTCGGGTGAGCCCGTCGCCGACGCCGACCCAGCCGCCGCCGATTTCGAAAACGCCGGACAGGTTCAGGCCGATGGCGAACAGCAACCAGGCCACGGCGGCGACGAAAACGGGCGACTGGAACTGAAAGCCCCACCCGGCCGATGCGCCGGCCGCACGCAGGGCGATCAGCGCCGCCCCAAGCGCGCCGAAGGCCATGAGAACGCCGAGCGTATAGCTCGCCGCGTGCAGCCGGACGACCCGGCGATCGCGACCCGCCAGGCCCGCAATGCCCATCGCCTTGACGGCGAGAATGGGGAAGACGCACGGCATCAGGTTGAGAATGAGGCCGCCGAGAAAGGCGAAGGCCAAAACGGACACGAGGCTCAGGCGATCGCTGTCCGGCGGGGCGGCGGCGCTCTCCGGCCGATCCGCGGCCGACGCGGGTCCGGCGCCGGCGACAGGCGCCGCCGATATCGTGAGATCGCGTTCGCGCCCCGCCCCGTCCTTGAGCGCGAGCACGCCTTCGAGCGCCGCTTTCGGATCGAAGGCCTGACCGGCTCTCAGGGAAAGCGAAAGCTTGCCGGGCGCGATCTTGAGCGCCTGCGGCGCGAGATCGTCGATCGCGCCCCATGACGCGGGCAGGAACCAAGCCTGGCGAACGGCGTCGGGCGAGAGGTCGTCGCCAGAGACGGTCAGCACGCCGTCACCGGATATTGTCGCAGCGTCGGACGAGGGCCTTGGGATACGGGCGTCGGCGGCGGCGAAAAGCGGCGCCTGGGCGGAGGGGGACGCTCGGCCGACCGGCAGGTCAAGCGCCAACTCGCCCTCCTCGGGCACGCAGATTTTCTCGCAGATCAGCCAACCGGCCTTCGCCTTGATCGGAAAGGACGAGACGCCTGGCGGCGGCGTTACGGTGATCGGCAGCAGGACCTCGTCGACATAGGCGTAACTCATCACTTCGTCGCTTTGCCGCACCCGCTCGGGCGTCGGCCAGGCCATGTCCGACGCTTTGGCCCCCTCAGGCAGACTGAGGTCGAGTTGCGGCGGTTCGCCCGCGGCGCCCGGGTTGGTCCAATAGATGTGCCAGCCTTTGGCGAGCTTGAAATGCAGGCCGAGCCGGAAGGGCTGGCCCAGCTCAACCGCCGCCGTCTCCGAGACCAGCGTCACCGTTGCATGGGGCGTCGTAATCGGCGCGCTTTCCTGGGCTTGCGCCGCGAAAGCCCACCCGACAGCGATCGCCGCCGTCCAACGCCACCCGAGACTGCGACTCATCCTGCCTGCCGCACCGTTGAGCATGAGCGCCCCGTCGAGAGAATTATCATTCGGGGCGATGTCGTCGAAATCAAGTCTATGTGAGGAGCGGTTAGCTGGATATGATATCCACCCTGCGCGCCTGAGCGCGCCGATCGGCGGAGAGCCGGTCCCGACGCCGAGTTGTGGCCGGAACCTGTCGGCGGCAGCGCGCTCTATACGTCGGCCAGCGATCATGGCACGATGTTGGACGGCGGCGCTACGGAGGACATCTATGCAAACGGTCGCGTTCAAGGCCGGCGACACCATCATTCGCGAAGGCGACGAAGGCGATACGGCGTTCTTCATCGTCTCCGGCTCGGTCGAGGTTCTGGTCGGCGCAGGCGGCAGGCGGGTTGGGACGCTCGGAACGGGCGAAGTGTTTGGCGAGATGTGCCTGATCGAGCCCGGCCCCCGTTCGGCGACCATCGTCGCCCAGACCGACGTCGAATGCCTCGAGACCTCCTACGAGGAATTCACCGCCTCGATCGAGGACCACCCCCAGCGCGCTATCGCTTTCATGAAGACATTAGTCAGACGGCTCCGTCTGATGAATGAACTGATGGAGAAGATCGATCCCAACCGCCGCGGCCTGCGGGGCTTCGTCCGCGAATGCCAGAAGCCCGTCGCCCTTACGCCCGTCGACCCAGAGATTACGAACCTTGCCTGGACAATGCTTTGGTAAGCGCACGCCTTGCACCCCCGAGCGCGGCCCATCGATAAGCTGACGGCGACGGCGGCGGAGACGCTCGCCAAGCCGGGCAGGCATTCGGACGGCGGAGCGCGGCGATGGGGTTGGGGGCTGCGTTGTCAGCGAATGCGGGTGCCTGGATTTTGCAGAAATGGGCGCTGAGTCGACAATTTCTTGCCAAAAAGCGAAGACGGCGGTAGGTTGGTCCCAATGCCCAGTCCGGTCCTTCCGATGTCGATTGCCACGATCCCAGCGCGCCCAGCGGTTTCTGCTGGGCGCGGGGGTTCAGCGCGGTCGACCTTCGGATCGAACGACGGCCGGGTCTTTGCGCTCCTGATTGAGGGGAAGGGGCCGCGTGAATTAAAAATGGGCCGGGGGTCGCTCGTAACCCATTGAAAAGGCTCATTTCGGACGAGAGAATCCAAGGAATTACAAATAATTCCAACGGTCGAAAAGGCCGGTTTTTGCGGAGCGGCGCAGCACGCCTGCGTAGGCCTGAGGAAATCCAAATTTAACGCCGGAGGGAACCGCGGAAAGAGCGCGCGGCTTTCGAGGCGGCCCGTCGGCCTACGGACACGCCTCATCGAACAGCGCCCCGACGCCTGCCGCGCCCGCGACCTCGAAAGTGACAGGTCGAAGCCCAACCGCCGCGGCCGGACTCGGCGTCACAACGATCCGCCCGTCGCGGGCCAGCGCGCAAAACCGGGCGCGCGGCACGAGGGCGCGGGCAAGCCCGGCGCGGGCCACCTTCAGGGCGAGCGGCGCTCCTCCGGCGAGTGCGGCGGCCCAGTCGGTTGCGGTCGCCTCCGTCTTCTGGCCGGACTCGCTCAGCTGAAGCTCCAGCGCGCCGCCGCCGCGGCGATAGGTCAGCGTGAGGTCCGTTCCGGATCCGTCCCGATCCCCGATTTTCGCCGTCATGACGTCGGCCTTCGCGGTCTCGCCAAACCCGCTGCCGTTGAGGCCGTTGGCGTCCGCGGCGAGGATCGGCTCGGCCGGATCGAGGGCCTCGGTCGCAAGACCGGACGTCTTGATCTCGTCGACGCTGAGCCAGCGTATGCTCGCCGCCGGCGTCTTGCGGAGAAGCGACATCACTGGATCGGTGACGCCCATATCCGTCAGGTAGGTCTCGACGGTCTTGTCGACCCAGCCCTGCTCATACAGCTTGACCGTCCTGGTGAGGCCTTCGACGCCCTCCGTCTCCTTCATCACCGTGGTGATCTGATGAACGCCGACCAGCGGGGCAGGGCCGATGAGCCGGACGACGCCGCCCGCCAGGACCAGGGGGCAGGCGGAAGCGCAGGCGGCGCCGCCGACGATCGCCTGGCCGCGCGCAGCGGGGCAGGCGCGGGCCTGCGAGGGACAGTTGGCGATCAGTGTGCGGGCGACGGCGACGGCGAGGCCCTTGGCGCGGATCAACGCGCCCATTTCGAGAGCGTCACGAAGCGAGCCCCCGCGTGAGGAGATCAGCACGGGAAGCCGCCGTCCCCGGAGGTCCGCAACGATTTTGGCGAAGGCGGCCGCCGAGCCCGGCGTAATCGTGCCTTCGACCGAGATCCACTCGGCGCAATCGGGCTCGCAGGCCTTGTCCGAGCTCATGACCCTGACGAAGCGCACTGGCGGATCGGCCTGGGCTCGCCGCATGGGGCCCAAGCTTGGGATCTGGGACTCGCCGCCGAGCGCGAGGCCAGCCGCGACGACGAGCGCGACCGCGGCGAGCACGTTATGGTCGGCGGGAGAGGTCAGTCGCTTCATCCGCAAAGGCTCTCGAAAAGCCGCCCACTCAGGCGGCCGCAGAGATCTCGCTCCGGAGACGCTGGTACTCGAAAGCGACCAGCTTCGCGCCGTGGCGGCGTTCGAGCCGGCGCACGATGAAATGGCCGCGCGCAAGCGTCTGGAAATGAGCGGCGAATGCGGCGTTCACGGCGGCGCCGCCGATCGCGCCGAGCATGGGGGCGGCCTGGGCCGCCGCCTTCTCGCTCACGATCACGCCGAAACGCGCGGCGATCTGGGTCATCAGCCGCACGAGCGCCGGCGCCGACTGGGCGCCTAGCCCTTGGCTGGCGACAAAGCGGGCACTCTCGCTGACGGACTTTGCCAGCGCGGCGCGGACGGCGAAATAGCCGCTCTCGAAGGCGGCCTCTTTCTCCTCGCCGCCGAGCGCGAACACCTCGACGCAGGCGAGGGCGCCGGTGGGCGCGCTGAGATCCTCGCCCTCCTCGCGGGCGATCTCGGCGATCGAGCGCATCAGGATGGCGGTCGACAGCGGCAGTTCGACCGGCAGCGCCGCGAGCCCGAACGCCCCGCCGAACGCCCCGGTCGCCGCCGCAGCAAAGGCGTGGGCGCGGGCGGCGGGTTTGACGGCGCGTCCCCGGTCGATGGTCTTGAGAGCAAGCGTAAACGCGCCGCGCAAGGCGGCCTCGGTAGCGCGCGCGACGAATTTCCTGGCCGAGGCGGGCGCGTGACGGCTCAGAACGCCGATCGGGCGTCCGATCGCCTCTGTAAGGCGCTGCGCGAAGCTCGTTCCTTCAAGGCAGGCGATCGCGTGTTTCAGGTCCTCGGCTTCCACGCGCGTAAGCCGCGCCGGCATGACCTCGATGGTGGACATCTCGCCCTCGCTCACGCGGACGTTGTCCCGTCCACGAGCGCGCAATATAGGCCGGCCGGAACAAAGGCCAAGGCGCTGGGTCTGGCGGGTCAGACGAGCACGATGATCGCTAGGAACAGGGCGCCCGCCGCCCAGCAGTAATAGGCGAACGGGCTCAGCGCCTCGAACTCGTTCTTGTGGAAGTAGCGCATCAGGAAGAGCACGCTGACATACGCGACCGCGCCCGCAACAACTCCGGAGAGGATCGCCATCGGCCCGAGCGTCGCGCCTTCTTTCAAAAGCTTCGGCGCCTCGAAGACATTGGCGGCGAAAATGATCGGGGTGCCCATGAGGAATGAGAATTGGGCGGCGTCCTCGTGCTTCAAGCCGGCGAGCACGCCGGCGACAATGGTCGAGCCGGACCGCGAGACGCCTGGAATGAGGGCGAGGCATTGGGCGAAGCCGACCGCCAGCGCGCCCTTCCAGTTGAGCTGGGCGAGCCGGCCGACCGTCTCGCCCGAGATGAGGTCGCCAAAATACAGCAGGAAGCCGTTGACGATCAGGAAGACCGAGGCGATCACCGGCGATCCGAAGGCCTCGGCGAGGACCTTGTGCAGGCCGGCTCCGATGACGACGGCCGGAATCGTCGCCAGTACAATCAGCCCGAACAGTCTGCGGTCCGCGGCCGAACGGTCGCCGCTGAGGCCGAGCAGGGAAAAACCGAAGTTGAACCAGTCGCGCCAGAAATAGGCGAACAGCGCGATCGCCGTGCCGAGATGCATGACCGTCAGGTAGGCCAGCCAATCGGGGGCCTTGAGATCCACGTTCCAATTCAGCAGCCGCGGCAGGATGACAGCGTGGCCGAGACTGCTGATCGGGAAGAGTTCCGTCACGCCCTGCAGCACGGCCATGACGATCGCTTGAACGGCGGTCACTGACAACCCTCGCCTGTTGGTGCAAAAACCGCCGGTCAGGCGCGCGCAGTCACTGCAGTCCTCACGGAAGGCGCCCCTAGCAGGTCACGCGACCGCACTTATGAACCGAGTCGATCTTGCTTTTGAGCTGGTCGTACCCGACAGCCCCAACCACAAGATCCTGACCGAGAACGAATGTCGGCGTGCCGTTGATCTGAAGCGCGTCGGCGAGTTGCATCGTCTCGTCCAGCCCTGTCTTGACGTCGGGGCTCTCCATGTCCTTGGCGAGCCTATCCATGTCGAGCCCGAGTTCCTTGGCGACCGCCATCGCCTCGGCCTTGCCGACCGGCCCGTGGCTGCCGAGCAGCTTGTAGTGGAAAGCCCAGAACTTGTCGCCCGGCAGCTGGTTGCGGGCGGCGGAGGCGACCTTGGCAGCTTCAACGGAGCCCGGTCCGAGTACCGGGAAATCCTTCAGCACCACCTTCAGGTTCGGGTCGTCCTTGATCAGCTTGGCGATGTCGGGCAGCGCGCCCTTGCAGTAATGACAGTTGTAGTCGAAGAACTCGACCAGCGTCGCCGACGCGTTCGGGTTGCCGATCGTCGCTTGGTATTTCGAGCTGAACAGCGGACCGGCCTGGCTGGTGACGACCTTCTCGCGGTCGGCCTCTGCGGTCGCCTTGTCGTGCTTGTCGAGCGCCTCGATCGCGTCCCGCAGCACCTCGGGATTGTTGACCAGGTAATCGTGGATGAACGTCCCCAGCTCCTGCTTCTGGGCGTCGGTAAACGAGTCGGCGCGGGCGGGGGCGGACGACAGGGCGGCGACGGCAAGCGCGCAGGCCAAGCCGAGGGCGGCGGTCAGTTTCATGCCAAACTCCAAATGACGACGGCGCGCGCTCGCGCCAAATTGTCTGGGTAGCTCGCCGTTTAGGCCCATGAATGCGCCATTGTCGTGTCAACGCGCCCGCTTTCTAACGGATTTCCGCAAGCGTGTCTTCCCGGGCGAGCGAGCTGAACCGGGTCACCTCCGCATCGAATTGCAATTCGATGGTTCCCGTCGGTCCATGGCGTTGCTTTCCGATAATGACCTCCGCGCGGCCGTGCGCGCTCTCCATCTGGGTCATCCAGTCGATATGCTCCTGGGTGCCGGGGCGCGGCTCGCGGTTCTTGAGATAATATTCCTCCCGGTAGACGAACAGCACGACGTCGGCGTCCTGTTCGATCGAGCCGGATTCGCGCAGATCGGAGAGCTGGGGCCGCTTGTCGTCGCGCAACTCGACCTGGCGTGAAAGCTGGGAGAGGGCCAAGATCGGCACGGCGAGCTCCTTGGCCAGCGCCTTCAGCCCGGTGGTGATCTCGGTCAGCTCCTGCACACGGTTGTCGCCGCGTGTCTTCGATCCCGAAAGAAGCTGGAGATAGTCGATCACCAAAAGGTCGAGACCCTTCTGGCGCTTGAGGCGGCGGGCTCGCGCCGTGAGCTGGGCGATCGAGATGCCGCCGGTCTGGTCGATGAAGAAGGGAATCGACTGCATCTCGGTGACGGCGTCGGCGATCCGCCGAAAGTCGCCCTCGGTGATGTCGCCGCGCCGGATCTTGTAGGACGCGACGCCCGACTGCTCGGCGATGATGCGGGTCGCGAGCTGCTCGGCCGACATTTCCAGCGAGAAGAAGCCGACAATCCCGCCGTTGACGGTCTCGGCCTGGCCGTCGGCGCGGGTTCTCGCCTCGTAGGCGCGCGCGATGTTGAACGCGATGTTGGTCGCGAGCGCCGTCTTGCCCATGCCGGGGCGCCCGGCGAGAATCACGAGGTCGGACGCCTGCAGGCCGCCCATGTAGCGGTCGAGATCGAGAAGACCCGTGGCGATTCCCGACAGCGAGCCTTCGCGTTCGTAGGCCTTCGCAGCCATGTCGACCGCAACCTTCAAAGCGTCGGTGAAGCGCTGGAAGCCGCCGTCGTAACGGCCCCCCTCGGCGATCTGATAGAGGCGCCGTTCCGCATCCTCGATCTGCTCGCGCGGGCTCGAATCGACCGGGGCGTCATAGGCGACGTTGACCACTTCCTCGCCGATTGTGATCAACTCGCGCCGGAGCGCGAGGTCGTAGATGCTGCGCCCGTAGTCGTAGGCGTTGATGATCGTCGTGGCTTCGGTTGCGAGCCGCGCCAGATACTGCGGCACCGTGACGCCGCCGAGATCGTGATCGCCGAGGAACGTCTTCAGGGTGACGGGGGTGGCGAGCTTGCCCTGTCGGATCATGGCGCCGGCGATCTCAAAAATGCGGCGATGGATTTCCTCGACGAAGTGTTCGCTGCGCAGGAAGTCGGAGACGCGGTCGAAAGCGTCGTTGTTGATCAGGATCGCCCCGAGCAGGGCCTGCTCGGCCTCGACATTGGCCGGCGGAACCCGATAGGCGCGCTCCGTCGCAACGGGCGGGCGCTGGAGTAGAGCTTCGAGGGTCGCCATGGGCGTTGAGCGCGCTTTCGCCGGTTGGGAGTTGAGGGGAACGCGAAGAGACGCAAATCAACGGGACAAGGATACGCGTGAGGGCGCTTGGGACAACAGCCGCCGCACGTCCGCGCGAAATCCGTGCGGGGCATAGCGCCGCCGCATCCCGCAGCCAACCGCCATGCGAGGGCGCTTGCGCCTTGTCCCCGCTATTCACGCCGGCTCAACGATCGGCTTGACTGTGAATGGGGAAAGCGCCTCGACCAGGCCGGCCGGAGATCGTCTGTCCAGTGCTTTGGAAGGAAAGGTCTTTTGGTCTGCCGGCCGGTTCTCGGCGGGCGTCGGTCTCAGCCGCAGATCCGCCCCTTGGCCTCGCGGTATTCGCGTTCGAGCCGCGCGACGACCTCGGCGACCGGATGCACGGCCTTGACCGCGCCGATGCCCTGGCCGCTGCCCCAGATGTCGCGCCAGACTTTGGCGTCCGACGCTCCGCGCGAGGCGAAATTCATGGTCTTCGCGTCGCCGTCCGGCAGGTTATCGGGGTCGAGCCCGGCGTTGGCGATCGACGGGCGGAGATAATTGCCGAAGATGCCGGTGAACAGGCTCGAGCCGACGATGTCGGACGCGTCGCCGTCGACGATCGCCTGCTTGTAGGCTTCGTTCGCGCGCGCCTCCTCGGTGGCGATGAAGGCGGAGCCGATATAGGCGAGGTCCGCGCCCATCGCCTGAGCCGCCAGGATCGCGCGCCCGGTCGCGATGGCGCCGGAGAGCAGCAGCGGTCCGTCGAACCATTCGCGGATGTCCTGGATCAGGGCGAACGGCGAGGTCGAGCCTGCGTGTCCGCCCGCGCCGGCGGCCACCGCGATCAGTCCGTCGGCGCCCTTCTCGACCGCCTTGCGGGCGAAGCGGTTGTTGATGATGTCGTGCAGCGTCACGCCGCCGTAACCGTGCACCGCCCGGTTCAGATCCTCGCGCGCGCCGAGCGAGGTGATGACGATCGGGGCTTTCCACTTGACCGTGAGTTCGAGGTCCTCATCCAGCCGCGCGTTCGACTTGTGCACGATCTGGTTGACCGCGAAAGGCGCGGCGGGGCGGTCCGGATTGGCCTTGTCGTGCGCGGCGAGCGCCTCGGTGATCTCGTGCAGCCATTCGTCGAGCTGGGAGATCGGTCGGGCGTTGAGGGCGGGAAACGAGCCGACGATTCCCGCCTTGCACTGCGCGATCACCAGGGCTGGATGCGAGATGATGAATAGCGGCGCTCCGACAACCGGCAGACGCAGCGTATTGGCGAGACGTGTCGGCAGCGTCATTCCGGGCCCCTGACCTTGTTATGGTTCAGAGATAAACCATACCGCGCCGTTCCGGCAAGCGGCCCCAGGGCGCGACGCAGCGCCGTTGCGCCCGCGCGCCGCCTCGAAAGGCTTTGCAATGTCGCTTGCGAGGGCCGCGGCCTGGGCTTCTCGCCTTAGCGCGCCCCGCCATTTCCAACTCCGTTTTGAGCCTTTTCAAGCGGTTGCGGCGCCTTTTTCAATTCCCCGGGCAGGAGGTTCGGCCGAAGGGGTCGCGCCGGCCGGCGGTGGGCGGTTCCCAGGTTTGCAGGTCCTACTCTCGTTGAGCCTTCGACGCTGAAGTTAAACCTATGATATCTGTTATTTAAGTCGCGTCGCGCCGACACAGCCGGCGCCGTGGCTACGGCTCCGGATCTCGCGATGTGGCGGCTCCCGTTCCTGGCGAGTCGGGAGCAATCCTGCAGCTTTCGCATTCCTTGGCGCCCCATGTCGCAGCACGAAACCGCCATCGCGGACGAGATGGCGCTTACCAACCTGAAGACTGAACCCTACCACCAATTCCGGCCTTTGTACACTTTTTGTTCTAGCACAAACGGCAAACGTCGATTGAGCCTCCGTGCGCTCCAAGCCTGTGGGGAGGTCCAGGTGAGCCAAGCAGACGAAACTAGAGCGGCGGCGTGAGCCATTGGCAGACATAGGCGCCTCGGCCGTCTCGCGCGAGCAGCGTCGAAAGCCACGGCATCAGCGCCTTCGCGTCTTCGAACAACGAATGCGGCGGGTTGACGATCAGGAGGCCCGCGCTCGAGAGCGGGCGCTGACCGTGCGCGCCGACCGGGCCGGCCCCGACGTCGATCTCGATGCGCAAAATGTTCGGCGCGCCGAGGGCGGCGACGTTGTTGAGGAAATGCGCGTCGGCCGCCGCCTCGCGGATCGGCCGCCACATGAGATAGACGCCGGCCGGCCATTTGCGGAGCGCGCGGGCGAGCGCGCCTTCGACGCGGTCGAGTTCGTCAGGCGCTTCGAACGGCGGGTCGATCAGGACGAGCCCGCGGCGTTCCTTGGGCGGCAGGTAGGCGTTCAGCGCGACATACCCGTCCGTGCCGACGATGTTGAGGCGGCGATCGCGTCCGAGCGCGGCGATCAGCTTTTCCCGCTCCTCCGGATGCGCCTCGCACAGCGCGAGGCGATCCTCGCCGCGCAGGAGCGCCTGGGCGATCGCCGGCGAGCCGGGATAGGACGCTGGGACGCCGTTCGCGCCGACCGGGCCGATCGCCCGCCGATAGGGCGAAGCAGCGCCGCGATCGCATTGGGGGGCGAGGCCGCGATGAGCCGCGCTACGCCGTCGCGCCACTCCGGCGAGCGCTGCGCCTCGGCGCCCATGAGGTCGTAGCGCCCCGCGCCGGCATGGGTGTCGATGAAGCGGAAGGGCGCGCTCTTTTGTTCGAGGTAGACGAGGATGCGGGCCAGGATCGCGTGCTTGACGACGTCGGCGAAATTGCCGGCGTGGAAGGCGTGGCGGTAGTTCAAGGGAGGAGAGTGGGTCGGGCGCGACGCCTCGCGGCTCACCGCACGTTGGCGCCGATTGGACGGTTCGAACGGAGTTGCGCCAGAGCAGCCGTTCCTCGCCACCTGCGGGCAGGTCGCCGAAGTGGCCTTGAGGACACGCAATGGATCTCGCAGCCTCAGCCGCGCGTCGCTGCAGCCATTCGCGATGTCGTTTCGGTCGTCCGCAACTGTGGATGGCGTCCAGGTAACCCGCCAGTCCCGCAAACGAAGAAGGCCGTTGGAGCCGGATCTCCTCGCCGCCTTGCGCGATGCGAGCAGCGTTATGTTTCTAGACGTCGAGACGCCAGGACTGAGTTCGACATTATGACGAGCTGACGCTTGTCGGGTGGCTGCTGAACGGATTTTATCACGTCCACGTCATGGGGGACAATGACGAGCCATTGCGATCATCTCTGCGCGCCGCTTCCGCGCTCGTCACTTTCAACGGGACATTGTTTGACATCCCCTTCTTGGCGAAATCGTTCGCCCACCTGTCCTTGCCGAAGACCCACGCCGACCTTCGGTTCCTTGCTCGGCGCGTTGATCTGACTGGCGGACAAAAAGCGATCGAGAAGCAACTTGGCGTCAAGGTCCGAGAAGGGGTCGAGGACCTCGATGGCGCCCAGGCCGTGCTGCTATGGCATCGCTATCTTCGAGGGGATGTCGAGTTGCTTCGCCGTCTCATTGACTATAACCGGTCCGACGTCGTCGCTATGCGACACATACTCGACGTGGTCCTTGAAAGGTTGGTTATTAGCCCTGATTTCTGGTTCACAAACTCTCGGTTCTCGCAACTGAGCTACACAGTTTCTGGATGGGCGGCGCCAAAAGTTGAGCTTCCGTCTGCACACGCCTCAACAAACCGAAAAACACTTTTCGATCGTTATTTGCGGGGACGCCAGCGGAGCACGCCACGATCGTCGGCATCGGGCATACGGGCACGGAGGCGAAATAATCGGGCTGGCGTCTATTGCGAGGCGCGGTCGCAGATACCGAATGCTTGCGACGGACGAGGAAGGCCGCGCGCTGGCGCTGTGCCCCACGGTCGTGTCCATCGACGCGCCGCTTTCAATGCCGTTCGGGCGAATTCGCGTAGAGGACGACGACCCAGGCCGCACGCAATTTGGCATCATGCGGCGTTGTGAACGAGAGCTTAAGCGGCGAGGCATCAACGTCTATCCATCCTTGCTGCCTAGTATGCAGGGTCTCACGAGGCGCGGCATGCTTTTGGCTGCGCGACTGCGGCGGCTTGGCTTTCCGGTCATTGAGAGCTATCCAGGCGCCGCGCAGGATATAATGGGAATCCTCGTAAGGGGGCTGGAGAAGCGTTTCTAAAGCTGGGGCTGAAAGAGTTCGGGCTTTCCGGCGCCTTCTTGACCACGGTGGTACGCCACGATGAACTCGACGCTATCACTTCAGCAATCGTCGGCTCGTTTTTTCTCGCGGGACGCTACGAAGCCCTCGCAGGGCCTTCGGAGGACGCGCTGATTATTCCCGATCTCAAGGCTCACCCAGGCCCGTTGGTGGTCGGAATTAGAGGCAGAACCTGCGCGGGCAAGACGACGGCGGCTCGTTTTCTTGAGCGCAAGGGCTTTGCTTATACGCGGTTGAGCTTGGTCGTGGACGATGAAATCAGGAAGCTTGGCGAAACGCCGAACCGCGAATTGCGACAACGGATCGGGCTCGAGATTCACGACACGAAAGGGCAGCGGTGGCTTTGCGAGAAGGCCCTGGCGCGCGTGGGAGACCAGGCGCTAATCGTTGTCGATGGACTCCGGTATCCAAGACCGCACGTTTTTCCTCGAACGCTTCGGATCGAGGTTTTTGAATATACACATCAACGCGCCGTCGGAACTTCGGAAGGGGCGTTACCCGAAGATCGAAGACCGGTCTTTCGAAGACGCTGACCGAATGCCAGTCGAAAGCGAAATCGACGAACTCGCGGCAAGCGCGCCGGCTTTAGTGGACAATTCATGAACGATTGATAGAATTCCGAAACCGAGATCTCAAACGTTCTTGAGTTGTTCACGAGGAAAGTCGACGACGAATGCCGGTCTCGATTGTCGTAGGTGGCCAATTCGGATCTGAAGGGAAGGGAAAGTCGCGCTTGAGATTGTGCGGCGCGACCCGACTACAGCCGCAGTCATTCGTGTCGGGGGCACCAATTCCGGCCACACAGCCATCGGGTCCGATCACAAGACGTATGCGCTACGGCAATTACCCGTAGCCGCGATTGACGGGGCCGTCCAGGTCATCCTTCCCGCCGGTTCCTATATAGATCTGGAGATTCTCAGGGACGAGATGGAACGGCTGGGTCTCGGGCCCGACCGCGTCTTCATTAGCCCCATGGCGCGGATCATTACCGACGACCACAAGCGATGGGAACGGATCGAAGGGCTTGGTCCCGCGATCGGCTCGACGCAATCGGGAACGGGTGCGGCGGTTATGGCGATGACTGCTCGCGGAGCCACCGGATTCCCACTGCATTCCGTTCAAGCGGAGGAGGTGCCCGAACTCCGCGCATTCCTAAAGGACACCACTTCGGAAGTCCGGTCTTTGCTCAATCGCAATAAGCGAATTGTGATCGAAGGGACCCAGGGCTACGGGCTTTCCGTGCTCCAAGGAGGCTATTGGCCCAAGGCGACAAGCCGAGACACGAGTGCGGCCGGTTTCTTGGCGGAAGCGGGGCTAAGTCCTCGGGACGAGGACGACGTCACGATGGTAATTCGGCGTCATCCAACGCGTCGCCGGAGATTCCGGTGAACTGTTTGGAGAGACGAGCTGGGAGACGGTCGCGGCTGAAGCTGGATTGCCGCTTGATTATCGAGAATACACAACGGTAACCGGAAAAGTTCGCCGTGTCGGGCGCTTCGATCCGGACCTCGTTCGTCGAGCCATCGCCGCGAACAACCCGAGTTGGGTCGTATTGAACCATCTCGACTATGTTGATCCTCGTGTTCGAACCGAAGGGATGTCCGACAAGGCCAGAGAATTTATCGAACAGGTAGAGCGGGAAGTCAAATGGCGGATCGACTGGATTGGCACAGGGCCTGCGAGCGTCATTGATCGTCAGACGACAGAAAAAGAAGCCACATCGTTTTCGCCAGGCCAATCGGTCGATCGAAAATGCTTCGACCATCCAGAAGCTAAAAATTCAGACGCACGACGCTCGAGTTCCGACCCCGTAGCAGAGTTAGGATAGACGAGCCAAAAGACCCTGCAAGAGCCGCGTCGGAAGACAAGCGGCAGAACGGACGCCTCGTAAAACGGCGAAATGAAATCGGCGGCGTCGAGGCCGCTAACCTGGTGTGCCGCAGGCTTCGTGCGATTGAGATGGTGATAGATCAAAAGCGCCTGCCCTCGGCGCCAAAACGGAATAAGCTCATCCCAATAGATGTATTTCCCTCCGTTTGGATGATGTTTTGGTACCGACGCAATCTCCAAGCCATTATCGGGGTCGAAGAACACGAACTCGCATCGCTCGGTGGCGTCCAAGGATCGGTCCAGCCAATCTGAGCGGTGCTGGAGTTGATCGCTTCGCGAAAGCCG
Source organism: uncultured Alphaproteobacteria bacterium (assembly GCA_963709655.1). Lineage (GTDB taxonomy): Bacteria > Pseudomonadota > Alphaproteobacteria > Rhizobiales > Beijerinckiaceae > Roseiarcus. Next base: position 318,072 of record CAVPXF010000056.1, read on the forward strand.
TGATGCCGGTGGGGCGCTGGCAATGGCTTCGTAGAAGACGGTACCAGCGGGGAGCAATCCGCCGCGACTGATCGACCGAATAGAGCGATTCCCCGAGGCGAGGATTTTTCCGAGGGCGGCGAGCAGGGAATTGTCGAGGCCTTGGATTTCGATCTTTTGAAGGTATGATATGTGTCTGCCGTCGTTGTTGTGCGACTTATTGGGGAACAGGCACCATACGAATCCCAGTCGTAGTTGATGTTCGCCTTGTCTTGCCGTCAGGCGCCGCAGGAGCGCATACTTTGCGAAATCGCCGACATCAGCGACATAACGATTCTGCATAGCGCGGACGCCTTCCCTCCATTGGGTTTATGTGTATCATTCGCGCAGTCCAACATCCAAGCACCTCGACGGCTATCGCTTTGTTGAAATTTGCTACCGACGATGACGATGCCGCTCTCCGGGCGGCTCATTGGGACAAAGAAGACCCACTGCCGTCCGTTCCTTGCGCGCTACTGTCCTCAGCAGAGATATACGACTACGCGCGGATCACCGGAATGCTGTTCCCGTTCTATCCTGAATTGTTAAAGTCTGCGTCCTATGAAGTATTTCTCGGGGGCGAGGTTATTAGCTGGGATGACCAGCACCAAAAGCACAGTCGTCGAATTTCGAGGGGCGAGCAGCTAAAGTTGCAGCCGAACTCAATTACCTTTGTTCAGGTCGAGCCTATATTCCGCTTACCAAGTTACATCGCGATCCGCTTCAACCTTCGTATAACCCACGTACACAGGGGGCTGCTTCTCGGAACTGGTCCACTTGTGGATCCTGGTTTCGGAGGAAAACTGCTAATACCGTTGCACAATTTGACAGCATCTCCGTACGATATTGATACAAATAAAGCGCTCATCTGGATAGAATTTACAAAGACTACCTTTTTCATCAAGCCAAAAGAGGAGATCGCATCCCCGACTTGCCATTTCTATCCCTTTCCAGAATTCAAACAAGTATCTAACAGCTGAAAATTATCTTTACAAGGCCAATGCTGGAAATCCAATTCTCAGTTCGATTCCGGACGCAATCCAGCAAGGTCGACAATCGGCTGAGCGTGCCGAACGCACAGTAACGCGCATAGGAAACCTCCTCGCTGGGGTTGGTGGCCTGGCGGCAGCCACTCTTACAATTGGCCTTCTTGCGGTTTACCTTCAGGTCGTAGGGTTGGTCCAAAATTCCGACGCCCTTTCAACCTCTGTCGCTCAAGGCTTTGCACCATTGGCCACGGACGAGAAGGGGATAATACAGAAGCTCGCCGTGGCTCAGGAAGAAATTGTTCAACTTCGTCGCCGGCTCGATGAGCTCGATATCGAACTCGACAAACTTAAGCCGCCAAGTGCTCCCCTCCAACCTAGGGAACAGCACCCTTAAGATTTCAGCAGCCCGCGTCAGCGCGGCGGCGCGACGGAGATCGAGTGGCGCCCGCAGCTCTTCCTTCCGGCTCAGTAGCGCGCTTTCAGCCCGTACTCGACGGGCCGGGTCTCGCCGAGCCAGCGCTCGAGGATCGGCCGGAGAACCGAGCAATCCGGCGAATAGGCGTGCTCGCGATCGAAGCCGACGACGCACCACTCGACGCCCCAGCTCCAGCCGATGATCCCGCCCGCCGAGACAACGTCGTAGATGACTGTATGGGTCCTCGGAATCACTGGCGGCGGGAGGCGGGGATCGACCACCGCGGCCAGCGCGACGCAATAACGCCGCGGAATGTAGGAGAGGCCGTTGGCGCGAAATCCGATGTCGCGCACCCGGTCGATTCCGACGATGGCGTTGTCGCCGCCCCAATAGGTGTTCTCGGTCTGAGAGAACCGGCCCGTGATGGTCGACAGAACGGAGCCGTCGTCGCATTTCGGCAGCTGGGACGAGAAGGGCGCCCAGCGTTCGGCGTTCGGGGTCTCGTATTGGGTGATCGGCTGCGGACCGCTCACAGCATGGGCCAGCGTCACGGAGCCCAGAATCGCCAGCCACCCAATGATCGCACGAAACATGACGGTCGCCCCTAAACAGCATCGAGCGCGCCGGCTCTTCAGACCTCGCGCCGCCGGACAATGCGTCGCGGCGTCCGGCAAATCAAGGGCGCTCACGGAGCAGCGGCGCGCCGACCGCGCAGCGCCGCGGCGTCAGTTCAGCCGCGCCTTGAGGCCGGAGATTTCTCGCGTGACGAGGTCCGCTCCGCCGGCGCCCTGCATCTGGTCGCGCAGCACGATCTCGGCCGCTTTCGTCGCGTGATCCGCGGCGGCCGCCCGCACGTCCGCCGCGGCCTGCGCCTCGGCGAAAGCAATCTTCGCCTCCGCCTGCTTGGTGCGCCGCGCGATGAAGTCGTTCATCCGCTCGACGGCGTCCTTCTTGAGCTGCTCGGCCTGGGCCTTCGCCTCGGCGACAATCGCCGCCGCGCTGGCCTCGGCGTCGGCCTTCTTCTTTTCGAAGCTCGCCAGCAGCGCGGTCGCCTCGTTTCGCAGCCTGGCGGCCTCGTCGAGCTCCTTTTGAATCGCATCGCCGCGGGCGTCGAGCGCCTTCAGGACCGCTTTAGGGGCGCCGACGTAGACGAGGAGCCCGACAAAAACGACGAAGCCGCAGAGGACGACGAATTCAGCGTCGATGTGCATCGTGTCCTCGCGCTTTAGGAGCGGATCTGGTCGACAGCGGCCTTGACAGCCGCCGGATCGGCGGTGCGCCCGCCGAGACGCTCGACGATCGCGCCGGCCGTTTCGCGCGCGATCTCGGCGACATTGCTCATCGCCTGGACGCGGGTGGCGCCGATCTGCTTTTCGGCCTCGGCAATCTTTGCCGAAAGTTCGTTGTCGGCCGCCTTGCGTTTGGCCTCGGTCTCGGCCGCCGCATGATCGCGCGCGGCCTGGGCGAGCGCCTGGGCGTTGGCGCGCGCCTCGGCCAGCATCTTCTCATGCGCGGCGGAGGCGGCGTCGGCTCGCTGCTGCATCGCGGTGGCGTCGTCGAGGTCCCGGGCGATGCGAGCCTTGCGGTCCTCGATCACCTTGCCGATCTGGGGCAATGCGCGCTTCGACAGGAACCAGTAGAGCAAGCCAAACGCGATGGCGAGCCAGAGCAACTGCGCCGGAAACGTGTGCACATCGAAAGGCGGGAAGTTGGACTGGTCTCCGCCCTCGTGACCGACTTCCGTTTGCGTTGTTGCGGGCTCAGCCATCGAAGAACCTTCAGAGTGCGGCATGGAGGGAAGGCGGGGCTAGCGCGCCTTCCCGAGGGTCGAGGGCGAGGCCCAAATCAGACGGCGAACAGCAGCAGGAATGAGATGAGCAGCGCGAAAATGCCGAGCGCTTCCGTCACCGCAAAGCCGAAGATCAGGCGGCCGAACTGGCCGTCGACGGCCGACGGATTCCGTAGCGCGCCGTTGAGGAACTGGCCGAACAGCGTGCCCACGCCAATGCCGGCCGCACCGGTTCCGATGGCGGCGAGACCCGCGCCGACATATTTGGCGGCGATGGCGAGTTCATGCGGTTCCATGCTTAGCTCCTATGGTCTTCGTCGGGTTCGTTGAGGAAAATCGGAAGGTCAGTGACCGCCGGGGTGAAGCGCGTCGTTGAGATACATGCAGGTCAGCATGGCGAACACGTAGGCCTGCAGGAAAGCGACGAGCAATTCGAGGGCATAGAGCGCGATCGTCATGGCGAAGGGCAGAACCGCGACCACCTTGGTGGCTGCGCCGGCGCCGAGCAGCATCAGGACGAACGCGCCGAACACGTTCAGCGTAATGTGCCCGGCGAGCATATTGGCGAACAGACGAACCGAATGGCTCACCGGCCGCACGAAGAAAGAGAACACCTCGATCGCGACAACCAGCGGCAAGATGTATATGGGGACGCCGGGAGGGACGAACAGTTTGAAAAAACTCACGCCGTGCTCGACGATGCCGACGATGACGACAGTGAAGAAGACAAGGAGCGCGAGCGCCGCTGTGATGACGATCTGGCTTGTGACCGAGAACGAGTAGGGGATGAGACCGACCAGATTGCAGATCAGGACGAAGAAGAAGATGCTGAACACAAGCGGGAAAAAGCGCATGCCGTGCTCGCCCGCCGCCGATCGCACCATGCCCGCGACAAACTCGTAGCCCATTTCGGCGAGCGACTGGAGCCGGCCTGGAACGCCCGAGCCGCCGCGCGCTCCAATGGCCGCAATCAGGCAGCTCAGCGCCACCGCGAGCAGCATGTAAAGGCCGGAGTTCGTCAGGGAGAAATCCTGGTGCGCGATGGAGATCGGAACGACCGGATGAATCGAAAATTGCTCGATCGGATGGATCGCCGGTCCCGCTTCGGTCGCCACGTCGCTTAATCCTCGTCGTCGTCCGCCCCGCCGGAGGGCTCTTGGGCTCCGCGGGACGCTCCCAGCCTTTGCGAGGCGTCGGGCTCCCCAGCCGGAGCCGAGCGCCGCAACCCTTTATCCGCCGCATTCGTATGAGACAAGGGCGAATCGAGCCCCGCGCCCCCGCCTTTGGGCGAAGTCAGCCGGATGACGTTCCACACCCCGGCCGCCACCCCCAGAAAGAAAAACGCGATCAAGAGGAAAGGGCGGGTTCCGATCAATCGGTCGAGGCCCCAGCCGATAGCGGCGCCGATGACGACGGACGACACGAACTCGCTGCCGGCGCGCACCCCCAGAGAGATCCCGGAATCGCCCTTTGCGGCGTCGGAACCGCTGGAGCGAGGGGGGACTTTGGCCCGCTGACTCGCTCGCGCCTTTGACAGCGAACTCTTCAGCCGGTCGAGGCTGGAATGCAGGCGTTCTTCGTCGTCCTCCGCCATGTCGCGCATCCCTGGTCTTTATCGATCCGGCTAAAGAATTCTCCGCGCCGGCCCAACGCCTTCGGCGTCGGCTCGCCTCGTCCCGCCTTTACGCTTCGCGCCGTATCGAGGCAATTGCGCGCACCGCGGCGACGCCTGTACCGAATTGCGAATTGGCTTCACCTGGCGAGCCGGCGATTGACACGGTTGTTGCGACCGATCTACGAAGTCGTCCGACGCAGACATTTGCGCGCGCCATCCGGGCGAAGCCGATGCGATCGGGTCGCGACGACCTTGACGCGTCCGCAATCGGACGACGGAGCGTGATCGGAGGAGACCACCTGGTTTTTGTCGGCGACCTCCACTTCGACCCGGCCAAGCCCCACGTGGTTCTCATTCGCGTTTACAGCCCAACCTGAGGTGACGCCATGCCTTCCCTGATCGTCCGGGCGCTCGCGTCGCAACCGCTGGCCGTCGCGCTCGCCTGTCTTGCGATCGCCCTGCCGGGCGCTGCGGCGCGCGCCGACGAGGCCTGCTCGACCGCTTCGGCGGAGAAGCTCGCCATTCCGGGCCTCGTCGTCGAAACCGCGACCCTGCAGCCGGCGGGAGAGGGCCTGCCGGCGCACTGCATCCTCAGCGCCCGGGTCAACGACCGCACCGGGAGCGACGGCAAGCATTACGCCATCCGTTTCGAGATGCGGCTGCCGGTCGAATGGAACGGGCGCTTCCTGCATCAGGGCAACGGCGGGTCCGACGGCGACGTCAGGCCGGCAATCGGCGACATTTCCGGAACGCTCGCCTCGGGCGGCGTCCCGGCGCTCGCGCGCGGCTTCGCGGTGCTCTCCTCCGACAGCGGCCATTCGGGCGCCGACCCGGCCAACGCGTCGCTCGGCCTTGCCGCCGGGGTCGCCTTCGGCCTCGATCCCCAGGCGCGGCGTGATTACGGCTACGCCGCCGACATGACGCTCGCCCCGATCGCCAAGGCGATCCTGATCGCCCACTACGGCCGCAAGCCCGACTTTTCCTATTACGGCGGCTGCTCGAACGGCGGCCGGCACGCGATGGTCGCGGCCTCGCGCATGCCCGACGAATACGACGGCTATCTCGTCGGCGACCCCGGCTTCGACCTGCCGCGCGCCGCGCTCCAGCACGCCTGGGACGCGCAGGCCTTCGTCAAGGCGGACCCGGACATCCGCAAGTCCATCACCAAGGAGGACGCGGCGCTGGCAGCGCGGAAGATCACGGCCGCCTGCGACAAGCTCGACGGGATCGAGGACGGGCTGACGTCCGACCTCGCCGCCTGCCAGAAGGCCTTTTCTTTCGATAGTCTTGTCTGCGCCGAGGGCGCGACCGCCGACTGCCTGCCCAAGGCCAAGGTCGAAGCGCTGAAGATGAGCTTCGCCGGCCCGCATGATTCCAAAGGCGAGGCGCTCTACTCGGATTGGCCGGTCGACGGCGGCGTCGGCACGGGCAACTGGCGGATGTGGAAGGTCGAGAGCCCGATCCCGCCCTGGCATAACTACCCGATCATCGCCACCATGGGCGCGGCCTCGCTCCAGTATGTGTTCACCACGCCTCCGACCCCGGTCCAGGGCACGAACGACGCCTTGATGAAGGGGCTGGAGGACTTCAATTTCGACCGCGACGCGCCGAAGATTTTTGCGACGTCCGCCGCCTATCCCGAATCGGCGATGGCCTTCATGACCCCGCCGGACGTCGACGATCCGAAGCTCGCCGCGTTCCTCGCCAAGCGCCGCAAGATGATCATGTATCACGGTCAGGCGGACCCGGTGTTCTCGATCGACGACACGATCCGCTGGTGGGGGAAGCTCGACGCCAATACCGGGGGCAAGGCGGCCGCGGCCGTCCGTCTCTTCGCCGTTCCCGGCATGACCCATTGCGAGGGTGGCGTCACGCTCGACAAGTTCGATGCGCTGACGGCGCTGACCGACTGGGTGGAGAAGGGCAAGGCGCCGGACCAGATCATCGCGACCGTCGATCCGGCCAACAAGGAGATCCCCGCCTCGTGGAGCCCGACCCGCACCCGGCCGCTCTGCCCCTGGCCGACCTACGCCCGCTACAAGGGGGGCGATCCGGAAAGCGCGGCGTCGTTCGAATGCGCGAAGCCGTGAGCTTAAAACGCAGGGATCGTTCAGTTGTCATAGGCTTCCCCACGCGCCTGTTGGGCCAGTGCTTACCCGGGGCAAGGAAAGCGGCGCGCGGGGAATCTCGGGATCAGCTGAACAGCTTGAGGATCAGCTGCGAGTTCTGGTTGGCGATCGACAGCGACTGGATGCCGAGCTGTTCCTGGGTCTGCAGCGCCTGCAACTGGGTCGAGGCGACGTTCATGTTGGCGTCGACGAGGCCCGCGACGCCCGTCTCCAGGTTGGTCGTGAGCGCGGTGTCGAAGGTGCTTGCTGCGGTCATGCGGTTCTGGGTCGCGCCGATCGTCGACGCATAGTTCGTCACGGCGGTGAGGGCGGAATTCACAGCGTCGAGCGCGTTCGAGGCATCACCGAGCGCAGTTCCACTGGCGGCCGTGATGGCTTCGCCTCCCGTTCCGAGCAGTGTCAAGTCGACCTGAGTCGCGCCCGTCGTCGTACCGGTCGCGTTCAGCAAGTCGGTTGCCGCGACGCCGGCCGCGGTGTAGAGCGACTGTGTCGTCATACTGATCGTCTGAACCGTCCCGCCGTCATTCGTGGCGTTGTAGCCGGAGACAAAGGCCACGGTCGCGGTGGCGGTGCCGTTCAGCATGTTGAGGCCGTTGAACGACGCGTTGTTGACGGCGTCGGTGAGCTCCGAGCCGAGCGAGGCGAGCGAGGTGTTGATGGCGGTGAGGTTGGCGTTGGGATTCTGCGCCTCGGTCAGCGCCGTCGCCATTGAATTTAGCGTCGTGATCACCGAGTTGATCGCCGAGGTCGCGGTCGACAGCATCGACTGGCCTTCGGTCAGCGCGGTGTTGGAGGCCGTAACGACGCCATTGTCCTGATTGAGCTCGGCGGCGACCGACCAGTAGGACGAGTTGTCGGCGGCGGTCGCGACGGCAAGGCCGGTCGAGACCTGGTTCTGGACGGTGTTCATCGACTGCTGTGTCATGTTCAGGGCCTGAAGGGCGCTGAGCGCGGCGGCGTTGTAAAGGGTGGAACTCATGAGGTGCTCCCGATCGGAAATGGCGCAATTTGCGGGACATTTCGGACTTGCACCGAAGACGACGGTCTGGCGTCATGCCTTGGGCCTCGATTCGAGGTCCGTCCGTCATATTGCCCGGCAGCCTGCAGGAATCAGGCGTTCTCTTCCGGTCAAGACAAGCCTTAGAGGCAATCCGCTAACCAGTGGTTAAGGATACGCGCATTCGTCCGATCGAGCGAGACGCGGCAATCTTGGCGCAAGCTTTGGCCGACGCTGGCGCCGATTGTGGCCGCGCTCCTTAGCCCGTCGGGAGACGGGCGTCCTGACGGACGCCTTATGGAGCGCGGCGACGCGGTCAGCGACCGCGTTTACAAGGCGCGATCCGACGGAGGCGGCGGGGCCGTTGCTCGATGTCCTCTGGGCCGTCATCGCGAGCCCCGCAGGGGCGCGGCAATCCAGCACCCTTCGTTCCCCTGGATCGCCGCCCCCCGGGCTTTTGACCCGGGGGTCGCGATAACAACTAACGCCAAAAACCCCGGGCCGCGCGACGCGGTCCGGGGCGTTTGTCTCGAGTTAGGCATCCCCGCGCGCCTTTGGGGGGGAGTGCTTACCGGGGGCAGGGAAAGCGGCGCGCGGGGAATCTTGGATCAGCTGAACAGCTTGAGGATCAGCTGCGAGTTCTGGTTGGCGATCGACAGCGACTGGATGCCGAGTTGCTCCTGGGTCTGTAGCGCCTGAAGCTGGGTCGAGGCGACGTTCATGTTGGCGTCGACGAGGCCCGCGACGCCCGTCTCCAGGTTGGTCGTGAGCGCGCTGTCGAAGGTGCTTGCTGCGGTCATGCGGTTCTGGGTCGCGCCGATCGTCGCAGCATAGTTGGTGACGGCGGTGAGGGCGGAATTCACAGCGTCGAGCGCGTTCGATGCATCACCGAGCGCAGTTCCACTGGCGGCCGTGATGGCTTCGCCTCCCGTTCCGAGCAGTGTCAAGTCGACCTGAGTCGCGCCCGTCGTCGTACCGGTCGCGTTCAGCAAGTCGGTTGCCGCGACGCCGGCCGCGGTGTAGAGCGACTGTGTCGTCATACTGATCGTCTGAACCGTCCCGCCGTCATTCGTGGCGTTGTAGCCGGAGACAAAGGCCACGGTCGCGGTGGCGGTGCCGTTCAGCATGTTGAGGCCGTTGAACGACGCGTTGTTGACGGCGTCGGTGAGCTCCGAGCCGAGCGAGGCGAGCGAGGTGTTGATGGCGGTGAGGTTGGCGTTGGGATTCTGCGCCTCGGTCAGCGCCGTCGCCATTGAATTCAGCGTCGTGATCACCGAACTGATCGCCGAGTTGGCGGTCGACAGCATCGACTGGCCTTCGGTCAGCGCGGTGTTCGAGGCCGTAACCACGCCGTTGTCCTGGTTGAGCTGGGCGGCGACCGACCAGTAGGACGAGTTGTCGGCGGCGGTCGCGACCGCGAGGCCGGTCGAGACCTGGTTCTGGACGGTGTTCAGCGACTGCTGCGTCATGTTCAGGGCCTGAAGGGCGCTGAGCGCGGCGGCGTTGTAAAGGGTGGAACTCATTTGGTGCTCCTGATCGGAAATGGCACGATTTTTCAGGTGACATTTCGGACTTGCACCGAAGACGGCGGTCTGGCGGCATGCCCTGGACCCCAATTCGCGGTCCAACCGTCGTGTTGTCCGGCGAGCCCGCATGGCGTGCGCTCTTCCGGCCTGGACGCACCCTAGAGGCAACCCGCTAACGGCCGGTTAAAGGCTCCGGCTCGATTCAATTGTTCGGCCATCCGCAATCCCGGCGCAAGCTCCAGCCGCCAGATTGACTCGCGGTAACGAGGCAACCCGGGTAGGGGCGTGGCGAATTTTTTGGCGCACACGGAAAGGCTGTGGACCAACCTTCTCGGGTTGGGCCTTCGGCGTCTCCTTGCGCTCGGGCTCATCGGGCTCGCGGTCGCCGCCGTGACCGGACTCGCCGGCTACGAGCTCAGCCGCCCGGCGATGGAGACGCTTTATTCCGGTCTCGGCCGCGATGATGTGGCGGCGATCGGCTCGGCGCTCCGCGAGGCGGGCGTCGCCTTCGACGTCAATTCCGAGAGCACCACCGTGCTCGTGCCGACCGGCCAGGCCGCGACCGCGCGCATGCTTCTGGCTGAAAAGGGCCTGCCGCGCAGCGGCGCGGTTGGCAACGAACTGTTCGACAAGCTGGGCTCTCTCGGCCTCACCTCGTTCATGCAGGACGTGACGCGACTCAGGGCGCTCGAGGGCGAACTCGCCCGCACGATCCAGATGATGCGCTCGGTCAAGGCGGCGCGGGTGCACGTCGTGCTCTCCGACGAAGGCTCGTTCCGGCGCGAGCGTCAGCCGGCCTCGGCCTCGGTGATGATTCGCACCGATGGAGGCGACGACCGCGCGACCGGCCAGGCGATCCGCCATCTCGTCGCCGCCGCGGTGCCCGGCATGAAGATCGACGACGTGACCGTGCTCAACGTCGACGGGCGTCTCCTCGCCTCGGGCTCCGATTCGCTCGACAAGTCGCCCGACAACCTGCTCGCGCTCGAAAACGATCAGGCGCAGGAGATCCGCGAGAGCGTCGCGCGCACGCTGACTCCCTATCTCAGCGCCCGCAATTTCCAGATCTCGGTCGCCGCCCGCCTCAACGCCGACAAGACCCAGACGAGCGAGACGATCTACAATCCCGATCAGCGCGTCGAGCGTTCGGTGCGGGTGACGAAGGAGCAGCAGAGCTCGCAGAACGCGGCCGGGACCCAGGCGGCGGGCGTCGAGGCCAACCTGCCCAAGCCGCCCCCAAGCGGGACGGAGCAGAAGCAGTCGAACGACAATACGCAGAAGCGCGAGGAGCTGACCAACTACGAGGTCTCCTCGAAGTCGATCCAGACGACCAGCGCCGGCTTCATCGTCCAGAACCTGTCGGTCGCCGTGCTGATCAATCGCGCGGCGCTCGCCGCGTCCCTCAAGGACAAGAATACGCCCGAGGCGATGGCGGCGCAGGTCAAGGAGATCGAGGCGCTCGTGTCGTCGGCGGCCGGCCTCGACGCCAAGCGCGGCGACATCGTCAAGATCGAGGTCGTCGATTTCGTCGATTCGAGCCGCGACCTCGAGCCGGCGCCGGGGCCGTCGATCCTGGAGATCGTGGCGCGGCAGCTGGGCTCGTTCGTCAACGCCGGCGCCATCGTCCTCGTCGCCGCCATGCTGATCTGGTTCGGCGTGCGCCCGGGCATGAGGATGCTGCTCGTTGCGCCCGCGCCCCTCGAAGCCGCCTCGGAGGAGTCGGCCGAGATGGCGTTCCCGACGATGGGCGAAAGCCTGATGCTCGGCAACGAGCCGGAGCGCGACGAATTCCTCGAGGCTTTGACCGCGCGCCGCGAGAGCGGCCCCGAGCGCAAGATGCTCAAGCTCGTCGACTTCGATGAGGGCCAGGCCGCCACCATCCTCAAGCAATGGATACGTAACGGAGCGGACGCATGAAGCCGGTGCCGATCGCGAATTATCTCGACCATATCGGAACGACGGCGGGCGAAAGGACGGCGCCGCGGCGCGAAGCCTCGCCCTTCCGGCCGCGCAGCCTGCAGAGCCTGCAGTCGCTCGATCCGCGCAGCCCGCCGGTCTTCGAACGGACGCTCAAGCCTGTCGGAGCGGCCAAGTCCGAGGCGGCCGAGCGTCCGCGCCCGCTGTTTGAACGCCGGGCGGCGCCGCTCGAGGCGCCCGGACGCGAGCAGCTTTTGGCCCGCGAGACGGCGAAGGCCGAGGAAATGGCGCTGAAGATCGAGGAGGCGCGCGCGCAGGGGCTCGAGGAGGGGCGGGCCCTTGGGCGGGCCGAGGCGGAGGATCAGCTCGCCGCCGAGCGCGCCGAGATGCAGGAGCGCGCGGTGATGGAGCGGCTGGAGTTCCAGCTCAACGAATACGCGCAGCTCGAAACGACGCTGCGGGCTGGATTCGCCGAGGTGGAAGCCAACGTGGGCGCCGCGGTCGCGCGCATTCTGGCGTCGTTTCTGGTGAAGGAGGCCGCGCGGTACGCCGCTGTCGAACTCGTCAAAGCAATCAACGGGCTGGCGGCGGGCGGCGCGCCGGGTCTCATCAAGATCCGTGGCCCGGAGCAGCTGTTGAGTCTGCTGCGCGAGCGGGCCGCCGATCTTCCGGCAGAGATCGAGTTCGTCGAGGACGGCGGCGTCGAGGCGACGGTCGAGTGCAAAGCCACTCGGATCACGACCGAGCTCAAGCCGTGGGCGGACCTGCTGGCCTCGCTCGACTGATCCGATGAGCGAGCATCCCAACGAGATCATCATCGTCCGCCGGCGAGGCGGCGGCCACGCCGAAGCCTCTCACGGCGGCGCATGGAAAGTCGCCTTCGCCGACTTCATGACGGCGTTGATGGCGTTCTTTCTCGTCCTGTGGATCATCAGCGCCACCGACAAGAACACCAAGACGCTGATCGCGCGCTACTTCAATCCGGTCAAGCTGGAGGAGCCGGCCAAGGCGCAAAAGGGCATCCACGGCGCGCCCGAGCAGAACACCGACGCTCCCGGCACGGATTCCGGCGCGCCGAACGGCCAGAAGTCCCACTCCAATCAGGGCGACGCGGCCAAAGGCGAGGTGCCGGAATCGCCCGAGGCAGCGCCGGGCGATCCGAAGCAAAAGCACAAGGGCAAGCTCGAGCCTCGATCGCAGCCGCAAGACCCGGCTCGGCCGCAGCCGACCATGTCGGAAGCGGAGCTGTTCAGCGACCCGCGCGCCAGCCTCGATAAGATCGCAGGGGCGCCGCCGGCCGAGCCTCGCGCCGATCCCGCCGCATCGCCGAAGGGGCTCGGCGCGGTCGGCGCGAGCGCCGACGAGGCGCTGCGCGATCCGTTCCGACCGCTCGGCAGTGACAGAACGATGAACGCCGCCCCCCCGGCCCCCGACGCGCGACCCGAGGCGTATGCGGCGGGCGAGCAAAATTCGAGCGCCCCCGCGACGGCTTCAGGGCCTGCGAACGCCGGGAATGACGCCGCCGCCTCAGCGCACGCAAAGACCGAGCTGCCCGCTCCGTCCGAGGCGAAGTCGCCCGCGGACGAAACCAATTTCCTGGCCGCCGACGGGAAGCCGACAGCTGATGGGGCCAAGCCGCCGGCAGGTCAGGCGGCCTCGACGGCCGAGGCGCGCGCCGCCGCGCTGCTCGCCGAAATCAAGAAGCGTCTCGGTTCGCTGGCCCAATCCGGATCGGGCCCGCTCCTCGATGTCCAGGCCACCGAGGAGGGCATCCTCGTCAGCATGACAGACCGGCAAAATTTCTCGATGTTCGCGGTCGGCTCAGCCGAGCCTCAGCCGCGGGTGGTGCGGATGATGGACGCGATCGCCATGAGCCTCGAAACCCTGCCGGGAACGATCGTGGTGCGCGGCCACACCGACGCGCGTCCCTACCGCTCGGCGACCTATGACAACTGGCGCCTGTCGTCGGCGCGCGCGCAGATGGCCTATTACATGCTGGCGCGCGGAGGCGTCGCCGAGAAGCGCTTCGACCGCATCGAAGGCTTCGCCGACCATCGGCTGAGGGACCCCGCCCATCCCCTGTCGGCCGAGAATCGCCGGATCGAGATCCTGCTGCGCGAGGTCGATCGGTGAGACGGCTGGCCTTTCTGGCGCCCGCGCTCGCCGCGTTGACTCTCATGGCGCCGCCTCGCGCGGGCGCGGAGCCGCCGGAACCGGCGACGCTTTCCACGATGGCCGACCAGGTGCAGCGTCTCCAGACCCGGATCGCCGAAGGCGACCGCTCGGCCTACCCAACCGAAATGGATGCGCTGAAGACGATGGCCGAGGTGATCTCGGCGGCGAAGCCCGAAACCTGGGCCGACAGGCGGGAGGCCGACGCGCTGGTCGTCTATGTCTTGAGCGGCGGCGCGCTGCCGCCCGTCGTTCCCCTCATCAGGGACGACAAGCTCGTCGAGTCCGAACGCGCGCTGGTGCGCGGAGCGCTCGCTTATGTCACCAATCACGAGGCCGACGCGCTCGAGCTTCTCGGCGGCGCCGATCTGACTGCGCTCGACGTCCGGCTTGCCGGGCCCATCGCGTTCGCGCGCTCCGTGCTGAAAACGCGGAAGGACCCGAAGGCCGCAATTGCGGATCTCGACTGGGCGCGGCTGCTCGCGCCAGGAGGCCTCGTCGAAGAGGCGGCGCTCAGGCGCGAGATCGGACTGCTCGCCGAGGCGCATGACGCGCCGCGCGTGGCTCAGCTCAGCCGGCAGTACGCGGAGCGTTTCGCGGCCTCGCTTTACGAGCCGGATTTCTTCCACGATCTCGCCCGGATCGTCGCACGGACGGGGATTGCGGAAGATCCGGCGAACTTCCGTCTGCTGTCGGCGGCCGTCGCCCGAATGCCGGCCGAAGGCCAGCGCGACTTCCTGCTGACGCTCGCTCACGCGGCGACGGTCGGTGGACGGTTCGACGCTGCGGCGTCGGCGGCGAGCGAAGTGCTGCGGCGAGCGGCGCCGGGCAGCGTCGAGGAGGCGCGCGGCCGCCTCTACCTCGATGCGGGACGGATTTTTTCCGACGGCGCTTACGATACCGCGCTTGCGGACCTGCGCCAAATATCGGTCGCCAAGCTCGATCGCTCGGACGTGGCGCTGCGCGCGGCGGCGCTCGGCGTGGCGGCGCAATTGCGCGTCACCCCCGACGCTGCGGCCGCCGAAGCCCAGGCGCCGGCCGACAGCGGCGCCGGCAAGGATGGCGAACCCCCGACCATCCGAAGCGCCGAGGAGGCGCTGCGGCGCACCGAAAGCCTTGTCGCCACAGGAGGGCCCGCGCCATGACGGTCGTCGTCTCTGCCGCCGCGCCGGCTCCCGTCGCCGCGCCGGCCGTCGCCCACGGCCACTCCCCGGAGAACGGCCATCACGGCTTTTCCGCCGAACTCGACGCCTTGACGGCGGGCGAAGGCAAAGCGAAGTCGACCGGCGAAGGCGATAGACACACGGGCGACGACGCGGCGGACGCGGCCTCGGCGCGGCCCTCGGCCGATCTGCGCGCGGCGCTGATGAGCGGCGCCTTCGCCTCCCTGTCGATGACTTCGAAGGCCGTCGCCGGTGCGGCGTCCCTGGCCAGCAGCGCGGGCACGACAGCTCCGTCGTTGCGGAGCGAGTCCCGTTCTGACGCGCCCGCGCCTGCCGTTGGCGAGGCCGGCGGGACCCCGGCGCGGGCGAAATCCGTCCCCGGGGCGACCCTTACGGCCGAGCGCGCTTATATCGCTCCGGCGGCCTTTGCTACCGCGGCCCAGGACGCGGCCCCTGCTGCGGCGGCCCAAGTCGGGATGCGGACGCCGGCTATTTCGGCCCCTGGCGCGACGGCGCCCGGGCAGCGGGTCGCAGGGATCGCTTCGACGCCGCCGAATGCAGCGGCAGTCGCGTCGCCTGCTTTCGCCGCCTCCGCCGCCTCCACCGCCGAAGCGGGCGCGTCCGCAATCGCGCCGGCACAGACCGCGGGCATGGCGCCTCTTGGCGCGACCGCCGTCACATCCAATCGAGCCCAGAGCGCGACTGCCTGGGCCGCGTCCTCGATGTCCCCGGTCGCGGCCTCAAGCGCGTCCGCGGTCGAGCCGCCGCAGCCGGCCTCAGCGACCGCACCTCCGCGTTCCGCCCGGCCTTTCGTGCACGCCACGGGGACAGCGCATGCGTCCGGGGCCGGCTCCGCCGCGCACGCGGCTTCCGCCGAAACAACCGCCGAGGTGAAGACGGAGGCTCGCCAAGCCGCCAACCCCGCCGCGGGCGGACAAGGCGCCACTTCGCCGCTTCAGGGAGCGGCATCCACGAATCTATTCGGCGCGGCCTCCGTTCTCGCGGCTCCGGCGCAAGGGGGCGCCGCGTCGTCCAGCCGCTCGGACTGGTCGGCGGCGTCCGCTGCGCGGACGAGCGCGCCAGCGGCTGCGGCTTCCACCGCCCAGCGCGTCCATGAGATCGACCTCGATCTCGCCCCCGGCGGGGTCGCGGACGCGTCGATGACGGTGCGGCTCGCCGGCGACAAGCTCGGCGTGGTGATCCGGGCGGCGAGCGGCGAGACCGCGGCGACGATCGAGGGCGCGCGCGACGCGATCGTAGAGCGTCTGGCGGCGATCGGTCAGCCGGTCTCCTCCATCATCATCCAGCAGACGGACAGGAGCGATGCGACGGGCGGATCAGGCCAATCGACGGCCGAAGGCGAAGGGCGAGCGCGGCAGGGGCAGAACGGCGACTCGGATGATGCGCGCGGTTCTCGCCGCGGCGCTTCTCGCAACTAGTCCGGCCGGCGCCGGCGCCCTCGTCTGCGAGCGTGAGATGACACGGGCGGCGGCCCAGAGCGGCGTGCCGCTCAACGTGCTCTTTTCGGTCGGCCTCACGGAGACGGGACATCGGGGCGAACTCGGCCCCTACGATATGAACGTCGACGGGCGCGCGGTTCATTCGGAGACGCTTGCCGAGGCGATGACGCGTTTTGCGGCGGCGCGGGCGCAGGGGGCGCATTTCATCGACGTCGGCTGCATGCAGATCAACGTCCACTTCCACGGCAGCCGTTTCGGCTCGGTCGCCGAAATGTTCGACCCGGCGCGCAACGTCAATTACGCCGCCAATTTTCTCAAGGCGCTGAAAGCCGAGACGGGCGCATGGACGCTCGCGGTCGCCCGCTACAACGCCGGTCCGGGCAACCCGGCGGCGGAGCGGACCTACGTCTGCGCGGTCATCCGCAACATGGTGGCGAGCGGCTTCGGCCAGTGGACCACGAGCGCCCGGGCGCTGTGCCAGTAGGGCGGGCGGCGGCCGGCTGCTTCCGGCACGGATATTTGGAATCTCTTGGAAAAGGGCCGTCGCTCCGCAGTCAGACCCTGCAGCTCCGCAAATCAGGCCCTAAAGTCATTTGGATTTCCTTGGATTCTTTCGTCAGAATCTAGACTTTTCAATGACTTACGCGGGTCCCGGGGCGAAAGATTTTTCGGCGGTCCCGCTCGCCTGAAAGACGGCGCGCGAAGGCGCCGCGGGTCCCTTGGACGAGAAAGCCGATTGCGCTTCGATCAATCGCGACATGAGGAAACCATAGCCCAATTTCTGCTTTTCGGCAAGAAATTGCCGACAAAGATGATCGACGCTATGATCAGGAATCCGGCGCAAGCGGCCTCATCTCGTAGATGCGCCCGTTCGAGGTCGACGTGATGCTCGCTCCAGGGTCCTTCCTGCGCGCCAAAACCTCAAAACGCTTTGGCCTGCGCAGCGAGGCGCCGTTGACCGTCCAGCCGGCCGCCACCACGGCCTGCGGTGGGAACGTTTACGAGGATTGCAAATTTATCTATCTGCATTTCGGTTTCGGACCCTTTGGCGCCATCAAGCCGTCCTAATGCGGACGGGACGCGGGGGGACGCGGGCTTCAGACGGCCACAGCTGGGCGAACTGCAGGACCTACCCATGCGCAAGGTGCTTTACATTTTCGGACTGCTCACCGACGCCGACATCGCGTGGATGGCGCGGACGGGGGCGCGGCGAGGGATCAAGGACGGGGAAATCCTGATCCACGAAGGCCGGCCGATCGGGACGATCATTCTCATGCTGCAAGGTGAGTGCGTGGTCACGGACCGCAAGCTGGGCGAAGTCGCGCGGCTCGGGGTCGGAGAGATTCTCGGGGAAATGTCGTTTGTGGATTCGACCTCTCCGGCAGCGACCGTGACGGCTGCGGGCGACGGACTCGCGCTCTTCCTCGACAGGGAGACGCTCGCCCGCAAGCTCGAATCCGACGCCGCATTCGGCTGCCGCTTCTATCGCGCGCTCGCCGTCTTCCTCGCCGACCGCCTGCGCGGCGCCGTCCGGCGCCTCGGCTATAGCGGCGCAACGGCCCTCGACGCGCAAACGATCGAAATGGACGAACTCGATCCCGGCGTTCTCGACGGCGATTCCGTCGCCCGCGACAGGTTCGACCACATGCTCAAATTGCTGGTCGGCGAGTGCTGAGAAGGACGTCGCCGCGCCGTCGGGCGAGACCGTCCGCCGCGCCTGCAGCTCCGATTCGGATGCCCCAAAGGTTCGCCGCCGGCGAGCGACAGACACCTGACTTCAAAATATGAGGCCTTGGCCGCAGAGCCGAGGCGACAGCCGCGACCGACGTCGCAGGAGATCTTGAGCCCGCGCCGAGCCCGGCTTGGGCGCGCCGGCAAAAATTCCTGAATTTGAGGCAGATCAAAGCGACCGGGACCGATTTCGCTACGGGTTGAAGCCGGCGCCATCCGTTGGCGCTCGGCCGGGCGGGCATCCAGCTGCGGCGAAGGCGGTTTTGCATGCGAGCGGCTCGAAGTCCATCGAGCCGCAATGCAGGTTATTGCGCCTGAAACTCCCCCGCGACAATTTGCGCATCGACGAAAGTCGGATTTCGCATTCACCCAACCGCCGGTCGGGGCTATTGATCCCGACGGTACAAAGAACCGCAAAGAGCAAGGAGGAGGCCATCCGGGGTTCGCACCCGCGCTCGTGATTTCCGGCCCGCGTGACGAGGTTCGCCACAGCCTGAAGATCGCGCTAGACGTCGGCGCTCCTTAGTCAAGGGAATCAAGCTCCGTCGTGGTGAGGAGGCGACAGCGGATCCTCAAGGGAACCCATGACCGCAAAGTATCCAGGCGTAGAGAGCGTCATTCACGGCAATGGCGCCGTCGCCGAAGTCATGAGCCGCGCATGCGGCGGCGTGATCGGATATCCGATTACCCCATCGACCGAAATCTCGGAAATCTATGAGGCGTTTCGCGCCAACGGCGGCGTCAACGTCTGGGGCAAGCACCCGTTTTTCTTCGAGCCCGAAGGCGAGCATTCGGCGCAAAGCGGCGCCCTCGGCGCGGCGCTGACCGGCGGCAAGTACGTCTCCAACGCCTCCTCGAGCCAGGGCATCCTCTACGGCATGGAGTCGCATTACGTCACCGTCGGCAAGAAGGTCGGCGGGTTCGTGCTGCAGGTCGCGGCGCGCGTCGTCTCCAAGCACTCGCTCAACGTGATGGCGGGACACGACGACATCTATGCGCTGCTCCAATCTGGTTACACTGTTCTCTTCGGCAGCAATCCCCAGGAGGCGGCCGACCTCGCGGCGATCGCCTATCGCCTGAGCGCCCTGTCGCTGATCCCGGTCGCCAACACGATGGACGGCTTCGCCACCAGCCACATGCTGTCGGAAGCGCGGATGCCCGAGCCCGAGCTCCTGCGCGAGTTCCTCGGCGATCCGGCGGGCCGGATCAAATGCCCGACCGTCGCCCAGGACATGCTGTTCGGCGCCAAGGGCCGCGCCTTCCAGCTCCGCCAGTATCTGGTGCGGGTCGGCGACGGTTTCGCGTCGGAAGACCTGCGCAGCCTGCGCGATTTCCTGACCGTCAACGAAGCGGCGGTGGAGACGGACTCCGACGGATCGCTCATCGAGCAGACGATGTCGTGGGTTCCTGAGGAATTGCGGGGGCAGTGGCGCCGCCAGTGGCTCAACGCCCACGAGAAGGGCACGCGCCAGCTCGTGCCGGCGCTCGTCGACGTCCATAACCCCGGCGTGACCGGCGGCGTGCAGAACCAACCCGACTTCCAGGCCGGCTCCGTCGACCACCGTACCCATTTCGTCAGCGAGATCCCGCACCTCGCCCGAGAGGTGATGAAGGAATATAGCGCTTTGACCGGCCGCGAATACGCGCCGATCCTGACCTACATGTGCGACGACGCCGACTACGTCATGGTGGGCTTGGGCTCGGTCACAGACGACGTCCAGGCGGTCGCCACCCACCTGCGCGGCCAGGGCAAGAAGGTCGGCGTGATTTCGGTCAAGCTCCTGCAGCCGTTCCCCGAGGCCGAGGTCGTCGCCGCGCTCGCCGGCAAGAAGGCGGTCACCGTGCTCGAGCGCTCGGACGTCACCGCGCTGACCACAATGGTCCGCGAGGCGCTGTTCAAGGCGCGCGAGAACGTCGACGGCGTGCGTCACCCCGGCATTGCGCCGCTCGCCAATCCGCCCAAGATCACGACGGCGATTTTCGGCCTCGGCGCGCACGATCTGCAGCCGCGCCATCTCGTCGCCGCGTTCAAGAACATGGAGACGCGCAACGCGCCGTTCGTCTATCTCGGCTCGCAGTTCTTCTCGAAGAACCCGCCGCCGAAGCTCGCCGAACTGCAGGCGAAGCTGAAGGCCGCCTATCCCGACACCGAGCTGATGGCGCTCGAGACCGAGCCGAACCCGGCGCTCTTGCCGAAGTCGGCCTTTCGCATCCGCTTCCATTCGGTCGGCGGCTACGGCACCATCGCCACCGGCAAGCTCCTCACCGACATTCTCGCCGGCGCGCTCGATCTGCATTCCAAGGCCGCGCCGAAATACGGCTCGGAGAAGAGCGGCGCCCCGACCAACTACTACATCACGCTGAGCCCAGAGCCGGTTCTGATCACCAACGCCGAGCTCGAGGATGTCGAACTGGTCGTTTCGCCGGACCACAAGGTGTTCAGCCACTCGAACCCGCTGCGCGGGCTAGGCGAAGGCGGCACATTCATCCTGCAGTCGAGCCTCGACCCCGTCGCGGTGTGGAGCGAGTTGCCCGAGCAGGCGCGCAAGACCATCCGCGACAGGAAGATCAAGGTCTTCACGATCGACGCGTTCGAGGTCGCCAAGAAACACGCGCCGACGCCCGAGCTCGAGACGCGCATGATGGGCATCGCCTTCATCGGCGCGGTGTGTGGGAGCTTCGACCGGGTTACCGAGGGCGCCTCGGAAGAGGCGGTGCTCAACAAGATCCGCCAGCAGATCGCCAAGAAGTTCGGCGCCAAGGGCGGCCCGGTGGTCGAGGGCAACATGGCGGTGATCCGCGACGGCCTGAAGGCGACACACGCGCTCGACTATACCCAGCCCGAGTTCGCCGAGGCCGAGAAGGCGCCCGCATCGCAAGAGCGAGCGGACCGTGGCAATCTCGGCCCACATGTGCCGGGCCGGACGGTCGCCCGCGGAATCGGGCTTCCTCGACGCAGAGTATTTCGACGAGGTGATGGGCTCGGCGTTCCGCGACGGAACGATCGCCGAAGCGCCGGTCATGCCGGGCGCGGGCCTGTTCCTGCCGGCCGGCAGCGCGGCCTTCAAGGACAAGGGCCTGTTCCGCCGCAACGTGCCGGAGTTCATTGCGGATCTCTGCACCGGATGCATGGAATGCGCGCTCGTCTGCCCGGACGCCGCGATCCCCAATGCGGTTCACGAAATCCGCGAGCTCCTGATGGCCGGCATCCGCCAACTTGATATCGCGGAGAGCCAACGGGAGGCGCTGCGGCGCGAGGTCTATCCGATCGCCGACGCGGCGCGGGAGGTTTATCGCAACGAGAAGCGCCCGCCGGCGTTCCATGAGATCGTCCGCCAGGCGGTCGAGTCTCTCGACATCGAGAGCCCGGTCACGCGCAGCCATCTGACGCGTTTGGCCAATGCGCTCGCGACCTTCCCAGTCGCCAAGACCCGGCCGTTCTTCGACGCGATGGAGAAGGCCCATCCCGGAAGCGGGGGCCTGTTCTCGGCGACGGTCGATCCGTGGAAATGCACCGGCTGCCTCGAATGCGTCGATGTCTGCGGGCCGCACGCCCTCGTCGCGCGCGATCAGGACGAGGCGTTGCTCGACACGCTGCAGGCGCGGTTCGACTTCGTCAGCCGCCTGCCCAACACGCCGGCGCGATACACCGAAGGTGCGGTCGACGACGACGGCGACACCAAGCGCCTGATGCTCGACCGCAACAACTATTACGCCACCACGGGCGGCCACGGCGCCTGCCGCGGCTGCGGCGAGGTGACCGCGATCCGTCTCGTCACCAGCACCAACCACGCTATCCACGACACGCGGCGCAAGAGCCACCTGCATGGGGTAGAGGGCTTGATTGAGAAGCTGACCGCCAAGCTGACCTCGGTCGAGGACACCGAGCGGGATCCGCACCGCCGCGCGCGGATCCAGGACGTGATCGCGACGCTGGAGAAGCGCCTCTACATGCTGGAGAGCGGCCCTCGAGGGCACGGGCCGGCGAGCGCGGTGATCGCCAACGCAACCGGCTGCAGCAGCGTCTACGCCTCGACCTTCCCGTTCAACCCCTACAATGACCCGTGGGTCAACAGCCTGTTCCAGGATACGCCGGCGGTCGCCAAGGGCATATTCGAGGGGCTGGGGGCCGAGGCGAGCGGGGACATCCGGGCGCTTCGGATCGCCGAGCTCGAACTCGGCGACGACTACGACCCGGAGACGCACGACCGCTTCTTCCGCACGTTTAGTTGGGCCGATTTCTCGCCGGAAGAGATGGGCCTGATGCCGACCGTGATCAGCATGGGCGGCGACGGCGCGACCTACGACATCGGCTTCGGCGCGCTGTCCCGAGTGCTCAGCACCTCGACGCCGATCAAGGTCGTCGTGCTCAATACCGGGGCCTATTCGAACACCGGCGGTCAGGCCTCGACCGCGAGCCTCACGGCGCAGGACTCCGATCTCTCCCGGTTCGGCGCCGCGCATCACGGCAAGCAGGACGAACGCAAGGAGCTGGCGCTCATCGCCGCATTCCACCCGAACGTCTACGTGGTGCAAAGCACCGCCGCGCTGCAGGGGCATTTCCTCAAGCATGTGGTCGAGTTCCTCAACCACAACGACTCGCCCGCCGTGCTCGACGTCTATACGCCGTGCCAGGGCGAGCAGGGGATTGCCGACCCGCAGGCCAGCCGCCATGGGCGGCTCTCGGTGGTGAGCCGCATGAACCCGGTGTTCGTGCATGACCCGCGCCGCGGCGCGAGCCTGCACGAGCGCTTCTCGCTCGAGGGCAACCCCGACGCCGACAAGGACTGGGCGACCGGCACGATCGAGTATGTCGAGAACGGCGCGACCAAGCTGCTCGCGGTCCCGATGACTCCGGCCGATTTCGCGCTGACGGAAGGGCGGTTCCGCAAGCATTTCCACCGCCTCAGCAACGACGCCGTCGGCGTTCCGGTTCCCGAGTACATCGACCTCGGCCCCGCCGAACGGGAAGGCAAGACGCCGTTCGTCTGGTCGACCGACGACGACAAGAAGCTGATCAAGATGGAAGTCTCGCAGGACCTCATCCATCTCGTGCGCGAACGCCGGCGAAACTGGCGCTCGCTGCAGGTGCTGGCCGGCCTCGACGTGCAAAAGCTCGACGCCTCGCATCACATCGAGATGGAAGCGCTGCAACTGCAGCTCAAGGACGCGACGGAGGCGCGCGAATCCTCGATCGACTCGATCGCACGCGCCATGTCCGAACTCGCCGCCTCGTCGAAAGCGCCGGCCATGGCGGCCTTCGCTCCGAGCGGTCCGGTGACGCGGCTGATCGGGAGCGCGCCAGCAGCCGCCCCCGCCGCCGCGCCGGCCGCAGGCGACGGCGGGCCGCCGGTCTCGCTGGCCGACGAGGACGTCGCCAAGTGCTCGAACTGCAAGACCTGCTACCAGGAGATCCCGGAGCTGTTCGAGAAGACCCAGATCGTCGTCGACGGCGTGGCCAAGGAGGTTGGGCATCTCATTGCCGGCGCTCTCGCGCGGGTGAAGGTCACGCCCGAACTCAGGGCGAAGATCGCCCGCGTCGCCGCCAACTGCGATTCGGAGATCATCCATGAGCGTTGAGACGGGAACGGCCGTGGAGGCCGAGCGCGACCTCGACCGCTACCGGCAGGCCGCCGGCACCCTCGAGGCGACGCAGACCGAGATCGAGGAACTGGAGCACACGGAGGCCTTTGACGTCTTCCAGAAACAACTCGGGCTCCTGCGCAAGCGGCTTCTCTCCAGCCCGGCCTCGCTGAGGCAGATGTTCGTCGACGACGGCATCCAGGCGATCGTCTGGGAGTTCAAGCAGGACGAACTTGGTCCCGAGTTCATCAAGACGCTGTGGCGCCTTTTGCTGCGCGACGACGACATGAGCGCGCTGCTCCTGCGCTTCGTCTGGAACGTGCCGCTCAAGTTCAAGCGGAAGTTCATCGTCGCGATCGACAAGTATCTTTCCGACCGCTACCCGATGTTCAAGGGCCTGTCGCAAGGCTGGCCCGGGCAGAACGGCATCCCGCCCTACATCCGTTCGCCCGAGGAGCGGGCGCGCGACTTCGGGCTCGTGAACCAGGGTTACCTCGGCTACATGAACCTCGGCTACAGCGCGCGCGAGGTCGACCTGCTGGTCTGGCTCGAGACCCTGCGCGACAAGCAGTGCGAGGACCGGGCGTGCGAACTGGGGGTGCCAAGGCCCGGCAGGGAGCCGAAGGGCGGTTGCCCGGTCAAGATCCATATCCCGGAAATGCTGCAACTCGTCGGCACCGGCAGGTTCCGCGAGGCGCTCCGGCTGATCGAGTCGCTCAACCCGCTGCCGGACGTCACCGGCCGCGTCTGCCCGCAGGAGCATCAGTGCCAGGGCGTGTGCACGCTCACCGGCCGGCCGCTGGAGATCGGGCAGCTCGAGTGGTTCCTGCCCGAGCGCGAGAAGATCGCGCGTCCCAACGCCGACGCTGAGCGCTGGAAGAACTGGCTCAGCCCCTGGGCCAAGGCCGAAATGCCGCCGATCGCGGTGGTCGGCTCGGGGCCCGCCGGCCTGATCAACGCCTATCTGCTTTCGTCCCAGGGCTTCCCCGTCACGGTGTTCGAGGCGTTCCACGATCTCGGCGGTGTGCTGCGCTACGGCATCCCTGAGTTCCGGCTGCCCAACACCCTGATCGACGACGTGGTGCGCAAGATCCGGCTGCTCGGCGGCCGGTTCGTCACCAACTTCGTCGTCGGCAAGACGGCGACGCTCGAGGACCTCAAGGACAACGGCTTCTGGCGGATCTTCGTCGGTACCGGCGCGGGCCTGCCGCGCTTCATGAACGTGCCGGGCGAGCATTTGCTCGGGGTCATGTCGGCCAACGAGTTCCTCACCCGCATCAATCTCATGCAGGCGCGGCTCGAAGACTACGACACCCCTCTTCCGGAGGTGAAGGACAAGAACGTCATCGTGATCGGCGGCGGCAACACCGCGATGGACGCGGCCCGCACCGCCAAGCGCCTCGGCGGCATCGTCACCATCGTCTATCGCCGCACGCAGGCCGAAATGCCGGCCCGCGTCGAGGAACTGCACCACGCCCTCGAGGAAGGGATCGCGCTCAAGGTCCTGCGCTCGCCGCGCGCGTTCGAGAGCGAGAAGTCGGCGCATGTCTGCCACACGGTCCTTGAGGTGATGGAGCTCGGGCCGCCCGACGCCTCGGGGCGGCGGGCGCCGGTCGCGACCGGCAAGACCGAGACGATGCCGGTCGACCTCGTCGTCATGGCGCTCGGCAACGCCTCGAACCCGATCATCAAGAACAGCGAGCCGGATCTGAAGACCTCGAAGTGGGGAACGATCACGGTCGACGGCAAATCGCAGAAGACGTCGCTCGAGGGCGTCTACTCTGGCGGCGACGCGACCCGCGGCGGCGCGACCGCGGTGCTCGCCGCCGGCGACGGACAGGCGGCGGCGCGCGAGATCGTCGGCGACATCCCGTTCTCGAAGACCGAGATCGAGGGGATGGTCGAAAGGGCGTCCCGCTACACCGATCTCGCCCAGGCGCCGCAGACCATCCTCAAGAAGGTCAATCTCGCCGAAGGCATCGTCGAGATACGTGTGCGGTCGCCGATGATCGCCAAGTCGGCGCAGGCCGGGCAATTCGTACGAGTCCTGCCGACGCCCAAGGGCGAACTCATCCCGCTGACGCTCTCCGACTGGGATCCGAAGGCGGGCACGATCGACCTCGTCATCCAGGCGGTCGGCGCAAGTTCGATCGGCATCAACGCCATGGAGGTCGGCGAGGCTTTCACCGGCATCGCCGGGCCGCTCGGCCAACCAAGCAAGCTGCATCGCTACGAGGGCGACCAGACGGTGGTATTCTGCGCGGGCGGCCTCGGCCTGCCGCCGGTCTATCCGATCCTGAGAAACCACCTGAAGCTCGGCAACCATGCGACGCTCATCTCCGGCTTCCGCACCGCCGGCGCGCTCTTCTGGACGGGCGAGGGCGAGCGGGTGGACGTGCTGCAGAAAGAGTTCGGCGACCAGCTGCGGGTGATCTACGCCACCAACGACGGCACATTCGGCGTCAAAGGCTTCGTCACTGGCCCGCTCGAGGAGCTCCTGAAGGAGAACGCCGAGGGCAAGGGCCGCAAGGTCGCGGAAGTGATCGCCATCGGGCCGCCGTTGATGATGCGCGCGGTGAGCGACCTGACCAAGCCTTACGGCGTGCCGACGGTCGCGAGCCTCAACGCCATCATGGTGGACGCCACCGGCATGTGCGGCGCCTGCATGGTCCCGGTGACGATCGAGGGCAAGATGGTGCGCAAGCATGCCTGCATCGACGGGCCGGAACTCGACTCGCACATCATCGACTGGGACAAGTTCCTGCCGCGCTTCCTGCAGTTCAAGGCGCAGGAAAAGGAGAGCATGGCGAGGCACGGGCTGGCCTGAGGCGAACCGGCGGCCGAAGCCGCTCGAGACCCGGCGCGTCGTGCGCCGGGCGTTTTCAGGCGCCGGCGGCAAGACCGCAATTTCACCCCCGTCTTTTCACACAGTCGTAATCCAAAAGGTGGATACGTCGCCGCGCAGATCCGAGGGCGCGCCGTTCGACAGACGGCGCGTTCGCGTCAGATGCGGACGGGGGCCATGCACCTTTACGATTTCGAAGTGCTGAAGGACGGAGCGGTCGTTTCGGTCGAGCGCGCGGTCGGTCTGCGCGACGCGCGCGCCGCCTGGCCCGAGGTCGAGCGGCTGGCCTGGCGCCACAACGAGAGCGGCTGCAAGATCCGGGTGAAGGACGAAGCTGGCCGCATCGTCATCCTGACCGGCGTCGTCTCGGTGCTCCGCCACGCCCGCAGGCTGGCCGCCTGAGGCGGGAGGCGGTCGGGGCCGGCCTCCGCTTGCTCTAATAGCCGGGCCGGGGTCGCTGACGATGGTCGCAGACCGCGTGCGCCCGCCGGACGTCCTCGAGGCTGCCGAAGGTCCGCATCCCGATGCCGTCGCAAAATTCGGCCGTCGGCGCCATCGGCGCTGGAGGTCGCTCCGCCTCGGCATAGGGCGGCGCGGCGTCGGCCGCGTAGGGCGGCGCAGGGCCCCCAGGATACGGCGGTCCGGGCTGAGCGTCGTAAGGGCCCGCGGGCCCTACCGGTCCAGGTTCGTTGGCGTAGGGATCGGCGGGCCCTGCCGGTCCGGGTCCGGCCGGTCCGGGTTCGGCGTCCGCCTGGGGAGCCGCCCGATTGGCCGGCGCCTGGCCGCCAGGCCCAACGACCGGGGAATTCTCGAATAGGC
Source organism: uncultured Alphaproteobacteria bacterium (assembly GCA_963709655.1). GTDB lineage: Bacteria > Pseudomonadota > Alphaproteobacteria > Rhizobiales > Beijerinckiaceae > Roseiarcus. The sequence goes on from CAVPXF010000056.1 coordinate 345,240, forward strand.
CGGGCGGATAGTCCGAGCCGGCGAGCGCCGCCGGGGCCGCAAGCGCGCCGCAGAGCGCGACGACAGCCGCGCTCAACGTTCGCGCGCCAGGGCTACGGCGGAGCACAAAGGCGGTCGGGAATCGGGCAGTCTTGGACATGGGCGAGCCTCGTCTCACAACTCTTGGGGCAAAACATGGCGCAGAACGAGATCACCCAGCTTTCGAGTGTCGTCTTGCGCGAAGCCTGCGCTGGAACGCCACGCGTTCGCCGCGCTATGGGACGTACGTGACGACGCCGCTGAAGACAGGACCGCCGTGCCTGCGGATCACGCCCGGGCGAACAGCTAGCGCCGCCGCGATCGCTCCGTCTCCATAGCCTTGGAGGACAATCCGCGTCGCATCGATGTCGGGCCTTTGGGCGAGCGACTTTTGCGCCGCGTACGCGTCCTCCGCGCGCCGCATGAGGAAAACGATGTCGGGCGATCTGTCGCAATCGCCAGTCTCGAGGCCGCGCGGCGTGAACGAGTCAAGGATGAGCACCGCCTCCCCCTGCGCGACATCTTCGTCGATGAAAACGCTTTGCAGCGTTACTGCGGACGTGGAGTTCGGCCCTTCGCATCCCGTCAAGTGAATGACTGCGGGGAACGGGCCCGCGCCCTCGGGTTCGAACAGCGCGCCGGTGATCGCCTTCACGCGCGGATCGTCGTCCAGCGGGATCGTGATGACCTCGACGGATCCGTCTCCGGCCGGAAGCGGCGGCGCCACGGAAGACGGAGGAACGCTGCCGACCGCCACGGTTGTCCACACCGCCGCCGCGGTCGCAATCAGAAGATGACGGTTCATCAAAAGCCTCCTTGCAGGGAAGGCGGACGCGCTCATTTCGTGTGTGCTGCGAGCGCGCCGCCCAGTGCAGCGCTCGCACGACGCGCTCATGGCAGCATGTATTTGCCGCTATGCGAGGTGCAGCCCTCGCCGGTTCCGTCGGGCCGCGGCTTGCTTGAACTCACGTACTGGTACGTCCCGCCGCCGGTCACGCCCTTCCACTTGCCGGTGCCGCCCACGAACGTCCAGGCGCCCGGCTTGCCCGGCTCATCGACGAACGTCCCGACGAAGGTGTCGCCGTCCGGGTCCGTCCACAGGCACTCGCCGTGCGCGGCCGCCTTTCCCTGCACGACAATGACGTTGCCCGTGCAGTGGTTGGTCGCGTTCGCCCAGGGCTTGAACGTGCTGTCCGGCGTCTGAATGCCCCAGGATTCCACGTTGAACGCGGTGACGTCAGGGTTCGCCTGCAGCATCGTCATCTTCGAATGGCTGCAGAACGTGCCGCCATACTCGGTTTCGCCCGCAAAGGCGGAGGTCGCGAGAGCCGTGGCTCCGCACAGCGCCAGAGCGGCCATTGTGTTGCGGGTTTTCATGGGAAACCTCCTTAATGGTCGAGCCGCGCGCCTATTCGTCGCGCGTTTGCATTCGTTCCCCATATCTTCCTGCGGCGCGCGGTCGATCGCGCAGGCGTTGCGCGCGCGCCGCCTTCGCCGATTGTCTACTTCGGCAACGTGTATTTGCCTGTCGGCGTCAGGCAGAACTCGACCGCGCCATCAGCGGCAGGCTTCCCCATCGCCGTGAACTGGAACGTGCCGGCGCCGCTGATCCCTTGCCACTTCCCCGTGCCACCAAGAAACGTCCAGATGGGCGGCATATCGGGCGCGACGATCGTTTCTCCGATCAGGGTGTCGCCCTGCGGGTCGGTCATCAGGCACGCGGACTGGACCGTCTGCTTACCCTGCATCACGCGGTGATAGCCCATGCAGCGCAGCGCGGCGTTCTCGAACGGCTTGAAGCCGCTGTCCGGCGTCACCATGCCGCCGACGTCGTCGGTCCAAATTGTGAGGTCGGGGCCGGCGGTGAGCATCGTGCTCTTGGCGAGGCCGCACCAAGTGAACTTGTACTCTGTTTCCGCCGCTTGCGCCGCGAGGGCGAACGCGGATGCGCCGACCAGCGCGGCGGCGACCGCTATCGAGAGATTGTGCTTCATCGAAACCTCCTCGCGTCCTGCGAGACGCTCGCGCCGCACTTTTCCCGCTATGTCCGACGCTCGGGCGCCTCGGCGCCATCGGCGCCCCCAGCGGACACGATCACCGCGGCGAAGGTCATCTGCGCGTCCTTCACTCGCGCTTCGCTTCAATCGAATACTGGCCTGGCCCGGTCGTTTTGGTGTTGTATACAAAGGCCTTGCCTGCGACCGGCGCGGCGCTGCCGACGGCCATGACGTAGCGGCCGTGACCGCTCGATACGACGCCGACCACCTTGCCGTCGTTGATCACGAACTCCAGTTTTCCGTCCGTTAACGTGTTCACTGCCATCCCGCCGGGTTTGCGGGTCACGGCTTCCCCCGCCAGCAGCGTGCCACCGGTTTTGTCCCCTTCCCAAATCGCCGTCACGGTGCTGACGCCTCCGCTCAAGGGGCCGGCGGTCACGAGGCAACTCGCGTTGGTTATGCGCAACACGTGTCCTTCACTGTCTCCAAGAGGCTCCGGCGTGACCGGGCCAATGTATTGGCACGCGTACACGTCAGTGTTGTCTTGCGCCTTGGCCGATTGGACCGAGGCCAGCGTCATTACGCCGGCTGCCGCGATCGCGGCGATCGCAATTGGAAAATGACTTTTCATCGCAAAACTCCTTCTCGCTTGGCTTTCGTCCCCTTTACTGCATGTGCGCGGCGATGAAGGCATCGGCGCGCGCCTCGGCGTCTTTCGTCGCCTTCGCGTCGTAGGCGATGTGGTGCCCCATGAATTCGACGGGCTGGTCCATCGGCATGGTGAAGGCATGGGTCGCGCCCGGAAAGACGGCCATTTCGAGATTGGGCCGGTCCTTGATCGCTTCACACAGGTTCGACGGCGTCCAGTCGTCTTTGTCCCCGTCGAGAATGACCGTCGGCGCAGAGAATTGCATGTCGTTGACGCAATACGGGTAGTAGGCGATGACGCCGGCGAAGACGTTTCCTCCGTGCTCTTCGACGACTTTCGGATTGACCGCCAGCGTCGCCGCGTTGGCGCCGTGCGAATAGCCTTGGAGGAAGATGCGCTTGCGGTCGATTTCGGGCATCGCGGCGAGCGCCTTCTGCGCGGAATAGGCGTCGTCGGCCCGATGCATGTAAATGCTCATTTCGGCCGTTCTGTCGCAGACCCCGTTCGGCATGCCACGTGGCGTCAGCGAATCGAGGATCAGCACGGCTTTACCATGGGCCAAATAATGGTCGATGACCGCCTTCTGCTGCGCCATGTCGGGAGGAATGCCCAAGCCTGCGCAGCCGCTCATGTAGATGATAGCCGGGAACGGCCCTTTGCCCTCAGGCTTGAAAAGCGCGTCGGCGATCGCCTTCACCTGGGGATCGTTTTCGGGGACCGGGATCGGAATCACGTTCGTATAACCGCCACCCATCGGCGGCGCTTGCGCCGCGGAAATAGACGGAATGACGACCATTGCGGCCGCCAGTCCACCGACCGCCGCGGTCGTGACCAGAAGATGATAGCTCACCGCAGCCTCCTCGCCATGGCAAAGAGGCGCACACGCCGCCACACTTCTCCGTTTTTCGCTGCGGCGTTCACGCGCCACATGCCTTTGCGAGAAGGACCCTAATTCCCGCGCTCACGACGTCATTGATTTCCGTCAATATCCCGAATAAATATTCGGGAGTCGAACCGGGGTCCGCGCAGCTCTCCGCTCACGGCCGGGCGTGGGTGTCGCCGATCAGGGCGTAAGTGAATTCCTGCACGCCGACGTCGACCAGCACTTCGCCCTTCACCCGCTCGTTGACCGCGCGCGTCAACGCCCCTGTCATTTTGGTGAAGTCGAACCGGTCGAGGTGGTCGAAGTCGATCGTGTCGTCGCCATAGACATAGCGGAACGCCTCGTCGACCAGAATCGCGTCGGGGGCCATCTCGGCGGTTTTCAGCGCAGCCATGTCGACGGTATAGCTGAGGATCAGGACGGCGTAGCCCTTGACCACGCCATCCTTGATGCGCGGAACGTTGATTTCATGGGTCTTGCGCAACTCGGTGGTGCGCACGGTTGCAGCGGCTGCTCGATTCTCGTTGAAGACGACGGCCTGGCGTGCGCCGATCGATCCGGCGACCGCGGCGGCGAGCGCGACGACGGCGACAAAGAGCGAGCGGATCATTCCTCGCTCCGGCGCCAGGCCCGTGCGGTATAGGTGCCGTCCGACTGTCCGTCGCGGATGGCGCGGGCGATGATGTCGGCGACCGCCATCGCGGCCTTGAGCTGCAAGCCGAGCGCGCGCTTGTTGGCTGCGAGCGCCGTGTTGAGCCCCGCCAGCGCCGGGCCGAGGCCCTCCCCGCCGCCGGCCTTCGCGAAGACGGGCAGAAGACGGTTGAGCTCGATCAGGCCCTGGTTCTTGCGTTGGCCATAGAGCTCGTAAGGCGCCGGCCGGCCGGCGACGATGTCCTCGGTTTCCGCGGTCACCGTGCGGGTCAGGCGCTCGACGACCGGCAGCGCAGAGGCGGCGTGCGGGAGGGAGCGGGGCGGACGCTGGCTCATGTGCGCCTCCGCGCGGCGGTGAGGATTGCGCCGTTGGCGATGTCGGCGGCGGTCGGCGCCGACAGGGCGTTGGCGCTCGTTGCGACCGCGGCTCCCTCCCGCGTCGCCTCGCGGCTCCGCTCGCCCGTCGCAAGCCCGTGCGTGGCGAAAAGCCGACGGCTCAGTCCCAGCTCGCCGGATTTGGCGATCTGCCTCGAAATCTGCTCCGAGAGCATCGAGCGCCAGATCTCGCCCGCCGTTCCCTGTCCGAACAGGGCGGGCGAGTCCTTTGGCAACATTTCGCCGACGAATGAATTCAGCGTCATGGCTTCGAACTCGACCTTCGCCTTCGCCTCTGGATTGGACGCGAGCGTCGCGTCGGCGAAGGCCTGGCGCGCATTGGCGAGGCCCGGCGGCTGCGCGGCGTTGGCCGCGGCGGCGGCCGCCGCCGCCTGGTCGAGGTTGGCCGTGAAATCGCTCGCCGGCGCGCCGGAAGCGAGGGCCTGCAGCCGCTCGGCCGCCAGACTCGCGCGCGCCGGATCGGCCGCGTTCAGAACATCGAGAACGACATCGGTGGTCGGATTGAAGCCCATGGCCTTACAGTCCCGCAGCGATCGGCGCGCCTTTGCCCCCGCGGAGGGACGTCAGCGCGCGCTTCTCCTCGCCGTCGCGGCGAAGAGGAACCTTCTTCAAACCTCACACCCCGCCCTTACCTCTGGCTTGCGTCGCGGCGTATGAGCGCGCGCTCGGCGATGTCGGCGAGCTCCTTGCGCGCCTCCCGATCGCGATAGACCTTGTCCGCGGCCTCGGCCGCCTGTCCGGCGAGCTTCGCCCGTATCCCGTTCTGTCTGGCGGTATGGTTCAGCCGCTCCGACTCGCGCTCGAGCGTGTCGAGCCGCTTCTGCAGCGCGCGGATGCGGCGGACGCCGAGCTTCGCCTGCGCGCCATAGGCGAGGTCGCCGCTTTCGAGCGCTAGGAAGATCGCGCGCAGATCGTCGCGGAGGCTCGCCTGCTCCTGCTCGATCGCCGAGAGTCGCCAGCGGCCGAGTTCGTGCATCTGCGAGGCCAGTTTCTCGATACGCGCAAGCGAATCCACACGTTTCTTCATCGCTCATCCCGATCTACCCTTTGGAGAGCCACGCGCCGAAGCCGATAAGGAAGATTTCGAGCGCCGGTCTGATCGTGGCGTAGAGCAGCGCCAGCGCGCCCGCCACGACGAACGGCGCCGCGACGAACACGATCTGGATCTGCGGCGTCAGCCGGTTGATCAGCGCCAGCGCCAGATTGACGATGAGCGCGTAGATCACGTAGGGCGATGCGATGCGCAGCGTCAGCCTGAAGGACTCGCCGAACGCCTCGACAATGTGCCTCAGCGCAAAGCCCGAGTCGAAGTTCGCCCCGACCGGAATGACGTCGTAGGAGGCGGCAAGCCCACGCAGAAGCTCCCAGTGCAGGTCGACCACGAACATCAGGGTGATCGCGGCGAGCGAGATCAGGGTGGCGAGCGGGACCAGAGTCTCGTCGGCTTCGATCTGCATGCCGAAAGGATTGTAGAAGCCGAGCATCTGCGCTGCGCCCGAGGTCAGCGTCTCGAGCGCGGCGACGAAGATGCGGGCGAGGAAGCCGATCATTCCGCCGATGAGCGTCTCGATCGCGATCATCCGGAGGACCACGACCGGCTCGTCGCCGAGCGCCGCGGCGGGGATTTTGTCGAGTAGCGTAGGCGTGAGCGCCATGGTCACCCCGAGCGCCACGAACAGCCGGATCTGCATCGGGATCTCGCTCGCCGAGAAGCCTGGCGCGAGCATGAGACAGCCGCCGATGCGGCAGAAGAGCAGAAACGCGCCGATCGCCAGGTGCGGCGCGAGCGGTTGCGGCGCGAGCGCGAGGCTCTCGGCGGAGAGCGCGATCATAAAGGCCTCACGCGCAGCGCCTCCGGGCGGACGTCGCGCCCGGGGCGGGCGGTCGGCGACGGAGGCTCGCGGCGAGCCGGCCTCGTCTCGGCGCGCTTGACCGGGCGCCGGCTCACGAGATCGTTCCCAGCGACTTGATCTCGAAGCCGCGCGCGATTTCGAGCTGCGACAGCACGGGCAGCGTCGGGAACATGCGCTCGACGATCATGCGCACGTAGGGCCTCGTCTCCGGCGCGGTCACCAGCGCGAACAGACGGCTCGCATCCATGCGCTTGCGAATCGCGGTCGCGGCCTCGGCGGCGAACTCCTCCATCAGCCGCGGATCGATGTCGAATTCGATGACCTCGCCTTTCGCGTCGCGCTTCAGCGCCTGGTGGAACACGAGGTCCCAGCGGTTGCCGAGGCGCAGCACGCTGAGCGCGCCGCCGTCGATGAGATCGCCGCAGATCTGCTGGGCGAGGCGGATGCGGACATGCTCGGCGATCGCCTCGGGCCGCCGCGCATGCGGAGCGATCTCGGCGATCGCCTCGAGAATGAGGTTGAGGTTGCGGATCGACACGCGTTCGGCGAGCAAGAGCTTCAGCGTGGCTAGCACGCCGGTCTGCGAGATCTGCGACGGGCAAATGTCGTCGAGCAGTTTTTTGTACTCGGGCTCGAGCCGGTCGACGAGCGCGCGCATATCCTTATAGGACAGGAGCTGGGCGAGGTTGTTGTGGATGACCTCGGAAAGATGGGTGAGCAGAACCGAGACCGGGTCGATCGGCTTGAAGCCGGCGCGCCGCGCCTCGTTGACGAAGGCCTCGGGAATCGCGACGGCCCGGATGCCGAAGGCCGGCTCGCGCACCTCTTCGCCCGGCAGGTTGGGTTTCGGACCATCGCCGACGATGACCAGCCACTCGCGCACCCTGAGCTCTTGGGTCGTCACCGGCGCGCCGTGAATCTTGATCTGATAGGTCTTCGCGGCCGCTTTGATGTCGTCGGTGAGGCGGATCTCCGGGACGACGAATCCGTATTGCCGGGCGAACTTGCGCCGCATCTTGGCGATCCGCGAGGCGATCTCCTCGCGCGAGAGGATGAGCGCGGCGTTCAGCTCCTTCGACAGCACGAGCACGAGCTCGAAGCCCTTGAGCTGCTCCTTGATCGAGGCGCGCTGCTCGGCCTTGGCCTGTGTCTCCTTCGCCGCCTGGTGCGCGACCTCCTCCGCCGCCTCCCGGGCGAGGCGTCGAGGGATCAGGACGCCGACCGACGCCATCAGGCCCGACAGCAGCGCGAAGGGCAGGAACGGCAGGCCCGGCACGAGGCCGAGCACCGCCATGAGCAGCGCCGCGACGAAGAGGGCGCTCGGATAACCGGACAGCTGGTCGATCACCGCCTTGTCGGCCGAGCCGCGCGTGCCGCCCTTGGCGACCAGGAGGCCCGCGGCGAGCGAGATGATGAGCGCCGGGATCTGGGTGACGAGGCCGTCGCCGACCGACAGTTTGGTGAAAGCGTCCGCCGCGTCAGTGAGCGCCAGACCATGGCGCGTGACGCCGATCACGATGCCGCCGAAGATGTTGACGGCCAGAATGATGATGCCGGCGATCGCATCGCCGCGCACGAATTTCGATGCGCCGTCCATCGAGCCGAAGAAGGCGCTTTCCTCTTCGAGCTCGCGCCGGCGCCTTTGGGCAATCTTCTCGTCGATGAGCCCCGCCGACAGGTCGGCGTCAATCGCCATCTGCTTGCCGGGGATGGCGTCGAGGGTGAAGCGTGCGCCGACTTCCGCGATACGGGTCGCGCCCTTGGTGATGACGAGAAAGTTGATCGTGACCAGAATCGAAAAGACGATGATGCCGATCAGGAAGTCCCCGCCCATCACCAGATGGGCGAAGCCGCCGATGATGTAGCCTGCCGAGGTCGGTCCCTCGGCGCCGTGCGACAGGATGAGCCGAGTGGTCGAGATGTTGAGCGCGAGCCTGAGAATGGTCGCGACCAGGAGCACGGTCGGGAAGGCCGAGAACTCGAGCGGCTTCTGGATCCACAGCGCGACCATCAGGATGAGGACGGAGAGCGCAATCGACATCGCCAGGCCGAAGTCGATCATCATCGCCGGGACGGGCAGGAAGAACAGGCACAGGATCAGCACGATGCCGACCGCGAAGGCGATGTCCTTGCCCCCGCGGTTGCCTTGCCCTTCCGCCGGAAGAGGTGTCGGGGGCGAGGGTACGGCCGTCACGGACATGTCTCAACTCGCATCCCCTCGAGCCCCGCCTCATGCGGCGCCGAGGCGAAGGGTGAGCGGCGAAGCTTGCGCGAGGTGGGAGGGAGCGTCGCGACCGCAAGACAAGCGGGCGAAGTCGACGCGACGGCGATCTCCTAAGGGCGCCTGGATGGGCGGGCGGACTGCGGAGAGGGCGCGGGCGAAATGGGGCTGCAAAAGTTCCCCGAACCGACGCTTCAGAGGGAGTGCGACCGCATCGTCGAAGGTCTGGCAAGTTCGGACCGGCGCGGAGTTAGTGGTCTAAATCTGAGGTCTGGATCCCGGGTCGAGGGACCGGCCTGTACGAGCAGCCCACGATTGGAGTCGACGTTGAGCCGCCATTGCTGGGATTTCGCCGATCATCGCACCGCCATGGAACTGTCCTCGGTCAGCTTATCGGGCGCCCCGCGGCTACGGGCCTTGCGGCCGAACGGAAACAAAAGAGGACCCGTCACGCTGGGATCGAATCGCGCATCCGGCGTATACGACGCGAGGAGCCCGTGATCTGGCGGCTGGACGGCGTCGTGACTGCCGCTCGGCATGGCCGCGCCGCACATATCGGCATGGCGTCGCGTGCGTCACAATACGATGGAAACTCCGGCAGGCTGACCAAACTCGGATTTGACGTCTCTCAGCGCGGGCTTTTTCGCCCACATCAATTCATATTCTTGATCGCGCTACCTCATCGGCCAAGGAGCGATGAGCCCGCCGCTTGTCCATAGAGCGTTCAGCCCTCTGTCCAAATGATAGGGATGACCTGTTGTACGCTCAAAGATCTCGCCGTAATTGCCAGTGGCTGCGATCACCTTGGCAGTCCAGTCGTGGGACAGTCCGAGCGCCTGCGCGGTGGCGAAATCGTGGCCGAGGAGTTGGGTGGCGCGCATGTCCTCCCGCTTGGCGGCGTCGGCCACATTATCGTGCGTGATGCCGAGCGCCTCGGCCTCAATCAGGGCGTAGACCGTCCAATCGACGATGAGGCCAAAGGCCTGATCGCCATATCGATAAGCGGGGACGACCGGATTTATCGTAAGTTTCTCGGGCAAGAATACGAAGTCGCCGGTCTGTGCGTGGAAATTGGCGCGCGATTGCACAAGGCGCGTCTCCATCCCCGTGCCTGCGGCGCAGCGACGCACGGCCACCGCGGCATCCAGTTCGCCTTGCTCGGAATGGGCCTGCAGCCCATACGGGATTTGCCGCTGGGTCAGTTCGTCGCGCAGCGTCCTCTCAGGCGGGCTCATGTCGAGCGCGCAGATCAATTTATCGCGGAGGCCGGCGAGGTCAGCGATGCCGCTCTCCTTCGCGACCATGATGCGCTGGGAGTCAAAGTACACAGGCGGCCCGAAGCCGACGCCGTACTGCATCGCCACCGTGGCCGACGGCGAAATGCCGACGGCCAGTTGAATCTTTCCGGCTTTCAGGGCGGCCAGCGCCTCTGGCTCGGCGGGAAAGACTTGAACCTCAAAGCCGTCCGTAGCGCCTTGAATGGCGATGGCCACTGCGCGGCAAATCTCGCCGCCGAGGGCGGAGAGATTGCCGTGGACATCCTCTCCGTTCCAATCATCGACGCTTTGGACCGTGCCGCAACTGAAATGATGGGATGCCCGGATGGCGGCAAGCGTTTGCGCTTGCGCCGTACAGGTCAGTGACAGGAGGTCGAGAGCAAAAAGTCCGTAAACGAGGCGAGACACATCGACGATCCTTAGGCGCGTTTGCTGGCGACAGATCGGACGGAAGCCCCGGCTTCCGTCGGATCTGTGGGTATCCCTAGGCTCGCAGCCGAGGCCGAGAGACGGGGATGTATCAAGGGGTCCAAGCGCCAGAAGTGGGCGTGCCGGGCGATGCTGTCGGCCGGGGGTTCACGTTGGCCGGATAGGGGTCGATCGGCTTGCCGTTCTTATAGTCGGCATAGGAGCGGAAGTCGGTCGGCAGGATGCCGATCGCTTCGCACGCGCCGTTCGTGTAACCGTTTGGCGAATAATTCGGCGTCGCCAGATGCGGCAGCTTGCCGATCTGCGCGGCGGAGAACGCCGCAGCGGAAGCCGCGATGGGCGGCTTCACGCCCAGCAATCGACCGAAGTCAAACGCCTCGGCAAGATCGCCGACGTCGTTATTCGGGTCATCGGACGGACCAAGGTCCTTCTGGCCGAGGTTGACCTCGCCGAGCACCCGGGCGTTCTTTTCGTCCGGCAGCTCGGCAAGAGGCGCCAGACCCTTCAGCTCGTTGATGAACTTGATCACAGAGCCGTGCTCGCTGTAACGATGCGAGATCGTGCCGGACGCAGCATAAGGGGAAATCAGGATCGCCGGAATGCGTGGGCCAGCCGCCAGGACCGAGCCGTCGACAAACTTGTTGCGGAACTCTGGCGAGACATGGTCGTAGTAGCCATCCGTTTCATCGTAGGTGATGATGATGGCGCTCTGAGACCAATATGGGCTGTTGGCGATGTCGCTGATCGCCTTCGCCGCGAGCGCCTCGGAGATCTGCTGATCCGAATAACCCGGGTGATCGTCGTTTCCGAGGTACGCGTTCCGGACGCCCGGAGTCGGATCCAACGGCGTCAAGCCGTCATTGTTGTCATAACCGCCGCGCAGGTAGAACACGCCGCCGTCGCTCGGAAGCGTCCGACCCTCGACCGCGTTGAAGAAGTCCTTGGCGCCGTGCAGGTTGCTGTTCAGAACCTGCGGATTGTCAGCGAGATAGGCGAAATACTGTGGGGCATTGTGATGCAAGACATAACCGCTGTTCGGGATCGGGCTGCTGGTCGGAGAGGTTGGCGTGCCCGGCGCCTCGTAGGGATCCAACGCGTCGTTGGAGTTAAAGCCCTGCTGATACCAGCCCCACTGCACCGGCTTGTTGAAGGCCGCGATTTCCTTGATGTCTTGCTGCACGTCTAACAGATCCGCGGCTGGGTTTGGATCGGTCGCGATGATCTTTTCGATGCGAGACCCCATGTACGACAGAGGCTGCGTCGCGAAGGTCAAATTGAGCGTCGGATTCGCGGGGCTTTCGTCGTCGGGGTTATAGGGCGGCTTGACCGTGTTCGTATCCAGGTTGGAGCCGGGGAACGGACCGGGATCGCTCACTATGGGGACAAATTCGTTGCTCGTCGCCTCTCCCGGACTGGCCTTGTAGCTTGCCCCGTCCACGTTCGGGAACGCCGAGTTGGCGTAGGTGGTCACCGCGCCCTCGTTCGGGTGCTCAGCCCACTGCGTCTGACCCGACTGGCCCGCGATGATCGCGATCGCGTTCGGGGTCGACGGGCCAACGATCGTCTGATGGAAGTTGTCGAAAAGAACGAATTTCTTCGCCCAACTCCACATGAAGGGGATCGTGTCGCAGTCGAGATGGTCGACGTTGTCCTCGCCTTTCTGGTACTGCGCGAGCGTCACTGAGGTCGGCGCCGCGCCCGACGGTGTCACAATCGTGCCATTGGCGTTGGTGGTAAGCCCTTCCTGGTCCATCGCGTAGCGGTCGTTGGCGGCCATCAACGTCGTGGGATCGACATCCAGGCCGTTCGCCATGCCCTGGTGGCTGTGATCCACCGAAATCTCATCGGCCGGATAGACCGGTACGATCTGCCCGCCAGACGCGACGACGGCCTGCGGCATCAGGAACGGAGAAATCGTTTGAACGCTCAGAGTCGTGTCGAGAAGGCGCTGTTTAAAGCTCGGCGTTTGGTTCGCCGGGGTAAAGCCCGGAGGCGCTTCGAAAAGTCCATTCACGCCCGGGAAAGTGCCAAAGTAGTGGTCGAACAACTCGTTTTCGTGAAAGATCACGAAAACGTATTTCACTTTTTGACGCAAAATCGCAATCTTCTGGTCCAGCGAGGGTGGAGCGTACGGATCTTGCCAGCCGGCAGAGTAAGGCGCGCCGCTTCCGTAGGATCCGTCCCAGCCGCCTTCGACTGCCGCAGCGTTGGACGCCATAGCCATAACGCCGAGAGCGGCGGCGGCCGATGTGCAATACTTCTTACTATTCATGAGGTTGCTGCCCCTCTGATGCCCGAGAGTAACTGCCAAGCCGGGGTGAGTCCGAAATGTCACACTCTGCGCGGGATTGACTTGAGGGTTGTGATTTTGGGCGACAGGGACAGGGATTTCTGACTCAAGGGTGGGATGAATCTCCCGCCGGAAGTCGAAGCCCTGATAGCGGCCCAAGCACGCGAGATCGAGCGTCTTCGCGCTGAGGTGGCGGAGCTTCGGCGTCGGCTGGGCCTGGACAGCTCCAACAGCTCGAAGCCGCCCTCGAGCGACGGGCTGAAGAAGAAGCCTCGGGTCCTGAAGAGCCTGCGCACGCGCACGGGCAAGCCGAGCGGAGGGCAGAAAGGTCACGACGGCGACACGCTGCGTCAGGTCGCCGAGCCGGACGCGATCATCGAGCACGCGGCCGAGGTGTGCGCACATTGCCGGGCGGCTCTTGCGGCGGATTCCAAGGTCGGCGAGGAGAGGCGTCAGGTCTTCGATCTTCCGGAGAAGCCGCTGATCGTGACCGAGCACCGCGCGGCGGTCCACGACTGCCCGGCCTGCCGGCGGCGCACCCGCGCCGCTTTTCCCGCGGGCGTCGTTTCGCCGGCCCAGTATGGCGAGCGCTTCAAGGCGGCGGCGGTCTATCTCAACGCCCAGCAGCTCGTGCCCGAGGAGCGGACCGCGCAGGTCCTCAGGGACCTGTTCGGGGCGGCGGCGGCCTGCGGGGCGAGCGTGGCGAGCTGGGTTCGCCGTAAGGCCGAGGCGCTGGAGCCGGTTTGGCGCGGCATCGGCGCCTGCGTCGCGGCGGCGCCGGTGCGCTGCCTCGACGAAACGGGCTTGCGCATCGCCGGCGCGACCCGCTGGCTGCACACCGCCTCGACCCTGACCCACACCTTCTATCGCGCCGGCGAGCCCCGCTCGGCCGTGCCCGCACTCGAGGGCGGCGTCGTGGTCCACGACCACTGGCGCGCCTACTACGCCCTGGAAAACGTCCTTCACGCCTTCTGCAACGCCCATCTGTTGCGCGAGCTTCAGGCGGTCTGCGATCTCGACAAGGAGCCCTGGGCCGAGGCCCTGCGCGCGACGCTGCTCGAGGCCAACCAGGCCGTGCAGAAAGCCAAAGCCGAGGGCGCCGCGGCGCTCCCGCCCGAAACCATCAAGGCGTTCGAGGACCGGTACTGGGCCGCCGTCCGCGAAGGCCTCGCCCTGCACAGGAGCCTGCCGCCCTTCGATCCCGCAAAGAGCTCGAAAAAGCGAAAGAAGCGGCGGCCTGCTCACAATCTCCTCATCCGGTTCAAGACCTTCAAGGACGCGACCCTCCGCTTCCTCACCGACTTCACCGTTCCCTTCACCAACAACCTCGCCGAGCAGGATCTGAGGATGATGAAGGTGAAGATCAAAATCTCCGGCGGCTTCCGAACCCTGCAAGGCGCCGAAGACTTCGCCCGCCTGCGCTCCGTGATCTCCTCAGCCCGAAAGCAGGGCCGCGACATCCTCACAGCCCTCACGCTCGGCCCCGACCAACTCGCCGTCGAACTCAACCTCTGAGTCCCGCCTCCGCTTCCCCACACCCCAACAACCACGCCCAGCGCCGGCGGCCAGATAGCGCCAGCGGCGCAGCCGGCTTGGCAGTTACGATTCGTCGTAACTGCCAAGCCGGGGTGAGTCCGAAATGTCACACTCTGCGCGGGATTGACTTGAGGGTTGTGATTTTGGGCGACAGGGACAGGGATTTCTGACTCAAGGGTGGGATGAATCTTCCGCCGGAAGTCGAAGCCCTGATAGCGGCCCAAGCACGCGAGATCGAGCGTCTTCGCGCTGAGGTGGCGGAGCTTCGGCGTCGGCTGGGCCTGGACAGCTCCAACAGCTCGAAGCCGCCCTCGAGCGACGGGCTGAAGAAGAAGCCTCGGGTCCTGAAGAGCCTGCGCACGCGCACGGGCAAGCCGAGCGGAGGGCAGAAAGGTCACGACGGCGACACGCTGCGTCAGGTCGCCGAGCCGGACGCGATCATCGAGCACGCGGCCGAGGTGTGCGCACATTGCCGGGCGGCTCTTGCGGCGGATTCCAAGGTCGGCGAGGAGAGGCGTCAGGTCTTCGATCTTCCGGAGAAGCCGCTGATCGTGACCGAGCACCGCGCGGCGGTCCACGACTGCCCGGCCTGCCGGCGGCGCACCCGCGCCGCTTTTCCCGCGGGCGTCGTTTCGCCGGCCCAGTATGGCGAGCGCTTCAAGGCGGCGGCGGTCTATCTCAACGCCCAGCAGCTCGTGCCCGAGGAGCGGACCGCGCAGGTCCTCAGGGACCTGTTCGGGGCGGCGGCGGCCTGCGGGGCGAGCGTGGCGAGCTGGGTTCGCCGTAAGGCCGAGGCGCTGGAGCCGGTTTGGCGCGGCATCGGCGCCTGCGTCGCGGCGGCGCCGGTGCGCTGCCTCGACGAAACGGGCTTGCGCATCGCCGGCGCGACCCGCTGGCTGCACACCGCCTCGACCCTGACCCACACCTTCTATCGCGCCGGCGAGCCCCGCTCGGCCGTGCCCGCACTCGAGGGCGGCGTCGTGGTCCACGACCACTGGCGCGCCTACTACGCCCTGGAAAACGTCCTTCACGCCTTCTGCAACGCCCATCTGTTGCGCGAGCTTCAGGCGGTCTGCGATCTCGACAAGGAGCCCTGGGCCGAGGCCCTGCGCGCGACGCTGCTCGAGGCCAACCAGGCCGTGCAGAAAGCCAAAGCCGAGGGCGCCGCGGCGCTCCCGCCCGAAACCATCAAGGCGTTCGAGGACCGGTACTGGGCCGCCGTCCGCGAAGGCCTCGCCCTGCACAGGAGCCTGCCGCCCTTCGATCCCGCAAAGAGCTCGAAAAAGCGAAAGAAGCGGCGGCCTGCTCACAATCTCCTCATCCGGTTCAAGACCTTCAAGGACGCGACCCTCCGCTTCCTCACCGACTTCACCGTTCCCTTCACCAACAACCTCGCCGAGCAGGATCTGAGGATGATGAAGGTGAAGATCAAAATCTCCGGCGGCTTCCGAACCCTGCAAGGCGCCGAAGACTTCGCCCGCCTGCGCTCCGTGATCTCCTCAGCCCGAAAGCAGGGCCGCGACATCCTCACAGCCCTCACGCTCGGCCCCGACCAACTCGCCGTCGAACTCAACCTCTGAGTCCCGCCTCCGCTTCCCCACACCCCAACAACCACGCCCAGCGCCGGCGGCCAGATAGCGCCAGCGGCGCAGCCGGCTTGGCAGTTACGCCCGAGAAACCTTGCGGCGTCGGCGTTGCGGAAGCCCACACGATAAACGGCTATTGCAAACGAGGATTGGCGTTTCAATTGCAGATTGATGACGGTTAATCAACAGTGGTGACGCGCTAATATGCAGGCGACACACGACACCCTTCGTCTTGTCGTTGAGACCTCTGCCATCTGGACGACGACTTTGCGCCCGCAACTCACGAATTCCGCCGCAGCTGCCGAGGACCTGACGCCTTGAGCGCTTCCGACCGGCGGCTTCGGGTCGATCTCTCCTGTTCGCCACGCAGCCCGGCAAGGACCGCTATGTTCGCGCACCGCGGTCGTTCACTCGGGTATTAAGCTTTTGCGTTCGATAAGGGCCCGATTCCCAATGCTTGGCAGCCAACCAGCGCCTGCGGCGCGCCATTATGGATGAAAATGAGGTCCGCCCGGGTGTTGGCGGTATGCGCAGGATGCATAAGGCTGCAGCCAGCCATTCTATTTTCGCGGCAGCTAATGCGAGAGGCGGGAGCGACGAAAACGCTATAGCCGGAGCCGGCGGTCATCGGCCTCCGCCCTCCGTTCGCACGCCAAGCCAGATCACGTGCCGCGCGCCGCCGTGCACGCCGCCGGCGCGCACGCGCTTGTCCTCGACTGAAAAACCCGCCTTGCCGAACCGCTTCGCAAATGCGGCGTCGGGGCCCTGCGACCACACGGCGAGCACTCCGCCGGGCGTGAGCGCGGCGCGCGCCGCAGCCAGCCCGCGCGTCGAATAAAGCTGGTCGTTCGCCGCCTGCGTCATGCCTTCGGGGCCGTTGTCGACGTCGAGCAGGATCGCGTCGTAACGCGGCTTGGCGGCGCGGATCAGCGCGGCGACGTCGGCCTCGACGATGGCGACCCCCGGGCGGTCTAGCGAGCCGGCGAATAATTCCGCCATCGGCCCCCTCGCCCAGCGCACGACCGCGGGAATGAGTTCGGCGACGACGATCTCGGCGCCGGCGCCGAACGCGCTTTGCGCCGCGCGCAGCGTGAAACCCATGCCGAGCCCGCCGATCAGGATTCTGGGGTTTGTCCGGCCTCCGAGCTTCTCCGCCGCCAGCGTCGCCAGCGCCTCCTCCGAGGCGCTCACCCGCGAGGTCATGAGTTCGGCGACGCCGACTTTTATCGAAAACTCGTGTCCCCTACGCATCAAGCGCAGTTCGCCGCCTAGCGGCAGCGGGGCCCGGTCGAGTTCTATCCAGGGGATCATGGAGAGGTCTGGGCGCGAGTTCTGGCGCGGCGGTCGCGCCGGCCGGAAAGACGGTGATGGGGCGGGGGCGAAGAAAAAGCAATTCGCGACGATGACGCGCTGTAGGGCGCGGTCGCTGACCGCGCCGGCCGGGCCGGCGACAGGGCGGATTGTAGGGCGCGGTCGCTGACCGCGCCGAGGCCGGGTCAGCGACAGGGCGGATTGTAGGGCGCGGTCGCTGACCGCGCCGAGGCCGGGTCAGCGACCCGGCCCTACAGCACTTCCAGATTGACGTTGCACACCATTCAGCACGACTGTTCTTTCCCACACAATTCCGGGAAGATTGCGTGCGCGTCCGCAAACACCTCAAGCGCCTCGACACGATCTCGATCGCGGTCCCGGTCTATTTCGTCACCATCTGCGTGGCCGACCGCCGGCCGCTGCTCGCCAACGACGAGGCCGCGCATATTCTGCGCTCGGAATGGCAGGCCGCACCTGTTCGCTACGGCTGGACCGTCGGCCGCTTCGTCGTCATGCCCGACCATGTTCATTTCTTCTGCGTCTGCGATGAGACGGAGACCTCGAAGTCGCTGTCCATCTTCATCGGCGGGTTCAAGCAATGGACGGCAAAGGCGATCCTTCGACGATCAGGCCTTCCCGCTCCGCTTTGGCAGAGGGAGTTCTTCGACCATTGTCTCCGCAGCGACGAGAGCTATGCGTCGAAATGGGAATATGTCCGAGACAACCCTGTTCGCGCCGGGCTCGCGCCGGCCGCCGACGATTGGCCCTATGCGGGAGAAATCGCGCCCATCGTAAGATGACGCGCGTTGCCGGGCGCGTGTCGCCGACCGCGCCGAGGCCGGGTCGGCGACCCGGCCCTACAGGGCGGATTGCAGGGCGCGGTCGCTGACCGCGCCGGCCGGGTCGGCGACCCGGCCCTACAGGGCGGATTGCAGGGCGCGGTCGCCGACCGCGCCGGCCGGGTCGGCGACCCGGCCCTACAGGGCGGATTGCAGGGCGCGGTCGCCGACCGCGCCGGCCGGGTCGGCGACCCGGCCCTACAGGGCGGATTGCAGGGCGCGGTCGCTGACCGCGCCGGCCGGGTCGGCGACCCGGCCCTACAGGGCAAATTGTAGGGCGCGGTCGCCGACCGCGCCGGCCGGGTCGGCGACCCGGCCCTACAGGGCGGATTGCAGGGCGCGGTCGCCGACCGCGCCGGCCGGGTCGGCGACCCGGCCCTACAGGGCGGATTGCAGGGCGCGGTCGCCGACCGCGCCGGCCGGGTCGGCGACCCGGCCCTACAGGGCGGATTGCAGGGCGCGGTCGCCGACCGCGCCGAGGCCGGGTCATCGACCCGGCCCTACAGGGCGGATTGCAGGGCGCGGTCGCTGACCGCGCCAGGCCGGGTCGGCGACCCGGCCCTACAGGGCAAATTGTAGGGCGCGGTCGCCGACCGCGCCGAGGCCGGGTCATCGACCCGGCCCTACAGGGCGGCGGTGGCGCGAATTCTGCTTCGCACGCGTCGAAACCCGAGGCGAGCACGGCGGTGCGGCGGAATTCATGAGCGAAATCAGAGAGGGCGACGGGATCGACTTCGGCGAGACCCCACCCGAGGTGAACGAGCTTCTGCAACAGGGCGTGTTGCTTTCGCGACAAAACCCTGCGGCGGCCGACGCGAAATTCCGCGCCGCGCTGGCGCTCGATCCGTCCGCGCTCGCAACCTATTTCTGCCTTTACAAGATCCACGCCTATGGGACGCGTCTCGACGACGCGCTCGCGATCGCCGAGGCCGGGCTTGCGGAGGCCGGGCGGCAGGCGGGTCTGCCGCGCGACTGGTCGTGCTGGACGCCGAAGGATCTCGCGAAGGCGGTCGAGGGGCCGGCGCGTTTCGCGCTTTATACGCTCAAGGCCATCGCCTTCATCCAGCTCAGGCGCGGGGCGCGGCGCGACACGGAAAAGCGCCTCGCCAAGCTCGCCGAGCTCGGCGCGAGCGAGGGCATCGGCGCCGGCGTGGTGGCGGATCTCGCGCGGGCGGTCTCCTGATGGTCGCCTTCGCCGAAGCGGCCGAGAGCCGCGACGTTTTCGCGCTGCTCGCGGACGCCCGGCAGGCGCGCACCGATCCGGTCGCGGCCGAGCGGGCCGTCAAGCAGGCGCTCGCCGCGGCGCCGGAGGATTTTTCCGCGCGGCTCGCCGCCTACAAGTTCTATTTCTACGATCATCGCCTCGCCGAGGCCCTGCCGCATGCGGCCGTCCTCGTGAGCCTCATCGCCCGTCGCCTCAACGTGGCGGGCGACTGGCGCGCCGTGAAGCCGGGCGACGCGGCGTTCGACGAGTTGGAGGAGGCGCCGAGCCTCTACCTGCAGGCGCTGCTCGCCTTCGGCTATTGCCAGGCGCGCCTCGGCCAGCGCGTCGAGGGGGCGCAGGCGATCGCCAAGGTCGCCGAACTCGCGCCGCGCGACCGCTTCGGCGCCCGGCGCCTGCTCGCCGTCGTATCGAAGCCCGGACCGTCGGAGGAGGATTAGCGAATGGCCAGAGTCGTCTTCTACGAGAAGCCCGGCTGCGGCGGGAATGCGCGGCAGAAGGCGCTGCTGCGACAGTCGGGTCACGACCTCGACGTGCGCGACCTCATCAAAACCGCCTGGACCGGCGAAGACTTGCGCGCGTTCTTCGGCCTGCGCCCGGTCGCGGAATGGTTCAACGCGGCCTCGCCGCGGGTGAAATCGGGCGAGGTCCGGCCCCAAGGCCTCCATGCGGAGGCCGCGCTCGCCCTGATGCTGGCCGACCCGCTGCTGATCCGCCGGCCGCTGATTGAGGTCGAGCGCCGTCGGGAGGCGGGGTTCGACGCCGCGCTGATCGACGCCTGGATCGGCCTCACGCCGGCCGCCGCGCCGGTCGGGGAGGGGTGCGCGCGGAAGGACGGCCGCGATGCGCAAGGCTGTCCCGCGCCGTCGGACGAGGATCGCGGTCGGCTTTGAGGTGCGCATAAAGAACCTAATGCATATGTTTAATTCTCCGGCGACCGTGGCCCCAGCCGGCCGGTCGATAAGACGGCCCGCAACTCTTTGAGACAGCAGGGTCCGGTCGATAAACGGCGCTAAAAGCGGGGCGCTTGGGCGTCGACCCCGCGGGTGGCGCGCTCGGCCGGCTTCGCCGTCGCCCGGTTAGTATCCCCGCTCGACACGGGCGTAGAGCTGGTCGGTGAAGACCATGAACTTGCCGCCGACGAAGCTCGCGGAGAGACTCGCCGCGACGAAGACCGCGATCATCTTCGGCACGAAGGTCAGCGTCATTTCCTGAACCTGGGTCAGCGCCTGAATGAGCGCGATGGCGACGCCGACCGCCATCGCCGCCCCGACCGCCGGCCCGGCGCCGATCACGATCATCCAGATCGCCTGCTGGACGAGATCGACGGCGTCGCCCTCGTTCATTGCACCGTCGCCCCGCTCCCGAGCGCGACCGTCTTGCCGTCGGTGAGGGTCGCGGTCGCCCCCGAGCTCGTGACGTTGACCGAGGCGACCGTGCCGGACGTCGAGCCGTCGGCGGACGTGATGTTCGTCCCGACCAAAACCTCGGCCTGGGTCAACGAGCTTGCGGTCAGGAGGGAGGAAAGCGTTGTGTTGCTCTGCACAGCCTGTCCGACCTCTGAGACGGTCGCGAGCTGCGACACCATGGTCGACGGGTCCATCGGCTGAGTCGGGTCCTGGTTTTGCATCTCCGACATCAACAGGGTCAGAAAATCGTTGTAGCTCAGCGACTGCGTCGCGGACGTCGAAGTCGAGGAGGATGCGGTCGAGGCGGCGCTCGCGACCGCGGGAGTTGAGGATACGGTCATGATAAGTCTCCTGTTTCAGGCGGCGTGCTGCGCCGTTTCGCGTTTGAGCTCGGCGTCCTCCAGCGGGAAGAGTCCGCGCAGCGCCTTTAGCGCCTCGAAGTTCCGGGCCTTGGCCAGCGACTCGGCGACGCCGCGCAGGCCCGAGACGAGTTCCGGCGTCTGGTAGGCCCCAAGCGCCGTCTCGATCAGCGAGCGCGCCAGCGGCGTTGCCGTCGCCGTCGCGCCTGGGTCCATCAGCATGATCTGCACAGCGAAGTAGATCTGGCGGGTGAGCGTCGTGGCGTCCTTGGCCTGCATCACGTGGTTCTCGAGAAGGAAGGTCACGTCGTTGAGCAGCTCGATCGTCGCCTTGCGGTCGATGCGGATGACCGCACCGTTGATGAAGAACCGCTCGCCCGCCCTCAGCGTAATGTTCATGCTCCCGCCCCTATTTCAAACCGTCGCGAATGATTTCGTTGATCTCGATCATCGGGGCGAGGTCGTCGGTGACGCGGGAGTTCACGCGGTCGATCTCCTTCATCATCCAGATGCCGATCGAGATGATGCCCGCGCGCAACTGCTGGGGCAGTTCGTTGTTAGGGTCGTTGAGGTCGTCGAGGAAGATCATCCAGAGGCGGCGCAAGTAGAAGAGCGCATCGATCCGCTCGCGCGACAGAGGCCCCTTTTCGCGGGCCGTGCGCAGCATGCCGATCACGCGGTCCATGGCGGCGCGTTCGCGGGCGCGCATCGTCTCACGCGATTCTTCGACCACCTCGTTGTAGGCGAATTCGTACATCGCAATCTCGGGCGTTGGTTAAGTAACGGGAAGGTACTGGGCCAGAGTGAGAGTCTGCAGCCGCGACGTGAGCTCGTAGGCCATCTGGATCTGGTTGGTCAGCGCGGTGATCTGTGCGGCCGTTGCAGTCTGATCGACGTTGTCGAGATTGCCGACCTGAGTTTGGATCAGCGTCAGCTGCGAGCTCATCGCGCTGTTGGCGTCGGTGACCTGAGACTGCGTCGCGCCGAGCGCGGCCTGCGTGTTGGTGAGGGCGGTTTGCCCCGTGGATAACAGCGAGGTCGCGGCGGAGGCGACCGCCTGCTGCGCCGAGGCGCTGAGCGACGATCCGCCGAATGCCGCGAGCATCGTGTAGGCCTCGGCGAGGCTCTGGAAGGCGGGCGTGTTGGTGTTGGTCGAGGTCGTCACGGTCTGGCCCGGCGCGATCTCCGCGCTCGTGTTTGTGCTCGACGCCGAGGACCAGTCAGATGTCCAGTTGCTGCCGGAGAACAAGGCTGCGAACGGTCCGGACAGAAAGCTCTGCATCTGCGAGGCGGTGATGTTCGCGGCGGCGGGATCGGTCGGCGAACACCCGAAGGCTGTTGCGAATGCGGTTTCGACGGCGCTGCTCGCCGCCGAACCCGTCGAGAAGTAATCGCTGAGCGGCGCGGCGCCGCTATTTATCCCGCCGAAGACGTACGCGTCGCCAGAGGTCGCGTTGGCCGAGGCGGTCAGCTCCTGCAAGGCTGTCTGGCCCATGGTCTGCAATTGCGCGCCGGAATTGGTGCCGGTCGTCCAGGTTGCGAGATCCTGCACGGTCGTTTGGGCGCTCGTACTGATGGAGGTCAAGGCGTCCTGCGCCGTCGAAAGATTGGTCGCGACCACGCTGTTGCCCGAGGTCAGCGTCTGCAATTGCTGGACCTGCTCTTTCAGCGACAGCTCGTACCCGGACTGGTCGCCGAGCTGAAGGCCGAGATTGGCGTACTGGCCGGTCGATAGTTCCGTCATCGCCGTCGTGAGCTGAGCCTGCGCCTGCTGCACCGGCAGGACGAGGCTGTTGGCGAGATATTGGGTCGAGACGAAGGTCGGGCTCATTGTCATGCGGCCTGCAGCAGAGCGGAGAACATGTTGTTGACCGTGGTGAGAAGCTTGGCCGATGATTCGTAGGTATTTTCGAGGCTGAGCATGTTGGTCATCTCCGCGTCGAGATTGACGCCGGTCGCGTTGGACAGCGCGGACGTGGCCTGTGTCGCGAGTGCGTTCTGGTAGGCGGAGGCATCGCTCGCCTGCTGGTTCTGGCTCTGAATCCAGCTCACCGAGGCGTTGGCGTAGTCGGCGAGGCCGGCCGACGTCCCGAGTCCGGCGGCCCCGTCAAAACTTTGCGTCGACTGGGTCGCGGTGACAAGTTCCTGGAGCCGGGTCGTGTAACCCGCGTCGCCGGTCGTGTTGTAGACATAGTCGGCGCCGGCGATGCCGCCGTCGCGCAGCAGGGTCGCGTCTCCGCCTTGCGACGGATCAACGGTCGGATTGACCTCGATCGCCGCCGCGAGCCCCGTCGCGTCCGAGGTCGAGGGCACGCTAGTCGCCCCGTTCGTAGTGAAGAGGCCAGGCGCGTTGGGCAGGCCGGCGCCCGACTGGTCGCTCTCGGAGAAGGCGTTGATGAGGCCTCCGGCGATCTGGTCGAGCTGCGCCTGGTACTCCGGCGCGAGCGTATCGCGCAGCTCCGCATAGCCTGCGAGTGCGCCCGACTGGATCGGCTGCGATGTGCTCAAGCCGGTGATCGGAACCCCGTCGACTGTGACGGGGTTCCCGGTCACGCCGTCCACGTAGGTCGTTGTGGGCGTGAAGGACACCGTGCTCGGTATGTTCTGGAAAAGCGTGATGCCGCTGTCGGTGTAGATCGACATCGAACCGTTGGTGGCGGTTGTGGTGGTCACGCCGATCTGCTGGGCGAGCTGGGTGACCAGCGAATCGCGCGTGTCCTCGGCGTTTGCGACGTTTGCGCCGGTGGCCAGTCCGCTGACGACCGTGTCGTTGGCGGTCTGGAACTGGGCGAGCAGCGAATTGATGGTCGAGACCGATGAGGCCATGTCCTGGTCCGCCTGCTCGCGGACCTGGTTGACCGCCGCGTCTCCTGCGTTGAGCGATTGCGCGAGATCCGTCGCGGCGGTGACCGCCGCGTCTGCGGCGGCCGTCGAGGTCGGCGAGTCCTCGTAGGTCGTCAGGGCGGTCTGAAGATTGGCGAGCATCGCCGACGGCGAGGCGCCGTTCTGGGTCGCGCCGGAGGTCGATGATGTCGCCGAACTGTCGTTGACTGTGGCGGCGAGCGTCGACAGACCGTTGGCGATCGCCTTCTGGGAGGCCGCCTGCGATGTCGAGGTCGAAACCTGTTCGGTCAGGGCTGCATTGGCGAGCCGGGTCACCGAGGCGACATCGACGCCGCCGTAAGAATTGGCGACGAGGTTGGCGACCTCCTTGGAATAGCCGGTCGTGTTGACGTTGGCGATGTTGTTGGAGACGACCGCCGTCTGCGCCGCATTGGCGGCGAAGGAAGAGGTGATGATGTTGAACGCGGTCGAGAGGCTCATGGCGAAGGTCCGTGTTTCTCAATCACGATTTCAAATTGTTCAGGACGTCGAGGAGGGTCGCCCCCGTCTGAAACACCTTGGAGTTGGCCTCGTAGGCGCTCTGGGCCCCAATCATATCGGTAAGCTCGGTGGCGAGATCGACCGTTGAGCTTTCGAGCGAACTCGACTCGATCGTGCCCAAGGTCAACCCGGCCGTTCCGAGGAACATTGGACCCGACTCCTCGGTCGTCGTGTAGGCGCCGCCGTTGACCGAGTTCAGGTTGTCCGCGCTCGCCACGTTGGCGAGCGGAATGTCGTAGGCGTTGATCGACGCCCCATTCGAGTAGGTATACGAGAGGGTTCCGTTGGTGGCGATCGAGACGCCCGAGAGGCTCGCCGGCGCGCTGCCGTTGGCGGTGGCGGAGGTCACGGTGAAGCCGGTGGCGAGCTGCGTCGTGTTGCTGAAACCGAGGGTCATTGTCTGCCCGCCCGGAACGGTGAAGGTGGCTGGCGTGGGCACGACGGAGGCGAGTGTGCCCGTTGAGCTGAATGTCAGGTTCCAGGTCCCCAGCGGGCCGGAGCTGTAAGGAAAGCCACCCGCGGTCGCCGTCGAGGCGTCGAAGGCGTCGGCCTCCCAACCGGTGCTCGTCTTGGCGAAATAGATGTTGATGGTGTGGGCGCTGCCGAGATTGTCGTAGACGACCATCGAAGTCTCGGCGGTGGAGGTCGATGTCGCAGTGTTGGTGGATGGCAGGTCGGCTGCGGGGACCACCGTCGCCGTCGAAGGCAGATTGACGGCAAGCGAACCCGCGGTCGTTGGTTCAGCAGTCAGGCCGGAGCTTTCGACGTTGACCTTCTGCAGGCTGCCCAGCGAATTGGCCGAGACTTGCTGGCCATTCTGGACGTTGTCCGCCATCAGATAGTAGCCGGCGCTGTTGACCAGGTTGCCGGACGAATCGGGGACGAACGATCCGTTGCGAGTCAGATAGAGGTTGCCGGCCGAATCGGAGACGACAAAGAATCCTGAGCCCTGGACCGCCAGATTGGTCGCTGTGGTGGAGGAGACGACGCTGCCCTGAAGCGAATTATACGAGATCGTGGTCGTTTGCACGCCTGCGCCGTCGTAGGGCCCGCCGGCGGCCTGGTCGACCATGGTCGAAAAGTCCGTCTCGACGTCCTTGTACCCGGTCGTCGTCGAATTCGCGACATTCTGAGAGATCGACGCCAACCAGTTCTGATCGGCGGACATGCCGGTTACGCTTGTGTTCAGGATCGACATGGAGGCTCCTCGGCGTGTGGGTCCATTTGAAACGGTCGGGCTTGCGCGAAACTGAGGCCTCAGGTCGTGGAGCGGACGAGACTGCCGACAAGCAGGCTCCAGCCGTCCACCAGGACGAAGAACAGGATTTTGACCGGAAGGGAGATGACGGAAGGCGGCAACATCATCATGCCCATCGACATCGTGAGCGTCGCCACGATCATGTCGATGACCAGGAACGGCAGCACGATCAGAAAGCCGATCTCGAAGCCGCGCCGCAGCTCGGAGATCATGTAGGCGGGGATCAGGAGCCGGAAATCGACCTTCGAACGCTCGCCGGCGTCGAAGCGCCCCTTCGATAGGCTTTCGAAAAGGGCGATGTCCTTCTCCCGGACCTGCGACAGCATGAACTCGCGGAACGGTTGCGCCACGGCGGCAAGCGCCTCCTGCTGGCTGATCTGATTGTCGAGCATCGGCTTTAGGCCGTTCTCCCAGGCCCGATCGAAGGTCGGCGCCATGACGAAAAACGTCATGAACAGCGCGAGGCTGATCAGCACCAGATTGGCCGGCGCGCCCTGGACGCCCAATCCCGCGCGCAGAAATGACAGCGCGATGATGAAGCGCGTGAAGCTCGTGACCATTATGAGCAGCCCAGGCGCCACCGACAGGACGGACAGCAGCGCGACCATCTCGATGATGCGGCCGCTCGCCGAGGCGCTCCCCGACGGGATGAGGGCGCTAAGGTCGACGGCCTGCGCGGCGGCGGGATGCGCCGTGAGCGTGGCGGCGATCGCGGCGATGGCGATGCGCCTCATTGCACCACCAGCGTTCGGATCACGAATTCGCTCACCTTTCCGTCTGAGCGGGTCGCTGCACGCTCGTTCAGATCGTCGCGGATGGCCTCGAGTCCGACCGGTCCTTCCAACTGCTTCAGCGTCACAGTTCGGAGATAGGCGAGCGCGTCCTCGCCAATCCTGGCCGCGACGGCTTCGGGATGCGGGAGGACCTTGGGGTTGAATACGATCGAACCCTCCATCCGGATCCAGGTGTCCTGCGGCGCGCCGAGGTTGGTGACGATCGGCGGCAAGTTGTAGATCGTCGACGGTTCGACCTGGGCTGCGGCGTGTTTCGGCTTGTCAGGGCCGCTCGCGGCGGGACGCAAGAGCTCGAAGCCCGCGCCCGCGCCGGCGCCGATCAGCGCGACGACCAGGAACTCGAT
Source organism: uncultured Alphaproteobacteria bacterium (assembly GCA_963709655.1). Classification (GTDB taxonomy): domain Bacteria; phylum Pseudomonadota; class Alphaproteobacteria; order Rhizobiales; family Beijerinckiaceae; genus Roseiarcus. Next base: position 371,946 of record CAVPXF010000056.1, read on the forward strand.
CAGCGCGCTCTTGAAACCTTTTCCGGGCGGAGCGGCTGTGGCTGCGGCGTCAGTCATCGCGACGCGCGCTAGAAGGGTCTGACGGCGTCATAGATTTGCTGTCCCCACGTTGGCTGCTGGAAGTCGCTCTGCCGACCGCGGCCGCCGTAAGAGATGCGCGCTTCGGCGATCTTCTGGTACGCGATCGTGTTTTTGAGGGAGATGTCGTTTGGATTGACGATGCCGGCGACAGTCAGTTGCCGCATCTCGTAATTTACGCGCACCTCCTGCGAGCCCGAGATGACAAGGTTGCCGTTTGGCAGCACGCGGGTGACGACAGCGGCGACCGAGACCTGGATCTGCTCGGAGCGATTGACGTCGCCCTGGCCCTGGGTCGACGACGTCGAAGTGAGGTCGCCGAGGAGCTTGGCCGGCTGGTTCGAGGACGACGACGAGGATCCATTGTTAAAGCCGTAGTCGATCGTCAGCCCGTCCTTGGTCGTCATGGACCGGTCGGAGCCATTGCCGAGTTGCGCTTTGTCGTTCATCATGATGATGACGGTGACGATGTCGCCGACCCTGCTGATGCGTGGCTCCGTATAGAGCGACGGCGGCGGGGTTAATGGATGGCTCGGAGCGAGCGCTTGCGCGCTTTGGATTGCGGCGGTCTCTTCGGAGATGAAGCCCGCGCCGACAGGCGAGAAGTTCGGCTCGCGCATGAACTCGGAAGGGCTTTGCCAGCAGCCCGCGAGCGCGAGCGAGGCGAGCAGCGTAGCCAACGACGTTGGCCGCATCACGACTTCTTCTCCTCTGGGTTCATTCCGGAGATGAGTCCGGCGAGCCGGCTCGCGCGATCTGGGTCCATCTCCCCAAGGATTGCGCTGGCGGTGTTCGGCTTGAGCTTGCCCAGGACTGCAGCGGCCATGCGGTCGTCGAGGGCGGCTATCTGCCGCGCGGCGCTTTCGGGCTCCATCTTGGAGTAGATCGCGACAACGTCGTCTTGAGCCGCTTTCATAAGGGCGTCGCGCTTGTCGATCCACTCGTGCGCCGAAGCTTCGACCTTCTCCAAATCGGCGATGCGCTGACGAACCTGCGCGTCGAGCTCGACGAGGCGCTTAGTCTGCCAAGCGATGCGCGCCTCTGCGATCGAGGGCGCAACGCTGGCGCAATAGCGATTCGCGTCTGCGTCCAAGGGCTTCTCCGCAACGGGCCTTTCCGCCATCGGCTTTGGCTTCGACGATTCCGGCTGCTTGCCGCTCTGAGCCAAGACGGGGAAAGTCAACACAGCCGCTACGCCAGCAATGGCGGCGACGTTTCGTAAGTTGCGGACAATCGACATCATGTCGGCCTCAAGGTCGGGGGCATCGTCGTCTTCGTGGCTTGCGCTGAGCTTGCGCGCTATTGGACGACGAGGTCAGCCTGAAGCGCTCCAGCCGTCTTGATCGCCTGAAGGATGGCGATAATACCAGGCGGCTTGACGCCAATACGATTTAGGCCCCCGACCAGCATGCGCAGACTCGAGCCGCCGACAATGGCGATTGGGCCGCCTGTCTGCTCGGCGTTGATCGTCGTTTTCGGCGTGACGACCGTGCGACCGTTGGCGAACGGATTGGGCTGCGACACCTGGGGTTGCTCGTTGACCCGGACGGTCAGCGTTCCGTAAGTGACGGCGACTGTTGAGATCTGCACATCCTGTCCGACGACGACGGTTCCAGTACGCGAATCGAGCACGACGCGCGCGGCCATGTCCGGCTGGACTTGCAACTCGCCAATCTCGGCCATGAAGCGCGCCAACGAGACGTTGCGCGGACGGAAAAGCGCGACCGTCCGGGAATCGACCTCAAAGGCCGCTCGCGCTCCGAATCGGCCGCGGGAATAGATGTTGATCGCATCGACGATGCGAACCGCGGTCGCAAAGTCGGGATTCTTGAGTTCGAGCATCGACCGCGCGTCGTCCTGCGCGCCGGCGACCTCGTGCTGGACGATCGCCCCATTTGGTATACGGCCCGCGGTCGGGACGCCCTGGGACAGCGTCTCCCCTTCGCCCTGCGACTGGAATCCTGTGACCGACACGGCGCCCTGCGCCGTCGCGTAGAGCGCGCCGTCGGAGCCGAGCATCTGGGTGAGGAGCAACGTTCCGCCCATGAGCGAGGGCGCGTCGCCGAGCGCGGAGACGGTGACATCGACTCGGGAGCCGCTCTCGACCCCGGCCGAGAGATCGGCGGTGACGATGACCGCCGCGACGTTCCGGTTAGTGAGCGTGGCGCCGTGCATGTCCATGCCGAGGTTCTGCAGCATGCCCTGCACCGCCTGCTGGGTGAACGGCGCGTTGCGGAGCGTATCGCCGGTGCCGCTCAGGCCCACGACGAGGCCATAGCCGACCAGCTGGCTGTCGCGGGGACTGCGGAGCACGGCAATGTCCTTGATGCGCGCCGCCGCGGCAGGGGTTACGGCAAGACACAGCGCCAAAAGCGCGAAGACAAGGCGTTTCATCCGCCGCCGACCTTGACGGAGCCGTCGGGTTGCACCGCGCCGGAAACGGTGACTCCGCTGTCGCTGTTGCGTACGCGCACGACGTCGCCGATCGACCCGTCCTGCAGAGCGGCGCCGGAGGTCACGATGAGAAGGCCGCCCTCGGCGTAGACGAGTTTCACCTCGGCGCCGTTGGCGACGAGCTTGCGGTTGGAAATGCCGGCGAATGAAATCGCGTGGCCTGGCAGTAGCGTCAGGCGCGCTGTCTTGCCGAGGATGAAGGAGCGATCTTCGACATAGGGACCGCCGCCGTCGCGCGTCCCGCCCCCTGGAATGTCTGTCAGCATCTGATCGAGAATGATGTCGCCCGGATAGATGACCGCCTTCGGCGACGGCGCGAGCGCCTCCTGGGCAAGCGCCGGGCTGACAGCCGCGATGAGGGAAGCCAGCGCCGCGAGAGCGGCGCGCCGAGGTCGCGTGCGCATCCGCCTGGCCTTAACTGCGCATGTTCGAGATCGTGCCGGACATCTGGTCGGCTGCCTGGATGACCTTGGAATTCATTTCGTAGGCGCGCTGGGCTGCGATCAGGTTGGTGATCTCGGTGACCGGATCGACATTGGACGCCTCGATGTAACCCTGCTGAAGGATGCCGAAAGCCGTGTCTCCGGGCACGCCGACGTTCGGCTGGCCAGAGGCCTGGGTCTGCTGGAAATAGTTGCCGCCGAGCGCCAGGAGGCCGGCGTCATTGACGAAGTTGGCGATCGTAAGCTGGCCGAGCTGCTGGGGATTCGTCTGGCCGGGCACAGTGGCCGTGACGACGCCGGTCTGGCTCACGGTCACGTTCGTCACGTTCGCCGGTACGGTGATCGCCGGCGACACCAGGTAGCCGTCCATGGTGACGAGCTGGCCGTTCTGGTTGGTGTTGAACGCGCCGTCGCGAGTGTAGACGGTGTCGCCGTTGGCGTTCGTCACCTGGAACCAGCCGCGGCCGTTGATCGCCAGATCGAGCGTGTTTCCGGTATTGGTCAAGGCGCCCTGAATATCGACCGTCCGGATCGCCGCCGTACGGACGCCGAGGCCGATCTGCGCGCCTTCGGGGATCGTCGCGTCGCGGCCGCGGCTGGCCACCCCCATCAGCCGCTCGGTCTGATAGATGAGATCGGTGAATTCGGCGCGTGAGCGCTTAAAGCCGGTTGTGTTGATGTTGGCGATGTTGTTGGCGATGACCTCCAGATTTTGTTCTTGGGCGCTCATGCCCGTCGCGGCGATCGTCAACGCTCTCATCGCGTCATCCTTCCTGTTTGTCCCGGAGTTCTGCAGCCGCGTTCAGATCGACATCCGCGAGATATCCTGCCAGGCGGAGACGAGCTTGTCGCGAATCGCCAGCACGGACTGTAGCGATCGTTGAGCATCCATGACCAATTCGACCACCCGCATCGGCGGAACCGCGCCTTCCACTCCCTGAATCGCCGTCGCTTCCCCGGCCTTTAGCGTATCGATGGCCGAGCCGACAGCCTGGCCAAGCGCGTCCTCGAAGCTGACCCCGCCGGAGGCCGACGTCGCCTGAGGCGCCGGCGGTCCGACAGTTTGGCCGAGTCCGGCGACAGCGGAGATCCCATCGATCATTGGTTCATTCCTTGCGATCGGGACTAGACGTCCTTCATCATGCCGACCGTGACGTTGAGCATGTCGGCCGTCTGCTTGGCGACTTGAAGGTTCGCCTCGTAGCTGCGGTTGGCCTCGCGCATGTCGGCGAGTTCGACGAGCACGTCCACATTCGGCATCTTGACCATGCCCTGAGCGTCCGCGGCCGGATTGCCGGGGTCGCGCTCGAGCTTGAACGGCGTCTGGTCGACGCCGACCGACTTGACCTCGACGAGGTCGGCGCCGGTAGTACGGTCTAGCGTGCTGTCGAATGACACCGTCCGACGCCTGTAGGGGTCAGCCCCGGCCATCGGGCCGGTCGACTGGGCGTTGGCGATATTCTCGGACACGATGCGCAGCCGCGTCGACTGGGCCTGCAGGCCAGAGGCGGCGATGCGAAGCGACACCTGCAACGGATCTGATGTCATTTGAGCGCCGCGAGCATCAGTTGGTTGAAGGCCCGCCGAATGCCGGCCGTCATCGAAAAGTCGCGGCCGACGTCGCCGAGCGTGATCATCTGCTGTTCGAGATTGACCGTATTGCCGGACAGCGACTGCTCGGTTGGGTCCGTCTCGACCTCCTTGATCGAGTCGAGCGGCGATGTATCGGGCGCGATGTGAGAGGCGCTGGTCAGCGCCATCGTGATCGGGGAAGAGTCGAGCAGGGACGCAAATGGCTTGACATCCAGGGCGCGATATCCTGGCGTGCTGGCGTTCGCGACGTTGCTCGCCACCGCTGTCTGTCGCGCCGATAGCCAATGGCTCTTTTGTGAGGCGACCTGGAAGAGATAAATGTCGGACAAGAATCGAATTCCCCCGTGAGGCTGATGCCATCGTCCATCGCTCGGCTTGCCTGGGGCTTGCCGCGGCCGGCTCGGCTCGCGGATCCGCGCGGCGCCGCGGCGAGGTGGTTCACGTGGCATCCGGCGAAGGGCAATCCCTGGGCCTGCGGGCGCTTGCGAACGCGGCGACCAAGCGTTCTTCCTTTGCTCCCTCGTCCAGCCCTTGCTCGTCGAATAGGATGTCGGTGATCTCGATTGCCGCCCGTTTCTCGCCGATCGTCAACCGGAAGAAAGCGGACACGTTTTGGTGACAGAACTCCATGTCGAGCGCGACCTGAGGGGTGGCGTTCCAGGGCGCGTTGATGGTCGCCGAGAGCGCGTAGCGCAAGGTGCCGCTCCGGTAGAACAGCTCCGTGGACGAGTTGATCAGATCGGCGAGATTGGCCTCTTGATCGTTGCGGATCAGGTTGATCAGCTCCACGACGTCGGTCAGGCGAAGCTCACTCGCGACGTCGATGAGCGCGTTGGCAATTATCCTCTCCCTGTCGAGCCCGCGGCGAGCCCGAGTCTGCCGCGGGGCGGCTATGCCCTTCGTTGCGCCCATGCGGATTTCCTCTGCTGGATCAAGTGCACGATTTCCGCGACCGCGCGGTAGAATTCCGCCGGGATCGGCCGTTCGACCTCGACTGCCGCATAGAGCGACCGAGCGAGCGGCTTGTCCTCGACAACGGGAATTTCATGCGCCTCGGCGATTGCGCGAATCTTGAGCGCGATGAGGTCGACGCCCTTGGCGAGGACCATCGGAGCGCCGCCCTCGCTACGCACATAACGCATTGCGACCGCGTAATGGGTCGGATTGACCACGACCATGGTCGCGCGCGGAACGGCTGACAACATCCGCTTGCGGGCCCGGTCGAGCCTCAGCGACCGCTGGCGCGCCTTGACCATCTGGTCGCCCTCGGCCTGCTTGAGCTCTTCCTTCACCTCGTACCTGCTCATCCGGTTGTCGCGCCGCCAAAGGATGCGCGACCAGACGAGATCGGCGCTGGCGACGGCGAGCGTCGCCACCAGCACCGCCGCAATCGTCCGCACCGCAAGCGCGAGAATGCGTTCGGGGAGCGTGCCCGGATCATCATTCATCGCAGTCAGAAGCACGGCTTTCTGGTTGACCAGCATCGTTGCGGCGACGCATCCGACGGCCGCGACCTTGACTAGGCTCTTGGCGAATTCGACCATCCCGCGAGGGCCGAAGACGCGACGCATGCCGGCGCGCGGCGAGATCCGCGAAAAATCGGGCATAATTCGGTCAGGCACGATGCGCGGCGTCGTCTGGGCGACAGAGGCGACAACGCCGGCAAGGCCGAGCAGCGCCACGACTGGCAAGAGAAAGTCGGCCGTAGCGGCAAGGAGCGGACCCGCCAGCGCGAGCGCATCCTCGCCGCGCCTGATCCGCCAGCCAGCGGGATCGTCGAGAATGCCCACGATTCCGGCGAATAAGGTGGCGGCGCGACTCGGGACGATGAAGACAAGCGCGACGAGCGCAGCCGACAGCGAGGCGAACAGCGGCGCCTCGCGCGAGAACGCGACTTGACCTTTTTCGACTGCGTCGTGCAGCCGCTTCTCGGTCGGCTCCTCGGTCTTGTCCTCATGGTCGACGTCGGCGCTCATGCCACAGGTGCCTTCCCCATATACTCGATACTCGGCCGCCGAAGGGTCGGCGCTAGGCCGCCGCGTCCTCGGCCGGAGGCGTCAGCTCGATCTCATTGCGCGCCGCCATTGCGAGCACCATTTCGGCGATCGCCTTGCGCGCTTTGGCGATGTCGCGCGGGGGCGCGGAGACGCCGGACGAGAGTTCGCCCTCCACCAACCGGCGGCCGCGTGACGGCATCGATGACAGCACTGCGTTGCGGAACTCCGCGTCGGTTCCGCGCAGCGCCATGACAACGATGTCGATCGAGGCGCGGTCGAACAGCAGCGCCCGGGCGCGATCGCTGAGCCTCGGCAGGTCGTTGAAGGTGAATAGCATGGTCTTGAGAATCGCCGCGTCCTTCGGCCGGGTCTCGCCAATTGCCCGCATGACGTCCTCCGCCGCCTCGGGTTCGAGATTGTTGATGATGCCGGCGATTCTCATGCGGCCTTCGACGGCGCTGCTAGAGGCCGCGTCGGTCTTGAGCATGTCGCGAAGCGCAGTCTCGACTAGCTCAGCGGCCCGAAGGCTGATCGCGTGCGGCGTAATCAGTCCACACAGGGCCGCGTTTCTTCGGTCGCGCGGCAGGCCGCTGACGATTTTCGCCGCGAGGGACGGTTCGAGCCGTGACAGGATGTAGGTTGCAGTTGCGGACCGCTCCGCGGTCAGGTAACCGACGATCATGCTCTCGGGGATCTTGGCGAGCGCGTGCCAGACATCCTTCACGCCCTGCTGCCCGAGCGCTGAGCCGATCACGTCGTCGATCTCGTTCGGCGGAAGGGCTTCGGCGAGCAAAATGCGCGCTTGGCCGGCGTCGCCAAGAAGGTTCGTCCCGGCCGAGAAGTCAGCGGTGAATTCGTCCACCAGCCGGTCGAGCGTGGCGGGCGCAACGGGGCCGAGGCCGACCGCGGCGCGCGCGACCGCGCGCAGATCGGTCGGATCGAAGTGTTTGAGGAGCCGACCCGCAGTCGACGGTCCGAGCATCAATAGCAGGGCGGCCGCTTTTTCGGGACCGCTGAAAAGGCGTTCGCCTTCGATCAAGGGCTCGGGCATGGCGTTCACGTCCTCAGGCCGCCTGTTCGAGGTGTGCTCCAGCGACGATCTCGAGCAAAGACACGCCGAACCGCTGGCTCGACTCGTCGACCACCACGATCTCGCCGCGCGCCACGACCTTGCCGTTGACGACTATGTCGACTGGATCGCCGACGCGCTGATCGAGCGAGATAACGGCGCCGCGCGCGAGCTTCATCAGGCTTGCGACCGGCATCGACGTCGAGCCGAGCACGACCTGAACGGTGACCGGGATCGACAGGATGGCATTGAGATTCGGCACGTCGGTCGATGATGCGGCCATGGACGGTGCACCCATAGAAGGGCTGGGGTCGAGCGGTTCGGTCGCGTTAGACGGCTCTTGCGAAGGGGAGGATTCATCCATGGCGGCGTCTCTCGTGACGGTTGGGCTTTGTGGAAAGCCGACTGCGGCTAAGGCGGAGAGGATTCGAGAGGTTGTGGGATCGAAGCCTCGATCTCGAGGCGATAACGCCCGTCGCCCTGACCGAGCCTGCAGAGGAACATGCCCCGCCCGGCGCATTCGAGCCGGACCGAATCAAATTCGCCGTTTTGCAGCGGCAGGACTACGCCGGCGCGGAAGTTCGCGACGTCTCCGAGACTCATCGACAGTTCCTCGAGGATCGCCTTGACTGGCAGACGCGTTTGTCTGAGCCCGCTTTCCATCGAGTTCGACCAGCGGCGGTCGGAAGAGCGCGTCTCAGTCGGGCGTTCGCGCTCGAGTTCCTTGCGGTACGGCAGCAGGAACGACTGTGGCAGCAGTACCAGGCCTTCGCACGCGCCCCCGCCCATGGGGAGGGAGAATCGCGCCGCGGCGGCCGGCATGTCGCGTCGCCCGAGCGCATAGACGTCGGTCAGCGTCACAAGCCGCTCGAAGACGAGAGAAACAGGCGCCGTCGGCGCGAAACCTGCCTCGATCGCGCGGCCGAGCCCTCGGGCGACTTCCTCGAGCAACGCCACCTCGATGGGCGTGCGAGCGTGCGGCGTATTCTCCTCGTCGCCGTCGTCGTCGCCATTGCCCACGGGCGTGAGGCTTTCGCCAAAGATCGAGTTCACGATCAGATCGTCGATCCGCTCGTCGAGCGCGATCAGCATGTGCGCTTCGGGGTCGGTGCTGGCGTAGATTGCCGCGGTCAGCCCAGCGCAGTCGCCGATCGCCTGAAAGAGGGTCGTCGGCTGGGCCGGTTCGATCGCGCCGATCGGGGTCGGGCGGTTGACGAGCGGCGCGAGGCTTTTCGGCGCCTCTGCGATGAAGCCGTCGAGCGCTCCGGCCAATCCGAACATCCGTTCGACGGGAAGGCCCGACTGGTCGAGCATCGCCCCCTTAAGCCGGCGCGCGCCCGGCTCGCCTCCGACAGCGTCTGCTGCGTCGGTCATGCGGCCTCACGGATCTGGTTGTCGCCCCCGCCGCCTCCGCCTGAAATGGTCTCGTTCTCGACCACGTCTATGGTTGGGCGCTCCTGGGACGGGATCGTCTTGCGGCCGAACTCGACCGCGACCTGTGGCATGGCGCCGTTCATGAAGGCGAGCAGAGTTCTGCTTGACGAGGGTGAACATGCGCAGTTGCTTCTGCCGAACGGCGCGAATCTTCTGTGCGACCGGCCCGACCAGCGCGTAGGAGAGAAAGATGCCGCCGAAAGTGCCAACCAAGGCTGCGCCGATGAGGCCGCCGAGCATCTCAGGCGACGAGTTCGAGCGCGCTCATCGCATGGATGATGCCGAGCACCGCCGCGACGATGCCGAGCGCAGGCAGCCCGTCGGCCATGGCCTGGAAGGCTTCCGACGGTTTGTAGCGGTCATGCGAAAGAGTCTCGATTTCCTCGTCCATCAGCGCCTCGATCTCATGGGTGCGCGCATTTCCGATGATGATCAGGCGACCGTAGTCGCATATGAAGGTCACCAGATCTTTGTTGGCCACCAGCTTGGGAAAGGCCTTGAAGATCTCCGAATCGTTCGGGTTGTCGAAATGACCTTCGACCTCGCTGCGCGATTTCGCCCTCAATTCGCGCATCAGCCCATGCAGCACGCTCATCACGTCGAGGTAGTCGCGCGGCTTGGGGACCCTGTCGAGAATGGCCTCGAGGACTGCCTTTCCGCAGTCCTTGATGGTCGCGGTGGTGTTGGCGACGATGAAGATGCCTAGCGCGGCGCCGCCGATGATGACGAACTCGTAGGGCTGCGCGAGCACTTCGAGATGACCGCCGAGCGCTGCGTAGCCGCCGAGAATGCAGCCGATCGCAATGAGAAGGCCGATGCCGAAATTCAAAGCGCGCTCCTGGTCTCTGGCCGTCGATGTTTGCGACGCCAGACTTACCCCAAGCTGTCGGCGGCCCGGTCAGCCCGAGACAAGCTCCGGACGGGATCTTCTCACCCGTTCGGCGGCCGTCGCTATGCCGCGAGTCAAGGACGTTTTATGCAAAACGGACTCTACGTCGCGGTATCGGCTCAAGTGGCGCTGGAGCGCCGGATGGAGACGATCGCCGACAATATCGCGAACATGAACACCGTCGGCTACCGCGCGACGGGAGTGTCATTCGAGTCCGAGATGGCGCGAACCGGTGAGGCCACCATCGACTACGTATCGTCCGGCGCCGATTACCTGTCCCGCCGGCTTGGGGGGCTGATCAAGACCGATAATCCGCTGGATTTCGCCGTCCAGGGCGATGGCTGGTTCGGCATCAAGACGGCGGCGGGGACCGCCTATACTCGTGACGGCCGGGCGCGGATCGACGAGTCGGGCATGCTGAGGACGCTGAACGGCGATCCATACCTCGACGCCGGCGGGGCGCCGATTATGGTCGATAGCGCCGCCGGGCCTGTGAATGTCGCCGCCGACGGCATGATTACCCAGAACGGCCAGCAGGTCGGTGCGATCGGACTTTTCGCCATCGACGCGGACGCCAACCTCAAGCGAGCGGAAAACTCGGCCGTCGTACCGGACAAGCCGGCGCGGCCGATCCTCGACTTCACCCGCGATAGCGTGGTCCAAGGCGCTGTCGAGAGCTCGAACGTCGATCCCGTGCGCGAGATGACGCGGCTCATCGACGTCTCGCGCGCCTTCGACGGGGTCGCAGCCGAATCGTCGCAGGCCGAATCCTCGCTTCAGGACGCCATCAAGACGCTGGGCTCGTCGTCATGAGCGACGCGCCTGCGGAAGCCTCAGCTCTCGGGCGCCTCGAGCGCCGCATCGCCTGGGGTGTGCGCAATCTGCAGGCGGCGCGCGTCAGCGGGCTCGTGACCGAGGTCTCGATGTCCCACTACCGGGTCGCTGGCCTTTCCCGCTTCCTCAAGCTCGGAGAATGCGTCGGGGTCGACGTCGGAGGCCGCGTCCAGATCGGCGAGGTCGTCAAGATCGACGATGTTTCGGCGACACTGAAGCCGTTCGACGCACGCTGCGACGCGGCCATCGGCGCGCGCGCCTATCGCACCGAAAACCTGTCGCTGTCGCCGGATCCGTCGTGGAAGGGGCGGGTGATCGACGCGCTTGGGCGGCCGCTCGATGGCGGCGGAGATCTCGCTTTTGGCGATCAGCCCGCGCCGCTCGACGCGGATCCGCCGCCGGCGCTGAGCCGCGCGCGCGTCTCCACCCCGATCCGCACCGGCGTGCGGGTGGTCGATCTGTTCACGCCTCTCTGCCTCGGGCAGCGCATCGGCGTGTTCGCCGGCTCGGGCGTCGGCAAGTCGTCGCTTCTGGCGATGCTCGCCCGCGCGCCGCAGTTCGACACGGTCGTCATCGGGCTGGTCGGCGAGCGCGGCCGGGAAGTTCGCGAATTCCTCGACGACACGCTCGGCGACGACCGCGCAGAGGCTGTTGCGGTCGTCTCGACCGGCGACGAGAGTCCGATGATGCGGCGTCTCGCGCCGAAGACCGCTATGGCGGTCGCCGAATATTTCCGCGATAAGGGCGAGCAGGTTTTGCTCATCCTCGAACTCGGTGACGCGCTTCGCCCACGCCGCGCGCGACGTTGCGCTCGCCGCCGGGGAACCGGCGGTCGCGCGGGGTTATGCGCCGAGCGTATTCAGCGATCTCCCCCGCCTTCTGGAACGCGCGGGGCCTGGGCCGGAGGGCGCGGGCTCCATCACCGGAATCTTTTCGGTGCTGGTCGACGGCGACGACCACAACGATCCGATCGCCGACGCGGTGCGTGGCACGCTCGACGGCCATATCGTGCTCGACCGCGCGATTGCCGACGACGGCCGCTATCCGGCGGTCAACATCCTTTCGTCGGTGTCGCGGCTCGCCCACCCGGTGTGGACGCCCGAGCAGCGCAAGCTGGTTTCGAGCCTCAGAGCGCTCGTTGCGCGCTACGAGGAGACGCGCGAGCTCCGGCTTATGGGCGGCTATACGCCCGGCGCCGATCCGGTCCTCGACAAGGCGATCAAGGCAGTGCCGCGGATTTACGACGCGATGATCCAAGCGCCTGACGCGCCGCTCTGCGCCGATCCGTTCATCGACCTCGCCGCGGCGTTGCGCAACGACATCAAGACCGGCGAGTTGTGAGGGGCAGATGATACCGAATCAACCGGACGTTGGGCTGCGAGCGATCGGAACGGGCTTAGCCGGCGTCTCGATTGCGTTCGCCGGCTACATGCTCGCTTTCGGCGGCGGCCAGGTCCGGGTCGTGGGCATGGACCATCTGGCGCTTTTCGCACAGCCGCGCGGATCGGCGATGGCCGTGGTCGCCCCGGCGGCTCTGCTTCCAGCGGCAGCCGCCACGGCGGTCGACCCGTCTCCGACCGGCTCGGTAGCAGACCCCCAGCCCAATCCGGAGCCCCCGCCGCGGCCGCAGATCGTCGCCGCACGCCCCGATCGCGTCTGGCTGAACACCGAGGGAAAGATCGTCGCGGCGGGCCCCGGCGAGGAGGTCGCCGGCCTCGGACGGATCGGCGCGATCGTCCGGCGCGACGGCGGCTGGGCCGTTCTCGACGACAAGGGTCGGACGCTGACGACGCTCGCGGGCTCAGCCAACGGCGCCGTGCTATTCTCCCGCAACCTGATCTTCGACTGAACGGTTTCCCGGACTTTAGGCGCGCCGGAGCGACCGGCAGGCCTGGTCATAGAGCGCATTGGCGACGGCGACGCGGGCATTGGCTCGTTCGCGCGCATGCGGGGGCTGGCGATCGGGATGATTACGCCAGACGAAAGCGCGCCAGCGCTTTGTCAGCGCATCCGCGGTCAGCCCCGCGCCGATGCCGAGCTCGCGCGCCACCGCCGCTGCAATTTCGGCTGCGACAGCGGAATCGGGCGGACCGGCGCGCGTCGGGCGCGCCTCCGGCCCAGGCGGCTCGTCCGTCCAATTCATCGCAAGCCCCCAGCGCGCCTCTCCGCCGCCCCCTTGCGCCGGACCCAGGTTCAGGGGCGCGCCGAACCCGAGGCTATGAAGCTGCTGGCCTGCGTCGTCGGCCGTCGGCTGCGGGCCGTTGCGGATCTCGTCAAGCGCGCGCCGAAAGGCGTCGCCGGCGCGGTCGAGAGCAGCCATGGATATCCTCGACATCAGCCGTTCGCGACCCGCTTCGAGCGCGTCGCGTGCGCTGGCGTCCGAGGCAAGTCCGGCGAGTTCGGCGATGACGCAATTGCGACCTCGGCTCTTGGCTTGATAGAGCCGGTCGTCCGCGCGCTTGATGAGGTCCTCGCCCGTCTCGCCGGCGCGCAGCACCGCAACGCCGAATGAGGCGGTGATCGGGCCTACCGGTCCACCCGTCGGTCCGAGCGCCCACCGCTTGGTTTCCAGGGCCCTGCGGATCCGCTCCGCCGCGGCGGTCGCGTTCTCGAGACTGGCGCCCGGCATCATGAGGGCGAACTCCTCCCCGCCGAAACGCGCCACGCGATCCTGCCCGCGGACGTTCTGGACCAGGATTTCCGCGAAGAGCCGCAAAAAGCGATCGCCCACCAGATGTCCGAAGCGATCGTTGACCAGCTTGAACCGGTCGATGTCGGCGAGCGCCAGGCAGAACGTTTCACCAGTCCGGTGCGCCCGCTCCAGTTGCTGAGCGATCGTCTCGTCGAAATAACGCCGGTTGCCGATCAGCGTCACCGCGTCGCGCATGCCGGCCTCCTCGGAGCGCTCGAGGACGTTTTGCAGCTGCAGCACCTGCAGCTTCGAGTCCTCGAGCTGGTCCCGAACATCGGCCAGCTTGTCGCGCATGTGGCGATTGTCTTCGATCAGCGCCAGAACGATATCGCGCACGGACGTTGCGTCCGTCTGCTGCGCGAGCCGCGTGTTGGCGCCATTGAGGCGTTCGGCGAAGGCGTCGCTTTCCTTCGCCTGGGCCTGGACGAGCGTGACGATCTCCCGGACGATCGCGTCGAGCCGCTCGGATTTTGCTCCTGCTTCCGGTTTGGGCGCGGCGACCGGGTCCGTTTCCGGCTTTGGCGGGGCGACCGGGTCGGCGCCGGCCCCGACCGCCAGACGCCCGAGCGCGACGCCGAGCCAGCCGAACACTAGCAGCTCGGCTCCCGGAATCACGTCCGGAATGCTGAATTTCAGGGCTGACAGCGCGACCGCAACGAGAAAGACGACGCCGAGCGCGTAGACGGTCCCCATGTGGGAGCGGATGAGCAGCAGCCCGTTCATCGGCGGCCCCTTTGCGGCTGGCAAGGCCTCGGCGAGAGCCCGGATGCGCCAAACGATGGGATTGTCGGGTAAAGCATAGACATGCCGGCCTTCGAACGCTTTGCGCCGGCGCCGGGCATGGCGGCTGCGGACGGCCGGGGACAAGGCCGCCCCTACGCAACAAAATCGTCCAACTCATTCGGACGTCGTTGTTGTAATCCCGGGGTGTTACCGTTTTGTAAGCGCCGTCGCTTGTCCAACCCGGTTTACAGCCCCGCCCGGCTGGGATAAGAGCCGAGGATCGCCTTCGCCGGTTCGCCGATGCCCATGCTTACGCTCGTCGACGTCCTCGCCACCACTTCGCCCGAGCGCGAGCGGCTGGTCGAAGTCGACGATGCGATCCGCGATCTGGCGCAGGCGGTGGAGGCCGCGGCGGAGCAAGACGGGTTGGACCGGCAGATCCTTGCGCGCGCGCTGGTCGGCGTGTTGACGGCCGCCGCCGCCCGTCAGGCGATGAAAGCCTATCCGTCGCTGTCGCGAGCCGAGCTGAGCGCAGCGCTCGCCGATCTCGCCGAGGAGGCCGCCGACTGGACGGCGCGGCGCGCGCCGCGGCCGCGAAACGGCCGCCGGGGAGGCGGCTCGTGAACGGGGATTTCCTGCCGTCCCGCCTGCCGATCATCCAGGCGCCGATGGCGGGGTCCCAGGGCGTCGAACTCTGCGCTCGCGTCGCCGAGGCCGGCGGTCTCGGCTCGCTGCCCGCCGCGATGCTGACGCCGGCTCTGCTGCGTGAGCAGATCGGAGCGGTTCGCGCCCGAACGCTGGCCCCGATCAACGTCAACTTCTTTTGCCATGTCCCGCCGGCTCCGGACCCGGAGCGAGAGGCCGCCTGGCTCGCGGAGCTTCACTCGGATTATGCGGAAGCGGGCCTCGCGCCGCCGGATGCAGGCGGCGGACCGGAGCGCGCGCCGTTCGATGCGGCGATGGCCGAGGTCGTCGAGGCGATGAGGCCTGCGGTGGTGAGCTTCCACTTCGGTCTGCCGGACGAAGCGCTGCTCGAACAAGTCCGGCGCATCGGGGCCAAGATCTATTCCTCGGCCACCACCGTCGCGGAAGCGCGCTGGCTCGACGCACGCGGCGTCGACGCCGTCATCGCGCAGGGCGCGGAGGCGGGCGGCCATCGCGGCATGTTTCTGTCCGACGCCGTCGACGCCCAGCCCGGGCTCATGGCTTTGCTGCCGCACGTCGTCGACGCGGTCCATGTCCCGGTCATCGCCGCCGGCGGGATCGCCGACGGCCGGGGCGTCGTCGCGGCTTTCGCCCTCGGGGCTGGGGCGGTCCAGATCGGCACCGCCTATCTGAGGACGCCGCAGGCGACGATCTCGGCGGCGCACCGGCAGGCGCTGGCGAACGCGCGCGACGACGCGACGCGGATCACCAATCTCTTTTCCGGACGGCCGGCGCGCGGCCTTCTCAACCGCTTCATGCGCGAGCATGGGCCCATGAACACGCGGGCGCCGGCCTTTCCGAGGGCGGCCGGGGCGGTCGCGCCCCTGCGCGCCCATTACGAGGCGCAAGGATCGGGAGACTATTCGCCCCTGTGGTCCGGGCAGTCGGCCGCGCTGGCGCGCGAGGAGGACGCCGGCGCCCTGACCGAGCGGCTTTGGCGGGAGGCCGAGGCGGCGCTCGCCGGGCTGCCGGCGTCGCTTAGACTTTAGGCGTAAGCAGCGCGTTTGCGTTATTATTCAAACCGTTAGAACAATTGCGCGCGGCTCTGTTGCATGGCAGCATGACCCTCGCGGCGGCAGGGCAAGGCTTGTTATGTCACATGCGAGATACGCACTTTATCTCACGCCGCCCCTGGGCGGCGCGCTGTGGACATTCGGCTGCGACGTGCTCGGCCGGGACGCCTCGACCGGCGAGACTCTTGTGGGTTTCGCGCCCGAGGGCCACACCCCGGACTCGTGGCTGAAGCTCACCGAGGATCCGCGACGCTACGGCTTCCACGCCACGCTGGTCGCGCCGTTCCGTCTCAGGGCCGACCTCGACGTCGCCGATCTCGTCGACGGGGTTGCCGCCTTCGCCGCGGCGGCCCATCCGTTCGACGCGGGCGAACTGAGTGTGGGCCGGGTCGCCACCACCGACGGGCGCGCCTTCGTCGCGCTGAAGCCGGACGGGGAGGCGAAGGGGCTTCGCGCTTTCGAGGAAATGGCCGTGCGCCGGCTCGACCGGCTGCGCGCCCCGCTGACCGACGCCGAGCGGCGCGCCCGCACGGCGGACGCTGAGCTCACGCCGCGCCAAGGCTACTACCTCGACGTCTGGGGGTACCCCTACGTCCTGAGCGAGTTCCGCCCGCACTTCACGCTGACGAACACCCTTGCCGACGTCAAGCCGGTGGAGAACGCGCTTCGCTGGGCGTTCCAGATGCGGGTCGACTCGAGGAGTTTGAGGGTCGAGACGCTCACCCTGTTCGGCGAGCGCGAGAGCGACGGCCAATTCGAGATCCTGCGCGAGTTTCCGCTGGGACATGACCGGCGCGTGCGGCGCGTCGCCTCGCGCGTCAGGGCGGCGGCGTTCATCGACTGACGCTTCGACCGCCAGGGCCCCTCTCCGGGCGACGCCCGCCGGCGAGGGACGGCGCCCGGACGTTCGCGCGCGAGAGCCTTCGGTTCGCCGCAAAAGAGTTGCGTTCGGACGCTGTTCAGCGTCGTTCGGACTGCGTTCGGCGCGCGTTCGGACGTCGTTCGGCGCCTGTTCAGCAGTGGAAAACCGCCCCTTATCCACCCGTGTTTTGGGCGTTTTCAAAGGCTTGCGGGGCTGAAGCGAAAAAATACGACGGTTGGCGCAGTTTTGGCCGCGAACGCAGGCGTCCGTGACGGCGGGCGCCGGGATCTGGCGGGTGGGCTCGCAGGCTCGCGCCGGGGCTCCGGCCCCTCCCCGGGCTTGCCCCGGGGATTGCGCGGGGACGACAGGCGCGGCGGGTCGAGCGTCTCGAGGCCTTCCTTGATCCTGGTCGGGGGCATGCGCCGAGCCATTTGGTCGTCCGGTTTTCTGCAAATACGAATTATAGCGCTGTCGCCGACTTTTGGGAAGAAAATGCTACGCGGCCGGCGCACGCGCGGGAGAGCGGCCGCGCGACGCGCATTCCACGGTCTCATCGCGCGCGGTCATCGCGCGCGGTTCCGCGCCCATGCAGGCCGGCGCTTTGCCGATCGGTCGCCGGGGATTACGGATTACGGGGACGCGGCCGTCTTTACGATTATGCCGCATGCTCCTGGGCGCGGATGCCCGGTCAAACGAGATCGTCGGCCACCCAGCGAATGGTTGAACTGCCCAATGAGCGGTCGTTCGTTGAATTTGTGACAAAGGGATATTGCGGCTCCCTTGCTTTCTTGCATAGGAAACTGATTCGATCGCGAGTCCCGAGGGTGGCCGTCAGCGGCCCTCGCGCCTATCCAAGCGCGCCCCGTAGAGGACGACCTTGCATCTCGATTGCGAACCTGTCCGGCAGGCTCGCGTGGCTCTCACTCCGATGCAGGGCGGACGCTGGGACTGGGTTGCGACGCAAAATATTCCGCCGCCTCTTCGATTTCCTCCGGTGTCATGCGGCGCGCGACATTACGCATCTGCTCGCTGATATCGTTTCGCCTTTCACCCGAAGCGAAGGCGTCAAGCTGGGATTTGAGATAGACGACCGACTGACCCTCGAGCCAGGGACTTCCAGCCTTGTTGTCCAGGGCGCCGTGGCACGCGCCGCAGGGCGGGATGTTGCGCAAGGGAGCGCCGTTGATGACGATGCGCGGCGCCGGAAGAATCCCGACAGGATGATAGGCCGGCAGGCGCGGCAGATAGGCGTAGTAGGCGGCAAGATCGATCATGTCCTGATCGGAGAGGCGCCAAGCGAACGGTGACATGATCGCATTGACGCGCGCGCCCACCTGAAAATCCTTGAGCTCCTTATAGACCACGGCCGGATATTGGCCCGCGAGATTGGGAGAATCGGCGCGGCTGACGCCGGTGGGTCCATGACAGATCGCGCATTGCTGGGCGAGCGTCGCGCCGCGCCCGATCGAATCGGCGTCGGCGCCGCGCAGCATGTCGGACGTCATCACGGCGGGCGAGACGGTGAAGTCAGGCTCGATCGGGCTCTCGCTGGTCGGTGTCCGAACGACGCCTGCCGCGCTGCAGATCGCATCCCATAAGCCCGACGCCCTTGCGTTCGGCTCTATCAGGGGGAAGACCACGAACCCTAGGATCGTTGCGCCCACGAAGATCGCAACGACGGCGGCGACGCTGCGGACGACCCAGGGGTCCCTCAGGGAGAGCGGCGGCTCGTCGCTCATCGCTGCGCCCCGACATAGACCGCAGGGACCGCCCCGCCAGGGCGGAAGGCGAGCTGCAGGATCGGAAAGCCGTAGTTGGAGATCGTCAGCCCGACCATCAGCGCGAGCCAAAGACCGTAGCTGTTGAGCGCAGCCGGAACAGCGACCGGAGGATGAACTGCGGTCGCGAAGCGATACGGCTCCATCTCGATCCGCGGCGCCCATCGGCCGCGGATGAGGATTGCAAGGAACAGAACGCCCGAAGCGAGGACGATGAATCCGCCGAAAGCGGAGAGGATCACCCAGAAGGCGTCCGCCGAGAGGCCCGAGGCGCTGTAGTCGAAATAGGCCATGCGGCGCGGCATGCCGAGGAGGCCGACCCAGTGCCAGGGAAAGGTCGTTACGATGACGCCGACGAACCAGAGCCAGAGTTGGGCGCGCATGAGCGCCACGTCCGCCAGCGCGCGGCCGGTCAGATGAGGCCAGAGGTCGTAGGCGATCGCAAAATACATGATCACGATCGCGCCGGCGTAGATGAGATGAAAGTGCCCGGTGACCCACTGCGTGTTATGGACGGTCGCGTCGAGCTGGTAGCTCATGTTGATCAGGCCGCCCGCGCCGCCGAAGCCGAGCATGACGAAGGAGAAGGCCGAGGCCAGCATGATCGGGTTTTTCCACGGCAACGTTGCGAGCCAGCCGAACAGGCCCCGTCCTCCGCGGAGGCGCCCGGCGATCTCCACCGAGGCGCTGATCGTGAAGACCGTGAGCAAGGTCGGAATCGCGACGAGCCCAGTGAACGTGGAGTGGATGAACTTGAAGCCCGCGCCGACCTCCGGATCTCCGAACGTGTGATGGATTCCGATCGGCATCGCGACGACCAAGAACGCTATGAAGGCCAGTCGCATCATGGTGTCGCTGTAGATCTTTCCGCCGATCGCGCGAGGCAGGATCGTATAGTAGGCGATGTATGTCGGAATCAGCCAGAAATAGACGATGGCGTGCAGCGTCCAAGAGAAGAACACACGCGCCAGCCCGGCGTTGATCGTCGAGGTGAGGCCGAGCGCGACGGGAATGATCTGCAACAGAAGTTCGAGCGCCGCGCCAACCGCCGTCCAGGCCCAAAGATAGGAGCCCGCGACATTGGCGAACATCGGCAGCGGCACCGGACGGCCCGGATTGGCTCTCTTCCAGGCGCGCAGATTGATCGACATCAGCGCGACCCAGATCCACGACCCGACCACTACAAGCACGACGCCGATGTAATAGAACGCGTTGCCAATCAGAGGCGGATAGAAGGTGTAGAGAACGGAAGCGCGGCCGAGCGCCACCGGTATGATCGCCATGACCGCCCCGACAAGGACGAGTCCGAAGCCCGCCCACGCCCAGCGCGGTCCGATCAGCGGCTGTCCGAGAGAAGACTCGCTGATTGCATAGCCGAAGCCCATCGCGACCAGAGTCGGAAACACGTAACCCATGATGGTTCCGTGAGCTGTCACCGACCGATAGTACAGCTCTGGGTCGCTGATCCATAGATGCAGCGGGCTGCGGACGAACATCTGCCAGGCGCCGAGCACGATCGCCACCCCGAAGACCGCGAAGGCGAGCCAGAAGTGCGCGAGGATCAGGCGCCGGCTATTCAACACAGCTCAGCCTCCGCTTGGTTTCCGCCATCTTCAGGAAGTCAGCCCTGTCGATCACCTTGACCGTCGCCCACATGCCTTCGTGGCCGACGCCGCAGAACTCCTGGCACGGCATGAGGTGAACGCCGGGTTCGTCGAAGCGCGCGCTTATGTTGGAGACATAGCCGGGCACGAGCATCGCGTTGACGTTGGTGCCCTCGATCAGAAAGCCGTGAATGACGTCAGGGCTTGTGGCGCGAAAGGTGATCAGCGCGTCGGTCGGCACGATCATGCATTGAGGGCTGAAGGAATATTGCTGGCCGATAGCGCGTACGGTTACGGAGCCATCCGGCTCAACCGCGCTTCCGAGATTGGTCTCGACGAATTCGCCGCCGAGATGAAGTCGGGTCGGACTCACCGTTTCGACCCGGGCTTGCGGCATCGTGGCCTGATGAATGCCCGCGAAAGCCGCGACGGCCACGAAGACCGCGATAATCAGGAGGCAGATTTTCGCCCAGCGGCGCTCGACGCGATCCGCTACCTGCGCGCCGCGCGGCTCGTGCAGGGCGGACGTCTCTTGGCTCACGGCGTCATCGCTCGCGGCGTAAAGACGAACAGATAGAACGCGAACCAGATCGCCACGACGACGAGCGTGGCGATCCCCGCCAGCGCGATCGCGCCGTGCGGGCCGCCCTCGACGATCGCTTCGATCTCAGCTTCGCGGGCTTCATCGCTGTCCGAGGGGATCGGAGGAGAATTGAGCATGAGGTCCTCAATCAAGCGGTGCAGAGCGCAAACTATTGGCGTCGCCGGCGCTGACAGGAGTTCCACGATTTCCCCATGCCGTGCGAATGTAGGTAACGACGGCCGCCACTTCGTCGTCTGATAGAGACTGCGCGAACGGCGGCATGCCATAGGGCATGGGATCGCCCGATGTGCCGGGCGGATAGCCGCCATTCAACACCATGCGGATCGGATTGACCGCCGACGCCATCTGGATCGACTGATTGTTGGCGAGCGGGGGGAAGTTCGGCGGCTTGCCAAGCCCTTGCGGCCCATGACAGACCGCGCACTGATTATCATAGACCGTCTTTCCCAGCGCGACCAGGAGGCTGCTTTCGAAACCTGGGAGGTTCGAGGTTGCGGCCGCCGGCGGTCTCGGCTGGGCAAGACTTTTGAGATAGACGGCCATGGCTTTGACGTCGGCGTCCGTGAGATATTGCAGGCTGTTGTAGACGACATCGGCCATCGGTCCGTAGACCGCGCCGCGCGCGGAGACCCCGGTCTTGAGAAGGTCAGCGATGTCTTTCAGGCTCCAGTCGCCAAGTCCTGCCTCCTTGTCCGAGGTCAGCGAGGGAGCGTACCAGTTCTGCATTGGGATCAGGCCGCCCTGGAACGCTTGCGATTCCGAGCTGCCGCCGAGCGCGTTGATGGCGGTATGACACATGCTGCAATGGCCGAGCCCCTCGACGAGATAGGCGCCGCGGTTCCATTCGGCCGACTGATTTGGGTCGGGCTTGTACTCGCCTTCTTCGAAATAGAGCGTGCGCCAGCCCAGGATCAACGAGCGGTTGTTGAAGGGGAATTTCAGATCATGCGGGCGGTTCGCCTGTCGCACCGGCGGGACGGTTTGCAGATAGGCGAAGATCGCATCGCTGTCTTGGCGCGTGACCTTGGTGTAGGAGCCGAACGGCATCGCGGGATAAAGCAGGCCGCCGTCTGGAAAGCGTCCCGTATGCATCGTCGCGTAAAAATTATCGGCGGTCCATGCGCCGATCCCGGTGTCATAATCCGGCGTGATGTTCGATGTGTAGAGCGTTCCGAATGGCGTCGGCATCGCTAGGCCGCCGGCGAAGAGTTTGCCCTCAGGCGCGGTGTGGCAGGCGACGCAGTCGCCGACCCGCGCGAGATATTCGCCCTTCTCGATCAGCGGCGTATCCGGCGCCGCCGGCTTCGCCTCTTCGCTCCGCGCCGCGACGCTGGCGAAGATCAACGCGCTGGTCAGGGTTCCAATGGATAAAGTTCTCCACCGAAACAGCGGCCCTATGCAGTAAGTCACTGCGGCTCACTCCCGCAAGCAAACGGCAAAATGAAAGTCCCCTTGGTAGACGGGGAGAGATCGGCCGGCGCCGGTTGCGCAGCAAGAAAGGCCGCGATCGCCTTGACGTCCTCTTCCGTCAGATGACCGGCGACAATTTGCATGCAATCGGGCGCCGAAGCGGTGCGAATCCCGTAGCGCCACGCGCCGAGCTGAGCGCTGATGTAGCTAGCGCGGAGGCCCAGGAGGCCGGGAATTGCGGGCTCCATGCCCGTGAGATGCGGGCCGTGACAACTCGAACAGGCCGGTATGTCTTTGGCTGCGTCGCCGTGCGTCACGAGGGTCTCGCCACGCGCAAGCACGTTCTTGCTGACGTCAGGAACCGTCGGCGCTGGCAACGGGGGCCGCTGCGCGGCAAAATATTCCGCGATCTTCTTCAGGTAGTCTTCCGGAAGATAGGCCAGCAGGTAGTTCATTGGCGGATAGTGCCGCCGCCCGATGTGGAAAGCGTAAAGCTGGTTCGCAAGATAGTCGGCAGGTTTGCCAGCGAGGCGAGGGAAATACGCTTTGTTCGTTCCCTCGCCCTTCGCCCCGTGGCAGGGGGCGCAGGCCATGACGCGCGCCTCCATCGTGTCGGGCGGCTGTTCCGCGGCCTGTGCAAGGCTGGGACCCAGGCCAAGACGACAAACGCCAAGCAAAGCGACGAAAATCGGGCTCCGCGCCATCACCCTTCCGCCCCAACGAGAGGATGCATCGTTTTGATAATTCTTCGAACGGATTTACGTAAACGCAAATCCAACTTCGATGAAAACCGCCTGGTTTCTAGATGATCGCGTAGAACGCCCCCGGGGTCAAGCGGCGAAAACATCAAGGTTGGCGTCGAATGCGGACATCGGGTCATAGAAAATGCGTCGTATGCGACGCGGGAAGCATCTCGCGCGCTACGGCCGCCGGTCTTTGGCAACGGTCATCAACATATCGGCTCGGACCAGTTGGTTGCTTGGGCCCGGGCCGCCCGGGTCCGGTCGGCGACCGGCCCCCGGCACGCAGAAGGCGGCGGGTGCGCTGGCTAAGGCTTGGCAAAATCCGGAGCAGTGTCTTCGGACTGTAAACCGACCCCGCTTACCGACCACGGTAACGATGCGATGCAAGGTCCGGACGAAAGAGTTCAGCTGAAGGTCCGCAAATTTCGCGTGACCTATCAGCGTGTCTTTCGTTTTTGCTGCCAATTCCTGTCACGCGACATCCATCGTCGCGATCGGCGATGACCGCTGCCGTCGATTAGCGACGTTCAATCTCTCGGGACGAACTTCCGGTCAGGGCGGAGACCGCGCCTAGGGGCAAGGCCCGCTTACCTGCTCACTTGCGACGTTCGCAGCCGCGATCCGCAACGGCAGTTCTGCGTCAACTCCGACCATTGAATCGCTCGCGACGAGCTCCGGCTCCCCGACCGCTTGTGAAGTCTCCCCGCCTTCACGCCCCGTCTTTGCCCTCGCCCGCTCATCGTGGCGCTCGGCGCATGGCTGTCATCCCCGCGCGATCCGCGGGGCGAGCCCCGGGGAGGGATCCAGAGCCTCGGCGCGAGCCCGTGTCGGCGCTCGGCCCCGCGCAGGCCATCGGGCCCCCGAGGACGGTGGGGGCGATCGACATAGGGTTGCGCCAGCGAACCCTCACCCTGCGGCCTTTGGCCGCTTCCCTCACCCTGCGGCCTTCGGCCGCTTCCCTCTCCCCATAGCTCGTCGAGAGACGGGCGTCCTGTCGGACGCCCTATGGGGAGAGGGCGGGGCGCGGCTCGATCTCGAGTCGTCCACTAGGCCTTGAGGTCGGCGCTTTACGGATCGGTCGCGAGGGGCTAGGTCTTGCTGGCATGTCAGCCTCGGCGCAGTCGCCGGAGGGGAGGGGATGCCTGAGCCGAGCGAGCCGATCCAGCCGCAATCCAATTCCAGTCGACCGAGCGCCCCCGCGGGACTTTCTGCTTCCGTTCTCGCTCCTTCCGTTCTGGAAGCGGTGGGCCTGTCGCGTTCGTTCGGGCCGATCGAGGTGCTGAGCGACATTTCGCTCGATATCCGCGCGGGCGAAGTCCATGCGGTCATCGGCGAGAACGGCGCCGGAAAATCGACCCTGATGAAGATCGTCAGCGGCCATCTGGCGCCGACCCGCGGCGTCCTGAAGCTCGACGGCGCGGCCGTCGAACTGAGGGGGCCGGTCGACGCCGAGCGCCGCGGCATCGTGCTGGTGCATCAGGAGATCATGCTCGCGCCCGATCTGACGATCGCCGAGAACATGTTTCTCGGCCGGGAGGCGCGGCGGGGTTTCACCGTCGACGACCGCGAGATGAACCGTCGCGCGGCCGAGGCGATGCGCGTGTTCGGCGTCGAGGCGCCGGTGACCGTGCCGGTCCAGCGCCTGTCGATCGCGCAGCGGCAACTGGCGCAGATCGCCCGCGCGCTGACCGTCCCGCACCGGGTGGTGATCTTCGACGAGCCGACCGCCTCGCTGACGCCGGTCGAGACGACGGCGCTCCTCAAGCTCATTCGCGAACTGAAGGCCAAGGGCGTCGCGGTCCTGTACATTTCCCACCGCCTCGAGGAGGTGAAGGCGGTCGCCGACATCGTCACGGTTCTGCGCGACGGCAAGAAGGTGACGACGCGGCCGGGCGCCGAACTCGAACCGGTCGACATGGCCCGCCTGATGGTCGGGCGCGACCTGCTCGCGCTCTATCCCCCGCGCCCGGCGGCGCCGGGCGGGACGCCGGCGCTCGAAGTCGCGCATTTCGGCGCGGAAGGCTTCGCCGAGGACGCGAGCTTCAGCGTTCGGCCGGGGGAGATCCTCGGCTTCTCCGGGCTGGTCGGCGCGGGACGCACCGAACTCTTCGAAGCCCTGTTCGGGCTGCGCAAGGGCGGCGGCGAGATCCGGCTCGACGGGCGGCCGCAGCACTGGCCGGACGCGCGGGCCGGGATGCGCGCCGGGGCCGTCTATCTGACCGAGGACCGCAAGAGCAAGGGTCTCTTGCTCGAGGAGACGCTCTCGACCAACCTGACGCTCGCCGCGCTCGACAAGTTTCAGCGCGGCCCGCTGGTCGACCGGGCCCGCGAGGGCAAGGCGCTCGACGAGGCGATCCAGCGCTTCGACATCCGCGTCGGCGACAAGGGCCTGCTGGCGGGGCAGATGTCGGGCGGCAACCAGCAGAAACTTTTGCTGGCCAAAATGATGCAGCTCAATCCGCGCGTCGTCGTGATCGACGAACCTACGCGCGGCATCGACATCGGCGCCAAGCAGCAGATCTATCGCTTCATCGCCGCCATGGCCGGGGAGGGCCGCTCGGTGATCGTGATTTCGTCCGAGATGGCCGAGTTGATCGGGATCTGTCACCGGATCATCGTCATGCGCAACGGCCGGATCGCCGGCGAAGTCGCGGGCCAGGCGATGACGGAGCACCAGATCGTGGTTCTGGCGATGGGCGTGGACGCGAAGGTTGGGGACGCGCGGGGATGAGTGAGGCGGTTCATGAGGCGCCGGCCGCAGCGACGCGCCGCCGGATCAACCTCGTCGCGGTGGCGCCGTTCCTGGCGCTCGGCCTGATTTGCGTTCTGGGCGCGTTTGCCAATTCGCGCTTCCTCAGCATCGACAATCTGACCAACGTCCTGGCGCGCTCCACCTTCATCGCCACGATCGCGGTCGGACAGACGCTGGTCATCACCGGCGGCGGGCTCGACCTGTCGGTCGGGGCGATGGCGGCCTTCGTGGCGGGCCTCGAAATCCTGTTCCTGAATTCCGGGCTGATCGCGAATGCGACGCTGCTGATTGTTGCGGCGATGGCGCTGTCGCTCGCCGTCGGCGCCCTTTGCGGCCTGTTCAACGGCGTCACCACCACGCTCGGCAAGATCGAGCCGTTCATCGTCACGCTCGGCACCATGGGTATCTTCCGCTCGCTCTTGACCTGGCTCGCCCAGGGCGGCTCGATCACGATCGGCAGCAGCGACGTGCGCGCCGCCTATCGCCAGGTCTATTTCGGCGACCTCATCGGGATTCCCTATCCGGTTCTGGTCATCGTCGGGGTCGCGATCGTCGGCGCCTTCATTCTCTACAGCACCGCCTACGGCCGGCACGTGCGCGCGGTCGGCTCGAACGAGGACGTGGCGCGCTATTCCGGCATCAACGTCGCCCGCGTGCGCACCATCACCTACGTCCTGCAGGGCCTCTGCGTCGCCATCGCGGTCATCGTCTACGTGCCGCGGCTGAGCTCGGCCAGCGAATCGACCGGGCTCGGCTGGGAGCTGATCGCGATCACCGCGGTCGTCGTCGGCGGCACGCGGCTCAAGGGCGGGGTCGGGCGCGTATGGGGGACGATCGCTGGCGCGCTCATCCTCGAAGTGATCGGCAACATCATGCTGTTGTCGAATGTGGTCAGCGAATACCTCATCGGCGCGGTTCAGGGCGCGATCATCATCATCGCGATGCTGGCGCAACGCGGACTGTCGCGCAGCCGATGAGGATAAACCGGGAGGTCGGGCGCCCATGACCTCTCAAATAAGCGGGAGAGGAAAAGAGTATGAAACGATTTCTGATTGGCCTTGCGGTCGCGGGTTGTCTCGCCGGCGCCGCTCAGGCGCAGCAGACAAAGACGATCGCGGTTTCCGTTCCGACCGCCGATCACGGCTGGACCGGCGGCGTGGTGTACTTCGCGATGCAGGAGGCCAAGGCGCTCGAGAAGAGGTATCCGGGCCTCAAGGTGATCGTGAAGACCTCGCCCGACCCGGCCGCCCAGGCGAACGCGCTCGAGGACCTCGAGACCCAGGGCATCGACGCGCTGGTCGTGCTGCCGCACGACCCGAACGTGCTGACCGACCCGATCCGCAAGGTCAAGGATAAGGGGACCTTCGTCACGGTCGTCGATCGCATCGCCAACGACCGGTCGATCTACGACCTCTACGTCGGCGGCGACAATCCGGGCATCGGCGCGCGGGCGGCGGACTACTTCAAGAAGGCGATGCCGAACGGCGGCGACGTGGTGGTCATCCGCGGCCTGCCGATTCCGATCGACAAGATGCGCGTCGACGCCTTCGACGAGGGGATCAAGGGCACCAAGATCAAGGTCATCGACAGCCAGTTCGGCAACTGGAGCCGCGACGACGCGTTCAAGGTGATGCAGGACTTCTTGACCAAGCATCCCAAGATCGACGCCGTGTGGTGCCAGGACGACGACATGGCGGTCGGCGTGTTCGAGGCGATCGCCCAGGCCAAGCGCACCGACGTCAAGTTCGTGGTCGCCGGCGCCGGCAGCAAGGACATGATCAAGCGGGTGATGGACGGCGATCCGATGATGCCGGTCGACGTGCTCTATTCGCCGACCATGGTCGCCGTGGCGATGGACCTGACCGCGCTCGGGCTCGAGGACAAGATCCCGGTCCGCGGCGATTACATCCTCAAGGCGTCGCTGATCGACAAGGCGAACGCGAAGGACTTCTACTTCAAGGACTCGCCGTTCTGAGGCTTGGGGCCGGGTCGACATCGGTTGCGCCGAAGGCCCTCATCCGGCCCTTCGGGCCACCTTCCCCCCGAGGGGGAAGGGGACGTTCCCCTCTCCCACCGGGAGAGGGAAGCGGCCGAAGGCCGCAGGGTGAGGGTAGGCCGGCGCGACCCGATCAGAATTGATCACGCTGACACGACGAAAGGAGGAGCGCGGCTGTTCCGCTCCCCTCTTTGAATTCAACGCAACGAGACGCGCTCAAGACTTTGAGCGTATGGGAGACATGAATCATGGCTGGCATGGTCAAGGGCCCGGCGATCTTTCTGGCGCAGTTCGCCGGCGACGCGGCGCCGTTCAATTCGTTTGCAACGATTTGCGAATGGGCGGCCGGGCTCGGCTACAAGGGCGTTCAGATTCCAACCTGGGACGACCGCCTCATCGATCTCGCCAAGGCTGCGTCCTCGAAGGACTATTGCGAGGAGCTGACCGGAGTAGCCGGGAGCCACGGCCTCGCGATCACCGAGCTTTCGACCCACCTGCAGGGCCAGCTGGTTGCGGTGAACCCGGCTTACGACGACGCTTTCGACGCTTTCGCGCCCAAGGACCTGCACGGGAAACCGGCCGAGCGGCAGAAATGGGCGGTCGAGCAGATGATGCTGGCCGCGAAGGCCTCGAAGCGCCTCGGCCTCAAGGCGCACGCGACCTTCTCCGGCGCGCTCGCCTGGCCCTATGTCTATCCGTGGCCGCAGCGCGCCCCGGGGCTGATCGAGACGGCGTTCGAGGAATTGGCGAAGCGGTGGAAGCCGATCCTCGACGCCTTCGACGACGCCGGCTGCGACGTCGCCTACGAGATCCATCCCGGCGAGGACATTTTCGACGGCGCCACCTTCGAGCGCTTCCTCGAGGCCCTGAAAGGCCACAAGCGCTGCAACATCCTCTACGATCCGTCGCACTTCGTGCTGCAGCAGCTCGACTATCTCGACTACATCGACATCTACCACGAGCGGATCAAGGCCTTCCACGTCAAGGACGCCGAGTTCAACCCGACCGGCCGCCAGGGCGTCTATTCGGGCTACGCGCCGTGGGTCGAGCGCGCCGGGCGGTTCCGTTCGCTCGGCGACGGCCAGGTCGACTTTTCCGGCATCTTCTCGAAGATGGCGCAGTACGGCTATTCGTCGTGGGCGGTGCTCGAATGGGAGTGCTGCCTCAAACACCCCGAGGACGGCGCGCGCGAGGGGGCCGAGTTCATCAAGCAACACATGATCCGGGTGACCGAGAAGGCGTTCGACGACTTCGCCGGCGGGGCGGTCGACAAGAAGCAGATCAAGCGCGCGCTCGGGCTGAAGTAACGGGAGGGATCATAATGGCCATCGAGGGACGCAGCGACGCCAAGGCCGGCGGACGCATCAGGCTCGGCATGGTGGGCGGCGGCGAGGGCGCCTTCATCGGCGCGGTGCATCGCATCGCCTCGCGCATCGACGATGAGTACGAGCTGGTCGCCGGCGCGCTGTCGTCGACGCCGGAGAAGGCGCGCCGGTCTGGCGAAGCCCTGGGGCTTGCGGCCGACCGCATCTACGACGACTACGAGAGCATGGCCAAGGCCGAGGCCAAGCGGGGGGACGGGATCGAGGCGGTTTCGATCGTCACCCCCAATTATATGCACGCCGGGCCGGCCATCGCCTTCCTGAAGGCGGGCATTCACGTCATCTGCGACAAGCCGCTGACGGTATCGCTCGCCGAAGCCAAAAAGATGCAGGCGGCGGTCGAGAAGTCGGGCCGCCTGTTCGCCCTCACCCACAATTACACCGGCTATCCGCTGGTGCGCCGGATGCGCGAGATGATCCAGGCCGGCGATCTCGGCGTCCTTCGGCTGGTGCAGGTGGAATATGCGCAGGACTGGCTGACCGGGCCGACCGAGAAGGGCGGCAACAAGCAGGCCGAGTGGCGCGTCGATCCGAAGCGCTCGGGCGCCGGCGGGGCGCTCGGCGACATCGGCACGCACGCCTACAACCTCGCCGATTATGTGACCGGGCTCGAGCTTTCGGAGCTTTCGGCGGATCTCTCCTCGTTCGGCGAGGGGCGGACGCTCGACGACAACGTCCAGATCCTGATGCGCTTCGCCAATGGCGCGCGCGGGGCGCTTGTGGGCGAGCCAGGTCGCGCCGGGCAACGAGAACGCGCTGATGCTGCGCGTCTACGGGACCAAGGGCGGCCTCTTATGGCGCCAGGAGAACCCGAACCAGCTCCTTTGGTCGCCCTACGAGAAGCCGACCCAGATCCTCACCCGCGGCGGACCGGGCTCGGGCGACGCGGCGGCGCGGGTGACCCGCATACCCTCCGGCCATCCGGAGGGCTATCTCGAGGGTTTCGCCAACATCTATGCCGAGATCGCGGCGGCGATCAAAGCCGCGCGAGCGGGCAAGAAGCCGGGGAAGGGCGTCCAGTTCCCGACCATCGAGGACGGCGTCAAGGGCCTCGCCTTCATCGAGGCGGCCGTGAAGTCGTCGAACGCCAACGCGAAATGGGTGAAACCGTAGCGCCTTCCCCATTGCAGCCTATCATGCCCGCGAAAGCGGGGGCGCCGCGAGAATAACCTGGGAGTCACGAATGCAAACGCGAATCTTCGGACGCACCGGCCGCAGCGTCGGCGAGGTCGGCTTCGGCGCCTGGGCGATCGGCGGGAGCTGGGGCGAGGTCGAGGAAAGCGAGGCGCTCGCCGCGCTGAACGCCGCGCTCGACGCCGGCGTCACCTTCATCGACACCGCCGACGTCTATGGCGACGGCCGCTCGGAACGGCTGGTCGCCAAAGCCTTGAAGGCGCGGCCGGGCGCCGGCGTGTTCGTCGCGACCAAGGCCGGCCGCCGCCTGCCGCAGCAGACCGTCGCCGGCTACACATACGAGAACCTCAGCGGCTGGATCGACCGCAGCCTGAAAAACCTCGAGGTCGAGACGCTCGACCTCGTCCAGCTCCACTGCCCGCCGACCGACCTTTATTATCATCCCGAGGCGTTCGACGCGCTCGACCGGATCAAGAAGTCCGGCAAGATCCGCGACTACGGGGTCAGCGTCGAGCGGATCGAGGAGGCCTTGAAGGCGATCGAATATCCGGGCGTCGTCAGCGTCCAGATCATCTTCAACATTTTCCGGCAGCGGCCGGCCGGGCTGTTCTTCGACGCGGCCAAGGCGCGCAATGTCGCGATCATCCCGCGCGTGCCGCTGGCGAGCGGACTCTTGACCGGCAAGCTCAAGGCGGACACGACCTTCGCGGACGATGACCATCGCAAGTTCAATCGTCACGGCGAGGCCTTCGACGTCGGCGAGACCTTCTCGGGCGTGCCCTACGAGGTGGGCTTGAAGGCGGTCGAGCGCATCCGCCCGCTCGTCCGGGGCGATGCGACCATGGCGCAAGTCGCGCTGCGCTGGATCCTGATGTTCGATGCGGTGACGGTCGTCATCCCGGGCGCGAAGACCGCGGCGCAGGCGCGCGGCAACGCTGAGGCCGCCGACCTGCCGCCGCTCTCCGCCGCCGACATGGCGACGCTGAAGGCGATCTACGACGAGGACATTCGGCCGCACGTCCACCAGCGGTGGTGAGGGGACGGGGCGCGAAGCCCCCTCGCCCCGCTTGCGGGGAGAGGGTTGGGGTGAGGGGCCTTGGCGATTGGCCGCGGCCGCTCACCCTGCCCCTCATCCTGACCTTCTCCCCGTGAAACGGGGAGAAGGGACGCGCCCTACCCGAAGAGCGGTGCGCCCCTTATCGCGCCGCGAGGCGCGACAGAACGCTGCGGACGTCGGCCTGCATCGCAGCGACGGCGGTCTCGTCTCCCGACAGATGCCGCAGGAGACCGCGCTGGAAGAGCCCGTCCATGACGGCGTAGGCCGCCGAAGGCGACAGCGGCTGCGGGACGCCGCTGAGCTCGGAAAGGCGCGACAGGATGCGCCAGATCATGTCCTCGAGGCTCTTGTCGATCTCGGCGATGTCGGACTGGAACGCCTTTTCGTACATGGCCTCCGCCCGGATGTCGTACCAGAGACGATGCAGGCGCCCGTCCTCCCGCACGGTTTGCCCAAGGGCGTGGACGAAGCCGTCCACGAGTTCGTCGCTGGAACGGGCCGCGGCCGTGACCTCGTCGTAGCGCGTCACGCAGCGCGCCTTGTACTGGCGCACGCTGCACAGGATGAGATCGACCTTGTCGGCGAAATAATAGTGCAGGACTCCGTGACTGAACGCTGAGTTCTCGGCGATCTCGCGCACGCTGGTGCGGGCGTAACCGAGTTCCGACAGCGTCTGCAGCGCCGCCTCGGCAAGCTCCGCCCGCCGCTCGGCGAACTTGTCGATCGGCCGCCGGGGGACCCGGTCGAGTTTCGTCACGCTGCGAGACGCCATCCGCTTCCGCCGTTCGCGCTTGCCATCGAGACCGACGGATAGCACGCGGACCCGTGCGCACAAGCCCCGGCGTCGTCTCGACGGCTCGCTCAAATTTTATTTGACAGTCGTATAGAGAATTCTTGACAGATGTCAAAACTTATCCTTCTCTGAGAGCGGCCCAAAGGGCTATCGCGAGGGAGGAGACCCATGCCGAGCTGTTCGGTCTGTTTGCGCTTGCATGCCTCCTCCGCCCCGACGCCTCGGCTTCGACCAAGCGACAACGGAGGAACCCCGAATGAGCAAATTTGACCTCACCGGCCGCAAGGCGCTGGTCACCGGCGGCGCGCGCGGTCTCGGCGCCGGCATGGCCGAGGCGCTGGCCGAGGCGGGCGCGTCGGTGATGATCGGCGACATTCTCGTCGAGGCCGGCGCGGCGACGGCGAAGGCGATCGCCGGAAAGGGCGCGAAGGCCGCCTTCGTGACGCTCGACGTCACCGACGAAGCGAGCTGGGAAAACGCGGTCTCCCGGACGATCGACGAACTCGGCGGCTACGACATTCTCGTCAACAACGCCGGCGTCGAGATCACCTCGCTCGTGGTCGACGTCAAGCCGGCCGATCTTCGCCGCATGTGCGAGGTCAATGTCGTGGGCGTCGGGCTCGGCATGAAGCACGCCTTCCGCGCGATGAAGCCCGGCGGCCCGGCCGGCAGGGGCGGCGCGATCGTCAGCATCTCGTCGGTCGCGGCGACGATCGCCTTCCCCGGGATCGCGGGCTATTCCGCCACCAAGTCGGCCGTCGACCGGATGACCCGCGTCGCCGCCATGGAAGCGGGCAAACTCGGCTACGGCGTCCGGGTCAACTGCATCTTTCCCGGCCTCGTGCCGACCGATATGGGCATGCAGCTCGCCGCCGACGTCGTGGCCGCCGGCCTCTTTCCGAGCGGCGAGGCCGCGGTCGGCGCGGTCGTCGAGCAGACGCCGCTCGGCCGGCTCGGCGAGGTCGCGGACATGGCCGACGCCGTCGTCTTCCTCTGCTCCGACGCCGCGCGCTTCATCACCGGCGTCGGCCTGCCGGTCGACGGCGGCATGGGGACTTAGCGCAACTGTAGCCGCGATCGCTGATCGCGGCTGACGCGGTCACCGACCGCGTGTACAGGGCGCGCTGACCAAAAGTCTACAGGGCGCGCCGCCGTCATCAACAAGGGAGGACATGCATCATGGCCAAGAAACCTGTCGTGGTTTACGGCGCCTCGGGCTACACCGGGCGCCTCGTCTGTGAATATCTGCGCGAACTGGGTGTGCCGTTCGTCGCCGCTGGGCGCGACAAGGCGCGCGTTCAGGCGGTGCTGGACAAGGTCCCGGGCATCGAAACCGCCGATTACGAAGTCGCCGAGGTCGCCCATGAGGTCGGCGCGCTGACGGAGCTCTTCCGCGGCTCGAAAATCGTCAGCAACATGGTCGGGCCGTTCAGCAAATACGGGCCCGAGGTCGCCGAAGCCTGCCTCGCGGCGGGCTGCTGCTACACCGACACGACCGGCGAGCAGGACTGGGTTCTCGACGCCAAGAGGCGCTTCGGCGCCAAGTTCGCCGAGCGGGGCCTGCTCATCTCGCCGGGCGTGGCGCAGATGTACACGACCGGCGAAATCGCCGCCAACATCTGTCTCGAGACGCCCGGCCTCGACACCCTCGATATCCTGGTCCTGTGGAAGGGCTTCCCGACCTACGCCTCGACCCAGACCATCTTCGCGATCCTGCAAGCGAAATGGTACTATCTCGAGCAGAATAAATTCGTCGAATGGGCGCAGAACACCCACTATGAAGTGAACGTGCCGGGGCAGCATGCGCATGCGCTGGTGACCCCGTGGGCGGGCACCTCCCATCCCGTCTGGTTCCAGGACGACCCGCGCGTCGCCAATTGCAAGGCGCTCGGCGGCGTCTTTGCGCGCGAGGTGATGGAAGGATTCGTGGCGACCCAAAAGATGTTCGAGGAGCAGATCAAGCCCCTGCCTCCCGACCAGCAGCAGGCGGCGCTCGCCAATATCGCGGCCTCGATCCAGGCCGGCATGCCGCCGCGCGAAAATCCGCGCATCAACGTCTCGCTCGACTCCGTCTACGCCTCAGGCCCGCTCGGCCGCGCGCATTGCGTCATCCACGGCAATTGCAACTATAAGCAAACCGGCCTCCTGCAGGCCTTCGCCGCGGCGTCCGTGCTGCAGACGCCGCCGCGCAAGGCCGGCTTCGCTTCCGCGTGCCAGGCGTTCGGGCATCGCGAATTGCTCGGCGTGCTGAAGAGCCACGGCCTCGTCATGAACCCGATCCTGACCGTCCAGGCCTGACGGCGGCGCGCCGGGACGGGCCCGCACCGCCCCGGCGCTTCTCGCTGGAGCCTCTTTTCGACCCGGCCGACATCGTCGCTTTCGTCAAGGCGCGGATCGGCGGCGTCAACGCGCCCAAAGAGCTCGACATCTGGCCGGACCTGCCGCGCTCCAAGGTCGGAAA
This sequence comes from uncultured Alphaproteobacteria bacterium, assembly GCA_963709655.1. Lineage (GTDB taxonomy): Bacteria > Pseudomonadota > Alphaproteobacteria > Rhizobiales > Beijerinckiaceae > Roseiarcus. The sequence continues at coordinate 406,446 of CAVPXF010000056.1, forward strand.
GGCGCTGAAAAGGGAGATCCGCGCCCGGATGATCGGGAGCCGGTCGGCGCGCTGACGGGATCGGACGGTCATCGACCGGGGCTCGTTAACCATTTCCCGCCGACATCCCGCCAAAACGCCAGCTTGAGGCTTGCCTTTAACGAATGGACTCCGTCGGCTTCCGGCGTCGCCGATTCCGGCGCGGTTTGTGCCGGTTTTCTCTTCCCAGTCCCGATCCGGCGCGCCGGAGCGACGCCGAGCGGCGCCGTCGGTCAACCATTCCGCCAGAGCGGCGGCCTTCGCTTGCCCGCAGGGCTTGCAAACGGACGCAACGGCGCGCGCGACTCGGCTGTCGCCGATTCCGTCCGCCTTTGTCCCGCCTTCCGTCGTCCCGTCCCGCAACGGAACGCCAGACGCCGCGCCTGCGGAAGATCCCGATAACCCTGAACCGAGGCCGGGCCCCCTGGCGGTCGATTTCCTCTTGCCTATGGACGCAGGGAACCGCCAACCGCGGGAGTCCCGATTCCTTCCCGCTTTGTCCTTCGGTCGATCTCGGGCGCCTCGTTTAGGCGCGGACTCGGAGGGCGCCACATTCCGGGGCCACGATTCCGCCGTTCCGCCAAAGATTGGACTCGCTTTGCATGCGATTCAGAGTCCCTCTGCCCGAGTCGCCGATTCGTACCCGCTTTGTTTGTATCCTGATCGCTGCGTGCCCGGCGCCTCCCCCGGTCGGCGAGCGCGCCTCGACAGCAGCGAGGCGTCCGCTATAAAGCGCAGGCAGCCGTTGTTCGGAGTTCCTGGTGTCCGTTGCGCCAACAGTCAGCCGCCAGGTCGGCGGCGAAGGCCTGATATTGTCTTTGGCCGGCGACTGGACGGTCGCCAACAGCGCGGCGCTCGAGGAGCGGGCCGCTTCGCTGGCCGGGCCTGCGCGCCAGGCGACCGGCGCGATCCTCGACCTCTCCGCCGTCAACCGCATGGACACGGCCGGGGCCTGGGCGATCGACCGGGCGCGCGTCGAGCTGGCCGACGCTGGCGTCAAGGCCGATTATCGCGGCGCCCGGCCGGAATACGCGCTGCTCCTGAAGGAGGCGGGCTATCAGCCGATCGAGCCGCCGAAGCCGACCCATGCGCCGACGGCGATCTCGCTGCTGAACGCGGTGGGCGAGTTTGTCTACACCGCCGGTTACGATCTGGCCGAGGGCGTCAGCTTTTTTGGCCAGCTGGTGGCGATGACCATCCGCCTGCTGCCCTTTCCGCACCGCTGGCGATGGACGTCGACCGCCTACCAGCTCGAGATGTACTCGCTGCGCAGCGTGCCAATCATCGTGCTGATCAACTTTCTGGTCGGCGCGATCGTCATGCAGCAGGGCATCTTCCAACTCAGGGTGTTCGGCGCTTCGGCCTACGCCGTCAATCTCATCGGCGTCTTGGGCTTGCGCGAGCTTGCGCTTTTGATGACCGCGATCATGATCGCCGGCCGCACGGGTTCGGCGATCACCGCTGAAATCGGCTCGATGGCGATGCGCGAGGAGATCGACGCCCTCAGGGTGATGGCGCTCGATCCGCTCGAGGTCTTGATCATGCCGCGGCTGGTCGCGCTGGTGATCGCCCTGCCGGTGCTGACCTTCGTCGGGGACCTCGCGGAACTGGCCGGCGGCCTCGTCGTGAGCTGGCTCTATGCGGGCATGACCCCGATCGTGTTCGTCACCCGACTTCACAACGCCATCTACGTCGAAACCTTCGCCGTCGGGCTGATCAAGGCGCCGTTCATGGCCGCCACCATCGGCGTCATCGCCGGCGTCGAGGGGATGGACGTGCACGGGTCGGCCGAGTCGCTCGGCCGCAACGTGACCGCCTCGGTGGTCAAGTCGATCTTCATGGTCATCGTCATGGATGGGCTGTTTGCGATGTTCTTTTCCGCGGTGGACTATTGATCGAGGCTGAAGCCCCGTCCGGGTCCGCGCCGGACGTCGTCATCCGCGTTCGCGGGCTCAAGGTCGGCTTCGGCGACCGGCTGGTCATGGACGGGCTCGATCTCGACCTTTATCGCGGCGAGGTGCTCGGCTTCGTCGGCGCATCCGGCGCCGGCAAGTCCGTGCTGACGCGCACCATTCTGGGACTGATCCCCAAGCAGGCCGGGACGATCGAGGTGTTCGGGGAGAATCTCGATCATTTGACGCACCACGAAAGGCTGCTCGTCGGCGAGAGCTGGGGAGTCCTGTTCCAGGAAGGCGCGCTCTTTTCCAGCCTCACCGTGCGGCAGAACATCGAGATGCCGATGCGCGAGCATCTCAAGCTGTCGCAGGACATGATGGACGGCCTGGCGGCGCAAAAATTGCACCTCGTCGGCCTGCCGCAGGACGCCGCCGACAAGTTTCCTTCCGAGCTTTCGGGCGGGATGACCAAGCGCGTCGCGCTGGCGCGCGCGCTCGCTCTCGATCCGGCGATCGTATTCCTCGACGAGCCGACCTCGGGCCTCGACCCGATTTCGGCCGGCGATTTCGACGAGCTCATCGCCACGCTGCAGAAGACCCTCGGGCTCACGGTCTTCATGGTGACCCACGATCTCGACAGCCTGTTCGCCATCTGCAACCGCGTTGCGGTGCTCGGCCACGGCAAGGTGTCGGCAGTCGGAAAAATCGAAGAACTCTTGCAATCCGACGATCCATGGATCAAAGCCTATTTCCACGGCAAACGGGGCGTGGTGCGGGCTGGGGCGAGGGCCGCGCCGTCTCCCGCGCCTAACCCAGCGTAAGGCGCGAGACAAGAGATGGAGACCCGAGCCAATTTTGTCCTGATCGGCGCCTTCACTCTGGCCGCCGTGCTTGGCGCGTTCGCCTTCATCATGTGGATCGCCGGCTATGGCGCGAGCGGCACGCACCGGCACTATGAGGTCGTCTTCGACGGCTCGGTCTCCGGTCTGTCCATCGGCTCCAACGTGCTGTTCAACGGCCTCAAGGTCGGCGAGGTCACCGATCTCCGGTTCGTCAAGGACAACCCCGCCCAGGTGATCGCCGACATCGACGTGACCAACGCGAGCGCGCCGATCAACGCCAACACCATGGCGCAACTCGAAACGCAGGGGCTGACGGGCACGGGCGTGGTCGCCTTGAAAGGCGGCGAAGTGAAGGGCGCGGCGGAGCTGACCGGCAATCCCCCGGTCATCCCGTCGCTGCCGACCGCGACGCTCGCCGACCTGCAGACCAAGGCCGGCTATGTGCTCGATCTCGCCAACAAGCTCCTGGTCGACAACGCCGCGGGCATCCACCAGACGGTCGACAACGTGCAGCAGTTCTCGATGGCGCTGGCCCACAACGCCGGCCGGGTCGACGAGGCGCTGGCCAGCATCGCCGATCTTGGCAAGACCATCGGGCCGCTCGCCAGCAAGGCGCAAACCCTGGCCGAGGACGCCGATAAGCTGATCAAGTCGATCGACGCGGCGAAAGTGAACGAGGTCATCGGGAACGCCCAGACCTTCTCCAGGGCGCTCGCCCACAGCTCCGACAACACCGAAGCGTTGCTGCGGGACGGGGCGGACTTTATCAAGAAGCTCAACCAAACCTCGGCCAAGCTCGACTCGGCGATCACCGACATCGACGCCATCGCCAAGGCGGTCGATCCCGACAAGGTGGCCGATATCGTCGATTCCGCGACCGACGTCGCCAATACCGTCCGGCAAAACCGCGTCAACATCGATGCGACGCTGAAGAACGCGGCCGAGATCTCGGCCAAGCTCAACGAGTTGGCCGACAAGCTCGACACGCTGATCGCGAGCGCGCAGACCTTCATCGGCGCGCCCGGAACCAAGAGCGCGCTCGGCAACATCGGCGAGGCGGCGGGCTCGGTCAAGAAGCTTGCCGACGATCTCGACGTGCGGATCAAGGAGATCTCGGTCGGGCTCACCCGCTTCAGCGGCTCGGGCTTGAGGCAGTACGAGGCGCTCGCCGTTCAGGGGCAGCGGGTGCTCGACGACATCGATCGGCTGGCCCGCTCGTTCGAGCGCAATCCCAGTCAGCTCATCTTCGGCGCGAAACCTTCGTTGCCGGAATATCGCGGCGCGGAGTAACGATGGCGGCGGGGGCGGGGTTGCGGATCGTTGGACGGGGCGCCGCGCTGGCGCTGGCGCTGGCGCTCGCCGCCTGCGCCGGGACGCCGCTGACCGTGTACGACCTGACGGCGGCCGAGCCGCCCGCAGCGCGTCCGCTGCATGTGCAGTTTCGCATCGCCGAGCCGCTCGCCACGCTCGATCTCGACAGCGACCGCATCCTCGTGCGCGACGGCATGACGCTCGCGCTTTTGCCGGGCGGCCGCTGGCCGCAGCAACTGACGTCGCTGTTCCGCGCGCGGCTGGTCGAGACGTTCCAGAACGCCGGCCTCGCCCGCTCGATCGACGGCGGCGCCGCGAACGCCGAATACGAGCTTGCGCTCGACATCCGCTCGTTCGAACTCGACGCGACGACCTCGGAGGCCCATGTCGAGGTCGCCGCCAAGATCGTGGCGCTGACGAGCGGCCGGATCGTCGACGTTGCGATCTTTTCGGCCCGGCGCCCGTCTTCTCGTCCAACGCCGCCCCGGTCGTGGCCGCGCTCGACCAGGCCTCGGCCGACGTCATGAGCCAGATCGTGCGGTTCGTCGCGCGGCGTTTGTGAGACGCGGTCCGTAGCCCGTCGAAAGACGGGCGTCCCTTCGGCCGCCCTATCGACCGCGTCTGCAGCGGCGCCTCGCGACGGCGGCGGGCCCGCGGCTCGAGGAGGCTTGGAGCGGGGACTGGAACCGTATAGTTTCGCGAACTCGAACCGGGGCGGATGAGGCTCCGCATTCCGGTTGACTTCGAGGCGCCCAACATGATCGTCGACGCTGTCGCTTCCGAAACGCTTTATGACGAGATCGTCCGGCACGGCGTCCGGTCGATCCTCGATGGGACGGTCGACGACAAGCCCTTCCCGCATCTGACCTTCCCCGGCTTCTTTTCGGAAGGCGTCTACCGCCGGCTCTTGGCGGGCTGGCCCGACCTCGACCGCTATGTCGACCTCAACGGCGCGCGCACCCGCAAGCAATATACGCTGTGGGATCGGTGCGTGGAGGCGGGCGACCCGGAGCGCACGGCCCTGTGGCGCAAGGTCTCCGACGCCCTTTCGGCGCAGGAGATCCAGGACGCCCTGCGTGAGAGGCTCGAATCGGGCCTGCGCATCCGTGTCAAAGCCAGCGGCGAGGGCTGGCCCGTGCCGATGTATCCGCAACCCGTGCTCTACGCCGACTTCGACGGCTATGCGATCAAGCCGCACCCCGACACGCGCCGCAAGGTGCTGACCGTCCTCATCTACATGCCCGAGGACGACCGCCATCCGGAACTCGGCACGACGATCTACAAGGTCTCGCCGATGGGCGTCTTTCACTGGAAGTCCTACGGTCTGGTCAAGGTCAAGACCGCAGCCTTCGTGCCCAACACCGGCTTCGCCTTCGTCGTCATCCACCCGGCCCACAGCCTCCTGCACACGAGCTGGCACGGCCGCGACACGATTTCGATCGACAATTCCAAACCGCGCATGACGATCCTCAACACCTATTACGCGAAGCCCCCCAAGGCCGACGAGGTCGTCAACGAATACGGGTGAGGTGCGGACGGACGCGCCGGGAGCGGGCGTTTCTCAAAGTGGATCCGGCCGCCGGCATTCGATGCGCTCAATCGCCCATTTCCTTGATCAGCTTCACAATCTCGCGTCGCCGGGCGCGTACGTCTTTCATGTGCTGGTCGAGGCTCTGCAGTTTGCCCCGCAACGCTTCGACCATCACGGCGCGCGATGGGAAATCGGGCGCAGCGTCGCTGAGGCCGGCGCGAATTTCGCTCAGCGAAAAGCCCAGCCGTTGGGCGTCATCGAGAAGACCCAGCATCTTCACGGCCCTGTCCGGATACTCCCGATAGCCATTCTCACCCCGGATCGGCTTGGGAAGCACCTTGTGCCGCTCATAGAAGCGAATGCGCGAGGTCGAGATCCCCGTCCTTTTGGCGAGCTCCCCGATGCGCATCGAAATGACCCTTGACCTTAAACCTAGGTTCAACGTGTAGCATCGATCGACGGGTGGGAAAACCTTTCGAAGGAGCGCCAAAACGACAGCTCTTGCAATGGAAGCCCGCGACCCGGGGTGGGAAGGGCGCCCATCCTGGTTGGAACACAGGAGAATTCGAATATGGCGCACGTTTTGGTCACGGGAGGCACGGGGTTCGTCGGCGCCCATTGTCTGATCCAGCTGTTGGCGGCGGGGCATCAAACGCGCGCCACGGTGCGTGACCTGGCGCGTGAAAGCGTTATGCGCGCAATGTTGCGCCAAGGGGGAGCGGGCGACGCCGGCGAACGTCTGACCCTGGTCCGCGCCGATCTGAACGCCGATGCGGGTTGGGCCGAAGCGGCTGCCGGTTGCGAATATGTGCTCCATGTCGCGTCGCCCTTTCCGAGCACTGCGCCCAAGGACGAGAACGAGCTGATCGCGCCGGCCCGAGACGGGGCGCTGCGCGTGTTGCGGGCCGCCCGCGACGCCGGGGTCAAGCGGGTGGTGCTGACCTCCTCCTTCGCGGCGATCGGCTATGGCGCCAGGGGCCGGACAACGGCGTTCACGGAGGAGGATTGGACGGACCTGAGCTATCCGAGCCTGCAACCCTATGCGAAATCGAAGACGATCGCCGAACGGGCGGCTTGGGATTTCATCGCTCGGGAAGGCGGCGGACTGGAACTCGCCGTGGTCAATCCCGTCGGCGTTCTCGGGCCCGTCCTGGGACCGGACTATTCGACCTCGATCCTGCTGGTGAAGCGTCTCTTGGACGGCGCCGTGCCCGGCTGCCCCGACATCTGGTTCGGCGCCGTCGATGCGCGTGACGTCGCCGACCTGCACCTCAAGGCCATGACCGACCCGGCAGCGCGCGGCGAACGGTTTCTCGCCACCGCCGGGGATTTCTTGAGCGTTCTCCAGATGGCCAAAATCCTCAAGGACAGCGTCGGCGACGCGGCCGGCAAGATTCCGACCCGCCGTCTGCCCGACTGGCTTGTGCGTCTGGTCGCGCTGTTTGATCCCGAGCTCAAAGGAGTCACGCCAGAACTTGGCAAACGCAAGAACGCGTCCAACGCAAAGGCGCGTCGCCAGCTGGGCTGGGCGCCGCGCAGCCCGAGGGACGCGATTCTCGCCACGGCTCGGAGTTTGTCGGAGCTTGGGCTGCTGAAAGCGGGCTAGCAAAAACGCAGAGGCCCGCAAAGCCCCGGTTGCGAGCTCAAAACCGGCAAACCGGGCGCCGATAAGCGCCTTTGCGGGCCTCTTTTGGTTGGGTTTTCATCCGCTCCGTACAAGCGGAATTGTGGCGGGCGACCGCCCGGGCCGATCGCTCTTCGTCGCGCCGCCTGGGTCGTGGCTTCGTTTCGCGCCGAAGATCGCTAAGCTCATGCGCGGACCCCAGGGAGACTGCGCATGACCGGCTTCATCGATCCGACCAAAGAGACCTTCGCCGCCTTTCGCGCCAACGATCGGGCCGGCGCGATCCATATGCTCAACCTCGTGCGCCTGCGCGAGCGGGCGGTCTATCCGGACGGGCGCGAGACGACCGGGAGAGCGGCTTACGCCGCCTACGGCCGGGAAAGTGAGCCGGCGTTCGCCGGGCTCGGCGGCAGGATCGTCTGGCGCGGCCGGTTCGAGCTGATGCTGATCGGCCCTGAGGCGGAGCGCTGGGATCTCTGCTTCATCGCCGAGTATCCGAGCGTCGCGGCCTTCGTCGCCATGATCCGCGATCCCGTCTACCGCGAGGCGGTCAAGCATCGTCAGGCGGCGGTCGAGGATTCGCGCCTGATCCGCCTCGAGCCGGGCGGCGCGGGCGTGGGTTTCGGCTGAGCCTTCCCGGGCGGCGTTCCCCCGTCGGCCTGCGGGAAAGCCGCGTGACGCGCGTCACGCCTGTGACGTCGATCACGGCGGAACATCCGAGGCGGCGCTAAGTTCTTCTCTGTGGCCGGGGGTTTTCCCGGCCGCAAGGGGGAGTGGCGACGATGAGAACCTATGAGCGAGCGGATCGCGGCGAAGGCGCGGACCAGACGTTCCGGTTCGTGGCGACCCTGATCGTCACGACGGTGATGGTGGCGATGACCGCCTATGTGCTGAGCTACGCGGTGCTCGCCCCGGAGCGGACGGGATCCGCACATGGCGCGGCGTCCCTGGCGCCGCACATGCGCTCCTGAGCGCGCCGGCTTGCGGGCCGGGGCTCAGTCCTCGGCGAGCCGGTCGCGGTAGGGGCGGTCGATCCCAGCGGGGTCGGTGACCGTGTAGGCGCCGTTTCCGTCCGGCCGAATCGACGGCGGGCCGATCGGGACCTTGCCGTGGCCGCCGGGAATGTCGAGGACGTAGCTCGGCATGGCGAAGCCGGAGAGGCGGGCGCGGAGCGCGCGCACCAGCGCCTGGCCGTCCGCGATCGAGGTCCGCCAGTGCGCCGTCCCCGGCGCGAGGTCGGCGTGGTGCAGGTAGTAGGGCTTGATCCGCGCTTCGACAAAACCGCGCATCAGCCTGTCCAGGACCTCGACGTCGTCGTTGATCCCTTTCAGGAGCACGGTCTGGCTGACCAGCAGGACGCCCTGGTCGGCGAGGCGCCGGCAGGCCGCGCGCGCCTCGGGCGTCAGCTCGCGCGGGTGGTTGGCGTGGACGGCGACGACGACGGTCTTGTCCCGGGCGGCCAGCGCGCGCGCCATCGCGACCGTGACCCGCTCGGGCGCGGCGACCGGCAGGCGGGTGTGCCAGCGCAGCGTCCGGACATGGTCGATCGCGGCGATCGCCGCTGTCGTCTCGGCGATGCGGCGCGGCGACAAGGTCAGGGGATCGCCGCCGGTCAGGATCGTCTCCCAGATGGCGGGCCGCGCGCGAATGTAGTCGAGCGCCGCGGCGAACGCCTTGGCGCCCAGCCGACCCGAGCCCGGCCCGATGCGCTCGCGGCGAAAGCAGAAGCGGCAATAGACGGCGCAGACCGAAACGAGCTTGATCAGCACGCGGTCGGGATAGCGATGGACGAGCCCCTCGATCGGACTCCTGGCGTCGTCGCCGATCGGGTCGTCGATCTCGGCCGGATCGCGGCGAAGCTCGCGGGCGTCGGGAATGAACTGGCGCGCGATCGGGTCGGTGGGATCATCGCGGTCGATCAGGCCGACCAGCGCAGGCGTCAGGCCGATGGCGTAGCGCTCGGCGACGGCCTCGAGATCCTTCAGCCGCTCGGGCGCATAGAGACCGGCTTCGACGAGCGCTTTGGCCGTCGAAAGGCGGGTTGGCGGGCGGATCGCGGCGTGGCCGCCGGCTTTCGGACCGGCGCCGTCCGCCGCGTCGGGCGGCCGCAATGTCTGCAAGATCGTCACGGGGCGAGCGTCCTCAGAGCACGATGGATTATGACGGGACCGCGCCGAAAGCCCTCATCCGGCCGATTACGCGGCCGCTCCCTGGCTTTCGCTAGGGGGTAAGCTCTTCCCCAGGGGGAATGGACGCCCCTTTCGCGCGGGAAGAGGGAAGCCTCGAAGCGGCAGGGCAAAGGCAAGACGGCGCGAGCCCAAGCCATCATCCGCTAGGCGTTCCGACGCTCACGTTCAAGGCGGATGGCTTTGTATCGATGGGAGGCCCGCCGTCCGCCGAGCCCTTCCCCACGGAGGGCGAAGCCTACGAAGCGGCTGGGCGAGTCGCGCCAGCGAAACGCCTAAGGCAGCGCCGCGCCGATCCCGACGTAAGCGGCGCTTGTCTGGGTTCCGGCGAAGCGGACTGCGGTGACGAGCACGAGCGCGATCATGCCCGCCATCAGGGCATATTCAATCGACGTCACACCGCCGATGTCCCGGGCAAATCGCCTCAACGCGCTCATGGCGACCTCGTGCGTGGTCATGGGGACGAAGGCAGGCGCGGAAGGCGCTCCGGCGCGTTCGTCAATCGGCGCCAGCATGGGGCGCGACCATGAACGAAGCGTTGAACGGGTAAAAACCAAGCAGAACTATCTGTGCTCGGTCTCACCAGTCGTTAAGCGATCCAAATGTTGGATGGACGAGTGACGTTACGTCACCGTCGATAAGGAGAATTCCGACCATTTCCTTTAAGCGGCTGCTTATCCGGACGGGCGCATCGTCCTTCGCGTTGCAGCCGATATTGGGCCATCGCCCGCTTCGGTCGAATGGAGGGATGACGATGGTCGAGCCGGTTCTTGTGTCCTACGGCGCGATCAGCGCCTTCGCCACCTGCGCCTATCTCGCCTGGGGCTGGGCGCGGGCGCGGAGGGAAGCGCTATGATCGAAATGCCGCACGCCTTCCTGCCCGCGCTGTTCGCCGGACTCCTGGTCGTCGCCCAATGGCGGCGGATGACGCGAGGGTGAGCGCAAAACCTCCCTCGGCCGATAGCGACGCGCACCCGTCGCTGTCGTCGATCGTAACCGCCGAGGAGTGAGCCCCTGCCTGAGGGGCGCCGGCGGAACGGCGCGCCGCTTCGCCCGTCGCGCCCAGCGCGCGGCCCGGCCTCCGCCTGCCTTTGCGTCTTCGCAGCCGGTGTGACATGGATCGCCGCGGCGCGGACGTGGCGGAACCGGTAGACGCAAGGGACTTAAAATCCCTCGGCCTCACAGCCGTGCGGGTTCGACCCCCGCCGTCCGCACCACTTGATTTCGATCGGTTGTCTCCGCGCCTTTGCGGCGCGCGCCTCAGGCCCCGTCCTTGGCGATCGGCGGCTGGAAGGCGAGGCCCATGTCCCACGGGAAATAGATCCAGGTGTCCTGCGACACTTCGGTGATGAACGTATCGACCAGCGGCCGGCCGAGCGGCTTGGCGTAGACGGTGGCGACATGGGCCTTCGGCAGCAACTCCCGCACGACCTTCATCGTCGCCCCGGTGTCGACCAGATCGTCCACCACCAGGATCCGCGCGTCGGCGTCGAGCTTGGCGACTTCGGGCGCGATGGGCTTGATCACTTTGAGGTCGCCCAGGATCTTGTAGTCGTGGCGCGTGACGATGCCGATCGTCTCGATCAGCCGCAGGTCGAGTTCGCGCGCCACGATTGCGGCCGGCACGAGCCCCCCGCGGGTGATCGCGACCAGCGCGTCGAACGGCCCGGACCCGGCGAGCCGCCAGGCGAGCGCGCGGGCGTCGCGGTGAAACTGGTCCCAGGAGACCGGAAAGGCCTTTTCGCGGGGGGCGGGCATGGGGCGGCTCCTTGGCGCGGATCGAAGGGTCTCTTACCAAGCGCTTGGGACATCCGCGAGCGGGGCGGACAGCCGTCAACAGCTTTCAGAGCGGCTTGCCGTCCCCGCGCATCCCGGCGAGCATCGCCTCGACCGCCGCCCTGGCGGCCGCGACCGCCGCCTCGTCCTTGCCGCGCACGACGATCTGGTTGTTGAACCGGCCATCCTTGAACGACGGGTAGGAGCCGATCGACACGGCCGGATTGGCCTCGGCGATCCGGCCGAGCGCGTCGCCGTACCGCCCCTCCGGCAGGCCGCCGGCCTCGATCGAGGCAATCTGCATGATCGCGCCGGTCCGCATCGCCTTGACCGCGCCGTCGAGCATCGCCTGCATCACCGAGGGGACGCCGGCCAGCACGAACACGTTGCCGATCCGGAAGCCGGGCGCCCGAGAGATCGGATTCTCGATCAGCGTCGAGCCCTCGGGCATGCGCGCCATCCGCCGCCGCGCCGGCGTCAGGTCGGCCGGGACATAGCGTTCCAGCATGATCGCGATCGCCCGCGGGTCCTCGATGACGGGCACGCCGAAGGCCCGCCCGACGGCGTCGGCGGTGATGTCGTCGTGGGTCGGGCCGATGCCGCCGGTGGTGATCACATAGTCGTAGCGGGTCCTGAGCGCGTTCAGCGCCGCCACGATCTCCTGCTCGACGTCGGGGACGACCCGCGCCTCGCGCAGGTCGACGCCGATCCTGCCCAGATATTCTGCGATATAACCGATATTCTGGTCCTTGGTCCGGCCGGACAGGATTTCGTCGCCGATCACGAGAACGGCGGCGGTCACGGTGATCGGTGCGGACATCGGTCGTGTCTCCATCCCCGCCGGCGGCCGCTCTCGCGCCCTTCAAGGCGGGAAAGCGCGCTTGAGCGCCTTGTCTGAAACGCGTCGGCGAGCATATGTGTAATGGCGGAGAGGACAAACGACAAAAGGAAGCCCGGTGACGACGTCGACGATTTTTGTGCCGGCCACGGACGGGATCGCCCGCCGCAGCGGGCAGATCCGGTTGCATGGACCCGAGGACTTTGCCGGCATGCGAAAGGCCGGCGCGCTGACCGCTGAGGCGCTCGACCTCCTCGGGCCGCTGGTCAAGCCCGGCGTGACGACCGCGGCCCTCGACAAGTTCGTGTTCGAGTTCGCCCGCGACCACGGCGCCTATCCGGCCCCGCTCAATTACCGCGGCTATCGCAAGTCCATCTGCACCTCGATCAATCACGTCGTCTGCCACGGCGCGCCTGACGACAAGCCTTTGCGCGACGGGGACATCCTCAACATCGACGTCACCCTGATCGTCGAGGGCTGGCATGGCGATGCGAGCCGAATGTTCGCCGCCGGCGAGCCGCCTCGGCGGGCGCAGCGGCTGATGGACGTCACCTACGAGGCGCTGATGCGCGGCGTCGCCGTGATCCGGCCGGGCGCGACCACCGGCGACATTGGCCACGCCATCCAGACCTACGCCGAAGGCGAGCGCTGCTCGGTCGTGCGCGACTTCTGCGGCCACGGCCTCGGCCGGCTGTTCCACGACGAGCCGAACATCCTCCATGCCGGGCGCAAGGGGGAGGGCGCGCCGCTCAAGGCCGGCATGTTCTTCACCGTCGAGCCGATGATCAACCTCGGCGGCTACGGCGTGAAGATCCTGTCGGACGGCTGGACCGCGGTGACCCGCGACCGCTCGCTGTCTGCGCAATACGAGCACTCCGTCGGCGTCACCGAAACCGGGTGCGAGATTTTTACGCTCTCGCCGACGGGCGCCGATCGCGCGCCCATCCCATGACCGGGGCCGTCGGCGAGCGCCGCGCCGGGGCGGAGCAGGGCCGGCGGGGACCGCGACGCCGTCATCTGAATGAGGCCGGCGGCGCGCTCATGGCGCCTGAGCCGCCCGGCGAGTCGCCGGCGTTGGACCGGAGCGAAGCGGAAAAGCCGCATTTTCATGGCCATCGCGAGCGCCTCAGGAAACGGTTCCTCGAGGCGGGCCCCGCCGCGCTGGCGGACTACGAACTCCTCGAGCTCATTCTCTTCAACGCCATTCCCCAGCGCGACGTGAAGCCGCTCGCCAAGGCGCTGGTCGAGAAGTTCGGCTCCTTCGCCGAAGCGATCGCGGCGGCGCCCGAGCGTCTGGCCGAGGTTAAGGGCGTCAAGGACCGGGCGATCGCCGAGTTCAAGATCGTCGAGGCCGCCGCGGAACGCTTCGCCAGGGGCAAGATGCGCAAACGCCTGGCGATGGGCTCGTGGAACGAGGTGCTGGACTATTGCCGCACCGCCATGGCGTTCGAGAGCCGCGAGATCTTCCGCATCCTGTTCCTCGACCGGAAGAACGGGCTCATCGCCGACGAAGTCCAAGGCGCCGGCACCGTCGACCACACGCCGGTCTACCCGCGCGAAGTGATCCGGCGCGCGCTCGAACTGTCGGCGACGGCGATCGTGCTCGTCCACAACCACCCGTCCGGCGACCCGACGCCGTCCAGCCAGGACGTGAAGATGACCCTCGACATCATGGCGATCGCCAAACCGCTCGGCCTCGCCGTGCACGACCACATCATCGTCGGCCGCGACGGGCACGCCTCGCTCAAGGGCATGCGGCTGATCTGAGCCGGTCCATGGTCGGCGCGGGCTTCCCGTCCCGCCACATTTCCCGATGGACGAACATCAAGACGGCGGCGCATCCGGCCGTTTCGGCGCTATTTCTGCGGCTATGGCCTGCTATTTTCGATTCGGTTTCGAGTGTTTTCAAGGAGATGCGGCGCCATTTTCGATTCGAAGCAACTGCCTACCTAACCGAGCTGCCACGCCATGAACATCATTATAAGACTGTTGGATTATGATCAGTGTATGGGGACGCTCAGGCGCGCTATCGGTCGAGTTTGGGACGGCGGCATCGGGCGGCATGACGAGGTCGATCCAGGGCGATGAACACACCCTAGCCTAATTTTGGCTATTCAGCAAGAAATTGCCAATGATTCTGTTCAGGCGATACAGGCGCCCGGCGGTTCAGAACGGGCAGTCATGCGGACGGCGCTGCAACGCCGGTTCGGGGAGGGGTTCCGCCGCTTAAGAGTTCGCGCAGAGGCAGGCGTCGACCATAAACCGGCGGACAGCGGGCGGCGCGGATCGCGATCCTCCGAAGCCGGCGCCAGGGGCGGCCGCATTGCGCAAGGAGCGGCCTGTGCCCGTCCCGTCGCTGCCCTTCCCTGACGATCTCGTAACGCCGTAAACAGTCGATTGACGCGGAGGCGGCGGCAGGCCCACTATCGTCAGCAGAGGCGTGAAATAAGCAGGAAGAGCGGAGGGAGCGTCTCCCGTCGAGCGCGGCGTTGAACCGCGCTGGGCCGAACACGCTTCAAAGGAGCCGCTTCTTTCCGACCAATGGGAGGACGACATGGAAAACGACAGGCCGGGACATCGAGCCGACCGCGCTCGAGCGGCGCTCACGCGCCGCACCTTCATCAAGTCGACGGGCTACGGCGCTGGCGCGCTCGCGGTGACGGGCCCGTTCGGGCTCGCGAGCCCGGCGATCGCGGCGGACGCGACGATCAAGGTCGGCTTCGTCAGCCCGCTGACCGGACCGCTCGCCGGTTTCGGCCAGACCGATCCCTATATCCTGACGCTGGTCCGCAAGGCGCTGGCGCCCGGCGTGACGATCGGCGGCAAGACATATTCCGTCGCGATCATCGACAAGGACACGCAGTCGGACCCGGTGCGCGCCGGTCAGCTCGCCAAGGAGCTGATCGAGAGCGACAAGGTCGACCTGATGCTGGCGACCTCGACCCCCGAAGTGGTCAACCCGGTCGCCGACGCCTGCGAGGCGGCGGGCGTGCCGAGCCTTTCGACCGTCATGCCTTGGGAAGCTTTCTATTTCGGACGCGGCGCCAAGCCCGGCCAGCCATCCCCGTTCAAGTGGAGCTATCTCTTCAGCTTCGGCGCCCATGACTTCTTCAACTGCTATGTCTCGCAGTGGAACGGGCCGGTGAAGACCAACAAGAAGGTCGCCGTCCTCTACCCCAACGACGCCGACGGCAACGGAATCCGCAACCATCTCGCGCCGGCCCTGGCGAAGGCCGGCTTCACGGTCGTCGATCCGGGCGGGTACGAGGACGGCACGACCGACTTCTCCTCGCAGATCGCGAAATTCAAGGCCGAGAACTGCGAGATCTTCAATACCTTCCCGATCCCGCCCGATTTCGCCACCTTCTGGCGCCAGGCCGCCCAGCAGGGCTACACCAGGATGGTCAAGATCGCCCAGATCGCCAAGACCGGCCTCTTTCCCTCGCAGGTCGACGCGTTGGGCTCGCTCGGGCCGAATCTCGCCACAGCCGTCTACTGGCACAAGGACTTCCCCTATAAGTCGCCGCTGACCGGGATCTCGTCGCAGGAGATCGCCGAGGGTTACGAGAAGGCGTCCGGCAAGCAATGGACGCAACAGCTCGGCGCGACCATGTCGCTGTTCGACGCCGGAGTCGCGGCCCTGCAGGCGAGCGGCGATCCGCTGGACAAGGCGGGCGTCGCCAAGGCGATCAGCACGCTCAAGGCGCCCGACGACTGTCGGCGCGATCGACTTCACCAAAGGGCCCGTGCCGAACTGCGTCAACACCGACATCATCGGCAGCCAGTGGGTCAAGGCGAAGCCGGGCGGCAAGTTCAAGCTCGACCTGGTGATCACCGAGAACGCCAACGACAAGAACGTTCCCGTCCAGGCTCAGTTGCAGCCCTACAACGGTTGAGCCGGGAAGGTGGCTTCGCCGCCGACAGGCGCGATCCTCAGCGGCGCCGGACTCACCAAGCGGTTCGGCGCCCTGACGGTTCTCGACGACGTCAGCTTCTCGGTCGGGGCGGACGAGGCCGTCGGCGTCGTCGGCCCCAACGGCGCCGGGAAAACGACGCTGCTCAGCGTGCTCGCCGGCGGCCTGCCGGCGACGGGCGGGACCGTCCGCTTCCGCGGCGCCGATGTGACGACGGCAAACGCTGCGCAACGAACCCGGCTTGGCGTCGCCAAGACCCATCAGGTGCCAAGACCCTTCGGCGGCATGACCGTATTCGAGAACGTCTATGTCGCGGCGACGGCGGGCGGCGGCCACCGGGGTTCGAAAGCCTACCGCAGCTCAATGGATGCGCTCGATCTTTGCGACATGCTCGCCGCGGCCAACCGCCGCGCCGAGACGCTCGGCCTGCTCGACCGCAAACGGCTCGAGCTCGCCCGCGTGCTGGCGACCGATCCGGTCGTCGTGCTGCTCGACGAGATCGGCGGCGGGCTCACCGACGAGGAGGCGGTCGAGCTGGTCGAGACGATCCGCGAAATGCGACGGCGCGGCATGGCGATCGTCTGGATCGAGCACATCGTCCATGTCCTTCTGCAGGTGGTCGATCGGCTCGTCTGCATGGTGTCCGGCCGGGTGATCGCCGACGGCGATCCGAGGGCGGTGATGGCCAACGTGGCCGTCGTCGACGCCTATCTCGGGAGCGGCGCGACGTGAGCCTGCATCGCCGTCGACAAGCTCGACGTGCGCCACGGCCTGCTGCAGGCCGTGCGCGAGGTCTCGTTCGCAGTCGACGAAGGCGAGATCGTCGCGCTGGTCGGCGCCAACGGCGCCGGCAAGTCGACCTTGCTGCGCGCCATCGCCGGCGCGCATCCGCCGTCCGGCGGCGCAATCCGGTTCGACGGCGCCGACGTCACGTCGACGCGCGCGCACAAGCGGGTGGCGCAGGGCGTCGCGCTCGTGCCCGAGGGCCGCCGGCTGTTCGGCGGCTTGTCGGTCGAGGAGAACCTCAAGGTCGCGATGCGGGTCGGCCGGCGGGGCTACTGGACGCTCGACAGGGTGATGGAGCTCTTTCCCATGCTCAGCGCCCGCAGGGACGCGCTCGCGGGCAATCTCTCGGGCGGGGAGCGGCAAGCCGCCGCCATCGGTCGCGCGCTGATGACCAATCCGCGCCTCCTCCTGCTCGACGAGGTGTCGCTCGGACTGGCGCCGGTGGTCATCGACCAGCTCTACCGGTCGATGCGGTCGATCCTCCAGGGCGGAGCGACGCTCATTCTGGTTGAGCCGGAACTGGCGCGGGCGCTGAGCGTCGCGACTCGGGTGATGTGCATGCTCGAGGGCAGGATCGTGCTCGACGGGCCGGCAGAAGCGATGTCGCGCGAGCAGATCGTCGAGGCCTATTTCGGCCTGCGCCGAACGGCGGCGCGGGCAAGCGCATGAGCCTCGTCAATCTCCTTGCGCAGGCCGTGCTGCTCGGCGGTTATTACGCGCTGCTCGCCTGCGGCCTGTCGCTGATGTTCGGCGTCATGCGGATCATCAATCTCGCCCACGGCGATCTCGCCATCCTCGCCGCCTTCCTCGTCTTCTCCATATCCGACGCCTTCGACATTTCGCCCTTCCTGGCGCTTGTCGCCGTGCTGCCGATCATGGCCGCGGCGGGCTGGGCTCTGCAGCGCGGCATCCTGGAGCGGAGCCTGCGTGCGGGCGCGCTCGTGCCGCTGCTCGCGACCTTCGGCCTCTCTATCGCGCTCGAGAACATGCTCTTCGAAATCTACGGCGCGGACACGCGCTCGCTCGGCGGCATGATCGGCGACTTTGCGTTCGACAGCTATGAAGTCGCCAATCAGTTTTTCCTCAGCTATCTCGCGGCGCTGATCTTCGCCCTCGCGGTCGCGCTGCTCGGGGGGCTGTCGCTGTTTCTCAAGCATACCTCTCTCGGCTGTGCGATCCGCGCCACGGCGGAGGATCCAGACACCGCCGAGCTGGTCGGAATCAATTCGCGCGCCGTCTATGCGGTCGCAGCCGCAATCGCGGTCGCGACGGTCGCGCTCGCCGGCGCGATGCTCGCCATGCGGGCGACCTTCGATCCCTATTCCGGGCCGATGCAACTCATCTTCGCCTTCGAGGCCGTCGTGATCGGCGGCATCGGATCGCTGTGGGGCACGCTGATCGGCGGAATCGTGCTCGGACTTGCGCAGTCGATCGGCGCCGCGTTCGACCCGAAATGGTTCCTGCTGGCCGGCCATCTGACGTTTCTCGCGGTGCTCGGCGTTCGAATGTTTCGGGACTGGGCGCGGGCGCGCGGCGGCCTGCGTTCGGCGCTGGGGCTTTAGCGGATGAGGGAAGCGCGCGGGTTCTCCATTGAACGCTGGACGCGCGAATCGGCGGCCTTCGGCGCCGTCGTCGCCGTCGTTGTCCTGGCGCTGGCCGTCGCGCCGCTCGTTGCCGGCGCCGACATGGTCGACAAGCTGACGACTTTGTTCGTCTACGTCATCCTGGCCGCGATGTGGAATGCGCTCGCGGGCTACGCCGGGCTCGTCTCGGTCGGGCAGCAGGCGTTTTTCGGGATCGGCGCCTATTTCGCCATACGGCTCGCGGCGGCGGGCCTTCCCCCCTATCCGTCCCTGCTCGCAGGCGCGGTCGGCGCGGCGCTGCTCGCAATCCCCGTTTCCTTCTTCATGCTGCGCCTCAAGGCCGGTGAGTTCGCGATCGGCATGTGGGTGCTCGCCGAGGCGCTGCATCTGATGGTCAACCTGGACCCGCTCATCCAGGGCGAGACCGGCACGTCGATGATCTCGCTCAACGCCTACCCCGATCACGTGCGTCTGGCCGCCAACTATTGGCTGTCGCTCGGATCGATGCTGGCGCTGCTCGGCGTGATCTTCGTCCTATTGCGCAGTCCGTTCGGGGCCTCGGTGCAGGCGATCCGCGACGACGAGGAGGCGGCGGCCTCGATCGGCGTCAGAGTCCTCGCCGCCAAGCGGACAGTGTTCATTCTGGCGGCGTTCGGTTGCGCGCTCGCCGGCGTCCTGTGGCTCGCGACCTCGATCACGTTCCAGCCGAAGACCAATTTCGGCGTGCAATGGACCGCGTACATGATCCTGATGGCGCTGGTTGGCGGCCTCGGCACGTTCGAGGGGCCAATCCTCGGGGCGCTCCTGTTCTTCCTGGTGCAGAACGAGTTCGGCGAGAACGGCGTCTGGTACATGGCGGGGTTGGGCGCGGTCGCCATCCTCTTCGCGCTCTTCCTGCCGCGCGGACTGTGGGGCGAGATCGAGGCGCGTTACGACCTGCGTCTCCTGCCGGTCGGCTATCGCCTCCGCCTGACGGACTTGCGCGGCCCGGGATTTGGCGGCCCGGGATAAGGACGCTTCGGCTGCGCCTTGAGCCTCCTCGGATTGACGAAGTCACCCTTTCACAAAGCCGGCCCCCCGTTGGCTCGAGCCGCCCCGCGATCCTCGCGAGGACTGCCCGTCCGCCGTTCGCGGTCGCGGCCTGCAACAGCCGCTCCACGCCGACGGCGGACGATGTGTTCGTCCGGCGCGGCCCGCGCTCCAGTTCATGCGCGGCAAATCCGGCGAGGCCGTTGACGGGCCTTCGCGTTCGGCTACCATCGGGCTTCCAGCGGAGGTTCCGGACCTTCCGTTCTTCTCGCAGACGGTCGCCGACACAAAATGAAGGTCCGCTCGCCCAGGGCGCTGAGTCGAACTGAAGAAATGGCGTTCCTATGTGCTGGTCGTCATCGCCGCCTATCTATTGACCGTCGCCCTTGGCGACCTGCTCGGGCCGCTGCGCGGCAATATCGACAACCTGGTCTTCGATCAGTACCAGCGGTGGAAGCCGAGGCCCTACGACTTCAGCCAGCCGGTCCGCATCGTCGACATCGACGACAAATCAATTCACCTGATCGGCCGATGGCCCTGGTCGCGCCGGAAGATGGCGGATTTGGTCGAGGCGCTCGTCAAGGCGAACGTCGCCGCCATCGGGTTCGACTACCTGTTTTCCGAGAAGGACCAGGCGACCGGCGATCTCGGCAAGTGCGCTGAGGGCGGCGGCCATAGCGCCAATTCGGCGTCGCGTTGTGAGGAGCGCGCCGATGGCGACGCCGCTTTTGCTCAAGCCATCCAAGGCCGTCCCGTCGTCCTCGGCGCGTATCTCACGCCGACCCACAACGGCTCCCAGGCGAGCCTCACGACCAAGGCCGGATTCTCCTTCGTCGGCGATCCGCCGACGTCCCTGGTCACGTCCTTCAACGGCGTGCTGGCGCCGATCCCGGAACTCGCCGACGCTGCGGAGGGTCTCGGCTTCTTGAACTGGCTGCCGGACAACGACCGGGTGGTCCGCCGCGTGCCGCTGCTGCTCGCAGTCAACGGCCAGATCCAGCCGAGCCTCGTGCTCGAGACGCTTCGGGTCGCCCAGGGGGCGACGGGCTACATCGTGAAATCGACGACCGCCTACGGCAGCACCGCCGGCAAGACCGACGTGATCGATTCGATCAAGGACGGCGACGTCATCGTGCCCGTGCAGGCCGATGGGCAGTTGCGCGTGTGGTTCGGAAAGTCCGATCCGCGCCGGTCGATCCCGGCCTGGAAGGTGCTGCAGCCAGGCGCCGACCTTTCCGAGCTTGCCGGCAAGATCGTGCTCATCGGCGCCAGCGCTTCGCTCCTCACCGACATCGTGGCGACGCCGCTCGATCCGTCGACGCCGGGGGTCGAGGCTCATACCCAGCTCATCGAGCAGATCCTTTCCGGCGTGACGCTGGAGCGGCCCGACTGGGCGCTCGGCGCGGAATTGCTGGCCGGCGCGGCGATGTCGCTGATCGTCGCGGCGCTTCTGCCGTTCATCCCGATCTATGCGACGGCGGTCGTCGGGGGCATCCTCGCAGCGGCCATCGGCGTTCGTCAGCTGGAACGCCTTTACGCGTCAGGGCGTGCTGATCGACCCGCTCTACCCGAGCATCGCCGCGGGCTTCGTGTTCCTCGCCGGCGTCGGGCAGCTCTACGGCCAGAAGCGCCAGCAGGTGAGCGAGATCCGCTCGGCCTTCGGTCGCTACGTATCGCCCGCGGTGGTCGCCCGGCTCGCCGAACACCCCGAGCAGCTGCAGCTCGGCGGCGAGAAGCGCGACCTCAGCCTGATGTTTTGCGATATCCGCTCGTTCACGACCTTGTCCGAGGGCTTCACGGCGATCGAGCTGTCGGCCTTCCTCAACGCGTATCTGTCGCCGATGACCGACATCATTTTGGGCGAGGAAGGCACGGTCGACAAGTACATGGGCGACGCCATCATGGCGTTCTGGAACGCGCCGCTCGACGACGCGGCCCACGGCATCCACGCGGTGCGGGCCGCGCTCCAGATGCGCGAGACGCTGGCGCGCCTCAACCAGGAATGGCGGGCCGAGGCCGAAGCGGCGGGGCGTCCCTTCAAGCCGGTGAAGTTCGGCATCGGCATGAACACCGGCGAATGCAGCGTCGGCAACATGGGATCCGAGCAGCGATTCGACTATTCGGCGCTCGGCGACGAGGTCAACATCGCCTCGCGGCTCGAGGGGTCGTCCAAGCAGTTCGGCGTCGACGTCGTGGCGAGCTCGGCCACGCGCGACGAGGCGCCGGAATTCGCCTGGCTCGAGATCGACGCCGTCAAGCTCAAGAACAAGACGCGGGCCGTGGCGCTCTACGCGCTCGCGGGCGGGCAAGCCTACGCCGAAAGCGAGTCGTTCCGCGGCCTCCTCGCGCTGCACGAGGAGATGCTCGCCGCCTACCGCGCGCGGAAATTCGCCGCCGCGCGACGATTGGCCGATGAGGCGGCGCCGCTCGCGCCCGCCGAGGTCGTCGGGCTCTACGGCTACTACGTCAAGCGGTTTGCCGCGCTCGACGCCGAGACGCTGCCCGAGAGCTGGGCGCCGATGATCGCGCTCGACGAAAAATAGACCGGCGCCCACGTCCTCTCGGAACAGACGTCGTTTCAGAAGAGGTAGCGTAAGCCGACGCCGCCATGCACCGTCGTCCCGATCACACCGCCGAAGGTGCCCAGAATGAAGCCGTCGACGACCATGCGCTGGCTGACCCGGTAGCCGACGCGCGCGCCCCATTCGTACCAGACCGAATTGCCGATCGGGTACGGCGAGATCGCGCCGAAGTTGGCGACGCTCCACTGCGAATCGTTGGTGGAGTTGAACCCATAGGCGACCGCGCCGCTGACGTTCGCCTCGAACCGGCCGCCGAAGAGATGGGTGTACTGGGCGCCGAGCCGCGCCACGTCGAGCGCCTCGAGGCCGGTCGACACGGTTGCGGGATAAGGATTGTTTCCGCTGGACGCCTCGGTGTAGCCGCCCGCGACGAGCCAGCTTCGGCTGATGTCCGTGTAGATCGCCGCTTCGTCGATCGGCGTGACCCGGTCGACCCATCCGACCCGGCCGAACAGACCGAGGCTGCGGTTGATCGCGTCGCCTTGACCTTCGGCGATCAAATCCCCGTTGGGGTAGGTGCGTGAATAGCGAACCTGCTCGAAGGGCACGAAACCGCCGCCGATTTCGACAAATGGACGGCTGCGGCCGAAATTGATCGGGTCGTAGGTGAGCGCGCCGGCGAAAGTCGGAGCGTTGGTGACGGTGATGCCGGGGGCGGTGTATTCGTCGTATGAGAAGCCGCCGATCACGGTCAGTTCGGGCGTGATGTTCGTCCGGCCGTGCGCGCCGAGCGCGTAGGAGCCGACCGATCCGAACCCGGAACTGCAGTCCGAGCAGTTGACCTGCTCGGTCTCGCCGAGAAGGATCGAGCTCAGCACCCTGCCGGTGATCAGCGCCTGCTGCTGCGCCCTCGCGACGGCGTTGACCGAATTGGCCATCTGCGCCTCGGTCGTCGTCGGGGCTGCGACGAGATAATAGTCCTCGCCGTTCTGCTGGAGCGAATAAAGGTAGCCGCCGGCGGCCGTCGTCTGGGCGAGGGCGAAGGCGTTCTTGCCGATCGTTGCGCCGTTGGCTGCGACGACCAATGGAATGCCGTTTCCGGTCGTCGCAGCGCCGCCGATGGTCGTGTTGTTGATCGACAACATTGTCTGCTGACCCGTCGCCGACCCAGTGACGACGATCTTGTCGGCAATCTGTCCCGCCAGAGGGAGGCTCGCGTACGCGAGCGCCGCGTTCATCGCGATCGAAGCGCCAGATCCGGCAGAATAATTGCCGATCGTCAAGGTCTTGAACCCGCCCCCGAGGCTCGGCGGGGCGAACACGACCGCGCTGTTCGTCACCGCGAGATTCGAGACGACAGAGGAGCCCGTCGCCGTCCAGGTCGAGCCGTTCGTGAGATTGAGCGTCGACGTCGAGGTGGAATTGGTCGCGATCGCGCCGGTCAAGGCCGACGCCGACGCGTTCAGCGTGACGAAACTGCCGCCGGTCGCGTTCAAGAGCGTGTTCGATCCGGCGTTCGCCGTCGTGCTGTTGAAATTGATCGTCGCCGTGGAGGGGTCGGCGAAGATGAGATTGCCCGTCTGGTTGGCGATGGTGAAATTGTTGAATGTCGCGGTCTGGTTCGTTCCCCCGAGAAACGCGATCGCCCCGCCCGCGGAGGCGATGGTTCCGCCGCCGGTCGCCACGATGGAGGCGCCGGCGCCCTGCAGGCCGATTGCGGTGGCGCCCGGGTTGGTCGTTGTGACGTTGAGAGGCCCGGATATCGTGATCGAGCCGGCTCCGCCGCTGCCCGCCGCGTCGCTCGCCAGCAACCCGAAGGCCCCGGCCCCGGTGGTCTTGACGGTCGTTGCGGCGAGACTGACCGTCGACCCGGCGCCGTCGGCGTTGACGCCGTAAGCGCCGAGCCCGCTGGCCGGCGAGGTCCCGCCCGAGGTGGAGACCGTCGTCGCGCTCGAGGCGGAGATCGCGCCGCCTTGGCTCGCATAGACGCCGATCGCTCCGTTCCCTCCAGTGGCGAACGTGTTGGAGCCCGAGAAGGTCGCCTTCGAGCCCGAGCCTGAAACGGCAAGCGCATGGGCGTCCTGACCCGAGGTCGCGACCGTCGTCGCGCTCGAGGCGGAGATCGCGCCGCCTTGGCTCGCATAGACGCCGATCGCTCCGTTCCCTCCGGTGGCGAACGTGTTGGAGCCCGTGAGGGTCGCCTTCGAGCCCGAGCCTGAAACGGCAAGCGCATGGGCGTCCTGACCCGAGGTCGCGACCGTCACGCCGCTCAGGATCAGGGCGCCGCCGGCGTCGGCCTGAGCGCCGGGGCTGCCGGCGCCGTTCGTCGCGACCGATACGCCGGCGCCGCCAAGCGGATTGGCGGTGATCGCGGAGCCGTCGCCGGTCGCGTAGAGGCCCGGCGCGCCGGCGCCGTAGGTCGTCACAGACCCGCCGTCGAGCGTCGCGCTTCCCGCGCCGGCCGCAAAGACGCCGACGCCGCCGGCCGCCGGCGCGGCGCCGGCGCCGGTCGTAATCGCCACGCCGCTGGCGGTGATCGCGGAAGTGTCTGCCGGTGACCGAAAGCCCGTCCGAGCCGGCCCCCGAGGTCTGGACCGAACCGCCGGTGAGCACGATCACGCCGCCGCTGTCGGCCTGGGCGCCGTGCGCCCCGTCTCCGGTCGTCACAATCGAGGCGCCGCCGGACAGCGTGACTTGTCCGCCGGCGTCGGCGACCACGCCGCTCGCGCCGGTCCCGCTTGTCATGACGGTCATCTGGGCGCTCGACGAAATCGTTGCGCCTCCGCTGGCGTAGAGGCCGAAGGCGTTCGCGCTCGTGGTGTTGACGCTCGCTGTCGCTCCGGGTCCGAATGTCACGCTGGACGGCGGGGTGGGATTGATGGAGTCGTTGTAACTGAAGACGCCGTACGGCGCCGTCGTCTGGCCGGGATAGTCGCCGGCGACCGCGTTAAACGACGTTATGCTGGTGTTGCTTCCCGTCACAATGATTTGGCCGCCGCCGTAGGCGAGGAACGCAAAGCCGGTGTAGGGAATGAATGGGCTTACGCCCGGAGGATAGCCCGGAATAGAGTAGCCTGCCTGAAAGGCGAGGTTCGACGGGGTCACGGTGCAGACACTGTTGGTGCCTTGAAGGGCGAATACGTTGGTGTAGGGGGCGCCGTCGAGGACCCCCCAGGCGCAATAGGCCGCGGCTTGGTCCGTCCAGGCCAGCGCCGCGAGCGTCAGGGCGCCCGCGACAACGGCGAGCCCGGGAGGCCGTGTCATCCCGATTGTGGCTATCGACCGCACAAAGCGCCCCCAGAGCCCGAAAAGCCGTAGGTGTCGCCGGAGCAGAGCGCCAGATCCCCCGCGCACAGCGAAGCGAAATCGACGCCCTGGTCCGTCATGCTCGCCGTGGTCGTCCCCCCGGACCTCTTCGCCTGCGCCGTCTGGCCGGGATGATCGAGTTCGACACACTCACAGCGCGCAGTGCGCGGGCCGGCGCCGCCGAAGGCTCTGCCGCAATTGCGCGCCTGTTGCTCGAAGCTCACGCCGTTGCGTCTTGGGCAGACGAGCGCCCGCCCCTCGACGAGCGTCACGCGCGTATTGGCGGTCTGAACGTCGATGTCGAGCACCGTGCCGCGGACGCCGATGGCCGCGGTCGGCGTGGTGATCGTATACGCCTTCTTGTCGAGATTGCCTGTGGTGAACCGGAAAAGGCCCTTCGCAAGGCCCACCGCAACTTTTCCGGCGCTCTGATCGCCTTCATAGACGAAGCGGTCCAGCACGACCCGCGACGTCGGCCCGACGGCGAGATTGGTCGAGTTCGAGGAAAATGAGCTTGGCGAGCGAGTCCGTTCCGGTGCGCACAACCTCGTTTCGATAGACGGAATCGCCCACCGAAAGAGGTCCCGCCGCGCCGCTGATCTCGCGCGTGACCTGATTTTGCGCCGTGGTCGTTGAACCGATCGCCTGCTGCGCGACGGCGCCGCTCGCAGCGCACGTCGCTCCAAGCGCGATGAAAAACGCGACGACCGCCGAAACCGAACGCTCCGCCATGGACCCCGCGCTGCCAGAATCAGACTAATTACTTGAAAAAAGAATAAATTACAGGCGCCGCGCAAAGTCAATCGGCCCGCCTGCTGTTGTGAACAGGGCCGACTGCACTGGCCGCCGTCAGGTCTTCGGGCGTGTCGACATCGAAGGAGGCGTCGGAGCCGGCCGTATCGATTTCCATGATCCGGCCGGCGTCCAGTCCAGCGAGAAGGCGGCGCGCGCCTTCGTCGCCTTCAAGGCGCATCGCCTGATCGAACAGAGGCCGCGCCAGCAGAACCGGGTTGCCGCGGCGCCCGTCCTGAAGCGGCGCGACCGCCCACGCCTCCGGCGCGACTTCGAAAGCGTCGATCAGACGGTTGATCAATGCGGAGTCGACGTGTGGCATGTCGCCCAGCAGCACAAGCGTCGCGGCCACGTCGGACGGCAGCGCGCTGAGGGCGGCGCGCAGCGATGAGGCGAGGCCGGTCGCAAAATCGGGATTGACCACGATTGTCGCCGGGATGCCGGCGAGAGCCGCCTCGACCCGATCCCTTGCGTAGCCAACCACCACGCTCACCGGGCGGGCGCGCGACGCCCATGCGGCTTCGACAACGCGGCGGATAATCGGCTTGCCGGAGACCTCGGCGATGAGCTTGGTCGCCTCCACGCCGCCCGCGGCGCGATAGCGCGAGGACTGGCCTGCCGCCAGCACGACGGCGCCGACCTTAATCATGCGGCTCGCGCGGCTGGGGTCGGGATGTAATCTCCATCAGCAGTCCGCCGACGCCCATGGCGCGAATATCGGCGTCCGTGATCGGGATATCGGCGAGCACGCGCTGGAGAACCCAGTCGAAGCCGTTTTCCTTCGGCGATCGCGCGCAGCCGGGCGCGCCGATGATTGGCTTGCGGCCGTGGGCGGCCAGCAGCAGGAGATTGCCCGGATCGACCGGCATGCCGAACCGTTCGATCCGGCCGCCCAACGCCTCGATCGCGGCTGGGATGACGTCGCGCCTGTCGGTGATCGCGGACGCCCCGAAGACAACGAGTACGTCGGCCCGCGGTTCGAGCCGCTGCAGCGCTTCGCCGAGCGCGCTGACGTCGTGAGGACTCGTGACGTGCTCGACGACGCGCGATCCCGTCGGCGCAAGGCGCGCCTCGAGGGCGCGCAGCGTCTTGGCGATCACGCTGTCTTTCAGACCAGGAAGCAGGGTCGAGACGACGGCGACCCGCAGCGGCCGGAACGGCGCCACGGACACCGCCGGCGCCGATCCGAGCGCTTCAAGCGCCGCCCCGAGTGTCGCCTCGCGGGTCGAGAACGGTATGATCTTGACGGTCGCGATCATGTCGCCGTCCTCGACGGGGCGATACGCGGTCAGGGTGGCGACGGTGATCGTCTCGTCGATCGCGTTGACCCGGTCGATCGCATCCCGGTCGATGAGGGCGAGCCCGGCGGCTTCCGCGAACAGGTTGACCCGGCCGGTGAACGGCGCCGCGCATCGGGTGTGGGCCCCCGCGAGGCGTCGGGCGAGGCGAGCGGCCGCCTCGTCCTCGCCGACGTCTCCGCTTTCGAGACGGGCCGCCATCACGTTCTGCACGCCGGCCTCAGCCAACGTCTTCCGCTGACCGGGCGTCACCACGTCGCCCTTCTTCAGCGTCAGGCCTTCGATCCGCACCGCGTGCGCCAAAATCGCGCCGTTCGCCTCATCGATGGGCACCGCGCCGAATTTCATGTCGCGCCGACCTCCGAGCGCAGAGGATTTTTGCGCAGCGAGGCGACGATCTCGCCGATGATCGACACGGCGATCTCGGCCGGGCTCACGGCGCCGATGTCCAGACCGATCGGAGCGTGGATCCGCGCCAGCGCGCCGTCGTCGAATCCGTTCGCCCGCATCCTCTCCAGCCGCTTCGCGTGCGTCTTTCTCGACCCGAGCGCGCCGATGTAGAAACAATCCGCCTTCAGCGCGACGACGAGCGCCGGATCGTCGATCTTGGGATCGTGGGTCAGGAGGCAAATCGCCGTATAGCGGTCAGGCGGCTGAGCGGCGAGCGCCTCGTCCGGCCAATCCGCGATCACAGGCGTATCGGGAAAGCGCTCCGGCGTGGCGAAGGCGGTCCGGGGATCGATCACGGCGACATCGAGCCCGGCGATCCTCGCCATCGGCGCGAGCGCCTGGGAGATATGGACGGCGCCGATGATGACGAGCCTCGGCGACGGAGCCTGGACCGTCAGGAAATAGTCGACGCCGTCGAGCGCGACCGCGCCGCTCTTGCCCATGCGCAACGCGGATTCGAGACCCGCCGCCAAGGGGTCGCCGTCGAATGCCGAGGCCTCGACGAAACGCTGGTCGCCGTCGGTGAGCCGCGTGACCATCACGCCCGCGCGCCGTTCGCGCCGGGCGGCATTCATCGCCCTGAGGACATCGAGCCGCATCAGTTCAGCTTCTCGACATAGACCTTGATCCGTCCGCCGCAGGAGAGGCCGACGCGCCACGCCGTCTCGTCGGCGACGCCGAACTCCAGCATGCGCGGCGCGCCGGACGCGATCACCTCGGCAGCTTCCTCCACCACCGCGCCCTCGACGCAACCACCACTGACCGAGCCGAGGAAGGCGCCATCGGCGTCGATGACCAAATGCGACCCCACCGGACGCGGAGCCGAGCCCCAGGTTTCGACGACCGTCGCGATCGCCACATCGCGCCCGGAATCGCGCCAGGATTCGGCCGCGGCCAAAACGTCCTCTTCGCGTGTCAACATGGGCTAAGCGCCTCTCCTGTTCGGTCCTTCGCGGAGCGGCGAAACCGCCTCGCGCGCTCGCGGCGCCGACTGCAATTAAATGGATGGGACCCGCGCCCGCCGCAAGGCGACAGAGGCGTCAGGCCGAAACTTCGAGCCACTGCCGCGGATCCTTTCCCTTGTCCCCGTCGCCTCCCAGGGTTGCGCAGAGATCGGCCATGCTGGCGAGGTTGTGGATCGGTCGAAAAGCGTCGACGTGCGGCAGGATGGCGCGAACGCCCTCGGCCCGGGCGGCAAAGCCGTCGAAACGCAGCAGCGGATTGACCCATATCACGCGCCGGCTCGATTTGCGCAATCGTTCGACGGCGTGGCCGAGATCGCTGAGGCCGTCCCGTTCGAGGCCGTCGGTGAAGAGGATGACGATCGCGCCCTGACCGAGGACGCGCCGCGCCCACTCGCGGTTGAAGCGCCCGATCGCTTCGCCGATGCGCGTGCCGCCCGACCAGTCGACCGCGAGCTTGGCGGTCTGGGCCAGCGCCTCGTCGGGGTCTCGCACCCGCATCGCCCGGGTCACGTTGGTCAGGCGAGTCCCGAACAGAAACGTCGACACGCGTCGCGTTTCGCCGAGCGCGTGCAGGAAATGCAGAAACAGCCGCGTATATTCGCTCATCGAGCCGGAAATGTCGCACAGCGCCACGATCGGCGGGGTGCGCTCCAGCGGCGCCCGATAAGAAAGGGCGATCGCGCCGCCCGGCTGAAGCGACCGGCGGAAACTCCGGCGAGGATCGATGCGCAGCCGCCGCGTCGTTGCGGCGAACCGCCGGATCCGCCGCCGGTCGTCCGGCATGACCATCGCCCGGATGCGCTTGCGCGCCTCTTCGATCTCCGCCGCGCTCATCTGCGCGAAGTCCTTCCGGCGCAAGATCTCCTGGTCGGACACGGTGAAGCGCGCGTCGAGGTCGATCGACGGGACGGCCTTCGGCTCCTGCGCATTCGACTTAAAGAGGGCGTCGGCGACCCGGCTCGCGCCCGCTTCGGCCGACTTCGGCGGCCGTGACGAGGGCGCCTGCGGCGACATCATCGCGATCAACTTTTCCAGGAGGCCGCGCCGCTTCCAGAAGATCGCGAACGCCTGGTCGAACAGGATGCTGTGCTCATGCTTTTTGACGAAGACCGCGTGCAGCGTGGCGTAGAAGTCGCCCTTGTCGCCGAACCCTGTCGCCTCGACCGCTGTGATTGCGTCGAGGACGGCGCCGGGACCGAGCGGCACGCCGGCCTCGCGGAGCGCGCGGGCGAAATGGACGATGTTTTCGGCGAGCGCGCCGCCGCCTGCGTTGGGCGAGCCGGATGCTACCGTCATGGCCCGCGGACCCGGGTTTGGGCCAGAGCCGACGACGGCGGGAGCGCGCCCCACATGATCACGCCTTATTCCGGGGAGCCTTGGCTCCTTTGGCGTTCCCCGAGAAATAGGCCTTCATGGGCGAGAAATAAAACTCCCGCCAGCCGGTTTTCTCGTAATCGGTCTGATCGTCGGGGACACCGGTGTGCGCGAGCGTGAGCAGGGCGCCGGCCTTTGTCGCCTCGAGCTCGATGGCGACGGTCGAGTCGTGGTCGTCATCGGCGAAGTCCGTCGTGCGCCACGACTGGACAATTCGGCGCGGGGGAACGAGCTCGAGCGTCTTTCCGATGATGTAGCCGTCCCAAGCGGAATAAAATGCGCCGACGCCCTTGCCGATGCGAGCTGGCGCGCCGGTCATCGCGCTGTGACCGGCGCTATCGAGCCAGGCGTCGTAGACGGCCTCGGGAGAAGCGGGCAGCGTACACGACAGCGTGTAGGCGTAAGTCATCGGGTCTCTCCGTGCGCGCTAACCAAGCTCCATCCGTCGCAGCTCGGCGCGGGTCTCCTCGATCAGCGCCTGCGCTGTCGCGCCTTCGATCTTGGCGATGTCATCCTGGTACTTCAGCAACACGCCCAGCGTATCGGAAACCTGCGTTGGGTCGAGCGCGACCGCGTCGAGTTCGGTCAGCGCGGACGCCCAGTCGAGCGTCTCGGCGACGCCGGGCGACTTGAACAGATCCTGCCCACGCAGGCGCTGGACAAAGCCGACGAGTTCCCGCGTCAGCCGTTCCGGCGCCCGCGGCGCCTTGGCGCGCACGATCGCCATTTCCCGCGCCGCGTCTGGATAACCGACCCAATGATAGAGGCAGCGCCGTTTCAAGGCGTCGTGGATCTCGCGAGTGCGGTTCGACGTGATGACGACGATCGGCGGCTCCGGCGCCTTGATGACGCCGAGCTCGGGAATCGTCACCTGGAAATCGGACAGGATCTCGAGAAGGAACGCCTCGAACGCTTCGTCGGCCCGGTCGATCTCGTCGATCAGCAGCACCGGCGCGCCCGTCACGCTCGGATCCATCGCCTGCAGGAGCGGCCGCTTGATGAGATAACGCTCCGAGAAGACGTCGTGCTCGATCCGCTCCTTGTCGTGCTCGCCCGCGGCCTCCGAGAGCCGGATCGCCATCATCTGCGCGGGATAGTTCCACTCGTAAACGGCGGTCGCGACGTCGAGGCCCTCGTAGCATTGCAGGCGAATGAGCCTGCGATCGAGGGTCGCGGCGAGCACCTTGGCGATTTCCGTCTTGCCGACGCCGGCTTCGCCCTCGAGGAACAGCGGCCGGCCGAGCCGGAGGGCGAGAAAGAGCACGGTGGACAGCGATCGGTCGGCCACATAGTGGGCGCTGTGAAGCAAAGCCTGGGTCTCGTCGATCGAGGTCGGCGCCGATGACGGTTGCGAAGGCATCGAATCTCCAGCGCAAAGGGCGCGTCCAGCCTAACACAGCCAGACGCGATCAGGTGGGCACGGAAGCGGGCGCCCATTGTCGGCGCCCACGACATCCGAAAAAAGCTCCCGTCCGGATGCGACCGCGCTCAGCCGGCTGCCGCGACCGCCCGCTTCGCCATCACGCCGATCAGATGGGCGCGGTAGTCCGCATCGGCATGGATGTCCGAACTGAGCCCGCTCGCCGGGACCGACAGGCCGTCGAGCGCCGAGGCCGCGAAATTCGCGGCGAGCGCCGCCTCGAACGCCTGAACCCGGAACACGCCGTGTTCGCCCGCGCCCGACACCGCGACGCGGACTCCGCCCGCGGTCTTGGCGACGAACACGCCGACGAGTGCGTAACGGGAGGCGGGGTTGGGGAACTTCATATAGGCCGCCTTTTGCGGGATCGGGAAGCTCACCTTGGTAATGAGCTCGACCGGTTCGAGCTTGGTCTCGAACAGTCCGACGAAATAGTCATCGGCGGCGATGCGGCGGCGGTCGGTGACGATCGTCGCGCCGAGCGCGAGCGCGGCGGCCGGGTAGTCGGCGGCGGGGTCGTTGTTGGCGAGCGAGCCGCCGATCGTGCCGCGGTTGCGCACCTGGGGATCGCCGATGCCGCCGGCGAGCGCGGCGAGCGCCGGGATGGCCGCCTTCACGACCGCGCTCTGGCAGACCTCGTTATGAGGCGTCATGGCGCCGATGACGACGGCGTCGCCCTCGCGCGCAATGCCTTTCAGTTCCGGCAGGTCCCTGAGCTCGATGAGCGCGGAGGGCGAGGCGAGACGCTGCTTCATCGTGGGAAGCAGCGTCTGGCCGCCGGCGAGCGCCTTGGCGTCGGCCTTTCCGAGGTCGGCGAGCGCACCGGCGAGCGTGTGCGGGCGATGGTATTCGAAAGCGTACATGGGGACATCTCCGAATGGGGTCAGGGGAGGCGGCGCGTCGGCCGCCTACGGCTCGAATCATTCCGCGGCGCGCTTCACGGGCGACTTCTGCGCCGCTCGCCACACGACCTGCGGCGTCGCCGGCATTGTCACGTCCTCGTGGCCGAGCGCGTCGGTGATCGCGTTGATCACCGCTGGGGTCGAACCGATCGCGCCAGCCTCGCCGCAGCCCTTGATGCCGAGCGGATTCGAGGGACAGGGCGTTTCAACCGAACTGACCGTGAACGACGGCAGGTCGTCGGCGCGCGGCATGCAGTAATCCATGTAGCTCGCCGTCAGGAGTTGCCCGTCCTCGTTATAGACGGCCCCTTCGAGCAGCGCCTGGCCAACGCCCTGCGCGATGCCGCCATGGACCTGCCCTGCGACCACCATCGGGTTGATCTGCTTGCCGAAATCGTCGACCGCGGTGAAGCGTTCGATCGTGACGACGCCAGTCTCAGGGTCGATCTCGACCTCGCAGATATAGACGCCGGCCGGGAAGGTGAAGTTGGTCGGTTCCCAGAACGCGCCTTCCTTCAACCCGGGCTCCAGCTCCTGACCGTCGAACTTGTGCGCGATATAGGCGTTCAGCGCGACCGAACCAAAGTCGATCGCCTTGTCGGTGCCTTTGACCGTGAACATCCCGTTCTTGAACTCGATGTCGCCTTCGGCGGCCTCGAGCACGTGCCCCGCCACCTTCTTCGCCTTCGCCTCGACCTTATCGAGCGCCTTGGAGATGGCGGCCATGCCGACAGCGCCCGAGCGCGAGCCGTAGGTGCCCATGCCGAATTGCACCTTGTCCGTGTCGCCATGAACGACGGAGACGTTTTCGATGGGAATGCCGAGACGATCGGAAACGAGCTGCGCAAACGTCGTCTCATGGCTTTGGCCATGGCTGTGGGAGCCGGTCAGCACCTCCACGGTGCCGATCGGATTGACCCTGATTTCAGCCGACTCCCACCCCCCAACACCGCCGCCCATCGACGCGATCGCTCGCGATGGGCCGAGGCCGCAGGCCTCGATGTAGGCGGAGAAGCCGACACCGCGTAGCAAGCCCTTGGCCGCGGAGGCGGACTTCCGCGCTGATACGCCCTTATAATCGGCGAGCTCAATGGCCTTATCCAGCGCGGCCGCGTAGTTTCCGACGTCGTAAGTCATGACGACCGGGGTCTGATGCGGGAACTGCGTCACGAAATTAAGGCGCCGGAACTCGGGCGGCTCGCGCCCTGTCTCGCGGGCGGCAACCTCAACCAGGCGCTCCACGACGAATGTCGCCTCGGGCCGCCCTGCGCCCCGGTAGGCGTCGACCGGCGCAGTGTTGGTATAGACCCCGTCGACCTCGGCATAGATAGCGGGGATGTCGTATTGGCCCGACAGCAACGGCGCATAGAGGAAGGTCGGGACCAGCGACGAGAAGGTCGAAAGATAGGCGCCCAGGTTGGCGATCGTGTGAACCCTGAGTCCGGTAATCCGGCCCGCCGCGCTGACCGCCAGTTCCGCATGTGTAACGTGATCGCGACCGTGAGCGTCGGACAGAAAGGCTTCCGTGCGATCTGCGGTCCATTTGACGGGCCGGTCGATTTTTCTCGCCGCCCAGGCGCACACGGTCTCCTCTGCGTAGATGAAGATCTTCGAGCCGAAGCCGCCGCCGACGTCCGGGGCGATTACGCGGAACTTGTGCTCGGGCGCGAGGCCGACGAAGGCCGAGAGCACGAGACGCGCCACATGCGGGTTCTGGCTGGTCGTGTAGAGCGTGATCGTGTCCGTGCCCGCGTCGTAATCCCCGACGGCGGCGCGAGGCTCCATGGCGTTCGGGATCAACCGATTGTTGACGAAGTCAAGTTTCGTGACATGCGCCGCGGCGGCGAAAGCGGCGTCCGTCGCAGCTTTGTCGCCAAGATGCCAATTGTACACGGAGTTGTCCGGAGCGGCGTCATGGATGGCCGGCTGCCCGGGGTTTGTCGCCTTCGCGCTATCAACCACCGCGGGCAGTTCCGTGTAATGGACCTCGATTGTCTCGGCCGCCTCGCGCGCCTGCGCATAAGTCTCGGCAATGACGACAGCGACATGATCGCCAACGTAGCGCACCTTGCCCTGGGCGAGCGCCGGATGCGCGCCGGCCTTCATCGGCGAGCCGTCCTTCGAGTGGATCGTGACGCCGCAGATGAGGCCGCCAACCTTGTCGGCGGCGATGTCGTCGCCGGTGAACACCGCGACGACGCCTTTCGAGGCCAGCGCCTGCGACACGTCGATCTTGTCGATCGTGGCGTGCGCGTGCGGCGAGCGCAGGAAGTGGGCGTAGGCTTGGCCGTAGCAATTGATGTCGTCGACGTACTTGCCCTTGCCGGTGATGAAACGGATGTCTTCCTTGCGTTTGACGGAGGCGCCGATGCCTGTCGCGCTCATGGTGTGTTCTCCCTGAAGCTTGGTGGATCCTACGATTACTCGGCGGCCTTGGGCGTCGCCGCGGCGCCCATTTCGTGCGCCCCTTGAAGGACCGCCTTGACGATGTTGTGGTAGCCGGTGCAGCGGCAGATATTGCCTTCGAGGCCATGCCGGATCGTCTGTTCGTCGATCGCATATCCCTCGCGATTGACGAGGTCGACCGACGCCATGATCATGCCGGGCGTGCAGTAGCCGCACTGCAGGCCGTGGTTGTCCTGGAACGCTTGCTGCATCGGGTGCAGCTTGCCGCCGTGAGCAAGGCCCTCGATCGTCGTGACGCTCGATTCGTTGCAACTGACCGCCAGCGTCGTGCACGACTTGATCGCCGCGCCGTCGACATGGACGGTGCAGGCGCCGCACTGCGACGTGTCGCAGCCGACATGCGTCCCGGTCAAGCGCAAATGCACCCGAAGGAACTGGACGAGCAGCGTTCGCGAATCAATCTCGGCCGAGATCTGCCGGCCATTCACCGTCATCGAGACCTGAACCATTCCCAAATCCTCCTGAACCAAGACTTCTTTATCGGCGCGGAAACACTGGTCGGCGCTGCGGCCGGCGGGGGCGCTGCGGCCGGCGGGCGCAGCGGCCGTTGCGTGGGTCGGGCGGACGGCGCGAACGGAGCCGAAGGCGCCGGACCCGGCGTGAGCGGCGCGGCCGTCGCACGCGACTCGGCGCGTGAAAAAAGATTGACACGGGCTTCGGCGGGCGCCGGCGCCAGAGCGTTGGCTTTGGCGGCTTCGGCGAAACTGGTGAAGAACTTGTCGGCCATGCCCTTGGCCACGCTGTCGATCAAGCGCGATCCGAGCTGGGCGATCTTCCCCCCGACATGGGCCTCGACGTCGTAGCGCAGCAGCGTGCCGCCCTCGGCGTCGGCGAGCGATACCTTCGCCCCCCCTTTGGCGAAGCCGGCGACGCCGCCTTCGCCCTCGCCGGAAATGGTGTATCCGACGTCGGGAACGATATCGGACAGCTGGACCTTGCCGCTGAAGGTCGCGGAGACCGGTCCGATCTTGATTTTGGCGACCGCGGCGAAACCGTTGTCGCCCGCCTTTTCGAGAGACTGGCAGCCCGGAATGCACGCCTTCAGCACGTCCGCGTCGTTGAGCATCGCCCAAACTTTCGGCCGCGCCGCCGGCAGAGTCGCCTCCCCGGACATCGTCATCGCCATCCGTCACGTCCTCCCGTAACGGGCGCCGTTTTCGGCGCGCCGTCCCGCGTTCGATCGTCTCGAGCAAGGCGTTCCTTCGCGGCCAGCCGCGCCCGGCGATGTATAGGGTGGAATTCCTATCCTGTCGTCGGCGCCAAAGTCCATACCCGAACAGGAACGGGCGCTATATCTAGCTTGATATAGCGAGCGGACAGCTTGAGAATTCTAGGATGGTTCCTGAGACCCATCGTTTGGGCTCGCGCGCGGGGGCTGGCGTCGCGTCGGCGTCGTCTGGTTTCGCATTGCCGGGGGACTTGTCCGCCGATAGGCTCCGATCCCTGGCGGCGGCCCGCTTGAACCCCGGATTGCAACGGGCTAAGCGGTTACCAGGCGGCTTGACGACGCCAACAGGACAGCCGGAGGGTTGTGGCATGTTTCCTGCGAATGCCGGAGGAGACCGAAGGGACCATGGCGCATGGATAATTTCCTCCAGCAACTGATCAACGGCATAACGCTCGGTTCGATCTACGGGCTGATCGCCATCGGCTACTCGATGGTCTACGGCATTATCGGCATGATCAATTTCGCCCATGGCGACCTGTTCATGCTGTCGGCGTTCATCGCGCTGATCCTGTTCATGATCCTGACCCAGTTGCTCCACTTCGGCTCCCTCCCGATCGCCTTCGTGGTCGTGCTGGTCGGCGCCATGGCGCTGACGGGCTTATGGAACTGGACGATCGAGCGGATCGCCTACCGACCGCTGCGCGGATCGTTTCGTCTTGCGCCGCTGATCTCGGCCATTGGCATGTCGATTTTCCTGTCGAATTTCGTTCAGGTCGTGCAGGGCCCGCGCAATAAACCGGCGCCGCAACTGCCCAACCACGTCTTCAACCTCACCGGCGGCGCTTATGACGTGACGCTGTCGGTGCGCCAGATCTTGATCGTCGTCGTGACCGCGGTCCTCCTTGCAGCCTTCTGGTATCTCGTCCAATATACGTCGCTCGGTCGCGCGCAACGCGCATGCGAGCAGGACCGCAAGATGGCGGCGCTGCTCGGGATCGACGTCGACGCGACGATCTCAATCACCTTCATCATCGGCGCGGCGCTCGCGGCGGTCGCCGGCGTCCTCTTCGTCATTTACTACGGCGTGGTGAATTTCGGCGACGGCTTCGTGCCGGGCGTGAAGGCCTTCACCGCCGCGGTTCTCGGCGGCATCGGCTCGTTGCCGGGGGCGGTGCTCGGCGGCCTGCTGATCGGCCTCATCGAGGTCTTCTGGTCGTCCTATTTCACGTCCGACTACAAGGACGTCGCGGCCTTCATGATTCTCGCCATCACCCTGATCTTTATGCCCTCCGGCATCCTGGGCCGGCCCGAGGTTGAGAAGGTCTGAGCATGACCGCGACCCCGCAAACGACGCCGACCACGACTCCGCAGCCCACGCCCCTCGCCGAGGCCCAGCCTGCGGTCGTCGGTCAGCTCATTCCCGCGCCCGCGGTCGCCGCTCACCTCGTTCCGGCGCTGCGCAACGCGCTCGCCGCCGCGCTCGTCGCCTTCGGCCTGTCGTTCCCGATCATCAGCTATCACGCGGAATCCAACATCAACAACGAACTGGTGTTGGGCTCGCGCTGGCCGTTGTCGTTCGGGTTGGCGGCGATCGTCTTTGTTTTCGTGTTCCTGCGCCAGATGGCGAGCACCGACTGGCGCGTGTGGTTCGACCGGGTCGGCGCGATCGTGGCCGGCGGCATGGGCGGCGCGCTTGTCCAGGCGGCGCGTGAGGGCGAAGGCGTTGCGCCGCCCTCGCCGGCGCGCGCGTGGGTCTCGCGGTATGTCGGGCCGTTCATGCTCGGCCTCGTCGTGCTGTTTCCCCTGATCGCCCTCGGCATGCTCGGGCCCGCCGGTTCGCTGAAATGGATCAACAATTACGGGGTCCAGATCCTGATCTACGTGATGCTGGGCTGGGGCCTGAACATCGTGGTCGGTCTCGCCGGCCTCCTCGATCTCGGCTACGTCGCCTTCTACGCCATCGGCGCTTATTCCTATGCGCTGCTGTCGACGACCTTCGGCCTGTCGTTCTGGATCTGCCTGCCGCTCGCGGGCGTCCTCGCCGCGATGTGGGGGATCATCCTCGGCTTCCCCGTGCTGCGGCTGCGCGGCGACTATCTCGCCATCGTCACGCTCGCCTTCGGCGAGATCATCCGCCTCGTCCTGATCAACTGGGTCGACCTCACCAACGGCTACGCCGGCATTTCCGAAATTCCGCACGTCTCGTTCTTCGGCATCCCGTTCACTGACCAGGACAACGGCTTCGCGGCGATCTTTCATCTGCCCTATACGCCGATCTACCGCTCGATTTTCCTGTTCTACCTCATCCTGGCGCTCGCGCTGCTGACCAACTTCGTCACCCTGAGGCTCCGCCGACTGCCGATCGGGCGCGCCTGGGAGGCCCTGCGCGAGGACGAGATCGCCTGCCGCTCGCTCGGCATCAACACGGCCAACACCAAGCTCACCGCCTTCGCGCTCGGCGCCATGTTCGGCGGTTTCGCCGGCTCGTTCTTCGCCGTGCGCCAGGGCTTCGTCAGTCCCGAGAGCTTCACCTTCATCGAATTCGGCGACCATTCTCGCCATCGTCGTGCTCGGCGGCATGGGCTCGCAGCTCGGCGTCGCCGTCGCCGCGGCGGTGATGATCGGCGCCCCGGAGCTCATGCGCGAGCTCGACTGGATGAAGGCTCTGTTTGGCGAGAATTTCGATCCGACGCAATACCGCATGCTGCTGTTCGGCGCCGCCATGGTCGTGATGATGATCTGGAAGCCGCGCGGCCTCGTGTCGACCCGCCTGCCGTCGATCTTTCTCAAGGAGCGCAAGGCCGTGTCTGGTGATCTCGTCAAGGAAGGTCACGGCTGATGAATTGGCTGAGCAGCCCGCTTCTGAGCGTCGAAAATCTCACCATGCGATTCGGCGGACTCGTTGCGGTCAACGCCTTCTCCTTCACCGCCGGGCGCAGCGACATCACTGCGCTCATAGGGCCGAACGGCGCCGGCAAGACGACGGTGTTCAACTGCGTCACCGGCTTCTACAAGCCGACCGAAGGACGGCTGGCGCTCGCCCGCGACGGCGTGGTGACCGAGGCCGACCTCGAGACCGTCACCAATGCGAGCGGCCGGCACGCTTCGACCGCGAATGGCGAGCTGTTCCTGCTCGAGCGCATGCCGGACCATGAGATCGCCCGCAAGGCGCGCGTTGCGCGCACGTTTCAGAACATCCGCCTGTTTCAGGGCATGACGGCGCTGGAAAACCTGCTGGTGGCGCATCACAATCCACTCATGCGGGCGAGCGGCATGACGGTGCTCGGGCTGATCGGCGCGCCGAGCTACCGCCGACGCGAAGCCGAGGCGATCGAGAAGGCGAAGTACTGGCTCGACAAGATCGGTCTCATAGACCGCGCGGACGATCCGGCCGGAGAACTCCCGTACGGCGCTCAACGCCGGCTGGAAATCGCGCGCGCCATGTGCACAGAGCCGGTGCTGCTCTGCCTCGACGAACCTGCGGCGGGGTTGAACCCGCGCGAATCGGCGGACCTTTCGGCGCTGCTGCGCTCGATCCGCGCCGATCACAAGACTTCCGTGCTGCTCATCGAGCACGACATGTCGGTCGTCATGGAGATCTCCGATCACGTCGTGGTGCTCGACTACGGGATAAAGATCGCCGACGGCACGCCGGAGGCGGTGCGCGCGGACCCCAAAGTCATCGCCGCCTATCTCGGGGTCGCCGACGAGGAAGAGGTCGAATCGATCGAGAAGGAACTGGAGCAGTGAGCGGAGCGACCGCGGACGCGGCGCCGCTCTTGCAATTGCGCGGCGTCGAGACCTTCTACGGCAAGATCCAGGCGCTCAAGGGCGTGGACATCGACGTCAACGCCGGCGAGATCGTGACGCTGATCGGCGCCAACGGCGCCGGCAAGTCAACGACGATGATGACCATCTTCGGCGCGCCGCGCGCTCGCCGGGGGCGCATCACGTTCGACGGCGCCGAGATCACCGCCCTGCCGACGCACCTGATCGCCAGGCTGTCGATCGCCCAGTCGCCGGAGGGCCGCCGCATCTTTCCGCGCATGACGGTGTTCGAAAACCTTCAGATGGGCGCCTCGATCAACAATTTCGCCCATTTCGAGGAAGACCTGGACCGCGTCTTCACCCTTTTTCCCCGCCTCAAGGAACGGGCGCCGCAGCGCGGCGGCACGCTGTCGGGCGGCGAGCAGCAGATGCTGGCGATCGCCCGCGCCCTGATGGGCCGGCCGCGGCTGCTGCTGCTCGATGAGCCTTCCCTTGGTCTCGCGCCGTTGGTGGTCAAGCAGATCTTCGAGGTGATCAGCGACCTCAACAAGCGTGAGGGCCTGACCGTGTTCCTGGTCGAGCAGAACGCCTTCCATGCGCTCAAGCTGGCCCACCGCGGCTATGTGATGGTCAACGGCGTCATCACTATGCAGGGCAGCGGCGCCGAGCTTCTCGCCCGCCCCGAGGTGCGCGCAGCCTATCTCGAGGGGGGCCACTGATGGCCGGGGTTCTCTACGCGGCGACGCCTTACGGCCTGTTCACCTTCGTGCTCATCACGCTGATCCTCGGCGGTCTGGGGGCGTGGGCGGCGGGCCGGGCGATGGCGCAAACGTGGCGGCCGATGGCGATGATCGCGCTTTACATGCTGTTTCTTACAGCGGGCGTGCGCTTCCTTCATTATGCGCTTTACGGCGAGCCGCTGCTGTCGCTGCAGTTCTT
The DNA here is from genome assembly GCA_963709655.1 of uncultured Alphaproteobacteria bacterium. Lineage (GTDB taxonomy): Bacteria > Pseudomonadota > Alphaproteobacteria > Rhizobiales > Beijerinckiaceae > Roseiarcus. The sequence goes on from CAVPXF010000056.1 coordinate 447,149, forward strand.
TCTCGTCGCCTATGTCTGGAATCTGCTCGTGGCGGGCTTCGGCTACCGGTCGATGCGGGCGGCTCAGATGGCCACCCAGTATTCCTGGGCTTATGAGCGCGCGGGCCTGAATTGGCGCCCCAAGAGTTGAGGATGAAAGCCCCCGGATTCCGCAGCGAAGCCGTTGCGTTTTTTAAGATGACTCTTTCTCGAAAACGAGAAAGTATCGCGGCCCGAGGTGGATTTCATGTCCGCCGGGGGCTCCGGGAGGGCCGAGCGCCCCCGAACTTATGGGAGTATCAACGCATGCATAAGTACTGGCTGTCGGGCGTCGCGCTTGCCGCCGCTCTGGCGTTTTCCGGCGCCGCCAGCGCCGATATCAAGATCGGCGTCGCGGGACCGATCACCGGGCCGAACGCGGCCTTTGGCGCGCAGCTCGTCAACGGCACGCAGCAGGCCGTCGACGACATCAACAAGGCGGGCGGCATTCTCGGCCAGAAGCTCGTCCTTGAGCAGGGCGACGACGTCTCGGATCCGAAGCAGGGCGTCTCGGTCGCCAACAAGTTTGTCGGCGACGGCGTCAAGTTCGTCATCGGCCACTTCAACTCGGGCGTGACGATCCCGGCCTCAGACGTTTATTCCGAGAACGGCATCCTGTTCGTCACCCCGTCCGCGACCAACCCGAAGGTGACCGATCGCGGCCTCTGGGACGCTTTCCGCACTTGCGGCCGCGACGACCAGCAGGGCCTGGTTTGGGCCGAATATGCGCGCGACCATCTCAAGGGCAAGAAGATCGCCATCGTCCATGACAAGACGACCTACGGCAAGGGCCTCGCCGACGCGGCGCGCGACAACATGCACAAGTTCGGCGTCAACGAAGTCTTGTATGAAGGCGTCAACACCGGCGAGAAGGACTATTCGGCGATCGTCTCGAAGATCAAGGAATCGGGCGCGGACTACCTGATGTGGGGCGGCCTGCATACCGAAGGCGGCCTGATTCTGCGCCAGATGCGCGACCAGGGAATGACGACGGTCATGCTCTCCGGCGACGGCATCACCGACAACGAATTCGCCCAGATCGGCGGCCCCGGCGTCGTGGGCACTCTGATGACGTTCGGCCCCGACCCGCGCAACAACCCGGCCGCGAAAGACGTCGTCGCCGAGTTCAAGGCGAAGAACTTCGACCCCGAGGCCTATACGCTCTACTCCTACGCCGGCGTGCAGATCATCAAGCAGGCCGCCGAGAAAGCCAAGTCGCTCGATCCGAAGAAAGTCGCCGAGGTCATGCATTCGGGCATGCCCTTCCACACGGTGATCGGCGACATTTCCTACGACAAGAAGGGCGATCGCACCTCCGTGGACTTCGTCTGGTACGTCTGGAAGAAGCAGCCCGACGGCAAGATCAGCTATACTCAAATGTGATCGCGGCGCGTCCGACGCGACGCACGCAAACGGCGAGGGGCGGCTCGGCCAAATCCCGCTCCCTCGGCCGACATCTGGAAACCCGCCGGGAACGGCGGGTTTTTCATGGGGGCCCAGGCTCGCGTTCGTCGGGATGTCACGCGTTGCGGGCATGGAGGCCGTCGCCGCCCGCAGGAAGCGAAGGCGTGCGCTCACGAGGTCTCGGCGATGACGCCAGCGGAGCTTTTGAACGAAACGATCGAGGCGCATGGCGGTCGGGCGCGGTGGCGCCGCGTCGAAGCGTTAACGGCGACCCTTTCGTCGGGCGGCCTCGCCTTCCGGTCGCGCTGCCAGCCGATTGCGCTGAAGAATCTCACCATCGAGGTCCGGCCGCATGATGTCGCCGTCACGCTCGCCAATTTCGTCCGCCCCGGCTGGAAGGGGATCTGGACGCCTGCGCGCGCGGCGGTCCAAGACGCCGACGGCCGGCTCGTCCAAGAGCGCAGCGATCCGCGCAGCCATTTCCGCGGACCCGTGAATCAGGTCTACTGGGACAGGCTCGACATCCTGACGTTCGCCGGCTACGCGCTCTGGAACTATCTCTCGTTCCCATTCCTGCTCGACGGCCCGGATGTGGCGCTCATCGGCGCGGAGCCGTCCTCTCGGACCGGAATCCTCCGGCTCGACGTTCGCTTCGCGGCCGGCGCGCCGACCCATTCGGCCCTCCAGAGCTTTCACATCGACCTTCGACGCCAGCTCGTGCAGCACGACTATGTGGCCGAGCCGATCGGACGATGGGCGACCGGCGCGAACCTCTGCCTCGCCAGCGAAGTCGTCGACGGCCTGCGGTTCTATACGCGGCGAAAGGTGTTTCCGCGCTTCGGTCCGCGGCGGCGGGTCATCCCGTTTCCCACGCTCGTCTGGATCGAAATCGACGATCTGCGAGTCCTGTTCGACCAGGAATTGGCGGCGTGAACGACGCTGGGCTGGCGCAGACGTCCGCCTGTGCGCCTGCCGGGCGCGCTTGGCGAACGCCCGCGCTTTTCGTAGGCTCGCGCAACCGACGCTGATCCTATGAGGACAAATCCATGCTCAAGCTCATCGCCGCGGCCGGACTCGGGGCGATGATCGCCCTTTCGTCGTTTGCAGGGTCGGCGCAGACGACCGTCGCTCCCGGCGCGCATGCCTCTCAGGTCCACCGGCCGACTCGCTCGTACCGCAGCGAATTGCGCAGGCGGCACAACATGAGCCGAGAGCGCGCGCGCGCCTCGGCCGAGCACACGCGGCAAATGCGCAACCAGTAGCGCGCCTCCTTCTCCGCGGAGCGGGGAAGGTGGCCCGAAGGGCCGGATGGGGTGCGGAAAGCAGGGATGGTTCGATGAAGGCTCGGATTGACGGTCGTGCAATCCAATCCACAGTTGCGGCAGCGGGCCACACCCCATCCGGCGCTTCGCGCCACCCCCGGGTCTTCGCCCGGGGGCAGGCTCTTCCCCAGCAAAGCTGGAGAAGGGGTCCGCGCTGCGATTTGAGATGTGTGGAGCCGTGGCCCCGGGGGAGAGGGGGTTACGCGGGCCGGATGAGGGTACTTGGCGCGAATTGATCAGAATTCGGCGAGCGCTAAGTCCGGTCGCGAAACGCCTGCGAAGCGCCAGGGCCTTGAACCGGGCGTCGTTAGACGCGACATGATGGCGCGATGGACGAATGGACGCCTGGACCCGCCGAAGACGTCGAGGAACTGGAGTTCCGCATCGACCAGCTTCGGGACGCGATCGCACGCAGCCGGAGGCTGATGACGGCGGGCCGTGCGGGCGCGGCCATCGGAGCGGTTCTGCTGCTTGCGCTGATGATCGGCGTTTTCGCCTTCGCCCCGGCGCGCGTCGTCTTCGCGCTCGCCCTCATGATCGGCGGGGTCGTGTTCGCGGGCAGCAGCAAGTCGAGCACCGAGCAGTTGGAGCGGTCGCTGGCGCGCGCCGAGCGCGAGCGCAACGCCGCGATCGACGCGCTCGCCCTCGTCACGGCGAGCGAACCGGCGTCGGCCCATGCGCCCCGCGTGACGCAACTGCGCAAGCAAGCCGATTAGAGCGCGCCTGACGCGTTAGCCGGAGATTACCCGGGTGGATCATCTTAGTCCGGACGCCGAATGCCTAATTGATTGACATTTTGCCATACCAAGGCCAAATTAGATCTATGACCACTGCGACCAATGACCGTTTTTCAAAATCGCCTTCCGCTCTCCGCGGCAAGGGTGGATCCGCGGGCATTTTGAAAGCGCGCCCTGTCAAGACTCCACCATCTTTTAAGGCGATGCGTGTTGAGGATATGAAGAGATTCTCGAAGACTTTGGCATATTTGGCTAAGTGACAGAACCAGTTTGGCTTCCGATTGAAGTTGTGATTGACACGAATAAAGATGTTGTTGCCTCAACGGGTGAGACGTTCTTTCTTCGTGATCGGAACTTGCTGGAGAGCGCCTTAGGAAGACCGAAGCATCATTTCCACTACGGTCAAGAAGACGTTCTCGTCCTCGCAGCGACACTGTTGTTTGGTATTGCGCAGAATCATCCGTTTGAGCAAGGAAACAAGAGAACGGCGCTTCTCAGTGCGCTGCAGTTCTTACGACTGAACGGCTACGCTCTTCTTATGCCAGACACAGATCAACTTGGGGAACTGATAGTATCAGTGATGGAACGTAAGTTGACTGAGGAGATTTTTGTCTCGCTTATCCGACCGTTTGTTATTACGTTAGCTTAACGACCCTGTCTCGCTTCGCTTCAACTCGGTCATTCGCGTCGAGGTTTGCCACCGTGATGCTGGCCGCAAAGGCGCGCGCCGAGCGCGAGCGCAACGCCGCGATCGACGCGCTCGCCCTCGTCACGGCGAGCGAACCGGCGGCGGGCGACCGGCCCGCGTGATCCAACTCCGCAAACCATTGTAGGCGCGATCGCTGATCGCGCCGCCGCGGTCATCGACCGCGGCTACAGGGCCGCCGCGGTCCATAGGGCATCCAATTGGACGCCCGTCTTCCGACAGGCTATCGACCGCGGCTACAGGGCGCGATCCGACCGCGTTCGCGTCTCAGGCGGCTGGCGCCGTCCCACCGCCTTGCGATCGTTGAAGCAGGACGGAAAGCGCCGCCATCGCGTCCTCGATCATCGACTCCTGGTAGCGATAGTACATTTCGCTTCCCATCGGCGTCACGTACGACTTGAGCTGCGCCGCACAGCGATCGTGAAGCGCCTCGAGGTCCTTCATCAAGTCCTGCGCCGCCTTGCGGTCCTGCTGCGAGTTGAGAATCGCCCCGGCCGGAAGCGCCTTGATCTGGTCGTGCGTGAGGGGGGCGTCACGAGCGCCTTGAGCCGGGCCTCGATGAGCTCCCGGTTGGCGTCGATGCGCCAGAGCCGGAAGCGGCTGTAGCCCGCCGAGCCGTTCAGGAGCACGGTGACCGCCATTGCCAGGTAGATCCAATAGGCCGGCGACATCAGGTTCACGAGACGCGGGAAATAGCGGTCCGGCAGGGCCGGCTGGCCGTTGGCGAAGAATTCGCGCGCCTCGTCCGCCAGTGGCGCTGCGTCCTGGGACCGGGCGGCGGGCGGCGGATTGCTGCGCACGAAGGCCGGGAATTCGTCGCTCAACAGTTTCAGGAAGGCGACCCGCTGCGCGCGCCCGACACAGGCGTTGGTGATCAGCAGCGTGTCGACTTGCGCGACGTCCTTGTCGGTCGCGGGAATTCCTCGGCCGACGTCGTAGTAGCCGGCCGGGATCTTGCCGAGGCGCAGCCAGCGGTCTCTCGCCGCCAGGCCGTCGATGCCCGGCGGCGAAACGATCTCGAGGTCGTATTTCTCGACCAGGTTGCGGATCAACTCGGCGTTCTCGTTCATGACGAAGGCGGCGAGATCGAGCTGGTTGGCCTGGACCAGCGCCGCCTGCGCCTCGAGACCATGATTGGACGGTCTCAGGCCGAGGTCCTTGAGGTCGGTATTGTCCAAAAGGTGCTGCATGAGAAAGCCCGTGCCCGAGCCCTCCGGCCCGATGCCGACCGACGCGCCCTTGAGGTCCTCGAACGAGGCGATGGCGCGACCGCGACGGGCGAGGAGGAGCAGCGACTCGGGCTGCGGAAGCCGCCCGAGCATCTGCAAACCGGCGTCGTCGGGCAGCGGCACGCCATCCTGGACGAAGGCGAAGGCGGGCTCGCAGCGCCCATTCTCGCCGACGAGGCGCTTGATGTTCTCGACCGAGCCGGCCGTCACGACGACGCGGAGATGGCCGTTCTTCTTGAGCGCGCGCGCCGCGAGCCGCTCCCCGACGGTGTGATACGCCCCCGTCGGCGCCCCAGTATAGACGGACGCCCTCAGGAAGGCGTAGTCGCCGGCGACGGTGACATAGAGGATCGCGGCCACGAGCGCGAGGAGCGCGACGAACAGCAAGAGCGCCCGGATCCAGGCCCGCCAGTCGCGCCCCGGTCCAAACGCCAGTTCGTCGAGAAAACTCATGCGCGCCCGATTCCTCCCCCAACGGTTGCGGCCGTAACTATGTGGGATTGGCTTCGGCGCCAAGGGCTTGGCGAGAGACGCCATGTAGGGTGCGCTCGTTGAGCGCGCCATTGTAGCCGCGATCGCTGATCGCGGCTGACGCGGTCGACGACCGCGTCTACAGGGCACGACCGCGCCCTACAACGTCAGCCGTGCCGACCTGCAGCACCCCGACCGTCTTCTCGATCGCGCCCGAGGCGCGCATGTAGGGCGCGCTCGCTGAGCGCGCCGACGCGGTCAGCGACCGCGCCCTACAACGTCAGCCGTGCCGACCTGCAGCACCCCGACCGTCTTCTCGATCGCGCCCGAGGCGCGCATGTAGGGCGCGCTCGCTGAGCGCGCCGGCGCGGTCAGCGACCGCGCCCTACAACGTCAGCCGTGCCGACCAGCAGGACCCCGACCGTCTTCTCGATCGCGCCGAACCGCTTCTTGATCGCGCCCGAGGCGCGCATGTAGGGCGCGCTCGTTGAGCGCGCCATTGTAGCCGCGATCGCTGATCGCGGCTGACGCGGTCGACGACCGCGTCTACAGGGCACGACCGCGCCCTACAACGTCAGCCGTGCCGACCAGCAGGACCCCGACCGTCTTCTCGATCGCGCCGAACCGCTTCTTGATCGCGCCCGAGGCGCGCATGTAGGGCGCGCTCGCTGAGCGCGCCGGCGCGGTCAGCGACCGCGCCCTACAACGTCAGCCGTGCCGACCAGCAGGACCCCGACCGTCTTCTCGATCGCGCCGAACCGCTTCTTGATCGCGCCCGAGGCGCGCATGTAGGGCGCGCTCGCTGAGCGCGCCGGCGCGGTCAGCGACCGCGCTCTACAGCGTCAGCCGTGCCGACCAGCAGGACCCCGACCGTCTTCTCGATCGCGCCGAACCGCTTCTTGATCGCGCCCGAGGCGCGCATGTAGGGCGCGCTCGCTGAGCGCGCCGGCGCGGTCAGCGACCGCGCTCTACAACGTCAGCCGTGCCGACCAGCAGGACGCCGACCGTCTTCTCGATCGCGCCGAACCGCTTCTTGATCGCGCCCGAGGCGCGCATGTAGGGCGCGCTCGCTGAGCGCGCCGGCGCGGTCAGCGACCGCGCTCTACAACGTCAGCCGTGCCGACCAGCAGGACCCCGACCGTCTTCTCGATCGCGCCGAACCGCTTCTTGATCGCGCCCGAGGCGCGCATGTAGGGCGCGCTCGTTGAGCGCGCCGGCGCGGTCAGCGACCGCGCCCTACAGCGGCAGCCGTGCCGACCAGCAGGACCCCGACCGTCTTCTCGATCGCGCCGAACCGCTTCTTGATCGCGCCCGAGGCGCGCATGTGGGGCGCGCTCGCTGAGCGCGCCGGCGCGGTCAGCGACCGCGCCCTACAACGTCAGCCGTGCCGACCAGCAGGACCCCGACCGTCTTCTCGATCGCGCCGAACCGCTTCTTGATCGCGCCCGAGGCGCGCATGTAGGGCGCGCTCGTTGAGCGCGCCGGCGCGGTCAGCGACCGCGCCCTACAACGTCAGCCGTGCCGACCAGCAGGACCCCGACCGTCTTCTCGATCGCGCCGAACCGCTTCTTGATCGCGCCCGAGGCGCGCATGTAGGGCGCGCTCGCTGAGCGCGCCGGCGCGGTCAGCGACCGCGCCCTACAACGTCAGCCGTGCCGACCAGCAGGACCCCGACCGTCTTCTCGATCGCGCCGAACCGCTTCTTGATCGCGCCCGAGGCGCGCATGTAGGGCGCGCTCGTTGAGCGCGCCGGCGCGGTCAGCGACCGCGCCCTACAACGTCAGCCGTGCCGACCAGCAGGACCCCGACCGTCTTCTCGATCGCGCCGAACCGCTTCTTGATCGCGCCCGAGGCGCGCATGTAGGGCGCGCTCGCTGAGCGCGCCGGCGCGGTCAGCGACCGCGCCCTACAACGTCAGCCGTGCCGACCAGCAGGACCCCGACCGTCTTCTCGATCGCGCCGAACCGCTTCTTGATCGCGCCCGAGGCGCGCATGTAGGGTGCGCTCGTTGAGCGCGCCGGCGCGGTCAGCGACCGCGCCCTACAACGTCAGCCGTGCCGACCAGCAGGACCCCGACCGTCTTCTCGATCGCGCCGAACCGCTTCTTGATCGCGCCCGAGGCGCGCATGTGGGGCGCGCTCGTTGAGCGCGCCGGCGCGGTCAGCGACCGCGCCCTACAGCGGCAGCCGATCTTGCCCGCTCACCCCACCTGCCCGAACTGCGGAAACGTCTCGATCAGCCAGAGCGACATCGACTGGAAGCCGCCGGTCAGGAACAGCACCCCGGTCCCGACCAGCAGCACCCCGACCGTCTTCTCGATCGCGCCGAACCGCTTCTTGATCGCGCCCGAGGCGCGCATGAACGGGCCGATGGCGACGGCGGCGGCGATGAAGGGCAGGCCGAGGCCGAGGCTGTAGACCGCGAGCAGCCCCGCGCCGGCGGCGACCGTGTCGCGGCTGCTGGCGACGGCGAGGATCGTCGCCAGGATCGGGCCGATGCACGGCGTCCAGCCGAGCGCGAACGCCAGTCCCATGAAATAGGCGCTCCAGGCGCCGGCCGGCCGATCGATCGTCAGCCTGGCCTCGCGCAGCATCGCCGAGATCCGGAAAAGCCCAAGGAAATGCAGCCCCATCAGGATGACGCCGATCCCGGCGGCGATCGACAAAATGTGGCTCCATTGCCGAAAGAGCGCGCCGAGCGCCGAGGCCGTCGCGCCGAAGGCGACGAACACGGTGGTGAAGCCCGCGACGAACAAGAGCGCGGTGACGAGAATGTCGCGCCGGGCTTTCGCTTCGCCGCCGTCGACCAGCGCTTCGACGCTCGCCCCGGCGAGATAGCAGAGATAGGGCGCGGCGAGCGGCAGCACGCAGGGGCTGACGAAGGAGAGGAGGCCCGCGCCGAAGGCTGCAGGAATGGAGACGTCGGTCATCGGACACACATGGCGCTTCGGCCGCGAGGCGTCAAACGTGGCGCCCGTTCGCCCGGAGGGACGGTGTCCCCCGCCCGAGGAGCGCGAGACGCTTATAGTACGCTTAAACTGTGTGTTTTCTTTAGACGCTCAAGCGATGACCGTTCGACGACCCTCGTCATGCGGTCGCTAAGACGGGCCGCAACCCTTTGAAAAATCGGAGCCTGGTCGATAAGCTGGCGTAAGATGAGAATTCCCGCGCGGGCCGCCCTTGCGCTTCCGCGCCCGATAGTCCACATGGGGGCCGGGAGGTTGGCGAAGGACGTACCGCTCGCCAACCGGGTCAGGTCCGGAAGGAAGCAGCCCTAACGAGACAGGGCGGGTCTTTGTCCAACCTCCCACCTTCGCTGCAAGGCCGCCTGAAACGGCGCGCCGGCTGAAGGGCGCCTCCATCACCATCGATCCGAAGGGCCAGAGACGGGCGATGAGCGACTCCCTGTTTCCGGCCGAGACGCCGGGGGCTGCGTCCGCGCAGACGCCCTATCGGGTGCTGGCGCGCAAATACCGCCCGCAGCGGTTCGAGGACCTGATCGGCCAGGAGCCGATGGTCCGCACCCTCGCCAATTCCTTCGCCGCCAACCGCATCCATCAGGCCTACATCTTCACCGGCGTGCGCGGCACCGGCAAGACGACGACGGCGCGCATCCTCGCCCGGGCCTTCAACTATGCCGTGCCCGGAAAGATCGACCGCCCGAGCGTCGACATGCCGGAGCTCGGCGTCCACTGCCAGGCGATCATGGACTCGCGCCATGTCGACGTGATCGAGATGGACGCGGCCTCCCACACCGGCATCGACGATGTGCGCGAGATCATCGAGAACGCCCGCTACCGCCCCGTCTCCGCCCGCACCAAGGTGTACATCATCGACGAAGTGCACATGCTGTCGAAACAGGCCTTCAACGGCCTCCTCAAGACGCTCGAGGAGCCGCCGGAGCACGTCAAGTTCCTGTTCGCCACCACCGAGATCGAAAAGGTGCCGATCACGGTCAGGTCGCGCTGCATCCGCTTCGACTTGAAGCGGATCGAGTTGGGCCTGATGGTCGAACACCTCGCCCGGATCGCCGCGGCCGAGGGGGTGGAGGTCGAGCCGAACGCGCTGTCCCTGATCGCCCGGGTGGCGGAGGGTTCGGTGCGTGACGCGCTGTCGCTGCTCGATCAGGCGATCGCCTACGGCGGCCCGCAGGGCGTGACCGCCCCGACCGTCCGCGACATGTTGGGCCTTGCCGACAAGGGCGAGATCGTCGACCTCTTCGAGCGGACGATGAAAGGGGCGATCGCCGAGGCGCTCGAGGTCATGCGCGCCGTCTACCGGGCCGGGGGCGATCCCGCCGACATCCTGACCGAGGTCGCCGAATTCTGTCATTTCGTCACGCGAGCCAAGATCGCGCCGGATGCGCCCGACGACTTGGGCGTCGGCGAGGCCGAACGGGCGCGTGGGTATGAGTTCGCCGCAAAGCTGACCATCGGCGCGTTAACGCGCGCCTGGCAAATCCTGATCAAGGGCGTCGAGGACGTGAAAAACTCGCCGCGTCCGCTCGCCTCCGCCGAAATGGCGCTGATCCGCCTCGCCTATGCGACGGACCTGCCGACGCCCGAGGATGCCCTGCGCAAGCTCGCCGAGACGACCGAGGGCTTGCCGCGCCACGCGCCGCCGCTTCCGCCGGCCGGCCCGCGCGCGAGCCTTTCCGCCGTTTCCGCCCCCGACCGGGCCCCGGCGCGGCCCGCCGTGGCGCCGACGGCCGCGCCCGCGCCGGTCATACGGCTCGCCCGCTTCGAGGACGTGGTGGCGCTCGCCCGGTCCAAGCGCGACATCCAGCTCGTCCAGGCGCTGGAACAGGATGTCCGGGTTGACCGGTTCGAGCCTGGTCAGATCGCCATGTCGGTCGTCAATGGCGCTTCGCCGGCGCTGGCGCAGACGCTGGCCAAACGCCTGCAGGAGTGGACCGGCGAACGGTGGATGGTGGCGCTGGCGCCGGGGGCGAGCGCGCCGACTTTGCGCGAGCGGGCGTCGAAGCGTGAAGCGGAACGGACGAACGGCGCCGCCGAGCATCCGCTGGTGCGCAAAGTGCTCGAGCGGTTCAAGGGCGCGCGGATCGTCGAAGTCCGCGCGCCCGAGGCGCCGCCCGCCGCGATCGCCCCCGCGTCCGACGACGATGTCGGCTATGGCGATTCCGATCCCGCTCTCGACGACGATGTGTGAACCAGGAGAAGGCCCTCATGGATTTCATGGGCATGATGAAGAAGGCGCAGGCCGTGCAGGCGAAGCTCCAGGAGGCGCAGGAGGAGCTCGGCCGGGTCGAAGTCCAGGGGGCTTCCGGGGGCGGCATGGTCACCGTCACGATGACCGCCAAGGGGGAGCTCAAGGGCGTCGGCATCGATCCATCGCTTTTGACCCCGTCGGATAAGGAGATGGTCGAGGACCTGATCATCGCCGCCTTCGCCGACGCCAAGACCAAGGCCGACCGCGCGGCGACCGAGAAGATGCAGACGCTGACCGAAGGTCTGCCTCTGCCGCCCGGCATGAAGCTTCCGTTCTAAAAGCCGCAATGCCGTCGAACGTCGCCGGGCCGGAGATCGAACGGCTGATCCAGTTGCTGGCGCGGCTGCCGGGTCTCGGGCCGCGCTCGGCCCGAAGGGCGGCGCTGCATCTCATCCGCAAGCGCGAGACGCTGCTTCAGCCGCTCGCCGAGGCGATGCGCGTCGCCGAGGAGCGGATCGTCGCCTGCTCAGTCTGCGGCGCCGTCGACACGCGCGATCCCTGCACGATCTGCGCCGACCCGGGCCGCGACGCCTCCACCATCGTGGTCGTCGAGTCGGTCGGCGACCTGTGGGCGCTCGAACGCGCCGGCGCGATCCGGGCGCGCTATCATGTGCTGGGCGGCGTGCTGTCGCCGCTCGACGGCGTCGGGCCGTCCGACCTCGCCATTCAGCCGCTTGTCGCCCGCGTCGCCGCCGGCGGGGTGAGCGAGGTGATCCTCGCCGTCAACGCCACCGTCGACGGCCAGACGACGGCGCACTACCTGATCGACTGCCTCGCGGACTATTCCGTCAAGGTGACGCGGCTCGCTCATGGCGTGCCGGTCGGCGGCGAGCTTGACTATCTCGACGACGGCACGATCGCCGCGGCCATGCGCCAGCGGACGACGTTCTAGCGCGGTCCGTCCCCGTTGGTTGACCCGCCTCTCCTCACGCCGTTACCCTTCGTCCGATCTCGCATGCTGGGATCCTATCCGCGCTTCCGCTTTTCCGCAAGAAAATGCACGCAACCGACAGTTGGACCCGCGCCGCCAGCGGAATGTGCGGCTTCGCCCCTGCCGCTTGCGCCATGCGCAGCCTACATTAGTATTCAGGGCGATTTCGCGAAGGCGGTTCTCGATGGCGACGGCAGCGGCTTCCGGGCTTTTCGTTCCCCCCTATCCGAGGCGGTCGACCAAGCCGCTCGGCGCGATTTCGACGATCCTGACGCTCAGGCGCAACCCGATCGAGATTTGGACGCAGGCGCATTTCGACCGTCCGATCCTGATCGGCCGCTCGATCCTGGGCCTGCGCGCCGCCGCGCATGATCCCGCCGCGGTTCGGCGGATCTTTCTCGACAACGCCGCCAACTACCGCAAGGACGATCTGCAGCTCAAGATTCTGAGCCCGGGCCTCGGCAACGGGCTGGTGACGGCGGAGGGCGAGTCGTGGCGTTTGCAGCGCCGGTCGCTCGCGCCGCTGTTTTCGCCCCGGCAGGTCGGCGAGTTCGCTCCGGCGATGCAGCGCGTGGCCGCAGCCGGCGTCGAACGCCTCCGCCGCCGGCGCGACGGCGCGGTCGCCGACATCGGCGAACTGATGTCGCGCATGGCGCTCGAGGTCCTCGAGCAGACGCTGTTCTCGCAAGGGTTGGGCCGGGAGGCGAGCGCGTTTCAGCGCGCCGTGACCGACTATTTCGACAGCTTCGGTCGGCTCGATCCGCTCGATCTCCTGCGTGCGCCGGCGTTCCTGCCGCGGCTGGGGCGACTGCGCGGCCGGCCGGCGCTGAAATTCTTCGACACGGTGGTCGACACCATCATCGACAGCCGCAAGAGCCTGTTGAACGCTGGCGGCGCGGCCCCGCGTGATCTCTTGACGTTGCTGCTCGAGGCCAAGGACCCGGAGACGGGCAAAGGCCTGCCGGGCGCCGATATCCGCGCCAACATCGTGACCTTCATCTTCGCTGGCCACGAAACGACCGCCAATGGCCTGACCTGGACGCTCTACCTTCTGTCGCAGGCGTCGGACTGGCGTCGGCGCGCCGAGGAGGAGGCGGAACGGGTTTTCGACCCGGCGCGCCCGTCGTCGTTTGAGGATTGCGAGACCTTGCGCGCCGTTTTCGAGGAGGCGCTGCGCCTCTATCCCCCGGCCGCGATGTTGAGCCGTCAAGCGATCGCGGACGACGAGATCCTGGGCGTTCCGATCCCTGCAGGCGCGGTGGTGTCGATTTCGCCCTATGTGCTCCACCGGCGGCCAAGCCTGTGGACAAATCCGGACGCTTTTGATCCGTCACGGTTTCTCGGGCCTAATCGCGATCGCATCGACCGTTTCGCCTACATCCCGTTCGGCGCCGGCCCTCGAGTGTGCATCGGCATGCCGTTTTCGTTGCAGGAGGCGATCATCATTCTTGCTAACCTCTTGCGCGCGTTTCGTTTCGAACTGATGGAAGGGCAGGAGATCGCGCCGCAGCAGCGGATCACCTTGCGGCCGCGCACAGGCATGAGGATGCATGTGAAGCGGCGCGAATCGCCAACAGAAATCCCCAGCTGAAAATTTCTTCGTGAAGTTCCGTTGACAGCCACACGGGACCCCTCTATATCTTCACCACCGACCACGTGGCGCGCTTAACGGAGTGCCCTGCGGTGCCGGTTTCGGGAACCACCTGAGCATGCTCCTCCCTACTGAGAGGTGGGGGTGGAGAGCTTTCGGTCGTTCCTGCTTCGCGTCAGCGAAGCATAGAGCGTGGGTTTCGAGTTCGAGCGAGGCTCGGCGGGCGGTTCGCCCCTGGGCCCAAAGCGCGGGCTTTCGGGATCGGGTTATCCGGTCCATTGCTGTTTGACAATTTCATCGGAAGGAAGAGAGACGTGGGCGGCGTTGTCCTTGCGTCTGGTGTTTTTTCTGTTGGTTTGGGTTTGGCTGAGAGGCTGGGTCTGGGCTGGCGGGAGGGGCGCCGGAGAAGGTACGTAACGACGGTCACGTTTCATACACCAATGCGTATTCGAGTGGTTTGGGTTTTGGGACGTCGCGAGACGGTCCTTGGGTCCTTTGGGCCATTTGGAGCGCGAGTGTGTAGGAAACTCGTCAAGAGTAGTGAGGGACGTCGAGAGGCGTCCTGAGCCAGAGTGACCAGTCGGGATTGAGATCTTCAAGTTGAACTTGAGAGTTTGATCCTGGCTCAGAACGAACGCTGGCGGCAGGCTTAACACATGCAAGTCGAGCGCCCCGCGAGGGGAGCGGCAGACGGGTGAGTAACGCGTGGGAACATACCCTCCGGTTCGGAATAACTCAGGGAAACTTGAGCTAATACCGTATACGGCTTAGCGGCGAAAGATTTATCGCCGGAGGATTGGCCCGCGTCCGATTAGCTAGTTGGTGTGGTAACGGCGCACCAAGGCGACGATCGGTAGCTGGTCTGAGAGGATGATCAGCCACATTGGGACTGAGACACGGCCCAAACTCCTACGGGAGGCAGCAGTGGGGAATATTGGACAATGGGCGCAAGCCTGATCCAGCCATGCCGCGTGAGTGATGACGGCCTTAGGGTTGTAAAGCTCTTTCGCCAGGGACGATAATGACGGTACCTGGATAAGAAGCCCCGGCTAACTTCGTGCCAGCAGCCGCGGTAATACGAAGGGGGCTAGCGTTGTTCGGAATTACTGGGCGTAAAGCGCGTGTAGGCGGGTCTTTAAGTCAGGGGTGAAATGCCAAGGCTCAACCTTGGAACTGCCTTTGATACTGGAGATCTTGAGTCCGGGAGAGGTGAGTGGAACTGCGAGTGTAGAGGTGAAATTCGTAGATATTCGCAAGAACACCAGTGGCGAAGGCGGCTCACTGGCCCGGAACTGACGCTGAGACGCGAAAGCGTGGGGAGCAAACAGGATTAGATACCCTGGTAGTCCACGCTGTAAACGATGGATGCTAGCCGTTGGGGAGCTTGCTCTTCAGTGGCGCAGCTAACGCTTTAAGCATCCCGCCTGGGGAGTACGGTCGCAAGATTAAAACTCAAAGGAATTGACGGGGGCCCGCACAAGCGGTGGAGCATGTGGTTTAATTCGAAGCAACGCGCAGAACCTTACCAGCTTTTGACATGTCCTGGACGGATTGCAGAGATGCGATCTTCCCTTCGGGGCCGGGAACACAGGTGCTGCATGGCTGTCGTCAGCTCGTGTCGTGAGATGTTGGGTTAAGTCCCGCAACGAGCGCAACCCTCGCCCTTAGTTGCCATCATTCAGTTGGGCACTCCAGGGGGACTGCCGGTGATAAGCCGGAGGAAGGTGGGGATGACGTCAAGTCCTCATGGCCCTTACAGGCTGGGCTACACACGTGCTACAATGGCGGTGACAGAGGGATGCGAAGGGGCGACCCTTAGCAAATCTCGAAAAGCCGTCTCAGTTCGGATTGCACTCTGCAACTCGAGTGCATGAAGTTGGAATCGCTAGTAATCGCGGATCAGCACGCCGCGGTGAATACGTTCCCGGGCCTTGTACACACCGCCCGTCACACCATGGGAGTTGGTTTTACCCGAAGACGGCGCGCTAACCGATGAGGAGGCAGCCGGCCACGGTAGGGTCAGCGACTGGGGTGAAGTCGTAACAAGGTAGCCGTAGGGGAACCTGCGGCTGGATCACCTCCTTTCTGGATTAAGGACCTCATCAATCGTCCTCGGGTTCGCCTGGCGACGGTTTGTCGTCCGTTCAGAATCAAGCGGCTTTGTCAAAGGCCGCATTTGCGGGACATGCGCCGCCTTCGTCTCTCTTTCTTGGACAGGATACGGGCCGCCGGGCATCCTCCTTCAAGGCCGGGCTCGGCTTTCAAGGAGGGGTCCTACGGACGGACTTGGAGCTTCGCGGACTTTGGAGCTTTCGGGCTTGTAGCTCAGTTGGTTAGAGCGCGCGCTTGATAAGCGTGAGGTCGGAGGTTCAAGTCCTCCCAGGCCCACCATTATCGGACGACGGATAACGGAGGACAGACGACGGAAGGTCGTTTATCTGTCGTCTGGCGTCTGTCATCCGTCCTCTGACGGGGCCATAGCTCAGTTGGGAGAGCGCGTGCTTTGCAAGCATGAGGTCGTCGGTTCGATCCCGTCTGGCTCCACCAAAGGCGCAAAGCGTGGGATCGATCGTCGATCGAGCGCTTCTTGATTTGGCGTTGAGCCGTCTGTCCTTTCCGATGCGATTTTGATCGGTTTCGCTCCCTTGAGGAGGCGCGAGCGGCGATGAGCCGCGGCGTTGTCATCGAGGGGGCGGCGTTGGAAGGCTTTGGCCCCGCTGGGGTCATGGCGTTTCGATATCTGACATTGTGAAGAGGAAGCGCATTCGGTTATCGGATGACGGATGACAGACAACAGAGGACGGATGATATCTGCTCTCTGCCCTCTGTTCTCGGTCGTCTGATAAGCACCAGTCGTGGGTCCTTTGGCTGACCGCCAGGATCCCCGGATGCGTTTGAAGCAAAACTGGTCTTTTCGCGCCAGGGTGTGTTTGTCGCCGACGCCGAGTCGGGGACGGAAGAAAGAACGCGCTTTGGCGATGAGAGCAATCAAGTGCCATAAGGGTATCTGGTGGATGCCTTGGCGCTGAGAGGCGATGAAGGACGTGGTACGCTGCGATAAGTCCCGGGGAGCCGCGAACAGGCTTTGATCCGGGAATGTCCGAATGGGGAAACCCACCTTCGATCTCTGTTGCTCCGAAGAGGCGCATTGCGCCGCAAAGCGAAGCTGCACAGGCTGGACTTTGGGGAGCAATGGGTCGGCTCGTCTGTTTGCTCCGGAAGGGGTCCTCGCAAGGGGAGGCCTGACGGGAGAGCGAGGGCGCGCGGTCTTTGGACCAACAGAGATCAACAGAAGGGACTTATTCTCTGAATTCATAGGGGAATAAGAGCGAACCCGGGGAACTGAAACATCTAAGTACCCGGAGGAAAGGACATCAACGAGACTCCGTTAGTAGTGGCGAGCGAACGCGGATCAGGCCAATGCTTTTGCTTTTGTTGACCAGAACCGGCTGGAAAGCCGGGCCGGAGCGGGTGACAGCCCCGTATGGATAGGACGAGGCAGAAGATTTGAGTAGGGCGGGACACGTGCAATCCTGTCTGAACACGGGGGGACCACCCTCCAAGCCTAAGTACTCCTCAGCGACCGATAGCGAACAAGTACCGTGAGGGAAAGGTGAAAAGCACCCCGACGAGGGGAGTGAAACAGTTCCTGAAACCGGATACCTACAAACAGTCGAAGCCCGTAAGGGTGACGGCGTACCTTTTGTATTATGGGTCAGCGACTTAAAGTATCGAGCAAGCTTAAGCCGATAGGCGTAGGCGCAGCGAAAGCAAGTCTGAACAGGGCGGATGAGTTCGATGCTTTAGACCCGAAACCGAGTGATCTAGTTATGAGCAGGTTGAAGGTAGGGTAACACCTACTGGAGGACCGAACCGGTGCCTGTTGAAAAAGGCTCGGATGACTTGTGATTAGGGGTGAAAGGCCAACCAAACTCGGAAATAGCTGGTTCTCCGCGAAATATATTTAGGTATAGCCTCGAGCTGAGGCTCCAGGGGGTAGAGCACTGGATGGGCTAGGGGGGCTAAAACCCTACCAAACCTAACCAAACTCCGAATACCTGGAAGTCATGCTCGGGAGCCACACGGCGGGTGCTAACGTCCGTCGTGGAGAGGGAAACAACCCAGACCAACAGCTAAGGCCCCCAATTCGTGGCTAAGTGGGAAAGGATGTGGAAATCCCAAAACAACCAGGAGGTTGGCTTAGAAGCAGCCATC
>CAVPXF010000056.1:467500-941062 GCA_963709655.1 uncultured Alphaproteobacteria bacterium
TATCCGCCTTCCCCTACCGGTCCTTCCTCTTCATGCATAAAACAGACGATGACGAACAGCCCCCTGTCCGCCGTCCAACCTCCCTTCTCCGATTGCCGCGGGGTGGAGCAGCCCGGTAGCTCGTCAGGCTCATAACCTGAAGGCCGCAGGTTCAAATCCTGCCCCCGCAACCAACCCAAAGCCCCTGACGCCCAAAGCGCCGGGGGCCTTTTTTATGCGTGCGGGGGTGTTCGAAGCCGCGTCAGCGTCTGCGCCCGGCGCCCTTCACAAATCGCGCTATACAAAGTTGCGCTTGGTTAAGGCCCTCCGCGCCATCCGCGGGTGTCAGATCGGCTCCGCGAGCGCAAGCGCGGACTTGTGCATGATCCCGGCGTGCTCGACATGGTCGCCATTGGTGAATCTCGATCTCGCCGAAGCGGAGGGAGTTTTCAACCACCGTCCGGCAGCGCTCGAAGCGGCGATCCTCGAAAGCCTTCAGGGCGGCGGCCAGCGTCTCCTGCCGCTCGATCTCCTGCGCGAGGACGATGGCGTCTTCAATTCCGGTACAGGCGCCCGCCCCGAGGTGAGGCGTCGTCGCATAAACGGCGTCGCCGATCAGAACGACGCGCCCCTTCGACCACGGCCGCGGCATCAGCATCCCTTCGAGCGGACGGTACACGATGTCCCGATGTGACCACTGGAATGTGGCTCGCGTTCGGCTTGTCGAGATATCGATCCCAGAGCGAGGGCGCCAGGGCCGGCACGAAAACGCCGTCGAAATGGCCATCGAGAACCATGTCGAACGCCGTCGCCACGCCGTCCGCTGTGGTCCCCGATTTGATCCGCGTGGCGATCATGCCGAGTTCCTTTGCGGGAGCTTCGACGACATCAGCAAATATGCCGCAGACGGGAGATCCGCAGTCGATGATGGCGATCTTTTTGCCGGTCGGCTTTTTTAGCAACGGTTCGGTTACGGGAAAGGGCGAGGGATGTCCGGAATGGCTCTCGACGACCGCTTTCGCTTTGTCGGGCTGCGCATGATCCTGAGCGTGAGCCGGTAGCGCGACCGTCGCCAAGGCGGCTACCAGGGCCGCCCTTAGGCGACGCCCAAAGACTATCGCTCCATGGTGTTTTTTCTCGGCGCGATGTTGTAGTTCCATTCTGGGTGGAACGCGTCGCGGGTTATGTTCAGGCTCGCCATGTCCGCGTCGGAAACTTTGATGCCCTTGAGATAGGTATTGCGATCGAGCCCGCAGGAAATCTTCAAGCCGGTTTTCGTTGTTGTGTTGGAAATCAGTGCGATGACGATGAGCAGGCTGGCCAGAGGCATGGCGCGCCAGTTTTGTGTGATGTGACAGAACATGCGGTGCTCGATCTTGTTCCACTTCGATGTCCCCGGCGGGTAGTGGCAGACCTGGATGATCAGCCCGGTTTCATCGGCAAGTTGCTGGAGCGCCAACTTCCACAGACGCAAGCGTGAACCGTTGGAGCCGCCGCCGTCGGCCGTGATCATCAGGCGCTTCATGCCGGGATACAGCCCGCGGCCGATTTGTTCGAGCCATAGACGAACCGCGTTGACCGCGAATTGCCCGGTATCGTGGTCGATTCCGAGGCTGACATAGCCGAGGTTGGCGCCGATGTCGTAGACGCCGTAAGGGACAACCTTGCCGAGCTCCTTGTCCTCGAAATCGTGGGTATTGACCTCGATCGGCTGGCCTTGCGGCCCATAGTCGCTGCCGCCGTTCTTGAATTCGCCGAGCAATTCCTTCTTTTTCGCGTCGATTGATATCGTGGGTTCGCCGGCTGCCTGGAACGCTTCGACCTTGGCGTTGATATATTCGAACTGCGCGTCGCGATCGGGATGTTTGCCGCTCTCTTTGGTCTTCCGGTTGTAATGGCGGCAGTATTTCAATTCCCGCAATAATTTGGGAACGGTTGACGAACTCACCTTATGGCCCATCTGGCGAAGCGCCGTCGCCAGCTTCTCGTGGCTCTTGGACACCCATACCAATGGCCGCATCGGATCGCCCATCGTCGCGGGCTCGAGCAATCGTTGCAAGTCCGCCAGCAGCGTCGGATCTTTGGTTGTCAACAGAGGGCCGCCGCCGCCTTTCCGCCGCACCTTTCCTGTCAATGAACCGGGGTCCTGCAGGTCCTTCAGACCGCGTCCAATCGTGCTGCGGGCGACCTTCGTCGCGCGCGCCGCCGCCGCAATCCCACCGTAGCCCGCGGCCTTCGCCTCCGCCGCCGCGTTCAACCGCCGGCCCCGTTCGTTCAGACAGGAACGAAGGGCTTCGTAACGGGCTCGCAGCGGTGATTCGTCGATCATCTATCTGCTATAGACCGCAGCCCCGGCGACAGGAATCCCGTAAACAGCCCACGCCAGTAGAACACCAAACCGATTCACCAGTCTTTGGGCACCGCCTTATGGGCGTTCGTTTCGCCTCATGCGTCGGTCTCTCCTCCCATTTCGACTGTCCCACTCTCGCGTCTCCTTTATCTTTGCGGGAGCGCGACAAGCAGCTTGATTATCGATAAATGATTGGATCATATATCGTTGCGAAAGACAATAGGAGGCGAAGATGAAACTGGCGAGCCATCGCACAAACGGCGCAGCCGCGGTCGGCGCCATTGACAGGGATGGAAATCGCGTCTTCGACCTCGCGGCCGCCGCGACCCGCGCGGGCGCTGACGCCTCGCTCTTCGCCTCCATGCTCAGTCTCATCGACGCTGACGACGCAGGCCTCGATGCGGCCCACGCGCATTTGCAGAAACGCGGCCGCGAGGCTGATCTGTGGTTGCGTCTCCCCGACGTGGCCCTGCTCGCGCCCCTGCCGGCGCCGCGACAGATGCGCGACGGCATGTCTTTCGCCACCCACATTCGGCAGTCGGCGCGGGGGGCGCGGGCCGTCCAGGCCATGAAGACCGGCGGCGTCGAGGCCTTCAAGTCGGCGATGGCCGCCCCGCTCGGCGAGCTGCCCGCCATATACCGGCAGATCCCGATCTACTACATCACCAACCGCCAGACCGTCTCCGGCCCAGGCGCGACCGTGCGCTGGCCCCGCTACAGCGAGGTGATGGACTACGAGCTGGAAATCGCGGCGATCACCAAGCGCACCCGCGCCAACATTCCCGCGGCCGAAGGCGCTGAACACATTTTTGGCTACACGATCTTCAACGACTTCTCCGCGCGAGACCGGCAGGCGCTCGAGATGGAGGGGCGCTTGGGTCCAGCCAAGGGCAAGAGCTTCGACGGCTCGAACGCGATGGGCCCTTGGATCGTCACCGCTGACGAACTCGGCGACCCCCAGACCCTCAAAGTCGAAGTGAAGGTGAATGGCGAGACGCGCTCGACCGGCGACACCAGCGGAATGCTGTTTTCATTCGCGGAGATCATCGCCGACGCCTCGCAGGACGAGACGATCCACGCAGGCGAAGTCTTCGGCTCCGGCACGGTCGGCAACTGCTGCGGCCTCGAGATCGGCCGCTTCTTGCAAAGCGGCGACGAGGTCGCCCTGCATGTCGACCGGATCGGGGTGTTGCGCAATACGGTCGTCGCACAGAATTGATTTTCAACGATTGTTTAAAGTGAGGAAACGATGACCCGCCGTTTGATCGACTTATCGATTCCGCTGCAGAACACCGTCTATGCCGACCCTCCCGGACATGGGCCGAGCGTCGAATACATCGACCACGAGCAAAGCGTCGGTGAAATTCTCAAATTCTTTCCCGGGCTCAAGAAGGAAGATTTGCCGGATGGCAAGGGCTGGGCGGTTGAGCGCGTGCATCTCTCCACGCACAACGGGACGCATATCGACGCGCCTTGGCACTACCATCCGACCATGAATGAGGGGGAGCGCGCCGCCACGATCGACGAGATCCCTCTCGACTGGTGCCTGCAGCCCGGAGTGAAGCTCGACTTCCGTCATTTCGACGACGGTTATGTAGCGACCGCAGCCGACGTCGAGGCCGAGCTCAGACGGATTGGTCATGAGCTCAAGCCGCTGGACATCGTCGTCGTCAACACGAGCGCCGGCGCAAAATTCGGCCGGCCCGATTACGTCCCCTCGGGTTGCGGCATGGGCGCGGAGGCGACGCTCTACCTTCTCGAGAAGGGCGTTCGCGTCACCGGCACCGACGGTTGGAGCTGGGACGCGCCCTTTGTCCATACCGCCAAGAAATACGCAGCGACACATGACGCCTCTCTGATCTGGGAAGGCCACAAAGCGGGACGCCACATCGGCTACTGCCATATCGAGAAGCTGCACAATCTGGAGGCCCTGCCCGCGGACGGCTTCACCATCTCCTGCTTTCCGACCAAAATCGAGAAAGCCTCCGCCGGCTGGACTTCGCGTTGTCGCGATCCTCGAGCAGTAGGGAGGCTGAGGGCAATGGCTCGCATCACAACTGCCGGCGATCGTGTTCGCCTGAGCGGGTCGAGACCATGAAGCAGCAGGACATGCTCCAGTCGACGTCCGATCTCGACGGCCAGGTTCCGCAGTGACCGTCGAAGACGCCGACAAGCTCGCCGAGCAGGCCGCACAGCGGATCGAGGCCGACATTCTCGCCGGCGCGCTCGCCCCCGACAGCCGCCTCGGCATCGCGGAGATCTCGGCGCGCTACGGCGTCGGAGCGACGCCGCTGCGAGAGGCGCTGTCGCGTCTTGCCGCCCGCGGCCTCGTCAATGCGATCGGCAAGCGCGGCTTTCGGGTGCAGTCGATCTCGCGCGAAGACCTCGCCGACATCGTCCGCATCCGCAGCGTGCTCGAACGTGAGGCGATCCGTCTGAGCATCGCGGCCGGCGACGGGGCCTGGGAGGGCGCAATCGTCGGCGCGCTGCATCAGCTCAAGCGCTACATCACCGAGAATCCCAAGGGATTCGGGGAGGGCGAACCGGCCTTCGACGCGCTGCACAAGCAGTTCCATGCGTCGCTGCTCGCCGCCTGCGGCTCGCCGCGGCTGATCTTCGCCTGCGCGCGCCTTTACGACGAAGCCTATCGCTACCGGCGGCTGATGATGGCGACGATCTCCGATCCCCGGGAATTCATGAGGAACCACGAGGTCCTGGCGGAAGTGGCGATCGAACGCGCGACCAAGCGCGCCGAGGCCCTGGTCGAAGCGCATATCGCCTCGACCCTCAGGCTCGTGTACCCGGGCGGCGCGTGACGGGGCTCGTGAGCGCGACGGCGCCCGCGCCGAGCGAATTCCGGATGGTCGATCCCGCCTTCGGAGACGGCCTTGTTCTCGGCGGGTTCTCTTTGGCGGTCCGGCGCGGCCTCGCGCCCCGCCTAACCCGGAACGAGCTTGGTCACGGATGAGGGCTCGATCTCGGCAAGGTAGATCGCGCCGTCGCGGCCGAGCGCAATGCCGTGAGCGCCATTGAGCGACGGCCGCGACCTGCCGAGGCGGGCGCCGTCCGGCGCGAAGGCGGTGACGCTTGGAACCTGGTCGGTGACGAGAACGACGCCGTCTTCGCGCTCGCACAGATCCATTGGCCGACATAAGCCCCGCCAATCGGCCAGCCATTGTCCGTCGCGATCGAGAACCTGCACGCGATCGTTTTCGCGATCGCACACCAGGATACGATTCTGGCGATCAACAAGAATCGAATGGGGCGTCATGAATTGACGCGGGCCGGCGCCGACCTCGCCGAAACTCGCCCGCCACGCGCCTTCGGCGGAGAACGCATGGACGCGGGCGTTGCCGTATCCATCGGCGACATAAACCGCGCCGTCGGACGCCACAGCGGCTCGGGTCGGATGGTTGAAGGGCTCGTCCCATCTCGGGCGTCGCCGCTCGCCGATGCGCAGCACGGGGCGGCCGGCGAGATCGAAGACGACCACTTGATGGGCGTCGCGGTCGACAATCCAGACGCGATCCCAGCGGTCGATCGAAATTCCGTGCGAGTCGAAGATCTCGCCCTCGCCGTAGTCGCGGACGAAGGTCCCGTCCGGTTGGTAGACGATCACGGGCGGCTCGCCTCGCCGCAGGACATGAACATGCTCGAGGGAATCGACCGCCACCTGGCTGACGCGCGCTGGCGCGAGACCGGACGGACTGCGGCCGAAGTCGCGTTCGACCGTATAGCGCCGGCCGGCGAGCACGACGGCGCCCTGTTGCGCAGCAGGCGCCGGCGGCGCGGCGGGCGTCATTGCGCGTGCTCCAGATAGGCGGCGAGCCTCGGGGGCAAGCCGGTCGACGCTTTTGGCGCAGGGCGCTGGAAGCTGCCTTGCGAAGCCTTGATCGCCCGAAGCGCAACCAGCGCCTCGGCCTGCTTCACCGCCGCGACAATCGGGTCCACCACCGGCACGCGAATGAGTTCGCGGGCCCGCGCGGCGAGTTCCGGCAAGCGGCGCGCCCGCGAGGATCGCGACGTCGGCGTCGCGTTCGGCGACGGCCGCGTTGGCGAGCGCCACAAGCTCCTGCCAATTCGTTTCGCGCGCATCCGCCAGCGAGCCGAAGCTGCGATCGAGCGCGACCACCCCTGCGGAACGATCTTCGAGCCGGTGCATGGCGACGCAATCGCGGTACCAGCCGCAGAGCGCGCTGGCGAAGGTGACGATCAGGAACCGGCCGCCGAGCATGCAGGCGGTCAGCATCGCCGCCTCCGAGATGCCGATCACAGGAAAATCGAACAGCTCGCGCGCGCCGAGCAGGCCCGGATCGCCGAAGGCCGCCAGGATCGCCGCGTCGTAATGTCCGCGCGCCTCCGCCAGCATTTCGAGGGCGACCGCGCCGCCGATCTGCGCCTCGGCGCGGCTGACGAGATAGGGGAAACCGCGCGGCGCGGTGACGGCCTCGACTTCGACGCCCTGCGACGCCGCCTCGCGTCCGGCCTCGAGCATGAGGGAGGTGACCTCTTCGGTCGTATTGGGATTGAGGATCAGGATGCGCATCATGGACCCGCGTTTCGGTTTAGGGTTGCGCGCATGAGCCAGACTGCGGCGCGTGTGAGGTCGAGGTCGCGTCCCGGCGCGGCGGCGAGCTGAACGCCGATCGGCAGGCCCTCGGCGCCGCGGAGGAGCGGCAGGCTGTAGGTCGGCGCGCCGATCAGCGTCCATAAGGTCGCGAAGATCGGATCGCCGGTTCCTTGCGCAGCAAGCGGCGCTGGGCCGGAGGCGGCGAAGGTGAGGACGGCGTCGTATTGCGAGATCAGCGCGCTCATTTGGACGCGAAGCCTGTCGCGGCGCGTCCACGCCGCGAGCACGTCCGGCCCCGACAGGGCGCGGCCTTCCTGCACCAGCCGCACGACCAACTCGGGCGTGCGGTTCGGCGCGCCGTCGATGTCCGCCCCCAGCGACTCCGCGACGCCCGCGCACATCAGAACCCGCAGCGTCGCCTCGGCCGCGGCGAACTCGCTCCCGAGCTCTATGATGTCGACGGGAACGGCCAGCCCGGCGACCAGCGCCTTCAGCGCATCGCGGGTCGCGGGCTCGGCGCGCGACTCGAACGGCCCGAAGGCGACAGCAAGGCGAGGCGCCGCCTTGTCGTCGAGCGCGGCGCCGCTGAGCGCGCCGGGCGGGTCGCGCGATAGCGAGTCTTCCGGATCCTCGCCGGCGATGGCGTCGACGATAAGCGCCGCGTCGGCGACGTTCCGCGCCAAAACCCCCGGATGATCGATCAGCGCCGCGTGGCGCAGCACGCCTGTGCGTGACAGAAGGCCGAGGCTCGGCTTGAAGCCGACGATTCCGCAATAGGACGCGGGCCGGATGACGGAGCCGTTCGTCTGGGTGCCCAGGGCGACAGGCGCGAACCCGGCCGCGACCGCCGCCGCCGATCCGCTCGACGAACCGCCCGGCGTGTGGGCAAGGTCATGCGGATTGCGCGTCGGCCCGGGCACGAACAGCGCGTATTGCGACGTGACGGTCTTGCCGAGGACGACGGCGCCGGCGTCCCGCAACCTTCGCACGATCGTCGCGTCCCGCGCCGGCCGCCGCCCGGCGAAGATCTCCCCGCCGTATTCCGTCGGCATGTCGGCCGTGTCGATGATGTCCTTGATCGCCACGGGCAGACCGTGAAGCGGTCCAGCCGGCGCCCCGGCCGCCATCGCCGCGTCGCAGCGCTCCGCCGCAGCCAGCGCGGCCGCCGGATCGAGGAAGGCGAAGGCGCGCACTTCGCCCTCGCGCGCGGCGATTCGCTCGAGGAACGCCTTCATGACCGCGACGGCCGACGTTTCCCCGCCTCGCATGCGCGTGACCAGCGCGCGCGCCGACTGGTCGTGAACGGGCGGCCTCATCGGGCGCTCTGCGCCGGCGGCGCCCAGGCGAGCAACCGCGCGAACAGTCGCTCGATCGCCCAATAGCTTGCCGAAGTGTAGAAGATGAACAGCAGGGCGATCAGGAACATCCGGTCCAGAAGGCCAAACTGCTGCGCATAGACGATGATGTAGCCGAGACCCGATTGCGCGCCGAGATATTCGGCCGCGAGCACCGCGCCCCACCCGGCGCCGAGGCTCAGAAGGACGATCGAGCGCATGGCCGGCAGAATCGCCGGCAACACCACCGTGCGATAAAGCTGCACGCGCGAGGCGCCCAGGGCGCGCGCGCTGTCGATATAGATCTGCGGCACGTTGCGAACCGCATTGACGACGCCGGTGAAGACGATCATTCCGACGCCATAGGCGACGAACAGGACCTGTCCAAAAAAATAGGTGCCGAACCAGAGCTGGAACAGGGGCACCATCGCCAGCAGCGGCAAGGCGCGCAGAAACTGCGTCGGCAGTTCAACGAGCCGGCGGCTCCAGGGCGACCAGGATACCGCAAGACCGAGCACGCCGCCGAGCGCGCCGCCAAGAAGAAGCCCGCTCGCCAGCCGCGCGAGCGTCGCGAGCGAATGCGAGACGACGGAGAAAAGCGCCGCAAGATAACTGCGCGCGGCGCCGTCCGCCACCGCCGGCACGCCGAATCCGCCTTGCCAGTAGTCGGAAAGGCTGAGGAACGTGTGGGTGAAAAGCGTGCCCCAGCCGGCGACCATCGGCTCTCCCGGCTGCGCCTCGGCCGTGTAGACGAAGGACAAAATCTCCCACAAGATCGCGAGCGCGGCGAAGACCGCAAGCGAGACCAGCCATTCTTTCTGGCGCGCAAGGCCGGTCATGCGGCCGCTCCCCTGCTGGAGCCTGCGCCCGACGCGTGGGCGAGGCCCAGGTGGCCGAGAAGCTTGTGCTTGATCGCGACCATTTCGGGCATGAGCAGGCTGTCGGTGTCGCGCGGCCGCCGGGCTCTGACGGCGATGTCGTCGACGATCGCCCCGTTGCGCATGGCGACGATTCGGTCCGCAAGCATGAGCGCTTCGTCGACGTCGTGGGTGACGAACAACACCGTGGGGACGGCCCGCCCGGGCTCTTCCCAGAGATCGAGCAGGACGTCCTGCAGTTGGCGGCGGGTGACATAGTCGAGCGCGCCGAACGGCTCGTCCAGAAGAAGCACCTCGCTGCCGTTGGCGAAGACGGCTGCGATGGCGACGCGCTTCAGCATTCCGCCGGAAAGCTCGCGCGGCCAGGCGCGCTCGATATGGGAGAGGCCGACGCGCTTGAGATAGTCGCGCGCGACGTCGCGCCGCGCGGCCTTGGCGACGCCGCGGCATTTAAGGCCGTATTCGACGTTGTCGATGACGCGCATCCACGGGAACACGCTGTCGCGTTGGAAGACCATGCCGCGCTCGCGTCCGGGGCCATCGACCTCCTTGTCGTCCACGACGACGGCGCCGGACGACGGCGCGACAAGGCCCGCGACGATCTGGAGAAGCGTGCTTTTGCCGCAACCGGAGGGGCCGATCAGGCAGACGAACTCGCCCTCCGGCACGATGAGAGAAACGTCGTCGACCGCGTCGACGCGTTGCCCGTCTGCCCGCGTATAGCTGCGCCGAAGGTGAACGAGTTCGATCATGCGACGATTGGGTTCGGCCGGCACTTCGTCGTCCTCCTTATCCGTGTCCGGCGAAACGCCAGGCGGCGAAGCGCGCGATCAGCGCGGCCGTCCGCGGCGTCGGTGAGAATGGCGGTGACGCCGAGCACGAGCAGCGTGGCGAGAATCCCCTGAGGGTCCGTCGCGCCCGCAAGCACCTCCAGAACCTTGCCGATCCCGGATTGGGAGCCGAGCAACTCGGACACGGCTTCCAGGCCCCAGGAGCCCGCGAGCGCAATGCGAAAGCCGCCCAGGATCTCCGGCACAGTCCCCGGGATCAGAATGTCGCGCAGCATCCGCCCGCGCCTGGCGCCGAGGGTGAGCGCGTAGTCCTCGTAGATCGCGTCGAGGTTCAGCGCTGCGCGCTGAGCCGAGACGTAGAGAATGACCACGATATAGAACGCGACCAGGGCGACCGCGCTCGCGCGTCCGACGCCGAACCAGATCAGCAGGAACGGCGCGGCGATCAGGATCGGCACTGTGCCGGCGGTCATCATCACCGGATCCATCGCGGCGCGCACGAACCAGACCCGAGCCGAAAGCAGGCCGAGCGTGACGCCGATCGCCGCGCCCAGCGCGGCCGCAACCGCCACGTTCTCCGCGGTGTAGGCGAGGTTCGCAGCCAGGCTCGGATCGGCGACGCCGTAATAGGAGAGGGCGGGGGCCGACCAAAAATCGGCCGCCGCGCGCTGCAGCACGGAAAGTGGTCCCGGCAGGATGATCGGCGAGACGACGGCCGACGCCGCCTCCCACAGGACGATGAACAGGACCGCCCCAGTCAGCCGAAGCGGGTCGAGGGCGGCGAGCCTTCTCGACACAGTCATGAAGAGCCGCCGCGACGACGAGACGTCGCGGCGGTCGGCTTCATGGGTCATGTCTTCAACGCGCCCGGCCACAACGCCGCGTCCGTCAGCTCGAAGCGGCAAGCGCCAGTCGATAGGCGTCGAGGAAGTCGAAGTCGGCGTAGAACGTCTTCGCCTGGTCGACGAGCTTCTGCTTCTCGGGCGTGAGCGTCGCTCCTGAGAGTGTCTTCATCAGGTCGTCCGTCTTCGTGCGGTAGTCCACCATCTGCTTCCAGATCGGGCCGCCCCAGACGACATCGTCGGGCGTCACCTTGCCGGCCGGAATGATGTTGTGCTCCTCGAAGTTCTTGATCACGGCGCTCCAGACGTTGGCGTAGTAGGTCGTGCTCTTCTTGTCGTCGTAATATTGGCTGTCGTTGTCGAACGTCGTGAAGGGATGCAGGATCGCCACGGTGTCGGCGACGCCCTTGCCGTCCAGGCTCGTGCCGGCCATCGAGTTCAGATAGGGCGCCTGCAGATCGTAGAGCGACGGATCCTTCTTTGTGGCGTCGATAACGCGCCAGACGACCGACAAGAAGCGGAGAACCGAGTTCTGGTGGCTGTTGAGGTAGTCGGAATTGCCGCCGATTCCGACGATGCCGATTAGCGGCTCGATCGGCGAGTTGGCGCCGCCCGGACCGTTCTTGATCAAGTCGCCGATGTCGACGAGGTTCGTCCACCCCGCCTGCCGGAGCGTGTAGACGATCGGCGCGCCCTCGGGATTGACGAAGTCCTCGCGCCCCGCCTTTGCCAGCACGAGCGACTTGGCGTCGTCCAGCACCTGCAGCTTGAATCCGGCGTCGGCGGTGGTGTTGAGGTATTCCTCGAACGGGCGGTCGCTGAGCTCCGGCGCGCCCACCAGCGTCTTGCCCCTCATCGGCGCCAGCGCCGACTTCAGCGCGTCCTCATAGCTCTTGCCCTCGGCAAGATAGTCCTTGAAGGTCTTCAGCTTCAGCGCCGGATTGGCGAGAATGGCGTTGGCGAGAAAGTTGTCGGTGAAAGCGATGCACTTGAGCTTGTTGGCGTCCTTGTAGGTCGGCAGCATCAGCGGACAAAATTCCGAGATGATGTCGAGCTGGCCGTTGAGCAGCAGCGTCGTCACATTGGAATCGTTCGCCTTGAGGCCGTAAGGGGCGGGGTCGAAGGTGATGCCGACGTCCTTGAACCAACCCTTCTTCATGCCGATGATATAGAAGGTGTTGTCGGCGTAGGGGCGCATGCCGAACTTGATGGTCGCGGCGGGAATGTCGACGCCTGGCTCGGGCGGCGCCGGCTGGAAACGATCCGCCGTCTCTGCGGCGGCGGTCGCACTCCACGCCACCATCGCAACCAGCGCAATTCGGCCAATCGTCGAGCGTTGCAGATAAGTCCACGGGCGCATGGTCGGGCTCCTGTTGCGCTTTTCGCGCGCTTCGGGGCGGCTGGCCGGCCGCCCGCGCGCCTGCGACACCGGGGCGCATCCCCGGTCTGTGGCTTTGAGCTTGCAAGGCGTGTGCCAGCCCGCTACGATCGTAAGTCATTGATTGTCGGTGGGTCGGTCATATTTCCGGCTTCTTAGTTTTGCATACAAAATGCAAAAATGCCGCCTTTCTGGGCGCCGGGTTGAGGCTGTGAGTAAGAGGCGGGAGCACGAAGGGGAACTATGAACGAGTTCGATTCGCACGTCCCAGCGGGCCGGCTGGCAAAGCCGACTGTTTCCGCTGTCGAGCGTCCAAAGCCGCTCCACGCGACGGTCATCGAGCGTCTGCGCGACATGATCGTGGAGGGAGAGCTCGCGACTGGAGAGCGCCTCCACGACGCCAATCTCGCGGCGACGCTCAACGTCTCGCGCACGCCGATCCGCGAGGCCATCAAGCTGCTTGCGACAGAGGGCCTGGTCGATCTCCTGCCGGGGCGAGGGGCGCGGGTCAGCGATCTCTCGATCGACGACATCATGGAATTGTTCGAGACGATCGCCGGCGTCGAGCGCTATGCCTGCGAGCTTGCCGCCGAGCGGATGAGCGAGCGCGATCTCGACAGACTTCGGCGCACGCACGAGCGCATGGCGCGCCACCACGCCGCCGGCGAGCGCCAACCCTATTTCAAGCTCAACCATGAGATCCATCTCGCCATCGTCGCCGCGTCGAAGAACGCGACCCTGAAGTCGATCCATGCTTCGCTGATGTCGCGCGCCCGCCGCGCCCGCTATGCCGCGCTCGCGTCGCACGCGCGCTGGATGGAGGCGATGACGGAGCACGACCTGCTGATGGCGGCCATCACGGAGCGCGACGCGCAACGCGCCGGAGAGATCATGCGCCTGCACGATCTCGGAACCGCCGTCTCCATCGCCGCTGCGCTTCGGCTTGCCGCGCCGTCGCTGCAACAGGCCGTCCTCGATCAGCCCGCGTAATTGCCGACGATTGGCGATTCGATCGCCTTACGCGGCCGGGACGCCGGCGGGGACCGCGTAGGGCGAGAGCGAGCGGCGAAGGAACCGCCCGTCCGCCGGCGCGCCAAGGATACGACCCTCCTCCATCGCGACCGAGCCTCTGAGGATCGTCATGACCGGCCATCCGGTGACGGCGAGCCCCTCGTAGGGCGTGTAGTCCGCGCCATGATGCAGAATCTCCTGACGGATCGTCTCCTTGCGGTTCGGGTCCCAGAGCACTAGGTCGGCGTCGAAGCCGGGAGCGATCGACCCTTTGCGGGGATAAAGCCCGTACATTTTGGCGTGGTTGGTCGATGTCAACGCGACGAACTCGTTCAGCGAGATGCGCCCGTCGACGACGCCCTTGGTGAAGAGGATCGGCAGCCGCGTTTCGACGCCGGGAATGCCGTTCGGCACCCATCGGAATGAGGTGCGGCCCTTCGCCGAGAGCTTGCCCTGCGGGTCTTCGTAGCGGAACGGGCAGTGATCCGAGGAGAAGGTCTGAAAGACGCCGCCGCGCAGGCCTTCCCAGATCGCGTCCCACGACGCCCTGTCGCGCGGCGGCGGCGAGCAGACGTACTTGCCGCCCGTCTCGTCCATGTTGAGGCCTTTCAGGTCGTCGGCGGTCAGCGCGATATATTGGGGACAGGTTTCGCCATAGACCTTGAGGCCGCGCTGCTGCGCCCACCTGATCTGCTCCATCGCCTGCCGGCCAGAGACATGGACGATCATCAGCGGCACGTCGAGCAGTTCCGCGTGGCTGATCGCGCGATGCGCCGCCTCGCGCTCGACCAATTCCGGCCGCGACGCGGCGTGATAGAAGGGCGCCGTCTTGCCGGTCCGTTCGAGGCGCTCGACCATGAACTTGATGGCGTCGTAGCCTTCGCAATGAACCATGACCAGGGCGCCGCAGCCGCGGGCGCAATCGAAGACGTCGAGCAGCTGGCGATCGTCCAGGACCATGTCGTCGTAGGTCATGAACACCTTGAACGAGGTGTAGCCGTCGTGGACGAGCGCCGGCAACTCTTGCCCGAGCAACGTCGGGGTCGGGTCGGTGATAATGAGGTGGAAGCCGTAGTCGCAATAGGCCTGCGCCTCCGCCTTGCGGTGATAAACCTCGACGACTGCGCGAAGGTTGTGGCCTCTTGGCTGCAATGCGAACGGGATGACCGTGGTGTTGCCTCCGGCGATCGCCGAGCGCGTGCCGCTCTCGAACCCGTCGGCCATCACGGATTCGCGAGAGGGCTGCGCGAGGTGCACATGGCTGTCGATTCCACCCGGCATCACCAGGAGACCGGAGGCGTCGATCGTCCTCCGCCCATCCTCGATCGTCTCGGCGACGGCGGCGATGACGCCGCCGCGCACGCCGACGTCCGCGCGCACCGTATCTGCGGCCGTGACGACCGTGCCGCCCCTGATCACGAGATCAAAGTCGCTCACAACACGTTCTCCAATTGGCAAAAGCGCCGATAGTCGAGGCGGATCCAGGTCGGATGAGCAAAGAATGTGCCAGACCATTGCGCTGAGCCCGCAAAGATCTTCGCCACGCGGGGTCCGTCCGATTGTGCGGTCGCGGCGGCCGTGAAAGACGCGCTTCAGCCGAGCGCGGCCCGGTTTTCCTGCGAGGAAAGTGGCAGAAATGTGGCGAACGGCTCCTTCTGAGGCCCGAAGATTCAAAATCTTGAGCCTAACGCTTTGAAATTCCTCGCTGCCACGCAAAACCTGAACGTCCGAAGGCCCGCCGGTGCGGTTCCGCCGAACGCGTCGCCCGACGGCGCGTCATGAACGACGGGACAACGGCGCTGATCGAGCCCCACGCTCGCTCCTTGCGCAAAATGACCGCGACCTGTGATCCCCGTCACAGCGGCTAAGCATTTTTCGTGTTCGAACACGGATGCTTTGGAAGCGTCGCCAACTGACGCGATACGGCTTCGATGGGGGCGGACTCGAAAGGCGACCGCCATGAACGGCTTCGAGAAGTACGCGGCCTACTACCGCGGATATCTGGCCGACGACCGGCGTCTGGCATCCGTTATCGGCGTCCTCTTGACAGCAGTCGCGCTGTTGCTGCTCTTCTACGTTGTCAGCCTGGTTGGACCTGCGAGCCAACAGAGCCTGCGATACGGGGCGCCGCCGGCTCACGCCGCCCAGGCCGCCGGTCTTTAACCCAACACACGCCACGGATCAGGGCCTCCGTATTTTCTTCGTCCGCGGCGGCTTGACGTTGCGCGCGGCGACGCCATTCTTTGAGCGGTTGTTCAGGAGCGAAACGCCCATGCCCCCGCCCTTGCGCCGCAAATGCCTGTTCGCGGCTGCGCCATCGATGGCGAAAGCGACAATATGATTGCAATGCCTGAACCGGACCGGGAGGTTCTCGCCCGGCGGGCGGAGATCGTCGCTGCGCTCCGCCGGATCGTTCCCGGCGAGGGCGTGATCGACAAGGCGGACGAGCTGCGTGCCTTCGAATGCGATGGGCTCACCGCCTATCGCCAGCCGCCGATGGTCGCCGTGCTGCCCGGCACGACAGCTCAGGTCGTGGAGGTCTTGCGCTATTGTGCGGCGAGCCGCGTCAAAGTCGTGCCGCGGGGCGCCGGAACCTCGCTGTCGGGCGGCGCATTGCCGCTCGCCGACGGCGTCTTGCTTGGCATGGGCAAGTTCAACCGCATCCGCGAGATTGACGTCGCCAACCGCTGCGTGGTCGCCGAGCCCGGGGTGACCAATCTGGGCGTCAGCCACGCCGTACAAGGGCTCGGCCTCTACTACGCGCCCGACCCGTCCAGCCAGATCGCCTGCACCATCGGCGGCAACGTGGCCGAGAATTCCGGTGGCGTCCATTGCCTGAAATACGGGATGACCACCAACAACGTGATCGGAATCGAGCTGGTGACGATCGAGGGAGAAATCCTTCGAACTCGGCGGCAAGCATTTCGACAGCCCAGGGTATGACCTGCTCGGCGTAACGGTCGGTTCGGAGGGCATGCTCGGCGTGGTGACCGAGGTCACAGTGCGGGTCCTGCCGAAGCCGCCGGGAGCGCGTGCGCTCCTCATCGGGTTTCCGTCCGTCGAGGGCGCCGGAGAGTGCGTCGCAAGCGTGATCGGCGCCGGCATCATTCCCGGCGGCATGGAGATCATGGACCGGCCCGCGGTCGAGGCGGCCGAAGCCTTCGTGCACGCCGGCTATCCGCTCGACGCCGCGGCCCTGATGATCGTCGAGCTCGACGGGTGCGAGGCCGAGGTCGATCATCTCGTGGCTGAGGTCGAGGCGATTGCGCTGCGCCACGGCGCAACGAGCTGCCGCTCGAGCCAGTCGGAAGACGAGCGGCTTCTCTTCTGGGCCGGACGCAAGGCGGCCTTTCCCGCGGTCGGCCGTATTTCACCGGACTACTACTGCATGGACGGTACGATTCCTCGCCGGGAGATCGGTCGGGTGCTGCGCCGCATCCAGCAGATGGAAGATCAGTTCGGGCTCCGCTGCGCCAATGTTTTTCACGCTGGCGACGGCAATCTGCATCCGCTGGTCCTTTACGACGCCAATCGCCCCGGAGAGCTCGAGAGGGCGGAGGCGTTCGGCGCCGAAATCTTGCGACTCTGCGTCGAGGTCGGCGGGGTGCTGACCGGCGAACACGGCGTCGGCGTCGAGAAACGCGATCTCATGGACACGATGTTCACGCCAAACGATCTCAACCAGCAGCAGCGCCTGAAGTGCGCGTTCGATTCGGAAGGTCTTCTCAATCCGGGAAAGGTTTTCCCTCAACTCTGCCGCTGCGTCGAGCTCGGCCGCATGCATGTGCGCGCGGGCGAACTCCCATTTCCTGATCTGCCGCGTTTCTGATCGGGGATATGGGATGTCGAATCTGCAGCCGTCGAACGCGCGGGAGACTGCGGAGATGGTCGCCTGGGCGGCGGCGGAGGGCCGTTCGCTGGAGATCCTCGCTGGCCGGACAAAGCGCGCGCTTGGCCGTCCGTCGACCACGGACTTCGTGCTCGACGTGTCGCGCATGACGGGAATCGTCGCCTATGAGCCCGCTGAACTTGTGATGACGGCGCGGCCGGGCGAGCCGCTCGCGGCGATCGCCGCGGCGCTCGACGAGCGTGGACAGATGCTGGCCTTCGAGCCGCCGGATTGGCGGGCCCTGCTCGGGAGTTCGGGCGAACAGACGCTTGGGGGCGTGATCGCCTGCAACCTCGCGGGATCCCGTCGGGTGCGCTCGGGATCGCCGCGCGATTACCTCCTCGGGTTCTCCGCCGTCAACGGCTTCGGCGAAGCCTGGAAGGCCGGCGGCAAGGTCGTCAAGAACGTCACCGGCTACGATATGGCGAAGCTCCAGGCCGGCGCTTTCGGAACCTTGTCGGTATTGACCGAACTCACGCTCAAGGTCGTCCCGAAGCCGGAGACGGCTTGCACCCTGGTTTTGCGGGGGCTTGCGGACGAGGCCGCGATTCGCACGCTGGCCAACGCTCTGAACTCGCCGTTCGAGGTCTCCGGCGCGGCCCACCTTCCGGCCGCGATCGCGGTCCGGTCCTCTGTCGGCGCGGTGTCGGAGGCGCGCGCGGCGGCGACCCTTCTGCGGCTGGAGGGCCCGCGCCCTTCCGTCGCCTATCGCGCCGACGCGCTCGAAGCCCTGATCGGCGCGGGCGCGCGGCTCGACGAGACGGAAACACGAGCCGTGTGGAGCGAGATCGGCGCAGTCCGCCCGCTGATTGTGCCGCGCGGCGCAATCGTTTGGCGCTTGTGTCCGACGCCGAGCGCCGCCGCCTCGGTCGCGCGGACCTGCGTCGCCGCGCTGCCGTCGGCCGAAGTCCTGTTCGATTGGGGCGGCGGCCTCATATGGCTGAGCCTCGAGGGGACCGAGGCCGGCGACGACGGAGGGGCCGCCATCGTCCGGGCGGCGGTGAAGTCCGCCGGCGGGCATGCCGCTCTGATCGTAGCCCCAGAAGCGGTCCGCGCCTCGACGCCGGTGTTCGAGCCGCTGGAGGGGGCTCTCGCAAGGCTCACCGCCCGGGTGAAGCGCGGTTTCGACCCGCGCAACATCCTCAACCCGGGCCGCATGCAAGAGGGCTTGTGAGGGCGATGCAGACGAATTTCACTGCGGCCCAACTCGCCGATCCCGACGTCAAGGCCTCGGAGGAGATCCTGCGCGCCTGTGTCCACTGCGGCTTTTGCACGGCGACGTGCCCCACTTACGTGCTGCTCGGCGACGAACTCGACAGTCCCCGCGGGCGCATCTACCTGATCAAGGACATGCTCGAGAACGACCGTCCGCCGACGGCGGAGGTCGTCAAGCACGTCGACCGTTGCCTGTCCTGTCTGTCGTGCATGTCGACCTGTCCGTCCGGCGTCAACTACATGCATCTCGTCGACCTTGCCCGGCATCGTATCGAAGCGGCCTTCGACAGGCCCGCGCTCGATCGGGCGAGGCGCCGGCTGCTCAGCGCCGTTCTGCCGCGGCCGGCGCTGTTCCGAAGCGCGATCGGAGCGTCGCGACTAGCGAGGCCTTTCGCGGCGCTGCTGCCGCAATGGATGCGGGCGGCGTTGGCGCTCGCGCCTGCCCGGCTGCCGCAACCCTCGCCCGTCGACCGGCCGCAGACGTTTTCGGCCGAGGGGCCGCGGATCCGTCGCGTCGCGCTTCTGAGCGGTTGCGCCCAACAGGTGCTGGCGCCCGAGATCAACGAAGCCACGGTCCGTCTGCTCACCCGCCACGGCTGCGAGGTCGTGGTGGCTCCAGGCGCCGGGTGTTGCGGCGCGCTCACCCATCATCTCGGGCAGGACGCCCGCGCTTTCGCTCGCGCCAACATCCTCGCCTGGACGGGCGAGATCGCCCGGGGCGGACTCGACGCGATCGTGGTCAACGCCTCCGGCTGCGGGACGACCGTCAAGGATTACGGCTTCATGTTCCGCAACGATCCGGAGCTCGCGGCGCCGGCGGCTGCGGTCGCGGCCCTCGCGCGCGACGTCGCCGAACTGATGGCCGAGCTCGGCCTGCGGGCGCCGTCAAATCCAACCGGCCGGCGCGTCGCCTATCACAGCGCCTGCTCGCTGCAACACGGCCAGCAAGTCCGCGCTGAGCCCAAGGCGCTGCTCGAGGCGGCGGGCTTTGTCGTCCTCGAGCCGCCTGAAGGGCATCTGTGCTGCGGCTCGGCGGGAACCTATAACCTCTTGCAGCCGGAGCTGGCGACGCGGCTGCGCGACCGAAAGGTCGAAGCGATCGCCAGCGTCTCGCCGGATCTGGTCGCGGCCGGCAACATCGGTTGCCTGACCCAGATCGCCAGCGGGACGCGCCTGCCCGTGGTCCACACGGTGGAGCTTCTCGACTGGGCCACCGGCGGACCGAGGCCCAGCGCCTTACCCGACTGACGCCGGGCGCGCCCGTTCGACATGCGTTCAGCGCCGGTTCGGACGCGTTCAGCACGCGTTCAGCATGCGTTCAGCGCCGCAAAACGCCCCCTTTTTCACCCGCGTTTCTAGCCTTTCCAAGGACTTGCAGCCGAGTTCGGGAAAAAATCGCGAGCAGCCGATGCGGTCGCTTGGGAGAAGGCGCCGAATCGGGGCTGGCGGGCGTCGCGGTCATTTGGGTCCATCGAGATCAGATTACGACCGGATTCGGTTTCTAGCAAACATTTGCCGTTCACATTTCCATCGCGAGAAAACCGGAGGCCGCGGGTCCTGCGGTCGCTCCGCCGCCTAATGGACGACCGAAGCGCCGGCCGACGCCGTGCTCGCGATGGACCCGACGGTCCCGATCCCGCCACTGATGATGCCGAACACCTTCTGCACTTCCGTCGAGGGCGAGTTCGACACGTAGATCACGTCGCGATTGGCGACATGGAAGCTCTGCTCGAGAAACATGCCGTTGGGGTTGGCGAGATCGAGCCGATAAATGACCGGCGTCAGCCGCCCCGACTGCACAAGCGGGCTCGTCGGCTCGAGCTGACGGGCGACCGACTCAGGCTCGTAACGGAAGACGAAAACGCCGCGTGGATCAGAGCGCTCGTCTCGCAGCCCGCCGGATTTCGCCAGCGCCTGGGCAAGCGAGATTCCGTCGGCTTGGAACGGGATTTCGGCGTTCTGACCCATTGCGCCCAAGGCGATGAACGTCTGAGGATCGCGCACCAGCGTCAGCGTGTCGCCGGGATGCATATAGATGTTCTCGCTCGGGTTGTTGACGATGTTGATTAGCGGAATGCGTGAGGTTTTCGAGCCGCGCGACAGTTCGACGAACGTCTCGTTGACCGGCGCCCGCACGCCGCCTGCCACGGCCAGGACGTCGAGCAGCCGGTCGCCCTTGACCGAAAGGGGCACGCGCGCCCCGTTGGCGACCTCGCCCCCGACGCTGACGGCGTCGCCGGCCGTACGCGTGATGTTGACGAGCACTTGCGGCTGGATGGCCTTGCCTTCCAGCGCGTGCTCGATCTGGTCCTGGACGGCTCGAGTCGTGCGGCCCACGACATGGATTCGTCCGGCGTAGGGCACCGTGATCCCGCCGTCGCGACCGACGACCTGCTCCGGAATCGTCGCGCTGTTCGAGCCGGCGCCGACGCCGCTCGCCCCGGTGGGGGTGGTGGTCGCGGGCGAAAACAAACCGCCGGCAGCCGCTTCCCACACGGTCACGGTCACCGAGTCGCCGACCTCGATCACCGGTTCGGTCGAGATCCTGCGGTCCCCGAACTGGGCGTAGAAACTGCCGAAGCCCCTCCGCCTGAGCGTCTCGATGGTCCTCGGCGTGATATCGACCAGCATATACTGCGGCTGGTCGTCTTTGCCGACTTCCTGCCCCGTTATGTCGCTTGTGCTCGGGCCTGAAGCGGGCAAGGATCCGCAGCCGGTCAGCGACATCAGAGCGAGAGCGCAAATCGCGCCAAAAAGGCCAAACTTAGGCGGTCGCTGCATGATTTGCCCCAATTCGCCGATTCTCTGTATCAAGGGGGACCGCCGCTGGCTACCTTTCCCTAACGACCGACGCGCTTCACGCGTAGGGTGTTGCCAAAATGCGACGTTGGCCTGTGGCGCCGATTACGGCGCGGGGGCCGGGATGCGCGGGCGGAGTGGGCGAGGAGTCGAACGCGCGTTGATCAAGATTCGCTAACCCGCTTGCTTGTGGACTTTCTGGGGCGTCTGGGCCGTTGCGCCATCTATAGTTGGTTAGACCCAGTGACAATTGCGGAGATAATTTGTTATTGCGGGTTTACACCTAGTGACATCTTAGCGATAACGAAAGCGCTGAACGCCGTTCCGGTTGACACAGCTGCGCAAGTCGGGCCAAAAGAGGGCGGCGCTATGTTGTCCGAACCGACGAGGTGGTTGCGCTCGCGGTTGTCGCTCTTTAGTTCACACTCTGACCGGATGGTGGAATTAGGCATTGGGCCGCACTTTCGCTCTCGATGATTCCGATGTCGCGGTCATCGGTCGCGCATGCCGGCTGCCGGGCGCCGCGAACCCTGCGGAATTGTGGGCGCTTCTTCACGGCGGCCGCTGCGCTGTTTCCGTCATTCCCGAGGATCGCTGGCCGCTGTCGCGCCACGGACACCCTCGCCCGAAGGAGCCGGGACGCAGTTATACCTGGGCGGCCGGCGTGCTGCCGGACATCTGGGGCTTCGATCCATCCGTTTTTCGCGTGTCCCCGCGCGAGGCGCAGCAGATGGATCCGCAGCAGCGGCTGATGCTCGAACTCGCATTCGAGGCTTGCGAGGACGGCGGCTTCGCCCCGTCCAAGCTGGCGGGCAGTCAGACCGGCGTCTATGTCGGCGCGTCGGCGCTCGACTACTCGACCTTCGGGTTGCACGATTTCGCCGGCGCCGACGCCTATTACGCGACCGGCAACGCGCTTTCGATCGTTTCAAACCGACTTTCCTACGCCTTCGACCTGCACGGCCCCAGCCTGACGATCGACACCGCCTGCTCGTCTTCTCTTGTCGCGCTGCACCAGGCCCGTCAGGCGCTCGTTCAGGGCGAAATCGATGTGGCGCTGGTTGGCGGCGTCAACGCGCTCGTCAGCCCTTTCGGGTTTGTCAGCTTTTCGCAGGCGACGATGCTCTCGCCCACCGGGCTGTGCCGGGCTTTCGCCGCGGAGGCGGATGGCTACGTGCGCGCCGAGGGCGGCCTCGTCCTCGTCCTGAAAGCGCTCAAAAAGGCGATCGCCGACGGCGACCGCATCCACGCGGTGATTTGCGGCAGCGCCGTGAATTCCGACGGCAGAACCAGCGGCATCTCGATGCCGGCCGAAAAATACCAGATCGAATTGCTCCGCTCGCTCTACGGTCCAGCCGGCGTCGCTCCCGATTCGGTCGCCTTCGTCGAGGCCCACGGCACCGGGACCCGCGTCGGGGATCCCGTCGAGGCGTCTGCGCTCGGCACGGTGCTGGGACGGGCGAGAAGCCGTCCGCTGCCGATCGGATCGATCAAGACCAACATCGGCCATACCGAACCCGCCTCCGGCCTGGCCGGCCTCATGAAGGCGATGCTGGCGCTCGAACATGACGAGAGCCCGCCTTCGCTCCATGCGGCGAACCTGAATCCCGGCATTGATTTTGTCGGGCTCAATCTTCAGGTCGCAAGCCACGCGATTGCGCTTTCACGGACGCCGGGGCGCCGCTACGCCGGCGTCAGTTCGTTCGGATTTGGCGGGACGAGCGCCCATGTCGTCATCTCCGACGGCCCGGTCGCCCGCGCCTCGGCCGACCCCGCGCCTCGCCTGCTGATGATTTCAGCGCAGACCGAGGAGGCGCTGCGGGCGCTGGCGGGCGCCTATGCGACGCGACTCGACGCCGCCGGCGCGCGGGAGCGCAGCCGTATCGTCGCGGCCACGGGCCGCCGGCGCGAACGCATGCGCGAGCGGTTGGCGCTGCCGGCGCAGAACACGGCCGCGCTCGCTCCGGCCTTGGCGCGGTTCGCCCGTTCCGACGAAGCCGATGCGACCTCAGTCCGGGCGACCGCCGTCGAGGGCGACGGCGCGA
Organism: uncultured Alphaproteobacteria bacterium; assembly: GCA_963709655.1. GTDB lineage: Bacteria > Pseudomonadota > Alphaproteobacteria > Rhizobiales > Beijerinckiaceae > Roseiarcus. The sequence continues at coordinate 490,582 of CAVPXF010000056.1, forward strand.
TCGTGTTTGTTTTCTCCGGCAACGGCTCGCAATGGTCGGGCATGGGCCGGGCCGCCTACCAGGCGAACGCGGCTTTTCGCGACGCGCTGGCGGAAATCGATTCCCACTTCCTTCCGCTTGCCGGTTGGTCGCTGGTCGAGGAACTGGACTCCGCGGACATCGCGACCGACCTCGCCCGGACCGACGTCGCCCAGCCGTTGATTTTCGCCATCCAGGCCGCGAGCGTGCGCGCGCTGGCCAGGGTCGGCGTCCGCCCGGCCTTGACGGTGGGCCACAGCGTCGGCGAGGTGGCGGCCGCCGAGGCCGCCGGAGTTCTGTCGCTTTCCGACGCGATCCGCGTGATCTTCCATCGCAGCCGGCTTCAACAGGCGACCGAGAACGCCGGCGGCATGGCGGTCGTATTCGGCCCGCGCGAGTCGGCCGCCGAGCTCGTCTCCCGGATTCCGGGCCTCTCGATCGCGGCGCACAATTCGCATCGTTGCGTCGCCGTGGCCGGACCGCAGCATGCGCTGGACCGCCTCATGACGGTCGCGCCGGGCGCCAAGTTGCGCGCGCGCCGGCTTGATCTGCCGTATCCATTCCATACCGAGCTGATGCAGTCGGTGAAAAAGCCGCTGATCGAAGCGCTGGCGACCTTGAAGCCGTCGACGGGCTCGGTTCCCTTCCTGTCGACCGTGGCTGGCGAGCTCGTCCAGGGCCCCGCGGCCGGCGCCGCCTATTGGTGGCGCAACGTGCGCCAGGTCGTCCAGTTCCAGGAGGGCGTCGAGCGCGCGCTCGGCGCCGGCAAGCGGGTGTTTCTGGAGATCGGGCCGCGGCCGACGCTGAAGAGCCATCTGCGCGACGCCGCCGAGCATCTCAACGCCGCCGCGCTCGTCGATTGCGTGCTGGACGAAAGCGCCGTCGAAAGCGGCGATCCATTCGAGGCGGCGGCGATGCGCCTGATCGCGGGCGGCGCCGACGTTGGCCAGCAGTGGGCTTTTGGCCCCGACCCCGGTCCGGGCGTCGCGCTGCCGGCCTATCCGTGGCGCCGCGCGCCCTACCGATTCCCCGAAACGACCGAGGCGACCGGCCGATTGAGCGTGCGGCCGCGGCACCCCCTGACCGGCGCGCGCGAGGCCGACGGATCGCTCGAATGGCGCGCGATCGTGGATCCGCAAGCCGTGCCGGCGCTCGCCGACCACCGCGTCGACGGCCAGACCCTTCTGCCCGGCGCGGCGTTCCTGGAAATGGGGCTCGCGGTGGCGCGGGACTGGGCCGGGCCGGATGTGGCTCTCAGGGATTTCGAAATCCAGCAGCCGCTTGCGTTCTCCGCCGACGTGTCGCGCGAGATCCTGAGCCGGATCGAGGCTTCGACGGCGACCGTCGAAATTCTCAGCCGGCCGCGCCTGGCCAAGGCGCCGTTCACCCTCCACGCGCGCGGGCGGATCGTCCAGAAACCCGGGCCGGCGCCTGAACTCGGCTCCGTTTCAGCGACGAACCCCGGCGCCGTGACCGGCGAGGAGGTGTATGCTCGGGCGCGCACGCGAGGACTCGACTTCGGGCCGGCTTTCCAGGGGCTTGCGCAGGCTCTTCGGGTGAGCGACGACCTCATCGAGGTTCGACTGACCGACGCTGCGGGCGACCCTCGCTACGGCCTCGACCCGGCTCGCCTCGATTCCTGTTTTCATGGGCTTATCCTTCTGTTCGCCGCACGCGACGGCGAAGGCGGCGCCTATCTGCCGGTCCGCTTCGGCGAAGCGCGCCTTTTTCTGCCGAATGCGGACATCGCAAGCGCCAAAATCCGGTTGAGGCGGTTCGACGATCGAATCCTGGTCGCCGACTTCGAAGTCTTCGACAGGCAGGCGCGGCCGGCGGCGAGAATCCTCGGCGTTCGCTGCCAGGCGGCCCGACCCCGCGCGTCGGCCAGGCTTTCCGATCTCGCCCTCGCCCCGCGTTGGGTCGCCGCCGCCGTCGACCTCGCGGGCGGCCCGCCTCTCGAAGTCCGGCCGACCCGCGCTGAGCCATCGGGCGCGGCGGCCGATCTTTCCGAAGTCGCGTTGGTGCTCGAGGGTTGGGCGACCGCCGCCGCCTTCGAGTTTGCGCGCGACCTCGCGACCGAAGGCGTGATCGATCTCGACCTGCTCGTTCCGACCGGCCGCCTGCCGGAGAGCCGTCGCGTTTGGGCCGAGTCGCTTTTGACGGAGCTTGAACGGAGCGGCCTGTTGGAACGCTCGGGCCGCATCCTGCGGCTGAACGATCTCGATTTGCCGTCCGCGCAGGCCGTTTTTTCCACGATCGCCTCTCAACATCCCGAGCGCGCGGCGGAACTCTTGCTTGCGGCGGGCGCGGGCGAGGCGCTGCGCGCGCTTGCGGCGGGCGCGGCGGACGTGAAAGGACCGTCGGACAACGCCATTGAAGGCTATGATCTCAGGTCTGTGTCCGCCACTGCGGCCGCCGGCGCCCTCGAGCGGCGGCTCGAAGCCGTGGCCCCGGTCGAGGTCGACCGGGTTTCGTTGCGCATCCTCCAGGTTGGGGCGGGGGCGGCAAGTTCAGTGGCGCTTCGCTTCGCCGAGGCTCGCGGCGCGCGGGTGACCCTGCTCGAGCCCGACGCCCGGCAACTCGAACGGGTCCGCTTCGCCCAGGGCGGCGCGACCGAGGTTTCGTTCTGCGCCGATCTCGACACGCTGCCCGACAGCGGCTTCGATCTCGTCGTCAGCGGCGGCGGCCTCACCCGGCTTGGTTACGGGCGGGAGGCGCTGGCGCGTCTGGCGCGCAAATGCGCTCCGGGCGCCGCGTTGGTCTCAGTCGAACCGACGCCGTCGCTGTTTCACCTCGTAACGCTGGCGTTTGCCGAGGCGGCGGCGACCGGAGCCGCGAACAACCGGCTCGGCCCGGACGCCTGGACGACCGAATGCGCGCGCGGCGGGTTTCGCGTCGCGGAGGCGCGGCTCGTCGACACGGGCGAAGAGCGGGCGACGCTCCTCGGCGCGACGGCGCCCGAAGCCGCCTCCATCTTGCAGCCGTCCCGGCCGGTGACGATCCTAGCCTCGGGCGACGATGGTTCCGGATTTGCGGCAATGGCGCAGCGCGCCGTGGAAGCGCAGGGCGCCCCTTGCCACCTCGCCGAAGGCGCCATCGATCTGAAAAAGGGGCAAATGCGGACGCTCCTGTGGATCGCCGGCGACCGCCGAGGCGACGGCGCGGCCCGGGCGTCGGCGCATTGTCTGGCGCTGCGCGATCTTGCTCTCACGCTGGCCGAGTCGAAGGTCAGACTGGTCGTCGCCGCTCCCTCGACCGACCCACCCATGGCGGAAGCTCTGTTCGCCTTCGCGCGGACTCTCGCCAACGAGTTCCCGACCATCGACTTCCGCCGGGTCGAGCTCGCCGAAACGACGCCGCAATCCGCCGAGCGGCTGGCGGCGATCCTGCTTTCCGACTGCGAGGAGACCGATGTCCTGGTCGGCGCAGCCGGCGCCCGCGTGCTTCGCTATGCGGCGCCGGCGCTCGGCGAACGTGGACCGACAGCGTCTGAAGGATTTCGCAGCCGACTCGAGAAGAACTCCGAACCTGGGCTCGACCGACTGGCGTGGAAGGTGGCCGCACGCGCCGATCCCGGGGCCAACGAGGTCGAAGTCCAGGTCGCGGCGACGGGTCTCAATTTCCGGGACGTCATGTGGACGTTGTCGATTCTTCCCGACGAGATGCTCGAGGACGGATACGCCGGGGCGACGCTCGGGCTCGAATTCGCAGGGCGGGTCGTGCGGGTCGGCGAGGGAGTCTCGCATCTGAAGCCGGGCGATGCGGTCGTTGGCCTGGTCGGGGGCGCGTTCGCCTCCCATGTCGTCGTGAATGCGAGCTTGGTCGCGCCGCTTCCCCCGACGCTCGGCTGCGAAAGCGCCGCCGCCGTGCCGGTCGCTTTTCTCACCGCCTATTACGGGCTGATTTCGTGCGCGGGCCTCGAGCCGGGCGAATGGGCGCTCATTCACGGCGGCGCGGGCGGGGTCGGGCTGGCGGCGCTCCAGATCGCCGGCCGGCGCGGGGCGCGCGTCATCGTCACCGCGGGGTCGTCGGAAAAACGCGCCCTTGCGCTTGCCCTCGGCGCCGAGCACGCCTTCGATTCCCGCTCGGGCGCCTTCGTCGACGACGTGATGCGGGCCACGCAAGGACAAGGCGTGTCGGTCGTCCTCAATTCCCTGGCGGGCGAGGCGATGGAGCGCAGCCTCGGGCTGTTGCGGCCTTTCGGACGGTTCGTTGAGCTCGGAAAGCGCGATTACCTCGTCGACACGCCGCTCGGGCTCAGACCGTTCCGACGCAACCTCAGCTATTTCGGGGTCGACCTGGACCAGCTTCTGGCGGCGCGGCCGGAGATCTCTCGCCGGCTGTTCGACGAGGTCATGGCCCTGTTCGCCTCGGGCGAGCTGACGCCGCCGCCGTTCACCGTGTTCGCGCACGACGAGGTCGTCGAGGCGATGCGCCTGATGCAGCAGTCGGGACATATCGGCAAGATCCTCGTCCGCCCGCCGCCGCCCGAGGCGATCCGGGCGAGCGATGCGCCGATGAAGGCGTTCGCCGCCGATCCGAACGGCGTCCACCTGGTGACGGGGGGCTTGAGCGGCTTCGGCCTGGCGGCGGCGGAATGGCTGGCCGATCGCGGCGCCCGCCGGCTGGCGCTGGTCGGGCGATCGGGCGCGGCCAGCGAGACCGCGCAGAGCGCCGTCGCGGCGCTCGAGCGCCGCGGGGTCGAGGTCCGGGTCGGCGCGTTCGACATTTCCGACGGCGCTGCGACCGAGCGGTTCCTGGCCGATGTCGCGGCGACCATGGCGCCGCTCGTCGGCGTCATCCATGCCGCGATGGTTCTCGATGACGCGATCGCGGCGAACCTCGATGAAGCCCGGCTTCTCAAGGTCTTGAAGCCGAAGATCGCCGGCGCCGAGATCCTCGACCGCCTGACGCGAAACCTGTCGCTCGACTATTTCGTACTGTTTTCGTCGGCGACCGCGGCGATCGGCAATCCCGGACAGGGCGCCTATGTGACGGGCAACGGCTTCCTCGAGGGCTTGGCGCGGCGGCGTCGCTCGGCTGGCCGACCCGCGCTCGCCGTCGGCTGGGGCGCGATCGCCGACGTCGGGGTCGTCGCGCGAAGCGGCGCGACGCGCGATTCGCTGGCCCAGCGCGCCGGCGCCAAGGGCGTCAAGGCCCGGGTGGCGCTCGATGCGCTGGGCGAGGCGCTCGCCGATCCGAATGTCGGACCGAGCCTCCTCATTGCCGAAATGAACTGGACGACGGCGCGCGCCAATCTTCCGCTTCTGACCTCGCCGACCTACGGCCGGCTTGCCCGCGGCGCCGCCAACGCCGATCCGGCCGCCGACGCCGCCGTCGACCTCGCCGATCTCGTGACCCGCCTGGGGCAGGATCAGGCGCGCCGCGCGGTCGTCGAAATTCTGGTCGAGGAAATCGGGCGAATCCTCCAGCTGCCGCGCAACGAAGTCAACCGGACGAAGCCGCTCGCCGAGATCGGGCTCGATTCGTTGATGGCGGTCGAGCTGGCGATGAGCCTGGAGAGACGGTTCGGGCTGGACGGCCCGCTCGCCGCCGCGGCCGGCGGCCTGAGCGTCGGGGACCTCGCCGGACATCTCCTGGCGACCCGCGGCGAGCTCACCCCCCTGAGCTCGACGTGGCCGAGGATCTCGCCAAGCGCCACTTCGACAAGGCGAACTGGGGCGAGATCAAGCCCTTGATCACCGCCTTGCAGGAGAAGGGCGTCGACCTCAGCGGAGCGCCGGCGCGCCATCCCGCCTCGGCGTGAGCGCGATGCGGCGCCGACCCGTCGTCTACGACATCTCGCGCCTCGTCTCGCGCGTTTTCGATCGCACGCCGAACGGGATCGATCGCGTCGATTTTGCGCTCGCCGATCATTTCGTCGATCCCGACGCCGGCGACCGGTCCGGCATGATGGCGACGCCGTTCGGCCCGCGGGTCGTCGAGCCGCGGGCGGCGCGCGAGGCGCTCGACAACATCCGCAAGCACTGGGGCGAGGACGCGCCGCCGGAGACCGACGCGCATCTCCTCGAGGTCGTCGCGGCGATCGACGGAGCGCCTCGGGCCGCCAAGCGCATTTCGAAGGGGCGAACCGGGCAATTCGCCGAAGCCCTCGCCTGGATCCGGCGCCATGGGTTGCCCGTGGGCCGCCGCCCCGGCGATTTTCTCGCCAAGGGCGGCGTTTATCTCAACGTCAGCCAGTTCCCGGTCGATTTCGAGCCCTATTTCAAGTGGACGCGAGATCGGACCGACATCGACTGCGTCTTTTTCCTGCATGACGTCCTGCCGATCGAGGCGCCGGAATATTTCCTGCCGCCCGAGCGCCCCCGGCACATGCGCCGGCTCCAGACCGTCGCGCGGCGGGGGCGTGCGGTCGTCGTCACCTCGGAGGTCGTGCGCGAGGCGGTCGGCCGCCAGCTTGCGCGCCTCGGGCGACGCGACATGCCGATCCTCGTCGCGCCGCCGCCCCCCGATCCGATCTTTCTCGAGCGGCCGGACGGCGACTGCGGGCTCGCCCGGCATCCCTATTTCGTCACCTGCGGCACGATCGAGCCGCGCAAGAACCACCTGCTTCTTCTGCACGTCTGGCGCGATATTGTCGCGCGACTGGGCCCGGCCGCGCCGAAACTCGTGCTGATCGGCGAGCGCGGCTGGGAGAACGAGCATGTCATCGATCTCCTCGAGCGCAGCCCAGGCCTGCAAACTCACGTCATCGAGGCCTCGGGCCTGCCGACGCCGTGCGTCAGGCGCCTCTTCCTCGGGGCGCAGGCGGTGCTTCTGCCCTCGTTCGCCGAAGGATACGGGTTGCCTCTGGTCGAGGCGCTCGCCGTCGGCGCGCCGGTGATCGCCTCCGACATCCCGGTGTTCCACGAGGTCGGCAAGGGGCGGGCGCTGACGATCGACCCGACCGACGGCCCCGCCTGGCGGGAGGCCGTCTGCGCCTTCGCCCGGACGGATTCGCCCGAGACGGTCGAGCCAGCTTGCCAGCAGCCGGGACTGGTCGGCGCCGCAATGGCCCGCCTTTTTCGCCGCGATCGAGGACTTCCTCATCGACCTCGCGCCTTGAGGTCAGGCGATCGGCCGGCGGCCTTTGTCCTCGCGGGCCAGCCTGCGCGCGGTGACGGACACTTCGATCGCGAAGACGGCGATGAAGGCGATCGCTTCCACCGTCACCAGCGCCGAATAGACGGAGACCTCGGATCCCGCCAACCGCACGTCCCATGGACCGACAATGTAGATTGCGCAATTGAACGCGATCGCCAGCAGCCGAAGCTCGGTCGGGCCGACATAGATCTTCGTCAGCGGGAACTCCCGGTCGACCTGCGCCGACAGAATGACGTACACGGTCAGCAGATAGTAGCTGCAAAGCAGCAGCAGCGACGCGGACATGCTGACGAACGGCGACAGTCCAAGGCCTATGGCGAACACGAGGCCGTTCAGCGCATCGACCGAATGGTCGAGGAAAAAGCCGTAGCGCGGGCGCTCGACGCGCCGGTGACGCGCCAGCGATCCGTCAAGCGAGTCGCCGAACCAGTTGATGGCGACGCCGAGGCTCGAAACGAACAGAAACTCCGGCCGCCAATGGGCGCCCATATAGCCGAGCGCCGCGATCGCCGCGCCCGCGGAGCCGATGGCGGTGAGCCGGTCCGGCGTGATCCAGACGGGCATGCGCCGGCACAACGCGTCGAGCGCTCGGCGCTCGGGCGACGACAGCATGCTCGTCTGGACGCGGCGCGGAGGCTCGAACGCGTCTTGCTCGCGTCCGCGACCGGCTTTGAGCGATCGTCCAAGCGCAACGGAGCCCGCTTTCGCCAACTTTTCCCCTTCCGATGCCAGGCGGCGGCGCCGACCCACCGTGCGTCTCCGCGTCGACCAGCCTAGCATAGGCCTCAATCGAGAGGGAATTCCTATGGGGCAGGGCATTGTCGTCACGGGCGCGAGCAGGGGATTGGGACGCGCGCTGGCGCTCGAATACGCCGCGCCGGGCGTCGCCCTGGCCCTCATCGGTCGCGACCCGGGTCGCCTCGAGGAGGTCGCGGACGCCGTGCGGGCAAAGGGCGCCGAGGCGACGGTCGGCCGGATCGACGTGCGCGACGACCAGGCGATGCGCGCCTTTCTTCTCGCCGTCGACGACGCCGATCCGACCGAGCGGGTGATCGCCAGCGCCGGCGTCACGATGGTCACGCCGCAGGCCGGCATGGTGGAAGACCTGACCCGCTGCCGCGACCTCTTCGACGTCAACCTGAACGGCGTGATGAACACGCTCGCCCCGCTCGCGCCGCGCATGCGCGCCCGCGGCAGGGGACAGATCGCGCTGTTCGGCTCGATCGCCGCTTTCGCGCCCCCGCCCGACTCGCCGTCCTATGCGGCGAGCAAGGCGGCCATCGTCGCCTTCGCGCTCGCGACCCGCGCCCTCTACGACGCCGACGGCGTGTCGGTGAGCGTCGTCTGTCCCGGATTCGTCGATACGCCGATGATGAGGTCCTACGACAGCGTGAAGCCCTTCGTGATGAGCGCCGAAGAGGCTGCACGACGCATTCGCCGCGGGCTCGATCGCCGGCGGGCGATCATCGCCTTTCCCCGCCGTCTCTATCTGGCCGCCCGCTTCCAGCAGCTTCTGCCGGAGCCGGTGCGGCGCCGCATTCTCCTCGCCTTTCGCGCCACGGCCCGCCCTCAGGGCGCCAGCGACCGCTCGTAGATCCGAAAGGTGCGCGTCTGTCGCGACGGCGCGCTGCGCACCGCGTTGATCGCGGCGGCGTTGGTCTCCAGCATCCAGCTGAATTCGATCTCCTCGACGCCGGCTTTGCGCGCGTCCTCGACCGCAAGGGCGGCGAGCGCTCCCGCGGCGCGGATCGCGACCCGCGTGTTCCGCCACTTTTTCGCGACGCCCGCCATCAGCACGCGCGTTCGGCGGCCGCCCGCGACATGGATGCGCCAGAGGAACCTCGCCAAGCCGAACGGCAGCAGCCGGCCATGCAGGCCTTCGAGCGCCTCGTTGGCGTCCGGGATCTGAACCAGCACCGCAATATCCTCGCCGCGGCAACTGGCGATGCGAATCCAGTCCGGGCGGCAGGCCGGCAGCATGAGGTCGGCGATGAACTTCGCCTCGTCCGGACCGACCGGCGTCGCCCAGGCGTTGTCGGACCACGCGTCGTTGTAGAGCGCCAGCACGCGCGGGAAGTCGCGCCGCCAGGTCCGATACGACAGGCTGTGAATCTCGATCGGGTCGCTTCGCCCGTCGAGCGTGCGGGCGATCCGCTCCGGCGACTTCGATTCCGCCACTCGGGCCACATAGGCGACGAGGTCCATCGCCTTCCGGTAGCCGAGCCGCTCGATATGCGAGGCGTAATAGGGCGGCGCGTGATTGGTCCTGACGACGTGGGGCGCGTCGAAGCCGTCGACCAGCAGTCCGGACTCGTGGTTGATCGTCAGGCTGAACGGTCCGCGCGCGATCCCCATGCCGTGGCCGCGAAGGAACTGTTCGGCGGCGCCGAACAGCGCATCGAACGCCGCCGGGTCGTCGATGGCGTCGATGAAACCGAAAAAGCCGCAGGCGTCGTTGAACTTGCGGATATGCGCGGTCTCGATCGTCGCGACGATCCGGCCGACCGGCTCGCCGTCCCGGAAGGCGACGAACGGCTGCAGGACGTTCTCGCGGCGGAACGGCGCCCGCCGTCGGCTGAAGATCATCCGGGTCTCGACGTGGAGCGGCTCGATCCAGCGCGGATTCGCCGCCTGCGCGCGGCGACCCGCCGCGATGAAGGCCGAAATCCCCGCATGACCGTCGACCGGAACGACCCGAATTGGGCTCATGCCGGGTCGGCCCGCCGGACGAGCTCGGCCGGCGAGGTTGCGGCGAGCGCGGCGAATTCCTCCGCGACGAGCGGAGCGCAAGCGGCCAGATCCTCCGGCGCATGCTCGCTGCTGAGAAAGAACCGCAGGCGGGCGAGGCGTTCCGGGATCGCCGGGGCGATGATCGGCTGGACGTTGACGCCTCGCTCGAACAATCGCTGACTGAGCGCGACGGCGCGGATCGAATCCCCGGTCATCACCGGCACGATCGCCTCTCCGGCGCTCGAGCCGATGTCGAGCCCGGCGCGCCGGCAAGCCGCGGCGAAGGTCTCAGCGTTCTCGCGCAGGCGGCGCACGCGCTGAGGCTCGCGATGCAGGATTTCGAGCGCGGCGAGGGCGGCGGCGGCGACGGCCGGCGGCATGCCGACGCTGTAGACGAATCCGCCGGCCGTGTGTTTCAGGTAGTCGATGAGCGGCGCCGCGCCCGCGATATAGCCGCCGCAGGCGGCGAGCGTCTTCGACAGCGTGCCCATCCAGATGTCGACCCGGCGCGGATCGACGCCGAAATGCTCGAATACGCCAGCCCCGTGCGCGCCCAGGACGCCGAGATCGTGGGCGGCGTCGATCATCAGCCAGGCTTGGCGCCGTTGCTTGAGGGCGACGAGCCCGGGAAGATCGCAGAGATCGCCGTCCATGCTGTAGAGGCCTTCGGCGACGATCAGGACGCGCTCATAGCGATCGCGGCTCGATTTCGAGCATCGCATCGAGCGCGGCGAGGTCGTTGTGCGGGAAGGATCGGCGTTCCGCGCGCGACAGATGCGCGCCGGTGACAATGCTGTTGTGGGCGAGCGCGTCGTGAACAACGAGGTCGCGCGGGCCGATCAGGGCGCCGATCGTCGCCACGTTCGCCGCGTGCCCGCTGACGAAGGTCAGGCAGGCGTCCTGCCCGTAGTGCCGGGCGAGCGCCGCCTCGAGCGCCCGATGCACCGGCCGCTCGCCGGCCACGAGCCGGCTTGCCGACGCCGAGACGCCGTAGCGGTCGATCGCCTCGCGGGCCGCGCCCCGGACGGCCGGATGACGATTGAGCCCGAGATAGTCGTAGGACGAAAAATTGAGCATGCGGCGGCCGTCGATGACGGTGAAAGCGCCCGCGTCGCCCTCGTGCATCAGGAAGAACGGATCCCTCAGCCCCATCGCCGACGCGGCCGATTGCAGCAGCCGCTGCTCCGCGTAGCCGGGCAGATTTTGGAAATCGAGCCAGCGGGAATGGTCCGCGCCAGGGGGTTCCGCCCGCTGGCCGGAATCGGGCGCCGGCGGCGATGCGCCGAGGCGCTTCCTGACCAGCGAGTTCGAGGAGGCGCCGGTCGGCGTCTCCCAGGCGGCGGGCGTCCTGTTTCATCGGCTCCAGCCTTTAAGGGGGGCGAGGTCGTCCGCGCCGTCTTGCCGGCCTTCAGCGCCGGGATCGCGTTGGGCTCGCCCTGTCCGACCCTCTCTTAGCGACGACGCGCGGAACCACGCAAGACGGAGCGCCGCCGGGTAGTGGGCATCCGAATGCACTCTCGGCGGATGACGCGCCTCACGAACGCTTTTTCGAAGAAGATGGAAAACCACGCATACGCGATGGCCCTTCATTTCCTGTATTACAATTTCGCTCGGATACATAAGACGCTCAGGACGACCCCGGCGATGGCGGCTGGCGTGACTGATCGGCTTTGGGAAGTCGCGGATATGATCAATATGCTTGAGGCGTGGGAGGCACAATAATTGAAAAGACAGAATGAAATCCCCCGATACAAGACCCGCTCATATGCACCCCTGGGATAGGTTGATCATCAACAACCGGCACACTCAGACCGCCGGTGCAGCCAAATCTTCCTGTAATTCGCATGGTGGATTTGTTCAAGAATTCTGCATGTAGCAATGTTTGCCCTTCTCTGTTCGTCACAGTTAGCGTACTGTCATCAGAGCTCTGACGAGATGAGTAATTCTCGCCATTTTCTGCGACAATCTCATTGTTGACGATCGTTGCGGGAGGCACTCCAGACCCATCGTTGACGACTGTGTTTAGTAGGGTGCCGCGCTCATCTCTATTTATTCCAAGGGCTTCGCATCCATTTATCATAAGAATAATTACCTTGCCATATTTACTAATTATCATGGTATTATCACAAATTAATAGCCGTACTGAGCCCTCTGGAATATCGTCTGAGCATTTATTTGGTGGAGTTAGATGATATGCAGGTCTCAGCCAGCCGTGAACAAATGTGTCAGTCTTGGGAATGGGAGGCATAGGCGTAGGCGGAGATTGCGTAGCAGACGCCACATGCGGAGCCTCTTGGATATTTTAGTCGGACTCCAGTACCACATTGCTCCGCTAAGAATCAGAACCACGACAAAAACCCAACGCACGATACGCGCCCAATACGTAGCTACCTCATCTGCACGCGTATCTTGAAGCCACGGCGGGATCTTATGGAGTCCGAATGTCTTGGCCCATTCAGACAAGTTTGAGAATGCAGTCTTTGGCGGCGTGCTGGCGAGTTCTCATCAGCAGGCTCGCCAATGCGATGCAAAGACCTGCAATCGTGACAAATATCTGCGGTCCCGACATCGCTGTCTTATAGACGGCGAGCGTGAGGAAGCGTGAATTCGAATCGATTGGATGCCCGCTTCGGACCGCCAAATTCAAACTTGCCTACTACCCGCCGCCGGCTTGGCTGGCGCCCAACACCGCTGGTATGAGGCGGCGGAGGCGGTCGAGCCGCCTTATCTCCGGAGCGACGGATGTCATTGGCGTCGACGAGCGACAATCCTCCGCCCCCCGGAGCGATCGAGGAGAGCGTGCAGACGGCCGACGGCGTCCGGTTGCGCTCCGTCCGCTGGACGCTGCCCGCGGCGACCCGCGGAACGGTCGCAATTTTCGGCGGGCGGGGCGAGTTCGTCGAAAAATACTTCGAGACGGCCAAGGATCTCCTGGCGCGCGGCTTCGCGGTCGCGGCGCTGGACTGGCGCGGTCAGGGCGGCTCGGACCGGCCGCTTCGCAACGCGCGAAAGGGCCACGTCGACGACTTTTCCCTGTTCGAGCGCGATCTCGACGCCTTCGTCGTCCGGATCCTCGAACCATACGGCCCGCGACCGTGGATCGGCCTCGCCCATTCGATGGGAGCGGCGGCGCTGATCCTCGCCGACGCCGCGGGCCGTCGCCCGTTCGACCGGCTCGTCCTGACCTCCCCCATGATTGCGGTGAAGGCCGTCGACCATCGTGGGCCAATCCGGCACGCGGTCGGGGCGCTAACGGCGCTCGGCTTTGGCGGCGCCTTCGCGCCGGGCCAAGACGCGGAGACCTTCTGGACGCGTCCGTTCGAGGGCAATGCGTTCACCTCCGACGCCAGGCGCTTCGCCCGGATCGCCGGCCTCGCGCGAACGGCCCCGCATCTCTTCCTCGGCGGCCCGACGATCGGCTGGACGAACGCGGCCTTCCGGGCGATGCGTCGCTTCGACGATCCGAGCTTCCCCCGCAGCGTCGGCACGCCGACGCTGATCGTCGCTTCGGGCGCCGATCAGGTCACGGATTGCGCCGCTGCGCAGCGGTTCGCCCGACAATTGAAGAATGGACGCATTGTGGTCGTCGAAGGGGCCGAACACGAAATCATGATCGAGCGCGACGCGCTGCGCGACCAGTTCTGGGCGGCCTTCGACGCCTTCGCGCCGGGCGCCGCGTCGCCCGCCGACCAGGCGGCGGCGACGCCCTGAATGACCGCGATGCGGCCGCCCTCAGAGGAGCCCTGTGCGTCGGACCGGTTGGCGGCGGCCATTCTCGCAGGATTCCTGATCGCCCGGCTCGTCTTCGCGCTGGCGCTCGGGCCCGGCGTCGACGAGAGCTACACGCTGGCGATCTCGCGCGCACTCAACCTCTCCTATTTCGATCATCCGCCGCTGCATCAGTGGATCGCGCATGTCGCCGCCGACGCGCTCGGCGAGGGGTTCGGCGCGCGCCTGCCTTTCATTCTCCTGTTCGCGGCGACGGGCTGGATCTATTTCCGGATGAGCGTGGGCCTGTTCGGCGCGCGGGCGGCGCTGGTCGCCCTCTTTGCGCTGAACGCCGCTCCCTTCTTCTTCGCGTCCGCCGGGACCTGGATCGTGCCGGATGGGCCGCTTGTGTTCGCCCTCGCGGCGGCGGCCCTGGCGCTGTCGCGCGTGATCTTCGCGACGCCGGCCGATCGATCGTCCGTCTGGTTCCTCTGGATCTCGGCGGGCGTCGCCCTCGGTCTTGCCGGACTGTCGAAATACAGCGCCGCGCTGACCGTTCTCGGCCTCCTCGGGTTCGTCGCGCTCTCGCGGCGCCAGCGCCGGTGGCTGGCCGATCCCGCGCCTTACGCCGCCGCAGCGGTCGCGCTTCTCATGATCACGCCCGTCATGGTCTGGAACGCGCGCCACGGATGGGTCTCGTTCGGCTTCCAGGGCGGGCGCGGCGCGCCGGGGAGCGGGCTGAAGCCGGCGCAGGTCGTCGCGATGGCGCTCGGAGAAATCGCCTATCTATCGCCGTGGCTCATTGTTCCCCTTGTCATGGGCCTCGTCGCGGCCTGGCGGAAACGCGGCGACGAACGTCGGCTGTTTCTTGTCTGCCTGTCCCTGCCGCCGATCGTCGTGTTCACCCTGACGCCCTTGTGGGGCGCACGCGGCCTGCCGCACTGGACGATGCCCGGCTGGTTCTTCGTTTTCGCTCTCGCCGGCGCCTGGGTCGACGAACGCGGGATTGCCGATGCGACCCTGCGCCGCTGGGCTCTCGCCTCGGCCGGCCTGCTCGCGGCGGTCGCGGCGCTCGTCTCGGTTCAGGCGGCGACCGGCTGGCCGCTGCGGCTTCTGCCGCTGCGCGCGGGCGCGACGGACCCGACGCTGGAGGCGTTCGGCTGGGGCGGACTTCGCGACGCCCCGGCGATGCGTCCGCCGCCCGCCTTCGTCCTCGCGGCCAAATGGTCGGACGCCGGCAAGATTGCGCTCGCGCTCGGACCCAAGGTCCCCGTCTTCGTGGTCTCGGGCGACCCGCGCGGCTGGGCTTTCGTCGCCGACGGCGGCGATCTTCGCGGCCGCGACGGCGTCCTCGCAGCGCGCGCGTCCGACCTCGCGCTGGCCGAAGCCGAGGCGGCGCCGCTCGCCCGGTCGCTCGGCGCGCCGCAGCCCTTCGCACTGATGCGGAGCGGGCAAACGGCGGTCGCGCTGGCGCTCGTTCCGGTTCACGGCTTGACGCGCAGGCTTCCCCTCCCTTATCCCCGCGCGGCCGGCGAATAGCTTGATCGCCGGCCCGAAGAGACGAGCGCCGTGATTTTAGACGCAACGTCGGCGAAACCGGCGCCGAGCCTTTCCGTGGTCGTTCCCACCTACCGCGAGTCCGCCAACGTTCCCGTGCTGTTCGAACGTGTGAAGGCGGCGCTCGACGGTCTGCCGTGGGAGATGATCGTCGTCGACGACGACTCGCCCGACGGCACGTCGGAGGTGGCCTTCGCCATCGCCGTCGCCGACCGGCGCATGCGCTGCCTCAGGCGCGTCAACAGGAGCGGCCTTGCCGGCGCGGTGATCGAGGGCTGGATGGCCTCCAGCGCCGATTACGTCGCGGTGATCGACGGCGACCTGCAGCACGACGAGACGATCCTGCCGAAGATGTACGGCCAGCTCGAAGCCGGGGCCGGCAATCTCGCGATCGGCACGCGGGTGCGCGACGGGACCGAGGGCGGCCTGTCGCCGGCGCGCCAGAAGCTCAGCGACCTCGGGCGATGGGTCTTCGACCGGATCGCCGGCGTGTCGGTCGCCGACCCGATGAGCGGCTTTTTCATGATCCGGCGGGAGATCGTCTCGCGGCTGGCGCCGCGGCTGTCTCCGGACGGCTTCAAGATCCTGGTCGACGTGGTCCTGTCGGCGACCGGAGAATTGCGCGTGGTCGAGGTTCCCTACCGGTTCCGCGAGCGCGTGGCCGGCGAATCGAAGCTCACGCCCCTGGTCGGCCTCGACTTTCTCGGCCTCGTCGCTCACCACGCGAGCGGCGGCGCGCTCCCGGTCCGCTTCGTTCTGTTCGCCCTGATCGGCCTCGTCGGCCTTGTGGTGCACATTCTCGTCCTGTCGGTCTTCCGCGCCTCGATCGGCCCGTCGAATTTCCAGGAAGGCCAGCTGGTCGCCACGATCGTCGCCATGGGCAGCAACTTCCTGCTCAACAACGAGATCACCTATCGAAACCACCGCTACCGCGGCCTTGGCATGGTCGGCGGCTTCCTCGCCTTCGCCCTCGCTTGCGGGGTCGGCGCGCTGGCCAACATTAACGTTGCTTCGATGCTGTACAACTCGAACCAGACTTGGTGGGTCTCCGGTCTCTCGGGCGCGCTGCTCAGCGTCGTGTGGAACTACGCGGTGAGCACGAGTCTCATCTGGCGTCCGCGAAGGCGCGGCTGAAGACGCCGACGAAGGAGCGCGCTGCCCGCGATGATCGCCGACTCCCTCGACGCCTTCGCCCAGATCTTTTCGCCGCCGTTCCGGCGCGTGATGGGAAAATCGCTCGGGCTGACGGCGGCGATGCTGATTCTGGCCGGCGTGGCGCTCGACCGCCTGGCGACGTCGTATGTTCACGTCGGGCCGGCATGGCTGAGCTTCGTCCTCTCGACGGTCGTCGCGCTCGGCCTGATCGTCGGCATGATCTTTCTGGCGCCCCCGACCGCCTCGCTGGTGGCGGGCTTCTACCTCGACGAGATCGCGGCGATCGTCGAGCGCGCCATCGACCCCCGCGGGGCGCCGGGGCGACCATTGCCGCTGGGCCCGTCGCTTGCGCTCGGGCTGCGCTTTGCGCTCCTCTCCATCGCCGTCAACATCGTCGTCCTCGCCCTGACCCTCTTCACCGGCGTCGGCGTCGCGTCGTTTTTCGTCCTCAACGGCTACCTGCTCGGCCGGGAGTATTTCGAGCTTGCGGCGATGCGCCACATGTCCGCGGCCGACGCCCGGGACCTGTTCGACCGGCATTGGCTGGAGGTGTTCGGCGCCGGCGCGGTTGTCGCGCTCCTGGTCGCCGTGCCTGTCCTCAATCTCTTGACGCCGCTCTATGCGACCGCGCTCATGACCCGCCTCTACAAGCGCTTCGCTTGACGGATCGCGGAGGGCGGGGCGTCGGGGCGCTGTAGACGCGGTCGAAAGCCCGTCGATAGACGGGCGTTCTTGCGAAGCCCGTCTATCGACCGCGTCGCCGACCCCCGGGCTCTGACCCGGGGGCAGCGCGGCTACAATTGGGCGGCCGATCGCGGGCGGCGCGGCCAACCGCCCCATTGCCAGAGGACCGATTTGGGCATATTTCATACAATATGAGGAAATGGCGCCGCAGGGGCGAAATGGTGCTGGACGGGCGAAAAAAATGGTCGGCCGAGAGTTCCGCGCGTTCGTCCCAGGGCTAAAATGCCCACAATGCGACCGCCAAGCTCCGGAGCGTCCATGTTTACCTTAGGTCTCGACTACGGCACCAACTCGGTCCGGGCGCTGATCGTGCGCTGTTCGGACGGCGCCGAATACGGCAGCCGGGTCGTGGATTATCCGTCCGGCGCACAAGGCGTTCTGCTCGATGCCAAGGACGGTCTTCTCGCCCGGCAGTTCCCCGGCGACTATCTCTACGGCCTCGAGGAGAGCATCCGCGGCGCCCTGGCCGAAGCCGCTGCGAGGCCGGATTTCAGCGCCGCTCGCATCGTCGGGATTGGCGTCGACACGACCGGATCGAGCCCGCTTGCGGTGGACGCCTCGAACCGTCCGCTCGCGCTCGAGGCGCGGTGGAGCGCCAATCTTTCGGCCCAGTGCTGGCTGTGGAAGGACCATACAAGCTGGAGCGAGGCGGCGAAAATCACGGCGCTCAGCGCCAAGATCCGCCCGCAGTACATCGCCAAATGCGGCGGCGTCTATTCCTCGGAATGGTTCTGGTCGAAGATCTGGCGGTGCCTGAACGTCGCCCCCGCCGTGTTCGAGGCGGCCTATTCGTGGGTCGAGATCGCGGACTGGATTCCCTCGGTGCTGGCCGGCGTGACCGATCCGCTGCAAATCAAGCGCGGCGTCTGCGCCGCCGGCCACAAGGCGCTCTACGCCGACGCATGGGGCGGCCTGCCCGACAAGGAGTTCCTCAGCGCGCTCGATCCGCGCCTCGCCGGCCTTCGCGACCGGCTTTACGACAAGGCCTATGACGCCAGCACGCCGGCCGGCGCGCTCTGCGCCGAGTGGGCCGCGAAGCTCGGCCTCACCGCGGGTATCCCGATCGCGATCGGCGAGTTCGACGTCCATTACGGCGCGATCGGCAGCGGCATCCGCGAAGGCACGCTGGTTAAGGTGATCGGAACCTCGACCTGCGACATTTGCGTGCTCCCGCGCGACAAGGAGGTGGCCGACATTCCCGGCGTCTGCGGCATCGTCGAGGGCGGCGTCCTGCCGGGCTTCTACGATATCGAGGCCGGACAGTCGGCGGTCGGCGACATCTTCAAATGGTGGGTCGAAGGCGTGTGCCACGGCGACGCCGCGCTGCATGCCGAACTGACCGCCGAGGCGGCGGAGCAAAAGCCCGGCCAGGCCGGGCTCATCGCGCTCGACTGGAACAACGGCAACCGGACGATTCTGGTCGACCAGCTGCTCTCGGGGCTGATCCTCGGGCAGGATCTCTACACCACGCGGGCCGACGTCTACCGCGCCCTGATCGAGGCGACCGCCTTCGGCGCCCGCGCGATCATCGAGCGGATCCAGGAATATGGCGTGCCGATCGACAGGGTCGTGTGCAGCGGCGGCATCGCCGAGAAGAACCCGCTGCTCATGCAGATCTACGCCGACGTCACCGGCCGGGCCATGCATGTCGCCGGCTCGAGCCAGGGCTGCGCGCTGGGCTCGGCGATCGCGGCCGCCGTCCTCGCCGGCGAGCATCGCGATTTCGCCGGCGCCCAGGCGGCGATGACGAGCCTGAAGCCAACGCACTACGAGCCGATCGAGGCGAACCGGAAAGTCTACGACCGCCTCTATGTGCTCTATCGCGAGCTCTACGACAGCTTCGGCGGCCTGACCCCATCCGCCAACCTGACCCGGGTCATGAAGGACCTGATCGAGATCAAGTACGCTCAGCGCGCCGCCGCCTGACGCAAAAGACGAGGAAAGACTCCCCCATGACCAACATCGCCAAGCCCGACATCTGGTTCGTCTGCGGTTCGCAGCACCTTTATGGACCCGGCCCTTTGCAGAAGGTCGCCGCAAACGCCGGCGAGGTCGCGGGCGCGCTCGGCCAATCGCCGAAGCTGCCGCTCAAGGTCGTATACAAGGCGCTCCTGACCACGCCCGACGAGATCGCCAAGCTCTGCATGGAGGCGAACGCCGACGACAATTGCGCCGGGCTGATCCTCTGGATGCACACATTCTCGCCATCGAAAATGTGGATCCGCGGACTGAACGCGCTGCAGAAGCCGTTCGTCCATCTGCACACGCAGTTCGGCCGGGATCTGCCTTGGTCGACGATCGACATGGACTTCATGAACCTGAACCAGTCCGCGCACGGCGACCGCGAGGCGGGCTTCATCCACACGCGCATGCGGCTCGGGCGCAAGGTCGTGGTCGGCCACTGGGCGGACCCCGAGGTTCACGAGCGCCTCGGCGCCTGGATGCGCGCCGCCCGCGCCTGGCACGATTGGCAGGGCGCGCGGTTCTGCCGCTTCGGCGACAACATGCGCCAGGTCGCGGTGACCGAGGGCGACAAGGTCGCAGCGGAGATGAAGTTCGGTTTCGCCACCAACGGCTATGGGGTCGGCGACCTCGTCAAGACCGTCGACGGCGTCTCGGAGGGCGAGGCGAAGACGCTCGCCGCCGAATACCAGGAGCTCTACGACGTCGCGCCGGAGCTGCGCCGCGGCGGCGCGCGGCACGAGTCGCTCCTCTATGGCGCGCGGCTCGAATTGGGCCTGCGCGCCTTCCTCGGCAAGGGCGGGTTCAAGGGCTTCACCACCACCTTCGAGGACCTCACGGGCTTGAAGCAGCTGCCCGGACTCGCGCCGCAGCGGCTGATGGCCGACGGCTTCGGCTTTGGCGCCGAAGGCGACTGGAAGACGGCGGCGCTCCTGCGCGCGATGAAGGTCATGGCCGACGGGCTGCCGGGCGGCACCTCCTTCATGGAGGACTACACCTATCACCTCGCCCCGGAGGACGAGCTCGTTCTCGGCGCGCACATGCTGGAGGTCTGCCCCACCATCGCCGACGCCAAGCCCACGCTGGAAATCCATCCGCTGTCGATCGGCGGCCGCGAGGATCCGGTCCGTCTGGTGTTCAACGCGCCGGCCGGCCCCGCGCTCAACGCCACCCTGATCGACCTCGGGTCGCGCTTCCGCCTGTTGACCAATGAGGTGACGGCGGTCAATCACCCGGTGCTGCCCAAACTGCCGGTCGCCCGCGCGGTCTGGGAGTGCAAGCCCGACTTCAAGACCGCCTGCCAGGCCTGGATCCTGGCCGGCGGGGCGCATCACAGCGGCTTCAGCTACGCCGTGACCGCCGAAATGCTCGAAGATTTCGCCACCATCGCCGGGATCGAGTTCGTCCGGATCGGCGAGGGAACGCAAATCGGCGCGTTCAAGCAGGACCTGCGCAACAACGAGGTCTTTTACCATCTGGCGCACGGCTTCCGGGCCTAGAGCGGCGGAAAGAGCGGACCGCAATGTCGACCTACACCGAGCTGAAGCGCGAAGCCTATGAGGCCAATGTCGCGTTGCCGCGGCATGGCCTCATCAACCTCACCTTCGGCAACGCCAGCGCCGTCGACCGCGCCAGGGGCGTGTTCGCGATCAAGCCGAGCGGCGTCGACTACGCCGCGCTCACGTCCGGCGACATGGTGGTCGTCGATCTCGACGGCCGGACGGTCGACGGGAACCTAAGGCCGTCCTCGGACACCCCGACCCACCGCCGCCTGTTCCTCGCCTTCGCCGGAATCGGGGGCGTCGTGCACACCCATTCGTCGCGCGCGACCGCCTTCGCCCAGGCCGGGCGGCCGATCCCGATCTTCGGCACCACCCACGCCGACTACTTCAACGGCGACGTTCCGGTCACCCGCAAGATGACGCCGGCCGAGATCGCCGGGGCCTACGAATGGGAGACCGGGGCGGTGATCGTGGAGCGGTTCGAGGGCCTCGATCCGGCGGATTTTCCCGGCGTGCTGGTCAATCGCCACGCCCCGTTCGCCTGGGGGCCGACCGCCGCCAAGGCGGTCGAGACGGCGGTCGCGATGGAATGCGTGGCGGAGATGGCGCTGATGTCGCTGGCGCTCGCGCCCGATCTCGCGCCGATCGAGCCCGAACTGCTGGCCAAGCACTTCATGCGCAAGCACGGCGCCGGCGCCTATTACGGGCAGGCGCACGGCTGAAGCCTAATGAAATTACGTCGCGCCGCTAACCCTCACCCTGCCGCTTCGCGGCTTCCCTCTCCCGGTGGGAGAGGGAGGACGCGCCCTTCCCCCTCGGGGGGAAGGTGGCCGCGTAAGCGGCCGGATGAGGGTTTTCGGCGCGATTCGATCAGAAATTTATCGCGCTCTCAAGCGCCCCGCCTGCTTATGTCAGCGCGATCGACATGCCGCTGAGGTCGATCGAGAACATCAGGCCCATCTGCCGGCCGTGCAGCCGCAAAATGACGCCGCGCGCGTTGGTGAGCTGTGCGGCGGAGCGACCGCCGGCGATCGAGAGCCCCGCCCCGACCGCCGAGTAGATGCCCTCGATGTCGGCGGGCTGATGGAGATGGCTGGCGGTCCCGACGAGGTCGGTGCCGGAGGCGCCGATCGTCGCGCCGGCGCTGATCCCGCCGACCCTCAGCCGATAGTCGGTTCCCTCAAACCGGAGGATGCCGCTGCCGATCGAGGCGCCGAAGATGAAGCCTGCGCTGACGATCCGGATCGAGACCGCTCCGGTCGCGGCTTCCGCGGGCGTGAGCGATGCGCCGCTGGCGAGCGCAGCCCCGGACGAGAGGATCAGCGATCGGCGTGTGATGGCGTTCATCTTGGGGCCCCCCGTGGAGAACATGATGGCGGAAGCGCGATTCGGCCGCGCCCGGCGCCATCTCTTTAGACTGCAAGGTTTGGCGTTGACAAGCGTCGGACCGGTCCCATCGCAGGGTTGCCACGACCCGAGCCCGACGCGTCCATCACGCGCCGGCGATCGGAAGGAGGCGAGCAGGAATGGCAAAGCAACGGAGGATCCTCGCTCGACTACACCGCCCCGATCCGCATGAGATCATGGAAATGCACGATGCCGACGACCTGGTGGTCCTGCACCACCAGAAGCGCCGAGATCTTGTGGCTGATGTGTTCCAGAGCCTCGGCCACCAGGGCGTCGGGAGCGATGGTGCGGGGCTTGCGGGTCATGACGTCGGCGACCGGCGTCTCGAGCGAATACCCGGCCTTGAGGTGACGGCGCAGGTCTCCATCGGTGACGATCCCGACCAGCTTGCCCGAGTTCGAACGCCGCCACGCAACCAAAGCCCTTGGAGGACATTTCGACGATCGCGTCCGCCATCCGGGCGCGCGCCTCGATGCGGGGAACGCGCTCGCCCGTATGCATGACATCGCGGACATGCTGCAGCTTGGCGCCGAGCTTTCCGCCCGGATGCAGCACCTGAAAGTCGCGGGCGGTAAAGCCGCGGCCCTCGAGGAGCGCGATCGCCAGCGCGTCCCCGAGGACGAGTTGCATCGTCGTCGACGTGGTCGGCGCGAGGCCGTTCGGGCAGGCCTCGTCCGCATCCGGCAAGGTGAGGCAAATGTCCGCCTCGCGGCCGAGCGCGCTCTCCGCCGCGGCCGTCATGGCGATCAGCGGGATGGCGTAGCGCTTGGCGAAGGTGACGATCGCGGCGAGTTCGACCGTCTCGCCGGACCAGGAGAGGGCGAGCAGGACATCGCCGTTCTGGACCATCCCGAGGTCGCCGTGGCTGGCTTCGGCGGCATGGACGAAGGCGGCCGGCTGGCCGGTGGAGGCGAGCGTGGCGGCGATTTTCCGGGCGACGTGCCCGGACTTGCCCATGCCGGTGACGATGACGCGGCCGGACGCCGCCGCGATTGTTTGCACCGCACGCGAGAAGGCGGCGCCCAGTCCGCCGTCTCCGGTCGCCCGCATCGCCTGGTTGAGCGCGTCGAGCCCGCGCCGTTCGGTGTCGAGGGTTCTCAGCGCCGACAGGGCGGCGCTCGCCTGTTCGTGAATCATGCGGCTCTTTACCACCGCCGCGCGTTCGGCAAAACTGCGCCGCGGCCGGGCGGGATTGGGTTGACGATCATGGAACGGGTATGCGTGACAAAGGCGTTGAGAGGGCGGTAACTTCCTGTACATTATCCTAACCATGCGTTGTTTTAGGGGAGGTGAGGATGGGGCCCCGGCTCCGCAGACTTGTGGGAGCCCCAAAGGGCAACATAAAGCTTGGCGGTTGGCATACCGGGAAGGTTCCGAAGAAGGATTTCCCGATGGCGCGCCAAGCTTATTCTTTGGGCGGCTCATTTCGATGGTGTGTCGTTTCGTTTGAGGCGCTCGACATCGAATGCCGAGTTCTCGTCATTTTGAATCTCGGCAAAGAAAAATACGAAGCAATATTGGGGGCGATGAGCCCAGATAACCTGAAGGTGCTTTGCTCTTATGAGTATCATGCTGGCGAGCCGGGGTGGCATTGCCATGCGGCGTGCGACGACCTCTCGGGTGTCCCTGTCGGTTATATGCGAGGGCCTTGGGTACGCAGAATACCGCACGCGAAGAGGACTCACTCGCGCCCAGATTTCGGGATTAAAGACGAAACTGGGGCCCTCCGCTTGAGGCTTATCCCGCTGTCCCAGGTACGTCGGTCCCGCGCGCAAGGGCTCTTAGAGCCAAATCGGCGACCGCCGGCGGCCAAAACGGGTTAGACCAGATTTGCCCAGCCTGAAATTTCATGGGGCTTTGGGAACCCTCGTAGCGTCAGCTCGGCCCGTCGTGACGGTCGCCTGGGACAGCGGGATAAGCCCCCTCCGCTTCGCGTTGGCCTGTTACAAAATCGAGTCTCAAGGTACACTGATATGAAGGAGGAAATTTGCAGAGCGTTTTGCGATGAGATTTGCATCAAGGACGTGCCCATAGGCTTAGCGATTAGCACAGCTTTTCGTCGAGTGGATGGTGACGCAATCGCGTTTTACGCGGTTAGGAACCGTTCTGAACCTGGCCTCGTCCATTTGGAGGACGACGGAACCACGAGACCCTATCTTGAAGCCGCGGGAGTGGACTTCGAGACCCAGACCCGCGAAAAAGCATTCTCCGCCATCTTGCAGGAATACGGTGCGGCCTATGATCCAGATGAGGCGATCATTCGCACGCCCGATATGCCGGAAGCGGAAGTCGCTAAAGCGGCAATTGGCTTTGCCGCGTTGTTGCTTAGGCTGTCTGATTTCCTGCTCCTCAGTCAGGACCATGTTGCGAGCGCATTCAGAGAGGACGCGATCAGGAGAATACGGCTCGCTGTCGGTGACAGAGCCGTGATTAAGGAAGACGAACTTGTTGATGATCACTTGAGTGAGGTTAGGCCTGACCTTGTGATTCAGGGACACAACTGTGACCCTGTTGCTGTGTTCCTCGCGCAGTCAGCCCAGCGTGTGAACGATGCGATTTTTTTGCAGATGGCCGCGCTGTACAGGGCCGTTTAGTTCTACGCTAAAGAGGGCATTTCGAGCACGAGATTGATGTCGAGGGCGGCCCGCCAGCGAGCATTTCGGATGTTGTCACATCCCGAAGCCCTGGTCAGATTGTAGGCGAAGGAGCGCAGGCGCGCGACGATATCGGGGTTCTTTCGGATGCGGCAAGCGTCCTCGGCAAAGGCGGTGTCGCGCACGTAGTGACTGCCATTCTCAATGCGCCAATGCGCGCGAATCCATTCGTTCCAGCGCTCGGGCGTCTGGCTGGAAGCGGAAGAGACCCAGAAGGCGACCTCGTTTGTCTGGGTGCAAAGACCCGTCGCAGGGTTGCGCTTGTAGACCGTGCGCTCCAAGCGGAGCACGGTCTTGATCAGGTTTTCCCATGGCGTATGGCGAAACCACGCCTTGGCCGGAAACACCGTCAATTCGCGGGTTTCCCAGCGGTTGCGGCCCGCGGTCTGGCTCTTGTCCGAGCCGGTTGGCTTTCGTCCTGCGGTTCCCAGTTCAAGCTTACGGCGCAGGCTTGGTTGGTTGTCCTTGACCTGAGTGAGCAGATGATTGCCCGAGGCGATCACGCGCTCGAACGTTTTTTTTGGGCGTGTTCGGCGTCGAGCGTGAACACACACCCCTTCAAGCCGAGCGCCTCGATCAGTTCCGGCGCGGCCGGAATCTCGTTGCTCTTCTCGTCGACCATCAGATGGCCGAGCACAATCTGATCGGCTTGCCGCAACGCCGACATCATGTGCGTCGCCTTGCGGTCACTGAAGGCGTCGAAACTGCCGCGAAGGGTCTTGCCGTCAACCGCGATCGCAGTCAGGCCGTCCGAAGCAAGCGGCGTCGAAATCGATAATGCGTGCTGGCGAAACGCGGCCTCCAAAGCGGTCGGATCGACGCCTTGAATGATCAACCGCAACCCGGTGTAGGAGGGTGAGCAGCGGAGCCGCAGGCCGAACGCTTCGTTCAGCCGCTGCAAATGAATGCGAATGAATTCATGCATTTGCCGGTAGGAGTTGGCCCCGGCGACCATGCTGAGAATGGCGTACAGCAACACCGTGGCCAGATCGAACCGCTTGCCTTCGTCACGACGACGGTCTGGGATGGTGCGCAAAACCTCCAGCAACGATGCCGGCATGGGACAACCTCCGATTCGGGTTGTCGCCTATAAATTCACACATTTTCGCCCGCGGGAATCCCAGACCCCACCTCAAGACCACTCAAGGCATAGAGAACTGCACAGCCCTGCCGCGCTGTACGAAGCTCACAAAAACGTATCCGTTGTAGCTATGCTAGAAGCCGACATATCGGTAAGCGCAAAACTGCGACAGCGCGCTGCGAACCGACTTAGCGCTGTTCCGATTTACCGCAACGACGAGGATCAAGCGGTTCAGAGAATCGTTCGCGAGGCCGTTGGATCAGGAGTGGTTATCCATTAAGCGATTCGTTTTTTACGGATTGTCAGAGCAGGAACGTGCCATAAAAGGCGGCTCCTGCGCATGCCGCGCGAGTGAAGTCGCACATTGCCAACTAGATAATTGGCCGCAACGCCTCAGTCCGATTGGCGGACGAAGCCGAGCTTGCGCAACTCCTCCCTGAGGCCTGCGGCGAGTTCCTGGCGGCTCAGCGCAAAGGCGAGATTGGCCGCGAGGAACCCGAGCTTCGATCCGCAGTCGTAGGTCTCGCCGTCGAATGTCACGCCGTGGAACTTCTGCGTCCGGCCGAGCTGGATCATGCCGTCGGTCAGCTGGACTTCGCCGCCCGTCCCTTTGTCGACCAGCTCGAGGATCTGGAAGATTTCCGGCTGGAGGATGTAGCGCCCGGAAATGATGAGGTTGGAGGGCGCCTTTCCCGGCTTCGGCTTCTCGATCATGCCGGTGATTTCGACGGCCGAGCCGCGCTCTGCGCCGACGGCCACCACGCCGTACTGGTGGGTCTCGTCCGGCGGAACTTCCTCGAGCGCCAGGATGTTGCCGCCGACCTCGTTGTACGCCTCGACGCATTGCATCAGGCAGCGGCCGCCGCGGGCGCCGGGCTTGGTGACCATGTCCGGGAGCAGCACGGCGAAGGGCTCGTCGCCGACGATGTCGCGCGCGCACCAGACGGCGTGGCCGAGGCCGAGCGGCGCCTGCTGCCGGGTGAAGCTCGTCGCGCCGGCCGGCGGCAGGTCGGCCATCAGGGCCGCGTAGGCGCCGTCCTTGCCGCGCCGCTTCAGCGTGTCCTCGAGCTCGTAGGACGAATCGAAATGGTCCTCGATGACGCCCTTGTTGCGGCCGGTGACGAAGATGAAATGCTCGACGCCCGCCTCGCGCGCCTCGTCGACGATGTATTGCAGGATGGGACGGTCGACGACCGTCAACATCTCCTTGGGGACGGCCTTGGTCGCCGGCAAAAAGCGGGTTCCGAGGCCGGCGACGGGGAGAACAGCTTTGCGAATGGGTTTTTTCATCAAGGGTCCGTCCTTGCATGCGCGCTTTGAGCGCGTTGGATCGAAGCGCTGAGAATCTGCTATCGCTTAACAGGTCCGGTCCGGGCCTGTCATGCGACAATTGGGCGGAGTTTCACCCCCGCCGCGGACCGATGAAATGGGAAGGATGATCGATGAGCGTTCTGGTGACCGGCGGCGCCGGCTATATCGGCGGCCACATGACCCTCGGCCTGCTGGACGCGGGGGAAAAGGTCGTCGTGCTGGACGATTTGTCGACCGGCTTCGACTGGGCGGTCAACGAGCCGGCGCGGCTCGTCGTCGGCGACACCGGCGACGCCGATCTGGTGGCGCGGCTGATCGACGAGCACGAAATCGACGCGATCGCCCATTTCGCCGCCAAGATCGTGGTGCCCGATTCGCTGTCGGATCCGCTCGGCTATTATCTCAACAACACCTCGAACGCCCGCACGCTGATCGAAACCGCGATCAAGGGCGGCGTGAAGCAATTCATCTTCTCCTCGACCGCCGCGGTCTACGGCGAGACCTCGGCCGAGCCGGTCTCCGAGGATGCGCCGCTCGCGCCGATTTCCCCCTATGGCCGGTCGAAGCTGATGGTCGAATGGATGCTCGAGGACGCCGCGCGCGCCTTCGACTTCCGCTTTGTCGCGTTGCGCTACTTCAACGTGGCCGGGGCCGATCCCGAGGGACGGCTCGGCCAGTCGACGCCGAGGGCGACCCATCTCATCAAGCGCGGCGTGCAGACGGCGCTCGGGATCTATCCGAGCATGGAGATTTTCGGCCAGGACTACCCGACCCGCGACGGCACCTGCGTGCGCGACTACATCCAGGTCACCGATCTCATCGACGCGCATATGGCCGCCCTTCGCTATTTGCGCAGCGGCGGCGAGAGCACGGTCTTGAACTGCGGCTATGGCCACGGGGAGACGGTCCGGGAGGTGATCGACGTGGTCAAGCGCGTCTCGGGAATCGACTTCAAGGTGATCATGTCGCCGCGCCGCGCCGGCGACCCCGCCGCCATCGTCGCCCGCGCCGACCGAGCGAGGCAGGTGCTCGGATGGCGGCCGGCGCGCGACAATCTCGACGACATCGTGCGCCAGGCGCTCGACTGGGAGCGCCGCCTGCACAACCGCCATCCCGGGCAAGGCCGTGAGCGGCGGGCTACGGGCGCGAAACGAACGTAACCGCCAAGGAGGGGCAAGAGGCGCCCAAGCGCCGGGCGGCCATAGGCGCTTTTTCGGGCTTTACAACAGGCCATTGAGCGGCTTGATTGCGCCCAATCATACTGGCAATCACAATTGGGGGAAGGGCGCATGCGTCGGGGCGGCTGGCGGGGATGAGCGACGACGACATTCTCGTCACCGAGGGCCTCACCAAGAGCTTCGGCGATTTCCAGGCGGTCAGCGACGTGGCGCTGCGCGTCAGGCGCGGCTCGATCCACGCCCTGATCGGTCCCAACGGGGCGGGCAAGACGACCTGCTTCAACATGCTGACCAAATTCATCGCGCCGACCGAAGGCAGGATCACGTTCAACGGGCGCGACATCACGTCCCTGCGGCCGGCCGACGTGGCGAGGCTCGGCCTCGTGCGCTCGTTCCAGATCTCGGCGGTCTTTCCCCATCTCACCGCGCTCGAGAACGTCCGCATTGCGCTCCAGCGCGCGCGCGGCGACTCGTTCGACTTCTGGCGGTCGAAGTCGGCCCTCAACCCCCTGAACGCCCGGGCGCTCGAATTGCTCGACAGCGTCGGGCTGACCCCCTTCGCCTACGCCAAGGCCGGCGAGATTTCCTACGGCCGCAAGCGCGCGCTCGAACTCGCCACCACCCTCGCCGTCGAGCCCGAGCTCATGCTGCTCGACGAGCCGATGGCGGGCATGGGACACGAGGACATCGACCGGATCGCCGCGCTCATCCGCCGGGTCTCGGCCAACCGGACGATCCTGATGGTCGAGCACAATCTCCAGGTCGTCGCCAACCTGTCGCATCGGATCACGGTGCTGACCCGCGGCCGGGTGCTGGCGGAGGGCGACTATCGCGCCGTGTCCGAGAATCCCGAGGTCCGGGAAGCCTACATGGGGGCCGGACATGGGTGATACGGCGGTTCAGCGCGCGCGCGGCGCGGTCGCGGCGACCATGCTCGAGGTCAAGGGCCTCGAGGCCTGGTACAACGAATCGCACATCCTGCACGGCGTCGATCTCGACGTGCGCGCGGGCGAGGTGGTCACCCTGCTCGGCCGCAACGGCGCCGGGAAGACCACGACCCTGAAGGCGATCATGGGCATCGTCGGCAAGCGCACCGGCTCGGTGCGGTTCGGCGGCGCCGAGCTCATCCGGATGCCGATCGAGCGCATCGCCCGGCTCGGGGTGGCGCTCTGCCCGGAAGAGCGCGCCGTCTTCGCGAGCCTCACCGTCAAGGAGAACCTGTTCCTGCCGCCGGCGATCGCGAAAACCGGGGCGATGAGCGTCGAGCGTATCTACGCGCTTTTTCCCAATCTGCGCGAGCGGTTGAACAGCGGCGGCGGCAAGCTTTCCGGCGGCGAGCAGCAGATGCTGGCGATCGCCCGGATCCTGCGCACCGGCGCGCGCTTCCTCATGCTCGACGAGCCGACCGAGGGCCTCGCCCCGGTCATCATCCAGCAGATCGGCCGCACCATCGCGGCGCTGAAGCAGGAGGGCTTCACCATTCTGCTGGTCGAGCAGAACTTCCGCTTCGCTTCCACCTTGGCCGACCGCTTCTTCGTCATGGAGCACGGGACGATCATCGACGCCTTTTCCAGCGCCGAGCTCGAGGGCCGTATGGACATGCTGCGCGAGGCCCTGGGGGTGTGATGAGGACAGACCGCCGCGAAGACTCCCTCCCCCTTGTGGGGGAGGGTTGGGGAGGGGGGTCGCGCTCACCTCTCATTTGGGATTGGAAGGGCTTCAAACTCTCGGAGATCGGCGCGACCCCCCTCCTCGATCCTCCCCCACAAGGGGGGAGGAAACCGCGCGCCGACTGACAGGCGCGGGATCAGGCAGCCACGAGAGATGTGTGAATCCCTTAGCCCGCAAGGGGGGAGGGAATCCCCCGCGCAGCCTCCGCGAGGCCCGCCCATGAACCTCTTCGGCCACGTCATCAGTATGCCCGAGCTCTTCGGCCAGTTGCTCATCGGGCTGATCAACGGCTCGTTCTACGCGCTGCTCAGCCTCGGCCTCGCCGTCATCTTCGGCATGCTGAACATCGTCAATTTCGCCCACGGCGCCTTCTACATGATGGGCGCCTTCGCCGCCTACTTCCTGTTGACCCTGAGCGGCCTCAACTACTGGTGTGCGCTGATCCTGTCGCCGCTGATCATGGGCGCGATCGGGGCCGTGGTCGAGCGGCTGTTCCTCAAGCGGCTGGCCGGTTTCGATCCGCTCTACAGCCTTTTGCTCACCTTCGGCCTGGCGCTCATCTTCCAGGGCCTGTTCCAGAACTATTTCGGCGCCTCCGGCATGCCCTACGCCATCCCGAAGGCGCTCAACGGCGCCTACAATCTCGGCTTCATGTTCCTGCCGATCTACCGCGGCTGGGTGATCGTCGCCTCGCTCGTCGTCTGCTTCGGCACGTGGCTCGTCATCGAGAAGACGAAGCTCGGCGCCTATCTGCGCGCCGCGACCGAGAACCCGACCATGGTGCGCGCCTTCGGCATCAATGTGCCGCGCATGGTGACGCTGACCTACGGCTTTGGGGTGGCGCTCGCCGCTTTCGCCGGGGTGCTCGCCGCGCCGATCACCCAAGTCAGGCCGGGCATGGGCGCCGACATCATCGTGGTGGTGTTCGCGGTCGTGGTGATCGGCGGCATGGGCTCGATCCTGGGCTCGATCCTCACCGGCTTCGTGCTCGGCGTCGTGGAGGGCCTGACAAAAGTGTTCTACCCGGAGGCGTCCAACACCGTGGTCTTCGTGATCATGGCGATCGTGCTCCTCATCCGGCCGTCCGGCCTGTTCGGGAGGGCGCAATGACCGCCACCGTCGAAGCCGTCGCCGCCGCGGACGCCACCGGGCGCAACCGCAGGGCTAATCTCGTCGCCTTCGTCGTCATGGTCGCGCTGATCGCGATCGCGCCGTTTGTCGCCTATCCGTTCTTCATCATGCAGGCCTTGTGCTTCGCCCTGTTCGCCTGCGCATTCAACCTCCTGATCGGCTACGTCAACCTCTTGTCGCTCGGCCACGCGATGTTCCTGGGGCTCGCCAGCTACGTCTGCGCGCACGCGGCCAAGGTCTGGGGCTTCGAGCCGGTCACGGCGATCCTCTTCGGCGTCATCGCCTCCACCGTGCTGGGGCTCGTCATCGGAGCACTGGCGATCCGCTCGAGCGGCATCTATTTCGCCATGATCACCGTCGCCTTCTCGCAGATGGTCTTTTTCGTCTGCCTCGAGGCGCCGTTCACCCATGGCGAGGACGGCATCCAGGCGGTGCCGCAGGGGCGCGCCCTCGGCCTCTTCGACCTGTCGAACCCCTGGATCCTCTACGTCTTCGTGGCGGTCATCTTCCTGTTCGGCTTCCTCGCGATCATGCGCATCGTCAACTCGCCGTTCGGCGAGATTTTGAAGGCGATCCGCGAGAACGAGCCGCGGGTGATCTCGCTCGGCTACCGCGCGACCCTCTACAAGCTCGCCGCCTTCACCCTGTCGGCCGCCTTCGCCGGCCTTGCCGGGGCGACCAAGGCGCTGGTCGCCCAGAATGCTTCGCTCACCGACGTCGCCTTCGCCATGTCGGGCGAAGTGGTGCTGATGACGCTGGTCGGCGGCATGGGCACGTTCTACGGGCCGGTGCTCGGCGCCCTGATCGTCGTCTCGATGCAAAACTACCTCGCCCAGTTCGGCGAGTGGGTGACGGTGATCCAGGGCGTGGTGTTCGTCGCCTGCGTGCTCGCCTTCCGCCGCGGGATCGTCGGGGAGCTGGCGGCGCGGGCGAGGGTGTCGCTGTAAGACGAGCGCGGTTTGTAGCCGCGATCGCTGATCGCGGCCGACGCGGTCCAAAGGGTGTCCGAACGGACGCCCGTCTATCGACGGGCTATGGACCGCGTCTACAGGCGGTTGCAGACGATCGCGTGAATAGGCGAGGCCCCTCCCGAGCCAGGCCGAGGCGCAGGGCCGCTGCGATTATTGGCCCTGTGGCGCGCGCCGAGAATTGGGCATAATGCGCAGCCCATGACGAGGGCGCGCCGCCGATGGCCGAACGACTGACGCTCGACGAGATCAAGGCGCTCGGGGCCGGCTGGGCGGCGCCTGGAGCCGCGGTCGATCTCTACCGTCAGGCCTTTCGTGACTTCGGCGTCCGCTCCCTGTGGAGCCGCCGGCCGAGCGAGCATCCAACCATCGCCCAAGCGCTCGTCGTCGCCGAAGGCCTTCGGCGCGACGGCGACATGACCACCCGGCCCCTCGCTGCGCAAATCGAGGAGGCCTGCCGTTCCGCTCTCTAGCGTGCAGCGCGAAATTCTGCTCGCCCTGGCGGCTCATCGCGACCCCGAAAGCTACGTCGCGCGCGCGAGCGTGATCAATCGCGACGGACCGCGCTATTCGGCGGACGTCGATATCTTTCACGATCGCGAGGAAAGCGTGGCGACAGCGGCGGAGCGGTCTGAGTTGCGTTGTCACGCCGGGCGAAGCGACGTCGACGACGGGGGTCGGCGGGGCGGGCGCGTTTTACGGCCGGCGTCGGGAGCGCCGATCGTCGCGGCGATGAGAACGACCTCGCCCAGTTCGGCGAGTGGGTGACGGTGATCCAGGGCGTGGTGTTCGTCGCCTGCGTGCTCACCTTCCGCCGCGGGATCGTCGGGGAACTGGCGGCGCGGGCGAGGGTGTCGCTGTGAGAACGATGCGCGATGTGTAGCCGCGATCGCTGATCGCGGCCGACGCGGTCCAAAGGGTGTCCAAACGGACGCCCGTCTATCGGCGGGCTATGGACCGCGTCTATAGGGCCCCTATTGCGACTTGGCGTCCGAAGTCTGAGAGAGTGTCTCGGCTCGGGCGGCGATCGTTATTAAACACCTCTATAACTATGGTTTCTATGGAGAGCACGATGGACAAAGACGTCGCCGTAGCGATTCTATCGCTGGCCAAGGCAACGAATGAGATCATTGGAAAATTGTACTCGGAAGTCGAGAAGATTTCCGACAGCGACCTCAAGGCGCAGTTCAACAGTGCAGTCAGCAATCTAATGGGGTCTATTGCGCGCGACCTTATCTTCCCGATTGAAAAAATCTACCCGGATCTGACCATTGACGACTGAAAGTGTTCCCTCATTGGATTCTGCCATCCCGTATCGGGTTCAGAATCTCCAACCCCACAAAATCCCGCTCGCTGTCGGTGACGACGACGCAACCGGCGGCCTCGGCCACGGAGGCGATGATCATGTCGAGCGCGCTGCGTGGTCGCCGCGCCGCTTTCCCTTCCGCCATCAACCGAGCCCAGATCAGGGCCGCCTCGTCGTCGAAGGGCTGGATGCGCCCGGCGAACAGGGCCGCCGGCCCTTCCGGACCGGCGAACCACGCTTCGAGCGCGTCGCGCGTCTTTCCCTTCGGCTGTTCCATGACGCGGCGACGGCTCTCCGCAATGGTCAGCGACGCGATGAAGAGATCGGCGTCGTCGCGCGCGTCCATCCAGGCCGGCAGCGAAGGCGACGGCTGCGGCTTGACGACATCGCTGATGATGCTGGCGCCGATGAGGTAGCGCGTCACAGATCGACTTTGCGCCCCTCATCCCGGACCCGGTCGAGGCCCAGCTCGGCGCCGACCAGAGGCGAGCGGAGCAGGGCGGCAAGCACGCCTCCCGGCGTCGGCGGCGCGCCGCCGATCGCCTCCGCGAGCAAGTGGCGGATGCTTTGCGCCTCCGGCCCGTCCGCGGCCAGCTTATGCGCAAGCGCCCGCAGGAGGGCGCGGTCGGCGTCAAGCGCCTGCAGTTCGAACCGGACCATTCCCAATTTTAACCGTCGAGTTCTGTATGATACGACCGCCCGCCGTTGCGCGTCTTTCGTCGACATCGGCTACCCCGATAAGTCAGTCCGGGAGATCTATCCGGTTATACCTCTGATCGCAAGACCCACGGGCCAACTCGCAGCCCGAAAAGCCCCCCTGCCGACCGAAGGCGAGGAGCGT
Organism: uncultured Alphaproteobacteria bacterium; assembly: GCA_963709655.1. Taxonomy (GTDB): domain Bacteria; phylum Pseudomonadota; class Alphaproteobacteria; order Rhizobiales; family Beijerinckiaceae; genus Roseiarcus. The sequence continues at coordinate 524,610 of CAVPXF010000056.1, forward strand.
CGCTAACACGCCTCGCAACCCTCTGACAAACAAGCGCCCGGTCGATAAAATGTCGTAAACCGGCCCTGCGGCGCCAAACTGTAGGGCCGGGTCGCTGACCCGGCCGGCGCGGTCATCGACCGCGCCCTACAATCTACCCCTTCGCCAGCGCCCGGATGTCGAAGGCCGGGTCGGCCGCCTGTTCCGGGGTCATGGTCTTGCCCTGGGCGAAGATGCGCTTGGCCGCCGCGTGGTCGCCGGCGCGGTTGACCGATTCGACCACCGCCAGCTTGCCGCCCCGGAAGCCGAAGGTCGAGAAGGCGCGGGTCGCCGGATCGCCGCGCACCACCCATTGATCGACGTCGTGCGATAGCCCGGCGATCATCAGCTTCAAGTCGCCCTGGTCGCTCCAGAACCAGGCGAGCGCATTGTAGGGCGCGGGCTTGCCGGCGAGGCGGGCGGCCACGCATTTGGCCTGGTCCACCGCGTTCTGGATCGACTCGAGCCGGGTCGAAAAGCCGAGCGTCGCGTTGGGGAAGGCGGCGCAGTCGCCGATCGCGGAAATGTCCGGGTCGGAGGTCGCAAGATGGGCGTCGACCACGACGCCGTTGGCGCATTCGAGACCGGCTTCGCGAGCGAGCGAATCCTCGGCGGTGACGCCGACGCCGATGAGCGCGAGATCGGCCGGCAGGACCTCGCCGTCGGAGAGGACGACCGCCTCCGCCTTCTCTTCCCCCTTGATCGCCTTGACGCCGACCCCGAGGAAGAGGCGGGCGCCAAAGGCCCGGTGCGCCTCGACGTAGAATTCGGACAGGACCGGCGACACGGCGCGGCCCATCGGCCGGGCGATCTCGACCACGCTGACCTCGGCGCCGAGCTTGGCGGCGGTCGCCGCGACCTCGAGCCCGATGAAGCCCGCGCCGATCACCACCACCTTCAGGCCTGCGGCGATGCGCGCGCGGAGCGCCGTCGCGTCGGCGATATTGCGGAGCGCGAAGACCCCGGGCAGGTCGACGCCCGGAACGTCGAGCCGTCTCTGGCGAGCGCCGGTCGCCAGGATCAGATGGCCGTAGCCGATCGACCCGCCGTCGGCGAGCGCCACCCGATGCGCCGCCCGGTCGATCCGGATCGCCCGGACGCCGAGACGCAGGTCGATGCGGCGGTCGCGGTAGAAGGCCTCGGCCCTGAGCGGCAGGCCGTGCAGCTCCATCTCGCCCTTCAGGAACGCCTTCGAGAGCGGCGGCCGCTGATACGGCAACTCCCGCTCGTCGGACAGAAGCACGATCTCGCCGTCATAGCCGTCGTCGCGCAGGCTCGCCGCGGCTTGCACGCCGGCGTGCCCGGCGCCGACGATGACGACCGAGGAAGGGGACATGTCGTTCTCCAGCGCTTAAAGCGGGCCTCGCTCAGTCGTTTGCGTAAATCCAAGACTTGCGGCGGCGCGGCGCCTCGGGCTCGCCCGGGCCGGGATCGTCCGGCGCCATGCTGGCCGGATCGATGATGACGCCGACGCGCGGCTGAGGGCCGGCGGCGAGGTGGAGCGGTTCAGGCGGCGCCGGGGTCGCGGCGGCGGGAAGCGGTTCTGGCGGCGGTGCCGTGGCGGTTTCGTCCGGCGTTGCGTGCCGGGGTTGGCTTGCGGCGGCGGCCGACGGCGGCGCCTCGGCGGCTGGCTCGTTCGCAGCCACGGCGGGCGGCAGGATCGGCGGCGCCGGGATCGCAGGCTTTGGCCCGATCGGCGTGGGCTCGGCCAGAGCGGCCAGCCGTTCGTCAGGCGTGCGCCAGACGAAGGCGTCCAGCGTTCCCGTCGGCGACACGGGCGCCCAGCGGTCGCTGATCACGCCATCGGCGACCCACGCCTTGTCACGCGGCGCGCGGGCGGCCCGCGACAACCATTCCCGCACGGCGCCTTGACGCCCCTCGGCCTCCTCGATGTCGGCCATCAGCAGGCAGACGCGGCGGGTCGGTCGTCCGTGGGTCGAATCGGACGCGATCAGCGGCCCGATCGCCGCCCGGGCGGCCTCGATGTCATGCGCTTCGAGCCCCGCGCGCCCAATCGTCAGCATCGACTCGGGGTCGTCAGGCGCAATTCGCGCGAGCATGCGGGCGCGTGCCAGCCGATCGCCGGTCGAATCGCCGTGGCGCATGCGCAGATAAGCCGCCGCGAGGTCGGGGTGAGGCGTTTGCGCATAGGCGGTTTCAAGGACCCGGGTCCCGCGTCGAGTGTCGCCGGCGGCGGCCGCAAGGCGTCCGTAGAGCGCTGCGGCCGGAATGAGCCCGGGCGAAAGCCGGCAAGCCTCGTAAGCAAGCTCCATCGCGCCTTTGGGATCGCGGTCCTTCAATTGGTCCGCCATCGCGGTCTTGATGACGGCGCGCCAGCGCTGGGCGGTCGGCTTGTCGATGAGGCGCGCGGCGGCGTTGGTATCGATGGTTGCGAGCGCGCCGGCCCAGTCGCCCCTGCGGGTCCGGTCGTCGAGGACAGCCTGTCCGGCCCACGCGGCCGGGGCGTGCGCGTTGGCGCGCATCGCATATTGCAGCGCCGCCTCGTGATCGCCTTCTCGGTGCGCCTCGACGTGCAGGCCCCTGAGACCGAGGCCGTGGGTGTCGCGATGGTCGAGCATGGCGTTGTAGGCCGCGACCGCCCGTTCCCGGTCGCCGGCGAGTTGGGCGGCCTGGGCGGTCAAGAGCTTGGTCATCGGCTCGTTCGCCAGCAGCCGGTTCGCATCCGCCGCATGCTTGCCCGCGGCCCGAACGTCGCCCGTATTGACGGCGATGAGGCCGCGCGACACGGCTGTCAGGCCCTTTTCGCGCCGGCGCGCGCGCGCAGCCAGCGACATCAGCGACGGAATGCGGAGAACGAAGCGCAGCACGCCCCAAATGATCGACCAAACGATCGCCACGGCGGCCACAAGGCCGAGCGCGACCATCATCGAGACTTTGTATTCGACGCCGCGCCAGGTCAGCGTCACGAGGCCCGGGTTGTCGGCAAACCACATCAGGCCCCAGGCGGCGAGCGCCACCCCGGCGAGGACAATCAACAGGCGAAACATGACGTCTCCGACTTTCCGTCCCAGCGTCCCGGACCCCTGCCAGGGCGCAGCGATTCGATCGACGCTCTCAGGGCTTGGGACCCTGAGCCAACCGCGCGACCGCGGCTTCGCGAATCGCCTGCATGGCGGCGACCGCCGCTTGTTTCCGTTCGGCTTCGGCGTCCCAGGCGGCGCCGGCCTGCCGCGACGCATCGGGGAGCCTGGCGAAAGCCGCAAGCGCGGCAGCAAGGTCGCCCTGCCGCAGGCTGGCGAGGATCTGCGAGGCGAGCGCCGGCAGATCGTCGCCGGCAGTTTCGCCGAGGTAGCGAACCTGGACGAGGCCACGGAGATGGGCGAGGAAACGATCGCCGATCCCGCCGGGTTCCTTGGGCGCGGCGGCGGCGAGAACCTTGGGCTCCACCGCCGCGAACGACGCGGCGAGGGCGCTATTGGTCTGCGAGCCGCCGGCGAGCGCCTTGAGCGGCGCGATCTGGGCTGGGTCGACGCCGAGCGCGGCGAGCGCGGCGATCTCGGTCGCGTAGGACGAGCCCGACGCGAGCTTGTCGCGGATCGCGTCGGTCACCACCGCGATGGCCGCGGGATTTACGCTCGCCGCAGGCTTTTCCGGCGCGACTCGGGTCTCCACCTTCGGCGCGGCGAGCGCGCTCTCAATTTTTTCGACCCGGCCGGAAAGCGCAGTGAGATCGGCGGAGGATATGCCGGTTTCGAGCTTCGCCAGGCGCGCGGCAAGGGCTGGGATTTCGCCCCGCGCGGCGTCGACGTCAGCGCGCAAAACCTTGATGTCGCCCGATAAGGACTGCATCGCCTGCGCCTCGCCGTCGATCTTGCGGCCTTCGGCGGCGTTCGCCGCCTCGAGGACGCCGATCCGTTTGTCGAGGCCCGCGACGCCGGACGCCGCCGCGCTCGCCTCCAGCATGCTGACCCGCTTTTCCACCGCCGCGAGGGCGGCGGCCGTGCGCGCCCCTTCGAGCGTCCCAAAGCGCTTGTCGAGGTCGCCGATCGCCGCGCCGTCGCGGCCCGTCTCGGTCTCCAGCGCGGCGAGCCGGTTCTGCTCGGCCGCTGTCAGGCCCGAATTGGGCGAATAAAAGTAAAGCCCTCCGGCGGCGAGCGCCGCCACGATGGCGCCGCCGAGCGCGCCGGCAGCGAGCGCGCGCCCCGCGCCGATCGGCTTCGCCCGAGGCGGAACCGGCTCTTCAGCCGACCCGCCCTCGGGCGCGGATGGTCCCTCGTTCTGGACCTCCGTCGCGGCCGCTTCGGCCGCGGGCTGGGCGACTTCGCCCTCGATCACCGTGTCGTTCGGCCGCTCGTCGCGATTGCTTGGCGCGCCCCCCGATGGTCTTGGCACAGTTTGCTGGCTTTCTTCATCAACCATTGCTCGTGCGTCCTTCGGCCTGCGCGCGCCCTATATACGGGAGGGGGGTTGCGATGAAAATACCGCTGCGGCTTGCCTCAAAGTCGCAAGCAGGGCCGGCTCGTCCGGTCGCGCCGCGACCCGGAGGCGCCCGGCGCCCAACGCGCGCAGCGGCTCTGCGACATCGTCCGACAGGCAGATGTGCGTCATGGCGCGGAAATGCGCGGCCGCGCCCCCCGCGCCGGCGAGTTCGGCGGCGAGCGCGGCCGACCGGCGCGAATAATGCAGCGCGAACCCGCACGCTTCGAGCGCGCGGATCTCTTGCGGGCGCCAGCTTTGCCGCGGTTCGGCCGCATAGACTTCGGCCAACTCGAACGCTTCGATGTTCGCGAGGGCCGCCTCGATCGCCGGCTTCCGATCGCGCCCGGCAAGGTAGAGCACGGCGGCGGCGCGAGGCATTGCGCCCTTGAGGATCTCGGCCAGCCGCCGCGCGTCGGGCGCGGACGGCGCGGCGAGCCGCCAGCCGCGCGCTTCCGCCGCGCGCGCCGTCCGCGCGCCCACGACATAGAGCGGCGAGGCGCGATCGACCGACACATCGGCGACAAACGCCTTGTCGCTCGTGGCGACCACCGCGTCATAGCGCTTCCTTTCTGGCGTATAAGCCAAGGCAACGATCTCGATCGCGGGCAGGCGCGCGGCCGCAAACCCGAGCCGGCGCAGGCGCGCGGCGCTCAGCGCCGCGTCGTCGCGCGCGCGAAAAAGCGCTGCTCGGGGTCTGTTCGGGTCCGCGTTCGGCATGACCGGCATTATCGGCCGCGCGCCCGGCGCGGCAAGCGCGCCTTGCGGATCGCCGCATTGGGCTTTACCGGTCTCGTTTTCGCCCAGAGTTCATGGGAAGCCGCGTTGGATCAAGCCCTCGACACGCCCGACCTCGCCGCGGCGAGACGCTGGCGCGATCTCGATTTCCGAACGGACATCAACGGGCTGCGCGCGCTCGCGGTCATCGGGGTGGTCGCCTTCCACGCCGATCGCGCGCTGCTGCCCGGCGGCTTCTCCGGGGTCGACGTGTTCTTCGTGATCTCGGGCTTTTTGATCTCGCGCATCATCCTGTCCGAATGCGCTGTCGGCCATTTCTCGCTCGCGATGTTCTACGCCAAGCGCGCCAAGCGCATCCTTCCGGCCCTGCTCCTCGTGGTCGCGACGGTCTGGATCGTCGGCTGGTTCCGCGCCGCGCCGGTCCAGTTCCGCGACATCGGCGGCGGCCTGCTCGGCAACGCCTATTTCACCGTCAATTTCTGGCTCCTGAGGCTCGCGGGCGTCGGGGGTTATTTCGGCGCCGATTCGGCGACGAAGCCGCTCCTTCATCTGTGGTCGCTCAGCATCGAGGAGCAGTTCTACCTCGTCTGGTCGGTGCTGGTTTCAGCCCTGCACCGCCTGGCCCCACGCGTTTTGCCGTTCGTGATCCTCGCGATCTTCTTTGCATCCTTGAGCTACTGCGTCATTCTGACGCCGGTCGATCCCATCGGCGCCTTTTATCTGCCTTGGGCCCGCGGCTGGGAACTCGCGCTCGGCGCGCTCATGGCCTACCGGGAGGTGTACTGCCTGCGCGCGTGGCCTTATCCGTCGCGCGCCCTGTCTAATCTGGGCGCGGCGCTCGGCGTGACCCTGATCCTGATCGGCTACCTCACCCTGACCGAAGCTCAACCCTTTCCCGGCTGGCGCGCGGCCATCCCGACCTTTGGATGCGCGCTGGTGATCGCCAACCCGCGCTCTTGGGTCGGAGATGTCGCGCTCGGCAACCGCGTCGCCGGGTTCTTTGGCGTCATTTCCTATCCGTTCTATCTCTGGCACTGGCCGTTGTTCGCCTTCGCCCACATCTGGCCGGGCGTCATTCCGACGCCCGCTGTGATGTTCGCCCTCGCCGTCGTGGCGGTCGGCCTCGCCGCCCTCACCTATCGATTCGTCGAGGCGCCGGCGACGGCGCTCTTCCGTCGCCGTCCTTACGCGCTCGCGCTCGGACTCGTCGCCGCGCTTGCGGCGACCGGAATCGTCGGCCGCGTCACCTACGACTCGAAGGGCTTTCCGGGCCGCTTTCCGCCGCTCGTGACGCAGGTGTTCGACTTCAGCGTCAATGGCGCCGAGGGCCAACGCCTGTTCGATTGTTTCTACCGAAAGGAGGACCGCGATTATCCGCTCAATGAGGAACGTCGGCGCGCCGCCCTGTTCTTTGCGAAGCATCGCTGCGGCGTCGCCGAGGACCCGGCCAAGCCGAGCATCCTGGTCGTCGGCGATTTGCATGCGGCGCACCTGTTCGCCGGCCTGACCAGGGTGTTTGGCGAGCGCGCCAACGTCATGGCGCTGGCGGCGGTGTTCTGCGTCCCTTTGGTCGAAAACGTTGCCATGGATCAGGGCGTCGCTGGAACGCCGCGCTGCCGGGCGATCAACGACTACGTGTTCCGGCGGATAAGGCAGATCAGGCCGGACGTCCTCGTGGTCGGGGGCTATTTCGGCCAGTACGATCACGAGGCCAACTGGCGCTATCCGGGCTTTCTCGACGCGATGGTCGCCGGCGCCCGCAAGCTGCACGAGGACGGCGTCCGCTCAATCGTGATCGCCGGCGAGGTCCCGACCTGGGCGCCGGTCCTGCCGATCCTGGTCGGGCGGGACCTTCTGGAAATGGGCGCGGCGCCGGAATTCTCCCGGGTCGGCGTCCGACCGGACTCGCTCGAAACCGACAGGACGCTCGCCGCCAAGAATTGGGGGCCCGGGGTGACGTATGTGTCGCAAGCGGATAAGCTTTGCCGGCCGGACGGTTGCCGGCGCCTCGTCGGCCCCGACCTGCCCGACGATTTGCTGGCGGTCGATTACGGCCACTACAGCCGGAAGGGCTCGATCTACGCGGTCGAGAATATCCTTGCGCCGGCGATCGACGCGGCGCTCGAGAAGGCGCGCCGGTCGCGATAGGCCGATTGCCAGATCAGCCGACTGCGGCGGATTGTTGCACCGCGCGCGAACCAAGCACAGGTTCGGCGCGCGGCAGGCGCAGGGCGGCCAGCACATCGGAATCGCTCGGCGATTCGTCCGCATAGTCCTGCAGTCGCAGGAGCGACAGCCAACCGCCGTCGTCCGCCCGCCCGGGGCCGGAATCCTCGAAGGCGAGGAATTCGAGGTCGGCGACCCCGGCCGCCTCTTTCACCCAAAGAGCCGAGGCGAGCTGGACCGCGTCGCTCAGCGACAGGAACCGCGGCTGTTCGTTCGGGCCGCGCAAAGCCGCAGGCCGCCGCCACTTCACGTCGCGCAGGCGCGCCGCGCGCAGCATCGTGTTCGGATCGGCCGACACGAAGGTCGCGATCGAGCGGAGGTAGCGGGTGAACTCGGCGAGCGCGGTAAAGCGGCCGGCGACGAAGGCTGACGGCCTCAGTTCGGCGAACAGAAGGCTGTGGACCCAGATGCGGCGTTTGCCGATCGCTGCCTCGGTCAGGATCGTCTCGATGTCCGATTCCGCCTCGCCCGATCGGCCACTCGCGTGGCGCAGCAGCACGTTCATATGCAGGAAATGCTTATTGCTAGTGGAGATAATCAAGGCCATCTTCCAGTTCTCCGATCTCAGCCGGAGCGAGAGCCCCCCGTATCGTCATCGCAGCGGTCGCTCGCCGCCGTTCCTCAACCGTCATCACCTCGACGCGTTCGGGAAGCGGACTGTCCCCGGTGAATATGGCCCTTCCCGTAATAGATACGTCCTTGTTGCCGAACGGGTTCAACGCGTCCTCCCCGATCGACTGGTCGAAGACGCATTCGATCTGCGTTTCGCCGCCTGCCAGCGTCAGACGCCCCGTCCAGACCGCTCCGCGATAGTCGATGGTTTCGAGCCGCCCGTCGAACGAGCTGACGACGTGGCCGGCAAACCACATGTCCGTCAGGGACGGCGCGTCGTTGGCGAGGCCGACGCGCCCGACCTGACGGCGAAAGTATTCGTCTAGCGGCAGTTCGGTGTCGTGGTAGCGGACGAGCACGTCATAGCCCGGGTCGAGGGCGGCCGCGATGCGCTGGAACGCCCGCATGAGGCGACGGCGCTGCAAAAGGATCTGATAATCGCTGCGATAGACGCGCGACGCGCAGCGTCGGAACAGTGAGACGGCGCTCGGCCCTCCCGTCATGACCACTTCGAGAAGGCCGAATTCGCAGGGATCGGCGGTCAGATAGCTGATGAGGAAGGCGCTTGACGCAGATTTGGGATGGACATCCCGGTCAGCCGCCATCAGCGCCGCATACACGGCGTCGAACAGCTTTTTGAACACAGCGGCGGGAACGCTCCGCGCCGATGAGCCATGCGCCGGGCGCGGTTCAACGACGACCCGAATCTCATTTGACCCGATGCTGGTCAATGTGGTCGGCCTCTACAACCGTTCGATAGCACGGGGCATGGCTCCGCGACAGGCGACGAATCGACGCTTGCTTAACGGCGCGTGCGGCCGCCGGTTCCCTCGCCGCCGCGTTCAGGCTAAGGGCGGAGACCAAGCGCGGTCGCTAAACAATTGTGGAGACACAAAATCCAATGCAGGTTCTGGGCATCGAGACGACGTGCGACGAGACGGCGGCCGCGGTCGTGCGGCTGACGCCGGAGGGCAAGGGCGAGATTCTGGCCGACGAAGTGATGAGCCAGATCGCCGCCCACGCAGCCTACGGGGGCGTCGTGCCGGAAATTGCGGCCCGCGCCCATGTCGAGATCGTGGACATGCTGATCGCCCGCGCCCTGGCGAAGGCCGGCGTCGGGGCGAAAGACCTGGACGGCGTGGCGGCGGCCGCCGGGCCGGGCCTGATCGGGGGGGTCCTGGTCGGCCTGATGGCCGGCAAGGGGATGGCGTTGGCGACCGGCAAGCCGTTGATCGCGGTCAACCACCTCGAGGCGCATGCGCTCACCGCGCGCCTCACGGCGGATGTCGCGTTTCCGTACCTGATCCTTCTGGCTTCCGGCGGCCATACCCAGATCCTCGCCGTCAGAGGCGTCGGCGAGTACGATCGTCTCGGGGCCACCATGGACGATGCGATCGGGGAGGCGTTCGACAAGACGGCCAAGCTCCTCGGCCTGCCTTATCCCGGCGGTCCCGCGGTCGAAGCGGCGGCGAGGACCGGCGATCCTGACCGTTTCCCGCTGCCGCGCCCAATGATGGGCCGGCCGAACGCGGACTTCTCGCTTTCCGGTCTCAAGACGGCGGTCCGGTCCGCCGCCGAGCGGGCGGCGCCGTTGTCCGCTCAGGACGTGGCCGACCTTTGCGCGTCGTTCCAGGCGGCGATCGTCGATGTGGTCGAGGACCGGATGCGGGTCGGGCTCAAGCGTTTTCGCGAACGGCTCGGCGTCGCGCCGCGGGCGGTGGTCGTCGCCGGGGGCGTCGGGGCCAACCTCGCCATCCGCAGCGCGCTGATGCGGTTCTGCGCCGAGGCGGGTTTGCCGATGGTCGCCCCGCCGCAAAGGCTTTGCACCGACAATGGGGCGATGATCGCCTGGGCCGGCCTCGAGCGGCTGCGCCTCGGCCGGACCGACGCGCTCGACGTCGCCGCCCGGCCACGCTGGCCCCTCGATCCGAAGTCGGAGCGGGCGCTCAACAACAAGGCGTGAGCGAGGGGTCACTGGCTCAGGGGTTGCGGGGCCGGATGCTGGTTCTGAGTCGCCGCCGCCGCGGCGGTCTTCTGCTTCTCGCTGGCCATGTGATGGCCGACGATGCAGCCCCCGATGGCGCCGAGGATCGCATGATGGCCGGCGTAATGGCCGGCGACGCCGCCGACGAGCGCGCCCTTGAGGCAGCCCTTGGCGTCGACCGGCGCAGACCCGGCCAGCGAAGCCGCCCCCAGGGCGACGGCGGCGGCGAGCAACGTGAGTTTCATTCGAAATCCTCCTTCTTCGCCTCGTCGCAACTTACGAGGCGGCGCAAGGTTCCTCGGATGGGAGGCGGAAGAGCGGGCCAGCTTCAATTGGCTCCCCGCGATTGCAATTCGGCCCTGCGGCGCCTATAAAGAGGCTTCCCCCTTGAGTTTTGGTTTTTGAGGCTGCGCCTCCTCCGGGCAGCGACCGGAGCCGCGCGGCCAATGATCACAAAGGAGCAAGCCGAAATGAGCGACGCGCCGCTGATGCCGAAAGCGACCGCGGTCTGGCTGGTCGAGAACACCTCCCTGACCTTCGACCAGATTGCGGAATTCTGCAAACTGCATCCGCTCGAGGTCAAGGGCATCGCCGACGGCGAGGTGGCGACCGGCATCAAGGGCTACGATCCGATTTCGACCGGCCAGCTCACCCGCGAGGAGATCGCCGCCGCCGAGCGCGACCAGAGCCATCGCCTGAACCTGTCGGTGTCGAGGGTCCGCACGCCGGAGTTCAAGAAGCCGCGCGGCGCGCGCTATACGCCGCTGTCGCGCCGGCAGGACCGCCCGAACGCAGTGCTGTGGCTCCTGCGCAACCACCCGGAGCTGAAGGACGCGCAGATCATGCGCCTGGTCGGCACGACCAAGCACACGCTGCAGGCGATCCGCGAGCGCACCCACTGGAACTCCGCCAATCTTCAGCCGATGGACCCGGTGACGCTGGGCCTCTGCTCGCAGATCGATCTCGACTTCGAGGTCAATCGCGCCGCCAAGGACCGGCCGAAGGTGGAGGAGCCCGGCGGGCAGACCCTGGTGCCGGCCGAGGTCACCACCGCCAAGCCCGCGCCCGCAAGCCAGCTCGAGGTCTTCGGCGCGCCGAAGCCGAAGCCGGTCGAGGAGCGCATCGACGTCGAGGCGGTGTTCGGCAAGCCCAAGGAAAAAGAGCCGAGCAGCGAGGAGAAAGAGCCGCACGTCGAGGAGTGATGCGCTCGTCCTCCCTTGCGGGAGACGGCGGTCGAAGGGTCGATGACGCGTCGATCAACGGGCGAGGGGGCTGGCTCCGCTACTCCGCCGCCTTCGCCGCCGGGTTGTTCGGGTGGGCCGTCCACGGCAGCGGCGGCCGGGCGTAGGGGAGGCCGGTGCGCGGATCGACGCCCTCGGTCCTGTGGTCGAGGGTGATGCAGCCCTCGACCGGGCACACGAGGACGCACAGGTTGCAGCCGACGCATTCGGCCTCGTTGACCTCGAATTTGCGGCCGCCGTCGATCTTGGCGAAAATCGCCTGATGCGACGTGTCCTCGCAGACGATGTGGCAACGGCCGCACTGGATGCAGAGGTCCTGGTGGATCTGCGCCTTGGCGACATAGTTCAGGTTCAGGTGCTGCCAGTCGGTGATCGAACGAACCGCGCGGCCGCGGAAATCGTCGAGCGATGCGAAACCCTTGCGGTCCATATAGGCCGAGAGCCCCGAGGCCATCTCCTCGACGATCCTGAATCCATAGGTCATCGCGGCGGTGCAGACCTGCACCGTGCCGGCGCCGAGCGCGATGAATTCGGCGGCGTCCCGCCACGTGGTGACGCCGCCGATCGCCGAGATCGGCAGGTGGGCCAAGGCCGGATCGCGGGCGATGTCTGCGACCATGGCGAGCGCGATCGGCTTCACCGCCGGGCCGCACATGCCGCCGTGGGTGCCCATGCCGTCGATCGCGTCCATGGGCGTCATCGCGTCGAGATCGATCCCCATGATCGAATTGATCGTGTTGATCAGCGACACCGCGTCGGCGCCGCCCTTTTTCGCCGCATGCGCGGGGCCACGGATGTCGGTGATGTTCGGCGTGAGCTTGACGATCACCGGCATGCGGGTCGCCGCCTTGCACCAGCGCGCGACCATCTCGACATATTCGGGCACCTGGCCGACCGCCGAGCCCATGCCGCGTTCCGACATGCCGTGCGGACAGCCGAAATTGAGCTCGACGCCGTCGCATTCGGTCTCCTCGACCCGGGCGAGGATCGCTTTCCACGAACTCTTCGTCGCACGGCACCATCAGTGAGACGACCAGCGCCCGGTCGGGCCAGGCGCGCTTGACCTCCTTGATCTCTTTGAGATTGATCTCGAGGTCGCGGTCGGTGATGAGCTCGATGTTGTTGAGCGCCAGCAGGCGCCGGTCCGGCCCGTGGATCGCGCCGTAGCGCGCGCCCGACACGTTGACCACCGGCGGACCGGCTTCGCCGAGCGTCTTCCACACGACGCCGCCCCAGCCGGCGCGGAAGGCGCGCTCGACATTGACCTTGCGGTCGGTCGGCGGGGCCGAGGCGAGCCAGAACGGATTGGGCGACTTGATGCCGAGAAAGGTCGTGCTGAGATCGGCCATGGGAGCCTCGCTTGTCCAGGTTCAGGCGGCGACAACGCCGAGCGTGGCGACGATCGAGCGTGCGGCCGCTTTGCCGTCCTCGACCGCGCTGACCGTCAGGTCCTCGCCGCCGAGCACGCAATCGCCTCCCGCCCAGACGCCCGGCGCGCTGGTGCGCCGCTCGCCGTCGACCACGATGCGGCCGCCCTTGAGTTCGATCCCGGCGCCGTTGAGGACGTCCGGCGTTCCGCGTTGGCCGATGGCGGTGAACAGCATGTCGGTCTCGATGCGAAAGACGGAGCCGGGCGAGGCGAGCGCGCCCGCGTGCTCGTGCGTGTCCTCGAACAGCACCCCGCTGAGCTGGCCTCCGTGCCCCTCGATCGCCACCGGGCGGGCCCAGGTGCGGATCGCGACGCCGCTCGTCTGCGCGAGCTCGCGCTCGAACCGGCTCGCCTTCATCTGTTCCTCGCTGCGGCGATAGACGATCGTGACGCTCTGCGCCCCGAGCTTCTTCGACTGCACGGCGATGTCGATCGCCGTCATGCCGCCGCCGATGACGACGACCCGTCGCCCGACCGGCAGCGCGGTCAAGTCCCCAGCCTGGCGCAGGGCCGCGATATAGTCGACCGCGTCGGCGACGTTTTCGAGCTCGCTCTCGCCCGGCAGGCCGAGCTTGTTGGTCGCCCCGAGCCCCATGGCCAGGAACACGGCGTCGTAGTCGCGTCGGAGCTCGTCGAGCCTGACGTGCTCGCCGAGGGCGACGCCGTACTGCGTCTCGATGCCGCCGACCGACAGGACGAAGGCGGCCTCCCTGGCGGCGAAGTCGTCGACGGTCTTATAGGCGGCGATGCCGTATTCGTTGAGGCCGCCCGGCTTCATGCGCGCCTCGAAGATCGTGACCTCCACGCCGGCGACGGCGAGCGCGTGCGCGCAGGCGAGGCCGGCCGGCCCGGCGCCGACGATCGCCACGCGCTTTCCGATCGGCGCCGCGCGCGTATAGGGCGATTGTCCCGTCTCGATCAGGGCGTCGGTGGCGTAACGCTGCAAGAGCCCGATCCGGACCGGCTTGCCCTCGGCGGCTTCGCGCACGCAAGCCTCTTCGCAGAGCGTCTCGGTGGGGCAGACGCGGGCGCACGTGCCGCCCATGATGTTGGCGTCGAAGATCGTCTTCGCCGAGCCCGTCCGGTTGCCGGCGGCGATCTGGCGGATGAACAGCGGAATGTCGATCGAGGTCGGGCAGGCCTTCTGGCAGGGCGCCTCATAACAGAAGTAGCAGCGGTCGGACTCGACGCTCGCCTCGTGGTCGCTCAGCGGCGGATGGAGGTCGCCGAAATTGGCGTCGAGGGTTTTTCGGTCCAGCCGTCCGGCGGCGACGTCGGACAGTCCTTGGGGGCGGGCGGCAATCGTCATGGCGTCTCCCAAAAGCCAAACCGGCGGAAGGGGATAATCTTGACCGAACGGTCAACTGTTTCGCGGCCCGCGCCCGCTGTCAAGCGGCAGCGTCCCCCTCGCCCCGCGACAGCGCCCCCTCGCCCCGCGATAGCGGGGAGAGGGCCGGGGTGAGGGGCTGCGCCAACTCTTCCGGAAAAGGCGCCGCCGCCCCTCATCCGGCGCTGCGCGCCACCTTCTCCCCGCCTTGCGGGGCGAAGGGGTTCTCCTCCGGCTCGACGAACCTCGCCGCGCGCCGCTCGACTCCGGCGCGGATCGCCTCGACCTGGTTCGGCGCGCCGATGATTTGCGCCTGCTCGCGCGATTCGGCGATGAGGATCGCGGCGGTATCGAGATCGGTCGAGGCGTTGAGCAGGCGCTTCAGCGCCCGCACCGCGTCGGGGCTCTTTTCGGCGATCTCGCGCGCCGTCGTCCGCGCCGCTTCGAGCGGGTCGGCATGGACGGCGGTGGCGAAGCCGTAGCGGAGCGCCTCCTCGCCCGAGAACTGCCGGCCGGTGAAGGCGAGTTCGCGGATGACGTCGCTCCGCGCCAGTTCCCGCATCAGCGCGATCCCGCCCATGTCGGGCACGAGGCCCCATTTGATCTCGAGGATGGAGAGCTTGGCGTCCGGCGCGACATAGCGGATGTCGGCGCCGAGGGCGAGCTGGAAGCCGCCGCCGAAGGCGACCCCGTGCACCGCCGCGACCACCGGCACGGCAAGCTCGCGCCAGGCGAAGGCTGCCGCTTGCGCGAGGTTGGCGATCCCGTGCGTGCGCTCGGCGAGATCGGAGAGGAGGCCCTCTGCGCGCCCGGCGGCGATGGCGGCGAAACTCGCCATGTCGAGGCCCGCCGAGAAGCCGCGCCCGGCGCCGTAAAGGACGACGGCGCGCAACCCCGCCGCCCGCCGCAGTCGCTCGCCGGCCTCGACCAGGGCGGTAAACATCGGCGGGTCGAGGGCGTTGAGCTTCTCCGCCCGGTCGAGCCGCACCTCCGCCACGCCCTCCGCGAGGGTCAGGCTCACCCGCCCTCCAATTGTCCCGCCCTCGATCATGGCCGCCTCCCTCATGCAAACGACCCATTCGACCCCGCCCTGCGGCCGGGATCAAGGCCATATTCCCCTTTCCCATGCGGGAGAGGGGCCAAGGGTGAGGGTTGACGCTTCAGGAGAACCGCTGACGCGGACGCCACCTCGCGCTAGGCTGCCGCGCCAGGCGGCGCTCGGTCATGTCCGGGGCCGAGGGAGGGAGATCAGGACCATGGCCGAATTCCCCGTCAATCCGACGCGCGTCGATCCGTACAAGAACTTCAAGTTTCGCCTGAAATGGGACGGCCAGTACGTGGCCGGCGTGTCGAAGGTCTCCGGCCTCAAGCGGACGACGGAGGTCGTCGAGCATCGCGAGGGCGGCGATCCGTCGACGTCGCACAAGTCGCCGGGGCAGACGCGCTACGAGGCGATCACGCTCGAGCGCGGCCTCACCCAGGACCACGATTTCGAGCAATGGGCCAACAAGGTGTGGCGGCTTGGCGCGGCCTTAGGGAGCGAGGTGGCGCTCGCCGATTTCCGCAAGGACGTCACGCTCGAATTCTACAACGAGGCGGGCCAGCTCGTGCTTGCCTACAAGATTTACCGCTGCTGGCCGTCGTCATACGAAGCCCTGCCGGATCTCGACGCCGCCGCCAACGCCGTCGCCATCGAGCACATCGTGCTCGAGAACGAAGGCTGGGAGCGCGACACGAGCGTCGTCGAGCCCAAGGAGCCGGGGTGACGGCAATTTCCCTTCTCCCGAGCGGGAGAAGGGGCGCACTCACGTCCTCCGCACGTCCAGCGCGATCGCGATCCAGGTCGCGCCGTAAAAGATCAGGTCGATGCCGATGAAGAGGCCGATCACCCAGAGGCCCGAGGCGGGCCATTGGAAGAGGATCATCAGGCCGAGCGCGATGGTGATGACGCCGTCGACAAGGTGCCAGCCCCAGCCGGCGTAGCCGAGGCCCGCCGAGCCGACGATCTCAAAGAGGCCGCCGACCACGAAGAACAGCGCCATCACGAAGGTCAGCACTTCCGCCGTGACCGCGGGCCTCATGACGAACAGGAAGCCGAGGACGCCGTAGAGGATCGCCGCCACCGCATGCTGGAAGAAGCCGGCCCAATGGCCGACCCATATGGCCGCGACGACTTCGACCGCAGCCGCGAGCAGAAGCAGCCAGCCGAACACCAGCATCGACGCCATGGTCGCCGCCACCGATCGCGCGACGGCGGCGGCGCCGATGACCACCAGCGCGACGCCGAAAGCGAGGAACCAGCCCCACTGCTCAGCGAGGTCCTTGGTGATCTGAACGTCGAGGGTCGGGAGGTCGGCGGGCGTCAAGGGGCGGCTCCGGGTGGCGGGGACGCGCCAAGCTTTAAGCCGCGAAACCGACACAGTCCAGCCACGTTTCCCTTCGCCCCGCTTAGCGGGAGAGGGTGGCGGCCCCTCGGGCCGCCGGGTGAGGGGCAGCGCCGGTGCGCAAACCCTCATCCGGCCGGCTGTCGCCGGCCACCTTCTCCCGCAGGCGGGAGGAGGGAAAGCCTACTCCGCCGCTTCGCTCAGCGCCGGGTAGTCGGTGTAGCCGACGGGCCCTTCGCCGTAGAAAGTTTCGCTGTTCCACGGGTTCAGCGGCGCGCCGAGCCTGAAGCGGCGGGGCAGGTCGGGATTGGCGATGAACGCCTTGCCGAAGGCGACCGCGTCCGCCTCGCCCGCGTCGAGCACCGCCTCGGCCGCCGCCTTGTCGAAATTCTCGTTGGCGACATAGACGCCGCCGAACGCCGCCTTCAGCGCCGGGCCGAGGCGCGGCTCCGCGACCTTCTCCCGGGCGCAGAGGAAAGCGATCTTCCGCTTGCCGAGCTCGCGCGCCACATAGCCGAAGGTGGCGGGGAGGTCGCTGTCGCCCATGTCGTGCGCGTCGGCGCGCGGCGCGAGATGCATGCCGACCCGGCCCGCGCCCCAGACGGAGACGACCGCGTCGGTCACTTCCAGCATCAGCCGGGCGCGGTTCTCGATCGGGCCGCCGTAGCGGTCGGTCCGCTTGTTCGAGCCGTCCTGCAGGAATTGGTCGAGGAGGTAGCCGTTGGCGCCGTGGATCTCGACGCCGTCGAAGCCGGCGGCCTTGGCGTTCTCGGCACCCTTGCGATAGGCGGCGATCACGCCCGCAATCTCGTCGGTCTCGAGCGCGCGCGGCGTCGCATAGGGACGCTGGGGCCGGATCAGGCTGACGGTGCCCTTGGGCGCGATGGCGCTCGGCGCGACCGGCGGAAAGCCGTCATGATAGACCGGATCGGAAATCCGGCCGACGTGCCAAAGCTGCATGAGAATGCGGCCGCCCGCCGCGTGGACGGCGCTGGTGATCGCCCGCCAGCCGTCGACCTGCTCGTCCGACCAGATGCCCGGCGTGCGCGGATAGCCGACGCCCTGCGGCGTGACGGAGGTGGCCTCGGTGAGGATGAGGCCGGCGGAGGCGCGCTGGACGTAGTAGTCGCGCATCAGCGCATTGGGGACCCGGCCCGGCATGGTCGAGCGGTTGCGGGTCAAGGGCGCGAGGAAGATTCGGTTCGGGACCTCGAGGTCGCCAAGGACGAGCGGATCGAACAGCGTGGGCATGACAGTCAAACTCCGAAAGGTCCGGGGCGCGACCGCGCCGGACGAAGGCGAACAGAAAGCACCGCGCCCTCCGGCGGGAGTTCAGGCGCATCTTCCCACAGTCTTTTGGGGTTGGTATCTCTAATACGTGGAGGCGCTTTGTGAGAATTTCAATGGGGTGAGAGGGCGCCGAAATCGCGGCGGTCCCGGGGGAGCATTTTCTTGACAATATCCGAAATTGTGGTGATTATGTTTCCTATAGCAGAAATGCCTGCAACGCCGGGCGGGCGTGCGGGACGACTGACTCGTGCAGGAAACCGCCTCGTGCAGGAAACCGCCTCGTCCGGGAATCGAATAGATGGACAATCGACCGCGAATCGAAAATGCCGCCGCAACCCCTTGAAAAGGCCGGATTCCGACGCGGAAATGGCGCCGCCAGCGAGCCTCACACCCCCCCAGCCTCCTCCGACAGCGCGAGCCAGGCCTCCTCGGCGGCGGCGAGCGCCCGTTCGAGGTCGCCGCGCCGGGCGGCGAGATCGGCCAGCTTGAGCGCGTCGCCGCCGGTCGCGCCCGCTCCCGCCAGCGCCGCGTCGACCCGGCCCAGGAGGTCCTGGAAGCGGGCCATCTTGTCCTCGAGCGCCGCAAGCTCGCGCTTGAGCGGCGCCGCGTCCCGCTTGCGGGCGAGGGAGGCGACGGGCTTTTGCGCCGGGGCCTGCTTCTTCTGCGGGCTCGGCGCGCCCTGGCCGAGGACGAAGCGACCGTAGTCGGCGACGTCGCCCTCGAACGGCTTCACCGTGCCGCCCGCCACCAGCCACAGCCGGTCGACGCAGGCCTCGAGCAGGCGCCGGTCGTGCGAGACGATGATGCAGGCGCCTTCGTAGTCGTTGATCGCCTCGATCAGTTCGCCGCGGCTGTCGATGTCGAGGTGGTTGGTCGGCTCGTCCAGGATCAGAAGCTGCGGCCCGTCGAAGGTCGCAAGGCCCATCAACAGCCGCGCCTTCTCGCCGCCCGACAGCGCCTCGACCCGGGTGTCGGCGCGTGCGCCGGAAAAGCCGATCAGGGCCGCCCGGCCGCGGATCTTCAATTCCGCCGCCCCGCGCATCCGTTCGGCCACATGAGTGTAGGGCGTGCCGCCGGGCTCGAGGTCGTCGACCTGGTGCTGGGCGAAGAAGCCGGACTCGAGCTTCACCGCCCGCACCATCTTGCCGCCCATCGGCGCCAGCCGGCCGCCGATCAGCTTGGCGAAGGTCGACTTGCCGTTGCCGTTCGCCCCGAGAAGCCCGATCCGGTCGTCGTTGGAGAGGGTGAGGTCGATCCGCGCTAGCACGACCCGGTCGCCGTAGCCGGCGCTGACCTTCTCCATCGTCACGATCGGCGGGCTGAGCTTTTTGGCGACCGGCGGCCATTTGAACGGCAGCACGGTCTCGTCGACCACCGCCGCGACCGGCTCCATCCTGGCCAGCATCTTGAGGCGCGACTGGGCCTGGGTCGCCTTGGTCGCGCTGGCGCGGAAACGGTCGACGAAGGCCTGCAGGTGGGCCCGCCGCTCCTCCTGCTTCTTCAGCGTCTTGCCCTGAAGCGTCTGCTGCTCGCGGCGCTGGCGCTCGAAGCTGGTGTAGCCCCCTGTCCAAAGCGTGAGCTTGCCGCGGTCGAGATGCAGGATATGGTCGGCGACGTCGTCGAGGAGGTCGCGGTCGTGGCTGATGACGACGATCGTCGAAGGGCAGGTCTTCAGGTAGTCGGTGAGCCAGAGCACGCCTTCGAGGTCGAGGTAGTTGGTCGGCTCGTCGAGCAGCAGGATGTCGGGCTCCGAGAACAGCACCGCCGCGAGCGCCACCCGCATTCGCCAGCCGCCGGAGAATTCCGAGAGCGCGCGGTTTTGCGCCGCGTCGTCGAAGCCGAGGCCGCTGAGGATGCGCGCCGCGCGCGCCGGCGCGGCGTGGGCGTCGATATCGACGAGGCGCGTCTGGATGTCGGCGATCCGCTCGGGATCGCTGGCGCTCTCGGCCTCGGCGATCAGCGCCGAGCGCTCGGCGTCGGCGTCGAGCACGAAGTCGATCAGCGTCTCCACCCCGCCGGGCGCCTCCTGCTCGACGCTGCCGAGCCGCGCGTCCTTGGGAGTCGTGATCGAACCCGCCTCGGGCGACAGTTCGCCGCGGATCAGCCGGAAAAGCGTGGTCTTGCCGGCGCCGTTGCGGCCGATGAGCCCGACCCGCGCCCCGCTCGGCAGCGCCGCGGTCGCGCCGTCGATCAGCAGGCGCTCGCCGAGCCGGTAGGTGAGGCCGTTGATATGGAGCATGGCGGGCTTTTGACCCGCCAGGCGTCCGGTTTCAAGGTCGGAAAGGCGCTTACGCCTTCGGCTGATCGAGCATCGCGCCTTCGCGGTAGAGGAAGCCGGCGAGGCCCGCGCCGATCAGCGGCGCGACGATGAACAGCCAGAGCTGCGCGACCCGCTCCGGTTTGGCGGCGAAGCCGACCAGCGCAGGGCCGATCGAGCGGGCCGGGTTGACCGACGTGCCGGTGATGTTGATCCCCACCAGATGGATCGCCACCAGCGTCAGCCCTATGGCGAGGCCGGCGAAGCCGGTCGGCGAGAACGGATGCGTCACGCCGAGAATGCAGACCAGGAACAGGAACGTGCCCACGACTTCGAACACGAAGGCCGAGACGACATTGTACTCGCCGAGATAGCCGGGGCCCCAGCCGTTCTGGCCGAGCCCGCCGGTCCAGCCCGTCGCCTTGCCCGACAGGATGAGGTAGAGCACGGCCGCCGCGACGATCGCGCCGAGCACCTGCGCGACCCAGTAGCCGACCATCTCGATCGCGCTCATGCGGCCGGCGACGAACACGCCGAAGCTGACCGCCGGGTTGACGTGACAGCCGGAAATCGGCCCGATGCCGTAGGCCATGGCGACGATGGCGAAGCCGAAGGCGCTCGCGATGCCGAGCAGGTTGACCGCGGTGGGGCCCGTCCCCATGCCGCCGATCGCCGCCGCTCCGCAGCCGAAGAACACCAGGGCGAAGGTTCCTATGAATTCCGCCAGTTGCTTGTTCATTGCGCGTTCCCTTCAGATATCGCGGCGATCGGCGGCAGCGCGTCGCGCGCTCGCCCCTTCATCGGCGCGAGCCGGTTCGTAACACATCCCCGATGACTGGGCCTCCGTTGTCGCGGTTGCGCGAAGGCCTGGCCTGCGGCGTTGCTTTCGCAAGGCGCGCGGATATATATGCGGCGCCTTTCGTGTGACCCCCTGATGAAACGGCGCGGCCTTCGCGTCGCTGGAGCCCCGTCCTCGTGTTCATAACCGAAGCCTTCGCCCAGACTGCCGGCGTCTCCTCGTTGGGCATGAACGACACGATCGTCCAGCTTGTGCCGATCGTGGCGATGATCGCGATCGTCTATTTCGTGCTGTGGCGGCCCCAGCAGCGTCGGGCGAAGGAGCAGCGCGAGCTGGTGCAGGCGGCGCGGCGCGGCGATACGGTCGTCACCACCGGCGGGCTCATCGGTAAGATCAGCAAGGCGGTCGACGACAACGAGGTCGAGCTGGAAGTCGCCCCGAACGTCAAGGTGCGCCTGGCCCGCTCCGGCATCGCCGAGGTGCGCGCCAAAGGCGAGCCGGTCAAGGACGCGTCAAAGGCCTGACGCGTCCCGACCGCGCTCATACCCGTAATCGATTGAGAGCCTGATGCTCCGTTTCGCCCCTTGGAAATTGGCTTCGGTCCTGGCGCTGGTGGCTGCGGCGTTCCTGCTCGTCATTCCGAGCTTCATGTCGTCTCAGACCGTCGATGCGCTGGCTGCGCGTCTGCCCGGTTTCATCCCCCTGCGCCAGATCGTCCTCGGCCTCGACCTTCAGGGCGGCGCCTACATGCTGATGCAGGTCGACGAGGCCTCGGTCATCAAGTCCCAGGTCGAGGCGCTGCGCGACGACGCCCGTCTGAAGATGCGCGACGGCAAGATCGCGCTTTCGGGCGGCATCGCCACCCAGCCGCGCGGCGTTCTCGTTCGCATCGCCGACAAGGCCGAGCGCGACAAGGCCTACACTCTGTTGCAGTCCCTGAGCCAGCCGATCGGCGGCCCGCTTGCCGGCGGCAACGGCCGCACCCTCGACGTCTCGGAGACCGACGCCGGGGTCCAGCTGACCCTGACCGACGCCGCCGTCGCCGACAAGGTGCGCCACGCCGTGACGCAGTCGATCGAGGTTCTGAACCGCCGCATCAACGCAATGGGCACCAAGGAGACCGAGATCGCCCAGCAGGGCGCGAGCCGGGTGCTGATCGAAGTGCCCGGCCTTCAGGACACCACCAAGCTCAAGGAGATCATCGGGCAGACCGCCAAGCTCGAATTCCGGCTGGTGGCCGATCCCGGCGATCCGCCGAACGAGGTCGAGCAGCTGCCGATGCAGAAGGGCGGCGGCATGATCACCGTGCAAAAGCGCGTGATGGTCGATGGCGAGGACCTGGTCGACGCTCAGCAGAGCTTCGACCAGCAGACGGGCGAGCCCGACGTCACCTTCCGCTTCAACCTGCGCGGCGGCCAGAAGTTCGGGAGGGTGACGACCGAGAATGTCGGCCGGCCGTTCGCCATCGTGCTCGACGGCAAGGTTATCTCGGCGCCCGTGATCCGCTCGCCCATCACCGGGGGCACAGGCCAGATCACCGGCAATTTCACCATCGACGAGGCGAGCAACCTGGCGATCCTGCTGCGCGCCGGCGCCTTGCCCGCCAAGCTCACCGTGGTCGAGGAACGCACGGTCGGGCCGGGCCTGGGCCAGGACTCGATCGACGCAGGCAAGCGCGCGGCCTTTGTCGGCGCAATCCTGGTGGTGGTGTACATGATTACGACCTACGGCGTGTTCGGGATCTTCGCCGACCTCGCGCTCGCCGTCCATATCCTGCTCATCTTCGCCTCGATGGTGCTGCTCGGCGCGACGCTGACGCTGCCGGGCATCGCCGGCATCGTGTTCACCATCGGCATGGCGGTCGATTCGAACGTGCTGATCTACGAGCGCATCCGCGAGGAGGCCCATCTCGGCCGTTCGGTTCTCTCGGCCCTCGACGCCGGCTTCAAGCGCGCCTTCGCCACCATCGTCGACTCCAACGTGACGATGTTCGTGGCCGCGCTCATCCTCTACCTGTTCGGGTCGGGCGCCGTGCGCGGCTTTGCGGTCTCGCTCGGCCTCGGCATCATCACCTCGATCGTCACCGCGGTCACGATGACGCGGATGATGATCGCTCTCTGGTATCGCCGCGTGCGGCCGACCAAGATTCCGATCTGATCGGCCGGTTCCGGGACCAACGCCATGAAACTCCTCCGTCTCGCGCCCGAGAACACGAAATTCGGCTTCATGCGGTTCCGCCGCGTGAGCTACCCGCTGTCGGCGACCCTCTCGATCGTCTCCGTGCTGATGTTCCTGTTCGTCGGCATGAATTTCGGCATCGACTTCGCCGGCGGCACACAGGTCGACATCCGCGCCAAGACCGGCGAGGCGCATATCGCCGACATCCGCTCGAAGGCCGAGAGCCTGGGCCTCGGCCCGGTCGAGGTGCAGCGGATCGGCTCGGACGCCGACGTTCTTCTGCGCCTCAACTTGCAGCCCGGCGGCGCGCAGGGCGAGCAGACGGCGATCGCCAAGCTGCGCGACGCCTTCTCCAACGATTACGAGTTCCGCAGCGTCAACTCGGTCGGGCCGAGCGTCTCGTCCGAACTGGTGCAGAGCGGCACGCTCGGCGTCGTCGTCGCGATCCTCGCCGTTCTCACCTACCTCTGGTTCCGGTTCGAGTGGCAGTTCGCCGTCGGCGCCATCATCGGCACCATGCACGATCTCCTGCTGACGGTCGGCTTTTTCTGCGTGACGCAGCTCGAGTTCAACCAGACCTCGATCGCCGCGATCCTGACCATCGTCGGCTATTCGCTGAACGAGACGGTGGTGGTGCTCGACCGCATCCGGGAAGTGATGCGCAAGTACAAGCGCCTGTCGACGGCCGAGATCATCGACATGTCGATCAACGCGGTGCTTCCGCGCACCATCATGACCGCGACCACGGTCTTCCTGGCGCTGCTGGCGTTGTTCTTCCTCGGCGGCCACGTCATCCGCTCGTTCTCGGCGGCGATGATCTGGGGCATTTTCGTCGCCACCTATTCGTCGATTTTCATCTGCTCGCCGATGCTGATCTACATGGGCGTCCGCTCGGACGTGTTCGACAAGAAGGACCAGGAGGACAAAGCGGGCGAGGCGGCGGTCGCGGATCCGCGGGCGTGACGGCTCGGCCTCCCGCCGCTCCCTTCGCGCCGGGCCGCCATGCGATCGCCGCGCATGGCGGCGGCGGGTTCGGGTTCGCCGGCATGTCGTATCGCGGCTCGATCCTGGCGACCCCGCAGGGCGTGCGTCCGGTCGCGGCGGCGAGCCTCGACGAGCTCGACCCGGTCGCGCTGGCGTCGTTGTTCGCCGAAATCGGCGAGCGTCCGGGATCGATCGAGTTCCTTGTCATTGGCGCGGGAGAGCGTCTCGCGCCGGCGCCGAAGGGGTTGCGGGAGGCTTTGCGCGAGGCCGGCGTTCGCTTCGAGACCATGGCGACCGGCCCTGCTCTGCGGGTTTACAATATCATGCAGTCCGAGGACCGCCGGGTGGCCGCGGTCCTGATCGCGACGCCGTGACAGCGTCGTCCCCGCCCGGCGCCGAGACGCTGGCGGAGGCTTACCGGCACTGCGCCGCGCTGGCGCGGACAAACGCGCGCGACCAGTGGCTCGGCGCGCTCTACGCCCCGGCTGCGAGCCGGAACGCGCTCTACGCCCTCGCCTGCTTCGATCACGAGATCCGGCAGGCGCGCTCGCGCGCCCGCGATCCCAGCCTGGCGGCGATGCGGATCGCCTGGTGGCGCGAGGCGGCGCTCGGCGAGCGCGAAGGCGAGGCCGCAGGCAGTCCGGTCTTGCTCGCGCTCAGCGCCGCGATCGAGGCGTTCGCGCTGCCGCCCGGGCTGATCGAGGCAATGGCGGACGCGCGGCTCATCGAGATCGCGCCGCCGGACGAGTTCCCGCTCTCCGCCTTCGAGCGATACGCCGCCGACAGCGAAGGCGCGCGACTGCAACTGGCTTCGCGCATCGCCTCCGGCGGAGCCGATCTCGACGCAGCCGAGGCGCACGCGCCCGCCGGCTTGGCGCTGGGACTGGCGCGCATGCTCGCCCGCCTGCCGTACGAGGCCGGCGCAGAGCCGTTGCTCTTTCCCGTCGACGCCCTGGCCCGCCACGGCGTCGCCCACGCCGACCTCGACGCCCGGCGCGCGAGCCCGGGCGTCGTCGCTTCCTGCGCCGATCTTCGGGTCCTCGCGCGCGACCGTCTTCTCGAGGCTGAGCGACGGCTCGAGACGTCGCCGCCGTCGATCCTGCCGGCCTTCGTTCCCCTCGGCGCGCTACGGCTCGAGCTCGACCGGATGGACCGCCACGGCGCGCGGCCGTTCGATCCGCCCCCGGAGCCTTCGGCCCTCCGCCGGCAGTGGGCGATCTGGCGCTGGGCCCGGCGGTTCTGACGCCTCGGCAAGGCGCGGCGTCGGGAGCTGCTGAATTCCGATCGAATCCGGACGAAAGCCGGCTCAAGCCAATGTCATCTCGCCTATCGGCCGGCGTCATGGATCGGGTTCGCGTCCGCGCCCGTTTGCGCGGCGCCGCCGATCGCCTCGTCGCGCTGCCGCAGGTACTCCCACACGTCGCCGATCGAGTCCCGCAACAGCTCCCCCATCCGCTCGCGCGCCCGGTCCGGGGCGGCGGCGCGGATCGCCTCGAAGACCTCCCTGTGCTGCAGGAGGCGGTTGTCTTGGATTCCCGCCGCGCCGCGCCAGCTCAGCCGGAACGTGCATTCGAGCGCGGTGTGGATGAGCCCGCCGAGCGCGGCAAGGAAACGGTTTCCCGACGCCTCGAGAATCGCCATGTGAAAGTCGAGGTCGGCGCCGATCAGGTCGCCTTCGCCGTTCTTGAACCGCTCCATCCGTTCGTAGGCGTCAGCGATCGTCTGGACGGTCTCGCGCGACGGCGCCGCCGCCGCCAGCGCCGCGGCGGGGGGCTCGACCATCTGGCGCAAGGCGAACAGCTCGTCCACCAGATGTTCGCTCGGCGTCGCCGCCAGATGCCAGGCGAGCACTTCCGGATCGAGCAGGTTCCATTCGGACTTCGGTCGGACGCGCGTGCCGATCTTGGGCCGGGCGAGGATCAGCGCCTTGGCGCTGAGGATGCTGTAGGCCTCCCGCAGCGCCGTGCGCGAAACGGAGAAGAGGGCGCACATATCCTGGGCGTTGGGCAGCAGCGAACCGGCCGGATAGACCCCGGCGACGATCTCCTGCCCGAGCCGGCGCGCCAGCTGACTATAAATGTTGCGCTCGAACGCGAGATCGTTGCGCTCCTGCCGCCCGCTCCGGCCGACGTTGGCGTGCCCGGTCGCGATTCGTCGTCGCTTGACGACCGACGGTGGGAGCTTGCCAATGCGGGTCATAGCGTTTTCGCCTCAGGCTGCGCCCCGTAAACGGAGCGAACCGACCAGCGATCTTTGCATCACGATGAAGATGAACAGCAGAACCCCGCTGATGATCATGATCCATGCGCCGTTCAGCGAGCCATTGAAATCGATGAGGGTCGCGATCAGGCCGAGGATCATGCCGCCGAACAGCGTGCCGGCGACCATGCCGATGCCGCCGGTCAGCATCGTCCCCCCGAGAACCACCGAGGCGATGGCGGTCAGTTCGTTGCCGGTGCCGGCAAGCGGATAGCCCGACGAGGTGTAGAAAGCATAGATCACGCCGCCAAGCGCGCTGAAGAAACCGCCGAGCGCATAGATGCCGACCATCGTGCGCCGCATCGGTACGCCCATCAGCGTCGCCGAAGTTCTGTCGCCGCCGATGGCGTAGACATTGGCGCCGAAGCGGGTGAAGTGGGCGATCGCAATCGCAACGATGAGCGCCAGGAGCATTACGACGGCGGAACTGTGCAACTCGCCGTTGCCGGGCAGCGGAATGCTCAGACCGGAATACCAGGCAACAAACGGATGGTGGATGGGCACCGAGTCGAGGTTGATCATGAAGCAGGCGCCGCGCAGCAGGAACAGACCGGCGAGCGTCACGATGAACGGCTGAATTTCGCAGAAGTCGATGATCAGCCCCTGCAGCCCGCCGAACGCGAGCCCGAACGCCAGCATCATCGGGGCCGACACCAGCGGATGCCAGCCGGCGAGATCGAGATTGGCGAGCGCCACGCCGACGAAGCCGATCATCGAGCCGACCGAGAGGTCGATGCCGCCCGACAGAATGACGAAGGTCGTGCCGATCGCGGCGGTGATGATGAAGGCGTTGTCGGCCAGGATGTCGCCGAGAACGAGCGTCGAGAGGAAGTTATTGTAGAGGAAGCCGCCGATTAGAAACAGTGCGACGAACACGGCGATCGTCGCAAGAAGTGGGAGATACCTCTCGTTCATCGCTTCGTTCCCGCAAATGCGTTGTACAGCGCGACGCGCAGATTGGTCGATTGCAAGAGCAGCACGATGATGACCACGATCGCCTTGACCACCAGATTGTATTCCGGCGGCAGGCCGCTGGTCAGGATCGAAGTCGTCAGCGCCTGGATGACCAGCACGCCGAGCAGCGTCATGCCGAGATAGACGCGACCGCCCGACAGCGAGCCGCCGCCGATCACCACCGCGAGAATCGCGTCGAGCTCGATATAGAGGCCGATGCTGACGGGGTCGGAGGTGTGGGTGTCGGCCGCAAGGACGACGCCCGCCCAGCCGGCGCAGATCCCGGAGATGAGGTAGGCCGCGTAGATGATCAACAGCGCGTTGATGCCGACGATTTTGGCCGCGGCGGGGTTGCCGCCGACCAATTCGAGGAACAGCCCGAACGCCGTGCGCCGGATCACGAGCCACAGCAGACCGAAGACCGCGGCGAACAGGATGAGCCGGGTCGGGATGAGGCCGATGTGGCCGACGCTCAGACCCTGCAGCAATGGGCTGGTGAAGCTCGGATTCGTGCCGCCATAGAGGAGGTTGATCATCAGGCCGATGCCGCGGCCCGACGTCATCAGGATCAGCGTTGCGATGATCGGCTGAATGTCGAGGACGGCGACCAGGAATCCGTTCCAGAGCCCGCAAGCGAGGCCTGCGCCGAGCGCGATCAGGAGGACCAGCCAGTGCGGGTCGCCGGCGTGAATGCGCCAGGTAATGACCGCGCCGACGATGGCGATAATCGCGCCGACCGAAAGATCGATGCCCTTGGTGCCGATGACCACCGCCATGCCGAGCGCGACCAGCGCGGTCGGCACGGCGCGGTAGAGAATGTCGATCAGGTTGCCGAACAGCCGGCCCTCGACGATGCGAATCTGGAAGAAGCCCGGCGAAATGATTCCGTCGACGATGAAGATCAGCGCCAGTGCGACGATCGGCCACACGGCTCGGTGGCCGAAGACTGCCCGCAGCTTCGAAACGGAAGGCTCTTCCGCTTGGATCTCGGCTGAGTGTTTCACGTTCCCGCGCCCGCAATGGTGTCAATAATGGTCTGGCGGTTGATGTCCCGCTCGGCGATCTCGCCGATTTTGCGCCGGTCGCGCAGCACGGCGATCCGGTCGCTGACGGCGACGAGTTCGTCGAGTTCGGACGAGGCGACCAGCAACGCGAGCCCCTGGGCGCAGAGCCTGCGGATCAGCGCGACGATTTCCGCGTGCGCGCCAACGTCGATGCCTCGCGTCGGCTCGTCGAGAATGAGAATGCGCGGCTCGGCGGTGAGAGCGCGCGCGAGAACGACCTTCTGCTGGTTGCCGCCCGACAATTGCCCGACGGGCTTGTCGGCGTCGGGCGTGGCGATCGCCAGGGCCTTGATCATCTCCTGCGCCAGCGCCTCCTGCTGGTCGTGAGAGAGTCTTCTCAGCCAGCCCCGCTTGGATTGCAGGCCCAGAACGATGTTCTCGCGCACGGTCAGTTCGCCAAACACGCCCTCGGCCTTGCGGTCCTCGGGACAAAAGGCGATGCCGAGATGGAGCGAATGGCCCGGCGAGGCCGACGCAACCTGTTCGCCGCCGACCGTCAGGCGCCCGGAATCCGGCTTGATCGCGCCGAATACGAGCTTGGCGACCTCGGTGCGGCCGGACCCGAGGAGTCCGGAGAGCCCGACGACCTCGCCTGCGTGCAAAGCGAGATCGAACGGCTCCATGACCCGCCGTCGTCCGAGTCCCTCGGCGACCAGAATCGGCTTATCCTCGACCGTCGAGGCGGCGCGCGCCGCGTGCTCTTCGGTGCGTTCGAGCTCCCGTCCCAGCATCAGCGGAATCATTTTCGTCCGCGGCAGCTCGGCGATCGGAGCGCAGCCGACGAGGCGGCCGTTGCGCAGGACCGAGATACGGTCCGCGATTTCGTAAACTTGATCGATGAAATGGGCGATGAAGACAATCGCGATGCCATGAGCCTTGAGGTCCCGGACGATCTTGAACAGGAGCGCGACCTCGTTGGCGTCGAGGCTCGCCGTCGGCTCGTCGAGCACCAGCACCCGCGTGTCGTCCTCGAGCGCCCGGGCGATGGCGACGAGTTGCTGGATGGCGACCGAATACGAGCCGAGCGGCCGCTCGACGTCGATGTCGATATCGAGGCGCTTCAGACGCTCCCGGGCGCGCTTTCGCGCCGCTCGCCAATCGATAAGTCCAAACTGCTTCGGCTGGCGCAGAAGCGTCAGATTCTTGGTCACCGACATGGTCGGGACAAGGTTGACCTCCTGATAGACCGTGCCGATCCCGAGCGCTTGCGCGTCGCCCGTCTTGCCGATGTGGACCGGGCGACCGTCGAGCCGGATTTCGCCTTCGTCCCGCTGCAGGGCGCCGGTCAGGATCTTGATCAGGGTCGATTTGCCGGCTCCGTTCTCGCCCATGAGCGCATGGACTTCGCCGGCCTGCACCTGGAAGTCGACGCGATCGAGCGCCCGCACGCCGGGAAAGGCCTTCGACACGCCCACCATTTCAATTCGAGCAACCACGGCTTCCGCTCCGACGGCGTCGCTGGGTCAAGGCGCCTTCTGCGGGCGAGCTTGGCACAAGCAGGCGGCGCCGCGAAGGGGCGCGCCCCGCCCGACCAAGGAGGTACGGGCGAAGCGCGCCTTTGGCCTTTAAGACCCCGGTCTTAACGTCAGTTGCCGGGCGTCGCCGCCGTGTGCAGGTCGGACGGAATCACCACCCACTTCGGCAATTGTTCGTTCTTGTCCTTCAGGTAGCCGAGAACCACCGGGTAGATGTACTTGCCGATCGCCGAGCGGAGCTCGACGGAGGCGTTCGAGTCGCCCGCCGCCAGGGCTTCCTTCATCGCCGGCACGTAGTCGACCGACACCATCAGGAAGTCCTTGCCCGGCTTGAGGCCGGCTTCCTTCATCGCCTGAATGGCGCCGAGCTGCATGTTGTCGTTATGGGCGAACACGCCGCAGACGCCCTTCAGGTTGTCGGTGGCCTTGATGAAGGCTTCCATCACCTTCTTGCCGCCCTCCGTGGTGAAGTCGCCGCTCTGCGACTTGATGATCTTCATGTCGGGGAAATTCGAGATGATCGTCTCGAAGCCCTTCTTGCGTTCGATCGCGGGCGCGGAGCCGACGGTCCCCTGCAGTTCGACAATCTTGCAGTTGCCCTTGCTCGCCTGCGCGAGCCAGGCGCCGGCCAGCTTGCCTTCGAGGTTGAAGTCCGCCGAAATGCGGGCGACGAACAGGCTCTTGTCGCCTTCGACGTCGCGGTCGGCGAGGAACACCGGGATGCCGGCCTTCTTGGCTTCGTCGAGCACCTGTCCCCACCCGGTCGTGACGACCGGCGCGATGATGATCGCGTCGACCTTCTGGGCGATGAAGGCTCTGACCGCCTTCAACTGCTCCTCTTCCTTGCCTTGCGCGTCGGCAAACTTGAGGTCGATGCCCTCCTTCTTCGCCTCTTCCTGCATGTCTTTGGAGAAAGCGGGCCTCCAGTCGCCTTCGTCCCCGACCTGCGAGAACCCGATGGTGACGGCGAACGCCGACGATCCCGCAAAAACGAGCGTCGCGGCAAGCGCGGCGCCTCCCAGCCATTTCCTAAGCTGCATATTCTCCTCCCGTGTGATGGTCACCCTCTTGGCGCCTCGGCTGTCGGACGCGTGTTTGATTGGCGATTGCCCGAGCGCATTCGGCAAGCAGACGGCCAATTGTCATACGATAGGACTTATTCGCGGCGCTCGTCAATGCGGCATCGGCGACCCGCGATGGACCGTGGAGCTGGAAAATGCGGTCGCCTGGACCTGCGCTTCAGATCGCCTGTACGACGCTGCCGCGTCCGCCGCGGGGCCGGGGCGACAAGGGGCAACGGTCCGCTTCAGCGGCTGGCTGGGCCAGGCCGAAATTGCGCATGTCGACAACGCGCTTTACGCCGGTTGGTCCCCGTTGGGGCGGCCGGCGGGCCGGCGGCTAAAGGTCCTCGATGTCCCGGCGCGCCCGCTCCAGGACGTCGCGAAGGCGGCCGGCCTGTTTGGCGTCCAGCGCGCCCTTGCGCATCTTCGAGAACAACGCCTCGCGCAGTTCACGGATCGACTCGCCGATCGCCTGCTCGCCGATCGGCGCCGCGGCGTTGGCGACCTGGGCCTTGATCGCGTCCAATTCCGTGCTTTGCTCGGCAAGCCAAGCTTTCCCCGCCTCGGTAATGGCAAACCGGCGTCGAGGGCCGTGCGAGGTCGAGGCGACGAATTCCGCCTCGGAAAGCTGTTGCAGGATCGGATAAATGGATCCGGGGCTTGGGCTGTAGGATCCTTGGAAGCGCGCCCGCAAGTCTCGGATGATGTCGTAGCCGTGCCGCGGCGCTTCGGCGATCAGTCCAAGCACCAGCAGGCGCAGCGCGCCGGAGTCGAACATCCGCGCGCCCCGTCCGCGACCGAACGGGGCGCGACGCCCGAAGAGGCCGTGAAACGCGGCGCGCGGTCCGCACTCGTGAGGGGCGTCGTCATCGCCGGGCGGCGGGGGACGAAAGGGCATGGGCGGGGTTCTCGTGGGGCAATGCGGCCGCACGATGCTAGCGGTTCGGCCCCGTTGCGGCAAAGGCGCGAGGGCCGCGCCGCCGCCCGAAGAGGGAGGCGCGGCGCGGCGTCGTCTCGTCAATTCTGGCCCGGACCGCCGCTCGCGGCGCCGCGCTCGGCCATGAAGCGCTCGAAAGCCTCGCGATCTCGCGTCTCGCGCTGCTTGCGCTCAAACGTCTCGAACGCCTCGGCGTCCTCCTCCAGCGCCTTCAGCGTCTCGCGCCGGCGCTCTTCGAATGCGGCGTTGGGGAACGCGGCTCGGGTTCGGCGCCAGGGTCGCCCGAGCTTCGCGCCGCGAAAGGCGTACCCGCCATGGCGGCGCGCGGCCCGCCAGAGGAAAATGACAAGCAGCGCCACGCCGAGCGGGTGGAAGAGCCAGAACGCCGCGGCGACCATCAGGATCTTCACCAGCAGCGGCGGATGGTAGGAAGACCCGGACCAATCGACTTTCACGAACGCGGAACCGCGCGGCCCGCACTCGGGCCAGGATTCGGCATAACCAGACATGGATGACCTCTTGGATCGGCGTCCGATATATCGGACAGACAGCATCTAATAGACGATATATCGTTTACAAGACATGTCTGACATTTTTTTGCACCGCCGCGACGCCAGGCCCAGCGCACCCCAATTGACAGGCGTCAAACTGTAATCCCGAAGTGAGGCTTAGTCATCGCGCGGAGGACGTACCGCGTCGGAAAGCGCCGCGCGATTGTTGCAGCTTTTGGCGCCTAGGTTGTTGAAAACGGCCGTTCACAAGAATTCGCGCGGGGGCTAGGCTCGTGGGCGTCTTCGATCCGGACGCGGAGCGGGCGCCTCTCGGCAAAACCCGGCGCGGCGATGCAAATGGCGTCACTGACAGGACGAACGGCATCGGCGGCTATTCGATCGTCCAGGCAGATTCGGACGACGCGGCGGCCAGGACGTTCGGCAAAGACCACCCCATCTGCAAATGCCCCGGCACGTGGGTTGAGGTCGTGGAGATTATGAAAATACCGGGAATGTAGGGGCTCTCTCGACTCTTCAGGTTCGATCTTACCTGGCCCGGATTTGGGCCTCGGCGCCGCATTCGCTTCGGCGCCGGTATGGCTCGCCGCTTCCCTCTTTCAGACCGCGGCGCGTTCCGCCCACCCCGACAGATCGGCCTCGGCGCGCGCCGAAAGCGCCCGCTTGCGCGCGACGCCGCGCTCGGGCCCGCGCAGGCGCTTGCCCGCCTCGTCGACGCGCGGTTCGACGATCGGCGGGAACAGGCCGAAATTGACGTTCATCGGCTGGAACGAACGCGGGCCGGCGTCGATCGAACTCGATGTGGCCGCCGGTGATGTGGTTGAGGAGCGCGCCGATCGCCGTCGTCGCGGGCGGCGGCTCGAGCGCCAGGCCAAGCCGCTCCGCGGCGGCGAGGCGCCCGGCGATCAGGCCGACCGCCGCGCTCTCGACATAGCCCTCGCAGCCGGTGATCTGGCCGGCGAAGCGCAGCCGCGGCTCGGCCTTGAGCCGGAGGCGGTCGTCGAGAAGCCGGGGCGAATTGAGGTAAGTGTTGCGATGGATGCCGCCGAGGCGGGCGAATTCCGCGCGCTCGAGCCCGGGAATCATGCGGAAAACATGGGTCTGTTCGCCGTATTTCAGCTTGGTCTGAAAACCGACGATGTTGAAGAGCGTGCCGAGCGCATTGTCTTGCCGAAGCTGCACGACGGCGTAGGGCTTGATTGTAGGCTGATGGGTGTTGGTCAGACCGACGGGCTTCATCGGCCCGTGCCGCAGCGTTTCGCGGCCGCGCTCGGCCATGACCTCGATGGGAAGGCAGCCGTCGAAATAGGGCGTGCCCTCGAACTCGCGGAACTCGGTCTTCTCGGCGGCGAGCACGGCCTCGACGAAGGCCTCGTACTGGTCGCGGCTCATCGGGCAATTGACATAGGCCGCGGCGCCCCCGCCGCTCGGACCCTCCTTGTCGTAGCGCGACTGCATCCACGCGACGTCCATGTCGATCGAGTTGCGGTGGACGATCGGCGCGATGGCGTCGAAGAAGGCGAGCGCGCCCTCGCCTGTGAGACGGCCGATCGCCTCGGCGAGCGCGCTCGAGGTCAGCGGACCGGTCGCGATGACCACGTTGTCCCAGTCGCCCGGGGGAAGTCCGGCGATTTCGCCACGCTCGAGGGCGACAAGCGGATGAGCCAGCACCGCTTGCTCGACCGCCGCGGAGAAACCGTCCCGGTCGACGGCAAGAGCGCCGCCGGCCGGCACCTGATGGGAGTCGGCGCTGCGCATGATGATCGAACCGAGCGCCCGCATCTCGCGATGGAGGACGCCGACTGCGTTGGTCGCCGCGTCGTCGGAGCGAAACGAGTTGGAGCAGACGAGCTCGGCCAGCCGGCTCGTCCGGTGAGCGGCCGTCGCGGTCAGCGGGCGCATCTCATGCAGCACGACGGGAACGCCGGCCTCGGCCGCCTGCCACGCCGCCTCCGATCCGGCGAGGCCGCCGCCGATAACGTGGATGGAACGCATGGCGTGTCTTGGCGAAGCGCGGAGAGAACGTCAACTTTAGGGGGCGAACAAAAAGCGGCTCCCGAAGGAGCCGCTTTTTCGCCGGCCGCCCGAGGCGGCGCGCTATCTTTGGACCTGGGCGCTTACGCGGCGGCCTGATCAAGCGACTCGCGAACGATGGTCTCGATCTCGCCTCGACGGATGCCGATGTCGCTGAGTTCCCGGTCGGTGAGCTGGCTGAGCTCGCGGACCGCGTCCCGATAGCGCCGCCACGACAGGAGTTTTTCGGAGATGGTCTTGAAGGTGGTCATTGTCGTTTCCCTTTCTCAATCTTGCTGCACTGCAAAATAGGCGTCCGCGGGAATTTAGGTAGGTATGCGATGGAAACGCAGCTATGCAACATCTGCATACGCGCTTTAGCCAAATGTTCAGATGTTCTGGAGTTGCGCGACGCGATGGTCTCGTGCCTAGGCCTTCGCCTGGCTGCTGGCTCAGGTTGAGGCCGCCACGCGCTTTGCGAAGTTTTCAGCGCCTTTGCGCGAACAAAATGAGTTTTTCAGTCGATTGCGGCGAGACCCAAGGCCTCTTGCGCGAACTTGGACCCGATGCCACGCCGCTTAAGGGCCTTGTGGCGATATTTCTCTTTCGGCTTTAGTTATGTAAAATCATCATGGGTAGAAATTGCTGCGACGCTCTAACGTGGTCGCCGGCTCGGGTTACGTCGCTCCATGCGGCCCTTCGCCGCAACCACGACGAAGCTTGTCGCCCGGTTGGCCATACCTCTCGTTTGCGGCTTTTCCCACCGTTCGGACGCAAAAGGCTGTTCGCCGCTCCGTTGCACGGTTGGCGAGCGCATGGAGTGAAGGCCGGGTCCGAGCCGATTGCATTGTGCGTCTCGCTGTCGCACCGTGGGAGTTGGCGGAAGCTTTCCGTGGCGCCCTTACAGCGGACCGATTAGTGTAGGGGAAATTCTTGCTTTTGAACGGGTGGGCGGCGACGCGAGCGTGTGTGTTTGCGCAACCCAAGGAGCTGGAGATGGATAATGTCATTGCCCGCGTCGCGAAGGCGGCGAACCTTTCTCCTGAGATCGCCCGCAAGACCGTGGCTTTGATCGCGGACTTCATCCAGCGCGAGGCGTCCGAAGACGGCGTCAAGGACCTGTTCGAGAAGGCGCCCGAGTTGCGCGCAATCATCGCGTCTGGCTCTTCGACCGGCGGTGAAGGCATGGGTTTCGGTTTGAAGGGGCTGATGGGAATTGCCACCGGTGCGATGGGCGGCGGCGGTCTGATGTCGCTTGGCGGCGAGCTGATGGGCCTTGGTTTGAGCATGGACCAGATCCAGACGGCGGGCCGGGAGGTGTTCGCCTACGCGCGGGAAGTCGCGGGCGACCAGACGGTCGGTGAGATCGCCGCTTCCATTCCGGGGATGTCGCAGTTCATTTGACGGAGTTACGGCATTGGTTACGGAGGCGACGGCATTCCCGGCTTGGTCCGAGGCGGACTGGAGAAAGGCCGCCGAGACGGCCCTCAAAGGGGCGAACCTCGACAAGCTCGTGACCCGCACCGTCGACGGCCTCCGCATCGAACCCGTCTATCAGCCAACGGACGGTCCCAGGTCCCTGCGCGCCGGCGGACCATGGCGCGTCATGGCGCGCCTCGACAATCCCGATGCGCGCGAAGCCAATTCCCAGGCCCTCGAGGATCTCGCGGGCGGGGCGGACGGACTGCAGATCGTGTTCGCCGGCGCGATCGGCGCCTATGGATTCGGGCTCAAACGAAACGATCCGGACACGCTGCGGCTCGCCTTCGACGGCGTGCAGTTCGACGCTGGAGCCTGCTTTGAGCTTGATCTTGGTCCGAACGGCCCTGAGGAGGCGCTCGCAGTCGCCAACCATATCCGGGCTGTCAATGCAGAGCCGGCGATCAGCGCCGTCTCGTTCGGCCTCGATCCCTTCGCGGCCGCTGCGCGCGGCGCGTTCCCGTCCGACTGGCCCGCCCAGGTCAGGCCTTATGTAGACGCTGCGCTCGAGTTGAAATCCGGGCGGTTCAAGGGGCCATACTTCGTCGCCGACGCGCGCAGCGTCAATGCGGCCGGCGGCTCGGCCAGTCAGGAACTCGCCTTCGCGCTCGGCGCGGGGGTCAGCCTTCTGCGTGTGCTTGCGGACGCTGGGATCGCGCCCGACGAGGGTCGCGGCATGATCGCCTTCCGCTTGTCGGCCGACGCTGAAGAATTCATCGAACTCGCCAAGTTCCGAGCGCTTCGCATTGTCTGGGCGCGGGTCGAGGAGGCCTGCGGGCTCGCCCCTCGCTCCGCCTACGTCCAGGCGGAAAGCGCCTGGCGGATGATGACGCGGCGCCACCCGTATCTGAACGTGCTGCGCGGAACGATCGCCGCCTTTGCTGCGGGCCTCGGCGGCGCCGACAGCGTCAGCGTGCTGCCGCACCCGCTCGCTGTGGGTTTCCCGGGCAGTCTCGCGCGGCGGCTCGCGCGCAACGGCCAGCTCGTCCTCCTGCGCGAATCCCACCTCGGCTTCGTCGACGATCCGGCCGCCGGGGCCGGCGGTTTCGAGGCGCTGACCAAGGCGCTCTGCGACAAGAGTTGGGCGGTCTTCCAGGAGATCGAGGCGAATGGCGGTCTGCCCGCGGCCCTCGCGGACGGCGGTTTCCAGCGCCAGGTCGCGGAGAACGCGGCGGCGCTGAAGCGTGACGTCGCGCGGATCAAGTCGCCGATCACAGGCGTCAGCGCCCACCCGCAGCTCGTCGAGGCTGCGACCGACATTGCGCCCGGTGCGCCGGAGCCAGAAATCTTCTCGTCCGCCGCGGGCGCGCTCACCCCCTTCCGCCTCGCCGAGGCGTTCGAGGCGTTGCGAGATCAGTCGGACGCCTGCCTGCAGAAGACCGGCGCACGGCCGAAGGCCTGTCTCGTGGCAATTGGAGCGGAGCCCGCGCACCGTCGCCGCGTCGCCTACATGCGCGAATGGTTCGAGACTGGCGGCGTCCAACCCGTCTATGACGGCGAGGCTGCGACGCCGGAGGACGCCGTCGCCAAGCTGAAGGCGAGCGGCGCCGAGCTGGCTTGCCTCTGCAGCGACGACGAGACCTACGCCGCGCGCGCGGAAGCGTTCGCCGCGGCGGTCAAGGCGGCCGGGGTGAAGGGCCTCACGCTCGCCGGGCGTCCCGGAGACCTCGAGCAGCGTTTGCGCGCCGCCGGAGTCGATGATTTCATATTCATGGGCGGCGACGCCGTAGCTGGGCTCAAAGCTCTCTACAAGCGAGTCGCGCCTTAGGACTACTGCACGGGACGGATGCGATGGGCCTGATTCCCAATTTCTCGAATGTTCCCTTCGCCGCCGCGGGGATGGTTCCCGGCGAGGGGGAAATGCAAGTGTGGTCGACGCCGGAAGGCGTCGACGTCAAGTCTTTCTATGACGAGAGCGATCGCGCAGGGCTCGACTTCTCGCATGACTGGCCGGGCCTCGCGCCGTTCCTTCGCGGCCCGTATCCGACGATGTACGTCAATCAGCCGTGGACGGTTCGCCAGTACGCGGGATTCTCGACCGCCGAGAAATCGAACGCGTTTTACCGCGCCAATCTCGCCGCGGGTCAGAAGGGGCTGTCGGTCGCCTTCGATCTCGCCACTCACCGCGGCTACGATTCGGATCATCCGCGCGTGGCCGGCGACGTCGGGATGGCGGGCGTCGCGATCGATTCGATCTACGATATGCGGACCCTCCTCTCGGGCATCCCGCTCGACACGATGAGCGTGTCGATGACGATGAACGGCGCGGTGCTGCCGGTGATGGCGCTCTACATCGTCGCCGCCGAGGAGCAGGGCGTTCCGATGGCCAAGCTGACCGGGACCATTCAGAACGACATTCTGAAGGAGTTCATGGTCCGCAACACTTACATCTATCCGCCGGCGGCCTCGATGCGGATCGTCTCCGACATCTTCGCTTTCACCGCGGCGAACATGCCGAAGTTCAACTCGATCTCGATCTCCGGCTATCACATGCAGGAGGCGGGAGCGACGCAGGACCTCGAGCTAGCCTACACCCTCGCCGACGGCGTCGAATACATTCGCGCCGGCATCTCGGCTGGCATGAGCGTGGATCAGTTCGCGCCACGCCTGTCGTTCTTCTGGGCAATTGGCACCAATTTCTTCATGGAGGTGGCCAAGCTGCGCGCAGCGCGCAAGCTCTGGGCAGGGATCGTCAAAGGGTTCGGGGCCAAGTCCGACAAGTCGCTGCCGCTGCGCACGCACAGCCAGACGTCCGGCTGGTCGCTCACCGCCCAGGACCCGTTCAACAACATCGTCCGCACTCAGATCGAGGCGATGGCGGCGACGCAGGGCCATACCCAGTCGCTGCACACCAACGCGCTCGACGAGGCGCTCGCCTTGCCGACGCCGTTTTCGGCGCGGATTGCCCGAAACACCCAGCTTTTCCTGATTGAGGAGAGCGGTACGACCCGCATCATCGACCCCTGGGGCGGCTCCTATTATGTCGAGCGTCTGACCGCCGAACTCGCGGCGCGGGCTCAGACGCACATCGACGAGATCGAGGCGCTCGGCGGCATGGCGCGGGCGATCGAGCAGGGTGTGCCGAAGCGCCGGATCGAGGAAGCGGCGGCCCGCACGCAGGCGCGCATCGACTCCGGCCGCCAGACGGTGATTGGAGTTAACACATTCCCCCCGACTGTAGAGCGCGCGATCAACGTGCTCAAGGTCGACGCGGCGACGGTGCGCTCCATGCAGATCGAGAAGCTGAAACGTCTGCGGGCTGAGCGCGACGAGGCCAAGACTCAGGAGGCGCTCGAGGCTCTGACGAACGGAGCGCGCGGAAACGCCAATCTCCTGCAACTCTCGGTCGAGGCGGCGCGCGCCAAGGCGACCGTCGGTGAAATCTCGCTCGCGATGGAGAAGGCGTTCGGGCGCCACGTCGCGAAGATTAGGGCGATCTCCGGCGTGTATCTCGCTGAAGCAGGCCCGGCTTCGGAAGCCAACGAGCAAATCCTGGCGATGACCCGCGCCTTCGTCGAAAACGCCGGCCATCCTCCCCGTATTCTGGTCGCCAAGATGGGGCAGGACGGCCACGACCGCGGACAGAAGATCATCGCGTCGGCATTCTCCGATCTAGGGTTCGACGTCACGATCGGACCGTTGTTCGCGACGCCCGACGAGGTGGCCGAGCTTGCGGCGAAGAGCAAGTCGGAGATCGTCGGCGTCTCTTCGCTGGCGGCCGGACATCTTGCGCTGACGCCGGCGCTGAAAAGCGCGCTTGGCAAGGTCAAACTGGGCGACGCGATGATCGTGGTCGGCGGCGTCATCCCGGAGCAGGATTTCGCGCCGCTGCGCGCCGCGGGGGCCGATGCGATTTTCCCGCCGGGAACCGTCATCACCGAGGCCGCGCAGAGTCTGATCGAGCAGTTGAACGAGCGGCTCGGCTTCACCCAGCGCGCGCCCGCCTGACGACGTCGCCGGCTTTCTGGTGCTCTTTCCCACAATGGCGCCGTTCGCGCTTCGCGAGCGACCCTATCTACCTCTATTTGTGCCAAACCGGCGGGCCTATCTACTTCTATTTGTACCAAACCGGTACGAAAAGCGGCCTCACGCCGTGGCGCGGGTCTTGCCATAGTCTGTCGGGATGCGGCTGCGA
The DNA here is from genome assembly GCA_963709655.1 of uncultured Alphaproteobacteria bacterium. GTDB lineage: Bacteria > Pseudomonadota > Alphaproteobacteria > Rhizobiales > Beijerinckiaceae > Roseiarcus. The sequence goes on from CAVPXF010000056.1 coordinate 564,400, forward strand.
AATAGGTGTGAGACGCTTTATGAGCGCTCAGACGTCTGATATCGTTGACCGCGCCATCGACCATGCCCGGCAGCTCGTAGCGAAAGGCTACAGTTGGCCGACGGCGCGCATTGCCCTGCGCCGGATTCTCGCCGACCTCGAAACGCGTACGCCGGACGATCCAAGCCTGGACCGCCTGCGCCGCTTTATCGCCGAAGGCGATTCGACGTCCGAAAAAAATCCCGGCCGGAATTCACCCTCCTGAGGCGCCGCGAGGCGCGTCCCGCTTAACTCGTTTTGAAGGCTGCAGAAGTATTTCCCAGGTTTCCGGAAGGACGTGGTTTTCGCTGCATTTCCGGGAAATTCGCCGCCGCCGGCGGCGTGACGCCGTCTGGGAGCGAGAGGGGCGCGAACCTACGTTCGCACGACCTCCGACGAAGACTAGGCGCAATTCGACAGCTCGGGGAGGGGCGGCTCGATGGCGGCCGGAGCCAAGGCGCGAGGCGCGCGAACACGGAAGTTTATGACGCGACTCGGCGCCGAGTTGTGTTTCACAGAACTGGGGTTCGGAGGGGCGCCGCTCGGCAACCTGTATCGACCGATGACGGAAAAAGAAGCCCGCCTGCTGCTGGACACGGTGTGGGAAGCCGGTTGCCGTTACTTCGATACGGCGCCTCTTTATGGCCTCGGGTTGTCTGAGACGAGGCTCAACGGATTTCTGCGCGAAAAGCCGCGTCACGCCTTTCTCATTTCCACCAAGGTCGGCCGGCTCCTCGACGTCTGCGCGTCGAAGGAGCGCTCGCGGCCCAACGCCTTCTTCGAAACGCCTTCGCGCCGCGAACGCTTCGACTATTCCTATGACGGTGTCATGCGCTCGCTCGAGTTCTCCCTCGAGCGTCTCGGTCTGGACGCAATCGATATTGTGTTCGCCCACGACGTCGACATCACGACGCACGGCCACAAGGATGCGGTCGACTGGCATCTGGCCGACTTCATGGCCGGCGGTTATCGCGCGCTCGACCAAATGAGGTCCGCGGGCGCAATCAAGGCTATCGGCGCCGGGGTCAACGAATGCGAAGCGGCTGAGGCCTTCGCACGCGCCGGCGACTTCGACGTGTTCATGTTGGCGGGCCGCTATACGCTGCTCGAGCAGGACGCGCTGACGAGCTTTTTGCCCCTGTGCGAGGAGAAGCGGATCGCCGTCGTCGTCGGCGGCCCGTTCAACTCTGGCATTCTGGCGACCGGGCTGAGGGCGGACGCCCATTACAATTACCAGCCCGCTCCCGATGAGGTCAAAGAGCGGGTGCGGCGCATTCAGCAGGTTTGCAAGGCGTTCAAGGTCAAGCTGCCAGAGGCGGCGCTGCACTTTCCGCTTGGCCATCCCGCGGTCGTCAGCGTCGCTCCGGGCGTGAGCCGAGCGACCGAGGCCAAGCGCAACGCGGCGATGATGGCGACGAAGATCCCGCCGGCGTTCTGGCGGGCCTTGAAGGCGGAGAAGCTGATCCGCGAGGACGCGCCGACGTCGAAGTGACGGTCGCCCGTCCCGGCGCCGGTATTCGGTCGCGGTCAGAAGAGGCCTTCGATCTCGCCGTCGACGACCCGAATGCGCTCCGCCGCAGGGCTGCGGGGCAGTCCAGGCATGGTCCGGATGTCGCCCATCAGCGCGACCACAAACCCGGCGCCGGCGCGCAGGCGCACGTCCCTCACCGTCACGTCGAAGCCGGTCGGAGCGCCCAGGCGCGTCGGGTCGTCCGAGAACGAGTACTGGGTCTTGGCGACGCAAATCGGCAGAACCCCGTAGCCCGCGGCGTCGAGGGCGCGAAACCTCGCGCGCACCGAGGCGTCGGCGGCGACCTCGTCGGCGCCGTAGATCTCGCGGGCGATCGTGCGCGTCTTGTCCCAGAGGCTGAGGTCGTCGGGATAGAGCAGCTGGAATTGCGACTCCCCGGCAGCCACGTCCGCCACGGCGTGCGCGAACTCTTCGGCGCCGGCGCCGCCGCGCGCCCAATGTTCGCAGACCACGACCTTGAGGCCGAACCGTTCGCTGACCGCGCGCTTGACCAGATCGAGCTCGGCCCCTGTGTCCGCGCTGAAGCGATTGATCGCGACCACGACCGGGACGCCGAATTTGTGGACGTTCGCGATATGTCGCGCGAGGTTGGCCATGCCGGACTTGAGCGCGCCGAGATTCTCCACCCCGAGCGCGTCCTTGGAGACGCCGCCGTGCATTTTGAGCGCCCGCACTGTCGCAACGACCACGGCGGCCGCGGGTTTGAGGCCGGCCTTGCGGCATTTGATGTCGAAGAATTTCTCCGCGCCGAGATCGGCGCCGAACCCCGCCTCGGTGACGACATAGTCGGCGAGCTTGAGCGCGGCTTTGGTCGCCACGACCGAATTGCAGCCGTGCGCGATATTGGCGAAGGGGCCGCCATGCACCAGCGCCGGCGAACCTTCGAGCGTCTGGACGAGATTGGGCTTGATCGCCTCCTTGAGCAGGGCCGACATGGCGCCTTCCGCCTTCAGCTCGGCCGCCGTCACCGGCGCCTTCGTGTAGGTGGCGCCGACCACCATCCGCCCCAGCCGGCCTTCCAGGTCGTCGATGTCGGACGCCAGGCAGAACGCCGCCATGACTTCGGAAGCGACCGTGATGTCGAAGCCGTCCTCGCGGGTGAAGCCGTTGGATGGGCCGCCGAGGCCGATTACGACGTCTCTCAGCGCACGGTCGTTCATGTCGAGCACGCGCCGCCAGGCGATGCGACGCTGGTCGAGGCCGAGCGCGTTGCCCCAGTAGATGTGGTTGTCGAGCATCGCCGCGAGCAGGTTGTGCGCCGAAGTGACGGCGTGGAAATCGCCGGTGAAGTGCAGGTTGATCGCGTCCATCGGCACGACCTGGGCGTAGCCGCCGCCAGCCGCGCCGCCCTTCATGCCGAAGCATGGACCGAGCGAAGGCTCGCGCAGGCAGACGATGGTTGTCTTGCCGATCCGGTTGAGCGCGTCGCCGAGGCCGACCGTCGTTGTCGTCTTGCCTTCGCCGGCCGGCGTCGGGCTGATCGCCGTGACGAGGATCAGCCTGCCGTCCTGGCGTTCTTCCGCCGCCTTGCGCAGGAAATCCGGCTCGATCTTGGCGATCCAGCGACCGTAAGGATGCAGCGCCTCCTCGGGAATGCCGATTGCGCCGCCGATCTCCGCGATCGGCTTGAGCTTGGCGGCGCGGGCGATTTCGATGTCTGAACGCATGCCGTCCTCGGTCGTCGTGACATGCGACCAATCCTATCTCCCGATCGAATATTCAAGCTAGGCCGCTCGCCTGTCGTTCCGCGCTTTGCGCGATAAGGCGCGCAGGCTTAACATCCGCCATGGCCACGCTCCGCCTCGCCCTGCTCACGACGGTCAGCCTCGCCCTTTTTCTTGGACTTGCGATCGTCGGGGAAGGCGGCCCCGCGCGCTTCTTCTCGCATGCGCCGCTCGTCGCCCTGACGCTCGTGATGATCGCGCTGGGGATCGCGGCGCTGTTCACCGAGGGCCATATCGGCTCGGGCGTGCGCGAGGATCGCTCGAACCGCTGGGTCCTCGCCGCCTTTACGATCCTTGGGGTCGCGCTGGCCATTCTGCCCGCGCTCAGCGACCGCTACGACGTGCTCACCTTCGGGGGCGAGCGCGTACGCTGGCTCGGCTTCGCAATCGGCGCCGCCGGCGGCGTGCTGCGTCTTGCGCCGGTTTTCGTGCTCGGGCGGAGGTTCAGCGGCCTGGTCGCGATCCAGCCCGATCACAAGCTCGTCACCGACGGGCTCTACGGCGTCGTCCGACACCCGTCTTACCTCGGTCTTCTGGCGACGGGCGTGGGCTGGAGCCTGGCGTTCCGCTCCGGCGTCGGCCTCGCCGTCACGGCGCTCATCGCGCTGGTGCTGGTTTCGCGCATGGACGCCGAGGAGCGTCTGCTGGCCGAGACGTTCGGCGCCGATTACCGAGCCTATCGCGCACGCACCTGGAGGCTCGTTCCTTGATCTCTACTGAGCCCCCGCGCCTCGGTTGCCTCGCCGCGGCCCATCCCCTAAACCACCGCCCGCCGCTCCCGGAGAACGCCGCCATGATCCGCTCCGCCCTGATGACCGTCATGACCAACGCCGCAATCAAGGCGGGGCGCGGCCTGAAGCGCGACTTCGGCGAAATCGAGCAACTGCAGGTGTCGATGAAGGGGCCGGGCGATTTCGTCAGCCTGGCGGACAAGCGCTCGGAAAAGACGCTTTATGAGGAACTCGCCAAAGCGCGTCCGGGCTACGGCTTCGTGATGGAGGAAAGCGGCCGGGTCGAGGGGACGGACGAAAGCCACACCTGGCACATCGACCCGCTCGATGCGACGACCAACTTTCTCCACGCCATCCCGCTCTTCGCCATCTCGATCGCGCTCGAGCGCGAGGGCCAGATCGTGGCCGGAGTGATTTACAATCCCGCCGACGACGACATGTATGTCACGGAAAAGGGCCAGGGCGCCTGGGGCGCCAACCGGCGCCTCCGCGTCGCCCAGCGCACCGAACTGTCGCAGGCGCTGTTCGGCTGTGGAATTCCCCACCTCGGCAAGGCGGCGGAGCATCCGCTGTTCAAGGCGGAGCTTGCCGTGGTGATGACGCGCGTGGTCAATGTGCGTCGGCTGGGATGCGCCGCGCTCGACCTCGCTTATGTGGCGGCCGGCCGTTTCGACGCCTTCTGGGAGCGCGGCCTCAATTCCTGGGACATCGCCGCCGGTTCGTTGCTCATTCGCGAGGCCGGCGGATTTGTCAGCGACGCGGACGGCAACCCGGATTTTTTGAGGACGAGGTCGATCTGCGGCGGCAACGAGATCATGCATCGCGAACTCCTTGCGCTGCTGAAGAGCGCCGCTTAACGCGCGCCGGATCTCCGCCAGAGCGCGCCCGGGAAAACGTGGGAGCCGGTGTTCCGAAAAAAGGCGCGCGACATCGAGAACTCCTGAGCGATTTGCGATTCCGAACAAACGCAAATCGCTCTAGGCTGGCACAGAGAATAACCAACGATTCGGGTAGGTTTGGCGGGGCGGTGATCAAGACTTCCATTTCTCGGCTTGACGGTCGATCGCAATGAGCGCCGAAGCGCTCGGCCTTGCGGGCGACGCAGCGCTCCTTGCTCTCGCGGTCGCGGGGGCGTTTCTGTCGAGGCGACCCTTCGCGGGAACGTTGGTCTACGGCGGTTCGCTCGTCCTCTCGACGCTCCTACTTTTCATTGCGATCGACGCGCTCCTCATTGGCGCGCGCGGCGAGCCCATCGTCCTGCCGCTCGGCCTGCCTTGGATCGGCGCGCGTTTCCGCATCGACGCGCTGTCGGCGTTCTTTCTCGTCGTCGTCAATCTTGGCGGCGCCGCGGCAAGCCTCTACGGCCTCGGTTACGGCCGGGCCGAACGCTCGCCCGAACGGGTGCTGCCGTTCTTCCCGGCCTTTCTCGCAAGCATGAACCTCGTGCTCGTCGCCGACGACGCCTATACGTTTCTTCTGTCCTGGGAATTCATGTCGCTATCCTCCTGGGCGCTCGTGATGGCGCATCATCGCGACCACGACAACGCGCGCGCGGGGTACGTCTATCTCGTGATGGCGAGCTTCGGCACGCTTGCGCTGTTGCTCGCCTTCGCCTTGCTGGCCGGACCCGCTGGCGGCTACGCTTTCGACGCGATGCGGCCGGCGGGACCGCCGGCCGGCGTCGCCGGCCTCGCCTTCATTCTGGCCCTGATCGGAGCCGGGTCAAAGGCCGGGATCGTGCCGTTGCACGTTTGGCTGCCGCTCGCTCATCCTGCCGCGCCAAGCCACGTATCCGCGCTCATGAGCGGGGTCATGACGAAAGTCGCCGTCTACGGCTTCATCCGGATCGTGTTTGATCTCGCGGGACCGGCGACATGGTGGTGGAGCGTTCCGGTGCTCACGGTCGGCGCCGGCTCCGCCCTGCTCGGCGTGATCTACGCCTTGATGCAACACGACCTCAAGCGCCTGCTCGCATACCACACGGTCGAGAACATCGGCATCATCTATATCGGCCTTGGCCTCGCTTTGGGGTTCAAGGCGTTCGGCATGCCGGCCGCCGCCTCGCTCGCGCTGACGGCGGGGCTCCTGCACGTGTTCAATCATTCCCTCTTCAAGAGTCTCTTGTTCTTCGGCGCAGGCGCCGTTTTGTCCGCGACTGGCGAGCGCGACATGGAGCGCCTCGGCGGTCTCATTCACACCATGCCCAGAACGGCGTTCTTCTTCCTGGTCGGCAGCGCCGCCATTTCGGCGCTGCCGCCGTTCAACGGATTTGTTTCCGAATGGCTGACGTTTCAGGCTATATTGCTGAGCCCGGCGTTGCCGTCCTGGGTGCTGAAGATTTTGGCGCCTGCGGTCGGGGCCGTGCTGGCGCTGTCGGCCGCGCTCGCCGCCGCCTGCTTTTGCAAGGCGTTCGGCATAACCTTTCTTGGACGGCCTCGAACCGCGGCGGTCGCGCGCGAGGCCGATCGCCTTGCCCTTGCCGCGATGGCCATTCTGGCGACGCTCTGCCTTCTCGTCGGCGTCCTTCCGGGTCTGGCGATCGACGCCCTCAGCCAGGCGGCGCAAATCGCCGTCGGGGCGCACATGCCGACGCAGTCCTCGATCGCCTGGCTGTCGATTGCGCCGGTCGTCGAGAGCCGGAGCTCCTACAACGGGCTTCTCGTGTTCCTGTTCATCGTCCTGTCGGCCAGTCTGGCCGCAAGCTTCATCCACCGTTTCGCCTCCGCCGCGCTGCGGCGCGCTCCTGCCTGGGACTGCGGTTTTCCCGATCCGTCGCCCGCGACGCAATATTCAGCGGTAAGCTTCGCGCAGCCGATCCGGCGGGTATTCGGGTCGGTCGCCTTCGTGGTCGAGGAGCGGATCGACATGCCGCCTCCCGGCGAGACGCGGCCCGCGCGTCTCGATCTCAGGCTCAGCGACCGGATCTGGAACGCCCTCTACCTGCCGCTGATCCTGATCGTCGAGCGCGCCGCGGTGCAGCTCAACCGCCTGCAGTTCCTCACCATCCGGCAGTACCTGAGCGTCGTGTTCGGCGCCCTGGTCGTCCTGCTGGTCGTGCTCGCGTCATGGCCATGATCGTCGATCTCGTCTTCCAGCTCCTGCAAATGACTCTGGTCATCCTGGTCGCGCCGCTGCTGACCGGCGTGGTGCGCGCGACCAAGGCGCGCCTCACCCGGCGGCGCGGTCCGCCTCTCCTGCAGCCCTATCGTGATCTTGTGCGGCTCGCCCGCAAGGAGGCGATCGTCGCCGACAGCGCCTCATGGCTCTTCCGCTTCGTGCCGTACCTCGTGTTTGCGACGACGTGGGTCGCCGCCGCCCTGGTGCCAACCTTCGCTACGGGGCTGTTGTTCTCGTGGTCGGCCGACCTCATCGTCATTATCGCGCTGCTCGGCGCCGGCCGCTTCTTTCTGGCGCTCGCCGGGCTCGATGTCGGAACGAGCTTCGGCGGCCTCGGTTCAAGCCGCGAATCTCTGTTTGGCGCGCTGGCCGAGCCGGCCATGATCGTCATCGTCTTCTCCCTCGCGCTGGTGGCGGGCTCCACCCAATTGTCGACGGTGGCGGCTTATATGGCCTCAGGCGTCGAGGGCCTGCGCGTCACGCTCGGCATGGCGATGGTCGCCCTCATCATCGTCGCGCTCGCCGAGAACGGCCGGATTCCCGTCGACAACCCGGCGACGCACCTCGAGCTCACCATGGTGCACGAGGCGATGATCCTCGAATATTCGGGGCGCCATCTCGCCGTGATCGAGCTCGCCGCGATGCTGAAGCTCGCGCTGTACGTCTCGCTCATCATCTGCGTTTTCGTTCCCTGGGGCACGGCGATCGCCGACGCGAGCGTGGCGGACCGCCTCCTCGGCGCGATCGCCTACGTCTTGAAGCTTCTGGCCGCCGGCGTGGCGCTCGGCGCGTTCGAGACCAGCATCGCCAAGATGCGCGTCTTCCGCGTGCCCGACTTTGTCGGCGTCGCGCTGATGCTCGGCTTTCTGGGCGCGCTGCTTCTGTTCGTGTCGAGGACTCTCAAGTGAAAGGCCTAGCCTTCGACGTCTCGCATCTGCTCGCCGGCGGCCTCGTGCTGGTGAGCTTCCTGCTGCTCTACCAAGACCGCCTCTACGCGCTGCTCAACGTGTTCGCCTTGCAGGCGGTCGTGCTGTCGCTCTCGGTCGCCTGGCAGGCCTATGTGCAGGATGCGAACCATCTCTACGTCACCGCCGTCATCGCCTTCGCCTTCAAGGCGATCATCATCCCGATCGCGCTGCACCGGATCATCGCGGAGATCGGCATCCAGCGTGACGTCGAGAACGTCGTCGGCGTCGGTCCGACCATGCTGGCCGGCCTGGCCCTGGTCGCCCTCTCCGAGGTGGTCATGCTGCGCATCGCCGGCGGCGCCGACGTGCTCGCCCGCGAGGACCTCGCCTTCGCTCTTTCGGTCGTGCTGCTTGGCATGCTGATGATGGTCGTGCGGCGCAACGCCGTGTCGATGGTGGTCGGCTTCATGTCGCTCGAGAACGGGCTCATTCTCGCCGCCGCCGGCGCGAAGGGCATGCCGCTGGTGGTCGAGGTCTCGGTCGCTTTTTCCGTGCTGGTGGCGCTGGTGGTGATCGGCGTGTTCCTGTTCCGCATCAGCGAGCGGTTCGAGACCGTCGACGCGCACGCGCTCGACCGGTTCCGCGGAGACCGGCGATGACGGGCGCGCTGAACGCGACCTTCGTCATTCTGGCGCTGCCGATTGCGACCGCGGCGCTGCTGGCGGCGTTGCCGTCGTACCGGCTCTCCGCGGCGCTGAACGTCGCTTCCTCTCTCGTCACGTTTATCGCCTCGGCGTCGCTGCTCGCCGCCGCCCCGCCGCCAAACGCTTACATTCAGATCGATGATTTGAACATCGTCTTCGTCGTGCTCAACACCTTCGTCGGCTTCACAGCCAGCGTGTTCAGCGCCACCTACATCGCCCACGAGATTGAGACCGGCCGGCTGACGCCGACGCATCTGCGCTTCTATCATGCGATGTATCAGTTCCTGCTGTTCTCGATGAACCTGGCGCTGATCGCCAACAATATCGGCCTCATGTGGGTGGCGATCGAACTGGCGACGCTGACGACCGTGCTGATGGTCGGCATCTACCGCACGCCGGCGGCGATCGAGGCGGCGTGGAAATATTTCATCCTCGGCAGCGTCGGCATCGCGCTCGCCCTGTTCGGGACGATCCTGGTCTACATGGCGGCCGAGCCGGTGGTCGGCGAAGGCGTTCCGGCGATGCTGTGGACCAGTCTGATCGACCATGCGCCGCAGTTCGACCCGGCGCTGCTCGACCTCGCTTTCGTCTTTCTGCTGCTTGGCTACGGCACCAAGGTCGGCCTTGCGCCGCTGCACGCGTGGTTGCCCGACGCGCACGCCGAAGGGCCGACGCCGATTTCTGCGGTCCTGTCGGGCCTGCTGCTCAACGTCGCGCTCTACGCCGTGCTGCGCTTCAAGCTGCTGCTTGACGCCAATGCGCGCGCGCTGGCGCCAGGCCCACTGATGGTGACGCTCGGCCTCGTCTCGGTCGTGTTCGCCGCCTTCATGCTCTACCGCCGTCGCGACGTGAAGCGTATGTTCGCCTATTCGTCGATCGAGCATATGGGGATTATCGTCTTCGCCTTCGGCGTCGGCGGTCCGCTCGCCAACTTCGCCGCGCTCCTGCACATGGCGATGCACAGCCTGACCAAGTCGGCGATCTTCTACACCGTCGGTCAGATCGCCCAGGTCAAGGGGACCCAGCAGATCGCCGAGATCCGCGGCCTGACCGTCACCCACCCGCTGCTCGGCTGGAGCCTCGTGTTCGGCGTGTTCGCCATCGTCGGCCTGCCGCCGATGGGCGTCTTCATGAGCGAGTTCCTGATCGTAAGCTCGACCTTTGCGCGCGCGCCGTGGCTCGCGCTGGCGCTCGCCGCCGGCCTTCTTCTGGCGCTCGGCGCGCTCGTCCTCAGGCTTCAGAGCATGGCCTTCGGCGCGCCGGCCGGCTCGACCGCGCCGGCCAAGTCCTCGGCCCTGCCGATCCTGGCGCATTTCGCACTGGTCCTGGCGGCCGGCATCTATCTTCCGCCTTCGGTGGTGACGTGGTTCCAGCACGTCGCGCAACTGTTGCGATAGGGGACGGCGGATGATTCGATCCTTGTGTCAGCGCAGACTGCCGAGACAGAGCGCCCTCCTCCCCCCTTGTGGGGGAGGACTGAGGAGGGGGGTCGCGCCATGCCTTTCCCGTTTCGTTAAATCCGAACCCGCAGCGCCGCATGAGAAGCGCGCGCGCTTTGAGGACCGCGCGACCCCCGACCCTCTTTCGGCGCCGCTTGCCCCCTCCACCGCGCTGCGCGCAGTCCCCCTCCACCGCCTTCGGCAGGGGAGGAGAGGCGCCGGCGCTGTCCTCCCCTGCGAAGCGAAGCGAAGCGGGGGAGGGGGACCACCCGAAGGGTGGTGGAGGGGGCGCGGCGCCGGCCGGGTTCGTCGAAAAAAAGCGCGCTCCGGAGATCGCCCGTGACTCTCGCCCGCACCCTTTCTGGCGAAGCCCACTGGTTCGAGGCCGGCCGGCGCATGGCGGCCGGGGAAGCGACCCTCGTCAGCCTGTGGGGCGACGAGGGGAGAATGCATCTCGCTCTGCGCGAGGACGACGGGACGCTCGCCTTCGCCGAAGTTGCCTGCGATCGCGGCGCGTTTTCCTCCCTCGCGGCGCTGCATCCGCCGGCCGGGCGGCTCGAGCGGTCGGCCTGCGACCTCTACGGCTTTTTGGCGCTCGGCGCGCCGGACGGCCGCCGCTGGCTCGATCACGGCCGCTGGCCGTTGCGCCATCCGCTCGGCGATCGCGCGCCCCGTGATGGCGCGTCCGACGCCTACGCCTTCCTTGAGGCCACGGGGCCGGGCGTGCATCAGATCCCGGTCGGTCCCGTCCATGCCGGGATCATCGAGCCCGGCCATTTCCGCTTCCACGCCGGCGGCGAGGCGGTCGTCCGGCTCGAAGAGCGGCTCGGCTACACCCACAAAGGCGTCGACACGCTGATGCGCGGGGCGAGCCTGGAACGCGCGGCCAAACTCGCGGGCCGGGTTAGCGGCGATTCCACGGTCGCCTACGCGATCGCGTTCGCCCGAGCGGTCGAGGCGGCGCTCGGCGTCGACGCGCCGCCGCGGGCGCATGGCCTACGCGGCGTGATGGCCGAGCTCGAGCGGCTCGCCAATCATTTCGGCGACATCGGCGCCATCTGCAACGACGCCGCCTTCGCCCTGATGCTCGCCCATTGCGGCATCCTGCGCGAGCGAACGCTGCGCGCGGCCGTGGCCGCCTTCGGCCATCGGTTGATGATGGATGGGGTTGTTCCGGGCGGCGTCGCCGTCGACCTTCAGCCGGAAGGCGGCGCGGCGATCCGGGCGCTGATCGCCGAGGCCCGCGCGACGTTCCCGAAGCTCGTGCGGCTCTATGACAACACGGCCTCGCTACAGGACCGCACGGTCGGGACCGGCATTCTGAAAGCCGATCTCGCGCGCCAGTTCGGCGCAGGGGGGGTGATCGGCCGCGCGTCCGCGCGCGATTTCGACGCGCGGCGCGACCATCCCTATCCGCCGTACGACGCGCTGTCGTTCAAGGTTCCGACGCGCAAGGCGGGCGACGTCAACGCCCGCATCTGGGTCCGCATCGCCGAGGTCGGCGAAAGCCTGGACCTGATCGAGGCAATGCTGGCTGGCCTCGCCTCCGGCCCGATTCGCATTGAGCTTCCCGCATCGGAGGCGCCGTGCGAAGGGTTCGCGCTCGTCGAGGCCTTCCGCGGCGACGTCTTCGCGCATGTGCGCCTGGCTGGCGACGGCGCGGTCGCGCGTTGCCACCTGCGCGACGCGTCGTGGTTTCAGTGGCCGCTCTTGGAGGCGGCGATCGAGAAAAACATCGTCGCCGACTTCCCCTTGTGCAACAAGTCCTTCAACGGTTCCTATTCCGGGTGCGATCTCTAAAATGCGCTCCACGCTGCTGCAGGGCCTTCTGCCGCCTCTGACCGAAGCCGCTCCGGGGGCCGACGATCCGGAACTCGCCGGCCTCGCGGCCGCGGTGAAGGAGGCGACCGAACGGACGCTCGGGCGCAGCCTCGCGATCCGGCACGTCGACGCCGGCTCGTGCAACGGCTGCGAACTCGAGATTCATGCCTTGGGCAACGCCTTTTACGACATCGAGCGGTTCGGCTTCCGTTTCGTCGCCTCGCCCCGCCACGCCGACGTTCTCCTGGTGACCGGGCCGGTGACGCTCAACATGCGTGAAGCGCTCGAGCGGACCTACGCGGCGACGCCGGCGCCCAAATGGGTGATGGCCTGCGGCGCCTGCGCCGCCGACGGCGGCGAGTTCGCAGGCAGCTATGCCGTGGCGAACGGCGTCGGCGCCGTCCTGCCGGTCGACCTCGTCATCCCCGGCTGCCCGCCGAGCCCGGCCGCGCTGATGAAGGGGCTTTTGGCGTTGATGAAGGGGTAGCGGATACCGAGGTTACTCTCTCAGGCCCTTCTTGCCCGGCCCTGGTGACGAACGTTCTTGCTTTGTTCCGAGACTACGATATAAATAGGTGGACAACGGTTCCGCATTTTCGTTTTGAGATTGAGGGAAGGCGGAATTCCCGGGGCGACTGTGTCGAGAATCAGTTATTTCTTGGTGAATGGCTTTGCAGCGAATCCGTGATCCTCTCCACAACCTAGTCGAGTTCAAAGGCTCCGAACTCGAACGCGCTCTCTGGAGAGTCATTCAGACGCGCCCCTTTCAGCGCCTGCGACGCATCAAGCAGCTCGGATTCTCGGAACTTGTTTATCCGGGCGCGAGCCATTCGCGTTTCGCCCATAGTGTCGGGGTGTTCCATACAGCTCGACAGCTGACGGAGGTCGTCCGCAACTGTGGGGAGCGCTCCGAATCACGAGAAAATCTTGCGCTGGCTGCGGCGCTCGTCCACGACCTCGGACATGGGCCTTTTAGCCACGCGTTCGAAGCGGTAGGTCGGCGGCTAGATCTCAAACTAGCGAATCATGAGCACGTCAGCGACAGAGGCTTATCCCGCTGTCCCAGGTACGTCGGTCCCGCGCGCAAGGGCTCTTAGAGCCAAATCGGCGACCGCCGGCGGCCAAAACGGGTTAGACCAGATTTGCCCAGCCTGAAATTTCATGGGGCTTTGGGAACCCTCGTAGCGTCAGCTCGGCCCGTCGTGACGGTCGCCTGGGACAGCGGGATAAGCCCCCAGCGACATGCTGATCCGACACGGCGATATCGCCGCAATACTCAATGAAATGGGAAGTGGTGTCGCTGTTGATGTGGCGGATATGATAAAAAAAGAAGGCCGCATCACTGTTCACAATGCCGTTGTGTCGAGCCAGTTCGACGCTGACCGTCTCGACTACATGCGACGAGATCGCCTAATGACGGGAACACAGCACGCAGCAATTGATTACACGTGGCTCATGGCGAACTTGGAGATCGCGTCGGTCCCTACCGGAGTCGATGAGCGCGAGACGGGCTCTATCCAAACATTTGTCATTGGTCCCAAGGCAATCCACGCCGCGGAGGCATATGTCCTCGGACTTTTCCAGCTGTATCCGACCGTATATTTTCATAAAGCCACTCGCGGTGCAGAAAAACTCTTCACCGAACTATTGGTGCGTCTCGTCACCCTTGCTAGGGACGCCGCAGTTACGCGGACTGGGCTGCCTGATCGCCATCCGTTGATTCGGTTCGCGATAAATCCGGAGGTTTTGGAAAATATCATGAATTTAGACGACACGGTCGTGGCGGGTGCCCTGGCCCCGATGGTAGATGCCGAAGATAGCCTTGTAAGTGAATTTGCCACGAGGCTTAGAGACCGTAAGCTTTACAAGTGTATCGATATCAGATCTCGTGTAAGCCATGAATTTGATCCGGAAGGCACAGGAGAAACGGATCGCGTCTCAAAGATTGAAACTTGTTGTGCGAAGGTTAAGGAAAAATTAACCGAGTGGTCTAAGTCTGGCCCCACGGACAAGCCGCGTGTCCTGATCGATGAAGACAAGCGGTCCCCGTACAAGGACGCGGTCGGAATCAAGGGCCCGGCTGAACGTATCAACGTGCGTACGGACGGCGGTAAGCTCGTTGACCTCAAGAAGCGATCGCAAGTTGTAAGGAGCCTTACCGTTTTTACGCTCTTTCGAGCGTATCATGATCGCGATGACGCTGAGGGAAGTAGGATCGTCAATAGTATTATCGACGGGGAGGTCGAATCATGCCGCTAAGTGAATCGAAGAAAGTTGCAGCCATCATCGCTGACGCAGGAGGTCGCGTGGTGGGCCGCACCCGCTTGCAGAAAATCGCCTATCTCCTGACCGTGACCGGCATGGAAAGCGGTTTGGTCTTCACTTACAAACACTACGGGCCCTACAGCGAAGATCTGGCGAGTGCTGCTCGTATCGGGGACTTGCTCGGCGATTTGCAGGAAAGTGAACACGCTGCCGCCTGGGGCGGCACTTATTCGATATTTACTGCTCAATCCCCCGCGATCGGAAATGATAGCCGCCGTCGATTTGCCGAGGTTGCCGCAGAGTCCGACGCGGTAGAGTTGGAGTTAGCGGCAACGGCTGTCTTCCTCGCGAAGGAAGGCTACCCAGATCCTTGGCAAGAAACCGCCAGGCGAAAGCCTGAGAAGGCGGATATTGAACGTCTTGCGAGGGCGAGAGAGCTTTTGCGTTCGCTGTCGCGGATCCCAACGCCTGTCCCCCTCCCCGCGATCGTATGAATTCTTACTTCGATACGGGCGTTGCTAGGGCGACGCGAGACACTGCGCCTGCGCACTCCACCCACCCGGGGAGCAATATCGCGTAAGTAGTTGATATCGCTCAAAGTCGGTTCACGGAGTCCGGTTAAAGGGTAGGCTAAGTCCTTGAAAATACTGGCGTCCGGTCGGAAAACCGCGGTCATTGGCGCCGGCCCGGACTTTGGCCGGCGCGGACGAGGTACCGAAATTGACACGCAACAGCCTGATAAATAACGCTCGCGGGCGAATTGGGGCGGACCCGACGGCCCGGGAAGCACCCAAGGAGCCCAACCCCAATGTCCTACGCCCGCTATCCCTCGCTGATTGACAAGGTTGTCTTCATCACCGGCGGCGGGTCGGGGATCGGGGCGGCGATGGTCGAGGCCTTCGTGCAGCAGAAGGCCAACGTCGCCTTCGTCGACGTCCACGTCGAAGCGTCGAAGGCGCTCGCGGCGAAGCTTGCCGGGGCCGGGCAACCGCTTTTCGTCGAATGCGACCTCAGCGACATCAACGCGCTCGAGGCGGCGATGGAGGAGGTCCGCCAGCGGCTCGGGCCGATCGGCGTGCTGATCAACAATGCCGCCAGCGATCAGCGTCAGGACGCCGACGAGGTCAGCGAGGACGATTGGGACCGCGCGATGGCTGTCAATCTCAAGCACCAGTTCTTCGCCGCCCAGGTCGCGCGCCGCTCGATGCGCGAACTCGGCGGCGGGGCGATCGTCAACTTCTCCTCAACCGCCTGGATGATCGGCGTCAGCCGGCTGTCGGTCTATTCGACCGCCAAAGCCGCCGTCGTGGGGCTAACGAAGAGTCTGGCGCGCGAGTTCGGACCGGACAACATCCGCGTCAACGCCATTGCTCCCGGCGCTGTCATCACCGACCGCCAGCGCCGCTTGTGGATGAGCGAAAAGGACATCGCCGCCTATCGGGCGCGCCAGTGTCTCGACCGCACCCTCGTCGCGGAGGACGTGGCTCGGCTCGCGCTGTTCCTGGCCTCCGACGACAGCGCGATGATCACCAAACAGTGTTTCCTGGTCGACGGAGGGTTGCGCTGACGCCGCGTCGCTAAAATCGGGTTGAAATTGGGCTTGATCGGCCAGCGCGGCCGGCGCATCCTTCCCGACCGACGCGGCCGGACACAAGGCCGCTCACCCAGGAGGGATGGATGACTGTTTCGCGCATTATCGCCGAAAAGGGGCGCGAGGTTTTCACCACGCAACCTTATCGCACGCTCAAGGAAGTCATCGACCTGCTCGCCGCCAAAGGCGTCGGCGCCGTCGTCGTCGCCGACGCATCGATGAACGTTCTCGGCATCCTGTCCGAGCGGGACGTCGTCCGCGTCCTCGCCCAGAACGGCGCCGCCGCGCTCGATGATCAAGTGTCGCGGCACATGACGCCGAAGGTCGTCACGGTCACGCGCGACGCCACGATCGATCAGCTGATGGAGACGATGACCGAAGGGCGCTTCCGACATTTGCCCGTGGTCGAGGATGGACGGCTGATCGGCATCGTTTCGATTGGCGACGTCGTCAAGCGCCATGTCAGCGCGATCGACCGCGAAAGGCAGGCATTGCGGGAATACATCACAACCGCCTGAAACCGAGGACCGCCCGGCGGTCAGCCGCCGGAGGTCTCCATCCTCGTCGTCTCGATGTTATCTGCGATTTCGGCGGCCGCCTTGCGAACAGCGTCGCGGCCGATCGCGATCAGTTCGTCGGCGCGGTTGAACTCGAACATGCCGATCTTGCCGACCTTGAGCTGGATCAGGGCGTCGGGCGGATCGCCGGCAAGCCGCGAGCGCATGATCCGGTCCTGCAGGATGTCGAAGGCGTTGACCATGACGGTCATCAGGCCGGGCGGAGCGGGGTCCGGATCGCCCGACGCGCGCGGCGTCCCGCGCCACCAGCGGGCAATGACGCCGCCGGGGTCGTTGGCCGGTTCGTCGAGCGCGGGCGCTTCCATCGGACCGAATGGATTCTGGATCGCCGTGCCGCGTCCCACGCTGTCGCTCGAAATGTTGAACGCGATCACCCGCTCGGCCCCCAAAGCCCGGGCGACACTAACCGGCACCGGATTGACGATGGCGCCGTCGAACATCCAGCGGCCCTCAACCCGGACCGGCTCGAACACGCCGGGCAATGCATACGACGCCCGGATCGCCTCGACCAGCATGCCGCGCTGCAGCCAAATTTCGTGCCCCCCGCTGATCTCGGTCGCCACGCCCGCGAAGCGGATCGGCAGGTCCTCGATCCGGAGGCCGCCGAGTTCGGCCTCGAGCCGGGAGCGCAGGCGCTCGCCGCCAATCAGCCCACTGCCGGCAAAGGAGAAATCGATCAAACCGAACATCCGCCGCCGGGTCAGCGAACGGGCGAAGGCCTCCAGCATATCAAGCTTGCCCGCCGCGTAGCAGCCGCCGACCAGCGTTCCGATCGACGAGCCGACCACGACGTCGGGCCGGATGCCCAACGCATTAAGTTCTTGCAGCGCCCCGATATGCGCCCAGCCGCGCGCCGCGCCTGCGCCGAGCACGACGCCCACCTTGGCCGGACGATGGCGTCCAGTCGCGATATCCGTTTCACCTTTCCAATAGGGCGCCCAAAACATGAACCGTCTTCGAACCTGATGTCCCCGGTGGTGCGCGGAATCTAGTCTCGTCCCGATCGCCGCGCCAGACAATTGAACGCTATAGACCGCGCGGCGTTCCCCAGGAGCGGCCTTGGCGTCAGCCGCCGGCCTTAGCATCCTCAACGAATGCGAGCCGGAGTCCGGCCCCGTCGACCTCGACCCGACGATAGAAACAGGAGCGACGGCCGGTATGGCAGGCGCCGCCGTCGCCGCCCACCTGAACAAGGGCGACGAACGCGTCCTGATCGCAGTCGACCCGCATTTCGACGAGGCTCTGGGTCTGGCCGGAGGTGTCGCCTTTGCGCCAGAGCGTCCCGCGTGAGCGCGACCAGTAATGGACCACCCCCGTCCTGAGCGTCGCGGCTAGCGCCTCGGCGTTCATATGCGCGACCATCAGCACGTCGCCGCGCCGAGCGTCGACCGTCACGCACGTCGCCAGGCCGTCCGCGCCGAATTTCGGCTGAAAGGCGAGACCTTCCTCGCGATCGATGTCTCCGCTCATGATCGGGGCGCCGCGCGCAACAAAGTGACGAACCGCGTCTGCTCGTTCGGATCGTCGCGGAAAACGCCGCTGAACTGGGTCGTGACGGTCGAGACGCCGTGCTTGCGCACGCCGCGCATCGCCATGCAGGTGTGCTCGGCCTCGATTGTCACCGCGACCCCGCGCGTCTCGAGGGCCTTCTCGATGGCCTCGACGATCTGGGCCGACAGCGCCTCCTGGGTCTGCAGGCGGCGAGCGAACGTGTCGACGATTCGCACAAGCTTCGAAAGACCGACGACCCCGCGCCGCGGGTAGTACCCGATGTGGGCCCTGCCGAAGATCGGGGCGATATGGTGCTCGCAATGCGACACGAACGCGATGTCGCGAACCATGACAAGATCTTTGTACCCGGACACCTCATGGAACACGCGCTTGAGCGGCTTCGCGGCGTCCTCCCGGTAGCCGGCGAACAGCTCCTCGTACGCCTTCACCACCCGGCGCGGCGTTTCGACAAGCCCTTCGCGATCCGGATCGTCGCCAGCCCACGCGATCAAAGTACGAACAGCCGTTTCGGCCTCCTCGCGAGTCGGTCGTCGCGCTGGCTGCGCGGGAACGGCCGCGGCGACGGGCTTCAGCTTCACGATCTCGTCCATAAATACCCCTCGTCGGCGCGCGCCTTGCCGCGCTCTTCACCCAGGCTCGATTTCGGCTGCCAGCCCCCTATATAGGACGCAAGCGGACCCGCGCCATTCAGTTCATCCTGTCAGACGGTCGCATGTTGGACGACATTTACAATCGGCGCATTCTCGAACTGGCCGCAAACATTCCGCGCCTCGGCCGTCTGGCTGCGCCGGATGCGAGCGCCAAGGCGCATTCCCGCCTTTGCGGTTCGACGGTGGTTGTCGACCTCGTCGTGCGGGACGGTCGGGTTGCCGACTTCGGCCATGACGTCAAGGCCTGTGCGCTTGGGCAGGCGTCGTCGTCGCTGATGGCGCGCCATGTCATCGGCGCGACGCCGGACGAACTGTTGGAACTGCGCGAGACCATGATCCGGATGCTGAAGGAGAGCGGCCCGCCGCCCGACGGCAGATGGGCCGAATTCGCGGTGCTCGAACCTGTGCGCGCCTACCGGGCGCGTCACGCTTCGACGCTGCTCACGTTCGACGCGGTCGCCGACGCGCTCGGCCAGATCGCGCGCAAGGCCGCAGAGACGGCCGAGGCGTCGTGACCGCGCTGGCGCCCGGCCGGACCGCGCATGCGCTGATCCGGTTCTATCAGCTGACCCTATCGGCCTTGATCGGACGGCAATGTCGCTATCTGCCGACCTGCTCGGCATACGCGGACGAAGCAATCGCTCGCCACGGCCTCTGGGCCGGCGCATGGATGGGAACGGCGCGCATCTGTCGCTGCCACCCGTGGGGCGGCTCGGGATTCGATCCGCCTCCTCTAGCGATTCCGGCCGGAGCTTCCTGGATGCGACCGTGGCGCTACGGCCGCTGGCGTTTCCGCTGCGATTGAGCGCCTTGCCACGGCGGTCGCCCGCCTTTATTGACGGTCGGCATTCCGTCAGAGCCCCAGAGATTTCCGAGCATGGCCGAGCCGAGCCGCGCAGCCTTCGCGTCCGCTCCCCGTATAGACGGCGGGCGTTTTCTCATCGTCGAAGCGCGTTTCTACGACGCGATCGGCGCGCACCTCCTTTCGGGAGCGGCCCGCGCCCTGGAGACCGCCGGCGCGACCTACGACGTCGTCAGCGTCGCAGGCGCGCTCGAGATTCCCGCCGGCATGGCGATTGCGCTCGACGCCGCCGCGGAGGCCGGACGGCCTTACGACGGCGCGCTGGCGCTCGGCTGCGTGGTGCGGGGCGAGACGTATCATTTCGAGATTGTTGCGGGGGAGTCGGCGCGGGCGCTGATGGACATGTCGGTGCAGCATCGGCTGGCGCTCGGCAACGGTGTCTTGACCACCGAGACCCTCGTCCAGGCGGAAGAGCGCGCGGATCCCGCGCGCGGCGACAAGGGCGGCGACGCCGCTAGGGCTGCGATCGGACTCGCCCTCCTCAAGCGCAAGGTTGGCGGACGATGAAGCCCAAGAAATCCGACCTGCGCTCCGCCGCCCGCCTCGCCGCCTCCCAAGCGCTCTACCAGATGGAGGTCACCGAGAAGGGTCTCAACGATATTCTGGCGGAGTTCGAAGCGCACTGGATCGGGCAGGAGATCGAGGGCGACGCCTACAATCCGGCAGAGATCGCCTTTTTTCGCGACATCGTCTCGGGCGTGCTGCGCGATCAGGCTCCGATCGATCGCGGCCTCGACAAGACCCTCGCGGAAGGCTGGCCGCTTCGCCGCGTCGAGGCCCTGATGCGCGCGATCCTGCGCGCCGCCTTCTACGAACTGCGCGGCCGCCCCGACGTGCCGGCGCGCGTCGTCGTGACGGAATATGTCGATATCGCCGCGGCGTTCTTCGGGCCGGACGAGTGCGGCATGATCAACGCGGTGCTCGACGCGCTCGCGCGAGGGACCCGGCCAGCGGAATTCGCTTTGAACCGCTAGACGACTCGAACGGCGCGGGAACAGCGTCCGTATCGTCAAGGCCCCGCGGAATTGTGTTGCGCGTTTGCACCGAAATTTCCGCTTCGTCGGTTTACAACGCGTTAATATTCTTAAAACAGTATGGAGATCGATTTGTATTTGGAAATCAGCCGCCTATGTCTCGTGTGACGGCCGAGCCGGGATCGTCGCCATGCCTTTGACCAATTCGTCCGAAGGTTTCTCGGGGTTGCAGCAGTGGGCGGAGCCGCTCATTTTCGACCGGCTCTTTGCAGCATATTGCAGGTTGTTGCGCGATCAAGCACTGGCGCGCGGAATGTCCCGTCTTCACGCCCGCGTCTGGCGGGCGCTGATCGCCGGCGATGTCGAGGGTTTCGAAGCTCTGCGCGAGGCGCTTGTTTCCGCGCTCGGTCACGCCAGCCTGACGCTCAACCACCTCGCTGAGGTCGATGGGGAGATCATGGTCGAACTCCTCGAGGTCGTCGTCTCGCGCTACAACCGTTCGCAACGCACGGCGGTGCCTTATCACCTTGCGCTGATGGAGCTTGCCGGCCGCCTCTTGCCGCGGACGCGCGTCGCAGCGTAAGGCCGCTCAGAGTTCCTCGCGCAGCCGCTTGCCGCGCAACTCACGATAGAAGGGCCGCGGGCGGCGCCGGTCGAGCCCGCATTCCAGCGCCGCGACCAGATCGGCCAGGGCGAGCCGGGTGATGTTCGGCAGATCCAGCGCGCGCGCTTCGCCGAGCGGCGTCCAGACCAGTTCCACCAGTTCCGCCTCCGGATGGACGACTCCCTCCACGCGCTTGGCGATCGCGCCCGCGTCGACGACGAGAAAGCGCGCGTCGAACCGTTTGATCCGTCCAGGCGGCGTGATCGCCCGCGCGACGAAGTCGATCCCATGGAGCGCGGGATAGACGCCCGCCGCGGCGAAGCTCGCCCAGGCGCCGGGCGGCGGGTCCTCTGGAGCGCCGTAGTCGGCGACGCCGATCGCAAGGCCGGTTTCCTCGAAGGTCTCGCGAATGGCGGCGAGCGCGATCGCACGGGCGAACGACGGCGACGGCCGCGAGACGCGGCGATTGAGTTTCTCCTCGACGACCGAGTCGAGCGCCCCGGCGGCGGCCATCCGACGGTCCTCCGGTTCGACCCGTCCGCCGGGAAAGACGAACTTCCCGGGCATGAACGTGTGGCCTTGGTGCCGCCTGCCCATCAGCACTCTTGGCTCGGCTCCCGCCCGGTCGAGGATGATGAGCGTCGCCGCGTCGCGAGGACGCAGCGCCCGGCCCGAACCTTTTTCGCCGCTCACGCCTCGTCCCCTCCGAACCCATGCATGCAGAGCGCCCATTGCTGGCCGACGACCGCTCCCTTCATCCGAGGCAAGATGAGAAGGCTCACGACCACCGCCACCGTCAGCCAGATTAGCGCCGTCGTCGCCAATGACGATCTTGGCCAGGCGTCTTCGGACATCAGCACCCCGGCGCCGGCCACGTGGCAGACGACCAGCATCGTCAGATAGGCCGGCGCGTCATCGGCGCGAGCGTGGCTCAGGTCCTCGCCGCAGACCTTGCAGATCGTATCCAGTCTCAGATAGCCCCGGAAAAGCCGGCCGCGCCCGCAGGCGGGACAGCGGCCGCACAGGCCGCGGCAGATCGCCTCGCGGAGCGGTCGCTCGCGGCGCGGAGGGCGCCAGCCGCGGAAGCCGGATAAGTCGTTCATCGCCGGCCGCCCCGAGGAGTCGCTGTGCGCTCCCGCCAACCGGTCCGCGCGCGGCGCGCGCCCCGCCGCAGAGGCGCTCCGTCCGCGTCGTCCGCCACGATCTCGAACCGAAGCGCCCCGGCAAAGGGCGCCGCCTCGACGAGGCGCACACGCACCGGGTCGCCGAGCCGGTAGATCACGCCGCTTCGGGTTCCGACCAGCGCGCGGATCCCTTCCTCGAACCGGAAATAATCGTCGCCCAGCGTCCCGGCCGGCACGAAGCCGTCGGCGCCGGTCTCGGCAAGCTTCACAAACAGGCCGACCCGCGTGACCCCGGCGACGCGGGCCTCGAACTCGGCGCCGACACGATCGGCGAGATGGGCGGCGACAAGACGGTCGACGGTCTCGCGCTCGGCGGCCATGGCGCGTCGCTCGGCCGCGGAAATATGCTCGGCGACCTGCGCCAGTTCGCCGCCGCGAAGGTCCTGCAGTCCGTCGTCGCCGAGACCGAGCGCGCGGATCAGCGCCCGGTGGACGACGAGGTCGGCATAGCGCCGGATTGGGGAGGTGAAATGGGCGTAGCGCCGCAGGTTCAGTCCGAAATGGCCGTAGTTCTCGTGGCTGTATTCGGCCTGCGCCTGGGCGCGCAGGACCACTTCGTTAACCAGCGCCTCGACTCCCTGTCCCTTCACGCGACTCAAAACTCCGTTGAAGTGGGACGGGCGGACCCGATCGCCTCGCGCCAGCTTGACTCCAATCGTGCCAAGGAACTCGATGAGATCGTTGAGCTTCTCGACGCTCGGCGCATCGTGGGCGCGATAGAGGAGGGGAGAATGCTGCGCCTCCAGCGTCTCGGCGGCTGCGACATTGGCGAGGATCATGAACTCCTCGATCAGACGGTGAGCGTCGAGCCGCTCCGGCCAGCGAACGCCAGCGAGACGCCCCTCCTTGTCGAGAACGAGCTTGCGCTCCGGCAGATCGAGAGCGAGTGGATCGCGCCGCCCGCGCTCAAGATTGATCGCGGCGTGGGCTGCGTAGAGCGGCTTCAGCACGGTCTCCACGAGGGGCGCC
Source organism: uncultured Alphaproteobacteria bacterium (assembly GCA_963709655.1). Lineage (GTDB taxonomy): Bacteria > Pseudomonadota > Alphaproteobacteria > Rhizobiales > Beijerinckiaceae > Roseiarcus. Next base: position 587,582 of record CAVPXF010000056.1, read on the forward strand.
ATCGTCTCGTCCGGCCGGCCGTCGACGGCCGCTTGCGCCTGCTCGTAGGCAAGCTTTGCCGCCGAGCGCATCATGATCCGATGAAAGCGGTGCGACCGTTTGCGCCCATCGGCGCCGAGGATCATCCGCACCGCCAGCGCCGGCCGGTCCTCGGCGGCCCTGAGCGAGCAGAGATCGTTGGAGATCCGCTCGGGCAGCATCGGAACAACGCGGTCGGGGAAATAGACAGAATTGCCGCGCTCGAGCGCCTCGCGGTCGAGGGCCGAGCCGGGTCGGACATAAGCGGCGACGTCCGCGATCGCGACGGTGACGATGAAGCCGCCCGGATTGGCCGGGTCCGGATCAGCCGCGGCGTGGACCGCGTCGTCGTGGTCCTTGGCGTCCGGGGGATCGATCGTCACGAGCGGCAGCGACCGCCAATCCTCGCGCGGAGATGCGAGGCGAACCGGGCGGGCAGTTTCGGCCTCTTTCAGCGCGGCTGGCGAAAAGACATACGGAATATGGTGCTGAGCGAGCGCGATCAGGCTCACCGCCTTTTCGGACTTGACCGAGCCGATCGATTCCACAATGCGCGCGGTCGGGGCGCCGAGACCCGTCGCTCGCAGTGGTTCGATCGCAACGAGATCGCCGTCCTCCGCTTCGTCGGCGAAGGCGGCGGGGATGAAGAACTCGCGCGTCGCGGACCGCTTTTCCACCGGCAGGGCGCGGCCAGAGCCGTCCTCCGCCTGGCGGAAGACCGCGAACATGCGCGCGCGGAGCTTTTCCAGGACCTTGATCACCCGGCCGGAATAGGCAGGCGCCTTGCCTGTCGCGTCCGGGTTGACCTCGACTCGTATGAGGACGCGGGCGCCCAAGCCCGGGGCCGGCGCGCTGTCGCGCTTGGTTCGGGGACGACGGATCAGGATTCGCGGCGGCGGCCCCTCCTCGTTCCATTCGACGGGTTTCGCGACGAGTTCGCCGTCGCGGTCGCGCTCGGCGATGTCGGCCACCACGATCGCCGGCAGCCGGCCCTGCACCTGCAGCGCCTTGCGGCCGCGGGCGATCGCGCCCTCGTTCTGCAGATCCTTGATAAGCAGCTTCAGCTCAGTCTTCGCCTCGCCCTTGACGCCGAAAGCCCGGGCGATGTCACGCTTGGTCACCCGCGCCGGCGGTTTCTCGCCGTTGGGCGCTGGCGACCCGCCAATGAAGGCGACCAGCTCATCGCGCGATGGCATCGCCGCGTCGCTCGGCGCGGCGCGGCGGGAAGGGAAAGGTTTCGGCAAAGGTTTCGGGCTCGCTTCGGTTTAGCAAAGCTAGTCGTCGGACGACCCGGTTACAAGCGACCTGCAGGGAGCACACCGTTCATGACGCGCTGGCCAGCATGACTATTGAGCCGCTGATTTCTCGATCCTGAGCAGCGTGAACAGCTTGAGCGGCGGCAGTTCGCATCGTTCCGTCACGCGCGCATCGGGCCGCGAGGCGATCCAGTCGCCGATCGCCGAATAGGGAAAATTCGGATGCCAGCCGAGCCATGCGGCGGCGGTCTCCATCCGTCGTTCGATCGCCTTGCGCAGCCCGCGGGCGGCGGCGAAATGGTTCATCACGACCAGTGTTCCGCCCGGCCGCAGCACGCGCCAGGCCTCATCGAGCGCGAGCTCAGGATGGGGGACGACGCTCATCACATAAGGCGCGAGCGCCACATCGAAGGCGGCGTCCGGGAATTCGAGCACGGCCGCGTCCATGACGTGCAGGCCCTTGACCTGGGCGAGGCCCTGACGGGCGACCCGCGCCCGGGCGGCGCGCAGCATCGGCGCACTGATGTCGATGCCGGTGGCGTGCACGTTGGTCGGCAACAGCGGCAACTCGAGCCCGGTGCCGACCCCGATCACCAAGATCTCGCCGCCCGGGCCGGCCGCTCGCGCCGCCGCCTGCGTGGCCGCAAGCCGTCCCGCGTGAAACGGCAGGTCGAAAATGAGGTCATAGACAGGCGCCCAACGGCTATAGGCCGCCTGCGCGTGATGCCCCGCGTAACCACGGGTCGCGTCGATCGGAATCACTTGGGTCAGCCCTCACGCCTGCGTTCGGATGCGCGCGACGTCTCTCTTTAGCGGAAGAATCGCGCAGAACCATGTCATTTGCAACATATCTGTGACAATTGCGCTTTTCCCCTTGGTCGCGACGCATCGTCGCAGCGTCACGGCGGAGTCTTGCTTCCGTGCGCGCCCGATCCGATCCTCGCAGCGCGACGGTTCCGGGTCATGACGCGGAGCCGTCCGCAGCATGGACGTCTTGCGCGCCGGGAGGCGGACGCCGACCCTGGTCGCCACCCAGCGCATTGTGAGGAGTGAAACCCGTGGGGCTCAAAGGTTCGAAAACCGAGCAGCATCTCAAGGACGCCTTCGCCGGCGAGTCGCAAGCCAACCGCCGATATCTCTATTTCGCCAATAAGGCGGATGTCGAAGGGTATCCGGACGTCTCCGCGCTCTTCCGCTCGACGGCGGAAGGTGAAACCGGCCACGCGCACGGCCATCTCGAATATCTCGAGGCGGTGGGCGACCCGGCCACCGGCCTGCCGATCGGCCCGACCAAGGCCAATCTCGCCAGCGCCGTCGCGGGCGAAACGCACGAATACACCGACATGTATCCGGGTATGGCGAAGGACGCGCGCGCCGAAGGCTTCGACGAGATCGCCGATTGGTTCGAAACGCTCGCCAAGGCCGAGCGTTCGCACGCCAACCGCTATCAGAAAGCCCTCAACGAAATGGGCTGAGCCAAAGGCGCAAAATCCCGCCCTTCCCGCGTTCGAACCCGAACGGGGGACGGGCGCTTTGAAACGCGGGCCCTCTGCGCCCGCCGTCGCTAATTTGCCTTGGGGGGCGAGTGAGTTCATGGCCGGACCCGTCAGCGAAGGCAACCTGAAGGCGCCGATCCGCCATCCGCTCGATTGGCGGAACCCCGAGTTCTACGACGAGGCCACGCTCCTTAAGGAGATGGAGCGAGTGTTCGACATCTGCCACGGCTGTCGCCGCTGTGTCAGCCTGTGCCAGTCGTTTCCGACCCTGTTCGATCTGGTCGACTCCTCGGAATCGATGGAGGTCGAGGGGGTCCGAAAGGAGGATTACGACAAGGTCGTCGAACACTGCTTTTTGTGCGACCTCTGCTACATGACGAAGTGCCCCTACGTGCCGCCGCACGACTGGACGCTCGACTTCCCCCATCTGATGCTGCGCGCCAAGGCGGTCCACTTCCGGACGAAGGGCGCGGGGTTGCGCGATCGGACGCTGACCAACACGGACGCCACGGGGGCGCCGCTCGCCAACCCGGTCATGGCCCCGGTCGTCAACCTGATCAATTCCATCCGTCCGGCGCGGCGGGCGCTCGAGGCCGTCGCCGGGATCGACGCCGACGCGTGGCTGCCCAGCTACGCCTCGCGCCCTTTGCGCAAGCGGCTCGACATTCTGTTTCCGGAGACGCCGGGCGAGCCGGCCGGTCGCACGACCGGAAAGATCGCGCTCTTCGCCACCTGCTACATGAACCGCAACGAACCGGGCCCGGGCGAGGACCTCGCCGCCGTCTATGCGCATAACGGAATTCCGGTGACGATGACGCCGCGCGAGAAATGCTGCGGCATGCCGCGGCTGGAGCTCGGCGACCTGGAAAGCGTGCGCCAGCACAAGGAGATCAATATCCCGATCCTGGCGAAGCTGGTCGACCAGGGCTGGGACCTGACGGCGCTGATCCCTTCCTGCGTGCTGATGTTCAAGCAGGAGTTGCCGCTGATGTTCCCCGGCGACGCCGACGTCATGAAGGTGAAGGGGGCGTTCTACGACCCGTTCGAATATCTCATGCTGCGCGCCCGCGAGGGCAAGCTCAGGACGGACTTCAAGACGCCGCTCGGCAAGGTCGCGCTTCACGCCGCCTGTCACCAGCGGGTGCAGAACATAGGCCCGAAGACCAAGGAAGCCCTGTCGCTGGTGCCGGGCACGGAGGTCGATCTCATCGAGCGCTGCTCGGGCCACGACGGCACGTATGCGGTGAAGGCGGAGTTCGCCAAATTCGCCATGAAGATCGTCAAGCCGGTGGTCGCCCGGGTCGACGCCGCCAAGGCCGACCATTTCGGTTCGGACTGCGCGATGGCGGGCCACCATATCGCGCATGCCCGCGCGGCCGGCGGCGAGCCCGAGCATCCGATCTCGCTCTTGCGCAAGGCCTATGGAGTGTGACCCATGCTCACGCGTGAAAGCCTGTACAGTCTGGAGACCTACGCCGGGATGCGGAAGGAGTTTCGCGCCCGGGTGATGGCCCACAAGACAATCCGGCTGGTCGAACTCGGGCTGCACGCCTCGATCCATTTCGAGGACGCGCTCACCATGCAGTATCAAGTGCAAGAGATGCTGCGGCTCGAGCGGATCTTCGAGCCCGACGGGATTCAGGAGGAACTGAACGTCTACAATCCGCTGATCCCCGATGGATCGAACTGGAAGGCGACCCTGATGTTCGAATATCCGGACGCCGACGAGCGGAAGGTCGAGCTGGCCCGGCTCATCGGCGTCGAGGCTTGCGTCTACGTTCAGGTCGCGGGCTTTGCCCGGGTGACGCCCTTCGCCAACGAGGATCTCGACCGGACGACGGCGGAGAAGACCTCGGCCGTGCATTTCCTGCGCTTCGAACTGATGCCCGAGATGGTCGCCGCCGCCAAGTCCGGCGCGCCGATCCGGGTCGGCGTCGACCATCCGCACTATAAGGCGGAGGTCACCGTCCCGAACGCGACGCGCGAGTCGCTGGCGGCGGATTTGACATAGAGGTCAAGGGGTCCAGATGCGCCCGGCAGCGGCGACCGTCACCCAGGACGAGCTGCGATTGCGTCGCGTCGGCGGGCGCAGGTCTCCCTCTCCCCGCTTGCACGGAGAGGCGTAGCCCCTTGAGAGACGGGCGCCTTTCGACGCCCTCAGCAGGGAGAAGGGACCGCGCCTCGCCGCAACGCCCGAGCCGGGGCGAGACATTTGGATTTCCTCAGGTCTACGCAGCGGTGCATCAGGGCTCCGCGGATTCCCGCTTTTCGGCGGTTGGTTTTATTTGGATTTCCTTGGATTCTCTCGTCCGAAATGGGCCTTTTCAATGGGTTACGGGCGAGGTGGGCCGATTTTTATTTTTTCACGCGGGCCTTTTCCGCCGCACGCGTCGCCGACGCCCTTTTCCCGATGGACAAGGCGCCCAACGCGATGCGCGCGCCAAACCTCGCGCCGACTCCAAACGGCTGGATGGAGACGTGAATTAAGGCAGGCGACATCGAGGGGTCCGATCGGGGCAACGGGATCACAATACGACGACTTCCGCTTTCTGGCAAGATATTGCACATGGGATTCCGATTTTTCTTATCCGGCACGCTATGCCAGGGGCGAAAACGCGCCGTACAGCGAGAAACCTTCCGGGCCGGTTGCCGGCTACTGACCCCGGCGCCATGTTGAGACGCGCGCGCGCCGTCCCGGGCGAGCCGTCCAACAGATCCGGGCGACAGGAGTGGAAATGGCTACCAGGGATCGGATCGTGGTGACGAGGAGCGGCGGCGAGCACGCCGGGACAAGTCAGTCGGGCGGTCTGGCGATCGTAACAGGCGTGGGGCCGCGCCATACCCCGGCGACCAAACTTTGGTTCGGCAAGGCGAGCAACAAGCCCGGCTTCCGCTCTTTGCCCCATCATCATGGCGAGGCCGAAACCGGCGCTTATGTCTTGTCGGGTCGCGCTCGCATCTATTTTGGCGCGGGCTATCAGGAATTCCTCGACCTGTCGGAGGGCGACTTCATGTTCGTTCCGCCGTTCCTGCCTCACCTTGAAGCCAACATGAGCACGACGGACGAGCTTTGGTGGATCGCATGCCGGTCACCGGAAAACATCATCGTGAATCTCGCAGATGTCGCGGACTCATCGCTCCCGGGCTATCGGAGGGCCTGAGACCCATCCTATCGGGCGGAAATGAAGGAGCCACGCCATGTTCGACCATATCGGAATCTCGGTCGCGGACTTTGCGCGCTCGAAAGGGTTCTACGAGGCCGCGCTGAAACCGCTGGGGCTTTCGCTCGTCATGGAGATCTCGGCGGAGGACACCGGGGCCGACGCCCATGCCGGCTTCGGAGTCCCGGGCAAGCCGTTCTTCTGGATCGGAACCGGCGCCAAGCCGAAGGGCGGCGCGCATATCGCCTTCGCCGCCGAAACGCGGGCCGAGGTCGACGCCTTTTACAAGGCCGCGATCGCGGCCGGCGGCAAGGACAACGGCGCGCCCGGACCGAGGCCGCACTATCATCCGAATTACTACGGCGCCTTCGTCCTCGACCCCGACGGCGACAACGTCGAGGCCGTCTGCCACAAGCCGGCGTGATTGCGGACGTGATCGGGGATCGCGTCGCTGTGCTTATGTCTCGCTGACGGAGGGTTTTCGCGGCCGGCGCGGACTGCACGGTCGCTTCGGCCTTCGCCGTCGTCTTGTACGCTTTCGGCGCGGCTTGACGCCCGTTCGCCGTTCGCGTTCGGATTCGCGCGGTCGCCGGGAAATCGGGCGTCGCTGAAGGCAATGCTTCGCCGGCGCGATGGAGGACGACCGATGCTGACGCAGATCGGAACGCTGATCGTCGCCACCAGCCTCATCCAGCTCGCCAACGGGTTTTTCAACACGTTCATTTCCCTGCGCGTCGGTTACGAGGCGTTCGGGCCTACGCTGTCGGGTCTCGTGCTCAGCAGCTACTTCGCCGGCTTCACGCTCGCCGCCTTGAGTTGCGAGCGCGTTATCGAACGGGTCGGACATATCCGCGCCTATGCCGCCTTCGCGGGCATGGTCGTGTGCGCGACCGCGCTCATGCCGCTCATCGTGGGCGCGCTGCCATGGCTGGGGCTGCGCGCGGTCGTCGGCTTCGGCTGCGCAGGGCTGTTCGTCGCCACCGAAAGCTGGCTCAACGCCAAGGCCAGCGCGGCGCAGCGTGGCCTCGTGTTCTCCGTCTACATGATCGGGACGTTCCTAGCCCTTGCGCTCGGGCAGCTCCTTATCGCCCAGCCCGACATCGAATCCACCGCGCCCTTTCACGCCATCGTTACTCCTTTTGCCGCGGCTCTGGTCATGGTCAGCCTAACGCGGACGGAGCCTCCCCTCGTGATCCCCTCGGCGGGGCTGCCGTTCGGTCAGCTCTCGCGGGCCGCGCCGGCGGCGGTCGCAGGCGCGGCGACGAGCGGATTCGTCGGCGCGTCGTTTTACGCTCTCGTTCCAGCGTGGATGCAGGAGGAAGGCGTCGCGCGTGACGCGATTGCGGTCTTCATGCTCGTCGCGGTGCTCGGAGGCCTCGCGTTTCAATTTCCGGTTGGCAGGCTCTCGGATCGTCTCGACCGGCGGCTCCTGCTGGCGGCGCTGAGCCTTGGCTTCGCCGTCGCTGCGGTGATGCTGGTCAGCCTGCCGCATTCGAGGGCCGTGATCTTCCCGACCGCCGCCGCGCTCGGCGGCTTCATGTCGACGCTATATCCAGTTTGCGTCGCCAACGCTCACGATCAGATGCCGGCCGACCGGGTGGTCGCCGTGAGCGGACGGCTGATCCTCGTCAGCGGGATCGGCTCCATCCTTGGCCCGCTGGTCGGCACGGGCGTGATGGCGTGGCTCGGCATCGACGGGCTCTTCTACCTGCTGGCGGCGGCGACCCTGGTCCTCGCCGCTCTTGCGGCCGCGACCGGTCTCACGACGTCGTCGCCGCCCAGGCTCGAGCGGACATTCGATGTCCTCACGCCGCAGGCCACGCTGCTTGCGCATGACGCCGTCCACGCCGCCGACAATGCGCGGTCGAGCGCGCCCGCCGACGAATGATTGTGGCGAGACCGACCTGCGCCTTCCTGCCGCCGGCGCGTTCCCCGCCATGGCTGGGAGGAGGGAGGCCGCCATCGCGGCCGGGGGCAAGGACAACGGCGCGCCGGGCCTGAGGCCGCACTATCATCCGAATTACTGCGGCGCCCTCATCCTCGATCCGGACGGCAACAATGTCGAGGCGGTCTGTCACAAGCCGGTGTGAAGCCGCGCCGGTCGGCGACGTTAGCGACCGCCGTATCCGTCACCTCTTCAGCCAGCGCACGAGGCGCCGGGTCGCCTCTTCCATCTGCGCCGGGTCACGGGCGAAGCAAACCCTGAGATGGCCCTCGCCACCCGGGCCGAAGGCCGAGCCGGGGGCCGCGCCGATCCCCGCCTCGTCGATCAGCCGCAGCGCCAGCGCCCGCGAATCGGGAAAGCCGTCGACCTCGAAGAAGAGGTAGAACGCCGCTTCCGGCTCGAAGAAGCGCACCCGGCCGGTGGCCTTCAGCCCCTCGCATAGGATGTCGCGCGACCGGCGGCAGCGCTCGATCTGGGCGGCGAGAAACGCCTCGCCCTCGGTCAGCGCGGCGATCGCAGCGCGCTGGGTGAACACCGGCACGCCGGAGGTCGTGAACTGGACGAGGTTCTCGATCACCGGCCCGAGCGCCGGCGGCGCCTCGAGCCAGCCGACGCGAAACCCGGTCATCGCCCAGTTCTTGGACAGGGTCTGGACGAACAAAATCTTGTCGTCCGGCGCCATCACGTCATGGAACGAGGGCGCGCGGGCGCCGTCGTAGGTCAGCCGGCCGTAGATTTCGTCGGCGACGATCCAGAGGCCATGCCCGCGGGCGACGCCCAGCGTCGCGGCCAATTCCTCGCGCGTCGCGACGAAGCCGGTCGGATTGGCCGGCGAATTCAGGAAGACGACCTTCGTCGCCGGGGTCACGGCGGCGCGCAGGCTTTCCGGATCGAGGCTCCACCGCCCCTTGCGGCCGAGCAGGACGGGAACGGCGCGCGCGCCCGACGTCTCGATCGCGCCGACGAAATTCGGCCAGGCGGGCGAGGGAATCAGCGCCTCGTCGCCGGGGCCGAGCGTGAGGCGCGTCGCGATCTCGATCGCATGCATGCCGCCGATGGTGACGAAGAAGTTTTCGGGCCGGAACGGCAGCCCTCCCGGCGCCCAGCCATAAACGCGGGTCATGTAGCCGGCGATCGCCTCGCGCAGCGCCGGAATGCCGGCCTGGGCAGTGTAGAAAGTCTCGCCGCGGTCGATCGACGCCTTCGCGGCCTCGGCCGCCACGGACGGCGGCGGCAGGTCGCCCTCGCCGATCCAGAGCGGGATCAGCCCCTGGCGGCCGCGACCGTAGTCGAATACCTCGACGATGCCGCTCGGCGCGGCGTCGCGGACCGTCGGGTGGATGAGGTCGAGCCAGTTGTGTTCGGGAAGCGGGGCGATGGTCATGGGGCTGCGTCATGGACGACCGGATCGTGGATCGCAAGAGGGTCAGCACTCGTCCTGGCCGGCCGCCAGGTCGTCGAGGATGGGGCAATCCGGCCGGTCGTCGCCGCAGCAGGCCTCGACCAGCGCGGCGAGCGTCTTGGCCATCGCCTGCATTTCGGCGATGCGCGCCGTAAGTTCGGCGACATGGCGTTCGGCGATCCGCCTGACCTCGCGGCTCGGACGCGCCCGGTCGCGCCACAGCGCCAGAAGCGCGGCGATCTCCGCCGTCGAAAAGCCGAGCCGGCGCGCCCGCTTGATGAACCGGAGCTCGTGCACCTCCCGCTCGCCGTAGTCGCGGTAGGCGTTCGGGCGCCGCTTGGCGGGCGGCAACAGACCGATCAATTCGTAATGGCGGATCATCTTGGCGGTCACGCCGCTCGCCGAAGCCGCCGCGCCGATGTTCATGCGACAATCACTCGCTTGACCTTCCTACGATGGGAAGGTCTATGCCTTGGTGACAACATCTTCAAGGGCGCGCGCGGGCGCGATGGCGAAAAGCAATGAGCCTCGTTGAGACGGAAAAAGCCGTAGGCAGGGACCCGGTCTGCGGCATGTCGGTCGACCCGACGACCGCGCAGCACAGCTTCGCCCACGACGGAAAGACCTATTACTTCTGCTGCGCCGGCTGCCGGACCAAGTTCGCCGCCGACCCGGCCCGTTACCTCGGCGCCGTCGGCGCGGTCGGTAGCCCGTCGATGGACGGGCGTTCTGTCGAACGCCCTATGGACCGCGTCGGCCGCGATCGCCGATCGCGGCTACAAGGGGCGACGTCGCCCGGCACGATCTTCACTTGCCCGATGCATCCCGAAATCCGACAGGAAGGACCCGGCTCGTGCCCGATCTGCGGCATGGCGCTCGAACCGGAGACGCCGTCGGCGGAGGTCGGCCCGAACGAAGAGCTGATCGACATGAAGCGCAAGCTCTGGCTTGCGCTGGCGCTGGTGGTCCCGCTGCTCGTTCTCGATATGGGCGGCCATGTCTGGCGGCCGGAATGGCTGACGCCGGACCGCTCGAACTGGATCGAGCTTCTGCTCGCGACCCCGGTCGCGATCGGCGCCGGTTGGCCGTTCTTCGTGCGCGCCTGGGCTTCGGTCCGCACCCGCAACCTCAACATGTTCACCCTGATCGCGCTCGGGGTCGGCGTCGCCTGGACCTATAGCGTCGTGGCGACGGTCGCGCCCGGCCTCTTTCCCGACGCGTTTGGCCGTCACGACGGGCCGCCGATCTATTTCGAGGCTTCGGCGGTCATCACGCTCTTGGTGATCGTGGGGCAGGTGCTGGAACTCGTGGCGCGGGACAGGACGGGCGATGCGATCCGCGCGCTGCTCGACCTCGCGCCGAAGCGGGCCTTGCGCGTCGATGCCGATGGTCACGATCACGAGGTCGCGCTCGCCGACGTGATGGTGGGCGACAAACTGCGGGTGCGCCCTGGTGAGAAGGTCCCCGTCGACGGCGAGGTCGTCGACGGGGCGAGCGCAGTCGACGAATCGATGATGACCGGCGAGTCGATGCCAGTAATGAAGTCGCTCGGCGCGAAGCTGGTTGGCGGCGCGGTCAACGGCTCGGGCGCCCTCGTCATGCGGGCCGAGAAGGTCGGGCGCGACACGGCGCTGGCGCGCATGGTCGATCTCGTCGCCAAGGCGCAGCGCAGCCGTGCGCCGGTCCAAAGGCTCGCCGACCGCGTGAGCCTCTGGTTCGTGCCCCTGGTCGGCGCGGCGGCGGTTCTCGCCTTCCTGGCGTGGTTCATGTTCGGGCCCGAGCCGCGATTCGCCTTCGCCCTCGTCGCCGCCGTCTCTGTCTTGATCATCGCCTGCCCGTGCGCGCTCGGGTTGGCGACGCCGATGGCGATCATGGTCGGCGTCGGCGCCGGGGCTCGGGCCGGCGTGCTGATCCGCGACGCCGAGGCGCTCGAACGGTTCGAGGCGGTCGATACGCTGGTCGTGGACAAGACGGGGACGCTAACCGAGGGCAAGCCGCGCCTCTCCGCCATCAATGCGGCCCCGGGGTTCTCGGCCGACGACGCGTTGAGATTGGCGGCAAGCCTCGAGCGGTCGAGCGAGCATCCGATCGCCGCCGCCGTGGTCGCCGCGGCGCGGCGCAAGCGCCTCAAGCTCGCCGAGGCCGCCGATTTCCAGGCCTTCGCGGGCGGCGGCGTCGCAGGCGTCGTCGAGGGACGCGCGGTTGCGGTCGGCTCGGGCGCGTTCGTCGCGGAGCGCGGCGCGGACGCCTTGCCGCTCGCCGCAAGGGCCGAGGCGCTGCGGCGCGAGGGCGCAACCGTCGTGTTCGTCGCCGTCGATGGCGCCGTCGCTGCGCTGATCGCCGTGTCCGATCCGGTGAAGGCGGGCGCCGCCGAGGCGCTCGCCGCGCTCAAGGCGCAGGGCCTGAAGGTCGTCATGCTGACAGGCGACAATCGCGCGACCGCTGCGGCGGTCGCGGCCAGGCTCGGACTCGAGTCTTATGAGGCGGAGGTCCGTCCCGAGGGCAAGGCGGCGGCAATCGTCCGCCTCAAAGACGAGGGCCGGATCGTGGCCATGGCGGGGGACGGCGTCAACGACGCGCCGGCGCTTGCGGCGGCCGACGTTGGAATCGCGATGGGCACGGGAACGGACGCGGCGATCGAGAGCGCCGGCATGACGCTGCTCAAGGGCGATCTCGCCGGCCTCGTCCGCGCTCGCAGGCTGTCCAAGGCGACGATGCGCAACGTCCGGCAGAACCTTGCCTTCGCCTTCCTCTATAACGCCGCCGGCGTGCCGATCGCGGCCGGCGCGCTCTATCCGGCGTTCGGCATCCTCTTGTCGCCGATCGTTGCGGCCGCGGCGATGTCGCTCTCGTCCGTCAGCGTGATCGCCAACGCTCTGCGGCTGAGGCGGGTCCCGTTGTGAGCGGCCGGCGCGCGACGGCGCCGTTCGGGCCAACTTTCACCCCACGCGCCTCGTAACCTTCGCGAGCGCGGCGGGCGGGCGGCGCTACGAGGAGGTTCGAAAGCATGTCCGAATCCTACGACTTCGAGGTCGTCAAGGACAATCAGATCGTCGCCGCCAAACGCCGCGTTCGGCTGCCGCGCTTGCATGCGGCGTGGCCGATCGTGGCGGAACTCGCCGCCGTCCACGTGAAGGGTTGCCTGATCCGGGTGCGCAACGCGCGCGGCGAAATCGAGATCCTGATCGGCGTCGTCGCAGCGAGACGCACATTCGCTGCGAAGGCGTTCGCCGTCGTCGCCACCCTCTTCGTCGCCGGCGCTGCGGTCGACGGTCTGCCGGTCTGACGCCTGGGCGCCGGTCCGCCTTGCGGCCCCGACAGGTCTAGACGCTGCGGCGGGCGAGCTGGTCGCGGATCTCGGTCAGCAGCACGACCTCGGGGCTCGGCGGCGGCGGTTCGGCCGGCTTGTTCTTGTCCGGGCGGGTCAGGACGTTGATGCCCTTGATCAAAAGGAACAGCGCGACCGCCACAATGGCGAAATTGATCGCCACGGTGATGAAGTCGCCATAGGCGAAGACGCCGCCCTGCTTGCGCGCGTCGGCGAGATTGGTCGCCGTCACGGCGCTCGACAGGGGGATATAGTAATTGGAGAAGTCCGCCTTTCCGGCGATGCCGACGACCGGCATGATGAGGTCGTTCACCAGGGCGTCGACGATCTTGCCGAAGGCCGCGCCGATGATGACGCCGACCGCCAGGCTCAGCGCGTTGCCCTTGAGGGCGAATTCCTTGAACTCCTGCCACATCCCCATGTCCGACCCCTCGTCGCCGCGCGCCCGATGACGGCGCTCTTCTTCCCGCCGGACGCTAGCCGACGTCGACGGCAAAATAAAGCGGGCTGCCGAAAGTTCAGAGTCCAGTGTTTCTCGGCCCGGCGCCGCTCGCCGGCGGGGCCGCTTCAGCCATCGGAGTCGCGGCTACTGCGGCTTGTCGGCCTCGGTCGATTTGGCCTTCTTGTGCTTGGCGGGCTTGTCCGCCTTCGCGCTCTTGTCGGACTTCGCGCTCTTGCGCTCCGGGCCCGAGAAGGCCGCGAGCCGAGCCTCGAGCAGCGCCGCGCGTGCGGCAGTCACGCTCGCGGCGCAGAATCCATGCTCGGCTTCCTGCACGTAGTCGCGGCAGATGTCGTCGCGCTCGCCCGCAAAGCCGCTCTGGTCCCGCACGAGAGCCGCCGCATCGGAATTGTCTTTGGCGCGCTCCTCGAGGGCGTGCAGCGCACGAGCCATGGCGTTTTCGGCTTCGGTGCGCCGTTTGCCGATGGCCGCGGCGTCCGCCCCGAGCGTTGTCCCGTCCGGCCCCCACAGGCCGCTCGGGCTCGTCTGACAGTCGGCGGCCTTAAAGACGCAGGCGGTGATCTGCGCCGGAACCAGGACGGCGCCGTCGACGATGTCGAAGGCGAACGGGCAGGCCGGAACTTCGGCATGGTAGCGTGCGAGACCGTCCGGACGCCCGTCGCTGATCGCCATGATCGGCTTCTCGCCGACGATGTTGAGGACGCAGCGTTGCGCCGCGTCCGAGACGCCTTCGCCGGCGAGGCTCAGCTTGTCGATCTGGAGCGTATCGCCGCGGCCGGAAATCTGCAGGAGCCCCGCCTTGCCGTTCAGCATCAGCGGGCGGCCGTCGATCGATTCGGCGCTGGGCGCGGACTTGAGGGCGGCCTTGGCCGCCTTGCCGCTCTTGTCCGCTTTCGCGGCGCTTCCGGACTTCTTTGGCTTCGGCGCGGTCGTCGCCGCTCCGACCTCCTGAGAGGGCCCCGCCCCCGGCAGGGCGAGTTGGGCGCGGACCGGCGCCGCAGCCAGCGTCAAGCCGCCGATCACGACGGATAGGCGCCAAATCGTCGAAGAAATCATCGGGGCTATCTAGAAGGCTCGGGGCCAAAGGGAAAGCCGTTTGTTGAGGCGGCGCTCTGGCCAGGAAACGCGAGGAATCCGGCGATTCCGCGCCTTGCGCCTCGAAAAGGCCGAACCTATATACGCCGCGACTGACGGGTTCGGCGTCGCAAGTGCGTTGAGTCCGCCGCGAATTTACGTGGAATTTAGGGGATCAGAACAGGCGACGCCGGCCGCTTCGGGCCGAGAGGAGTCCTTCTCATGGTCCGGCCGCTGCGGGGCCGGGCGGTCCCGCGAAAGGAGCAGGGAAGAATATGGCGAAAGTGATCGGTATCGACCTCGGCACGACGAATTCGTGCGTGGCGGTCATGGAGGGAGCGACCCCCAAGGTCATCGAGAATTCCGAGGGCGCCCGGACGACGCCTTCGATTGTGGCGTTCACCGACGACGGCGAGCGTCTGGTGGGTCAGCCGGCCAAGCGTCAGGCGGTCACCAACCCGGAACGGACTTTCTTCGCGATCAAGCGGCTCATCGGCCGGTCGTTCGAAGACCCCATGACCAAGAAGGACATGGGCCTCGTCCCGTACAAGATCGTCCGCGCGCCCAACGGCGACGCCTGGGTTACGGCGGACGGCAAGCAATATTCGCCGTCGCAGATTTCGGCCTTCGTCCTTCAGAAGATGAAGGAGACAGCGGAGGCGCACCTCGGCGGCCCTGTGACCCAGGCGGTCATCACCGTCCCCGCGTACTTCAACGACGCCCAGCGTCAGGCGACCAAGGACGCCGGCAAGATCGCCGGCCTCGAAGTGCTGCGCATCATCAACGAGCCGACGGCGGCGGCGCTCGCCTATGGCCTCGACAAGAAGAAGGCCGGCACGATCGCCGTCTATGACCTCGGCGGCGGCACGTTCGACATTTCGATCCTCGAGATCGGCGACGGCGTGTTCGAGGTGAAGTCGACCAACGGCGACACCTTCCTCGGCGGCGAGGACTTCGACATGCGGCTCGTCGAGTATCTGGCCGGCGAGTTCAAGAAGGAGCAGGGCATCGACCTGACCAAGGACAAGCTCGCCCTTCAGCGTCTGAAAGAGGCGGCGGAAAAGGCCAAGATCGAGCTGAGCTCGGCCACCCAGACCGACATCAACCTGCCTTACATCACCGCCGACGCGACCGGCCCCAAGCACCTCGCTCTCAAGCTCACGCGCTCGAAGTTCGAGGCGCTGGTCGACGACCTCATCCAGCGGACGGTCGAGCCGTGCCGCAAGGCGCTCAAGGACGCCGGACTGGTCGCCGCCCAGATCGACGAGGTCGTGCTGGTCGGCGGCATGACCCGCATGCCCAAGGTGCAGGAAGTCGTCAAACAGTTCTTCGGCAAGGAGCCCCATAAGGGCGTCAACCCCGACGAAGTGGTGGCGATCGGCGCGGCGATCCAGGCGGGCGTCCTGCAGGGCGACGTCAAGGACGTGCTGCTGCTCGACGTGACGCCGCTCTCGCTCGGCATCGAGACGCTGGGCGGCGTGTTCACCCGCCTGATCGAGCGCAACACCACGATCCCGACCAAGAAGAGCCAGGTCTTCTCGACTGCCGAGGACAACCAGACGGCGGTCACGATCCGGGTCTTCCAGGGCGAGCGCGAGATGGCGGCGGACAACAAGCTGCTCGGCCAGTTCGATCTCGTAGGCATCCCGCCGGCTCCGCGCGGCATGCCGCAGGTCGAGGTGACCTTCGACATCGACGCCAATGGCATCGTCAACGTAACCGCCAAGGACAAGGCGACCAACAAGGAGCAGCAGATCCGCATCCAGGCCTCCGGCGGCTTGAGCGAGTCCGACATCAACCGGATGGTCAAGGACGCCGAGGCGCACGCCGCCGAGGACAAGAAGCGGCGCGAGGTGGTCGACGCTAAGAACCACGCTGAGTCGGCCGCCCATGACGCCGAGAAGGCGCTCAAGGAGTACGGCGACAAGGCCGCCCAGTCCGACAAGAGCGCGATCGAGGCGGCGATCGCCGCGGTTCGCACGGCGCTGCAGGGCGAGGATGTCGAGGCCATCAAGGCCCGCACCAACGATCTGATGCAGGCGCAGATGAAGCTTGGCGAGGCGATGTACAAGGCCCAGCAGGCGGGCGCAGGCGGAGACGCCGGGACGGCCGCCGGCGCCGAGGCCAAGGACGACGTGATCGACGCGGAGTTCCGCGAGGTCGACGACGACAAGAAGAAGCCCTGATCGCACGCGCCGGCGGCTTTTTGGGAAGCGGCCGGCGCGTTCGCAGGGGACACCGGGTCGCTGGCGCACCTCCAATTGGACTGTAACCAAGCGCCCGCGAAGCGGCAGCCCTCGACGGAACTGCCCCGGAGCGGGCGCCATGGTGTTGGAAAGAGCGAGACTGCAGTTGGCGTTCGCCGGACGGACCAGAAACACGATGGCTCGAACTCACGCGCGAAGGGGCGCGCTGAAATGGCGAAGCGGGACTTCTACGAAGTCTTGGGCGTCTCCAAGACGGCGACCGAGGTCGAATTGAAATCCGCCTTCCGGAAGGCGGCGATGAGCTGCCATCCGGACCGTCATCCCGGCGACAAGCAGGCCGAGTCGCGCTTCAAGGAAGTCAACGAGGCGTATCAGACCCTGTCGGACGCGCAGAAGCGGGCGGCCTACGACCGCTACGGCCACGCGGCTTTCGAACAGGGCGGGGTCGGCGGCATGGGCGACGGCTTCGCCGCGTCGATGTCGGACATTTTCGACGACCTGTTCGGCGACATGATGGGCGGCCGGCGCGGCGGCCGTCATGGTTCCGGACGTGAGCGCGGCGCGGACCTGCGCTACAATCTCGAGATCACGCTCGAAGAAGCCTTCAACGGCAAGAACGCGACGATCAAGCTGCCGACATCGGTCGTCTGCGAGGCCTGCACGGGCTCCGGCGCGCGCGCCGGGTCGAAGCCGGTCACCTGCCGGACCTGCGGCGGTCACGGGCGCGTGCGCGCCCAGCAGGGTTTTTTCGCCATCGAGCGGACCTGTCCTTCCTGTCAGGGGCGGGGCCAGACGATCGACAATCCTTGCGACAAATGCGCCGGCTCTGGCCGCGTGACGCGCGAGCGGACGCTCTCCGTCAACGTCCCGGCCGGCGTCGAGGACGGCACGCGCATCCGCCTGACCGGCGAAGGCGAGGCCGGCATGCGCGGCGGTCCGACCGGCGACCTCTACATCTTCCTCTCGGTCAAGCCGCATCCGGTGTTCCAGCGGGACGGCGCGGACCTTTATTGCCGTGTCCCGATCTCGATGGTGCAGGCGGCGCTCGGCGGCGAGTTCACCGTCCATACCCTCGACGGGACCGAGTTCGCGGGTCAGCATTCCCGAGGGCGCGCAAACGGGCCGGCAACTCAGGCTGCGCGGCAAGGGCATGCCGATCTTGCGCTCGCGCGAGGCCGGCGATCTCTTCGTTCAGCTCAATGTCGAGACGCCGCAGAGCTTGACGCGGAGGCAGCGCGAACTTCTCATGGAGTTCGCTCAGGAATCCTCGCACAAAACCCATCCCGAAAGCGCCGGCTTCTTTGCCAAGATGAAGGAGTTCTTCGAGGGGCGAAGCTGACGGCCTCGTCTCGCGGCGGCGCTCGATTTAACCCGCCCGCCTGATAGGCGGACGCCTGGATGCGGAGGGGGCATGCACGACCAGAAGCGAAGCCTCAAGCGCCCCGGCGGACTCGGAGACAGCGCCCATTTCCTGATGTCGCTGATGTCGACGCCGCACCTGACCGGCGCGGTCGCGCCGTCGGGACGGGCGCTCGCGCGCGCCATGGCCGCCGCCGCCGGTCCGCCGGCGCACGGACTCGTCGTCGAGCTTGGCCCGGGCACCGGGCCCGTCACGCGCGCGCTCATCGACCGCGGCCTCGACCGCCGCCGCCTGGTGATGGTCGAGTACAATCCGCAGTTCTGCCGCATGCTGCGCGACCGCTACGCCGGAACGCGGGTGATCGAGGGCGACGCCTACGATCTGCCGCGAACGCTCTCCGGGCTTGCGGACGAGCGCGTCTCCGCGTTCGTCTCCAGTTTGCCGCTTCTCACCCGTCCGCCGAGCGATCGCGAGCGGCTTCTCGGCAACTCCTTTCAGCTCATGGGCGCAGACGGACTGTTCGTGCAGTTCACCTACGGGCCCGTGTCGCCCATTCCGCGCGAGATCTGCGAGGGCCGTTACACCGCCGAGCGCGGCCGGTCGATCTGGGCCAACCTGCCGCCCGCGAGGGTCTGGACCTACCGGCTCGAAGCAGCGGCCCGGCCCGGCGCCCCGGCGAGACGCCGCCTCGAGGATCGCGCATGAAACCCTCGACGGCTCGCGACCGGCTGATCGTCGCGCTCGACGTCGCCGACCGGCCCGCGGCCGAACAGCTTGTCGCCGCGATCGGCGACGCGGCGATCTTCTATAAGATCGGCATGGAACTCGCCTACGGCGGCGACGGACTGGCGCTTGTCGGTCGTCTCGCCGCCGCCGGCAAGCGGGTCTTTCTCGATCTGAAGCTGCACGACATTCCCAATACCGTCGAGCGAGCGACCGCGCAGGCGGCGCGGCTTGGCGCAACCTTTCTCACGGTTCACGCCTATCCGCAGACGATGCGCGCGGCGGTCGCGGGCGCCGCCGGCTCCGGCCTTGCGATCCTTGGCGTGACGGTGCTGACCTCCTCGGACGACGAGGACCTGATCGAGGCGGGCTACCGCTTCGGCGTCGCCGAGCTGGTTCGACGCCGGGCCGGGCAAGCCGAGGCGCTTGGCGTTCACGGTCTCGTCGCCAGCGCCGCCGAGGCCAAAGACGTTCGCGAGACGGTCGGGCCCCGGATGATCCTGGTCACGCCCGGCATCCGGCCGGCCGGCGCCGCGGTCGGCGACCAGAAGCGCTTCGCCACGCCCGCGAGCGCAATCCGCGACGGGGCGGACTACCTCGTGGTCGGCCGTCCGATCACGACCGCGCCTGACCCGCGCAAGGCGGCGGCTGCGATCGTCGAGGAGATTGCCGGCATCGCGCCTTGATCGGGCGCAGAAGGCCGCTATCCTTGGCGACGCAATTTTTGCAGGGAAACGCCTCATGCCCAAGGGCTATGTAATCGCGCGCGTCGACATTCTCGATCCCGAGGCCTATGCGCGCTATGCGGCGGCGGCGACCAAGGCGATCGCCGCGCATGGCGGCAGGGCGCTCGCGCGCGGCGGTCGTCATGAGGCGCTCGAAGGCGAGGCGAGGGCCCGTAACGTCGTGCTGGAGTTCGACAGCTACGACGCCGCGCGAGCTTATTATGACTCGGACGAATACCAGGCGGCCCGCGCGCTGCGCGAGGGCGCGGCGGAGATCGAAATGGTGCTGGTGGAAGGCGCCTGACGCCTTCGACGCGACGAGGAGTTTTGCGGACATGGCCGAATTGCGCATTGTCGTTGCGGGAGCGGCCGGCCGCATGGGCCGCATGATCGTGCGAGCGATTCACGAGGCCGAGGGCCTGACGCTCAACGGCGCTCTTGAGCGCGAAAGCTCGCCCTGGGTCGGCCATGATCCCGGCCCTCTGGCCGGCTGCCCGGCGACCGGACTGACCATCGGGACCGATCCGCTGCCCCTCATGCTGAACGCCGATGCCATCATCGACTTCTCCTCCCCCGCCGCGACGGTCGAACTGGCGGCGCTCGCGGCGCAGGCGCGCATTGCCGACGTGATCGGCACCACCGGACTGGCGGAGGAGGATCTCGACCGGATCGAAGCCGCAGCCCGCCATGCGCCGATCGTGCGCTCGGGCAACATGAGCCTCGGGGTGAACCTGCTTGCGGCGCTGACGCGCCGGGCGGCCGCCGCGCTCGGCGACGAATACGACATCGAGATCTTCGAAATGCATCACAGGATGAAGGTCGACGCGCCGTCGGGCACCGCGCTGATGCTCGGCGAGGCGGCGGCGGCCGGGCGCGGGATCGCTCTGAAAACCCATTCGGCGCGCGCCCGCGATGGCGTCACCGGCCAGCGGCGCAAGGGCGACATCGGCTTCGCCAGCTTGCGCGGCGGCACGGTCGTCGGCGATCACGAAGTCACGTTCGCCGGGGAAGGCGAGCGGCTGACGCTGACGCACCAGGCGGAGGATCGCATGCTGTTCGCCTATGGCGCCCTCAAGGCGGCGCGCTGGGCCCACGGCCGCAAGCCCGGCCTCTATGCGATGGCGGATGTGCTGGGGCTCAAGGATGGCTGAAGCAGGGAGAAGCGCCGCGCCGCCGTCAGTTCGAGGCCCGGACCGCGGTGCAGGAGAAATCGACCTGGGTCTCTTTCTCGGTCTTGCCGGCGTGGACCTTGATCATGAGCGGCGCGCAGGTGGCGTTCTCGAGGTAGATCGCCTTGTGCTCGAGACCGTCGTCGCCAAAACGAAAGCCGGTAAAGGCCTTGTGGGTGACGAGCTGCTGGCCGGCCTGGTTGGTCTGGGTCAGGTCGATGGTGGCGACAGCGTATTTCGGCGCGAAATTCGGGTCGCCGGAGAAAACGAAGTCGAGCATGACCCCGGTCGCCGTGTCTCCGCCCGGCGCGCCGCCTTTGGGAGCGTCGATCAACGCGGGAGCGCCGATAATGTCGTCGCTGAGCTTGCCGGCGCGCTCGAGAAACACGTAGGCCTTGACGTCGACGATCTTGAGTTCCGCGGCCTGAGCGCTGGCCGCGATCGACAAGCCCGCAACCACGGCCGCAACACGCAGCACGCCCATCAGCCCCCCTCCCGAAACGCGCCGGCCCACAAGCGCTTCCTAATAAAAACCCCGGCCCGCGCGACGCGGACCGGGGCTCATTAGAAGGTTTCCAAGACGCAGCCCGTGTCAGTTGTTCCGGCTCGATCCGGTCAGCATCAACAGCGCCTGGAACATGTTGATGAAGTCGAGGTAGAGGCGCAGCGCGCCGTGGATCGACTTCTTCTGGGTCGCCTCGTAGCCGTCGCCGGCGTAGTACATGCCCTTGATCGACTGGGTGTCCCAGGCGGTCAGGCCGGCGAAGATCACCACGGCCAGGATCGAGATGCCGAACTGCAGGCCGGAGCTGTGCAGGAACATATTGATCAGGCTCGCGATGATCAGGCCGATGACGCCCATCATCATGAACGACCCCATCGCCGACAGGCTGCGCTGGGTCGTATAGCCATAGAGGCTGAGGCTCGCGAACGCCGCCGCAGTGGCGAAGAACGCTTGCGCCACCGAGCCAGCGGTGTAGACGACCAGCAGCGCCGACATCGACAGGCCGATCAGCGCGGCGAAGGCGAGGAAGGCGTTGCGCGCCGTCGCGACCGACATCCGGTCGAGCCGGGCCGAAAGCCAGAACACGAGCGCGAGCGGCGACAAGACGATCAGCCAGCGCAGCGGCGACACGTAGATCGCGTGGCCGAAGTCGGTCAGCGCCAGGCGCCCGCCGCCGACCGAGACCGTGCCGAGCGAGAAGGCGATGTAGGCGGCGAGGCCGGTCACGCCGAGCCCGAGGGTCATGTAGTTGTAGACGCCGATCATGTAGGCGCGCAGGCCCTGGTCGAACGTCGCGCCGGACCGTGCGTATCCCGCGCCCAGGCGCGAGCCTGCGTAGCGGTCATAGTCGGACATGTGTGAAACCTCTTGATAAGAGCGTGGCGACCGTCCGGAAGAAACCGGGCGGCGCCTTGCCGTATAATATGGCCGCGGGCCCCCGGGCTGCAAGAGCAATCGAGTTTGCCGGCGCGCGCCGATCCTTAACCTTCTGTAACGATCGGGCGGGGACGACGGGGGGCGGCCGCCGCCCGCCGCCTTCGGGCGACGGAGGCGCGCGGGGAGGAGGCGCGCCGCTTTCAGGCCCGTTCGGCGCCCGTTCGGACGCGTTCAGCATGCGTTCGGATGTCGTTCAGCATGCGTTCGGCACCGAAAACGGCCCTCTTATCCACCCGTGTTTCGAGCGATATCAAGGGCTTGCAACGGAATTCGGGAAAAAATCGCGATTCGGCGTTTCGCGCCGGCGGGACGCGCCGCAAAAAGGCGGTCCAAATCAGGGCGAGCGGCGGTGCGAGTCCTTGCGGCCATCGCGATCACACTACGACGGGATTTGCTTTTTGGCGAGCTTTTGTCGTTCTCGTTTCGATCGAAGGAACGTCCGGCCGGCCGTCCTGCGGTCCTTGCCGCGCGGTCATTTGCGAGCTCGGCCCGGATCGGCCCGACCGCGAAGCGCTAATGCCCTCCCCCGCCGCCGCCCATGGCGACCGGCTTGTGCATCAGCGCGGCGAGGGTCATGCAGGCGAGAAAAATCGCGGTGAGGGCGAGAAAGACGTCGGCGAGCGCCATGACCTCCGCCTGCCGGCGCACCATCAGCGCGAGTTCCTTCGTCGCCGCCAGCGCCGCGTCCGAGCCGCGATCGGCGAGCGCGGCGGCCATCGCGGCGAGCCTCTCGTCGGCGACCACCCGCCCCCAGGTCACGGATTCGCGCAATCGCTCGAGATGCAGGTCCATGCGCTTGTCGAGCATCGTGTTGATCAGCGCGAGACCGACCGCGCCGCCTAGATTGCGCATGAGGTTATAGAGGCCGGAGGCGTTCTTGATCTTCTGCGGCGGCAGCGTGCCGAGGGCCAGGAAGTTGATCGGCACCATGGCCAGCATCAGCCCGACCCCGCGGAAGATCTGCGGCCACAAGAGCTCCCAGAAGTCCCAGTCGACCGTGACGAACGACGCCTGGTAGGTGCCGAGGGCGAAGAGAATGAAGCCGGTGGCGATCATCACGCGCGCGTCGATCTTCATCATCAGCCGCCCGGCGAAGGGCGCGGTCAGGAACATGGCGGCGCCGGTGACGAACATCGTCTTGCCGATCATCAGCGAGGAATAGCCGCGCACAGCCGCAAGATAGACCGGATAGATGTAGGTCAGACCGTAGAGGCCGATGCCGAGCACGAAGCCGAACATCGTGCCGGTCCAGAAATTCCGGTCGCGAAAGGCGGTCAGGTCGACGATCGGCTGCTTGGCGGCGAACATCCGCCAGAAGAACAGGACGGCGCTGACAGCCGAAATCACGATCGCCGCCGTCACGGGGACGCTTTCGAACCAGTCCTTCGACGGACCCTCCTCGAGCGCATATTCGAGCGCGCCGAGGAAACCCGCCATGGTGAGGAGGCCGAAATAGTCGAAATGGGTGAGCAGCGACCAGTCCGGCTCGTCGAAGTCGATCAGGAGCCAGGCGGCGACGGTCACGATGACGCCGGGGATGAGGTTGACGTAAAACAGCCAGTGCCAGGAAAACCAGTCGGTGAGATAGCCGCCGACCGTCGGCCCGATGGTCGGGGCGAGCGTCGCGACGAGGCCGATGATCGGCCCGATCATCGGCTGTTTCGAACGCGGGAAGATGGTGAAGGCCGAGGCGAACACCGTCGGGATCATGCCGCCGCCGATGAAGCCCTGCAGGGCGCGCCAGACGATCATCTCCTGGATCGAGTTCGACTGGGCGCACATGAAGCTCATGGCCGTGAAGCCGCCGGCCGAGATGGTGAAGATGACGCGCGTCGAGACTACCCGCGACAGGAAGCCGGAGAGCGGGATCATCACCACTTCGGCGACCAGGTAGGCCGTCTGCACCCAGGTGACCTCGTCGGACGAGGCGGACAGGCCGGCCTGGATCTGCGACAGCGACGCCGACACGATCTGGATGTCCAGGATGGCCATGAACATCCCGAACACCATGAAGATGAAGGCGGCGAGCCGCTTGGCGCTGAAGTGGGCCTCGGCGGCGCCCGGCGGCGCGATCGGACGCGCGGGCGCGGCCGGCGCGCTCCGCGACGGCAGCGCGGCGGCGTCGCTCACGGCTTGGCGGTCTCGCTGACGGCAGGCTCGAGACCGAGCAGGCCGAGCAGCGTCGGCTTGGGCAGATCCGGGTCGCGCGTGTGGACCGTGGCGACGACCGACAGCCCGGGCCGCAGGGGCACCGTCCTCAAGACCTCGTCGGGGAAGGTGATGCGCACCGCGACCCGCTGAACGACCTTGGTGAAATTGCCGGTCGCGTTGTCGGGCGGCAGCAGCGAGAACTCCGAGCCCGAGGCCGGCGAGATCGACGAGACGACGCCCTCGATCGTCTGGCCGTCGAGCGCGTCGATGGAGACGTCGACCTTCTGTCCCGGCTTGATCCCGCCGAGCTGAGTCTCCTTGTAATTGGCGTCGACATAGGACGCCGCGAGCGGCACCAGCGCCATCAGGCGCGTTCCCGGCGCCACCAGGTTTCCGACCTCCGCCGCCTTGTTGCCGACCACGCCGTCGAACGGCGCCACGACCCGGGTGAACCCGAGGTCGCGCTTGGCTTTGGCGAGCGCGGTCATCAGTTCGTCGCGCTGGCGGGAGGCCTCGTCGCGCTGCGCCTTGAGCACATCGAGATTGGCCTTCGCGCCCGCGAGCGCGGCGACCGCCGAAGCGGCGTTCGCCTTGGCGGCGGCCAGCGCGGCGACCGTGCGATCGCGATCGGCGGCGGCCTGCTCGAGCCGCTGCTGGGAGCCGAAATTGGTCTGGGCGAGCTTGTACGACCGGTCGTATTCCAGGGCGGCGCGCTCAACTTCGGCCTCGCCGGAGCGCTCTTGCGCCTGCGAGGCGTCCACCTGGGCCCCGGCTTGGGCGATGACCGCGGCCTGAGCCTCGATCTGCCGGCCGAACCGGGCGATCGTCGCGTCCTGCGTGCCGACCTTGGCTTGCGCGTCGTCGACCGCGATCCGGTAGTCGCCGTCGTCGATCAGCGCGATGAGGTCGCCCCGGCGCACGGTCTGATTGTCGACGACCGGCACCTGCATCAGATGCCCGGAGGCCTTGGCCGCGATGATGGCGGTGTTGGCGCCGACATAAGCGTCGTCGGTGCTGACGAGAAACCGCCCCTCGACGTAGTAGTCGTAGGCGAACTTGCCGGCGTAGCCGACGGCGGCCAGCAGGATGATCGGAAGAACGAGGCGGCGCAGGCCGCCGGACCGCTTCGGCGCGGCCATCTCGGCGGGCGCCCCTCCGGCGGGCCTCGGCCCGCCCGGAACGCCGGCGCCCGGCGCCGTCGCCGGGACGCCCGCAGGCGCAGTCGTCGTGACGGCGCGCGATTGAGCGGCGGGCGCGGACACTGCGACGGGTTTCTCGTCCGCTACGGCGGAACTGTCGGGCATAAATCCATTCCCTTGAAACGACGCCAAACCGAACGGTTCGGTCATTTTCTGTTGACATAGCTCAATCCGAGGGCTATCGCAACAAAAATCGAACCGAACGGTTCGGTCGGAAATGGCCCCAATGGATTTGATCCCAGGCATGGACGCGGAAACCCTCCACCACGACGACAGCCGACGCCACGATGGCGGCGCCAAGCGGCGCCAGATCATGGACGGGGCGCGCTCGGTGTTTCTCGCCACGGGTTTCGACGGCGCGAGCATGAACGACATCGCCCGCGCAGCCGGCGTCTCGAAAGGCACGCTCTACTCGTATTTCGGCTCCAAGGACGACCTGTTCGACGCGATCATCCGGGCGGAATTCGCTCAGGCGGCCGAGCGGTGGTGTACGTTCCCACGCGAGGGCGACGTCCGCGACATGCTGATCGACTTCGGGGTGCGTCTGATCGCCCGGATGGCCGAGCCGAACGTGCTGGCGCTGGCTCGGGTCGTGGTCGCGGCGACGGAGAAGTTCCCCAAGATCGGCGTCGCCTTCTACCAGGCGGGCCCTCTGTTCGGCGCGACGCGCCTCGCCGGCGAGCTCGCCGCGCTCGAAAAGACCGGCGCCCTCAAGGTGCCCGATCCGGAGCGCGCCGCCTGGCAATTCGTCGACTTGTGCCAGAGCTATGTCTACAAGCGGATCCTGTTCGGCGTCGTCGACCGCATCACGCCCGAGGAGATCGAGGCGGCGGTGGTCGCCGGGGTGGACGTGTTCCTGAAGGCTTACGGGACGAAAGAGGCTCGCGTCTCAGTTTGAAAGTTGATGGGCTTGACCCGAGCTCGCGCCCTCCCGATGTCCCGTGGCATGCTTAGCGGGAAGCAGGAGCGAAAAAATGCGGGGGACGCTTGAAAGCGTCAATCGCGCGCGCTGCACTCGACAAAACAATCAAGCTCCCGTGGCTGCTGGCGGGCTGGCAAACAGGCTCGTTCGATGCCTTTGTTCTCGCACAAGAGCGGGTTAGGAACGTCGGCTAGGCGACAAATTCCAGTCATTTGCGGCTAGAGGGTACAAACGAAAAAGGCCGCCCGAAGGCGGCCATTCCGTTCGCTCGCGGAGCGAAACTTACGCGATTGCGGTCGGTGTGCGTCGCGAGCGAAAGCCGGTGAAGCCGAGGGTGGCGAAGCCGAGGGCCATCATCGCCCAAGTCGACGCCTCGGGGGTGGACAGTGAGACGGCGGTGATCTCGTTGCCGTACCCCGGATTGCCGCTCGTAACTTCCGAGATGAATTCAAGCTTCTCGGACGGTGCGGTCGCCTCGACCAAGAACGAGTTTGGCGTCCAGGAACCAACCGAGCCGCTGTCCGTGGTCAAGTGCGCGCCGCCGAAATAGACGTCGAGAGCATCCGGGCCACCGGTGGTGCGGCCGCCGTAGAGGTAGGACAGCCTATACCAATCGCCGACCGTCAGCCCGGTTACGATCTGGTAGTCGTCGCCCCAGGTGTTGGCGTTGACTTCGAGGTTCTGACAGCCCGGGCTCGCGCACGGTAGGCCGTAATTGTTCGGCGAATTACCGATTTCGACCGCGTCGTTGACGCTGGTCCAGCCGGTCTCGCTTGTGCCCGGCGACCACTCGCTCCAGCCGCCGCCTACGTTCGGCGTTGAGAAGTCGCCGTTGACGATCAGATTCGCGCCGGCGAAGGCCGACGAAGCGGCCAGTACCCCGACGGCGGCAACCGCGCCGCGCAAAAACATAACCCTCATCGATTATCCCCTATCGAGTTAGATGCGATCCAACGCTCTCGGACGCGCCTAATCGCCCGTTGCTACGGGATATTTCAATTCCGGTCAACGCTTTTCGCGAATGCGTCACTCCAGTCAGGGGACTGGCGCTGGCGTTGGTCAATCGGACGGGCCTCTTATGGAAGCGCGTGACGGTTTGTTCGATTCGGACGCCCTCACAGACTGGCTCGACTGCACAAGGAATTGCGCCGTGGCGGGAATCCCATTCATAAATCGTGCCGCGGCGGTCTCGCCAACGCCTCCGTTCGCTATCCTCCACCGCTTACCGATGCTTTAGGCGGCATTACACTCTACATACTTGCGCGCTAAGGCGGCGCACCGAAACGACTGAATCAATTCAAACAACCCGCGACCGTCATTGCGAGCAGCGACCCCCGGGTCGAAGAGCCCGGGGGGACGAAGCAATGCATGCCGCAGCCCTCGCCCTGCGGCATGGATTGCTTCGCCTTCGGCTCGCAATGACGGCGGCGGAATCCACTCTGGCACAATCCAAAGCTCCCCTTCGCGACCCGAAGCAGTCTCGTTCGGACATCGGAGCGGAACATCCGATAGCGTCCGTGAAGCTCAGCTCCGGGCCGCGCCGTCGCCGATCGGACAACGGGGGCCTGGCTGCAGCGCCTCCCCGAGCCGATCCCTGAGCCGCGCCGCGTCCTTGAGCTCGCACTCGTAGACGACCAGCGTCCGCCAGCCCAGCGCGGCGAGGGCGGCGATCGTCTTCTCGTCGCGGGCCCGGTTGCGGGCGATCTTGGCGCGCCAGTAGTCGGCGTTGGTTTTCGGCATGCGGCTCCCACGCGGGCAGCCGTGGCCGTGCCAGAAGCAGCCGTGCACGAAGATCGCGAGCTTCCTGCGTCCGTAGACGATGTCGGGCTTGCCCGGCAGGTCGGCGCGATTCAGCCGATAGCCGGGCGCAAGCGGGCGCAACATCGCCCGCACCGCCCGCTCCGCCCCGGTGTCGCGCGACTTCACCGCCCGCATGACGGCGGAGCGGTCGTAAGTCATGCGCGGCGGGCTCGCGCCGGAGTATCCGCCTCGGCGGCCTCCGCCAGCGGCAGCAGCAGGTTCTCGCTCAAGAACCGCACCACCGGCGGCGCGACGCCGTCGCCGATCAGATGCAGCGCCTCGGTCGCACGCGCCGGGAGCCCAAAGCTGTCGGGCAGGCCCATGAGCCGCGCCGCCTCGCGCGGCGTCATCAGCCGCGTGCGGACCGAGGCGCCCTCGACCTCGATCAGGAACTGCCGGCTCGACCCCCCGCCCGGCGTGCGCAGGCAGCCGGCGAGCCCGTCGAAACGCGCTTCCGCCTGGACCTTGACGCCGCCTGCGCCGTCCGGCCGGGTGCGGCGGAAAAGCGCGCCGACCTGGCGAACGCCGCTCTCCCGCGCGAGCGCGACGTCGCGCCGCGAGGCGGGCGAGAGCGCCCCAATCAGCGCGCCGGTCTTCGCCGGATCGTGCCAGCGCTGCGGATCGGGCTCCAGGCAATCGACGAGGCGGGCGTTGGCGCTGGGCGCCTCGGGCAGGCGCCACCAGATCCAGGACGCTGCGAGCGCGCCCGGCAGCGCGGCTACGGCGCGCCGCAGCGCCGAGGAGGCGTGATGGGCAGGCGGCCCGGCCGCAATGAGCCGCTGGGGCGCGGGAAGGTCTTTCCGCAAGGCGACGAAGAACACGCGCGGCCGCGACTGCGGCAGAAAATGCGCCGCATCGATCGTCAGCGCGCCGAAGCGATAGCCAAGCCCGTGCAGCGCCCCGGCGATGGCGGTGAAATCGGCGCCGCCCTTTGACGTCAGGGTTCCGCCGACGTTTTCCAGCGCGATCAGCTTGGGTGCGCGGCCGTCGGCCCTGAGCGCTTCAATGACCGCTAAGAAGCCCCAAAAGGCGCCGGACCGTTTGCCGTCGAGCCCGCCGCCCGCGCCCGCGAGCGACAGGTCCTGGCAGGGAAACGAGGCCCAGGCGAGATCGGCCGCGCCGGGCAGGTCGGGCGCCGTGAGCGACGCGACGTCGGCGATGCTGAGGCCCTCGCGTCCCCAATTGGCGGCGTAGGCGGCGCCTTTGCGCGAATCGAAATCGTTGGCGAACAGCGGCCGCCACGCCGGGCCGAGGCCCGCCCGCGCCATGCCGCCGCCGCAAAAGAATTCGTAGAAGGAGAACCGAGCCATGGGCCGCCGAATCAAGAGTGCAGACGCTCGAGTCTAATGCATTTGGTCGGGAAACGACGCTTCGCCGCTTGACCAAGGCCCCGGCGATAGGCGTTTATGGGGCCCATGAGCGACTTCGCCTTTCCATTCCCGGTCCTCGTCTGCGACACCGGCGGCACCAACGTCCGGTTCGCCCTGTCGGATAAGCCCGGCGCGCCGCTCGGGCCGATCGTCCATCTGATCACCGACGACTACCCGGGCCTGCCCGAGGCGATCGAGGCGGCGGCGCCGAAGCTCGCAGAGCGTCCGCGCTCGATGATCGTCTGCGCCGCCGGCCCAGTGGTCGGGCGCGAATTGAAGCTCACCAACGCCCCCTGGGTGATGGACGGGCCCGAGACGGCGCGCCGCGCCGGGCTCGCTCAAGGGTTGCTGCTCAACGACTTCGAGGCGCAGGCCTTGTCGCTCCCGGCCATCCAGACCGACTGGACGCGCCCGATCGGCCCGCTCGCCTTCGGCGCGCCGGGGCCGGAGGTCATCCTCGGGCCGGGCACCGGGCTCGGCATCGCCGCGCTGGTCGAGGCAAGCGGGCGTTTCACGCCCGCTTCGTCCGAGGCCGGTCATATCGACTTCGGGCCCGTGACGGACGAGGACTACGCGATCTGGCCGCATCTCGAGCGCGCGCACGGCCGCATCACCAGCGAAAGCGTGCTCAATGGGTCGGGGCTCGCCAGGGTCCATCGGGCGCGCATGATGGCGCTGGGTCGCCCCGATCCGCATGTGGAGCCGCCGGAAGTCACCGCCGCGGCGCTCGCCGACCCGAAGGGCGAGGTCGCCGACAGCGTTCGGCTCTACTGGCGGATCATCGCCCGCTTCGCCGGCGACATGGCGGTGACGTTCGTTGCGACGGGCGGCGTGACGCTGTCGGGCGGCGTCTTGCCGAGGGTCGTCGACTTCCTCGACGATCAGACGTTCCGGGCGGCGTTCGAGGCCAAGGCGCCCGTGGACGCGCTGGCGCGGCGCATCCCCACGCGGCTCATTATACGCTCCGACGCGGTGCTCGCCGGCATGGCGGCGATCGCCGCGGCGCCCGACCGGTATGGCATCGACTACGCCTTGCGCGGATGGGTCTGATCGGACCGATCGGCCGAGCGGAATCTGGGCGATCGCCGCGCTTTTGCCTTTATCTTGAGGAATCTCGGCGCTACACCGACGCCGGACGGCGTGGGACCGGTGTTTCGACGGAGTTCATTTGAGCGTGATACGGAGACGGATTGCCTTGGCTTTGGCATGCGCCGCGACGTTCGTCGGCCCGGCCTTGGCCGATTGCGGGCCGGACATGCAGAAGCTCGCCATGGCGCGCAATACCGAGATGCAGAGACTCAACGACTTCGCCAAGTCTTTCCACGGCAAGCCGATGGACCCCGCGCTCATGTGCGCCAAGTCGGGCGGATTGCTGCATGCCGAAGAGGCGCTGATCGCCTACATGGAAAAGAACAAGGATTGGTGCTCGTTCCCCGACGACGCGATCAACAATCTGAAGACGAGCCACGAGAAGGACGTCGGCTTCAGCGCCAAGGCGTGCAAGGTCGCGGCGCAGATCAAGAAGATGAAGGAGCAGGCGGCCCAGGGCGGCGGCGCGCAGGCCCAGCCGCTGCCAGCCGGCCCGCTTTGACCTCGTCGCCGCAACGCGCCGTCCTGCCGGACGCGCGGCCGGCGAGCGTCGTGCTGCGGCTCACTCCGGATTTCGCGCTGCCGTACGTTGAGCTCGCCCGGCTCGACCGTCCGGCCGGCTGGCAGTTGCTGCTCGCCCCCTGCTGGCAGGCGACGGCGCTGGCGGGGCTTGCGCTCCACCGCGGCCCGAACCTCGGACATCTGGCGCTGTTCCTGATCGGCGCGATCGCGATGCGCGGCGCCGGCTGCACCTATAACGACATCCTCGACCGCAGGCTCGACGCCGGGGTCGAGCGCACCCGCAACCGGCCGCTGCCCTCGGGCCGGGTCAGCGTCAAGGCGGCGGCGGTCTTTCTGGTCGCCGAGGCGCTGGTCGGCCTCGCCGTGCTCCTGAGCTTCAATCGCTTCTCGATCGGGCTCGGGATCGCCTCGCTCGCCATCGTCGCCGTCTATCCCATGATGAAGCGGGTCACGTCCTGGCCGCAGGCGGTGCTCGGCCTCGCCTTCTCCTGGGGCGCGCTGATGGGCTGGGCGGCGACGTTCGCCGGCCTCGCGCTGAGCCCCGTCCTGCTCTATGCGTCGGCGTTTTCATGGACGATCGGCTACGACACGATCTACGCCATGCAGGACGCGCGCGACGACGCTATCGTCGGCATCCGCTCGACGGCGCGCCTGTTCGAGGGCCACGCAAGGCTCGCGGTCGGGCTTTTCTACGCCGCCGCCGCCGCCCTCGCGCTCGCCGCGATCGCGCTCATCGGCGGCGGATGGCTCGCGTGGGTCGGCTGGCTCGCCTACGCCGGCCACCTGGGCTGGCAGCTCTCCAAGGTCGAGGGCGCCGACGCCGCGACGGCGCTGAGGCTCTTCCGCTCCAACCGGGACGCAGGGCTCCTCCTGTTTGCCGGCCTCGCGGCGCAGGGATGGGCGGGGTAGACCGTCGCTTTAGCCGCGCGTCCAGTCCGTCAGGGTCACGCCCCCGCCCAGCGCGATCGTCGGCCCCGGGGTGAGGCCGGCGCCGCGAAGGCAGGCGTCCGGCTCGCCGCCAAAGCGGTCGCGAACGAACAGGGGCAGGCCCCCGGGCACGTGCACGTCAACCGCGCGGCAAAGGTGGAAGGCGTCGTAGCCGAGATGGAGGAACAGGCTGTAGACGTGCGGGCCGCCGATGGCGGCGACCGGGCCGGCCGTGACCCCGAGCGCCTCGAGCGCTCCCGACAACGAGGCGCCGGCCGGATTCCAGAGCCGCGCCAGCGAGTTTTCCGGATCAGGCGCAATCCCGGGGACGGAATGCGTCAGGATCAGGCGGCGGCGCAGCGGCGTCTTCGGCTGGTTCTCCTGCGAGCGGCGACCGTGGATCACCGCCTCGATGCGCTCGAGCTCGGTCTCGAAATAGACCTTGTCGGCGTCGAGCTGGAGCGCAAGCGGCATGACGCCGGCCGCGTCCGCGATCATGCCGTCGGCCGAGGCGATGGCGTAACCTTCGATGCGGTAGGGGCCGATCATGCGCTTAAGCGCTACTCGGTCTTTTCGGCGTTGACCAGCGCCAGGAATTCGGCGCGCGTGAGCGGGTTGTCGCGGAAGACGCCGAGCATGCGGCTGGTCACGAGGTCCGCGCCGCGCTTGTGGATGCCGCGGCTGATCATGCAATGGTGGGCGGCCTTCACCACCACCGCGACCCCGTGCGGATCGAGCACCTCCTCGATGGTGTTGGCGATCTGGGCGGTCAGGCGCTCCTGGATCTGCAGGCGCTTGGAGAAGATTTCGACCACGCGGGCGAGCTTCGAGATGCCGACCACCCTTTTATTGGGGATGTAGCCGACCCAGGCGCGTCCGATGATCGGCGCCACGTGATGCTCGCAGTGGCTCTCGAAGGTCACGCCGCGCAAGACGATCATCTCGTCGTAGCCGTCGACCTCGGAGAAGGTCTTGCGCAGCACCTGCGCCGGGTCCTCGTCGTAGCCGGCGAAATATTCGCGGAAGGCGCGCCTCACGCGGTTCGGCGTCTCGCGCAGGCCGTCGCGATCCGGGTCCTCGCCGATCCATTTGAGCACCGTGCGGAACGCCTCTTCGACCTCGGCGTCGCTGACTCCATTGCCGCCGACTTCAAGCTTGTGCGTCATGCCTGTCCTTCCTTCGCGCCGTGCGACTGTAGCCGCCCCGACGCCATTTCTCAAAAAGCGATTAGCGATAGAGGCCGGCGCGGGTCGGCGGCAGGCCGCTCGGGCCCCGCACCCGCTTCATCGCCAGCGTCTGGTAAACGCCCGCGTTGTTGCGCTCGAAGGCGATCGAGCAGGCGGCGAGATAGGCGAGCCAGACCCTCGCCGTCGTTTCGCCGACCTCGGCCGCCGCCTCGTCCCAACGGCTCCTCAGCCGGTCGTGCCAGAAGCGCGTTGTGCGCTGGTAATGCTCGCGCCAGCATTCGACGTCGCGGATCTCGAAGCCCGCGAGCTCCAGGTTGGTGAGCGTGCGGCCGATGTAGTCGAGTTCGCCGCCGGGAAAGATGTAGCGCGTCAGCGCCTGGAACTCCGGCCGCTTCTTGCCGGTGCGCGCGGCGTGACTGCCGCCCGGGCGGGTGATGGCGTGATGCAGATAGAGGCCACCCGGCTTCAGGAGGCGCTGCACAGTCTTGAAATAGTTTTCGAAATTCGCGAGGCCGACATGCTCGAACATGCCGACCGAAACGATCTTGTCGAACCGGCCGTCGCCCTCGATGAGCGCGTAGTCGCGTTTTTCGAACGTCACCCGGTCTGACAGGCCGCGCCGCTCCGCCTTCTCGCGGGCGAGCGCGATCTGCTCGTCCGACAGCGTCACGCCGACCGCCGTCACGCCGTAATGCTCGGCCGCGTGGCAGGCGAGCGAGCCCCAGCCGCTGCCGATGTCGAGCAGGGTCTCGCCCGGCGCGAGGCGCAGCTTTCGACAGGTCATGTCGAGCTTCTGCCGCTGCGCCGTGTCGAGATCGTCGCTCCAGTCGTGAAAGTAAGCGCAGGTGTAGACCATGTCCCGGTCGAGCCACAACGCGTAGAAGGCGTTGGAGACGTCGTAGTGATGGGCGATGTTGCGGCTGTTCTCGGCCTCGGAGCCGTCGCTCGGGCGATCCGGCCCGACCCCTTCGAGCGGCCAGGGGCCGCCGCGCGGAACGAAAAGGAACGGCGCCAGCGCGCGCAGGGTCGAGAGCGTCGCGAGCGACTTGCGCAGTTCGCGGGTGCGGCCTTTCGGCCGGCGCGCGACGAGGTCGAAAATCGTGCCGTTGACGAGGTCGATCCGTCCGGCCGCCCAGAGATTGGCGAACGTCGTGATGTTGGGCCCCTTGAGCAGCGCCGCCACCGCGCCTTCGTCGGCAATGGCGAGCAGGAGCCCGCCGTCGGGCCAACGCTCGGGCACGGTCGAACCGTCCCAGAGACGGAATCCGAAGCCCAATTCGAGCCGCCGGTGGATCTCGGCGAGCAACCGCTTCAGCGAGGCGAGGCGCGATTGGGCGCTGGTCATCTCCGTCCTTCCTGTCCGTCGGCGCAACGAGGTCCGGCGAGGCTCATACACGATTCCGTGGTCAAGCGAGGTGGACAGGGGCGCCTCGGCGAGGCAAAAAGCCAGAACGTCAAGGGGGTCGATATGGATCAGTGGCGACGGGGCGGCTTTGTCGTTCGCGACGCGGCCATCGACGATCTCGACGCCCTCGTGACGCTCGAAAACAACTCCTTTCCGGAGGACCGGGTGTCGCGGCGATCGTTCGCCTACCACTTGCGCGCTCCCGAGCGGCCGGTGATCGCCGCGACGGCCGACGGAGCGCTTGCCGGCTACGTTTTGATCGCGCTGCGCAAGCGCGGTCGCTCGCTGCGGATCTACACGCTCGCCGTCGATCCTCGATTCGGCCGCCGCGGGATCGGCGCGGCGCTGCTCGCGGCGGCGGAGACATTCGCGCGCAGGCACAACCGGCAAGCCGTCACGCTCGAGGTTCGCTACGACAACCGCCCCGCCATCGCGCTTTACGAAAAATGCGGCTACCGGCTTTTCGGCGAGCACGAGGACTATTATTCCGACGGCGCGACGGCGCTGCGCTACCGGAAAGTCCTCGACCGTCGCCCTCCGGGCGGCCCACGGTCTGCGCGACTGTCGCCGCCGCGATACGCCTGATGCGGGCGGGCGGCCCGGGTTGCGCCGCCGGCCGAAAACCCATAGGAACGCCTTTCCGTGCGGAAATCCCTATGACAAAAGCCTTGCCCGCGCATTTGAAGCGCCTTGAAGCGGAATCAATTCACATAATGCGCGAGGTTGTCGCAGAGATGCGCAATCCGGTTATGCTGTATTCGATCGGCAAAGACTCGAGCGTGATGCTTCATGTGGCGATGAAGGCCTTCCATCCGGCCAAGCCTCCTTTCCCCCTGCTGCATGTCGACACGACCTGGAAGTTTCGCGAGATGATCGCTTTTCGCGACGCCACGGCGCGCCGGCTCGGCCTCGACCTCATCGTCCATGTCAACGAGGACGGCGTTCGGCGGGGCATTTCGCCGATTGCATCCGGCTCGCAGGTGCACACCCACGTGATGAAGACCGAGGCCTTGCGGCAGGCGCTCGACAAGGGCGGCTTCGACGCAGCCTTCGGCGGCGCGCGGCGCGACGAGGAGAAGAGCCGGGCCAAGGAACGCATCTTCTCGCATCGCTCGGCCGCCCACGCCTGGGATCCGCGAAACCAGCGCCCCGAGCTGTGGCGGCTGTTCAACACCCGCCTTCGCGACGGCGAATCGATGCGCGTCTTCCCCCTGTCGAACTGGACCGAGCTCGACATTTGGGAATACGTGCGCGCCGAATCGATCCCCGTCGTGCCGCTCTATTTCGCCAAGCCGCGACCCGTGGTCGAGCGCTCGGGCGCGCTGATCATGGTCGACGACGAAAGATTGCCGCTCGAGCCTGGCGAAACGCCGCGCCTTCTGCGCGTCCGTTTCCGCACGCTCGGCTGCTACCCGCTGACCGGGGCGATCGAATCCGACGCCGAGACGCTCGAGGACATCATCGCGGAGATGCGCTTATCGACCACCTCCGAACGGCAGGGCCGTCTGATCGACGCCGACGAGGCCGGATCGATGGAGAAAAAGAAGCGGGAGGGCTATTTCTGATGAACGAGGCGCTCAGACCCTCCGCGCTGCCGACGCTGCGTCTGCTCACCTGCGGTTCCGTCGACGACGGCAAGTCGACCCTGATCGGCCGCCTGCTCTACGAGAAGAAGCTGATCTTCGACGACCAGCTTTCGGCGCTCGAGCGCGATTCGAAGAAGTTCGGCACCACCGAGGACGACATCGACTTCGCGCTCCTTGTCGACGGGCTCGAGGCGGAGCGCGAGCAGGGCATCACGATCGACGTCGCCTATCGCTATTTCGCCACCGAGCATCGTTCGTTCATTGTCGCGGACACGCCCGGCCACGAACAATATACCCGCAACATGGCGACCGGCGCCTCCAACGCCGATCTGGCCATCGTGCTGATCGACGCGCGCAAGGGTCTGCTCACGCAAACGCACCGCCATTCGATCATCGCCTCGCTGCTCGGCGTTCGCCACGTCGTTCTCGCGGTGAACAAGATCGACCTCGTCGGCTATGACGAAAAGACGTTTCGCGACATCGCCATCGCTTACCGGAGTTTCGCCGAACCGCTCGGTTTCCGCTCGCTGTTCGCGATTCCGCTCTCGGCCCGCTTCGGCGACAACGTGAGCACGCAAAGCCCGCGGACGCCGTGGTTCGAGGGCGCCCATCTCATGGAGTATCTCGAGCGCGTCGAAGTCGAGGACGACCGTCGCTCCGCGCCCTTCCGCCTGCCCGTCCAGTGGGTCAACCGTCCCCACCTCGACTTCCGCGGCATTGCGGGCACGGTCGCGAGCGGCCGGATCGAGAGGGGCCAGCCCGTGGTCGTGGCCGGGTCCGGCCGGCAGACGACCGTCGCCGGGATTTTCGTCGCCGACGAGGCGACGGAGCGCGCCGAAGCCGGCGACGCGGTGACGCTCACGCTCGCCGAGGAACTCGACATCGCCCGGGGCGATGTGCTCTCGCAAGCCGAGAACCGGCCGGAGGTCGCCGACCAGTTTACCGCCAACGTCATCTGGATGAGCGCCGAGCCGATGCTGCCCGGTCGGTCCTATCTGATGAAAATCGGAACCCGCACGGTCCCCGCGTCGGTCACCGAGCTCAAGCACCGGCTCGACGTCAACAATTTCGACAAGCTCGCCGCCAAGCGCCTCGACCTCAACGAGGTCGGCTCCTGCAATCTCGCGACCACCATGCCGGTCGCCTACGACGCCTATGCCGACAATCGCGAGACCGGCTCGTTCATCCTAATTGACCGGCTGACCAACGAGACCGCCGGCGCCGGCATGATCGTCCACGGGCTCAGGCGCGCGACCAATGTCCATCGCCAGGGCCTGACGGTGACGCGCGCCGCGCACGCGCAGCTGAAGCACCAAAGGCCAGCGATCCTGTGGTTCACAGGCCTCTCGGGCGCGGGCAAGTCGACCATCGCCAATCTGGTCGAGATCAGGCTGCACGCCCGCGGCGTCCACACCGCGCTGCTCGACGGCGACAACGTCCGTCACGGCCTCAACAAGGATCTCGGCTTCACCCCGGCCGACCGGGTCGAGAACATCCGGCGCGTCGGCGAGGTCGCCAAGCTCATGACCGACGCCGGGCTCATCGTGCTTTGCTCGTTCATCTCGCCGTTCCGCGCCGAGCGGCGGCTGGTGCGCGATACGGCGGCGGAGGGCGAGTTCCTCGAGATTTTCGTCGACACGCCGCTCGAGACGGCGATCGCACGAGACCCGAAGGGACTCTACAAGAGGGCGCTTGCCGGCCAGATCAAGAACTTCACCGGCGTCGACCAGCCCTACGAGCCGCCGGAGGATCCCGAGCTTGTCCTGCGCTCGGTCGAAGCGAGCGCCGAGGTTCTGGCCGACCAGGTGATTGCGGATCTGGAAAAACGCGGCATGATCGCGAAACTGTGAGGAAACCCTTCCTCCTTCCCGGCGACGACCATCATGCTGACGCTGTTTTACGCCCCGAACTCCTGCGCGCTCGCCGCGCATATTGCGCTGGAAGAGGCCGGCGGCGCGTACACGGCGCGGCGCGTGGACTTCGCGTCCGCCGAGCAGACGAAGCCCGAATACCTGGCGATCAATCCGAAGGGGCGCGTGCCGGCGCTGGTCACCGAGCGCGGCGTGCTGACCGAGACGCCGGCGATCCTCGCCTATGTCACCCAGGCCTGGCCGGCCGCAGGGCTCGCTCCGCTCGACGACCCGTTCGCGTTCGCCCGGATGCAGGCGTTCATGAGCTATCTCTGCTCGACCGTGCATGTCGCCCACGCGCATCGCCTGCGCGGCTACCGCTGGGCCGACGATCCGGCTGCGGTCGAAGCGATGAGGCGCAAGGTCCCGCAAACCGTCGGCGCGTGTTTCGACATGATCGAGCGCAAGATGTTCGCCGGTCCCTGGGCGATGGGCGAGCGCTATACGGTCGCCGACCCCTATCTCTATACCCTCTCGACCTGGCTCGAAGGCGACGGCGTCGATCCGACCGCATTCCCGCGCGTCCTCGACCACCGAAACCGTATGGTCGAGCGCCCGGCGGTCAAGCGGGCGCTGGCGCAGGAGGCCGCGGCGTGAGCGAACCGTCCTGGAATGGACCAAGTTAGTTAGTTCGACTTTCACCACCAAGGGCGCGAAGGACACAAAGAACGACAGGGCTCTTTCTACGCCTTCGTGGTTCCTCGTGTCCTTTGTGGTGAATTTGTCTCGCTTGTTGCGTTGGCCAGCCTAAGAACTCTCCGCTTAGGGCGACGGATACGTCCCGGATCCACGCCCGATCACGCCGTTGCTGGTGAGCACGTACCACTCGCCGCCCCGTCTTTCGATGCGCAGCACTCGACCCGCCCCCGGAATGAAATCTCCGGGCGCGACTTCCTGTGAGCCGTAGCGGCTCTCGATGACCGCGAAGCCGTCCTGAACGTCCGAGACGCTGTACTCCCGCATCACGGGTCTTGCGGCGCCGGGTCGCTGGTCGCCATTCGGGCCGGGCGGCTGCGCCTTCGCCACCGAGGTCGCGTGTTTCGACCCGGCCTCCGCCTCGGGCTTTGCCGGACCGTCGAGCGCCGCGGCCGTCCTCTTCTCGAGCTTGTCGAGCCTGGTCGTGAGGTCGGAAACCTCCTTGGCGGAAGGCGTCGCGGCTGCGACCTTCTTCTCGAGCTTCTCCAGCTTGGCGCCGAGTTCGCTCACCTCGCCGGAATTCGGCGCCGGCGCCGCCGCCTTCTTTTCTAACGCGTCCAGCCGGGCCGAGAGATCGGCGAGGCGGGCGGAGGCGTTCGGGTCGGAGCGCTGGCCGAGTTGATCGAGCCGCGCGCCATATGTGGTCTCGATGCGGTCGAGCCGGCTCGTCACTTGCGCGAGCGCGGCGCTGAGATCGTCGGTCTTGGAGCGCCCGTCCTCGCTTGCGGCCGAGCCGGTATCGGGCTTTGGCGGCGGCTTGACGAGGTCGCCGCCCGAGGCGAGCGCCGCGGGCGCCTCGCCTCCCGCTACGGCGATGGTCCGTCCGCTTTGCCTGGCGTACATCGCGGCCGCGCCGAGGACGGCCAGAAGCGCCAGCCCGGCCGCAAACATGAGAGGCTTCCGCCCGCGCGGCTTCGCCCGTTCCGCCAGAAGCGGCGGCCGGCGATCGTCCGGCTCGACGATCGGCACGACCTCGAGCGGCGGCGGCGCCGGTTTCTCCAGGTCCTCGCCCCGGGATGCGGGCGCCTTGGCGCCCTCCGCCGCAGCCGAGCCTTTCAGCGGCGCGAGCGCCTCGAACAGCTCCCGAGCGGCGGCGTAGTCCTTGCGATCGAGCGCGGCGAGGGCGGTCCCGATCGCCTCGGCGGCGTCCGTCCGGCCGATCGTCTGGAAAAGCCGCTTGGCCGTCGCGTAGTCCCGGCGCTCGAGCGCCGCCTCAGCGTCGCTGAGAGCGGCGCCCGGCGCGGCCTCGGGGCCGGACGACGCGACCGCAAGGGACGGCGTCGCGCCCTGCCCGACGGCGGCGTCCTGTCCGGTCTCCCCGGCGACGGAATCGGTCTTCGCCTCACCGGAGGGCGCAGCGTCGGACGCCTCCTTCGGCCCGCCTTCGGCTTCGGCAGCGACGGGGCGCAACTCGGCGGAGGGGGCCTCAGGCTCGGTCTTGACCTCCGGCTCCGCCTGCGGGGCGGCCGGCGGCCCGATGGCCTTGTCCCGTTTTTCGCGTTCATTCCACGCGGCGATCGTCTCGGAAATCGAACTGGCGTCCGACGTCATGGCGGGTATCCAATTCTCTTCGGTCTGCATGAGCCGGCCGTCTAGCGACGCCATAAGGATTTTTTGCGGCGACGCGCCGGCCTTAACAGAGGGCGGCGCCCCGGCTCACACCGCGACCGGCGCGGCGACGCCGTCCTCGGCCGGCGCGGCGCGGAAGGCCGGAAGCGCCTCGGCCCGCGCCGAGAAGGCGGCGAGGTTGCGATAGCCGGCGACATCGACCACGTCGCCGACCGTGCCCACGGCGAAGCCATAGGCGCAGGCGGCGGCGATGTCGGCGAGGCCGAGGCCGCCGCCAATCCAGCCGGTTTCCGGCAGCTCGCGATCGAGCGCCCCGAGCCCTGCGTGAAGCTGGCCCATGACGCGGTCGACCCACGGCTGATGGCGCTTCTCCTCAGGACGCAAGGCGCGCTCGTAGTGCCGCTGCACCGCCTTCTCCATCGCCGCGAGGGCGAGGCCGGTCAGGCGCAAGGCCCGGGCCCGTTCCCGCGGCGCAGCCGGGGTCAGCGCGGCGATCGCGGGATAAAGCCCGGCGAGATAGTCGAGGATCAGCGTCGAATCGATCAGCACGGTCCCGTCGTCGGCGATCAGCGTCGGCGCCTTGAGGAGCGGATTGATCGCCGAGAACTGATCGATGTGGCGAAAGAGCGAGATCGGCCTGTGCTCGAACGGAACTTTGGCCACGATCAGCGCGACCGCCACCCGGCGCACATAGGGTGAATCGAACATGCCGATCAGTTGCATCGCGGAGACTCCCCGGAGACGGCGCGATCGGCAGTCTGCCTGCGCCCGAGGCCGGCGGCAACCTCCCCCTTCGCGATTTCCGTTTCCATAACCGCCAACGTTGCCATGCCCGCGAACGCGGGCATCCATGGCGGCGAGTGCCGGGGCGGCCGGCGCCGGTGCGGCGGCCGCGGGCGGGGAGAGGGCAGCGCGCGCCGAAACGCTCCGGCGCGCGCTTAAAGACGCCCGCGCTTACTGTTGCGCGGCCTTCTTGCCGATCCGGCTCTTGGAGGCGCGGTCGCCCGCGGCTGCGGCGTCGGCTTCGCACATGTAGGCGCCCTGCTTGGTCGTGCCGTAGCTGCGGGTGCCCTCGTAATGGTAGATGTGCGACTTGGTGTTGAGCCACACCACCCTGTCGCTGGGGCAGCGGGCCTTGGCTTCGCCCTCCGAGCTGAACTGGCCGGCGCCGGTCGGCTGGGCCATCGGCCTCATCGGCGCGGGAGCGGGCGCGGGCTTCGGCAGAGAGGCCTGCGTCGGGGCCGGCGCGGGGGCCATCGGCGCGGGCGCCGCCGCCGGCGCCATCGGGGCCGCGGCCGGGGCGGCAGCCGGCGCGCTCGCGTGCTGAGCGCGGCAGCTCTTGAGGAATTCCTGCCAGGTCTGGCCGTTCGTCGTCCCCGCCGCCTTGGCCGCTTTCCACTCCGTGCCGCACTCCTTCATGATGCTTTGCGCCCGGGCGGCCTCGGTCGCGCCCAGACCCATGACCGCCGCGACCGCAAACGCAGCCGCCACGGCTCTCAATGTTCGAATCTTCATCTCAACTCCCTGAAGTTTCTCCGGTCGCCCAGCTTTTCAACTCGAAGGCCGGAAGTCGCGCCCGGCCAATTCGCCGGGCTCGATGCATCCTGCCGGGTTGCGCTGAACCCGGCATGAACATGGAGTAATGATGAAATTTCGAAGCCGGTCAAGGCTTGGACCCGTGGTCTGCCCAAGGACCATCCTCGACATCCCCAGGCTTGTCCGGGGGGGGCGTCATGGCGGCCTCGGCCGGGGAGTTACGCTCCGGCCGGATATTGGCGCTCACTCCGCGCCGGCCTCGACCCCGAGCCGCCGCTCGGCGCCCTCTACGGTCGCCTCGAGCCCGCCCGACGCGTCGATCGCCGTCCATCCTCGTTCCTTCAGCGGCTCGGCTTGCTGCTTTTCCGCGACGCTGCGGTCGGCGTCGGACGCGTCGGCTTCGCGGCGCTCCACCCGGGCGAGCCGGACGGCGAGCGGGGCCTCGAGCCAAAGCCCGTCGAAGGCGACGCCGACGTCGGCGGCCGCACGGGCCGCGGCGGCGCGCTCTTGGCCGATCGAGAAGGTTGCGTCGAGCAGCACGGCCGCGCCGGCGCCGAGCGCGCGGCGCGCCTTGTCGTCGAGCCTTCGGTAGACCTCGCGCGTCACGTCGGGCGCGTAGGCCTCGGCGGACAAGCGCGCGGTGTCGGGAGCGTCGAACATCGCCTTGCGCTCGACGTCGCTGCGCAGCCAGAGCGCGCCCGGCGCCCGGCCGAGCTCAGGCGCAAGCGCCCCGGCGAGCGCGCTCTTGCCGGCGCCCGAAAGGCCGCCGACGGCCACGAGCCGCGGCGCGACATAGCCGAGAAACGCGAGGGCGAGATCGAAATAACCGCGCGCCAGCGCCCTGGCGCGCTCGCGCTCCTCGCCGGCGAGACGGTCGCCCTTGGCCGCTTCCACTTTGGCCCGGATCGCGGCGCGCAGGCTCATGAACAGGGGCAGCGCCGAAAGTCCCGACAGCGCCTCGGGCGGCTCGGCGGCCAGGTAGCGGTTGAACAGGCGGTTGGCGGCGCGCCGCATGCCGCGCTCCTCGATGTCCATCAGGAGGAAGGCGAGATCGTAGAGCACGTCGCCGCTGGCGATCGCGTCGGAAAACTCGACCGCGTCGAACAGGACGGGCTCGCCGCCGATGACCGCGATGTTGCTCAGATGCAGATCGCCATGGCCGCGCCGGACGTAGCCGTCGCGCCCGCGCCGGAGCAGCGTCGGCCGCGCCACCGCGAAGGCGAGCCGGGATTCGCGCGTCAGGCGGGCCGCCTGCCGGGCCGGGAACAGCTCCGGCCGCTCGGCCAAGGCGGCGTCGTTCTGCTCGATATAGGTCTCGAGCTCGTGGGCGGCGCGCGTCCCGTCGCGCAGCGGCGCGCCCGCGTGGGCGCGGCGAACGGCCTCGGCCAGCCGGTCGACGAGCGTGTCGGAAAGGTCGTCCCGCTCGGCGAGGCGATCGAGCGTCGCGTTCTCGTCGAAGCGGCGCATGTGGCAGACCCACTCGACGACCTCGCCCTCGCCGCCGAGCTCGAGGCCGGCGGCGGTCCTGACGATCGGCAGCGCGCCGAGATAGACGCCCGGGGCGTTCAACCGGTTGACCGCGATCTCTGCCTCGCAGGCCTCGCAACGTTTTTCCAGGGTCGTCAGATCCATGAACGGGAACCTGACCGCCCGCTTGAGCTTGTAGACGTCAGGCCCCGCGAGGAAGACGACCGCGCCTGCGGTGTCGACCCGCCCCACAGGCTCGCTCAAGCCGTATGTCGCTGGGTCGGCGAGGAAGCGGAGGGCTTCCTCCTGCGCCGCTTCGCCAGCGCCCGTCATCGCGCCGCGTCCAGCGGGGTCGGCGGCGCCGGCCGAGCGCGGCAATCGGTCATGGGAAAGGCGGCCGGATGAGCGGGATTCGGCGACATTCGATCGCTAACCTTGATCATGCTTACCTTGCCTGAAGGAGCTTTGGATAACTCGGATAATTGTCGCGCTTGATAGCGCCGTCCAGTCTGTGGTATGTTTTCGACCGGTCGAATCGACCAATCAAGACGGCAGGTCTTATGCGCGACATCCAGGCTTCCGACGCCAAGACCCACTTGCCCCAAATCCTCGACGAGGTGGAGCGAGGTGAGACCGTCCGTATCACGCGCCATGGCCGACCGATCGCGCGCATCGTGCCCGAAGCCAATCGCCGACAGGCCGAGATCAACCAGGCCGTCGCGAACATCAAGGCGCTGCGCCGCCGTACCGGGAAGATCGCGCTGGAGGAGATTCTCTCGGCCCGCCACGAGGGTCACAAATACTGACATGCCATTTGTCCTCGATGCGTCCATTGCCGCATGTTGGGCGTATGATGACGAGGACCATCCCGTCGCGGCCCTCGCCCTGGAGCGTATTTGTGCGGACGCGGCAATGGCCCCGAGCCTCTGGTGGTTTGAAGTTCGCAACACGCTGATTGTCAATGAGCGTCGCGGGCGGCTGACCGAAGCCGACACGGCTATATTTCTGCGCGAGCTATCCCGGTTCGGCGTGATGATCGACCGAACGCCCCAGGAGACCGCAATTCTGACGTTTGCGCGCCAGCACCGGCTCACGGTCTATGACGCCAGCTATC
The DNA here is from genome assembly GCA_963709655.1 of uncultured Alphaproteobacteria bacterium. Classification (GTDB taxonomy): domain Bacteria; phylum Pseudomonadota; class Alphaproteobacteria; order Rhizobiales; family Beijerinckiaceae; genus Roseiarcus. The sequence continues at coordinate 631,797 of CAVPXF010000056.1, forward strand.
TTGAACTGGCGCAACGTGAGGCGATCCCGCTTGCGACCCTCGACAACGATCTGCGAAAAGCTGCCGCCGCGCTCGGCATAGCTTTGATTGACGAAGAGGCGTGATGGTGGTGCAGCTTCTTGCTCACCTGCAGCCGGGGAATCGCCGGCTCACATGCGCTCACGCCAGCCCGCGCCGTCCTACCCTCTCGAAGGCGCCTAGGGTCCGGCCGGCGCTGGTCGCCGGAATCGCCGAGCTAAATCCTGAGCGCGACCAGGATCGCCCCGGCGGCGAGCAGGGCGACGCCGATCCAGTTCTGCGGCGCGAGCTTCTCGCCGAGGAAAACGACGCCGAAGATCGCCACCAAGACGACGCTGAGCTTGTCGATCGGCGCGACGCCTCAGGGACTCGCACCCGCGTTTGCCTCCGCCGGCGACATCGCGCCGGGCCGCGGCTCGTCGCCGAAAATGACCGCCATTGAATAGGCGTCGACGTAGCCATGTCCTTGGCGGGCGAAAGACCGGTGCAGGCCCTCGAACTGAAAGCCGAAGGCGCGATAGAGACGGATGGCGGGGGCATTGCCGGTAAAGACCGTGAGCTGAACGCGGCGCAGATTGGCGCGCAACTTCGCCGTCGTCAGCATGAGCGCCATCAGCGTCGATCCCACGCCGCAGCGCTGCACGTTCTCGCGCACGCCGAGCATCAGGGAGCCGCAATGATCGAGGAGGTCGCCATGGACGTAGAGACCGGCGAAGGCGACAGGCTGCGCATGCGATAGCGCGACCGTTTCGAACCTTCGCGCGGCCACGATTCGATCGAGCCAGGCGTTGAGGTCATCGTCGTCGGCCAGCGGACCTCGGGTGGAGGCGCGTTCGAGAAATTGGGGCTCGTTGAACAGAGCGAGGAGACCCGCGCCGTGTTCGGGACGTCGGGGGCAAAATTGGAAGCCTTCCGGCGCGAAACGCCGCCTTGGCGGGTCCAGAACAGCCGCCGTGCAGGCAGGCGCAGAGGGGGACTGCGGGCCGTGCCGAAAAACTTGCGGTTCCATGTCCCGACTCGCGCTGCAAGATCGACGCCCTTGCGCCGTAAGTGGGACATGGAAAGCTTGATCGAGGCTGGGACGCCTGCCCGAACCTGCGCAACCGGACGAGCGCCTGGATGACGACCCTGCTCGGGCAGCCGCGGTTCTTCCCGCCGCTTGCGATTAACCCGCGGCTCACGAGCGCTGGCAATCGGGCTGCGACGACACCGCCCGCAGGCTGCGCCATCCCGAATGGCTGAAGCGCTCGACGATCCACGACGGCGTGTCGGTGCACGACCTCCACCGGGAAGACCCGAACCAGCGCGCGGGTTTGGGAAGCCCGCCCCTGTCGCAGCCATGTCATATGTGTCATTGAAACAAGGCGCTGGATCTCCGCGGCGACGGTCCAGCGGCGACAAAGGACGGTACGATGAGCGCGACCAAGGACAACGGGTTGAGCGCGATGCAGCACCGCATCAACGCTGAGATTCAGGACAATCTCGACGAGGACCTCGAGCTCGAGCTCGAGGACAGCGATCTCGCCGACCTGCTCGCGGAAGGACACGAGCTCCCCGAGCAGCACGCGTTCCCGCGCAGGTTCTACTTCACCGAGCTCTTGCGCCTCCAGCGCGAGCTGATCAAGTTCCAGGACTGGGTCCAAACCAATAAGCTCAAGGTCGTCGTCCTGTTCGAAGGCCGCGACGCGGCCGGCAAGGGCGGCGTGATCAAGCGCATCACCCAGCGCCTCAATCCGCGCGTGGTCCGCACCGTCGCCTTGCCCGCTCCGGGCGAGCGCGAGCGCTCGCAATGGTATTTCCAGCGCTATGTGCCCCATCTGCCGGCGGGCGGCGAGATCGTGCTGTTCGACCGCTCCTGGTACAACCGCGCCGGGGTCGAGCGGGTGATGGGCTTCTGCACCGACGAGGAATACGAGGACTTCTTCGAGTCCGTGCCGGAGTTCGAGCGGCTGCTGGTCCGCTCGGGCATCGTGCTGCTCAAGTACTGGTTCTCGATCTCCGACGACGAGCAGCACCTGCGCTTCCTGATGCGGATCAACGATCCGTTGAAGCAGTGGAAGCTTTCGCCGATGGACCTCGAGTCTCGCCGCCGCTGGGAGGCCTACACCAAGGCCAAGGAGATCATGCTCGAGCGCACCCATATCCCCGAGGCGCCGTGGTGGGTGGTGGAGGCGGTCGACAAGAAGCGAGCGCGGCTCAACTGCATTGCCCATCTCCTGACCCGGATTCCTTACGAGGAAGTGCCGCACGAGAAGCCGGTCCTGCCGCCGCGCGCGCACAACCCCGACTACCACCGCGAGCCCGTTCCCCGCGACATGTATGTGCCGGACCACTACGCCGCCGTCGTGGGTCCGTTAGAGCGGTGAGGGAGGCCGCGGCGGCAATTCGCCGATTGTTTCGGGCCCGACGCGTCCGCGCCGGGCCGAGCAAAAGGGGGCACGCCGCAGCGACGTCCGTTTGCGATCAGCCCACCGTCCTCGGGTTTCGGCGCGCAGGGCCTCTTCCCGGCCCGCCCAGGCGACATCGATGTTGCGGGCCCCCGTCGGCCAACGATCGATGTCGCCCGCAACCCCAGCGCGCATCGCGGCGACGCTGGGGACCCAGCCCTAGGCGAAGTGCGCCGCTCGACGAGGCTTGCCGGGTTCGGCTTCGGACTTCGACTGGCGGCGCGGCCGGGGCGCCTCCTGGCGCCTGCGCGGGGCGCGGTTGACCGCTGCAACTCGCGCCGCAGCTCTCTGGACGAGAAAGTCCGCCGCCGGGTCAATCTTTGCTGACATGCGTGTACACAGCGCCAGCAATTGCTGGGACAAATTCATGAGTTCGACAGCATCGCTGATTTGTATGTTTTGCCCCTCCGGCGGATATATTTTGCAACCGGCTGCGTGTGTCGAGAAAACTTCATTCATTCCCCGTCTCCAACCTTCCTGGACCTTGCCACCATGAGTCACCATATTTGAGCAACACAAACAAGAGCCAAAGGTGTGGAGATCATAACAAGAACAAAATCCGGCTCAGGCGCTTTGGCCGCCGGTCCGAGCTCCCCCTGGTCGCCGAATATCCGTCGATGAGGCCTCACGAAACGACCGCAATGCGCGCAACGTAGGGGGCGTTCGGCGTTCGGCGGCGCTGCTTCAAGCCGTCGCAGCCCTTCACGGGAGCGCCTGACGGCGCATCACGCCGTCACAGTCTGCGATGCATCTTAGGTCCATCGCACCCTCATGTCGGGTGTCGACGGCTCGCGGACCGCAAACGCCCGGCGCTTCGCTTACGCGCCGCCCCAGGTCATGAAGAGCCCGATATCGCCGATGATGCCGTCGACGTAGGAGACGATCCGGGCGCTGAGGCCGAAGCCCTGGGGCTTCAGCTCCTTGCGCCAGCGGTCGTAGAGGTCGGCGGCCTCGCCGCGCAGGGTCTCTTCCCAGCCCTCCTCGGCGACGTCGATCTTGCGGCCGCCATCGGTGCAGAGATCCGAGGGGAATTGCAGCAGCAAGTACTCCGTCTCGCCGCTGCTCGCCGCGAGCTTGGCGTGTTCCATCATCTCCCGCCAGAGGTGTTCGTTGACATGGATGTCGACCAAAGCCTTGACCTGGCGGCGCCGTTCGAGCTCCGCCGCTTTCTGCTCCCTCTCTTTTTGATCGACGGTCCCGGCCTTGAAGGAACTGACGCGGGCGCGAAAGTCGTTGGCGGACAATGGCTTTGGTGGCGCCGGGGCGGCGGCCTGCGGGGAGGCCGCCTGCAACGGCGGGCCTGCATGAGCGGTCTGCGGCCGGTCGAGGCCGCCGCGCAGAGACGAGCCGCCGATCATCGATTCGAGGAAGCTCAGAAGACCCGCGCCGGGCTCCTGCTCCAGGCGGACCTTTGGGATGCTTTCGACGACAGCCAGCAGGTCGGTGCGGCTGACGATCCCGATCACCCGCCCGTCCTCGATCACCGGAAGCCGTTTGATCTGATGGGCCAGAAGCGCCTCGGCAATCTCGGGCGCCGTCGTTCTGGGGCCGATACTGATCAGCGGGGCGGACATGATTTCGCGCACGGGACGGTCGCGGTGGGCGGCGAACGCCTCGTCCGCGCCGGCGCCCTCCACGAGCATGCCGAGCCACCAGGCGCGGCGGCCATCGTCCCGTACGCGAAACAGCAAATCGCCGTCGCTCGCGATGCCGATCGCCTCGCCCGACGCGCCGACGATGGGCACCGCGCCGACCCCCTTGGTCAGCATCAGCTCAGCCACCTCGCGGATCGTCGCCGTGTCCTCGGCGACGATGGCGGGCGCGCTCATCAGGTCGGCCGCGAGCTTATGCAGGGCGCTGTCGGAATGGGTGTGGGTCATGGTTCTTTCCCAGTGCTTTCACCATCTTGCAGCATTACGGCCCCGAGCCCTGCGCGCAAGCCCGCCGTTCAGGACGCGTACGCCGATTAGGCGAACCGTCTGTGACGGATTCAACACCTCCGCATGCGATTGGAAAGCGGCACGAAGTCGCAGGGCGAATTCGCCGTTCCGACGCAAACCTTCCCCGCTTTCGGCAGAAGCGTCGAGGCGGCGGCGGCCCGGCGGGGCGCCGCTTACGCGCGGCCCCGCGGCCTGGCGGTGACTTGGCGCCGGCGCCGCCTCTGCTCTTTCCCGGCGCCGGTCAGCCCAGCAAGAAGCCGCCGAAGAAGGCGCTGAGCTCCGCATAGCCGTCGAGCGGCAGGACGTGGGCGACGTACTGGTCGGGCCGCACCACGACGAGAGCGCCGGCGGCGCGATCGACGCCCCTGAGCTCGAAAATGTCCGGCCGCGTCTTGAGGTCGGGACAGAAGAGCTTCTCGTAGTCGATGAGCCCGTAACGGCCCTTCCGCGGCAGAAGCAAAGGCGGCATGGAGGCGAGGGCGAGATCGCGATGACCCTGCTGGACGATCGCCCGGACGTCGATCACCGCGTCCATGTCCTGGCCTTCGGGCGTGTGCTTGCGGACCGGCGAATCGGGCGAGGTTTCGAGGAACCGGCAGAGGGCGGCGAGGCGGGACGAGGGATCGGCCGGGTCCTCCGCCGCGGCGAAGGCGTAGAGCCGCCAGCGCCCGTCCGCCCGGAACGCGTGCCCAAGCTGCATCGGCTTGGCGTCCGCGAGGCGGACGACCGGGGCCGAATGAAACCGCGCGCCGATCGCGAAGCCGGTCGCAAGCCTCTGATGCGCCGGCTCCCCGGTGAGGAGCGAGGCGCGGTAGCGGGTCATCATGCCCGCGGTGAACCGGCCGGCCTTGACGAAATTCCGCTGCAGCTCGGCCGGCTCGACGCCTTCGCTCGCCGGCTTGGCCGGGTCCTTGGGCGGCGCGCTGATCATCCGGGAGAAGGCGTGATCGAAGTCGATCAACTCTTTCGCGATCGGCTGGCGCTCCTGCGAATAGGTGTTGAGCAGATGCGGGGCGGCGCGACCGCGCAGAACCGAGGCCAGTTTCCAGCCGAGGTTGAACGTGTCCTGCATCGACATGTTCATGCCCTGACCGGCTTTGGCGCTGTGCGTATGGCAGGCGTCGCCGGCGATGAAGACGCGTGGGCCGCGGTCCTCGCCGTCGGCGACGTCGTCGAACTTGTCGCAGAGCCGCTGGCCGATCTCGTACACCGACCACCAGGCGATCTCCTTCACCTCGAGCGTGTAGGGGTGGAGGATGCGTTGCGCGGCGGCGATGATCCGTTCGGGGGTCACGTTGAGGCTCGCGAGCCGTTCGTTGCGGGTGAGTTTTTCGAGCTCGATGTAGATGCGGAAGAGATAGCCGCCCTCGCGCGGAATGATCAGGGCGCTGCCGTCGCCGGCCGACTGGATCAGGCACTTGAGACGGATGTCGGGAAAGTCGGTGACCGCGAGCACGTCCATGACGCCCCAGGCCTGGTTGGCGAAATCGCCGACGAGTTCCCGGCCGATCGCCTTGCGCACCCCGCTGCGCGCGCCGTCGCAACCGACCACGTATTTGGCCTTGACCGTCTCGATCCGGCCCTCGCGCTCGGGATCGGATCCTTGCAGCCGCACCGTGACCGGATGCGAGTTCGGCGGCGCCGTCCGGCGCCATCGTGAGGTCGAGGAACTGGCGCCGATAGTGCGGCTCGAGGCGCGACGGCGCTTTACGCATGAGATCGAGATAGAAGTCGTGCACGCGGGCCTGGTTCAAAATCACGTGCGGCATTTCGGAGAGGCCGTCCTCCACGTCCTGGATGCGGCCGCTGCGGACGATCTCGGCGCGGTTCGCCTCGTCCGGCTTCCAGAACGCCGTCTCGTTGACGAAATAGGCCTCCCTCAGGACGCGGTCGGCGATGCCGAAGGCCTCGAACATCTCCATCGAACGGCAGGCGATGCCGTCGGCCTGACCAAGCTCGATCGGTCCGGCCTTCTGGTCGACGATCGCAACCGTGATGTCGGGAAAGGCGGCGAGTTGCGCCGCCAGCGTCAAGCCGGTCGGCCCGCAGCCGATGATCAGGACGTCGACGGCCCCGGGCAGGGCGTCCATGCGGCCCGCCCCGGGAAGCGCCGCGGCGACGTCCGGGTCGCCGGGTCTGAAACCATTGAGAAAGAACTGCATGGCGCCTCGCCGTTTCCTCTGGAGCGCCGTCGGCAGAACGTGAAGACCCGTCGCCGAAGCGACCGGTGTCTCTCACCGGCTCCTGCCCGGCTGGGGACGCGTCATTTTGTAGCGCGCCTGTTCGATAGAGACAACTATGCGCATAGGTATGCCTAACTGTCAAGCACGCCTAGTCGCCTCCGGGGTGAGACGCGCGCCTTGGTCGCCCTCGACGGCGGTCAGCCGCCGAGATGGCGCGGCGTTCGCCGCGGCGCGCGGCTCAAGAGGTTGTTGCCGTCAGCGATTTTCCGCAAAAGGCGCATGAGTTCGGCGCGTTCGGCCGCAGTCAGCGGCGCGACCGTGCGATCCTGCGCGTTGGCGACCACAGGCCCCACGGACGACAGCTGGGCGCGGCCCTTGGCGGTGATCTCGATCAGCGTGGCGCGCCGGTCCTGTTCCGAGGGCCGGGTGGAGACGAAGCCGCGCGCTTGCAAATTTCGCACGACGACCGCGACCGTCGTGCGATCGAGCGCGGCGACGCCGCCGATCGCCGCCTTGTCGAGGGCCCCGTGCCCGGCGAGGGCGGTCAGCGCGACATATTGCAGAGGCGTCAGGTCATAGGCCTGGCATTCGTCGAGAAAGATCGCGACCGCGATCTGGTGGCACCGGCGCAGGAGATGCCCCGGCATGTCGAGCGGCGGATCGGTCGGCATGAGTTTCGGCGCGCGTTCGGATCGGGCCACAGGCGTCTCTTGAGCTTTCCGGACTCGGACCGCGGCGATGCGGGCCGAGCGCCGCTCATTTAGCGGGCGCACGGCGGTTTTGACAATGTCGCCCTGTCCGGCGCGGACCGCCCAAGCCCTCATCCCTTCGCCGGATTCCGCCTCAGAAAATTCGACAATTTCTTGCCCCGTGGACAGTCTTGTTCTATATTTGTAATTATTAGAATGAGAACACGCCGCATGTCCTATTGTCCCGAGGCCACCCTGCCGGCCGCCCCCTGCGATCCGTCGACGGACGCGCGCGCCCAGCGCCTGGCAAAATTTAAGCGGGAGCAGCTGATCGTCGACTATCTCAACCGCGGCGTGTCGGTCGCCGAGATCGCGGCGCGCGTCGGCGTCGGCGAGAAGCGGATGCGCGCGGTCCTAAGCGACCCCCGGACTGGGATCCGGGGGCTGGCGCGCCGCATGCCGGCGCCGCCCGAGGAATCTGTCGCGATCCAGGTCAGCCGGCTCAACGAGGCGCTGCTGGTCGCCATCCGCGCCATGACGGGGCAAACCTCAAGGCGGTCGACCGGGTGGTGAGAATCGTGCGCGAACTCGACCGCTATCATGGGTTTGTCGCCGCCGCGCGCCGCCTTCCCGAGCCGTCGCGGACCGATGCGCCCGCCGAAGGGGCCATGGCGTTTGGCGCGGCACTCGTCTGCCGCCCGGATATTGCGCTGCAAGACTTTGAAAAGATTGAATCCGCGCCCGGGATCGTACCGGCGCCGAGCGCCGCGGGCCAAGCGCGGGAGCAGGACCCGGCGTTCGCAGCCCGCCACGTCATCGCGAGGAGCCAGCAGGGCGACGGGGCGATCCAGGGGCCGTCGGACGCCCTAGGTTCCCTTGGATCGCCACCCCCCGGGCTCTTCGACCCGGGGGTCGCTCGCGATGACGGTGAAAACCCTCCGTCGCTCAGTTCGTCCCAGGGGGATTACGAGCGCCCGGAAATTCCGCCGCAAGACCTTGAAAAGATTAAATCCGCGCCCGGGATTGCGACGGCCGCCGAAAACCTGGTCCACGAGAATGCGGCGCCGGAGGAGGAGTGCGCATTCGCGCGCAGGGAACCCGAAGAGGACGTGTCCTCGCTCGACGCGCCGCCGAACGATCGCCAGAACCCCCCAGCCTGGAGCATGCTTTGGGACGCGAGGCTTCGGGTCGTTTCTCAGCATGGGGCGCGGCAGAGCCGGCCCGCGGCCCCGGCGGGCGACGATCGCCCGGGAATCCGACCGCAAACCCCTGAAAAGATTAAATCCGCGCCCGGGGACGGTTGGCCGGCCGAAGCGGCCCCGGCGCCCGACGATTCCACCCCGATGATCCTGACCCCGACCGGCTGGAGGCGCCAGAACGTCCGCATGGCGCTGAATGGCGTGGCGGCCTGCTGAAAGCGCGCCGCCCTACCGCGGCAGTTCGGTCGAACCCATCAGCGCCTCGTCGATCGACGCTGCGCACTGGCGCCCTTCGCGGATCGCCCAGACGACGAGCGACTGGCCGCGACGCATGTCGCCGCAGGCGAACACCTTCGAAAGCGACGTCGCGTAGCGCTCGGTGTCGGCGGCGACGTTGCCGCGCTTGTCGAGCGCGACGCCGAGTTCGGCGATGAGGCCCTGCCGGACCGGCGAGACGAAGCCCATCGCCAGGAGAACGAGGTCCGCCTTGAGTGTGAACTCCGAGCCCGGGACCGGCTTGAGCTTGTCGTCGACGCGGACGCACTTGAGCCCGGTCACAGCGCCGTTCTCGCCCTCGAAAGCCGCGGTCATTACCGCGAATTCCCGCTCGGCGCCTTCCTCGTGGCTTGACGAGGTTCGGAGCTTCAGGGGCCAGTTCGGCCAGGTCAAGAGCTTGTCCTCGAGTTTTGGCGGCATCGGCAGGATCTCGAGCTGCGTCACCTTGAGCGCGCCCTGGCGGATCGAGGTGCCGATGCAGTCGGAGCCCGTATCGCCGCCGCCAATCACCACGACGTTCTTGCCGCTGGCCAGGATCGGCCTGTTGGTCGCCAGCGGCTCGCCGGAAACGCGCCGGTTCTGCTGCGGCAGGAACTCCATCGCGAAATGGACTCCGGCGAGGTCGCGCCCGGGGACCGGCAGATCGCGGGAGGCCTCGGCGCCGCCCGCAAGCGCAATCGCGCTGTGGCGCTCCGCCAGCTCCTTGGCGCTCACCGTCTCGCCGACATGCGCGTTGTAGTGGAAAGTGACCCCTTCGGCCTCCATCTGCTCGACGCGCCGGTCGACGTGACGCTTCTCGAGCTTGAAGTCGGGAATGCCGTAGCGAAGCAGGCCGCCGGCCTTGGCCTGTTTTTCGTAGACATGAACGTCGTGGCCCGCCCGCGCGAGCTGCTGGGCGCAGGCGAGACCGGCGGGGCCGGAGCCGACAACGGCGACCGACTTGCCGGACTTCGTCGCGGGCGGCTCGGGATGGATCCACCCTTCCGCGAACGCGCGGTCGATGATCGCGCACTCGATCGTCTTGATGGTGACGGGCGTGTCCTGGATGTTCAGCGTGCACGACGCCTCGCAAGGCGCGGGACAGACGCGGCCGGTGAACTCCGGGAAATTGTTGGTCGAGAGAAGGTTGCGCGCCGCCTCCTGCCACTCGCCGCGATAGGCGAGATCGTTCCAGTCCGGGATCTGATTGTTGACCGGGCATCCGGTGTGGCAATAGGGGATGCCGCAATTCATGCAACGCGCCGCCTGATTGCGCGTCGCTTCCTCGCTCAGCGGAATCATGAATTCGCGATAATGGCGAATCCGGTCGGAGGCGGGTGCGTAGCGCCGATCCGCGCGATCGATTTCCAGAAAGCCTGTCACCTTGCCCATACCAATCTTCCCCGTACTCTCCCGAGGCGCGGCCTCAGTCGAACTTCAATTGCGTCTCGCGGCCCGCGATCCACTCTCGTATCGCGGGCCGCGATGCAAGATCAAAGCCGCCCTCGTCAGGAACGGGGATCACAGAATGATCGCACGCTTTCGAACGTCCGAAAGCGCCTCCTCGGAGAAAAAGCGCGACGCGTTCAAGAACTCCAAACCACGAACGAAGCCGTCGACATCGCGGTCGACAATAAGGTCAGGCAGGATTTCATCCGAATCCGCGTATGGCGACCGATCCAAATCGACAGCGACTGCGTCCACCTCTGCATCGTAGGTCACTCTTGCAGGGAAGGAGTCGTGTCCGTTTTCTACGAAATCGACTCGCGCTGGTCCGATTTTTGCGCGCACGGCCACGTCGACAATGCGGCCGCGCTCGTCATAGGCGACGAGAACGCCCTCCCATTCGTTGACATGGTCGACTTTCGCCGCGCTGAAATGAACAACGAGGGTCGACTCGGAGGGTCGAATGTTCATCGCCTCTTCTCCGCCTTGTGATCCACGTAGACCGACACCACGATCGTTTCGCCGTTGGCGATGTCGAACGCGACGCGCAGCCAACGATTGCCTAGCTCTTCAATACGACGAAACGCAGATTTTCGCGCCGGGCGCGAAACGCTGGCGCGAACTAATTCCGGGCGCTCGACAGTTCGCTCGACCCAATCGCTCCGGATCCCACGTTCAGTCATCCGGAGCTTGGCGTGCTCCGTAAAGCGCACGGCTTTCTCGCCTTGTCGCGATTGACCTCACTCACCCGCCGCAAGCATCGCGTCGCCGCTGCTCGCCGCGAGCTCCGCCAGGGCGCGTCGGTATTCCACCGGCATGACCTTGCGGAATTTGGGCAGATAGTCGTCCCAATTCTCCAGGATGCGCCGCGCCCGCGACGAGCCGGTGGCGCGGGCGTGATTGCCGATGAGCTGATGCAGCCGTTCGGCGTCGAAGCGGCTCATGTCGCTCATCACGTCTACCCGGCCGTGCCCGGCCAGATCGCCTCCGGAGTGCAGGTGGCGAAGCATCACCTCCTCCTCGGCGGCGACCGGCTCGAGCTCGACCATCGACAGGTTGCAGCGCTGGGCGAAGGTCCCGTCCTCGTCGAGCACATAGGCGATGCCGCCCGACATGCCGGCCGCGAAGTTGCGGCCGGTCGCGCCGATCACCACGACCACGCCGCCCGTCATGTATTCGCAGCCGTGGTCGCCCACCCCCTCGACGACGGTGACGGCGCCGGAGTTGCGCACCCCGAACCGCTCGCCCGCCACGCCGCGGAAGTAGCATTCGCCGGCGATCGCGCCATAGAGCACGGTGTTGCCGACGATGATCGACTGCTCGGGGACGATGTTGGTCGCCTCCTGCGGCGGATAGACGACGATGCGGCCGCCCGACAGGCCCTTGCCGACATAGTCGTTGGCTTCGCCCTCGAGCTCGAGGGTCACGCCTTTGGCGAGAAAAGCGCCGAAGCTCTGACCCGCCGTGCCCTTGAACTTGACGTGAATGGTCTCGTCACGCAGCCCGGCATGGCCATAGCGCTTGGCGATCGCGCCGGAGAGCATCGCGCCAGTGGACCGATCCGAGTTGCGGATGGAGAGGTCGAGCCGCACATGTTTGGCGCGCTCGAGGGCGTCCGTCGTGTCTGCGATCAGCCGCCGGTCGAGAACGTGGTCGATCTCGTGATCCTGAGCCACGCTATGGTAGATCGTGTCGCCCGGCCACGCCGTCGGCGCCAGGAACAGCTTGGAAAAGTCGAGCCCCTGGGCCTTGGCGTGTGCGACCACTTCCGCCTTGTCGAGCATCTGGCGCTGGCCGATCATCTCGTCGAACCGGCGATAGCCGAGCGAGGCCATGATCTGACGCACGTCTTCGGCGACGAAGAAGAAGTAGTTGATGACGTGCTCAGGCTTGCCGACGAAGCGCTTGCGCAGCACCGGGTCCTGCGTCGCGACGCCGACCGGGCAGGTGTTGAGGTGGCACTTGCGCATCATGATGCAGCCCGCGGCGATCAGCGGCGCGGTGGCGAAGCCGAATTCGTCGGCGCCGAGCAGGGCGCCGACCACGACGTCGCGGCCCGTGCGCAATCCGCCGTCGACCTGAACGGCGATGCGCGACCGCAAGCCGTTCATCACCAACGTCTGGTGAGTCTCGGCGAGGCCGATTTCCCAGGGCGAGCCCGCGTGCTTGATCGAGGTGAGGGGCGAGGCGCCCGTGCCGCCCTCGAAGCCCGAGATCGTGACGTGATCGGCCTTGCACTTGGCGACGCCGGCCGCGACCGTGCCGACGCCGACCTCCGACACGAGCTTGACCGAGACCGCGGCGGCCGGGTTCACGTTCTTGAGATCGTAGACGAGCTGCTTCAGGTCCTCGATCGAATAGATGTCATGGTGCGGCGGTGGGGAAATGAGGCCGACACCCTGGGTCGAATGACGCACTTTGGCGATCACCGCGTCGACCTTGTGACCGGGCAATTGGCCGCCTTCGCCGGGTTTTGCGCCCTGCGCCATCTTGATCTGCATCATGTCGGAGTTGACGAGATACTCCGCCGTGACGCCGAACCGCCCCGAGGCGACCTGCTTGATCGCGCTGCGCATCGAGTCGCCGTTCGCCATGAGCTTGAAGCGGTCCGTCTCCTCGCCGCCCTCGCCGGTGTTCGACTTGCCGCCGATGCGGTTCATCGCGATCGCGAGGGTCGTGTGCGCTTCGCGCGAGATCGAGCCGAACGACATGGCGCCGGTCGAGAACCGCTTGACGATCTCAGAAGCCGGCTCGACCTCGTCGAGCGGAACCGGCCGCCGTCCGTCCTCTTCGGCCGGCTTGAGCCGGAAGAGCCCGCGAATGGTCAAAAGCTGCGCGCTCTGTACATTGAGCGCCTTGACGAAGGCTTCGTAGCGGTCGCGCGCATTGCCGCGCACGGCGTGCTGAAGCAGCGACACCGTCTCCGGCGTCCAGTTGTGCGCCTCGCCGCGCAGACGGTAGGCGTATTCGCCCCCGACTTCGAGCGAGCTGCGCAGGACCGGAGAATGGCCGAACGCGTCGGCGTGCCGCCTGACCGTTTCCGCCGCGATTTCGGGAAGTCCGGCGCCCTCGATCCGGGTCGCGGTGCCGGAGAAGAATTCGTCGGCGAAGTCCTTGGAGAGGCCGACGGCGTCGAAGATCTGCGCCCCACAATAGGACTGGTAGGTTGAGATGCCCATCTTCGACATGACCTTGAGAAGACCCTTGTCGACCGACTTGATGAAGCGCTTCACCACCTCGTAGCCGCTGATCGGTTCGGGCAGGTCCTTCGCCATCGCGGTCAGCGTCTCGAAAGCGAGATATGGGTTGATCGCTTCGGCGCCGTAGCCGGCAAGACAGGCGAAGTGATGGATCTCGCGGGCCTCGCCCGTCTCGACGACAAGCCCGACCGAGGTGCGCAGGCCCTTGCGGATCAGGTGATGGTGGACCGCTGCGGTCGCCAGCAATGCGGGGATCGGAATGCGGTCCGGCCCCACCATCCGGTCGGACAGGATGATGATGTTGTAGCGGCCATGCACCGCCGCCTCGGCCCGCTCGCACAGGCGGTTCAGCGCTCCGCGCATCCCCTCGGCGCCGCGCTGCACCGCATAGGTGATGTCGAGCGTCTTGGTGTCGAAGGCGTCCTCCATCTGGCCGATGCAGCGGATCTTCTCGAGATCCTCGTTGGTGAGAACCGGCTGGCGAACCTCGAGGCGCTTGTGGCGCGCCGTGCCCTCGAGGTCGAGCAGGTTCGGCCTCGGCCCGATGAACGAGACGAGGCTCATGACCAGCTCCTCGCGGATCGGGTCGATTGGCGGGTTCGTCACCTGGGCGAAGTTCTGCTTGAAATAGGTGTAGAGCAGCTTCGACTTCGACGACAGCGCGGATATGGGCGTGTCGGTGCCCATGGAGCCGACCGCCTCCTGTCCGGTCGCCGCCATCGGCGAGAGCAGGAACGACAGGTCCTCCTGCGTATAGCCGAACGCCTGCTGGCGATCGAGCAGGGAGACGTCGGTGCGAGGGGCGCGCGGCTCGACGGGGTTCAGGTCCTCGAGCACGATCTGCGTCTTCTTCAACCACTCTCCGTACGGATGCGCGCGCGACAGCGACTGCTTGATCTCGGCGTCGGACACGATGCGGTGCTCGACGAGGTCGACGAGCAGCATCTTGCCGGGCTGCAGGCGCCACTTGGTGACGATGGTTTCCTCAGGCACCGGAAGAACGCCCATCTCGGACGCCAGCACCACCAGATCGTCGCTCGTCACATAGTAGCGCGCCGGCCTCAGGCCGTTGCGGTCGAGGGTCGCGCCGATCTGCCTCCCATCGGTGAAAGCAACCGCGGCCGGGCCGTCCCACGGCTCCATCAACGAGGCATGGTATTCGTAGAAAGCGCGTCGCTCCTCGTCCATGAGCGGATTGCCGGCCCAGGCTTCCGGGATGAGCATCATCATCGCGTGGCTCAGCGAATAGCCGCCGCGCACGAGAAATTCGAGCGCATTGTCGAAACAGGCGGTGTCCGACTGCCCCTCGTAGGAGATTGGCCACAGCTTCTGGATGTCGTTGCCGAACAGTTCGGAATCGACGCTCGCCTGCCGCGCCGCCATCCAGTTGAGGTTGCCGCGCAGCGTGTTGATCTCGCCGTTGTGCGCCACCATGCGATAGGGGTGCGCCAGCCGCCAGGACGGGAAGGTGTTGGTCGCGAAACGCTGATGCACCAGCGCCAGCGCCGTCTCGTAGCGCGGGTCCTGAAGGTCGCGATAGTAGGGCGCGAGCTGCTGAACCAGCACCATGCCCTTGTAGTTGATCGTGCGGCAGGACATCGACACCGGATAATATTCGGCGAGCTTCGGGTCGTTGAGGCCGTAGAGCCTTGTCGAGACGACCTTGCGGATGATGAACAGGCGGCGTTCGAAATCGTCTTCGGTCGCGATCGTGTCGCCGCGGCCGACGAAAATCTGCTGCATCACCGGCTCGACCGCCTTGACGCGCTCGCCGAGGACCGATCTGTCGACCGGCACGTCGCGCCAGCCGAGCACGATCTGGCCCTCGCCGGCGACCGCGAAATTGACGGTCTCCACAACCTTCGCCCGCGCTGCCGCGTCTCGCGGCATGAAGAACTGGCCGATCGCGTAATGGCCAGGCGCGGGCAGGGCGAAGCCCAGCTTCTCGCATTCCGACGCGAAGAAATCGTGGGGGATCTGGGTCAGCACGCCGCAGCCGTCGCTGAGGGTCGGATCGGCGCCGACCGCGCCCCGATGGTCGAGATTGACCAAGATCTGAAGGCCCTTCTCGAGAATGGCGTGCGACCTACGGTTCTTCATGTCGGCCACAAAGCCGACGCCGCAGGAATCGTGCTCCTTCGCCGGGTCGTACAGGCCGTGCGCGCGGGGGGTCAGCGGGTCGGCGCCTCGGCGCTCGATGATCTCACGGGATGTGGCGTTCATCTTTCTGCTCCCCGGGGGCACAGTCGCCGATTCTATGCAACTGTCGTTCCAAAATTTGAAGGCGTTTCGTCATTGGGCCGCGCCGCGCGCAGCGGAAAGGCTTCACGCGTCGGATTTTTTTCTATCCGTTTTCGTCGTTCGATACGACAACGCTGTGGCCTCGCTCATCCGACCGTGGCGGGGCCCTTGGGCCTCGACGCAAATGGTCAGCAAAACTGTCCTAATTGGCGACCATGCCAGAAATGCGCCGGGGACACAAGCGGGAGTTCGGCGTTTTTTTTGGCAGGCGCCGGGCCCGACGTTGACGAATTGTCCAGGCGCCGAAATATCCGGCGCCGCCGATGGAAAGGGATTGCCATGAACTTTGCGAGCGACAATGGCGCGGGCGTCGCGCCCGAGATTCTCGAGGCGATCGCCGCGTCGTCGCGGGTCAACGCGCCGGCCTACGGCGCGGACGATTATTCGCAGCGGGCCAAGGCGATGCTGAGCGAGGTGTTCGAGACGAAGGTCGAAGCCTTCCTCGTCGCGACCGGAACCGCGGCGAACGCGCTTGCGCTTTCCGCGCTCGCCCGGCCCTGGGAGGCGGTGTTCTGCCATGAGGAGGCGCATATCCATGACGACGAATGCTCGGCCCCCGAATTCTTCACCGGCGGCGCCAAGCTGATCGGGATCCCCGGGGAGGGCGGGAAACTGACGCCAGGGGCGCTCGCGGAGACGCTGGAGCGCTTTCCGCGCGGGCTCGTCAAGTCGGCGCAGCCCGGCGCGCTGTCGCTCTCGCAGGCGACGGAGGCCGGAACGATCTACGGCGTCGACGAGGTTGCGGCGCTCTCGAGGACCGCCCGCGCCGCCGGGGTGAGGAGGCACATGGACGGCGCGCGCTTCGCCAATGCGCTCGTCGCCCTCGGCGTCTCGCCCGCCGACATGACCTGGCGCGCGGGGATCGACGCGCTGTCATTCGGGGCGACCAAGAACGGCGCGCTCGCCTGCGAGGCGGTCGTCTTTTTCGATCCCGCGCTGGCGGCGGACTTCGCCTACCGGCGCAAGCGCGCGGGGCACACGCTGTCGAAGGGGCGCTTCCTCGGCGCGCAGATGGAGGCCTACCTGACGGGAGGCCTGTGGCTGCGGCTCGCGGGGCGGGCCAACGCCGCAGCCGGGCGGCTGAGCCGGCGGCTGTCGACCGCGCCCGGGGTCCGGATCGCCTGGCCGACCGAAGCCAACGAGGTGTTCGCCGTCGTTCCCGACGCAACGGTCGAGGCTTGGCGCGCGGCCGGGGCCGAGTTCCACCCCTGGAGCACGCGCGCCCTCAGCGCTGAGAAGGCGCCGGGCGCCGGCGAGACCCTGGTGCGCCTGGTGACGTCGTTCGAGACCGACGACCGCGAGATCGACCAGCTTGCGGAGCTTGCGGGCGCGCCATGAAGCGTGCGCAACGAAAAGGGGCGTCCCGACGGACGCCCCCCTGGCTTGAAGCCCGATCAGTTCGCGTCAGGCGGCCTGCTTGGCGGGCGCGGCCTCGATCGTCTTGGCGGGCTTGGCGCCGTTGATCGCGATGGTCCGCGGCTTCTGCGCCTCGGGCACCTCGCGGACGAGGTCGATGTGGAGGAGCCCGTTCTCGCTGGCGGCTCCGGTCACCACGACGTGGTCGGCGAGCTGGAAGCGGCGCTCGAAGGCGCGGCCGGCGATGCCCTGGTAGAGCACGTCGCGCTTCTCGTCCTTGGCGTTCGTTTCCTTGGCGCCGCGTACGGTCAGCGTGTCCTCGCGCGTTTCGACCGAGAGCTCCGTCTCGGAGAAGCCGGCGACCGCGAGCGTGATCCGGTACGCGTTCTCGCCGGTCCGCTCGATGTTGTAGGGCGGATAGGCGGGCGTATTCTGCTCGGCGCCGACGGCCTTGTCGAGCATCGACAGCAGGCGGTCGAAACCAACGGTGGAGCGATAGAACGGGGAAAGATCATAGTTCAGCATGGGTCACATCCTCATTGAGCGATATGGCGGAAACGCCCCTTCCGGCTGCGCTTGCCGCTTTGCGAGTTCGTCGCGGACCCCGCACCGTTCAGGTAGGGAGAAACGCCCAAATTTCAAGGGGCGGGAGCCATGCCACAAAAAGCACAAGCTCGTTGTCCATGCACCGGATTGCGCGGCCGGGAGCCGCTCGCTATAGGCCAACCAGAGAGGCCGAGGCCTCCGAATCTCAGGGTGTCGAAACGCATGCGCAAGTCTCTGTTGACCGTCGCTCTCACAGCCGCCGTCTTCAGCCTGGCCGCGCCGGCTTGGGCGGCGCAGAAAGGACCGCAAACCGAGGAAGACGAGGGTCCGCCGAAACCCCTGCCGCCGCAGCAGAAGAACTTCCCGCTCGACCAGACCTGGTCGTTGAGGGAGCTCGACGGCAAGCCGGTCGCGGACGGAATCGACGCCAGCCTGAAGATCGACAGCAACCTGCGGGCCTCCGGCTTCACCGGCTGCAACTCGTGGTCGGCCACCATCTATCCCGTCAAGGACCAGCACCTCATGGCCGGAGGTTTCGCGCTGACGAAGAAGCAGTGTCCGAAGGATCTGATGGATCTCGAGATGCACTTTTTGTCGTCTCTGACCGGCAATCCGACCTGGGACCTGGTCAACGGCGACCTGGTGATCAAGGGCCCGCGCGGGACGGTGAGGCTGGCGCGGTCGCTCTAGACCCGGCCCGCTCCGGGGCCGCGGCTTTCCGGCCGTACAGTAACGATTTCAAAGGCTAACGGGCCGGCGGGGCCGATTCTGCGGTCAACGGCTTAATCTTTTCAACGACTTATGGGCGGATGGCGCGAGACATCCCCCGGGATCGGTGAAGACGGCGCCGGGGCGCCGTTCGTCTTGCGTGTCCAAAGATGCACCGGGACGACCCTGCCTCGCAAGGTATGCTCGCCCCGATCGTCCAGGTGTTCGACGAGCCTGACGGCGACTTCCGGATGCAGCGCCTGAACCGCCTTGACGACCGAATCGCCGACCACCAGCGAGGTCTCGAATGTGCGGGTCAGCGCCTGCAGTCGCGCGGTCGTGTTGACGGTATCCCCGATCACCGTGAAGGACATACCGTGTTCGCTCCCGACATCGCCGACGACAGCCGGGCCGCAGTTGAGACCAATGCCGATAGCGAGACGAGTCTCCCCCCTTGTTTCGCGCTCCTCGTTCCAGGAATCGAGCGCCTCGAGCATTCTCTCTGCGCAGTCGAGCGCGTTGGCCGCGTCGTCGGCGCTCGCAGTCGGAACGCCGAATACGGCGACGATGGCGTCTCCGACATACTTGTCGATGGTGCCGCCGCAGTCGAATATCCGCGCGGTCATTCGCGCGTGGAATTCGCGAAGCATCGTCATGACCGCCTCGGGGGACATCGCCTCGGCCATTCGGGTGAAGCCGACGATGTCGGCAAACAGCACAGTGACGGTTTCACGGCGGACTGCACCGAGGGGCGCATCCTGCGCGGCCAGCAGTTCGACAATGTTCGGCGAAAAATAGCGAGAAAGGTTGTTGCGCGCCCGCTCCGCCGCCCGTCGCTGACGCTCCATCTCTCGCATTTTCGTAATGTGGGCCATTGCCTTGCGTATCGTGATCTCGAGATCCGCCAGATCGACCGGCTTGGTGACGAAATCAAAGGCGCCGCGATTCATCGCTGTTCGCAGGTTGGTCATGTCGCCGTAGGCCGAGACAATGATCGCCCGCACCGGCGATTGCCGCTCGCGCAACTCAGTCAGGAGGCTCAGCCCGTCCATCAACGGCATGTTGATGTCGAGCAGCATCAGGTCGATTCCGGGATCCGCGGCGAGCAGCGACAAAGCCTGCTCGCCATGACGGGCGAAGCGGAACGCGAACGATCCCTCTTTGATCTCGCGTCGAAAGCGGCGCCGGATCAAAAGCTCGAAATCGGGCTCGTCATCGACGACGAGGATCTTGCTTGGGGGGACGAATTCCGTCTCCCGGGCGCGGACTTCGGCGGCTCTCATCTAGCGGCTCGCAAGCGCCGTATGCCCGTTGCGCGGCAAACGGATCGTGAATTCCGTGAAATCCTCCACGCGACTGTCGAATGCAATGCTGCCCCCGTGCTCATGCGTGATAATGTCATAGCTGATCGAGAGGCCGAGCCCGGTGCCCTCGCCCGTTGGCTTGGTGGTGAAGAAGGGTTGGAACAGTTTGTCTCCGATCTCCGGCGCGACGCCGAGGCCATTGTCCCAGAAGCGCACTTCCACAGCCGGGCCCAGCTCCCTGGTCGTCACCTTGAGAATGGGCCGGAATTCGTTTCCGCCGCGGGCGCGCCGCCGCCTGTCGGTCGAGTAAAATGCATTGCTGCATAGGTTCAGGAACACCCGGCCGAGGTCTTGCGGGACCACGTCAATCGGGCGGATTGCCTCGTCGAAGTCGCGAATGATGGTGATATTGAAGTTCTGATCCTGGGCGCGGGCGCCATGGTAGGCCAGGGTCAGGGTTTCGTCGGCGAGCCGATTGATGTCCGAGCGTTGCCGTTCGCCGGGGCGGCCCCGCGAATGGGCGAGCATGCTTCTCACGATGCCGTCGGCGCGCCGCCCGTGATCGACGATTTGCTCGAGATTGTCGGTCAACATTTCGACGACCTCGTCGATTTCGAGCCGGGCGTCGCCTTCCAGGGCGCCGATCGCCGGCGCCGCCTTCTCCCTCAATTCCGCTAGCAGCTCCACCGAGAGACTCGCGAAGTTGTTGACGAAATTGAGGGGGTTCTTGATCTCGTGGGCAATGCCTGCGGTCAGTTGCCCGAGCGAGGCCATCTTCTCGGCCTGAATCAGATTGCCTTGCACTGCCTTGAGTTCCGCGAGCGCACGTTCCGCAGATTCCCGGGCGGCCTTGAGGCGCTCCTCGGCCCGCTTGCGCTCCGTGATGTCGGCGTAGATGAAGACGAACCCACCGCCCGGCGTCGGATTTCGCCGGACCTCCATCATCCGTCCGTCCGGACGTTTGCGCTCGAAACTGGCCGGCCCCGTCGCGCCCCGATCGATCCGGCTGAGATCGGGCGAGGCGCCGAACTCTCCTCGCGACGTCAGATAGTCCATGAGTTCGGTATAGGTGTGAGGACTGGATATCCAGTCGGCGCCAATGTCCAGGAGCCGCTCGAAGTTTCGGTTCCACGCCGCGAGGCGCAATGCGCTATCGAACATCGCTACGCCGTCGCCCATGTTGTCGAACGTGACGCGCAATTCCGCTTGGCGTCGATCGAGTTCCGTCATGAGCCGCGCATTCTCGATCGCGATCGTCGCCTGGTCGGCGAAGGTCGAACCCAGTGCAATCTGCTTCTCGGTAAATGGCCGGACTTGCGTGCGCATGAGGACGATCACACCTATCGGAATACCGGCATGCAGGAGCGGAATGCCGAGAATTGTTCGAAATCCGCCGGCTTTCTGGGCGCCTGCAAATGTGTATTCCGGATCGACCTCGATATCTGGGATATGAACGGGCTTGCCCTCGAGCAGAGTTCGACCGACCACCGTTCCCCGCCCCATGCGGATCGGGTGCGTTTCCATGAAGTGAACAAACTTGCGTGAGTATCCGTAACTGGCGGCATATTGAAAAACGGACCCGACGGGTCGCAGAACACCTGCCATGTCCGCTTCGCAAAGCCGCGCAGCCGACGTGATCAGTTCGTCGAGCACAGTCTTGAGATCAAACGTGGAACGGCTGATGATCCTCAGCACTTCGCTGGTGGCTGCCTGTTGCTGATAGGCTTCGTCCAGGTCGCGCTTGAGCTTTGCGTTGTCGCGAATGACGTCGACCGCCACTTCCGCAGGCGGCGGAGACGTCACAATCTTGCAATCCGCCTGCTTGCGCTTCGCCATTATTTTGGAGCCGATTTTCGACAGCGGACGCCGTTCCCGCCGCAATGCGCGCGACGGCCTATCTTATCGGCGTTCCAATGTGGCTCAAGGCGGAACGACGACGCCGGGGCGGAACGGATCGCCCGACTCTGGCGATCCGCGGACCCAATCCTTAACACGCGCTCTTGATAATCCCCGACCGCGTGATCGAGAAGGGGCTGATGTCATAATAGGTCTTGCCGCTTGTCGCGAGCTCAACCAGGATCCGTCCGAACAACGGCGTGAATTTGAACCCGCGCCCAGACCCTCCGGTGAAGATCGATATGTTGTGGTACCCGGGCAGGCGATCGAGGATCACCTGGGCGTCAGGCGTCATCGTGTAGAGGCAAGTGGAAGCCTGGGCCGGCTGCGCGGAGACGCCGTTGAAGCGCTGCGTCAGGAAGGCGCCGAGCGCAGAGAGAACCTTCGGATCCGGTTGATAGGTACAGTCGTCCGGGTCTGTATAGATGTTGTTGGTGAAATCCGCGCTGACTTTGAGATGGCCCGGGACCTCGTCGGGCGGAAAGCCGTAAAAGAGCTGCTGCTGAGTGTTCGGCCCAACGGGCGGCCCAAATTCGTACCACATCGGGTACTTAAATTTGCTGACGTCGGCGGGGAAATAGGCGACCGTCATCTGCCAGATTGTCAGATTGAGCTGAATGTTGAACGGCTTCAAGAGTTTGTTGGTCCAGGCCCCGGGGCAGAGGATAAGCTGCGGCGCCGTATAGACGCCGGCCGGACAGGTCACCCGATAGGGTCCCTCGGTCGAAATGGTCGAAATGGCGGTCGGCTGATCCTTCACCAGAACCGCGCCCGCCTTTCTCGCCAGGCTCTCGAAAGCCAGGATCGACCTGTCGGCCCTGATCACTGCCGAATTCGGCTGCATCAGCCCGACATAATCCGACGGCATGCCTTTCTGGAAGATCGGATAGTCTTGCATCAGCGCGGCGACCGTCGGGTACCAGCTGGAAGGCACGCCGAGATTGGCCATGATGGTCTTCAGTTCGCCGAGGTTGCCCTCGACGGTCGCTTCCACGTCGCCGTAGAAAAGCAGCGGCTGCTGCAACAGGATTTCGACGCCGGAGGCGACCTCAATCTCCTTCCAGAGGCCGAGCGCGGTCTCGGCGAAACGGGCCATGTATTCCGGCGAATACATGATGCGGAACATGCGCGAGGCGCCGCACGAGCTGGCGAAGCGGTTCGCGAAATCATGCTGTTCGAGCAGCAGCGCCTTCAGCCCGCGCGCCGCGGCATAATAAGCGGCGGACATGCCTATGGTGCCGCCGCCCACGATGATGACATCGAAGTCGCCGCTCGAAGGCGGGGCGATCGTCTGCTCGCGAGGAGATTCCTGCGGTCCCCTGCTTCGGCTGCTTTTCTGACTGGACACCGTCACCCCCCCCAATTTGTTCGACAGCCGAAGACTATAGGCTGCGGCGGCAACAATTATCAAACTTCGTTTTGGGTTCGTGGTCCGGCGCGGCCGAAACAGCCGCGCGTGGCCTTTCACCGGAGCGACAGCGGGCGATTCTGTGAGGCGTTTTCGGTCCCGTCGCTCCGCGGCCAGCGGTCGCGTATATTGACAAACGTTAACATTTCCGCAGCGCTCAGAGCGCGCGGCCTCAATTGGCCGCGTAGAAGGCTTTAGCCGGTTTCCGCTTGCCCGAAACGCCGCGCCGCCGCAGACTAGCCGCGCGCGGCCGTAGAATTTCCGGACGCGCCGGACGCCGGTCCGGTTATTCCCACCGGCGAGGGCAAGAAAGCAAACGAGCGCGCGCCGTCGACCAGACGGAGCCGCAGCCGGCGTTTTCGGTCTGGGCGCGAGGCATTCATCGGGAGGAAGCAGTGGCTAACCATGTCATCGTCGGCGCGGGAGCGGCCGGGCTTTATACAGCGTACCGCTTGCTGAAAGACGGGGCACTGCCCCCTGGCGACACGGTTCAAGTGTTCGAATGGAGCGATCGGCCCGGCGGACGCATCTATACGTACACCTTTCCTGACAGCGTCTATCCGCCTGGCGTCAAGCCGAACGGCCTGTACTGCGAATTCGGCGGGATGCGCTTTGCAACCGATAAGGACAATTTCCCGGGCAAGCCGTCCGAGATCAAGGAAGGACATGTCCTTGTGCAGCAGACGATCCTTGCGCTCGGCTTGCAGAACAAGGTCATGGATTTCCTGCAATCCGCTGACCGCCTCTATTATCTGCGGGGCGTCAACGTTTACGAAAGCGACCTCGACAGCATCAAAAGCCTCGCCAGGGTCCCCTATCAATTCAACGCGGGGTTTATGAAATTTCTGACGACGAACGTCAATCCGGACCCCAAAACCCTTTACAACGCTGACACCATCCTCGGCGCGATCGCCGGGCTCTTCGCGCCGGGCCTCGGATCGGCCAATGCGGATCGGGCGGGGTGGTGCACTTATTACGCCCAAGGCGCCGTGCCGGCCAACGGCGCCACACCGAGCTTTCCGGCTGGGGCCCCGGTGCGCGACATCGGCTATTGGAACCTGCTTTACGATCAGCTCGGAGACGAGGGATTCGATTATTCGGCCGATGGGACGGGCTACACGTCCAACGTCATCAACTGGAGCGCGGCCGATGCGATGCAGGCCAACAATGATTACGGCTCTAATATCGCCTACAATCGGTTGGACGGCGGCTACAGCCTGCTGTTCAAGGCGCTCGCCGCCGAGATCGGCAGGATGGCGGCCAAATACCCTGGCTCGGGCATTTTCTACGGACAGAGGCTGACCACCCTGAAGGAATCGTCGACCGACGACACGACGGTTTGCACTTTCGTGCGTCACGGTGGCCGTGAGACATCGACGTCTATGGTGACCGCGGACACGTTGTTCCTGGCGATGCCGCGGCGCTCGCTGGAGATGGTCGCGCAAGGCTGCGAGCCGGACTACATGCTCAACAAGAAGCCAGTGAAATATCTGCTGGAATCGTCGATCGACCAGCCGGCCGTCAAGGTCGTGATGATTTTCGATCAGGCCTGGTGGACGAGCCCAAACTGCAAATACCCACCGAAGCTCGTTCCGCCCGGCGGGCCGCCAAACCCGCCGGTTACGCAGTGGGTCGGCGGCGCCACCATCACCGATCTACCGTTGCGCATGGTCTATTATTTCGCCAACAACATTCCGGGCGGTCCGGGCGCAACCGGCGGGCCTTACATCTTGCTGGCGAGCTACGACGACATGAATTATTCCAGCTTCTGGCGAGAGCTCGAACTTAGTGGCGACTATCTGGAAGCGCCGTCGCTCATTCGCCAGCCCATGACCGGTCCGACATCCGTCCCCGTTGGTTCGGCCCTGGCCGGATTGCTGATGAAGCAGCTCGCCGATGTTCACGGTATCGCGATTGAACAGGCGGCGACGCCGACCGCAATCTATTTCCAGGATTGGGGCCAGGATCCTTTCGGCGGCGGCTACCACGGCTGGTCGGCTCACTACGACATTTGCCGAGCGATGGACTGCATTCGCGCGCCCTACCAGAAGGTGCTGGGCGATAGCGCCCGGCGAACCTATATCATTGGCTCATGCTATTCGTTCGACCAGGCTTGGGTAGAGGGCGCCTTCTGCGTCGCCGAATCGGTCCTGCGCGACTTCCTTCATCTCGACCGGTTTCCGCCGAAGAACCCCGACCGCAAAGTCGCGGACTATGTGCTGGTATGCAAGGAAGGTTGCGGCTGAACTGAGTGGGAAAATCAGTTTCGATCTTCTCAAAGCGCGCGTCCCCGCGAACAGGAGCGGGGTCGCCGCGACGCTACGCCGGCGTCCCCTCCACCGTCGCCGGCGCGTCGGCGTGCGGCTCGAAGGCGATGCGGCGCTTGTGGAAGACGTTGAGGGTCGCGCGGTGGCCGATCGACACCAGCGTCGTCATCGGCAGGGTCGCCGCGATGGCGCGATAGAGCTCGCTCTCGCTCTTTTCGTCGAGCGAAGCCGTCGCCTCGTCGAGGAAGAGCCAGTCGGGCCGCGCGAGCAGCGCGCGCGCGACCGCGAGGCGCTGCTGCTCGCCGCCCGACAGCCGCATCTGCCAGTTGTCCTGATCGTCGAGCCGGTCCTGCAAGGCCGGAAGTCCGACCTTGATCAGCGCGTCGCGCAATTCCGCGTCGCTGAAGGACGACGCGGCAGCCGGGTAGGCGAGGGCGTCGCGCAGGGGGCCGATCGGGATGTAGGGCCGCTGCGGCAGGAGCATCAGCTTGGCGTAGGGGGGCTGCAGGATTTCGCCCTTGCCGAACGACCAGATGCCCGCAATGGCTCGGAAGAACGTCGACTTGCCGACGCCAGAGGGCCCGATCACCAGGGTCGATTCCTGCGGAATCAGCGCGAGATCGCCGACATGGGCGAGCTTGCGCCCGTCCGGCAGCTTGAGATCGAGGTCGGGGATCGACAGGATCGGACCGGTCGCGGCGGCGATGTCGATCCGAGGCCTCTTTTCCTCGTCCGCGCGGGCCCGCGCGAAAGCCTCCTCGAAGGAGGTCAGACGCTGGATCGTGGCGCTGAAGGCGGCGAGGCCGGTGTAGCGGTCGACGAAGAAGTTCATCGCCGAGTTGACGTTCGAGAAGGCGTCGGCCGCCTGGTTGAAGGTGCCGAAGTCGACCTTCTTCACCACGAAATAGAAGGGCGCGATCACGACATAGGGAATGATGCCCGAGATCTGAGAATAGAACTGGAGAAACGAATTCAGGATCGTCCTAACCCGGATGATGCGCTGAACGGTGGTGAAAACGTCGTTGAACACGCGGCCGGCGC
This sequence comes from uncultured Alphaproteobacteria bacterium, assembly GCA_963709655.1. Classification (GTDB taxonomy): domain Bacteria; phylum Pseudomonadota; class Alphaproteobacteria; order Rhizobiales; family Beijerinckiaceae; genus Roseiarcus. The sequence goes on from CAVPXF010000056.1 coordinate 658,001, forward strand.
GGTCAATCTCGCGATCCTCGCCTTTGAGCAGCGCGATCTGCTCGCTGAACTCGCGGATGCGCGCGAGGTCGAAGCGGAAGTTCGCCTCGACCGCCTGCTGGCGGAACATGAGCCGCGACAGCGATCGGCCCAGAAGCTGCATCATGCCGGTGGCGAAGCAGGCGTAGATGACCGCAACCCAGAAGAGGAAGCCCGGAATGCGGACGCCGAAGATTGTCGGGTCCATGGGCGCCGAGATGCCCCAAAGGATGATCGAGAACGCGACCAGGTTGGTCGCGGTCGCCATTGCCGAGATGGTGTAATTGTAGATGCCTACGTTCATGTAGGTGCCGCGGCCGCCCTCGCCGCTGATGAAGCCGCCGATGTCCTCGGAGATGCGCTGGTCGGGATTGTCGGTTTGGCCGCCTCTCACCGCAAGCTGGTAGTGCATCGAATGCAACAGCCAGCGCGATGTATAGGAGGCCGTCATCCAGCGCCGCCATTGCAGGACGAAGTTCAAGGAGACGTAGAACTCGACCAGGAACGCCAGGATCGAGATCGTCACCAGCGGGACGAAAATCCATAGCAACTGCTGCCAGAACGCGCCCATATGCGCCGCGTCGGGGACCTGGATGGCGTTGCCGAACGCGCGGTAGAAAAAATTGAGGCGAACGCCCAGCGCGACCTGGAACTGGTTGATCAGAATGAGGAAAAAGACGTTGATGCGGGCGTAAAGGCTCTGCCGGAGCGCGAGCTGCGGAAGGGGCCATGGGCGAATTGAGATCGGGGTCCGGGCGGCGAAGAACGGGTCCGTAATCGCGATCATGCGCCGGACGAAGGGAAAATGCGAAACGGCGAAGATGAGGACGCCGAACAGCGCGGTCGCCAGCGGCAGATAGCGGGGCAACTCATAGTCACTGTAAGCCTTCGGCCAGAAGCCGAGCAAGGCGACGATGTCGGCAAGACCGAACAGGATCGTCTCGGCGGCGAACAGGTCCGACAGCACCCCGAGGAAGGTCGAGCGCGTCCATCCCGGCCGCGAGGCGAGCGCGGCGAGCGCCGAGGAGACGCCGACGATGATCATCATGCCGTCCTCCTCGTAGGCCCCGATCGTGAGGGCGAGGACGGCGAAGGCGGCGAGGCTCAACATGCGCATGGACGGGCGGACCTGGACAGGCGGAAAGCGGGAACGGGCGCACTAGCAGAGCCGGTCGGGCAAAAGAAGGGCCGGCCGGCTTTCGAACGGGTGAAAAGTTGGAAAGCCACGCGCGGGCAGGAGACGGCCGCATGGCCGCATTGCCGGCGCGGCGCAGCGGCCCGATAATGCCGAGGGCGCACAAAGCGGCGCGGGGCCAAGCGAGAAGCGAGCGATGATCGGCGACGGCGGCGAGTCCTCCATGCCTGGCGGATGGCGATGACGGCGCCGGGCGCCGCCGGCGCCGCGGCGATCGTCAAGACCCAGGAGGAGCGCCGCGCCGATCTTCGCCGGATGCGGACGATCGCGACCTCGCTGCTCGTCCTGATGACGCTGGTCTTCATCGCCACGCGTTTTGCGCCCTCCGGTTGGCGCTGGGCGCCCTATGTCGGCGCCTTCGCCGAGGCCGCCATGGTCGGGGCCTGCGCCGACTGGTTCGCCGTCGTCGCGCTCTTTCGCCGCCCGCTCGGCCTGCCCATCCCGCACACCGCCATCGTGCCCGAGAACAAGCGCCGCATCGGCGCCTCGATGGGGCGGTTCATCACCAACAATTTTTTGTCGCCGCGGGTCGCGGCGGAGCGGCTGAAGGCGGTCGACATCGTCGGGCTCGCCGCGCGGCAGCTCGCCGACCCGCGCAACGCCGAGGCGATCGCGGCCGTGGTCGGCCGGCTTGCGCCGCATGCGATCGCCGCCCTCCCACAGGACGCGGTCGAAAACTGGATCGGCGGCATCGCCCGGCGCGGCGCCGAGGCGCTGCCGGCCGCGCCGCTCGCCGCCCGCGCGCTGTCCATCCTTTGGGCCGAGGGGGCCGGGCAGGCCTTGCTCGATCAGGGCCTCATCCTGATCGAGGGCGCGCTCGCCCGGAACCATGCGGCGATCGTCGAACAGGTGCGGCGCCAGTCGTCGCGCTGGATCCCCAAGTGGGTCGACGACATCATCGCGGCCAAGCTCTTGCAGGGCATCTCGGGAACGCTCGAGGACATGCGGCGGCCCGACCATCCCTGGCGCGCCGAGCTCGAGGCGCGCATCGAGGCGCTGATCGACGCGCTCGCCCACGATCCCGAGATGCGGGCGCGGGGCGAGGCGCTGAAGCGCGAATTCCTCGACAACCCCGCCTTCGCCGATCAGGCGCGGGCGCTCTGGCGCGAGCTCGAGGCGGCGCTGCAGCGGGAGCTGCCGCAGCGCGCCGAGACTTCTGACGGGTTGGGCGCTCGCCGCGCTGAGCCGGTCGCTGGATGCCGACCCGCTCCGGCGCGAGCGTCTCAACGACGGGTTGAGGCGGCTCCTGTTGCAGATCGTGCTGCCGCGCCGGGCGGAGGTCGGCGACTATATCGCTCACGTCGTCGATCGCTGGGACACGACGACGCTGGTCCAGCGCCTCGAATTGCAGGTCGGCCGCGACCTGCAATACATCCGGATCAACGGCACCGTGGTCGGCGGCCTGGTCGGCCTCGCGATCTATGCGATCACCCGCGCGCTCGGCGGCTGAGAAAGACGCATTCCCGCATTTCGAGGCGGCGTGGCGGGGGGCGTGGCGGAAATGTTGAGTTCCGGGGAGCGGTGCGTTATTCTTACTGCACGCAGTAGGAACGGAGTCGCCATGAGAATTACCGCCAAGGGGCAGGTGACCATCCCCCAGGAGGTCCGCGAACGGGCGGGCCTGATGCCCGGCACGGATGTCGCGTTCGAGATCGAGGCTGGCGGGGTTCGTCTCGTCAAGATCAAGCGGAGCGGCGCCCGCAAGACGCGCGGCCAGAAGCTCGTCGACGGGCTGCGAGGCGCGGGCGATTTCAGGATGACCACCGACGAAGTTCTCGCGCTCATGCGCGGCCCGCCGCCGGGGGAGGATGCGCCGCGACCGAAATGATTCTCGTCGATTCCAACGTCATCATCGACGTCATCTCGGCAGACCGGACCTGGGGCGCGTGGTCCGAAGCGGCCTTGACCGATGCGGCCGATCGCGACGAGATTGCCATCAACCCGATCATCTATGCGGAGATCGCCTCGGGCTTTGCGACGATGGCGGCGCTTGACGCGCATCCCGGCGTCGCGGAATTCCGCCGGCTGCCTCTGCCTTACGAGGCCGGTTTTGTCGCGGGACGCGCGTTTGTCGAATATCGCCGGCGAGGCGGCGTACGCACCTCTCCGCTTCCGGACTTCTATATCGGCGCCCACGCGGCCGTCGCCGGGCTCGTCCTGCTAACCCGCGACGCTAAACGCTACGCCGGCTATTTTCCCGGGGTCCGGCTGATTGCGCCGGACTGACAGGCAAGACAGCGCGTGACGGCGAATCCTTCCGCATCGCCTTGACCGCCTCGCCAAGACTCCGGTTCGCCCTGTCCGCCGGCCCGTCCAGCTTGGCGCCAGCCGGCAAAGGCCTCATTGTCGACGGTGTTTCGATTCGCAGGCGCAAGCCCATGAAAACCGCCGACTTCGTCGTCAACCGACGCCCCCATCTCGCTGACATTCGGCGCTTTCCGGCCGTCGACTTCGCCGATTACGAACGGCGCCTCCCCGAGTTGCAGGAGACGCTTCAGCGCATACAGCAAGCCTATCTCGGCAGCCCGAACCGCGCAGTCGTCGTGCTCGAGGGCTGGGACACGGGGGGCAAGGGCGGCGTCGTGCGGCGCCTCGGCTGGGCGCTCGATCCGCGCAGTTTCAAGGTCCACTCGATCGCCGCGCCGACGGCGCGTGAAAAGTCGCTGCACTATCTCCAGCGCTTCTGGGAGCGGCTGCCGCAGCATGGCCAGATCGTCGTGTTCGACCGCTCGTGGTATGGCCGCGTGATGGTCGAGCGGGTTGAGGGCTTTGCGACTCCGGAGGAGTGGCGCCGGGCCTTTGCCGAGATCAACGACTTCGAGCGCATGCTGATCGCCGACGGGATGAGGCTGGTGAAGCTCTTTCTCCACATCACGCCGGAAGAGCAGATCCGCCGGTTCCGCGCCCGGTTGAGCGATCCGCTCAAGCGCTGGAAGCTGTCCTACGAAGATTTCCGCAATCGCGCCCGCTGGGCCGACTACGAGCAGGCGATCGAGGACATGATCCAGAAGACCTCGACCCCTCATGCGCGCTGGCACCTCATCCCCGCCAACGACAAGCCTTACGGACGGCTCGCCGCGCTCACGATCATGGTCGACCGTCTGTCGAAAGGCGTGTCGCTCGATCCCCGTCCGCTCGACCCGAAGGTGCTCGAGGCGGCCGAGATGCTGCTCGGAAAGGTCGCGCCGGCGAACGGCGGTTCGGCGAAGAAGGCCTCGAGTTCGCGGCAGATAAGGACCTCCCTCAGGCCGCCCGATCCGAGCCGAACGCGCGCCGCGCCGCTCTGAGCCTCTGGACGCGCTCCACACGGGCGCCGCGAACGCCCCAGCGCGGGTAAAAAGGCTCAGCGTCGTGCCCTTCGGGACCTCCGTTGCGGTCGGATGGGCGCAAATTTTGCGGGATAGGGCCAAATTACGCAACTGCGCCAACGCGAAGGGCCCCTCCGCGCGTCGGCGACGCGCGACAAGCAAAAAGGGCGGCCGAAGCCGCCCTTTCCATATGCGTGAAGCTGCTTGGACTCAGAAATCCATGCCGCCCATGCCGCCGCCGCCGCCGGGCATCGGCATCGCGGGCTTGTCCTTCGGCACTTCGGCGACCATCGCCTCGGTGGTGATCAGAAGGCCTGCGACCGAGGCCGCGTCCTGCAACGCGGTGCGCACGACCTTGGCCGGATCGACGATGCCGGTCTCGATCATGTCGACGTATTCGTCGGTCTGCGCGTTGAAGCCCCAGTTCTGCGACTTGTGCTCGCTGACCTTGCCGACCACGATCGAGCCTTCAGCGCCCGCGTTCTCGGCGATCTGCCGGATCGGCGATTCGAGCGCCTTCAGCACGATGCTGATGCCGGCCTGCTCGTCGGTGTTCTCGCTCTTGAGCTTGGACACCGCATTCTTGGCGCGTAGAAGCGCAACGCCGCCGCCAGGCACGATGCCTTCCTCGACGGCCGCGCGGGTGGCGTTGAGGGCGTCGTCGACGCGGTCCTTCTTCTCCTTGACCTCGATCTCGGTCGCGCCGCCGACGCGGATCACCGCGACGCCGCCGGCGAGCTTGGCCAGACGCTCCTGCAGCTTTTCACGGTCGTAGTCCGAGGTCGTCTCCTCGATCTGCGCCTTGATCTGCCCGACGCGGCCCTCGATGTCCTTCTTGGCCCCGGAGCCGTTGATGATCGTCGTGTTCTCCTTCTCGATGCGGACGCGCTTGGCCTTGCCGAGCATCTGAAGGTTGACGTTCTCGAGCTTGATGCCGAGGTCTTCCGCGATCATCGTGCCGCCGGTCAGGACGGCGATGTCCTCGAGCATCGCCTTGCGGCGATCGCCGAAGCCCGGGGCCTTGACCGCAGCCACCTTGAGGCCGCCGCGTAGCTTGTTGACGACGAGCGTCGCGAGCGCTTCGCCCTCGATATCCTCGGCGATGATGACGAGCGGCTTGCCGGTCTGCACCACCGCTTCGAGCACGGGCAGCATCGGCTGGAGCGAGGAGAGCTTCTTCTCGTGGATGAGGATGTAGGGGTCCTCGAGCTCGGCGATCATCTTCTCGGCGTTGGTGATGAAGTACGGCGAGAGATAGCCGCGGTCGAACTGCATGCCCTCGACGACGTCGAGCTCGGTCTCCAGGCTTTTCGCCTCCTCGACCGTGATCACGCCCTCGTTGCCGACCTTCTGCATTGCGTCGGCGATCATCTTGCCGATCGACTTGTCGCCGTTCGCGGCGATCGAGCCGACCTGGGCGACCTCAGCCGAGTCCTTGATCTTCTTCGAGCGCTTGGCGATGTCCTTGACGGCTTCCGCGACCGCGAGATCGACGCCGCGCTTCAAGTCCATCGGGTTCATGCCGGCGGCGACCATCTTGGCGCCCTCGCGCACGATCGCCTGCGCGAGCACGGTCGCGGTCGTGGTGCCGTCGCCGGCGGTGTCATTGGTCTTCGAGGCGACCTCGCGCACCATCTGCGCGCCCATGTTCTCGAACTTGTCCTCGAGCTCGATCTCCTTGGCGACAGTGACGCCGTCCTTGGTGATGCGGGGAGCGCCGAAGCTCTTGTCGAGCACGACGTTGCGGCCCTTCGGGCCGAGCGTCACTTTGACGGCGTTGGCGAGAATGTCGACGCCGCGCAGCATGCGGTCACGGGCGTCGGAAGAAAAGCGTACGTCTTTGGCTGCCATTGGAATGGGTCTCCTGCCCCCTTGGGGGCCTTCAGATCAAACGTTGATAGACAGTCGGCCCGTCAGGCGATGACGCCCATGATGTCGGACTCCTTCATGATCAGGAGTTCCTGGCCGTCGATCTTGACTTCGGTGCCGCTCCACTTGCCGAACAGAATCTTGTCGCCGGCCTTGACGTCGAGCGGGACCAGCTTGCCCGCCTCGTCGCGGGCGCCGGGACCGGCGGCGATGATCTCGCCCTCTTGCGGCTTCTCCTTGGCGGTGTCCGGAATGATGATGCCGCCCTTCGTCTTCTCTTCGCCTTCGAGACGACGGACGACGACGCGGTCATGCAGGGGTCGGAATTTCATGAGTAGACTTTCCTCTCGCGAGAGCGCTCATTGTGTGGGCGCAAAATGCAGTTAGCACTCGCTTTCCCTGAGTGCTAACGGGCGCTTAAATAGGCGGCGTGGCAGGGGTCGTCAAGGTCCATGCGAACCCGTTTGACGCCGTTTGGAGCAGAATGGCGTTTCAAACGTTAAAGCGCGTGGAGATCTCATTTCGAGGCTTTGAGATCCGCACGTTCTTCTCGGCCGATGGGCTTCGAACCGCCGCGCGCCGCCTTCGACTGGGATGGGCTATGGCGGAGGCGGGGAGGGTGCGCCATCGTTTCGGCGCTGGGCCTACACTCCTAGGAGCTACGCCAATCCAGGATAGGCGCGAAGCTAAACTTTTTCGGCCCTGGGCGCCTGCCGCGCTCAGTAATGAAGGTCCGCGCGCCAATTAACGACTGGCGTGACGTCTCAGGACTAAATGCGATTTTAGCTTGAGACAGAGGGAAACCTTCTTCGTTTTGCGGCGTTAACTCCCAAATTGGGTCAGAGGGGCGCTGGCCTAGCGGCCAAAAACTTTTGGAGGTCTCTATGACCCGATCATCCACGTTTCGGCTTCTGGCTATCGGCGCAACCACCGCCCTTATGGCGGCGCCGCTCACCGACGCGTCCGCCGCGACCTACCATCACGTCGCGCACGGACATGTCGCCGCCCACCGCCATGGCGTGCATCACTACGCTTACCGCCACGGGCACGGATATGTCTCCGGATACGGATACAACCCCGGCGCGGCGGCCGCGGCCGGCGTGATCGGCGGTATCCTCGGCGCGGGAGTCGCAGGCGCCTACGGCTATCCGTATGACTGCGGCTATGGGTCGTTCGGTTATCCCTACGGCGGCTGCGCCGACTACGGCTACGGCTACGACGATGGCTACGGCTGGCCTTACTATGGCGGCTTCTACGGCTACGGCCCCGGCTTTTACGGCAATGGCCGGAGATACGGCAACTACGGCGTCGGCCATGGGTTCGGCGGGGGTCACTTCGCCGGCGGCTTCGGTCACGTCGGCGGCTTCGGCGGCCACATGGGCGGCTTCGGCGGGCACATGGGCGGATTTGGCGGCCACATGGGCGGGTTTGGCGGCGGCATGCATATGCGCTGAGCGACGCCGCGCTGGGAACGCGCGGTCGAGTCCCGCGTTCAACTCATATCGGCGCGCCGCTCTCCGCGACGCCTCCCGCAAATCGGATAGGAAGGGAAGTCGCCATGACTACCAGCGGTATCTCGGCCATTGCGCTCGGTATGGCCGCCCTCGTTTCATTTCCTCTTTCGGCCGCCTTCGCGGATACGCCCGCGCCGGCGGGGCCTAACGCGCCATCGCTCTCGGAGCCGTCGCCGACCCCTGCCTGGGCCGAGTCCGGCCCGGCCGCGACAGGAAACGCGACAGCCATAAATCACCAGCGGGCGCGCGTTCATGTCCGCCACATCGTCTATCGCAATCATTATCGCTACGTGCGCTCCGGCGACAACATCGTCGCCGACACCGCCAACGGGGTCGTCGGCGGCGTCGCCGATCTCGGCTCGATGGCCGCGTACCCGTTCTACTGCTTCCCCGACTACGGCTCCTGCTCCGTCCGGTTGCCGTATCGTCCGTAGAGCGGGCAAACAGAGATCCCGCTCAGGCGCCTGTCGCCCGCGCGGACTGGGGTTTCAGCGCCGCGATAACCTCCTCGGCCGCGCGGACCCCGGTGTCATGGGCGCCGTGGGCGGTCGAGAAGTCGTAAGGGTGGGTCGCTTCGCCGGCAAAGAAGATCTTGCCGTCGAAGGGACGCGCCAGATCCGCCCGGGCGGCGTGGCAGCCGGGTAGGGCGTGGCTGTAGCCCCCGCCAATCCAGCCTGTCCGCGTCCAATTCGAGCCGGCGAGCGGCCTCAGCGTGCGGCGCGCGTCCGTGCCGAACAGGGCCGCGAGCTCTTCCGTCGCATGCTGAAAGCCGGCGACGAGCCCCTCGTCCGCGACGATCCCGGCCCCGGGGCCGCCGAGAAAACACTCGATCACGGGCCGTCCGAACGGGCGAACATAGTACGAGCCGGCGCGGGCGTCGCGCGGATTGCCGTTAACGTGGCTCTCCGGCGCGAAGGCGTTCGGACCGTCGATCTCGAGGTAGAGCTTTTCGTTGCGCCCGAGCGGCAACTGTTCGGCCGCGCGGAGCCAGGGCTCGAGATCGGGCGGGAGCCTGATCGCGCCACTCAGGAGCGCCGTCGTGGAAATGGTGACGATGGCGGCGGCCGCGCGGACTTCGCCCAAGCGGGTGGTCAGCGACACCGATCGGGCGGCGAGCGCAATTCGCTCGACGGGCGCTGCGAGCCTAAGGTCGATCCCGGCGGGGAGGCTCGCGGCGATCAGCGTCCCGTAGCCGGCGGGCGCGCGCCAGTTCGAGTCGGTCGCGGCCTCGTCATAGGCCAGCATGTCGGCTCCGGAGATGCGGTCGAGCGTGTCTCCGTTCATATAGCCGCTGATCGCGTCGATGTAGCCGTTCCATTCGCAGCCGGGCTCGAGCGCGTCGGCCGCGCGGTCGCTCGGCGGCGGCGCGGTTTCGAGCCGCGCGAACCAGGCGGCGTAGGCGCGGCGCGCCGCGGCGCGTTCGGCCGCCGAAAAGCCGCGGTCCTTGTACTGGGCGCCCCAGGCGCCGGTCCTGCGGTCGACGGCGAAGCCCGTCTTTTCGGCGACGCGGGCCCAGGAATTGCGCTCCGCCGAATGCAGCCAGCCGCAGCCGAGATCGAGCGCCATGCCGGCGACCTCGAGCGTCCAGGCCCTGCCGCCGACCCGCGCGCTCGCTTCGATGACGACCGCCTTGAGGCCGCTTTTCGACAGTCGCCGCGCCGCAGCGACGCCCGCGGCCCCGGCGCCGACAATGGCGACGTCATAGCTTGCGCTCATGGCGGCGAGAATGGCGCGAAACCGGCGGGCGGCTCAAGGGCGGGCGTCGCGACAACGTGAAACCGGCGCTTCCAAATTCAAATATGGTGGTAAGCTGCCGGGCGACGGCGCGCCGGACAAGGGCGGCGCCTCATGAAGCGGAGACGCGCCGGACGCGGACGGCCGCGGCGACATGGCGAAGCACGACAGCTCCAAGGCGAGGACTAAGGTCATGGCGAACGAGAAGATGAAAGAGCAGATGTCGAGCAAGGGCGGCTTCATCGCCGCTCTCGATCAGAGCGGCGGCTCGACCCCGGGCGCGCTCCGGCTCTACGGCATTCCCGACAGCGAATACGCCGGCGACGACGCCAAGATGTATGAGTTCATGCACGCGTTTCGGGTGCGGATCATGAGCGCGCCCGCGTTCACGGGCGCCAAGGTGATTGCGGCCATCCTGTTCGAGCGCACCATGGACGGCGAGGCGAAAGGCAAGCCCGTGCCGTCCTACCTGTGGGAGGACCGCGGCGTCGTGCCGATCGTCAAGGTCGACAAGGGGCTCGAGGCGGACAAGGACGGCGTGCAGCTGATGAAGCCGATGCCGGCGCTCGATGCGCTGCTCGCCCGGGCGGCCAAGCTCGGCGTGTTCGGCACCAAGATGCGCTCGGTCATCAGCCACGCCTCGAAGGACGGCATCGCCGCCATCGCCAGCCAGCAGTTCGAAATCGGCGCGCAGATCGCCGGCCACGGCCTAGTGCCGATCCTCGAGCCGGAAGTGTCGATCAAGGCGCCCGACAAGGCGGCCGCCGAAAAGATCCTGCTCGACGAACTGACCCGCGGCCTCGACGGCCTGCCGGCCGGACGGCAGGTGATGTTCAAGCTGACCATCCCCGACGTCCCCGATTTCTATGCCCCGCTAATCAAGGACAAGCGGGTGATGCGGGTCGTCGCCCTCTCGGGCGGCTACACGCGCGACGACGCCTGCCAGAGGCTCGCTCGCAACCACGGCGTGATCGCGAGCTTCTCGCGAGCGCTGACCGAGGGCCTCAAGCGGTCGATGAGCGAAGCCGAGTTCGACAAGGCGCTCGGGGACGCGATCGACGAGATCTACAAGGCCTCAGTCGACAAGGTCGCGGCCTGACGGCAAGAAAGTCCCGGTCACCGGCCAACGGCGGGAACGCCGTTGAGGTAGCCGTAGATCGCCTCGGCGGCGGCGTTGCGCGCGGCCTCCGGGGCGCCGGGCATGAGCGGGGGCATCGTCGATTTCGCATCGACCGCCGAGGGGTCGAGCGCGCGCCGGATGAAGTCGGCTTTCGTCATCTGGCGCGCCATCAGAGCGAGGTCGCCGGCGACCTTGTCGCCTCCCCAGCCGTTGACCTGGTGGCAGGTCAGGCAGTTCGCTTTGGTCGCCGAGAGACCGTTGTCCAGCCCGGGATCGAAGCCCAGCGGGCGAAGGGCCGCGTCGGAGTCGTCAGCGAAGAAACGTCGGCCGCCTGATAGGGCCAGTCGCGTGCGCCCGCGGCGAGGAGCGTTGGGTCGCGCCGATTGTCCCAGATCAGGTAGTAGGGGCCGAGGGGGATGTGGCGCTCGTTCTGGCCGAGGTTGTCCACCTCGAACGGCCGGCCGTCGGCGCGGGCGAAGGCGAAAAAGGCCTTGCCGCTCTCGAGCCGGGCGACGTCGATGCGCGAGACATAGCCGTCGAGCGCGCGGAATTCGATCGCCCGGCCTTTGACGCCCAGTCCGGGCCGAGCGCGGCGGCAAGCGCGATCGGCGCCGGGAAGGCCCGGTAGGCGACTTCGACCGGGCGCCCGGGCCGGCTCTCGTGCGGCTCGGCGACGGTCAGCGTTACCGGTTGAGCGCCGCCTTTTTCGATCGCGTCGGGCGGCGGCAGCGTCGCGGCGGAGGCCGCCGCCGCGAGCCCGAGCAAAGCGGAGGCGGCGACGATGAGCTTGCCATGGGCAAACAATCTCTCGCGGCGTACCGATCATATCCTCGACCATAGCCACACGAGAAGGGACAGCGCGACACTCGAAAAGGATGCCGGTCGTGATCGGCGCATAGAAGATGAACCCGCCGCGCTGGATCCAGATGTCTCCCGGCAGCCGTCCGAGGCCGAGGCGGGCGATCCACGGCCAGAGGAGGCCGATCGCGACGAGGACGCATCCGATGACGATCAGGGCCCGGGGCATCGGTCCGTAGCCGCCGCGTCACCTCGGCCTGAGGTCGAGGCCGACGCCCTTATTGACGAACTCGAGCGTATAGGCCCTTTTATAGTCGGTCCTGGGGTCGACCATGCCGATCTCGACCATCTTGTCGAAAAAGTCCTTCCACCGGGCGTCGGTCATGGCGCCGATGCCGAGCTTCAGCGCGTCGCCCGAATCGACGATGCCGGCCTCCTTCAGCTTGGCGATCGAGAAGGCGATCTGTGCGTCGGTGATGTCGGGATTATCCGCCTTGATCAGCGCGTCGCCTTTGGAACTGTCGCCGTAGAGATAGTGATACCAGCCGATCGCCGACGCGTCGACAAAACGCTGCACGAGATCCGTGCCGTCTTCTCGACAATCTCGGTTCGCGCGTCACGATCAGGGTCGCATAGGTCGAATAGCCGTAGTCCGCCAGCAGGAACACGTTGGGCTTGAACCCGCCCTGTCGCGCGATCTCGAACGGCTCAGCGGTCGCATAGCCCTGCTGGAGCGCCATTTTGTTGGCGATGAACGGCGCCGAGTTGAAATTGTAGGGCCGGACGTATTCGTCCTTGAAGCCGTAGGCGAGCCTCAGCCAGGCATAAAAGGTATTGATCGCGCCGGCCCCGAGGTAAACAGGTTTTGCGCTGGGCAGGTCTTTCCACGCATCGAGCCCGACGCCCGGGTGGGACATCAGCATTTGCGGGCTCTTCTGGAAGTCGGCGGCGACGGCGATCAGCGGCAGCTTGCTCTCGGCCGAGAGGAGATTGCCGATCATGTCGCCGCCCATGAAGAAATCGAGCTTGCCGAACAGCAGCAGAAGGCCGCCGTTGGCCTGCGGGCCGCCGGGCACGATGGTGACGTCGAGCCCGTATTTGGCGTAGGTCCCGTCGGCGAGCGCCTGGTAGAAGCCGCCCGCCGCCGGGTCCGCCAGCCAGTTGGTGCCGAAGCGCACTTTGTCGAGCGCGAGAGCGGGGGTGGTGAGGCCGATAAGCCACGCCAGGGCGGCAACCATCGCAAGGCGCATCGACTTCCCCCAACTGGGCGGCCGCGTTCAGCCGCCGGCTCGTTTGGGGAGTCTCGCTCCCGGCAGAACCTTGGTCAACTCCGCCTCGACCGGCGCCGGCGCCTCCGACGACGCGCCGACCCGCAGGCCGCCCCAGCTCGGCGCCCCAAACGAGGTGGCGCGGCGTTCGACGATGTCGGCCCTGAGGAAGGGGTTCCGCGCATTCGCGGGGCCGGGCGCAGGACCTGTTCTTGGCGATCGCGGCGTTGTCAGCGGCTGCTCGAGACCGGATCACGCGCGGCGTTGGCGATCGCGATGTGGCTTCACACCGCGCCGGCGGCGGAAACGACGAGCGCCGCCGGGGCCGCCGGCGGCGCGCATTTAGAGGTAGGAGACGTTCAGAAGGTCCGGTATTTCGGCGCGGTGCATCCGCCGCAGGCCCACGGCCACGACCAGTCGGCGACGCGGCCCTTGTTGGCCTCGACATAGGGGCTCCAGGGCTTGGGCGGCAGCGCGTCGCTCTGATAGACGATGCTGAACTGACCGTCGCCCTGGATCTCGCCGATCATCACCGGTTTCGCCATATGATGATTGGGCAGCATGGTCACTTCGACCCCCGACGGCGACTTGAACTTCTGACCGATCATCGCCTGGCGGACGGCGTCGACGTCCGTCGTTCCGGCCTGCTCCACCGCCTGCACCCACATGTGAAACAGGATGTAAGCCGATTCCATCGGATCGTTGGTCACGTTGTTGGGCTTCTTCGAATAGGCGCGCCACTTGGCGATGAAGGCCTTGTTCTCCGGCGTGTCGACCGACTCGAAATAGCTCCACGCCGCCAGATGGCCGACGAGCGGTTTCGTGTCGATGCCGGCGAGTTCCTCCTCGCCGACCGAAAAGGCGATCACCGGGATATCGGTTGCCTTCACGCCCTGGTTGCCCAGCTCCTTGTAAAAGGGGATATTGGCGTCGCCGTTGATGGTGGAGACGACGGCGGTCTTCTTGCCCGCCGATCCGAACGCCTTGATCTTGGAGACCTCGGTCTGCCAGTCCGAGAAGCCGAACGGCGTGTAGGTTTCCATGATGTCCTCGTCCGCGACCCCTTGAGATTTCAGGAAGGCGCGGATGATCTTGTTGCTGGTGCGCGGATAGACGTAGTCGGTCCCCTCCAGCACGAAGCGCTTCACGTCGCCGCCGTCCTTGCTCATCAGGTATTTGACGGCGGGGATGGCCTTGTTGTCCGGGACGGAGCTTCCATAAAAGACGTTGTAGGAATCTTCCTCGCCCTCGTATTCCAGCGGATAGAACAGGAGCCCGTTCAGCTCCTCGAACACCGGCAGCACGGACTTGCGCGACACCGACGTCCAGCAGCCGAACACGGCGGCGACCTTGTCCTTGCTCAAAAGCTCGCGCGCCTTCTCGGCAAACAGCGGCCAGTTGGACGCCGGATCGACGACCACCGGCTCGACCTTCTTGCCGAGCAGGCCCCCGTGGGCGTTGAGTTCGTCGATCTGCATCAGCATCACGTCCTTGAGGATGGTCTCGCTGATCGCCATCGTTCCCGACAACGAGTGCAGAATGCCGACCTTGATCGTGTCCTCGGCGAAGGCGTAGCCTGTCGCCGCTATTGTCATGGCGGTCGCGACCATGCTTCTGAGCCATGTCCTGCGTGAAATTCCCATCGTCGTCTCCTTCGTCGAGGCCGGACCGGCCCGGCGCGGGGCCGGTCGCTGATCTCACGCTGACATGAGCGGGAGCGCGCGGTGGAGAACCAAGGCGGGGCGAAGGCGTGGGTCCAGCTGAGGCCGCCTGAATCGCGCTCGATGCGCCTGCGCCTGCCGACGCTTCGCGCAGGCGCGCCGCTTGGACGCGCAGGAGTTGCCGCGTCAACCGCCGTCGGCGCCTCATGAGCGAACTGGATGGCGCCAGCCGGCGCCCGGGCGATGGGTCCAGCCGCGTCATCGCATTGCAACAAATCCGGCGCCGGCTAAACTCCTCCCGACCGGCAACGGGATCGCCTTTCCATGCAACTGCCCCTGCTTCTCGACCGCTCGGGCGTCGACAGCCTGACGGATCAGATCGTCGGCCAGCTCCGCCGCGCCATCGCCGAAGCGCGATTGCCCGCCGGCGCCCGGCTTCCGTCCAGCCGGCGCCTCGCCGAGCAATTGGAGGTCGCGCGCAATACCGTCATTCGGGCTTATGAGACGCTGATGGTCGAAGGGCTTGTCGAGTCGCGACCGTCCTCGGGGATATTCGTCGCCGCCGAGCCGCGGACGGAACCCGCCCGGATCGCGCCCATTGCGTTTGGCGGCGGAGGGCGCGGCCGATGGTCGATGCCGCTGCCGGCCGCGCCGTCGCCGCCGCGCCGGCCGGCGACCGCGGGACGCGGCAGGCTGTCGGTCGATTTCGCCCCGGGCCGCGCGCATCCAGCGCTTTTTCCGCTGAAGGCGTGGCGCCGGCTGATCCTGAAACAACTGGCGCGCGGTGGCGCGGCCGGCCTTGCCGAGCCTGTCGATCCGGCCGGTCTGCCGGCGCTGCGCTCCGCCATCGCGGCTCATCTGGCCGCCACCCGCGGCGTGGTCGCCGACCCGGGCCGGATTCTTGTCACCTCCGGCGTGCAGGAGGGCATCGGTCTTGCGGCGCATCTCTTCCTTCATCGCGGCGCGACGGCGGTCATCGAGGACCCCTGCGCCAACGGCGCGGCGCTGGCCTTCGAGGCGACGGGCGCCGAGGTCGTCGGCGTCGCGGTCGACGAGGGCGGGCTCGTTCCCGATGGCCTGCCCCAGCGCCCGGCGGCGCTCCTCTATCTGACGCCGTCGCACCAGTTTCCGACCGGCCATGTCCTCTCGCCGGCGCGGCGCGATTCCATCGCCGCATGGGCGCGCCGCTGCGGCTGTTACATCGTCGAGGACGATTCCGATGGCGAGTTCCGTTACGAGGGCTCCCCCTTGAAGGCGATCGCGGCCACGGCGCCCGATTGCGCCATCCACCTCGGGACCTTCTCGCGCACGCTCGGGGCCGGCGTCGGGCTCGGCTACATGGTCGTTCCCGACCGGCTCGTGGACGCAGCGATCGCGGCCAAAGGCTTGCTCGGCGGCGGGGGCGGCTGGCTCGGGCAGGCCGCGCTCGCCGACATGATGCAGGCTCCGAGCTACGCCACGCATGTCGCGCGGGTGCGCGCGCATTACCGGGAGAACCGGGACGGTCTGCTGGCGGCCCTGCGGCCCAATTTCGGCGAGGTCAGCGTGAGCGGAGAGGGGAGCGGCCTGCATCTCCTCTGGCGCCTGCCGCCCGGCGTTCCGGACGCCGCAGCGCTCGAGGCGATGGCGCGCCGGCGGCGAATCGGCGTCTACACGCTGGAGAGCGGCGGGGCTGTGTCGATTGCGCCATCGCTGCTCGATCGGCGCGCGCTCATCCTCGGCTTCGGCGCCGTCGTCCCGCGCCAGATCGAGCAGGGCGTCGATCTCATTTCGGAAATCATCGACGACACGATCGACGACCCGTCGACCGACGTGACGGAGTTCCTGGTTCGCGTCCCGCAGGCGCCGGTCAGCGTTCCGCGCGAGCGCCGGCGCCCCTCGGCCTATCTGGACTCCCGCTTCCGGCGCCGGCCGGCTCTATCGAACCGCGCCCACGACCGGGCAACCTCGCCCGGCGCAGGCAACGGAGCGGCGAAGGCGATGGCGCGGGTCGTGAGCATCTATCGATATCCGGTCAAGGGCCTGAGCGCCGAGGCGCTGCCCCGGGTGGCGCTGGAGGCGGACCGGCCGCTGCCTTTCGACCGCGTCTTCGCGCTCGCCCGGCCGACCGCGCCGATCGACCGGGACGATCCGCAATGGGCCAAGAAGGGGCTCTTCGCCATGCTGATGCTGGACGAGGGCTTGGCGCACGCAGAGACCCGGCTCGACCTCGCCGAGATGCGGCTCACGGTCAGGCGCAACGGGCGCGTCGCGGCCTCCGGGCGGCTCGCCGACCCCGACGATCGCCGGACGCTCGAGGACTTCTTCTGGAGCCTGCTGCCGAACTTTTCCGCGCCGCCCGTGCTCGTGCGCTCGCGCGCCGGCCATTTCATGGACAAGCCGGACAATGTCATCTCGCTGATCAACCTGGCGACGCTGCGGGCGCTCGAGGAGCAGTGGCGGGTCCCGATCGACCCGCAGCGCTTTCGCGCCAACATTTATGTCGATGGCGCGCGGCCGTGGGAGGAGTTCGACTGGGTCGGCCACGAGGTTCGCATCGGCGGCGTCGTGTTTTCCGTCGACCGCAAGAACGGCCGGTGCGGGGCGACCAACGTCAACCCGGTCACAGGCCAGCGCGATCTCGACATTCCCGGCTCGCTGCGCGCCGCGTTCGGAGACAAGAACCTGGGCGTCTACCTGATCGCGCGCCAGGGCGGGGTCATAGCGGTCGGCGACCGGCTGGCGACGCCGGGCGCGCCGCCGCAGGAGGCTCCCGCGTTCCGCCCGGTCATCGAGGCCTCGGGCGGTCGCCGGTTCATCTGCGGGGGATGCTATTACATTTACGACGAGGCGGAGGGCGCCTCCGGCGCCGCGACTCCGCAAACGCCGTTCGAGGCTGTTCCAGCGGACTGGCGTTGCCCGGACTGCGGCGCCGAGAAGGCGATCTTCCGGCCCTATGGCGAGGCCAGAAGACAGGCCTGAAGGCTTTCGGGCCGCCGCCCGTGCACGGGGACGCGCAATTTCAAGCCGCGCTCCAAAGCCCGGCGCAAGACGGGCGTTTGACTGAACGCCCTTTGGAGCGCGGGGCGCGATCAGCGATCGCGCCTGCAGGGCGCCATTCGAGCGACGGCTCTGAGTTGATGAATGGTCGGAGTGAGAGGATTCGAACCTCCGACCCCCTCGTCCCGAACGAGGTGCGCTACCAGACTGCGCTACACTCCGACATGGCCCCCGAACGCGGAGCTCGGCGTGGCCAGAGCGGCCTTATAGTGGGGCTGCTTGCAGCGCGCAAGCCCGCGCCGTCGGCGAAAAGCGCGAACGAGAGAAACAGCCTTGTCACCCGCACGCCGTGAGGGCTAAGCTTCCCTTGTATGGAAATTCATGCCAGCGCGTAAGGCCGAGGGGAACGGTGCGCGCACGGCAGGCTTCAAAAATCACTGAGAGGAGCGCCTATGTCTTTTGGTCTCAAAACCCTCGCGCTTGCCGCGGCCTTGGCTGCTGCGACCGGCGCGGCGCGCGCGGACGATGTGAAAGTCGCCTTGATTCGCGGCCTCACCGGCCCGCTGCAGGCCTACGCCAAGCAGACCGAGACCGGGTTCATGATGGGTCTCGAATACGCCACCAAGGGCACGATGATGGTCGACGGACGCAAGATCGTCGTGATCACCAAGGACGACCAGTCGAAGCCCGATATCGCCAAGACCGCGCTGACCGAGGCCTACGAGGACGACGGCGCCGACATCGCCGTCGGCACGACCTCGTCGGCCGCGGCGCTCGCCATGCTGCCGGTCGCCGAGGAGCACAAGAAGATTTTGATCGTCGAGCCCGCCGTCGCCGACGACATCACCGGCTCGAAGTGGAACCGCTACATCTTCCGCACCGCCCGCAACTCGTCGCAGGACGCGATTTCCAACGCGGTGGCGATCGGCAAGCCCGGCGTGAACATCGCGACGCTGGCGCAGGACTACGCCTTCGGCCGCGACGGCGTCGCCGCCTTCAAGGAGGCGCTCGCCAAGACCGGCGCAAACCTCGTCGCCGAGGAATATGCGCCGCCGAACACGACCGACTTCACCGCGCCCGCCCAGCGCCTGTTCGACGCCCTCAAGGACAAGCCGGGCAAGAAGATCATCTGGATCATCTGGGCGGGCGCCGGCGATCCGCTCGACAAGCTCGCCGATCTCGATCCCGGCCGCTACGGCATCGAGCTCTCGACCGGCGGCAACATCCTGCCGGCGCTGGCGGCCTACAAGCGCTTTCCGGGCCTCGAGGGCGCGGCCTACTATTACTACGGCATCCCCAAGAACCCGGTGAACGACTGGCTGGTCGCCGAGCACGAGAAGCGCTTTCACGCCCCGCCGGACTTTTTCACCGCCGGGGGCTTCGCGGCCGCGGAGGCGCTGGTGACCGCGCTCGAGAAGGCGAAGTCGACCGACACGGAGAAGCTGATCTCCACCATGGAGGGCATGGAGTTCGACACGCCCAAGGGCCCGATGATCTTCCGCAAGGAGGACCATCAGGCGCTGCAGTCGATGTACGCCTTCAAGATCAAGGTCGATCCCAACGTCGCCTGGGGCATTCCCGAGCTTACGCGCGAGCTGACCATCAAGGACATGGATATCCCGATCCGCAACAAACGATGACCCTGCCGATCCGCAACAAGCGATGACCCCCTCGCTCGAGACCCGCGGCCTGACCATCCGGTTCGGCGGCCATGTCGCGGTCGACCACGTCGACTGCGCCTTCCGGCCCGGCGAGCTCACCGCCATCGTCGGGCCGAACGGCGCGGGCAAGACGACCTATTTCAACCTGATATCGGGCCAGCTGCGCGCGTCCGACGGTTCGGTCATGATCGGGGGCGAGGACGTCACGCGTCTCGGCGCCGCTCAGCGCACCCGGCTCGGCCTCGGGCGGGCGTTCCAGCTGACGAACCTGTTCCCGCGGCTCAGCGTCGCCGAGAACGTCCGGCTGGCCGTTCAGGCCCGCGCCGGCGTGCATTACGACATGCGCCGCCCTTGGGCGAAGCGCCGCGATCTGATCGACCGGGCCGAGGCCGTGCTCGCGACCGTTGGGCTCGGCGCAAGGCGCGACGCGCCCGCCGCCGATCTGCCGCACGGCGATCAGCGCAAGCTCGAGGTCGCGATGATGATGGCGCTCGAGCCCAAGGTCTACATGTTCGACGAGCCGACCGCGGGCATGAGCGTCGACGAGGTGCCGGTGGTGCTCGATCTGATCGCCAAGCTCAAGGCAGATACGAGCAAGACCATCCTGCTCGTCGAGCACAAGATGGACGTCGTCCGCTCGCTCGCCGACCGCATCATCGTGCTGACCAACGGCCAGCTCGCCGCCGACGGCGATCCGGCGACGGTGATCGCCTCGCCGGTCGTGCAGGAAGCCTATCTCGGGATCGCGCCGGAGAAGGCGGCATGAGCGCCGCACTGACGCTCGAAGGCGTGCATACGCACATCGGCCGCTACCATATTCTCCAGGGCGTCGATTTCGACGCGCCGGGGGGAAAGACGACCATGCTGCTCGGCCGCAACGGCGCCGGCAAGACGACGGCGCTGCGCACCGTCATGGGCCTCTGGCGCGCCTCGAAAGGGCGCATCGCGCTGGGCGACAGCGCGTTGCAGGGCCTGGCGGCGAGCGACGTCGCCCGGCTCGGCGTCGGCTACGCCCCCGAGACGATGGCGATCTTCTCCGATCTTACCGTGAGGGAGAACCTGGTGCTCGGCGCGCGGGTCGGCCCGCTCGACGACAGGCGCCTCGATTGGATCTTCGGCTTCTTCCCGGCCTTGAAGAAGTTCTGGCTGTCGCGCGCGGGCTCGCTTTCCGGCGGACAGAAGCAGATGCTGTCCATCGCCCGCGCGATCGTCGAGCCGCGCGAGCTTCTCCTGATCGACGAGCCGACCAAGGGCCTCGCGCCGGCGATCGTCGGCGCGCTGATCGACTGCCTGAAGGAGATCAAGGCGACCGGCGTGACGATCCTGCTGGTCGAGCAGAATTTCCGCGTTGCGCGCGAGGTCGGCGACGAAGTGCGGGTGATGGACAACGGCCGGATCGTCCATCGCGGCTCGATGAGCGCGCTTGCCGCCGACGCGTCGCTGCAGAACCGCCTGCTCGGACTTAGCCTGGATTCGCATCAATGACCGCCTTGGATGTCGGCGCGGCGCTGCCGCGGAAGAGGCCCGAGATCCTGCCGGCGCTGACCCCGCTGATCGTCGCCGCCGTCGCCGCGCCCTTCATCGGCTCGGCCTCGACTTTCGTGACGCTGACCGCGGCGGGACTGGCGATGGGCATGATGATCTTCACCATGGCCTCGGGGCTCACCCTCGTCTTCGGCATGATGGACGTCTTGAACTTCGGCCACGGCGCCTTCATCGCGCTCGGCGCCTATGTCGCGACGCTGGTGTTCCTGCCGCTCGCCTCCTGGTCGGCGTCGAACTCGGTCGCGCTCAACCTCGCCGTGTTCGCGCTCGCCGTCCTCGCCGCGGCGCTCGTCTGCGGCGCGCTCGGCTGGGTGTTCGAGCGGCTGATCGTCAAGCCGGTCTACGGCCAGCACCTGCGCCAGATTCTCGCGACCATCGGCGGCTCGATCATCGCCGAGCAGCTGATGTACGCCTTCTGGGGGCCCGACCAGATTCCGCTCAGCCTGCCGAAGACCCTCGAGGGCTCGTTCGTGTTCGGCGAGGCGGCGGTCGAGAAGTACCGGGTCGTTGCCACCGTCGTCGGCCTCGTCGTGTTCGCGGGCGAGATGCTGATCCTCAACCGCACCAAAATCGGCCTCCTCGTGCGCGCCGGCGTGGAGAACCGCGAGATGGTCGAAGCGCTCGGCTACCGCATCGACCGGCTGTTCGTCGGCGTGTTCATGGCGGGCTCGGCCCTCGCCGGCCTCGGCGGCGCGATGATGGCGCTCTACCGGGGGCAGGTGCATGCGAGCATCGGCGGCGAGTTCCTGGTGCTGTGCTTCATTGTCATCATCATCGGGGGCCTGGGCTCGGTCGGCGGCTCGTTCGTCGCCTCGATCCTGGTGGCGCTGATCGCCAATTACGCCGGCTTCCTCGCGCCCAAGGTCGCCCTCGTCTCCAACATTCTCGCGATGGTCGTCGTGCTCCTGTGGCGCCCGCGCGGGCTCTATCCGGTGAGCGGACGATGACCCTTCTCTCCGGCGATGGCCCACGCGGCCGGGCGCTGCAGATCCTCGTCGCGCTGATCGTGCTCGCGCTCCTCCTCGCGCCGTTCCTGTTCCCCGGCGCGAAGGCCTTGAACACGGCGGCGAAGACCTGCGTGATGATCCTCCTGGTCGCCTCCTACGACCTCTTGCTCGGCTATACCGGCATCGTGTCGTTCGCCCATGTGATGTTCTTCGGCGCCGGGGCCTATGGCGTGGGGCTTGCGCTCTATGGGCTCGGGGCGAGCTGGCTGGCGCTGGCCGCAGGACTCGCGGCAGCCTTCGTTCTGTCGCTGGCGCTCGCGCTGGCGATCGGCCTCTTCTCGCTGCGGGTGCAGTCGATCTTCTTCGCCATGGTCACGCTTGCCGTCGCCTATGCCTTCAACGTGCTGGCGTCGCAGCTCTCGGACTTGACGGGCGGCGAGGACGGGCGCTCGTTCAAGGTCCCCGAAGTCCTGCAGCCGGGTTTCAGATGGCTCGATCATCCGATCTTCGGCGTGCACGCCAATGGCAAGCTCCTCACCTATTACCTGGTGTTTGCCGTCGCCGCGGTGGCGTTTCTCGTGCTGCTGCGGGTGGTCAACTCGCCGTTCGGCCGGGTGTTGCAGGCGATCCGCGAGAACCCGTTCCGCGCCGAGGCGCTCGGCTACCGCATCGTGTTCCACCGGACGCTGGCGACCTGCATCTCCGCCTTGGGCGCGACGCTGGCGGGGGCCTTGAGCGCCCTGTGGCTTCGCTACGTCGGCCCCGACACGGCGCTGTCGTTCTCGATCCAGGTCGACGTGCTGGTCATGGTGGTGGTCGGGGGCATGGGCTCGCTCTACGGCGCGATCATCGGCGCGGCCCTGTTCGTTGTCGCCGAGGCCTATCTGCAAGAGCTGATGGGCGGCCTTGCGAGCCTTGCCGCCGACGCCCGCCTGCCGCTGCTGCCCGCCCTGTTCGATCCGCACCGCTGGCTCCTGTGGCTCGGCCTCGCCTTCGTGCTGGCGGTCTATTTCGCCCCGCTCGGCATCGTCGGGGCGCTGAAGGCCACAGAGGGGAAGGGGAAGCCGGCCGGATGAGGGCCGGGATCCTCCGGGGCGCGAGTTATTCGACGCTGCCGATTTCAAAGGCTTGGGCGCCAAAACTTGCAACATTCGACGCTTATTAACTCTACGATATTGTAATTTAATGAGGCGAGTGAACGCCGCCGTCGATCCAAGCGGGCGGCCGACGCTCTCGGCCGTCCTAAGACCAGCGGCGGCCTCGTCGTCGGCCAGTCCGTCCAGTAAATCGGCGATCAGCAACCGTTGCAGATGCTGTTGTCGATGCGGTCGTTCTGCTCCCGGATCGCGCGGTCGAGCGGTGTTGTCCCCGACGACTGCGGAACGCCGGGCCGTGCGACGGTCTCGCCGGTCGACGTCAGATAGTCCTGATTGAGAAGATGCCCGGGCGTCGGTCTGCTGCGTTCCGGGGCGACGTTCCCGCCGTCGCTTTGGGCATTCGCCGCACCGCCCGCTACCAGCGCGGTGAATGTGACGATAAGCGCCAATCTCGGCATTGTATCCTCCTGCTCAACGACCATTGTCGGGATCGGGCTACGCTCCAGAGCGCCCGCTGACCTTCTCTTCCGACGTTCTACGGGCCGCGGTCCAGTCGCTCCTGCATCCCGTCAAGCATGGCCTCGCGCCCGGGCGAGAAATGCACTGGCAAGTATTTGGGATCGCGCGACGGACAGACAATAGACCCGGCTTCAGTAGGCATAGGAGTTGCAGAGCCCGAGGGCCACCTGCGCGGGTGTGCAGACGCCGCCGTAGCCGTAGTAGCCGCTGCCATAACCACCTCCACCGTAAGCTCCGCCGCGATACGCGCCGCCGCCGTGGTAAGCGCCCTCGACGCGGCCCCCGAACCCGCCGATATGGCTACCCCCAAAGCCACCGCCTCCACCGACGAAAGCACCCCCAGACCCGCCCCCAAACCCTCCCCCAATGTGACCGCCTCCCCCGCCGTGGCCTCCTCCGCCGCCTCCACCCCTTGCCTCCGCCACGTTAGCCGCCGCTGCGGACAAGGCAGCCACAACGGTAAAGACTATGATTTTGTGCAGCATCGTACTCTCCTTGCGTGGTCGCGCGGCGCTCAGTTGGCGTAGGCGTATGAATTGGCGCCCGCGCCAGTCCGCCGCAACAAGGAGATGGGTCTTGAGCAGAATAAAACAAATGAAACTTAGGTATGCGCCGATAAAACAAACGTAGTACGCCGATCGATTTTCTTATGAGGCGCTTGTCGGTTAAATTGCCAGTTATGATAATCAAACACAAGGCTATTGCTTAGATGCATGATTGCTGAAGGAGGTCAAACCCCTGCCGCGCGAACTCAACGGATTACGGGATTACGGGGATTGCGGCGACAGATGCGCCAGGAGACCGGCAAGGGATTACATTGACAGGCGCTCAAATCCCTTTTTGCCGAGCAGCTGACGTCGTTTTCGGTTTGGGCCCGCGTTTGCTGGGGGCCAAAGTTCGGCCAAGACGCGCTTCCGCGTCGCGAAGGAAGGTTTCGGACCCGAGCTGACGGCCGATCACCTCCGAGCGTCGCAAAGCCACGAAGGCGGGGTCGTCCGGGCGGTCGGCGCGAGGCAAGACCGGCAATTTCCACTCCGGTTCGCGCAAAAAGCGCCGCCTGCGCCCTTGTCCCGATAGTCCGGTCATCCCAAGTCGAGGCATTGACCGCCCTCGACGGGCGCAGTCGGAAGCGCGCTGGGACCACGAAGGAGGAGAACGTGAAGGTTGGCGTCATCGGCTCGGGCGTGGTGGGCCAGACATTGGCTGCGGGTTTCCCGAAACACGGCCATCAGCTCGAGATCGGCACGCGCGAGCCGGCGAAACTCAAGGAATGGGCGGCGAAAAACCCGGGGGCCGAGGTCACGTCCTTCGCCGAGGCGGCGGACTTCGGCGAGGTCGTGGTGCTGGCGGTCGCCGGCGAAGTCGCGCTGGAAGCCTTGAAACTGATCGATCCCAAGGCGCTTTGCGGCAAGACGGTGATCGACGCCTGCAACCCGATCGGCGGCGACCCGCCCGTCGCGGGCGTCCTGAGCTACTTCGTCGGCCAGAACGAGTTGCTGATGGAGCGGCTGCAGGCGGCCTACCCGGACGCGCATTTCGTCAAGGCGTTCAACTCGGTCGGCGCCGGCCAGATGGTCAACCCCGAGTTCGGCGGCCTGCGCCCGACCATGTTCATCTGCGGCAACGACGCCGGCGCCAAAAAGACCGTGGCGACGATCTGCGATCAGTTCGGCTGGGACGCCGAGGACATGGGCCCGGTCGAGGCGGCGCGCGCCATCGAGCCCTTGTGCAAGCTCTGGTGCATCCCCGGAATCGGCCGCGGCGACTGGTCGCCGCATGCGTTCAAGCTGTTGAAGTAGAGACGCGGTTTCGGTTTGCAGCCGCCATCGCTGATCCCCGGGTCAAGCGCGGGGACGGCTGACGCGGTCCATAGGGCGTTCGAGGGAACGTCCGTCTATCGACGGGCTATCGACCGCGTGAGCAAGGCTCGAACATTCGGGACGGCGGTGGATTGCGTTGCTTGCGCTGTCGGCGTTGTTCGTTATGCTGTGATTGCAGCGTTTTGAGTCATTGCAGCGTTTGACAGCGTGTAGGAAGGCATCATGGTCACACTGACCGTGCGCAATCTGGACGACGACCCCGTTCGCCGTCTCCGCATCCGCGCCGCGGAGCACGGGCGCTCCGCCGAAGCCGAGCATCGGGAAATTCTCCGTGTCGTGTTGTTTGGCGAAGGCCGTCTCGACCGGCGGGACGCGACCGCGCGTCTGGCTGACTTCCGAAGACGAACGGCTGGCCGGGGACCGGCTTCGGCAACTGAGCTTCTCCGCGAGTCGCGCGTCGAACGGACGGAGACGCTGGCCGGAAAAGACAAAGGCGCCTGAGCGTGCCGCTCGCCGTCGATGCGTCGGTGGGATTGAAATGGGCGACCTACGACACGCTCGATGTGGCTTTCGATCGCGACGGGGGCAAGCGCGGTCGTGACAGCGGATGCGGCTTTCGCTCGAGCCGTACGGACCCATCCCGAGCCCACCGTGGCGGCCATGCCGATGACGCTCGACGAATGGGCGCGTTCGCGCAATCCCGGGCCATGACGGGAACGCCGCCGGGAACGCGCCGGACGACGGCTCCGCCACCCAACTCACGCGCAGGTATGACGCGAATGGGCGAATCCCTGACCTCCCAAAGTGTGCCCGGGAATGGTAGGACTCGACGTAGAGCGGATCTACCAGGCGGCCGCTCCGGACTCCTCTGGGCAGGAGAGCGGACCTTTATGCACCTGATTTCTGTACCGCCTGTTGACTTCATTGACGTCGATTCGACCGCACGTGGCGTCGGCGCGAAAGCTAACGCGATGCTCCTTCAAGGCTTGTCGAGTTCGAGACCGACTCGGTCGATGCCGTCCGAAGAGACGCGCATGCTGCTGGTGTAAGGTTGCGACAGTTCCAGAATCAAGAACATCGCACTGGCTACGCAAAAAGAACCGAGCGCCGCCACGGCGATAGTCGCGCGGCTGGACTTTGAGTTCAGCCCGGTCAGAAAGAACGCGATGCAAGTCCACGCGGACACGACGTACAGGACTGGCCAAGACACCGCGTCGACGCCCTGCAGCGACATCAAAATACGAGATTGCCAGATGGCTTCATAATTGTGCTTGGCGTCCGCGAGCAACGATTTCTGCGCGTCGGTCTTCGGTTCAATATGGTCGAGGACGACGCTCAAACTATCCATGTTGCGAATCGAGGCCGCGATAGCTGCCGCTTTCGTCTGATCGTCGCCCCAAAGTTGTCTATGCGCATAATCCAAGTCCATCCGCATCAAGGCCCGAGCATGCGCCGCTTCTGGCCCATATTCCCGGGTCTCTTGATTGAACTCGAGCGCATCGGCGGCGATCCCCTGTAGCTCGGCCTTCTGCGTCGAGAAGACGCCGAAAGCCGTCCAGATCAGCAAGCCGAGGACGAGCGCCACCAGCGTGACGACGAGGCCCGTCACGCCGCCGATCATGTCGCGCGCATTCTCGAGCCGTACCCGCTCCGCCAAATACACCCGAATCGCCAGACCGACGAGGGCCGAGACGAGGGCAGCGACGAAGAAGACGACACTGAAAACGAGAGATGTCGTGAGCATAGAATCGGCCATGTGAAAGAACGAGGCAAACATGCCTGCGGCCCGAAAGCTTGGCAAGCGGGCGGCGCCGGTTGAAAAGCGATATTTCGTAGCGAGCATGCGGTCGCCCGCATCGCCGCGCGTCGGAGCGGCGCCGCTGTGGTCGTTGGCATGGTCGTTCGGCATGCCAAGCAAGAATGTCTTGGAGCGACGCCGTTTTGGCTGGATTTAAGCCGACGACCCTGTTGAAGCGGGGCGACGGCAGTCGAGCCGCCGCCAAATTTGACGCTTTCGACGCGCCACGACCGGAAGGTCGGCGCCGGGTCGCAACTGGTCCTTCGTTCGGCGATTCACGCGTGCAGAGCGCCGGATGCGGATCGACTCACAGGGCGGCGATGGCGGCCGGCTCGGCTCGGCGCCCCGGCAAGGTTGCCGCGCCGCGATCGGCAAACAGGAAGCCGTTGGAGAACTCCGCGTCCGGAACGATCCGGCCGAGCCGAGCCAGGCCCTCCTCGCCGGAGATGCGGCCGGCGGCGGCGTCGGCAAACGCGCGCGTCACGCCGACGAAGTCGCCCGTGTGGGGCGACAGGCGCAGCGCCCCGACGCCGGCGGCGGCGAGCGAAGCGCAATCGCCGATCAGGTTGGCGGTGACGTGCGACAGGGTCTGCACGCCGTTCACCGCCAGAAAGTCGGCGCGGTCGAGGGTTCGCGCGGCGAGCCCGTCCGAGTCGCCCGCGCAGACGAACTGGCACGAATCCTTGGAGAGCCCATGGATGCGCGCGTGGGTGCAGCGGCTCGAGATCGCGAGCGGGATGCGGCCGTAGGCCCAGACCTCGACGCGGGCGTCGACGGCTTTGGCCGCCTTGGCGAGCGTGGCGACAGACGCGATCGGCAGTTCCGGCGGCAGGCAGAAGCGCCGCGCGCCGAGCCGCGCCAGATAGCCGAGCGTCCTCTCGTTGTAGACGTTGACCAGCGGTCCGACCGCAAACGGTCTCTCCGGCCGCATCCAGCGGATGAGCGTCAGGTCGTTGATCTCGACCTCGTGCTCGCTCTGTTCGGCGAGCTCCCGGGCCGCTCGGCGCTCGCGCTCGAGGGTCGGCAGCGCCAGGGAGGCGAGCGCGACCGTCTTGCCGCCCCGCTCGAGCCGCTCGACGACGGCGGGGATGCGGTCGGCGTAAAAAGGCAGGCGTTTCGAGCAGACCAGTTCGCCGACGACGACGCGATCGACCGGCGCCTCGTCGGCGACCTTCGCGTAGAAGTCGACAAAGGCGTCCGCCGACCAGTTGAACTGCAGCGGCCCCAGGGTCAGCTCGAAGCGCTTGGTCAAAGCCCGTTCCCTTCCGCGCGCGATGATGGCGTCGGGTCGCGCCAGCTAACCCTCACCCTGCCGCTGCGCGGCTTCCCTCTCCCGCAGGGAGAGGGGGAGCGTCCCCTTCCCCCTCGGGGGGAAGGTGGACCGGAGGGCCGGATGAGGGTATTTGGCGCAACCCGATCAGAATTCCTCATGCCCTCGGCCTCATCGCCAGGCCTTGCGATAGGCCCCCGCGGTGGTCTTCTGCCCCTCGGTCAGGTCGCGGAGCGCGTTGGCGGCGATCGGGCGGCCGGCGGCGTAGGCGTCGAGCGCGGCGCGGAAGCCGCGGACGACCGCCGTCGTATAGGCGCGGCTGCGTTGCCGGCCCTCGATCTTCAGCGCAGTGACGCCGGCTTCCGCAAGCTGCGGAATGAGCGTGGCGGCGTCGAGGCTGACCGGATCCTCGAAGGCGTGGCCCTGATAGTCGCCGATCCGGAACGAGCCCTTGCAGAGCGTCGGATAGGGCGCGGGCTCCCTCGCGCCGACCCGATGGATGGCGAAGCCGCCGAGGCGCGAGACCAGCGCGCCGCCCTCTTCGCGATACTCCACATGGCTCGCCGGCGAGCAGGCGCCGTTCATGTTCGGCGACTTGCCGGTGGCGTAGGAGGAGAGCGAGCATCGGCCCTCCGCCATCACGCAGAGGCCGCCGAACACGAACACCTCCGTCTCGACCTCGATCTCGCGGTTGATCGCCGCGATCTCCTGCACGGTCAGCACGCGCGGCAGCACGACGCGCTTGACCCCGAAAGCGTTGGCGTAGAGGTGAATCGCGTCGGCGTTGGCCGCCGCCGCCTGGACGGAGAGATGCAGGCGCAATCCCGGCCGACGCTCGGCCGCGTAATCGAGCAGCCCGAGATCGGCGAGGATGACCGCATCCGCGCCGAAGCGATGGGCGTCGTCGACCGCCTTGGCCCAGAGGTCGAACGCGCCGGCGCGCGGGAAGGTGTTGATGGCGATCAGCACCTTGGCGCCGCGCCGGTGGGCGAATCCGATCGCCTCGGCCATCTCGTCGCGCGAGAAATTGAGCCCCGGAAAGTTGCGCGCGTTGGTCTCGTCGTTGAACCCGCAATAGACCGCATGCGCGCCGGCTTCGACCGCCGAGCGCAGGGCGGCGGGCGTTCCGGCCGGGCAGACGAGTTCGAGCTCCCGGCGCTCGCTCATTCGAACCGTCCCGCGGCGACGCGGGTCAGCGGCGCGCCGCTGATGGTCGCGACCGCCGCCGCCAGTCTTTGCGCCGGGGCGGCGGCGAGCCGTTCAAGCGGCCCAAACAGCGCCGTCGCCTCGCGCACGAGATCGAGCTCCTCGTTGTCGATGGCGTTGCGCAAGGCGACGACCGCCTCGGTGTCGCCCTCGATCGACAGATCGCGCGAGAAGAACAGGGCGTCGCCGTCATAGGCGCCGTGCACCAGGCCGATCAGCGCGGCCAATGGCCCGGCGATGCGCGCGTTCCAGACGACCGCCTCGTCCCGCCTGAGGGCGAACAGGCTCGGGCGCGCGGGCCGCGGCTTCAGGACGAAGACCAGGGGCAGGTCGGTCGGATCGATGAGAAAGACCTTCATCGCCTGCTCGCCGAGCCGCGAGAACAGGGCGGGGTGGCGCTCTGCGAGCCTCTTCGTCAGACGGGCGCCGACCAGCGACAGCGGCCAGAGCGGCGCAAACCGCAGCGCGAACGCGCCCACGGCGGGAAACTGCGGAATGCGGACGTGGGACATGAGGGTCATAAGCCAGATGCCGTGCGGCCGCGCTTTGATCTGAATCAATGCGGGCGGCGAGGGCTTACGGGAGGAGGCGGAATGTCATTCCGCGACCTTCCGGCTTTTCGCGATCTCAGAACCTTCCTGCGGTTTCTGGAAGAGCGCCGCCTACTGGCGCGAATCGGCGAGCCGATCAGCCTCGTCCATGACCTGACCGAGGCGCACCGGCGCGTGCTTCTGGCCGGCGGACCCGCGCTCCTGTTCGAGAACGCGGCAGGCGCGAGGATGCCGGTCCTCACCAACCTGTTCGGCACGGCCGAGCGGGTGGCGGCGGGGTTTGGCGTCGCCCCGTCGCGGGTCAGCGAACTCGGCGAGATGCTGGCCGCCCTGCGCGAGCCGGAGCCGTTCGACGGCCTGCGCGATGCGCTCGGCCGCTGGCCGATGGTTCGCGCGGCGCTCTCGACCCGGCCGAGCCTCGTGTCGCGGCCCGACTGCCAGGCGGAGCGGCGGCTGGGCGCCGACGTCGATCTCGGCCTCCTGCCGATCCAGACCTGCTGGCCGGGCGAGCCGGCGCCGCTGATCACCTGGCCCATGGTGATCACCCGGCCGCCCGATACGGACGCCGACGATACGGCGCATATGAACATCGGCGTCTATCGCATGCAGGTTCTCGACAGGGACCGCGCCATCATGCGCTGGCTGCCGCAGCGCGGCGGCGCCGCGCATCATCGGGCATGGAGCGCGCAGGGCAAGGATACGCCGGTCGCGGTGGCGATCGGCGTCGATCCGGCGACCATCCTCTCGGCCGTCCTGCCGTTGCCGGAGACGGTGTCGGAACTGCGGTTCTCGGGCGTGCTGCGCGGCGAGCGGCCGCGGATTGCGCCCGCGCTGACCGTGCCGCTGATGGTTCCCGCCGACGCGGAAATCGTGATCGAGGGGTTCGTCTCGGCGACGGAGACGGCGCCGAAGGCCCCTACGGCGACCACACCGGCTACTACAACAGCGTCGAATCGTTTCCCGTCATGCGGATCACCGCGATCACCTCGCGGCGCGATCCAATCTACCTCACCACCTTCACCGGCAGGCCGCCGGACGAGCCCTCGGTGATCGGCGCCGTGCTCAACGATCTCGCCATCCCGACGATGCGCCGGCAGATGCCGGAGATCGTCGACGTCTGGCTGCCTCCGGAAGCCTGCTCCTATCGCATGGCGATCATCTCGATCCGCAAGTCCTACCCTGGACAGGCGCGCCGCGTGATGATGGGACTGTGGGGCATGCTGCCGCAGTTCAACTACACCAAGACCATCATCGTCGTGGACGAGGACATCGACGTGCGCGACTGGAAGGACGTCGCCTGGGCGCTGGCGACGCGAATGGACGCCGCGCGCGACACGGTCGTCGTGGCCAATACGCCGATCGACTATCTCGATTTCGCCTCGCCCGAGCCGGGCCTCGGCGGCAAGCTCGGCCTCGACGCCACCAAGAAGATCGGCGCGGAGACCGCGCGGGAATGGGGCCGGACGCTCGTCATGTCGCCCGAGGTGACGAAGCGCGTCGACGCCATCTGGCCGCGGCTCGAGCGCGCGCTCGCCGAGGGGAAACCCGCGTAATCAAGGCGTCCTAGGGTTTGCATCGTGGGCGTTCGGGCCGCATCGACAAAACGCAAAATGCGATAGACTGCGACCCAGAATTTTTTATGTGGAGAGGGGGCCATGGCGATCATCGACGTCGACAACTCGATGCTGCTCGTGATCGATTTTCAGGCGCGGCTGATGACCGCCATCGACGAAGCCGCCGGGACAATCGCCAACGCTCGGCGGCTCGTCGAGGCGGCGGCGCTGTTCGGCGTTCCGGCGCTCTTTACCGAGCAGAACCCCGGGCGCCTCGGGCCGACCGTGCCGGAGCTTCGGCCGGACGAGCAGCACGTCTTCGCCAAGATGACCTTCGACGCCGGCCGCGCGCCGGGCTTTCCTGACCGGCTGGCGGAGGGACGCGCGCTCATCGTCGCCGGCTGCGAGGCGCATGTCTGCGTGCTGCAGACGGCGCTCGGGCTGATCGAGGCGGGCCGGCGCGTGTTCGTCGTCCGCGACGCGGTCGGTTCGCGCCGGCCGGAAAGCAAGGAGGCGGCGCTGAGGCGGATGGAGCGGAACGGCGCGGAGATCGTCACGACCGAGATGGTCGTTTTCGAATGGCTCGGATCCGCCGAAAGCCCGCGATTCCGGGAAGCGGTCGCCTTGATCAAATGAGGTCGCCGGCGGCGCGAAGACGATGCGGCCGGCGAGATTGTCGAGGCCAGCGCTTGCGCGAACGCGGGCGGCGTCGGCCGAGAAAGCGAGCGCGAGCTACAAGCGGGCTCACGCCGCCAGCGTGAGGATCGCCCAGCCCGCCTCGCCGAGACGCAGCCTTGGCTCGCGGGCGGCCTCGAGCGTGGCGTCGCGTCCGAACAGGATCGCCCGCATGCCCGGGTGCCGGCAGCGTCGTCGCCTTGCCGAGATTGAGCGCGACCACGAGGCGCTCGTCGCCCGCATAGGCCTCGAAGGCGAAGGTCTCGTTGGCGAGATTGAGAACGCGCGTCCTCGCCCGATTGAGCCAGGGATGGCGGCGGCGCATCCCGATCAGCTCCTGATGGCGGCGAAAGACCGGCAGCCCCTCCGGCGACAGCAAAGCCGGGCTCTCGGGGAAGGCCGGACGGACGGCGTCGTCGCCGCCGAGCCGGTTGTCCTTGACGCCGCGGAACGCCTGCTCGTCGCCGGCGTAGACCGAGGGCGTGCCGGCGCAGGCGAACAGGACCGCCAAGCGCGTGGTCGATGAAACGCGGGTCGTCGAGGCGGCTCGCGAGCCGCGTCACGTCGTGATTGCCGACAAAGGTCTGCGGGACGAAGACGTCGAGGAACGCGTTCTGCCGGTCGAGCGCCCAGGCGAGTTCGAAGAAATTGCGGTCGTTGAGCGCGCTCCAGATCGCCTTCCACAATTCGTATTGCGTCACCGCGTCGACGCCCGTCTCTTTGACGAAGCCGACATAGTCGCCGTGAATGACCTCGCCGAAGAGATAGGCGTCTGGATGCTTCGCGCGAACCCGCGGCAGCACGCGCGCCCAGAAGCGTGAGGGGACGGCGTAGGCGGCGTCGAGGCGCCAGCCGGACGCGCCGCGGTCGAGCCAATGGGTCATCACGTCGGCGACGAGGTCTTCGACCGCCGGCGCGTCGTGGTTGAGGACGACGAGGTCATGGTGGCCCTCGAAGGTCGCGGCCTTCCGGTCATCGGACGGCCCTTGGAGACGGAACCAGGCGGCGCGGCCGGACGAAGCGCCGTTGGCGACGAGCTCCTCGAAAGCGGGATGGCGGCGCGACACGTGATTGAACACGCCGTCCAGCACGACGGCCAGCCCGCGCTTGCGGGTCGCCTCGATCAGCGCATCGAAGTCGGCGTCGTCGCCGAGCCTGGGATCGATGCGGAAATGATCGATCGTGTCGTAGCCGTGCGAGGCGGCGGCGAAGATCGGACCGAGCAGGAGTCCCGAGGCGCCGAGCTCGATCGCGTAGTCGAGCCAGCCGGTCAGCCGGCCGAGGCGGTGAGCGAGCGGAGCGGGGCGCTCGGGGCGGATGTCCGCGCCGACGAAGCCCAGCGGATAGACGTGCCAGAAGATTGCGTGCTCGACCCAGACGGGCATGACGGCCTCTCTATGTACCGATTGGTATATCCGATCGCTTCCTCTGGCCCCTCTGCGCGGCGGCGTCGGACTGCGCCCCGAAGCCGTACAGGAAGCCGTGCGCCGCCTCCCGCGCCCGTTCGGCGCCGAGCGCGGCGTAGTTGTTCAGGGCGAGGCCGATGGCGTTGTTGAGCACGCCAAGGAAAGCCGCGGTCAGCGCGCGGCCGCGGCCCTCCGACAGGCCTTCGGCGGCGAGCGCGTCGCGGAGCAGCCGTTCGACCGCGGCGAAGTGCCGCTCGTGGAACGATCGCGCCACCTCATAGGCTTCGCTGCGGATCGGCGCGAACCACAGCGTCAGATAGAGCCGGTAAAAGCTGCGCTCCGCCGCGGCGAAGGCGAAAGTGGCCTCGGCGATCGCCGTCAGCGCAGCGGCGAACTCGGCGCGCGGGACATCGCCGGCGAGCGCGACGCGCAGCGGGCCGAGCCGCTCGTCGATCAGCGCCTCAAGCAGGCCGCGCTTGCTGCCGAAATGGTGATAGAGCGTCGGCTTGGTCACGCCCGCCGCGCTTGAGATCTGCTGCACGCCGACGCCGTCGTAGCCATAGGCGGCGAAGAGGTCGAGGGCGCGGGCGAGCAGCTCCGAGCGCGTTTCGTCCGACGAGGCGGTCATGCGGCTACGATATACCGATCGGTATATCAGAATCAAGCCGCTGGCCGTCGACAGGTCTGGGCGCCTCTCGGCAACGGATTGTTAGGCCGGTTCGAGGATGCTCGCCGCGTCCAGATGCATTGGATCAGGCGCCGCACGGGCGCCGGCAGCCGACGCGCCCCGGCCATGACGTCCGGGTCGTCCTCCCTGGAATGGCCAAGCATCCGAGCAGGCTTTGAAGCATGTCGATTGTGTCGTCCTTCGGCGCCCGCGCGCAGGCGCCTGCGAATGAACCGCCCGAGTCGTCGCCGACCGAACGGTCCACGAACTCGGCGGCCGACGCCGACCGTCGTCGCCACGCCCGCATCCCGATCGAGCTGCACGGGCGCTACATGCTCGAAGGCGGGCGCGAATATCCATGCGTAACCCGCGATCTCTCCCGCATCGGCATGGCGATCGAAGGCGTTCCGGTCGGCGCCATCGGCGAGCGGGTGGTGGCCTATCTCGAGGAGCTCGGACGGGTCGAAGGCCGGGTCGTGCGCCGCTCGAATGGCTGGTTCGCCATCCAACTGGTGGCGACGCCGCAGCGGCTCGAACTCATCGACGAGAAGATCAGCGAGATCGTCCGGCGCAACGCGGGCGACGGGTCCAGGTGACCGGACGCAGGGGCGCCACAATGTGAGCGAGCCGCTGGCTTTTGAACGGTCCCGTCATGCGCACAGAAACGAGAAGGGCGTAGAAGACAGTGCGGAGTCGGAGCGAGTTGGCCTTGGATGATATCGGTGACGCCGACACCCGGCGTGTCGACATGCTCATTCGGGACACCGCCGGCACGGCGGCGATCGAGTTCGCGATCGTCGCCCCGCTCCTCATCGGGGTCATGCTGGCGACCCTCCAGGCGGCGTTGATCTTTCTAGTCGAAGCGTTCTTCGAATCCTCAGCCGAACAGGCCGCGCGCACCGTGCTCACCAACCAGACGTCGAACCTGACGGTAAGTCAGTTCGAGACGGAGATTTGCACGCAGCTGACGACGCTGTTCAACTGCGCAAACCTCGTCGTCGAGCTCGAGCCGCTGCCGGCGGGGACGACCAATCTCACCAGTCTCCTGCCGCAATTCAACGCGAACGGGCAACTCGTGGGCGCGCTTCCGGTCGATGTCGGCGCGAACGCCGCGCAGCCGGGAACCGATATGCTGCTCGTGGTCATGTATCCCTGGCCGGTCTACGGCGGCCCGCTCGGTCTCAATCTGGCCAATTTTGCGAATGGCGCGAGGCTGCTGTCGTCGACCCAAATCTTCCGGGTCGAACCGTTATGAACGTTGTTCCGTCCTCCGCCCGCGACCGCGCGCGCCAATACGCCCAAGACGCCTCGGGCGTCGCCGCCGTCGAGTTCTCGCTCATCCTGCCGGTCGCCCTCCTGATGATGGCGCTCGTCGTCTATGGCGGGCAGGCCTTTCGCATCCAGCGGAAGGTGGAGCTTTCCGCCGCGACGGTCGCCAATCTCGTCGCTCAGGGCGACAACACCAACGTGGCGAGCGTCACCAGCGCCGAAATGACCCAGATCCTGGCCTATCCGAACCTGATCCTCTACCCGAACGACGCGAGCGCCATTCAGGTCGTCGTGTCCGAGTTGGCGATCTCATCCGTCTCCGGTGTCGTGAGCGGGACAGTCGTTGGAAGCTGGGCGAACGCCAATGCAACCGTGCGGCCGTGCAATCAGCAAGTGCCGATCAACTCGAACATCGTCGCCGCCTTCACCGGCGGCGCAAGCGCCTACACCAACAACAGCGGCTATGTCATCCTCAGCGAGATTGTGTATCCATTCAATCCTTACGACCTTTACGGTTCGGTCGCGCCGCTAACGTTGCATAACTCTATCCTTATGATCCCCCGCACCAATACCGAAGTCATCGGGCCGACCATGTGCCCGTAAGATGCCGGGCAAGGCCTGCAGCCGGTTGCATTTCCGTCTGAACGCACATTTGCCGACGCGGTCGCTGACCCTGTCACCGCGCTCGCCGAGCGCCGCTACAGGCCCGCCGCGATCCAAACGCAATCTGCTGTCGCGTGGCGGATGCCGAGGACAACGTTGCGCGCTCTCCAGAACCGCCAGGTCCGACGCGCTCGCAAAAGGATGGCGGAGCGCTCGCCTTCCTTGCCGCGACGGCGCTTCTATTGCGTCAGGTGCGCGGATTGGACGACGGCGTTGAAGAGCGTTGTGAGATCCTGGCCGAGGTTGTCCCCGATCGCCGCGTCATAGAAGTAGCTGGGCCCGGAGGAGCAGGCCTGGAGCGCCGGGCCGATGTCGGACTGGACGGGCGCGATCCAGCTCTCGTACCAGTTGTTGGCTGGCACAGGCAGGTATTCGGTGTAGAGGATCGCAATCTTGATTCCGCGATTCTTGATAGCGGTGCACCAGTTCGTCCCGGAGTTGGTCCCGCCGGGCGCATTGCCGAGATTGTTGATCGTCTGCTGCAGCCGGTTCCCGCCGCTCTCTTCGTCCTCGACGCCGTCGGTCACGATAAACAGCACTTCTTGCGGCGTGTCGCCCGTCTGGTTCGTTCCGGTGCCGGGATTGGGGATATAGCTCGTCTGGCTGAGATCGCCGAGCGAATTGTCGTAATTGGTCGCGACGTCGCCGCCGGGCGAGGACGTGCCTGACGAGCAGGCCGAATTGGCGCAGTCGGCGTTGTTGGAAAACATCTCCATGACGCCGAAATTGGCTGAGGCGGTCGTCCACGCGCTTTGATAACCGGTGGTCAGCGACACGAGTTGCGTCATGCCGATCTGCCACAGCGAATCCATCGAATAGACGGCGAAACGGTATTGCGGCGGCGGCGAGTACTGCGACGTACTGCGGGTCGTGGCCGCCGTCTGGAGCAGTGTCGTCATGCCACTGTTCAATTCGTCGATGCGCAATGTGATGTTATTGTAACGCGCCATTGCGTAATTGTCCAACTGGACCGACGTGTAATTGGTCGTCACAACGGTCGTCACGGTGGTCGTCACATTGCCGGACCCAGAGTTCGTTACACTGGTCGATGTGGTAGGGCTTGGCGTCGTGCAGTAGCCGTTACTTCCTGGCGAGGCGTAGCTGGTGGTCGGAGCGCCTGTCGTTGATGTCGTGTTTGTGGTGGTTGAACTAGTAGTCTTATGATTTTTGGTTGTCGTTGTGGTTGTGGCGGTGGTGATGGCGGTGGTGGCGGCGGCGGTGACCTGGCACAGGTTGCCCACAGTGTCGCCATTGCCGGTGCTCTCCTGATGGCAGGCGAAAGCGCAGCCCCCGTCGCCCTGTGCTACGGTCAGGTTCTGCATCTGCGTAACGCCGGCCGCGGTCGCCGGCAGCACCATCGAGGGCGAGTTGTCGAGCAGGACGTAGAAATCGATGTTCGGCGGAACGTGCGCGGTCGCCGTCGAACTCCCGGAGATGGGCAAGGCGCCTCTGCCGGTCACGCCGCCGAACAAGGTGTTGACCGAGGTCGAATAGGTGAGGGTGACGTTGCGGGCGCCAGTGGTCGCGTTGACGCCGACCGTCACGGAGGGCGCCGGTTGGGGCTGCGCGATGCCGGAAATGCCGCTCGCGAGTGCGATGAACATGTTCTGCGCCGCCGCCTGGGCGGTCGATGCGCTCTGCTGCATCATGGCCGGCGTGAGCGCCGCCAGCGCCGCCGCGTCCGCCGCCGCGTTCAACTCGGACTGGATCGAGGCCGACCGGCCGTAGTCGATCGCGGCGCCCGACGCCAAGAGGAGAACCGGCGCGACCAGCGCATACATCATCGCAACGTTGCCGCTCTGGTCTCGTAGTCCCGCCCGCAATCCAGCCCGCAATCCAGCCATGTCCGCGGCCCTCGTCCCGTTCGTTGCGCCGCGGCTTGGGATCGCGGCGAGGAGCCAGGCGGCATTTATGCGGTATTCTTCTGACTATTCGGCTAATTTGAATCGAGCAATCGATGCAATCGGCTTCAAATGCGGTCTTGCCCCGACGCGATCTTCTCGAGTTCGTCGACCTGCTTTTCCGGCCTGCGGCCTTAACCTGTGCGGCGGCGGTCCAACCAACGGCGCGCGTCTCGCGCGCCGATCGACCCTCCGTCCCGGCTCAGACCGCGTTCCACAGCCGGACGGCCGGCTCTTGAGGGTCGTCGTGTTCGTAGCCGAGCACGCTGACGCTCGCCGTGTCGAGCAGGAAAAGCCGGCCTTCCGAGGCGGGCAGACCGAGCCAGCGGACAGTCAGCACGCGCAGCACATGGGCGCTCGAGAAGATGATCGCGCGGTCGTCTGCGGCGCGCAGCCGGGCGATGGCGCGATCGACGCGCGCCCCGACATCCGCAGCCGCCTCCCCATGTGGGCAGCCGTCGCGGAAGATGAGCCAGCCCGGCCGCTGGGCGAGGATCTCGTGGGTGGTATGGCCCTCGTAGTCGCCGTAATCCCATTCGATGACGTCGGGATCGGTCACGGCCCGGTCGCCGAAGCCCGCGAGCGCGCAGGTCCGGGCGGCGCGTTGCAGCGGGCTCGCGAAAACGCGGTCGAAGGTCTGGCCGGCCAGACGGTCGTGCAGCGCGGTCGCCCTCCGTTCGCCGACCGCGGTGAGCGGGATGTCCGTCCGGCCCGTGTGCCTGCCGCTGGCGCTCCAGGCCGTTTCGCCGTGGCGAACGAGCGTGACGGTTTGCTGCATGACAGTCCCCTTTTTGTCGATCGACCCCGAGGGGTCACAATGAAATCCTTCGAGCCCGACGCAACGGCGCCAATGCGGACATGAGGGTCGGTCGCGTAGCGTTCCTCAGTCCTAGAACGTGATGATTTTTGATCGAATCGCGCCGAAAACCCTCATCCGGCCGCTTGCGCGGCCACCTTCCCCCCGAGGGGGAAGGGGTCGCCCCTCTCCCACCGGGAGAGGGAAGCCGCGAAGCGGCAGGGTGAGGGTAACGTGGCGCAACCATATTTCATCTTGCTCTAGCCGAATGACGCCCAGTTCACGACGTGGGCGAAAAATCGCACAGCGCCGCTTCCGTCGGGCGCCCACGCGCTCCGGTGATTGGCGAAGCCGCGCTTGAGCGGCGTCGAGAATGCGTTGTGGCCCCCCGCCTGAGCGACGAACGGCCCTTGTTCTCGCAGCGTCGCCGCGTCGATGTCGGATGGGCGGACGATCGCGATATGCCCTGGTTTGGCCGGATCCGGGTTCTGGAAAGCCGCCAGAACGAGATCGCCCTGATTGGCGCGCGTTTGCGCCGAAATGGCGTCGGGCAGAGAACGCCAGCCTGCGGCCGTCGCCGCGCCGCTGCTGAGCCATCCCATCTGCGCGTTCGCCAACAGCACGGTCCCGTGGTCCGGCGGCCTGAGCACGTAAACGCCAAGCCGCTTGGCGGCGCTCGCGACAAAAGCCGAGCAATGCGTGTGGGGCCGGTCGTCGCGCCAGGGGCCGACCGACACGCCGGTTTCCCAATTGACCCTGTCTCCTGCGAGCCATAGGCGGTCGACGCCCGTGCCGTCGAGAAACGCGACGAGGCGCGCGCCGGACGGAGTGACGGGTCCGCAACATGGGGACGCGAGCGCCGAAGCCGGGGCTGAGGCCGCAAGGACGATCAGCGCACGCCGGGACATCCGCATCGCAGTCTTGCTCCGCGCACGGCGAAAGCCGCGTGAGGCGTCATGTCGGCCGACATCCGCCCATGTGAAGGCCAAACGGGAGGCGAGATTGCCGCCATCGACGGGTCTTGGCAACAGCGAACGGTCGGCGATTGGTCGGCATCCGCCCCCGGCGGCTCGACCAACCGTCGCGCAAGGGGCCGGCGTCCGAAACCCTTCAGCAACGCTGCCTGTCGGAGTGTCGTACTCAGACGGCCAAATCCACGAAGACGGACATTAGGTGGGCTCCTCGGCGTATGCCTGGCCAAACGCAAGGGCGCTTTTTGTACAGCCGACGACGGATTCCAGCCTCGACTGAAAGAGCGGGCGGTATATTCAGTGGGATACGTCGCATCTTACTTGACCCCCAAATGCTTGTTGTGATATTTCTCTGTTGTTGCAAGAATAGAATTTTCGATACACCATTCAAATTTACTAAAGACTGCATGGCGGTCGGACCTGACACGGAGGAAATTATGCTTACTCTGCGTGTTAACGGCCAGGCGCAGACGTTCGACGGCGACCCGTCGATGCCGCTGCTCTGGTATCTTCGCGACGAACTCGGGCTTACGGGAACGAAATTCGGCTGCGGAATAGCCGTTTGCGGGGCCTGCACGGTCCATGTCGACGGCGAGGCCCGCAGATCCTGCGTCACGACAATAAGCGACGCCAATGGCAAGTCAATCATCACAATCGAAGGCCTCGACCCGGGCGGAAATCACCCGCTTCAGAAAGCTTGGCGCTCGCTCAATGTGCCGCAGTGCGGCTATTGCCAGGCCGGCCAAATCATGCAGGCCGCGGCGCTTCTGAAGCAGACGCCCCATCCGACGGACGCCGACATCGACGGCACGATGTTCGGCAACATCTGCCGCTGCGGGACCTATCAGCGCATTCGCGCCGCGATCAAGCAAGCTGCGGGAGCGTGACATGACCAAGCACATTCGCGAAGTTGCATTATCGGGCATCGAGAATGTCAGCCGCCGCGGCGTGCTGAAAGGCATGCTGACAACCGGCGGACTCGTGCTCGCGGTCAGCATTCTTCCTGCGCAACTCGCGCGCGCCGATACGCCCAAGTGGGGCGCTGACGGCATGCCGCACGGCACAGTAAACAATCCGGAAGCCTTCATCTCGATTGCACCCGACGGAACCGTCACCATCGTCTGCCATCGCTCGGAAATGGGACAGGGTGTGCGCACCGGCATGCCGTTGATCGTCGCCGACGAACTGGAAGCCGATTGGGGCCGAGTGAAGGTCGCGCAGGCGACCGGCGACGAAGTGAAGTACGGAAATCAGGATACTGACGGTTCGCGCTCGACCCGTCACTTCCTCAAGCCGATGCGTCAATGCGGCGCCGCCGCGCGCATGATGCTGGAAGAGGCTGCGGGCAAGCGCTGGGGCGTTCCGGTCTCGGACGTCGAGGCGAAGAACCACGAGGTCGTTCAGAAGTCCACCGGGAAAAAGCTCGGCTACGGAGAGCTCGCCGCCGACGCCAGCAAGT
Organism: uncultured Alphaproteobacteria bacterium; assembly: GCA_963709655.1. Classification (GTDB taxonomy): domain Bacteria; phylum Pseudomonadota; class Alphaproteobacteria; order Rhizobiales; family Beijerinckiaceae; genus Roseiarcus. The sequence continues at coordinate 699,239 of CAVPXF010000056.1, forward strand.
TGGCCGTCCCGGCGACCGACAGCCTGCGTCTCAAGGATCCTTCGCAGTTCCGCTACATCGGCAAGGAAGGGACCAACATCGTCGACGGCTTCGACATCACGACGGGGCGGGCCAAATACGGCCAGGACGTTCGCTTGCCTGGGCAGAAGTACGCCGTCGTCGCGCGCCCGCCGGTCATGGGGGGAAAAGTCACCTCCTACGACGCCACCGAGACGAAGAAGGTCCCTGGCTTCGTCCAAATCGTCGAGATCCCGGCGCCGTCTTATCCTATGCGCTTCCAGCCGTCAGGGGGAATCGCCGTTATCGCCGACAACACCTGGGCTGCGATCCAGGGTCGGAAGGCGCTGAAGATCGCGTGGGACGACGGCCCGCACGCGACCTACGATTCGCAGGCCTATCGCGCGGCGATGGAGGCCACCGCCCGGCAGCCCGGGAAGGTCCTGCGCAGCGATGGCGACTTCGCCGCCGCTTTTGCGAGCGCGGACAAGAAAGTCGAGGCCGAGTATTACATCCCGCACAACGCGCATGCGACGATGGAGCCTCCGTCGGCGACCTGCCGGATTGCCGACGGCAAGGCCGAAGTCTGGACAAGCGTGCAAAGCCCCCAGGCCGCGCATGATTTGGTCGCCAAATATCTGGGACTTCAACCCGAGAACGTCACGGTCAACGTGATGCTCTTGGGCGGAGGTTTTGGCCGCAAGTCGAAGCCGGATTTCGCGGTCGAGGCGGCGCTGTGCTCAAAGGCGGTCGGCGGAGCGCCGGTCAAGGTCGTCTGGACTCGCGAGGATGATATCCACAACGACTTCTTCCACACCGTGTCTGTCGAACGTCTCGAGGCGGGGCTCGACAAAGACGGCAAGGTCGTCGCTTGGCGCCACAACAGCGTCGCGCCATCGATCCTGTCGCTCTTCATCCCCGATCCAAAGCACGAGGCCCCGTTCGAGCAGGGAATGGGCCTCGTCGACATGCCCTTCGCCATCCCCAATATCAGCATTGAGAACGGCGAGGCCGAGGCGCACACCAAGATCGGCTGGTGGCGCTCCGTCTCGAACGTTCCACATGGGTTCGCCATCCAATCCTTCGTCGCCGAACTGGCCGCTGCGGCGGGCAAGGATCAGAAGGCGTTCGTGCTCGACCTGATCGGACCTCCCCGCATCCTCGACGTGCCAGAGAAGGTGAAGAGCTTCTGGGACTACGGCGAGAATCCGGAGGTCTACCCGATCGACACCGGCCGGCTGCGCGGGGTCGTCGAACTCGTCGCCGAGAAGGCCGATTGGGGCCGCAAGTTGCCACCAGGCCATGGTCTCGGCTTGGCCGTTCACCGCAGTTTTGTGAGCTATGTTGCGGCGGTCGTCGAAGCCGCGGTCGACGAGAAGGGAAATGTCACCGTGCCGCGGGTCGACATCGCCGTCGATTGCGGCCCGACCGTGAACCCGGATCGCGTCCGCTCTCAATTTGAAGGAGCGGTTGTCATGGGCCTGGGTGTGGGCTTGATGAACGAAATCTCATTCAAGGACGGCAAGGTCCAGCAGAGCAACCTCGACGACTACCTGGTGTTGCGCATCAGCGACGCGCCCAACGAGACGCATGTGCATATCGTACCGCACGGCTACGACCTGCCGCTGGGCGGCGTGGGTGAACCGGGCGTGCCGCCGGTCGCCCCGGCGCTCATGAACGCGATCTATGCCGCAAGCGGCAAACGGATCCGCGCCTTGCCGCTCGGACAGCAGTTAGGCAACAAGGCCTAACTTAGCCCGGCGCTGAGAGCGCGGGCCAGGCTAGTCCCCGCCCGCGCTATCTTTGCAAGCAGGGCGCGGCCGCGCGAACACCCGAAGATTTGACCTCGTGAGCCATCGACAGCCCGGCGGATGAGGAGTGGAGTTGGACAAGGCTGACGTCAACAGGGGTGGGAACGAAGAGGACGCGCGCTCGAACGACCGCGATATTGTGCCGACGCCGCGCCGTGCGGACGGGCGCATTGGCCATAACGCCATGGTTGATCTCTCCCTAGGAAGGGAGCGGACCACTTGCGACCGCGGCGCTAGACTACGGATCGCGTACGTTTTTTGACCATTCGCTTGGGAGCGCGGATGACTCCCAGGAATGGCAGCTGTCGCGCGACGCGGTCATTGACGCTCTTTGAAGGGAACGGCCGGTTTCCCGCCCAACTCCGACGTCCGCGACTACAGTCGGTTACGTCCGCTCAACGTCGAACCGCGACATTGGCGGTGGCCTCAAACGTGCCCATGCGTTGACGCGCGCGGGGCGGGTTCGATCAGCAAGGTCGGGCGAGCGGGTTTCGCGGATTCGGCGCGCCGGAGCGGCGCAAAGCGCCGAGGCGGACGCATCCCCCGAGCCGCCGTTCACGATGAGGGCGGCGCCAATCGGCGCCGCGTCTGCCGCGACTGCGGGCGCCGGAATTTTGTAAAACGGGCGCCAGCTCGACAATTTCTTGTCAAAAAGAGAAGTCTGCGTTAGTCTGTTCCCAATGCCCGATCGGACACTTCACGATGTCGACTGCCATGATCTATGAGCGCGCCAAGCCTTTCCGCCCGGCGAGGAGGTTCAGCGCGGTCGATCTTCGGATCGACGACGGCCGGCCCCCTTTTGACGCGTCCCCGCGGGAAAGGCCCGCGTGAAAATAAAATGGGCCCCGGGTCGCCCGTAACCCATTGAAAAGGCCCATTTCGGACGAGAGAATCCAAGGAATTCCAAATAATTCCAACCGCCAAAAACCGGAGATTCGCGGAGCCCTGATGCACCGCTGCGTAGACCTGAGGAAATCCAAATGTCTCGCGCCGCAGAGAACCGCGGCGGCGAGCGGCGTTATCATGGCGAGAGCCGCATCCTGAGCTTGTCGAAGGATGAGCCAGTGGGCGGGGATATTCGTGCGCCCTGGAACGTCCTTCGAAATCCACGAGCATGATCTGGGGCTCAAGACGAGGCGCGAAGGGACGGACAGGCAGTTGCGTCCGCCCGCAAATCCCGCTCCAACCTCTTGAAAACGCTCATTTCCGGCCCGGAAATGTCGGGCCCTCGGCTCAGGTTACGACTTGACGCGCACGTACTCGCCAGGCGCGTCGCCGAGCGGCTTCAGCTTGCCGTCGCCGGGGGTGCGGGCGGCAACCTTCTCGGGCGCCTGCGCCGTCACCCACTCGATCCAGTCGGGCCACCACGAGCCGGGCGTCTCTTTGGCCGCCTTGACCCAGTCCTCGAACTCGCCCTCGACCGGACCGCCGGTCCAGTACTGGTATTTCGGCTTCATCGGCGGGTTGATCACGCCGGCGATGTGGCCCGACCCCGCCATCACGTAACGCACCGGTCCGCCGAGGCTTTTGGCGCCGTTGAACGCCGAGCGGGCCGGGGCGATGTGGTCCTCCTTGGCGGCCAGGTCATAGACCGGGATCGTCACCTTCTTCAGGTCGATCGTCCGGCCGCCGAGCCTCATGCGCCCGTTCGACAGGTCGTTCTGGAAGTAGCAGTGGCGAAGATAGAACCTGTGGTTCGCCGCCGGCATGCGGGTGGCGTCCGCATTCCAGACCAGGAGATCGAAGGGCATCGGCTCTTTGCCCTTCAGGTAGTTGTTGACGTAGTACGACCAGATCAGGTCGTTCGGCCTGAGCATATTGAAGGCCTGAGCCATGGCCGAGCCCTCGAGATAGCCCCGCTCCTGCATGCGCTTTTCGGCCTGCTTCAGCTGCTCGGCGTCGACGAAGATCTTGAGGTCGCCGGCGTCGGTGAAGTCGATCTGGGTGGTGAGGAAGGTCGCGCTCTCGATCCGGTCGTCGCCCGTCGCCGCCATGTAGCCGAGGGTCGCTGCGAGCAGCGTGCCGCCGACGCAATAGCCGATCGCCGTCACCTTGCGCTCGCCGGTCGCCTGCTCGACACAGTCGAGGGCGGTCAGGATGCCTTCCCGCATGTAGGCGTCGAAATCCTTGTCCGCGAGCCTGGCGTCGGGATTGACCCAGGACACCACGAACACCGTCAGGCCCTGCGCCACCGCCCAGCGGATGAACGACTTCTCCGGGTTGAGATCGAGGATGTAGAACTTGTTGATCCAGGGCGGAAAGATCAGCAGCGGCCGCTTGTATGCCTCGGACGTCGACGGCGCGTACTGGATCAGCTCGATCAGGTCGTTGCGGAAGATCACTTTGCCCGGCGTGTTGGCCATGTTGACGCCGAGTTCGAATCCCCGCGCGTCGACCTGGCGCATGCGGACGTTGCCCTTGCCCGCCTCGATGTCCTCGGCCAGCATCTTGAGCCCCCGCACCAAATTCTCGCCGCTCTCGGCGAGAGTGGCGCGTAGGAGTTCCGGGTTCGTGCCGACGAAGTTCGACGGCGACAGCGCGGCCGACACCTGCTTGAGATAGAACTGCGCCTTGGCGCGGGCATGCGGCTCCATGTCGTCCGCGTTATGGACGAGGTTATCCGCCCAATCCGTGGTCAGCACATAGGCTTGCTTGAGAAAGTCGAAAAACGGATTGTCGCGCCACTCCGCGTCGGAGAACCGCTTGTCCTTGCTGTCGGGTTCGGCGATCGGCCTGACCGCTCCGCCCTGGAACCGCTGCAGCGTCGCCGCCCACAGATTGATGAACTGGGTGGCGTAGGCCGTCTGGGCCTCGATCGCGCGCTTGGGATCGGCCATGTAATATTCGGCGACATGGCCGAGCGAGCGGACCATCTCGCCGATCTCCTCGGAGACCGTGGTCTTGATCTCCCCGCTCTCGCGCGGACGCATGTAGGCCGCGAACGCCTTGCCGGCATGTTCGATGGCGCCGGCGATGTTGCGGGCCAGCGCCTCGATGTTCGGCATCGGATATTGCATCCCGAAGCCGAAAGGATTCCCCGGGCTCTCGAGGCGCGGCGGCGACGCGGCGGCCGGCGTCGGCTCGGCCGGCGCCGGGGCGATCGCGCCGCCCGAGACGGCGAGCTCGGCGGCCTCGATCACGGGTTTTGGCGGCTCGACCGCGGGTTTGACGAGGTTCGTCTCCGGTTCGACGGTTTTGGGCCCTGGACCGGGCGCCGCGACGCCCGGCGTGGGCGGCGTCGATGCGGCCGCCGCCGCCGGCAGGGCGGGCGGTTCGGGCGGGGGAGCGGCGGTCTCGGGTTCAGGCTTCGTTCGCGTCGCGACGCGGGCGCGCGTCGTCGTCCGAGCAAAGACCGGCGGCGACTTGGTCGCCGACGCCGGGCTCGCGGGGGCGAGGCTGGTCTCGGTCGAATCCGTGTGGGCGCCCGGCGTGTGCACCCATTCGTCGAGCGAGTCGGCGTCCGGCTTGGGGACCGTCCTCTTGCGCGCCTTGGCGTCTGCGGCTGGGGTCGGAAGGGCGTTGACCCACTTCGCCTTGGCCGCGGGTTTGGCCGGCTTGGCGGTGGGCTTGGCCGTCGCGGCCACGCTTTTCGTTTCGTTATCGCCCGCCGCTGACTTCGCGCCGCTCGTTGTCTTTGCCGGCGCCTTTCGGGACTTGGCTGTCATGGCCTGGGCGCCGTCATCGGCCGTTTCGACCGGTGCGGCCTTTGCTCGATCTCTCGCCGCGTTCGCACGATGTGTCGCCATGAAAGAGCGTTCCCTGATGCCGGCAGGGGGGAGACACCTCCCCGTTTTGGTCATAATAGGTCAGTACGGCAGCATGACGCCACAACGACTTTTGACGGGATGGCGATCTTCGGGTTCCGATGGCGGAACGAACGGGAGCAGAGAGCGGCGGCATGTTCGCAGCGAGCGCGGCGAAATGGGCGATGGCATCGGCGCTGGCCAGCGCCCTGACGTCTCCGGCGTTCGCCCAGCAGGCCGACAATCCGCTGAAAAGCGCGATGAAAATATTGGGTTTCGCGACCGACGTCCCGTCGGCTCAGGATTTCGTCGTCAAGTCCCGCCCGGAAAAAGAGCCCGACTATATTCCGGTCTTCCAGGCGCCGCCGGAGCCCGCCAAGAAGGCGCTCGACGGCAAGAATCTGGACAAGCTCAAGGGCGACCTCGATTCGGTCGAGAAACGCGCGGATGCGCTGCGGGCGTCCTTCCCGCCCGCCGCCAAGGCGCTCGCCGAGGAGAAGGCCCAAGAAGCGGCGAAGGCGAAGACCGCGCCGGCCGCTAGTCAATAGCAAGGCGTTTGCGGCGGCGCCCCGCCCGATGCTACAGAACCGTGACGGCGAGGCGCGCCGGCCCACCGGGACATTCACCTAAGGACAGTCTTTTCCAATGAGCGACTTTCACCGCGTGCGGCGCCTGCCGCCTTACGTCTTCGAGCAGGTCAACAAGCTCAAGGCGAAGGCCCGCGCCGCCGGCGCCGACATCATCGATCTCGGCATGGGCAACCCGGACCTGCCTGCGCCAAAGCACGTGATCGACAAGCTCGTCGAAACCGTCGGCAAGCCGCGCACCGACCGCTACTCCGCCTCGAAGGGAATCGCTGGCCTGCGGCGCGCCCAGGCGGGCTATTACGCGCGCCGCTTCGGCGTGAAGCTCGACCCTGAGACGCAAGTCGTCGTGACTCTCGGGTCGAAGGAGGGCTTCGCCAACATGGCGCAGGCGATCACCGCGCCAGGCGACGTCGTGCTGGTTCCGAACCCTTCCTATCCGATTCACGCTTTCGGCTTCCTGATGGCGGGCGGCGTCATCCGTTCGGTGCCGACCGAGCCGACCCCGGATTTCTTCGTCGCGCTCGAACGCGCCATCAACCACTCGATCCCGAAGCCGATCGCGGTGGTGGTCTGCTATCCGTCCAATCCGACCGCGATGGTCGCCTCGCTCGACTTTTACAAGGACCTCGTTGTCTTCGCGCGCCGGCACGAGATCTTCGTGCTGTCCGACCTCGCCTACGCCGAGGTCTATTTCGAGGACGAGCCGCCGCCGTCGGTTCTGCAGGCGCCCGGCGCGTTCGACGTCGCGGTCGAGTTCTCCTCGATGTCGAAGACCTTTTCGATGGCGGGCTGGCGCATGGGGTTCGCGGTCGGCAACGAGCGGCTGCTTGCGGCGCTGGCGCGCGTCAAGTCCTATCTCGACTATGGCGCCTACACGCCGATCCAGGTCGCCGCCGCGGCGGCGCTGAACGGCCCGGAGGACTGCATCCGCGAGATGCGCGCGACCTACAAGCGCCGCCGCGACGTGATGATCGAGAGCTTCGCCGCCGCCGGCTGGCCGATCGCCAAGCCGACCGCCTCGATGTTCGCCTGGACGCCGGTGCCGGAGAAGTTCCGCCATCTGGGCAGCCTGGAGTTCTCCAAGCTCCTGATCGAGAAGGCCGACGTGGCGGTCGCACCGGGCATCGGCTTCGGCGAGCACGGCGACGACTACGTCCGCCTCGCGCTGGTCGAGAACGAGCAGCGCATCCGCCAGGCCGCGCGCGGCGTCCGCCGCTTCTTCGACACCGCCGACGACACGCTGCACAATGTGGTGAAGCTGAAACAGCCGGCGTGAAGGCCTGAGGCGGCGGCCTCCTCGCCGGGCGCAAGTCGGCCGCGAGGCTAGCGCTTCCGGTCCGCCGCGCCGATCCGGACGCCTGCTAGCAGGCCGTTTTCTGCCCAACGGGCGAGGCTCCCTTCCGGAAAAACCTTGCAATGTCAGGGAGTTGCTTGGTTTGCAACCCGCCAGTTGCGGGCCGAGAGCAGGCGCGGAACAGGCGCTTTAACAGGTCCGAAACAGGTCACTAACAGGCGGTTATCAGGTCGGAACAGGCAAGAACAGGCGGGCGACACGACGGCGCACGACCGGGCGCGGCCGGGTTGTAAAGCGCGGTCAGGATTCCCTTCCTCCGCGCGGGTCAGCTTTGCAGGGGAAGGTAGCGACATAGGGCGTCGAAAGACGCCCGTCATTCGACGGGCTATGGCGCCGGATGGGCTGTGGCCCGCTGCCGCAACTGTGGATTGGATTGCACGACCGTGATTCCTGGCCGTCAACTAGCCATCCCTGCTTTCCGCACCCCATCCGGCCCTCCGCGCCACCTTCCCCGCTTTCGCGGAGAAGGAGGCGCGCGACGGCTCGAGCCCCGAAGACAAATCGACTTGTCTAAATACCGTAGTAAGCACGTGTAATAGGGCCTGGTGAGCGGTTGGATGCTGGCTAGAAGAACCGCGCCTCGACGGTGATCGTGTCGCCCGGCCGCAGCGGGTAGATGAGGGGCGCGGCGAAGGTCGCGCCGCGGCCATCGACGACCCGGGTGATCGCCACATTCGACTGGATGGCGAGCGGGGCGAAGCCGCCGGCGGCCGCGACCGCCTGCTGCACGGTCATGCCGTCGACGAACGGATATTGCCCCGCGCAAGCGACGCCGCCGAGGATGAAGATCGGGCGGAAGTCCTCGACCTCGATCGAGACGCTGGGTTCGCGCAGGTAGCCCTGGCGCAGCCGCGCCGCGACGTTGCGTTCGAGCTCGGCCGTCGTCAGGCCCCGCGCCGGAACGCGCCCGATCAGCGGCATGGAGACGGCGCCCGAGGCGTCGACCGAATAGCTGTTGGTGAGGTCGGCCTGGCCGAATACGATGATGCGCAGCCGGTCGCCGCCGGCCAGCCGGTAGGGCGCGTCGACGACGGCCTGCGGCGCCGGCGCCTCCGGGAGCCCCTCGGGGGCCCGCGCCGCGCAACCCGCGAGCGCCGCGGTCGCCAGAATTGCCGCAAAGACTCGCAAGGACCCCATCGGAACATCCGCGCCGCCAAGGCGTTGGGCGCTGGCTTCCCATTTATCGACGTATGGTTAACAAACGGCTGACGCAACGGCGGCGTTAACGTGCGGGAAACCATGTCGGACGAAACTCGACAAGGATTTTCGAGCGTCCGACCTCGTGAGGATGGAGACCATGGCCGGCGAACAGGAAAGGGGCGGCGCGATGGAGGCGCGCGGGGGCTTCGGGACCGCTTTCGGCCGCCGCTGGCGCTGGATCGCGGGCGCGACGCTTGCCGCGCTGATCGGCTCGGCGGTCTTCGTGATCGCCGTCCCGCCGCGCTACGCCGGCCTCGCCAAGGCCTTGCTCGACCAGCCGCAGGCCGCCTTTGCCGGTTTCGACCGCGTGACGGGCGGCGGGCCTGCGCCGGCCGACCTTGCCGCGCCGGCGATCGACGCCTTGTCGATCGCGACGCCGGATCTCGCGCGCGCCGCGCTATCCCGGCTGGGGCTTGCGGGCGGCGCTGGCGCGCCCGACAGCGGCGCCGTCGAGGCGTTCCTGTCGCGGCTGACGATTGCGCCGTCGCCGGGCTCGCGCGCGGTCGCGATCACCTTCGTTGCGCGCGATCCGGGGCTTGCCGCGCGCGGCGCGAATACGGTCGCAGATCTCGTCGTGCAGACCCGGAACGAAGCCCGGGCCAAAGCGGCGCGCGCGGTCGAGACCTGGCTCGCTCAGAAGATCGCGGACTGGAAAGGCAGGGTCGCCGACGCCGAGGCAAAGGTCGACGCGATCCGCGCGCAGTCGGGCCCCCCGGGCGGCGAAGCGGCGGCGCCAGCCGGCAATTCGCTGGCCGACCTCGATGCGAAGCTTTCCGAAGCGCGCGCCGCGCAGGCCGCGGCCACCGCCAGAGCGGCACTGCTGCGTCGGCTCGAACGCGAAGCGCAGGTCCCCGATACAGGTGCGACGATCGCCGACCCGGCGCTTCGGCGGCTCTCCGATCAGCGCGCCGCGCTCAAGGCGGAGATCGCCGACGCGTCGCGCACCCTGCTGCCGCTCCATCCGCGCATGAAGGACCTCGCCGCTCAGCTCGGCGGCGTCGACGGCGAGATCCGCGACGCGGCCGACCAGGCCGCCCGCGCGAGCGAGGGCGAGGCGCGCCGGGCAGGCGCCGAGGCCGACGCGCTTGCCGCGAAGCTCGACGATGAGACGAAGGCGGTCGCGGCCGCCGCGGCCGCCGCCGCATCCCTCGCCGACGGCCCGCTGCGGGCCCTCGAGGCCGAGGCGCAGACGGCGCGCGACGAACTGCAGGCCTATCAGCAAATGGCGCGGGAGGAGGAGGCGCTGAGGGCCAGCCAATCCGGCGACGGCGACGCCCGCGTCCTCGTCCGGGCGGAGCCGCCGCGCGCGCCCGCCTTTCCAAGAACTTCTGGCCGACGGTCTTCGGAGCGACCGCTGCGGCCTTTGGTCTCTCGGCGCTCGCCGCCGTCGCGGCGGCGCTGGCCGCCCGTGGACGGCCCTCGGAGCCGCCCGCGCCGCTCGCCGGGCCCACGAAGGCGGACGAGGCCCCGGCCGCGCTCCCGGCCGCCGAGCCGGAATTGCGGGCGCTGGCGGACGTCGCCGCTTCGCCTGCGGCCGCGTCGGCCGGCGCCCTCGACAGCGCCGCGGGTCTCGTCGCGGCGCTCCGCCGGGTGCGGCCGAACGGCGGCCTCGTCGTGCTCGTCGCCGGCGACCGGAGCGGGCAGGCGCTGGCGATCGCGCTCGAAACGGCGCGAAAGCTCGCCGCCGACCGCGCCGCCGTGTTCGTCGACCTCGGCTGGACGCAGGACTGGCTCGCCGACATCCTCTATCGCGAGGAGCCGGACGCGCCGGCGACGCCGGGCCTTGCGGAGCTGATCGCCGGGCGGGCCGGCTTCGCCGACGTGATCCGGCGCGACCTCTCCTCGCGCCTCGACGTCGTCCTGCCGGGCGCGGGCGGGGAGGGGGCCAATATCGACGACGCGCTGACCGCCTTCACCGCCGCCTATGCGGCGGTCGTCCTGCACGCCTCCGACTGGCGCGGCGACTGGGCGCGGGCGGCGGCGGCGTTCGCCGACGCCGTCGCGGTCGTCGCGCCGGCCGCGCGGGCCGGCGCGGCGCTGGAGGCCGCCGAAGCCGCGCTCGGCGACGCCTGCCCGACGGTTCTCGCCTACGCGGTGCGGGCGGTCCGCAAGGTCCCCGAGCCGGTCGGCTAAGGCGGGCGCAATTCGCGCAGATGTTTACGGGCGAGGAAATTTTCAGAGGCTTACGGCCTGCCTTGCGCAACGCTGCGCGCCGGGCCGGCGGGCCGGTTCAGCCGCACCCGTTCTGCGGCCAGCCGTGATAGCGATCAAAGTCGGCCGCCATCTCAAGGGAGGGTTCGACCGCTTTCAGTTCGAGCCGGCGTCCGCCGCGCGTGCCTTATCAACGAATTTCTGCTTGCGCCTTGCGTAAAATAGAATAGAAATAGGGCCGTGACGTCTCCATTGAGGTCGCTTAGCGGAGGGATTTGGCAATGCTTAATACAGTCGTCATTCCACTTTTCAAAGCAAAGCAAGCGCAAGTTAAGGACTTACGCCGTTCAAATGAAATCGAAGCATATTCAAACATAATAGTCGCAATTATTTGGCTCGTTATGGCGTTCTTCCTGATCGTTCCATCGGCTTCAAAAGCAGATCAGGGAAGGCCAGTGACTGCACAGGACTTGGTCGGAAAGACGTATTGCTGGGAAAACGGCGGCAAGGGGACTTATGGGGCTGGCGGCTCCTTCTCCAATAACAAGGGCTATCATGGAACTTGGTCGGTGACTGAGCCCGGTGTCGTCTTGGTAGGCAATAGGTACAACCAGATCGATGTTATGCCTGACGGTCGCTTGCAGCAGCATGTGCGTAGGCGCAAGAGCACGAAGCCCGCGGGCAATGACTACTATGTCACAGCAACGCCTTGTAACTAACTTCGGCTCTCGTTTTCCAAATCTCGACGTCGTCCTGAGGCCGGCGAAGGACGCGTTTCGACGGCCAACCTGATAAATGTCAGGTTTTGGATGGTGCGGGGCTCCGGCGCGCCCCGTCTCCACCCGCTACGACTTGTTGGCGGACAGCCAATCCATGATTTCGTCTTTGGGCATGGCTCGGCCGTTGGGCCCTTCAATCTCATACAATTCCGCTCGCTGCCGGTGATAAAGGTCGCTCGCCTTCCTGAGGGCGGCCTCTTTGCTCGGAATGCCCTGCGACGTCCTATCCTGATCGAGATGATCCCGGTAAATAATCTTCCATTGAGACGTACTCATTTTCCAAAAACCTCCTGATTCAGGTTGGAGGCCGCGGTCACTCCCGATCGCGCCAGCAGGTTAAGAATCGTTCGAAGTCTAGGCGGACATGGTGGAAGGACTGAAGTCCTGCTCGGCTGAAACAGCAATATTATTCATAACGCTCATCACTCCGGTCGCCCGGCGGGCGATCGCTTCTGCGAAAGACCTTTGGTAGGCTCGGTCGACGCTCCCCTGTAAAATGACCAAGCCGCCGTCCACTTGGACGGTTACTCGGTTACGAGGAATCGCAAGGTTCCAATACAGTGCGTTCGCGACTTCGGCGCGAAGATCCGACATGATGCGGCCTCCATAAATTCAATTCGCAGAGAAACATGTAAAATAATTACACGCAACTTAATATTAGGCTTTGCCTCGCCCTGCGTCGAAATCACTCAGTTTGCAATTCATCACAACCAAATATACGCGCGATTAGACTAGATGAGTTGCAGGCGGCGCCTTTCTGCATTCCATCCGCCGGCCCTCGACAGGACCGGGATCGGGGGCCGCCAGGCGTCGCGCCTCCCTGAGACAAAGGGGACAAACAGAGCGACGGGCCCCGGGGCATTTCGAGGGATCAGCGGCGGCGCGGAGGATTGGCGCGATTGAGCGTCCGCCCTTCTTACGGATTGCGGCGGCCCAGGGAGCGCCGAAATGGCTCGGCCTAAGCTTTAACCTCGATGGCGTCGTAGCCGTTGACGCGGTAGATCACGATCGAGATGAGCCAGCTCAGGGCGAAGACCCCGATAATGAGGTAGCCCAGCACGCCAAAATTGTCGTTCAGCGCGCCGATCGCGTCCCAGAACGGCCCCTCGAGCTTGAACGCGTCGCCGATCAGCCCGAGCGTCTCGATCCCGCCGATCAGGACGGCGACGACGACCGAAACGGCGGTGATGGTGAGGTTATAGAAGAGCTTGCGCATCGGCTTCAGGAAGGCCCAGCCGTAGGCGCCGAGCATCAGCGCGCCGTCGGTCGTGTCGATCAGCGTCATCCCGGCGGTGAAGAGGGCGGGAAAGACCAGCAGCGTGCCGAACGAGGCGCCGTCCGCCGCCTGCGTCGCGGAGATGCCGAACAGCGCGACCTCGGTCGCGGTGTCGAAGCCGAGACCGAACAGAAAGCCGATCGGAAACAGATGCCAGCTCCTGGTCACGAGGCCAAACAGCGGCCGGAACAGTCGCGCCAGGAATCCGCGGCTGTTGAGCAGGAGGTCGAAATCCTCCTCCGAATAGCGCTCGCCGCGCTTGACCGCGCAAAACGTGCGCCAGACCGAAATCATCACCACGATGTTGAACGCCGCCAGCAGGAACAGGAAGAGGGCGGAGGCGCTCGTGCCGACGATCCCTCCCCACGCCTTCAGGTCGTCGAACTTCGAGCTCACCTGGGATGCGGCGAAACCGACTGCGACCGACATCAGCACGACGACGGCCGAGTGGCCGAGCGAGAAGAAGAAGCCCACGCCGACCGGACGCTGGCCCTGCTGCATCAGCTTGCGGGTCGAATTGTCGATCGCCGCGATATGGTCGGCGTCGACGGCATGGCGCAGGCCGAACGTGTAGGCGAGGAAGGCCGAGCCGAACAGGACGGCGTTGTCGCGGAGCGCGACGACCGCCCAGATCCAGACAAGGACGTTGGCTGCGGCGAGAAGCGCATAGAGCCCGGTCAGCCGCCCGCGCAAACTCGCATCGCTCTCCCGCCAAATGCGGGAGATGAAACCTGTCGAACCGGAACCCAGCACGAAGCCCTCGCATGCGCAGGCGTTGCGTTGACGCAGCGCGCCTCTACGGAACCGGACAAGGTTGGCCCCGTGGAACGCATCGACCGCGCCGCGCCGGCAGGTCTCCTGGCTCGCGGGTCCTCGCCTGCCGCCGGCCTTCCCAGGTTTCCCCAGTGGCCGATCTCTCGGGGCGGCAGGCTCGCCGCTGACAGTTGCGGGGGCAGCCGCGGCCTCGGGCGTCGCCGCCCCCACCGCGTTCCCTTTTGATTCCCGAAGGAAACCGTCGCGTCGAGGACGTTAGCGAGTTTGCCCGGACGCGGCTAGGGGACGGATCGTCACGCCGGCCTGTAGGCGCGGTCGCTGACCGCGCCCTCCGCGCTCAGCGAGCGCGGCTACAAACGCGCCTCCGGCAACCGCGCCCCTCGCGCCCAGCGAGCGCGGCTACAGATGCGCCTGCGGCGACCGCGCCGGCCTGTAGGCGCGGTCGCTGACCGCGCCCCCCGCGCTCATCGAGCGCGGCTACAAACGCGCCTCCGGCAACCGCGCCCCTCGCGCCCAGCGAGCGCGGCTACAGATGCGCCTCCGGCGACAGCGCCGGACTGTAGGCGCGGTCGCTGACCGCGCCCCCCGCGCTCATCGAGCGCGGCTACAAACGCGCCTCCGGCAACCGCGCCCCTCGCGCCCAGCGAGCGCGGCTACAGATGCGCCTCCGGCGACAGCGCCGGCCTGTAGGCGCGGTCGCTGACCGCGCCCCCCGCGCTCATCGAGCGCGGCTACAAAAGTTCGCCTACACTCTTCGCATGAGCGCGAAGATCAGACCGACGACGATCAGCACGACCGCGATCCAGATGAAGAGGTGCGCGCCGCTCATCGCGGTCGAGGCGACGCCGCCGAACCCGAAGAAGGCCGCGACAAGCGCAACGACGATCAGGATCAGCGCATAGTAGATGAGGTTGCCAGGCATTGGGTGTCTCCAAGGTTGGTTTGGGGCGGCCAACGCCGTTGACGACCCTCCGGGTCGTCGCTGAGCCTGATCGCCGTCACGTGTTGTCGGGTTCAGGGGCAGTTGGACGTCTGAGTCGTGCTGCTGTAACCCGTGTTGTCCGTCGTCTGCGTTGTGCGTGTGTTGCATGCGACCACGGCCGCGGGCGGCGGCGGATTGGCCACCACCGTGCGGTCCGGTCCGCTCGCGGTTCCGCCGATGATCGCGCCCGCCGTGCCGCCGACGGCCGCGCCAACCGGCCCGCCGACGACGGCCCCGGCGACCGCGCCGCCAGCGGCGCCAGTTACAGCGCCGTTTCCATCCCCGAATGCAAGAGTAGGCAGCGCGATGGTCGCGCACGCCAGGATCATTCCAAGCTTCGTCATGTCGCCCTCTCAGAAATTCATGCCGCTTCTTCAATGGACAGGGCCGACAAATGTTCCCGCGCCCCGGCGCCGAGACGGACGATTTTTGGCGCTCTTTCGACCGGAAGCCCACCTTTCGAGGCTTGGCTCCCTTGCTCGCCCGACCTCAAACGAGCCGCCGGCTGCGCGGGTCACGCGAGTTCGCCCTCGTCTTGACGGCGCGCGACCGCCGCTTCACCATCGGCCCCATGAAATCCGGTCCGCGCAAATTCGAGCTGACGGCGGACGTTCTCCTCCGGGCCTATTCGATCGGCGTCTTCCCGATGGCGGAGAGCCGGGAGGCGAGCGAGCTCTTCTGGGTCGAGCCGCAGCAGCGGGGCGTCTTTCCGCTCGACGGGCTGATCGTGTCGAAGAGTCTCGCCAAGACGGTGCGCTCGGACCGCTTTCACATTGTCGCCGATCGCGACTTTCCCGAGGTGATGCGCGCCTGCGCCGAGCGGGACTCGACCTGGATCAACGACGAGATCCTTCGCCTGTATTGCGCTCTGCACGCCGCCGGCCACGCGCATTCGGTCGAAGTCTACGAGGAGGGCGCGCTGGTCGGCGGACTCTATGGCGTGAGCCTGCGCAGCGTGTTCTTCGGCGAGAGCATGTTCCACCGCGCCCGCGACGCCTCCAAGGCCGCGCTGGTGCATCTGGTCGCTCGCCTCAGGGCCGGCGGATACCGGCTGCTCGACACGCAATTCCTCACCGAGCATCTTGCCAGCCTCGGCGCCATCGGCGTAACCCGCGACGAGTTTCGGCTCATGCTTGCCGAGTCGCTCAGGACTTCGGCCGACTTTGGTGCGGTTCCGGCCGGGCGGGCCTTGTCGGGAACCGAGGCTTTGGAGCTCGCCCTCGGCACGGAAGTTGCGAGTAAAAAGGGCAGGTGACGGCTCGTCCGTCGCGTGAGGAACAGGGTGCGGCATGACGGGGGTTGCGGCGTTCGATGAAATGGGGCGTGCCGGCGAACCGGTGCGCACGCTCTACGGCAAGGTGGCGCGGTGGCTCGACGAGTCGCCGACCGACCTGCTCGCCTCGCGCCGCGCCCAGGCCGAATACATGTTCCGTCGCATCGGCATCACCTTCGGCGTTTACGGCGACAAGGACGCCGCCGAGCGGCTGATCCCGTTCGACATCGTGCCCCGGCTCATCTCCCGCGCCGAATGGCGGAAGCTGGAGGCGGGCCTCACCCAGCGGGTCAGGGCGCTGAATCTGTTCCTCAAGGACGTGTACGGCGAGCGCCGGGTGCTCAGGGAGGGAATCATCCCGCCGGAGCTCATCGTCCGCAACGCCTACTATCGGCCGGAGATGATCGGCCGCAGCGCGCCGCACGACATCTGGGTCCATATCGCCGGCATCGACATCGTCCGGGTCGACGACGAATCGTTCTACGTTCTCGAGGACAACGCGCGCACGCCGTCCGGCGTTTCCTACATGCTGGAAAACCGGGAAGTGACGATGCGGCTGCTGCCGGACCTGTTCGCCCGTCACAAGGTGGCGCCGGTCGACGACTACCCGGACGAACTGCTCGCCTGCCTGCGCTCGGTCGCGCCCCGTCACGACCGGGGCGACGCGACGATCGTCATCCTCACGCCCGGCCTCTACAATTCGGCCTATTACGAGCACTCGTTCCTCGCCGACAAGCTCGGGGTCGAATTGGTCGAGGGTCGCGACCTGTTCGTCGAGGACGACCAGGTGTTCATGCGCACCACGCTCGGTCCCCGCCGGGTCGACGTCATCTACCGCCGCGTCGACGACGATTTCCTCGATCCCTTGGTGTTCAATCCGGACTCGGTGCTCGGCGTGCCGGGCCTGGTCGGCGCCTATTTGGCGGGCAATGTGACGATTGCGAATGCAATCGGCACCGGCGTCGCCGACGACAAGGCGATTTACAGCTACGTTCCCGACCTGATCCGTTTCTACATGTCCGAAGAACCTTTGCTGAAGAACGTACCGACCTACCGCTGCCGCGAGCCCGACGACTACAAATACGTGATCGAACGGCTCGATCAGCTGGTGGTGAAGGAGGTCAACGGATCGGGCGGCTACGGCATGCTGGTCGGCCCGCACGCGAGCGCCGCCCAGCGCGAGCAGTTCGCCGCCAAGCTCAAGGCCGACCCGGCGAATTACATCGCCCAGCCGACGCTGGCGCTCTCGACCTGCCCGTCCTCGTTCGACGCCGGCGTCTCTCCGCGCCACGTCGATCTCAGGCCGTTCATCCTGTCGGGCGCCGACGGCGTGCGCATCGTCCCGGGGGGATTGACGCGGGTGGCGCTGAAGGAGGGGTCGCTGGTGGTCAATTCGAGCCAGGGAGGCGGCACCAAGGACACCTGGATCGTCGACGATATCGAAGGCGAGGCCTGACGATGATGCTCGCCCGCACCGCCGACAACCTGTTCTGGCTCGCCCGCTCGATGGAGCGCGCCGATTACATCGCCCGCACCATCGAGGCGACGCTGAGGCTCGAATATCTGCCCAAGACCGAGGGCGAAGAGACGGGCGAGTGGGAGGGCGCGCTCAACGCCACCGGCGCCTACGACAGCTTCATCGCCGAGCGCGGCGATCTCGACGAGCAGGCGGCGGTCGAATTCCTCACCTTCGACCGGACCAATCCGTCATCGATCTGCAACTGCCTGGAGAACGCGCGAACGTCCGGGCGGGCGGTGCGCACGGCGCTCACCGCCGAGACCTGGACGGCGATCAACGACGCCTGGCTCGAACTGAAGCGGTTCGAGGCGAGCCACCGCTTCTCCCGGCCGATGGATCGCGTCGCGCTGACCCGCTTCCTCGATTACGTCAAGAAGGCGTCGCTCGACTTCGACGGCTCGTGCTACCGCACGATGCTGCGCAACGACGCCTACTGGTTCAACCGGCTCGGCATCTTCATCGAACGCGCCGACAACACCGCCCGCCTGCTCGACGTCAAGTATCACCTGCTCCTGCCTTCGAACGAGCCGGTCGGCGGCTCGCTCGACTATTTCCAGTGGGTGGCGATCCTTCGCGCCGTCTCGGCCGCCACCGCCTACCATTGGGTCTATCGCGACCGGGTGAAGCCCTGGCTGATCGCCGATCTCCTGATCCTGAAGCGGGCGATGCCGCGCTCGCTCATTTCCTGCTACGAGAGCATCGATCGCGCGCTCGACAGCTTGGCGCGCGACGATGGACGCAGCGGCGCAGCGCAGCGTCAGGCGCGAGCGATGCACGGAAAGCTGGAGCGCGCGAGCATGACCCAGATCTTCCAGGGCGGCCTGCACGAGTTCATCACGACGTTCATCGAGGACAACGCGGGGCTGTCGAGCACGATCTCCGAGCAGTACCTCTTCACCTGAGGGCGCGCCGATGCGGATCCGGATATCGCACGAGATAACCCATCGATTCGCGCCGCCGGCCCGAATGCTGGTCCAGAACCTGCGGCTCACCCCGAGCGGCTTCGACAGCCAGTATGTGCTGGGCTGGCGCATCGCGCTCGACATCGACAGCGCGCTGAAGCGCTCGGAGGACGCGCACGGCAACGTGGTCAGCACGTTCTCGCACCACGGGGCGCCGATCGAGCGCCTGACGGTGACGGCGAGCGGCGAGATCGAGACCAGCGATTCCGCCGGCGTCGTCAGCGGCGCCGTCGAGCGGCTGCCGGTGGAGATGTACCTGCGCGACAGCCCGCTCGCGCACGCCAACGGCGCGCTGCGCACGTTCGCGAAAGAGGCGACCGCGGGCGCCGACGATCCGCTCGACGCCATGCACCGCCTGATGGGCGAGTTGCATCGGGTCATGACCTTCGATCCGTTCCAGACCGACGACCCCGACTCGGCCGCGGAAGCCTTTGCGCTGAGGCGGGGCGTCGCGCGCGACTTCGCCCATATCTTCATCGCCTGCGCGCGCTACCTCGACCAGCCGGCGCGCTTCGTCAGCGGCTACCGCGCCGCCGAGCCCGAGGGGGGCGAACCGGGCGCGCATTGCTGGGCCGAGGCCCATGTGCCGAAGCTCGGCTGGGTCGCCTTCGACCCGACCGCGTGCATTTGCGCCGACCCGCTTTACGTGCGCGTCGCCGTCGGCTTCGACGCGCGCGACGGCGGCTTCGCCAAAACCGCCCACGGCATGGGCGAGGACGCGGTCGAGACGCTGATCCGGATCGAGCAGGCGGGGTTCCAGACTCAGGCGTGAGCGACGGCGCCATTTTCGATTCGGTTTTGAGCCATTTCAACGAGTTGCGGCGCCATTTTCGATTGGCCCGCGGTCGTCAGCGTCACCCGCCTCTCTTCGTCCACGCTGTCCTCGGTCGCCGGCCCCGCGCGGGGCGAATTGTTCGATGAGAGAAACCATAGCACATAATCCTGTTTTAAGAAAGCATTTGTCACAAAGCGCTGAAATCTGGCAGTTGCACGAGATCCTGTGAATGCCGTAGTTCTCTCTCGGGGAGAAGGCGGCGCGACCGCAGGACTTGATCCGGGAGGGCCGGATGACGGGATGCCGCGATTCGATCTCAACGCCATCTTGCTTTAGGCCGGCGGGAAGAGAACGAAGGCGGTCCATGATCAACGGCGGCAATCTCTTTGCGGACATCGGGCCGGCCGGGGCGGACGAGACGTTCGCGACGCTCGCCGAGCGGCCCGGCGCGGCGATCGAGCGCATCGTCTCGACGGGCCAGGCGAGTCCTGAGGGATTTTGGTTCGACCAGGGCTGGACGGAATGGGTGGTCGTGCTGGCGGGCGAGGCGGGCTTGCGGATCGAGGGCGAGGCGGCGCCGAGAACCCTGCGTCCGGGCGATTGGCTGGAGCTGCCGGCAGGCCTCAGGCATCGGGTCGAATGGACAGCGACCGACCGGCCGACAGTGTGGCTCGCGGTTCACTGGAAAGGCTGAGACCAGCCGCCGGCGGGGCGCACCGCGACGCGCCTCACGCTCCGAACGCGCGCGCGGCGAGCCCGATCATGGTCACGAAGGCGGCCAGCGACGCAAGTTCGGCGACGTCGCGCAGGGTCAGGAGAGCGGCTTCACGCATAAGGACCTCCCAAAGAGAATGATCACGATAGAGACACTTTATGTTCTCTATTCGTTCGAAGTCAAGCGGAGTTTTCCGGTACGGCGCCTCTCGCAAGGCGACCCGCTTTGGGGATAAGAACGCAGGGCGCACGGACGACCAGGCCGCGCGCTGCGACGAGGCCGGGATCCGAGACGGGGCGCGTGGGGCGATGCGAGGCGGGCGTTGAACGCGGCGGGGCTGAGGAGGGTCAGGGTCGCCGTCGTCGCGGTCGCGACAGCGGCGGCGTCGTTCGCGGCGGCGCAGTCGACCAATGTCCTGCCCGACCTCAACACCGGCGAAGCGGCCTTCGATCCGGCCAGCGCCGCCGGCCTTCCCGAGGACGCGAAAGCCGCCTTCGCGGCGGCGGCGGCGAAGCTGCGCAGCGGCGACCTCGAGGCGCTGATCCTGGTCGCTTCGCCCGACGGGTCCGCCTGGACCCTCAATGTCGCGCCCAAGGGAATGGCCGACTACAACCCCTCCGACAGCGCGCGCCAGGCCCTGGAAGTCTGCGAATATCAGGCCGGACGGCCGTGCGCGCTGTTGTCCGTCAACGGCTACGCGGCGCGCACGCGCTCCGGCGCCCCGTCGGAGCCGCAGGCGATGCTGACGAGCCCGCCCGGCGATTTCGACGCCACCCGGCTGCCGTTCGTGCCCGCCTCGAAGCGGGCCGCCGCGGCGAACTATCTTTCAGCCGGGGGTCCGCGCGCCTTCGCTGTGACGACCAGCGGCCTGTGGCTCTGGCGCGGCGGCGCGACGGCGCGGCAGGCGATCGACAAGACGATGGACGAATGCGCGGCGGCGTTCAAACCGGCCGCCTGTATCCTCTACGCGGTCGGCGGCCGGGTGGTGTTCGGCGCGCAATGAGCCGGGCGCGGGCAAGCCGGCGGCTCGTTCGCCGGGGGCCGCTTCAGCCACGACGGCCGCCGGTCTTGGCCGGCTGGTCGAGCTCCGGGTAATGCCGGAAGACGCCGGACTCGTTGAACGGAATGCGCCGCTCGGAGGCGAGATAGCGGGCGATGTTGGGGCGCTTCTCCACCGCGGCGACGAGCGCGGCGAGCTTCGGGTAGCGCATGCCGGCGTCGGCGAAGGCGTGCGGGAAGGCGTAGGCCATGCCGGCCCAGAGCTGGAACAGCGACAGGTCGACGGTCGTCAGCCCGTCGCCGACCGCGTGCCCCGACCCGGCCGGATTGGCCTCGAGCGCGTGCTCGAAATAGCCGAGGTATTTCGGGACGCGATGGTCGAGAAACGCCTTCGAGCGCGCCTTCGCTTCCGCGGTCTGGTCCTCGTAATAGAGTTCGGTCGCGATCGGATGGTGGGTGTCGTGGACCTCGGCGACGAAGTCCGTGGTCGTCAGCTGCAGGCCATGCGCGTAGAGCCGGAGCGCCTCGTCCTTCGGCGCAAGGCCGAGCTTCGGGCCGAGATAGGCGAGGACGTTGGCGACATGCGAGACGAGGATGTCGCCGTCGCGCAGGAACGGCGGCGCGAAGGGGGCGAACGGCCGCTCGCCCATCAAGGCCGTCATCGCCCTGACGCCGCGCCCGGGCCCATGGCCGCGCGCGACATCGACATAATCGGCGCCCGCCTCCTCGAGCGCCAGGCGGACGAATTCGCCGCGGCCCTGGATGCCGGGCCAGTAGAAGAGTTCGTAGGACATGAGATGTCTCCGCGATAGCGACTCCCTCGCCCGCGCATAGCCCGCTGGAGACGGGCGGCTGTCGAAGCCCTATGCGGGGAGAGGGCTGGGGTGAGGGGCTGCGCTGACCATGAACATTTGCGAACGTCCGCGCCGCAAACCCTCATCCGGCGCTTCGCGCCACCTTCTCCCCGCCTACGCGGGTGAAGGGACTACGTCTGCGGCCGCATGCGGTCGGCGGCTTTGACGAAGCGGCGGGCGTGATCGAGAAGCTCGCCGTCGGTCGGATGGTCGGCCTTTTCGACCGCCTCGACATGCGACCGGATCTGCGGATGCTTTTCCGCCAAAAACCTCGCAAATCCGTCCTTCTCCTCAGCCGGACCGACGATCAGGATCGCGCCGGCGCCGGCGATCGCCTCGGCGACCTTTTCGAAGAAGGCGCGGTCGTCGGCGACCCGGTGACCCGTCCGCTTCTCGCCGTGATGGATGTCGCGGACCGCATGGTCGGGCCGGATGACGGTCCTGTCCGCCTCCTCGACGTTGAAGTGAAAGACGCGCGCCTGAGCGTGATCGATCCAGACGACGGCGTGGTAATGGTCGGCCATGGCGGGCTCCGAATGCAGGTCCCTCGCCGAGTGTCGGCCGGGCGCCGGCCTCCTGTCGAGTTTTTCAACGTGAGCCGTCGCGTCGGTTCGGCCCGCCCCTATCCCGTCTCTCGCCGCTGCGTTAAGACGCGCGCATGCGCAACGCCGCCAAACCCGAAGCGACGCCGGCCGCCGCCGCAGCCGAAAAGGTCGCCCTCTACGACATCGGCGAAGACGAGGCCGGCATGCGGCTCGACCGCTGGTTCCGCCGCCGCTTTCCCGACTTGCCGCAGTCGCACCTGAACAAGATCGTGCGCAAGGGCGAGGTGCGGGTCGAGGGCAAGCGCGCCGACGTCGCGACCCGGCTCGAGCTCGGCCAGACGGTGCGCGTGCCGCCGCTGCGGCTCCCGCCGACGCCGGCGCCTGGAGAGAAGTGCGTCGACCCCGCCGACGCCGCGGCCATCCGGGCGATGACGCTCTACGAGGACAAGGACGTCATCGTCCTGAACAAGCCCTACGGGCTCGCGGTGCAGGGCGGCTCGGGCGCCAAGCGCCACATCGACGGTATGCTCGAAGCGCTCGCGGCCAAGGACGGGACGCGGCCGGTGCTGGTCCACCGGCTCGATCGCGACACGTCCGGCGTCCTGCTGCTCGCCAAATCGCGCAGGATGGCGGCCGATCTCGGCGAGATTTTCCGCTCGCGGCAGGTCAAGAAGATCTACTGGGCCCTGGTCGAGGGCGTGCCGAAGCCGGCCCAGGGACGCATTTCGATGTTTCTCGCCAAGGGCGAGGCGATGGGCGAGGAGCGGGGCGCGAAGGGAGCGGGCAGGGCGGATCTGGAACGCATGCGGGTGGCGAAGCACGGCGACCCCGACGCGCAGCATTCGCTTACCCTCTACGCCGTCGTCGACAAGGTGACGCCCCGGCTCGCCTGGCTGTCGATGCGGCCGATCACCGGCCGCACCCACCAGCTGCGCGCCCATTGCGAGGCGATCGGCCACCCGATCGTCGGCGACCCGAAATACAACCGCAAGGCGGCGAACGATCCCGCTCGCAACGATCCGCTGCGCGCCGTGCCGCCGGGGATCGAACCCAAGCTGCACCTCATCGCCCGCCGGCTGATCCTGCCCCATCCGCGCGGCGGCGTGATCGACGTGACCGCGCCGCTGCCCGAACACATGAAGGCGAGCTTCGCCATGTTCGGCTTCGAGCCGCCGGCGCACGACCCGATCGAGGACGCGCCCGATGCGTGACAACGAGCCCGGCGACCCGATGCGGGCGGCGCAGGCCAACATGCGTCCGGCGCCGATCAAGCGGTTCTACGCCAAGGCCGAAGCGCGCGAGGCGAACGGCCTCTACGCGCTCACCCTCGATGGGCGGCCGGCGCGGACGCCAGGCAAACGGCCGCTCGCCGCGCGCCGCCGCGCCGTGATGGAGAGGGTCGCCGACGAATGGGGGCGGCAGGGCGAGACCGTCGATCCGTCCGACATGCCGCTGACGCGGCTCATCAATTCCGCCGTCGACGGCGTCGCCGAGACGATGGCGGAGACGCGGGCCGAGATCGTCCGCTATGCCGGCTCGGACCTTCTCTGCTATCGCGCGGAGGCGCCGGAGTTGCTCGCCGAGCGCCAGCGCGCCGCCTTCGATCCCGTGCTCGACTGGGCGGCGGAGGCGCTCGGGGCTCGTTTTGCTTGCACCGCGGGGATCGTGCATGTCCGGCAGCCGGCCGAGGCGATCGAGGCCGTCCGCGCCGCCGTCGCTGCGTTCGACGATCCGGTGGCGCTAGCCGCGCTCAGCGTCGTCACGACCCTGACCGGTTCGGCCGTGCTGGCGCTGGCGGTGGCGCGCGGCCGCCTGTCGGCGCAGGCGGCGTGGCGGATCGCCCATGTCGACGAGGATTTTCAGATCGAGGGCTGGGGCGAGGACGACGAGGGGATGGCGCGGCGCGCGGCGCGCTGGCGCGAGATGAAGGCGGCGGCGAGCGTGCTGGAGGATTTGTAGCCGCGCTCGTTGAGCGCGGCGCGCGGTCAGCGACCGCGCCTACAGGGGCGGCGCGGTCAGCGACCGCGCCTACAGGGGGGGCGCGGTCAGCGACCGCGCCCTGGAGGCCGCTTCTTCGCCTCCGGCAGGAAGGCGGCGAGGACGCCGATCAGCGGCAGGAAGGCGCAGACCTTGTAGACGAACTCAACGCTGGTCGCGTCCGCCAGGACGCCGAGCAACGCGGCGCCGAGACCGCCCATACCGAATGCGAGGCCGAAGAACAGGCCCGACACCATGCCGATCCGGTGCGGCATCATCTCCTGCGCGAAAACCACGATCGCCGGGAAGGCCGAGGCGAGGATGAGCCCGATCACGCCGCTGAGCGCGATCGTGACCGGCAGGCTCGCATAGGGGAGGGCCAGGGAAAACGGCAGGATGCCGAGAATCGACGCCCAGATCACCGTCTTGCGGCCGATCCGGTCTCCGATCGGGCCGCCGATCAGCGTCCCGATCGCGACCGCGCCGAGGAACACGAACAGGCACATTTGCGCGGTCCGCTGGGTGGTCTGAAAACGGCTCTCCAGATAGAAGACGTAATAGCTCGTGAAACTCGCGATGTAGAAGTATTTCGAGAAGATCAGAGCGGCGAGGATCGCCATCGCCCGGCCGACCTTGGCCCCGGGGGCGGTGGCGGGCCGCGCCGCGGCGAATCGCGGCTTGTCATGCAGAACGCCGGCGTACCATTCGCTCAGGCGGTACAGGATCGCGATCCCGGTCAGCGCCAGGACGGCGAACCAGGCGAGCCGGCTTTGGCCGCCCGGCAGGACGATGAAGGCGACGAGCAGCGGCCCGACCGAGGAGCCGATGTTTCCGCCGACCTGGAAAATCGACTGCGCAAGCCCGTGCGCGCCGCCGGAGGCGAGGCGGGCGAGGCGCGACGATTCGGGGTGGAAGATCGACGATCCGACCCCGAGCAACGCCGCCCCGGCGACGACGACGGGATAGCTGGGCGCGAAAGCCAGCGTGATGAGCGCGGCCGCGGAGATGCCCATGCCGACCGGCAGGGAATAGGGCGCGGGATGGCGGTCCGTATAGAGACCGATGATCGGCTGGAGAATGGAGGCGGACAGCTGATAGGCGAGCGTCAAGAGGCCGATCTCGGCGAAGTTCAGGCCGAAGCCGGAGCGGAAGATCGGATAGCTCGCGGTGAACAGCGATTGCGTCGCGTCGTTCAGAAAGTGGCAGACGCTCGCAGCAAGGAGAACCGGCAGCGCGAGTCCGACCGGGCCACGGCGGGGAATGGCGACAGGGGTCATGGGGCGGCGGGTCTCCACTTGGCTCGCAGGCGCCCCCCGGCCCTGTCCGGCTGCTCCTTGTCCGGTGCGGCGGGCGTCCTGACTAGACTTTCGTCGAGTGGCCCGCTACCGCATCCGGGCCGCCTTCTTACGAGACTGGGACATGCTCGAGCCGCACGCGGAAACGTTCTTCGCAGATGTCGGGCGGCCGGTGGTCGCGCGTAGCGCCGACTATCCCGACGGCCACGCCGTTCGCCCGCACCGCCATCGTCGCCATCAATTGCTTTACGGCTCGACGGGAGTCGTGGTGGTCAGCGCGGCGCACGGCGCCTGGGTCATGCCGCCGCAGCGGGGCTTATGGATTCCGGCCGGCGTCACCCACAGCGTCCGCATGCTCGGGGCGGTCCGGACGAACAGCCTCTATTTCGAACCCGAGGCGATCGAGGGCATGCCGGAGCATTGCCTCGTCCTCGGCGTCACGCCGTTCATGCGCAGCCTGCTCGCCGAGGCCGTCCGGCTGCCGCGCGAATACGACGTCCACGGCCGCGAGGGCGCGCTCATGCTCTTGATCCAGCACGAGATCCTTCAGCTTCCGCATCTGCCGCTGTCATTGCCGTTGCCGGTCCGCGACGACCTCGCGCGCCGATGCCACGCCTTCCTTCGCCGGCCCGACGTGCATCAGACCATCGACGCCTGGAGCGAGGCGCTCGGATTGAACCGAAGAACCTTCACCCGAACGTTCCGGCGCGAGACCGGCATGACGTTCATGACCTGGCGCCAGCAGGCCTGTCTCGTCATGGCGCTGCCGCGGCTGGCGGCGGGGGAAACGGTGACCTCGGTCGCAATGACGCTCGGCTATGACAACCCGGCGGCGTTCACCGCCATGTTCCAGCGGACGCTGGGGCCGCGCGCCTATTTTCGGCGCGGACTAGGGCGGTTTTCGACCACGCTGAATTGTCATTGCAAGGAGCGAAGCGACGAAGCAATCCAGTGATCGTCGGGCGGCGGTGGCAGCCCTGGATTGCTTCGCTTCACTCGCAATGACGAGGCGCCTCGATTTGATCGGAAACCGCTAGCGCCGCCTGCGGGAGCGGCGACAAAGTTCGGCGGCCCATCCGGATTGCGCCGAGGTTCGCGAACGGCGGCGCGCCGTCCTCCCAGCCGTCGCGCCGCCGCCGTTCCTCGCGGCGGGTTTGGCGCCTTCGGAACGGTAGAGCCCATGCGCCGGCGCGGCTTTCGGCAATTTGGCCGCCGCATTAAGCCTTCTCAAGGATCGGCGACGCCCATCCCCATGCCGGCCGCCAGCGTCGAGTTCCGATCGCGGGCGGCAAAGTCGTTTGGTCTGCGAGCTTTGGTCGAGTTTATCGGCCGGCGCGGGTCAGGCCGCGGGGCGATGGTCACGGAGAAAGACCGTCAGGTCGCTGGCCGGCCAGTTGTAGGGAACCTGCTTGAGCATGTCGCCCAGGAAGCCCCGGTGATAGGTCGAATGATTGACGAGGTGGAGGATGATCTCTTCCCCGGTCATAGCGCCGCGCCCGCCGCCCACGAACTCGAAATCGACCACCCGGCCGACATCGCGTTCCGTCCAGTCCGACACATGGTCGATGTACCAGCGGTCCATGCCCTCGACCGCGCGCCACAGATCCCCGATCGCCGGCGTGCCGGCGGTGTTGCGCGCCGTATATCCATGCGCCCGGCCGGTCAGGTGATGTCGGAAGATATCGTCGATGACGTACACATGGTTGAGCGTATGGACCATGTTGCCGAAGGTCGTCGGGCGCGGTCTCAGCGCCTCTTCTTCGGGAATCGCCGTCACGGCCTCGAAGGCGATGCGGTTCGCCCATTGCTTGTAGCGGAGCAGGGTCAGCAGCATCCTTGTCGCCGGCGGGGCCGCGGACGACACGTCGCGCTCGGTTGTTGTGCTCGACACTCGGCCGCCTCCTGAAGATCGGTGATGACAAAGAAAGTCTATAAGCCGGCGCAATCGAGGGCAACGGCGTCAGGCGCTCGCCTGTCGGCCCGATCGTCATGGCGTGGTGGCGATCGAGGACAGGATCTAAGGCAATTCCTTCAGCCAGCCCAACGAAATGGACCACGTTAGATTTCGACTTTCACCAGAAAGGGCACGAAGGACACAAAGAACGACAGGGCTCCTTGTACGCCTTCGTGGTTCTTCGTGTTCTTTGTGGTGAATTTGTCTCGTTTGTTCCGTTGGCTAGCTTAGGAATCCTTGCTCAGGGCGGAGGGCAATACCGAGGGGGGCTTTCGGATCGGACGCCGGATCGGACAAGCAAGCGATGGCGCGGCAGGGGCGGACTGCGGCCGACTGCTGGTCACGAAAGCGTGAATAAGGCCTCAGTGTCCTAAAAGTGTAACGCGGTTAACATGGCCTTCACCCATAGCACAGGCAGTCAAGAAGCGGCCGATCATCTGGCGCGTCGCCGATGGTTGCTTGTTGCTGAGGAGGGCGATTATGATTTCCAAATCAACGACAACGGTCGCGTCGGCTTTGCTGGTGTTGCCGTTTCTTGCGTGCGCTCCGGCGTCCGCGACGACGACGACAACGCTGACCGTCGGCGCGCCGGCGACCGGCGTCAACTACATCCCGTTCGGAAGCATGGCCGGATATCCGGAATACCAGCAGGTGTACGCGGCCAGCGACTTTTCGAGCGTCACGATTGGCGGTGTCGTCGCGATCGACGATCTCGAGTTCTACGCCGATGACGAGGGTGGAGTTCCCAACACCGGCGTGATCAAGGTCACGCTGTCCACCACCTCGAAGTCCGTCAACGGCCTCAGCACGAACCTCTCGCAGAACTTCAGCGCCACCAAGACGGTGGTCTATGACGCCAAGCTCAGCGCTGTCGATAATGGCGTGCTCACTGTCGCTCTGTTGACGCCGTTCAGCTACGATCCGGCTGACGGCAATCTGCTGATCGACATCGATGAAAAGGCTCCCTACACCGGCGGCCCGGGCTTCGAGTTCAACGGCGCCTCCGACGGCGACTTCAGTCGGGCGTATTCGGGCATGACCATTCCCGTCTCGAACAACTCGGGCCTCGTGACCGGCTTCACCGTCGTCTCCGTTCCCGAGCCGTCGACCTGGGCCATGATGGTCCTGGGCTTCGCCGGCCTCGGCTTCGCCGGCTATCGCGGCGCGCGGCGGGCGACGGCCGCCGCCGCCGTTTGATCCTGCGACCCCGGGACGCGGGGATCCATCGGAGGGCGCCCGACTCGGGCGCCCTGCGACGCCGCCCTTCGATCGGCCCGGCGGCTGTCCGCTGACCGGGCCTTGACGCGATCTGGAACAAATCATGTACAACCGGGAGGCTCTGCGCTATGCTTTGGTCATGAGGTCGAAAACGCACGGTCCCGACAACCGCCTCCAGATCAACGAGCTTGATCTGGACATATTGTCCCTGCCCCGTGCTGACGCGCAGGGGAGGGAAGCCGCCGAGGCCTCTCCTCCCCCGTGCAGCGATAGCGAAACGGGGGAGGGGGACCACCAGAAGGGTGACGGAGGGGGCGCTCCGCAGGGCGGCTTGGGCGTTGCGATCGCCCGGAAAACCTCCTGCAAGGCCTTGAAAACATGGAATCCGCGCCCGGGATTTCGACGGGTCGACCGCCGAAGCTCCGTGGCCGTCACTCCGGTCGGCGGGAATCGCATCGAAACGCCCAGGCCGACCCATTCGGCCCTCGTCCTGATCCCCGGCCGTGCCCCGCTGATCATGATGAGGTTCGTGTCATGGCGCCCCGGCTTGGGCGTTGTGATCGCCCGGAAAATCGGCCGCAAGACCCTGAAAACATGGAATCCGCGCCCGGGATTTCGAGGACTCGACGGACGAAGCTCTCCGACCCTAGTCGCGGTCGGCGGGTATCCTCGGTACGCCATGGCCGACCCATTCGGCCCTGGTCCGGATCCCGGCGCCTGTCCCGCGGATCACGACGAGATTCTTGTCGCGGCGCCCCGGCTTGGGCGCTGCGATCGCCCGGAAAATCGCCCGCAAGCTCTTGAAAACATGGAATCCGCGCCCGGGAATGTTCGGTCCGTCGTCGCGAGGCGGTTCGAAGGACGACGCAGGCGATGCAGCGAAACCCAGGCGCCGATGCTCTCCCGGATCGCCATGCCGCCAAAGCCGGTCGAGAGACGCGCGTCTTTCGACGCCCTTCGGCGTCTCGCGATGACGGCGCGGAGTTGGACGGGTTCCGCTCCCATACGCTCCTTGGGCGTTGCGATCGCCCGGAAAACCCGGCGCAAGGCCTTGGAAACATTGAATCCGCGCCCGGGAATTTGCGGTCCGTCCGCGCGAGGCGTTCGAAGGGCGTCGACGTTCTCCCGGATCGCCATGCCGCCAAAGCTCGTCGAAAGGCGGGCGTCTTTCGGCGCCCTTCGGCGTCTCGCGATACCCGCGTGCGCGCTGACGGATCCTGGCCCCGATGCCAGCTCGGGCGTCGCCAGCGCCCGGAAAACCCGGCGCAAGCTTTTGAAAACATTGGATCCGCGCCCGAGGATTTCGGTTTGTCCTCGCGAGCCGTTCGAAGGACGACGCGGCGATCCGGCGGAAGAGGGCGTTCGACGCCCTGCTGGATCGCTGCGCCGCCGCCCGGTCCCTCGCGGTCCGTCAGGCGACAGCCCGTCATGCGAATGTCGAACGCCGGCGCCGTTCCGACGCGGCGCGCGTCGTGATAATCCAGACGCCGACCAAGGGTCCTGGAGCCAAGAAGCCCCGTGAAGAACATTCTCGCCCATCTCGACGCCCGTCGCGCCCGCGCTCGCCTGGGGGGAGGCGAGCAGCGCATCGCCGCGCAGCACGCCAAGGGCAAGCTCACCGCGCGCGAGCGTATCGAACTCCTGCTCGACCACGACTCCTTCGAGGAGTTCGACATGTTCGTCCAGCACCGCTGCGATGATTTCGGCATGGAGGCGACCAAGATTCCGGGCGACGGAGTGGTGACCGGCTGGGGCACGGTCAACGGCCGCACCGTCTATGTTTTCGCCAAGGATTTCACGGTCTTCGGCGGCTCCCTCAGCGAAGCGCATGCGCAGAAGATCACCAAGATCCAGGACATGGCGGTCAAGAACCGCGCCCCGATCGTCGGCCTTTTCGACGCGGGCGGAGCCCGCATCCAGGAAGGCGTCGCGGCGCTCGGCGGCTATGGCGAGGTGTTCCAGCGCAACGTGCTGGCCTCCGGCGTGATCCCGCAGATTTCGCTGATCATGGGGCCGTGCGCCGGCGGCGACGTCTATTCGCCGGCGATGACCGACTTCATCTTCATGGTGCGCGACACGAGCTACATGTTCGTCACCGGCCCGGACGTGGTGAAGACGGTGACGAACGAGACGGTGACGGCCGAAGAACTCGGCGGCGCGCGGGTCCACTCGACCAAGTCCTCGATCGCCGACCGCGCCTATGACAACGACGTCGAGGCGCTGTTGCAGATGCGCCGGCTGATCGACTTCTTGCCGTCGTCGAACCTCGAGAAGCCGCCACTGCTGCCGAGCTTCGACAACCCGGACCGCATGGACATGTCGCTCGACACGCTGGTGCCGGACAACCCGAACAAGCCCTATGATATCAAGGAGCTGATCCTGAAGGTCGCCGACGAGGCCGATTTCTTCGAGATCCAGGAAGCCCACGCCAAGAACATCGTCACCGGCTTCATCCGCGTCGAGGGCACGACGGTCGGCATCGTGGCGAACCAGCCGCTGGCGCTCGCCGGCGTGCTCGATTCCGACGCCTCGCGCAAAGGGGCGCGGTTCGTGCGCTTCTGCGACTGCTTCAACATCCCGATCGTGACCTTCGTCGACGTGCCGGGCTTCCTGCCGGGCACCGCGCAGGAATACGGCGGTCTGATCAAGCACGGCGCGAAGCTTCTCTTCGCCTATGCCGAGGCGACCGTCCCCAAGGTGACCGTCATCACCCGCAAGGCGTTCGGCGGCGCCTACGACGTCATGTCGTCCAAGCACTTGCGCGGCGACATCAACCTCGCCTGGCCGACGGCGCAGATCGCCGTCATGGGGGCCAAGGGCGCGGTCGAGATCATCTTCAGGTCAGACATCCACAATCCGGGCGTGATCGCCGAAAAGACAAAGGAATACGAAGAAACCTTCCTGTCTCCCTTCATCGCCGCCGAGCGCGGCTACATCGACGAGGTGATCATGCCGCATTCGACCCGGCGGCGCCTGTCGCGCGTGCTCAACATGCTGCGCAACAAGAAGCTCGAAAACCCCTGGAAGAAGCACGAGAACATTCCGTTGTAAAGAGGGGCCGGCCGCGCCCCAAGAGGGCGACACGGATTGGGAGCGGAAAGCCGATGCCGCGGCTCGTCCGGGCGCCCGCGATCGCCGTCATTCTCGCGTTCGCGGCCTTTCCGGGCGCGACTTGCGCCGGGCCGCCGAGCCTCGAACTGAAGCCGGGGCAGGCGCTGACGTTCGCGGCGACCGTGACGGGCGGGGTCGTCGCGCTCGGCGCGGGGCGGCTCACAAGACCGGGGGCGGGCGAGCCGAAGGACGGCGAGGTCAGCGTCAGCGTGGCGAGGCAGGGTCTCTCCCCCTACGCGGCTTTGACGGCGACGGAAAAGACGTCCCGGCCGATCGACTTCGTCGCCACCGGCCTCATCGGCGACATCAAGATCGACGAGATCGTGGTGTGCGGGCGGCTCGACGCGCCGGCGACGGGGCGGATCGCTTCGGGGGTCTGGCGCGTTTCCCTGAACAGCTTTGCCGTTCACGCGAGCGGCGATGCGCCCGCGACAGCCGGTGAAGGAGGACTGGGATGCCAAAAGTAACCTATCACATCATCGAGCACGACGGCGGCTGGGCCTATCGCGTCGGCGACGTCGTCTCCGAGACATTTTCAAGCCACGACCTCGCCCGGCAAGCGGCGGAGCGGGCGGCGGCGGAGCAGCGGGTCGGCGGCCAGACGACGGATATTTCCTACGAGGACCCGCAGGGCCGCTGGCATGTCGAGACGGCGAAAGGCGGGGACCGGCCGGACACCGACGTCGAGGAGGGGTGAGGTCGCAATGGTCGGACGCCGTTGGCCGCGACCCCGCGACGCGAGTCCGGCGCCGCCTTGCCGCCTTTCCTCCTTGCTCCGGCCGGCCTTTTTGTGCTAGCGGCTGGCGCTCGCCGCGTGGGCTTCCCATATTGCGGCAAACCCTGGGCGTTCTGTCGCCGGCCCTTGCGCCGGCCCGCTTTTTGAGCGGTGAGAGGGTCGCGAGACCTTCCCGGCGAAAGGGCGCCCGATCGTCAACGCGAACCCAACCGCCGGCGCCGGTCCGAAACGGACCCCTTTAGGAGAACCAATGTCGCAAACCCAAACCCACGCGCCCTCGCGCGAGGATTTCACCGCGCTTCTCAACGAGACCTATGGCGATGAGGAGGCCTTCGAGGGCTCGGTCGTCAAGGGCCGCGTGGTCGCCATCGAAAAGGACATGGCCGTCATCGACGTCGGCCTGAAGACGGAGGGCCGCGTCGCCCTCAAGGAATTCACCAGTCACGGCCGCGATCCCGCCCCCGGCGTGGGCGACGAGGTCGAGGTCTATCTCGAGCGGATCGAGAACGCGCTCGGCGAGGCCGTGCTGTCGCGCGACAAGGCGCGGCGCGAAGAGAGCTGGGTCAAGCTCGAGCAGGCCTTCGAAAAGGGCGAGAAGGTCGAGGGGGTCATCTTCAACCAGGTCAAGGGCGGCTTCACCGTCGACCTCGACGGGGCGGTGGCGTTCCTGCCGCGTAGCCAGGTCGACATCCGGCCGGTGCGCGACGTCGCCCCGCTGATGAACGTCCCGCAGCCGTTCCAGATCCTCAAGATGGACCGCCGGCGCGGCAACATCGTTGTGTCCCGCCGCACGGTACTCGAGGAGAGCCGGGCCGAGCAGCGCCACGAAATCGTCGCCAACCTCGCCGAGGGCCAGGTGGTCGACGGCACCGTCAAGAACCTCACCGACTACGGCGCGTTCGTCGATCTCGGCGGCATCGACGGCCTCCTGCACGTCACCGACATCGCCTGGCGGCGCGTCAATCATCCGAGCGAAGTCTTGACCATCGGCCAGCAGGTCAAGGTCCGCATCATCAAGATCAACCACGAGACCCACCGCATCTCGCTCGGCATGAAGCAGCTGCAGGAAGATCCGTGGTCGAACATCGAGACCCGCTACAGCATCGGCCAGAAGCTGAAGGGCCGGGTGACGAACATCGCCGATTACGGCGCGTTCGTTGAGCTCGAGCCCGGCATCGAGGGACTGATCCACGTCTCCGAGATGTCCTGGACCAAGAAGAACGTCCATCCCGGCAAGATCGTTTCGACCAGCCAGGAGGTCGAGGTGCAGGTGCTCGAGGTCAACTCCGCCAAGCGCCGCATCTCGCTCGGCCTCAAGCAGACCCTGCAGAACCCGTGGGAGGCCTTCCTGGAGAAGCATCCGGTCGGTTCGGCGGTCGAGGGCGAGGTCAAGAACAAGACCGAGTTCGGTCTGTTCGTCGGCCTCGATGGCGACGTCGACGGCATGGTCCACCTCTCCGACCTCGACTGGACGCGTCCGGGCGAGCAGGCGATCGAGGACTACAAGAAGGGCGACAAGGTGCACGCCAAGGTTCTCGACGTCGACGTCGAGAAGGAGCGCATCGCCATCGGCATCAAGCAGCTCGCCTCGGATCCGTTCGCCGCCCGCAAGGTCGGCGAGGAGGGCGAGGGCGATCTGCGCAAGGGCGGCGTCGTGACCTGCGAGGTGATCGAGGTCAAGGACGGCGGCCTCGAGGTGAAGATCGCCGGCACCGACCTGACGACCTTCATCAAGCGCAACGAGCTCGCCCGCGACCGTGGCGACCAGCGGCCCGAGCGCTTCTCGGTCGGCGAGAAGGTCGACGCCCGCGTCGTCCAGCTCGACCGGCGCGCCCACAAGATCGCCGTCTCGATCAAGGCGCTGGAAGTCGCCGAAGAGAAGGAGGCGATCGCCCAGTACGGCTCGGCCAACTCGGGCGCTTCGCTCGGCGACATTCTCGGCGCGGCGCTGAAGGCCCGCGAACAGAAGAAGTAAGTCCGCCCGCCTCGGGGCGACGCCAACGAAGGCAGCACGGCTCGCGGGGAGCGATCCCCGTGGGCCTTTTCGGTGTGCCGAGCATGCGAAACCTCACCCGCGCGCGGCTCTTTCGTTGAGCATCGGCGTACCGCGCTGGTGCCAGACCGGGTAGGCGGGGGTCACGTCGCTGGCCGCGTCCAGCTTCGCCGTTTGTTCCGGCGTCAGCTTCCAGCCGACCGCGCCGATGTTCTCGATCAGTTGCTGCTCGTCGCGCGCGCCGACGATCACGCTCGAGATGGTCGGGCGGCCAAGGAGCCAATTCAGCGCGATCTGGGGCGCGGTCTTGCCGGTCTCGGCGGCGACAGCGTCGAGCGCGTCGACGATCGCGAACAGGCGCTCCTCGTCGTAGCGCGGTCCGGTTTCCGGAATCGCATGAGCGCGAGTGCCCGGTCGCGGCGGTTGGCCGCGGCGGATCTTGCCGGTCAGCTTGCCCCATCCGAGCGGGCTCCAGACGAGGGCGCCGACGCCCTGGTCGAGTCCAAGCGGCAGAAGCTCCCACTCGTAATCGCGGTTGAGCAGCGAGTAGTAGGCCTGGTGCGCGACATAGCGGGCGTAGCCGTAGCGGTCCGACACCGCGAGCGACTTCATCAGGTGCCAGCCCGAGAAGTTCGAGCAGCCGATGTAGCGCACCTTGCCGGAGCGAACGAGCTGATCGAGCGTCGACAGCGTCTCTTCGACGGGCGTGTTGTAGTCCTGGGCATGCAATTGGAAGATGTCGATCGTGTCGATCCCGAGACGCTTCAGCGACGCCTCGACGGCCTCAAGAATATGCTGACGCGACGAGCCATAATCATTGGGCCCATCGCCCATCGGAAAGGTCGTCTTGGTCGAGATGAGCACGCGGTTGCGCTTGCCTTTGACAGCCTCGCCGAGGATCTGCTCGGAGAGCCCGTTCGAATAGACGTCGGCGGTGTCGAAAAGACTGACGCCGTGGTCGAGGCACAGGTCGATGAGCCGCGAGGCGCCGGCGGCGTCCGTCGAGCCCCAGGCCTTGAAGAACGCGTCGCCGCCGCCGAATGTGGCGGCGCCGAAGCTGAGCGCCGGCACGCGCAAGCCGGAATGGCCGAGTCGATGATAGTCCAAGGTCGTTCTCCTGTCGCCCCTCTCCGCGCTGAAGCGGGCAGAGGGGATTTCACGCCAAACTTGGTAAGTCCAGCCCCTTCTCCTTCGCGCACGCAATCGCATCCTCATAGCCCGCATCCGCATGGCGCATGACGCCGGTGGCGGGATCGTTCCACAGCACGCGGCCGATGCGTGTGGCCGCCTCGGGCGTTCCGTCGGCGACGACGACCATGCCGGCGTGCTGCGAGAAGCCCATGCCGACCCCGCCGCCGTGATGCAGCGACACCCAGGTGGCGCCGGAAGCGCAGTTGAGCAGGGCGTTGAGGAGCGGCCAGTCGGAGACGGCGTCGGAACCGTCCCTCATCGCCTCCGTCTCGCGGTTCGGCGAGGCGACCGAGCCCGAATCGAGATGGTCGCGGCCGATCACGATCGGCGACTTCAGTTCGCCGCTGGCGACCATGTCGTTGAAGGCGAGGCCGAGCCGGTGGCGGTCGCCGAGGCCCACCCAGCAGATGCGCGCGGGCAGGCCCTGGAACCTGATGCGGGCGCGGGCCATGTCGAGCCAGTTGTGCAGGTGCGGGTTGTCGGGGATCAGTTCCTTGACCTTGGCGTCTGTCCTGAAAATGTCCTCCGGGTCGCCCGACAGCGCGGCCCAGCGGAACGGTCCGACGCCGCGGCAGAAGAGCGGGCGGATATAGGCGGGCACGAAGCCCGGAAAGTCGAAGGCGTCCCTGACGCCCTCCTCGAGCGCCATCTGGCGGATGTTGTTGCCGTAGTCCACAGTGGGCACGCCGGCGTGGTGGAAGGCGAGCATCGCCCGCACATGCTCGGCCATCGACGCGCGCGCCGCCCGCTCGACGCCCTTGGGGTCGGAGGCGCGGCGCTCCTCCCATTGCTGAAGCGTCCAGCCCTTCGGCAGATAGCCGTTGACCGGGTCGTGCGCCGAGGTCTGGTCGGTGACGATGTCGGGCCTGACGCCGCGCCGCACGAGTTCCGGCACGACGTCGGCGGCGTTGCCGAGGAGGCCGACCGAGACGGGCTTGCCGGTCTTGATCGAGCGGTCGATCATTTCGAGCGCCTCGTCGAGCCTCTCGGCGGCGACGTCGAGATAGCCGGTGCGCAGGCGGAAATCGATGCTCGAAGGCCGGCACTCGACCGCCAGCATCGAGGCGCCGGCAAAAGTCGCCGAAAGGGGCTGCGCGCCGCCCATGCCGCCGAGGCCCGCGGTCAGGATCCAGCGGCCCTTCAGCGAGCCGCCGTAATGGCGCCGGCCCATCTCGACGAAGGTCTCGTAGGTGCCCTGCACGATGCCTTGCGAGCCGATGTAGATCCACGAGCCAGCGGTCATCTGGCCGTACATCATCAGGCCCTTGCGATCGAGCTCGTGGAAATGGTCCCAGGTCGCCCAGTGCGGCACGAGATTGGAGTTGGCGATCAGCACGCGCGGCGCGTCGGCGTGGGTCTTGAATACGCCGACCGGCTTGCCCGACTGCACGAGCAGCGTCTCGTCCGCCTCGAGCCGGCGCAGCGTCTCGACGATCCTGTCGAAGGCATTCCAGTCCCGCGCGGCGCGGCCGATGCCGCCGTAGACGACGAGCTCGCCCGGCCGCTCGGCGACGTCGGGATCGAGATTGTTCATCAGCATGCGCAAGGGGGCTTCGGTGAGCCAGCTCCTGGCGGTCAGCTCGGTCCCATGCGGCGCGCGGACGACGCGCATGTTGTCGAGGCGGGAGGGAAGGATCATGGCGGGTTCTCGCTAGATGGCGGGCGTTCAGGGATTGGCGCGCTGACGTCCAGTCGAGCAGGACGTTCAGGAGCGCGCGGAGCGTGGCGCGGGTCGCGTCCCGCAGAGGTCGTCGATCGGACCGGGCCAGTTGTCCGGCCAGGGGTGCGCCGGTTCGATCATATAGGCGCGGCAGGCCAGTTCGAGCTGCACGGCCTCGACGCCGCGCTCGGGACGGCCGAAGTCGCGGGTGATCCAGCCGCCTTTGAAGCGGCCGTCGACGACAAAGCTGCGTCCGCTCGCCGCGAGGATCTCGGCGAGCCGGTCGCGCAGGGCGGGCGAGCAGCTTCGCCCGGAATTCGTTCCAAGATTGAAGACCGGCAGCTTGCCTTCGAAGAGGCGCGGAATGATGGAGCGGATCGAATGCGCGTCGTAGAGGGCGATGCGCCGGTGCTTGCGGCGCAGGCGGGCGATCTCGCCCCGCAGCGCCTCGTGATAGGGCGTATAGTAGAGTGCGCGGCGCTCGGCGATTTCGGCGGCGCCGGGCACCCCGCCTTTGTGATAGAGCGGCTCGCCATCGAAGGTGGTTGTCGGGCAGAGCTCTGTCGTCGCCTGACCCGGATAGAGCGAGGCGCCGTCGGGACTGCGGTTCACGTCGATGACCGAGCGCGAGGTCAAGGTCACAACGACCGTCGCGCCGATCGCGCCGGCGAAATCGTAAAGCGCAGGGATGTGCCAGTCGGCGTCGCGCCGTGCGAGCCACGCGCTGACGAAGCGCGGCTCGTAATTGGCGAGGTCCGTCCCGGCGTGCGGGATGCTGATGATCAGCGGCGCGTCGCGCCGCTCGATGCAGAGCCAGTCCGGCGTCATGCGTCGAGCTCCGGCCAGCGGACGTCGCCCGCGGCGGCGACGAATTCGTCCGATGCGATCAGCGCGGCGGCGGCGGCGATGTCGGGGTGGAGGTAGCGGTCGTCGTCGAGCCGCGGCGCCTCGCGGCGCAATCGGGCGCGCACGCCCTCGAGAGCGACGCTCGACCGCAAGGGGGCATGGAACTCGATCGCCTGGGCCGAGGCGAGCGCCTCGATCGCCACGACATTGAGGGCGTTCTCAGCCATCGCGGCGAGGCGCCGCGCGCCATGCGCGGCCATCGAGACGTGATCCTCCTGGTTGGCGGAGGTCGGGATCGAGTCGACGCTCGCCGGATAGGCGCGCTGCTTGTTTTCGGAGACGAGCGCCGCGGCCGTGACCTGCGGGATCATGAAGCCGGAGTTGAGGCCCGGCCGCGGCGTCAGGAACGCCGGCAGGCCCGACAACGCCGGATCGACCAGCATCGCGATGCGTCGCTCGGCGAGCGAGCCGATCTCGCACACCGCGATCGCGATCATGTCGGCGGCGAAGGCGACTGGCTCGGCATGGAAATTTCCGCCCGAGAGCGCCACGTCGTCCTCCGGGAAAATCAGCGGATTGTCGGTGACGGCGTTCGCCTCGTCGGCGAGCGTCGCCGCCGCCTGGCGCAGAAGATCGAGGCAGGCGCCCATCACCTGCGGCTGGCAGCGCAGGCAATAGGGGTCCTGGACGCGCGGATCGCCGTGGCGGTGGGACTCGCGGATAGCGCTGCCGGCCATGAGCGCGGCGAGGGTTGCCGCGACCTCGCGCGGGCCGCGATGCCGGCGCAACGCGACGATGCGCGGATCGAAGGGAGCGTCGGAGCCGCGGGCCGCGTCGGTCGCGAGGGCGCCGGTCACGAGCGCCGCGCGAAACACGCGCTCGACCTCGAAGAGGCCCGCAAGCGCGTGCCCGGTCGAGAACTGCGTGCCGTTGAGGAGCGCGAGCCCCTCCTTCGGGCCGAGCTCGCACGGAGAAAGGCCTGCGCGTTCGAGGGCGGCCGAGGCCGGGAGGACGCCGGCGCCGAAGCACGCCTCGCCGACGCCGATCATCGCCGCGGTCATATGGGCGAGGGGCGCGAGATCGCCCGAGGCGCCGACCGACCCTTGGGCCGGCACGACGGGCGTGACGCCGCGATTGAGCATCGCCTCGAGGAGGGCGAGCGTCGCCGCGCGCACCCCGGAGACGCCCTGCGCCAGCGAATCGAGCTTCAGCGCCATCATGAGCCGTGTTGCGGCGACGGACGCGGGTTCGCCGACGCCGGCGGCATGAGAAAGCACGATGTTGCGCTGGAGCTGGACGAGGTCCGGGTCGGCGATGCGGACGCTGGCGAGCTTGCCGAAACCGGTATTCACCCCATAGACCGGCTCGCCGCGCGCGATGATGCGGGCGACGGCGGCGGCGCCCGCTTCGACGCGTGCAGTCGTCGCGGGATCGAGCGCGACGCCGGCTCCCGCATAGATGGCGCGCCAGTCCGCGAGCGAGGCGGCGCCGCCGCTGAGACGGACGGTCATCGTCCTCTCCAGATGCGGGCCTGCAGCGGATTGAAGCCGAGGCGGTAGACGAGCTCCGCCGGACGCTCGATGTCCCAGATCGCCAGATCGGCCCATTTGCCGCGTTCGAGCGAGCCGGTCTCGGACTCGAGCCCGAGCGCTCTCGCGGCGTTCCGCGTGACGCCGGCAAGGCACTCCTCAACGGTTAGGCGAAAGAGGGTCGCGGCCATGTTGAGCGCCAACAGGAGCGAGGTCATCGGCGAGGTGCCGGGGTTGCAGTCGGTCGAGACCGCCATCGGCACGCCGTGCCTGCGGAAGAGGTCGACCGGGGGCGTCTTCGTCTCGCGCAGCATGTAGAAAGCGCCCGGCGCGAGGGTGGCGACGACCCCCGCGCGCGCCATCGCGACGACGTCATCCTCATTAACGTATTCGAGATGTTCGGCGGAAAGAGCCCCGAATTCGGCCGCCAGCGTGGCGCCGCCGCTGTTCGACAATTGCTCGGCGTGCAGCTTGACCGGAAGACCGAGGCGCCGGGCGCGCTCAAAGATCCGCCGCATCTCGTCGCGCGAGAAGGCGATGCCCTCGCAGAATCCGTCGACCGCATCGACGAGCCCTTCCGACGGCGAGCGCCGGCAGCATCGCGTCGGACGACATTCGAGACATAGCCCGCGCGGTCGTCGGCATATTCCGGCGGCAGCGCGTGCGCGCCGAGAAAGGTCGCGCGCACCTCGACCGGACGCTCCGCCGCGAGGCGGCGCGCGGCGCTCAGCATCTTGCGCTCGGTCGCGAGATCGAGGCCGTAACCGGACTTGATCTCGACCGTCGTGACGCCCTCGGCGATCAGCGCGTCGAGACGCGGCAGCGACTGGCGGACGAGTTCGTCCTCGCTCGCCGCTCGCGTCGCGCGGACGGTCGAGAGGATGCCGCCGCCCGCGCGCGCGATCTCCTCGTAGCTCGCGCCGGCGAGGCGCGCCTCGAATTCCGCCGCCCGGCTGCCGGCGTAGACGAGATGGGTGTGGCAGTCGATCAGCCCCGGCGTGATCCAGCGCCCGTCGCAATCGATGGTTCGCGCGTCGCTCGGCGCCGCCGGCACGTCCGGTTCGGGCCCGCGAAAACGATGCGGCCGCCGCGGGCGACGATCGCGCCGCGCTCGACGACGCCAAGGCCGGGCGCGCCGCGCGCGAGCGTCGCCAGCCGGGCATTCCGCCAGATCGTTGTCACCTCGCTCGCCGGCGCCGTCATCGACCCTCGCCTCTTGGCTTCGGGAATCCTTTAATGTATAGACATAATCGAGTCAAGCGCGCAGGCGGGACGATGACGACTTTGCATTTCGAGCGGGCGCTGACGCCGCAGGGCTGGGCCTCGAACGTCCGGGTCCGGATCGACGGCGCGACGATCGGCGCGGTCGAGCCCGACGCGGCCGCTGAAGCCGGCGACGAGCGCCTGCGGGATCGGCGTCCCCGCCATCGGCAACCTGCATTCGCACGCGTTCCAGCGCGCGATGGCCGGCCTTGCGGAACGGCGCGGCGAGGCGGCCGACAGTTTCTGGACCTGGCGGGACGCGATGTATCGTCTCGCGCTCGCGGCGACCCCCGACGACGTCGAGGCGATCGCCGCTCAGGCCTATGTCGAGATGCTGGAGGCCGGGTTCGGCGCCGTCGCCGAGTTTCATTACCTCCATCACGACGTCTCCGGCGCGCCCTACGCCAACCGGGCGGAAATGGCGGAGCGGATCGGCGCGGCGGCGGCCGAGGCGGGCATCGGGCTGACGCTGCTGCCGGTGTTCTACGCGCGCGCAGGTTTCGGCGGCGCGCCCGCGCGCCCCGAGCAGCGCCGCTTCGTCAACGATCTCGACGCCTACGCCGCGCTCCTGGCCGACTGTCGCCACGCGCTGCGGCCCGCGGTTCGCGTCGGCGTCGCGCCGCACTCGCTGCGCGCAGCGACCCCCGAGGAGCTGGCCGGAGCCATCGCGCTCGCGGACGACGGGCCGATCCACATCCATATCGCCGAGCAGACGGGGGAGGTCGACGCCTGCGTGGCGTGGTCCGGCTCGCGTCCCGTGCGCTGGCTGTTCGATCACGCCGACGTCGATCAGCGCTGGTGCCTCGTTCACGCCACCCATGTCGACGAGGGGGAGGTTCGCGCGGTCGCCCGGTCGGGCGCGGTCGTGGGTCTCTGCCCGATCACTGAGGCCAATCTCGGCGACGGCGTATTTCCGGCGGCGGCGTTTCTCGAAGCGGACGGACGGTTCGGCGTCGGGTCGGACTCCAACGTCGAGATCACGGTCGCGGGAGAATTGCGCATGCTCGAATATGGGCAGCGCCTCGTTCGGCAGGCACGCAACGTTTGCGCGCGGCGCGGCGGGTCGACCGGCAGGGCGCTGTTCGGCGCCGCCGCGGCCGGCGGCGCGCAGGCGCTCGGCCGGCCCGCCGGCAAGCTCGCGCCCGGCGCCGCCGCCGACATCGTGTCGCTGAACGGCGATTCGCCGCTGATCGCCGGCCGCGACGACGACGCCGTTCTCGACGCCTGGATTTTTGGCGGCGCACGCGACCTTGTCGACCGCGTCTGGAGCGGCGGTTGCAAGGTCGTGAGCGAGGGGCGTCATGTACGCCGCGAGACGATCGCGGCGCGGTTCGGCGAGACTTTGAAACGGCTCGCCGCGGCGACCGGCGCCTGAAGAGGCGGCGAACGGGAGGACTCGAGATCATGCAGGCGGGAGAGGGCGCGGCGGCGATGGCCGAGGGCGTCGGCGCGGACGCCAACCGCGGCGACGACGAGCGGTCCTCGTTGCACAGCCGCATTATCGCGGGGATCGAAACGAAAATTCTCAGCGGCGAGTGGCCGCCCGGCCACCGGATTCCCTACGAACACGAGCTGACCGAGGCGTACGGCTGCTCGCGCATGACGGTCAGCAAGGCGTTGACCGAGCTTGCTCGCGCCGGCCTGATCGAGCGGCGGCGCAAGGCCGGCAGCTTCGTCATGCGTCCCCGCGCCCAGTCGGCGCTGCTTGAAATCCACGACGTTGCCGCCGATGTCGCCGCGCTCGGCCTGCCTTACCGGTTCGAGGTGCTGGCCCG
Source organism: uncultured Alphaproteobacteria bacterium (assembly GCA_963709655.1). Taxonomy (GTDB): domain Bacteria; phylum Pseudomonadota; class Alphaproteobacteria; order Rhizobiales; family Beijerinckiaceae; genus Roseiarcus. The sequence goes on from CAVPXF010000056.1 coordinate 742,083, forward strand.
ACGGAACCGCCGGGCGACGCGGGCGGACGGCGACCGCTTCGACGCGCCGGCGGGCACGCCGCTGCTCGCCATCGCCTGCCGGCACGACGCCGGCCCGCGGCCCTTCTGCTACGAGGATCGGCTGATCAGCCTCGCCGCCGTCCCGTCGGCGGCCGACGAACCCTTCGCGACGCTGTCGCCTGGGGCGTGGCTCGTCGCGCAGCAGCCCTGGACGACCGCCGAGCATCGCATCCGCGCCGCGGCGGCGGATCGCGAGACCGCCGGCGCGCTGCGCCTCGCCGAGGGCGCGGCTTGCCTGATCGTCGAGCGGCGCACCTGGCTCGCGGGACAGCCGGTGACCCAGGTCACGCTCGCCTATCCGGCCGGCGCTCATGAACTCGTCGCCAGCTTTACGCCGTCGAAGGCCTGACGCGCCTGCCGACGGAAGACGCTCGACGGCCCGCAGGCCGAGGAAGCATATTTCGCGGGCTGGCCAAGCTCTGCGGCGCTGGGCGGCATTTGCCCGCGCCGGATCCCGCGCCGGCGATTGACCGAGATCAAGGCAAACGAAATTCGGCAGGGCTAGCGTGAAAAACGACTGAGGAGGCGCGGGAACGGCGCGCCGGGGACGGAAAGCCATGCTGGATAAGCCGAAGGAAGAGGCGGTTGCGCTGCTGCCGCCGGAGCAACGCGAGCGGGCCGTGGCGGAGGCGCTCGCCACCCCCGTGCTCGAACGGGCCAAGGCGCCGGGCGTCTCGCCCTCCACGAGATCAGGTCAGACCGGCGACAACCAGCCTGATTATCGGACCCTGGATCGGATGGCCCGCGCCATGCTTGCGCGCGCCACGCAAGGGGTCTCGCCGAACGCGCTCGTCCAGACCTGGGCGGACTGGGCGCTCCACCTCGCGCAGGCGCCCGGAAAGCGCCTCGAGCTGATGCAAAGCGCAGCCATGACGGCGGCCCGGCTCAGCCTGTGGCTGCCCCATGCGCCGGCGAACGGGCGGGTCGCCCCGCCTTTCGAGCCCGCGCCGAACGACCGGCGATTCGCCGATCCCGGCTGGTCGCAATGGCCGTTCAACGTCTACGTCCAGAACTTTCTGGGAATCGAGGCCTGGTGGGCGGCGGCCACCCACGACGTGCCGGGCCTCGTCCACGACCGCGGGGCCGAAGTGGCCTTCATGACGCGCGCGGCGATCGACGTGGTCTCGCCGAGCAACCTGCCGTGGCTCAATCCCGTGAGCATCGCCAAGACCGCCAAGGAGGGCGGACTCAATCTCGTGCGCGGCGCCTGCAACTGGATGGAAGATCTCGACCGCACGCTCGCCGGGCGCCCGCCGGTCGGAGCGGAGGCCTTCGAGGTCGGACGCAACGTCGCCGTCACGCCCGGCAAGGTCGTGTTCCACAACGACCTCATCGAGCTCATCCAGTACGAGCCCACAACGGCGAAGGTTTCGGCGGAGCCGATCCTGATCATTCCGGCCTGGATCATGAAGTATTACATCCTCGACCTCGAGCCGAACACCTCGCTGGTTCGCTGGCTGGTCGAGCGCGGGCATACGGTGTTCATCGTGTCGTGGAAGAACCCGGACGCGCGCGATCACGACGTCGGCCTCGACGACTACCGGCGCCTCGGCGTCAAGGCGGCGCTGGACGCGGTCACGACAATCGTTCCGGGCGAGAAGGTTCACGCCTGCGGCTATTGTCTCGGCGGCACGATCCTGGCGATCGCCGCCGCGACGTTGGCGCGCGACGGCGACGACCGGATCGCGAGCCTGACCCTGCTCGCCGCCCAGACCGATTTTGCCGAGGCCGGCGAAATCATGCTGTTCCTCGACGAGGGGCAGGTGATGCTGCTCGACGATCTCATGTGGGACCAGGGCTATCTCGATAGCCGCCAGATGTCGGGCGCCTTCCAGGCCCTGCGTTCGGATGAGCTCATCTGGGGCAAGGTGATTCGCGAATACGTGCTCGGCGAGCGCGACGAGATGTCGGCGCTGATGGCCTGGAACGCCGATCAGACCCGCATGCCCGCCCGTATGCACAGTCAGTATCTGCACGGCCTCTATCTCGAGAACCGCCTGACCTCGGGACGCTTCGCGGTCGAGGGCCGCAAGATCGCTCTGCGCGACATCCGCGCGCCGATCTTCGTCGTCGGCATGGCGCGCGACCACATCGCGCCGTGGCGCTCCGTCTACAAGGTCCGGCTGTTCACCGACACCGACGTGACCTTCGCGCTGGCCTCGGGCGGCCACAACGCCGGCATCGTCAACCCGCCCGCCCGGGCGCGCGGCTCCTACCAGCTCATGACGATGGGACGGGGCGACCGCTACGTCGAGCCGGACACATGGCTCGCCTCCGCTCCGGCCTACGAAGGATCGTGGTGGCCGGCTTGGGAAGCCTGGCTCAGGGCCTCAGGCTCGGGCGAGACGGTCGACCCGCCGCACGTGGGCGCGACCGAAGCGGGCCTGCCGCCGCTCTGCGACGCGCCGGGGGCCTATGTCAAAGGGTAGAGGCAGCCGGTCATCGAACAATTTGGATTTCCGCAGCCTTACGCAGCGAGACACCGGGGCTCCGCAATTTCGCGCGATTCGACGGTTGTCTTTGTTTGGATTTTCTTGGATTCTCTCGTCCGAAATGAGCCTTTTCAATACGTTACGAGCGGTCTGGGGCACATTTTTATTTTGCGCGCGTCCCTTTGCCGTTCAAGGAGTCGCGGCCGTCGGCGGAAGAGGGCCCCGCGGGTCGAAAATAACTTTCACAAACAGTTGATAGATTCGGCATTGAGATCAGGATACCGCAGGCTTCCCTTTTTTGCAAGAAATTGTCGGTTGAATACGATTCAATCAAAAGAACTGGTCGACCCCGCCGCGCGCGCAGTCCATAGGAGACTCAGCAAAATAAGTGCGCCAAATTCACCCGCTGTCATTGCGAGGAGCGAAGCAACGAAGCAATCCATGCCGCCGCCGCGCCCTGCGGCATGGATTGCTTCGCCTTCGGCTCGCAATGACGGTCGCGGGTTGTTTGAATTGATTCAGTAGTTTCCGCGCGCCCAGTCCATAGTCGGTCTGGAACCCGATCGAGCGCCGCTTCAATTGGCGCCCGTAGCCCAAACGCGACGCGGTCTGAGGCGGCGCTCAGCCGAAGCGGTCACATCACCTTGCGCACCCAGCCGTAGGCGTCGGCGACGTCGCCGCGCTGGATGCCGACGAGTTTCGCCCGCAGGCCCTCGGCCGTCTCTCCGCCCGAGCCGGCGCCGATGACGAAGCCGCCGTTGGACGATCTGATTTCGCCGATCGGGGTGACGACCGCCGCGGTGCCACAGGCGAAGGACTCGCGTAAGCGCCCGTTCGTCGCCTGGGCCTGCCATTCCTCGTAGCTGAAGCGCTCTTCGCGAACCGTCCGGCCCTCCGCCCTGGCGAGGGTGATGATGGCGTCGCGGGTGACGCCGGGCAAGATCGTCCCGCTGAGCGGCGGGGTCTGCAGCGAGCCGTCGTCGAACACGAGAAAGACGTTCATGCCGCCGAGCTCTTCGACCCACTTGCGTTCGGCGGCGTCGAGGAAGACGACCTGATCGCAGCCGTGCTTCATCGCCTCGGCCTGGGCGACGAGGCTCGCGGCGTAATTGCCGCCGCATTTGGCGGCCCCGGTGCCGCCGGGCGCGGCGCGGGTGTAATCGTCCGAGAGCCAGACGGTCACCGCCTTTTTGCCGCCCTTGAAATAGGCGCCGACCGGCGAGGCGATTACGACGTACCAGTATTCCGACGCTGGGCGCACCCCCAGAAACGCCTCGCTCGCGAACATGAAGGGGCGCAGGTAGAGGCTGCCGTCGCCGCCCGGGACCCAATCCGCGTCGATCTTGATCAGTTCCTCGATCGAGCGCAGAAAGGCGGCCTCCGAAAGCGGGGGCATCGCCAGCCGCTCGGCCGACGCCTGGAAGCGGCGGGCGTTCTGCTCCGGACGGAACAGAGCGATGCCGCCATCGCTCAGACGATAGGCCTTGAGGCCCTCGAAGATCTCCTGAGCATAGTGCAGCACGGCCGCGGCCGGATCGAGAACGAACGGCTCGCGGGCGCGGATCTCGGCGTCGCACCAGCCGCGCTCCTGCGTCCACCGGATCGTCGCCATGTGGTCGGTGAACACCCGCCCGAAGCCGGGATCCTCCAGCATCGTCGCGCGCACGTCGGCCGCGACCGGCCCGGGATGCGGACGTCGGGTGAAGAATGGACCGTGCTCGGCGTTCATGCGTTTTGTCCCTGAAGTGGCTTCTCGCCGTTTTAGACTTCCGTCGCCTCGGGCGCCATAACCCGGTCGGGCCGATCTGGGGCGACCGCCAGGACATGACCTCAAAGCGTTGACACATCAAGGCGCCAAGTCTGGCTGACGGCGAAGAATCTTCTCGTCGCCGACGGCCTGGCGGCCGCCCAATATCGCTTGGACCAACTTCGGGATATCCATGTCAGACAAGACGATCTTGCACGTCAGCGCGGACTTTCCGGATCCTTTGTCGCCGGGCAAGACCTCGGCCGTACGAAAGCTCATCTCAAGGACTGACGGCTATCGGCATGTCGTATACTCGCTGAACCGGGTAAGCTGGTCCTGGCGCATCGCCGCGCTCGATTTCGGCCCGGATCGAAGGGCGCTCGCCTATGGGGCGCCGCCGCGCGGTCTCTTCCTCGAAACCCGCCTGGAACGGGTGGCGGACTGGATCCTCGAGGACCTCAAGCGCCGCAGCGTCGACGTCGATGCGCTTCACCTTCACAAGCTCTCCATCGAGGGATTGGTCGGACTGAAGATCGCGCGCGCGCTCAAGCGCCCTTTCATCGTCAACGTCTGGGGCGACTCCGATCTGAAGATCCTCAGCGTCCGGCGAGACCTAGCCAAGCAGTGGAAGGCGGTTCTCGCCGAGGCCGATCGGATCGTCTGCTGCGCGCCGTGGACGCTCGACAAGATCGGTCGCCTCTTTCCGATCGATCGGTCGAAGGCCGTCGTCATCCCGTATATCGTGCAGAACGAGGACTTTGTTCCCTCTCCGGTCGTGGCGGCGCCGCGTTGCGTCTCGGTGTTCAATCTCGACTCGTTTCGCCGGAAGAATTTCGAGCTCCTCACGAGAGCGATCGTCGGTCTGTCGAAACGCCGCCCGACGATAAAGCTGGACGTCTATGGGGGAGGGTCCGCGAAAACGCTCCTGGCTCTCGACGAGATGATCAGATCCGCCGGAGCCGGACCCTTCGTCTCGCTCAAGGGACCCATAACGGCCGATGCGCTTGGCGAGACGCTGCGCGGCTACGCCGCTTTCCTGATGCCGTCGCGGCGCGAGACGTTCGGCATGGTTTTCATCGAAGCCCTGTTCGCCGGCGTGCCCGTGCTGCATCCGCGCGGCTGGGGCATCGACGGTTTCTTCGAACCGGATGCGATCGGCTATGCATGCGGCCCCACGCAACTCGAGGATATCGAGTCCGGAGTCGAACGCCTGCTGTCTGAGCAGGAGGCTTTCAAACGTCGGATCGATACGTTGCACGAGCGCGGCGATTTTGAACGCTTCAAGGCGCAGCATATCGTCGAAGCCTACCGCGCCGTCCTGACGCGGGCGTTGGCGCCATAGACGCCGCGAGAACTGGGCGCGCATAATCAGCGGGCGTCTTCGGTCGGGACGATTTCGAATCGGACCGGGAACTTGCCGAGCGCCCCGCGAGCCGCCTCGACTGCCGAAGGCGGAACGCAGGCTATGACGACGAGGCCGCTGTCGGCGTGGCGCGCCTTCACCTCGAATGCGATGTCGGGCAGAACGCCGGCAAGCGCCTCGCGCGCCGCCTCTTCCGCAGCGATTTCCCGCAGCCGTGGCTTAAAGATCTTACCGACCGGCGTCACCGGCATTTCGTCGATCATGACAATGGCGCGGGGACGGGCCGGCGGCTCGATCACCCCCTCCCGGACGAAGTCGGCAAGCGCGTTCGCGTCGATCTCGGCGCCGGGCGAGCGGGCCACGAACAGCATGGGCGTCTCGCCGGCGTAAGCGTCCGGCCGTCCGACCGCCGCGGCGAGGCCGACGCCGGGGAAGCGCATCGCCACGTCCTCGATCGTCGCGGGATCGATGTTGTGGCCGCTGCGGATGATGACGTCCTTGGCGCGGCCGGTGACATAGACCTCGCCGTCGTCGCCGATCCGTCCGAGATCGCCCGAGCGAATCCAGCCGTCGTGGAACGTCGCGCCCGCCTGTCTCGGATCGAAATAGCCGCCGAACATTTGCGGTCCGCGCGCGACGATTTCTCCGGTCGGCGAAGGTCCGCGATAGAGGGTCTCGCCGGCCAGCACGGCGACTTCGACCAGCGCGTTGGGCAGCCCCACCGAGCCGGAGCGCTGCTCGCGGTCCCAGGGCGTCTGGGTGATCGCGCCGGCAAATTCCGTCATCCCGTAGATCTGCCTGACGCAGTCGCCCGGCCAGACGCGCAGGAGGCGCCGCTCGATCTCGGGCGGACAGACCGACGCGCCGGTGGCAAACAGCCTGAGCCGCGAAAGGTCGCAACCGCCGGCGTCCGCCTCGGCCGCCGCGGCGAGCCCCGTCGGCACCAAGCCGCCGATCGTCACGCGATGCGCATCGAGAATCCGCCAGTAGTTCCTGACGACGTCAGGGTTGCGGAACCCGGCCGCGGTCGGCAGGATCATCGCGGCGCCGGCGCCGAAAGCGGGAAGGCTCGTGCAGAAAGCGCCGCCGACATGGAAGAGCGGCAACGAGATCACGACGCGGTCGTCCGGCCGCACGTCCAAGGCGAGCATCGAGGCGACCGACGAGGCGACGATGTTGCGATGCGTGAGCGGCACGATCTTGGGGACGCCGGTCGTCCCGCCGGTCGGGAGCAGCGCGGCGAGCGCGTCGGGTCGCGCCGTCTCGGGCGCGGCGTTGGGCGCGGCGGGGACGATCGTGTCTTCGCCGAAGGCGACGCGGCCGTCCATCGGCAAAACGACGATCCGCTCGAGGCTCGGCGCCAGCGCGCCTAAGGCTTCGACCTTCTCGTAGAGGCCGCCGGGCGCGCCGGGCGGCGGCGCAAAGACCATCTTGGCCTTGACCGCCCTGAGCTGGGCGGCGATCGCCTCGCGGCTGAACAGGAGATTGAGCGGCTGGGCGACGGCAAAGCTCGTCGCCGCCCAATAGGCGACCGCCGTCGCCGTCACGTTGGGCGCGAGGATCGCCACGACATCGCCCGGCCCCACGCCGTTGTGCCGGAGCCAGATGCGCGCGGCCTCGAGGAGGCCAAGAAATTCGCCGGCGCGCGTCACGACGGGAGAGGGGTCGAGCGCCGTACGCAGATAGACGAGCGTCTCGCGCTCGGGATCGCCCGCAAGTCCGCGCCGGATCAGGCTCCCGACGTCCGGGCAGGCGTCGACGATGTTTCGCGCCCGCGTGTCGAGAGCCGCGCGCTCCGCCGGCGTAAAGCCGTAGGCCATGGCCGTTTCCCCCGAGAGTCGTTACGAGCGCAGCTAAGCAACCCTGCGCTGCGAGCACAAGTCGCAGTGGCGTCGATCGTCGACGCGTCAGGCTTCCGGCGCGGCGCGAGGCAAGGCGCGGCGCCATCGCTCCGCGTAGTCGATGAGCCCGGGCGGGTCCCAGGCCCGCGCCGGCGCGAGCTTGGGGGACTCGTGCGGCTCGCCCCAGATGGCCAGCATGGCCGCGCCCTCGGCGGCGCCGGACGCCGGGGCGACGAACACCGGCCGCCCGGGCATGAGTGCGGCGAGGAGGGCGGAATAGGCCGGCGTCCGGTTGAAGCCGCCCTCGACGATGATGTCGCCCGGCGCCTCGAGCAGCCGGAGCATATGGGCGGTCATCAGCGCCGAATAGAGGGTCGCGAGCGCGGCCCGGGCGGCGGGCGTCGACGGCGGCGGGCCCTCGATCCAGCCTTTGCGGCCGGCGAACGGCCCGCCCTGATCGGTGAAGGCCGGCATGGCCATGACGCCCGAGGCGACGACCGCGGCGACGTCGGCTATTTCCGCGGCCGCCGGCGGCTCGCCCGCGAGGACGGCGAACTCGCGTCCGCCCATCAGGCGCGCCGTCGGCACCGGACGGCCCAGAACGTCGACATTGGCGATCATGTCGGCGTTCGGGTCGAGCGTCGCGGCGCCGCCGACCGCCATGATGATCACCCAGGTTCCGGTCGATACGACGGTGAACGGGTCGCTGCGCGAGGCGAGATAGGGAACGAGCGAAGCGTTCGAATCGTGCGCGCCGCAGATCACCCTGACGTCCGCCGGCAGTCCGGTCGCCGCGGCGACCTCGGGACGGATGGGACCGAGCGCGTCCCAGGCTTTGCGCAACGGCGGGAACAGCCGGCCCCAGCCGGCCCGGTCGATGAGGCTCGACAGCTTTCCCTCTTTTGGCCGCCAGAGGTCGGCGTGCGCGGCGAGCGATGTGACTTCCGAGGCCGCCACGCCCGACAGCCGCCACGCCCAGAACTGAGGATAGGCGAGAAAGGCGCGGGCGCGGGCGAAATCGGCCGGGCATGTCCGCTCGAGAAAGAAGATTTGCCGCCCGAGATTGAGGCCGCGCGCCAGATGCGGCGAGAAGGTCTCGTCGAACGGCGGACGGAGCGCGTCGTAATCGGCGTCGACGCCCGCGAAACCGTCGAACTCGTAGTCGACCGGCGGCGCCGCGACACTGTCCTCGGTGACAAGCGCGCCGGCCGCGCCGTGCGCGGCGACCGACACGGCCTCGATCGGCGTCGTCGCGCCGACGTCCTTCAACGACGCCAGGAGGAAAGCCCATGCCCGCTCGGTGTCGAGCCGGAGATACGGCCAGCGTGCGTCTGGCGGGAGCGGCGCATTGGGCTGGGACCGCTCGGCGACGACTTTGCCGTCGCGGTCGAAGACGATGAGCTTGACGTTGGTCTTGCCCACGTCGAACACGGCGACCGAGCCGCCCATGAGTCGCCCTCCACGGAATTCCGTGGAAGTCTAGACCCTTCCCTGGTCGCTAGGGAAGGCGAAGACGAAGGCGAGAGGCGCGCCCATTCGTTTCGGCGCGGCGTTCGAGCCGCGCCGCTTCATGGTTCCCGTTCATCGCGCAGCCTGCGATGCTGCGGCTATTCGGCGGCCGTCACACGGGCGTCGGCGAGATCGGGGACAGGAAGTCCAACCGACGGCTCGCGGCGCTTAAACCGCCGGAACGCCATCCGGACGTCGCGGAAAAGCCGCACCCAGGCGTTCGGCTTCTCGAAGTGGGAGGCGAACTCGCGGTTGGTCTCGATCGGCAGCCAGTACTCGCGCCGCCACACGTTGTAGGTCGCCACCAGGTCGTCGGTCTGCTCGGGCTTGATCGACATTGCCGCGCATCGGCAATTCGCTTCCACCGTCACCCGTCCGGTCGAATCGAACTGGAACCGGTGCCGGCTCGGAACATGATTGAGCCAGCCCTTTTCGAAGTCGAAGTCCTCGGGCTGGAAGCGCAGGGCCTCGATCATCGGCGAGACGTCCAGAAAACGCGACGTTCGCCCCATCGGATAAGAAAAGTCGACATTCGCCATCAGGGTTGCCTCCGGTTGCAGGCCCAGCCCGTCTCTCAACGTCGTCGTTCGGCGCCGGTTCCGCACGGGTCCGACGCTCTTCCAGCTGCGAGTCCGTTCCACAAACGCGGCTTTTTTATGCGGGTTTATGCGGGAGCGGGCGAACATTTTTCCGATATCGATCGGCCGGCGCTATGCGCGGGCAAGCTCGTCCAGGGCCGCCTGCCGGTAGCGCTCGGCGGCCGCGACGACCGCGAGCGCCGCCGCCGTCAGCGGGCCCGAAGGGACGGGCGGCGGCGGGCTCGCCTCGCCTGGCTTCAGAGCGAGCCTTGTCCTCAGCCAGGCGCGCGTTTCGGCCGGCGGCCCCGGGGCGCCGGCCTGAACGTCGAGGCGCGCGGCCGAAAGCTGGGCGGTGAATCCGTGCGCCGCCATGAGGAGCGCCGCCATCTCCTCGAGGCCCTTGCGCGCGGCCACCGGCTCGACGCTCATCCGGCCGGCCGAATCGGAAAGCGCGGCGATCGCCTCGATCACATTCTTGCGAGCCAGACGATAATCCTGGACGGGGGCGGCGGCGTTCAGCGCCACCTCGGCGAAAGCGGCGAGCCGGGCCTGCAGGCGGGCGGCGATGTTCGGCGCGTCGGAAAACTCCCAGTGCGGCCAGACGTAGCCGAAGAGATGGGCGATCGCGGCGCCGATCAGCGTGTCGGCGAGCCGCGCCACCACGGGCGCCGGCAGTTCCGGCTGGATGAGATGGAGGGAGACCAGAGCCATGACGGAGGCGCCGACCGACGTCAGGCGATAGTTGAGGCGCACAAAACTGTGGATGACCACGACCGCGAGTCCCTGCACCGCCACCAGCGCGCCCGCGGGCAGCCAGCCGACCGCGCCCGCCGCGACGACGCAGCCGATCAGCGTTCCGATCACGCGATCGTTGCGGCGGGTTTTGGTCAGTCCATAGTTGGCGCGCATGATCACCGCGATGGTGAGGAGCACCCAGTTTCCGTGCCCGAGTCGCCGAGAAACCGGGCGACGATCGCGCCGGCCATCATCGCGAGCGCCAGGCGGACCGAATAGCGCAGCACCGGAGAGGCGATGGTGAAGTGCCGTTCGAGCGCCCTCCAGGAATAGGCGCGCTTGGGGAGAAACGCCCTGAGGTCCACGCCCCCGATCGCCGCCTCGGCCGTCTGGTCGTCCGACAGGGCCTTCTCGAGCCGACGGATATGACCGAGCGCGCGCGCGAGACGGTCGGTCGCGGCGCTGAGCGCGGCGCGCGCGGCGGGGTCCGGCGCTTCGGCCTCGTCCTGCCGCGCCGCCTCGCGCCGCAGGGCGTCGATCGCCAGCTGATGGTCCGGCGGCAGCGTCGGCCTGCTCGTCGCCAGGATCTCGAGACTCAAATGATGGAGGTCCAGCGCCCCGACCCGCAACGCCTCGCCGATTTGCCTGAGGAGCGTCGTCGACGGCGGCGCCCGGCGAATTTTCGCGATATCGCACTGGGCCGCGATGAGCGCATCGAAGGCGTCGAGCAGGACGCCGATCGTCGCCGCGAGCCGCAGGCTTTCCGAGCCGGGCCGGGCGTGATCGAGCAGCAGCGCCCTCGCCGACTGCAATTGCTCCGACAACGCGGCCTGCTGGCGGATCGCCGACCCGTAGGCCTGCTCGAAGTCCGTTTCCGGATCGAACGCCGCGGCGACGGCGCGCAGGTAGATGGACAGTTCGCGGATCGTCTCGCTGGCGACCAGGCGACGAGCGCTCGCGTCGGTGACGACCGTCGCGACCAACGCGAACGCGATATAGGCGAAGCCGCCGGCGGCGAACAGGATCTGGATCTTCACCGCCGCGGCGAAGCTCTCGCGCGGAAAGCCGAGCACGAACACCACGGGAATGAGCGCCTGCATGCCGAGCGCGACGGCCCAGCGGCCCCATCCCGTGATCATGCCGCATGCGAAGGCGACGGCTCCGATGACGGCAAGCGCGGCCGCCGGCCATGGCAGCGCGAGCTGGATGGCTGAGGTCGAGATCAGCGCCAAGGCGAACCCGACCGATAGGGAGCGCGCCTTCTCGCGCCACGGCGCGGGCAGGTCGGAGATGCTGGCCGAAATCGCCCCGAGCGTCGCGGGCTGGCCGGCGGCGAATCCGAACAGCGCCGTGGCGGTCACCGCGATCGCCATCACCCCGGCGCCGACGCTCAGGCCGTTGACGATGTGCTGGCCGACCAGCATCCGGGTGAAATCGGGCAGGCGCCAGCGAAACATCGACCGCGGCTTCAGGCGTCGCCGGAATGGCGAAGGGCGGCCGCGCCGAGCGCCCGCTTCCGCGCTCTCACGACCCGGACCCGACGGATCGCGCGCCGCCGCCGTCGCCGAAGGCCATCGCCCCGTCGGCGCGGGCGACCGCGATGACCGTGACGCCCCACGCCCTGGCGCGCTCGAGCGCCAGCGAAGTCGGGGCCGACAGCGACACGAGCGTGCCCGCGCCGAAAATGGCCGCCTTCGCCACCATTTCGAACGAACAGCGGCTCGTGATGACGAAGAAGCCGTCGCGGGCGTCGCCGCCGGCGCGCCACACCGCGCCGATCGCCTTATCGAGGGCGTTGTGGCGTCCGACGTCCTCGCGCACGAGAGCGATTCGGCCGTCGCGGCCGCACCAGGCCGCGCCGTGCACCGCGCGGGTCAGGACGTTGAGCGGCTGGCGCTTTTCGAGCTCGGCGAGCGCCAAGCCGATCGCCGCCGGGGGGACGGGCCGCGCAGCCGGCGCCGGGCAGGGCGCGATCGCCAGGCTTTGAAGGTCCTCGACGCCGCAGAGCCCGCAGCCGGAACGTCCGCTGATCGCGCGCCGGCGCGCCAGATGCGTCTTCAGCTTCTCTCCGGTCAGCGCGACGTCGAGGCGCCAGCCGAGATTCGTCAGGCGCGTTTCGATGCCGCGAATGTCCTCGGGGCGCTCGACGATCCCTTCCGTCCGCAGGAATCCGTAGGCGAAGTCATCCAGATCGTTCGGGGTCGCCATCATCACCGCGAAGGGCGAACCGCCGAGAACGAACTCGACCGGCGCCTCGACCGCGACCGCGCGGGCAGTCGCCGGGCCGGCCGGGCCGGTCCGATACGAAAACGCTTGCGCCTCGGCGGCGACGGCGGCGCCTTCCGCGCTCAACGGCATCGGTTTCCTGCTCCTTGCAGCCGGTCGGACACGAGGGCGGCGCGGCCTCGACGGGGACAACGCTCGCGGCGCCCTGCCGCGACCTTACACCTTGCGCGATTCATCGCCCAGCCGGGCGCGTAGGTTCCGCCGTCGCCACACTCCTGGCGCCGAAGCTTGGCAAAGACCGTCGGCGCGTGCCATTTCTCGCAAACGAGGCCGGGCGGCTGCGCTCGTCCAATCCCCGCCTCCCCATTGGGACGGAACGATGACGCCAGACACAGCAAAAGGCGGCGAGCCGCAGCCGCGCCCTTTCCGGTCCTTCGTCGCCATGGCGGTCGGCGCGGTCGCGCTGCTGGCGTTGGCCGGGGGCTTGTTATTGAGGACGCCGGCGGGTTCGAACGCATCCCTCGTCGGCGGGCCGTTCGCGCTCCAGGACGGCACGGGCCGGACGATCACCAGCGACAGCCTGCGGGGTCGTCCGTTCCTGGTTTATTTCGGCTATACCCATTGCCCGGACGTGTGCCCGACCGAGCTTGCCCATATCGCCGATGTCCTGACCAAGATGGGCAATAAGGCCATTCCGGCGCTGTTCATCACGGTCGATCCGGAGCGCGACACGCCCAAGGTCATGCAGGATTACGCCAGCAGCTTCGGCGCGGCGATCACGGGCCTGTCCGGCAGCCCCCAGGCGATCGGCGCGGTCGAGAAGGCCTATCGCGTGTTCGCGCGCAAAGGGGAGGTCCAGACCGACGGTAGCTACTCGATGGATCACAGCTCGGTCGTGTATCTGATGGACAAGACGGGCGGCTTCGGCGAAGCGCTGAACCTCGACCGCCCGCCCGAGGACGCCGCCAAGGAGATCGAGAACTATCTCTGACCGGTTTGCCGGAGAGCCAGTCATTTGCTAGAGCCTTGGGGCTGACGGAGCGTTGCGGCGCTTGCGGCCGCCCGTCGGGCGGAAATGGACGCGAGAGTCTCGAAGACATGGACACATTCACGACCCTGACCGGAGTGGCGGCGCCGTTGCCGATCGACAACATCGACACGGACATGATCATCCCGAAGCAATATCTAAAGACGATCCGGCGCACCGGCCTCGGCGCGGGCCTGTTCTCCGAAATGCGCTACCGCGACGACGGCTCGGAGAATCCGGACTTCGTGCTCAACAAGCCGCAGTACCGCAACGCGACCATCTTGGTGGCCGGCGACAATTTCGGCTGCGGATCGTCGCGCGAGCACGCGCCGTGGGCGCTGCTCGATTTCGGCGTCCGCTGCGTCATTTCCACCGATTTCGCCGATATTTTCTACAACAACTGTTTCAAGAACGGCATCCTGCCGATCAAGGTCTCGCCCGAGGACCTTCCCAAGCTCATGGACGACGCCGAACGGGGGGCCAACGCCGTGTTGAGCATCGACCTCCCGGCCCAGGAAATCCGCGGGCCCGACGGCGGGGTGGTCAAGTTCGAGATCGATCCGTTCCGCAAGCAGAGCCTGATCGAGGGGCTCGACGACATCGGCCTGACCATGGTCGAAGCGCCCGCGATCTTGGCCTTCGAGGGCAAGTCGGCCGCGGCGCGCCCGTGGCTCTAGCCCGCTGAGCCGCGCCGGCGGCGCCGAGACGCGCGCCGCCGTTTCAGATTGCCAATTCGCTCGCGATCCTCCTAAGAGTCCTTGTGAAGGTCCGGAGGTCCCGCGTACGGTTCGATGAACGGCGCAACGGTTTACATCGCCGCGATCGGTTACGTCGGCGTCCTGTTTCTGATCGCCTGGTGGGGCGACCGGGGCGGGCGGCGCTTCATCGCGGGCCGATCGCGGGCGGTCGTCTACGCCCTGAGCCTCGCCGTCTACTGCACGTCCTGGACCTACTACGGCTCGGTCGGCCTCGCCTCCTCGCACGGCCTCGACTTCCTGCCGATCTACATCGGCCCGGCCCTCGTCATCGGCCTCGGCTCGGCCTTCGTCTGGCGCATCGTCAATCTGGCCCGCACACAGAACCTGACCACGGTCGCCGACTTCGTCTCGGCCCGCTACGGGAAATCGCCGGCGGTCGCCGCCATCGCGGCGCTGGTCGCGCTGGTCGGCTCGGCGCCTTATGTCGCCCTGCAGCTCAAGGCGGTCTCGACCACGCTCCTGACCGTGGTCGCGTCCTTCGACACCTCCCGGCTGACCGCGGACACACCGTCGGGCCTGTTCTCGCTCGCGATCGCGCTGGTGCTGGCGGCCTTCGCCATCGCCTTCGGCACGCGGCGCATCAATCCGAAGGAGCACCAGGACGGGCTGATCCTGGCGATCGCGGTCGAGTCGGTCGTCAAGCTCGGGGCGTTTCTCGGCGTCGGCGCCTTTGTCGTGTGGGGCCTGAACGGCGGCCTTTCGGGGCTGACCCAGGCGGCCCTGACCAATCCGAAGATCGCGGCGGTGATCCAGACGCCGCCCGACCCGGCCGTCTGGGGCGTCACCACGCTCTTGTCCGCCTTCGCCATTCTCCTGCTGCCGCGGCAGTTTCACGTGGTGGTGGTCGAGAACCACGATCAGCGCGGCGTGCGCACCGCCTCCTGGATGTTTCCGGCCTATCTCACGCTGATCAATCTGTTCGTCGCGCCGCTCGCCGTGGCCGGGCTCAAGATGTTTCCCGACGGCGCGATCAACCGCGATCTGACGGTGCTCGCGCTTCCGCTCGCGGCCGGCGCGCGGGGCGTGGCGCTGATGACCATGGTCGGCGGGCTGTCGGCGGCGACCGGCATGGTCGTGCTCGACAGTCTGGCCCTGGCGATCACCGTATCCAATGACCTGGTGATGCCGCTCTTGCTTCGGCGGCGCCTCAACCAGACGCAGGTCGCCGAGGGCGACATCGGGGCGCTCGTCCTGTGGGTCCGGCGCCTGTCGATCGTCGGCGTCCTGATGCTGGGCCTCCTTTATGACCTCCTGACTGGAGAGACGGCGCTCGTTTCGATCGGCCTCCTGTCGTTCGCCGCCCTGGCGCAGATCGCCCCGTCCTTTCTCGGCGGGCTCTTCTGGAGGCGCGGCACGGCGCGCGGCGCGATCGCCGGCATGACGGCGGGTTCGCTGGCCTGGCTCTACCTCCTGTTTCTGCCGTCGCTCGAACCGCAGAAGGCCATCACGGCCCTTCTCGCCCACGGGCCGCTGGCGATCGGCTGGCTCAGTCCGGCGGGGCTCGTCGCCTTCGCGCCGAACCCTCTGGTCGGAGGCGTCGTCATTTCGCTGTTCGTCAACGTCGTCGCCTTTGTCGCCTTCTCGCTGACCCGCGACGTCACGGCGCTCGAGCGCGCGCAGGCAAACGCCTTCGCCGGCGTCGGCGGCAAGCCGCAGGCCTTTCGGCTGTGGCGCTCGTCGACGACGGCCGGCGAACTCGAAGCCGCGGTCGCCCGCTATCTCGGCGCGGCGCGGGCGCGGCGGGCGTTTTCCGCCTTCATGCGCGAGAGCGGCCAGGACTACGACCCGACCCGCGAGGCGAGCGCGCAACTCATCCGCCACGCGGAATTCCTGCTCTCGCCCGCCATCGGCGCCTCGACCTCGCGCCAGGTTCTGTCCCTGCTGCTCAGGCCGCGGACGGTCTCCGGCCATTCGGCGCTGAAGCTGATCGACGAAGCGTCGGCGGCGATCCAGTCGAACCGGGACCAGTTGCAGCATGCGCTCGACCATGCCCGTCAGGGCATCACCGTGTTCGACTCCAATCTCGCGCTGACCGCCTGGAACCGCGAGTTCGGCGAGCTGTTCGACCTGCCGCAAGCCCTGCTGCGTCTCGGCGTCGGGCTCGACGAGATCGTCCGCTTCAATGCCGCCCGCGGCGCCTACGGACCGGGCGACTCGGATGACTTCGTCGCCGAGCGGGTCGCCTCGCTGCTCTATGACGACCAGCCGACGCGGCTCCGGCTCTTCTCCACCCACCGCGTCATCGAGATCCGCTCGGCCCGCCTTCCGGACGGCGGCATCGTCACGACCTACACCGACGTGACCCAGACCGTGCAGACGGAGGAAGCGCTCGAGGCGGCCAACGAGTTCCTCGAAAAGCGCGTCGACGAGCGCACCGCCCAATTGCAGCGCCTGAATGCGGAGCTGGCGAGCGCCAAGACCGTCGCGGAGGAGGCGAACCTTTCGAAGACGCGCTTCCTCGCCGCGGCCAGCCACGACATCCTCCAGCCCCTCAACGCCGCGAGGCTTTACGCCAGCTCGCTCGCGGAAGGGCCCGTCCGGATCGGCGGCGACGACGAGCGCGCCGATCTCGCCCGCAAGGTCGACATGTCGCTGGAAGCGGTCGAGGAGATCCTGGGCGCCCTCCTGGACATCTCGCGGCTCGACGCGGGGGCGACCAAACCGGAGATCTCCGACGTCCCGGTCGCCGATCTCATGCGCATGCTCGAGGTCGAGTTCACGCCGCTCGCGCGCTCAAAGGGGCTCGGGCTTCGTTTCGCGCCGACGCGGCTCGCGATCCGGACCGACCGGCGCCTGATGCGCCGCCTGCTGCAGAACCTGGTCTCCAACGCGATCAAGTACACCGTGCGCGGCAAGGTGCTGGTCGGCTGCCGGCGGCAGCCGAACGGTCTGCGCATCGAGGTGTGGGACACCGGCCTCGGCATCCCGGCCGATCGGCGGCGCGCCGTGTTTGAGGAGTTTCGGCGCCTCGATCAGGGCGCCCGGATCGCCAGGGGCCTGGGGCTCGGCCTGTCGATCGTCGAGCGCCTCGGGCGCGTGCTCGAGCATCCTGTCGACCTGAGGTCATGGCCGGGTCACGGCTCCGTCTTCTCCGTCACGGCCCCGCTCGGCGTCGCCGTGGTCCCGCGCGCCGACGCGGCGGGCGCGCCGCAACCGCTTCCCGCCGACGAGCCGCTCAGCGGCCTCAAAATTCTGGCGATCGACAACGAGGTTCGCGTGCTCGACGGCATGCGGGCTCTGCTCGGACGCTGGGGTTGTCTCGTCGCGACGGCCGAGGGCCTTGCCGAGGCGCGCGCGGCGCTCGCCGACTTCGGCGCGCCCGACCTCATCATCGCCGACTATCACCTCGACGAGGGCGACGGCATCGCAGCGATCGCGGCGCTGCGCCAGGACTTGGGCCGCGCGATCCCGGCGATCCTGGCGACTGCCGACCGCAGCCTCGAGGCGCGCGACGAGGCCGCCCGCCAGGACATCGTCATTCTGCACAAGCCGCTGAAGCCCGCCCCATTGCGCGCCCAGCTTGCTCGGATGAGCGCCATGCGCGAGGCGGCGGAATAGCGGTTTCGCGGGGCGACACGGGACGTCGGCGCTTGATTTATCGAACGCAACCGCTCTTGCCTCGCCGAGGCGCCGCCAACTCCGACCCATGAAAAGGGCCGCGCTCGGCTGCGGCCCCGTTTCCATGCGTTCCAGGTCGGCCGCGATTTTCAGATCGTCACGTCGCCGCCATGCATGCGCCACCCGTTCATGCCGCCCGGATAGTGTTTCAGGTCGGCGCGCCCGGCCGCCTGGGCGGCGCCGAGGGCCTTGCGCGAGCGTCCGCCCGCTTGGCACAGGATGACGACGGGCTTGTCCTGTCCGCTCGGAAGATCGTTGGGATCGAATCTCGACAGCGGCAGGTTGACGGCGTCGGCAATATGGCCCGCGGCAAACTCGTGCGGTTCGCGAACGTCGACGACCGTGACTTGGCCCGCCGCGACCGCCTTGGCGAAAGTGGGGAAATCGAGGTCCGGGGACTCGGGCGCGCCGCCGAACAGATTCTTGAACATGGGCTCCTCCGGTGGCTCAGGCGGCCGCGTCAGTGGTTTTCGCGGCGGCGAACTGGGTGTAGGCGCCGAGGGCGTGGCTCGCGTACATCGCCGAAGGCCCAGCCCCCATATAGATCGCCATGCCGAGCGTTTCGAGGATTTCCTCGCGCGTGGCGCCCCGATCGACCGCAGCCTTGACGTGGAAGGCGATGCAGTCGTCGCAGTGCGCCGCCACGGCGATCCCGATGGCGATCAGTTCCTTGGTCTTGACGTCGAGCGCCCCGGACGCGCTCGCCGACTGCGCGAGCGACCCGAAGGCCTTCATGACGTCGGTCGCGCCGCCGCGCAGGTTCCGAAGTTCGGCGCTCAGGTGCTTGGTGAGCTCGGGCCAGTTGGTAGCGTCCATGACGGGTCTCCAGGGAGTCGAAACGAAGCGAGCCGACCGACGGGCGGTCGGCTGAGGGCGCCGGACGGGCCGCGGTGGTCCTTGACGAATATATTCGCATATTCTAATTTAGCAATATCAAAAATGCTTGGCGTTCGCCCCGAGGCAAGGCGGGGTCCGTCAGGCCGGGCCAAAACAGGAGTTTCCCCATGTCTCTCGACCGCGCCGTCCTCGTCTTCGCCGGCTTCGTCGTTCTCGCTAGCGTCACGCTCGGCTATATCGTCAGTCCGTACTGGTTCCTGCTGACGGCCTTCGCCGGCCTCAACATGATCCAATCGGCCTTCACCGGCTTCTGCCCGGCCGCAATCGTCTTCCGGCGCCTCGGGGTCAAAAAGGGCTGCGCATTCGAATGACGCGAAGCGACCCGACGGGCAAGGGCCAAGTCTTCGTCCTCGGCCCCTAAAGCGGTTTTCGACCACGCTGAATCGTCATTGCGAGAAGCGAAGCGACGAAGCAATCCAGTGATCGTAGGGCGGCGGTGGCAGCCCTGGATTGCTTCGCTTCGCTCGCAATGACGAGGCGCCTCGATTTGATCGGAAACCGCTCTAAAGCATGATGAAATAGGGTGCGCCAGCAAACCCTCACCCTGCCGCCATAGCCCGTCGAAAGACGGGCGTCTTCCCAGACGCCGTATGGCGGCTTCCCTCTCCCCATAGCCCGTCGATAGACGGGCGTCCTTTCGGACGCCCTCCGGGGAGAGGGGCGATCCCTTCCCCCTTGGGGGGAATAGCCTGCCCCCGGGCGAAGACCCGGGGGTGGCCCGAAGGGCCGGACAAGGGGAAGCCGGGCGATTCGATCCCAGGTTATCACGCTCTAGCGGCGGAGCGCCCGGGGAGACCGCACGCTGTCTTCGTGACGGTCAGTCGCGCCGTTGCCAACGCCGCCCCTCCGGACCGCCGGCGCCGAAACGATGCAGGCGCCAAAGTCCGCGAAGCCCCGCGTCGAACACGACCTTTTGCTTGTCGTCCAGGCTTGCGTAGAGGGGAGCGCCCGCGTCGGCCAGCGCGGAGAGCTTGGTCGACCATCCGCTCAACCGCGTCGACATGTTCCGCATCCGGTCGATCGGGGACGGCGGTCCGTTGCGCTCTTCGTCCGCCTGAGGTCCCGCTCCGGGGCCACGCTTCACGGCCGCGCGCAGCGCCGATTCGAAAGGCGCCCAGTTCTTCTCCTGATCGTTCGTCAGGCCGAGGCTGGCTTTGTAGCCAACGAGGAACGCATCGAAGATCTCGGCCCGATGCTGCATCCACTCTTCACGGGGCTGGTCTCCCTGCTCCTGCTGAACGGCGGCCGGAGCGGCCGTATCCGCGAAGCTCTGGACCGCGGGGAGCGCCAACGCCAGCGTCGCCGTCGCGCAGGCGGCATAAATCATGCGTTTCATGGGTTTCGTCCTTGTTGTTTCCGGCGCGTCTCCGCCGGACGGGATCGCCCGCCAGCGTCGAATCGGGCGCATCCGGCTTTGAACCTTCGCCCGCGCATTCGACCTCGCGGCGACGAAAGCCTACCGCGCCCGTAGGGCGAGGTCATATGAAGTGTTGTTGCGGCAGCGACAGCGGTTGCTTTCCCTGGATCCTGGGGAAATCCTGGCGCCGGACGGATTTGGGTCGGCCAATCCGCTTCGCAACATAAAATAATGTTCTCTGTCGGGCGAGGTCATCCTATAATTTGCCGCCTCGCGGTAAACTCGCTGACTCTCAACAGGTCCTCGCCTTGTCCTCTTCTCCGGCCAGCGTTGGCGCTCACATCCTCGTCGTCGAGGACGATCCGGTCATCCAGCGGATGCTTTCGGACGTTTTGGGCGAGAACGGATTCTCCGTTACAGGCGCCCCGTCCGCCGTGGACATGGATCGCGTGCTGAGCCGCGAGGAGATCGATCTCGTCGTGCTGGACGTCATGCTTCCAGGCGAGGACGGGTTCAGCATCTGCAGGCGGCTGCGCGGCTCCTCGAACCTGCCGATCCTGATGCTGACCGCTCTCGGGCAGGAGATCGACCGTGTGGTCGGCCTCGAAATCGGCGCCGACGACTATGTAACCAAGCCTTTCAACTCGCGAGAGCTCGTGGCGCGCATCCGTGCGCTGCTCAGACGGGCGCGGGCCGGTGCGACGACTGTCGGCCGGCGTCTTGGCCCGCTGCGATTCGCGGGCTGGCGGATCTATCCCGGCGAACGGCAGCTGCTCAATCCCGAGGGGGTGCGGGTCACGACGACCAGCGCCGAGTTCGACCTCCTGATGGCCTTCTGCCAGCATCCGGGGGAGGTGCTGTCGCGCGAGCAGCTTCTGGAACTCACCCACAGCGGCGCCGCGGGGCCGATCGAGCGCAGCGTCGACGTCCATATCAGCCGCATCCGGCAGAAGATCGAACCCGATCCACGCGATCCGACCCTGATCAAGACGGTGCGGCTCGGCGGGTATATCTTCACCCCCGACGTCGAGGGCTTGTGATGAGCCTGATCCGTCGGCTCGTCCCCCGGACCATTGCGGGTCAGATCACCGGCCTTCTCTGCCTCTCCGTCTTGCTGGGGGTCGGATTCGCGTCGGCGATCCTGCTCTATCTGATCAATCAGGGCCGGGACGAGGTGGATCACCAGATCTTCGCCGCCGTGCAGGCGGCGCGGATCGCCGCGATCACCAGGCAGGTGCAGGCGACGACCTCTCCGGAAGAGACGTCCGCGCTTCTTGGGCGCCTCAAGTGGGATCGCATGGAGGTGAGCCTCGTCCCGCTCGAGGGGTTGCGCCCGGACTCGGCCGTGACGGCGGCGGCGCCGGGCCGCATCCCAGGTATCGAAGAGAGCCTTGCGAGGGACTGGAATCTGCGCCCGCTGACGGGCGAGCCCGACGGGAAAAATGACAGGGCGATCTTCATTGCGCTCAACGGCCGTGAGGCCCTGCGGTTCGAACTGGCGCCGCACGGCGTCTTGCACAATGTCCTATTTGTCCAGGCGATCGGCGCGCTCGCCATCATCACGTTGAGCATCCTGTTCCTTTCGGCCTATGCGGTCGGCTGGATCACCTCCCCCTTGTCGTCGATCGCTTCGGCGGCGCGCGCCTTCGGCCGGAGCGAGGACAACGAACCGGACCTCAGCGTAGAGGGTCCGCGCGAGATCGGCGAGGCGGCCTCGGCCCTCAACGACATGCGCAAGCGCGTGCGCGCGCTCGTCCGGGAGCGCACGCTGATGCTGACCGCCATCAGCCACGATCTGCGGACGCCTCTGACCAGGCTGCGGCTCAGGACCGAGCGCGTGACCGACGAACCGGTTCGCGCCGCGATGCTGCAGGACATCCTCCTGATCAGCGAGATGGTCGGGGAAACGCTCGCCTACGTCCGCGCGAGCGACCAGCCGGAACCGGCGGCGCTGACCGATCTTCCGAGCCTTCTCGAGACGATTGCGGCTCAGTTTTTCGACATCGGACATTCCGTTTCGTATCGCGGCCCCGATCGGCTGACCTTCGCCGGGCGCGCCCAGGGGATCGCGCGCGCCGTCACCAACGTCGTCGAGAACGGCACGAAATACGGGACCAGCGTCGAGATCACGCTCAGCTCGCTTGCGGACGGAGCGGTCGAGATCGAGGTTGACGACGACGGTCCGGGAATCAGGCCGTCGCTGCTCGACCGGGTGCTCGAGCCGTTCTTCAAGGGAGACGCCGCGCGGTCGCAGGACGGCCGCGTCGGCTTCGGACTCGGGCTCTCGATTGCGCGTCACATTGCCGAAAAGCATGGCGGCGCCCTGCGTTTGTCGAACCGCGAGCCGCACGGCCTCAGCGTATCGCTGACCTTCGGGCCCTTGCCCATCGTCGGCGCCGCGAAGCTGGCGCTGGCGCCCTGACGCAAGACCGAGGTCCGCCCCGCCTCCCGCGCGGCAGGGCGCGCTCCCGTCGCCCCCGGTTCGGCGCCGCACTTGCGCGCCGCCGCCGCTGGCCATACATGCGGCGCTTGTCGAGTGAAGGACGATCAAGCCGATGCAAGACGACACCGCCGCCCGCGCGCCGGGCTGGCACGCGACGACCATCCTCATGGTGCGCAAGGGCGACAAGGTGGTCATCGGCGGCGACGGTCAGGTCAGCATGGGCCAGACGGTGGTCAAGGCGACGGCGCGCAAGGTGCGCCGCCTCGCCAAGGGCGAGGTGATCGCCGGCTTTGCCGGCGCGACCGCCGACGCCTTCACCCTGTTCGAGCGGCTCGAGGCCAAGCTCGAGCAATATCCCGGACAACTCGCGCGCGCCTGCGTCGAACTCGCCAAGGACTGGCGCACCGACCGCTATCTCCGCCGCCTCGAGGCGATGCTGCTCGTCGCCGACAAGGGCACGGGCTTCACGATCTCGGGCGCGGGCGACGTGCTCGAGCCGGAGGCGGACGAGAACGGCTCGGCCATGGCGATCGGCTCGGGCGGCAACTATGCGCTGGCGGCCGCCCGCGCGCTGCTGCCGATGGCGCTCGACGCCGAGGAGATCGTGCGCCGCTCGATGCGCATCGCCGCCGACATCTGCGTCTATACCAACGCCAATCTGATCGTCGAAAGCCTCTGACCTATGTCGGAACTCAGTCCGCGCGAAATCGTCTCCGAGCTCGACCGCTACATCGTCGGCCAGGCGGAGGCGAAGAGGGCCGTCGCCATCGCCTTGCGCAACCGTTGGCGCCGCCTGCGGCTCGGCTCGCCGATGCGCGAGGAGGTGATGCCGAAGAACATCCTGATGATCGGCCCGACCGGCTGCGGCAAGACCGAGATCGCGCGACGGCTCGCGAGGCTTGCCGGCGCGCCATTCCTCAAGGTCGAGGCGACCAAGTTCACCGAGGTCGGCTACGTCGGGCGCGATGTCGAGCAGATCGTGCGCGATCTCGTCGAGGTCGCCATTGCGCTGACAAAGTCCCGCAAGCGCAAGGACATCGAGGCCAAGGCCGAGCTGGCGGCGGAAGAGCGGATACTCGACGCGCTGGTCGGGGCGACCTCCTCGTCGGCGACGCGCGAAGCCTTCCGGCGCAAGCTCCATGCCGGCGAACTCGACGACAAGGACGTCGAGGTCGAGCTGCCGCAGAGCGGCTCGGGCATGCCGATGTTCGAATTGCCCAACATGCCCGGCGCCTCGATCGGGGCGATCAACATCGCCGACATCTTCGGCAAAGGCCAGCGGACGAAGCCGAAGCGCCTGACGGTCGCCGACGCGCGCGAGCCTCTGGTGGCGGCGGAAGCCGAAAAGCTGCTCGACCAGGACGCGATCGTGCGCGACGCGATCGCCGAGGTCGAGAGCAACGGCATCGTCTTTCTCGACGAGATCGACAAGATCTGCGCCCGCGAGGGCCGCGGCGGCGCCGACGTCTCGCGTGAGGGCGTGCAGCGCGACCTCCTGCCGCTGATCGAGGGCACGACGGTCGCCACCAAGCACGGCACGGTCAAGACCGACCATATCCTGTTCATCGCCTCGGGCGCCTTCCACATCTCGCGGCCCTCCGACCTGCTGCCCGAGTTGCAGGGCCGGCTGCCGATCCGGGTCGAGCTCAAGTCGCTGACCGAGGAGGACTTCAAGCGCATCCTCACCGACACCGAGGCGAGCCTGATCAAGCAATATGTGGCGCTGATGCAGACCGAGGGCGTCAAGCTCGAATTCTCGGCGGATTCGATCTCGGCGATCGCCCGCCTCGCCGCCAAGGTCAACGGCTCGGTCGAGAACATCGGCGCGCGCCGCCTCCAGACGGTGATGGAGCGGGCGCTCGACGAAGTGAGCTTCACCGCCGCCGACCGCTCCGGCGAGACCGTTAAGATCGACGCCGGTTTCATCGACCGCCAGGTCGGCGATCTGGCGGGCAACGCGGACCTGAGCCGGTTCATCCTGTAGGGGGCAGAACTGTAGCCGCGATCGCCGATCGCGGCGGACGCGGTCAGCGACCGCGTCTACAAAGACGCCATAAGACTATCCGCCGCCCGCTCGCCCGTGAGGAGCCTCCCATGATCCCGCTCGTTCTGACCTATGTCGGCGCCGACAGGCCCGGACTCGTCAACGCGGTGTCGGAAAAGATCGCCGCCTTCGGCGGCACCTGGCTCGAAAGCCGCGCGGTCCGGCTCGCCGGCAAGTTCGCCGGCATTTTGCGCGTCGACGTTCCCGAGGCCAGCCTGCCGGCGCTCGAGCGCGCGCTACGCGACCTCGCTCCGATCGGGCTCGTGCTGACCATCGAACGCGGGGCGCTCGACGAGGCCGCATCCCCGGCGCGCCTGATCACCCTCGACATTCTCGGCAACGAGCGCCCGGGCATCGTGCGCGACGTCACCCAGGCGCTGAGCGCGCTCGGCGTCAACATCGAGGAATTCGAGAGCGGTCTCGAGAGCGCCGCCTTCACCGGCGTCGAGATGTTTCGCGCCCACGCCAGGCTGAGGGCCCCTGAGACGCTGCCGCTCGAGGACCTGCGCAGGACGCTCGAGCGGCTCGCCGGCGAGATCATGGTCGATCTGACTGTCGGCGAGGCGGACGCGCGCGCCTGACGGGCGGCAATCTCTCTGTTTGCCGAAGAACGATCTCGGCCGCCTGCGGCGGACACCGCGCAAGCGACCGCCCGCAAAACGAAAAAGGGCTGCGGAAAAGGCGACGCTCCATGAGGCGATGCCGAGTTGCTCGGCCTCAATCCGCAATACCGATCACCACGGCAAGCATGTGATTGAGAGCGATGAGCTTGCTCTCGACCAGCCGTCCGATCCTGGGCCCGCATTTCTCGCGCGGAATCGCGAGGATTTTCTCGACCATTACGTCCGACGTGACCTTGAGGCCGGTTTCCGGAGTCGCTTCAATCCGGAGCCGGTAAATCGGGGCGTCGAAAATGGCGCTCGTCATGAGAGCGACGAGCACGCTATCCGTGGCTGCAAGCCAATCCGATTGAATGACAACCGCAGGACGAGGTTTGCCGTATTCGCCCGGCGCTGCGACCGTGGCGATATCGCCCCGCTTCACCGTTCAGGCCAAGCGAAAGCCGCCGCGATGAATTCCAGGGTTTCGTTTTGTTCGGGCCTTCCGCGCAGCAGTTCCGCCTGACGCTCGGCTTCTCGTGCGAATTCGGGGCGACTCGGATCGGGAACCCAGACCCGGAGCAGCTTCATGCCCTGCCTTTCCTTGGAAAGCCGGTAGCGCTGAAACTTGGTCATCCCATCGTCGGAACTTCGCCTTGCACGCGGCATCTGATCACCTATCGCTGAGCGTCACTTTAACACATTTAGTAGCGCGCTACCTTCTGAATTCGCGGGATTCCATTGCTGTCGGGGTCGTCCTGAGCGCGCCGGAGGACACTGCGCGATTGAAGCGAGGCCGCCGAGCGATGCCCTTTCGCGTAGGAGTCTGGCCCGGCTTCGTTTGCCGGAGGAATTGCCTTCGGCGCGTCGGAGCGCTGCGCGCCCGCCCCTTGCGTCGCTTGACGGGCGTTGCCATAAGGCCGCCCTCATCGAATCCGACCCTACCGAAGCGAAAAACGATGGCGACTTTTCCCGAGCGCGTGTTCTCAGGCGTTCAGCCGACCGGCAATCTCCACCTCGGCAATTACCTCGGCGCGATCAAGCGCTTCGTGGCGCTTCAGGAAACCCGGCCCTGCATCTATTGTGTCGTCGATTTGCACGCGATGACCCTGCCGCACGAGCCGGCGCAGCTCGCCAAGACCACGCGCGAGGTGACGGCGGCTTTCCTCGCCTGCGGCATCGATCCGAAGGTCAATGCGGTCTTCAACCAGAGCCGCGTCGCCGAGCACGCCGAACTCGCCTGGGCGCTTGATTGCGTCGCCCGCATGGGCTGGCTCAACCGCATGACCCAGTTCAAGGAGAAGGCCGGCAAGGACCGCGAGAACGCCTCGGTCGGCCTCTTCAACTATCCGGTGCTGATGGCGGCCGACATCCTGCTCTACAAGGCGACGCACGTCCCGGTCGGCGACGACCAGAAGCAGCACCTCGAGCTCGCCCGCGACATCGCCCAGAAGTTCAACAACGACTTCGCCGAATCGATCGCCGCCCACGGTCACGGCGACGCCTTCTTCCCGCTGCCCGAGCCGCTGATCCAGGGTCCGGCGACCCGCGTCATGAGCCTGCGGGACGGCGCCAAGAAGATGTCGAAGTCGGACACGTCGGAGAACGCCTACATCGCGCTGACCGACGATCCGGACACGATCGCGCAGAAGATCCGCAGGGCCAAGACCGACCCCGAGCCGCTGCCCGGTCACCTGGACGGTCTCGCCGGACGGCCCGAGGCGGACAATCTCGTCGGGATTTTCGCCGCGCTGACCGATCGCACCAAGGCCGACGTCGTGCACGAGTTCGGCGGCGCCCAGTTCTCGGCCTTCAAGACGGCGCTCGCCGACGTGACAATCGAGAAGCTCGCGCCGATCCGCGGCGAAATCCTCCGTCTCGCGGCCGATCCCGGCTATGTCGACTCCGTTCTCGCCGAGGGCGCTGAGAAAGCGCGCGCCATCGGCCGGCCGAACATGGGGGCGGTCAAGGACATTCTCGGCCTGATTCGCTAAAGCCGCGACCGACCCGGCAACAGAAATCTTTTCCGTGCCGCCGGACCTGGTGTTAACCGTCGGTCCGGCGTTTATATCATATATATTGTTGTCTGCTTGCGCTCGCCGTCAAGATATTGAAAATCGTCGGCTTTTCGCCAGGATTGTGGTCCCCATGATGGTTAACGACTTTGCGGCAAACATTTCGTAATCCTGTTGAGGGCTGATTCGGACCTTCCTGGCGGAAGAGGCCGGTCGGCATGACCGTTGGACCGCGCTTGATGCGCCGACGGCTCTCGAGGAGGCCATTCGTTGCCGGGGTTCAGCGCCGGGGGGCTCGCGGGGCAAGCGATGGGGACGCGACGCCGCCGGCAAGCGCTCGCCGCCGCGGCGCCGCTCGCGCTCATGGTCGCGGCGAGCGCGCGCGCCGACGAAGCGCTGCGTGGTCTCGACGCGCCCGCCGCCTCGGCGGCCGGCCTGACCTCGGGCCAGGGCGTCGCCATCGGCTTCGCCGTCCTTCTTGTCGCCCTCGCCGCGACGGCGCTCGTCCATCTCGCCGCGCGGCGCCAGTGGGCCCGCCGCCTCGGCGAGCTGGAGACGGATCTCGCCGCCGCCGCCGCCCGGGTCGATCGGGCGGCCCTGATCGTCCGCAGCGACCCGCAAATCGTCATCGCCTGGGATCGGCCGGACGTCGAGCCTTCGATCGAAGGCGATTTCGGCCTTCTGGCCGACACGGCCGTGCCGCAGGGCGTGCTCGACTTCGCCGCCTGGCTCGCGCCCGAGGCCGCGTGCGGGGCGGAGGATGCGGTGTTGCGCCTCCTCAATCGGGGGGAAGCCTTCTGTCTGCCGGCGCTGAGCCTGCGCGGGCGCCATCTCGAAATCCTCGGCCGCCCCGTATCGGGCAGCGCCGTGGTGCGGGTCCGCGACGTTTCCGGCGACCGGCTCGAGGCGACCCGCATGCGCGAGAAGGTCGCCGAGGCCGAGGCGGCCGCCACCGCCGCGCGTCTGGCGCTCGAAAAGGCTTCTGTCCTCGCGTGGGGACGCGACGCCGAGGGGCGGATGGTCTGGTGCAACGCCCCCTATGCGCGGTCGGTCGAAGCGGTTGACGAGCGCGTGGTCGTCGAGCAATCCGCGGAACTGTTCGATCCGGGCCTTCGCCGCGAAGCGGCGGCGGCGGTGCGGGAGAGCGGCGTCTGGAAGCGCCGCGCCAGCGCAGTCGTCGGCGGCGAGCGGCGGACCTTCGAAGTCGCCGAGGTCGGAACCGCCTATGGGTCGGCCGGCGTCGCCTACGACGTCTCCGAGGCGGCCGCGCTGAAAGCGCAGATGGACCGCAACGAAGACGATTATTCCCGCATGATCGACCGCCTGTCGACCGCGGTCGCGATCTTCGACAAGTCGAAGCGGCTCACCTTCTACAATGCGGCCTATAGCCAGATGTGGTCGCTCGATCCCGGCTTCCTCGACAGCCATCCGACCGATGGAGAGGTCCTCGACCGGCTCAGGACCAAGCGCCAACTGCCCGAGCAAGCGGATTTCCGCGCCTGGAAGGCCCAGCTGATGGAGGCCTATCAGGCGATCGAGCCGAGCGAGACCGTCTGGTACCTGCCGGACGGCCGCGCCTTGCGCGTCGTCACCAGCCCCAACCCCAAGGGCGGCGTCACCTATCTCTACGACGACGCGACGCAGAGCTATGCGCTCGCCTCGCAAGTGACCGCGCTCACCCACGTCCAGGGCGAAACGCTCGACGCGCTGAAGGAGGGCGTGGCGGTGTTCGGCGCCGACGGACGGATGAAACTCTTCAACCCGGTGTTCGCGGCGATGTGGGGCATCGACCCGTCTCGGCTCAGCGACCATCCGCATATCGACGCGATCGCGGAGGGCTGCCGCGCCTTGTGCCGCGATCCCGCCACGTGGGACGGGCTCAGGGGCATGGTGGTCGGCCTGCACGAGCATCGCGAGGGCCTCAGCGCCCGCATCGAGCGGGCCGACGACCTCACCTTCGACGCCGCCGCGCTGCCGCTGCCCGACGGGGCGACTCTGCTCGCCTTCCTCGATGTGACCGCGAGCGCCAACGTCCAGCGCGCGCTGACCGAGCGCAACGAGGCGCTGGTGGCGGCCGAGAAGCTGCGCAACGACTTCGTCAACCACGTGTCCTACGAGCTGCGCACCCCGCTGACCAACATCATCGGCTTCACCCAGCTCCTGGCGGCCGGCGGCGTCGGACCGCTCAACCCGAAGCAGCTCGAATACGCCGGCTTCATCACCAATTCCTCGCACGCGCTGCTTGCGATCATCGACGATATCCTCGATCTCGCCTCGATCGACGCGGGCGCGCTCGAGCTTCGGCTCGAGCCGGTCGACGTCGCCGAGGCGATGCGGGCGGCGGCGGCCGGCGTGCAGGACCGCCTCGATGAGGCCTCGATCGAATTGCGCATGGTGATCACCGATGGCGTCGGCGCCTTCACCGCCGACGGGCGGCGCGTCCGCCAGGTGCTGTTCAACCTCTTGTCGAACGCGATCAACTTCTCGGAGCCCGGCCAGACCGTGACGCTGGCGGCGATGCGGCGCTGGGGCGAGATCGTGTTCAAGGTCAGCGACCGCGGCCGCGGCATCCCGACCGAGATGATCGACCGGGTGTTCGAGCGCTTCGAGACGTTCCCCAACGGCTCCCGGCATCGCGGCCCCGGCCTCGGCCTGTCGATCGTCAAGGCGATGGTCGAGCTGCACGGAGGCCGGGTGCTGATCGACACCGCCGCCAACGAGGGCACCACCGTCACCTGCATTTTTCCCGTCGAACCGGCCGCGCCCCAGGCGCGGACCGAGGACGCGCCCGCGAACCCGGCGGCGAAGCCGAAGATGGCGCGGTAGATCCTGATGGCCGATCGCGCGCAGGACGAACGGGAGCCGAAGGTCTGGCGCTTCGAGGCTCAGGACGAGGCTTCGACGCTGGCGCTCGCCGCGGCCCAGGCCGCGTGGCTCGATCCCGGCGACTTCGTGGCGCTTTCGGGCGACCTCGGCGCCGGCAAGACCTTGTTCGCCCGCGGGCTCATCCGCGCTCTCGTCGAAGACCCGGACCTCGAGGCGCCGAGCCCCACCTTCACGCTGATGCAGATCTACGACAGTCGGCGCGGACCGGTCGTCCACGCCGACTTTTATCGCCTGCGCGGACCGCTGGAGCTGGAAAACCTCGGCTGGGACGAGGCGATCGACGACGCGATCGCCATCGTCGAATGGGCGGAGCGCATCCGAGAGGCGCTGCCGCCCGATCGACTCGAAGTGACGATCCGGTTCGACGCCTCGCGGGGGCCCGACTTCCGCCTCTTGGAGATGCGCGGCCGCGGCCGGATGGGCCGGCGCCTGGCGCGGGCGCTCAGCGTCGGAACGCTGCTGCACGGCGTCGGCTGGCTCGAGGCCCGGCGCGAATTCCTGCAAGGCGACGCTTCGGTGCGCCTCTACGAGCGCCTGACCCGGCGCGACGGCGCGACGGCGATCCTGATGGTGTCGCCGCCCCGGCCCGACGGCCCGATCATCCGCTTCGGCAAGCCTTATGCGGCGATCGCCAAGCTCTCGCCCGACATCCGCGCCTTCCTCGCCATGGCCGAGGCGCTCCGAGCCCTCGGCTATTCGACGCCGCGGGTCTTGGCCTCCAGCGTCGAGGACGGGCTGGCGCTGATCGAGGATCTCGGAAACGATTTGATCGTCGAGAACGGCGCGCCCGATCCGGGTCGCTACGCCGAGGCCGTCGCCCTGATCGGCGATCTGCACGCGCGCGACCTGCCCGAGGCGGTTCCCGCCGGCGAGGACCTCTATCGCCTGCCGGTCTACGACATCGAGGCGATGCTGATCGAGGTCGAGCTCGTCATCGACTGGTACGCCGGGGCCGTCGCCCGGACGACCGTTCCCTCCGGGACGCGCATGCAGTTTCTCGGCGTCTGGCGCGAGATTCTCGCGCCCATTCTCGCCGAGCCGACCACCTGGACGCTGCGCGACTTCCACTCGCCGAACCTACACTGGCTCCCCGAGCGCCAGGGTCTCGCCCGCATCGGGCTGATCGACTTCCAGGACGCGGTGATCGGGCCGCCGGCCTACGACCTCGCCTCGCTCCTGCAGGACGCGCGCGTCGACGTGCCGGACGACCTCGAGATGCGGCTGATGGCGCTCTATGTGCGCGGCCGCCTCATGGCCGACCCCGCCTTCGACGCCGAGCTTTTCGCGGGGGCCTACGCCGCCATGGCCGCCCAGCGCGCGACCAAGATCCTCGGTATTTTCGCCAGAACTCGACAAGCGCGACGGCAAGCCGCAGTACTTGCGCCACCTGCCCCGGATCGAGCGCTACCTGCGCAAAAACCTGGCCCATCCGTTGCTCCGGCCGCTGGCGCTCTGGTATCAGAACCACCTGCCGCGGGCGCTCGGCCCTGAGCCCGGGCCGCCGGCGCCTTGAACCGCGGCGTTCAGGAACGAACCGACGATGAGCGCGCCGATACCGAAAACGGCCATGGTGTTCGCCGCGGGTCTCGGCCAGCGCATGCGCCCGATCACCGAAACGCTGCCGAAGCCGCTGATCAAGGTCAGCGGACGGACGCTGATCGACCATTGTCTCGACCGGCTGGCGGCCGACGGCGTCGAGACGGCGGTCGTCAATGTGCACTGGCTCGCCGACCGGATCGAGGCGCATCTCTCCCGCCGCGAGCGACCGCGGATCGTCGTGTCGGACGAGCGTGATGAGCTGCTCGACCAGGGCGGCGGGATCAAGCGCGCGTTGCCGCTGATCGGCGATGAGCCGTTCCTCGTCTGCAACACCGACGCCTTCTGGATCGAGGGACCGCGTTCCAACATCGCCCGCCTCGCCGACGCCTTCGACCCGGAGACGATGGACATCGCCCTTCTGGTGGCGGCCGCCGCCGGCGCGGTCGGCGTCGACTGGCCGGGCGACTTCACCATGACCCGCGAGGGGCGGCTCGAATCGCGCGAGCCCCGCCACGTCGCGCCGTTCGTCTATACCGGCGTCGGGATCCTGAAGCCGGAGCTGTTTGCCGGCGCGCCCGGCGACGTCTTCCGGCTCGCCCCCTATTTCCACGCCGCCGCCGCCAAACGCCGCCTCTACGGCGTCCGCCTCGACGGCCTGTGGCTGCACGTCGGCCGGCCCGAGTCGATCGCCGAGGCCGAGACGGCGATCGCGCGGTCGATCTTGTGAGGCGCTGCGGCCCCGTCGCCCCGCGGCAGCGGCCTCCTCGCCCCCGCCAAAGCGCGTCGAGAGACGGGCGTCCAACAGCACGCCCTACGGCGGGGAGAGGGTCGGGGTGAGGGGCAGCGCTGACGGTTGAGGCTGGCGCCGGCGCTAACGTTGGAACCTGGCGCCGTCCCTCATCCGGCGCTTCGCGCCACCTTCTCCCCGCCATAGCCCGTCGACAGACGGGCGTCCTTCCAGACGCCCTATGGCGGGGCGAAGGCCTGTCGCGGGGCGATGGGCAGGCCCGGCGGCGGTCAGTCTTCGGGTTTCACCCGCGGCGACCGCGAGACGGCGCGGATGATCGCCCAGGGACCGGCGACCACGACGACGAGCCCGACCAGCATGACGACCAGCATGCCTCGGTTCGACGGATCGCCGAACACCTTTGCCAAAACGTCCAAGGCCGGCCCTCTTTTAAGCTGCTCAGGCGTCCGTCTATGAGGCCTCGCGCCTGCCGAGACAAGCTTGGGCGCGGCGCGGAAAGCGCGTCTTGACTTCGCCGCCGCGCGGGCCGTAAAGCAGGGCGCCTTTTGGGCCGGGCGATTAGCTCAGCGGTAGAGCACTCCCTTCACACGGGAGGGGTCACAGGTTCAATCCCTGTATCGCCCACCAGTCAAATCAATGACTTAGTCCCAATCGAACCAAACCCAAACAGACGCAAACATGCGAACGGACGCGCGCCTACGTCGTCGCCGAGCGGGAAAGAGTTAGAGGGGATGCGGGCCGTGGCCCTGATGGCGACGACTGACGGGTTCGTGGTGATCGCGAGCCCGTTGTTCGATGACTTCGGGCTTCGACATCAAATCGGAATGTTCGAGGGTTCAATCCCTGGCCGGATTGCCTCGGAATTCGCAGGCTTCCACTCCACCGCCATCTTCAGCGCCTCGGCGATCTGAGCGGACGTCAACTTGGCGGCTGCAATATCGCAATTCTTAGCCGCCAGAGCGCGAGTTTCAGAACTCCGCCGCTCGTGACGCCGCCAAGTCGGCCCACATGTATGCGAGGACATGATCCTGCGGCACGCCTCGGCCGTTGTCGTACATCGCGCCAAGATTCAATTGCGCGCCCGCGATGCCCTGATTGGCGGCTTTCCGGTACCACGCGACGGCCTGCACGTAGTCCTGTGGCACGCCCTCGCCGCGTTCGTACATCACTCCAAGGTTGGCCTGCGCGACGGCGTCTCCCTGATCGGCGGCCTTCCGGGCCCACGCGCCGGCCTGCGCATAGTCCTGCTGCACGCCGTGGCCGTTGCCGTACATCGCACTGAGATTGCTCTGCCCGAGGGCGTCTCCCTGATTGGCGGCTTTCCGGTACCACGCGACGGCCTGCGCATAGTCCTGTGGCACGCCATCGCCGCGTTCATACATCACTCCAAGGTTGCTCTGCGCTACGGCGTCTCCCTGATTGGCGGCTTTCCGGTACCACGCGACGGCCTGCGCGTAGTCCTGTGGCACGCCCTCGCCGCGTTCATACATCACTCCAAGGTTGGCCTGCGCTCCGGCGTTCCCTTGGTCGGCGGCCTTTCGAAACCAGACGAGGGCCTGCGCGTAGTCTTGGGACACGCCGTGTCCAGTGATGTACATCATGCCGAGGTCGTTCTCCGCTGCGGCATTGCCCCCTTCGGCCAAAGGACGCACGAGCGCCATCCCTGTTCCGCAATCGCCGCGCGGATATGCAGCCCTGCTGGCCTCGAGCGGTCCTGCCGCCGCAAAGCCGAGCAGCGCAAACGCGAGAACGCCACCGGCAAGGAAAGTTTTGATGCGTTGCCTCATTGCGCGCCGCCCCAAGACGCCACGCCCCAGGACACCCCTAGGGGGGAGCTCTAGCCGCCGCCTAAAGGGGAGGGGGACTAGCTGCGCCCGGCGCCGTCCCCACGATCGCTTGATTCCGATACACTTTCAAGGATTTTTCAATAATTACATGGGTTATAGTATTGGCCACACGCACGTGGTTGTTACGCTTTCCGTCAGAGAGAGAAAGCGTTGACGGCGCTTCGTTCCAGTCAACTCCTAGGATCGCGCTCTAGAGGTTGCGGGCGAACTGAGCGCAATAACCGGCATATGCGGTCATGACGAGGTCGCGAGTGCCCATCGACAAGGTCGGCGAGCCCGCGCCCTCACCTCGGCTGCAGATCGAATGCGACTCTCTCGGCACATGGGCGGCCGACCCTACCGGGCCGTATTGCATACTTATTCCTAGAAATTACGGTAGAATGCTGAAGGTTCTGCACAATCGCTGACGAGCGAGAGACGCTCATGGCAGGCTGGCGATGTCGAATACAAGGCCTAGGAAAGGCCACGATTGGAGAGTCCAGTTGCGGTCCCTAGGATCTCGCTTGTTCTCCTCGACGCTTAACGTTTCAAAGGACTGCAAGGCGCCTTTGCTCCGCGTCAGGCGGCTCCTTTCCCGCCTCCGGCTGGACGCAGCGCCTTTCACGCGATGGAGGAACCCATGACGATCCCAACGCGACGCGAGGTGTTGGCCGGCGCCACCGTCGCCGGCGGCGCGATCCTCGGCGCCCAACGCGCTGTTGCGGACGACGTCCAGCCGAGCCGCAAAGCCGGCGTCGGCGGGACGGATCCGGGGCCGCGCAACCGGCTGCGCGAGCAGCAAGATCCCGACATGATCAATCCGCCCGCCACCGATCATGGCACCCTGCCGAACCTGCGTTTCACCTTTGCGGACTCGCACATCCGTCAGGAAAGCGGCGGCTGGACGCGACAGATCACCGAAAGAGAGCTCGGCGTCTCCAAGAGCATCGCCGGCGTGAACATGCGGCTCAACGCCGGCGGCATACGGGAATTGCATTGGCACAAGGAAGCGGAGTGGGCCTTCATGATTTACGGCTCCGCGCGGATCAACGCGATCGACCCCCAGGGCCGCAACTTTGTTGAAGACGTCGGCATTGGCGACGTTTGGTATTTTCCCTCAGGCATTCCCCACGCCATTCAAGGCCTCGATCCCGACGGATGCGAATTTCTCCTCGTCTTCGATAATGGCGGCTTCGACGAAGACAGCACGTTCCTGCTCAGCGACTGGTTCAAGCACACGCCGAACGAGGTCCTGGCGAAGAACTTCGGCGTCGACGGCGAACTCCTGAGCCACACCCCCGATCCAAGCCAGCTTTATATTTTCGCAGCGCCGGTCCCCCCGCCTCTCGGCCCGGACAAGCTGCTGGGCGCGCAGCCGGTGCCGCTGATCTTCAGTCACAAGATGCTGGCGCAGGAGCCGATCCGAACAAAAAGTGGTACTGTCCGCATCACGGATTCGAGCAACTTTCCCGCGTCCAAAAGCATCGCTGCCGCGCTGGTCGAGGTCGAGCCGGGCGGCATGCGCGAACTGCACTGGCATCCCAACGCCGACGAGTGGCAATATTATATCGAGGGCCAAGGAAGAATGGGTGTGTTTGCCTCGTCCGGCCAGGCCCGCACCTTCGACTATCAGGCCGGCGACGTCGGCTACGTGCCGTTCGCAATGGGCCACTACGTGGAGAACACCGGTTCGACGCCGCTGCGGTTTCTCGAAATGTTCAAGAGCAGCTACTACGCCGACCTGTCGCTGAACCAATGGCTCGCCTTGACGCCGCCGGACTTGTTGAAGGCCCATCTCAATCTCGACAAGAAGGTGACGGAAGCTCTGCGAAAGCAGAAGTCGCCGATCGTTCCGGCGTAGGCCATGGTGCTGGCGCGCCTCCGACAGGGTGGCGCCCCTTCCCGAGGCCGTCGACCTTCTGTATGTTGCTTTGGAGATGAGCGCGATCGCCACTGAAGCCGGCGCGCCAAAAAATGGGAGAGCTTGACCCATGGAGCTTAGCCGTCGAGGCTTCATCAAGATCACCGGGGCCGGCCTTGCCGCCTCGAGCCTGGGAGCTCTGGGCTTCGGCGGCGCAAGCGAGGCGCTCGCCGCGTCGGTGCGGCCGTTCAAGCTCGCCGCCGCCGCCGAGACGCGCAACACCTGCACCTATTGCTCGGTCGCCTGCGGCATCCTGATCTACTCGCTCGGCGACCGGGCCAAGAACGCGGTCTCGGACATCATCCATATCGAGGGCGACCCGGACCATCCGGTCAACCGCGGAACGCTCTGCCCGAAGGGTTCGGCGCTGCTCGACATCGTGCATTCGCCCGGACGCCTCAAGGTCCCCAAATACCGCGCCCCCGGCGCAAGCGCGTTCAAGGAGGTCACCTGGGACTTCGCGCTCGACCGGATCGCGACCCTGATGAAGGAGGACAGGGACAAGAACTTCATCGCCAGGAACAAGGATGGGACGACGGTCAACCGGTGGATTTCGACCGGCATGCTGGCCGCCTCGGCGTCCTCGAACGAGACGGCCTACCTGACCTGGAAGGTCGCTCGCGCCCTCGGCATGGTGGTGTTCGACAACCAGGCGCGCGTTTGACACGGACCGACGGTGGCCAGTCTGGCCCCAACATTCGGTCGTGGCGCGATGACCAACACCTGGCAGGACATCAAGAACGCCAACGTCGTCGTGGTCATGGGCGGCAACGCCGCCGAAGCACATCCGTGCGGCTTCAAGTGGGTGATCGAGGCCAAGATCGAGAACGGCGCCAAGCTCGTCGTCATCGACCCGCGCTTCACCCGCACCGCCTCGGTCGCCGACGTCTACGCGCCGATCCGGCCCGGAACCGACATCGCCTTCCTGAACGGCGTCATCCGGTATCTCCTGGAGAAGGATAAGATCCAGCACGAGTACGTGCGCGCCTACACCAACGCCAGCCTGATCGTGAGCGAGGGCTTCGGCTTCGAGGACGGGCTCTTCGCCGGATACGACGCCGAGCATCGGAACTACGACAAGTCGAGCTGGGACTACGAGAAGGACGACCAGGGCTTCGCCAAGGTCGATGATACCTGGCAGAATCCGCGCTGCGTCATCAACCTGCTGAAGAAGCACGTCGACCGCTATACGCCCGAGATGGCGTCGCGCATCTGCGGCACGCCGCAGGACAAGTTTCTCGAACTCTGCGAGATCTTCGCCTCCTGCGCGCCGCCCGACAGGGCGCTGACCAGCCTCTTCGCGCTCGGCTGGACGCAGCATTCGGTCGGTTCGCAGAACATCCGCACCATGGCGATGGTGCAGCTCCTGCTCGGCAATATCGGCGTCTTGGGCGGCGGCATGAACGCGCTGCGCGGCCATTCGAACATTCAGGGCCTCACCGACATCGGGCTCTTGTCGAATCTGATGCCCGGCTACATGACTCTGCCGAGAGACGGCGCCGCCACTTTCGACGACTATATGAAGACCCGCCAGTTCAAGCCGCTGCGGCCGGGACAGGTCAGCTACTGGCAGAACTACCGCAAGTTCTTCGTCAGCTTCCAGAAGGCGATCTACGGCGCCGCCGCGACCGCCGACAACAATTGGGCCTACGACTGGCTGCCCAAGCTCGACATCCCGCTCTACGACATCATCGCCGCCTTCGAGATGATGGATAAGGGCGAGATGAACGGCTACATCTGCCAGGGCTTCAACCCGCTCCAGGCCTTCCCCGACAAGGGCAAGATCCGTCGCTCCCTCGGCAAGCTGAAGTTCCTCGTCGTGATGGACCCGCTCGACACCGAGACGTCGCGGTTCTGGGAGAATGTCGGGCCGAAGAATCCATCTGATCCGGCGCGCATCGAGACCGAGGTCTTCCAGCTTCCGACCACCTGCTTCGCTGAGGAGGACGGCGCGCTGGTCAACTCCGCGCGCTGGCTGCAATGGCACTGGAAGGCCGCGCCGCCGCCGGGCGAGGCGCAACCCGACATCTGGATCATGGCCGGGCTGTTCCACCGCCTGCGAGAAATGTACCGCAAGAGCGGCGGCGCCTTCCCCGATCCGCTCCTGAACCTGACCTGGGAGTACACCGATCCGGTCGATCCGGATCCGGAAGAGCTGGCCAAGGAGATGAACGGGCGGGCGCTCGCCGACCTCAAGGATTCCGGCGGCCAGACGATCGTCAAGGCCGGCCAGCAGCTCGACGGCTTCGCCCAGTTGCGCGACGACGGCACGACCATGTCGGGCTGCTGGATCTTCTCGGGCTCATACACCGAGAAAGGCAACCAGATGGCGCGGCGCGACGCGAGCGACCCGCGCGAGGCGGGCATCGCCCCCAACTGGGCCTGGGCGTGGCCGGCGAACCGGCGCATCCTCTACAACCGCGCCAGCGCCGATCCGTCGGGCAAGCCGTGGAATCCCGCGAAGTCGCTGATCGAGTGGAACGGCGCAAAGTGGGTCGGCCTCGACGTGCCGGACTACGCGCCGACGACGCCGCCTTCCGCCAACGTGGGCCCCTTCATCATGCAGACCGAAGGGCTTGGCCGCCTCTTCGCACTCGACCAGATGGTGGAAGGCCCATTCCCCGAGCATTACGAGCCGTTCGAGTCGCCTTCCGACAACGTCCTCCATCCCAAGGTGCGGTCGAACCCGGCCGCGCGCGTCTACGCCGACGACCGGGCGGCCTTCGGGACCCCGGCCGAGTTCCCCTATGTCGGCACCACCTATCGGCTGACCGAGCATTTCCACTTCTGGACCAAGCACGCGCTGATCAACTCGATCCTCCAGCCGGAGGAATTCGTCGAGATCGGCGAGGCGCTGGCGAAGGAGAAGGGCATCGACCAGGGCGGCTGGGTGCGCGTCGCCTCGAAGCGCGGCGCGATCGTCTGCAAGGCCTATGTCACAAGGCGCATCAAGCCGATGATGGTCGACGGCAAGCCGACCCATGTCATCGGGGTGCCGCTCCATTGGGGCTTCACCGGCCAGGCGCTGAAAGGTTACGGCGCCAACACGCTGACGCCTTCGGTGGGAGACGCCAACACGCAGACACCCGAGTTCAAGGCCTTCCTGGTGAATGTCGAGAAAGTCAGCGCGCCTTCGGCGTGACGGAGCGAGCTTTGTCCAATCTGCAATCGCAAGATTACATCCGGATTTCCGCTTCCACCTTGACGCCGCCGTCGGCGCGCAACCACGAAGCGGAAGTCGCCAAGCTGATCGACGTCAGCCGTTGCATCGGCTGCAAGGCCTGCCAGGCCGCGTGCATGGAATGGAACAACCTGCGCGGCGAAGTCGGCCAGTTCGAGGGAAGCTACACCAACCCGCCCGACCTCGATGAGCATACCTGGACGCTGATGCGGTTCACCGAATACGAGAACCCCAAGGGCGACCTCGAGTGGTTGATCCGCAAGGACGGCTGCATGCATTGCGAGGACCCGGGCTGCCTCAAAGCCTGTCCCGCCCCCGGCGCGATCGTGCAATACGCCAACGGCATCGTCGACTTCATCAGCGAGAACTGCATTGGCTGCGGCTATTGCGTGAAGGGCTGCCCGTTCAATATCCCGCGCATCAGCGCAGTCGACCGAAAGTCGTACAAATGCACGCTCTGCTCGGACCGCGTCGCGGTCGGTCTCGAGCCCGCCTGCGTCAAGGCCTGCCCGACCGGGGCGATCATGTTCGGCTCGAAGACCGACATGACGGCGTGGGCGGCCGAGCGGGTGGACGACTTGAAGTCGCGCGGCTTTGAGAACGCCGGGCTTTACGATCCGCCGGGCGTCAGCGGCACCCACGTCATGTATGTGCTGCAGCACGCCGACCAGCCGTCGCTCTATGCCGGCCTGCCGGACAACCCTCACATCAGCACATTCGTCGACGCCTGGAAGGGCTTCGTGAAGCCCTTGGCCGTCGCTGGCATCGTCTTCACCGCGGTCGCCGGCTTCCTGCACTGGGTCGTCACCGGCACCAACGAGGTCGAGAAGAAGGACGACGAGGCGGCGGCGGATTTCATCGAGAAGAACTCGGGGGCGGCGAAATGAAATACCCCGAAGGAACCCTTGTCCGGAACACCCGCGCCGCGCGGGTCAACCACTGGATCACGGCGACGTGCTTCGTCCTGCTGGCGGTCTCCGGGCTTTCCATGTTCCACCCGATGCTGTTCTGGCTCTCGGGCCTGTTCGGCGGCGGCCAGTGGGCGCGGGCCGTCCATCCCTGGATCGGCATCGTGCTCGCCGTCAGCTACGCCGGACTGATCGTGCAGTTCTGGCGCGACAACTTTTGGAACCGCGACGACATCGCCTGGATGGGGTCGATCTTCCAGGTGATCGAGAATGACGAGGCCAACATTCCGGAGGTCGGCCGGTTCAACGCCGGGCAGAAATTCGTGTTCTGGTCGATGGCGCTGCTCGTGCCGGCGCTCCTCGTCACCGGCCTCGTCATCTGGGAGGCCTATTTCGGCGACGCGACCTCGATCGAAACGCAACGCGGGGCCGCGCTGATCCACAGCCTTTGCGCCGCGGCGGCGATCATGATCTGGATCATTCACGTCTATGCGGCGATCTGGGTGCGCGGATCGGTGCGCGCGATGACGCGCGGCTATGTGACGCCCGGCTGGGCGTGGCGGCATCATCGCAAATGGTTCCGTGGGCTGGTGACGACCGGCTCGCCCGGCCCGCGCCCGCGCGAGTGAGGTTCATCTTGTGAGACAGGGCGGAGCCCCGCCGACGGGCGCTTGGACCGGCTCGGCGGTCGGGGGCGTGAAGGCCCCGGAGCCCTTGATCCTTCCCGATCCCGC
This sequence comes from uncultured Alphaproteobacteria bacterium, assembly GCA_963709655.1. Taxonomy (GTDB): domain Bacteria; phylum Pseudomonadota; class Alphaproteobacteria; order Rhizobiales; family Beijerinckiaceae; genus Roseiarcus. The sequence goes on from CAVPXF010000056.1 coordinate 783,075, forward strand.
TATCCGCTTCGCCCGCACCGCCGCGCGGCTCGGGCGCTTGGCGGAGGGCCACCCGATGGAGGGGTGGCTCGTCTTCATGGCCGGGGTTGCCGACGCCCAGCGCGCCGTCGCGGACGCGCTGCCGCCTTGCGTCGGACCCGACGAGGCGCAAGTGCGGGTCGCGGTCGAGGCGCGCATCCCGCCGATTGCCGCCGACGGCTGGCGGCGCGATCCCGTGTGGCGCGAAGGCCTCCGGTTGCTGCTCGACCGGTTCGACCCCGCCGTGCTGCCGCCGGCCGCGGCGACTGTGATCGCAACGCTCCGCGGCCGCGACGCCGGGACGATCGAGGCGCTGGCCGACAGCTTTTTGCACGGGCGGGTCGACGCTGCCGACGCCGGCGCCGCCTTCTGGATCGCGGGGGCGCTGCAGGTTTATTTCACGCGGCTTGCGGCGGGGCTCAGGGCGGACTCGCTCAGGCTCCTCGAGCAGCGCGGCCTCTGTCCCTCATGCGGATCGACGCCGTCGGCGTCGGTGGTCAGGGCGTCCGGCCCGACGCCCGGCGCGCGCTATCTCCATTGCTCGCTCTGCTCGACCGCCTGGAACCATACGCGCGCGGTCTGCATCACCTGCGGCGACACCCGCACCCTGGCGCTGCGCGGGATCGACGGCGACCCCGGCGTGGTCAAGGCCGAGACCTGCGAAGCGTGCCGGACCTACGCCAAGGTGCATGAATGAGGCGAAGGACACGGCCGTCGACCCTTACGCCGAAGATCTCGCGACGCTCGCGCCTCGACATGATGGTTCGGGAGACCGGCTGGTCGCGCCACGCGCCCCATCCGCTGCTACTGGTCGGGTAGATCGACCGGGACAAGATCAATGCGCCTCTTTCCCTTCTCCCGGTGGGAGAAGGTGACGGGCCACAGCATCCGCAGCGAAGCCCGTGCTTCCGGACCGGCTTTCCCTGGCGCTAGAAACCTTCGTGATTGATCTTGGCGAGTTCGTCTTCGTGGGTCGAAGCGCGGGGAAACCAATACGCAGGCACCGCCTTGGCCGCAACGCCAGTGAGATCGGCGATCGGCGACTCTACAGCGACGCGCGCAGTATTGGCGCTCGTGTTCGAGGTGTGCTGAACGTGCGCCAACATACCGATTGCGACGGCGAGCGCCGCGGCAGCGATTAAAGTCATCGAATTGCGAAATGACAGCATGATCTGGGCCTCCTTCAATTGGTCTTGGGCCAGACGCGCCCATCGCTCGTCTACAGCTTCCTACGGCTAAAGGCGCATGCGAACGGTGTCTGTGAGGCAGATCACAACCAAAGCCGGCGCACATGAGAAAGGCGACGTATTGCGGACGTAACGGACCGGGGCCGCGGACGCTTCGATTGGGCGCAGAGCGGAGCCAGATTGCGGCTCCCCTTCTCCCATGGGGAGAAGGTGGCGCGGAGCGCCGGAAGAGGGGATCCGCGCCCAAGGATTTTGGCGGACGCCTCTCATCCCCGCCCTTTTCCCGACGGGAGAAGGGAGCCCGCGCCCGCCCGTCCCGAGCGCGCAATAAACGCTCGCATTGAGCCACATTGAGCCTTTCGACGCTGCCGCCCGCGAGCGCTCGCAATTTGCGCAGAGCAGACGGCCGCTTACGCCGGTTGCTGGCTTCCACCATGAGGTCGTCACCGGCACGATCCCGAGTCTCTCGCGCTCATCGTCACGGTTTTTGAGCGGGCGAAGCCGCATCTGCGGATCGGGTATGACGGCCCGCTTCCGCAGACGGCTCTGGATTTGCGCTCCGCGCGAGGGCATGCTGGCGGCGCCGGGCGCGCAGCCGCCGAGCGGCGAATACCGTTCCCGGCCTCAAATCGTCGCTCTTCGAGGAGGGAGTTCATGCTCAGCCGCCGAACGTTTCTTAAAGCGGGCGCCGCCGGGGCGACCTTGGCCGCCGCGTCCCGCTCCGCATGGGCCGATCCGGTCGCATTCGCTCCTGCGGGCGGCTGGCGCACGTTCGAGGTCCGGACCGTCATCGAGGTCGCATCGTCGGACGCCAGTGCAGATCTGGGCGCCCGCCGCAGCGTTCGATGATGCTGGCTGGAGCCGGCCTTTGGGGACCGATTGGAGCGGCAACGCCGACTCGGTCGAGCTCATCCGCGATCCGGTCTATCGCGCCGCAATGGTTCATCTCGTCTGGCGGGGCGGGACAGCGGATCGGCGTGCAGAGATCGTCAGTCGGGCTCAGACCCGCGACCGGTCGGTCCCGATCGCCACGGGCGGCGGCCAAGCCCCGCCGCTGGCCGCCGACGAGCGGGCGCTCTTTCTCAAGCCGACCGCTTTCATTCCGACGGACGGAATCGTCAAGCAAACATCCGACCGGATCGTCGCGGGCGCGGCGACCGATCGCGACAAGGCGCGCGCCATCTACGATTGGCTGGTCGCCAACACCGAGCGCGTTGCCGCCACCCCTGGCTGCGGCTCCGGCGATGTCCGGGCGATGCTGTCGAGCGGACGCCTCGGGGGAAAATGCGCCGACATCAACGGGCTCTTCGTCGGTCTCGCCCGCGCCGCTGGCCTTCCCGCCCGCGACCTTTACGGCCTTCGCGTGGCGCCGTCGCGCTTCGGCTTTAAGAGCCTCGGCGCGGGCTCGACCGACGTCACCAAGGCGCAGCATTGCCGGGCGGACGTCTATCTCGAAGGGCTGGGGTGGACGCCGATGGATGCGGCGGACGTGCGAAAGGTGATGCTCGAGGAGCCGCCGACCCATCTTGCCGCAGACGATCCCAAGGTCGTGGCGGCGCGGCAGGCGCTGATCGGCGGTTGCGAGGGCAACTGGATCGCGCTCAATTGCGGCCATGACCTCTCGCTCCCCGGATCGCCGGGCAAGCCGGTCGCCTTTCTCATGTATCCTCAGGGGGAAGCCGGCGGCGTGAGGCTCGATTGTCTCGATCCTGCGGCGTTCCGATACCGCATCGAGGCGCGCGAGATTTCCGCCTGAGCCTCCGCCCCGGCGACGGCTTTGCGCCAAAGACTGAAGGGACCCTGCATGGACGCTTCCGCCCTCCGGCTGACCGCGCTCGCCCACGGCGGCGGCTGTGGTTGCAAGCTCGCGCCCTCGGTGCTGCGCGAACTTCTTTCCGGTGAGCCGGCGACCGCGCCCTTCGCCAATCTGATCGTCGGCACGGAGACCGGCGACGACGCCGCGGTCTGGCGCCTCGACGATCAGACGCACATCGTCGCGACCACCGACTTCTTCATGCCGATGGTCGACGATCCTTTCGATTTCGGCCGGATCGCCGCGACCAACGCGCTCTCGGACGTCTATGCGATGGGCGGGCGGCCGATCTTCGCCCTCGCCATCTTGGGCATGCCGATCGACAAGATGCCGACCGCCATGATCCGCGAGATTCTGAGGGGCGGCGCGGCGGTGGCGGTGGACGCAAAAATCCCGGTCGCGGGCGGTCATTCGATCGATTCGCCCGAGCCGATCTATGGGCTCGCCGTCATCGGCCTCGTCTCCTGCGCGGCGCTTCGTCGTAACTCGGACGCAAAGCCTGGCGACGCGCTGATCCTGACGAAGCCGATCGGCGTCGGCGTCTATTCCGCCGCGATCAAGAAGGGCGCCCTCTCCGACGAAGGCTACCGCGAGATGCTGGGCTTCATGACCCGCCTCAACGTCGTCGGCGCGGAATTGGCGAAGGACGAGCGCGTTCACGCCATGACCGACGTGACCGGCTTCGGCCTTCTCGGCCACGCGCTCGAAATGGCGCGCGGGGCAGGGGTCGGCGTGCGCCTTCGGTTTGACGACGTGCCGAGGCTGGCCCAGGCGGAAAGCCTGGTCCAGGCGGGCTATTCGACCGGCGCGTCTGGGCGCAACTGGGCGAGCTACGCCGACGCGATCGTCCTGCCGGAGGGGTTTGCGGACTGGCGCCGCCGCCTGCTGACCGACCCGCAAACCTCGGGCGGGCTGCTCGTCGCCTGCGACGCCGAGGCGGCGCCCGGCCTCTGCGCCCGCATCCGGCGGGGGGGCGACACACAGGCGCGGATCATCGGGACGGTCGAGCGCGGCGAGCCGGTCGTCACGGTGGAGGGAAAAACGTAGCCGCACTCCCGCCGGGTCCGAGCCCGGGGGTCGGCGACGCGGTCGACGACCGCGCCGACAATTCGCCGCCACGGGTGCATCTGGTTCCCGGGATGGCGGTGCAATATCTTGCTGGCAATCAAAAAATAGGTTAGGATCATTCTGTCGCTCGGAATCGACCCGCCATGCCGGGCCTGACCCGGGGATCAGGATGAGGTCCATGTCATCGCAGCTCGGCCGCCCGCTCGCGGAGAATCGTAACTGCTATGAAAATGGCTGCTGGGCGCTAGCCTCACGTGGGCTGGGCATTGGGTTCGAGGGTGACTTTGTAGCCGAGGCGTTCGATGCGGCGTTTGAGGTTGGCGACGGTTCGGGTCTGGCTGATCTGGTCGAGATAGACCTCGCCGAGGTCGTGGTAGGGCAAGTTCTTGGCGAGCATGTGATAGGCGGAGACGAGGATCTTGTGGGCGATGGCGAGCGCGGCGCGCAAGCCGCCTCGGCGGGCCTTGAGGCGGTGGTACTTGTCCTTGAGGTAGCTGCCCTTGACCCTTGAAGCGGAGATCGCGGCGCTGACCAGGATGGTGCGGAGGTGGATGTTGCCCTTGCGCGCGCGGCCGCTCTTCTGCCTGCCGGCGCTCTCATGATTGCCGGGGCAGACGCCGGCCCAGGCCGACAGGTGATAGACGCTCACGAACACACTCATGTCGACGCCGATCTCGGCAATCAGCACGGCCGCAACCACCCAGTCGACGCCCGGAATCTGCATCAGGAGCGCGTGCGCCGCGGAATAGGGCTCGAGCCGCTCGCCAATGCGCTGGTCGAGCGTTGCGATGTCCGCCTCGATCGCTTCGAGCCGGCGCAACTGCATCGCCAGGAGGAAGCGGTGATGTTCTTCGAGACGGCCGTCGAGCGCGAGGATCAGGTCGGCGCGCTTTCGGCGAAGCAGGCCCCGGGCGAGATCGGCCATCGCCTCGGGCGAGGCCTCGCCCGCGATCAGCGCCCGGAGCATCGCGCGGCCGGACACGCCGAAGACGTCGGACGCGACGCTCGAAAGCTTGATGTTGGCGGTCTCCAGGAGCTTCAGCAGCCGGTTGCGCTCGGCCGCCTGGCTCTCCACCAGCTTGCGGCGGTAACGCAGCAGCTCGCGCAGTTCCCGCAGCGGTTTGGGCGGCACGAAGCTCTTGGCGATCAGCCCGTGCCGGACCAGATCGGCGATCCACTCGGCGTCCTTCACATCGGTCTTGCGGCCCGGCACGTTACGGATATGCCGGGCGTTGCCGACGATCAGCTCGAAACACCCCTCGAGGACAGCATAGACCGGGCGCCAGTAAACGCCGGTGCTCTCCATCCCGACGTGCGTCACCCCAAGCTTTTGCAGCCAGTCCCGCAACGCCTCCAGATCGCGCGTCATCGTCCGGAAGGTCCTGATCTCCTTGCTCGGCCGCTCGCCCGGGGCGCCGATCAAGACGCAGGCGACGACCGTCTCCTGATGCACGTCCAGTCCGCAACACCGCTCAATGATGACCTCCATCCTCGCCTCCATCCAGGGGAAGGCGACCGTGACGCCGCAGGTATAGTCGAGACACTGCTATGCGTGCTCCCCGTTTCCGAGGGCGACAAAGAATGGTACCTCTATGCAGCGCGGGCCGGACTGCCTATCGGGGTCGCAAGCCACCGCAGTTATGTCAGCCTGACACGATCGCCCGTCGTGAAGGCTCCGACAAATCGGTCCGCGCCGCCACCCCCGATTTTCATCCATAATGGCGCGCCGCAGGCGCTGGATGGCTGCCTAGCCGGCCCCTTGGCCTTCGTCCTGAGCTTGTCGAAGGACGCTCCAGCACGCACGAACGCCCCCGCCCACTGGATCATCCTTCGACAAGCTCAGGATGAGGTTCTTGTCATTGCGGCCCGGCTTGGGAGTTACGGAGAATCGAAAGTGGCGCCGCATCTCCTTGAATTCACTCGAAACCGAGTTGGAAATGGCAGGCCCGACGCCGAGCTTGACCCGGCGATCACGATGAGATTCCTGTCATGGCGGGGCGGCTTGACAGTGACGGACGGAAGTAACTGCCAACGTTGTCATGCCCGCGAACGCGGGCATCCATGGCGGCGAGCGCTGCGATCTGGCGATCGAGCACGCGGGCGCGCCAAGGTTCTGGATCCCTCCCCGAGCTCGCCCCGGGGATCGCGCGGGGACGACAGGAGGGGGTGCCCGGCGGGGCGGCTTGGCAGTCACTAATGAATCGAAAATGGCGCCGCATCTCCTTGAAAACACTGGAAACCGACTCGAAAATGGCAGGCCCCGCGCCGAGCTCGCCCCGGGGATCAGGATGAGGTTCCCGTCATGACGGGATTTGGCGCCTAACCCATTGAATTCGGCCGCGCCGAAAGATCCCATGCGGGCGGTCACCGCTGGCGGAGGAGAGTGGGAGTCGAACCCACCCGAGACAGGCTCGCTGCCCCACACGGATTTGAAGTCCGGACGCCCCACCGGGAACGATTCTCCTCCAGAGGCGATCAGTTAACGGCTTCAATCGCTGCCGAACAGGTCCAATCGATGCCGGTTGACCCGGCGCAGGTCGCCCCGGCGCAGGGTCACGCCATGCCGATCGAAGAACTCGAGGATCTGGATCGCGACCTTGCGTCCGTTCTCGACCCGGTCGCGAAACTGGGCGGCGGTGAAGACGCCGTCCGGCATCGTGTCCGCAAGCTCGGCGACGATGCCCGTCATCTCCCGGACGGTGGAGCGCAGAAAGAAATGGTCGTGCGCCGCCTCGTCGGCCCAGCCCATGCGCGAAGCGCGCTTGAGGAGGCCGCGGACCTCGCGCCTCGGCGCGGCCGGTCGCCGTGGCGATGTCGCGCACCCGCGGCGGACGGAAACGCTCAGCGCCCCCCAGCATCGGCGCGATCGCTGTCCAGGCCGCCTCGTCTGCCGGCGCGAGACGGATCTCATGCGACGGCAGACGCAGGACGGCGCCGTCGAGAATGAGCGCGCCGGCGCGGGCGAGCCTCTGCATGGCCGCGTCGAAGGCCGGCTTCGGCAGCCTCGGCTGCAGCGCCATCCTGAGCGCCTCCCGGCCGACGCCCTGAAGGTCCGGATTGTCGGCGTGATGGACCGCGATCCGGTCGAGCGCGCTCGCGGCGAAGGCCCGCCACGTCTCCGGCAGAAGCGCGATCAGCGTTTCGTCCGCCGCGAGGACGACGCAATCGAGCGCCGCCGCGAGCGCTTGCCGTCGCTCAGTCGTAAGGCCTCGGTCGCGGGCGTAGAGGGCGAGATCGGCGGCGAACGGCGGCGCGGCCAGGAGCGCGGCGAAAGCCGCGGTTGGGTCGGCGATCGCCAGCGCTGCGCGCTGGGCCCGCCGCTCCGGCGTCCGGCGCTTGCGCGCCGGCGGCCTGAGATCGAGGAAGCGTCCGCCGCCGAGCGTCCGCCGGGCCGACACGTCGCGCACGACGAACCGGTCCTGGGCGGCGGCGGCGATCGGCCGGTCGAGCACGAGTTGCACGTCCGCTTCCTCGCCCGGCGCGATCGGGCCGTCGCCGAGCGGCGCGATCCGCGCCCCGACTTCCGCGGAGCCGTGATGCAGACGGACTGGGAACCACTGCCCGATCGGATGGGGCTCGGAAGACGACACGCGCAAGAGCGCGTCGATGCGGTTGGTTGGCGCGTGCAGCGCCGGATCGAGGACGACGTCGCCCCGACGGATGGCGTCCTTGGCGATGTCCGGCCCGGCGAGACCCAGCGCACAGCGGTCGCCGGCGTGCGCCCACTCGGCTGCGCGGTTTTGCGCGTGCAGCGAGCGGACGCGGGCGAGGAGCCCCGACGGGCTGATCTCGACGCGGTCGCCGACCCGAACCGACCCCGCATGCACGGTCCCGGTCGCCACCACGCCGACGCCCGTCAGCGTGAACGACCGATCGACGGCTAGCCGAAAGCGGGCGTCGTCCGACCGGCCGCGCCGAGCCTCCGCCGCCGCGGCCTCGAGATGCGCGCGAAGCCGGTCCACGCCGCGCCCCGTCCGCGCGGAGACCGCCATGATCTCGGCGCCGGCGAGCGTCGTCGTTTCGGTCGCGGCGCGCCCCTGCCGCTCGACCTCGGCGAGCCGTTCGGGCGAGGCGAGATCGGCCTTGGTGATTGCGACGACGCCGCGGTCGACGCCGAGCAGGTCGAGAATCGCCAGATGCTCGCGGGTCTGCGGCATGATCCCGTCGTCGGCGGCGACTGTCAGGAGGGCGTAATCGATCCCGCTCGCCCCCGCCAGCATCGTGGGAACGAAACGCTCGTGGCCTGGGACGTCGATGAAGCCGATCTTGCGCCCGTCCGCCCCGACCATGAAGTTGAAGCCGAGATCGATGGTGACGCCGCGCGCTTTCTCGTCCTTCAGGCGATCGCCCTCGACGCCGGTCAGGGCTTTTATGAGAGCCGTCTTGCCATGGTCGATGTGACCCGCCAGTCCGACGATCACGGGCGTCCGTCCGGCGAGGGACCCGGCGCCGGCGCCTCCGCGTCCCCATGCGGCAGGTTCGCAACGAAGGCGTGTTCGTCGTCGAGACACCTAAAGTCGAGCACGAGGCGGTCGCTCACGATCCGCCCGACCACCGGCCGCGGCAGGGCGCGCAGTCTTCGCGCCAGATCCTCGATCGCCTGGCCGCCGGACTTCGCCCGGATCGCGAGACCGGCGCTGGGGATCGTCTCGAGCGGCAGCGCGCCCGATCCGATCTGGCTCTCACAGGCCATGACCTCCACCGCAAACGCGCCGCCGAGCGCCCCGGCGACGTGCGGCAGGACGCGCGCGGCCTGGGCTTCGATGTGCTCTCGCTTTCGCGTGAGGAAGCGCAAGGTCGGCAGGCGCTCGGCGAGCCGGTCCGGGTCGCGGTAGAGCCTTAGGGTCGCCTCGACCGCCGCAAGCCGGACCTTATCGACGCGCAGCGCCCGCTTCATCGGATTGCGGTTGACGGCGGCGATCAATTCGCGCCGGCCGACGACGAAGCCCGCCTGGGGCCCGCCGAGCAGCTTGTCGCCCGAGAAGGTGACGAGGTCCGCGCCGTCGGCCACGACCTCCCGCACGGTCGGCTCCCGCACGAGGCCATAAGCCGCGAGGTCGATCAGGACGCCCGATCCAAGGTCGTGCATCAGCGGGACGTTCGCCGTTTTGGCGAGGCGTGCGAGTTCCGCCGTTCCGACCTCGGCCGTGAAGCCGTGAATGCGATAGTTCGAGGTATGGACTTTGAGGATTGCGCCGGTTTCGGCGGTCACCGCATCCCGGTAGTCCCTGAGATGGGTGCGGTTGGTCGTCCCGACCTCGATGAGCCGCGCCCCGGCGCGCGCCATGATGTCGGGCATGCGGAAGGCGCCGCCGATCTCGATCAACTCGCCGCGCGACACGATCGCCTCGCGACCGCCAGCCAGCGTGTTGAGGCAGAGAAGCACGGCGGCGGCGTTGTTGTTGACCACGGTGGCGTCCTCGGCCCCGGTCAGGTCGCAGAGCAAGGACCGGACGTGGTCGTCCCGTTCGCCGCGCCTACCGGATACGAGGTCGAACTCGAGCGCCACGGCGTTGCGCATGGCCGCGACCGCCGCTTCGACCGCCGCCTCCGCGATGACCGCCCGCCCGAGATTGGTGTGCAGCACGGTGCCGGTCAGATTGAACAGCGGCCGCAATGCGGAACGATCGTCCGCCTCCAGGCGGGCGAAGCTTCGGACCGCTATATCCTCGGCAGCAAACCTGACTTGTCCGCCCGCCTGCAGCGCCGCGCGCGCGTCGGCGAGCGCCGCCCGGACCGCCCGGGTGGCGGCGGGACGACCGAATCGCTCAACGAGGGCGTCCGCCGCTGCAGTGTTCAGGACCGCGTCGACCGAGGGCAGATCGCGCAGCCTGGCCGATGTTACGCCATCCATTCGCGCATCGCTCTCCTTCCACTGCGACCTGCGGCCCGATGATTGGGCATCCGCATGTAGGCGATTTCTGCGGTCGCCGCGACGAAACGCGCCCACTCCGGCAGAAAGCATAGCAATAGGGCCTCGGTAAATCGACCGGCGCGCGAGGCGTTTCGATTGTGCGGCGCGGGCGGCCGACCGCCAACTGCCGAGAAATTCCTTCAGTCCCCCAGCCCGACGGCGCCGCGCCTTTTCACACCGCCGTCCCCCAGAGGTCATAAGCGTCCGCCCGGTCGATCCGCACCGTCGCGAGGTCGCCGGCGCGCAGCGGCCGGCGGGTCGCGATGTGCACGGTTCCGTCGATCTGCGGCGCGTCGCCCTTGGTCCGGCCCTTGGCGGCCTGCGCGCCGCCTTCGTCGACGATGACCGCAACGCGCTGGCCGACCTTGGCCGCCAGCTTTTTGGCGCTGATCGCCTGGGCGCGCAGCATGAAGCGCTTGTGGCGCGCGGCCTTCACTTCCGGGGAGACCTGTTCGAGGCCGAGAGCGTTCGCTCCCGCGCCCGCGACCGGCTGGTATGTGAAGGCGCCTACGCGATCAAGCTTCGCCTCGTCGAGCCAGTCGAGCAGGATGTCGAAATCCTCCTCCGTCTCGCCCGGAAAGCCGAGGATGAAGGTCGAGCGCAGCGTCAGCTCGGGGCAGGTCGCGCGCCACGCCTTGATCCGCTCGAGGGTCTTTTCCTGATTGCCGGGCCGGCGCATCGCCCTGAGGACGCGGGGCGAAGCGTGCTGGAAGGGGATGTCGAGGTAGGGGAGCACCTTGCCCGCCGACATCAGCTCGATCACCTCGTCCACATGCGGATAGGGATAGACGTAGTGCAACCGCACCCACGCGCCGAGCGAGCCGAGTTCTCTGGCGAGGTCGAGGAAGCGCGCCGAAACCTCGCGGTCGCGCCAGGGGCTGGTCGCGTATTTGAGGTCGCGGCCATAGGCGCTGGTGTCCTGCGAGATCACCAGCAGCTCCTTGACCCCCGCCTTCGTGAGCTTTTCCGCCTCGCGCAAAACCTCGCCAGCCGGGCGCGACACCAGGTCACCGCGGAGCTTCGGAATGATGCAGAAGGTGCAGCGGTTGTGGCAGCCCTCGGCGATCTTCAGGTAGGCGTAGTGGCGCGGCGTCAGCTTCACCCCTTGCTCGGGAATGAGGTCGACGAACGGGTCGTGCGGCGCGGGAGCGGCGGCATGCACTGCCTCCATCACGCTCTCGTAGGCCTGCGGCCCGGTGATCGCGGACACATTGGGGAAGGCGTCGCGGATCGCGTTGGGCTCCGCACCCATGCAGCCGGTGACGATCACCCGGCCGTTCTCGGCCATCGCCGCGCCGATCGCGTGGAGCGATTCCGCCTTGGCGCTGTCGAGGAAGCCGCAGGTGTTGACGATCACGGCGTCGGCGCCGGCGTGGGTCTTGGAAAACGCGTAGCCCTCGGCGCGAAGGCGGGTGAGGATCCGCTCGCTGTCGACCAGCGCCTTCGGGCAGCCGAGCGAGACGAACGAGATGCGCGGCGCGTCGCGCGCCTCGCGGTCGGAAAGGTCGGTCATGGCGCTGAATTGGCATGCCGTCGGATAGGCGGCAAGACTTTCGCTTCGTCAGAGCTCCATCTCCGGCCCGAGCGGCACGATGCCGGTCGGGTTGATGCGCCGGTGGCTGGCGTAATAGTGATGCTTGATGTGGAAAAAATCGACCGTCTCGGCAACTCCGGGCCAATGGTACAGTTCGCGCAGGTAGCGGCTCAGCGCCGGATAGTCCTTGATCCGCTTGAGGTTGCACTTGAAGTGGCCGAAATAGACCGGGTCGAAGCGGATGAGCGTGGTGAAGAGCCGCCAGTCGGCCTCTGTGAGCCGCTCGCCGCATAGGAACCGCCGGTCGCCAAGCCGCTCCTCGAGCCAGTCGAGCGTCTCGAACAGCGCCCGGAACGCCTCCTCGTAGGCCTCCTGGGTGGTTGCGAAGCCGGCGCGATAGACGCCGTTGTTGACGGTCGCGTAGATGCGGGCGTTGAGCGCGTCGATCTCGGGCCGCAGATCCTTGGGGCAATAGTCGCCCTCTGCGGCGCCGAGGCCGTCGAAGGCGGAGTTGAACATGCGGATGATCTCGGACGATTCATTGTTGACGATCGTGTTCGATTCTTTGTCCCACAGGACCGGCACGGTGGCGCGGCCGGTAAAGTCGGGCCGCGCCTTGACGTAGAATTGGCTGAGCGCCTCGAAGCCGAAGATCGGGTCGGCAATGACGCCGCGCCCTGGGTCGAAGGTCCAGCCGCGCTCGGCGAGCAGCCAGTGGACCACCGAGAGCGAGATCATGCTCTCGAGCCCCTTGAGCTTGCGAAAAATCAGCGTCCGGTGCGCCCACGGGCAGGCGAGCGACACTATCAGGTGGTAGCGCCCGGCGGCAGCGTGAAAGCCGCCGGCGCCGGTCGACCCCGGCGCGCCGTCAGCCGTCACCCAGTTGCGGAACGGCGAATCGGGGCGCACGAAATGGCCCGTCGTATCGCGCGGGAAGTCGCCGTCCGCTCGCCACTCGCCGTTCAAGATGGTGCCCATCGCCAGAGTCTCCCGAGAGACGAACCGGGAGCGCCTATAGCATGCGGGGCGTCGGCGCCGGAAACGAGACGCCGAAAGCGCGTCCTCCGAAACCCCGGATGAATTTCGATCTGGTTTGCGCTACTGAACGTAACCATTTCGCGCGGCCGTGAGCGGCGCTGATCCGCAGGGTGAGCCTATGGACGCCAATTTCCCACGCTACTGGATGTGGTCGGAGGCCTTCGAGATGCTGGCGCGCGCCGAGCGCATGCGCGACCAGTTCGTCCGCCCGGCTGGCCCGCGGCAGGTCGCCTGGGAGCCGCCGGTCGACGTGCTCGAAACCGAGCGGGTCGTGCTCGTGCTCGTCGCGCTGCCCGGCGTCGAGATCGACGGCGTCGTCGCCCGCATCGAGGGGGACGAACTCATCGTTTCCGGCGCGCGCGCCTATCCGCCGGAGTTCCGCACCGCGGCGATCCACCGGCTCGAACTGCCGCAGGGCCGGTTCGAGCGCCGGGTGCGGCTGCCGGCGGGGCGCTACGCCGCCATCGAACGGTCGGCGTCGCATGGTTGCCTGATGATCACGCTCAAGAAGTCGGAGCCGCGCAATGGCTGACGCCGAAACCGCCGCCCCCGACCCGCGAGCCGACGCGCCGCTGCCGCCGGAAGGGCTGATCATCGTGCCGGTGCGCGGCCTCGTGCTCTTCCCCGGCGTCGCCCTGCCGATCGCGCTCGGGCGCCCGCGCTCGATCCTGGCTGCGCAGCGCGCCATGCGCGAGCAGAAGCCGGTCGGCATCGTCATGCAGCGCAACGCCGAGACGGCCGACCCGATTCCGGCCGACATGCACCGCTTCGGCACGATCGCCAACATCGTTCGCTTCATCACGGCGCCCGACGGCTCGCATCACCTGGTCTGCCAGGGCGAGCAGCGTTTCCGCGTCGAGGATTATCTCAGCGGCTGGCCGTTCTTCGTCGCCGACGTCGTGCGCATCCCCGAGCCGGCCGCCCAGTCGAGCGAAATCGAAGCGCGCTTCGTCCATCTCAAGGGACAGGCGCTCGAATCGTTGCGCCTTCTGCCACAGACGCCCCAGGAGCTTGTCGCCACGATCCAGGCCGTCGAGCAGCCCGGCCAGCTCGCCGACATGGTCGCCACCTTCATGGACACGACCCCGGAGGAGAAGCAGGAGATCCTGGAGACGGTCGAGCTCGGCCCCCGGATCGACCGCGTCTCGCGGCTGCTCGCCCACCGGATCGAGATTCTGCGGCTGTCGGCGGAGATCGGGCGGGAGACCCAGGCCTCGCTCGACGCCCGCAACCGCGAGGTCCTGCTGCGCGAGCAGATGGCCGCGATCCAGCGCCAGCTTGGCGAGGCGGACGAAGGCAAGAGCGCCGAGATCGCCGAACTCGAGAAGGCGATCGTCGCCGCCAAAATGCCGAAGGAGGTCGAGGATCAGGCGCGCAAGGAACTGCGTCGCCTGCAGCGCATGCCCGAGGCCGCCGGCGAGTACGGCATGGTCAGAACCTATCTCGACTGGCTGGTCGAACTGCCGTGGGCCCTGCCGGAATCGCCGCCGATCGACATCGCCGAGGCCCGCCGCATTCTCGACGCCGACCATTTCGGGCTCGACAAGATCAAGCGCCGCATCATCGAATACCTGGCGGTGCTGAAGCTCGCGCCGGGCGGCAAGGCGCCGATCCTGTGCTTCGTCGGGCCGCCCGGCGTCGGCAAGACCTCGCTCGGCCAGTCGATCGCCAAGGCGCTGGGGCGCAAGTTCGTGCGCGTCAGCCTCGGCGGCGTGCATGACGAGGCCGAGATCCGCGGCCACCGGCGCACCTATATCGGCGCGCTGCCCGGCAACATCATCCAGGGCATCCGGAAGGCCGGGGCGCGCAACTGCGTGATGATGCTCGACGAAATCGACAAGGTCGGCGCGAGCATCCAGGGCGACCCCGGCGCAGCGCTGCTCGAAGTGCTCGACCCGGAGCAGAACAACTCGTTCCGCGACAATTACCTCGCCGTGCCGTTCGACCTCTCGCGCGTCCTGTTCATCGCCACCGCCAACATGCTCGACACGGTGCCGGGCCCCTTACGCGACCGCATGGAGATCATCAGCCTGCCCGGCTACACGGCGAACGAGAAGTTCGAGATCGCGCGCCGTTATCTCGTGCCGCGCCAGATGGAGGCGAACGGGCTGAAACCGGGCCAGGCGTCGCTCGACGATGCGGCGGTCAAGGCGATCATCGAGCAATACACGCGCGAGGCGGGCGTGCGCAGCCTCGAACGCGAGATCGGGCGGGCATTGCGTCGCGCCGCGACCCGGATCGCCGAGGGCGAGGCGGGCCCGATCGCAATTGGCGCCGACGACCTCGGCCCGATCCTCGGTCCGCCGATCTTCGAGGACGAGGTCGCCATGCGGGTCAGCGTGCCCGGGGTCGCGACCGGCCTCGCCTGGACCCCCGTCGGCGGCGACATTCTGTTCATCGAGGCGACGGCGATTCCGGGCGGCGGGCGGCTGATCCTCACCGGCCAGCTCGGCGAGGTGATGAAGGAGAGCGCCCAGGCGGCGCTCTCGATCGTCAAGAACCGGGCCGGAAACTATGGGATCGACGCCACGCGGTTCGAGAAGACCGACATCCACATCCACGTGCCCGCCGGCGCGACGCCGAAGGACGGGCCGAGCGCGGGCGTGGCGATGTTCATGGCGCTGGTGTCGCTCATGACCGACCGCACCATCCGCTCCGACACGGCGATGACCGGCGAGATTTCTCTGCGCGGCCTTGTGCTGCCGGTCGGCGGCATCAAGGAAAAGGTCGTCGCCGCGCACCGGGCGGGGATCAGGCGCGTCATGCTGCCGGCCCGCAACCGCAAGGATTTCGAGGACATCCCCGAAGAGGTCCGCCAGGCCCTCGCCTTCGTCTGGCTCGAACGGGTAGACCAGGCGGTCGAAGCGGCGCTGGAGCCGGACAAAGCGGGAGCGGCGGAGCAGGACGAGGCGCCGGGCGGGTAAGTCGGGGGCCACTGTGGTCCCCACAGGCATCGCCATAAGAACGTCTCTGATTCGCTCAATTCGTTCGATTGAGCAAAAAGACCGTCGCCACCGACAAAGCGTGGCGCCTGCTAGCAGGGCGTTTTCTTGCGTGTCGACGGACACTCAGTTCAAAAAACTCCTGCAATTTCAAAGCGCTGCTGGATATGCAACCCGCCAATTGCGGGCGCGACGGGCGTGGAACAGGTGCATTAACAGGCGCATTAACAGGTCAATAACAGGTCACGAACAGGCGCTTATCAGGTCGGGACGGGCAGGAGCGGGCCTGCAAAACGACTTGGAGCGACCGGGTTGTAAGTTGGCGCGCGCTGCTAGTGCGCCTCGGCCGGCGCGAGGCGCTCGTCCGCCGGGGCTGGCTCCCGCTCGACCCGCGCCATTGCGCGCTCGAGCACGTCGAGCCCCGCCCCGCGACGCGTCGCTTCCACCGCGAGGATCTGGCGAAAAGTCCGCGCGCCGCGCCGGCCGGCGAACAGGCCATGCAGGTGGCGGGTGAAGTCGTGCAGGCGTTCGCCGCGCTCAAGACCCTTGGCGATCACGGGGAAGAAGGCCGTCAGCGCTTCAAAGGCGTCGGCGACCGGCGCCGGCTCGCCAAAGATCTGCGGATCGACGCCGATGAGCAACTCCGGGTTCTGGTAGGCGGCGCGGCCGATCATGACGCCGTCGACATAAGCGAGATGCGCCCGCGCGGCCTCGAGATCCGGCACGCCGCCGTTGATCGCCACCGGCCAGTCGGGATAAGCGCGCTTCAGCGCATAGACGAGGCCGTAGTCGAGCGGCGGCACGGTGCGGTTGTCCTTCGGGCTCAGGCCCTCGAGCCAGGCCTTGCGGGCGTGCACGATCAGCGCGTCCGCCCCGGCGGCCTTCACGGCGTCGGCGAAGGCGAACAGCGCCTCGCCCGGATCCTGGTCGTCGACGCCGATGCGGCACTTGACCGTCACGGGCACGCCGACCGCGGCCTTCATCGCCGCCACCCCTTCGGCGACCAGCGCCGGCTCGCGCATCAGACAGGCGCCGAACCGGCCGCTCTGCACCCGGTCCGACGGGCAGCCGCAGTTGAGGTTGATCTCGTCGTAGCCGAAGTCGGCGCCGATCCGGGCGGCCTCGGCGAGTTGCCCGGGCGCCGCTCCGCCGAGTTGCAGCGCCACCGGATGCTCCTCGGCGTCGAAGCCGATCAGCCGCTCGCGCGGGCCGAACACGACAGCGTCGGCGGTGACCATCTCGGTATAAAGGCGGGCGCGACGCGTCAGCCGGCGATGGAAGGCCCGGCAGCGCCGGTCGGTCCAATCCATCATCGGCGCAACGGACAATCGGGCGCTATACGGAAGCAGCATGGCGTTGGATATAGGCGAGGCTATGCTGATTGTCGCGGGCCGAGCGCGGGCTCGACGTTCTGCCGAGACCCACCGATGCGCTTTTCCGTCCGCCATGAGACGACCTATCGCTATTCCGCGCCGGTGCGCCTGGCGGCGCATGTGCTCCGGTTCACGCCGCGGCCGGACGCCGGCGCGCTGATCGAGCGGGCGCTCGTCGTCGAGCCCGAGCCGACAAAGCGCGAGGATCGGCTCGATCGGTTCGGCAACCTCACGACGCGGGTCGAGTTCGCCGGCACGTCCGCCCTTTTGCGCATCGACAGCCGCTTCGCGGTCGAGGTCGCGGCGGCGCCCGCGGTCCCCCTCAACGGCCGGCCGAGCCTGCCCTGGCTCACCGACTCGCGCGATCCCAACGCCATCTACGTCAAGGCCGAGGACGCGGACGGGGCGGTGCGCGCCTTTGCCCGCAGGCTCGCGGTGGAAAGCGGCGGCGATCCGCTGGTCTTCCTCGATCGGCTCAACATCAGGCTTTATCGCGGCATCCGGCATGACATCCGGCTCGACGGCGCGGCGCGGCCGCCGGAGGAGACGCTCGCGCTCGGCCACGGCGCCTGCCGCGACGTGACGATGCTGTTCCTCGCCGCCTGCCACAGCCTCGGCGTCCCGGCGCGCTTCGTCAGCGGCTATCAGGCGCATGCCGAGACGCCGGACGGACGCCGCCACCTGCACGCCTGGCCCGAGGCGTTCGTGCCGGGCGTGGGCTGGCGCGGCTACGACCCGACGCATGGGCTCAAAGTGTCGGACGGCCACGTCGCGCTCTCGGCCGCGCCCGACCAGACGGCGACCATGCCGGTCGAGGGCAGTTTTTACGGACAGGGCGTCACCTCGACCCTGACCTACGTTATCGAGATTGCGACCGACCCGGCGTGAGGCGCACGATGCCTCGGCCCCGAACAGCGCCGCGGCTCGACCAAATTTCATTCCTCCTACCGGCGCCCCCGGGCATCGCTGGGCTGCTGCTCGATCGAGCCCCGGGGGAACGGCGACCAATGGCGCGTCGCCAGATCAATCGCCTGCTCCCCCAGCACCATGCCCAGCAGGCCGACGAGCGCGATTAGCGTCGGGGCGGGGGACCGCACCTGGACAACGCCGTAGGCGACGCCGACGGCGAGGCCCATGCCGAGAGAGACGAGATAGCCGATCATCATGGGGCCTTCCTATTCCTGCGGCCGCAGCACGACGCGGCCAGCCGCCCCCGCCGCGACCTCGCGATAGGCCTCCTGAGCCTCGCCGAGCCCGCAGGTCTTTTCGATCGGCGCGGCGCGGTAGCCGCCGTCGAGGAACCCTGGGGTCAGCGCGTCGAGAACCTCCGCGGACGCCGTCAGGTCGCGCTTGAGGGTGTCCACGCCGAAGAGCCGGCTTTCATTGTGATAGAAATCGACGAGGTCGAAACTCACCTCGCGCTGGCCGGTCGCAGCGATTTCGACCAGCCTGCCCCGCAGGGCGAGACTCTTGAGGGCGCTGCGGAACATGACGCCGCCGACCAGGTCGATGACGACATCCGCGCCCGTGCCGCCGGTCGCCGCGCGAACCTCCGCCGGCAGGTCCTGCGCGCCGATGATCAACTTCTCGGCGATGGCCTGAATCGGCGCGTCAGGGCTCGGCGCGCGCCTGTCGGCGCCGATCACTCGGGCGCCGAGGCGTCGAGCGATCTGGGACACGGCGCTGCCGACGCCGCCTCCAGCGCCGATCAGCAGCACGGTCTCCTCGGCTTTCAAGCCTGCCGCTTCGATACTGCACCAGGCGGCCATGTAATTGACTCCGACGGACGCCGCGTCGTCGAAGCTGAGGGTTTCTGGCTTGCGGCGCAGGCTCGCCACCGGCACGGCGATCAGCTCGGCATGGGTTCCCTCGCGGGTAAAGCCGGCATCGCCGCCCGTGCCCCAAACCTCGGCGCCGATCCACTCGGATGGACCCGCCTCGACCACTCCGGCGAAATCCCGCCCGGGAATGCGCGGCAATGTCGTCTGTCTCATCGCTCCGGCGACATTCTTGACGTCGCTCGGGTTGATCGAGGCGGCCACGACCCGCACGACCGCGGTCTTCTCGTCCGCGATCGGGGCGGGCGCCTCGACGGCTTCGAGCACTGAAGGATCTCCAAAAGCCTTGAACCGTATGGCGCGCATTGCCGCCTCCTTCTCTTGAGCTTCCGTGGAAAGAGAATGGGGGATGGGAGGGGAGCCGGAAAGCCCCGAAGAAGGATGCTAGGCTTCCTTCTGCCGGAAACATGGGAGGCGGCGTTGGCGGACGGGGTCGGCGACATCGAACTTTTCCGCGCCGTCGTGGAGGCGCGCGGCATCTCCGCCGGCGCGTTGGCGCTGGGCTCTTCGCCGCCCGCGGTCAGCCGCCGCTTGTCCGCGCTGGAAGCGCGCCTTGGCGTGCGGCTGGCCGATCGCAGCGCGCGGCGCTTCCGCCTGACCGACGAGGGCGCGCTCTATTACGAACATTGCCGAAACATTCTGGCGAACCTGCGCGACGCCGAAGCCGAGGTCTCGGCGCGAGGCGCAGCAGCGCGGGGCCTTCTAAAGGTGGGAGCGCCGATGGAGCTTGGCCGACGCCGGATCGGGCCTTTGCTGGCCGAGTTCGCCGCGCTGCACCCGGCCCTGGAAGTGTATCTGGCGCTGTCGGACGCCGGCCTCGAGGTCGGAGAGGACGGGCTCGACGTCGCTCTCCGGATCGACCGGCCCGACGACCCGACGGCGATCACGCGCAAGATCGCATCCAGCAAGCGGCTCGTCTGCGCCGCCCCCTCGTATCTCGCCGCGCGCGGAATGCCGGAGAGACCTGCCGATCTTGCGGACCATGAATGCTTGCGCCTCGCCCGTCGCCACCGCCTGCATGATCGGTGGCGGTTTCGCACCGGGAGCGGCGCGGAGGAGATCAAGGTCGGCGGGCATTTCTCCAGCGGCAGCGGCGATGTGCTGCACGCTTGGGCGCTCGAGGGGCGAGGCCTCTCGCTGGAGGCGCTCTGGGACGTGGCCGAGGATCTTGAGGCCGGACGGCTTGTCGAATGCCTGCATGACTACTGGTGCGACGACATCAATCTCTTCGCCGCGTTCCTGCCCGGCCGGCCGGCGCCGCCGCGCATCCGGCTGTTCGTCGATTTCATCGCGGCGGCGCATCTTTAGCGGAAGGCTCGAACACGGCCTCCCGCATAGCGCCGAAGATTGCTAAAATCACGAATCATTGGCCGGGGAAGCCTATGGACGCCGCAAGATCTGCCCTCGCCAAGCGAGTCCCAATCCCCAGTCCTGAATGGGACGCCGCGGCGGATGCGATCAAGCGCGCCATGCGGCTGACGGCGGCGATGAACAGGCTGTCGTTCGATGACGGCGCCAAAGTCAGGGATCTATTCAGCGAACTCACGGGTCGGAAGGTCGATGAGTCTTTCAGCCTCATTCCGCCGTTCTACTCGGCCTATGGCCTGGATATCCGGGTCGGCCGCAAGGTGTTCATCAACCAGTGCTGCACGATTTACGATATGGGCGGCGTGGACATCGGCGATCGAGTCCTGATCGGGCCGAACGTGAACATCATCACGACCGGGCATCCGCTAAAGCTATCCGAGCGGCGATCCTATGTGGAGGCAAAGCCGATCGTGATCGGACAAAACGTCTGGATTGCAGCCGGCGTCACGATCATCGGCGGCGTGACCGTCGGAGACAATTCGGTGATCGGCGCAGGGTCGGTCGTCACGAAGGACGTTCCGGCCAACGCCTTTGTGGCCGGCGCGCCCGCCAGGGTCATTCGTTCGCTCAAGGAAAGTTCGAGCGCGTGACTCGGTGGCGCTCCAACGCGGCGTCCCGCGCGGGAAACGCCGCAGGCGGTTTTACCTCGGCTCGGCGCCTTGGCGCCGCCGTCCAAGTTCGACCTCGCGAGCCCGGTCCAGCTTGACCATCGTCTCGGCAAGGTCGGGGCGCCTCGCCAGATGCCGGGCGTAGATCCGGGTGACCTCGTCCAGAAGGCGGCCCTTGCGTCCGAGGCGCGCGTCGGCGAACCCGATCATCCGGGAATTCGGCCAGGCCTGCGGCCGCATCTCCAGCAATCGGTCGACCAGGGCGGCTTCGGAATCGCCGGGAGAGGCCTGCGCCAAGACCATCAGCATGGCGGCGGTCGAGCGGGAGACGCCCAAATGGCAATGGATCAGCAGGTGGCGCGCGTCGCCCGCGTCGCGGGCGAAACCCAGGATCGTCTCGACGTCCGACATCTCGGGCAGCACGATGCCGGGCGCGGGCTCGATCGCGTCGTGGAAATAGAGCGTCGCCCTGACGTGCGGATCGTAGCTGGAAAAAGCGGTCGGCTCCGGGGTCCCCGGGTCGAGAAGCGACAGGACGTGCGTGACGTCGCGGCCCCCGTGCCCGTCGAGTTCATGAAGGCCGCAAACAGTCAGGGTGGAGAGCGCGAAACGGTCCATCGGCAGAGCCCTAGCACAAGTCGCCGGTCAGAAAAGTGACGATTTCGGAAGCCCGGAGCCCATGCGGAAAACGATATCGCCGCCGATCCGGGGATGGCGCGGCGCCGAGGCCCTGACGCGCTTCCAATCGGCGCTTGACATCATATAGGAAGTTCATCTACGTAGATGGTCTTTCTAAAGCAGAGGAGAGCCTGCGATCGCCAGCGCGGCTGAACATCAACCGACGCGTGAATCGTCGGGCGCAGAGGCGACCCTCGCGCGCGAGATCCGCGCCGTCCTCGGCAAGCTGAAGCGACGGCTGCGCGACAAGGCGCCGCCCGGCGATCTCAGCTGGTCGCAGGCGCATGTGCTCGGCCGGCTGGAGCGGGACGGTCCCGCGACCCTGACCGCGCTCGCGCGCACAGAAAATATGCGCTCGCAATCGATGGGGGCGATCGTCGGTCCCATGGAGGAGGCGGGCCTCGTCGCCGGCGCCCCGGATCCGAACGACGGCCGGCAGACCCTGTTGTCGATCACCGCGCTCGGCAGCGACTACATCCGGCAAAACCGTCAGACCCGAGAGGACTGGCTCGCCGAGCGGATCGAAGCAAATCTGACGCCGAAGGAGCGGGAGGAGCTTCAGCGCGCGCTCGCCCTCCTCGAACGCATCGCCGCAAGCTGAGCCCCGCCGAACCGCTCGCCGTTCCGACGCGCGCCAACCCGAAAGAGGAGCCGTCATGGCCGCCACCACGCTCGACCCCAAAACCGCGCTGATCGTCATCGACCTGCAGAAGGGAATCGTCGGCATGGCTGCCGCCCATGCGGCCGGCGAGGTCGTCGCCCGCAGCGCCCGCCTCGCCGACGCGTTCCGCCGGCGCGGCCTCCCCGTCGTGCTCGTCAACGTGGCCGGCG
Organism: uncultured Alphaproteobacteria bacterium; assembly: GCA_963709655.1. GTDB lineage: Bacteria > Pseudomonadota > Alphaproteobacteria > Rhizobiales > Beijerinckiaceae > Roseiarcus. The sequence goes on from CAVPXF010000056.1 coordinate 805,285, forward strand.
TCGCGCCGGGCCGCACCGAGCAGGGGCGGCCCGGCGGCGCCTTCCCCGACGGCTGGATGGAGCTTGTGGCGGAGTTGAACCCGCAGCCGCAGGACCACCGCGTGATCAAGCGCAGCTGGGGCGCCTTCACCAACACCGACCTCCTCGATCATTTGCGGCGCGAGGACGTGACGCAGGTCGTGATCGCTGGGATCGCCACCAGCATCGGCGTGGAATCGACCGCCCGGCAGGCCCATGAATTCGGCTTCAACGTCACGCTCGCGACCGACGCGATGACCGACATGCGCCCGGAGGCGCACGAGAACAGCGTTCAGCGCATCTTCCCGCGCCTCGGCGAGACCGCGACGACCGACGAGATCCTGGCGCTGCTCGAGGGGGCCGCGGTCTTGAGCTCAAGGCCGCGGCCGCTCGCAGGAGCGCGGCTTGCGTAGCCGGGTCAGGCTCGCCGCGCGCTGGGCGATCCTCGTCGCGCTCACGGCCGCGCTGGTCGGCGGGCTCGAGCTTCTGCGCCTTCCTGCGGCCCTGATGCTCGGGTCGCTGGCCGCGGCCGCGGCCCTGACCGCAGCCGACGTCGAGGTCCGGGTTCCGCCGCGCCTCTTCATGGGCGCCCAGGCGATCGTCGGCTGCCTGATCGCGCGCGTGGTTCTCCCCTCGACGATGAGGGAAATGGCGCACGACTGGCCGACCTTCCTCGGCGGGGTACTGTCGGTGATCGCCGCCAGCGTCGCGCTCGGCTGGCTGCTCGCCCGCCTGCGCGTCCTTCCCGGAACGACCGCAGTATGGGGCGCCTTTCCGGGCGCGGCGACCGTCATGACGCTGATGGCCGAGGGCTTCGGCGCTGACGTTCGCCTCGTTGCCCTCATGCAATACCTGCGGGTGGTCATGGTCGCCGTCGCGGCGACCTTGGTCGCGAGCCTCTGGACGGCGAAGACGCCGCATGCGGCCGCGCCGATGGTCTGGTTCCCGCCGGTCGCGTGGCCATCGCTGGCCGCAACGGTCGCGCTGGCGGCCCTGTCCGCCGTGATCGGCCGGGTCTTCCGCATCCCGGCCGGGCCGATGCTCGTCGCCATGGCGGCGGGCGCCCTGATGCAGACTGCGGGGCTCATGCGGATCGAGCTGCCGCCCTCATTGCTGGCGCCCGCCTATTGCCTGGTCGGATGGAGCATCGGCGGGCGCTTCAACCGGCCGATCCTGACCCATGCGGCCAAGGTTCTGCCGGCGCTTGCGGCCTCGATCCTCGCCCTGATCGCCGTTTGCGGCGGGATCGCCGCGGCGCTCGTCCATTTCGCCCATGTCGACGCGCTGACGGCCTATCTCGCCACCAGCCCGGGCGGCGCCGATTCGGTCGCCATCATCGCCGCTTCGACCCATGTCGACATGTCGTTCATCATGGCGATGCAAATCGCGCGGTTCCTGCTCGTCTTGCTCGCCGGACCGGCGATCGCCCGCTTCGTCGCCTTGCGCGCGGGACGGTCAGGGCGCCCAGTCGACGCATTCGGGCGCGCCGTTGGGCCCAAAGTTAGACGGTGGCGCGGGCGGCTGGGCAAGTCATAAGTCTACGCTGTTAAAAGCCACGTTGCTCAAGACACACGGCGCCAATCGCCAGGCAATCGGCGCGGGCGACGGGCACTGTTAACAGAATTGGCTGGCACAATTCGGGGTTGCTCGACGGCGCTCGAGTTGTTACTCTCCAAGGCGGTGCATTCACACTGAAACAATCCGACAATCTTTGCTCCATCTTGAGGAGGCGGCTCGCATGACCGTTCGCTTAGTTGTCGTTGGTGTCTTCGCCTTTGGGGTCTTCTCCGGGCCGACTGCCGGTTTTGCTGAAACGCGGATGATGTCCGATCCCTCAGGGGCGTTTCCTCTTGCAGCGCCCGCCGGCGACCCTCAATGCTGCTCGGCCGGCGCGCCTTCGGTCGCCGACGCCGGCTCGGTCGATGGCGTCCCTCCCCCCGACCAGGTGGCGATGGCGGCCGGCGTCGATCCGTCGCCCGCGCCGGGGAGCGATGTCACGATCCCCTTGGGCGATTCGGCGCAGCCGTCATTCGTGGCGAGGCTGCTGTCCCGCCTCGTTGAGCTTGTCGGAGCCGGGTCGCGCTGACGCGGGAAACGCCGGCGGGTCACCCGTTCGGCAGATTGCGCGCCAGCGCCTCGAGCACGGCCATGCGCACCGCGACGCCCATCTCAACCTGCTCGCGAATCAGCGACTGCGCGCCGTCGGCGATGAGCGTATCGATTTCGACGCCCCGGTTCATCGGGCCGGGATGCATGACGAGCGCGCCGGGCTTCGCCCGCGACAGCTTCTCCTGGTCGAGGCCGAAATAGCGGAAATATTCTCTTGCGCTCGGCACGAACGCGCCGGACATGCGCTCGCGCTGCAGGCGCAGCATCATCACGATATCGGCGTCCTTCAGTCCCACCCGCATGTCGCGAAACACCTCGACGCCCATGACTTCGACGCCCGCCGGCAAGAGGGTCGAGGGGCCGACCACGCGAACGCGCGCGCCGAGCTTGCCAAGCAACAAGATGTTGGAGCGGGCGACGCGCGAGTGGAGGATATCGCCGCAGATCGCGACCGTCAGCCCCTCGATGCGGCCGAGGTTGCGGCGGATCGTGAGCGCGTCGAGCAGCGCCTGGGTCGGGTGCTCGTGGGCGCCGTCGCCGGCGTTGATCACCGAGCAGTCGACCTTGCGCGCCAGCAGCGAGACGGCGCCGGCGGCATGATGGCGAACCACCAGAATGTCGGGCCGCATGGCGTTCAGCGTCATCGCCGTATCGATCAGCGTCTCGCCCTTCTTCACGCTGGACGCCCCGACGGCCATGTTCATCACGTCCGCGCCGAGCCGCTTGCCCGCCAGCTCGAACGACGACTGGGTGCGGGTGGAGGCCTCGAAGAACAGGTTGATCTGGGTGCGCCCACGCAGGGTCGAGCGCTTCTTTTCGACCTGGCGCGAAATGGCGACCGCCTCGTCGGCGAGATCGAGCAGCGCCTCGATCTCCAGGCGGTCGAGATGTTCGATGCCGAGCAGGTGGCGCTGGGCGAAGACGGGCGGGGAGGGGGGCATGGCGGGCGCGAGCTTTGGGCTCAGCGCCCGAGTATTGCAAGCGTCGCCGGGTCGCGCTCCCCAGCGAAGAACGCGTCGAGGCCGTCCGCGAACACCGACGGTCCGGGCTCGGCGCAAGCGAACAAGGTCATCGACGAGCGGAACTTCATCTCGTCGACCGCGCCGAAGATCTGCCGCGCCGTTCGCCCCTCCGCGGCCAGGACGAGGCGCGTGCAATCGCGCAGCCTGTGCCCGAGCGCCGGATGAGCAAGATAGGCCTTCGCCTCGTCGAGCGAAGCGATGGCGTAGAAGACCGAGGTCGGGCTCATGCCGAGCCCGGCGATCTGCGGGAAGACGAACCACATCCAGTGCGACCGCTTCTCGCCAGCCGCGAGCTCCCTCACGACCGCGTCATAGACGGGCGCCTGGGCGTCGACGAAGCGCTGGAGGTTGAAAGGGTCGGTCATCTCGCAAGCTTCTGGTCTACGATCCCTTCGGGTAGTCGGCGCCGCGCGCGACGGCCTCGACGGAGGCGTGCGCCTTGCGCAGCGCCTCGATCTCGGCGCCGATCACGTCGTAGGCGACATTGCCGAGCGGCAGCCTCAGCGGCGGATCGCTCCGCTCGACGGTCGCGATGATCGCCTCGGCGCCGCGCGCCGGATCGCCGGGCTGCTGGCCGCTGTAGGTCTGGATCTGGTTGCGGCGGGCGATCGCGGTCGCCGCATAAGCCTCGATCGGCTGCTTCGGGACTTTCAGCGAACGCCCGCCCCAGTCGGTGCGGAAGGGGCCCGGCTCGACGATCAGGACCTTGATCCCGAGCGGCCCGACCTCCTTCGACAGCGCCTCCGACAGGCCCTCGACGGCGAATTTGGTCGCCGCGTAATAGGCCGAGCCCGGATTGCCGATAAAGCCGCCGACCGACGAGATGTTGACGACCGCGCCCGACTTCTGAGCCCGCATCAGCGGCAGGACGGCGCGGGTGAGGGCCGCGAGACCGAAGAAGTTGGTCTCGAACATGGCGCGGATGTCGGCGTCCTCGCCCTCCTCGACCGCGGCGAGATAGCCATAGCCGGCGTTGTTGACCAGCACGTCGATGCGGCCGAAATTCGCTTGCGTCGCCTGGACGACCGCCGCGATCTCGGCCGGGTTGTCGACGTCGAGCTTAAGCGCCAGCGCGATCGCCTCATGGCCGGCGACGAGGTCGGCGATCTTGGCCGGATCGCGCGCGGTCGCGGCGACTCGGTAGCCCCTCGCAATCAGGATCGACGCGAGCTCGCGCCCGAAGCCGGTCGAGCAGCCGGTGATGAGCCAGACGGGTCTTGTGGTCGTAGCGGTCATCGTCCTCACCCCGCCTTCGGGAAGTCGGCGCCGCGGGCGATCGCTTCGACGGAGGCGATCTCGTTGCGCACCGCCTCGATCTCGGCCCGCATGCCCTCGAAGGCGATGCCGCCGAGCGGCAGCCTGAGCGGCGGCTTCTCCTGCTCGACGGTGGCGATGATCGCTTCTGCCGCGCGGACCGGGTCGCCGGGCTGCGCGCCGCTGTAACCCTGAATCGCGTTGCGGCGGGCGACGGCCGTCTCCGCATAGGCCTCGATCGGGCGTTTCGGCGATTTGAGCGAGCGGCCGGCCCAGTCGGTCCGGAACGGGCCGGGCTCGACGATCAGAACCTTGATGCCGAAGGGGGCCACCTCCTTGGCCAGCGCCTCGGACAGGCCCTCGACCGCGAATTTGGTGGCGTTGTAGTAGCCGGTGCCCGGAAAGCCGATGAAGCCGCCCTGCGACGAGATGTTGACGATCGCGCCCGACTTCTGCGCCCGCATCACCGGCAGGACGGCGCGGGTGATCGCGGCGAGACCGAAAAAGTTCGTTTCGAACATGGCGCGGATTTCTTCGTCCTCGCCCTCTTCGACCGCCGACAGATAGCCATAGCCGGCGTTGTTGACGAGGACGTCGATGCGGCCGAATTTCTGCTTCGTCGCCTCGACGACCGCCGCGATCTCCGCCGGCTTGTCGACGTCGAGCTTCAAGGCCAGCGCGCTCGCCTCGTGGCCGGCGACGAGATCGGCGATCTTGGCGGGATCGCGTGCGGTCGCCGCGACCCGATAGCCGCGCCCGATCAAAATCGTCGCCAGCTCGCGCCCGAAGCCGGTCGAGCAGCCGGTGATGAGCCAGACGGGTTTGTCGTGGGAAGAATTGGCCATGGACGACCTCGCGAAGGGGTATGTGGGGGATTAGGCTATTGTGGCATGCGAGCCCGGTGGCGCGCAATCCGGGTGCGTTGCGGTATTGAGAGACCCATGAACAAGGCGACCCCAACTCTACAAATCCGCAACGAGCGGGTCGCGGCGTTGGCGGCGAAATTGGCTGCGATTCGAAAGATCTCGAAGGCCGACGCTATCCGCCAGGCGCTGGAGAACGAACTCGCGCGGATCGAGAGCGGAAAACCGCTCGCCGAAAGGCTGAGAGCTCTCCAGGATCGTGTCGCGAGCCGACCCTCCACGGGACTGGAGCCAGACAAGGCTTTCTATGACGAGCTCAGCGGAGAGCCGTGATCATCATCGACGGCGTAGCACCGCGCCGGAAACCGCCTTATAGCCACAAGCGGAAGACGGCATTGCCCCTGACGTCGACGCCGGTCTCTCGCCACCCCCTCGCGCGGTAGAAGTCAGCAGCGCGCGTGCCCACGCCGGTCGTCAGGAAGGCTTGGCGATTTCTTGCCTGCCGCAACTTTTCGACCACTTCGCTGAGCAGCGCGGTTCCATGCCCGCGTCCATGCGCTTCGTCGATCACGAACAGCGCCCAGACGTATCCGGTCTGCGGGTTCGCGCAGGCGAAGCCTTGCAGGCCGGCTTCGTCCTCCGACACCAGAAAGATCGCCTCCTTCAGATACCAGGCCACTTCCTGGTCCGTCACCAGCGAAGGATCGGTTAGCCTGTTTTCCGCCGTTCCATGCCGCACCTGCCGAATGCGAGGCAGATCGGATTCGGCGGCGGCCCGGATGGTGATTGGCAAAGCTCAGACCTTCCTCTCATCTTCTCAACTTGCGGAACGCCGCTCGCGCCCCGATTTGACACGCGGCCCCCGCCTCTCCATATCCCGCGCCCGGACCGACACGAGGCTCGCCTCGAAAGGCCCGCCGAAGGACGCAGTATGAAAGTCGTGATCGTCGAATCGCCCGCCAAGGCGAAGACCATCAACAAATACCTGGGCAAGGACTACGGGGTCTACGCCTCCTATGGCCACGTCCGCGATCTCGCCGCCAAGGACGGCTCGGTCGATCCGGACGACGATTTCGCCATGCGCTGGGAGATCGACGCCAAATCGGCCAAGAGGCTCAGCGACATTGGCGTCGCGGTCAGGAGCGCCGATCGGGTCATTCTGGCGACCGACCCCGACCGCGAGGGCGAGGCGATCTCGTGGCACGTCCACGAGATCCTCAGGAACAAGAAGCTGCTCAAGGACAAGCGCGTCGACCGGGTGGTGTTCAACGCGGTCACCAAGGACGCCGTGCAGGAGGCGATGCGCCATCCGCGCGAGATCGACGAGGCGCTGGTCGACGCCTATCGGGCCCGCCGGGCGCTCGATTATCTGGTCGGCTTCACCCTCTCGCCGGTGCTGTGGCGCAAGCTCCCCGGCGCGCGCTCGGCCGGCCGCGTGCAGTCGGTGGCGCTGAGACTCGTCTGCGACCGCGAAGTCGAGATCGAAAAGTTCGTCGCGCGCGAGTACTGGTCGATCGTCGCCCATCTCAAGACCGAGGCCGGCGCGCCGTTCTCGGCCCGCCTCGTCGGTGCGGACGGCAAGAAGATCACGCGGCTCGACATCGGCTCGGGCGAGGAGGCGCGAGCCTTCGAGGCGGCGCTCGAGGCTGCGCGCTTCTCGGTCGCCGCGATCGAATCGAAGCCGGTCAGGCGCCACCCCTATCCGCCCTTCACCACCTCCACCTTGCAGCAGGAGGCCTCGCGCAAGCTCGGCCTTGCGCCCGCCCGCACCATGCAGATCGCCCAGCGCCTTTACGAGGGCGTGGACGTCGGCGACGGCCCTGTCGGACTCATCACCTACATGCGCACCGATGGCGTCGACCTCGCCCCCGAGGCGGTGACGGCGGCGCGCCGGGTGATCGGCAAGGATTTCGGCGACGCCTACGTGCCGAGCGCGCCGCGCAAATACACCGCCAAGGCCAAGAACGCGCAGGAAGCGCACGAGGCGATCCGCCCGACCGAGATGACGCGGCGGCCGCGCGACGTCGCCCGCCATCTCGAGCCCGAGCAGGCCAAGCTCTACGAGCTCATCTGGACCCGAACCATCGCCTGCCAGATGGAGAGCGCCGAGATCGAGCGCACCACGGTGGACATTCTCGCCGAAGCCGGCGCGCGAAAGCTCGACTTCCGCGCCACCGGCCAGGTCATCCGCTTCCCCGGCTTCCTCGCGCTCTATCAGGAGGGTCGCGACGACGAGGAGGACGAGGAATCCGCCCGCCTGCCGCCGATGCGCGAGGGCGAGCGGCTGGAAAAGGAGCGGATCGACGCCTCGCAGCATTTCACCGAGCCGCCGCCGCGCTACACCGAGGCGACGCTGGTCAAGCGCATGGAGGAGCTGGGCATCGGCCGTCCCTCGACCTACGCTTCGACGCTCGCGACCTTACGCGACCGCGACTACGTCCGGCTGGAAAAGAAGCGGTTGTTCCCGGAAGACAAGGGCCGGCTGGTGACGGCGTTCCTCGAATCCTTCTTTCCCAAATACGTCGAATACGACTTCACGGCTGGGCTCGAGGAACAGCTCGACCAGGTGTCGAACCACGAGATGGACTGGAAGGAGCTGTTGCGCGCCTTCTGGAAGGATTTTTCCGGCGCGGTCGGCGACATCAAGGACCTGCGCACCGGCCAGGTGCTCGACAGCCTCAACGCGCTGCTCGGACCGCACATTTTCCCCGACCGCGGCGACGGCCTCGATCCGCGCCTTTGCCCCGTCTGCGGCAAGGGGCAATTGTCGCTGAAGCTCGGCAAGTTCGGGGCCTTCATCGGCTGCTCGAACTATCCCGAATGCAAGTACACTCGCGTGTTGTCGCCGACCGGGGCCGAAAGCGGCGAGGGCGAGCGGCCGGGCGTTCGCGTGCTGGGCCAGGACCCGGAGACGGGCGACGAGATCAGCTTACGCGACGGCCGCTTCGGCGAATACGTGCAGCAGGGCGAGGGCGAGAAGCCGAAGCGCTCGTCGCTGCCGCGCGGCTTGAAGCCCGACGACGTGACGCTGGAGACGGCGCTGAAGCTCCTCGCGCTGCCGCGCGAGGTGGCGCGCCATCCGACCAGCGGCGAGCCGATCCTGGCCGGCATCGGCCGCTACGGGTCATATGTTCAGCACGGCAAGACCTACGCCAATCTCGGCCGCGACGACGACGTCCTGGAGATCGGCCCCAACCGGGCGATCGACCTCATCGTCGCCAAGGAAAGCGGCGCGGGCGGTTCACGCTTCGGCGGCGGGGCCGGGCGGGTGTTGGGCGACCATCCGGCCGGCGGCCCGGTCAGCGTCAAGCAGGGCCGCTTCGGCGCCTATGTCAATCACGGCAAGGTCAATGCGACGCTGCCCAAAGGGACCGACCCGGCGAGCGTGACGCTCGACGAGGCGATCGCGCATCTGAAGGCGAAGGCCGAGGGGGGAGGCGTCTCCGGCAAGCTTCTCGGCCAGCACCCGGAGGGCGGCCCGGTGACGGTGCGCGACGGCCGCTTCGGCGCTTACGTCAACTGGGGCAAGGTCAACGCGACGATTCCGAAGTCGATGAAGCCGGACGCCGTTTCCCTCGGCGAGGCTCTGGAACTCATCGCCGAGCGCGAGGGCAAGCCCGCCCCGACGGCGCGCAGACCCGCCGCCAAGGCGCCGGCCACAAAGGCCGCAAAACCGGCCGCGGCCGGAAAGCCGGCCGGCAAAGCGGCGGCGGCGCCCAGGATCGCCGCGAAGACGGCCGCCCCGGGCAAAGCGAAGGCGCCTGCAGCCAAGAAGCCTGCAGCGAAGAAGCCGGCGGCAAGGAAGCCCGCGAGCAAGCCGCCGCCCAGGGCGGCGGCGCATAAGACATAGGCTGGCGGGGTCGATAGCCGGTCCATGAGACGGGGAAAGGGGTGCGATCCAGACCGATGCAGTCACGCGGTACGTCGCAGTTATTTTTGAGAGCTGTTGTCATTGGCGACGGCGGAGCTGGGTTGGGCGAGGGTTTTCGAATAGGCGTTCCAGTCGCTCTTCGCCCCGAGCACGAAAGGACGCGCCCGCTGCGTCCCGAACCGATATTGCGGCTCCCGGACCTCTATTTCGCCAAATTTCGTATATCAGCGGAGTTTTTTCACCTTGGCGATGCATCTGAGGGCGTTGACGAATCTCCCGCTCCGCCGCCTCCGCTCGGGTCTCGGCCCAACTGCGCAGCGCATCCCGCCCCAGAAGACGCATCTCCTCCACCAAGCGCTCTTCCGTAGCGTGAGCTTCCGTCAATTCCCCCTCGTCGCCTTCGACCGCCAGCACGATCGATGACACCCGCTTGCGAAGCTCGGGATGCGACCGCAAAGCCGCCATCAGCGCATCATCGCTCAACTCCAAGTCCGCCATCCAAATCCTCCCGCCAAAACAGCCCAAACCGAACTTACTCTGCAGCGCTTTAAATCGCAGCGTCCCAATTGAGTTGATGGTTTCGGGCATTGCGGTGAGCTTCCGCCAAGCCCTGCTTTCACTCAAATCGCTGACGCAATCTCTATATCTAATGCAGCCATTCAATCCATTCAATAGACATGGCCATCTAACCCCTTATCAACGAATAGCTGGGCAGGAAGATTGACATGTACTGTTTGGAACGATTGTAAATAGTAGCGGATTTGGGATTTGGGTAGCCAGAACTCCTTTATCTGCATCGCCGGCAACACTCACTTTGATTGCATCGTCCGTCTCTCCATGGAAAAAGAAACGCGTGTCATATGTTCTACCCATTGTGTTTACTCTCAGAGTTAAGAGGCCTACGGCGAGGCTCGCCAGCGCGAACGCTACATGATCCCCCGACCGGACGACTTACACCGGCCGAACGCCCGCTCATTGGCAGCGCGTCGCACTCATCGTGGCCCGGGTGACCGGCAAGCGCGTCGGAATCGATATAGCGGCGCGCATGGCGATGGCGCAGATCATGGGGCCGTTGGTTCACAGAGCGCCAGGCCGAGGGCCTGATTTACCGTCGGCCTGCGAGGGCCGTGCGCCCATTGCCGCCATCGGCGCAATAGGGGGGAGGACTTTTCGTTGATGGTCATCGGCTCGGCGTCAAAACCATGTGCCACCGCTCTACGCCTTCCATTGGCGCTGGTCCGCCAGCCCTCGCGGGCTCTTGAGCGATGGGCGGATGCCTGATGAGTACGCGCGTCTGATCCCACACCTCAAAGGCCCCCACAGGGAGCTCGCTCTCCGAAAACAGCACCTGGGCCTTTACGATGGCCTCTTTGTCCGAGAGACCGGTAAGCTCCTCAACGGCTACGATATGGCCGCCTCTAAGGAAATAGCACCTCATGTCGTGCTTCCCATTCAGTCGCCCCGGCGCGGGCACGTTGTCCCCTCTTTGTCCCTCTTGTCACGTTTCGGAATATACTCAGGCGGGGGGCCAACGATGCGTAAAGATTGGCGGCCAGCTACCCCGCTTCCAAGGCCGGCGTTCTTGAACTGCAAGCCCACCTGCCGGCTCCGCCGGGATTCGGACGCCGGCAGCGGTCGCGCTGAACCTCAACTCGTGATAAACAAGAGGCCCCGATGAACCTCGCTGTACGCAAGCCCATGACGCTCGCCGAATTCCTCGCCTGGGAGGAACGGCAGCCTTTGCGTTACGAATTCGACGGGATCGGCCCAGTGGCGATGACCGGCGGGACATTCGCCCATTCGGCGATCCAGCGAAACCTCGCGATTTCCGTCGGCGGCCGCCTCCGGGGCAAGCCCTGTCAGTTTGCCGGCAGCGACTTCAAGATTCAGGTGGCGGACGGCCATATCCGCTATCCCGACGGCATGGTCGTTTGCTCGCCGGTCGATCGCAAGGCGACCGTCGTTCATGACCCAGTCGTCGTCTTCGAGGTCCTGAGCCCGAGCACCGCGACGAACGACCGGATCGTCAAGGCGCGCGAATATCAGGCGACGCCGTCGATCCGGCGCTATGTCATGCTGGAGCAGGACAGCGTTGGCGCAACGGTGTACGCCCGCGCAGGCGACGTGTGGGCGCACGACATCCTGGTCGCGGATTCGATCCTCGCCCTTCCCGAGATCGGCGTCGAACTGCCGCTCGCCGAACTCTACCAGGGGATCGCCTTCGACGAGGAGCCCGAGGCCGGCGAGGCGCCGGGCGGGTGAGCCGCAGCGTCTGTCACCCCGCGAAAGCGCATGAAAGCGGGGATGACACGCGGGCTGTCGGCGTCGAAGGCTTGAGCATTTTATTGCGAAAAATCGAAATCATCGTTAGACTGCCAGAATGAGGGTCATGGGGGACCGCCAAGTTTCGATGGTTTGGCCCCTCTCGGCTCGCCCGAGCGGGGAAAAGGCGCGGCGAAAATAATTTTTCACCCCGAGGTCGCTCGTAACCCATTGAAAAGTCACGAATCGGACGAGAGAATCCAAGGAATTCCAAATTTTTAAAAGCGGACTTTAGGGCCTATCTGCGGAGCGTTGCAGCACAGCCGCGGAGAGCTGAGGAAATCCAAATTTCCGCATCAGCGAGAACGGTCGTTTACATTTTCCCCTTGGTCAGCGCCGCGAGCCGCGCCTCCTCCTCCTCGGTCAGCGCCTCGGTCGCGGCCGGCGCGCGACGGCGGGCGAAAAGGATGGCGGCGGCGCCGGCGAGCAAGGTCAGCGGCGGGGCGAGCCAGAGAAGGGCCGTCTCCAGCTTGAACGGCGGCTTCAACAGGATGAAGTCGCCATATCGGGAGACGAGATAGGATCGCACCGCCGCGTTGGTCTCGCCCGCGCCGATCCGCTGGCGGATCAGCACGCGGATGTCGTGAGCGAGCGGCGCGTCGGAATCGTCGATCGACTGGTTCTGGCACACCATGCAGCGCAATTCGGCCGACAGCGTCCGGGCGCGCGCCTCGAGCGCCGGGTCCTTCATCACCTCGTCCGGCTGCACCGCGAGCGCGGGGGTCGCGAGGGCGAGGAGGAGGGCGAAGAGGACGAGCGCATCTCGGGTTCGGATCCATCCGGCTCGAATGCGGGCGAATGCGCGATGGGCGCTCTCCTCTCCCACCCGGGCCGCGCTTGCGCGCGCCCGGGCGCAAGCTCTTGTGGGGGAGGCCGGGAGGGGGGTCGCGCCAACCTCACCGGATGATTTCGCGACGAGCGCTATGCGGGACCGGCTCATAGGCTCACTCCGCCGGCGCGGCGGCCATCGCCGCGCGCGACCGCCGGGCGACGCCGAAGCGCAGGCGCCGGTCGGCGAGCGACAGGGCGCCGCCAAGGGCCATGGCGCAGCCGCCGAGCCAGATAAGGGTGACGAGCGGCTTCCAGTAGAGCCGCGCGGGAACCGCGCCGTCGGCGATCGGGTCGGCGATCCCGACGTAGATCTGGCCGAAATTCAGGGTCGCCATGCCGGCCTGGGTCGTGGTCATGGGCTGGGCGGCGAAGCGCCGGCGCGCCGGATCGATGGTCGCGACGATGCGGCCGCCGGCGCGGACCGTCATGTGGGCGACGACGTCCTGGTAGTTCGGCCCGACCCGCTCTCCGATCGAATCGACTGTGATCTGGTAGGGGCCGACAGACTGCGGAACGCCCTCTTTCATATTGACGATCGCCTCGGCGCCGAAGCCGACGCCGGCGAGCCCCAATAGGGTCACGCCGACCCCGACATGGGCGATCGCGGCGCCCCAGAACGACAGCGGCAGTCCGGCCGCCCGGCGGAGCGCCAGGCCGGCCGAAAGGCCCGGCCGCCAGACCCGCATGCCAACCTCGGTCAGCGTACCGAGGATGGCGAAGATCGCGATCCCCGCCGCAATCGCCGCGAGGATCGAACCGCCGCCGAGCCAGACAGCGCCCGCGATCGTGGCGAGCACGCCCGCGACGACGGCCGCGCCAAGCCGCTGGACGACGCCCAGAAGTTCGCCGCGCTTCCAGGCGAGCGAGAAGCCGACCGGCGTGGCCGCGGCGGCGGTCAGGAGGAGCACGCCGCAGGTCATGTTGAAGAACGGCGCGCCGACCGTGATCTTCTCGCCGGTCAGTTCCTCGAGGGCGAGCGGATAGAGCGTGCCGAACAGCACCGTCGCGCAGGCGGTGGTGAGCAGGAGGTTGTTGATGACCAGCGCCCCCTCGCGCGAGACCGGGGCGAACAGGCCGCCCGGCTTCAGCATCGGCGCCCGCCAGGCGAACAGCGCGAACGAGCCGAAGATGAACAGCGCCAGGATGACGAGAATGAACACGCCGCGCTGCGGGTCGCTGGCGAAGGCGTGCACCGAGGTCAGCACCCCCGAGCGGACGAGGAAGGTGCCGAGCAGCGAGAACGAGAAGGCGAGGACCGCGAGGAAGATCGTCCAGACCTTCAGCGCGTCGCGCTTTTCCATCACCGCGACCGAATGGATGAAGGCGGTGCCGGCGAGCCAGGGCATGAGCGACGCGTTCTCGACCGGGTCCCAGAACCAGAAGCCGCCCCAGCCCAGCGTGTAATAGGCCCAGAAGGAGCCGGCGGCGATGCCGATGGTCAGGAACCCCCAGGCGACGAGGGCGAAGGGGCGCACGAACCGCGCCCAGGCCGCGTCGATCCGGCCCTCGATCAGCGCCGCGGCGGCGAAAGAAAAGACGATCGAGAAGCCGACATAGCCGAGGTAAAGAATCGGCGGGTGGATGGCGAGGCCGGGGTCCTGCAGGATCGGGTTCAAATCGCGTCCCTCGAACGGCGCGGGCTGAAGGCGCTCGAACGGGTTCGAGGTCAGGAGGATGAAGAGCAGGAAGGCGACGCTGATCAGGCCCTGCACGGCGAGCGCGTTGGCTCTGAGCGTCCGCGGCAGCGAGCGGCCGAACAGGGCGACCAGCGCGCCGAAGATGGCAAGGATCAGCACCCACAAGAGCATCGAGCCTTCGTGGTTCCCCCAGACGCCGGAAATCTTGTAGATCGCCGGGGCGGCGCTGTGCGAATTCTCCGCGACGTTCAGCACGGAGAAATCCGAGACGAGATGGGCGTGGACCAGCGCGGCGAAGGCGACCGCGAGGCAGGCGAACTGCGTCAGCGCCGCGCTGCGTCCGACCGCCATCAGGTCGGGGTCGCCGAGGCGCGCGCCCCAGGCCGGCACGATCGTCTGCGCCAGCGCGGCCGCCAGCGCCAGGACAAGGGCGAAATGGCCAATCTCGACGATCACTTGGCGTTCGCTCCTTCCTGCCAGCGGCCTTGCTTCTTCAGCGATTCCACGACTTCGCGCGGCATGTAGCGCTCGTCGTGCTTGGCGAGGATCTGGTCGCCGGCGAGCCGGCCTGGAGCAGCGAGCACGCCCTCGACGACCACGCCCTGGCCCTCTCGGAAGAGGTCCGGAATGTTGGCGAAGCACGCGCCAAGGCAGTCGACCGCGACGGTCTTCGCCCCGTCGGTCACGGCGAAAGTGAGCCTGTCGTCGGCGCGCACGACCGAGCCCTGCTCGACCAGTCCGCCGACCCGGAGCCGCGTTCCCGGCTGCACGTTCTTTTCGGCGATCTCCGCGGGCGTCAGGAACAGCGAGAGGCTGTCCTTCATCGCATAAAGGCCGAGGCCGACAGCGCAGCCGATCACCGCGAGGGCGGCGGCGATCAGAGCAAGTCGGCGGCTCTTTCGACTCAATTGGCGTCTCCCAGGCCGAGGTCGCGGGCGAGCGCATCGAGGCTCGCGACCGCGTTGGCGTCGGGGGCGAGCGCCTTGCGGGCGTCAGCCAGCGCCGCCTTGGCCTTTTCGCCCTGATGCAGGACGGTGTAGGCGCGAATAAGGCGCGCCCACTCGTCGAGGCTGCCGCCATTTGTCGCGAGGCGACCGGCGAGTCGGCTCACCATGCCCTCGATCATCGCCATCTGCTCGGGCGAGCCGAGCGCGGGCGCCTCGGCCGTTGCGGGTTGCCGCTCCCCCTTGAGCGCGGCGAGGCGGGACTTGACCGCGCCGAGCCAGGCGGCGTCGGGAGGCGCGTCCGCGGCGAGCGCTTCAAAGGCGCGAATGGCGTCGGCTTTGCGGCCGTCCTGCTCGGCCGCGAGCGCTAGATAGAACCGCGCCTGCGGCTGGCCCGGGTCCGCGGCCAAAGCCTTGCCGAACGCCTCGCGCGCTTTTGCGGTGACGATGCCGCCGGACGCGGCGACCAAAGCCTCGCCGTAGGCCGCTCGGCGGGCCGGGTTCTCGCCGAGAAGCCTCAGCGCTTCCGAATAGGCGTGCACGGCGTCGTCGTAACGCTCGAGCCGCATGTAGACCGGGGCGAGGACGGCCCAGCCCTTGCCGTCGTCGGGAGCGGCGATCAGGTGCTTCTCGACCCCGGCGACCGCCGCCTCGATGTCGGAGGCCGCATGTGCCGCGGGCTCGCGGCTCGCGAGCGGCTCGTCGCGCATTTGCGGCTGGCCGAGGAGGGCGTAGAGCGGAAAGACGAGCGCCGGGACGCCGATCACGACGAGCGCGGCGGCGGCGAGCCGATAGCGACCTCGGGGCGCCGACGCCGGACGCGGCGCTCCGGCGCCCGCGGCGATAAGCCGCCGAGCCGCCTCCGCGCGGGCGCTCGCGGCCTCCCCTTGCGGCAATTGGCCGCGCTCGACGTCACGCTGAATCTCGTCGAGTTGCGCCTTGTAGAACGCCGCCTCGCTCGCGGCCCGGACGTCGTTGTCTGTTCCGGGAGATGCGCGCAACAGGGGCCAGATCGCGGCGAGGACCGCAAAAGCGGTCAATCCCGCCAAGACAAACCACAGCATAAAAGCCCTCGGAGGCGGTCCGAAAGGACCACGCAAAGTCCGCGCTCCGTTAGCGCAAAACGCGGACAGGGTCTCGTAAAAACGCTAGCTCGTCATCCGCCAGCCGCCGTCCGGTTGCTTGCAGGCGACCCCTTGCCCGCGGTTCGGCCGTCCGCCGACATAGATGGTCTGGGCGTAAGACCGGCAGCCGGCGCCGGTCCCCGCGCCCGGCTCGACGAAGCCGAACACGCCATGAGCGCCGCGCCACGAGCGGCGCTGCCCGGAATCAAGGGCGGCGATCTGCGCCTGCCAGGCCGATTGGCGGTCGGCGTCCGTAAGCGTCGCGCCGATCGGCCCGCCGAGAACGCCTCCGAGAGCCGCGCCGGTCGGGATCGGCGGCGGTGGCGGCGACGCCGTCGCGGCCGGGGCGGCGAGGGCGGCCGGGGCCGCCGGCGGCGTCCCGAAGGGGGTCGGCGGCGCAAGGGACGCGGTTTGCGACGGCGCGGACACAACCGGGTTCTGCGTCGCGCTCTCGCCGAAGCCGACGCAGCCCGCCAGCGCCGGCGCCGTCAGCGCCACAATCAACACAGTTCTACCGCTCATCGTCCTCGGATCCCCGGTCGGCCGAGCCGTCCATAATACGCGTCCGCACGCGGCGAAAGTCATTCTCTTGTCCGGGCGCTCTTGTCCGGGCTTGCGGCGACGGCGCCGCATTCAGACGCAGGGCAGACGCAGGATCGCTCTGAGGCCGCCGAGCGGGCTCGCGTCGAGCTCAAGCGAGCCGCCATAGATCGACGCTAACTCCACGACAATCGAGAGGCCGAGTCCGGATCCCGGACGCGACTCGTCGAGCCGCTTGCCGCGCTCGAGCGCCTCGGCCCGCGCGGCGGGCCCGAGACCCGGACCGTCGTCGTCGATTTCCGCAATCAGGAAAGGCGCGGCGTCCTTGCCCGCAGCCGGCGCGCGTCGGGCCCGGATCGACACCGTCTCGCGCGCCCATTTGCCGGCGTTGTCGAGCAGGTTGCCGATCAGGTCGGTCAGATCCTGCGCTTCGCCGCGGAACTTCAGGCCCTCCTGCAGATCGGCCGTGAACGTCAGTCCGCGCTCGGCGTGCAACTTCTCGAATGTCCGGACCAGCCTCTCGACGACGGGCTTGACCTCGGTGGCAAGGCCGGCGGTCCGGGCCCGCGCCGCCGCGCGAGCCCGGTCGAGATAAAACCCGACCTGCTGGCGCATGATCTCCGTCTGCTCGCGGACCTTCTCCTTCAGATTGGGGCTCGCTGAAATCGGCCTCGTTGATCAGCACGCTGAGCGGGGTCTTGAGTGCGTGGGCGAGGTTGCCGACCTGGGTGCGAGCCCGCTCCACGATCTCCCGGTTGGCGTCGATGAGCTGGTTCACCTCAGCTGCAAGCGGCGCGACGTCCTGTGGAAATTCGCCTTCGATGCGGTAAGCTTCACCCCGGCGGATCGCGGCGACCCCCTCGCGCAGCACGCGCAGAGGCCGCAGCCCGTAGCGGACGGCGAGCGCGGTCGAGCCGATCAGCGCCAGCGCCAGCGTCAGGAAGGTCCCCGCCAGCGCCCATTCGAAGCTGTGCTCCCTCTCCTGGATGACATCGGCGTTGGCGGCGACCTGGATGAGGAAGCGCCCTTCGTCGCCCGCGTCGATCTCGCGCTCGACCATACGCAGTTCGTGCCCTCCCGGCCCGATGACATAGCCGCTGAGAATCTCGCCGTGATTCGGGGAGACGGCGACGAGATGGGGCAGTTGCGTGGCGAACAGCGAGGCGGAGGCCCGGATCTCCGGGGGGTTAGTGTCCAGGCGGGTGATTTGCCAGTACCAGCCGGAAAAGGCCAGTTCGAACTGGGGCGCAATTCCGACCGGGGCCGGGACTCCGGCCTTTGCCTCGTCGCCCGCCGCCAGATTGGCGACAAGCGCCTTCAAATAGACGCCGAGCTGGTCGTCGAAATTGGCTTCCGTCCAGCGGGCGTTGAGCGCGCTCAGGCTGAAGCCCGCGAGCGCCAGAATGAGCGTGCTCCAAAACGCCGCGGAAAAGAAAAGTCGCGCGGCGATCGAACGGGCGGCGAACGTCAACCGCATCGAGGATCAGGGGACCTCGCGGACAGCCCCACGCGCCGCGCTGGTGGCGAAAGCGGCATAGGCGCGCAAAGCCTGAGAAACTTTGCGGGCGCGCGGCTTCGCGGGCCTCCAGGCGGCCTCGCCTCTGGCCTCCATCGCACTGCGGCGGCCCGCGAGCCTCGCCTCATCGACGAGCAGGCTCACTGTGCGGGCGGGGATGTCGATCTCGATGCGGTCGCCCTCTTCGATGAGGGCAATCGCCCCGCCCTCGGCGGCCTCCGGCGAGACATGGCCGATGGAAAGGCCGGAGGTGCCCCCTGAAAATCGCCCATCGGTGATCAGCGCGCAGGCCTTTCCGAGCCCGCGCGACTTCAGATAGCTCGTCGGGTAGAGCATCTCCTGCATGCCGGGACCGCCGCGCGGGCCCTCGTAGCGGATCACTACCACGTCGCCCGCGGCGACCTTGCCGCTGAGGATCCCCTGCACGGCGTCGTCCTGGCTTTCGAAGATGCGCGCGGGACCGGCAAATTTGAGGACGCTGGCGTCGACGCCCGCTGTCTTCACGATGCAGCCGTCGAGCGCGATGTTGCCCTTGAGCACCGCAAGACCGCCGTCCTTGAGGAACGCATGCTCGGCATCGCGGATGACGCCTCTCTCCCGATCCTCGTCGAGCGAGGCGTAGCGCGCCGACTGGCTAAAGGCGACCTGGGTCGGGACCCCGCCGGGACCGGCGCAAAAAAACTCGCGGGTCGCGCTGCTCGACGTTCGCTTGATGTCGTGGCGCGACAGCGCATGCTCGAGCAACTCGGCGTGAACCATGCGCACGTCCCGGTTGAGGAGGCCCGCCCGGTCGAGCTCGCCAAGAATGCCCATGATCCCGCCGGCCCGATGCACGTCCTCGATGTGAACGTCCGCAACCGAAGGCGCGACCTTGCACAGAACAGGCGCGCGGCGCGACAGCCGATCGATGTCGGCCATGGTGAACGGGATTTCGGCCTCGTGCGCGGCGGCGAGCAGGTGCAGCACGGTGTTGGTCGAGCCGCCCATGGAGATGTCGAGGGTCATCGCGTTTTCGAACGCGCGGAAACTGGCGATTGATCGAGGCAGCACGCCCGCGTCGTCCTCCTCGTAGTATCGGCGCGCGAGGTCGACGATGAGATGTCCGGCTTCGACGAACAGACGCCTGCGGTCGGCGTGCGTCGCAACCACCGTGCCGTTCCCGGGAAGAGAAAGCCCGAGCGCCTCTGTCAGGCAGTTCATCGAATTTGCAGTGAACATGCCCGAACAGGAGCCGCATGTCGGGCAGGCGGACCGTTCGATCACCGCGACGTCGGCGTCGCTCACCCTCTCGTCCGCCGCCGCCACCATCGCGTCGATGAGGTCGACCTTGCGAGTTCCTGTCGAGAGTTTGACCTTGCCGGCCTCCATCGGGCCGCCAGAAACAAATACTGCGGGGATGTTGAGCCGCAACGCGGCCATCAGCATGCCGGGCGTGATCTTGTCGCAGTTCGAGATGCAGACCAGGGCGTCAGCGCAATGCGCGTTGACCATGTATTCGACGCTGTCGGCGATCACTTCGCGCGACGGCAGCGAGTAAAGCATGCCGTCGTGTCCCATCGCGATGCCGTCGTCGACGGCGATGGTGTTGAACTCCTTGGCGACGCCCCCCGCCGCCTCGACCTCGCGCGCCACCAGTTGGCCAAGGTCCTTGAGGTGGACGTGGCCGGGGACGAACTGGGTGAAGGAATTGGCGACGGCGATGATCGGCTTGCCGAAATCGCCGTCCTTCATCCCGGTCGCGCGCCAGAGGCCGCGCGCGCCAGCCATGTTGCGGCCATGCGTCGAGGTGCGGGAGCGATACGAGGGCATATGCGGCCTGCCGGACGTTAAGAGACGGCGCCTGAGGCGCCGGAAAGCGGCCTTCTCGCATTTTCGGCCCACCGCCAGCAAGGGCCAGTGCGACAAATCGTCTGAGCGCCGCAGTGGCCCGCCATGGTCGAGGGCGCTTTCCGGCCGACTGCGTTTCGGCTGACCGGCTCTATCCGCCGGGCGGCTCAAAGTTCTTTTCAGCATTCGGATTGTCGGGGCCACGCCTTTTCTGAGGACCGGCGGTTGCTCGCGTCGGAATGGTTGCGTGTTCGTTGTCAACACAACCCCGCGAGACGCAGACTGTTGCTGTCCAATGATGAACAGACCACGGTCTCGGCGACAGCCTTCCGCAATTCACGCGCGATAATAATCGTCCGATTGCTTTGAGAATTGGGTTGATAAATATTGGCTAACGGCGTCAATTTCAGCGGTAATAAGCTGGTTATTCCACGCCTTCCCCAAATTTGTTATTTGACTATGTCCACCAGGCGGTTACCAAGCCGCAGGCAATCGCTGATGATGTGGAATCGGCGCAATCGGAGACGGTTGCGCCTTATATCAATACGTTTTTGGTTATAAGTCGAAAGGCCACTTATGTACACGAGCACGGAACTTCAGTTGCTTCGCAACGCCGATCCAGGGGTACAACTCCCCGGAATCGACACGCCGGCAGGCAATCCGCTCGCGGCCGGTTCGCTCAAGCCGCTTTCCTCTATCCTCACGTCCGGGGGGCCTTTGAGTTACGACGCAAAAACCAATGTGGTCTACATTACCGGAACCGGCGCGACCGTCAGCGGTTACAATTTCGGCAACGCGACTATCTACGTCGACGCCAGCAATGTGACGATCGAGAACTGCAGCTTCGCCGCCACGACCGGGTGGGACGCCGTCCAGGTCAACAGCGGAACCAATACGACCATCACCAACTGCACGTTCGACGGCGAGGGGATCCCCGCCCAGCTCGCCGCCTGGATAACGTCGAGCAGCCTCGTCACCATAACGAACAATAGCTTTATCGATACACCGGCGGATGGGCTCCACACATTCGGCGGAGGCGTCATCTCCGGCAACTACTTCTCCGGCGCAGGCTACACGTCCAACGGTCAGCATCCGGACGCGATCTGGATCACCGACAGCACGGCGCCGATGACCATCTCCGACAATTTCATCGACTGGACAACTAATCCGAACTCTGTCTTCTACACGAATAATTGCATTCGCATCACCTCGGAGTTAGGCAACGTCGGCAACGTGACGGTTACCGGCAATTATCTGATCGGCGGATCCGCCGTCATCGACGCCGGCAGTGCCGGATCAGGCTCGTTCAGCAACATCTCCATCACCAACAACTACCTCGGCTTCGGGACATACGACGACTGGTTTCCCGCTCCGATGTCCGGCGTGACGACGAGCAACAACGTCATCTTCGACTACACCAACCCCGCCTATTCCACCAACGCTTGGGCGGCTTACCAGGCGGCCGGGCTGCCGACGCCGAACCTCCTCGTGTCGACCAACGGATCCACCATCAAGGCCCAAACGGAGACCGGCCCGACGACCCTCTATGGCAGTCCCTGCGCGGACCTTTACGGCGGAAATAACGAAAACAATTTTGTCGGCGGTTTCGGACGGCAATTCATAGTCGGCGGAGCGGGCGCCAACATCTTCACCTATCTCTCCCCAGCGGACTCAACGCCACCGGCCCCTGACTGGATTAATTTCAATTTCAACCCCGCCAAGGACGTCATTGATCTCAGCCATATCGACGCCAATGTGACGCCCGGCGTCTCTGAGAACTTCACCTTCATCGGCACGAACGCCTTCACCAGCGCGGGCGCCGAGGTGCGCTACCAACTGGACCCGACCGATAACATGACCGTCGTCCAGGTCGCGCTCGCCGGCGACATGTCGCCCGACATGACCATCGACATCAGCGGCCAATTCAATCTCACCGCCGCCAATTTCGCTCTCACCTCTAGCCGGTCCGCGACGGACCTCGCCAATGGCGCCGCGCTCTCCGTTGCGTCCGTCCGGTCCGGTTCGGCGTTCGAATATCTCTATACCAACGTCAAGGGCCAAGCCTATTCTTCCTACGCTTCCGTTTCCTACGCCAACAACGTCGCCGCCAACGATCTGAACCTGAGCGCGACGTCAAACGAAATCGACCTCTATGAAAGCAACGTCACCATCACCCGCGTGGGGGAGACCGAAAGCCTCGCGATCGGCAACGCCTCCTTCAGCCTCGCCTACCACGCCAACGAGACGATCCAGGCGAGCAACACGAACGCGGTCGCGGAGACCTTCGCCTTCAGCGCGGGCTACGGCAAGGAGACGATCGACTTTGCGCCCTCGGGAACGAACGCTGACACGCTTGTCCTATCGACCTCCGACTTCTCTTATCTGACCGGCGCCATGACCCAGGCCCAGGATCTGGCCGCCGTCCTGAGCCACGTGTCCTTGGGCTCGAGCAACGTGACGATCGGCGACAAGTGGGGCGACAGCCTCACTCTTGCCGGAGTCAGCGCCGCGACTCTCATCGCCAACCCAAGTGCCGTGAAATTCGTCTGATCGAGCGACCCCGCAGGGTCGGCCCGACGTCGCGCACGAGACGCGCCTGTTCCCGCCAGCATCCATCGGGAGGCGCGGTCGTCGCGTTCGACATTGCGGCTGTTCGGGGTTAGCTTGGCGGGCGAGAGGACGCGCTTCCCACTCGGTCCGCCGGCTGGAGAGAAAAGGGAAATCGTCTGACAGCCATCGCCTGACCGGAGGAGTTCCATGGCCCTTGCGCTTGCCCGGTCCGAGACTTCGCTTGAGGACCGGTGGACCGCGCCGGAGGGCTGGTTCTACATGACCGGCATGCAGGCGCTGGTGCGCCTGCCGATCCAGCAACGCCTCCGCGATGTGGCTGCGGGCCTCAATACCGGCGGTTACATCTCGGGCTACCGCGGCTCGCCGATGGGCCGCTACGACATCGAACTCTGGCGCGCCGAGCCGATTCTGCGACGTCTCAACATCGTCTTTCGCCCCGGCCTTAACGAGGATCTCGCGGCGACCGCCATTTGGGGAGCGCAGCACGTCACGAGCTTCCCCGGCGCCACAGTCGAGGGGGTGTTCGGGATCTGGTACGGCAAAGGGCCCGGCGTCGATCGATCCGGCGACGCCCTGCGCCATGCGAATTTCACCGGGACCGCGCCCAAGGGCGGCGCGCTCGCGCTCGCCGGCGACGACCACGGCGCAAAGTCCTCGACGGCGGTCAATTTTTCCGACACGTCGTTCGTCGCCGTCGGCATTCCGGTGCTCTATCCGTCAAATACCCAGGAGCTGATCGACTTCGGCCTGCACGGCATCGCCATGTCGCGCTTCTCGGGCTGCTGGGTCGGCGTGAAGGTGGTGACTGATGTCGCGGAGGGCGGCGGCACGGTCTATGTCGGCCCCGACTCCCCGACGATCGTCACGCCCGAGCGGCCGAGCAACCCGCCGGGGGGCGTCGGCGCACGGCCGATCGACATGCCGCTCATGCAGGAGGAGCGGCTCTATCAGCACAAACTCCCGGCGGCGCTCGCCTATGCCCGTGCGAATGGCCTGAACCGGGTCGCCGCCGACCGGAAAGGCGCCCGGATCGGCGTGGTCGCCGCCGGCAAGGCGTGGCAGGACCTCTTGCAGGCGCTCGGCAATCTTGGCCTTGGCGGGGCGGGCGCCGGCCCGGCCCTCCGGCTCCTCAAGGTCGGCATGGTCTGGCCGCTCGATCCCGTGATTGTCCGGGACTTCGCCGATGGCCTCGATCTCGTCGTCATCGTCGAGGAAAAACGTCCGCTTCTCGAGGACCAGATCCGCGCGATCCTCTACGGGTCCGAGAACGCTCCGCGGATCGTCGGCAAATATTTCGACGGGCCGGCGTTCGACCCGGCTCACGGCGCGCCCGCCATGCCCAATTTCGGCGAGATCTCACCGGAATTGGTCGCGGAAGCGCTCGTGATAGCGCTTAAGCTCGGCGATCCGGATTGCCGCCTTGCTTCGCCTGCTCAGCCCGCGAAGACGCTCAGCAACCGCCCGACGCTCGTCAGGAGCCCCGGCTTCTGCGCCGGCTGCCCGCACAATCGTTCGACCCGCGTGCCGGAGGGAAGCCGCGCGCTTGCCGGCATCGGTTGCCACACAATGGCGATGTTCGTGAACCCGATGCAGACGACCACCGTCTCGCACATGGGCGGCGAAGGCGCGATGTGGCTCGGACAGCAGCCCTTCACCACGCAGGAACACGTCTTCGCCAATCTCGGCGACGGCACCTACGCCCATTCCGGATTGCTGGCGATCCGCCAGGCGGTCGCTGCGAACGTGCCGATCACCTATAAGATCCTCTACAACGGCTTCGTCTCGATGACCGGGGGGCAGCCGGTCGAAGGCGGCATGACGCCGCCGCAGATCCTCGCCGAACTCGCCGCCGAAGGCGTGAAGAAGCTGGCGCTCGTCGCCGACGACCCGGACCGTTATCTCGGCGTCGCGCTGCCCCTCGGCGTCGCGCTGCGCCACCGAGACGCCATGGACGAGACGCAGAGGGAATTCCGCGAATTTAAGGGCGTCTCGGCGATCGTCTACGACCAGCCCTGCGCGACCGAGCGCCGCCGTCTGCGCAAGCGCGGCAAATGGGCCGATCCGGCCATCCGCACCTTCATCCACCCGGAGGTGTGCGAAGGCTGCGGCGATTGCGGCAAGGTGTCCAATTGTATGGCGATCGAGCCGCTCGAGACCGAGTGGGGCCGCAAACGGCGGATCAACCAGTCGAGCTGCAACAAGGACTTCTCCTGCGTCGAGGGCTTCTGCCCGAGCTTCGTCACCGTCCACGGCGGTCGGCTGCGCAAGCCCGCGCCAACGGCGCCGCATGACCTGCCCCCGGTTCCCGAGCCTGCGCTGCCCGAGATGGGGGAGCGGTGGAGCGTACTGGTCGCCGGCATCGGCGGCTCGGGCGTCGTGACCGTCAGCCAGACCTTGGCGGTGGCCGCTTATCTCGACGGGCTTTACGCCTCGAACCTCGATCTGACGGGCCTGAGCCAGAAATACGGCGCGGTCACCGCGCATGTGCGCGTCGCGCGCCGGCCCGAGGCCCTGCACGCGACGCGGATCGCCGCGGCTGAGGCCGACGCGCTGATCGGCTGCGACCTGATCGTCGCGGCCGGAGACGAATCCCTCTCGAGGGTCAATCCGGCCACGCGCGCGGTCATCGACGGCGACCTGGTCCCGACCTCGGAGTTCGCTCGCAATCCCAACTGGAGCGTCGATCGCGAGGCGATGGTCGAGCGCCTGAAACACGCGTTCGGCGACCGGGCGCTCGTCCTCGACGCGCAGCGCCTCGCCAAGGACCTGCTCGGAGACGCGATCGCGGCCAACCTTTTCATGCTCGGCGCAGCCTGGCAGCGTGGCCTCCTGCCCATTAGCCGCGCCGCGGTCGAGCGCGCCATCGAGCTCAACGGCGTTGCGATCGAAGCCAACAAGCAGGCGTTCGAATGGGGCCGGCGTGCGGCGCACGATCCCGCCGCCGTCGAGCGGCTCGCCGGCTCGGGCCCGCCTGGCCCCAAGGCGGCGCCCTCCCTCGACGCGTTGGTCGACCGTCGCGCCGCGCATCTCGAGACAGCGCGCGGCTCGAAGGATGCGCGTCGCTATCGCGCGCTCATCGAGCGCGTGCGCGTCGCCGAACAAGGCGCGGGCCTCGGTGAAACGCTGACCGCCGCGGCTGCGCGCGCCTATCACAAGCTCCTCGCGGTGAAGGACGAATGGGAGGTCGCGCGCCTGATCGCCGCGCCCGAGTTCGCCACGACGCTCGCCGGGACCTTCGAGGGCCCGTACAAGCTCCACTTCCACATCGGCGCTTGGCCGTTCGCCAGGCCCCATCCGCAGACCGGCGTCATGGGCAAGGGCGAACTGGGCTCCTGGGCGATGACGGCCTTCCGCGTGGCGGCGAAGCTCCGCTTCCTGCGCGGCACGTGGCTCGACCCGTTCCGCAACAGCGCCGAGCGCACGCTCGAGCGGCGGCTCGTCGCCGAGTTCGAGGCCGACGTCGACGACGTGGTCGCGCGCCTTTCCCCAGCAAATCACGCCGCGGCGGTTCGGCTGCTCGGCGTCCCCGAGACGATCAAGGGCTATGGGCGGGTGAAGGAAGCGAGCGCGGCGGACGCGGCTCAGGCGCGCGCCGCGGCGCTCCGCCAGTTCGATGCGGCGAAGCCTCCGATGGAGATGGCGGCATGACTGTAAAGGGCAAGACCATTGTCGTGACCGGGGCGTTCGGCGCGCTCGGGGGAGCGGTCGCCGAAGCGGCGGCGAAGCAGGGGGCGTCGGTGGCGGCGCTCGACTACGCGTCCGCGCCGCCGCCCGGTCTTCAGGAGCGGCTGGGGCCGGAAGCGCTGCTTATCGGCGGGGTCGACCTCGTTTCACTCGATGCGGCCGAGCAGGCGATCGAGACAGTCAAGGGACGGTTTGGCCGGATCGACGCGCTCCTGAACATCGCCGGCGGCTTTCGCTGGGAAAGGATCGCCGACGCCCGGAGCGACGAGGGGTGGGAGCGGATGTTCGCGATGAACCTCAAAACGGCGCTCAACGCCTCGCTGGCCGCGCTTCCCCATCTGATCGGATCGGGCGCCGGGCGGATCGTCAACGTCGGCGCCGAGGCGGCTAATCGCGCCGGCGAGGGCATGGGGCCGTACGCCGCGAGCAAGGCGGCGGTGCACCGGCTCACCGAGAGCCTCGCCGCGGAACTGAAGCTTAAGGGCGTGACCGTCAACGCCGTGCTTCCCTCGACCATCGACACCGCCGCGAACCGCAAGGAGATGCCGCAGGCGGACTTCAGCCGCTGGGTCTCGCCCGCCGATCTCGCCGCCGTCATGCTGTTCCTCGCGTCCGACGGGGCCAAGGCCGTGACCGGGGCGCTGATCCCGGTTTCGGGAAAGGTGTAACCGCTCTCCGCCCGGCCCTCGAACGAGGGGCCTCGTTCAGGCGGGGCGACGGAGTTCGGCGATCGCAGCCTCGCGGCCGAGGATCGCCTCTTCGAAGTCCCCGTTCATAAAGGCGGCGATCATCCTGGCCGCGTCGGCATCTGCGCAGCTTGCGATCCTGCGCCGATGGTCGCGCTGTTCCACAACGATCCAGGGGCCGTCCTTGATCTGAACAACTGTAAACCGCAGGCTCGTATCCATGATGCTGTTCAATTCCAGCTTGTGAGGTGATTGCCCTATTCGAGCAAGCGCGGCGCCACATGGGACGCGCGACAATGTCGGCCCGCCCTGCTCGAGAGAGGACCCGGCGCCTTCGACGGCGACCCCAAGCCCCTTGACGCCGCGAGACGGAGGCGCCGCGCACGGTGGGAATAATTACACTATGACCATGCTATTATTGACGGTCCTTGTCACGCTCGCTTTGTCACGCTCGCCCATCGAGAGGCGGGCCTCCCAGAGATGACGCCCAATGGGGCAGCGGCGGGGAATGGCCCAGCCGGCCGCCGCGAACGGCCCTCGCGGGCGAGACATTTGGATTTCCTCAGGCCTACGCAGCCGTGCATCGGGGCTCCGCGAATCTCCGGCTTTTGACCGGTTGGATTTGTTTGGAATTCCTTGGATTCTCTCGTCCGAAATGAGCCTTTTCAATGGTTTACAAGCGACCCGGGGCCAATTTTATTTTTCGCGCGGCCCTTTCCCGAGAGCATGTGTCGCAAGCGCCCGCCGTCGCCGATCCGAAGGTCGACCACACAAAAACGCCTCTCCGGCCGGAAGAGGCTGGGCAGGCCGGGGATTCATCCAATTCGACATCGCGAGGTCCGATCGGGGCATTGGGATCAGACTAACGCGGCCTTCGCTTTTTTGCAAGGAATTGTCGATTTGGCGCCATTTATACAAAAATTCGACGCGTCCTCCTGTGCCGACTCGGTCGCCGGATGCACGTCTTTTTAATGAACTCCGGGGCGGGGCGCCAATTCGGCGCCTGAACCCAAACCGTCGTCATTGCGAGCCGAAGGCGAAGCAATCCATGCCCCAGGGCGCGGCGGCGGCATGGATTGCTTCGTCGCCCCGGGCTCGTCGACCCGGGGGTCGCTCCTCGCAATGACGGTCGCGGGTTGTTTGAATTGATTCAGTAGTTTCGGCGCCTCGCCTAGCGCGGCGGCAGGCGCTCGAACGCCGGCAGGCCTTCGGGGAGGACGTGGAAGGGCTGCTTGTCGGCGGTGTGGATCGCCATTTGCGGACCCTGGTAGAGCGCCGGGTCGTCGAGCGTGCCGATCTTGAGGATGACAAAGGGGAAGCGCGGGTTCCGGTTTGCGAGATGCGTGCCGCAGGTTTCGCAGAATTCGCGCGTCACCGGCTGATCGAGGTCGCTGCGCGTGAAGGTTTTCGGCCCGCCGCGGACGTAGCGGAACCCTTCCGGCGGCATCAGCATGAACAGGTTCGGCCCGCCGCCGCTGACCATTTGGCACTCACGGCAGTAGCAGAACGCCCTCAGCCGCGGCTCGCCCTCGGCAACGTAGCGGACCTTGCCGCAATAGCAGCCGCCTTCGAGTTTCATGCGCCGTTCTCCCGCTGCAATGATAGCGCCTGGGACTCGGCTGGGGAAGCGAGTTCGGCGGGACGCCTGTAGGGCGCGCTCGCTGAGCGCGCCGCGGCCGGGTCGCCGACCCGGCCCTACAGCCACGACGCGCTTTTCCTTTCGCGAGCGCTTGCTTCCCCCGGCGCCTCGCCGATGCGATAACCATCCGGAGGTTCCGCGCGCCCATGCCGATTCGCCGTCTCGATCCGCTGCTTGTCGATCGCATCGCCGCGGGCGAGGTGGTCGAGCGGCCGGCCGCGGCGGTGAAGGAATTGATCGAGAACGCGCTCGACGCCGGCGCGCGGGCGATCGAGGTCGCGATCGAGGCGGGCGGGCGCCGCCTGATCCGCGTGACCGACGACGGGCGCGGCATGGACGAAGCCGACCTCGCGCTCTCGGTCGAGCGCCACGCCACCTCGAAAATCCCCGACGGGGATCTGACCGCCATCATGACCTTCGGCTTCCGCGGCGAGGCGCTGCCCTCGATCGCCTCGGTCTCGCGGCTCGAGATCCGCACTCGCGCGGCCGGCGCGCCGACGGGCTTGAGGCTTCTCGTCGAGGACGGGGCGAAGAGCGCGGTCGCCCCTTGCGCCGGCCCCGCCGGGACGCGGGTCGAGGCGCGCGACCTCTTTGTCGCGACGCCCGCGCGGCTCAAGTTCCTCAAGTCCGACCGCGCCGAGGCGCAGGCGGTCGCCGACGTCGTCCGCCGGCTGGCGCTCGGCAACCCGGACGTCCGGTTTTCGCTTCTGACCGACATCGGCTCGCCGTTCGACTGGCCGGCCTGCGGGCCGGGCGAAGTGGGCTTGGCCGAGCGCCTGCGTCAGGCGCTCGGCGGCGAATTCGCCGCAAACTCGCTCGAGATCGATGCGAGCCGCGAGGGCGTGCGGCTTTCCGGGCGGATCGGCCTGCCGACCTTCTCGCGGCCGAACGCGCTTGCCCAATATCTCTTCGTCAATGGCCGGGCGGTGCGCGACAAGACGCTGTCGGGCGCCCTGCGCGCCGCCTATCTCGATTTTCTGCCCCCCGCCCGGCACGCGGTCGCGGCCCTGTTCGTCACGTGCGATCCGCAGGCGGTCGACGTCAACGTCCATCCCGCCAAGGCCGAGGTGCGCTTCCGCGACGGCGGCCTCGTGCGCGGCCTCGTCGTCGGGGCCTTGAAGCAGCGCCTGGCCGAGGCGCTGCATCGCGCCGCCTCGACCGGCGGCACGGCGACCGTGCTCGCCATGCGGCCGCATCCGGGCTTCCGCCCGCCCGCGCCGGCCGGCGGCTGGGACTGGCGCGCCTCGCCCGCCGCGCCCGCGCCAGGGTGGGGGGCCGCGGCCGCCGCAGGCTTTGCCGAGCCTGCGCAACAGAGCTTCGCGGCGTTCACGCCCGCCGCCGCGGTCGGCGCGCAGGCGCCTGACGCGCGGAGCGCGGGCCTCGACCCGGCGGCGGCGCCGCTCGGGGCGGCGCGGGCGCAATTGCACAAGACCTACATTGTCGCGGAGACGCCGGACGGGCTCGTCATCGTCGACCAGCATGCGGCGCACGAGCGGATCGTCTACGAGACGCTGAAACGCCAGCGCGAGGGCAGCGGGATCGAGCGGCAGGCGCTCCTGCATCCGCTGGTGGTCGATCTCGATCCGGACGCGGCCGGGCTGATCGAGGCGCACGCCGAGGATCTGGCCTTGCTCGGCCTCGTCGTCGAAGGCTTCGGCCCGGGCGCGATCCTGGTCCGCGAGGCGCCGGCGGTGATCGCGCAGGGCGACCTCATCGGCCTCGTGCGCGACCTCGCCGCCGACCTCGCCGCCGAGGACGGCGCCCAGAGCCTCGCCCGCCGGCTCGACGAATACCTCGGAACCTTCGCCTGTCACCACTCGGTGCGCGCGGGCCGGCCGCTAAAGCCCGAGGAGATGAACGCGCTTTTGCGCCAGATGGAGGCGACGCCTGGCGCCGGCCAATGCAACCATGGCCGACCGACCTACGTGGAATTGAAGCTGGCGGACATCGACCGGCTGTTCGGGCGGCGCTAGGGGCCTTCGCCCCGCATAGGCCGTCGAGAGGCGGGCGTCCTGGAGCGTGATGAAATAGGGTTGCGCCAGCGAACCCTCACCCCGCCGCTTCGCGGCTTCCCTCTCCCGGTGGGAGAGGGACGACCCCTTCCCCCTCGGGGGGAAGAGCCTGCCCCCGGGCGAAGACCCGGGGGTGGCCCGAAGGGCCGGATGAGGGCTTGCGCCGGCTTTACCGGGGATGTCGGCGCAGCCCCTCACCCTAGCCGGAGCTTCTTTCTTTCACGACGCGTAAGCCATTGATCTCGCTCGCGGCGAGCGGCTGTGGGGTCGCTGCTACTGGGTACAGGCGATGGGGAATCCCAGGAGGTCGAAGGCCTTTTGCTGGATCGGGGTCGGGCGGGTGAGGATGGTGAAGGGGCGGTCCGGCGCGCCCGCGGTCACGACGGTGTTGCGCGCGAGGGTCGCGAGATCGGCGAGCAGGGTCTGGAAGGAGTGGACGGGGGCGCCGTCGGCGGCGCGGCCGGTGGCGCTTTTGGCCAGCGCGGCGGGAGAGCGCTGCGCTTTGGCGACGGGGCTCTCGCGCAGGGCTTCGGCGGCTTCCTTGTCGTCGTCGTCGTAGAGCATCGGGGCGAGGCGCGCCCGCATGTGCCACTCGACATAGTAGGCCAGCATGCACAGGAACACGTGGGCGCGAACCCGATCCGTGAGCCAGTGGTGGATCGGCCGGACATGCAGGTCGACCGTCTTCAGGCATCGAAAGGCCCGTTCCACCATGGACAAGGATTTGTATGTCTTGACCGCGGCTTCGTCGGCGAGGGTCTGTTCGGGCAGGCTGGTGCGCACGGCGTAGAGGCCGTCGAGCGCGGCCTCCCGTGCGATCTCATCGCGCTTTCGGGCGAAGGCGAACCGGTCGTCGGCGATCGTCAGGTCGAAGTGCTTGGCCATCTTGTGCTTGTCGAGCACGGCGCCGACGGCCATGCCGATCTCGGCCGCGCCGCGCAGGGGCTGGCGTTGACGCGCGACTGCGGCGGCGATCCTGGCCAGGTCGCGCTCGGTGGCGGCGAGGAGGTGCTCGCGCTTTCCGGCGCGCGCTCGCGCGAGATCGGGGTTGCGGCAGACGATCAGCCGCTCGCCGGGAAAGTCGGGCGAGGTGATCGCCGCCATGTCGCGCTCGTCGAACAGCGACATCTGCAGATGGCCGCCGCCGACCAGGCCCTGCAGCGCGGGGGCGCGGAGCGCCGTGATCCAGTCGAGGCCGGCGGGACGCAAATCCTCGTCGATGCGCGCCTGGGTGATCATGCCGCGGTCGCCAACCAGCACGACGTGGTCGATGGCGAAGCGGCGCTTGAGCTTGGCGACCTGATCGGCCAGGGTCGCGGGATCGCCGGTGTTTCCCTCGAACACCTCGATGGCGACGGGGCAGCCGTCGGGCGCGCAGAGAAGGCCGTAGACGATCTGCAGCTTGCCCTTCTTGCCGTCGCGGTTGTAGCCGTGTTTGGCCAGAGGGCAGCAGCGGCCTTCGACATAGCTCGACGAGACGTCGTAGAGCACCAGCGTCCCGCCCTTCAGATGGCGCTTCGCGAGCGCGGTCTCGATCGCGCCCTGACGCTCGAGGAGCCAGTCGAGCGCGGCGTAGAGTTCGTCCTCGTGGACGTCGCCGAGGCCCAGCTCGACGCCGAGGCTGGATGCGGCGGTGACGGGATCGAGCGCCCTGGCGGTGGCGAGTTTCGACGCCGGGGCGATGATGCGGCTGACGATCATGGCCAGGACGAGGTCGACCGGCCGACAGCTCTCGGGATCGGACCCGCGCGCTTGCTTGGGTCCGATGATTGTGCCGAGGCCGATAGCGCGCATCGCGCCCAGCACGGCGGCGACAGCCCCGTGCGGCAGCGAGCGCTCGACGACGAAGGGCTGCTCGCCCGGCGGCAGCACGACCCCGCCCTTGAGGACGCCGCGCAGCCCTTCGACGTGCTCGGCCGGCCAATGGCTGAGGTTGAGCAGCGTGCGCTTCCGTATCCTCCCGCCGTCCCGATAGCTCTCGCGCAACAGGATCGCCGGTGGGGAGCCGCGGTTGGGCACGGTTTCGATATACATGGACGTAGGATAGCGGAGAAACCCGCACAATCAATAAAAATATCCGATTTACATGGCTACACTTTTCACCCCTCGCCAGCCCAAAGATGCGCAAAATCAGAGGCTTGACCTTCGCGAAAGAAAGAAGCTCCGCCTAGCCCTCGCCAGGCTTACGCGGGGCGAGGGGAAGCGCTAGCCGGCGAGCTGCGCCTCGATCGCGGCCTTGTCGATGACCGACCAGACCGATGCGATCTTGGAGCGTTTGAACTCGTAAAAGACGTTCTCGGCAAACGAGACTGTGCGCCCGTTGACGCTCAGCCCAAGGAATTTTGCCTTTGGCGAGCATTTGAAGGCGAGGCGGGCAGCGACGAGCGGAGGAGAACTGGCGAGAAGCTGGATGTCGAAGCGGAGGTCAGGGATATCCGCGAAGTCCTGCGCCAGCATGGCACGATAACCGGACAGCTTGAGCGGTCGGCCGTTGTGCTCGACGTCGTCATCGACGTATTGACCGAGTTCAGCCCACGCCCGTCGGTTCAGGCAGGCAATGTAGGCGCGATAGAGATTCAATAGAGATGAAACTGTCAAAGCGGACTTCTCCTGCAATCGCCCCTGCCGCTGACTTAACCCAACGCTCGGACCTCGTCCGGGGGCACTTTGGCAGCGACCGCCCCTCGGGCTGGCGGTCGCCTTTGGCGCTCGCTCTGAACGCCCGCTGTCAGCGGTCTTGCGAACTCTGCGGCGCCAGGGTCGGGACGCCTGACCAAGAGAGGCGCGATGGAACGCGGAACGCCGCTGAGGGCGTAGGAGTCGCCGCCCGCGGCCCGTCGCGAGATCGGGCGCCTCAGCAAAGGGTTTCAGCAGCAGCCAAAGCCGCCGCGGTAGTGCGCGACCGCCGCCGGCTCGAGATCGCGCCAGGCGTCGAGGAACGCGGCGCGCGAGCCGATCTTCAAGCGGGTGTCCTGGCGAAGCGCCGCTTCGGTCGCCTCGAGGTCGAGGTTGACGAGCCGCCCGTCGCGGACGACGTCCTGTCCCGCGACGATCAGCCGGTCGATATGCGCGGCGGTCGCCCGGGCGAACACCAGGTCGATCGGCTCGACCGGCATGATCGCGTCGCGGTCGAGCCGGTCGAGGTCGAGGATGAGCACGTCCGCCGGCGCTCCGACCTCGAGCGCGCCGTCGCCCGGCGCGCCGTTGGCGAACCGCCCGTTGGCGACGACGCCCGCGAGCCAGCCGCCGCGCGCGACGACCGTCTCGTAGCCCCAGCCGCCGTGCAGGAAATGCCCGAGCCGCATCTCGCGCAACACGTCGTCGTCCTCGTCCAGGGCCGAGGCGTCGACGCCGAGCGCGACCCGGCAGCCGCGCCGGATCGCCTCGCCGATCGGCGCGACGCCGCTCGCCAGATGCAAGTTCGAGCTCGGGTTGGTGGCGATGATCGCGCCCGCGGCGGCGATGCGGTCGAGGTCCTCACCCCGCGCATAGACGCAATGGGCGAGCGTCAGGCGCGGCGTGAGCAGACCCAGCGTCCTCAGCCGCTCGGCCACGCCCTCGGGATAGGCCTGGTCGGCGAAGGCGCGCTGATAGCGCGTCTCCACAAGATGCATGTGCACGCGCCGCCCGGTCTCGGCCGAGCGCTCGGCGATCGCGGCGAGGAGCGTCGTCCGAGCACCATTGCGGCCCGTTCGGGCCGAACTGCACGGCGAAGGTCGGGCTCTCGACCGCCTCGGCGATCGCCTCGACCCGCGCGATCTGCGCCTCGACGCCGAGCGGCGGCTGAAGGAAGATCGCTTCGACCGTGGCGCGGGCGGCGTCCGGCAGCCCCGCCAGCAGGCCGCCGGGATCGCCATAGACCAGCGGATTGCGGTCGCGCATGAAGACCGCGAGGGTCACGCGCACGCCGACATCGCGCGCCGCCCTGGCGATTTCGCGCGCCTCCTCGACCGGCGGCGCCGGCCCGTGGAAGCGGGTATAGTGCGCCATCACCGAGCCCGCGCCGCCCCGCGCCGCCCGGCCGAAGGCGGCGAGCGCCCCGAGATAGGGGTCGATCGGCGGCATCGCCGCGAGCCGCAGGAGCCAGGTCTCGAGCGGCTTTGCCGCCGCGCCGAACGAGGTCGGCGACAGCGGGCGGCAATGGTCGTGGGCGTTGGCGAGCGCCGGCAGGGCGAGGCGGCGCCGCTGCGGCGTCTCCGCCGCCGGCGCGATCGCGGCGATCGCGCCGTCCTCGATGACGAGGTCGACCGGCGGCCCGGCCGGCTGGCCGTCGGTCGGGAGCAGCGTGACGCCGGCGACCGTCGCGCTCATGCCGGCTCGTCGATCACGCTGATATGGGCGGCGACGATCCGCCAGCCTTGCGGAAAACGCACCCAGGTCTGCATCTGCCGTCCGACCTTGCCCGGCGCGCCGTCGCGCCGGAAAAGCGTCGCGGCGATGGCGAGATCGCGCCCGTAGGTGACGATGCGGGTCTTGTCGAGACGGCGCGCGAGCCCGGCCGGCGAGCGCGCGGCGCGAAAGGCCCGGATCGCCGCAAAGCCGTAGAGGTTCTCGGTCGCGCCGTAACGAATGGCGTCCTCGCTCGGCAGAAAGAAGCCGTCGAGCGCCGCGACGTCGTTGGCGATCAGCGCCCGCTCGTAATCGGCGAAGACCGCCTCGACCTCGGCCTTGGTCGCGGGATCGTCGACGATCATGGCGCGCGTTTCCGGGCTTCGAGCGCAACGCGCAACTCGGACAAGAAGGGAATGTCGGCGAACTGGTCGGGCCGCACCTTGTCCCATGCGACGCCCGCCGGCTGGCGGAAGGGGGTCTGGCTCTCGATCAGCTCGCGTTCGGTGGCGATGAAGGCCAGGGCCGAATTGTGGCTCTCCATCACCACCTCGGATTCGTCCACCACCTGCGAGGAATGGACGGTCGTGGCGATCGGGGTCGAGTGGCCGACGAGGCCAAGCTCGCGAAAGATCCCCTGCTCGAGATCGGCGAAGCCCGCGCCCTTGCCGGTGCGACCGCCGCGGCGGGTGACCGCGACGCATCCCACGACGCAGAAATCGAGCTGCGGCATGTCCTCGAAGCCGACCTTGTCGCCGTGCTCCAGAAACCCTTGCGCCGTCGCCGCGGTCTCGAAATCGACGCCCTTGCGGGCGAGTTTTTCCGGGTCGATGCGCAGGTAGGGGAAGCCCTCGGTGAGATAGGGCACGGGCGAAAACAGGAGCTTGCCGTCGTAAAGCGCCCGGAGCCGCACGGCGATCTGCGGCGGGTCGGGATTGCATTTGACGACCCGCGCCTGCTTCCAGGCGTCGAGCTCGCTCAGGCGCTTGGCGGCCGCGTCGGCGCCGACAAAGTTCGGGATTTTGTCGAACGCCGGTCCGACATTGACCCCCGTCGCCACGAGCCGCTCCCAGACGCGGTTGCGCACGGCGGTCTTCATCGGATTGCGGCCCGCCCAGCGCGATTGGCTTTCAGCCATCGGCGGCGCTCACGGCATGGCCGCGACGGGCGCGGCGACGACGCCGTCGCGCTCGAGGACGCGCGCCACGCGCAGCGCCAGGTCCTCGCGCCAGGGCGGCGCGATGATCTGCACGCCGATCGGCAGCGTCTCGCCCGGCGTCCAGACCGGAACCGCGGCGACCGGCAGGCCGATGAAGGAAATCGGCTGGGTAAAGAGACCCAGGTTCGGCCGCACGAGCATCTCCTTGCCGTCGAGGACGAAGGTCGTCTGGCCGAGTGCGGGCGCGCGGCACGGCGTCGCCGGCGCAATCAGGATGTCCACGTCGCGGAAGAGCGCGAGCGCCTGCGCCCGGAACAGCCGGCGAAATTTCTGCGCCTGGACCGACCCAGGCGCCCGGCAGCATCGCGCCGGCGATCAGGCGGTCGCGCACGTCCGGGTCGAAGTCTTCGGCGCGCGTCTGCAGGCGCTCGAGATGGAGCGCGGCGCCCTCGACCATGGTGATGAGATAGGCGGCGGCGCGAGCCCGCTCGGCGTCGGCGAGTTCGACCGTGCGCTCGACGTTCAGCGCGGCGGCCACGCGATCGACTGCCTCGAAGGCGCAGGGCTCGCCCGTGCGGGCGAAATAGCCGCCGAGCCTAGCGATGCGCAGGTCCGCGATCTCCTCCTCGAGGCTCGCCGCCGCCGGCTCGGCCGGGACGTCGGCCTGCGCCGGATCGGCCTCGTCGCGCCCGAGCATCGCATCGTAGGCGAGCGCAAGATCCGCGACGTTGCGGGCGAACGGGCCGAGATGATCGAGGCTCGCGACGAACGGGAACGTGCGCGCCCGCGACAGCCGCCCGTAGGTCGGCTTGAGGCCGAAGGCGCCGCAGAACGAACTCGGCACGCGGATCGAGCCGTTGGTGTCGGAGCCCAGCGCGATCGGCACGAGGCCCCCCGCCACCGCCGCGCCCGCGCCGCCCGACGAGCCGCCGGTCATATGGGCGATGTCGTGCGGGTTGCGCGACGGCCCGTCGTGGGCGTTCTGGCCGGTGAAGTCGTAGGCGTATTCGCCCATGTTGAGCGCGCCGACGAGAATCGCCCCGGCCGCTTCGAGCCGCGAGACGAGCGTCGCGTCCGCTTCGGCCGGCGGCAGGTCGCGGTTGATCTTCGAGCCGGCGAGGGTCGGCAGGCCCTTCACGTCGAACAGGTTCTTGACGGCGAACGGCGCGCCGGCGAGCGGGCCGAGGCGCTCGCCGCGGGCGCGCGCCGCGTCGACCTCGGCGGCCTTCCGGAGCGCCCGCTCGGCGGTGACGTCGGTGAACGCCCCGAGCGCGGCGTCGCGCGCCTCGATGCGTCCGAGCGCGGCTTTGGTGACTTCGACCGCGCTCGCCGCGCCGCCCGTGACCGCCGCGGCGATGCCCTGCGCGGACCCGTCCAGGAGCGGCGTCACGGCGTGAACACCGGAGCGGGTTCGTCCCCGTCGCCGATGTCGGCCGACAGCAGCATGGCCGCCTGCTCGGCGGCGATCCTGAGATGGAGCACGGTCTGGGTCCGCAACTCCGGGGTCATCGCAATCCTGAGGAAAGGCGCCGTCGCGTCGACGAGCGCCTCGGGGTCAAAAGGTTCATCCATTAGGCGATTCGCCCTCTCCAGCGCCGCGAGGGGCCGTCTTCCATCCTGCGATGGCGCCCTCAGCCCGGACCGTCTCGGCCTTGAAGGCGGGAAAGTAGCTTGCCGTGGCGTCTTCGGCCAGCCGGCATTCCGCGCCGCGATCGTTGGCCTCGCGCGTCGAGGTCTGCAGGCGGACTTGCCTCGCGACGCCGGCGAAGGCGGGCTTCATGCGCTCAATGTCCGGCCATGTGGCGGCCGATCGTGGTCCGGTCCGCCCCGGCCGCCTCGGTGAGATAGGCGACCTTGCCGCCGGACATCACGGCGATGCGGTCGGAGAGCTCCAGGATCTCGTCGAGATCCTCGGAGACGAGCAGGACGGCGGCGCCGCGATTGCGCTGTTCCATGATCTGGGCGCGGATGTCGGCGACGGAAGCGAAGTCGAGGCCGAAGCACGGATTGGCGACGATCAGCACATCGACGTCGCCCGAAAGCTCGCGCGCCAGCACCGCCCGCTGCACGTTGCCGCCGGAAAGGTCGCGGATCGGCGTCTCGGTCGAGGGCGTCCGGACGTTGTAGCGTTCGATGAGTTCGCGCGCCTTGGCGCGGATCGGCTCGCGCGACAGCCAGAAGCCGAGACGGGCCATCGGCGCCTTGTCGAACCTGCGGAAGGCCATGTTCTCGGCGACCGACATGTTCGGCACCGAGGCGTTTTTCAGCGGCTCCTCCGGCAGGCCGAACACCTTGAAGCGGTCGAAATGGTCGCGCGTCGGCTCGAAATTCTGGTCGCGGATCAGCACCTGGCCGAGCTTGATCGGCCGCTGCCCCGAGAGCGCCTGGACAAGCTCGCTCTGGCCGTTGCCCGAGACGCCGGCGACGCCGACGATCTCGCCGGCCTTGACCTTGATGTCGAAGCCGTTGACCGCTCCGCGCCCCTCGTCGTTTTCGGCGAACAGGCCCGCCACCTCGAGCGCCACGCCGTTTTTCGGCGCCGTGGCGCGGGCGGCGGACGGGCGGACGACGGCGTCGCCGATCATCATCGCCGCCATCTCGCGGGTGGAGACGGCCCCGACCTTGCCGCCGCCGACCCGGGCGCCGCGTCTCAGCACCGTGAAATCGTCGCAGAACGCCTCGACCTCGCGGAACTTGTGGCTGATCATCGCTACCGTGATGTCGCCGCGATGGGCCATCTCGCGCAGGAGGCCCAGAATCTCGTCCGCTTCGCCCGGCGTCAGCACCGAGGTCGGCTCGTCGAGGATGAGAAAGCGCTGGTCGAGATAGAGGAGCTTGAGGATCTCGAGTTTCTGCTTCTCGCCCGCCGCAAGCCCGGAGACCGGCCGGTCGAGCGGAACCTTGAACGGCATGCGGTCGAGGAAGGCGTCGAGCGCCTTGCGTTCCTTGCGCCAGTCGATGAAGGCCGGCGCGTCGGCGCGGCTCACGACCAGGTTTTCGGCCGCGGTCAGCGCCGGCACCAGGGTGAAATGCTGGTAGACCATGCCGACGCCGAGCGCCTGGGCGTCGCGCGGATTGCGCACCGCGACTTCCGCTCCGTCGATCATGAGTTGGCCCTTGTCGGGCGTGTAGAAGCCCATGATGCATTTGACCAGCGTCGACTTCCCCGCGCCGTTCTCGCCAAGGAGCGCGTGGAACGAGCCCGCCGGAATGGAGACCGTCACGTCCTGCAACGCCTTGAGGGCGCCGAAGGACTTGCTCATGCCGATGGTGTCGAGCGAGGGCCCGCGGGCGGGATGCGCGTTCATGCAAAATCCTCCTTGGCTCGCGCCGTCGCCCGCATCGCGATGATCGCGACCGGTCCGCCTCCGTCCGGCCCCTGATGCTCGGCGCCGCCGGAGACGTAGATTTCCGTGTGGCCGATGAGGCCCGCGAGCGCGCCGGCGACGAAGGCGCGCGCGTGGCGGGTGGAGGAGATGTCGGAATCGTTGAGCATCGTATGGCGGAAGCCGCGGACTTCCCCGTTCGAGCTCGCCTCAGCCTTGGCGAGCAGCGCGATGAGGCGCGCCCGCTCATCCGGCGGCAACTGGCCGGGCGCCTTCAGGCCCAGTTCCGCAAGTCCCCCCCGCACCGGATCGATGTCGATTGCGTCGCGCATTACGCAATGTTGAATTCGCAACGGTCCGGTCCAGTGGTCCGCGGCGCCGAGCACGACGATTTCGTGATCGACCAGTTCCACGCCGGCGGAAGCCGAAGCGCGCGAAGAGAACAGCGACCAGTCGCGGCCGATCAACTCGTCCGTGATGCGCGCGCGGTCGACCTCGCCGAGGGCGACGGCGACTCCGAGCGCGGAAGCCGCGCGCGAAAAACTCATGGATTTCAGGCTGTCCCGGGTCGCCGTGGTGAGTTCGCGCGCCTCGACGTCGGCCACCCTGTCGGCCGTGAGCAACGGGCACTTGATCTGGACGAAGTGGACGTCATCCGGCGTTCTGAGGCCCGCATCCGCCATCGCGGCGCGTACGCCCTCGGCGACGTCGGCGACCTGTCTCAGGCGCCCGAGGCTTTCGAAGGGGAGCGGCGCGGTGCGCGCATGGCCAACGGCGAGCGCGCCCGATTCCGGCGCCGCCGCGACGTCACGGGCTTCGAAGACCACGAAATGCGGCGAGAGGGCCCCCTCCGTCCCGCCGGACATCACGAGCTTGACCCCCGCTCCGGCGTTGCCAGGCCTGCGCCGGTGGAGCATGTCCTGCAACGCACGAACTGCGAGACCGCGCGAGAAATCGTTGACGCAGCCATTGCCCTCCGTCTTGCCGAAAATGGCGACGATCGAGTCTGGATCAATCGCGCCGGCGGCGATGGCCGCCTCCAGCCCCGAAACATCGTCCGGCGCGCGCATTGCGACGCGATGGACGAAGGCCTGCCTCGTCAAGGCAGGGCCTCGATGAAGGCTTTCGACGAGGCGACCGCGCCGAACACGCCGCCCTGCATCGTCACCATCTTGAGCGCGGCGGCGTGATTGCCGGGGTCGGTCGCGCCGCAGCAATCCTCCAGGATCAGGCATTCGAAGCCGCGGTCGTTGGCCTCGCGCATGGTGGTGTGGACGCAGACGTCGGTGGTGATGCCGGTGAGCACGAGATTGTCGATGCCGCGGGTGCGCAGGACGAGCTCGAGGTCGGTGGCGCAGAACGAGCCCTTGCCCGGCTTGTCGATCACCGGCTCGCCCGGCGCGGGCTTCAGGTCCTCGATGATCTCCCAGCCCGGCTCGCCGCGCACCAGGATCTTGCCGCACGGGCCGGCGTCGCCGATGCCCGCCCCGATCCGCTGCGAGCGCCAGCGCTTGTTCGGCGGCAGGTCGGCGAGGTCGGGCCGATGGCCCTCCCGGGTGTGGATGACGAGGTAGCCCTTGGCGCGGGCGGCGGCGAGGAGCGCCTTGATCGGCTCGATCGGGGCGCGGGTGAGCGAGAGGTCGTACCCCATCTTGTCGACGTAGCCGCCTTCGCCGCAGAAGTCGGTCTGCATGTCGATGACGATGACGGCGGTGTTGCCGGGCCGCCAGTCGCCGTTCCACGGCCACGGATAGGGGGTCGCTGGAAGAGTCGGCATGATTTATTCCGCTGCCTTCGAGAGTTTCTCGCCATAGTGTCGCGTTGGCCTGGGAAATCCGTAGCCGACGCCGTCGGTGTGCACGACCTCGTCCTCCCAGGGTAGCCGATAGCGACCCGCTACGAGGTCACTCATGTAAGTATAGGGGCAATCGCCGGCGCCGCCGGCAACCGCGACCATGCCGCGGTGGCCGAACTGATAGATGTTGTTCTCGACCGCCCAGTGCTTTCGCGCCTCGCGGATGA
The DNA here is from genome assembly GCA_963709655.1 of uncultured Alphaproteobacteria bacterium. Lineage (GTDB taxonomy): Bacteria > Pseudomonadota > Alphaproteobacteria > Rhizobiales > Beijerinckiaceae > Roseiarcus. The sequence continues at coordinate 846,591 of CAVPXF010000056.1, forward strand.
GGTCGGGCCGGACCTCTGCGGTGATGATCTCGTCAGGCCGCCCGGTGGCGCCCTCCGCCAGGATCGTTCCGTCGAAATTGACGATCATGCCCTGGCCCATCGAGTCGAACGTTCCGTCGGAGCCACACATACAGACGTTGGCCGTCGCCATCAGGTTCTGAAAGCTGTTGGCCTGGTTCGTGAAGCGCCAGGATTCGCGAATGGGCGCGGTGTAGCCGGCCGTGCGGATCATGACCTCCGCGCCCTTGTAGGCACATTCGCGCGCCATCTCGGGGAACATCCCGTCGTGGCAGACAATGAGCGCGATCTTGACGCCCTTCGGCCCGTCGCACACCGGAATGCCGATGTCGCCCGGCTCCCATGGCTCGACCGGGGTCCAAGGATGCATCTTGCGGTAGTAGAGCTTCAAGTTTCCCGCATCGTCGATGATGACGCCGGAATTGTACGGATTCCCGTCCGGGTTGAACTCCATGATCGAGAAGCAGCCCCAGATCCGGTTCTCGCGGCAGGCCGACTTGAAGGCGGCGATCTCGGGGCCCTCGAGCGAGCAAAGGATCGCCGGGTTCATGTCCATCGAAAGGCCGTGCAGCGAATATTCCGGGAAGACGACTAGGTCCATTGTCGCCATGTTCCGGCGCGCCTTTCGGACCATCGCCACGATCTTTTCGGCTTGCGCAGCGAGATCCGCGGGCGTGACGACGACCGGCAGTTGCAACTGGACGAGGCCAATCACCACGCCGTTGGGAGTTTTGTTGAGGCCGCCGAGCCCGCTCATCGATCCGCTCCGTCGCTTCGACGTCGTTACGTGGCTGTGACGTTCGCTACTTGGCCATCGACAACTCGCCCGGCATGTCGCGGGCCGAATGGGTCGCGCTCGAGGTCGCGATCATGATGGCGAGCGTCAAGATGTAAGGCGCGGCGTTGAAGAAGTAGTAGCCCTCCGTGACGCCGATCGACTGCAGCGACGGGCCGATGGCGCCGGCGGCGCCAAAGAGGAGCGCGGCGAAGATGCAGCGGATTGGGCTCCAGCGGGCGAAGATCACCAGCGCCACCGCCATCAGGCCCTGCCCGGACGACAGGCCCTGGTTCCAGGAGCCGGGATAGGAGAGCGACAGAAACGCGCCGCCGACGCCGGCGAGGAAGCCGCCGACCGTCGTGGTCAGGAGACGGACGAGGTTGACCGAAATGCCCATCGCCCGAGCGGCCGCGGCGCTGTCGCCGACCGTGCGCACGACCAGTCCCCAGCGGGTGTTTCTGAGCGACCAGGCGAGGAGGAGCGCGATGACGATGCCGACGAAGAACAGCGGATTGACCTGGAGCGCACTCTTCAGGTTGGCGTCGTCGCTCCAGAACCCGAGCGGGATCGAATCGAGTCGCGGCGCAGTCGGCTGGATGTAGGGCTTGCCGAAGAAGAAGGCGACGCCGACGCCAAACAGCATCATCGCGATGCCGACCGCGACGTCGTTGACCTTGGGCAGGCCGCAGATCGACCCGTGCATCGCCCCGAGGCAGGAGCCTGCGACGCCCGCGGCGAGCACGCCGACCCAGGGCGATCCGGTGTGGTAGGACGCCGCATAGGCGACCATCGCGCCGAGCACCAGCGTGCCTTCGAGGCCGAGGTTCACCCGCCCGGACTTTTCCGTCAGGCACTCGCCGAGCGCGACGAACATGAAAGGCGTCGAAACGCGGATCGCGCCGCCCAGCATGGCGATGAGAACGGTGATGACGGCGTCGTTCATGTCCGATCCTTCGTGGCCTTGGGCTTGAAGATCGAGAAGCGGCCGTAGAGCGTCTCGGACGTCAGGAGGATCACGAAGATCAGGCCTTCGAGGACCTGCACGGTCGCGTCGGGCAGCCCCATTCGCCGCTGAATCAGGCCGCCGGCGGCGACGATGCCGCCGAACAGGATCGCGACCGGCGGAATGACCAGCGGGTTATGGCGGGCGAGGAATGACACGAGGATGCCGGTGAAGCCGTAGCCCGCCGCGAGCGAGGCGTTGGCGCGCCCCTGGATCGCCGCGACCTCGAAGAAGCCGGCGAGCCCGGCCGAAGCGCCGGCGATCGCCGAGCAGGCGACGATCAGCTTGCCGACCGGCAGCCCTTGAGCCAGCGCCGCGCGGAAGTTGCCGCCGGTCACCCGCGCGGCGAAGCCGAAAGTGGTGCGCTCGATCAGCAAATAGAGCGCGACGCACAGCGCAACGCCGGCGACGATTCCCCAATGCACCTCGGTGCCGGGGATCGTGCCGACCATATAGGCGTCCGTCAGCGGCTTGGTCGAAGGCTTGTTCGGATTGGAAATGTCGCGCAGAGCCCCCTCGACGAAGAAGTTCATGATCGCGATGCCGATGTAAGTCAGCAGCAGCGACGAGATCGTCTCGTTGACGCCGCGCGCGTAGCGCAGGAAGCCGGCGATCCCGACCCAGAAGCCGCCGACAGCCATGGCCGTGATCGCCATCAGGATCAGCGTGATGAGCGGCGGCACGACCCCGATCATCGGAATCGCCAGCGCGGCGGCGGCGAAGCCGCCGACCACCAGCGCGCCCTCGCCGCCGATCATGATCAGGCCGATGCGGGCGGGAATGGCGACCGCGAGCGCGGTCATGATCAGCGGAGACGAGCGCTGCAGCGTGTTTTCGAGCGAGAAGGCGGTCCCAAAGCCCCCCCGCCAGACATAGGCGATGAAATCGGCCGGAGACTTGCCGATCGCCAGGAGGAAAATCGCGAAGATGGCCGCGGCGACGGCGATCGCCAAGAGCGGGATGACGACATATTCCGACTGGACGCGCAGCCGCTGCGCCCATTCGGAGATCGCCGCATTCGGACCGACTGGCTGAATCAGGTCCGAGGCGGACGAGGGGGTCAAGGGCGCGTCCGACATCGGCGCGCGCTCCCCGTCCGCCGGCCTCAGGTCGTCGACCCGATCACGCCTTCGAGCAGGTAGTCCATCTTGTCGAGGTACGGGTCAAGGTTGCCGTAAGTCTTGTCGATGACGAGCTTGCCCTTGTTGTCCTTGAGCGGCCCGACATAGATTGGCTTCTTCGCCTTCAGGCCCTCGATGGCGGCGAGCGCGGCCTTCTGCGCCTCCGGCGTCGCGGCGGCGCCGAACGGCGTGTTGCGGACGAAGTCGACCTCGTAGCCGCCGATGAGGAAATTCGGCGGGTTCTTGCCGGCCGCGAGGTCGGCGGCGTAGCCCTTGTAGATCGTCTCCCACTTGTATTCGGCGCCGGTGATGAAGCCCTTGGGCGCGAGCGGAGCCTGGCTCGCGTTGTGGCCGCAGCTCATCGCGCCGCGCTTCTCGGCCGTCTCGATCACCACCTTGGGCCCATCGACGTGGCAGGTGATGACGTCGCAGCCGGCGTCGACGAGAGCGTTGGCGGCTTCGGCTTCGCGCACCGGCATCGACCAGTCGCCGGTGAAGATCACCTGCACCACCGCCTTCGGATTGGTCGAGCGCGCGCCGAGCAGAACCGAATTGATGTTCGAGAGCACGCTGGCGATCGGCTTCGCCGCAACGAAGCCGATCTTGTTGGACTTGGTGCAGAGGCCGGCGGCGACACCGTCAACATAGTGCGCCTGATTCAGATAGCCGAAATACGAACCGGCGTTCTTCGGATCCTTGTCCTTGTTCCACAAGGGCGCGGCGTGGCGGAACTCGACCTCCGGATATTTCTTGGCGAGGTCGACGACGAAGGGGGTGTAGTAGCCGAACGAGGTGGCCAGGATCAGGCCCGCGCCGTCGAGGTTGATCATCGATTCCATCGACTTCGACACGGCGTCGGTCTCGGGCACGTTCTCTTCCTCGACCACTTTGACGCCCGGCACTTTCTTCAACGCCTGGATCGCGACCGCATGCGCCTGGTTCCAGCCGAAGTCGTCGCGCGCGCCGACATAGACGACGCCGACCGTCAGGTCCTTGGCGGCGAGCGCGCGCCCGATGGCGCCGATGTTCAGCGTTGCGCCCGCGAGCCCCAGGGCGGTGGTCTTGATCAACGTGCGACGCGACATTCCCGATGCAGACATTCTGACGTCCTCATGCTCGAATCCGTGACGCGGGCGCCGCGCCATTCCCCGGCGTCAACTTTTGCAAAGAGCATGCCGAAGGTTGCGGCGTATTGTCACGGGTTTCGCGCGACGGAAAGGCCGCTATCGCCTTAATTGTCGGCGCCCTGCCGCAACGTTAGGCTCTGCGCCCAGAGCTTGCGCGGCGCTTTTCGGGGGCGCGAATCCTCCGCGCGCGTAAATCCGGGCCGGTCCGACGGCGAGGCGCGTCGGGAGTTGCAGAGCGCGGTCACGCCGCCGTCGATCTCGATGCGGATCCGTCTGTCGGCGACGCTTCCGGCCGTGACGCTTTCGACCTCCAGCGAAGGAGTCCGATTCCGCCCGGACGATCCCCCGGCCGGGGAAGGAAATCCCTCCCTTGCACCCGGCCGCGCCCGGTCTTGCGCCCTCGTTTCGCGCGCCCGTTCCGACCTGATAACCGCCAGTTCGGACGACGTGCTTGCGCTGACACCCTCGACGCCGAGCGAGGCCGATCCCTCTGCTCGTCCAGCGAGGGCCCGCTTCCGCCGTCGCGCGCGTCGGGGCAGGGACGTCGGCAGGGGCTTCGCTTTCACCACGGCACGACGCGGCCGAGGTAGTCGAGATAACGCAGGCCTGGCGCGCCTTGCGCGGCGAGGAGCACGTTGACCAGGTTCGGGACGCTCTCCTCGATGCTGAGCCGTCCGTCCGGACCGCCCATGTCGGTGCGCACCCAGCCGGGCGCCATCAGCACCAGGGCCCGGGAGGAGGCCGCGTGGCGGGCGGCGAAGCTGCGCATGAACATGTTGAGCGCGGCCTTGCTGCCCCGGTACACCTCCCGCATCCCCGTGGCGTTGTTGCTGACGCTGCCCTGGCCGGACGACATGATCCCGATCAGCCCGGTGGGCGCGACGCAATCCTGCAGGGCTTCGACGACCCGCATCGGGCTCAGCGCATTGGTGACCATGACGCGGATGAATTCCTCGGTCGTGACCTCGCCGATCGTTTCGTTTGGATTGTTGGTGACTCCCGCGTTGACGAACAGGGCGTCAAACGTTCGTCCGTTGAGCCGGGCGCTGAGCGCCGCGATCTGGTCCGGCTCGCAGATGTCCAGCGTTTCGATCTCGACCCGGCCTTTGGACGCGTCGGCGAGCTCGTGCAGCCGGGTCCGCGCCGTTCCCCGGACCGTGCCGACGACATTCCAGCCGTGCTTCAAATATTCTTCGGCCATCGCATAGCCGAGGCCCCGCGAGGCTCCGACCAGCACAATGGTTTTCGGCGGCGACGTGGCCATGACGTTTGCTCCGGCTTCGTGACGGACCGGAGATGGCGCCGGTCGCGTCCTTGCGCCAGACGCAATATCGGCAATAAACGATTGCGTCAGACGCAATCGACTTGCGCGAAAGGCGGCGGCCATGCAGGGCGTGGACTTGAATCTGCTCGTCGCCCTCGACGCTTTGCTTGCCGAGGGCAGCGTGACCGGGGCGGCGCGACGTCTTGGCCTGAGCCCCGCGGCGACGAGCCGGACGCTCGCGCGCCTGCGCGCGGCGACGGGCGATCCGCTTCTGGTCCGCGCCGGGCGCGCGCTCGCGCCGACGCCGCGCGCCCTCGAGCTTGGCGCGCGCCTTGCCGCGCTGACCCGCGGGGCGCAGGCGATGCTTCGTCCGGCCGCGACGACTCTGAATGTCGAAACGCTTGGCGCCGGGACCCGTTCCCAAATTTGGCGCAGCGACTAAATCGCGATTTAGGCGAAGCCAAAAAAACGACACGATTTTAAGTGTTTGGTTGAGGGCAGGCGGCTGGATCGTCGCGTTGTCGTCTTGTTTGTGTCGCGCCTGGATCGTCGGCGGCGGTCCGCTTCCCCGACCGTGTGTGAACAATGCAAAGCGCCAGGAGGGCGTCGATGAGCGCGTCGGCGACGAACACTGGAGCGACCTCTCGGGGGCCCATTCGCGATTTTCTCGCCGGCGGCGGAGAACTCGGCGGGCGCCTGCGCGCCTATCCCTGGGACACAACCTCCCTGGCATCGCCTGAGACCTGGCCTCCGAGCCTGAAAATGGCGATCCGGATCATGCTGACGTCTCCCCAGCCGATCTGGATCGGTTGGGGAGACGATCTCACCTACTTCTACAACGACGCTTACAAGTCGATCATCGGCGGCAAGCACCCGTGGGCCCTCGGCCGCCCGACGCGCGAGGTCTGGAGCGAAATATGGCCCGAGATCGGACCGATGCTGGACACGGCGCTCGGCGGAGATCAGGGGACGTTTATCGAATCGCAGCTCCTGATCATGGAGCGCAACGGCTACCCGGAAGAAACCTACTACACATTTTCCTATAGCCCGATCCCGAGCGACGACGGGTCGGTCGGAGGGATCTTCTGCGCCAACAGCGAAGATACGCAGCGGGTGATCGGCGCGCGGCAGCTCGCGCTCCTGAGGGACCTCGCCGCCGAAGCGGGTCACGCGCGCAACTGGCGCGAGGCCTGCAGGCGAAGCGCCATCGCGCTCGAAGGGAACCCCCACGACCTGCCGTTCGCGATGATCTACGTCGGCGAGCGCAACGCGTCGAGCGCGGAGCTGGCGGGCGCCTGCGGCATTGCGCCGGGCCACCCGGCCGCCCCCGAGACGATCGCCGTCAACGGCGGGCCGCCCTGGCCGATCGGCCAGGTTCTGCAGTCGCAAAGCGTGCGCGTCGTAGCGAATCTCGAAGCGCTTTTCGGCGCCGATATTCCCGCCGGGCCCTGGCCGCATCCGCCGACCAAGGCCGCGCTCATTCCGGTTCCGCCGACGGGCGACACCGGTCGCGCAGCCGTTCTTGTGGTCGGACTGAACCCGTTTCGCGTATTCGACGACGACTACCGGGGCTTCCTCGGCCTCGCCGCCGGCCAGATCGCAGCGGCGATCGCCAACGCCCAGGCCTATGAGGAGGAACGGCGGCGCGCGGAGGCGCTGGCGGAGCTCGACCGGGCGAAGACCACCTTCTTTTCCAACGTCAGCCACGAATTCCGCACGCCGCTGACGCTGATGCTCGGGCCGATCGAGGACATGCTCCAGGATACGCCTGTGCATCTACTGCCTGTCCACCGCCATCGTCTCGAGACCGCCCACCGGAATAGTCTCCGCCTCCTGAAGCTCGTCAATTCCCTGCTTGATTTCGCCCGCATCGAAGCCGGCCGCACGGACGTCAGCTTCGAGCCGGTGGACCTGGCGCAGCTGACCGAAGAATTGGCGTCCAACTTCGAATCGGCGACCGAGCGGGCCGGGCTCTCCCTGGCGATCCGCTGCGAGGAGCTGCCGGAGCCCGTCTATGTCGATCGCGACATGTGGGAGAAGATTGTCCTCAATCTCCTCTCGAACGCGTTCAAATTCACCTTCGAGGGCGGAATCGCGGTCGAGCTCAAGAGTTCGCCCGATCGCCGGTTCGCCCTGCTCGTCGTCAGCGACAGCGGCGTCGGAATTCCTCGGTCCGAACTGCCAAGGCTGTTCGAGCGGTTCCACCGGATCGAGGGGCAGAGAAGCCGCTCGTTCGAAGGCTCCGGCATCGGTCTCGCCCTGGTGCGGGAGCTGGTGAGGCTGCACGGCGGAACGGTCGAGGCCGAGAGCGAGGAAGGCAAGGGCGCGTCCTTCACGATCGCGATTCCCTGCGGGTCGAAGCATCTCGCGGCGGACACGATCGGCAAGTCGCGCTCGCGCGCCTCGACCTCGCTGCGCGCCGGCGCTTTCGTCGAGGAGGCGCTACGCTGGCTGCCGGACGACAGGAACCCGGACGACGCGCCGGACGATCGCGCCGACGAGCCGGGCCGTTTCACCCTCCAGGGACGGACGGCCGGAGCGCGCATCCTGGTCGCCGACGACAACGCCGACATGCGCGCTTACGTCCGCCGGCTGCTCGGATCGCGATGGCAGGTGGAGACGGTCGCGGACGGCGTGGAGGCGCTGGCGGCGATGCGGGCGCGCAAGCCCGATCTAGTGCTGACCGACGTCATGATGCCGCGCCTCGACGGCTTCGGCCTCTTGAGCGAAGTGCGCAACGACCCCGAGTTGCGCGACCTGCCCGTCATCGTGCTGTCGGCGCGCGCGGGCGAAGATGCGCGGGTGGAGGGCCTCGACGCCAAGGCCGACGACTACCTGACGAAGCCTTTCTCCGCGCGCGAACTCCTGGCCCGCGTGAACGCCAACCTCGAGATGGCGCTCCTTCGGCGCGAAACGACCCGCGACCTGCGGGAAAGCGAGGCGCGCTTTCGCAACATGGCCGAGCATGCGCCGGTCATCATGTGGATGACGGACCCGAACGGCTCGCTCACCTATATCAACCGACTGTGGACCGAATATACGGGCCAGAGCGTGGAGGAGGCGCTGGGCTTCGGCGCCTGGGCGGCGCTGCACCCCGAGGATCGCGAACCTTCGCGCCGTGGGTTTGTCGAGGCCGGGACGGAGCGCGCGCCGTTCCGGATGGAATTTCGTCTCCGCCGCTCAGACGGCAGCTATCGCTGGGCGATCAGCGCCGCCGGACCGCGGTTCGGCGACGACGGCGAGTTTCTCGGCCATATCGGCTCGGTGATCGACATCGCCGACCGCAAGGAAGCCGAAAGGGTGCTGAAGCAGGCCAACGAATTGCTGGAGCAGCGCGTCGCAGCCGCAATCGCCGAGCGCGCGCAAGCCGAGGCGCAACTGCTTCAGGCGCAGAAGATGGAGGCGGTCGGCAGGCTCACCGGCGGCGTCGCGCACGACTTCAACAACGTCCTGCAGGTCATCAGCGGCAATCTGCAGCTGCTTGGCCGCGACGTCGAGGGCAACGCCCGCGCCGAGCAGCGCCTGCAGACGGCCGTTTCGGCCATCTCCCGCGGTTCGAAACTCGCCTCGCAACTCCTGGCCTTCGGCCGGCGCCAGCCGCTCGCGCCGAAGGTGGTCAATCTCGGCCGCCTGATCCGCAGTTTCGACGACATGCTGCGCCGGGCGCTCGGCGAGGGGGTCGAAGTCGAGACGGTGATCGCTGGCGGCCTGTGGAACACGTTTGTCGATTCGGTCCAGGTCGAGAACGCGCTCCTGAACCTCGCCATCAACGCGCGCGACGCCATGGAGGGCCACGGCAAGCTCACCATCGAAGCCGGCAACGCCTATCTCGACGACCAGTACGCAGCGCGCCACAGCGAGGTGTCCGCCGGCCAGTACGTGGTCATCGCCGTCACCGACACCGGGGCCGGCATCCCGGCAGAGCTCCTCGAGAGCGTCTTCGAACCGTTCTTCACGACCAAGCCCGAGGGCCAGGGCACCGGGCTCGGGCTCAGCATGGTCTACGGCTTCGTCAAGCAGTCCGGAGGCCACATCAAGATTTATAGCGAAGTCGGCCAGGGCACGACCGCGCGTCTTTACCTGCCGCGCTCGAAAGGCATGGAGGACGTCGAAACCGATGTCGAGTTCGGGCCGGCGACCGGCGGCGCCGAGACGGTGTTGGTCGTCGAGGACGACGAGCAGGTGCGCCTGACGGTGGTCGACATGCTGTCGGAGCTCGGCTACCGGGTGCTCAAGGCGAAGGACGCCGGGAGCGCGCTCGCGATCGTCGAGAGCGGCGTCCCGATCGACCTCCTGTTCACCGACGTGGTGATGCCGGGACCGCTTCGCAGCCCGGAACTGGCCCGCAAGGCCAAGGAGCGGCTGCCCGGCCTCGCCGTGCTGTTCACGTCGGGATACACGGAAAACGCGATCGTGCACGGCGGCCGGCTGGACGAAGGGATCGAGCTTCTGAGCAAGCCCTATAGCCGCGAGGCTCTGGCCCGGAAGATTCAGCACGTGCTGAGAAACCAGCCGCAGCGCCGCGCAGTCGAGCCGGATTCGTCGCGCTCCGCCCGGCGCCAGGAGGCGAGCGAAGGCCAGCCTGCCGCTTCCGGTCCGCTGAGGGTCCTTCTGGTGGAGGACGACGCTTTGATCCGGCTGTCCACTGTCGACATGCTCGAGAATCTCGGACATTCCGTCGAGGAAGCGGGCGATGCGCCGACGGCCTTGGAGAGGCTGGACAAGGGTGTGTTCGACGTCCTCGTCACCGACGTCAAGCTGCCCGGCATGTCGGGGGAAGATCTCGCGGCGCGCGCCGCGCAACGCCGCCCCGGCCTCGGCGTCGTCTTTGCGACCGGCTACCAGATGGCGTCGGGCGCCGGCCGGCGCGCGGGGCTTCAAGGCGCAGTGTTGCTCCAGAAGCCCTACAACGAGCGGAGCATCGGCTCGGCTCTGGACAAGGCGATGGCGGGCAGGACGAGGTCAGAGACGCGGGGAACTCCCGACCCAAAGGCGACGACTGCGCGGCCGGCGCCGGAGGGGTGACGGCGAAACATTCCGAGAGCTGTCACTCGAACGGTCCGCGTCCATCCGCAGCCTCGCCGTCTCGCGAATTTCCATCGTCTCATCCTCGCAAACGCGAGGGAACGATGAGAGGGCCGAAGCGGTTCCACTGGCGAGGCGGCTTTCGGGCCACGACAGCCAAGCGTCGAGGCGAGGTCAGCGCCGCCGGGGTGGACCGGTTGCCCCATCGCGTCGAGAACCAGAAAGACGCTGCCGCCATGCTCGAAGGCTGCGTCGGCCGGCGCCGCGCTCCGTCACTTCATTGGCGGCGGGGGCGGCGGCAGCAGGGTGATCGTGGTCACGCCCGCAGCCACGTTGAGCCCGGTCTGGCCCTGGATCGAGACCGGCTGCAGGGAGAAGGCGTTCCCGGTTCCGCCGACGAGCACATTGGCGCCCACGCCTGCGCCAGCGGTCGCCTGGGCGCCGACTCCGCTGTAGGTCCCCGACAGGGCGCCGCGCGGAATGCCGGAGGACGACGCGATCACACCCCAGATGAGCTGGCCCTGATTGACCGCGCCGAGCGCGACGCCGAACGTGTCGATGTGTCCGAGATAGGGTTCGGGCGGACCGCCGTTGGCCGGCCTGAACAGGCACGTCATGGTTTGCTTCTGCGTCAGGATCATGCCGATCCCCGCCGAGACGTCGCACGAAAGCGTGCCGACCTGCGCCCCCGACTGCGCCGCGGCTGGAGATGCGCCGAGTGCGCCCAATGGGAGCGCCGCGCTCAGAAGCAAGACGATGCGTGGTTTCATGTCGTCATCCTCCGGGTTGCGGCGCCGTTTGCGCCGGAATGGAGACACTAGCCGGTCGGGCGCGGTCTGCAACGCAAAATGTCGGCCTGCGTCGAACCGAACTTACGGCCTCCGACAGCGGCGTGAGCGGTGGCAGGTTCCGGTCGCCGTCATCGCCGGCGTCCTTGTCGGATCCATTGTCCAGACGCGGGCGCTGCCCAAAGCTCCTCGGCGCGGCTTTGTCATGATCATACGCATGACGCCGGGTCATGATCATACGCATGACGCCGGCGTCGATCATCTTCGGCGCCGTCGTGGCGTGCATTGTCCGGATTGGCGTTGGGAACGCCTCCCTCGCCTCAGACGCCATCGGCGTCGTGGTCGGGGGTGAGCCGCGTCCGGTGCCCGAAGCGGTCGGAGACCGCCAGCAACAGGGTCGAGGCGACGAACGTGAGATGGATGACCACGAGCCAGAACAGCTGGCGGTCGCTCTCGTGCGAGATATCCATGAAGCCCTCGAGCAGCTTGATCGCGGAAATGGCGACGATCGAGGCCATCAGCTTGAGCTTGAGCTCGCTGAAGTCGATTTCGGCGATCCAGTGCGGCCGTCCGTCGTCGGCGCGCATCAGGACAGGCGCGACGAAATTGGCGTAGCCGGACAAAAAAACGATCACGACGAGCGAGGCCGTCAGCGTCATGTCGACGATCGCGAGCTCCGTCAGCAGCACCCCTTCGTCGTTCAGGGTCCAGAGCTGGGTGAACAGCGAATAGACATGCATGCCCGACTTGAACAGCAGAGCCAGAAGGCTGACGGCAAGCGCAAGATAAAGCGGCGTCAGCAGAAAGCGGCTCGCGAACAGAAACCGCTCGACCCAGGTCTTGAGCATGCAACCCCCACATCGGCGCGACGGCGCCGAGGCGACCGCCGCCGGCGAGCATTTAGGTTGGAGGCGCCGGCTCGCGCAAGCCGCTTCAGCCGCGACCGAGGACGCGGCCGGCGACCGCGTCGAGCTTTGCGACCAGCGCCGGATCGCGCGCCTCCGGATGGGTGATGATGGCGTATTCGAGCGCGCGGTCGGACCCGATCGGACACGGCTCGTGCTCGGCGGGAAAGTCGCGCAGCGTGCGGGCGACGACCCGCGCCGCGTGGTCGGCGTTGTCGGACATGACCTTGACGACGGTGGCGACGTCGACGGCTTCGTGCTCCTCGTACCAGCAGTCGTAGTCGGTCACCATGGCCACCGTCGCGTAGGAGATCTCCGCTTCGCGGGCGAGCTTGGCCTCGGTCGCCCCGGTCATGCCGATGACGTCGGCGCCGCGCGCCTGGTGGCCGAGCGATTCGGCGAAGGATGAGAACTGCGGACCCTCCATGCAGAGGTACGTGCCGCCTTCCCTGCACGGCACCCCCTCCGCCTCGGTCGCCGCGAGCAGGCGACGGCGCAGGAGCGGGGCGATCGGATGCGCCATCGAGACATGGGCGACGCAGCCGGTTCCGAAGAAGGTCGAGGACCGGAGGTAGGTCCGGTCCACGAACTGATCGATCAGCACGAAGACGCCAGGGTAGAGCTCACGATGGAAGGACCCGCAGGCGGAGAGGGCGATGATGTCAGTGACGCCCGCCCGCTTCAGCGCGTCGATGTTGGCGCGGTAGTTGATCGTCGACGGGGAGAACCGATGCCCGCGGCCGTGCCGGGCGAGGAACACCGCCTCTGTGTCGCCGATCCGGCCAAAGCGCAGCGCGTCGGACGGCTCGCCCCATGGGGTCGAGACAGTCTCTTCCCTGAGGCCGGACAGTCCCGGGAGGTGATAGACGCCCGAGCCGCCGATCACTCCGACGATCGCCTTCGTCATTCCGGCTCCCTCCACCATTCCGAGTCCGCCGGCGCCATCGGCCGGGACTCGAGCATTGGGGCGTTTAAGCCCCGAATCGATGACGCCCGCAGCGGACCGCGGGCGTCATCAGCGACAATCGGACGCGCCCCGTCAGTGAACCTTCTCCCAGACCCGCTTCTTGGTGAAGTAGAGGAGACCCGCCAGGACGAACAGGAAGATCATCGCGCCGAGGCCGATCTTCCGGCGCTGATCCAGATTGGGCTCCGCCGCCCAGCTGAGGAACGCCGCCACATCGTGGGAGTAGTTCTTGAGCGTCGGCGCGGTGCCGTCCTTGTAGGCGACCGCCCCGTCCGTGATCGGCTGCGGCATCGCGATCTTGTGGCCCGGATAGTAGAGGTTCCATTGCGGATCGTCCGGTTTCGTATAGCCGGTGAGAATGGCGTGGATGTAATCGGCGCCCATCTCCTGGTATTCGAGGCCCGGAAGCGCGTCGAAAATGAACCACGGGAAGCCGCGCTCGTACTTGAGCGCCTTGGCGAGCAGGTTCATGTCCGGAGGCGCCTTCCCGAACGCCGCCGCTGCGGCCTGGTCGTTCGGATAGGATTCGGGCCGCGGGATGTCGTCCGCCGGGGCGCCCGGGCGCTTGAAGATCTCGCCCTTGTCGTTCGGCTCTGCGTTGGTGACCTGATAGGTCGCAGCCAGCGTCTTTACCTGATCCTCGGTGAAGCCGGGCCCTCCGGGCTGGGACAGCGAGCGGAACGGAATGGTCAACGGATGACAGTTGCTGCAGACTTCCTTGTAGACCTGGAAGCCACGCTGCAGCTGGGCCTTGTCGTAGGTGCCGAACATGCCGCCGAAGCTCCACACCTCGCGCGGCGGCTTCGGCTGATCGGCCTCATCCTGGGCGAGGGCGAAACCGCCGGCGAGCCCGAAAGCAAGGGCGGCCGAGGCGAGGACTTTGGTCGAGAAGCGGGTCATGGTCGTTGTTCCTCGGGATCGGTCGCCGTTCACGCCTCGGCGGAGGCGGACTTGCTGGGCAGCACGGCGTCGGCGATCGAGGCCGGGACAGGCTTCGTCTTCTCCGTGAAGCTTAAAACCGGCATGATCACGAGGAAGAAACCGAAATAACCGGCAGTGAAGAACCGCGCGATCAGAGTGAGCGCGTCCGTCGGCTCCTGCGAGCCGATCCACCCAAGGCCAATGCAGATGGCCACGAAAATCCAGAAGAAGAACCGATAGGCCGGCCGATACTTGGCCGACTTGACCGGATTGCGATCGAGCCACGGGATGAAGGCGAGGATGGCGATCGCGGAAAAGAGCGCGATGACGCCGATGAGCTTGTTCGGGATGGCGCGCAAGATGGCGTAGAACGGCAGAAGATACCACTCCGGCACGACATGCGCGGGTGTCACCAGCGGGTTGGCGATGACGGAGTTGTCCGCGTCGAGCAGATAGTTGGGAATGAAGAAGATCAGCCAGGCGTAGAGGATGAAAAAGACCGACACGGCGAAGACGTCTTTGATGGTCGCGTAAGGCGTGAAGGCGACCGTGTCGCGCTCGACGTTCTTCACCTCGACCCCGTCCGGGTTGTTCTGACCGGTGACGTGCAGCGCCCAGACGTGCAGGCCAACGAAAGCGGCGATGACGAAGGGCAGGAGATAGTGTAGCGAGTAGAACCGGGTGAGCGTCGGCGCGCCGACGGCGAAGCCTCCCCACAGCCAGTGGGCGATGGACGTGCCGACGAGCGGGATCGCCGAGGTCAGGTTGGTGATGACGGTCGCACCGGCGAAGCTCATCGAGCCCCACGGCAACACGTAGCCGAGAAAGGCTGTCGCGGTCATCAGGAGGTAGATCACGACGCCGATGATCCACAAAAGCTCGCGCGGCGGCTTGAAGGAGCCGTAATAGAGGCCGCGCAGCATGTGGATGTACACGGCAAGGAAGAACAACGAAGCGCCGTTCGTATGCATGTAGCGGATCAGCCAGCCGTAGTTGACGTCTCGCATGATGCCGTCGTTGATCGACGAGAACGCCTCCGTCGCCGACGGGACGTAGTGCATCGCGAGCACGACGCCGGTGACGATCTGCGCGATCAGCATGAACGACAGGATCGCGCCGAACGCCCACATGTAATTGAGGTTGCGAGGCACTGGATAGGCGATGAACGAGGAGTGAACCAGGCCCATAACCGGCAGGCGCGACTCGAACCAGCGCCCGATCGCGCTCTTGGGAACGTAGGTCGATTGACCGCTCATGGTAGCTCTCAGGACTGGCTTGGAGGACGAAAGGACATGGGAAGCGAGTGCGCCGATCCGACCGGCGTCAGCCGATCTTGACCCGCGTGTCGCTCAGGAACTTGTATTCCGGCACGGCAAGGTTCAGCGGCGCCGGCCCCTGCCGGATGCGACCCGAAGTGTCGTACATCGAGCCGTGGCAGGGACAGAACCAACCCTCGTATTTGCCCTCGTGTCCGATCGGCACACATCCGAGATGCGTGCACACGCCGACTACGATCAGCCAATCCGGCTTCTGCACCCGCTGGGCGTCGGTCTGCGGATCGCGCAACTCGCTGAGCGGGACGCTCACCGCGTCCTCGATTTCCTTCTGGGTGCGGTGGCGAACGAAGACCGGGCCGCCGCGCCACTTGACGGTGACGATCTGCCCTTCGGGAATGGCCCCGATGTCGACCTCGATCGACGACATGGCGAGCGTGGACGAATCCGGGTTCATCTGATCGATGAAAGGCCAAACGACTGCAGCGACGCCGACCGCGCCGACCGCGCCGGTCGCCAGAAAGAGGAAATCTCTGCGATTTGGCGCTTCGCGATTTGGCGCTTCAATTGTCGTAGCGGCGGCCAATTCAACCCCCAGGAGTGCTCTCGAATGCGCGCCCAACAAGGATTGACGCATCCATCGGCGGCGGCGCGACGCGGTTCCAGCCCCCGAATGGACGCCCCGAGGCGCATCGTCTTCCGCCGGGCAGCGCGCGTCAGCGACATCCGACCGTTGCCGCGGCTTTTCGCATTGATCCCAATCGATGTCCATAGGACGAAGCAACGGCCGTCCTTTGCCTTTCGTCGCGTTCGCCTCTTGCATTCGCCGCGACTTCTTTCACCGCCGTGCGTTGCACGGGCGCCGGCGCGCGACCCATGAGCCCACCTGCCGCGCCGCTTCTTCTCGCCCTGTACGAGCCCGACATTGCCCAGAACGCCGGCGCGATGATGCGCACTTGCGCCTGCTTCGGCGTCGACGCCGCGATCATCGAGCCGGCCGGCTTTCGCGTCGGCGACAGCCGCTTCCGGCGCGCCGGAATGGATTATCTCGACGCTGTGTCGCTCGCCCGTCACAATTCGTGGGCTAAGTTCGAGGCGTGGCGGGCCGCGGCCGGCCGCAGGCTGACGCTCCTGACCACCAGGGGCGAAACCAGACTTTGGGACTTCGCCTTTCGCCCTGGCGACATTCTGCTGGTCGGCCGGGAATCGGCCGGGTCGCCCCACTCGGTGGCCGCGTCGGCAGACGCGCGCCTGCGAATCCCCATCCAGCCGACGTTGCGGTCGCTCAACGTTGGGGTCGCGGCGACGATCGCATTGGTCGAAGCCCTTCGTCAGATCGGCCGCCTGCCACAGGAAGGCGGAATGACGAAATTGGACTTTCGTCTGTGACGAGGACGTGACAATGACGCCAGGTTGCGCGATGGTCGGCGGCCCGGCCGGCTCCGATGGGCGGAGAGGACAATGGATATCGGAACAGTGCGTGTCTTGATTGCGGACGATCACCCGCTCGTGGTTGGCGGATTGAGGGAGGCCGTTCTCGCCGCGGCGCCGGGAGCGGAGATCGCCGTCGCTCATGATTTCGACAGCATGGCCGCGGCGCTCGAAACGGCGCCGGAGACCGATCTCGTGCTGCTCGACCTCGGCATGCCGGGCGTTCGGGGATTCTCCGGACTGCTTTTCCTGCGCTCCGAGCGTCCCTCCACGCCGGTCGTCATCGTTTCGGGAAACGAGGACCGCGCGGTCATTCGTCATTGCCTCGAGTTTGGCGCGTCCGGTTTCATTCCCAAATCGAACTCGCTCGAGACCATGAGCCAGGCGATCGCGCAGGTGCTCGAGGGCGGCCGGTGGACGCCGCCGGATTTCGATCCCAACGCCCAGGCCCATCGCGAATCGAGCGCGCTCGCCCGTCGGCTGGCGACCCTCACGCCCCAGCAGATCCGCGTCTTGATGATGCTTTCTCAGGGTCTCCTGAACAAACAGATCGCCTATGAGCTCAGCGTCTCCGAGGCGACCGTGAAGGCCCACGTCTCGGCGATCCTGCAGAAGCTCGGCGTCGAGAGCCGGACGCAGGCGGTCATCCTGGCGACCAAGATCGAATCCGCGCAGGAGCTTTCGATCGCCTCTTAGGGGCTCGAGTCAAACGCTCGGCGCCGTGGCGAGACGGGGAGAAGGCTTGGCGCGGGCCTTGCGGAGCGGCCGAGGAACGCTTCCGCCAACCCGCCGCTAACCCATTGAAATCATTGAATAGCTCGTCCGACTTTCGCCCCAATCCGCCCGTAAGTCGTTGATCGATATGAACTTCCGTCAGAAAACCGCGGTCGCGGCCGGCGACTGGCCGGCGGCGAGGGAAGGACGCAGCCAGCGTCCTTCCCCTGCCGATCAGGCCTTGCCGCGGTTCTGCCGCTTGTCGATCAGGTCGCCGACCACGGCGGGATCGGCGAGCGTCGAGGTGTCGCCGAGCGCGCCGTACTCGTTCTCGGCGATCTTGCGCAGGATGCGCCGCATGATCTTGCCCGAGCGGGTCTTCGGCAGGTTGCTTGCGAACTGGATCAGGTCGGGCTGGGCGATCGGTCCGATCTCCTTGCGCACCCAGGCGACGAGCTCCTTGCGCAGCTCCTCCGTCGGTTCGACGCCCGACATCACCGTCACATAGGCGTAGATGCCCTGCCCCTTGATGTCGTGCGGATAGCCGACGACCGCGGCCTCCGAGACCATGGGATGGGCGACCAGCGCGCTCTCGACTTCCGCCGTCCCCATGCGGTGGCCGGCGACGTTGATCACATCGTCGACGCGGCCGGTGATCCAGTAGAAGCCGTCGGCGTCGCGCCGGCTGCCGTCGCCGGTGAAGTACTTGCCCGGATAGGCGGAGAAATAGGTCTTCACGAACCGGCCATGGTCGCCGTAGACCGTGCGCATCATCCCGGGCCAAGAGTCGGCGATGACCAGATTGCCCTCGCAGGGGCCCTCGAGAACCTCGCCCGCGGCATCGACGATCTCGGGGATCACGCCGAAGAACGGCAGCGTCGCCGAACCCGGCTTTAGCTTGATCGCGCCGGGGAGCGGCGTGATGAGGATTCCGCCGGTCTCGGTCTGCCACCAGGTGTCGACGATCGGGCAGCGGCGCTCGCCGACGACCCGGTGATACCACTCCCAGGCCTCGGGGTTGATCGGTTCGCCGACCGTGCCAAGCAGGCGCAATGACTTGCGGCTGGTCTTCTTCACCGGCTCCTCGCCCGCGCCCATCAGAGAACGGATGGCGGTCGGCGCGGTATAGATGATGTTGACCTGATGCTTGTCGACGACCTCCCAGAAGCGGCTCATCGAGGGATAGTTCGGAATGCCCTCGAACATCAGGGTCGTCGCGCCGTTGGCGAGCGGCCCGTAGACGATGTAGCTGTGACCCGTCACCCAGCCGACGTCGGCCGTGCACCAGTAGATGTCGCCCTCGTGGTAATCGAACACGTACTGATGCGTCATCGCCGTATAAACGAGATAGCCGCCGGTGGTGTGAACGACGCCCTTCGGCGCACCGGTCGAGCCCGACGTATAGAGGATGAACAGCGGGTCTTCCGCGTTGACCGGCTCGGCCGGGCACTTGGTCGAGACGCGCTCGGCCGCCTCGTGCAGCCATACGTCGCGACCCGGCGTCCAGTCGATTTCGCCGCCCGTGCGTTTAACGACCAGCACGTGCCTCACGCCTCCCGCCTTTTGGACAGCGACGTCGGTATTGGCTTTCAGCGGCACCTTGCGCCCGCCCCGCAGGCCCTCGTCCGCGGTGATCACGATCTCGGACTTGGCGTCGTCGATGCGGCCAGCGAGCGCGTCGGAAGAGAAGCCGCCGAACACCACCGAGTGGATCGCGCCGAGACGCGCGCAGGCGAGCATCGCGTAGGCAGTCTCGGGAATCATCGGCATGTAGATGGTGACGCGGTCGCCCTTCTTGACGCCATGAAAATGCAGAACGTTGGCGAAGCGGTTCACCTCGTCGGCGAGTTCGGCGTAGGTGATGTGGCGGGACTCGTTGGGGTTGTCGCCTTCCCAGATGATCGCCGTCTGATTGGCGCGCTTCGGCAGATGCCGGTCGATGCAATTGTAGGCGACGTTCGTGACCCCGTCCTCGAACCACTTGATCGACACGTTGTGCATGTCGAAGCTCGTGTCCTTGACTTTGGTGTAGGGCTTGAACCAGTCGATCCGTTTGCCCTGTTCGCCCCAGAATCCGTCCGGGTCGTTCAACGACCGCGTGTACATCTCCTGGTACTTGGCCTGATCGACCCAAGCGCGCTTCGCCCATTCGGCGGGGACGTCATACACCTTGTCCGACACGATTTCCTCCCGAGATTCCTGCTCGCCGGCCCGGCCGGCGGCGGCAAGCCTTGCCGTCAGCTTATGCCGAAGCGTGGGAAGCCCGACAAGCGCGCCGCGCTGATGCTTTGGTCTTAGCCCTTCCGTACGGCGGACTCGGGGCGCGCGTGGGCCCTGTAGCCGCGGTCGCCGACCTCAGCGGCCCATCTCTGGGGGCCGCTCTTGGCCTAAAGCCCGCCCATCCGGCAGACCAGGCCCCATTCGTCGTCCGTGACCGGCTGGACCGACAGGCGCGAGTTGGTGACGAGCGCCATCGCCGCGAGGCGCTTCTCCGCCTTCACCGCTTCGAGCCTCACGGGATGGGGAAGCGGCCGGACCGCGCGGATGTCGACCATGCCGAACTTGCCCGTCGCATCGCTCGGGTCGGGCCGGTAGGCCTTGCAGACCTCGACAATGCCGACGATCGCCTTGCCCTCGTTGGAATGGTAGAAAAAGCCCTGATCGCCGAGCTTCATCGCCTGCATGTTGAGTTTGGCGGAATGATTGCGCACCCCGCTCCAGTCGGTCCCCGCGGGGCCACAGGCCGCGAGCTTATCCAACGACCAGGCCGACGGCTCGCTCTTGAACAGCCAGTGCGCCATTGTCTCCTCACGACAGCGTCTGGCCGACCGCCTGACGCCAGGGTTTGACTGTCACGCTCTCGAACAGGCCTGCGCGGGCATACGGGTCCTCGGCGAGAATCGCCCGGATGTCCTCTTCGCTCTCGCCCTCGAAGATCAGCATCGAGCCGACCGGCGTCTTGAGATCGTCGGCGAGGATGGCGCCGCCGATCTTCACCTTCGACCCGAGACCCTCGAGATAGGCGAGATGCGCGGGCCGGTTCGCCAGACGCGTGTCCAGGCTTTGCGGCTTGTCGACACAGGTGGCGATGAAAAGCATGCTCGGACCTCCGCGAATTGCAGACTACCGCGAGCCCGCAGGCAAAGCCAAGCCTTGCCAAGCGGGGTCGCGGTTTGGATTTCGGATTGCAGTCGGCGTGGAGGTTCATCGCATTTTTCGGTTCGCAGCGCCGAGGCGCCGATTTCCACGCGCGCCGCGGGGCTATGTTGGCCGCGCATCCTTATAGAGCTTGCCGTCCTTCATGATGACGAGGAGCGAGCTCTCCGGGTGCGCCAAGAGCCCAATGTCTTTCAGCGGATCGCCGTCGACGACCAGAAGATCGGCGAGCGCGCCCTCTTCGACGACGCCGAGCTTGCCCGGATAGGGATTGCGCGGGCCCGAAAGGGCGAGCAGTTCGCCGTTTGTCGCGGTCGCCATGTGCAAGATGTCGGCGTTGTCGTACCAGCGCGAAAGATGGGTGAGCATGACGCCCTGCCGCTCGGCGAGGCTTGCCGAGAACAGGAGATCCGAGCCGAAGGCCGTCTTGATCTTGTGCTCTTTCGCGAGCGCATAGACCTTGTCCGAGCCTGCGAAGACCCGAAGGGCGCTTTGCAGGCTTTGACCGGTGAGCGCGCCGGTATCCTCTTCGCTCAGGAAGGGCTGGGTGCTCAGCCAGACGTTGTTGTCGGCGAGCATGCGGGCCGTCGCATCGTCCATGAGGTGACCGTGCTCGATGCATTGCGCGCCGGCGGCGACTGCTCGCTGGATTGCCGGCGAAGGATAGGCGTGCACAGCGACATAGGTCTGGCGGTCGGCCGCGGTCTCGACCGCGGCGCGCAATTCGGCCTCGTCGTACGTGACCATGTCGAGGGTCGTCCGCGGCGACGACACGCCTCCGCTTCCGGTGAGCTTGATCTGCGAAGCGCCCTGCATCAGCTGTTCGCGCGCCCGCAATCGCACTTCCTCGGGGCCGTCGGCGATGCTGGCGGCGCCTGACTGCTCAATGACGGACGGTCGGTCGCCCGCCATGCGCGGGATGTCGGTCAGGGGACGAAGATCTCCATGGCCGCCACTGCTGGTGATCATGGCGCCCGACGGATAGATGCGCGGGCCTACCGCGAGCCCCTCGTCGATCGCCTGTTTGAGCACGAACGAGGGGCCGCCGAGGTCGCGGACCGTGGTGAAGCCGCGCATCAGCGTTCGCTTCGCCTCGGCGCTCGCGGCGAGCAGGATGAAGCCGATATCGTTGGCAAGGAGCGCCGACACCGGCAGCCCCGCGAAGATCGTATGCCAATGGGCGTCGATCATGCCCGGCATCAGCGTCCGTCCGCCGCAGTCGATGGCCTGCGCGCCATCGGGCGGGGAAAGGTCATTTGTTGCGACCGCCTTGATCCGGCCGGCCTCGACGAGCAGACGAAGGCCGCCTTGCAGCGCTCTGGACTTGCCGTCGAACAGCAGGAAATTCGAGAAGACGATCGGGCGACTCGGACCGGACGCCTGCGCCGCCGCCCGGGGCGCAAAGCCGAGCGCTGCGAGAGAGGCGCCCACGCCCGCAACGAATCCGCGCCTGGAGAGTTCGCGGTCGATCCGCCGCGCGATCGAACGGACTTCCGCCGAATGGCAGGCGCAGCCGACGTGCGTGCGCACGCTTGCTCTTTCGTCCGCGGCGTCGCAGGTAAACATGGGAATCCCTCCCCTCGACGATGAGCCCTGGCGCTGCCAAGGCAAGCCCAACAGGACTCCTCAAACGCGGCAATTTGTGGCGAGCGGACGCCGGCGCCTTCATGATTTCGTATGCGGCCTTTGGAAAGGTCTTTTGCGGCCGCCAAGGGATTGTTAAGGATTTCTGGATGCGGGGTTCCTGTCCGATGCGCAACCGTTCCGCCGGCGTCGCCCTCGGCGCCGCGCTGATGCTGGCAAGCTGCGCCGCGCCGCCGCCCGTCGCGCCGCCGCGTCAGGCTGGCGCCAAGCCTCCGGGCGTCGCGTCCGTCGACGGCGCCAGCATCGAGCTCGCGGCGTTCCAGAACTCGGCCTTTCCCTACCACGGCCTGATCCCGAACTATCAGGAGACCGGCAAGTCGCGGCCCTTCCTCGATGTCGACGACAACGGCCGGCTCGGCCACTCGAGCCCGCGCGGCGGCCTTCTGTGGGAGGACCAGACCTACAACGACCGGACTGTGCTGCTCGCGGCGCCCGAGTCCTTCGACCCGAGCCGCCCCGGCCATATCGTCGTCTTCTTCCACGGCAACAACGCAACCCTCGAGCGCGACGTGATTGCGCGGCAGCAGATCGTCCGCCAGCTGGCCGATTCAGGGCTCAACGGCGTGCTCGTCGCCCCGCAGCTCGCTCTGGACGCGCCCGATTCGAGCGCCGGGAAATTCTGGTCGCCCGACGGCTTCGCGGCTTTCCTCGACGAAGCCGAGCGCAAGCTCGGCGACTTCTACCCAAGCGCGCGCGGCGCCTTCCGCCGGATGCCGGTCATCGTGATGGCCTATAGCGGCGGCTACCTCCCGGCCGCCTATTCGCTGACCGTCGGCGGCGACGCCGGGCGCGTCCGCGGCGTCGTGCTGCTCGACGCGCTCTATGGCGAACGCGACAAGTTTGTAAGCTGGATCGAGGGACCCGGCCGCAACGCCTTCTTCATCAGCGCCTATTCGACCTCTTCGGAGGACGGCAACATGGCCATCGAGGCGGAACTGCGGCAGGCGGGGCTTACCGTGCAGGACAATTTGCCGGCGAGCCTTGTCCCGGGCGAGATCGCCTTTGTCGACGCCGGGAACGTCGACCACAACGACTTCGTCACCTCCGCCTGGGCCGGCGCCCCGCTGCGCGACGTCTTTTCACGCATCCGGTAGGGACGCAAGTGCCGTCGCGCTCGCTGATCCCCGGGTCAAGCCCGGGGACGGGGCGCGCGGTCAGCAACCACGTCTACAAAACGCGACGCGGTCCAGCGTCTGCCGTGACGCCGCCTACGACAGAAGATCGATGAGATAGGGGATGAGCGGCGCGTCGGCGGGCGGCATGGGGTAGCTGCGCAGGTCCTTAGGCCGCGCCCATTTCAGCGCCTGCTCCTCGAGCGGCTGCACGAAGCCCTCCCACTTGCGGCAGACATAGAGCGGCATCAGGAGGTGGAAATCGTCATAAGGATGGCTGGCGAAGGTGAGGGGCGCGAGGCAGGGCGCCTTGACCACGACGCCCAGCTCCTCCTTGAGCTCGCGGATCAGCGCGTCCTCGGGCCGTTCGTCCGCATCGATCTTGCCGCCGGGAAATTCCCACAGGCCCTCGAGCCGCTTGCCTTTGGGCCTCTGGGCGATGAGCACCCGGTTGTCGGCGTCGATCAGCGCCGCCGCGACCACCAGGAGCAGTCTCACGACCGATAGTCGCCGTTGATCGCCACGTATTCCTTGGTGAGGTCGCAGGTCCAAACCGTGGCGCGGCCGCGGCCGATGCCGAGGTCGGCGGTGATCTTGACCTCGGGCTTCTTCATGTAGGCGGAGGCTTCGGCCTCGTCGTAGGCCGGATCGCGCAGGCCCTCATGGGCGACGCGGATCTTGCCGAACCAGACGTCGAGCTTGTCGCGCTCGGCCTTCTCGCCGGCCTTGCCGACCGCCATCACCACTCGGCCCCAATTGGCGTCCTCGCCGGCGACCGCGGTCTTGACCAGCGGCGAGTTGGCGATCGACAGCGCGATGCGCTTGGCGGCCTTGCGCGTCGCCGCGCCCTCGACGCTGACCTCGATGAACTTGCGCGCGCCCTCGCCGTCGCGCACGACCTGATGGGCGAGCGAGCGCAGGAGCTTGTCGAGCGCGCGGCGGAACGGGCCGAGCCGCTGGTCCGCCGGATCCTCGATCCGGGGCGCGGATCTGGCGGCGCCGGTGGCGAACAGCATCAGCGTGTCGGAGGTCGAGGTGTCGCTGTCGACCGTGATGGCGTTGAACGAACGATCGACCGCCTTCGACAGCATCGCCTGCAGCGCGGCCGAGCCGATCGGGGCGTCGGTGAACACGTAGGAGAGCATGGTCGCCATGTCGGGCGCGATCATGCCGGCGCCCTTGGCGATGCCGTTGATGGTGACGATCGAATCGCCGAGCTGGGCGAAGGCGGTGGCGACCTTGGGGTAGGTGTCGGTGGTCATGATCGCCTTGGCGGCGTCCATGAGTTCGATCCTCCCTGGCGCTGTCGGAGAGGTCGGTGAGGACGCGGGCGATCCGCGTTCCGTCGAGCGGCTCGCCGATCACCCCGGTCGAGGCCATGAACACCTCGCCCGGCGCGCATCCGATGGTCTTGGCCGCGGCTTCAGCCACCAGTTCGACCGCCTCGATCCCCTTGTGGCCGGTGAAGGCGTTGGCGTTGCCGGAATTGACGATCAGCGCCCGCGCCTTGCCGCCCTTGAGCTGCTGGCGGCACCAGTCGACCGGCGCGGACGGGCACTTCGAGCGGGTGAAGACGCCCGCGACCTCGGCCGGCGAGTTCGAACACCGCCATCATCACGTCCGTGCGCCCCTCGTAGCGCACGCCCGCTGCGATCGTGGCGAAGCGGACGCCGGCGATCGGCGGCAGGGCGGGGTATTTCTTCGGCGCAAGCGGAGAGAGCGCAGCGGGGGCGGCCATGGGAGCGTTCCGTCATCCGGTGAAGAGATGGGAGCGGGTGAGCCGCCCGCTCCCGAAAAAGGTCTTCAGTTCTTCGGCTTGCTGGCGTCGGCGGGAGCGGCCGCGCCCGGAGCGGCGTCGCCCGGAGCGGCGGCCGGCGCTTCCTTCGCGTCGGGGGCGACCGGCTTGCCGTCGGCGTCGAAGTACTGGATCTTCGCCGCGGCGTGCAGCCCGGCCACCTCGTCGCTTTCCGCCTTCTGGGCGACGTAATGCGCGGCTTGGTCCTTGAGCTGCTCGAAAGGCGGGAAGGTCTTGGTGCGCGTATCCTCGACCTGGATGATATGCCAGCCGAACTGGGTCTTCACGGGATCGGAGATCTCGCCCTTCTTCAGCTTGAACGCGGCGTCGGAGAATTCCGGCACCATGCGGTCCTTGGTGAACCAGCCGAGATCGCCGCCGTCGCCGCCGGTGTCCTTGGACATTTCGTTGGCGACCTTGGCGAAATCCTCGCCGCCTTTGACGCGGGCGAGCGCCTTCTTGGCCTCCTCCTCGGTCGGCAGCAGGATATGGCGGGCGTGGATCTCCTCCTGCGGCGGCTCGGCCTTGGCGGCCTCGTCATAGGCCTTCCGCTCGGCCTCCTCGGTGGTGGCGGCCTTGGCGACTGAGCCGAGCAGTTCCTCCATCGCCAGCTTGTCGCGGTAGTAGGCGAGCTTCTTGGCGAATTCCGGGGACTGGTCGAGCTTCTCGGCCTCGGCCTTCTTCGCGGCGAGCTTGAGGTCGATCAGGTAGTCGAGCACGTACTTCTGGCGCTGCGCGCCCTCGAGCTTCTGCGGCAGGCCGGGGCCGATATCGGCCAACGCGACGGCGAGGTCGTCCTCGGTGATCGGCTGGCCGTCGACGGTCGCGAGGACCTTGGGGTCGGCCGAGGCGGCGCCGGCGAAGGCGAAAACGGCGCCGGCGCCAAGCGCCAGGGCGACGGCCGTCGAGCGCAGCCGCGCGGAAAACTGGTGTCTCATCTGGGCTCCTTTGGGCGTCGCGCGTCGGTCTCAGGCCGGCGACGCGGCGGTGGCGCTATAGAGCCATTCGGGCGAATTTGCGAGGGGGAAAGAGCCCTAAAGAAGGACGAAAATCGCCACGCAACTCTCAACTGGGGCGGTGGGCTGACGGGCGCCGGCGCTCCGGCGATCGCGATCAGGGCTTCCAGATCGCGATCGCTACGAACAGGACGACGACCCGAGCGATGCTGACGATCAGCACGGTGCGGACGTGATGGCCGGTCACCCCAGCCCGGACGCGGGCCGTGTTCGGCTCGGTGACGACGGGTTATTCATGCCGGTCCATGGGGCGCTCCGATCCAGACGCGCACAAAAACGCCTGTCGTGCTCAGCGCCATCCACCCGGCGCAGCAGAAACCCGCGGCGCCGGGCCCACTTGGGCCAGACGAATCCGGCGGCGCTATCTAGGGTTCAGGCTTTCCTGTCGATCGGGCATGTCGCGAAGCAGAGCATGCTGTCGAGCGGGCAGGAGCCGATGCGCGGAGTCCGGCGCCCGTCCGACGAATTCTCTTGACAAGCGGCCGAAACCCACTAAATCCCCGCGATCCCGAATGCGTTCAGGGTCCCGGCGCCATTTTTGAGCGCATGGGACTTTTTGCGTTTTTCAGGAGTCTCGACAAGGGCCGGCCTCCACCGGACGTCGAAACGATCTCACCCCGTGGCGCTGCGGCTTAAAGCCGAAGCGCCGCCGAAATGGAGATTTGAGCTTATGGCTCGTATCGCAGGCGTCAATATTCCAACCAACAAGCGCGTCGTGATCGCGCTCCAGTATATTCACGGCATCGGCCCAAAGAAGGCTGAAGAGATTTGCGAAAAGGTTCACATCCCGTCCGAGCGCCGCGTGGCGCAGCTGTCCGACGCGGAGGTGCTGCAGATCCGCGAGACGATCGACCGCGACTACATGGTCGAAGGCGACCTGCGTCGCGAGGTGGCGATCAACATCAAGCGTCTGATGGATCTTGGCGCCTATCGCGGCCTGCGTCACCGCAAGCAGCTCCCGGTTCGCGGCCAGCGCACGCACACCAACGCGCGCACCCGCAAGGGCAAGGCCAAGCCGATCGCCGGCAAGAAGAAGTGACCGCTTTTCGTCTTAAACCCATTCAGGAATTGACGCGCTCTTAAGCGCGCTTGAAGGACCGACACATGGCAAAAGAGGCAACCCGCGTCCGCCGCCGCGAGCGCAAGAACATCGTCTCCGGCGTCGCGCACGTGAACTCGACGTTCAACAACACGATGATCACCATCACCGACGCCCAGGGCAACACGATCTCCTGGTCGTCGGCCGGCACGATGGGCTTCAAGGGCTCGCGCAAGTCGACCCCGTTCGCCGCCCAGATCGCCGCCGAGGACGCCGTCCGCAAGGCGTCCGAGCACGGCATGCGTACGCTCGAGGTCGAGGTCTCCGGTCCCGGTTCGGGCCGCGAGTCGGCGCTGCGCGCCATCCAGGCCGCGGGCTTCACCGTCACCTCGATTCGCGACGTGACCCCGATCCCGCACAACGGCTGCCGACCACGCAAGCGCCGCCGCGTCTGATCCCTTTGGCGCGCTGATCGACGACATCGATTAGCGCGTGCATGCGACCTTGCGGCGCGTCGGGCGCCGCCGGGCCGCGCATCCTTCGAATGGAAGGCCACGCTCCGTGATCCAGAAGAACTGGCAAGAACTGATCAAGCCGAAGAAGCTCGAAGTGCTGCCGAGCGACGACCATCGCCGCGTCGCCACCGTCGTCGCCGAGCCGCTCGAGCGCGGCTTCGGCCAGACCCTCGGCAACTCGCTGCGCCGGGTGCTCTTGTCCTCGCTGCAGGGCGCCGCGATCACCTCGATTCACATCGACGGCGTGCTGCACGAATTCTCTTCGATTCCCGGCGTCCGCGAGGACGTCGTCGACATCGTGCTCAACGTCAAGGACGTCGCGGTCAAGATGCAGGGCGACGGCGTCAAGCGCCTGGTGCTCAAGCGTCGCGGTCCGGGCCCGGTCAGCGCCGGCGACATCCAGACCACCGGCGACATCCAGATCCTCAATCCAGGCCTCGTCATCTGCAACCTCGACGACGGCGCGGACCTGCGTATCGAGTTCACGGTGATGACCGGCAAGGGCTATGTCCCGGCCGAGCGCAACCGCGCCGAGGATTCGCCGATCGGCCTCTTGCCGATCGACAGTATGTTCTCGCCGGTCAAGAAGGTGAGCTACCGGGTCGAGGCGACCCGCGAGGGCCAGGACCTCGACAAGGACAAGCTGACGATGACGATCGAGACCAACGGCGCCATTTCGCCGGAGGACGCGCTCGCCTACGCCGCCCGCATCCTGCAGGACCAGCTCGCCGTGTTCGTCACCTTCGAGGAGCCGCGCCGCGAGGAAGCCCAGCACGCCATCCCCGAGCTCGCCTTCAACCCGGCGCTGCTCAAGAAGGTCGACGAGCTCGAGCTTTCCGTCCGCTCGGCCAACTGCCTCAAGAACGACAACATCACCTACATCGGCGACCTCATCCAGAAGACCGAGGGCGAGATGCTGCGCACGCCGAACTTCGGCCGCAAGTCGCTCAACGAGATCAAGGAGGTCTTGGCGCAGATGGGCCTGCACCTCGGCATGGAGGTGACCGGCTGGCCGCCCGAGAACATCGAGGACCTGGCCAAGCGGTTCGAGGAGCACTACTGAGCAATCCCTTCGCCCCGCGCAACGGGGAGAAGGTGTCGGCCGCAGGCTGACGGATGAGGGGCGGCGCGGCGCCTAAGGTTAGCGCTGGCGCGAACCGACGAGAGTCGGCGCAGCCCCTCACCCCGACCCTCTCCCGGTGATCCCCGGGTCAAGCCCGGGGAGGGCGAGGGAGCAAACGAGCGGCCGTTCCTTGGCACGGCGGCCGCAGACCCGATGAAGGAGAACGCCGATGTATCACGGACGCGCCAAGCGCCGTTTCAACCGCACCGCCGAGCATCGCCAGGCGATGTTCGCTAATATGGCCCAGGCCCTGATCAAGCACGAGCAGATCATGACGACCCTGCCGAAGGCGAAGGACCTTCGCCCGGTGGTGGAGAAGCTTGTCACGCTCGGCAAGCGCGGCGACCTGCACGCCCGCCGCATCGCCATTTCGCGGCTGCGCGACGCCGAGCTCGTCAGGAAGCTGATCGACGTGATCGGCCCCCGCTACAAGGACCGCCACGGCGGTTACCTGCGCATCATGAAGGCGGGTTTCCGTCCCGGCGACAACGCCGCCATGGCGGTGATCGAATTCGTCGACCGCGACCTCGAGGCCAAGGGCAAGGACTCCGGCCCGGCTCAGAACGCCCAGGGCTGAGCGGCCCCGACGGGCCGACGGGAAGGCATGAAGGGCGGGGCCGAGGCGCCGCCCTTTTTCCTGGGGCGGCGACTCGGACAACCGGCCCGCGGCAAGAGGCGCGTTCGGGCGCCATTCGGCGTCATTCAGCGCGCGTTCAGCATGCGTTCAGCAGCGTTCGACATGCGTTCAGCACGCGTTCAGCACTGGATTTGACCCTCTTATCCACCCGTGAATCGTGACTTTTCAATGCGTTGCACGCGCGTTCACGAAAAAATCACGTCCCGCGAAATGTCATCGTCGGTCCGACCCCGGATAAACGGCCTCGTCCCGTCCACGACGGCGTCGACCGATGCGCTTGGTCTGAGGCTCGCATGATTAGATCATACGGCTAGTTCCGATTTTCCGCAATCAAAAGTTCGCCCGTCTACCATTTCCGGGAGGGAGCCGAAATAGGATTACGGTCACAGCTGACGCAATCACCAATTCGCCGCGACGTGCGAAATCAACGCTGAGGCTCTCCGTCAGCGGACTTTAAGGATACTCGGCAAAATAAGTGCGCCAAATTCCCCCGTCGTCATTGCGAGCCGAAGGCGAAGCAATCCATGCCGCAGGGCGCGGCGGCGGCATAGATTGCTTCGTCGCTTCGCTCCTCGCAATGACGGTCGTGGGTTGTTTGAAATGATTCAGTAGTTTCGGTGCGTCGCCTACATCGCCGCGCCCGCGAGCTTGTCCCCTGTCTTCGTGTCGAAGTCGCCCGCGTCGTGGCGCTCGCGAAGCTGGCCGGCGGGGTCGCCCCAGGTGCGGTTGACCATGCGCCCGCGCTTGACCGCCGGGCGCTGATTCAAGTCGTCGGCCCATCGCTTCACGTTTGTGTAGTCCTGTACCGACAGGAACTCGGCGGCGCTGTAGAGGGCGCCTTCGACGAGGCCGCCGTACCATGGGAACGCGGCGATGTCGGCGATGGTCAAGGCGTCGCCCGCGAGATAGCGGCTCTCGCCGAGCCGGCGATCGAGAACGTCGAGGAGGCGCTTGGTCTCCATCGCGTAGCGGTCGATGGCGTATTCGAACTTCGCCGGCGCGTAGGCGTAGAAGTGGCCGAAGCCGCCGCCGACAAACGGCGCGCTGCCCATCTGCCAGAAGAGCCACGACAGGCACTCCGCGCGCGGACCCGGCTCCGAGGGCAGAAGCGCGCCGAATTTTTCCGCCAGATGGAGCAAAATCGCGCCCGACTCGAAGACGCGAATGGGCTGCGGCCCCGAGCGGTCCACCATGGCGGGGATCTTCGAATTGGGGTTGATCGCGACGAAGCCGCTGCCGAACTGGTCGCCCTCGCCGATGTTGATCAGCCAGGCGTCGTATTCGGCGCCGGCGAAGCCCAGCGCCAACAGCTCCTCCAGCATGATGGTGACCTTCTGGCCGTTCGGCGTCGCCAGCGAATAGAGCTGGAGCGGATGGCGGCCGACGGGCAGGTCCTTCTCGTGCGTCGGGCCGGCGACGGGTCGGTTGATGTTGGCGAACCGGCCGCCGCTGGGCTTCGTCCAGGTCCAGACTTTTGGCGGGACGTACTCGTCGGCTTCTGACATTGGGCGCTCCAGGGAAAGAAATGACGGCCACGCTCTGCGCGGAGCCGAGATGCGCACGCAAGCGATCTCAAGA
Organism: uncultured Alphaproteobacteria bacterium; assembly: GCA_963709655.1. Taxonomy (GTDB): domain Bacteria; phylum Pseudomonadota; class Alphaproteobacteria; order Rhizobiales; family Beijerinckiaceae; genus Roseiarcus. The sequence goes on from CAVPXF010000056.1 coordinate 877,542, forward strand.
CGCTGGCGGCGCGAGACGCGCGGATCCTGACTTATGCGCCGCCGAACGAGGCGCAACCCCCGCATCGGCTTCCATCGACGCTTTTGCGGGGGACGGATCGTGTCCGACCGATGGTGGAGCGGGCGGTAGCGCACACACGCCTTTTCAGGCGACCTTGTCGAACCGGCTCGGTCGGATCAGAACCTCAGCCGAGATGCCGAGGCGATCATGCAACTGCCGGATCATCTCGATCGACAAGCCCCGCTTGCGATTCAAGACGTCCGCCACCCGATTCCGGGGGCCGATCATCGGTTCCAGGTCCTTGCGGGTGAGGCCCTGCTGTTCCATGCGGAACCGGATCGCCTCGACCGCATCGGGCGGGTCGATCGGATAATGCTTCGCTTCGTAGACATCGATCAGCGTCGCGAGCACGTCGAGACGGTCTCCGTCCGGCGAACCGCTCTCGGCGCCCCACAGGCGCTCCACCTCGGACAGCGCGGCCTCGTAGTCAGCCTCGTTACGGATCGGCTTCAGTTCAGCCGCCATGATCCACCTCCGTCACATCGATCCTGTCGTATGCCTTGTGCGTGCCGATCCACTTGATCCAGACGATGCCCTTCTCGAAATCGACCGACACAATGAGGCGATAATCGTTGCCTTTGATATTGAAGACGATCCGCTCGGCGCTGACGATGCTCGCCGTCGCATAGAGCCGCTTCACATCGGCCGTGCTCGCCCATGCAGCCTTGCTGACTTCATCGAACCAGGCTTCCCACGCGGCTTTGACGGCCGGCTGATCCTTCCGCCCCGCAAGGCTTTCGACGAATTCCCGCAAGGTGCGGCGGGCAATGATCCTCATTTTGAGAATTCTAGCATGGGACCAAAATGGTCTCAATCAAAATTATGGCGGCCCGGCAAAGAAATCCACCATCCGCAAATGCTAAATCACCTATCTATACTGTTAAAATCCCTCAGCTTTGTCCAGAGCCCTTCGTCACCGGGAGTCGGAATGCCCAAAACTCGTCAATCCTTGGGGCCGGCCTGCCGCAGAATGCTCTTCAACGCGCCAGGTCGCCAAGCTCCCCCTCAGCTATGCTTGAAGCCGCCCGTTTCGGCTTCCGTCATCGGCGTATGGACGGGATGCCTGTCGAAATGCGCGATTGCGCGTTCGAAGTCGTCGACGAGCAGCGCCGCAAGGTCCCGGGTCAGACCCTGCCGGACCAGGATACGTTGCACGGCGACGTCGGCGAGGTTGGCGGGCAGGGTGTAGGCCGGCACGAGCCATCCACGGATGCGCAGCCGGTCGGCGAGGTCGAACAGCGTATAGCCGGGATCGGCGCCGTCCTTGATTGTCCAGGTCACGGCGGGAATGCTCTGGCTTGGATCGCCGGCGGCGATGAGCTCGAACGGACCGAGCTTGACGATCTCGTCGGCGAGATACTGCGCCGTCATGTAGCTGGCCATGTGGACCTTGCGATAGCCTTCGCGGCCGAGGCGCAGGAAATTGTAGTACTGCGCGACGATCTGCCCGGCCGGCCGGGAGAAGTTGATGGCCAGGGTCGGCATGTCGCCGCCGAGGTAGTTGACCTTGAAGATGAGATCCTCCGGCAGGTCCTCCGTGTCGCGCCAGATCACCCAGCCCGCGCCGAGCGGCGCGAGGCCGAACTTGTGGCCCGAGGTCGAGATCGACTTGACCCGTGGCAGGCGGAAGTCCCACACGAGGTCCGGCGCGCAGAACGGCGCGAGGAACGCGCCCGACGCCCCATCGACATGGATGTCGATGTCGAGGCCCTTTTCGGCCTGAAGCCTGTCGAGCGCCTCGGACAGCGGCTGAACGGGCTCGAAATTGCCGGTGTGCGTCACGCCGAGGGTTGCAGCGACGCCAATCGTGTTCTCGTCGATGCGCTCGAGCATGTCCTCAGGCGTCATGAAGAGGCGGCCGCGCTCCATCGGGACCTCGCGCAGCTCGACGTCCCAGTAGCGCGCGAACTTGTGCCAGCAGATCTGAACCGGACCGCAGACGATGTTCGGCTTGTCGGTCGGCTTGCCGGCGGCCTTCATCTTCGCCCGCCAGCGCCACTTCATCGCCAGGCCGCCAAGCATGCAGGCTTCGCTCGAGCCGACCGCCGACGTGCCGAGGGTATTGGCGGCGTGGGGGCTGTTCCAGAGGTCGGCGAGCATGTGCACGCAGCGCGATTCGAGCTCGGCCGTCTGAGGATACTCGTCCTTGTCGATCATGTTCTTGTCGATGGCGAGATCCATGATCTTGTGGACCTCGGGCTCCTCCCATGTCTGGCAGAACGTGGCCAGATTCTGGCGGGCGTTTCCGTCCAGGAAGAGCTCGTCCTGAACCACCTGGAACACGTCCGCGGGCAGGCTTTCCGTCTGGGGGAACTTGTATTTCGGCAGCGGCTTCGAGAGGGCCCCGCGGGTGAAGACGGAATCATGAAGCGAATCGCGAACGTCGTCTTTGTAACTGAGAGCCACGGCAATTCCTCCAGAGAGCCCGTCCGCCCGCGGGTCGAATATCGGCCTTGGGCCGGGCGAGAGCCGACGTCCGTCACATCTGAAGATGACATGACGACGACGGGAGACATAGTCGGTTCGATCGGCCTGCGACGGCGCCAAAAATTCGTAATTGCGATTTCCGGGGATTCCTGCGACGGGATTCGTCACCGCAATTCCTGTAATCTTTAATTTGACCTCTCAGAAGGCCTTGTTGAACGTCAGGCCCACGCGTTGTGTTGTCGCCTTCCAGGCTGAACTGCCGACCAATGTTCCCAGGCTCGTCGAACTGCCATTCAGATTGCTAAATGTGCTCGCAAAATTCGAAGTATGATTTTCCGTCGCGGCGTAGGTGTAATTCAAATCGAGGAACCAGGTCTGCGTAAAGAAGTAGGTGACCCCGACTTGCGCTGCGCCGCCAAACAACCAACTGGAACTCGAGAAGTCCTGGGGCGCGCCGGATTGATCCATCAGCGTTCCATTGATAATTGCAAGACCAACCAGGCCATTTAACTTGGTTCGGGTTTGTGACAGCGTCGGACCGGCGCCGGCATAAACGTAGCTTCGATCGAAAAAGCGTCCAAGGAATGGGACGAGATCGATTTCCTGCACAAGACTGGTCTGAGCGGCGCGCACATAAGCGGGGCCGCTAAAAGGCACTGACGTAGGGCTTCCCGTAATGGTGAACGAACCGAACTGGGGGATAATGGAGTTATTGTTGGTCGAAGTCGCGCCCAGATAGTTGTAAGACAGTTTCGCTCCCCATAGCCAATCGCTGGTCCCGAAGCGTTGGAAGTAGCCGCCCTGGAACGTCGGGGCGAATGCGAACCTGTTGTTCATAGAAATATCGACAGGCCCTTGAGCGCTTCCGGAGGCTGACAGCACTCCGTCTACATACACGTTCGAAGTTCCTATTGCGTAAACGTGCTGGTCGCCGAAATGAATCCAGTCGGCGCTCGCGCCAAGACCGAGAAAGAAGGCGCTGTTTGGCGCGATCGAAGCGGTCGACATTACAGGACCGGGCGACGCCGTAGTCATGGTTTGTTGCGATAGGTCTGCGGCGTCGACCGATCCGGCCGCCGCCAGCGTGAGGATTGCTGCGATCGCAAGACACGGGTCTCTCATCTGGAATCCTCGCCGCCGGGCGAATGGAGCGTATGTCCACACGGCGCCAGCGTAATCAAAGATTCAGAAAAGACAAGGATCTACTGAAATTATTCAAGTTTATCGCCAGATTAATTGTTCACAAGCGCCACAAAGCGATTGTTTACGCGGATACGGTAACCGACTGGGCTGCACTGGCCGCGGCCGTGTCGTCCGACGCCGCCCTTGGCCCCTCGCGTCCCAAGGCGCGCACGACCGGCTCGCTGTCGTCGGTCGCATACCCGCACCAGGTCGTCGCGCAGGCCCGGGCGATCGCGCCGCGGTCGGCAACGCAGGTCGCCTCAACGGGCGGCCTGGGCGCCATGCGGATTGCGCACGACAGGCCGCCAACCGCCGGGACGTCCGCGAGACGGAAGGCCGCCATCAAGAGGGCCGGGGGCGCGTAGTCGGAAAAGAGAATATCGCGCGCGCCGGCTTCCGCGAGGTCGCGCGCCGCCGCGCACCGAGTTTCCGCCTACTGCCCCGCGAACGAGATGAACGCTCGCCGCTCCTGTTGCTCCCCGGTGTCGATTCCTCCACTATCGGCGTCGCTGCGTTCGTCGCTGCGGCCACGAAATCGATACGGGAGGACTCTTTGGCGCATGTCTGGACGCCGGATCGCCGGCGCTTTTGTCTAGCCGGAGCGGCGCTGATCGCGGCGCCGCGGATCGGGTTCGCCGAGGGCGTGAAGCCGCTCAAGATCGGCGTCCTCAACGACATGTCGAGCGTCTATTCCGACTATCAGGGGGTCGGGTCGGTGATCGCGGCTGAGCTCGCGGCCGAAGACTTCTCGGCCAAGCTCGGCGTCCCGGTCGAGATCGTCTCGGCCGATCATCAGAATAAGCCCGACGTCGGGGCGGCGATTGCGCGGCGCTGGTTCGACACCGAGAACGTCGACGTCGTCATGGACCTGCCGAACTCCTCGGTCGCGCTCGCCGTGCTGGCGGTCGCTGAGGAGAAGAACAAGGCCGTGATCGGCTCCGGCGCCGGCTCGTCGGTCATGACCGGGCCGAAATGCTCGAAGAACTTCGTCCACTGGACCTACGACACCTATTCCTCCGGAACGGCGCTCGGCCGGGCGCTGACTGAGGCCGGCGGCAAGTCCTGGTTCTTCGTCACCGCCGACTACAGCTTCGGCAAGGACATGGAGGCCAATTGCGCCGCCGCGGTTGAGGCCTCCGGCGGCAAGGTTCTCGGGGCGGTGCGCCATCCGCTCAACACTCCCGATTTCTCCTCGTTCATCTTGCAGGCCCAAGGATCCGGCGCGGAGGTCGTCGCCTTCGCCAACGGCGGCGGCGACACCAACAATTGCTTCAAGCAGGCGCATGAGTTCGGGCTGACGCCAAAGCAGAAGCTCGCCGGCTTCACCCTGAACGTGACCAACATTCCGGCGCTCGGGCTCGAGATCGTTCAGGGCGCGCTGCTGCCGACCGCCTTCTACTGGGACGCCAACGACGGAACGCGCGCCTTCGGCAAGCGCTTCCTCGCCGCCCATCCGAAGAAGCTCATGCCGAACGATATGCAAGCCGGCATGTACGGGGCGACCGAGCACCTCATCAAGGCGATGGCCGTGACGAAGAGCGCTGCCGACGGCGTCAAGCTCATCGAGGCGATGAAGGCGATCCCGATCGACGACGCCGTCTTCGGCAAGGGCTGGATCCGCGCCGACGGGCGCGCGATGCACCCGATCTACCTCTACAAGGTGAAGTCCCCGGCGGCGTCGCATTCCGAGTGGGACGTCTTCGAACTCGTCTCGACGATCGCGCCGGAAGACGCCTTCCGCCCGCTCGACAAGGGCGGCTGCCCGTTCGTGAAGACGTGAGCCTCGCGCTGTAGACGCGGTCCATAGCCCGTCGAGAGACGGGCGTCCCTACGGACGCCCTATGGACCGCGTCGGCCGCGATCAGCGATCGCGGCTACAGGGGCCGCCGCCCGTATCGCGCCGTCTTGCGTTCGGTCGGCGCGGCCGCTTAGGAAGCGGCGATGACCGATCTCGCCGCGCCGCTGCCGATCGACGAGGCGCTGCCCTCCTTAAGGGCGGCGCTTGCAACGCATACGCGCGCGGTGTTGGTCGCCCCGCCCGGCGCCGGCAAGACCACGCGCGTTCCGCTGGCGCTGATGGAAGAGCCCTGGGCGAAGGGCGGCCGCCTGATCGTGCTGGAACCTCGGCGCCTCGCCGCCCGCGCCGCCGCCGCGCGCATGGCTGCGACCTTGAGCGAAAAGGTTGGCGGGACGATCGGCCTGCGCGTGCGGCTCCAGAGCCTGGTTTCGGCGCAGACCCGCATCGAGGTCGTCACCGAAGGCGTGTTCGCAAGGCAGATCCTCGACGATCCCGCACTCGACGGCGTCGCGGGCGTGCTGTTCGACGAGTTCCACGAGCGCTCGCTCGACGCCGACCTCGGACTGGCGCTGGCGCTCGACGCGCAGGGGGCGTTGCGCGAAGACCTGCGTCTCCTCGTCATGTCGGCGACGCTCGACGGCGCGCGGGTCAAGCGCCTGCTCGGCGACGCCCCGCTGATCGAAAGCCAGGGCCGCGCCTTTCCCGTGGTTACGCGCTATGTGGGTCGCGATCCGCGAGCCCGGATCGAGGACGAGGTCGCCCGCGCGACGCTGGAGGCGCTCGATCGCGAGACGGGCTCGGCTCTCGTTTTCCTGCCGGGGCAGGGCGAGATCCGTCGGGTCGCCGAGACGCTGGAGGCGCGGATCCGTCGGCCCGACGTCGATATCGCGCCGCTCTACGGCGCGCTTGATCCACGCGCCCAGGATCGCGCCGTCGAGCCTGCGCCGCCGGGGCGGCGGAAGATCGTGTTGGCGACCTCGATCGCCGAGACCTCGCTGACCATCGAAGGCGTGCGGATCGTGATCGACAGCGGGCTCATGCGCGTGCCCCGCTACGAGCCCGACATCGGCCTGACGCGGCTCGAAACGGTGCGGGTTTCTCGCGCCAACGCCGATCAGCGGCGCGGCCGCGCCGGCCGCGTCGAGCCGGGGGTCTGCGTCCGGCTGTGGGAGGAGGCGGCGACCGGCGGGCTTCAGGCCTACGCCGCGCCGGAGATCCTCACGGCCGACCTCTCCGGCTTCCTGCTCGACTGCGCGGTCTGGGGCGAGACCGATCCGACGCGACTCGCCTTTCTCGATCCGCCGCCGCGCGCCGCGCTCAACGAGGCGCGCGGGCTGCTCGGCGCGATCGGCGCGCTCGACGCAGACGGCCGCGTCACCGGCGAGGGCCGGGCAATTGCGCGCCTCGCCCTGCCGCCGCGGCTCGCCCGCATGGTGGTCGACGCCGCCCGGTCGGGCGAGGCGCGGGCGGCGGCCGAGGTCGCCGTCATCCTGACCGAACGCGGCCTCGGCGGCGACGCGGTCGACCTCACGACCCGGCTCGACGCCTTTCGCCGCGACCGTTCGCCCCGCGCCGAGGACGCGCGCCGGCTGGCGCGAGGACTGGCGCAGCGGGCGGCGGAGGCCCTCACCCCCGGCCCCTCTCCCGGAAAGCCCGTCGACAGACGGGCGTCTTTCGACGCTCTATTGGGGAGAGGGGAGAGATCCTTCTCCCTTGGGGAGAAGGTGGCCGGCGAGAGCCGGCCGGATGAGGGGACTGGCCTGCTGCTCGCCTCCGCCTATCCCGACCGCATCGCCGTCGCCCGGGGGAAGCGCGGCGAGTTTTTGATGGCGAACGGGCGGGCGGCGGCGCTCGAGGCGCACGATCCGCTTGCCGGCGAAGCCTATCTCGCGATCGGCGAGGTGGTCGGCCGCGCCGCCTCCGCGCGCATCCTCATCGCCGCCCCCATGAGCCTCGCCGAGATCGAAGCGGCAGCCGGCGGGGCGATCGAGACGGCCGACGAGGTCGCCTTCGACCGCGCGTCCGCTTCGCTGAGGGCCCGCCGGCGCCGACGGCTCGGGGCGCTGACGCTGGCTGAGCAGACGCTGGCCGTCCCGGCCGACGAGCAAAGCGCCACGGCGCTCGCCCGCGGCGCCCTCACGCTTGGGCCCGGCCGCCTGCCGTGGAGCCGGGCGCTGACCCAATGGCGCGACCGGGTGAGCTTCCTGCGGCGCGCCGAGGGCGACGTCTGGCCGGACCTCACGGACGTGCGCCTCATCGAGGATCCCGAATGGCTCGCGCCGTTCCTTGTCGGAAAGACGCGGCTCGACGAGATCGGCGCGGACGATCTCGCGAACGCGCTCCACGCCCTCCTGCCGTGGGACCTCGCGCGCCGGCTCGACGCCGAGGCGCCGACGCATTTCGAGGCGCCGACCGGGACTGCGGCGGCGATCGACTACGAGGCCGAGGGCGGTCCGTCGATCGCGCTGAGGGTGCAGGAGCTGTTCGGCCTCGCCGAGCACCCCGCGGTCGCCGGCGGCAAGATCCCGCTGACGCTGCATCTCCTGTCGCCGGCCCACCGGCCGATCCAGATCACCCGCGATCTGCCCGGCTTCTGGCGCGGCTCCTGGGCCGCGGTGCGCTCGGACCTGCGCGGCCGCTACCCGCGCCACTTCTGGCCGGAGGACCCGGCGAGCGCCGCGCCGACCGCCCGCGCCAAGCCGCGTGGGAGGTAAGAATGTGGCGCGTCCTGAGGGACGCCATGGGTAGCGGAGTCCGGACTGTCGCCGACCGTGTCGCCGTCTTCCATACGGCGGCCGTCTTCGCCGAGCTCAACAGCGTTCCGGAGATCCGCGCCCACACCAAAACGCAGGTCCTATCCTCGCAGGCGCGCTACCTTGTCGCGCGCCATCTCATCCGGGCCTGCCCCCGCCGGAGCCTCTTTCGACGCTGGCGGGGATTCGCCGTCGAGCCGACGCCCGCCGCGTTCCTGCCGGGCCGACTGGAGGGCGCCTTCGGCGAAGGCGCGCGCCGCGGCTTCCGCTTCGAGCTGGTCCTTCAGCTTGCCCGCCTTCTCCTCGAACAGCTCGCGCTCGCTTTGAATCAGCCGGTTCTGCTCGGCCACTTTCGCCTCGAGGGTCACAGTGCGCTGCTCAGCGCGCTGGAGCGCGATCTCGCTGGTCTCGAGGGCCTTGGCGAGCCCGGTGGACCGATCCGAGGCGGCGGCCCGCGCCGCGTCGACCTCGGCGTGCGTCGCGCGCAGCGCTGTGAGGTCCTTTTCCAGGTCAGCAAGCGCCGCGTCCTTGGACTTGGTCGCCAGCGAATGTTCGAGGGCGCGCTGCTCGTAGCTGCGGATCGACGCGTCGCGTTCGCGCAGCGTAGCGCGCGCCTCCGAAAGGAGCTTCTCCGCGGCCTCGAAGCGAGCGTTCAGCGCGGCGAGGTCTTCGCGCAGATTGGTCTGCGCGAGGCGCGCCGCTTCGGCGGCGTCGAGTTGCGTGGCCTTCAGTTTGGCGTGGGCGGCGGTCTCGTGCGCAAGCGCGGTTTCGAGTTCGTCGACCCGGCGGTTTAGCTCCTCGCGCCGACCCTCGAGCTCGCTCAGTTGGCGATTGAGCTTCGACACGGCGCCGACGAAGTCCTCGATCCGCGTCCTGAGCGCCCGGCTTTCCTGGGTCAGGAGGTCGTTCTGATCGTGCAGGGCGGCGCGCTGCTGCTCGACCTCCTGCAGCCGCTTCTCCTTGGCTGTGAACTCGCCGCGCAGGGCTGGCAGCTGGTCGCTCACTGTTTGCAGGCGGCGGCGATTGTCTTCGAGCTCCCGCTCGACGCGCTCAAGTTTCGCGGTCCGCTCTGCAAGCGCGGCGCGCGCTTCCGACGAGGCGGCTTCGGCCGCGCCAATATTGCGCTCGAGATCAGCGATGCGGGCGCCAAGGGCGTCCTGCTTGACGAAGATGCCGTTGCGCTCGACCGTAAGGGCGGCATGATCGCTCTTCAGGCGGTCGTGCGCCTCGATCAACTCTTCGAGCTTTCGCTCGGCTTCGACATGCGCGATCTTGGTGCGTTCGATTTCCGACAGCGTATGATCGATCGGGATGAGAACTCTCGTGGAACAGCGCCCGGATCGATTCGATATTGCGGAACGAGAACTCGACCGCGTCGAGATGCGCGCGCAACGCCTCGTTGCGGCGGCCGATGGAATCGAACGTGCGCGCCAGCATCTGCGAACGCGGCCCGGACTCTACGGGGCGCCGCGGGGCAAACCCGGCGGCGGCTGCACTCGCTTGGTCGGTATCAACGCCGTCGACAAAGATGGGAAATCCGGGCGTGTCGTTCGCGGGCGGCTGGCCGCTTTTGAACAGCTTGTCCCAGACTGACGACATGACCGCTTTCCCCGCGCCGAGGCGTTACAACCCGATCGTAGTAAAACACACCCCCATCTCATCGGAATGACGGACGAGCGCCAGTTTTCCCAGCCGCTTACGCTACGGCGCCGCGTTCGGAAGCCGACGAAACGAGACGCGCTCCGGCGACGGCGCGACGCGACCCTGAGAGCCGCCTCACGTCCCCGCTTTGGCCCCGTCGATATACTTCCGCCAGTTGCGCCGCTCCTTGAAGCCCAGCACCTCGCGCGCCTTGCGGTTCGACAGCGGCGCCTTGTAGGCGCCCATCTCGCAGGTGACTGGCGTGTTAGGGCGAAGCTTCGCGCTGACGCCGGGGGAGCTGTTCGGCCCCGTCGACCGCCTGTCGGTTGCCGACGGAAAGATCCCGCTGACGAAGCGGGGTCACGCCGCCTTGAACGTCAGCTTCAGGCCAAGCGACTTGGCGACGCCGAGAAGGGTCGTCAGGCGCGGATCGCCTGTCTCGCTCAAAGAACGATAAAGCGCCTGCCGGGTCAGCCCGGCCTCTTCAGCGATCCTCGCCATCCCGCGCGCCCTCGCGATGGCGCCGAGCGCATTTGCAATATATCTGGCGTCGCCGGTCTCGGCGGCGTCGGCGAGCAGTTCGATCTGAGCTTCTTTCGTGTCGAGAACGTCGGCTGGATCGAAGGGGGTTGTCTTGATCTTCATCGTCTATTCTCTCTTGACCCAGCCGCCTCCTCACGTCCCAGCTTTGGCCCCGTCGACATACTTCCGCCAGTTGTGCTTCTCCTTGAAGCCCAGCACCTCGCGCGCCTTGCGGTTCGACAGCGGCGCGTCGTACTCGCCGATGGCGCGGGTGAAGGGCGTGTTCGGGGAGAGCTTCGCCATCGCCTCTTTGGTCGGCGTATTCAGGGTGATGGTGTCGTTGGTCGCGTTGAACACCTGGAAACCGAGCCCGTCCTTTTCCAGGCACAACCGCACGATCTCGCCGAGGTCGCGCGCGTCGATGTAGCTCCAGGCGCAGCGCTTGCGGCTCGGCGGGTCGGCGAGGAAGCCCTTGAACATGCCGTACTCGTGCGGCTCGATCACGTTGCCGATTCTGAGCGCGTAGATGTCGCTTCGATAGCGCATGGCGAAGGCGCGGGCGGTCTTTTCGTTGCACACCTTGGAGAGCCCGTAGGAATCCATCGGATCGACGTCGTAATCCTCCTCGAGCGGAAAGGCGTGGAAGTCCTTGTCGCCCTCGGCGAAGCAGAACTCCATAGGTCGTCTCGCTCGAGGCGACGATGACCTTGCGCACGCCGAGTTTCATCGCCGCCTCGATGACGTTGTAGGTGCTGATCACATTTTTCGTGAACGTGACGTTGTCCGGTTCGATCAGCACCCGGGGAATGGCGGCGAAATGCACGACCGCGTCGGGCGGACCCGCCGGCCGGCCGGCTTCGAAGCCCTCGAAGCCGCGGTGGATCGTCAGGGCGTTGAACGCCTGGCCGCTGTCGGTCAGATCGGCGATCACCGTCGGAACGCCTGCAAAATCAAGCGGTTTGAGGTCGACGTTGAGGACGTCGTAGCCGTGGGCGACGAGATGCGGGACCGCGTGGCGGCCGGCCTTGCCGGTTCCGCCGGTGAAGACGATGCGCTTGCCAGTCATGGAGGGCCTCGAGAGACAGGAAAGCGCACTCATAGCGCTTTCCGCCGCCGGAGGGGAACCGGCTGCGCATGACCCGTTCACGCCCGCGGATGCGCCGCCTTGTAGGCCGCCAGCAGCCGCGCGCTGTCGACGCCGGTATAGACCTGGGTGGTCGAGAGCGAGGCGTGGCCGAGCAGGTCCTGGATGGTGCGCAAATCTCCGCCGCGGCCGAGGAGGTGGGTGGCGAAGGAATGGCGCAGCGCATGCGGCGTGGCGGTGTCCGGGAGCCCCAGCGCGCCGCGCATCCGCTCCATGGCGAGCTGCACGATCCGCGGCGACAGCGGGCCGCCCTTGGCGCCGACGAACAGGGGCCCGTCGGCCTTGAGCGCATAGGGGCAGAGCGCCAGGTAGTCCTCGACCGCCTTGCGCACCGGCGCGATGATCGGCGCGGAGCGGGTCTTCTCGCCCTTGCCGATGACCGTCACTGCATCGACCGCGCCGACCGGCGCGTCCGCGCGCGTGAGGCCCAACGCCTCGGAAATGCGCAGGCCCGCGCCGTAGCAGAGCGCCAGCACTGCGGCGTCGCGCGCCAGCACCCAGGGGTCGCGCGCCTCGCCCGCGCGCGGCTCGGTCGTCGTCACCGCCCGGGCGTCCGCGGGATTTAGGGGCCGGGGCAGGCGGCGCCCCGCCTTCGGCGCGCGGATCGCCCCGAGCGCCGACGCCGTCTCGCCGCCGTCGCGGGCGATGGCGCTGGCCAGCGAGCGCAGGGCCGAGAGCGCGCGTTGCAGCGAGCGCCCCTCGATTCCCTCGGCGCGGCGGCGGGCGAGAAAGGCGCGCAGGTCGCCCGGCGCGCAATTCACGAAGTCGGCGACCGAGGGCGGCGCGCCAAAACGCTCAGCCAGAAAGGCGAGGAACTGGCGGGCGTCGCGGCCGTAGGCCTCGATCGTGTGGGCCGACAACTTTCGTTCGTTCGAGAGCGCGCGAAGCCACGCCCGGACGACCGCGGCGAGGTCGGGCGCAGCGGGCAGGGCGTCGGGTTCGGCGGGGTCGAGGGGAGGCCGCATATCGGTCAGGATCGGCCAAAGACGTTAAAGGTTTACGGATCGTCTCGCGTCGAAATCGCGCCCTCGGCTGCGCAGGTCAAAGCGCGCGCGTAATAGCGCACGGTCTTGCCGACGGCCAAGGACGCCGCGCCGACCGCGACGAAGCCGAGCGCCGCGTGGAGGGCGTCGGAGGCGGGATTGGGCGGTTCGGCGTTCACTTCGCACACAACGCGGTCGTGGCCCGCGGCGCGGGCCTTGGCGATCAGCGCCGCATAGAGCGCCTTGGCGAGGCCGCGACCTCGCGCGGCCGGAGCGACCGCGATCCGGTCGACGTAGACGAAGCGCTCGAACCGCTCGCGAAACCACAGGAAATTCGGGCTGTCATAGTCGGCGTCCTGGTCGAAGGCGATCAGGAACGCGTCGGCTTCGCCGATCCGGCCGGCAAAAAACGCCCGATCGACGAGCCGCGCCATCTTCCGCTCGGAAAGCGGCGACAGATCCTCGGCGTGGGCGTTGTTGAGCGCGAGCAGCGCGACGGATGCGCCGCTCCCGAGCGTCCTCACGCCGAGCTCTTGCCCCGCCATGGCTCAGCGTCCCCGACCTCGAAAAAGCAGTCGCAGCGCGCCCGATGCACCGGGCGGGCGCGCATCTCACAACCGCGAGCGCGGAAACGCCGACGTTCCGGCCCCGCGCCATAAGGGGGCGCAAAGCCGGAACCATTGGCTCAAGTCGTCTCAGTCGACCGTCGCGGGGGTGCGAACGCGCCTCTGGATGGTCGTCTCGAACCTCTTCTCGATCCTGCGCTCGAGCAGGCTCGGGATATAGGCGCCGACGCCGGACGGCAGATCCTGCAGCGACACGAACCTTCCGGTCTTCAGGCGCAGGCCGTCGCGATAGAGGCCGCTGTCGCGCTGGGCGAAAACGGTCTCGACCTCCGAGCCGATCCCGAGGTTCTTCTGCATGACCGACGGGATGTCGGTCAGCACGACGGTCGTGTCGCACTGGACGCAGACCGGAGTTCTCGGAGCGCCCGGGGCCGCAAAGCCGATCGAACCGCTCGGAAAACGCGTCGTGACATAGAGTTCGCCCTCACGCGCCGGGCGGGACCCATACATTTCCAACGAATAGTCGCACATGACACGCTCCATCTGTGACTGCGCGCCCACCCAGCATCTTCCGCTCGCGGGAATGTTTTTTGTCTTTTCGTGTTTGCATGGAAGGTAACGCGCCAATCGGGCTTTATTGCGATTGCATGAAGGCGCGGACAGCCGCCTCACACGGGCATGCCCGCCTCGGGCGGCTTTTGGCCGCGCCGTCGTCGGGCGCGTCCCAGGTCGCCGCGAGCCAATGGCGTTAGGCGACGCCCAAAGACTATCGCTCCATGGTGTTTTTTCTCGGCGCGATGTTGTAGTTCCATTCTGGGTGGAACGCGTCGCGGGTTATGTTCAGGCTCGCCATGTCCGCGTCGGAAACCTTGATGCCCTTGAGATAGGTATTTCGATCGAGCCCGCAGGAAATCTTCAAGCCGGTTTTCGTTGTTGTGTTGGAAATCAGTGCGATGACGATGAGCAGGCTGGCCAGAGGCATGGCGCGCCAGTTTTGTGTGATGTGACAGAACATGCGGTGCTCGATCTTGTTCCACTTCGATGTCCCCGGCGGGTAGTGGCAGACCTGGATGATCAGCCCGGTTTCATCGGCAAGTTGCTGGAGCGCCAACTTCCACAGACGCAAGCGTGAACCGTTGGAGCCGCCGCCGTCGGCCGTGATCATCAGGCGCTTCATGCCGGGATACAGCCCGCGGCCGATTTGTTCGAGCCATAGACGAACCGCGTTGACCGCGAATTGCCCGGTATCGTGGTCAATTCCGAGGCTGACATAGCCGAGGTTGGCGCCGATGTCGTAGACGCCGTAAGGAACGACCTTGCCGAGCTCCTTGTCCTCGAAATCGTGGGTATTGACCTCGATCGGCTGGCCTTGCGGCCCATAGTCGCTGCCGCCGTTCTTGAATTCGCCGAGCAATTCCTTCTTTTTCGCGTCGATTGATATCGTGGGTTCGCCGGCTGCCTGGAACGCTTCGACCTTGGCGTTGATATATTCGAACTGCGCGTCGCGATCGGGATGTTTGCCGCTCTCTTTGGTCTTCCGGTTGTAATGGCGGCAGTATTTCAATTCCCGCAATAATTTGGGAACGGTTGACGAACTCACCTTATGGCCCATCTGGCGAAGCGCCGTCGCCAGCTTCTCGTGGCTCTTGGACACCCATACCAATGGCCGCATCGGATCGCCCATCGTCGCGGGCTCGAGCAATCGTTGCAAGTCCGCCAGCAGCGTCGGATCTTTGGTTGTCAACAGAGGGCCGCCGCCGCCTTTCCGCCGCACCTTTCCTGTCAATGAACCGGGGTCCTGCAGGTCCTTCAGACCGCGTCCAATCGTACTGCGGGCGACCTTCGTCGCGCGCGCCGCCGCCGCAATCCCACCGTAGCCCGCGGCCTTCGCCTCCGCCGCCGCGTTCAACCGCCGGCCCCGTTCGTTCAGAGAGGAACGAAGCGCTTCGTAACGGGCTCGCAGCAGTGATTCGTCGATCATCTATCTGCTATAGACCGCAGCCCCGGCGACAGGAATCCCGTAAACAGCCCACGCCAGTAGAACACCAAACCGATTCACCAGTCTTTGGGCGTCGCCTTAGGGTGAATCTAGGGCTCAAGCGACGCGAGCGGTCCATGAGTCGATAACATCGTTGACATTTCGTGAAGGCGCATTATGTTAACGGCTGCTTACACGGCCTTCGGGTGGCGAGGGTGGGGGAACCGGGAGAGGATGATGAGAAAGCAGAGTTTCCTGGCGTCCGCCGCGGTTGCGGCGGCGCTGATGGCGCCGGGCGCGGCGAGCGCGGGCGCCGAGTACTTCGATTTCAGTGGGTCGGTCACATGTTTCGGATGCACGACCCCGGGCACAATTGAGGGGGAGTTCGTCGTCGATGTCGTCAGCGGAGTGGCGGTCAGCGGCGCCGGCTCTATAGAGGGAACATACATTCCGGGCGTTCAGACGCTGACGCTGATCACACCGTCGAACTCCGGGCTCAGGCGGCTATCCGAGCGGGATCGGCTGGCGCGACGGCAGCGGCACGGACACTTGGGGCTGGGACAATCTCGTGCCGATCGATTACGTCGGGGGCCTGGATTTTTCGTTCGGCGCGGGAACGAGTCCTCCGGTCTCGGGCACGGGCTGGCAGTTCGGCATCTGGAACAACAGTGGGCCCGTCGGATACGGGGATGATTATCAGGCGTGGATCTCCGGCCCAAACGGCGGGCCAGGCCACTACTATGGCTATACGGGCGCCCTGACGGTTTCGGCCCCGGAGCTCGCAACCTGGGCGATGCTGGGCCTCGGCTTCGCCGCGCTCGGCTTTGCCGGCTACCGCAAGGCGCGTACGCCGCGAGCCGTCGCCCTCTGACGCGCCCGCCAGGCAATGCATGTCGGGGCCGCCTAAGGGCGGCCCTTTTCATTGTAAGTCGGGGCATAGCCGGCGTCTTCGATCCTGACCGGCGCGATCTCGGCGGCGCTCACGCGCCGGAACGGCGCGCCGAACGCTTCGACCCGGAAGCGCTGGGCCTCGAGGCCCAGCGGGAAAATCAACGGATCGAGCCCGGCCTTGCGCAGCAGATGGCGCACGAACTCCCGTCCGTCCGCGATCTGCCGCCAGACGCTCGGCAGGAACAGCGCCCGCTGGCGCCCTTTGCCGAGAATGAGCCCGTCCCGGTCCGGCTCGAGCGCCGAGACGAGCTCCGCCTCGGTGTGAGCCGGGATCGGCCGCGGATGCGAGAGGATCGAGACGTCGAGCTCGAGAGTCTCGAGCTCCGCCTCGCTCAACGGGTCGAAACGCGGATCGCCGCAGCCCGCGTTCACGGCGTTCGTCACCACGTCCTCGATCAGCGTCGTGCGCGGCGCCGGCGAGCCGATGCAGCCCCTGAGGCGGCCGTCGTGGGTGAGGGTGACGAAGGTTCCGCGCATCGACGTCAGCGTCGGCGACAGGCGGCCGTCGACGGCGAGCGACGGCATGCGTCCGCCGCTCCGCGCCGCGGCGGCGAGGCTCGCCATGGCGGTCGAGATGAGGAGCGCGCGGTCGGCGTCTTCGAGCCGCGCGGAGGCCGCATATTCCATGGCGAAAGCGCCGTAGCCGACGACGCGGGACGCGTCCGCGCCGACATCGGCCGAGGTCGCCAAATGCAGCCCGCTGACCCTGAGGTCGCGCTCGGCGGCGATGGTCAGCGCGCCGCCGATCGGCAGGTAGCCGCAGGCCCGCCGGCCCTCGAGCGAAGTCGACGTCGAGGCGTTCGATGAACCGGGCGGTGTCGGCGTCGACCGCCCGGGCGTTCGCCTGTTCGAGGAAATGCGACAGGTCGGAGGAGATCGCGATCCCCGTCTCCGGACCGCCCCAGACGAGCCGCAGCGCCGCGGCGACTTCAGCCGGCGTCGCATCGCCCACGAGGATCGGCAGGACCTCGAACGGCGCGGGTAGCATCGCCTGCAGCATCACCAGATGCATTTCGAGCGAATGCTCGCCGGCGAAGGGCTTTGCGTCGACCGCCGCAGCTTGCGCCTCGGCGAGCCGGATATGGAGATCGCGGGCGACCTTCGCTTCGCCGAGCGGGGTTGACCAGGCCGCGGCCGGATGGATGGCGAGGCCGCGGAAGGCGACCCGATGGGCCGGCCCGACGATGACGATGCGCGTCGGCGGCTTGGGCCGCCGCGCCCAGGCGCCGAAGGCGGTGGCGGCGACCGAGCCCGAATAAACGATGCCGGCGTGCGGCGCGACGACCGCCTTCGGCGTGACGCCGCCGTCCGATCGGGCGCCCTTGCGCATCCCGGCGATGAGGGTGCGGAGCGCGTCGGGCTCCGCCGGATAGAAGAGGCCCGCGACCTGCGCGGGATGAACGGCGTTGAGCATGTCGACCCCCGGCCTGTAGCCGCGGTCGCCGCTGTGGCCGCGGTCGATGCACGTGTAGCCGCGGTCGTTGACCGCGGCGGCGCGGTCAACGACCGCGCCTACAGTCCCGCGGTCAGCGACCGCGGCTACAGAGATGTAGGCTCCAGCGCACGCCTGCGCCAGTGCGGCGCATTGCAATTCACCCGTTCGGCCCCGACATAGAGGCGGGAGATGAAGGAGCGGCTTTGCGAAAGCGGCCGGGCGCGCCATGGACGCCGAAAATTGCGTGAACGTCGAATACTGGACGAAGCTCGAAGACGGGCGGATCGAGTGCCGCCTCTGCCCGCGCTTCTGCCATATGCGGGCCGGCCAGCGCGGCCTCTGCTTCGTGCGCCGGGCGCGCGAGGACGGCGAGGGCATGGAGCTCACCGGCTACGGCCGCTCGACCGGCTTCTGCGTCGATCCGATCGAGAAGAAGCCGCTCAATCACTTTTTGCCGGGCTCGTCGGCGCTGTCGTTCGGCACGGCCGGCTGCAACCTCGCCTGCGCCTTCTGCCAGAACTGGGACATTTCCAAGAGCCGCGAGACGGCGCGCCTCAGCGCGGTCGCGATGCCCGACACGATTGCGCGCGCCGCGGAGCGTTTGGGGTGCGCCAGCGTCGCCTACACTTACAACGACCCGGTCATTTTCATGGAATACGCGGTCGACACGGCGGCCGCCTGCCGGGCGCGCGGGATCAAGAACGTCGCGGTGACCGCGGGCTTCATCTGCGAGGCGCCGCGCAAACGCTTCTTCGCCGCGATGGACGCCGCCAACGTGGACCTGAAGGGCTTCACCGAGCGCTTCTACGAGAAGCGCTGCGCGGGCAAGCTCGAGCCGGTGCTCGAGACGCTAAAGTATCTCGTCCACGAGACGAGCGTCTGGACCGAGGTCACGACGCTCCTGATCCCGGGCGAGAACGACGGCGACGAGGAACTCGAGGCGCTGACGCGCTGGATCGCCAGGGAACTTAAGCCGGACGTCCCGCTCCACTTCACCGCCTTCCACCCCGACTATCGCATGCTCGGGACCTCCGCGACGCCGCTCGCGACGCTGCAGCGAGCCCGGGCGATCGGGATCGCCAACGGGCTCGAGCACGTCTATGTCGGCAACGTCCGCGATCCGGCGCGCGAGGCGACCCTGTGCCCGACCTGCGGCGCGCGCGCGATCGCCCGCGACCGCTACGAGATCACCGAATACCGGCTCGACGCCGAGGGGCGGTGCCTGAGTTGCGGGACCCGGATGGCCGGCGTCTTCGCCGCCGGGCCGGGACGCTGGGGCTCGCGGCGCATGGCCGTCGACATCGAACGCTACGCGGCGTGAGCTTTGGACGACGGGAGGCCATGGGATGAGCGGTCATGAGGACACGATCCGCCGGCGGGCCCTTACGCTCTGGGAGCGCGCGGGCTGCCCGGAGGGGCGCAGCGAAGAGTTCTGGCACGCCGCCCGGCGCGAGATCGACGGCGACGCGGCTGACCGGCAATGCGTCGATCCGTTCGAGCCGCCGATCGACGAGCCGCCGGGCGTGGCGTTCCAGCACGGCGTGCCGGTCGGCATGCCGGGCGAGCGGATCGCCGAGCAGGGCGTCGAGGACGACCGCCTCGCCGAGCTGCTGTGGGTTACCGAACGCCGGCCGGACGATTGAGCGAGGCACGGCCGCGGCCGCCATTTTCGAGCCCGAAGCGAGCCTTTTCAGGGGGGTCCGGCGCCTTTTTCGATTCCGCTTGGCCGCCAGGCCGGGCTGCCATGACAAGAACCTCATCCTGAGCTTGTCGAAGGATGATCCAGTGGGCGGGGCCGTTCGTTAGGCGCTGGAGCGTCCTTCGACAGGCTCAGGACGAGGGGCGGGCTAGGCAGCTACGATTCCGCCGCCGACCGGTGCGGCGGACATGAGCCTGATCCGCCCCTCACGCCCGGGTCGCGACGATGAACAGCCGCGGATAGGCGAGCAGGACCTTGCCGTCCGGCTGAACGGGATAGGCCTCGCGGAGCCCGTCGCGGTAGCGGGCGAGGAATTCGCAGCGCTCGTCGTCCGACAACAGTTCCAGATACGGTCGAAGCCCGGATCCGGCGAACCAGTCCGCGATGCCGTCGGCGCCGTCGAAGACATGGACGTAGGTGGTCATCCAGATCTCGATCCGCGACGCGGCGGGGCGCAGCCAGCGGTAATAGTCCTCAAACTCGCTGATCACCGGACGGGTCTTGGCGATCGGCAAGAGCCGGGGCGACCACGGGCCCTCCGCCGCGATCATGCGCATCAGCGCGTGCGAGGATTCGCGCGCGGTCGACGGCATCTGCGCCGCCAAGACGCCCCCCGGCGCGAGGCCGGCGATCAGGCGCGGGAACAGCGTGTGATGGTCGGGCAGAAATTGCAGCGCCGCATTGGCGAAGATCAGGTCGGGCGCTTCCTCCGGCGCCCAATCGGCGATGTCCGCCTTGACGAAGCGCGCCGCCGGAACACGCTGCCGCGCGGCGGCGAGCATCCCCTCCGACGTGTCGAGGCCGGTGACTTTCGCCCCGGCGAACCGGCTGACCAGCAGTTCGGCGCTGTTTCCCGGTCCGCAGCCGAGATCGACGACGACGCGCGCCGAGTTCAGCGGAACGCGGCGCAGGAGATCGCGCGCGGCCAGTGTGCGCTCGTTCTCGAACTTGCTGTAGAGGCCCGGATCCCAGTCGCCCGCGGGCCCGGGCGGGACAGAGGCAAGACCGCTCATGGGAGCCCTTTCGACCTTTCCGTCTGCAACGCGGGTCTGAATTCGAAGCGATACTCCATTTAGTCCACAAATGAAATCAATGTAGCGGTCCGTCCGCTTCAACGAAACCGGGAAAGCGGGGCCACTTGCTTCGAACACCCCCTTTTTGTGTCTGTCCAGGGCCAAGCGGACGCGGCGCCGACGCAAATCCATGCCAAGCCGAGCCCTCGTCCATGCCGGCTTTTTTCAAGAGCAGTCGATTGCGTTTTGAGCCTTTTCGAGGGCTTGGAAGCCCACAATTCGGTCCCAAAGCCGTGCTCGCTTGGCCGGGACGCGGATCGAGGAGGAAACCGGTGGCGGAGACTTTCCTGACGTCGATGGCGCCTGGCCGGCGCGCCGCCTTTGCCGGCGCCGCGACCCTCGCGATCGGATGCTGTTCCGCCGCACTGGCCGCGTCCGACGACACTCAAGTTCAAACCGCGGAGGGAACGCTCGCGGGGTCCTGGCAGCCGGGCTACCGGCTCTTTGAAGGCATTCCCTATGCGGCGCCGCCGGTCGGGGCGCTCAGGTGGCGGCCGCCGCAGAGCCCGCATCCCTGGAGCGGCGTGCGCCCCGCCACTGAGCCGGGCGCCGAGTGCGTGCAGCAGGCGATCTTCTGGCGCCCCGGATCGGCGGCGAGCTGGCATGAGGATTGTCTTTACCTCAATGTCTATACGCCCGCCGCCGAGGCCGGGACAAAGCGGCCGGTGCTGGTCTGGTTTCATGGCGGCGGCTGGGTCAACGGTGCGGGCACGGACGTGCAGCCGGCCTGGCTGACCGCGGAAGGCAATGTCGTGGTGACGGTGAACTACCGGCTCGGCGCGCTCGGCTACCTCGCCCTTCCGGCGCTCGATGCGGAATCGGCCGACAAGCAATCGAGCGGGCAGTACGGCGATCTCGACAAGATCGAGGCCTTGCAATGGGTCAAGCGCAACATCGCGGCGTTCGGCGGCGATCCGGAGCGTGTGACGATCGCCGGACAATCGGCGGGGGCGGGGTCCGTATGCTGGCTGATGGCCTCGCCGGCCGCCAAGGGCCTGTTCGAGCGGGCGGTGATCCAGAGCATCGGCAATTGTGTCAACATCGACCACGATCAGGCGACCGAGCGCGGCCAGCGCTTTGTCAAGGCGCTCGGCTGCGGCGATGCGACCGACGCAGCCGCGTGCCTGCGCGGCAAGTCGGCGGCGGAGATCATCGATGCGCAAGTGGCGACCGCGCTTCCCTGGCGCCCGGTGCAGGGCGGCGCGGCTCAGCCGACGTTGGCGCCGGCCGCCTTCGCCGCCGGCGACTTCAACCGCGTGCCGGTCATGATCGGCAACACCCGGCATGAGACGCGCGCCTTCGTTTACGAAGGCAATGACCTCGTGAAACAGCCGGTGACGGCGGCGGCCTTCGAGGCGGCGGTGCGCAAGGCGCAAGGACCCAACGCCGACCGGGTTCTTGCGCAATATCCGCTCAGCGCCGAGCCGGCGCCCGGGGCCGCGCTCGCCGCGGTCGAGACCAACTCCGGGTTCGCCTGCAACGCCGTTCCGGTCGTCGCCGCGCTGGCGAAATGGACGCCGACCTACGCTTACGAGTTCCGCGACGAGACGTCGCCGCCGCGCCCCTACATGAACGTGCCCTCCTCATTCCCGATCGGCGCCGACCACACCTCGGACGTGCCATACGTCTGGCAGAGCGAGACGACCGTGCCCCTGACGCCGACCCAGATGGGGCTGGCGAGGATCATGCTGGGATATTGGTCGAATTTTGCCGCCAGCGGCGATCCGAACGGCGCCGCCTTGCCCGACTGGCCGCGTTACGGCGCCGAGGCGCCTCGCCGGATCGGCTTCCTGACAGGCGGTCGGACCGAAGAGATCAGCGCCGACGCCTATGCCGAGGAGCATCATTGCGCGCTGTGGGACGCGCTGGCTGCCGGGAAGGGGCCTTAGCGCACTCAGCAAAACCGGTATCGTGGTCGATTCCGAGGCTGACATAGCCGAGGTTGGCGCCGATGTCGTAGACGCCGTAAGGGACAACCTTGCCGAGCTCCTTGTCCTCGAAATCGTGGGTATTGACCTCGATCGGCTGGCCTTGCGGCCCATAGTCGCTGCCGCCGTTCTTGAATTCGCCGAGCAATTCCTTCTTTTTCGCGTCGATTGATAGCGTGGGTTCGCCGGCTGCCTGGAACGCTTCGACCTTGGCGTTGATATATTCGAACTGCGCGTCGCGATCGGGACGTTTGCCGCTCTCTTTGGTCTTCCGGTTGTAATGGCGGCAGTATTTCAATTCCCGCAATAATTTGGGAACGGTTGACGAACTCACCTTATGGCCCATCTGGCGAAGCGCCGTCGCCAGCTTCTCGTGGCTCTTGGACACCCATACCAATGGCCGCATCGGATCGCCCATCGTCGCGGGCTCGAGCAATCGTTGCAAGTCCGCCAGCAGCGTCGGATCTTTGGTTGTCAATAAGTGCGCCAAATTCCCCCGCCGTCATTGCGAGCCGAAGGCGAAGCAATCCATGCCGCGGGGCGCGGCGGCGGCATGGATTGCTTCGTCCCCCCGGGCTCTTCGACCCGGGGGTCGCTCCTCGCAATGACGGTCGCGGGTTGTTTGAATTGATTCAGTAGTTTCGGCGCCTCGCCTGATCCACAGGCGAATGATCTCGATCCCGCCGGCCCTCATCCTGCCGGGCATCGCCGGGATCGGCGCGTTGGCGGGCCTTTTGGGATTCGTGCTTGCGGCCCCGCTCGTGGTCGCGATATTCGTGATCGTCCAGAAGGCTTATGTTCGCGACACCCTGAACGAGGATGTCACGCTCGCCGGGGAGAAGCGAACCGGCCTGCCGGACAGCGCGTGCGAGCGGCGCCGTTCGACTGCCGTTCCGGCGAACAATCGGAAATCGGTCGCTTTTTTCATGGAGCGTCTCCCGTGCCAGGTCCCGCCGCCGAAGACCTCGAGGGTCCCAAGTCCGCCTCGGACATCGTTTATCCGTCGGCGATTCCGTTCGCCCTGGTGCACCTGGCCTGCTTCGGCGCCATCTGGACCGGAGTGGGCTGGCCGGCTCTGGCGATCGGCGTCGGCCTCTACTGGCTCAGGATCTTCGCCATCGGCGCCGGCTATCACCGCTACTTCTCCCATCGCGCCTATGAAACCAGCCGGGCGTTCCAGTTCGCGCTGGCCTTTCTTTCGCAGTCGTCCGCCCAGCGGAGCGCGCTGTGGTGGGCGGCCAAGCATCGGGAGCATCACCTGCATTCCGACACGCCGCACGACGTTCACTCGCCGCGACAAAGCGGGTTCCTGTACAGCCACGTCGGCTGGATTTTCGATCGTCGTCACGGCGAGGCCGATCTGTCCAGGATCAGCGACTTCGCCCGGTTTCCCGAGCTGATGTGGCTGTATCGGTTCGAGGCGGCGCCGGCGGTCGTTCTCGCGCTCGCATGCTTTGCGGCGGACGGATGGCAAGGCCTGGTGGTCGGCTTCTTCTGGAGCACGGTCGCCGTCTACCACGCGACGTTCAGCATCAATTCGCTCGCCCATGTCGCGGGCCGACAGCGCTTTGTCACCGGAGACTATTCGAGAAACAACGGCTTTCTCGCGCTTGTTACAATGGGCGAGGGCTGGCACAACAATCACCACGCCTACCAAAGCTGCGCCCGTCAGGGGTTCCGGTGGTGGGAGTATGATCCCACCTACTACCTGCTGTCGCTTCTTCGGTATCTCGGCGTGGTCTGGAAAGTGAAGTCGCCTCCGGTCGAACTGCTCGAAAATCGTCGACGTCTGGGCGCGAGGGTGATCGGACGCGCCGCCGAGCAGGTGGCGGAGCGTTTCAACGCGGAGCGGATCGCCCACGCCGCCGCCGGCGTCCTCGGCTCTTCGCGCCTGGCTCTGCTCCACATGAATGTCGTCCGCGCCCGGCATCGGCTCGCCGATGTCATCAGGGACCTCAACTTGCCGGAAATCCCGGGCGAGGCGGACATTCGCCGATGCGCGCGATCGATTCTGGCGAACTCGCCGTCGACCGAGGATATCGTCGCCAAGGCCCACCAGCTCGTGCTGGAAGCCGTCGGCGCGCGGCTCGCCGTGCTCGCCGCGGGCGCCGCCGGCAGCGCCTGAGAACCGCGCCAGGAGCGCACGGGCGAGCGGGCGGGCCTCGTCGACCGAGAGCAATCGCGTCGAGCCGTTCAGTCGTGGGCCTCGCCTCGCGGATCAAGCCCTCGAGGGGTTGGAACGTCGGCGCTTCGCGAGCGCTCAGCGGCCGGAAACCGTCAGGCGCCGCGCGATCGCCTTCATCTTGTCCGCTCCGTCTTTTCGGCCGGTTTCGCGATAGATCTCGGCCATCATCTCGTAGATCGCCGCTCGGGACGGGTCCTGGATCAGGGCCCGCTGAAGCGCAGCCTCGGCGGCGAGGAGATCGCGCTGGGCCATCGCAACGATCGCCATGCCGATCTCCGCCGACGCGTTGGCCGGGTCGATCGCAAGCACGGACTGGAAAACGCGCTCGGCGTCGATCGCGCGGTTGATCGTCAGCCAGCCGGCCGCCGCCGTCAGTCGAGTCTCGGGCGCCGGATCCGCCTCCGCCTTTTTGAGCCACGAGGCGGCAAGCATGGGCTCTTTGTTGAGCGCATGGTACGCGCCGCGAGCGAGCGCGCCCCAGCCGCGATTCGGCGCCGTGCGCTCGAGCCCCTCGGCGACTTCCGGCAGTCCCTCCGATTGCTCCAGCGCGAAGAGGGCGGTCGCGCGCATGCGCAGCGCCAGCACGTTGTCGGGATCGAGCCTCAGCGCCTCGGCGGTGATCGTCTCGGCCGCCGCGGGCGCGCGCTTCAGCACGATCTGGCCAAGTTCTGCGAGGCCCTGGGCGCGCCAGGCGGGATGCGGCGGCGGAAGCGGAGGACAGCCATCCTCGGCGGCGATCCGGAGCAGGTCCTTATCCGGCTGGACGGGGTCGACCGGCGGCGGCGTGGGGGCGGCCGCGTAGGGCCTTCCCGGCGCTGGCGGCGTCAGCGGGCGGCCTGCCAGATTGTCGTCCTTGAGCTCGAAAGCCGCAAGGACCGTCGGCGCGATGTCGAGAAGATCGGCGCCGAGGAAATCAGGCGCGGGCGCCCCCCAAGGGCCCGTCGCCAGCACGACGCCGGCCGATCCCCGCCAGCCCGGCGAGACCGCCAACACGAGCGCCTCGTTTCCGGCGACCTCGCATAGCCGGCCGATCAGGCTATCGAGGAAGCGCCATGCCGCCTTCGTCGCATAGGCGTAGTCGGGTTCCGTCCGCCCTTCGCTGGCGGCGCGCACCTGACCGAGCAGACCGTGTTGGACGAACACGGCCTCGGGCGCGCGCTCGGCGATCATCCAGACCGCTCCGCCCTGATAGGTCGCCGCGCGCGCCACGGCGAGCGCCAGGGCCGGCAGAGGCGTCGGGCGCGACTGGTCGATCTTGCCGAGGTCCGGCACGAAGCCCAGAATTGTGTCGGTCGTGATTTGGGTGGGATGCACCCGGCGCAGGGCGATCTCATCGCGGATGTCGAGCGGTGCGCAACGCAGTGGTAGAGCCCAGTCGGCCGCCGTCTTGCCCGTCGGGTCGGCGAACGTCTCGTCGATATGAACGCCCGGCCAATCCGCGCCCGGCTGCATGGCGGGCCAACCGACGCTGCCGGTCGAGACGCCGGCCGCCTGAAGCCGCGCCCATAGCGGCGCTGTCCGCCACGACGCGCGTCCGATCGGTCGCAGGCCGCCCGCCCAGGCCTCGTGACGCCGCCAGACGCCGTGCATCTCTGGCTGAACGCCCGTCGCCAACGAAGCGAAGGCGGCAATCCCCTCGCCGGTCGGGGCCCCGTTCAGCGAACCTGCAAAACCGGCTTTGCGCAAGGCGGCCATCCGAGGCAAGGCGCCTGAGCGGGTCGCTGCGTCGAAGCCGGCCCAGTCCATTCCGGCGGCGGCGATCAGGAGCATCTTCGTCATGCGGCTTCCAGAAGCTTTGAAAGCCTTTTAGCGGACATGGTACAAGCGGTCATGATGAGCTCGTCCGCAGTCATGACGAATATGAGCGTGACTCTCGCGTCCGAAAGCGAGGCGCCGGCCTGCCTTGCGCTGATTCCCAAGGCGGCCAGCGCGCGCGTCGAGCTGCTGATTGCGCGCGTGGACGGCGAGTTCGCCGGCGCGGGCGCGGTGTTCTGGGCCAATGCCCTGGAGCCCCCGGGATTCCACGCTCTCGTCAGGGTCCTTTCAGGAGCGCGGCGCCGGGGCGTCGGCCGCAAGCTGATCGAGGCGAGCGTCGCGCTGACGGACGCGGAGACGGATGGGCTCTGGTCATTCGACGCCGTGCCGCACGACGGCGGCGAAGCGAAATTTCTTGAAGCCTGCGGCTTTAAGGCGATGAGACGCGAATACCATTATCAGGTGTCCAACGAGGTCATCCTCGCCAATTCGAGCGCCATCGCCGATCGTCTGCGCCAACGCGGGCGTATCCCCGAGCGGGCCGAAATCAAATACCTGTCGGAGCCGGGAGCGCCGCTCGAGGAGATCGCATGGCTGGTGTCGCGAGAGTTCAACAGCAGTCCCGTCAGCAACTTTCATGATATTCTGAGGCGGCGCGGAGACAGCGCGGACCGGTCGCTGTACGTCAGGCTCGACGGCGTGATCGTCGCCGCGATGCTCGTGCGCATCCAGGACGGCGTCGCGGTCGTCGATGCGAGGGTCGTCGCCAACCGCTGGCGCAACAACTGGCCCAATGCCGTGATGCTGGAAAAGGCGCTGGGGCGCGCCAAAAATGAGGCCTGGGCGCACGCGAAGTTCTTTTGCGACGAGAGCGTCACGGACACGATCAATCTGGCGCGCCGCGGCGGCGAGGAGACCGATCTCAAGACGCGCTATTATCTCGCCTATAGCTGAGCTTTTCGGGTCTCCGCCGCTTGATCTTTGCTTGCGGCGCGGGGGCCTGGCGGAAATAAAAACGCCCCTCCGCCATGTGCGGAAGGGCGAGCCGAACTCTGGTCAATCGCGAAGGCGAGGCCGGGTCAGGCCGCGAGGGCCACCCCCTGGCGGCGGCGGGCGGCGGTGAGCCGCTATGCCCAACGCGCCCGCGCCCGCGATCAGGAGCGCCCAGGTGGACGGTTCGGGAATGGCGGCGTAGGTGATCGAGGCAAGACCGCCCGTGCCGTTCAGCGTTGCGAAACCATAAACCGTCTTGCCGCCGGCGTCGAACGCAAGGTTGACATAACCCGACCCTACCTGGGTGGGAGTTTTGGTCATGTTCAAGTTGTCGCCGATCACGACCGAGGCGGGAGCGTACGACAGGCTGGGATCAATCGAATCCGTCCCGGCATTGCCCGTCGAGGCGATGTAACCGCCGCTCAACGTCCCGAAACTTTGGTCAACTTTGCTTCCTACGATGGTCGAGGTGCTCATTTCGAATGGAGTCACCCCATCCAGCGTCAAATCAGCGTTCGTATTGAAAGCATAATTGAAGTCGACGGTCGTCGTCGACGCATTGGCTTGCGAGCTGACGCCGGCAAGCCCCAGAGCGGCGACGGCGGTCAGTGAACTCGTTACATACTTCATAAAAGACTCCCCTTCTCCCGGCGTTGGCCTTGAAACGCGCTCTTACCCGGAGAAATCCCCCTGCACCGGCGGTCTCATCGAGTCTGGTCGACAAACACTCTGCGGCACCTTAGCAGCAATTCATAACGTAGACTTTCGGTTCATCCATGTCAAGCTTCCCGATGGACAGTTTTTTAACCTCCCCCGGGCAGGCCCCGACCCGTCTTGGGCCGGTATTTCGAAAGCGCGAGATCACGCTGGGCCGCGTTGGCCAAAAGCGTCTCTATTTCTGCCGTCTGCTTTGAATAGGGAAGGCGGAGCGAAAGCGGTCATACTGGCTTCAAAGCCGTTGTTCCGTCCGCCGGGGGGCGGACTTCCCGTGCACTCGGCCTCCAGGTCACGTCCCCAGCGCCGCCAGCATCTGGTCGAAGAAGCCGGAGGGGATGCGGAAGACGCCGGTGAAGGGCTGGCTGAGCTCGAGGATCAGGAAGAGGGCGCTGCCGACGGCGAAGGCGCCGAGCGCCACCGCGACGACCGTGGTTGCATTGAAGCGGGAGAGGACGCCGAACCCGCAGAACAGGATCGCCGCCCAGGAGACGACGATCGCCACCAGCGGCCACGACACGGGGCTTGCGAGCTGCAGCGAGATAAGGAGCCGGGTCTGCTCGATCGCGCCGGCGTCCGCCGCGGCGGTCGCGGCAAACTTCTGTTGCGCCGGAGTCCTGGGCTCGAGCGAGGCGACGTACATATCCATCAGTCTCAGGTGCTCGATCGGCTCGCCGACGCTCATGTCGGGCGCCTTCTCCGTCGCGCCGCCCCAGATCATCGTCCGGATCGACGACAAGGTGTCCTTCATCTTGCTGCGGGCGAAGGCGGTTTCCGGCCCGTATTCGGACAGCGCGATGTCGAGTTGCAGCGCCCTGGCCGCGAGCGTCTCCATCTCGGCCTTCTGGTTGGCGTAAAACGCGTAGGTGGAGCCGACCAGCGTGCCGAGCACCAGGGCGAGCAGAAGCGAGACGAGCCCGACGACCGCGCCGATCATCTCGCGCGACTTTTCGGCGCTGTGCGGCTCCGGCAGCAGCGTCTGCAGATAGAGGCCCAATAGGCCGAAGCCGAAAATGAGCGCCGCCACGCTGACGCAGAACCAGACCGTGCCCATTTTTGTTTCCTTGACGAGTTGACCGGACGCGTAAGCTCTCAAGCCGCTCCGGGGGCGGTCGCCGCGACCCTTGAAGGGGCCGCGGCAGGCGTGGCGCTTACTTGCCCATCATCGCCTTGGCGTTGTCCGGCGTGATCGCGGTCGTCGCGACCGTGACGACCGTCGGGACCTTGTCGGCGCAGTCGAGCAGGATCGCCTTCGCCATGTCGATCGCCTCGGGCCCGCCCGTCGGGTAGGTGAAGGTCGCCGCCCACTCGCCCTCGGCGACGGCGCGGATTCCGCCCGAGGGCCCGGGCAATCCGTCGGTGCCGAGGATCTTGATGTCGCCGTCCTTCTTGCCGGCGCCCTTGGCGGCGAGCCGCGCCCCGGCCGCCATCATGTCGTTGCTGGCGTAGACCGCCTTGATGTTCGGATGGGCCTGCAGCATCGCGGCGAAGGCGGTCTGGGCCTTGTCCGGCAGCCAGTCGGCCGCCTGCTCGGCGACGACCTGGATCTTCGGGTTTTCCTTCACGCCGGCCTTGAAGCCGTCGAGCCGTTCGACCGCCGGCGTCGAGCTCGGCAGGCCCTCGAGCACCGCGACCTCGCCGCCCTCGGGCAGGAGCTTGTCGGCGACATACTTGCCCGCCTCCTCGGCGATCTTGAAATTGTCGCCGCCGATGAAGGCCGTGTAGTCCTTGCCGGGGTCGCCGAGCGTCTTGCGGTCGAGTTCGATGACCGGAATGCCCGCCTTCATGGCGCGGGCGACGACGGGGGTCAGCGGCGCCGCCTCGAAGGGCGAGATCAGGATGAGATCGACCTTCTGGGTGATGAAATTGTCCATCTGCGAGGTCTGGGTGTTCACGTTGCCGGCGCCGTCGGCGATCTGAAGCGTGAACTGCGGGACTTTGGCCGCCGCGGCGGTCAGCTGGTCGTTGACATGCTGGCGGTAGGGCTCGGCGTTGTTGGCCTGCGAGAACCCGATCACGTATTTGCCGTCCTTGCCGCAGTCCTTGACCAGCGAGGCGGCGTTCGCCGCGCCCGCCGCCAGCGCCAGCGCGCCTACGCCGACGAAGAGCCTCGCGCTCCTCCGAAACCATGCAGAATCCATGTTCATCTCCCTTTGGTGATTGTCGTTGCGCCGCTTCGCCATGAGCGTCGCGGTTTCGTCGCCGGCGTTATCGACCCAAACCCTCGCGGCG
Organism: uncultured Alphaproteobacteria bacterium; assembly: GCA_963709655.1. Taxonomy (GTDB): domain Bacteria; phylum Pseudomonadota; class Alphaproteobacteria; order Rhizobiales; family Beijerinckiaceae; genus Roseiarcus. The sequence goes on from CAVPXF010000056.1 coordinate 907,561, forward strand.
ACGGACGAGGGACTGGAGGACTGCGGCGAGCACGATGATCGCGCCTGTGGCGAGTAATTGCAGCGCCGCGTTGATGTTGTTGAGCTGAAGGATGTTGGCGAGCGCGCCGAGCATCACCGCGCCCGCCACGGTTCCGATCATCGACCCCGAGCCGCCGAAGAGGCTCGTCCCGCCGATGACGACCGAGGCGATCGCCACCAGCTCGTAGCCTGTTCCGTCGTTGGCGCTGCCGAAGTTGAACTGGCCGGCGTGGACAATGCCGGCGATCGCCGAGACGAAGCCGGTGATGGCGTAGACGCTGACCTTGACCAGCGAGACCGGCACGCCCGAAAGCCGGGCCGCGCGTTCGTTGCCGCCGACGGCGAAGACATAGCGCCCGAAGCGGGTGAAGTTCAGCACGAACGTCGCAATGGCGGCGACGACCACGAACACCAGGGTCGCGACCGGCACGATGTTGTTGAACAGGCGGTCGCCGAGAATGGCGAACACCGGCGGGGCGAGGCCGGGGCCATTCCCGTAGGAAATGTTGATGTACTGGTTGCCGGAGATGACCAGCGCAAGCCCGCGCGCGATCTGGAGGCCGGCGAGCGTGACGATGAAGGGTTCGAGCCGGAAACGGTTCGAGATGAGACCCTGCGCCGCGCCGAACACGGACCCGCATAAGACCACGATGAGGACCGTCGGGATGAGGCCGTAGCCGCCGCTGGTCATGATCGTCGCGGTCAACACGCTGCAGAGGCTGAGAAGCGCGCCGACGGAGAGGTCGATCCCGGCGGTGATGATGACAAAAGTCATGCCGACCGCGATGATGCCGGTCTCCGACACCGCGCGGACGATGTTGGCCATGTTGTCGGGCGCAAGAAACAGGATGTGGCCGTGCCGGCGCGGCGAGAAGATGATGCCGCCGATCGCCACCAGGACGAGCCCGATGACGCTCTGAAACCGCACGGCGACGGCGAGGAGGTCGAACCGCCGGCCGAGCGGAGGGCGCAGCGGAGGCCGCGCGGACGGGCGCTGCCTCATTCATGGGCTTGCTTCATGAATTTGCCCCTCGCTGGTCTCGGCGGCCGCCAGCACCGCCTGCTCGTCGGCGCCGCCTTCGAATTCCGCGACCGTTCGCCCCTTCCGGATCACGAAAACCCGGTCGCAGAGGCCGATGAGCTCGGGCATCTCGCTGGACGCGATCAAGACGCCGAGCCCGCGGTCGGCCAGCGCCCGGATGCGGGCGTAGATCTCCCCCTTGGCGCCGACGTCGACCCCGCGCGTCGGCTCGTCGAGCAAGAGCAGGCGCGGCTCGCCGACCACCTCCTTGGCGAGCACGACCTTCTGCTGGTTGCCGCCCGACAGCGCGCCGACGATGACGGCGGGCGAGGGCGGACGCACGTCGAAGGCCTGGATCGCCTCGCGCGCCAGCGCCGCCTCGCGCGCCGGCGACATCAGGAAGAGCGGTGAAATCCGCTTCAGCACGGTCAGCGCCAGGTTGCGGCCGACGCTGTCGCGCAGCATGAGCCCGCTGCCGCGCCGGTCGTCGGTGACGAGCCCGATCCCCTCCGCGCGGGAGGAACGAATGGAGGAAAGGCGCGTCGGCCGGCCTTCGACCTCGACGACGCCGGACCATCGTCCGGGCCCGGCGTCGCCATAGAGGGCGGACAAAAGCTCGGTCCGTCCCGCGCCCATGATTCCGGCGAGGCCGACGATTTCGCCCGACCGCACCTCGAGCGAAACCTCGACCGGCGCCTGCCAGCCGGCGCGCACGCGACGGGGCGTAAAGCCGGCCCGTTCGAGCCGCAGCACCGGCTTGCCGAAATCAGCGCCGCGCTTCGGATAGAGTTCGGCGAGCGGCCGCCCGACCAGCATCCGCACGAGTTCCGACTGGGGCGCCTTGGCCGGCGCGACGCCCGCGACCTGACCGTCGCGCAGCACGGTGACGCGGTCGGCGACGCGCGGCACCTCCTCGAGCCGGTGGGAGATGTAGACGATACCGACTCCGCGGGCGGCGATCTCGCGCATGACCAGGAAGAGGCGTTCGACCTCGGCCGCGGTCAGGGCCGCGGTCGGCTCGTCCATGACCAGGATGCGCGACGCGTAGGTCAGCGCCTTGGCGATGGCGACCATCTGCCGGCGGCCGACCGAGAGCTCGCCGACCAGCTGGTCCACGTCGATGTCGGCCCCGACCGCGGCGAGGCGCTCGCGCGCCGCGTCCCGCATCGCGCCGCGATCGAGCACGGTCGCGCGCGTCAGCTCCCGGCCGAGGAAGAGATTGGCCGTGACGTCGAGGCCGGGGACGAGGTCCAGCTCCTGGAAGATGGTCGCGACGCCGGCCGCCTGCGCGGCTCGCGGGTCGGAGAAGCGGATCGCGGCGCCCTCGAGCAGCATTTCGCCGCCGTCCGGCTCGATGACGCCCGAGAGGACGTTCATCAGCGTCGACTTGCCGGCGCCGTTCTCGCCGAGCAGCGCGTGAATTTCGCCGCGTTTGAGATCGAAGTCGACGCCGCGCAGGGCCTGCACGCCGCCAAATCGCTTGACGACGCCGCGCATCGTCAAGAGCGGAGCTGCGATCGGGGCCGTCGCGTTCACGGGCGCCTCGACCTGGATCGAGTGGGGCCGCCCCGGGGACTGGGTGCGCAGGGGCCCGTCATCCGGGGCCGGGCGTCCTCCCGGGAACGTCGCGTGCCGCGCGGGGCGATCGGCGGTCCGCCGTCGCGCCTCGCGTCTTTGGCCCTTGCCGCCACGTCGCCGCCTCCCTGCGGGTCGCCTCCGACTTCGTTTTTTCTGGCGGCGTCCCCAAACCGCTGACCTGCGAGCCTAGCACGCGCCGCCGCCCGCGCAACGGGCGCTCAGTGGCCTCCGTCGAATTTTTATGTCGGCTGGAATTTCTGCGCCTCGGCCTTTGTAGCCGCCGCTGGAGCGCGCTTCGCCCCGCCCGATCCGGCCGCGGGAAACGCTGACAGGCTACGCTCGCCGTTCCCAACCGTTCGGCCTGCGTCGCTGCTTTGATTTTGTCTGACAATCGTCGCATTGTCCCGAAATAACTCGCCTTCAACGACAAGCGGCTGGACCGGGAGTGGAGACGTCATGCTGATCGGCAAGGCCGGCGCGGCCGAGACGAAGATCGCCGTCGCGTCGCCCGACCGGATTTGGGTGCGCGGGCGCGATCTGACCGCCGACCTCATGGGAGGCGCGACCTTCACCGACTTCGTCTACCTTCTCGCGACCGGCCACGCGCCGACCGAGCACCAGCGCTTCTTTCTTGACCTCAGCCTCGTGGCGCTCGCCGAACATGGGCTGACGCCCTCCGTTCAGGCCGCGCGAATGACGCTCGCAGCCGACCCGGCCGCGCTTCAGGGCGCCGTCGCCGCCGGCGTGCTCGGCTGCGGCACGGTCATCCTCGGCGCGGCCGACCTCTGCCGCGCGCTGATCGACGACGTCCTGGCGCGGGCGGGCGCCGCCCGCTCGGTCGAAGCGGCGGCGCTCGAGGTCGCGCGCGATTATCGCGCGTCGCGCCGGCCGATCCCCGGTTACGGCCACCCGCTGCACAAGCCGGTCGATCCGCGCGCCGAACGGATGATGGCGCTCGCTCGCGGGCGGGGCGTCGCCGGCCGCGCGGTCGACGCGGCGACGGCGTTGACCGGCGCGATCGCCGAGGTCTGGGGCAAGCCGCTGCCGATGAACGTCTCGATGGCGATCGCGGCGACGCTGGTCGACGTCGGCGTTCCGCCGGCGCTGATCCGCGCCGTGCCGATCCTCGCCCGCACGGGGGGGCTGATCGCCCATCTCATCGAGGAGCAGGAGACGCCGATCGGCTTCTATCTCGCCTCGAAGGGCGAAGAGGCGATCGACCATTCCGCCGCCGAAGGAGGCTTCGCCTGATGCCGATGGTCGAGCCCGACATCGAAGCCGCGCCGTGGGAGGACCAGGCGGGCCTCGACGCGCCGCTCTACCTCAAGCAGATCGAATACCTGTTCGAGCGCTCGCGCTTCTATCGCGGCAAGCTCGAGCGCGCCGGCTACGCGACCCACGGCGCCGTCGGCGGGCTCGAGGCGATCCATGCGCTGCCATTCACCGAGAAGGACGAACTGCGCGCCACGCGGACGCCGGACGAGCCGATCGGGACGCATCGCGCCGCCGACCCAGAGGAGATCGCCCGCATCTATTCGACCAGCGGCACGACCGGGACGCCGAGCTACATTCCGCTCACCGCCTCCGACATCGAGGTTTGGGTCAGGACCTCGGCGCGATCCTACGCGGCCTCGGGAATCGTCCGCGGCGAGCGGATCGTCTCGACCTACAACGCCGGCCCGTTCGTCGCCGGCGCCGCTCTCGCCGTGTTCGACCGGCTCGGGCTCTGCCATATTCCGGTCGGCACGGGGAACACCGAGCGGCTTGTCGCGGCAATCGAGCTTCTGAAGCCGACAGCCGCGGTGATGACGCCGTCCTATGCGCTTCATCTTGCGGAATGGGCGCGCGAGCGGGGCAGGGACCTCGCGCAATCGAGCGTCCAGCGGATCCTGGTCGCGGGCGAGCCCGGCGGCGGCGAAGCCGCGATGCGGGCGAAGCTGGAGGAGGCCTGGGGCGCACGCGTCACCGAGGCCATGGGGATCGGCGACATCTCCATCACCCTGTGGGGCGAGTGCGAGGCGAAGGCCGGCATGCACTTTTCCGGCCGCGGATTCGTCCACCCCGAGCTGATCGATCCGACAACGGGCGCTGCCTTGCCGTTCGAGGACCGCGCCGAGGGCGAGCTCGTGCTGACCCATCTCGTCAACCGCGCCGCGCCGCTGCTCCGCTTTCGCACCCGCGACCATGTGCGGGTGAGCGCGGGTCGCTGCGCCTGCGGCCGCACGGCCCCGCGCGTGCGCTGCATCGGCCGCACCGACGACATGCTGATCGTGCGCGGCGTCAACGTGTTTCCCTCGGCGGTGCGCGAGGTGGTCAACGAATTCGCGCCAACGGTCACCGGAGTTCTTATGATCCGTCCGCGGGCGAAGGGCGTCCGCCAGGAGCCGCCGCTGCCGATCGCGGTCGAGGCCGCGCCGGGCGCCGAGGTCGAGGGGCTCGCCGATCGCCTTCGGGCCCGTCTGCGCGAGGTGCTCCTCGTGACGACGGAAATCGCCGTCGTGCCGTCCGGCAGCTTGCCGCGCAGCGAATATAAGTCGAAGCTCGTTGAAAAAGCATGAGGAGGAGAGCCATGCAGAAGCTTCAGACCCAGGGACTGCATCACATCACGCTGGTCGGCGCCGACCGCCAGACCTCGATCGATTTCTGGGAGGGCATCCTTGGCATGCCCTTCGTGTTCGAGCAGCCGAACCTCGACAACGCGGGCGAGAGCCACATCTATTTCGATCCCGGCGACGGGCGGCTCATCACCGTCTTTACCCGCGAGGACCGAAAGCCCGTCCACCGCCGCACGCCGACCGACGCGGGCTGCGTGCATCACATCGCCTTCAACGTTTCGCGCGCGACCTTCATGCAGGCGGTCGAGCGGCTGAACGCGCGCGAAATCCCGAATACCGGCGTGCGCGATCGGATGATCTTCGACGCGATCTATTTCGAGGATCCGCTGGGGCTGCTGATCGAGCTGTCGTGTTGGAAGTTCGATCCGCCGGAGGGTTTTTCGCGCCCCGACGTTCTATTCGCCGCGCACAATCTGCGCGTGGCGCGCGGCGAGCGGGCGATCACCGAGGTCCACGTCGCCGACGCCATCGAAAGCCTCGTCAAGGCCTCGACCAAGAGCCTGTCGGCCGACCGGGCGCCGAAGGACCCGTACCGGCTGTGCAACGCGCCTGAACTCATCCAGAGCAAATAGGAGGAACCCCCATGTCCACGATCAAGCTGCATGTCATCAAGCCGAGCGTGAACAACATGACGGCGCGCGTCTTCGTGCGCGCAGCCAGGCTCGACTTCACTGAGGACGACGTCTACGGCAAGACGCGCTCGGAGGAATTCTCGGCCAAGAACCCGTCTCACTTGACGCCGATGATCGAGGCTCCCCATCTGCCGAAAGGCGTCATGTGGGAGAGCTGCGCGATCATGCAGTATCTCTGCAACAAGCATCATCTCGACGCCTTCTATCCGACCGAGCCGGAGAAGCGCGCGATGGTGGACAGCGCGATGTTCTATATCGTCGGTACGCTCTATCCCTATGTCACACGCGCGACCTATCCGGCGCTCGGCTTCCCGCAATATGCGGGCGAGGTCGGAGCAAGCGACGCCGACGCCGCGGCGAAGGCCAAGGCTGAGAAGGCCGCCGAGGCGGCGGTCGGCGAGACCCTCGCGGCGTTCCACAAGTTCTTCCTCGACGGCAAGACCTTCGTCGGCGGCGACCATGTCTCGATCGCCGATATCCGCCTCGCCTGCAGCCTCGAGTTCCTGAACGTGATCGACTACCCGTTCGCCGGCTGGACCAAGGCCTATATGGCCGCCGTCGAGCAGGCGCTCGGCGACGCCTATGCCGAGCCGGCGGGGGACGTTCAAGGCTACATCCAGTACGTGAAGGGGAAGAAGGGGTAGGGGGCCCGGCGCGCGGCGCCTCCTCGCGCCGGCGCGAGCCGACGCCCGTCAGGGTCCCGCGAAAGAGACCGTCGGAGACGGCGAACGCGCCTTTCCTCGTGTCGCCGCATTGACGTCGTCTTCTCGCGCCGCGATCAATCCACGAACGGCGCTTCGCCGTCTTTCGCGTGGGAGGCAAGACCATGCGCACGATCACGCTCGAAGAGCATTTCGCCACACCGGCTTATCTCGCCGGGCCGGGCCGCAAGCTGAAGGAGCGCGCCGAACAATCGGACTGGATGGCGAAGCTCATGGCCGACCTCACCGACTTTGGCGACGGGCGCGTTGCGGCGATGGACAAGGCCGGCGTCACGATGCAGGCGCTGTCGCTGACCTCGCCCGGCGTCGAGCAGCTCTCGGGCGAGGAAGCCAAGAGCGTCGCGCGCGAGACCAACGCGGCGATCGGCGAAGCGGTCCGGCGTCATCCGGACCGGTTTTTCGGGCTGGCCTCGCTGCCGCTGATCGACCCGCCGGCGGCGATCGGCGAACTCGAGCGGTCGATCGCCGCGGACGGCTGCAAGGGCGTGGTGATCAACGGGCACGTCCAGGGGCGCTATCTCGACGACCGGTTCTTCTGGCCCGTCCTTCAGCGCGCCGAGGCGCTCAAGCTGCCGATCTATCTTCATCCGACGCAATCGCCGAAAGCGGTTGTCGAGGCTTGGTACGCCGGCCTCAAGCCGGCGGTCGCCGAAATGATGGCGAACGGCGGCTGGGGCTGGCACATCGAGACGGCGCTGCACGTGCTGCGCATGGCGCTCGGCGGCGTGTTCGACGCGCATCCCGAATTGCAGATCGTCATTGGACACATGGGGGAGACGCTGCCCTTCATGATCGAGCGGGTCAATTCGATGCCGCCCTCCGTGACCGGGCTCAAGAAGCCCATCAGCGCCTATCTGCGCAACAACGTCCATTACACCTTCGCCGGATTCAACTTCCTGCCGACCTTCCTGCAATTGCTGCTCGAGGTCGGCGTCGACCGCATACTGTTCTCGGCCGATCATCCCTACCGCCCGATGGCGGAGGCGCGCGCCTTCCTTGACCGCCTGCCCGTCAGCCCGGCCGACCGGGAGAGGATCGCGCACGGCAATGCGGAGCGGCTGTTCGGGGTGTAAATGGCGTCCAAGAACCAACAACGGCGGGGCGCTTTTTGGCTTGCGCTACGTTCGGGAATTTGGTCAACCTGTGCGAAGCCCAGCCGCTCCGTGGAGACGCCAACGAATAGCGTTTGATAAAATCCAATATACTCTGTCCGTTATTGCCATTGGTAATTCGCACAGGTGAAACATTTCGCTTGCGGGAATTACAATGGAGAAAAGTAACATGAACACAATTGCCGATGTACTCGCCTCGATTGCAGAGGTGCGCGCGCTGATCGAACAAGCGAAATCTCAGATACTAAAAGACCGTGACATCATCCTTAGCGGTCAGGGCCAGTCGTTCGAACAGGAGGACGAGGCCTCGGACTCGGCCGGTGATGTTGTTCAACGGGAAGAGGCCGTGGAGGAACTCAACCTCGCGGACGGAGGGGTGGAACGTCTCGAGCGACTCATTCAGCTTGCACCAGCTGCACGGCGGGGCTTCCAGCTCACGAAGTCTCAATCCGCGTTGTCGCTGATCGAGAACGCAATGGAGGTCGTTGAGGACATCAAACGGTCACGGGAAGTCATTGTTGACGGAGCCTACCTCCTCGACACCGCAATGGAGCACCTGGAGAACGCCGTAGGTTGCTTGGAAGAAGCTGGCCTCCAGGGCCCAGCGGTAGACTGATCGCTACGCGGAGACGCGCTAATCTTTGATTCGGGTGGCCTCTCCCCACGCCGCAACAAAGGTCTTCGCCTTCGCCTCGACCGCCTTCGCCGTCATGCCGGGCTTATAGAGCGCGCCGCCGATGCCGAAGCCGGCGGCCCCGGCTTCGCGGTAGGGCGCGAGCTTCTCGGGCGTGACGCCCCCGACGGGGAAGAGCGGCGCGTCCTTCGGCAGCACCGATCGCCACGCTCGCACCACTTCGGGCGGCAGGGCCTCGGCGGGGAAGAGCTTCAGGCCGGGCGCGCCGAGGCTCAGCGCCGCGAACGCCTCGGTCGGCGTGGCCACGCCCGGCAGAACGCTCAGGCCCAGCTTCAGCGCGCATTCGATCACCGCGGGGTCGGCGTTCGGCGCGACGATCAGCCCGGCGCCGGCGTTCGCCGCCGCCTCGACCGCGCCGGGCAGGAGCACGGTCCCCGCGCCGACGAGCGCGGCCTTGCCGACCCGGCCGGCGATGATCTCGATACTCCTGAACGGATCGGGGGAGTTGAGCGGAACCTCGATCGCCCCGAAGCCCGCCTCGACCAGGGCGGAGGCGACGGCTTCGGCCTCATCCGGCTTGACGCCGCGGAGAATGGCGATCAGGGGCGTCGGAGCGAGAGCGAGCATCATAGGAGTCCGGCTTGACGGGCGACGAGGAGAAGTCCGTGCGGCGCAGCTTGATCCGGCGCCAGCGCGGTCTCCTCGCCGAGCGCGGCGAATGCGGTCCGATAACGCGCAACGAGCCCTTTCGCTCCCGCGAGATGCGCAGTTTCCCCGGGAAAGAGCCGCCTGGCCTCGGCGATCTCCGCGCCGATCATGAGCCCGGAAAGGTAGTCGCCCGCGTCGGCCTCGGCAAGACCGCCCATCAGGGGCAGGCTGCGGGCGCCAAAGAGGGCGCCGAGCAGGCCGCCGCGCTCGCCTCGGACGGTGGCCGCGCCGCGTCGAGCCCCGCGTGCGAACGCGGGCCCTGGCGCCGCTGACGGGGCAGCGCGGGCGAAGGCGCCGATGAGGGTATGGTCGCGGATCGCAGCATAGAGTTCACCGGTGACGAAGGTCTTGAAGCGCAGGACGCGTCCGGCCTCGATAACCACCCATTTGCAATGCGAGCCGGGCAGCACGACGAGCCGGCCGCCGGCCTCGGCGATCCCGAGGATTTCGATCTCCTCGCCGCGCATCACGTCGGGCTCGCCGTCTGCGTCCGTGAAGGCGAGGCCGGGGGCGATCATGACGCGCCGGCCGTCCGCCTCGACCGCGACAAGGTTTTCGGCGATTGCGCTGAGATCCGCTGGGCAAGCGACGTAGGGCGCCTCGCGCCAGCCGTTGCGGCTGCCGACCATGCCCGAGGCGAGGACGGGCAGGGCGGGATGGGCGTCGAGCCAGTCGCCGAGGACGCGCCGGAACGTCGCCGGAAATCCGCCGGGCGAGACCGAGACCGAAGCAATGCCGTCGGCCGTCGCGATCGTATCGAGGACCGCGCCGTCGCGCGCCATGAGATAGGCGCGGAAGGCGGACGAGCCCCAGTCGACGCCGATCAGCGCGGGGGCGGTCACGAGGCGCGGCGGCCGTGCAGGACCGCCATGAGGCCGGAGTGCGCGAGCGACGTCGCCTGCGACGTCATTCGCCGATCTCCTCCGCCGCCCGCTTCTTGTGCGCGGCCAGCGCCATCAGCCGCCGGTCGCGCCAGGCCGCGCGCTCGCCGAGCTTGTCGGCCGGCAGCTGGCGGCGGCGCTCGGCCTCGATCGCGTCCATCGCTTCGCCCGTCCAGTCGACCCGCCGCTGCATCGAGGGGAAGATCCCGGCGTAGATGCCCTGGTAGCGCTCGGCATAGTCGCGCACCCCGCCGGGCGCATTGAGGTCGATGGTCTCGAACGGACCCATGAAGGACCAGCGCAACGCCAGGCCCTCGCGGATCGCGACGTCGACGTCCTTGGCGCTGGCGTAGCCGTCGGCGACGAGCCGGAACGCCTCTTCGAGCAGCGCCCCCTGCAGCCGGTTGACGACAAAGCCGTCGATCTCCCGCGCCATCACGATCGGCGCATGGCCGGCTCCTTCGAGAAGGGCGGCGGCGCGCTCGATCGCCTCGCGCTCCGTCCACGGCGCCGGAACGATTTCGACCGACGGGATCAGATAGGGCGGATTGATTGGGTGGGCGACGAGGCAGCGCCCGCGACCCTTGAGACCCAGGCTGAACGCCGACGGCAGGATCGCCGAGGTGGAGCTTGCCAGCACGGCTTCGGGATCAGCGAGGCGGTCGAGTTCGGCGAACACGCGCCGCTTCGTCTGAATGTCCTCGGGCGTGTTTTCCTGGACGTAGCTCGCCCCGTGCAGAGCGTCTTCGAGGGAGACCGCCCGGCGTATCCGGGCGCGCACCGAGAGCGGCGCTTCGCCGTGCAAAAGCTCGTTGGCGTCGAGGTCCGGCAGGACCCGGTTGACGAAACTCAGCGCCTCGTCGGTCGCCTCGGGCCGATCGTCCCAGATCGCCACCTCGTGGCCGGCGCGCGCAAAGCTGACCGCCCAGGCGCGGCCGACAAGACCAAGTCCGACGAGAGCGATCTTGCTCATCCGGCTCCTCCGGGCCATTTTGCTAGCCGCGTCAAGCAGTAGCAGGCTGCTGCGCCAAGGCCAACGCCCCCGCGGAAATTAGGAGGCGCGGCGTCCACCGAAGGGCGCTGGGCTACAGGCGCGCGCGTTCCCCCTCGCCCCGCTTGCGGGGAGAGGGCCGGGGTGAGGGGCTTGGCGATTGGCCGCTGTGGGCGCTCACCCGGCCCCTCATCCTAACCTTCTCCCCGCGCGCGGGAGAAGGGACGCGAGTCCACCGCCCGAGACCGCGCGACGGCCGCCCTCCGAGCTCGGCAACTCTGTTTGGCCGATCCGCGCCGAGGCTCTATCATCGGCCGCATGACCGATGACGACATTGTCGCTCTGGCCGGCTGGGTCGCGGAGGCCGGCCTCGCCGGCGCGTCCGAGACGACGCTGCTGCAGGGCTTTTGCGAACGCGCGGCCGCCGCCGGCCTGCCGCTGGCGCGCGGGGTCGCGTTCATCGACACCCTGCATCCGCTGTACGAAGGGCGGACGTTTCGCTGGGATCGGGACAAGCCGGACGTGACCTTCACCGACTACGGCCGCAGCACGGAGGGCGAAGGCGCAGAGCGCTGGCGGACCAGCCCCTGGTTCCGCATGCTGAACGACGGCGTGTCTGTGCTGCGGCGGCGGGTCGGTCCGGACACGGCGTCCGAATTTCCGATCCTGCGCGAGCTGTACGAAGCGTCGCTCACCGAATATGTCGCCGTTCTCAATCGCTTCGACGCCGACGGCGTGATCGGCGAGATGGACTCGTTCTATTCGGGCTGGATGACGGACCGGCCGGAAGGCTTTTCCGACGCGGAGGTCGACGTCATCACGCGGCTCGTTCCGCACCTCGGGCTGGCGATCAAGGCGGCGACGCTTGCCCGGATGGCCGAAACCCTGGTCGAGACCTACCTCGGCCGCGACGCGGGGCGTCGGGTCATGCAAGGGCGGATCGAACGCGGCGTCGCCGACCGCATCAAGACGGTGCTCTGGTTCAGCGACCTGCATGATTACACCCGCATTTCAGACAGCGCCGACCCCGAGCAGATCATTCCGCTCCTCAACGACTACGCCGACGCGGTCGTGTCGGCGATCCACGCCCATTCGGGCGACGTCTTGAAGCTGATCGGCGACGGGGTGCTGGCGATCTTTCCCGCCCAGGATCGCGCCCGCGCCACGGCGGTCGCGCTCGAAGCGGCGAAGGAGGCCCGCGCGGCGGTGGCGGCGCTGAACGACCGGCGCGGGGCGGAGGGGCTCCCGACCACCGACATGTATCTCGGCCTTCACCTCGGCGTGGTGTTCTACGGCAACATCGGCAGCCAGGATCGTCTCGATTTCACCGTCGTCGGACCCGCGGTCAACGAGGTGTCGCGGATCGCCGCGATGTGCCGCTCGGTCGATCAGCCGGTCCTGATCTCCTCGACCTTCGTCGAATCCTTCGGCTCCGATCGCCGTCCGTTCGTGTCCGTCGGCCGTTACGCCCTGCGCGGGGTCGGCAGGCCGCAGGAGTTGTTCACCCTCGACCCGAACGGATGAGGAGGGCCCCCGCGCCCCGAGCGCCGACGAGCGTCCGTCTGACGCGCACGAAAATGGTCGCGGATGCCGTCGAGCGATGGGCGTGTCCCTGTTTGAACCTCGTCCGGATTCCGGACGATCATTCCTTTCCGCAACAGGCTGACGCCGACGGGCGACAGTCGGCGGGGCCGTTCGGGTAAACGCTTGGCGCCGAATGCGTAAGCTATCCCGCCCGCGGTCCATCAAGCGATGCGTAACGAGCCAATATGCGACCAGGCGCCTGAGCGATCTCGCAGCGGACGAGGCCGGGCTGCGCCTGGCTGGGCTGACCTACGCCGTTGCCGCCACGCGTGCCGCCTGCGCGCCGCCTGCTGGCTGATCGGCCCGGTCCTCGTCCGGCCGATGGAAGAGGAGCACGACGACCACGGACGACAGCGCCAACGCGGTCATGAGCAGGAAGGCGTACTCGAACGATCCGAACGTACCGACCACCCAACCGGTGATCGCGGGCGCCAGGAAGCCGGAGATCGCGAAGCCCGTATCCATGATGCCGAGCGCCGTGGCGGCCCGTCCCGGCACGATGTCGACGTTGACTGCGTAATACGATGCGTTGGCGCCCATGCTGAAGGCCACCGCCACGGTGATCCCGGCGATCGCCACCGGCAAGCTGTGGACGAGGCCGACCGGGATCACGGCGAGCGCCGCGAGAAGCTGGGTGACGCCGATCAACAGGCTTCTTGATATCCGAAAACTTCCCGTGCGTTTCAGCAAATAATCGGAAAGATAACCGAGCGCCACCAGCATGACCGAGGCGCAGGCCCACGGCAGGATTGCAAACAGGCCCACTTCGCGGACGTTCAACTTGTAGGTGACTTGCAGGTAGTTCGGCAGCCAGCCCATGAAGAAGAACAGGAAGTAGCCGAACACGAAGAACGCCCAATAGTTCGCCAGCAGCGTCCGGTTGGTGAGCAGCAGGCGCCAGTCGGTGAAGCCGTGGCGCACATGCCTGGCGACACGATTGCGGGCCGCCTCGACCCCGCCGCGGATATGCTTCAACTCCGCGTCGCCGACGAACGACGACTGCTCCGGGTCGTTGCGGAAGAAAATAAGCCACACCGGAACCCAGACCGCGCTCAGCGCCGTCAGCGTGAAGAACATGCCGCGCCAGCCGAACGCATGGATCAACTGTGTTGTCAGCGGCGCGCCGATTGCAAGCGCCAGCGGCACGGCGACCAGGGTATTGCCAAGGGCGATGGCGCGTTCGTGCGGAGGAAGCCAGCGGCTGACGGCGCCGGTCAACGCCGGGAAGTTCGGCCCCTCCGCCACCCCGAGCACGGTGCGCGCGATGTAGAGCGTGAGGAACCCGCCGGCAAATCCGGTGGCCCCGATCGATGCGGTCCACAGCACGGCTGCGGTGAGAAGCACAGCGCGGGCGCCCCACCGATCGACCGCGATCCCGCCAAGGAACGTGGTGACCGCGTAGCCCAGTCCGAAGGCCCCGAGGATCAGCCCGATCTCGGCCGGTCCCAGTCCGAGCTCTGCCTTGATATCGCCTATCGCGAAGGCGATCGCCGACCGATCGATATAGTTCGCGACAGTGATATAGAAGAGAAGAGCGATGACGATCCAGCGAAAGCCGCCCTTGGTTGCCATGATTTCCTCCGTCTCGTAATGGGCTTCTTGCGGCCCTCTTGCATGAACGCGTATTGGGTGGAGTTTGGCAAGGTAACCATCCGGCCTATAAGCCGTAGGGACTGGCAATCGTGGCTGCCCTTCGCGCTCTTCGCGCGGCGTCGCTTCGGATGAATCCGATTCGTTCGACAAGGCTGTCGACGCCCAAGGCGGCGGAGGCCATGAGGTCGCCGAGTCATTGAACCCAGATCAAGCCGTCGCCAGGTCCATTGCGAGTCGGTCGCCTGTTCCGTGGCGGCAGGTCAACAAGCCGACACCCTTCCCGAACCGCTGGGCGCGACGCTCTCCTCACCTACGGAAACGGATTGGGAAGGGCAGCAAAAGGTCGATACCCGAAATCCAAACGGAGCCCCGGCCGAGTCGGGCGCCTGCTTGACGCCGCCATCGCCGGGTCGGATACGGGCGTCCAATGAGTCCGCCCCCGTCCCCGGTCCTTTCGGTCGAAAACCTCGCCAAGTCCTTTGGCAAGCTGCGGGCGGTGGACGGCGTCTCCTTTTCCGTTTCGCCCGGGGAGATCGTGGGGCTCATCGGCCCCAACGGCGCCGGCAAGACGACGACGATCAACATGATCCTCGGCGTGCTCGAGCCGACCTCGGGCCGGATCGTCATCGAGGGCGTTGACCTGCGCGCCGACCGCAGCGCGGCGCTGGCCCGAACCAATTTCGCCGCCGTCTACGCCCCGCTGCCGGGCAATCTCACTGTCGAGCAGAACCTCAAGGTCTTTGCCCGGATCTACGATGTCGAAGCGATCGACGCGCGCATCGAGGAACTGTTGGCGACCTATGATCTGATCCGATACCGGCGAACCAAGGCGGGCGTCCTCTCTTCGGGCGAGCAGACCCGTCTTTCGCTTGCCAAGGCGATGCTGAACCGGCCGCGGCTCCTGCTGCTGGACGAACCGACGGCGTCGATCGATCCATCCGCCGCGCGCGACATCCGCGCCGGAATCGCCAGCGTCGTCGAAAGCGGCGATTGCGGCGTCCTGTGGACCAGCCACAACATGTACGAGGTCGAGGCTGTTTGCGACCGGGCGCTGTTCCTGTCGCGCGGCCGCATCGTGCTCGAAGGCGATCCGAAACGGCTGCCGGGCGAGCACGGCGTCGAGACGCTGGACGACCTTTTCGTCTCGGTCGCCCATGAAACGCTGGCTGCAGGCGGCGCGGCGTGAACCGCGCCCGCGTCGGCGCCGTCGTTCTGCGCATCCTCTACCTCTATCGCGGCAGTCCGCAGCGGGTGTTCCCGATCTTCATCTGGGTCGCGGTCGACATCCTGCTGTGGGGCTTTCTCACTCGCTACCTCAATTCGGTGTCCCATGCAGGGTACAATTTCGTGCCCGCGTTGCTCGGCGCCGTGCTGCTCTGGGACTTTTTGACGCGCGTGATGCAGGGCGTGACGATGGCCTTCTTCGAGGACGTCTGGTCGCGCAACTTCCTGAACCTATTCGCGACGCCGTTGCGTATTTCCGAATATCTGACCGGCCTCGTCATCGCCGCCATCGCGGTCAGCGCGCTCAGCCTGATCGCCATGATCGTGTTCGCCCGCGTGGCCTTCGGCCTGTCGTTCCTGACCTATGGCGCAGCGCTCGCCCCCTTCATCGCCGTGCTGTTCCTCACCGGTATCGCGATGGGGGTCGCCGCCGCCGGGCTCGTGCTGCGTCTCGGCCCCGCGTCGGAATGGCTGATCTGGCCGATCCCGATGATCGTTTCGCCGTTCGCGGGGGTGTTCTATCCGCTTGCCGTCCTGCCGGGCTGGATGCGGGCGATCGCGGCGTTCCTGCCCCCGTCCTACGTGTTCGAGGGCATGCGGGCGGTGGTCGCGGGCAAGCCGGCCCCGTGGGACGCGCTCGCCTTGGGCGCCGCGCTCGCCGTCGTCTATCTCGTCCTCGCCTGTCTGTTCTTCGGAGCGGTCTACAAGACTGCGATCCGCAGCGGCCTGATCGCCCGCTACAGCGCCGAATCGGTGAGTTGACCTTCGCGGCCGCCGGGACCGATGCGCGCCCGGCGGAGTTTCGGCCAGAAGTCTGGCGTCTCCCCGCCGGCGCGGGAATGCGCCGCTTCGGCCGACTGGCCCTCTTGCGCGAGGGGGTCTGGAAGGGCATTGTGCCGCGCGAAAAGCGGGTTGGCCGGTTTAACGGCCGGGAGATTGGGGCGCAGCATGCGAATTGTCGGCCTATTGGGCTTGCTCCTGGCTTTGTCGGGCTGCGCGGCCGAGCGGTCGGTCGCTTTCATTTATTATCCGAACCATCCGAGCGATAAATTTCGCTATTCGCAATTCGCCGCCGAGGCGCAGAAGGAATGCGGGCGCTATGGCCTCGTCGCCGTGCACGACTGGGACAATGTCACCGACTTCCAGCGCGTCCGCTCGTTCTGGAAATGCGTTCCGCGCTGACGCCGGCGTCGCCCTAGAGCGGGATGATTCCGGGCGCTACAACCCCGTCTCGCGCCTCGTTTCGCCCGCCTGTTCTTTCCCTGTTCCGACCTGACAACCGCCTGTTAGGCACCTGTTCCGGACCTGTCAAGTTGCCTGTTCCGCGCCCGCCCGGGCGCACAATCGGCTGGTTTCAAACCCAGCAACGCCATGACGTTGCAGGGCTTTCCGGAACGACTGCCGACTGCGGCGCAAAAAAACGCCCTGCTAGCAGACGCCGGATTGTTCCCACCCTAGCGCCCATACGTGAGCCGCATCGCGCGCGGCTGCCAGCCCGGCGGCGCCGGATAAGGCGCCGCCTCGGCGATCGCGTTCATCACCGATATGTCCAGGTTCGGCGAACCGCTCGACACGACGACCCTCCGCTGCAGCAGATTGCCGGTCTCGTCCAGGGCGAACACGATCGCGCCTTCGTGTCTTGCCTGATTGGCGTCGCGCGGCTGATGCATATGGGCGCGAATCATTCCGTAGATGATCGTGAAATAGCGCGTGTCGGCGTCCCCGCCGACGATCGGCGATTCGGTCGCCGCATGCGCGAATTGGTAATCGGGCAGGACCTCGGCGTCCGGAAGCGGCGTCCCGACCGGCGCCTTGGCGCGCGGCGCCGGCGGCGGGGAGGGCTTTTCGGCCGGAACCGGAGCCGACGGGGGCTCGGCGGCGTCCTCGGCCGCCGGCGTCGGCGCGGCGCGCGTGTCCGCGTTGTCCTGGGGCGGGGTCTCCTGCGGCGTCGGCGCCGCCTGCGCCTTTGGCTGCTCGGCGGCCGCCGTCTCCTTCGAGTTCTTGCGGCGCGCCTGGCGTTTGCGCTTTCTCCGGGCTGCTCTGAGGGGCGGACGTCGTCTTGTCCGGAGATTCCCGGTTGGCCTTTTCCGCAGTGGCGGCGCTCGGCGCATCGTACGCCGGCTTCTCGTCCTCCGGTTGCGGCGGCCGCTTCGGCTTGTCCTCCGGCGGTTTCGGCGGCGGCGGCGGCTTCTCGACCACGACCTCGACCGGGATTTCCTCGACCGGCGGCGCCGGGCGGGGAGCGAACGCCGCGACGACGAGAATCGCGACCGGAATGAGAAGGTGCAGCGCCGCAGCCGCGATCAGGGCGAGCGTCGACCCCCGCCGCTCGGATGCGGTCAGCGACGTCGGCTGGGCCACGTGATCGATCGCGTCGGCCTTGAGAGACGCGTCGGACAACGACATGAGCGGCGGCGGGACTTCGTCAGAATGGGCGATGCCTCTCCTTGAGCCATGACCGGCCGCGGGGTCAATGGCTTTGCGCTTCCTGCGCCGCCTTGCGCTTGCGGGAACGCGGGCGGCCCGCACGGGCGCAAAGCTTTGCCGGGCGCGCTTTTTCGCGTATGGGCAGGCTGGTCGGTCAAGGGACGAAGGGGAATCGATTGCCGGGAATGAGCGCCGGGGCGCCGCGTGCTGTGGTCTTCGATTCCGGGCTCGGGGGCCTGACGGTGCTCGGCGCGATTCGGGGCTTGAGGCCTGACGTCGACATCGTCTATGTCGCCGACGACGCCGCCTTTCCTTATGGACGGCTGAACGAAGCCGCGCTAATCGCCCGTGTTGGCGTGGTGATGGCGCGGATCGTCGCCGACTGGCGCCCCGACATCACAGTCATCGCCTGCAGCACCGCCTCGACCCTCGCCTTGCCGCATCTGCGGGCGGCCTATCCGGACCTGCCCTTCGTCGGCGTGGTGCCGGCGATCAAACCGGCCGCCAAGGCGTCAGGCTCGGGGCTGATCAGCGTCCTGGCCACGAGGGGGACCGTCGCGCGCGATTACACGCAGGCGCTCGTACGCGAGCACGCCGCCGATTGCGAAGTCGCGCTGATCGGCTCCGCTGCGCTCGCCCCGATCGCCGAGCGGTTCATGCGCGGCGAACCGGTCGACGACGCCGAGGTCGCCCGCGAGATTGCCGCCTGCTTCGTCGAGAAGGACGGTCGCCGGACGGATCATGTCGTGCTGGCCTGCACCCATTTTCCGCTGCTCATCGAAACCCTCGAGCGCCTTGCGCGCTGGCCGGTCGTGTTCGTCGATCCGGCGCCGGCGATCGCGCGACGGCTCGATTGTCTGCTTGGCGAGGCGTCGGCGACGCAAGCGCGCCGGACGGGCGCCCTCGTTTTCACGAGCGGCCGGCCGCCGTCGCCGGGATTGCAAAAGACCTTGCTTCGGTACGGTTTGGAGTTTACCCCCACGCCGGCGATCAGCCTGGCGACCGCCTGAGCGCGCGGCCTCGGACAGGTTTCGCTTGCGATCGTTCAATGCGGCCGCGCCGCTCGTTAAAGAGGCGCGACGCTCGCTCTGTCGGAAAGGCCAGCGCCCATGCGCACAACGGTCGGTCAGCCCGTTCGTCTCGTCGATTACCACGTCCCGGACTTCCTGATCGACGCGGTCGATCTCGACGTCGCGCTCGACCGGAACGCGACCCGGGTCGTCTCGACCCTCGCGATCCGGCCCAACCCCGCCGGACGGCCGGATGTGGCGCTGACGCTCGACGGCGACGACCTGACGCTCGTCTCCGTGGAACTCGACGGCGCGCGGCTTGATCCGGAGGCCTTCCAGGCGAACCCTTCGCAATTCGTGTTGCCGAACCCGCCGCGCGGCGCCTTCACCCTCAAGATCGAGACCCGTCTCGATCCCGCGGCCAACACCAAGCTGATGGGCCTCTATCGCTCCGGATCGGCCTATTGCACGCAATGCGAGGCCGAGGGATTTCGTCGCATCACCTATTTCCTCGATCGCCCCGATGTGCTGTCGACCTATCGCGTGCGGCTCGAGGCCGACTGCGAAGAGGCGCCGGTGCTCCTGAGCAACGGCAATCTGGAAAGCCGCGGCCGGTCGGAAGCCGGGGGACGCCACTGGGCGATCTGGGCCGACCCGCACAAGAAGCCGTGCTATCTGTTCGCCCTTGTCGCCGGCGATCTCGCCCACATCGCCGACACGTTCGTCACCGCCTCCGGCCGCAAGGTCGATCTCGCGATCTACACCGAGCAGGGCCGCGAGGAGCGGGCGCGCTATGCGATGGACTCGCTCAAGCGCGCCATGGCCTGGGACGAAAAGGTCTATGGCCGCGAGTATGATCTCGACGTGTTCAACGTCGTCGCCGTCTCCGACTTCAATATGGGGGCGATGGAGAACAAGGGCCTCAATGTCTTCAACGACAAGTATGTGCTCGCCTCACAGGAGACCGCGACCGACGACGATTACGCCAGCATCGAGGGCGTCATCGCCCACGAGTACTTTCACAACTGGACCGGCAATCGGATCACCTGTCGGGATTGGTTCCAGCTCTGCCTCAAGGAGGGCCTGACGGTCTTCCGCGACCAGGAGTTCTCCGCCGACATGCGTTCGGCGCCGGTCAAGCGCATTGCAGAGGTGCGGGCGCTGCGATCGGCGCAGTTTCCGGAGGACGCGGGTCCGCTCGCGCATAACGTCAGACCCGGGGTCTACAACGAGATCAGCAACTTCTATACGGCGACGGTGTATCAGAAGGGCGCCGAGGTCGTCCGGATGCTCAAGCGCCTGATTGGCGACGACGCGTTCCGGTCTGGCATGGACATGTATTTTCATCGCTATGACGGTTCGGCCGCGACGGTCGAGGAGTTCATCGGCTGTTTCGCCGACGTCTCGGGGCGCGACCTCGGCCAGTTCATGCGCTGGTATACGCAGGCGGGCACGCCGAAAGTCTCCGTGCGAACCGCCTACGACCCCGCGGCGGCGACCTACCGCATCGCCATGAGGCAGGCGCTCGCCCCCACGCCGGGACAGCCGACCAAGCTGCCGATGACGATGCCGCTTGCGCTCGGTCTTGTCGATCCGCAGGGCAGGGACATTCCTCTTGTTGCGTCGGATGCGACGCGTGAGGAACTCGCCTCCGGCGTCTTCGAACTCAGCGAGGCGGAGCGGACGATTGTCTTCCGCGATGTGCCGCGCCGCCCAGCGCTGTCGTTCCTTCGCGGCTTCTCGGCGCCGATCAATGCCGACGACGACCTCACGGAGGACGATCTCGTCGTCCTTTCGCGCCACGACAGCGACAATTTCAACCGCTGGCAGGCGCTCCAAAGCCTTGCGATGCGCGTGCTGCAACGCGGCGTCAAAGCCATTCGCGGCGGTAGGGCGCCCGAGCGCAACACGGGACTGATCGCGGCGTTCGGCGCGCTGATAGACGATACCCGCGCCGGCCGCGTCGATCCCGCCCTCGCTGCGCTCGCCGTGACGCTTCCGACCGAGGCCGACATCGCGCGCGAGATCGGCGAGGATGTCGATCCCGACGCCATCTACACTGCGCGCAAGACGTTGCGCGGAGCGCTTGGCCGCAAGCACGGCGAGGCGCTCGCCGACCTCCACGACTCGCTGGGGCGCCGGGGCCGTTTAGCCCCGACGCCCGGTCGGCCGGACGACGGGCGTTGCGCAACGTCGCGCTGAGCGTCTACGCCGACGGCAATATCATCGACGGCCTCGCCCGGGCGCACAGGCAGCTGCGCGACGCCGACAACATGACCGAGCGCTTCGGCGCGCTGACCCCGATCCTCATGAAGGCGAACTCTGCGCGCGAGCATGCGTCGGACGCGTTCAGCCGCCGCTACGCGATGGAGCCGCTGATCCTCGACAAGTGGTTCGCCCTCCAGGCGCAGATCCCGGAGCGCGAGACGCTCGATCGGGTGCGCGGACTGATGAACCATCGCGGCTTCTCGATGTCCAACCCAAACCGGGTGCGGGCGCTGATCGGCGGGTTCACCGCCAATCACGCGCAGTTCAACCGCGCCGACGGCGCGGGCTACGGGTTCCTCGAGGAGATCGTCGTCGGCCTCGACCCGACCAACCCGCAGATCGCCGCCCGGCTGCTCACTGCGATGCGCTCGTGGCGGTCGCTCGAGGAGACGCGCCGCGGGCAAGCGGAAGCGATGCTGAAGCGGATCGCGGCGCTGCCCTCCCTCTCGCCGGACGTGCGCGACATCGTCACCCGCAGCCTGGGATAGCCGCCCTCAACGGGTTAGGGGCAGGCGGGAGCGACGGGCGCGCGAGGCGCGGCACGTCACTGGCTTGACCCATAGGCACGCTTGATTGTCACAATTTGTCGGATTCCGGCGCCGAAAAAACCGAGTCGCGTCCCGTCAAGGGGGCTAGACAAAGATTTGCACAAGGATTCTTATTGTACTGATTTCGGGCGTGGCGGATTACCCGAAGGTTAAGTTTCTCGAGGGTCTGGGAAAAAACCATGACGCGTGCGAGCGCGGCACATACGGAGTCGTGCCTTGATGACGCCGGCTGGCGAGTGGGCGCCGCGAGGGTCGGCCGACCCGCCGTCGCGGTCGCGGTCGCGGCTGGCGGCCGCGGGCTGTGGGCGCCGCGAGTCGCGACTCTGGGTGTCGTGGCCGCGGTCGCGATCGCGATCCTTCTCACCTTCCAGCAACTGCGCGTCGAGCGCGAGTTGGCGCTGCGGGACGGCGCGCATGAGGTCGCCATGCGCGCGACCATCGTCGCCGCTCAGCTCAATTCCGCGCTCCTGTCGGCCCCAAAGGTCGCGCCTGCCGAGGTGTTTGAGAGAGTTCTCGCCGCCGCTCCTGGCGAAAGGCTGCCGAGCGCGGTGCTGATCGACCGCAATGGGCAGGCGATCGCCGCTGATCCGCCGGAGGCCCGGCCCGAGACCGGCTCTGAAGACGCGCTTCCCGTCGCGCAAAACAGCACGGACGTCGTCCGGGTCATCGATGATCACGGCGGCGACCGCTTCGCAGTCGCGCGACCGCTGCCAGCGACGAACGGACGGGTGTTGTTCGCCTCTCCGGTGGCGATGCACCTTGCCCGCTGGCGGCACATGACGACAGTCATCATGACCCTGCTCGCCTCGACGGTCGCGCTCTTCCTCGTCGCGGCCGGCCTCTACGCCGCCGATGCGCGCGCGCGGCTCAAGCGCGCTCGCGACGACGGCGCCCGCCGCGCCCGCGTCAATCTGGCGCTCAATCGCGGCCGCTGCGGACTGTGGACCTGGGACATTGGCCGCGGTCGCATCGTCTGGTCGGCCTCGATGTTCGACGTGCTCGACCTCGCCGAACGGCCGGACCCATGGACGGTGGCGGAATTGCAAGCCCTCCTTCATCCAGAGGACATGAGCCTCGAGACGATTGCCCAGCTCGCCACCGATCGCGCTGGCGACTATATAGACATCGAGTTTCGCATGCGCGCGGCCGACGGCCGCTGGGTCTGGCTGAGAAAGCGCGCCGAACTGGTCGAGGACGGGGAGGCGGGCGGCGCGACGCTCGTCGGCATCGCCTTCGACGTTACCGAGCGGAAGCGCGAGGCGGAGGCCTCGGCGACCGCCGATCAACGCCTGCGCGAGGCGATCGAGGCGATCTCCGAGGCCTTCGTGCTGTGGGACTCGAGCCATCGAATGGTGCTTTGCAACTCCAAATACCAGCGCTTGCACGATCTCGCGGACACCGCAGTTCGCGAGGGCTCGCCTCTCGGCGAGCTGGCCGGTACGGAGGCGGCGGCCGACCCCTTCCCGCCCGGGCGGGAGGGGACCTACGAGGCGCGGCTTCCGAATGGGCGATGGCTCCAGGTGAACGAGCGGCGCACGCGCGACGGCGGCTGCGTGTCGGTCGGCACCGACATCACCGCGCTCAAGGAGCATGAGGAGCAGCTGATGAATTCGGAGCGCTTGCTGCTCGCAACCGTCGCGCAACTCCGGCAGTCGCGCCGTTCGCTCGAGGAGCAAGCCCAGCAGCTCGTCGATCTCGCCGAGCGCTATCATGAGCAGAAAGCGCAGGCGGAAGCGGCCAATCGCGCCAAGGCTGAATTCCTCGCCAACATGAGCCATGAGCTGCGCACCCCGCTCAATGCGATCATCGGCTTCTCGCAACTCATGGGCAACGAGACCTTCGGCCCGCTCGGATCCGACAAATACCAGGACTATTGCCGGCACATCCTTTCGAGCGGCGAATATCTCCTGCACGTGGTCAGCGACGTGCTGGACATGTCGCGCCTCGAAGCCGGGCGCGAGCGGCTGGCCTACAGCCGGTTCAAGGCCGACGAGGCGGTCGGCCGGGCGGTTCACGACGTCGCCGCCACGGCGAGGGAGAAGCGCATTTCGGTCGCGGTCGCGGTCGAGCCCGATATCGCGATCGAAGCGGACCCCGCCGCGGTGGAGCGCATCCTGACGACGCTCATGCGCAATGCCGTGAAATTCGCTCCAGAAGGCGGCGCTGTCGAAATCGGCGCAGAGGCGATCGCTGACCGGATCTATTTCTACGTCGAGGACAACGGACCGGGGGTTGCGGCCGAGGACATCGAGCGGCTCGGGCGTCCGTTCGAGCAGGGCGACGCCGTCATGGCGAACGGCATGAAGGGCTCCGGCCTCGGCCTTGCGATCGCCAACTCGCTGGTCGAACTGCACGGGGGAACGCTGCGCCTCGCCTCGCGCACGGGCGAGGGCGCGGTGGCCGTCGTCGCGCTGCCGCGCGTCCAGCGCAGGGCCAAGGCGATAGCGCTCGCCAAAGTGGCCTGACCGCCTTTCCGCGCCGAAGCCCGCCTCTGGCCGCCGAGCGCCTTGCGCCGCGCGGTGTTTCATATGACAGTCGGGCGAGAAACGGCATTCCGGGAGCCGATCAGGCTGACGGGGCGGCAGGCGATTGGCGTCGGACACTCAAGCGCTGGGCGAGCAAACGGAAAGCGGCCGGAAGGCGCATTTCCGCAGAGGTGGTGCTTGGCTCGGCGGGATTGCCGGAGTCTGCGCCCATATCAGCGGTCTGGGTTCGCCATCAAAACTCGCGATTGGCGCGGCCCTCGCCCTGCCCTTTGCTGCGGCTCGCATTGCCGCGTTTGGCTTCTCGCCCGAGTTTCCCTACCTCGCGTTCTATCCTGGCGTCGCGATAGCGGCGGCTCTAGGCGGGTCGGTCGCAGGGGTCGGAACCGCCATCATATCCATTCTCGCCGGGGCGCTGTGGTTCCCGCCGGCGCCGACCGCCGGCTTTCTTACCCGCTTCGGCGGCTTCCTCTTTTACACGGTGGTCATTTGCTTGCTTGCCGAAGCGATGCATCGCGCGTTGTGGCGCCTCGGCGAGGCCGAGGGCCAGCGCAAAGCGGCCGAGAAGCTCCTGATCGCGAGCGAACGCTTTCGCCTCGCCTCGGCCGGTGATATCGGGGCGTTCAACCTCGACATCGTGAAGAACGTGGCGACCGAGACCGACGCCATGCGCGCCATCTTCGGCATGTCGCCGAAGGGCGCTATCAATCAGGAACGGATGATCGGCCTTGCGCTCCCCGAAGACAGGCCGAGGATTTCGAGCGCCCTCGCCGCAGCCTGCGATCCCGCCGGCGACGGCGCCTACGAGGCCGAGTACCGCATTCATCGGGAGAACGACGGGGCCCTGCGCTGGATCGCCGCACGGGGCCAGGTCCATTTTGAGAAGGGCCGAGCCGTGCGGATGATTGGCGTCTGCCGTGACGTCACCGATTTCAAGAGGGCCCAGCAGGCGCTGCGCAACAGCGAGGCGCAGATCCGCAGGTTTGTCGAGCAGGCGCCGATCGAGATCGCGATGTTCGATCGCGACATGAACCACGTTGCTGCAAGCCGGCGCTGGCTCGAGAATTACGGCAAGGGCCGCCGCGACCTGGTCGGCGTCAACCGCTACACGCTCCATCCCGACCTTGCGGAACGATGGGAGGCGATTCACGGAAACCTGCGGGAGGGCGAATTCCACCGCGACGACGCCGATGTGTGGGTCGACGCGGAGGGCAGGACGCGCTGGCTCCGCTGGGCCGTGTTTCCGTGGACCGATTCGGCGGGGGCGATCGGCGGCGTCATCATCACGACCGAGGACATTTCCGCGCAGAAGCAGGCCGAGGCGGCGCTGCGAGAGAGCGAGGAGAAATTCCGCAAAGCCTTCGCGGAGGCCGCGATCGGCTTCGTCATGGCCAACGCCGATGGGCGGATCGTGGAGGCGAACGCCGCCTACTGCCGACTGACCGACTATCCGTCCGCCGAACTCCGGTCCATACGCCTCATTGACCTCGTTCATCCCGAGGATCGGGGCGACGTCAGCCATCACATCGAGCGAATCCGAAGCGGCGAGGCCGCGGCCTTTGTCGTCGAGCACCGGTATCCGAGGAGGGACGGCGAGCCGATCTGGGTGCGCGCCAGCGCGTCGATGACCCACGATCCGGCGGGAGGCCCGCAATGGGTCGTCTATCTGGTCGAGGATGTGACCGAACGGAAACGCGCCAAGGACATGGCGGACCGCACCATCGCCCAGCTCACCGCGGTCCTCGACGGCGCGAAAGACGCAGTCATATCGATCGACATCAACGGCGTCGTGCAGTCGATCAACGCGGCCGGCGAGAAAATGTTCGGCTACGGGCGCGACGAGGTCATCGGCCGCGAAGTGGGCTTGCTAATGCCCGAGCCCGACGCTCGCCAGCACGAATCGTATCTTGCAAGCTATCTGAAAACCGGCGTCGGCAAGATCATCGGCTCGGGCCGCGAGGTCGACGCGCGGCGGAAGGACGGGACGACATTTCCCATCGATCTGACGATCAACGAGGCGGCGGTCCATAACGATCTCATTTTCGTTGGCTTTGTGCGTGACCTTTCTGAGCGCCGACGGATCGAGTTGCGCGTCGATCAACTGGCGGCGCAGCGAATGACGGCGATCGGCGGAATGGCCGGCGCCCTCGCCCACGAGCTCAACCAGCCGCTGGCGGCGATCGGGGCGTACCTCGAGACCGCGCAGCGCATGCTGGCGAAAACTGCCGAGGGCCGGTTCGCCCCAATCGAGGACGTGGTCGCGCGCGCCTCGGCGCAAGTCCAACGGATGGGCGACATCATTGGCCACCTGAGGGCCTTTGTCGGGCACGGCGAGCCCGACAAGACCTATCAAAGCCTGCACGCCCTGATCGGCAAGGTCGCGGTCGAGCCCCCGTCTGGCGCCAGAACGCAGGCGTCGGCGCTGACGCTCGATCTGTCCGCCGCACGCGACGACGTCGTGATGGACCCGGTGCAGATCGGTCAGGTGCTGTCCAATCTCGTGCGCAACGCGCGCGAAGCGGTGGGAACGGCGCCAGAAGGCCGAGTTGTGGTCTCGACCGTGGTCGAAGGGAGCGATACGATCCGCTGCGACGTCTCCGACAACGGACCAGGTCTCGCCGAAGCCGTAAGAGAACGTCTGTTTGAGCCGATGACGTCGACCAAACCGACGGGAATGGGGGTTGGCCTCTCGATCTCGAAAACGATCGTCGAGGCCCATTACGGGCGAATTTGGGCCCAATCGAATCCGAGCGGAGGAACCATTTTCAGCTTCACCTTGCCGCTTGCAGCCGCCGAGTTCGACGAATGAACGCGCTGCCGACGGTCCACGTGATCGACGACGACGACGCCGTTCGCGACTCCATTCAGATGTTCCTCGCCAATGAAGGGCTGGAGGTGCGGACGTATCCGTCCGCCGACGCGTTCATCGCCGTCCTGGACTCAGCCCCGCCCGGGTGCGTCGTCACCGACGTGCGCATGCCCGGGATGAGCGGCATGGAGCTCTTGGCCGAGATCGCGAGACTGAGACTCGCGATGCCGGTGATTGTCGTCACAGGCCACGCCGACGTGCCGCTCGCGGTGCGGGCGATGAAAAGCGGGGCGGTCGATCTCCTGGAGAAGCCGTTCAAGGCCGCCGACCTGATCGATGCCGTTTCGCGCGCGCTCGAAGTCGGGCGCAACTCGCAACGCAACGTCCTGAGCGCCCAGGAGGCGCAGGCGCGGCTCGCCACGCTCACCATGCGCGAGACCGAGGTGCTCGACCGGCTGGTGAGAGGACAGCCCAACAAGATCATCGCCTACGAAATGGGCATCAGCCCGAGGACGGTCGAAGTCCACCGCGCCAACGTGATGAAGAAGACGCAGGCCGGGAGCTTTTCCGAACTGGTGAGGATGTTCCTGAACGTCGAGAGGAACTGAGCGTTCCTGGCCCGATGGGCCCGCCCGCGCCGTCGCAACGCTGTGGGACTCCCGCCCGAGACGAACGTTCTCAGCTCGTCCGCGAATAAGTAGAATCCCCAATTGCGCCGAGTTTCAGCGCGGACGATCGTTAAGTGGGTGAAGAAGCCGGCGAGAAACGGCGAAACGACCGACATACGCCGGCCATGACCAAGCTTTGGGGGAAGCATGACGGGAGATCGCGATTTTGTCGTCCGCCGTGACCGGGCCGTTTATGCGGACGATATCCGACGGCATGCGGGGCGGCGGCTTGCGGCGCCGTTGATCGCGGCGGGCCTGATCGTGGCAGGGGAGTTCGCGCTCCAACCGGACTCGGCAAAGATGGAGCACGCCACGCCGCAGCCGGCCTTCGACGCGCCAGCCTTCGTACGGCCGTCGAGGCCGTCGCTGAACATGCCCGGCATCCACGTGGGCAGGCCGATCCGCATCGGGTGAGCGGGGATGAGCGGCGCCAACCCTGGATGGTCGCCGAACGCGGCCGTGCGGATTGAGTGGCTGCTTTGGCGCCCCCGAAGGCGCAGCTGACGGCCTTTGCGCTCAAACCGCCTTGTTCTGGGCTCTCAGCCGGCGCGCCAGAACCCGCAGGACCTTGAGCGCGAAATGGGGCGTGTGCTTCACGAGGAAGATATATTGCTTCTCCGAGATCGGCGCGACGATCGCGTCGGTCTTGGCGATCGCGTCGGCGCTTCGCGGCGCCGAGTTCGATCAGCGCCATCTCTCCGAAGATCTCGTTTTCGTAAAGCGTTTCGAGCAGGCGGTTGCCCGAACGGATTTCCACCTCGCCGCGCCGAATGACGAAGAATTCCTGGGCCTGGTCTCCTTCGCGGAAGATGACCTCTCCCGCCGAGAAGAAGCGCGACGGGACGTCGGGGCCGAGCAGAAGGCTGAAATCGCTGGGATTGCTCATGGGATCGGTTCCGGATCGGCTCCGGCGTTGTCGCCGCGTCCGGTCAAAGGAATAAAAGTTATGGCGGTTGCTGACAATCGCGATGAGCGCTGAGGAGCGCGGCTCCGCGCCTCAGCCAATTGTCACCACCGTCCGGCCGCGGATCTCGCCCTTGAGGATCCGGCGCCCGGCCTCGAACACCTCGTCGAACGGGATCGCATGGGTGATGGCGGCGAGCTTGCCGCGATCGAGTTCGACCGCCAGGCGCCGCCAAGCCTCGAGCCGATCGGGCATTGGACGCTGAACGCTGTCCACGCCAAGCAAGGCGACGCTGCGCAGGATAAAGGGCGCCACCGTCGCCGGCAGGTCCATGCCGCCGGCGAGGCCGCAGGCCGCCACCGCGCCGCCATAGCGGGTCTGCGCCAGCACATTGGCGAGGGTGGTCGAGCCGACGCTGTCGACCGCGGCCGCCCAGAGTTCCTTGCCGAGCGGCTTGCCGGGCGCGGAGAGCGTCGCGCGGTCGAGGATCTCGGCGGCGCCGAGGCTTTTGAGGTAGTCGGCCTCGCTGCCGCGTCCGGTCGAGGCGATCACTTTCCAGCCTTTGGCCGCGAGCAGCGAAACCGCGGTCGATCCGACGCCGCCGGCGGCGCCTGTCACCAGCGCGGGACCCGCGGCCGGCGTCAGGCCGTGGCGCTCGAGCGCCATCACGCACAGCATCGCCGTATAGCCCGCGGTGCCGATCGCCATGGCCTCCGCGCGGCTCAAGGCGGCGGGGAGCTTGACCAGCCAGTCGCCCTTGACCCGCGCCTTCTCGGCGTAGCCGCCGAAATGCGTCTCGCTGAGGCCGTAGCCGTTGACGATCACCTCGTCGCCGGGAGCAAAGCCCGGATGGCTCGACTGCTCGACGACGCCCGCCAGATCGATGCCGAGCACCATCGGAAAGCGGCGGATCACCGCCGACTTGCCCGAAAGCGCGAGCCCGTCCTTGTAGTTGACGGTGGAATGGCTGACGCGGACGACGACGTCGCCCTCCATCAGTTCCGCTTCCTCCATCGTGGCGAAGCGGACGTCCTGTCCGGCTTCGGTCTTGTCCGCCCGCACGGCTTTGAACGGCATGGGATTGCGCCTTTCGCTTTCGAATTCATAAGCTCAGGACGATGGAAGACCGGAACATCGACCTCGCCGGAGCGACATCGGCGCGAGCCCATGACTCCTCTCGCCCTCCCGGCGCCGCCGGCCATTTTGCTCCGGATCCTGAGCGGATTGAAGATCTATTGTCGTCGGCTGACGGAAAACTCGCCCGCGGCGGCGCGTTCGGCGAGCCGGGCGGCGATCTGCGCCGCGCCTTCCTCGCCGAGCGCGGCGACAAGCTCACACATCGCGGCGCAGAGGGCCGCCTCGGCCAGGTCCTGCGGCTCAACGCCGTCGAGCGCCGCCAGCGCGAAGGCCTCGCCGACATACGACATCGCCGCGCCGCGGGCGTCCGCTTCGCTCAGCGTCATCAGCGAGAATCGGGGATCCATCGGCATCGGCGGCATTTTAGGAAGTTCAACCAGCGAACGCGAAGCATTAGCTTCAGATAGGTTAACGCTCAGAGGTTAATGCGCGCAGGGGCGACCTACGGATTTTCGCCGAAGGGAGACTGGACATGTGCGGACGCTATGCGATCACCCTGCCGCCCGAGGCGGTGCGCGCCTACTTCGCCTACCTCGAAACCCCGAATTTCCCACCGCGTTTCAACGTCGCGCCGACCCAGCCGATTCCGATCGTGCTTGCGGAGCCGCACAGCGGCGGAAGCCGTCGCCATTTCCGCCTCGTTCGTTGGGGTTTCCTGCCGGGCTTCGTCAAGGACCCGAAGGCATTCCCGCTGATCATCAACGCCCGCGCCGAGACGCTCGCCGAGAAGGCGAGCTACCGCGCGGCGCTGAAGCGGCGCCGTTGCTTGGTGATCGCCGACGGCTTCTACGAGTGGCGCAAGGCGCCGGCCGGCGCCGGCAAGCGGCCCTATCTCATCCATCGGGTCGGCGGCGAGCCGATGGGCTTCGCCGGCCTTTACGAGACCTGGAGCGACCCGACGGGCGGCGAGATCGACACCGCCTGCATCGTCACCACCGCGGCGAACGCGCTTGCCGGACTTCTGCACGACCGGATGCCGGCCATTCTCGAGCCGGGCGACTTTTCCGCCTGGCTCGACGTCGACGGGGTCGAATTCGCCAAGGCGGCGGAACTCCTCAAACCCGCGCCCGAGGCCGCGCTGGAACTCGTCGAGATCGGGCCCTCGGTCAACCGGGTCGCCAATGACGATCCGCGCGTGCAGACGCCGGTCGCGGCGCCGATCCGGGCCGAGGGAGGCGCGACGCTCTTCTGAACCTCGCGGGCGCCCGCTTGCACGCCGTCGCCGGGCGCGCCAAGACTGTCCGCCCGCCGATTCGAGCCGAGGATCCGATGGCCGAGCGAGAAAAGCCGCCGCGCGTCATGATCGCCGTCGCCCACGCTGACGGACTGCATCGCTGCCCATGGCCGGGCGCGGACCCGCTCTATATCGCCTATCACGACGAGGAGTGGGGCGCGCCGGAATATGACGACCGCGCCCTGTTCGAGAAGCTCGTCCTCGACGGCTTCCAGGCGGGCTTGTCGTGGATCACCATTTTGCGCAAGCGCCCGGCGTTCCGGAAGGCGTTCGACGGCTTCGAGCCTGAGGCCATCGTGCGCTGGGACGCGGCGAAGAAAGCGGCGCTGATGGCCGATCCCGGCATCGTGCGCAACCGCGCCAAGATCGACGCGACCCAGGCGCTCGCCCGCATTTATCTCGAGCTTATGGAACAGGAGGGCTTTGCGCGGCGCCTGTGGAGTTTCGTCGGCGGACGGCCGATCGAGCCCCGGCGGCGCACCCTCGCCGAGGTGCCGGCCGAGAGCCCGGAGTTGCAGGCGATGGCCAAGGATCTGCGCGCCCGCGGCGGAAATTTCGTCGGCCCGACGATCGTCTACGCCTTCATGCAGGCCACCGGCATGGTCAACGACCATCTTGTCGATTGCTGTCGATACGAGGCCTGCCGGGCGCTGGCGCGCGAGTTTCCGGCGTGAGCGACCGTGGACGGCGTCGCGCCTGGCAGCGGATGCTGTCGGGGCGGCGGCTCGACATCGTCGATCCGTCGCCGCTCGACGTCGAGATCGGCGACATCGCCCACGGCCTGGCGCGCGTCGCCCGCTGGAACGGCCAGACCCGAGGGCCGGAGATCTTCTCGGTCGCCCAGCACGCGCTCCTGGTGGAGGCGCTGTTCCTGCGACGACCTCGCCGAGGCGCCCGCGCGGGACCGGCTCGCAGCGCTCCTGCACGACGGGCCGGAATACGTGATCGGCGACCTCATCTCGCCGTTCAAGGCCGCGGTCGGCGGCGACTACCGGCAGATCGAGACACGGCTGATGCGCGCGATCCACATCCGCTTCGGCCTGCCTCCGGATCTTGCTCCCGATCTCGTGAAGCGCATCAAGGCGGCCGACCGGCTCTCCGCGTTCATGGAGGCGACCGCGCTCGCGGGCTTCGCCGAGGGCGAGGCGCGCAAGCTCTTCGGCGAGCCGGCGCTCCCGGTTCGCCGTTTCGCCCCGTTCCTGGAACCGATGCGTCCTGACGAGGCCGCGGCGCGCTTCCTCGCGCGCTTCGCCGAACTCGATGGCGGGGCCGGGCCGCTTTAGCGGATGATGAGAACAGGTTGCGGCGTCCAGGCTAACACGCTCCAACGTCATCGAAAGTCTTGTGAAAGCGCCCGGGACCGATCGGATAGGGGACCAGGGGGCTCGGAAGGGAGCCGGACCCCGCGTCGTCGAGCCAGCGATTCCCGGGCGCGGAGTCCATGTTTTCAAAGCGTTGCGCCGGAATTTTCGGGCGATCGCGGCCTGTGTGGGCGGCAAATGGAAGGTCTCCGCCGCCATGCTGCCGAGCGACGTCATACGTTCCAGCTCGAAGGCCGCTCAAGCAGGCGCGGAGGTCCCCGCGACCGGTAGCGCTCCTCAACAGATTCAGCATGAGGTCGGGAGTCGAGACCGGGCCGGCTGGAGCGGCCTCGGCGGTTCGAGAGCCCAACCCAATCCCGGGCGCGGATTTAACCTTTTCAAGGCTTTGCGCCAGATTTTCCGGGCGTCCCTTCGCCGGGCTTGACCCGGGGATCAGGGGAAGACGGTCGGGATGGGAGGTTTGACGAGCAGGAACGCTCAGACCGCTAACCCCTTCGCCCCGGCCCTCCTCCGGCTGACACGTAGCGAGGGGCGCCGGCGCTGCCGGGCCCGCCGGAATCCCGGGCGCGGATTTAATCTTTTCAAGGCGTTGCGCCGCGATTTCCGGGCGACTCCCAGCCGAGAGCCCGAGGGACGCGTCTTCTCGGGCCGGGCGCCCGTCGGCATCGGCGGCAGCCTCCGACGTCTGCAAAAATCCGGGCGCAGATTCAATGTTTTCAAGGCTTTGCGGCAAGATTTCCGGGCGATCGTCGCTCGATTCCGACTTAAGCTCGGCGTCGCACAGCCACGCTTTCGCGAAGGCGACGTCCGCTTCCGTCGGCGCTTCAAGCCCGGGGCCCCCCGCCCGCGACCCGGAGAGGATCCCAGGGGAAGCGTTGGGCCGGGCCCATTCGGCCGCGAAAGCGCCGCCATAGCGATCGAGCTCTCGGACGATTTTGACCACCTGGTCGACGGCGTTGAGGTTCGCTGGCGACATGGCGCTGAACGCGACCAGCAACGCCTCGTTGAGACGACCGAGCTGGATGGCGACAAACTCCTCGGGCGGATGCGGCATGCGGCGCGCAAGGATGTCTCTTATGATCGCCCGCATCCGCTTCTCGCCGACGCCGATCTGCGCAGCGATCTCGGCGACCGAAACGCCGCGGTTGAGATAGCCGACAATCCTTTGCTCGCGCTTGAACCTTGCGAGGCGGGCGGCCCGCCCGCCGCCTGGCAAAGCGGCTGGCGAGGCTGGCGGATTGGCGACGACACATTCGCACACGCAAGGACTCCTCGATCGGGGTTATGAGAACATAATAAGAACATTTGCTTCATTTGGCAAGACATTGTCGCTGTATTCGACTTTGGTCGGACGACAGGGAGCGCCGCGCGCCGCCG
>CAVPXF010000057.1:0-29660 GCA_963709655.1 uncultured Alphaproteobacteria bacterium
AATCCCTTTATATGGCACGACTTATAAAGCAGGGCTTCACAATCCGGCGCGATCAGCTCGACGGCGTCCTCGCGTTTCTGCGCGTTGCCGAGCGACAAAGTTTCCGCGCCGCGGCCGACGAACTTGGCATCTCGCCGTCGGCCGTAAGCCAGATTGTCCGAAGACTGGAAGAGCGCGCAGGGGTGGCGCTTCTGACGCGCACCACCCGCAGAGGCGGCTTGACCGAAGCCGGCCAGCGATTTTTCGAACGCGCGCGTCCGGCCATCGCAGAGCTGACCGACGCCTTTGACATGGCGCAGACTTTCGGCAAGCACGTGACGGGACTCCTGCGCCTGAACATGCCGCGCGCCGTCGCTCCGTATTTGAGCGAACTTCTCCTCAACGATTTCTGCGCCGCCTATCCGAACGTTCAGCTGGAGATTTTCGCCGAGGATAGGCTCGTCGATATCGTCGCGGAAGGCTTTGACGCCGGCATTCGGCTCGGCAAGCAAGTCGAAGCGAATATGGTCGCGGTCCGGCTGACAGAGCCTTTCCAATTCGTTGTGGTCGGGTCGCCGGACTATTTTGAAAAATACGGGCGCCCGAAACGACCCGAGGATCTTGGCCAACACCGCTGCATCGGGTTCCGGCCAAGCGCCCGCGAAGCCCTTTACAAATGGGAGTTCAACGACGGACACCGCAAAATTGACGTCGCTGTAAGCGGGCCCGTCATCGTCAACGACTGGTTGATCAGCGTGGCAATCGCCACAAAGGGCCTCGACCTCGCGTATTCGATCGAACGCTTGGCGGAATCGGCCGTGGCCGGAGGCCGCCTCGAACGTGTTCTTGACGGCTTCTGCCCCCGCACATCTGGCCTCTTTTTGCACTATCCGAGCCGGGCTCAGGCGTTCCCGAAGCTTCGCGCATTTGCCGAGTTTGCACGAATGCGACTCCGATGAAGGGCTTCCGCCGGACGGCGCCGCATGGCGCCTCTACGGGCGCATCGGGCTCGTACGTCTGACCCGGCTTGGGCACGACGTGCCGTGGACGAAGGCGTGAGATCTTGTCCGAGAGCCGGCCACGGTTGAGCCATTAAGGCGCCGCCAGGCGAAAGGGGCGGGAAACCGATATGCTCGGCCTAAAGGCACCGGGCCACACTCCTACTCTACGCAACCGTCGCGTTCCGCCAACGACCGCAATCTGTCCCATCGGTCTCGTTAATTATACGCCGCAATCGGAAAGGTGTCCGCCCGACGCAGACCTCGCCGGCAGCGGCTAATTCGCCGAGGGCCGGGATCCTGAGCGGCTCATAAGTTTCAGTATGTGAGTATCACGACGACTTATTGAGCCGATTATACAAGGCCCTCTGACCTTTTACATCAGAGATCGCCGGAGCGAACTCATATTCTGGGCGCGGCTCAAGTCTTTTCTGGTCCCTGCGCTGTCGAAAACCGGGATGCGCCGAGGACATTCAGAAGTCACGACCGGCGATCGCCCTTTCGGCAAGCCTGTCGACGCGGATTTCGGCGGGGCCATCGGTTTCCGCTCTTTTCTGCGAGACGCGCGGTAACGGCCTAATGCCCGTTCGGGTTTTGCCTTGGTAGACTGTTCGCCGCGAATTCAGGCGCGTCTGACAGCGAGCGAGGTTCGAGGTGGCGGCGAAGGCGATTTATTCGATGATTCGGGCGCTCGACGAAGCGCGGTCTGTCAGCTTCTATCGGACGGCTCTCGGGCTCGAGATCGTCAACCGTTATGATTTTCCGAATTTCGTCCTCATTTACCTCGCGAGCGCATCGACGACTTTCGAACTCGAACTGACGATCAACAAGGGACGCTTCGAGCCTTACGCGCTGGGCGACGGCTACGGGCATCTCGCCGTGTCAGTCGACGACCTCGACAGCGAGCACGCTCGCCTGACCTCCGCCGAACTCGAGCCCCGCCCAATCGCCGAGTTCAAGCGGGACGGCGCTCCTTTTGCGCGGTTCTTCTTCGTCCAGGATCCGGACGGCTACAAGATCGAGGTGCTGGAGCGCTCCGGCCGCTTCGCCTGACGTGCCGCCCGCTCAGCGTCGTAGGTGCTTGTAGACCGTTGTCCGGGAAAGCCCCAGCTTGCGCGCGGTCTGCGTGACATTGCCGTGCGCCAGGCGATGGGCCTGTTCAATCTCCTCGCAGAACCGGCGGTCGATCGGGGAGACGCGGCACGAGGGACAAGCGCGCACCTCCTGTTCCGGAGAGCTGAGGTCGAAGCAGTGCTCATCGATCGCCTCGTCCTTGCGACGCATGAGGGCGCGCTGCAAGGCATGGCGCAACTCACGGATGTTCCCTGGCCACGGGCGCTTCGCCAGCGCCGCGATCGCCGCCTCCGTGATGGATGCCTGCGGCGCGAGGTCGGCGACGAGCCGCCGCACGATCTCCGCGAAGTCGGTCCGCGTCCGTAAGGGCGGCAATTCGATCGTGTAAGCGTTCAGACGAAACATCAGGTCCTGGCGGAACAGCCGCGCTGCGACGATCTCGGACAACGACCGGTTTGTCGCCGAGACGATCTGCACGTCGACCACGAGCGCGCCGCGGCCCCCGACGGGCCGGATCTCTCCGCTGTCGAGGAAGCGCAGGAGCGCGGTCTGCGCGGCGAGCGGGATTTCGGACACTTCATCGAGGAACAGGGTGCCGCGGTCGGCCTGACGGGCGAGGCCTAGCGCGCCGTCGGCGCGCGCGTTGGTGAAGGCGCCCCGCTCGTGTCCGAACAGTTCAGCGACGAACAACGTCTCCGGCATGGCGCCGCAATTGATGGCGACAAATTGTCCGCGGCGACCGGTGAGGTCATGGACGTGCCGCGCCATGAGCTCCTTGCCGACGCCGGTTTCGCCGCTGAGGTGTACCGGCATACTCAAGGCGAGCGCCTCGCCGAGGTCTTTCAAGCTCGCTTCGACGCGCGGATCCGATGCGACGAATTTCGGCGCGGCGCTCTCAGCGTTCTGCGCGCTGCGAGAGGCGCCGGCGTGTGGGCGGCCGATCCGGCGGCAGGCCATGAACACGCTGCTGCCGGCGCGGTCGCGGATGCGGACGATCCCGCCGTTCAGCATCTCCGTCAGCGCCTCGCCGAAGCGGCGATCGAACAGCGCGGCGAAGTTCGCGCCGCCCTTCGCCGGCAGTCCCGCGAGCAGCGCCGCTCCGGCGCGATTGACCGAGTGCACTTGCCCATCCGCCGACGTCGCGAGCAAGCCCGCCGACAGCGTGTCGAGGAACTCGCCCCGGGGATGAAACGCGAGGATGAAACTGTCCGGTCGATCCTGAAAGATCAGGCTGTTCTCGACCTGGACGGCTGCCATCCGCACCAGCGCATGGGTATGCTGCTGACGCGCCTCGTTGGCGCACGACGCGTCGAGGAGTCCCACCAGCGCCCCACGCGGATCGACGATCGGCGCCGCCATGCAGCTCAAGCCCCCATGCGAGGCGAAGAAGTGCTCGCGGCCATAGACCGCCGCGGGAGCCGACGTCGTGAGCGCGAGCCCGAGCCCATTGGTGCCGCGCGCGCTCTCGAACCAGACGCTGCCGGGGATGATGTCGCGCCCTGCGGCGCTGTCGGCGAAAGCCTGATCGCTCAGCGTGTCGAGCACGACGCCTTCCGCGTCGGCGAAAGCGATCATGAAGTTCGACCCGGCGATCTGGGAATGCAGCGCCTGCATTTCTGCGAGCGCTAGGCCGCGCAGCATCCGGAACGTGTTTCGCTTACGCGTGACCTCGGCGAACGGCGTGACGATCTCGGACGGCGAAGCGTTCGGATCGAGGCCGAGCTCGAGACAGCGTCGCCAGCTCTCGACGATCGCCGGCGGGAGCGCGGCCTCGGGAATACGCTGACCGCGCTCAAGCGCCAGGCGCGCTCGATCGACGGGAGTCAGAGGCTGCATGGTCGGGCTCGCGCTCGTTCGAGGGGGCCGCGGGCTGCCGCTCGGCTTCCACCGCAAGTGTCCACCTTCTGGACACCGACGGTCGCGGGCCGTGCAGCGCGTGGACATCGGGCCCCCGGCAAACGCCTGAAATCATTTCCGATTGCTCTAGGCGCCAAGCTTGCGCGGCGGGCGTTCGCGGCGAGGCCGCCAAAGGCTCGCAAGACGGAGGAACGCTCGTGAAGGCCCAGGTTCTCAGACGCTACGACGACCCGTTGACCGCCAAGCAATGGGTCTCCGAGGAGACCGTTCCCGATCCGAAGATCGAGAAGTCGACGGACGTGATCGTCCGCATCGGCGGCGCGGGGGTCTGCCGGACGGACCTGCACATCGTCGAGGGCGTCTGGCGCCCGTTCACCGACCCCACTGGCGACACACTTCTGCCCTTGATCATGGGCCACGAGAACGCCGGCTGGGTCGAGGAGGTCGGCAAGGAGGTCGAGGGAATCAAGGTCGGCGATCCGGTGATCGTGCATCCCAAGATTACCAGCGGCACCTGCCTCGCCTGCCGCAGGGGCTTCGACATGCATGGGCCCGGCAAGTTTCCCGGACTCGACTCCAACGGCGGCTACGCCCAGTACCTCTGCACCTCTGAGCGCAACATCGTGCCGCTGCCGAAGACGCTGGCGCCGAAGGACGTCGCGCCCTACTCGGACGCGGGCTTGACCGCGTATCGCGCGGTGAAAAAGGCCGCACGCCAACTCAATCCTGGCGAATGCTGCGTCATGATCGGCGCGGGCGGCCTCGGGCACATCGGCATCCAGTGCCTGCGCGCCATGTCGGCCGCCGACATCATCGTCGTCGACAAGGCGGAAGCGTCGCTCGAGCTTGCCAAAAAGGTCGGCGCGCACAAGCTCGTGAAGGCCGACGGCAACGAGGTCGAGGCCGTACTGGAGATGACGGGCGGTCAAGGCGCCGAGGCCGTCATCGACTTCGTCGGCGAGAAAGGCACCACGGCCAAGGGCCTGAAGATGACTCGCCCGATGGGCAGCTACTACGTCGTCGGCTACGGCGAGGAGATCCGCATTCCGACCGTCGACATGGTCATCACGGAGCGCAACATCATTGGCAACCTTGTCGGCACGTGGGCCGAGCTGGTCGAACTGATGGCGCTCGCTGACAGGGGACTGATCGAACTGGCGACGGCCGAGTACAAGCTCAGCAACGCCAACGACGCTCTGCACGATCTGCACAACGGCAAGATCCACGGTCGGGCGGTGCTTGTCCCGTAAGCGACGACGCTTTGCCTGGTCTCCCGGGGTCCGCGTCGGGCGACCAGGCGCTTTGTGGCCAAATGGGAAAACTGTGATCAAGGACCAGCCATGTGCAAACTCCTGACCAGCCACAGCGCCCAGGATTTCCGGCCGGTGAGCCGGTCGATCCGCCTGAGCGGCCATTCGACCAGCCTCCGGCTCGAGGCTTCGTTCTGGCGCGTCCTTGACAATCTCGCCAGGGACGAGGGCGTTTCGACGCCGAAGCTGATTGAGACCCTGCACGCGGAAGCCTCCGAATTGCTCTACGGAGCAGACGACGCCGGCATCAATCTCGCGTCCGTCCTCAGAACCGCCTGCCTTCTGGCCGCGCGTTAGCCGGCCGGCTCATTGCGGTCTCGGCGCCATGCTCTGGGCGCCGGCCTTGTTCTCAGCCAGCCAGCGCGCCGCCAGCAA
The DNA here is from genome assembly GCA_963709655.1 of uncultured Alphaproteobacteria bacterium. GTDB lineage: Bacteria > Pseudomonadota > Alphaproteobacteria > Rhizobiales > Beijerinckiaceae > Roseiarcus. Next base: position 5,594 of record CAVPXF010000057.1, read on the forward strand.
GAGCGCGCCCATGGCGAAGTCCTTCCCGTAGGCGGCCGCCATTTCGTCGGCGATGCGTCCCAGCCGCTCAAAGAACTGGTCCTTGCTCTCCTGTTCGTCCGTCATCGGCTGGGCTTGGGCTTGCATGTCCGTTCTCCTCATGGCTCGCTTGATTTAAAAAGCGCGTCCGGCAGAGTCACGAGCGCAACCGCGTCTTCGGCGGCGATCGCCAGCATGCGCCCGTCGGCCGACCAGGCGAGCGCCGCAGGCGTCGCGCCGCTCGCCTTCAAGATCATCTCGTCGCGCCGGCCCGGTTCGGCGATGACGATTTGGCCGTTGGCGTAAGCCGCCGCGACAAGCCGGCGCTTTGGATGCGCGGCGACCGCGGCGACCGCGACCACTCCGGCGCGGCCAGTCTCGAGCGCGCCCGAGCGGTCGCCATCGAAAGGCGGCCGTTCGAGATCCCATGCGGCGATACGGTAGGCGCCGGAGACGACGAGCGCGTTCGACGGACCGCTCCACGCGATCGAGCGAGGGGGAACCGGAAAACCGCCGATGCAACCAATTCGGTCGCCGCGAAGATCGACGAGGACGACGCCCGCGCCGCCGCAGGCCGCGGCGAGATAAGCGCCGTCGTCGAGCCAGACGATCCGGTCGATCGGGCCGGGAGCAGCGTATCGCCGGACGATCGCGCCCGGGGCCGAGGTCTCGACGAGTTCGATCGCCTCCGCCGAGCCGAAGGCGATCGTCCTGCCGTCGGGCGACAGAGCGGCGGCGCGCGCGCCGTCCGGCGGCCGCGCCCGCGTCGCGGGGCCTTCATCCGGCCGCAACGCCACCTCGTCGCTCGTTAAGATCATCGTCGTTGCGCCGCGACGGTCGAGCGCGACCAGCGACGCCGAACCCGGCGGCGCCGCCGCCGGGATCACCGTCCCTACCCGGTCGAGACGCCACAAACTCGCGTCGTTCCAGGCGATCAGGAATTCATCGTCGGATCCGGAAACAATCTGCGCCGGTCCGGGTCCGGAGGCGGCGACAATCGATGCGGCGCGCGGCGCGGACCGTCGCGGGGCGATCGTTCGCCGCCCCGAAGCGTCGACCGCGATCCGGCTCTCAGGAGGCTCCGCGTCGGCGCAGGCGACGAGCGCGATCGAGCCGTCGCCGAGCGGGGCCGCAGCCTGGCTTTGCGAGGCGTTGAACATCAGGCCGAGGGCGGGCGCCGGGACCGCCCAACGCCGGGCGAAGAGTTCGAACATCAAAAGAGCGCTCGGGGTTTCTCGATTCACTTGACGTCCTCCGGCGGGGCGCCGCTCACCTGCGAGCGGCCGTTTCGATCTGGCGATCCGTCTCTGCGAGGCTCGACTCGAGGTCCGCGATTTCAGCCTCGCATCGTTCCATGCCGCGGTCGCTGTCCTCGACGCGCTGTCTCGCGTCCAGCAAGTTCGCCAGGAGCACGCTTGGGTTCAGCAAGTCGCGCGCCACGTCCGCATGCGGTTCGAGGCCCAGGCCAATCTCGCATCGCTGGACGTCCATCTCAGCCCCAGCGCGCGCCTGCTGAAGCTTTTGCAGTGCGGACGTCGCCTGTGACAGGCGCTCGACCAAGGCCAGTCGATTGGCGAACAGTTCGCGAAGTGTGGACGCCGGCTCGGTCATCGCGCCTCACTCGCGCCGCCTGCGCCGGAGGGCGGGACGCGGTACGCATCGATCTCTTCGCGCATCCCGAGGACCTGGCGCCGGAACTGAGCTTCCGCCGCCGCGATATGGCTCTTCAGCCGGTCCCACACGTCGACGCGCAAGACGCCGGCGGAATCGCCGGTCAGCCGCTCAATGTCCTCGACGCGGAACTGATGCGCGATCTCGACGCCCGAGACGACGAAGTCGCGTAGCGCCAGGGCATGGGTTTCGGCAAAGGCGCTCAGCATCGGGTGAGTTTCCGGCGTTGCCCCGAGCTTGGCGAATTCGGCGAGGATGAGCGCATGAAAATGCTGGAGGAGCCGGCTCCGGCTTTCGCCCAGAAGGCGCAGGACGAACACGGCGTCGCGCGGCATCAATTCGATGAGCGCGTCCGCCACCTCGACCCTGCCGGCCGAGACGAGGCGGGCGCTGAGATTGTTTCCTCCCTCGGGCATTCGGCCCTCTTGCGGCAAGTTGGCGATTGTATGCGCAGTTCCGCAAGCTACTGCGCATTGCTCATTATGTCAAAGTACTTGGTCATTCTTCAACGTACGCGCGGAATAAACGTGTAACGACCATACAAGCGTCCTCTTTACAGTTGTAAATAAACGTTACACTCGCGAGGCTGGATCGCGCTGATCCGCGACAATTGGCCGCTCCATGACTTGGCACAGCCCTTGCAGCTCTTACGCCAAGAAACAATGCGGTCGCCTTGGCGTCGCAGGAAGAACGAAGGACCGGGAAGGACGTCGGAGGGTCGCCTCGACCCTTTGGATTTCCGCGCCGAGGACCTTTGCCAAACCGACGTGCACGCGTGTGTCCGCGGTCGAAGCCTTGCGCTTCCGCCCGGACCTTAAAAGGAAACCCGGCCGCGGCGCGCCGCGTCGCGCCGACAAGGAGATCGAAATGTCCACACTGACGCTGAACAAGATAACGTCGCAGCGAGGCATATCGGTCGGCGAAGCGACCAAGAAGATCGCCGATCTCGGATGGAATCCGAGCTACGTCCAGGAGGCGATGACCTTCCCCACCGACTACAAGATCACCAAGGCGCCGCGCGATCCGATGAAGCAGGTGCTGCGCTCCTACTTCCCGATGCAGGAAGAGAAGGACAATCGCGTCTATGGCGCGCTCGACGCAGCGCTGCGCGGCGACATGTTCCGCAATGTCGAGCCGCGCTGGGTCGAATGGATGAAACTCTTCCTCGCCATCATCCCGTTCCCGGAGATCTCCGCGGCCCGGTCGATGGCGATGGTGGCGCGGCTCGCGCCCGGCGAAGATCTGCGCACCGGTTTCACCATGCAGATGGTCGATGAGTTCCGCCACTCCACGATCCAGATGAATCTGAAGAAGTGGTATATGGAGAACTATATCGATCCGGCCGGCTTCGACATCACCGAAGAGGCCTTCGGCAAGTGCTACGCGACCACCATCGGGCGCCAGTTCGGCGAAGGCTTCATCACCGGCGACACGATGACCGCCGCCTGCATGTATCTCACCGTCGTCGCCGAGACGGCGTTCACCAATACGCTGTTCGTCGCGATGCCTTCGGAGGCCGCGCGCAACGGCGATTATGCGCTCCCCACGGTGTTCCTGTCGGTCCAGTCGGACGAGAGCCGGCACATCGGCAACGGCCATTCGCTCCTGATGGCGGCGCTGAAAGAGCCGGAGAACCACCTCCTGCTCGAGCGCGACCTGCGCTACGCCTTCTGGCAGAACCATGCGATCGTCGATGCGGCGATCGGCACCTTCATCGAATACGGCACCACCAACCGCGACAAGACCAAGGAGTCCTACGCGGAAATGTGGCACCGCTGGATTTTCGAGGACTACTACCGCACCTATATGCTGCCGCTCGAGAAGTACGGCGTGAAGGTGCATCACGACGACGTCCATGAAGCCTGGAACCAACTCACCAAGAAGTTCTACGTTCACAAGGTCGCGCAGTTCTTCGCGGTCGGGTGGCCGGTAAACTTCTGGCGCATCGAGGCCCAGCGCGACAAGGACTTCGAGTGGTTCGAGCACAAGTATCCGGGCTGGTACGCCGAGTTCGGCGACTTCTGGAAGTGGTACGACAAGCTCAGCAAGCCGGGCGAGACGGTGATCACGTTCAACTCGGACGTCGGCTACGTCTACCCGCACCGCTGCTGGTCGTGTCTGGTGCCCTGCCTGATCCGCGAGGATATCGTGACCGACGAGATCGACGGGCAAGTTTACACGTTCGCCCACGAGCTCGACCGCTGGACCGTCGTCGAGGCCTTCGCCGGCGAGTACCAGGGCCGCCCGACCCCCGCGATGGGCCGCTTCGGCGGCAAGCGCGAATGGGAGACGCTGTACCATGGTTGGGATCTCGCCGACGCGATCAAGGACCTCAACTTCGTCCGCTCCGACGGCAAGACGCTCGTCCCGCAGCCGCATCTGCGCTTCGACGACAAGGACATGTGGACGCTCGACGACGTGCGCGGCCACACGCTCCTCTCGCCGCTGACGCTGCTGCGCGAGATGTCGCCCGAGGCGCGCGAGGCGAGTCTCGCCGAATACCGCAAGGGCTTCACCATCAACCCCTGCAACTGACGCCATCCGGCGCGGCGGCTTGAGCGCCGCCGCGCTCCCCGTTCCCCGAAAGTCATCCTGGCGCGACGACGCCCGTCGGCGGCGGCGACAGGAGACTTGCGCCGTCTCGGCCGAAGAGGTTTGAGCTGCATGTGCGCATATCGAGTTCGACTGGCGCCCGTCGGCGTGGAGTTCGACGTCGAGCCTGACGAGACCGTGCTCGGGGCGGCGTTCCGTCAGGGCATCGCGCTGCCGCACGGCTGCAAGGAGGGCCAGTGCTCGGCGTGCAAAAGCATTCTGACCGACGGCGAGGTCGACATGCTGCGCTACTCGACCTTCGCGCTCAACGACAGCGAGAAGGAGAGCGGCCACATCCTGCTTTGCCGCGCGCGCGCATTCTCCGACATTGAGGTCGAGCTGCTCAACTACGACGAGGAGCTGCTCGCGCGCGCGACCGCCGTGAAGACGTTCGAGGGACGCGTGACGCGCATCGACCGCCTCACCCATGACATCCGCCGCATCGGGATCGAGCTCGAGTCCCCCATCAAGTTCTGGGCGGGCCAATATGTCGACATCACCGTCACGACCGAAGCGGGGGAGACGATTACGCGCTCGTTTTCCATGGCAAATACGCCGCTCGAAACCCAAAAACTCGAGTTCATCATCAAGAAATACCCGCAAGGAAAATTCTCCGGACAGCTCAACTCCGGAGGAATCAAAGTCGGCGCCGAGGTCAAAGTCGTCGGCCCCTACGGCGCCTGCTTCCGACGAGAAAACCGAGACGGACCGATGATCCTAGTCGGTGCCGGTTCAGGCATGTCGCCGGTGTGGTCGATCCTCAACGATCACTTGATGAGCGGCGAGACGCGGCCGATCTATTTCTTCTACGGCGCGCGCACCCGCGACGACCTCTTCTACCTCGACGAGATCGCGGCGCTGAAGGAAGCGCATCCGGAGGTCGAGTTCGTGCCCGTGCTGTCGCACGCGGACGACGACGCCAACTGGCAAGGCGAGCGTGGTTTCGTGCACGAGCGCGTCAACGCGCGGCTGAAGGAGCTCGCCATCGACGGCCAGGGCGACGTCTACGCCTGCGGGCCGCCTCCTATGATCGACGCGCTGCAGCCCGTTCTGTTCATGAACGGGTTCGAAATCCGAACGCGTGTTCTTCGACCAATTCACCACCTCTTCCGGCGCTTCGTCCGGTCCCTGACGGAGCGTCCGCGAGAGCCCGCAAAAGAGAGTTACCCGAGGCAAAACGAGAGAAAGGGAGTTGACGCGATGGTCGCTACTTCGAGTTCAGTTGGGTCCGGCGCCGCAGGCGCTGCGACATTCTCCGATTCCGACAGCCGTCGGTTCCGCTATTTCGAGCCCCGCGGCCAGCGGGCGACGCATTACGAGGACGTGACCGTCGACGTGCAGCCGGATCCCGAGCGCTATCTCATCCAGAACTGGATCATCAATTTCGTCGACGGCAAGGGCGCCTATGTCAAGGACGCGACCGAGGCGAAAAGCTCGAACTGGCACGCCTTCCGCGCGCCCGATCAGGAGTGGGAGCGCACCCACTACCAGCGCCAGTCGAGGATCGAGACGATGGTGCAGGGCGTCATCGCCAACGGCCGCAGGGCCGGCGTTCCCAAAGCCTTCGACAAGGCCTGGATCGGCGTCCTGCAGAACGACCTCGGCGCCTGGAAGCACGCGGAGTTCGGCCTCGGCACGGCGCTCATGCAGGCGCAGCGCTACGGCTACACCCAGATGATCAACAACGCGACGCTAACGAACTCGTCCTACAAGCTCAGGCTCGCTCAGGACCTCACGCTCTATCTCGCCGAGATCGGTCTCGACATTCCGGGCTGGAAGGACGAGGCCGGCAAGAGAACCTGGCTCGATGATCCGATCTGGCAGGGCGTCAGGACCGCGGTCGAAACGATCATGGGCGCGACCGACTATCTCGAGCAGTATTTCGCCATCAATGTCGCGTTCGAGCCGCTGGTCGGCGAGCTGGTCCGGTCCGGCTTCTTCATTCCGGTCGGCGCGGCGAACAAGGACTCGATGACGCCGTCCGTCGTTGCGGCCGCGGAAGCCGACTACGAGCGCAACCTCGCCAACACCGTCGACCTGATCTACCTGCTGGCGAACGATCCGTCTTTCGGCGGCGACAACCGCGCGCTCTTCCAGCGCTGGCTTGCCAAGCACGCCGACCTCGCCGAGAAAGCGGCCGCTCAACTCCAGCCGCTCTGGTCGAAGCCGCATTCGAAGCCGGTCTCGTTCCAGGACGCGCGGTCGAAGTCGCACGAGCGTTTCGGCCAGATCCTGGGCGAACTCGGCCTCAAGCAATAACTGCCAAGAGAGAGAGCAAGACAAATGACCGCTGCGACGACGCCGGCTCACGACGCCGGACATCATCATCAAAACATCTTCAAGTCGATGAAGGACCTCGACTTCAAGGACACCATCTCGCACCAGTGCGGGGTCACCATGAACAACTCGGTCGAGGCGCGCGCCATCGCCGAGCTGATGGGCAAGAAGGACGGCGTCACCGTCACCTACCAGCCGGCGCTCATCCGCATCGACGGCGAGGGCAAGCTCGTCTTCAAGATGGACGAGATCGCGGACTATCTCGGCCGCGAGATGACGGCTGCCATCTTCGAAGTGAACACCTCGACGCACTATGGCCGCATGGTGCGCGTAGACGACAATACCGTGGTCTTGTTCGGCAACATGGAGGACGTGCTGGAGTACGAATAGACGGCGGCGCCGCAAATCTGCCGCGCGGCGCGAGCCGCCGCTCAGCCGCCCGGCGGGACTCATCGCTCAAGATCGCGGGGTAGCTCGCAAGCCGCTCTTCTCGACCACGTCCTGATCTCCGAGTCGAGGCCGGGGATGTCGAAGGACGCTTCAGCCAGCGCAACGGTCGCGGTCCGCTGGAGCATGCTTCGGGACGCAACGTTACGCGTCGCTCCTCAGCATGAGGGGTGGGGAATTGCCGCTAGCACTTGCCAGATCCATCACAGGAGGAATTCATGTTCAAGACGCCGCAGGGCAAAGAGATTTTCGTCGTCGACGGGCACACCCACTTCTGGGACGGGAGCCCGGCGAACCAGAGCAACATCCACGGCAAGCAGTTCATCGAGTGCTTCTACGCCTACCACACGAACCTGAGCCCGAAGGAGCAGCTGTGGGAGAAGGCGAAGTTCGAGAAGTACAGCGCCGACGATCTTTATCACGACCTGTTCGTCGACGGGCCGGACGATGTCGCGATCCTGAACTCGACCTACCTTCGCGACTTCTACAAGAACGGCTTCAACACCATCGAGCGCAACGCCAGCGTCGCCAAGCGCTATCCCGAGCGTTTCATCGTCAACGGCGCCTTTGATCCGCGCGACGGCGAGAAGGCGCTCGAATACATCCACTACATGAAAGAGACCTACGACATCAAAGGCGTCAAGCTCTACACCGCCGAGTGGAACGGGGCCTCGAAGGGGTGGAGGCTCAACGACCCCGACGCCTATCGCTGCTTCGAGCTCTGCGAGAAGCTCGGCATCAAGAACATGCACGTGCACAAGGGGCCGACCATCATCCCGCTGAACAAGGACGCCTTCGACGTCCATGACGTCGACTATGCGGCGACCGACTTCCAGAACCTCAACTGGATCGTCGAGCATTGCGGCCTTCCGCGCCTCGACGACTTCTGCTGGATCGCAACGCAGGAGACCAACGTCTACGGCGGCCTTGCGGTGGCCCTTCCATTCATCCACAGCCGGCCGCGCTATTTCGCCGAGGTGATGGCGGAATTGTTGTTCTGGATCGGCCCCGACAAGATCCTGTTCGGCTCCGACTATGCGATCTGGACGCCGCGCTGGCTGGTCGAGAAGCTCTGGGCGTTCGAGCTTCCCGAAGACATTGCAAAAGAGCGCGGCGTCGAGCTCACGCACGAGGTCAAGGAGAAGATCCTCGGTCTCAACGCCGCGAAGCTCTACAACATCGACATCGCCAAGAAGAAGGCCGCGCTCGCCAAGACGCCGATCGCGCTCGCGGCGGAGTAGGCCCATGCAGCCGTTCAGCGTCAGGAGCGGCCGGATCGAGGAAGTCATGCGCGCCGTCGCCCGGGTGTATGACCCGGAGCTCGACGAGCCGGTCACCGATATGGGGTTCATCGAGAGAGTGGAGGTCGCCGATGATGGATCGGTCGATCTCGACTTCCGGCTGCCGACCTACTGGTGCTCGCCGAACTTCGCATTCCTGATGCTGGACGGCGTCCGCGAGGCGCTGGAGTCCCTTTCGTGGCGCCCGCGCTTCCGCATCACGCTGCACGATCACCTGTTCGCCGAGGAGGTAAACGCGGGACTCGCCGAGGGTAAGCCTTTCTCGGAAATCTTTGATGCGCTTTCGCCGCAGGAAGACCTTGCTGGATTGCGCGAAACCTTTTTGCGCAAGGCGTTCCAAAGGCGGCAGGAGGCGGCGCTCCTGGGCCTGCGCACGGCCGGCTGGGCGGACGACGACATCCTGACGCTCGACTGCGGCACGCTGGACAAGGCGAACGTCGGGCCGGAGCTGACCGTCCGCCTGACCCATTATCTCGATGCGCTGAGGGCGCGCTTTCCTGCCGCCGGCGACGAGGCGCCCGCGTTCGTCGCCTGGGAGGGCGCCCCGCTCAGCCCAATCGAATTGCCGGACTATCTCGGCAGGCTGCGCGCCGTGCGCATCAACATGGAGTTCAACGGCGCGCTCTGCCGCGGCCTGAAAGAGGCGCGCTATCGGGAGAAGGCGGCGAACGAGAGCAAACTGACCCTGGTCGATTTCATTGACGCGGGTCCGCGCCCGACGCCCTCCCCTCTCCCACCGGGAGAGGGAAAGCGGCCAGAGGCCGCAGGGTGAGGGTTCGCTGGCGCAAGCCTGTTTCATGTCGCTCAAACCGACCGGCCTCGCGAGAGGCGATGGAGACGCAATGCCCAAAGTCCTGCTTCACGGTTCGGCCGCCCGTCACGCGTTGGCGCGCGGCGTGGCGCGGCTCGCCGCTGCGGTCGAGCCGACGCTCGGCCCCAAAGGCATGAACGTCATGATCGACCGGCCGATCGGAACGCCGATCATCACCCGCGACGGCGTGTCGATCGCGGCCGAGATCGAGCTGCCTGAGCGCTTCGAGAATATGGGCGCGCAGGTCGTGCGCGAAGTGTCGATGCAGACCAACGCGGTGGCCGGCGACGGAACGACGACCGCGATCGTCCTGGCCAACGCGCTGGTGCAGAGCGGAGCGGCGGCTCTCGACCGTGGCGCCAAGGCGATCGACCTTTGCCGGGGCATCGACCTGGCCGTGGAAAGCGTGCTCGCCGGCCTCAAGGCCGCGGCGCGGCCCGCGAACGACGAGACGACGCTGGCCTCGGTCGCAACGGTCGCGGCGACCGATCGGAAGCTCGGCGCGCTGGTCGCCAGGGCTTTCGCGCTGGTCGGCGAGAAGGGCGTCATCACCACCGAATTCGGCTTGACGACCGAGACGACGCTCGACGTCGTCGAGGGCATGGCGTTCGACCGGGGCTACCTGTCGCATCACATGGTGACCGACCAGGAGACGATGACGGCGGCGCTCGAGCGTCCGCTGATCCTGATGACGGACCTGAAGATCAAGGAGCCGGCGGCGCTCGAGGCGGCGCGCGCGCTCGCAAGCCTGGCCGGTCGGCCGCTGTTGGTGATCGCCGAGGAGGTGTCGCCCGAGGTCGTCGCGAGCCTCCTCGGCGGCGGGGCGGCCGGCCGCTTTCTCGTCGTCCATCCGCCCGAGTACGGCCATTGGCGCAAGGCTCTGCTCGAGGACATGGCGATCCTGACCGGCGGACGGGTGATCGCCCGCGATCTTGGCGGGCGAATCGAGGACGTCACGGCGGCCGATCTCGGCGGCGCCCAGCGGGTGAAGAGCAGCGCCAGCCACACCGCGATCCTGCAGGGCGAGGGCGACGCCGCGGCGATCCGCGCCCGGCACGCCCAGGTCCAGCGCCTCTACGAAAACGCCCCGCCCAACATCGAGCAGGACAAATTGCGCGAACGGCTGGCAAAGCTCAGCGGCGGCACGGCCATCCTCTACGCAGGAGGCGTCACGCCAGTCGAGCAGAAGCGGACCGCCCAGCTGATCGAGGATGCGCTGCACGCGGTCAGCGCCGCCGCCGAGGACGGCGTGGTCGCGGGCGGCGGCGCGGCGCTGGCCCATATCGCCCCGACGCTCGAAGCTGTGATCGCCAACTCGAAATCCGACGTCGCCGAAGGCGCCCGCCTCGTTCAAGCGGCCCTAAAGCGCCCGCTGTGGCGGATCGCCGCCAACGCCGGGGCCGACGGCAATTCGATCGTGGCCGAGGCGAGCCGCCAGCCCGAGGGCACGGGCTACAACGCCGCGATCGGCCGGTTCCAGGACATGTTTGCGGCCGGCGTCGTCGACCCGGTGCGCGTGACGTCGACGGCGCTCGCCAACGCCGCCTCGGTCGCGACCCTGATCCTGACCACCGAGACCCTGGTCGGCGACTTCACCGAGACGGAAGACCCGACCGCGGGCCCGACGCGCGGCGGCGGGGCGGAGAAGCTTCCCCCGAGTCGCGCGCCTTGAGAGCGGCGGGCGCTCAGGATCTTCGGACTGCGTCAAGTTCGGCAGGGATATTGGCGCGCCTGCGGGAGGACAGTGGCGGGGCGCAAGCCCCCGACCCTGCCGCGTCGCCAGGAGCCAACCTCCTGATAAGTTATTGAAATGTATGAGGTTCTGACTCGAAAATCGACCTCCGCCGGGCCTAACCATTTAAATCTGCAAGGAATTGGTCCGAAAACGGCGGTCCGCGGCCTTCCTCCGGTCAGCTGAAGCTGCGCTGGGTCTGGATGCCGTACAACTGGATCTTGCGGTAGAGGGTCGGCCTCGAGATGCCGAGCCTTTGCGCGACCTTGCTCAGGTTGCCGTGCTCGGCGACGAGGGCCTCCATGACCGCCTGGCGCTCCGCCCGTTCGAGGCTGAGCCCACGGCCCGGATCGTCCTTCGCACAATCGTCGAAGGCGCAGGGCAGGCGCCGCTCGCCGCGCACGTCGTGAGGGAGGTCTTCCAGGCGGACGAGCGGCGTGCTGGCGAGAAGGCACAGGCGGGAGACGACGTTTCTCAGTTCCCGCACATTGCCCGGCCACCGATAGGCCTCGAGCGCCTCGATCGCTTCAGGGGCGAATTCGAGCGGCGGCTTTCCCATCTGGTCCGCCAGCCGCTCGTTGTAGTGGGCAATGAGGGGCGCGATGTCCTCGCGACGCTCCCTCAGCGGCGGCACGTGAATGGAGACCATGCTGATGCGATAGAAGAGATCGCTGCGGAACCGTCCCGCCTCGACCTCCTTCATGAGGTCGCGATTGGTCGAGGCGATCAGCCGGACGTCGACCGGCCGTTCGCGCGTGTCGCCGATCCGCCGCACCACCCGCTCCTCGAGGACGCGCAAGAGGAACGGCTGGATGTCGAGCGGCATCTCGCCGATCTCGTCGAGACTGAGCACGCCGCCGTTGGCGAGTTCGAAGACGCCGGCCTTGCCCTCCTTCGACGAACCCGTGAACGCGCCGCCCACGTGGCCAAAAATCTCGCTGCCGAACAGTTCTCGGGTGATCGCCCCGCAATTCAGCACGACAAACGGACTGCCCCTGCGGTCGCTGTCATGATGGACGAGGCGGGCGAACAGCTCCTTGCCGACGCCTGTCTCCCCTTCGATCAGAAGCGCGATCTCCGGTCCGGAGCGCGCGACGCGGCGGGCGACGTCAACCGCGGAGCGCAGCGCGGGGCACTCGCCGACAATGCGCTCGGGCGCCTTTTCGAGCCGTGCCGGAGGGACAGCGCGCCGGGCCGGCCGCGCGCCCGAGGGACCGGACGGGAAGACCAGCGCCGCGCCGCGAACCTCTCCGTCCAGCCGAAGCGGGCGGAAATCGGCGAGACGCAAAAGCGCGTCGGGAAACGCGCTCCCTTCAGCCTTCGTCAGATCGGTCGGCGGCCCTTCGAGGATCCTGTCCCCGCAGGCGACCAGCGCACTCCTCTCGCGCCGTCCATCCGACAAGGTGGGCATGTTGTTGACATAGGTCGCGCGCCCGAGCCTGTCGACAATGACGAGGCCATCGCAGTTGCCGTATCCGGGGGAGTTGGCGATGAACGCCTCGAGGAGGCGGGTGCGCTCCTCCCGTTGCCGCTGGGCCAGCGCCTGCTCGATTTCGCGCGCGATCGCCGCGACGAAGATCGCATTGTGGGGCTTGAAGATCGTCGAATAGCCGGAGAGGTCGAAGACGCCGACAACTTCGCCGTCGAGCGGATCCCGGATCGGCGCGCCAGCGCAGGTCCAGCTCTTGATGCCCGCGCAGAAGTGCTCGGCGGCGTGAACGAAGACGGGCTCGCCGGCCGCGAGCGCGGTGCCAATGCCGTTCGTGCCGATCGAACACTCGTCCCACCTGCCACCGACTGCCAGATGAATGTCGGTCCCCGCCCTGAGCGTGGCCTTGTCCCCAAGCGCTTCGACGAGCACGCCGTCGCCGTCGGTCAGCACGATCATCGCGCCGGTGCCTTCCACCATTCTGGAGACGGTGGTGAAGCAGGGGCGCGCGGCAGCGATCAGGTCGGCGTTCTTGCGGATGAGGCGGTCGATTCGCTCGCGGTCCTGGTCGATTGGCGCGGCCGAGCCGCTCGCGTCGATTCCGCCTTCGAGGCTACGCCGCCAGGAGCTCTGAATGACCGAGCGAACCACCGCTTTCTGCGGAGCGCTCGGCGACCCTCCGCCAACGAAGTCCGCCCAGGCGTCCATCGTTCCATGTTCATCGTAAGACATCGGCTGAACCTCGGGCACGACGGCCCCACCCGCCTCGATCGGCGACCGGATCGATCGGTAATTGCGACGGGAAAATCCCGTCACCGGCGGCCCCGGGATGCTTGGTCTTGTCGTTCCCGTGTCCTCCGCCCCCCCGAACCCCGTTGCGACGCGATTATTCGAATCCCAGGCGCGTGGCGATTTCGCCGACGAGAGCGTCCTCGCCGCCGTCTGGCGCGAGCAGCGCCCGGTCGAGGTCGGCGAGCCGCTCGAGAATTTCATCCGGCAGCGGAGCGGAGAAACCGTTCTCGGAACAGGCGAGAACGAAGACGATTTCGTCGCCTTGTCGTCGAATCTCGCCAAGATGACGCAGCTGCCGCCCCGAATTGTCGTCGACGACGACGACCCGTCCGTTCACGGTGGCGCGGACCGCCGGCCGCGCTTCCCTCGCGACACTCGACGGGACCCCGCCGACCGCGTGAACGATCGTCTTTTCGTCGGGTTCCGGCGTGGCCGTGTTCGCCCTCTTGCCGGCCGAATATCGACCCCGCGACAAATGATCCGCGATCTTCGTGATCGTGCCGCGGTTTTGATCGAGAAACGCTCTGAGTCGAACGTCCTGAGCTCGCGGCCCATCGCCGCGCGAGAAGATCTCGACCATCATTCCTCCCGGCGCGCGGCTAAGGAGCGAATCTTGCGCCTGGATGCGCTTCTGGGCCCGCGTCAATTTGACGCAACATAGCGCAGTTTCGTCGGCTGAGGCAGTAGGTAATTACCACAATCCCCCACGGCGAGCTCCGCGTGAACTGCTCCCCGAGTGGACGGCGACGGCGAGCGACGTCAGAATTTGCCCAATTCCCTCGAACGTCGGCGGGTCCCGCAAATCACCGGTACACGCAGCTGCGCTCTGGCGAAATCTTCGGACGACGATTTGCGGGGGTGGCTCCAACGCGCTGGCGGATCCCTCGCGTTCCGCCATTCCAAGATCTGCGCCTGAGGCGCAAGGTGTACCTGCACCCTCCGCGCCGCTCTTTGGCCGGCGGATGGCTAGCCCTGACAGGTTCGGATGCGTGAGACACTCGCATTCGAGGATTGAGTGTCAATCGGCGCCGAAGGCTGACCCCACCGATTCCAATTCATTCAAGGACTTGCGGTGCCGATCGGCATTCAGACCCCACGCCGAATGACAGAATGCAAGGATCGAAGTTGTTCCTGAGAGTGCACCGCGCGCGCATACCGCCGTAAATGTCAAACTGCTACTGCCACCCCGGCAAAGCCGGGGGGTCTCTCGCTGACGCTAGTCACGCCGGCGCCGGAGGATCGTCAAGGCCGAATGGACCGCCGGCCAAGCCAATCCGCGCTTCGTCGTCACCTCGCTCAAACCCGAAGTCTGGTCCGCCCGCCTGCTCTACGAAACCCTGTACTGCGCCCGCGGCGAGATGGAGAACATGATCAAGGACTGTCAGCTTGATCTGTTCGCCGACCGCACCTCGACGGCGACCATGCAGGCCGACCAGATGCGCCTGTGGTTGTCGTCGATGGCCTATGCGGTGATCTGCGGGCTGCGCCGCCTCGCGCTGGCGCGCACTCAATTCGCCGCAGCGACCTGCTCCACTATCCGACTGAAGCTCCTGAAGCTCGGCGCGCTCGTTCAGGTCAGCGTCCGGCGGCTGAAGATCGCCGTCCCCTCCGGCGTGCCCCTGGGCCGATGAATGGCGCCTGACCGCCGCGCGCCTCACCCTCGCCCGCGGCTCCCCGTCCTGACCCGCTCAGCAGCTATGCGCCCCACACTCCGCGACCGCGCGAGGCCCACAGGAGCCGAAACCACCCCCAACTCCGAGGCCAGCCGCGCATCCCGCGTCGCTCAATTCACGAGGTGCGCGGTGAGAAATGCCGGTTAGCCAGGTCATTCTCGGCAGCGCCTAGAGCGCATCGAAGACGGTTGCCCGGCCCAGCAATTTTGGCAGGAACAATTACGGGAAAAATTCGGAAAGGCGTTTGCGGCGATCCGCGGAAATTCGAGCGGCGTTCCGAAGTAGGCCCCCCCGGCGGTCCGCGCGCCACCTCGAGGGCAGGCATGTCGCCGACGACGCTGACCTGCGTATAGTTGATCGTGGTCGATGAAAGAGCCGGCGGGGCATCCGGCGCAGGCAAGCCAAGGATGCGCGCGAGTAGGGTCAGCGCTTCCAGCTTAGGTCGCCGATTTGCTGGCCAAGGCCGAGGCGGCGGACAAGTCGGATGTTCCCGACGGGATGTCGATTCCCGGCGAACTGGCGCGGCGCGAGGAGCGTCTGCGCAAGATCGCCGAGGCGCGGGCGAACCCCCGGATCGCAGTCCGGGGGGAGGCGTGCGCCAAGGAGCGGCACGCGCGCGAGAAGGCGGAGCATGAAGCCAAGATGGCGGCGCGCGAGGCCAGGACCGCCGCGACGGGTAAGAAGCCCGGGGGCAAGCCGCCGGCGCCGCCGGTTGAAGGGCCGCTGCCGACCGATCAGGTCAATCTGACGGACGAGGAGTCGCGCATCATGCCGGTGGCCGGCGGCGGCTTCGACCAATGCTACAACCCGCAGGCGGCGGTGGCGGCGGGCAGCCTTCTGGTGGTGGCGACCGACGTGGTCCAGGCGCCCAACGACAAACAGCAAGTCGAACCGATGCTGGAGAAGATCGAGGCGTTGCCCGAAGGCTTGGGCGAGGTCGAGCATCTGCTGGCGGATACCGGCTATTTCAGCGCCGGCAACGTAGAGGCTTGCGAGAAGGCTGGCGTCGAACCGGTGATCGCGGTGGGCCGCCAACCGCATCATCCGCCGCTGAGCGAGCGGTTCGAGAAGGCGCCCGAGGCGCCGAAAGACCCGACGCCGGTCGAGGCGATGGCCCACAAGCTGAAGACGCCGCGGGGCCGAGCGCTCTACGCCCTGCGCAAACAGACGCCGGAACCGGTGTTCGGCATCATCAAATCCGCGCTCGGATTCCGTCAATTTTCCCTGCGCGGGCTCGAAAACGTGCGCGGCGAGTGGAGCCTCGTGACCATGGCCTGGAATTTGAAGCGGATGTTCGCCCTCGCCCCGGCCTATCGAATGGCTTGAGCCGCTTCGCGCCGAAAATCGACATACGCAGCCGCTCCAATTGCATCAATGCCAACCCACCAAGACTCAGAGCGCGATCAATCCCAGCCGCCAACTCGAAAATCGACATCGCAACTCAATCGCAGATAACTCAGTCCGACAGGTTGCTAGAGAAACGAAAATCTTCGACCTGCGAAGTGAACCGTTTCGATTAGGTGAGTGAGCGCTTTCGTCCAGCATTTCGCTGCGGGAGTGTCGCGTCGGCCTCGCACTTCCGGAGGAATGAAATCAGCGTTTGGTGACTAGCCCAACTTCCGCAGTGGGCGACTGATTTTTCAGCCCGGCGACCTCGCA
Organism: uncultured Alphaproteobacteria bacterium; assembly: GCA_963709655.1. Lineage (GTDB taxonomy): Bacteria > Pseudomonadota > Alphaproteobacteria > Rhizobiales > Beijerinckiaceae > Roseiarcus. The sequence goes on from CAVPXF010000057.1 coordinate 21,996, forward strand.
AGGAAGATTAAGTCATTGGAAATACTTGATGTGCGTGGGAGGCGTAGCCTCAAGTATCCCCTCATATTCACGCTATACCGAACGCCTCGGAGAAGGTGTGATTTTGGCGTAGGAGTTCTTGATATCGTTGGATGAGTGGCCGCAGGCGTTGTTCTGGCATGTTGGGGATGAGATCGTAGAGCAGGCAGCCTTGACGGAACAGCGAATGGACGCGGCGCTTGGTGGTGCTTGTTCGCAGTTGACGGTCCATGCCGAGGCTCTCGCCGGCGGCGCCCAAGATCGTCAGCAGCAGGATGGCGAAAGCGTTGAGGAGCAGGAGGCGGTCGCGGCGTTGCGGATCGTCGATCCTCAGCGCGCTCATGCCCATGCCGAAGCGCAGGTCCTTGCTGTCGCGGAAGCTGGGCTCGATGGTCCACCTTTTGGAATAGAGCTTGATGATCTGGGGCGCGGAAAGCGAGCCGTCGCTGGCGGCCAGATGCCAAGCCTCCTTCATGCCCACAGCCTTCACGCACACGACCGCGCCGACCCTCCGGCGGGCGGCGGTGACTTCGGCGTCGCGCAACATGCGCGCCCGCCCGCCTTTGCCGACCCAATCGACGGCGAACCGGGTCTCGCCGTCGGCCGCGCTGACATGGATGTCGCCGCGAAAGCGGATGACGTATCGGAAGCCCAGGCTGTCCAGGAATTCGAACAGCTTGACGTCGCCGAAGCCGCGGTCGGCCAGGATCGTCACGACCACGTCCTCCGGCAGGAGCGCCTTCAGGCGGGACAGGCACAGGTCCTCGAAATCGTTGCGCTGGTTCTTCAATTCGTCCTTGTCGACGGTCAGCCAGAGGAGCGGCGTGGCCCTTCCGTGGCGGGTGATGAGATGCAGCGCGAGCGTGGACTGATTGTCGGCGTCGAAGTCGGTCCAGTCCATCGCCACCACGATCTCGCGCCGCTCGCCCACGACCTCGCGAACCCACGAACCGAACAACTCCCACGGGACCACGCCCGCGTTGCTCAACAACCGATCGACCTGTTTGATCGCGGACTTGGCGAACAATCCACGCGCCTTCGCGAGCGCCTGGCCGATCAAGGAAACCGCCAGGCAAGCCCCGCTCATCACCCCGAGCGTTCCATTGGCCAAAGACAGCACGCGCTTGGCGTGCAAATCCTCGATGAATATGCGGTTCAAGAATTCATGAACGAAATCAAAACGCTCCTTCGGCGCGCGCATCAATCCCCCAGCCGGCTGATTCTCTACTCAGCCGTGCCCTGACCCCGAAAGTCAGGCTTTTTCGAGTCCTGCAAAAAATGAGGGGATTCATGAGCGGCCGGCGTCGCGCGAATTTAGAAAATAGTGACTAAAATGTACGGCGTAAACGTTGTATTCAGGGCGCTTCTGTGATTGTTAGTGGGTTAACATCTGCAAGGCAATTCGAGAGTAGAGGGCCATTACAGAGATGGACCCCAGTTCATAGTGACTAACAAATGTCCTATCTTATTGAAATAAAAGGACTCTGCTTAGAAAATCGCGGAAGTTGGGCTAGGTGCGGGAATTTTTGTTTCGTCCCAATTTTGCCGACTTACGGCCGCGAGTTCATCTTGCGAAACGCTAGGGTTTATTTGTCGTGCTTTTTTTGCGCGGCTCAGCGCGACGCTCCGCCATCCGGGGGCTGCTTTCTCTCTGCAACTCGCTCCGCTAGCTTTGCCTCGGAGACGCGCCTCTTGTTTGCGGCGCTCCTCTTGCTTTAGGCGGAGCTTCTTTCTTTCACGACGCGTAAGCCATTGATCTCGCTCGCGGCGAGCGGCTGTGGGGTCTCTGCTACTGGGTACAGGCGATGGGGAATCCCAGGAGGTCGAAGGCCTTTTGCTGGATCGGGGTCGGGCGGGTGAGGATGGTGAAGGGGCGGTCCGGCGCGCCCGCGGTCACGACGGTGTTGCGCGCGAGGGTCGCGAGATCGGCGAGCAGGGTCTGGAAGGAGTGGACGGGGGCGCCGTCGGCGGCGCGGCCGGTGGCGCTTTTGGCCAGCGCGGCGGGAGAGCGCTGCGCTTTGGCGACGGGGCTCTCGCGCAGGGCTTCGGCGGCTTCCTTGTCGTCGTCGTCGTAGAGCATCGGGGCGAGGCGCGCCCGCATGTGCCACTCGACATAGTAGGCCAGCATGCACAGGAACACGTGGGCGCGAACCCGATCCGTGAGCCAGTGGTGGATCGGCCGGACATGCAGGTCGACCGTCTTCAGGCATCGAAAGGCCCGTTCCACCATGGACAAGGATTTGTATGTCTTGACCGCGGCTTCGTCGGCGAGGGTCTGTTCGGGCAGGCTGGTGCGCACGGCGTAGAGGCCGTCGAGCGCGGCCTCCCGTGCGATCTCATCGCGCTTTCGGGCGAAGGCGAACCGGTCGTCGGCGATCGTCAGGTCGAAGTGCTTGGCCATCTTGTGCTTGTCGAGCACGGCGCCGACGGCCATGCCGATCTCGGCCGCGCCGCGCAGGGGCTGGCGTTGACGCGCGACTGCGGCGGCGATCCTGGCCAGGTCGCGCTCGGTGGCGGCGAGGAGGTGCTCGCGCTTTCCGGCGCGCGCTCGCGCGAGATCGGGGTTGCGGCAGACGATCAGCCGCTCGCCGGGAAAGTCGGGCGAGGCGATCGCCGCCATGTCGCGCTCGTCGAACAGCGACATCTGCAGATGGCCGCCGCCGACCAGGCCCTGCAGCGCGGGGGCGCGGAGCGCCGTGATCCAGTCGAGGCCGGCGGGACGCAAATCCTCGTCGATGCGCGCCTGGGTGATCATGCCGCGGTCGCCAACCAGCACGACGTGGTCGATGGCGAAGCGGCGCTTGAGCTTGGCGACCTGATCGGCCAGGGTCGCGGGATCGCCGGTGTTTCCCTCGAACACCTCGATGGCGACGGGGCAGCCGTCGGGCGCGCAGAGAAGGCCGTAGACGATCTGCAGCTTGCCCTTCTTGCCGTCGCGGTTGTAGCCGCGTTTGGCCAGAGGGCAGCAGCGGCCTTCGACATCGCTCGACGAGACGTCGTAGAGCACCAGCGTCCCGCCCTTCAGATGGCGCTTCGCGAGCGCGGTCTCGATCGCGCCCTGACGCTCGAGGAGCCAGTCGAGCGCGGCGTAGAGTTCGTCCTCGTGGACGTCGCCGAGGCCCAGCTCGACGCCGAGGCTGGATGCGGCGGTGACGGGATCGAGCGCCCTGGCGGTGGCGAGTTTCGACGCCGGGGCGATGATGCGGCTGACGATCATGGCCAGGACGAGGTCGACCGGCCGACAGCTCTCGGGATCGGACCCGCGCGCTTGCTTGGGTCCGATGATTGTGCCGAGGCCGATAGCGCGCGTCGCGCCCAGCACGGCGGCGACAGCCCCGTGCGGCAGCGAGCGCTCGACGACGAAGGGCTGCTCGCCCGGCGGCAGCACGACCCCGCCCTTGAGGACGCCGCGCAGCCCTTCGACGTGCTCGGCCGGCCAATGGCTGAGGTTGAGCAGCGTGCGCTTCCGTATCCTCCCGCCGTCCCGATAGCTCTCGCGCAACAGGATCGCCGGTGGGGAGCCGCGGTTGGGCACGGTTTCGATATACATGGACGTAGGATAGCGGAGAAACCCGCAAAATCAACAAAAATATCCGATTTACATGGCTACACTTTTCACCCCTCGCCAGCCCAAAGATGCGCAAAATCAGAGGCTTGACCTTCGCGAAAGAAAGAAGCTCCGTTTAGTGATCAGGAACTCGCAAACACCATCGGTGAAACCCAGGCTAGAAAGTGGAAATTCGACGGGCTACCGGAGGAGGAGGGAGACTGGACATTAAACGACCGAACTCATTGTTGGCGAATTCCTGCGGCGCCATCACGCCCGGCTGGCTCACGAGATTGCTCTGTATGGATTTCCTGGCTTGCGCGCCGGCTGGAGCGAAAACGAGTTTCCGGCCCTAGGTGCTGATCCGATACAGCCGTTGACGCGCTTGGCCGATCTGGTCGGTCTCATCGCAAGATCTCACGGGCTGCCGCTTAGGGTGTGCATCTCATATTTGAACGCGAATTCCCAATACCACGGAACTCCGCTTCCAATGGGCTGCGCTGCGGTCTATTCAATGGCGCTACTACGTGTTGCAGACTACTTACAGCTTGACCGCCAAAGAGCACCTGCGGTGCTACTTAACCTAAAACAGCCCCAGAGTCCGCTCTCAATCCAAGAATGGGAAAAGCATAGAGTGGTCGATTATATTGGTCCAGCTTCAGATCCAAGAGCGGTTTATATAACCGTTTCACCAGCTATCTCACTATTAACCTTTCTTCAAATTAACGATTTAATTGCAGATTTGCAGTCTGAACTAGATAACTCAGAGGCCGTATTATCCGAACAATATGGCTCCCGTCAGGACTTGAAACTCGATAGACTGCGTTTATCGAGACACCGAGTCCTGTCCAACATTAATACTCGTGAGTTCCGTCTCCGCCTTCCGTACGTTCCCCGCAGGACCGGCTTTAGCGCCCATCCGCATATCCTGTCGCTACTCGTTGAACCGTTATATGGTCAACATCCCGGTGTTGGGGTTCGGGAGTTGGTTCAGAACTCGACCGATGCGGTTCGTGAGCGAATTTTTTGGTGCAGCAAGCATCCAAACGAGGCAAATCGATGTGTATTTAGGCAACTTGGATGCGATGTATTGGTAGAATTCATCAGTGTATCGAAGGAGCATTGGCGCGTTCGAGTATTGGACAATGGAATTGGAATGACAGCGGATACGATTGATAGGTACTTTCTTAGAGCCGGCGCCTCATATAGATACAGCTCGATTTGGGAAGAGGCTTTCGTTGACAGCGAGGGCCGACCTGGCGTGTTAAGGAGCGGCCGCTTTGGAATAGGTGCATTTGCGCTATTCCTGCTCGGACCAACCTTCCGGTTGTGTACGCGCTATATTGAAGATGAATACGGCTATGAATTCGACGCATCGAGTAATAGTCAGGTAATTGAAATTAGGAAAAGCCATACGATACCGACTGGCACTTCAGTGGAGATTGATTTAAGTACGGCTGCCGTCGAACTTCTTGGGCTGAATAGCATAACTGGGGATAATGCTGATTTTATTTCTGAGAGGATTAACTGGTACTGTTGGGACGAACCAGATGTAAAATTGTTTGTGGCAAAGGGTGACAATAGGTTCTCGCTGAAACAACAGTTCGTTGTGCCCGTTTCCAAGAAAGAACGCCTGCCACCGCAGTGGTATTCTATTCATTCGGACGATTATGATTCGGTTTACTGGAGCTTCGGGCGATCGCCCGATCTCTCGGTGAATGGTATTGTTATAGCTGATCCCGATAAGAAGTATGAGGGGATTAACGCATGGTGGCCCTATAAGGACGGGTTGCGCTGCCCTTGCGTTGCAGTCGAGGATGCTCATGCAAGACTGCCCTTAAATATTCAGAGGTACAAGTTGGCGAGCAAGTCGGTAAGCTTTGCCGACCAACTTGTTAGAGACGTATTGCTATCGTATATTGCTCATGCTCTTGTTCGCGGACCCTCTACGCGGGAACAAGCATTAGGATCACCGGCTAGGCATCCGCTGTGTGCCGAACCAATATCCGAATATGAAATGTGGAAGCCTGCCACAGAACAAATGGCACATGGGTGGTTCCGGAACGGCTTGTTACGTTGGTGCACTACCCGCGACGGGATGGTTCCAGCTGACCCGACACTGTTTAAATTATTGAATTGCAACAGTTATATCGTCTTTGGATCGCTGTCGTTTGTCGAATTTATAAATGATACGACAAGTAGCTTGGAGTCAGTAAAAACGCAGAAAACGCTCGTAGAGACTGAGCGCGCCGTCATGCATTGGTTTTCTACTGCCGTATTCGACACTAGGGAGCCGGATTACGACGAGAGGGCGGTTGAGGAGATGGCCGCGCGGTACCTGGCGGAATTGATTGGGCAAGGTATTACAGCACTGGGCGGTGCGGTTGAGTCGTCGTCAGTATTCGCCTCGGTCCCGAATGAGATCGACGCCTGGGCGCAGATGCAAGACATGGTTGGAACAAGACGGAAAGGGAAGGGATTTCATGTCAATGGTATCTCTATTAACAGTGCGCCGGAAAAGAATGAAGAGCGGCACCGGATTATAGGCATCCGTGGTACACGAGGGTCTTCGAGGCTGCTTCAAAGTGTTATACGTGGCATAGCTTGCACAAGCCAGCCTTCGGCTGCAGATGAGATCGTTGACCCCGTTCTTTATGCTGGAGAGTTTGCAATTAAATTTGTCGAGCTCGCGGAGAGTTCCACGTTGGCACGAGGTGGCTTGACACCTTGGGGACAACAGCTATCCCGTTTAACGCAGTTGCTCGCAACGAGCTGATATCCCGCGCGTCAAGTCATCCTGAATTGAATAGACATTTGATGAAGTGGAATCAGCTTGGGCCTAACACTGTAAGACGGCAAAGGGCAAACGCAAAGGAAAGACAAAATCAACAAGGGCGACTGCTTTAAGTTGCGGTGAAACTGACTTATCCCGTGTGCTGCGCGCGGGCTGGGAAGGTCGCGTCGCAGCAACACGCCGTTTGACGCTTCATGCTCTCCTCCGTCCGCAAAGGGCTTGATGTGAGCGGCCTCGAGCGCCGGCAACGTACGTTCGCGTGTGACCGCGCATCTGCGACGATAGTTGTCGGTCTCAAGGATGCGAAATGCGCCCTGCCCGAGACGCGGGCGCACTAGAGTTGGTTCACCGTACCGCGCCGCAGGCTCCGCGAATCCGGACGCGGCTGGCGCGCTGATCGCATCTTGCACTGCGTCCCAGAGCTGCATCCCGTCACGCTCCTCAGTCGTATAGGTTTTGAAGGACACAACGTTACGCGGCCAAACGTTGTCCACTGCGATCCAAGCGTGTTCGGGCAGGAAAAATGGCTGAGTAAGAATTCGACAGCCGATATGGAAATCGTCCCGATCTTCCGGCGAGCGCTTGGTGTAGCGAGCAACGCGCGCGCGCATTTCGCGCAGCGTCGCCGCGCCGTTTTCCTCTCCAAACGCTTCCCGGGCGAGAGAGCATGGCAAGATCGTCGCGTGCGCAAACCAGCCGCCGCCGACGACAAAGTTTCGTGGGGCATGCAACTTGAAAAGAAACAGCTCGTCGGGTTCAAGCGCGCGAAACGTCCGGTCCGACGGCGACCAGAAGTTAACCTCAGGGAGGTGCGGCATCGCGCGCAGATGATCGAACCAGTCGCCGTCGGTCACTGCAACGACTAGCTTGACGCCCATTCTCCCGCGCCCCTTCTCCGAGCTAAGATAGGGTAATTCCGTCGATGTTGGAAAGGCCTATGCAAGCAGCTGCCTGATCCCCGTGCTCGGCGTCAAGGCCGAGCCCGCTTCGCGGGTCGCCTTCGGCGAGCCTTGACCCCTGCGCGCGGCTCAGGCCCTTCGTCTGCCATGGTCTTTGCTGACCGGCCTGGCCGTTCGGCCGGGTCTGCGCAGCAAAGACCATGGCTGCAAAACGCCGCGTCGGACCGGCGCGGTCACCCGGAGGGGCGTCCGAAGCACCCGGGCTTGACCCGGGTGGAAGCGGAGCAGTCGCGTCAGCGACTTGACGGCGGCGGGCCGATGCGCGCACGCACCCACGACGGCCTCCCCCTCCGCTGTCATGCCCGCGTACGCGGGCATCCAGAGCCGACGGTCATGTCGGGCGCGGA
>CAVPXF010000058.1:0-16028 GCA_963709655.1 uncultured Alphaproteobacteria bacterium
CTGACTAATGCTGAGATCGGTCGAGGCGGCAAGGTCCTCGATCTGACTGACGATGCGTTGTGCGATCGGCGGTCTGCCGAGGTGTCTGTCTCGTGCCCCCGCCGCCTTCATGCCGGCGGTGACGCGCTCGCTGATCAGCGATGATTCCAGTTCGGCCATGGCGCCGATGATGGTGAACATGGCGCGCCCCATCGGGCTGTCCGTGTCGATCTGATCCTGAACACTGATAAAGCGAACGCCGAGGTGGTCGAACTCCTCCAGTGCTGCCAGGAGGTGACGCGTACTGCGGGCAAAGCGATCGAACTTCCAGACCAGAACACAATCGACCTCGCGGTTCCTGACCGCGGTCATCAGGCGCGTTCAGCTGCGGTCGGCCTTCTCTTCGTCCTGACACGGCGATATCGCAGTAGTCCTGGACCACCTCGAGACCGGCGCGGCGTAGCCGCGGAGCCCGTCATATTGCAGGTCTGGTTTCTGCTCGGGAGTCGAGACCCGCAGGTAAAGCGCCGTGCGGATCCCGATCGATGGCCGGTGGGTTCGGCGTCTCCGTCCAGAAAGGTATTCCTTAGCGGACACCGAATCGCTATGACCTATCTCGTTCAAATCATTTACTTCCTGCCGCTGCTTCGGCGAACCCTTTTCCGGACACCCCATGACAGCGATGGACCGAACCGCTTACCCTCGTCCGGGCGAGCGGCTTACCCGTGAGGAATTGGATACCCGCTACAGCCTGAACGAAACCGACCACGCCTTCATCCGCGCCACGGCCCGCGGCGACGCCGGCCGCCTGACGCTGGCGACTCTGCTGAAGGCGCGCCAGGATCTCGGCTGCTTTCCGGCGCCGGTCGACATGCAGGGTGACACCGTGGCGCATCTGGCGTCGCAACTCGCGCTGGCCGCTGCCCCCCAGCTGCTCGACGAGAGCCGTCGAAAGACGACGCTCCACCATTACCGCGCTGCGGTGCGCATCTACCTCAATGCCTCGCCCTACACGGAAGCAGGCGAACAGCTGGTCACGGCTACCGTGCTCGAGGCGGCCACCACGATGAGTGACCCGGCGGACCTGATCAACCGAGCGATCGAGGCGCTGGGCAAGGCCGCGACCGACCTGCCGGCCTTCAGCACGCTCGAACGGCTGGCGAACCATCTGCCCGCCCAGGTCCACACGCGAATGTATGACCAGATCGCGGCCCGATTGAAGGCGGACGACCTCGCGGCTCTGGATGCTTTGCTGATCGTCCAGCCCGGAGGAGTGACCACGGCCTTCAGCCGCCTCAAGCAGACACCCGGCCCCGCTCGCCCCGAGACGATCAGGCTGTGGACAGACCGGCTCGACTGGCTGACCGGCCTCGTGGACCCTGCCCCGATATTGGAAGGCATCGCCCACACCAAGCTCCGGCAATTCGCCGCCGAAGCCGCAGCCATGGAAGTGAGCGAGCTTCTGGAGATGGCCCGGACAGGCAAGCGACACACCCTCCTTCTCAGCCTCCTCCAGCAAGCCCGATCGCGTTGCCGCGACGAGCTGATCGAGATGCTGATTCGACGGGTCCGCCGTACCCAGGCGGTCGCCAAGGAGAAGCTCAAGGAACTCCAGGATCAGCACCGCGGGATGGAGGAAGGCCTGATCGCCATCTTCGGCCGGGTGCTTGAGACGGCCAAGGAGGGAAAAACCGACGCCGAGGCCGGGCATCGGATCCGGACCCTCCTGGCCGACCAGGGCGGCATCGACACGCTGGCCGAACGATGCGAGACGGTCGCCGCTTGGCACGGCAACAACGACCTGCCGCTGCTTTGGCCGATCCATGCCAACACCCGCAATCTGCTGTTCCGATTGCTCGGTCTGATGAATATCCGCTCGGCGACCCAGGATCGCAGCCTGCTGGACGCTCTGGCGGTCGTAGCCAAGCAGCGCCATGCCCGCCGAGATGATCTCGTTGAGGAACTCGACCTCGGCTTTGCCTCGCAACGCTGGCAAGGCTTTGTCGCCAAGCACACGGCGGGCCGCGTCGTTCTCGGCCGACGCGCGCTCGAGGTCTGCGTCTTCGTTCATCTGGCCGACGCCCTGCAGACCGGAGATCTCTACGTCGTCGGCGCAGAAAATTTCGGCGACCACCGGACCCAGCTTTTGCCTTGGGCAGCGTGCCAGCCGCGCCTTGCGGCCTATTGCGGCGCTCTCGGAATGCCGCAGACCGGAGAGGAGTTCGTCGCTCAATTGAAAGAGCAATTGACGGCAATCGCCGCCGAGGTGGACGGCGGCTTTCCGGCCAACTCCGAATTGACCATCGATGCCGATGGCGTTCCCCATCTGAAGAAGCAGCCGGCCGGGAACCTGCCCGAGGGCTTGGCTGCCTTCGAGACCGAAGTCCACGCACGCATGCCGGAACGGCACCTGCTCGACATTCTCAAATACAGCGCATGCTGGACCCGCTACACCCGTCACTTCGGGCCGCCCTCCGGGGCCGAACCAAAGCTCGCGAGGGCAGAACAACGCTATATCCTCACCGTATTCGGCTATGACTGCAATCTCGGCCCGGGCCAGACTGCCCGCCACGCCCCCGGCATCTCGACCGCCGAGACGCTGCGCCGGATCAATGCTCAGCACATCGACACGCCCAAGCTCGAAGCGGCGACGACCGACCTGATCAATGGCTATGTCCGCTTCGCGTTAACAAGGCTGTGGGGCGGCGGTCGTGCGGCGATCGCCGATGGCACCCATGTTCCGCTGCGCGAGAACAATCTCATCGGCGCCCAACACATCCGCTACGGCGGCTACGGCGGCATCGCCTACCACCACATCGCCGACAGCTATATTGCGCTGTTCACCAGCTTCATCCCCTGTGGCGTCTGGGAGGCGATCCACATCCTGGACGGGCTGATGAAGAACCGTTCCGCAATCCAGCCGGACACCCTGCATGCCGACACTCAGGGCCAGAGCGAACCGGTCTTCGGGCTGTGCCGGCTCCTCGGCATCAAGCTGATGCCGCGCATGCGCAATTAGGATGACGTGATCTTCTACCGACCGGACAAATCCGCTCGCTACAGCCATATCGACGCGCTCTACACCAAAGAGATCGACTGGCCGCTGATCGCGACGCATTGGCAGGACATGATGCAGGTCGTCCTCTCGATCCAGGCCGGACTGGTTCTGCCGTCGATGCTGCTGCGTAAGCTCGGCTCGCACAACCGGAAAAGCCGGCTATGCCTCGCCTTCCGCGAACTCGGCCGGGTCGAGCGTACGCTCTTCCTGCTGCGCTACATCTCCGATCCGCAGATCCGCCGGACCATTCGCGCCGAGACCACCAAGATCGAGTCCTACAACGATTTTCTCGACTGGATCACCTTCGGCGGCCCGATCATCAAGAGCGGCGACCCGGTCGAGCAGGAGAAGCAGCTCAAATACGCCAGCTTGGTCGCCAATGGGATCATGCTCTCCAATGTCGCCGACCTGACCGAGGTGCTCGCCTCCATGGCCGCCGACGGACACACGGTCACGGCCGCACTCGCCGCCTCGACCAGCCCCTACATGCGCAAGAACATTCGACAATTCGGGAAATATGATCTCGATATGGATGATCTGCCGGACCCGCTCAATCCCAGGCCCCTGCCGTTCGATTTGCCCTTGTGACAACTTTTTACACGTATGTTCAGCCTACCCGTTCAGGAACTCGATGGGACCGTCCGCTCGCGGCCTGAACCAGAGATAGGAGCAGGTGGTCGGCCCGGATTGGCGATCACGAGAGCATCGTCAACCCGGACGCCACGGTAGCGCCCTCCTGTCATTGAAAAAGAGTGGTGAGCTTCTTCAATCAGAAATCGTAATTTAGGATGTCAGTGGTGCGCCGCGCGAGTTCACGGCCGTAATCGGTCCAGATCCCGCTGCCCCAGTAGCGATAGCAACTCGTCTGGCTGGTCAGCAGATAGAACAACGCGTTACGGTACCTGAGATCGGACGTCGGGACGCCCTGGGTCTTCTGCGCGAACAGCGCGCTCACCTTCTCCATCGGGCCAAGCACGCTCTCGTACCCGCGCACCCAGGATAGATTGTTCGTCCAGCTTCCGCCTTCCATGTGAAAGCGGCCGTCCTGTTCTCGCAGTCCCTCGATCACCTTCTCGAGCGCCTCGGGCCCGGTCGGCTGCGGAAATCGCTCCCAGATGCGCTTTTGCATGATGGGTTGGATCTGCCGGAAATCCTCTTCTCCAACTCCGATGGCATCCAGGTACTCCAGATATTCGCTCACGTTGACAGCCGGAGTGTCCGACCCGCAAGTTTCCCGCGTGACATCCATATATTTGGGCGGGAACTCGTTCATCATCACGCCGCCGTTCTCGCCATCGGCAATCTGGGTCACCAGCGGCGGCACGGAGTTGCTGCCGAGGCCCGTCCGCGAAAGGCCTTTCGCTTCATAATAGGGCTGCATCTGCCCGACCAGCTTGGTGTCGCTGCCCCGGGTCTTGATGATCGCGATGATCGATTGCGTCTCGCCGCGCGAGTTTCGCCCCACCAACCGGTGCGGCGCGTGCGGGCGGCCAACGCCCGAACCGTCCGGACTTTCCACGGAATGTTCCTGGACCATCACCCAGCGAAAACCGCAATCCTTCAACGTCCGCACGAACTCGTATGCAACATCCGGATGATTTGGCAGAGCCATCTCCGGGGGCGAAAAACCGCGCACCCAACTCAGCGCGTCGTGGGCGCGCGAGGCGACGGGATGCTCGTCCGGCTCGGCAAGGGGAACGACGCCTGGGCGCTCGCCCTGCCCGACGTCCGGCCGATGATCTCCGCCGGCCGCCCGATGGACGGCTGGATCCGCGCTGGCCCTGCGGCTTACGGCGACGATGCAATCAGGGCGCGGCTGATCGAGGCGGCGCTCAAGTTCGCGAAGGGGCTGCCGCCGAAGATTTGAGCGCCTTCCTTTTCCCATTGCGAGAGAAGAAGCGCGCCGCTCTCGCGCGGGCCGTGGCGCGACAGGACCGCCGCCGTCGCCGGCCGCGACGCGCCCCGGATTTATCGAGGGGCGCTGCTGAGTTAGGACGCAATCAATCCCCCGAGTCCGGCGAGTTTGTCGCTATACTGGCGGGCAGAGCTTGATCGGAGCCGCATGACCATCCTGACGGTGAGGCATCTCACGACCTACGCCTACGCCGCCCCCGAGCGGCTCGGCGAGCATCGGATGATGCTGCGCCCTCGCGACAGCAACGACCAGCGGCTCTTGAACGCACGCCTCGACATCGAGCCCCGTCCGCACCGGCTTCGCTGGATCCACGACGTTTTCGACAATTGCGTCGCCATCGCCGACTTCGTCGGCGAGACCCGGAGCCTCCGGGTCGAGAACACCATCACGCTCGAGCACATCGCGTCCGACGAACCGGAATTCCAGCTTGAGGACCGGGCCCGCACCTATCCGTTCTCCTATGACGCAGAGGAACTGCCCGACCTCGCCCGGGCGATCGAGCGGCATTATCCCGATCCCTCCGGCGACCTCGAGCGATGGGTCCGGCAATTTGTCAACCAGGGCGCCCGACGGAGACGGCCGCGCTGCTAATGACCCTGACGAATGCGATCAAGGAGGGCCTCGCTTACGAACGGCGCACGGACAAGGGAACGCAGAGCCCCGTGTACACGTTGTCTTCGCGGCGTGGCTCCTGCAGGGATTTCGCGACGCTGATGATGGAAGCCGCCCGCGCTCTCGGCTTCGCCGCCCGCTTCGTCTCCGGCTATCTCTATGTGCCGAGCCGCGACGCGGAAGAGGGCCATCGCGGCGGCGGGTCGACCCATGCGTGGTGCCAGATCTTCCTGCCGGGGTCGGGCTGGGTCGAGTTCGACCCGACCAACGGCATCGTCGGCAGTCGCGACCTCATCCGGGTCGCCGTCGCGCGAGACGCCCGACAGGCCATTCCGCTGCACGGGTCCTATTGGGGCAACGCCGAGGACCAAGAGGGAATGGTCGTGTCCGTCAATGTCCGGCGCCTGCCGGAAGTGTGAAGCATTCCAAGCGCGAACTTTCTCGCCCAGCGCGCCTGGGTTCGACCGCGCCCCTTTGATCGACCCAACAGGAGGATTGTCCCATGCTGATCGAAGCGGAATTCACCATCGCCTTTGAATGTCCGGCCCCGACGCCGATGCTGCTCCAGCTCAATATCCATCCGTCACGCGACGCCGACCTGCTACATGGGACACGATCGCCTCGGATCCGCCGCTCCCCATGCGGAACTATCTCGATCTTTTTGGCAATGAAGTCACGCGCGTCGAGGTGCCGGCAGGGCTCGTCACCTTCTCCGACCGCTTCGTCATTGCAGACTCGGGTAAGCCGGACGAAACGCCGCCGGACGTGAGGACGACGCCGATCGCCGATCTTCCCGACGAGGCGCTGGCGTTCCTGGTCTCGAGCCGCTATTGCGACAGCGACAAACTCGCCGACTTCGCCTGGTCGCAATTCGGGAAACTGTCCGGCGGCGCGAGGGTCGTGCGAGCGATCTCGGATTTCGTTCACGCGAAAATCCGCTTCAGCTACGCCGACGCCCGCTCGACCCGCGCAGCCAGCAACTCCATGCACGAGGGCATCGGGGTCTGCCGCGACTTCTCCCATCTCGCCATCGCGCTCTGCCGCTGCATGAACATTCCCGCCCGCTATTGCACCGGCTATCTTGGCGACATCGGCGTGCCGCCCGACGTCAACCCCGGGGATTTCAGCGGCTGGGCGGAAGTCTTCCTCGACGGCCGGTGGTGGACGATGGACGCGCGGCACAATCACCCCCGCATTGGCCGGATTTTGATGGGACGCGGCCGAGACGCCGCCGACGTCGCCATGTCGACCGCCTTCGGCGTCGCCAATCTCAAGCGCTTTGAGGTGATGACGGACGAGAAGGTTGAGGGCCGGTGAGGGCGACGGACGGGGCCGCGATCGCCGCCCTTGCTCTAGCGCCCGGGCAAGATCGCGACGGCCTTAGGGCGTCAGCCACGCCGCCATCAGCTCATAGACATCGCGCCGGCTGAGCAGGTCGAGGTGCCCGTCTCGCAGGCGATCCACTGCCGGTCGGGCGCGAAATTCAAATTCCGCGCAGCCTCCTTGTGGCGGCCGAGCGCGCTCATGACGGGGACGAGGCCGTCGCCGAGCAGGCGGCCCCTGAGGTCGCCGGGCGAGGCGGCGGTGGTTGCGGCGATCGCGTAGCAGGCGACCCCATCCGGCAGCGGAACGGGGTGGCGCGGATCGGGCTCGCGGGCCCCGGGGTGCGATCCAAAGCGGTGCAATTAGGCGGTGCGGCGTAGTGATTTGTTCGGGCTATTGTCATTGGCTGCAGCGGCACGTTGCCGGGCGAGGGCTTTCCAGTAGGCGTCCCAGTCGCCGTTGATTCGGTTTATCCGCAGGGCGAGCATATGTTCGGCATGCTCGACACGCCACCAGGCGCCGGGCCGCTTCAGGCGTTGCTGGGCGACGTAGCGATGGGCGCTTTCGATCTCGCCCGAGCCGATTGGCAGCTCGTCGGCCAAAGCTTGGCGGTAGTTCAGGTGGTTGGCGCGAGCGCTGAGATAGCGATGGCAGGTTCGCACAGGCGCATGCTCGTCGTCGACTTCGGGCGGCTCGCAACATCCGGCAAGCGCCCGCAGAACGGCGTCGAGACGTCCGCCTTTGAGCGCCTCCTTCTGCGTCTCCATCCAGGCGCTGCGCGCGGCCGGGTCGGGCGCGATCGCTTCGGAAGCAGCGGCCAGGTATTCGCAGACGTGATAGAAATCAATCAAATAGCGGCCCTGGTCGCCGAACTGCTGCTCGATTTGGCCGACGATCCAGGGCGCGCCGTCGCCGACCGCGTGAACCCGGGAGTTCGCCCCGAAGCCGGCGCGAACCGCGCACGAAAGCAACTGACGCCCGGCCTCTTCAACTCCGCCCTCGATCGAACCCGCATAAACCGGCGTGCAGTTCCCTTGCGCGTGCGCCAGCGACAGCTTCGCCTCCCGCCAGGACAGCGTCTTGCCCTTGCGTTTGTCCTTCCCCTCGCTGCTCGGTTCGACGATCGGAACCATGCCGCCGTCCGTCTCGACGATGATCGGCTTGCTGAGGCCCGGCGCCTCCGGAAATTCACAATCCTGGCGGCCGGCTTCGTAGATCGCCTGGGCGTGGGCAAACGTGATCCGCTGGATCGTGCTCTCGCCGATCGCGAAGCCGTAATGCTCCTGCAACTTGGCGCGCGCCTGCGCGAAGGGCTGATCGGCGGCGAAGTCGACGATGGCGCGCTGCAACGGCCGCGAACACCCGAGCGGGCTCACCTTCGCCCCGAGCACGAATGGACGCACCCGCTGCGTCCCCAACCGATATTGCGGCTCCTGGACCTCTATTTCGCCGAATTTCGTGTGCCAGCGGAGTTTTTTTCGCCTTGGCGATACATCTGAGGACGTTGACGAATTTCCCGCTCCGTCGCCTCGACCCGCCGCTCGGCCCAACTGTGAAGCGCCTCCCGTCCCAGAAGACGCATCTCCTCGACCATCCGCTCTTCCGCAGCGTCGGCTTCCGTCAATTCCCCCTCGTCGCCTTCGACCGCCAGCACAATCGACGACACCCGCTGGCGAAGCTCCGGATGCGCCTGCAACGCCGCCATCAGCGCCTCATCGCTCAACTCCCCGACCGCCATCCAAATCCTCCCGCCAAATCACTCCAAACCCAACCTACTCTGCATCGCTTTAAATCGCACCCCTCGCGGGCGAAGCGGTCGCGGCCCTGCCAGTTCTCGTCTAAAAGGGCTCTGGCTCACATCTGATGAAGGCCTCTATTCTCTGCGCCGGCGAGCGCGAAAAGCTCGATTTGGTTGCCCGTCATCGCCGTCCTTCGGGTCGATCGGAAGCCCAGTGCATCAGATAATCGGTCGAATGAGCCTGCTGAAAGGCAAACAGGAGTGCCTTTCATCAAAAGTGCGTCAGAGCCTCGTTTCGTACAACCCGACAGTCAGACCGCACGCGGGAGGACATTCGTGAAAAGTGGATGTGAATCGGATTTGAACAATGGCCCCCCTGGTCGCATCATAGGTCCGCCAAACCCGCCGATCGGCATCGAAACCCCACGCCGATTGACATTCTGGGCCGCCGGAAGGTCGCCAAGCTCTGGCCAAGCGGGCAATTTGGGGCAATCGAACCCGAAGACCCCGGCCTAGAATTTCAAAGCCTCGTTTGGCCGGGGGGCGTCGCATGACGCGGGGAGGTCGCGTCTCAGTCCGTCGCAATTTCAGAACTCGTATCGGCGTCGTGATTCGTCAACGACCACGCATCGATCAAGCCGGCTTATCCCCAGTATCCCCAGTCCTCGCGATCGTTGGTTGAAGTGAGACAAGCCGGAATCCGTTCGATCGAATCCGCGGAGGCCGGCGGCTCGCGGAGAGAGAACCCCGCTAAGCCGGCGAGGATCGCGACAAGCACAAGGACCGCGAGCGCGACGCGCCGCGACGTCATTGTCGCGATCGCTCTTCGATGCCCGCGGCTGTGCCAAACATGTCGCATCCCCTTACTGCCGCCAAGGTACAAGTGGGAGAGCGGGACGGCGCGGCGTTGGTGCAAAAATCGGCAGCGTGCGGCATTGGTAGGTCGCTGGAGTAGGATGATGGACCTGCCCCCAGCGACTGGGACGGTGATTTGCCGATGCCGTACAAGCATAACGAGCCCCGCCGTCACAAGATCCCGAAAGCCCGGCGCCGGGTGGAGAACTGGCGGGAGCACGAGGTCGCGCTGCGCGACCGCGGCAGCCTGACGGTGTGGGTGACGCCGAGGGATCGCGCGTGGCATCCGGCGAGGACCGGCCGTCCGGGGCGGTCAGCACACTATTCGGACCTCGCCATCGAGACCGGCGTGATGCTGCGGCTGGCATTTGCCCGGCCAGGGCGGCAGACCGAGGGGCTGTTGCGTTCGGTGACGACGTTGCTGATTCGCTCAGGCCGGGGTCGGCCACACGGAATAGCTGCGCGGGGCGACAACGGTGTCACCTAGGATCGGCGGGGCTGCGAACGGAGCAGGCCAGGGTTCGACGCCATAGTTAAACGCGAAGATGAGGTCGCCGCGCCGGCGCAGTCGCACGCTTTCCGGCAGCGCGACGGTTGAAAGTCCGGCCTTCCTGGCGACGCAGCTCATCAGCGAAGACAAAGCTGCGGAATCGGGCCACAAGCCGAGGTAATGGCTGCGACCCTCGGCCACCAACGCTGGCCAGCCGTCGGCGAAGCGCGCCAGCACTCGGGCCTCGGTCTCGATATGTTCGAGCCAGCGCTCCGAGGCTCCGCTGATCTCGCCGCTCACGGATTTTCGAACCCCAGGACGCGTCGAGGCGACTTCGATCACCCGCATCGGGATGAGCGAGCGCAGCGGCCCGGGCGGCAGGCCGTCGGGGATAGAGAACTGGCGGGTCTTCGAGCCACTCCTAGGCCCGAAGACAGCGACGCCGTCGGCTGCCGCAAAGGCTGCCTCCGTCGCCTCGGAGACAATGGGCAGGCTCGGGGCGAGCACGAGCGCGTAACCGTTGAGACTGTCGCCAGGCCGAAGGATGTCGATGTCGAGCCCCAGCCGCCGCGCGGCTTCGTACCAACGGAACGCAAGTTCGACGTAGTTGAACGACGCCCCCTGCGGCTGGATCTTGCAGACCCAGTCCGCCTCGTAGTCGAAGACGAGCGCGACGGGAGCGCGGTCGCTCGCCGGCAGGTCGCCGAGTCTTAAGAGATCGCGGACGGCGGTGGCTGCCTCACGTCCGCCCGGCGACAAATCGCTTCGATCGGGAAGATTGAGCCCGGCGTGCATCTGCTCTTGCGCGAAGGGCGCTTGGCGCCAACGGAAGTAGCTCACGACCTCGGCGCCGTGTGCATGCGCTTCGATCGCCCAGAGCTTCACCATACCCAGCGCCGGGATCGGGTTGTACGGCGCCCAATTCACCGGCCCCGGCTGCTGCTCCATCACCCAGAACCGACCGCGCCCCGCCCCGCGATAGAGATCGTGATGGAACGGGGCGATATCAGGATGCGCAGTCTCCTCCCACAGGGCGCGCTCGGCGTCGCTGAACGGAAAGCGCTCGGTGAAGCCGAGCGGGTAGGAGTCCCACGCCGCGAAGTCCAAATGCTCGGCCAACGTGAAATGATCGAATTCGGTGAAGAAACCCATGAAATTATGGGTGACCCAGCGGCCCGGAGAGTGGCGGCGGATGATGTCGGCTTGCATCCGGTCGTAGGCGCGCACCTGTTCGGAGGCAAAGCGCTGGAAGTCAAGTCGCGCCGCGGGATTGGTTTCTGTGACTGCGAGGTTCGGCAGGGTGACTTCCTCGAAGCTTGCGACCTCGGTCGACCAGAACACTGTACCCCAGGCGACATTGAGTTCGTCGGGCGACTGGTAGCGGCGGCGCAGCCAGTCGCGGAACGCCGCAAGGTCATGCGGTCCCCAGGACAGTACGGTGCTGTGGCAGCCGTACTCGTTGTCCGTCTGCCAACCGGCAAGCGCGGCGTGCCCGCCGTAGCGCTTGGCGAGCGCTTCGACGATGCGCGCGCTCTCACGGACGTAGGCCGGCGAGGAGAACGTGTAGTGCCGGCGCGAGCCGAAGCCGCGCGGCCGCCCTTGTTCGTCGACCGGGGCGATATCGGGATGCTCGTCCATCAGCCACTTCGGCGGCGTCGCGGTCGGCGTGCCGAGCACGATTTTGAGCCCCGCTCCGCCGAGGACGTCGAATGCGCGATCGAGCCAGTCCCAGTGAAAGTCGCCGCGTCGCGGTTCGAGGCGCGACCACGCAAATTCGCCGATGCGCACATATGAGACGCCCAGTTCGCGCATGCGCCGCGCGTCCTCGGCCCAAAAGCCTTGCGGCCAATGTTCGGGATAGTAGCAGACACCGAGCATCAGGAAATCCAATCGCATGTTAAGCAGAACCGCTCCTGACCATCAGGTGGCGTGGCGCACTTGAATGATGCTGCACCCGTATTCTCCTAAATGAACCGAATGGCCCTCGACGGGCGTTCCAGTCAGCAGGTCAAGTCCGTCCGGCAGGCCTCGGACGTGAATTCGCTGCTCTCGCGTGTTGAGAATGAACATGAGCTGCCGGTCAGCCGCTTCACGGACGGTGACTTCCACCCCTTCAGGCAGATCGGGCAGCAGCGGATGAACGTTGGCGCGTGAGAGAATGCCAGGCACGAAATGCGTCACCAGATCATCGGTCAGATAGGCGCCGAGATAAATGACCGCGCCTTCGCCAACCCGCCTCGAGGTGATCGCCGCCTTGCCTGCGGTGAAGCGATTGGACCAGGCAGCAATGACTTCGGTACCTTCAGCCGGCTCGAGCAACTCGTAG
Source organism: uncultured Alphaproteobacteria bacterium (assembly GCA_963709655.1). Classification (GTDB taxonomy): domain Bacteria; phylum Pseudomonadota; class Alphaproteobacteria; order Rhizobiales; family Beijerinckiaceae; genus Roseiarcus. The sequence continues at coordinate 12,297 of CAVPXF010000058.1, forward strand.
AGATGGCCGGCGGTGATTTCGTGGTTGTTGTAGGTGAGCGTATATCGGCGCCGCGACAACTCGGTGGCGAGCGGCGCACGTCGAGAATCGCCCGTGCGCTTCGCGCCAAGCGGAAATAGCTCGTCGCCATCCGCAGGCGCCAACCGTCCGAATTCGTCCACGGTCACGCCGGCGAGAGCGGAGAGGCCGAACCCCGGCGCTGTCTCGCGAATGACCTGATTGTTCCCGTCGCGGGTCGCCGTGCGCGCGCCGAGGATGACGATTCCCCCTTTCTGCGCAAAAGCTTCGATGCGTGCGGTCCACTCCGGCTTCCAGATGAGCCAATGGGGGACGTAGAGAGCTTTTAGCGGCGAAAGGTCGTCGTCTGGATGAATGAAGCCGCAGGCGATCCCTTTGCGGTAGCAATGGCGATAGAGGAGCAAGCCATCGTCCTCGGGACTCGGTAGACCCATGGCATACGTCCGGTGCGCCTCCTGATTGTCGAAATCCGATCCGGCGACGCCGATGTCCATTCGCACGCGGGTACCGAGGATCTTGTCCTTGATTGAACTGATCTCGCCGGCGAACTGGCGCGCCTCGTCGTAGCGCCGCCGTGGGATATCGTCGTGGTCGATGATCCCCATCCAGTAAATCTCGGCGCCGAAATGGGCGGGCCGCCAGCGGAAGAACATGAGGCCATCCGCGCCTCGCGCGATGGACGACATGGCCATGCGGCGCATCTCGCCGGGCTCGGGCGTCAGGGTCGAAAAGCCGGGCTGCGCGCCCAAGCCGGACTGCTGCTCGGGCACGAGGAAATTTCCGGCAAATCCGCGCGCGACATCGAGATAGTGGGCTTGCGCGAGAGCGTGGCCGCCCAGCCTTTGCATCTCGTCGTAGAGAAGCGGGTAGACGTCGAACCCGAGAAAATCGAGATCGCGCGAGAACTCACTGCGCAAGTCGATGTCGGTGAGCCTTCCCAGATTGTGGAACACGAACCAGTCCGGATTGGCGGCGCGCAGTATTTCCACCTGATCCGCCTGGAAGCGCGCCGTAGCGAAGGCCAGGAAGCGATGGTAGTCGAGAATGTGTCCGGGACCGGCGAATCCAGGCGCTTGATCGAAGGGCAGAACGACCTGATTGAAATCGTCGTAAGCCGTCGCCCAGAAATCGCCCCCCCATGCGCGGTTGAGCTCCGCGATGGACCCGTAGCGCGCTTGGAGAAAGTTCTGGAATTCGACTCGCGCCGCGGCCGAATAGGAGCGTGACTCGCTGGTGTTGAGTTCGTTGTCGGTTTGCCAGCCGATCACAAAACGATTGCCCCTGTAGTGCGCGGCCATCGCCGCTGTGATACGCTTCGAGTGGGCGCGATAGACCGGGCTGCAGGTGTCGGCATGCTGACGCGAGCCGTGACTTGCGGGGCGCCCGGCGCCGTCAACCCTCAGCACCTCGGGATAATTGGCTGTCAGCCAGCGCGGCGGCGTCGCCGTCGGCGTGCACATGATCGTCTTGACGCCGCGCCGCCCGAGGACTTCGATCGCCTTGTCGAACAGCGTGAAATCGAACTGTCCCTCGCGCGGCTCGAAAATGTGCCAGGCAAACTCGCCCATGCGCGTGGCGTTGAATCCGGCCGCCGCCATGCGCTCGGCGTCGCGCTCCCAATAACTCTCATCAACGTGTTCGGGATAGTGCGGCGCGCCGAGTAGAAACGTGTCGGTCCGAATCGGACGCCAGACGGAAATCGGCGAGGTTGAGACGCGGGACATCGGCGCAGTTCTCTCCTTCTATCGTTACCGCCGGACGGCTGAGGCCTACGTCGGCGTACGCTGCTTTGCGGAACTCGGGAAACGACAGCCCTATTTGACCGCGCCCAGCGCCAAGCCTCCCTGCCAGAAGCGTTGAAGAAACAGGAATAGGATGATGACGGGGACGATGCTGACGAGCGCGCCGACCAACACCAGCGAGAACATGGCCTGGCCGCCGCCGCCGCCCATGCTGGCGAGCCGGTACCATGAGGCCAGTCCCACAGTCAGCGGAAAGTAATCTGGGCTGCTGAGGACGATGAGGGGCAGGAAATAGTTGTTCCAGGTGGCCACGAAAGCGAGAAGGAGCACCGTCACAAATCCCGGCGTGACGAGAGGGAAGACGATGCTCCGGAATATCCGCCACTCGCCCGCGCCATCCATGCGGGCGGCGTCGAGCAGCGCATCTTCGACACCTTGCTCGATATAGACTCGCATAAGGTACACGCCGAGCGGCGAGATCATCGACGGAAGGATGACGCCGAGCGGCGAGTTGGCGAGCCCTTCACGGGCGAGAAGCAAGAAGGTCGGCACGACCAGCGCCGTCTGAGGGATCATCACCGCGACGAGAATCGCACCGAAGAGAATCTCGCGACCGACGAAGGAGAATTTGGCGAACGCATACCCTGCGGCTGTTGCAAAGAGCGCGGCGCCCAGCCCGGCCGATAGCGAGTAGAGGAACGTGTTGAACAGCCAGCGGGAGAATATCCCGTTGGAATGAGCAAAGAGATCGCTGAGATTGGCGAACAGGTTGAAATCGTGGCCGAACCACAGGCCAAAGGTCGAAAACAGGTCGAAATTGCTCTTGGTCGAAGCGACGAGCAGGTAGAAGAGCGGAAAGAACGTGTAGGCGAGGAACAAGCAGAGCAAGGCGGTCGTCAACCGCTTCGTCCGCCGCGTCGCCTGCTTGAACGATCTCGGCTTCGCCATTGAGGAGCCGACCGCGTCTGTCATCGGCTCGCTCCGGTTCCGCGACGGGTCGCCAAGGTGAAGGAGCCGGCAATCACCGCAATGAGTAATCCGAGCACGAAGGAGACTGCAGCGGCGTAGTTGTATTGCTGGTTCGCCGCCGACAGGAAATAGGCGTAGATGTTCGGCGTGTAATGGGTGTTGATCACCGACGGAGCGATTGAGCGCATCAGGTATGGCTCGTTGAACAGCTGCAACGTGCCGTTGATCGAGAAAATGATCGTCAGCAGGATCGCCGGCCATAGCATCGGCAGTTGGACGAAAAGCGCGTACTGCCAGGCGCCGGCGCCATCCATCACCGCAGCCTCGCGCAGATCCGGCGGTATCGCTTTGAGCGCTGCGTAGTAGATGACCATGTTGTAGCCGGTGAACTCCCACGTCACGATATTTGCGAGGGAGAACAGCATCGTGCGGTTGGAGAGGAAGTCCGGCGGCGGCCACCCCAGCCCTCTGGCGAGCTGTGAGAAGGGGCCGAACGCGGGGCCGTAGATGTATCCCCAAACAAGCGCGGCCACCACGCTCGGAACGGCGTAAGGAATGAAGAAGCCGAGCCTGAACAGTCCTCTTGCATGCAGTGCGCCGCGGTCGAGGACAATCCCGAGAGTCAGCGCGAGACCCAGCATGATCGGCACCTGCGTAGCGCCGAAGAAGAGCAGGTTCGAGACCCCTCCCCAGAAATTCGAGTCGACGGCGACGCGGAGGTAGTTGGCGAACCCAACGAACTGCCGTCCGCCCACGAGCGTGTCGCGGAACACGCTGGTGTAGAGCGCATAGACGAGCGGAGCGACAAGGAATGCGGCGAACAGGAGCAGGAACGGCGCCAGAAACAGATACGGGACGGTAGAGACGCGAAAACGTCGCCTTTTCCGCAATGGCGGCTTCCGGGAAGCCGCAATTGTTCGACCCGGCGACGCGTCCGTCCCGCCATTGTGGTTGCCGTTCACCGCTGCCGGGGCCTCGGTCACTGGCGCTCCGCGATCAGGGC
>CAVPXF010000059.1:0-82042 GCA_963709655.1 uncultured Alphaproteobacteria bacterium
TATCCTGTCCAAGAAAGAGAGACGAAGGCGGCGCATGTCCCGCAAATGCGGCCTTTGACAAAGCCGCTTGATTCTGAACGGACGACAAACCGTCGCCAGGCGAACCCGAGGACGATTGATGAGGTCCTTAATCCAGAAAGGAGGTGATCCAGCCGCAGGTTCCCCTACGGCTACCTTGTTACGACTTCACCCCAGTCGCTGACCCTACCGTGGCCGGCTGCCTCCTCATCGGTTAGCGCGCCGTCTTCGGGTAAAACCAACTCCCATGGTGTGACGGGCGGTGTGTACAAGGCCCGGGAACGTATTCACCGCGGCGTGCTGATCCGCGATTACTAGCGATTCCAACTTCATGCACTCGAGTTGCAGAGTGCAATCCGAACTGAGACGGCTTTTCGAGATTTGCTAAGGGTCGCCCCTTCGCATCCCTCTGTCACCGCCATTGTAGCACGTGTGTAGCCCAGCCTGTAAGGGCCATGAGGACTTGACGTCATCCCCACCTTCCTCCGGCTTATCACCGGCAGTCCCCCTGGAGTGCCCAACTGAATGATGGCAACTAAGGGCGAGGGTTGCGCTCGTTGCGGGACTTAACCCAACATCTCACGACACGAGCTGACGACAGCCATGCAGCACCTGTGTTCCCGGCCCCGAAGGGAAGATCGCATCTCTGCAATCCGTCCAGGACATGTCAAAAGCTGGTAAGGTTCTGCGCGTTGCTTCGAATTAAACCACATGCTCCACCGCTTGTGCGGGCCCCCGTCAATTCCTTTGAGTTTTAATCTTGCGACCGTACTCCCCAGGCGGGATGCTTAAAGCGTTAGCTGCGCCACTGAAGAGCAAGCTCCCCAACGGCTAGCATCCATCGTTTACAGCGTGGACTACCAGGGTATCTAATCCTGTTTGCTCCCCACGCTTTCGCGTCTCAGCGTCAGTTCCGGGCCAGTGAGCCGCCTTCGCCACTGGTGTTCTTGCGAATATCTACGAATTTCACCTCTACACTCGCAGTTCCACTCACCTCTCCCGGACTCAAGATCTCCAGTATCAAAGGCAGTTCCAAGGTTGAGCCTTGGCATTTCACCCCTGACTTAAAGACCCGCCTACACGCGCTTTACGCCCAGTAATTCCGAACAACGCTAGCCCCCTTCGTATTACCGCGGCTGCTGGCACGAAGTTAGCCGGGGCTTCTTATCCAGGTACCGTCATTATCGTCCCTGGCGAAAGAGCTTTACAACCCTAAGGCCGTCATCACTCACGCGGCATGGCTGGATCAGGCTTGCGCCCATTGTCCAATATTCCCCACTGCTGCCTCCCGTAGGAGTTTGGGCCGTGTCTCAGTCCCAATGTGGCTGATCATCCTCTCAGACCAGCTACCGATCGTCGCCTTGGTGCGCCGTTACCACACCAACTAGCTAATCGGACGCGGGCCAATCCTCCGGCGATAAATCTTTCGCCGCTAAGCCGTATACGGTATTAGCTCAAGTTTCCCTGAGTTATTCCGAACCGGAGGGTATGTTCCCACGCGTTACTCACCCGTCTGCCGCTCCCCTCGCGGGGCGCTCGACTTGCATGTGTTAAGCCTGCCGCCAGCGTTCGTTCTGAGCCAGGATCAAACTCTCAAGTTCAACTTGAAGATCTCAATCCCGACTGGTCACTCTGGCTCAGGACGCCTCTCGACGTCCCTCACTACTCTTGACGAGTTTCCTACACACTCGCGCTCCAAATGGCCCAAAGGACCCAAGGACCGTCTCGCGACGTCCCAAAACCCAAACCACTCGAATACGCATTGGTGTATGAAACGTGACCGTCGTTACGTACCTTCTCCGGCGCCCCTCCCGCCAGCCCAGACCCAGCCTCTCAGCCAAACCCAAACCAACAGAAAAAACACCAGACGCAAGGACAACGCCGCCCACGTCTCTCTTCCTTCCGATGAAATTGTCAAACAGCAATGGACCGGATAACCCGATCCCGAAAGCCCGCGCTCCGACCAGATGATCGACGCGAACCCTATAACCCCGTTCCCCAGAAGAGCCACCGCTCACTCGGAAGCCGGACCTCTATCTGCGCACGCGGGCCGCTCGAAGGCGGCCAAAAACGATCAACACCTCTCCCCCGCCTCTCAGCAGGTGGGAGGTTGATCGTTCGCGTCTGTAAACAAGATGCCGACGCCGCCGCGCATTGCGGCAACGCCGTCGGTGGAGGGCGTATAGGGAAAGCGGAATTGGCTGTCAAACACTTTTTTGAAATTTTTGTCTCATCGATGTGACTGCCACGGAAGCCCTTGGAAAGTCGCCTTTGCCGCGCATTCGCCAAGGTTGCGGGCGATGAGCGCGTCGAAGATCGTCGCTTGGAGCCTGATTTGCCTCCGTTCGATCGCGGCGATAACAGTGAGTTCGCTCTCCGCAAAGGCCTGCGGGACGAACGTGTGGAAAGCGGAAAGACAAGTTGACGACAGCGACCGCCGCCTTTCCCCGACACGTCTCGCGCGGCGACCGCGCGGTTGTCGGTCTTGAGCTGGGCGTCGAGCCGCCGATCCGCCTGGGCGACGACCGCCTCGACAGAGCCGATCGGCGGCGTGCGTCGCTAAGATGGCTTGCCGGCGCGGCGCTCACCGGATTGAGCGGGGTTGCTCTAATCGGCGCCGCCCTCTACTTTGACCTCGACAGTCAGTCGAATTTCGCCGATGCGCCGGAGTTCGTCGCGAACGCCGTCGCGACGGATTCGGAGGAGGAAGGCGTCAGCCTTGGCAAGGGCGACCGGTTGCTTCGCCCGGTCAATATCGTCTCCGACAAGCAGACCTACAGCGTTCCGACGACGATCAAGGTCGGCGACAAGGAGGTGGTGAAGGAGCGGGCTTTCACGCGGCTGCAGACGACCCTCACGTTGACGCCGACCGGTTTCGCCGACGCGGTGCCCCCCTTCAATCCGCTCAAGCTATCGAACGAATTCTGTCACTGCGGGCGCCGCCCCGGACCCCGGGCCAGTGCAGGACGACGCCGAAGTCACCTTTCGCACGACCGACCTCACTCCCGAAGAGTTCGAGTCTCGCGACCGGCGAGTTGTCGGCGACCGAGGCGGAAGCCCAAGTCGTCGAGACGCTGAAGGCGCAACCCGAAATGCCGCGGACGCCCGCCGAGCCGCTGCCGCCCCAGCTGATGCTGATGCGGACAAGCCAGGCGAAGGGCGACCGGCTCGGGTCAGCGCTCGCTTATGCGACCACCGGCAGCGTCAGCTCCAGCGCGCCGTTCGCCTCGATCGAAGTGCGCATGATTCCGGAAAACGTCACCAATGTCGTCAAGTCGTCCGGTTCCGACGACGCCTCGCCGACGGAGAAGCTCGTCCAGATGCGGCACGGCGAGACTTTCGAGGACGTGCTGCGCGCCAATGGCGCAACGCCGGAAGCGGCAGCCGCAATCTTGGCGGCTTTCGGCGTCAAGCGCGGCGAATCTCCGGTCGCCGAAGGTCAGAAGATCCTCCTGCTCCCTCTGGAGCCGAGCGTGCGTGGAGAAAAGCCGAAGATCGCCCGCGTCTCGGTCTACGCCGACGATCAGCTCAAAGCCAGGGTTGCAATTGACGACGCAGGAGCCTATGCGCCGGTCTCGCTCAAGGCTACCGCCGGCGGGCGCAAGCCGGAAGCCCCCTCAAGCGATTCGGGCGGCATGAGCCTCTACGAAAGCCTCTACGAGACCGCGCTCAAACAAGGTCTGCCCAGGCCGATCATCGACCTCCTCGCACGGATTTTCTCCAACGACGTCGATTTCCAGCGAGCAACGAGCCCCGGCAATTCCATCGAGGCCTTCTATTCCGATCCCGACGACATCGATCCGCGGCCAGAACTGCTTTACACGACGATCGCGGTTCACGACCAGACTTTTAGATATTATCGGTTCCAGGCGCCGGACGATAACAGCGTCGACTATTACGATGAAAACGGCCGGTCGAGTCGAAAATTCCTGTTGCGGAAGCCCATCGCCGAGGGCGAGATCACCTCTCCGTTCGGCATGCGCTTTCACCCGATATTGGGTTACGCCCGCATGCACACCGGCGTCGACTGGGGCGCGCCGATCGGAACGCCGATCTTTGCCGCGGGCAACGGGGTCATCATCAAGGCGGGGTGGGAATCCGGTTACGGACGCCGGGTCGAGATCCAGCACGCCAACGGATACGTGACTACGTACAATCACATGTCAGGCTTCGGCCGCGGCGTCACTGAGGGCGTCCGAGTCACCCAAGGCCAAGTCATCGGCTATCTCGGACAGACCGGTCTCGCGACGGGACCGCATCTGCATTATGAGGTGATCATCAACGGCAACTTCGTCGATCCGATGGCCATCAAGCTCGCCCGCACCCGCGAGTTCGACGGCAAGATGCTTGCGTTGTTCAAGCGCGAACGCGATCGGATCGACCAGATCCGGTCCCAGGCGCCGTCCGCCGCCGCTGAGTTGATCGAGAAACCTGCCGGAGTAACGGCCAGGATCAACTGAACGCGACGGCAAAAGGGGCCTCGACCTGCGCTGAAGGGCTCAGCGCCCTTTTTACCGCCTCTGCTGTCACACCTTTAGCCCGCAGGGCGGCAAGCGATGGAGAACGGCGTCTCTTCGACAGCTTGTCGCCTTCGGCGTCGAGCACGAGGCGGTGGTGTCGATAACGCGGGGAGGGCAGGCCAAGCAGCTCCTGAAGCAGGCGATGGACGGAGGTCGCGGCGAGGAGATCCCGGCCGCGGATGACGTCGGTCACGCCCTGGAGCCCGTCGTCGATCGTCACCGCCAGATGATAGCTTGCGGCGAGGTCCCGCCCCCGAACGATAACGTCGCCCCAGACGGCTGGGTCGGCTGCGTGCTCGCGACCGGTCGTGCCCTCGCCGTACTCGAGCCAAACGACTCGTTCGGGCGCGCAGTTGCGCGCACGACCAGTGTCCAGCCGCCACGCGACTTTTTCCCCGCGCTCAAGCCGGGCTCGCCGCTCCATCTCCGACAGGGCCCGGCAACGGCCCCCGTAGACCGGGGCGCCGTCGGGATCGCGGTCGGCCCCGTCGCGCGCGACCTCCGCCCGGCTGCAGAAGCAAGGGTAGACGAGGCCCCGCGACCGGAGACGCTCGAGCGCCGCCGCATAGTCGTCGTCATGCTCGCTCTGCCGACGTGGCAATCCGTCGAATCGCACGTCGAGCCACGCGAGATCATCAAGTATCGCGGTCTCGTAGGCGGGCTTGCAGCGCCTTCGATCGAGGTCTTCAATGCGCAGCAGCAGGCGTCCGCCAGTCTCCTCGGCCCAACGCCGGTTGAGAAGTGCGGAATAGGCGTGTCCAAGATGGAGTGCGCCGTTGGGCGTCGGGGCAAACCGAAAGACAGGCGAAGCGGGATCGATGGCGGGGCGCATGACGGACAAGCGGATGCACAAGCCGACGCCGCGTGCAAGCCGGCCGACGCCGAGGGCGCCCCGGCGGCTCTATCATCCCGGTCCGCCGATCGTCGACGAGGCAAGCCTTGGCGCCGCCGTCGACGCACTGTTGCGAAAAGATCCCGAACTCGTCGGACGGCTCCTCGACGTCGGCGGCCCCACGCCGCTGCGCCGGCGCGATCCCGGTTTTGCCGGCCTCGCCGCAATCATCGTCTCGCAGCAGGTCTCGGTCGCCAGCGCGAGCGCGATTTTGGCCAGGCTCGAGGCCCGCATCGCGCCGCTCGAGGCGGCTCGACTAGCCGCCGCGACCGACGAAGACCTGCGCGGATGTGGTCTTTCCGCCCCGAAGATCCGGGCGCTGCGTGCGGCGGCCGAGGCGGTTGCGGCGGGCAGCCTCGACTTGGAAGGTCTCGCCGCGTTCGACGCCGGGGACGCCCACGACGCCCTTATGACGGTGAAGGGCGTCGGCCCGTGGACCGCAGACATCTTTCTCCTGTTCTGCCTTGGCCACCCCGACGCCTTTCCCGCCGGCGATCTCGCCCTCCAGGAGGCTGCAAAGCTGGCGCTCTCCCTGAAAGCGCGGCCGGACGCCGCGCGCCTGGAGCGGATCGCCGAGCGCTGGCGCCCGTGGCGGGGCGTGGCTGCGCGCATGTTGTGGGCCTACTACCGTGCGGCAAAGGCGCGTTCGGGGATGGCTCTCGCCGACCGATCGGGCTAAGTCGAACGCCTCGACACACAGGAAGCCAACGGCATGAGCGTCGCCCTCGATGGACCCCGTGTACCGCCGGGCAGCGGCAGGGCGAAAGCGCTCGTAGTCTTCCTCCACGGCTACGGCGCCGATGGAAACGATCTGATCGAGATCGGGCGTCAGTGGCGGGCGCTGCTGCCCGACGCCGCATTCGTGTCGCCGCACGCGCCCGAGCGCTGCGCCGCCTCGCCGACGGGACGGCAATGGTTCGCCCTCGGCGCCCAGCCGCCTGACGATCCGGCCGGCGAAGAGGAGCGCTGGCGCGGCGTCGTCCGAGCGCGCGGCGCGATCGAGGCGTTCCTGGATGCCGAGCTTTCGCGACTGGGCCTCGACGAATCGCGGCTCGCGCTGGTCGGATTCAGTCAGGGCGCGATGATGGCCCTGCATGTGGGCCTCAGACGCCGCCTCGCTCCCGCGGCGTTGCTTGGCTATTCGGGCATGCTGGTCGGCGCCGAACACCTCGGCGAGGCGGCCGCGCGCGATTCTCGCGGCGCCCGCCCGCCTATCCTTCTGATCCACGGCGACCAGGACCCGCTCATCCCGATTGAGGCGATGTTCATCGCAGCCGACGCGCTTGCGAGCGCCGACATCCCGACCCAGTGGCATGTTTCGTTCGGTGTCGGACACGGCATCGACGGCGGCGGCCTCAGCCATGGCGGCCAATTCCTAGCCAAGGCGTTCGGCGAGCGAAGACGCTGACCGCGAAGCGAACGCGCGCGGCCGTCGACGGTCGCCTAAAAAAAGGAGGCCGCCTTTCGGCGGCCTTCAAGTCTAGGGAGGAAACGCCCAAGGAGGGCACGTGCGGGCAAACTGCACCGCACACAAAGAGATTAGTGCTGCGCCGCACCAATTGCAAGAACTTTCGTTCCCGGCGTCGAGCAAAAGTCGTGAACTTGAATGAATCTTCGGAGAAGGCGTTCTTAAAAATAGAAACTTGTCACCGTTTCTGAAACTGTATTCTGTATTTCTGAATGCGGAAGGGCCGGGATGGCGTCAGCGAGACCCACGCTCCACTGGAACGCGGGCGCGCTCAAGGCAGTGTCCGTACCGGTCTGCGCCAACAACGGCAGAATTGAGAGTTCTCGCGCTCTACGGCTTCGGGATCGCCAGACGCAACCCCCGAGGCGTCATCCCCGAGGCGCAAAAAAAAAGCGGCAGACTTGGGCCCTTGCGGGCTTCGGCCTGCCGCCTCATCCAGCCAGGGGCGAAGGGGGCGCCCCTGCCGCTGGACCTCTGTTACGCGCCTACGAGACGGCCTGCGTGGAGAGCGCAATGAAATGCGTGCCGTTGTCGTTCTTGACCTGCATCAGCACCGACCTCTTGCCGTCGGACTTCGCCGAATCGATCGCCGCCGCAACCTCGGACGGACGCGAAACCGCCTTGCCCGCGACCGCGACGATGACGTCGCCTGTCTGAAGGCCCTTCTGAGCCGCGGCGCCGTCCGGATCGACGTCGGCCACCACGACGCCGGTGTTGCCGGCGCCCTCAACCGCGGTCGCAGGCTCGAGCGTCATGCCAAGCTTCGCCAGCGCGTCCTTGCCGCCCTGCTCCGGCGTGTCGGCGCTGGCCTGACGGCCGTCCGACAGCGAGCCGAGCTGCACCTTGACCGTCTGGGTCGCGCCGTTGCGGACGAACGTCAGCTCGGCGTCCCTCTTCGGCCCGAGGGCGGCGATCTTGCGGGCGAGGTCATGCGAATCGGCCACAGCCTCGCCGTTGACCGCAGTGATCACGTCGCCGTCCTTCAGTCCGGCGGCGGCTGCGGGCGAATCCTTCTCGGCCTTGTCGACGATCGCGCCCTTGGCCTCCTTCAAGCCCAGGCTGTCGGCGATGTCCTGCGATACGGGCTGAATCTGCACGCCGAGCCAGCCGCGGGCGACCTTGCCGTTGTCCTTGAGCTGCTCGACGACATTCTTGGCCACGTCGCTGGCGATGGCGAAGCCGATGCCGACGCTGCCGCCCGACGGCGAGAAGATCGCGGTGTTGACGCCGACCACTTCGCCCTGTCCATTGAAGGTCGGGCCGCCTGAGTTGCCGTGGTTCACCGGCGCGTCGATCTGGAGGAAATCGTCATAGGGGCCGGCGCCGATATCGCGCCCGCGCGCCGAGACGATGCCCGCCGTGACCGTTCCGCCGAGGCCGAACGGATTGCCGACCGCGATCACCCAGTCGCCCACCCGCGGCGACTGCGACGCAAACGAAACATAGGGATAGTCGGAGCCTTCCTTGACTTTCAAGAGCGCGAGGTCGGTCTTGGGGTCCGTGCCAACGACGCGCGCGGGGATCGTCTTGCCGTCGGAAGTGGTGATGGTCACGTCCGTGGCGTGCTCCACGACGTGGTTGTTGGTCACGATGTAGCCATCGGGCGAGATGAAAAAGCCGGAGCCCTGAGCCATGCCGATATGGGGATGCTCATGCTGGGGGGCGCCGAAATGTTCGCCCATGCCCGGCGCGCCGAACTGGCGGAAAAACTTCTCGAGCGGGCTGCCCTTCGGGATGCTGGGCATGGCCTGGGAATCGCCGTCGTCGGCGGCGTTCGCTTCCTCCATTTTGACCTTGACCGAAACGACCGCGCCCTTGACGTGGTCGACGACATCCGCAAACGACGCCGGGCCGGTGGAGGTGACGGCGGCGGCGGCGGCCGCCGGATAGGTCGAGAGCGGCAGCGCCTCGATCGTCACAGCGCCGACCGCGGCGACTGCGACTGCCCCAAGCAACGCCGCGCGCACGGACTTCGGCCGGCTCGGACGAACAGAAAAAAGATTGCCCACGTCTATGACTCCATGACTGGAAGTTCGCCGCGACTGAATATGCCCGGCGCGATGGAGCCTTATCGCAGGGAGCGCTTACGCGCGGATTTCGACGGCATGAAGAGTTGGTAAGCTCGACTTGCCTGATCTCAGCGTCGTCGTTTCAAAACTACGCGACGCTCGGCCGCAAGCCAGATCGCGTCTCAGCGCGTCGCCATGCGCACGACGTGGCCGCCCGGACCCGGCCGCGGCTTCATGGGAATACGCGGCAGGTAGCGGGCGACAAGGGCAGCGCGGTCGAAATCCTCGATCTCGGCGAAGCCCAGCGCGCGCGCCCGTGCGTGCAGCGCGGGCGTCTCGAAATAGCAGCGGAACGGCTCGCCGCTTGTCGCCACCCGCGCCGCCATCTTGTGATGGTAGTCGCGCACGTTCTCCTCTTCGATCGTGTGCGGCGGGTTCCCATAGTCGAACACGACCTCCACCCCACCGGGAAAGCGCGCGAGCGCGCCGAGCGTGGCGTACACCGCGTCCTCGGTCAGGTAGGGCGTGACGCCGAGCCACAGGACGAAGGTCCGCTGGCGGACATCGAGCCCCCCGGCGACGAGCGCCTCGGTCATGTCGCCGTGTTCGAAGTCGTGCGCCACGTAAGCGACGTGAGCCGGTTCTGCGACGCCAGCCTGCAAGAGGCGCGCGCGCTTGTCGCGTTGCGTCGCCGGGTGGTCGAGCTCGAACACCTTGAGCGCGTCGCGCGGCTCGAGCCGGTAGGCGAAAGTATCGAGCCCCGCGCCCAGCACCAGGATCTGGCGAACGTCGCCCTCGATCGCGCGCCGAGCGGAGTCCTCGGCGAAGCGGCTGCGCATGGCGACGAAAAAGCGCAAGCCCCGGCGCTCCGGCTGCGCCTTGGCCAGCGCGATCGCCTCCTCGGCGTCGCGCCCGAGAATGGGCGCCGCCAGCGGATCGGCGAAAACGATCCCGCCCTCCAGCGCCTGATGCGCCGCCCTCAGTCCCGCCGCGCTCAGCGCCGTGCGGCTCGCCTGTCCATGCTTCATGGATAAGCAGGATACGAATGCCGAAGACGCCTGTCGATCCCCGGCGTCGTTGTCTCGCGCCCCGTGGGCGCCTAGTTCGGGCGCGAGACCACCCACCCAACCGGGGCGCCTAATGGATCAACCAGCTTGACCCGTTGCAGAACACGAGGTCGATGTTTGAGCCGCCGCCAACCGGAGCCGCCCCGAACGTCGTCGACGTCCCGTCCGAAACGACTGCAAGGCCACCCGCCGCCGCGGCGTTGCAGGTCGGCAAGGTGCTTACGGTCGGGGACTGATTCAGCTTGATCGTCTTCGTTCCGGTCGGAACTGACATAGCAACCTGACCTATGCTGTTTTGCAGGAGCACATCGGAAGTTGTGCCGCTGCCGGTCACGACCGCCCCATTGCCGGCGCTCGCCTCGAATGGCGGCCCGAAGGGCGCGTAACCGGAAATGTTCTTGAAGCTGCCAGCCGCGTTGCTGATGGGCGTGACGTTGCCGTAAAAATTGCTGAAAACATTGGTCGAGTAGACCCCCCAGCCGCGTCCCGTGCCCGTCGTACACGTTCCGTTGCCGAGCGGCTGACCGGAATGCGTGTCGCCGCTTTGTCCGTTTCCACGAAGCTGAGTGGCAGCGTTGATTGAAAGATAGACGGATTGATCCTGAATATAGACGCCATCCTGGCACGATAGCGATGCAAGCGCGCCGTTCAAATAGATGAGGCAGCCCGGGCATTTCTCGATGTCGACGGTGGAAGCGTACCACGAGGCCCCGAGCCAGCCGTTGAGGACGATCGGCATGCCGCCGCCGGTCTTGGTATCGTTAATGACGATGTTGCTGCCGCTGTATCCGCCGTCGAACGCACAGCCTCCGTTCTTCTCATAGTCGAAATTGGCGGCTGCGGTCACAGCGTTGTCGATCAGGAGGTCGGTCCCGTTGGTCCGGATGTCTCCGGCGCCATCGCATTGAAGGCCGCCGAACGTGCCCGCCATGTGCAAGCCGTTGGCGAACCACGAGAACGCAGGCCCATGCAGCATCAGGTCAGCGTTGCTGCCGAGCGCCCCATTCACAAGCACTCCGTCGCCGGTTCCATTGCCGTCGCCGGCCAGGTGGTCCGCGTAAATACCCGCCGCGCCATCAAACCAGAAGCCGCCGGACATATTGGTCAGGGCCGGGACGACGGGGAACGTGCCGACAACCACGTCTCTGACGACGGCTCCCGCGAGAGCATGCGCGTGAAAGGCGGAGCCCCCCGACAGATTGGTTGTCGAGGAGATGGTGAACCCCTGAATGACGACGTTTTCCATCCAGCCGTGCGATGTATTCGTGTCGCTGACCGTGATGAGGTCCGTCGTCAGGTGCAGGCTGTCGCTCGACCCTTGCGAGGCGGCGATGGCCCCGGCCGCCAGCGTCAGGGTCGTGCCGGCAATTGATTGAATAGTCCCGAGATACTGCGGCGACGTAACCGAGCTTCCGACCGCCTGCGTGTCCCAAACCGACACGCTGTCGCCGGCCGTCAAAGCCGCCGTGACGTTCGCGGGGATTGACGATGACGACAGCGTAATCGTGGGCGCCCCCGCGCTCCACGACGCGCCCGCCGTCACCGTGCCGTTGGAGTCGAGACCCGTGTAATTGAAGATGGTGCCCCCGTGCCCCGCGCCGGCAAGCGACCAGCCGTCCGCATAGGCGATCTTCAGCGGCGTCGAGAAATTGCACGTACCTCCCGGCGCGACCAGATGAACGCCGCCTGCGACCTTGGCGAGCCAATTCTGGATTGCCGTCGTGTCGTCGGTCGAACCGTTGCAGGCCGCGCCAAAGTCGTTCTTGAGGTTGAAGGTCACACCGGAATCCGTGGCGCGGTTGGCAAGACTGGTCGCGTCGGGGGCGCCGGCGCCGGTTAGGCTCATGGCCCCGATCGTCGGCGGCGTCATGCACGGGGACCCTGCATCCTGAATGCCGTTGGCGCCCCAGACAAGGCAATCGCCCAGCGTCGCGGAACCGTTGAGGAGGGTGACGCCGCCACTTGAATCCGGCGGATTGGCGAGTGCCGCCGGAAGACCGGGGCCAAGCGTGATCGCGGGGGAGTTGGGCGTCATGGGCCCTCCGAACAGTTGCGCGCGCGCCGGCGCGACCAGACCTGCGATGGCGACAGGAACGACTAGGCGCTTCATGAAAATCCTCCGCGTCCCGCACTTCCACGATGGAGAGTTCACGGGAAGCAAATGTTGGAATGGATAAGATCGGCCGGGAGCGGCCATCCGTGCCGGTGGCGGTTCGGCTGCGATGCACCCGCCCGGCGAGGACGTGAGGTTTCGTGCCCTACCCAGAAAGCGGTTCGAAAGGCCACCCGGAGGCCAATGGTGCCACTCTAATCCTTTTTGCCACATACGGCGTACGGGGTCAAGAAAATGTTCTTGTTTTGTTCGAAACGACCGAACAAACCGGACATCTTCCGCCCGCAGCCTTACCGGCGCCGCTTGGAGGCCGTCCGCTTCAGGGCAGACGCGCGCGCCTTACGTGTGCGAGCGCCCTTCCGCCCATGGTCAGCGAGCGCCTCTGTTTCACCGGCTTCCAGACTTTCCGCCGGCCCTTCCATGAGAGCCGCGACCGAATCAGCGGGTCGAGCGATCGCCGTCGTTCGCGCGGCGAAAAAGGCGCGTGCCGGTCCGCCGTAGAACTCGCACCGTTCCCACTCGGCAAGCGCGTCGTCCTTGGTCCGGCTCGCGAACTGCGCCGCCTCGACGCTGACAGAGCCGTCGATCATCAGCTTGAAGAACTGCTCGATCGTATCGATGAAGGCCGCCCTGGAGTCGACCGAAAACAGCGACAGGCCAAACGGCGTTCGCGCGTCCGACAGGTCGATGGGCGAGCCGACAGCCTCGCTGAGCGCGGCCTCGACCGCGGCGCGATGGTCCGCCTCGTCCGCGACGCGGTTGACGTCGACAACGAGGTCGGCCGCATCGTAAGCATGCGCATAGAGATAGAGATGAAACAGGAGAAAGAGCTGAAACGTCGCAGCATTCGTCGGGGAACGATCCTCCTGGACGAACCAGTCGATCAGCAAGCGCGCGAAGGGGTCGCCCCGGGCGCCGGCCAGCGTTCCAAACAACATGTCCATGAAGTAACTGTTGCCGTGCGCCCACTGCTCGGTGTAGGACGCCCATTGATGGAAGGCGTTGCGGACGAGCAGGACGTGACGTCCAGGAAATGCGTCGGCGATCGCCCGGAAACGTCCAAGCGTCCGCGTGTCGGTCAGGACGGGGATTTTGCGGCGCGCCTCGGCGCTGCAAATGAGCCCTTGGACATAGTTCCGCTCCGCCGCATCGAGCGCGCCGCCGAGCCCGTTACGGGGAAAAAACCATTCGACCGCCATCCGGCGGTCGTAACCGGGCACCGCCCCGTCGACGCCGACGAGCGGCGCGAACTCAAGAAAATAGGGCGCGGCTTCCGGGTGCTTCGAGGCCCAGCGGGAAAAGTCGTTTTCCCGCAGATAGGCGGTGGTCAGGGACGCAAGGCGCTCGTGGAAGACCTCGCAATAGGCAATCGTCGTCGGCGCGGCCCGGAGCTTCGCCCAAAGCCACGTGCTCGACGCGCGCCAGCTCGAATGGATGAACACAGGCGGAGCGCCGTCGGCGCCCGGGCGTCGAACCGGCGCCGGGGAAATAGCGGTCTGCGAAACGGACGATGGCTTGGACACTGAATGCATCTTGACGTTCGCGGACCTCCTGTTGGTCCCTCGTCTCCCGTAACTGTCCACCTGATCTCGCGCCTCGAGGAGCGGCGCCGCAGGCGACGCGCGCATTGGACAGCGGCGCCGACTGGATCATCCTTCGGGACGCGACGCCCGGCATCGCTCTTTACGATGAGTGACAAGGCGCAAGCGGTTTTGCCTGAGCGATTACCATCTCGCAAGAACTGGACGCAAACTCCATACCGCATCCCTATCTGGGCTGAAGTTGTTACGGATCGCCTTCCTGGACGCCTGCTCGACCGCGCGCGGGCTCATTTCAACAATAGCGAAACGAGGCCTCTTGCACCCGTTCGGCAGAGCGTCATTTGCCAGCAGCGGCTACGACGGTCGACTACGGGCAGGTTCCCGTCAACCTTCTCGCGTCCGCTCATCTGAAGTTGCCCTCTCCGGCCCCTTTTTCGCAATTCCACAGAGGAGAGCACGGCTCTAACCAATCGGGCTACGAGGTTTCGCGCCGGCGTCGACGACGCCCAACGGGCGCCGGCGGCGCCGACAAGTGCGTTTCGAGCCGTCCCAACCGATTAAGAGCTCATCTCTGGGAGACCGATCGGACAAGGGCGGAGCGGGCGCTATCCCCGACCGATCTTCCGACCGGCGACAGACGCTGGCCCGTCGGGCAATCCTCAGGCGCATTGTTGCATCCCTTTGCGCTAATGATATTAGTTTGATCAAGATAGTTTGGGAGCGGAGAAGGATTGTGTCGACAGACTTCAATTCCACGATGCGGCAAGACGAAATTATGACGGGTTCGATGCGCAATGGTCCCCACTTTCGCGTTCCAAGAGATCTTTGCGTAACACCGACGATCGTTCGGCGCGTCATCATTATGGGAGGTTGCCTTCTGGATCCATGGAAGTCGATTATCGAGATTTTTGTCGGACAGCCTGTTGTCGATAGAGTTCTATTTAATAATTTGGCGGAATTGCCAACTCAGCCGCCTCGTCCTATTTCCGACTATGATTTCCAGCTTATTTCTATTCCTTATCGCAGCATAATACCTGAGTCATCCTACGTTCGGCTGCATTCTTCAGATCAAGCAAGTTTCGAAGCTCTCATTGAAGAATCGAAGAAGATGCTCACACTGTTCCTTAGGACGTCGTTAAGATGGAACATCGATTCTAAGATTTGTACATTTGTTTCTGGATTCATTGTTCCGTAGCAGAATTCGTTCGGGCGCCTGTTACCGAGACATTGCGCGTCTAACCTAATGTACATGACAGAGATTCTGAATTCATTTATAGAAAAGTCCCTTGCCGATTACGATAACGCATATTATTTGAATTTGAACGAGATTGCTTCCAGTATTGGGAAAAGATACGTCGTCGATGATTTGCTTGCCATCGGCTCGCACGGCGGATTAATGAACGACGGCGACTTCAATTTCGATCGGCACAGAATCCTTCCTGTCAAGAGACTGACTGAGACCTATGAGAGTCGCGTTCCCGAATTTGTGCTTTCTGTCTGGAACGAATTGAACGCGTTATATCGCACCGTTCGCCAAGCTGACGCCGTCAAGATGGTCATTGTCGATCTGGACGACACCCTTTGGCGCGGGGTTGTAGCCGAGACGAACGAGATTACAGATGCAACGACAATCGGCTGGCCGAAAGGGCTCTGGGAGGCGTTGGTCTTTGTCAAAAAGCGCGGTATTCTTCTGAGTATCGTCAGCCGAAACGAGGAAAGCAACATTCGCCGGCTTTGGCCAAATATTGTTAGCAATTGGCTGAAGCTGGATGACTTTGCCTTCATTAGGATAAACTGGAAATCTAAACCCGACAATATCGGAGAGATCATTGCGGCGGCGAACATTCTGCCGAGCTCCGTTGTCTTTATCGATGATAACCCGGTAGAACGAGAATCTGCCCAGGTCGCTTTTCCAACGATTCGAGTTATTGGCATAAATCAATACGATATTCGCCGGATCCTACTGTGGAGTCCGGAAACGCAAGTCGCAGCGGTCACCACCAAGTCCACCCGAAGAACTGAGATGGTTCAGGCCCAGGCTCGCCGGGAGACGGAACGCGCCTCAATGTCGCGGGAAGAGTTTATCCGAGGTTTACAAGTCAAGATAACTTATGTCGTCGTAAGAACAGTCAACGACCAAGATTTCAAAAGGGCCTTCGAATTGCTTAACAAAACAAACCAATTTAACACCACCGGCAAACGATGGTCCCTCGAAGAGTTCCACACTTTCTTTAACGAAGGTGGAACCGCGACCGCGTTCTTTGTCCACGATAAACACACTGAGTATGGATTGGTTGGCCTTGTCTTGCACAAAGATGAATTTATCAAGCAGTTCGTTATGAGTTGTCGAGTTTTGGGTCTCGAAGTGGAACAATCCGTCGTGGCAAAAATTCTTTCCGAAATGGCGGCGTCCGGCCATAAAAAGGCAAGCGCACGAATGATCGAGACGGACGCGAACTTTCCGTGCCGCGACCTGTTCAGTAAGACCGGCTTCCAGCATATCGACCAAGACTGGGTCCGAGACCTCGCATATGAAACTCTTGTAAAGGAAAGGCAATGACTGCGATGATCCCGGTCGTCTACAACGGTCTTTTAAACCGTTGTTCGACCAGTACAGAAATCAAACGAGGCGGTCCCGAACGTCAGTGACCGCTCCGGCAGCAAGGCGTTTCGTTTTTGCGGTCACGGCCGCCGAAGGTGATCACATCCGCGCCGAGGCAAAGACATCGGCATGATGATAGTTGCGCTCAGGATAAGACCGGTTCTCCATAAACTTTAATTCAGTCTCACGAATCAGGCACACGATATTTCTGCCGAAACTCCTCAGAGCGTACAAACGCGCGAACCAAATCGGGCTTCGACATGGAGCCATTAGCGAGCTTACTCACATAAGTTTTTAAACCGCCGGGATCGGCATCCCGATTCAGCATTCCGATGTATAAGGCGCGCACGAATTCCTCGTTCAGATCGACAGCCTCCGTAACTGATCTTCTACAGTTGGAGCAGGTCGGCACGTCGTAAAACATTGAAATCATTGCATGCGATCGGTGCCGAACGCGGAAATGTAGTGCCACGTTCTTAGCCCATTAATATTGATTTCATTCGATTATTGACGTATCTTGTGCGGCCTAAACCGAGTCGGTTCCCAACTTTCGGGAATGCATCTCAGCAAAAAGATCTCGGATCGATGCCACCGCGATGCCGTGGCGTTGATTCCAGACCGCTGTGGATGGACGGAACGCCCGACGTCACGCCGCAAACGGCTTATCAACATCAAAAGAATGTAATGTAGTGCCACGCCTGCGGCACGGCGCGTTTTTGCGCTCGATATCAATGACTTAGTTTTTCCAACTGTCGAAGATCAGCGTAACTGCCTCGGCCTGAGGAATTGCTTTGGCCTGGTCAAACCCTCTGGGTCTCTTCACCATTTTAGCCCCCACTTATTTATCTTGTTGTAGCGGATGCGCCGCGAACACACCATAGACAAGTGATTTGTAACGTTCAGGGATCATGCCAAAGACGGTAAAGGGCGGCAAGGCGAACCGATCCGTCTTTTCCACCTCGCGCCACCCGACGCGAACGCCGAGGCGACCGCAACCCACGCGCCCATGGAGCAGGTCACCGTCCGAGAAAAAGGGCCAGCGTCTTCCGCCAGTCCGCCTCGTCTCGCGCAGGGGCGGAAAACTGGACCCGCGCCGCCTGCCGCCCGGCCGCGAGGTCGAGGCCTTCCGCGTCGAGGCCAACCGCGCGCCAGACCTGCCGGCCGGCGAAGGCCCGCCCCGCAAGGCGCGCGACCACCGAGTCGCCCATCGCGTTGACCCACTCGATCAGCCGCGCCTCCGCTTCGACGAGCGCAGCCTCGGGTTCGCGCGCCGCCAAAATGTCGGAAGGGGCGAGCGCGTCGGCCCGGCCAAAGCCGCCGTTGAAGTGGACGTTGTCGATCGCCAGCCGGAAAAACGCGAAATCGGCAAAGTCGGCATAGAGCTTGGCCTTGGGATTGCGCTGCAAGTACCGCGCGCGCACGCCGGGCGACTCGACCCTGTCGATGCGGCCGTTCAGCGTCAGGCGGGGATGGTTCAGCGGGTCTCCCCGCTCTGAATTCTCGGTCATGAGGACCGAGGCGCGCGGATCGGCGGCGAGATGCCGAGTGTGGCGGGCGAGCGTCGACATGAGAAAGAGCGGCGCTCCATCGAAATCGCTGGCGACGCCGACCAGCGTCGTCAACGGCGCGCCCGACGCAGGATCGAGCGTCGCGAGCGCCGCCGTGCGCGCGGTGCGCATCAAGCGCTTAGCGTCCGCGATCGCCTCAGCGCGTGCGATTTCCGGATCGACAGGTGAGTTCGCCATGGTCCTGGAGTGAGTTCAGTCTGGCGCAGAGAGCCCGCAAGCGAGGCGTGGGTCAATAGGGTGGCGGCGCCGTGGCCTGTCAATTATAAACATTGTGTTGTTGTACAACAGTCCGACAGCAATATCATGCCATTTTCGTTCAATGCCGCGGCTTTCCGCCCGTCGCTAAGGCGGCTTCCAAGTTATTGATCTCTATAGGCCCGGTCGCTAAAGCGCGCTAAGTCGGCTCCGCGTCGGCCGATGCGCCGTAGCGGTCGCGCCGACGCGTCCGCGCCGTCTCGCTTTGGCGGGATTGTGACCCGTTCGCGACCGCCGCAAGCTTGCGATTCCGCGTCGCCGCCTTTAGTTCGCACCCGACATGCGTTGATTTCCCAAAAATGGAACACATTTCAGCCGCGAACGGTTATGATGGTGCGGCCGCGCTGCGGCGACCCGGCCGCGACGCGTTTCGAAGCCAACGGAAGCCTCATGCCCACAATCGCTCTGGTCGATGACGACCGCAACATTCTAACCTCCGTCTCGCTGTCGCTGGAAGCGGAGGGCTACCGAATCCAGACCTACACCGACGGCGCGACCGCGCTTGAGGGGCTGAAGGCGAATCCGCCCGATCTCGCGATCTTCGACATCAAGATGCCGCGCATGGACGGCATGGAGCTCCTGCGCCGTCTGCGGCAAAAGTCGGACCTCCCGGTCATATTCCTGACCTCGAAAGACGAGGAGATCGACGAACTGTTCGGCCTCAAGATGGGCGCCGACGACTTCATCCGCAAACCGTTTTCACAACGCCTGCTGGTCGAGCGGGTCAAGGCGATCCTACGCCGTTCAAGTCCCAAGGACGCGACCGCGCAGAAGGAGACCGAAGCCAAGATTCTTGAGCGTGGCCGTCTGAAGATGGACCCCGAGCGCCACACCTGCACTTGGGACGGCACACCGGTCACTCTGACGGTGACCGAGTTTCTGATCCTCCAGGCGCTCGCCACCCGGCCGGGCGTCGTGAAGAGCCGCAACGCGCTCATGGACGCGGCCTATGACGATCAGGTCTACGTCGATGACCGGACAATTGACAGCCACATCAAGCGGCTGCGCAAGAAATTCAAAGTCGTGGAGCCGGAATTCGAGATGATCGAGACGCTGTACGGCGTCGGTTACCGGTTCAAGGAAGCCTAGCCGGCTCGGGCGAGCGCATGACCGCAGGCGCAGGCGGCGAACGAATTACGGCCAGCTCGTCGCAGCGTAGCTGGAGACAATGGCTGCGCGCACGGGCGCGCTTCTCCTGGCGCCTGCTGACGGCTCGGTTTTCGTCGTCGCTGACACGCCGGATTGTGGTGCTGAATCTTGGCGGCCTGGTCGTCCTGATGATCGGGTTCCTGCTGTTGAACCAGTTCCGCGCCGACATCATCGCGGCGCGCGAGCAGAGCCTCACCACCCAAGCCGATATCATCGCGGCGGCGGTCGCAGCTTCCGCCGGCGTCGACACCGACGCGATTACGATCGATCCGGATAAGCTCCTGCAACTCGCGCCTGGCCAAACCGCAGCGCCGCCGCAAAGCGAAGAGCAGAACATTCAGTTCTCCATCAATCCCGAACGCGTCGGACCTGTGCTTCACCGCCTCGTCACGCCCACGCATACGCGTGCGCGAATTTACGACAGCGACGGTCGGCTCCTGCTGGACTCGCGCTCCCTTTCGGCGCACGGTGCCGTGGTGCGCTCCGATTTACCGGATTCGGCCGAGCGCAGGGGCGTCTTCGACCGTCTCGCCGGCGTCCTTCGAAACTTCTTTGCGACGCCTTCGGAGCCCCGTCCGGACAACCCTTGGGCCGTCGATGGTAAGACGGTCCCGGAGGTCGCACAGGCGTTGCGCGGACGAACCGAAGCCGCCGCCCGCATCAACAAGGAAGGCGAGACGATTGTGTCGGTCGCCGTACCGATCCAATACATGATGGCCACGCGCGGCGTCCTCCAGCTTTCGACGCAGGGTGGCGACATCGACCGTGTGATCGCGGCGGAACGGTGGGCGATCTTCCGCTTTTTCGTCGTCCTCGCCTTGGTCATGTTCGTGCTTTCGCTGTCGCTGGCCAACACGATCGCGGAGCCGGTGCGGCGGCTCGCGACCGCAGCGGAGCGTGTGCGGCGCGGCATCCGGTCGCGTCAGCAAATCCCCGACTTCACAGCTCGCACCGACGAGATCGGGCACCTTTCACGGGCGCTGAGAGAGATGACCATGGCGCTCTATAGCCGCCTAGACGCGATCGAAACCTTTGCCGCCGACGTCGCCCACGAGCTGAAAAATCCGCTAACGTCGCTGCGCAGCGCGCTCGAGACTCTTCCTCGCGTGCAAACCGACCAGTCACGCGACCGGCTGATTGCGGTCATGCAGCACGACGTCAGGCGCCTCGATCGGCTGATCTCCGATATTTCCGACGCCTCGCGCCTGGATGCGGAGCTTGCGCGCGGCGAAGCAAGCCCCGTCGACGTCGCCGCGCTCATTAAGACGGTCGTGTCCATGGCCCAGGACTCGCCAAGGGCCAACGGAACTCGAATCGAGCTTACGCTAGAGCCGCGGCGCGGCCGCCACCCGGAATCCGCTTTCCTCGTCCTGGGGCACGATTCGCGCCTGGGGCAGGTCGTGACGAACTTGATCGACAACGCCTGCTCATTCTCAGAGCCCGGCGGCACAGTGCGTGTTTCGCTGACGCGGACCGCGACGACGTCGGACGACGAGGCGCCGAGACCGTGGGTGGTCGTTACGGTTGACGACGACGGTCCCGGTATTCCTCCACATGCGCTCGAACGCATTTTCGAGCGTTTCTACACCGATCGTCCGAATCAGGGTTTCGGACAGAATTCGGGACTGGGGCTTTCGATCTCGAGACAGATTATCGGGGCTCACGGCGGACGAATCTGGGCGACAAACCGGTCTTCCGAGACCTCGAACCTTTCCGGCTGCGACGATCGGCGGGAGCCTCTTCGTCACGGCGCCGGCGCCCGATTCGTCGTCGAACTGCCGGCCATTTCCTCATGAGTTCCGGGGCACTCGGAAACGGGCTTCATGCGACGGCAGTCGTCTACGGCGAAAATGGAGTGGTCGTCCTTGGCGCATCGGGGGCCGGCAAAAGCGCGCTTGCGCTGGCGTTGCTCTCGCGCGCCAGGACGACCGGACAGTTTGGAGCGCTGATCGGCGACGATCGGATCTGGGTTCGCGCGATCGGGGGCAGAGTTGTCGCATCGGGCGCGCCTCACATGGCCGGGCTCATCGAACGCCGCGCCGCCGGCGTGCAGACGACGCCCAGCGAACCGGTGGCGGTGATCAGGCTCGTCGTCGAACTAAGCAACCCCAATCAAAGCTGGCCTCGCTGGCCCGCCGAACCCGCCCAAACCCATATCGAAGGGATCGGCGTGCCGCGCCTCGCGCTTAATTCCGCCACCAGCTCCAGTGACAATGCGAATTCCGTCGTGGAAACGTTGGAGCTTGTTCGAGTCGTTAAAGGCGGCGGACGCGGAATTTCACTTGAACAATGCGCCGCAGTGCACAAAAATAGGAAGGTTGCGGCATTGCTGACGGCTTCAACAGCGCCGGAAGCCGAAGCCAGACGAGTGATGGATATTTGATGATCGGAATGGTCCTGGTGACCCATGGTCAGCTCGCCACTGGCTTTCGGGCAGCGCTCGAACATGTCGTGGGACCGCAGTCTCAGCTCGAGACCATCACGATTGGTCCCGACGACGACATGGAGCAGCGACGTTCCGACATCCTGAATGCAGCGGCGCGGGTGCAGGACGGCGCCGGCGTCGTCATCCTTACAGACATGTTCGGTGGGACACCGTCCAACCTCGCGATTTCCGTTATGGACGGCGGTCGGATTGAAGTGATCTGCGGCGTCAATCTCCCCATGCTGATCAAACTCGCGACGATGCGCGACGCGACCAATCTCGACCACGCGGTCGTCGAGGCGCGCGAGGCGGGGCGGAAGTACATCACCGTCGCGAGCAAGGTTCTTGCCGGAAAATGACCGACCTCGGTTCCGAAGACTGCGGCGAGACGGCCCCCGGATATCAGCCCGACCTCTCGCGGGAGATACAAATCGTCAACCGCAAGGGTCTGCACGCGCGGGCGACTGCGAAATTCGTACAGTGCGTCGACCGGTTCAACGCCGACGTCAAGGTGACCCGCTGTGGCGAGACTGTTGGCGGCGATTCGATCATGGGCATACTGACGCTGGGCGCCGGCCTCGGATCGACGATCACGGTTTCCGCGACCGGGTTAGAGGCGAAAGCGGCCCTTGACGCCCTTGAGGAACTGATCGCCAATCGTTTCGGCGAGGACGAATAATCCGTCCCCTGCATCACATGCGAAAGTCCTCGCCGAGATAAAAACGGCGAACGTCGGGGTGGCCAATAATCGCATCAGGCGGACCCTCCGTCAGCACGTGCCCACTATGGATGATATAGGCGCGGTCGATCAGCCCAAGCGTCTCGCGGACATTGTGATCCGTGATCAGGACCCCAATGCCGCGGCCTTTCAAGTGGCGCACCAAGTCCTGAATGTCGCCGACCGCAATTGGATCGATGCCGGCGAACGGCTCGTCGAGCAGCATAAACGAAGGTTTTCCGGCTAGCGCGCGGGCGATCTCGCAGCGCCGTCGCTCGCCGCCTGAAAGCGCAATCGACGGAGTTTTTCTCAACCGCGCGATGTCGAACTCGTCGAGGAGAGATTCCAGGACTTCCTCGCGCGCCGCTCGATCGAACTCGTTGACCTCAAGCACGGCGCGAATGTTATCTTCAACATTTAAGCCACGGAAAATCGACGCCTCCTGAGGCAGATAACCAATACCGAGTCGCGCGCGCTGAAACATCGGCAACGCGGTGACGTCGTGGGCGTCGAGTTCGATCGTCCCTTTATCCGGCCGGACCAAGCCCATGATCATGTAGAAGACGGTCGTCTTTCCCGCGCCGTTCGGTCCGAGCAACCCGACGGCCTCGCCCCGGCGCACGGATATGCTGACGTCCTGGACAACCATTCGGCCTCGATAGCCCTTGCCGAGATGATGGACCGCGAGCAGCCCCTGTTCGCGGGCCGCGTCCCATTCGGCACGGTCCGACTCCGATACCCGTGGCGCAGATCCGAGCTCCCGGGATCGACGCGTGGAACCAGTTCTGCGCAAGACTTCATCTGTCACGGAGCGCTCTCACATGGATTTCAAGGATAACTTAACCCTCTTCGGCATGCGCCGCTCCTACTTGGGTTTCGCCTGACCAGCCTCATTGTTCGGTGTGAACTGCCCGTGGACGCGCCCGGGCCTGCCATTATTATCGATCGTGGCTTGGCCGGACTTCAGATCGTAGGTCAACTTGTCGCCCTTCGTGACGTTCTGGCCGTCGCTCATGGTGACATGGCCGATCAGATAAACTTTGTCTTGCACCTTGTCGTAGATTCCGTTGTCGCCGGTCGCAACCTGCGTCTTGGAGATAACCGTGACCGGTCCGGTCGCTTCGAGCCGCTTGATGCCCGAGTCCTGCGACGGCTGCTGGGCGCCCCGGCCGGCGCAGCCGACCCCGGAGCGCTCCCCGCCGGCGCGCCTCCGCCAGGCGCCGGAGAGCGATCGAGATAGACTGTCATCACAGAGCAGGTCATTTTCGTATCGCCCTGAACGACAACGACGTTTCCCGAATAGATGGCCTTCTGCTCCTTATCGAAGTAGACGAGCTTGTCGGCGTCGATGGAAATGGGCTCCTTCGAATTCGTTCCCGGCAAAATTTGGATCGGGCTCGACGATTGCGCCGGCTTGCTGGCCGCCGTCGGCGCCGCCTCCGCGCTAACCGCAGCAAGAACCAACGCAAGCGCCGCGCACCGCATTCCAAACCAGACAGCGCTGAGACTGTTCATTGAGTTGTCCTCTTGGTCTGAGCCCCGACGGGCGCGTCGGCCTGCGGCGAGACGGTCGTCCTGACTCTTCCTTCGAAGATCAGTTCCTGCCCGTTGTTCTGCGCCGTTGCACGATCGGCGGTCACGGAAGTATCCTCGCCGATGTGAACCACGACCGGCTCGTCACTTCGATAAACACCTGTCTTGAAATCGATATCGACGCTTCGCAGCATCACGTCAAAGCGCGCATTGGCGATATGCACATTTCCGGTCAGCTTCATGCGCTCCGCGAGACTGTCATAGACACCAGCGTCGGCGGTGAGGCGCGTCGTCTGGCCGCCCGTCATCCCCATGTCGCCAACGAGGTTCTGGAGTTCCGCCACGGTCGGATGCTTCATATCCTGAAGAGCCCGCTCGGCGGTGAGGACATAAGGCGCCCCGTCGCTGCGAAACCCAGCCAGTCTTGGTTTGGACATCGCGATCTTGTTTCCGTCTACCGACAGCTTCGAGAAGCTAAGCGACGTCGCCATTCGCCCGAACGGATTGAAAAAAACGATAGCAATCACCGTCGCCACCGCGCCAATGACGCTGATCAGGATCGCGCCCCGCAACAGCCGGACTCGCGCGGAACGTCGTTTTGCGGCGGCGAACAGTCGTTCGCGGTCGAGCGGCAGCGGAACCGCCGCGCGTTGCGTCCTCCTGCGCGCGTCGAGGTGCGCAGCGCGCTCCCCGCTGCCGGCGGCCGCCGCCATCGCCTTGCCTTCGAGCCTGGTATCGTTCGATTTGCCTAGCACAGGAAGCGGAAGAAAACGAACTCGGTGGCGAAGTTAGGGCCGACGGCGTCCGAACGCGAGCAAACGTTTCTGGCTCGGGCTTGGCGTACCGCAGCAATCGCAACGCTCAACTCTACTGAGCGGCCTGCACGATCGGGAAGCAGATCTCGACCAGCGTGCCGTGGTCGCGGCGGCTCTTGATCGAGAATTCGGCTTTGTTAGCCTCGATGAGCGCTTTGGTCAGCGGCAGGCCGAGACCGACCCCGCCCTTGTGACGTCGCCCGGCGACTTGGCCGAAGGGCTCGAGTGCGACGCCGACCTCGCTCTCGTTCATCCCGACGCCGGTGTCGCGCACCCGGATGACCGCTTGGCCCGCAGCGTCGATCGCGGTCGAAAGGATCACTTGTCCGCCCGGCTCGTTGAATTTCACCGCGTTGGACATGAGGTTCAGCATGATCTGCCTGAGCGAGCGCTCGTCGACCATCACGCGCGGCAGGCGATCAAACAGCGATACGCGCATAATGACGCGCTCCCGAGCAGCCTGCGGCTGCATCAGAGAAACACACTCCCGAATCAGGTTATTGACGTCCACAGGCGCGAAGGCGAGTTCAAGCTTGCCCGATTCAATCTTGCTGATGTCAAGCAGGTCGTCGGCGAGACTGATCACGTGCCGGCCCGAGGCGTGAATATCCTTAAGGTAATCGCGATAGCGGTCATTGCCGACCGGTCCGAACCGTTCCTCCATCATCACTTCGGCGAAGCCGAGGATCGCGTGAAGCGGCGTCCGGATCTCGTGACTGACATGAGCCAGGAATTCCGTTTTCGCGGAGCTCGCCGCGATCGCAGCGTCACGCGCCGTCGCCAGCCGGCCCTCTGCCTCGCGCTCCCGCCGGATGTCCCGGAAAAGCGCGCAATACCGTCTCGCGGCCGTCGGCCCGATCGGCGCAAGCGTCAGCGCCAGGGCGAGCGCCGTCCCATTGCGCTCGCGGCCGACGACGGGGATCGGCTGCTCAGACGGAGGCCCGTCCGCGAGCCGAGCAAGGCCATCAAGCCTGGCAGCCGCCGCCGGGTGACTTCCCGGCGCCAGCAGCATCAGCACGCTCTCGCCAGCGACCTCCTCCTTGCGGTAACCGAACAACCGTTCGGCCGACGCGCCGAACGACTGGATGCGGCCGGCCGTGTCGACAATGACGGCGCCGTCGGTCGCGAGGTCGAGCATCTCCAGGAGATCGCTTCCGTCGCCAGCGGCGCAAGCTTCGCCTTCGGCCTCGCGCCGCCGGTCTGTGGAACGCAGGACGTTGGTCGGACGCAGCATGATCAGGGTCGCCGGCGAGCCATCCCATAAAATCGTCTGCGCTCGGCCCTCAACGGCCAATGCTTGGCCGTCGACCGTGTAAACAGAGACGGCGTCATCATCGGTGTCCGACATTGCCGGTCGGACATCGCCAAGGAACATCGCCGACAGCCCATTGGCCGAGTCGAAATGCTCGCGATCGCGATACCCAAGGAGCGCGAGCAGCGTCAGATTTACGTAAAGCGCGCGCGCTTCGTCGGCAACGAGCACGCCCACCGGAACGTGGTCAAGCAGCGTCTGGGCGTTTCGCAGGGTCGGCCCAGCGATCGAGTTCACCGCAGGCGCTGGGCTTTGGTCTGCGCTCGGCGGCGGGACGGACTCTCTAAATTCCGCTCGCGGGCGCTCGCGCTCCTCCGCCGGCCCATCGGCGGCGGCCGCGGTCGCCTCCTGACGAGGAACCGGTGCGCGACCAACAAGCGTGCGGGCGATCTCGCGGAACGCCTCGCGTTCAGCCTTGCTGAGTTCGATGCTTCCGTCGCCAGTCTCCCCAGCCTCCTGCGGGCTCGAGACGTCGAAAGCGCCCGGACGAATGGGGACGATTTTTGAAGCCGCGGGCAGCGCCGACTGACCGTGCCGCAAGACGTAAATCTCGGCGGACCGTGTTTCGCCGAATAGCGCGTCCGACGGCGGACTGCGTTCCAAGGCGGGCCGAGACGCCGGCTTGTCGGCTTTGTCGCGTTCCGACGGCGTCGCGGAGGCTCCACTCGGGGGGCCCGTCGGTCCGGGCGCGGGGCCCGACTCGACTGTCGCCGCCTTGTCGTTTGATTCTGCTTTCGCGCGCGCGCCCAAAGCGTTCGGCGCCGAAACTAGCATTCGAACGTCGACCGTCGCGCCGATCACGCCGAACCCTCGGAAGCCCTGGTATTCGTGGCCGTTGTCGAAAATCGGCGCGCCCGAGAATGTAATAGGACGAGCCCCGATGCCGTCGCCGACGCTCCAAAGCAGCGTCAGGCCAGAGAACGTTTGCCGCTTTTCCATGGCCGTCGCGAGCGCAGGTCCGTTTTCGACGCCGGCGCGAAGCCGCACACCCTCAATTGTTTCGCCCGATTTCGGCGCATGATCGCCCAACGCCGCGGCAAGCAAGGGGTCTGGATCGCCGAAGCGTCCCTCCTTGTCGACATGCCAGAGAAAGCGCGACCGCCGAGGCGCCTCAATGTCCGGCGCAGGGACCTCATTGCGCCGGGCGCCATCGGTTTCGGTCGCGCCGGTGGGATCTCCTGGCCTGTAACCGGCGTCGTCCGCCGCGAGCACGAGAAAAGCTGCGCCGCCTGGACCGACGATCCGGACGCAACGCGTATTGACACTTGACGGGCGAGAGCCCTGAAGCCGGCGGATGCGCTCGAGTTGCGGGGGTTTGGCGATCCCCAACGTGGCCGCCAGGCGACGCAAGCGGCGCGCGCCAGGCCCGGCTCCGGACAGGAACAGTCTCTGAAACTCAGCCTGATCCCTCGCTCCGACGAGCGTGAGTCCGAAAGGCGTGACCGCGACGGCTCGTCCTGCCGCGTCGATGATCGCAATCGTCGAGCCTACGCCGGCCATGCGCGCCGCCGCGGCGAACAGGGCGACCGCGACCTCCTGGGCCAGCGCGATGTCTGCAGAGTCTTTCGAGGGCGGAAGAACCAAGATCGGCTCGCTATCAACGCTCGGCCGGACGATATCGAGAATCGCCTACGCCTCCGACCGTTAGCAATTCTTTAACGCTGTTCCAAAGATTCCACCACGGCTGGCGGAGGGCCGAATTTGCGGAAGGTTAAAAATCAAGGTTGCGATGCGATATTATGTTGCACTGCAGCAAAAACTGCGCTATGGGCAAACGGGACGGGCGGCCTTGCCCGACACAAATGGAAAGCATGACCAATGAGCGCTTCCCCTTTCGACGTCCCGAACGATTTGCGTGATTTTGCCGAGCGAAGCGTCGAGCAGGCGCGCAAGGCTTTCGAGGCCTTCCTGGCTGTGGCGCAGCGGACGGCGAGCGCCGCCGGCGGGGGTCAGGGCGGCGTCAAATCGATCGCCGCGCATGTGCTCGGTTACACGGAGCAGAACGTGAACGCCACCTTCGACTTGGCGAACAGACTCGTTCGCGCCAAGGATCCGCAGGAAGCGTTCGCGCTGCAGAGTGAATACCTGAAGAGTCAGCTTTCCAGTTTGCAGACCCAGGCGAAGGAACTCGGCGTCGTTTTCCAGAAAAGCATGACGTCGAGTTCGAACTGATCCCCCGACCTTTTTGTCCGTGAAACAACCGAGAGCTCATTATGGCAACCTCATCGAAAAAGAGCGCCACAGCGCAGGCGGCGGCCGCGCCTCAGCTAGAACCAGACCTCCCGAATGAGATTCCGACCGCCGCCGAGGCGGTCGAGGCGATCGTCGAGCCTGCGATGGAAATGCAGGAAACGGTGCGCAATGCGCTGCAGAAGGGCATGGTAGAGTCCCGTGCGGCCTTTGCCAAGGCCAAGGTTTCGGCCGAGGACGCCACCAGCGCGCTGGAACTGAGCTTCGCGGCGGCCAAGGACGGCGCCATTGCGTTCAACGCCAGGGCGCTGGCCGCCGCGCGCGCGAATGCAGAGGCGAGCTTCGACTTGGTCAAGGCGGCGCTGACTGTGAAGTCTGTGGCCGATCTCGTCGCACTTCAGAGCGAATTCGCTCGCAAACAGACCGAAGCGGCCGTGGTGCAGTTCAAGGATCTCGCCGAACTGGCGCAGAAGACCGTCGCCCAGACAATCGAGCCGATCAAGGACCAGTTGACGAAGTCGTTTAACATAGCGGCCTAGTACGCCAACTGTTCCGTTCCTCGGTCTCAACCGGGCCGCCTGGCGCGGCCTGCCTTTGCGGGCGGCGTGTCAATATCCGAGACTTCGCCCGCCTCCAACCGGCGACGCGTGCGCGAGATCAGGTCAAGACGATTTTCGGACGAATTCCGTGGCGCCCAAATCCGAGCGCTCACAGGGGTCGCTTTCCACGCGTAGGAAAAGGAAGCGCCGGCGACGCCTTGCAACCCGGCCGCGCCCGACCTCCCGCCCTCGTACCGCCCGCTCGCCGCAACGTCATCACATTGCAACATTTTCTGGATCGGCGCGCCAACTGCTAGCAGGCGAACCGGTTCGGCGGCGGCGGCCTCAAATCCTCCCGCTCTGGCGCGATAACGCGAGGATGCCGGCCTGCAGCGCGCGGATGGCGTCCGTTGTGGCCAGCCGGCGAACGCGGGTTCCCGCCGCGGACTGCTCTGGCGTAGCCGGCAGGTGAATGAAGATGGCCGCGGTTGCCGGCGACGCCCCGGCCAGATAATGCAGCGCGCCGTAGTAGAGGTGGTTGCAGACATAGTCGCCGGCGTCGGTCGAAACGCGTGCGGCGACTCCCGCTTCGCGGATCGCGCGCGCGACGACGCCAACCCGAACCGTCGTCTGGAGCCGGGCCGCTCCCGCCGACGTGGCGGGGCCAAGCGCGCCTCGGTTGTCCCGCGCCGTCGCGTTTGCGCCGAGGCGAGCGATCCGCTCGACGCAAACCATGCCCCGCGCCGCGGCCTCGCCGGTCATGACAACGACCGACGGCCTCAACCTCTCAAACGCTTCGACGAATTCGGAAACACAAGCCCCGTAGGCGCAGGGCAACTTGCGAGCCGCAACGACTGCCACGCCGCAGCGCCAACCCTCGATTCCCCGAACCGCCTCCCAGGACGCGTTGACCATCTCGCCTCCGAATGGCTCGAAGGCCGTGACGAGAATCGTTCGCAAGCTCCCGTGTTCAGGCAAACAGAGAGCCTCGATCGCCAAGCCGGCGGACGTGCACGTCAGCGTCGCCATAGGCCGCGTCGATCATGGTCAGACGCTTGAACAGATGGCCGACCTTGTATTCGTAGGTCATCGCAATCCCGCCGTGCATCTGGACGGCCTGCTCTCCGATGAATTTAGAGGAGCGCCCGATCTGGACCTTGGCCGCCGAAATCGCCTTGGCCCTCTCGGAAGCGTTCTCGTCGGCCGCGCTCATGGTGGCCAGAAACATCATGCTTCGCGCCTGTTCGAGGGCGACGACCATGTCCGAGGCGCGATGCTGAAGCGCCTGGAACGAGCCGATCGTGACGCCGAATTGCTTGCGCGTCTTCAGGTATTCGACGGTCATCGCGAGCGCCTCGCTCATCGCGCCGACCGCTTCGGCCGATAGCGCGGCGATGGTCTCGTCGATCGCGCGTTCGATGGTCGGGAGGCCCCCCTCGGCGGCGCCAAGCACGTTCTCCGGCTCGATGCGAACGTTGGAAAAGTCGATCTCGGCGGCGCGGCGGCCGTCCTGGGTCGGATAGGCCCGGCGGGTCACTCCCGGCGCGTCGGCGTCGACGAGGAACAGCCCGATCCCGTCACGGTCGCGCCGCCCGCCGGCGATGCGGGCGGACACGATCAGCGCATCCGCGCTATCTCCATTGGCCACGAGTCCCTTTTGCCCGTCGAGGAGATAAGCGGCGCCATCCTTTTTCGCCGACAGCCCGACGTCGTTCAGATCAAATCCGGCCTGCCGTTCGGCGTGGGCGAAGCTGAGGCGCAAATCGCCTGCGGCGATCCGGCCGATGAGTTCGCCGCGCTTTTCCGCCGGCGCGGCATGCTTGACGAGCGCGCCGCAGGTGACGACCGTCTCGAGATAGGGCTCGAGCGCCAGCGCCTTGCCGAATTCCTCCATCACGATCATCGTCTCGACCGGGCCGCCGCCGAAGCCGCCGTCCTCCTCAGGGAACGGCGCGCCAAGCAGACCCATGTCGGCGTATTCCCGCCAAAGCGCCTCGCCAAAGCCGACCGGCGTCGCTTGGTAGGTTTTGCGCGCCTCGAACCCGTACCGATCCTTCATCAGGCGCGCGACATTGTCGCGCAGCATCTGCTGCTCGCTGCTCAGCTCGAAATCCATGATCAGAGTCCCAGAATGGCCTTGGCGATGATGCCGCGTTGGATCTCGTTGGAGCCACCGTAGATCGTCACCTTGCGATAGTTGAAATAGTTCGGCGCGGCCGGACCTGCCCAGTCGGGGCCGATCGGCGGTTCGTTGGTCATCGCCTCCGGATCCTCAAAGGGAAGCGCGTAAGGCCCGACGACCTCCATCAAAAGCTCGGTCGTCGCCTGTTGGATTTCCGAGCCCTTGATCTTCAGAACCGACGAGGCGGGATCAGGCCGTCCGTCGGTGCGGCGGTTCGAGATGACCCGCATCTGGGTCATCTCAAGGGCTTTCAACTCAACCTCCACCGCCGCCAGTTTGGCGCGGAAGAACGGATCGTCCATCTTTGGTCCGGCGCCGTAGACCGGAAGCGCTGCGAGTTCCCGCACCCGGTCCAGCCGGGCCTTGGAGATGCCGACCCGGGCGATGCCGTTGCGCTCGTTTGTCAAAAGGAATTTTGCGTAGTCCCAGCCCTTGTTCTCCACGCCAACTAGGGCGTCGAGCGGAACCCGGACGTCGTCGAAGAAGACCTCGTTGACTTCGTGGCCGCCGTCGATCGTCTGGATCGGCCGCACCGTCACGCCTGGGCTCTTCATGTCGACCAGGAAGAACGAAATGCCCTCCTGCTTCTTAGCTTGTGGATTGGTGCGCGCGAGGACAAAGATCCAGTCGGCGTACTGCGCCATGGTCGTCCAGGTCTTCTGGCCGGATATCACCCAGGACTCGCCCTCCCGCCGCGCAGCCGTGCGGAGGCTCGCCAGGTCCGAGCCCGCGCCTGGCTCCGAGAAACCCTGGCACCACCAGTCCCTGAGATCGAGGATTCGCGGTAGGAACCTTTCCTTCTGCGCTTGCGAGCCGAAGGTGTAGATGACCGGGCCGACCATGCTGACGCCGAAGGCGATCGCCTCGGGCGCGTTGCCTCGCTGGGTCTCATCGAGAAAGATCGACTGTTTGATCGGACCCCATCCGGCGCCTCCCCACTCGACCGGCCAGTGGGGCGCCGCCCAGCCCTTGGCGGCCAGAATGCGGGTCCAGCGGACGTAATCGTCCTTCGCCAGCTTGCGCCCAGCGGCGTTTTTCTCCCGGATCGACGGGGGCAGGTTGTCGCGGACGAATGCGCGCACTTCGTTGCGGAACGCAAGTTCGTCCTCAGTCGGCCGCAGGTCCATCGGGTCGCCTCCCTTCTCTTGCGAGCGGAGGCCCTTGGCCCCCGTCGGGGCGGCCAATCTCAAACTTCAGCGCACCGCCGTCAACCCGCACCCGGCCGATCGGCCGGGCGACCCAGGCCTGGAGCGCTGAACCTAAAACGGAAGCGGGAAGTGCTTGCCATGCTCACGCAACCACTCCGCGTCGTCTCGCGCGCTCCTCTTGCTCTGGTTATAGTAGTTCCACTGCCGATCATAGTTGGACAGGGACTGGGTCGGAACTGTCGGACCATAGCCATTGGTGCCGTAGGACGACGAGTTCCCGCTCACCGCGAGCGCTGCGTTGGTCGAAAGCGCAAGAGCGGCGGCAAAGCCGACCAGCACGAAAGTCTTAAGCATGAATTTTCTCCTCGGAATGGATCTACCTCTCAAACAATCGCGCAAGGGCTCAGTTTGTTACGTCCAAAAAGTCTAAAAACGAATTTCCTTTCGACATCCGACGCTAGCGCCCTCCGCATCCGTTCCCGCCCGCGTCAGGCCGTGCTATGCGCCGCAGCCAACGAATGGGCGACGCAAGGACAAGAGATAGAATGCCGGCAGATATCGTCAGGATCGGACGGGCGCTGATCTCGGTTTCCGACAAGGCCGGCCTCATCGACCTCGCCAAAGCGCTGGCCAGTCGGGACGTCGAACTCCTGTCCACAGGCGGGACGGCGGCGGCGCTCGACAGCGCCGGGCTGCCGGTTGTCGACGTCGCGCAGCTCACCGGGTTTCCCGAAATGATGGACGGGCGCGTCAAGACGCTGCATCCCCGCGTGCACGGCGGGCTGCTCGCGGTCCGCGCCGATCCTTCGCATCAGGCGGCGATGATCGCCAACGACATCGCCCCGATCGACCTTCTGATCGTCAATCTCTATCCGTTCGAGGCGACCCTGAAGCGCGGCGCGTCCTTCGAGGACAAGATCGAAAATATCGACATCGGCGGGCCGGCCATGGTCCGCGGCGCGGCGAAGAACCATGACGACGTGGTCGTCATCGTCGACGTGGCCGACTATGCCGACCTCGTCGCGGAGCTCGATCGTCACGACGGCGGGACGAGCCTCGCCTTCCGCCGCCGCATGGCGCAGAAAGCCTACGCGCGGACCGCGGCCTACGACGCCGCGATCTCCAACTGGCTCGCCGAAGAGACCGAAGTGGCGACGCCGAAATGGCGCGCCTTCGGCGGCGTCCTGCACGAGAGCTTTGGCGCGCTGCGCTACGGCGAGAACCCGCACCAGGACGCCGCGCTCTATCTGACGGCCGAGACGCGGCCGGGCGTCGCGACGGCGCGGCAGGTCCAGGGCAAGGCGCTCTCCTACAACAACATCAACGACACGGACGCGGCCTACGAACTGGTGGCGGAGTTCGATCCGGCCGAGAGCGCCGCGGTCGCCATCATCAAGCACGCCAACCC
This sequence comes from uncultured Alphaproteobacteria bacterium, assembly GCA_963709655.1. Lineage (GTDB taxonomy): Bacteria > Pseudomonadota > Alphaproteobacteria > Rhizobiales > Beijerinckiaceae > Roseiarcus. Next base: position 33,473 of record CAVPXF010000059.1, read on the forward strand.
GTGCGGGGTCGCGGTCGGGGCGAACCTCGTCGAGGCCTATGAGAAGGCGCTGGCCTGCGACCCGGTTTCGGCGTTCGGCAGCGTCGTGGCGCTGAACCGGCGGCTCGACGCCGCGGCGGCCAAAAAGATCGTCGAGATCTTCACCGAGGTCATCATCGCCCCCGAGGCCGACGAGGAGGCGATCGCCATCGTCGCCTCGAAGAAGAACCTTCGATTGATGCTCGCGGGCGGACTGCCGAACCCGCGCGCCACGAGCCTGACGGTGCGCTCCGTTGCTGGCGGCCTCCTGGTCCAGGGGCGCGACGGCGGCATGCTGGACGAGGCGGCGCTGAAGGTGGTGAGCAAGCGCGCGCCTACCCCCGCCGAAATGGCGGACCTTCGGATGGCCTGGACGGTGGCCAAGCACGTCAAGTCGAACGCCATCGTCTATGTGAAGGACGGCTCGACTGCAGGCGTCGGGGCCGGACAGATGTCGCGCGTCGATTCCGCACGCGTCGCCGCCTTGAAGGCCCTAGACGCGGCCAAGGCGGCGGGCTGGCCCGAGCCGCGCACCAAGGGCTCCGCCGTCGCCTCCGACGCCTTCTTCCCGTTCGCCGACGGGCTTTTGTCGGCGGTCGAGGCTGGCGCCGCCGCGGTCATCCAGCCGGGCGGGTCGGTGCGCGACGCGGACGTGATCGCCGCGGCGGACGAGGCGGGGGTCGCCATGGTGTTTACGGGCATGCGCCATTTCCGGCATTGAGCCCTTGCCATTTCCGAGTCGGTTTCGAGCGTTTTCAAAGCTTTGCGGCGCCATTTTCGATTCGCCGTACCTCCTAAGCCGGTCCCTTCTCTCCTCGTCCTGATCCCCGGGCTCGACCCGGGGATCGGGGCGAGGTCCTGTCATGGCAGCCCGGCTTGGCAGTTACGATTCGCCGTCGAGGCTCAAGCGCCCTGGGCTCGACCGGCGCCGGGGGGCGCGCTGCATGCCCAGGGGATGTTGTAGCACGAGTTCCGCTTTATAGCAATAAAACGTCTTGGATTCCAAAGAATAAGAAATCCTGCCCGGCTCGGCGGCGGCCCCGACCGGGCGACGTTCCCGCTGGCCGGGGCCGCTCGATCGCAGTACGGTCTACGGGCTCGCGCGGGGAGGGGCGACAAGCCATGCAAGCGAATCGCTGGATCATCTCGCGCGCGGTCGCACTTCTCAGCCTGGCTGCGGTCCAGGCGGCGCCGGCGCTGGCGAGCGGCTGCGACCGCGTCACCGTCGCCCGGATCCGGATGCCGGCCGCCCACAAATGCTGGAGCTATCACGGCGTCGCGACCGCCTTCGTCGGCGACTTTTTACATGGACAGACCATTTCCGCCGAGATGAAGGGCGAGGCGGCCGAGATGGACCCGCGCAGCGGGCGGGCGACGACGGTCTGGCGCCCACGCGATCCCAACGTCGAGGGGCCGGGAGGCTACTTCTTCGGCGACGCCCAGGCGCCTGGCGCGCTCACCTTCGTCGCCCCGGCCAACGGACCCTATCGCTTCAGCTTTTCCCCCTGCGCCATGTGGGGCGCGCCGGGCGCGGTGAAGATCTGCGCGAAGTGAGCCTCGAACGGCGGCGGCCACTGGCGATCACGGGTGCATCCGCGCGCCCTTGGTGATCTTGTCGACCGCCTTTTTCTCCTCGCGAAGCGCGAGGCCGACGACGTCCAGCGTCTCTGGCGGATAGTGTTTCACTGCCGCGCGGTTGGCGGCGTCGTGGCCGGTGGAGAACATGTCCTCGATGTAGAGAGATATGCGCGCCCGACGCTCCATGGCGCGCCGGTAGATGGCCTTCAACGTCTCGCGATCGGCGCTGAGGACGATTGTCGGCTGGATCATCAGCGGGTTGTACGTATTGCCCGCGGCGTCCTCGTAAGGTTCGCCGATCAGTCCCGGGTTCGCACCGACGACGCCGCTGGTCAGAAAGGCGACGACGTTCAATTTCTGCCAGACGGCGAGGTCCTCGCGGACGACGACGGCGATCTTGGTGTCGAACATCGGCTTCGCCTCCTCACGGCTTCCGCGCGCCGAGCGCGCGCAAATTCGCCCACAGACGATGGGCGTCGCCGCCGAACTCCGCGGCGACGTCGGCATTCAGGCGATCCATGGCCTCATCCAGCGCCGCCTGGAACTCGCGCGCCCGGTCGGTCAGGAACAGCCGCTGCAGGCGGCGATCGCGTGGATCGGGACGCCGGTCGATGAGGCCGGCCGCCGCCAGCCGGTCGGCGACGCCGGTGATCGTCGCGCTGTCGATTGCGAGCCGCGCTCCGAGGTCCGCTCCGGTCTGGCCGTCGGCGTCGGAGAGAACCTTGAGAAGAGCGTATTGCGTCGGCGTCACGCCATGCGGTTCGAGCGCTTCGCGCGCCCGCCGGCTCACCTGCTGCGCGGCCTTGCCGATCACGAAAGAGATGCAGTCTTCGATCCGGTTCATCGGGGGCATGGCCTCGCCGAGATCTCTAGCGTAATGGTATCTTGTATGCAAGCGATCTGCGAAAGCGAATGAGAACTCTCCCGGGGGCTACGGCATTCACATCTCTCGACGGCAGGGCGCTATCCTTCTCCAGCTCTGCTGGGGAAGGTGGCGCGAAGCGCCGGATGGGGTGTGGTCCGCTGCCGCAACTTTTGAACGGATTGCACGACCGTCACCCCAAGCCTTCAGCGAGCCATCCCTGCTTTCCGCACCCCATCCGGCCCTCCGGGCCACCTTCCCCGCTTCGCGGAGAAGGAGGTGCACGACCGTTCGAAACTCGTAGAAATCTGTAATGCCTCAGAACCCGAACAGGTCGCGCCGCAGCGCGTCCTCATACAGGCGCTTGCGGAAGATCACCTCCTTGTGGGCCTTGTGCTCGATCGCGTGGAACTCTTCCCACTTGTCGAGCTCGGCGACCGAACGGTGCACGGAGGCCAACGCCTCCTCGGCGCGGATCGCCGTCACCTAATCGTCGACCGCCTTCTTGTAGTCGGCCTGTAGCTTGTCGAGTTCGGCCTCATCCGTCGCCATTCCTCGAGTCCCATGCCGTCGCATAACCGAGGCGCATGAAAGCCAGACGACAGATTAACCATTTCGCGAAACAGGGGAAAGCGCCGGCCGATGCCTAGACCGAGATGAATTTAGATCCCACCGGCGGCCCTTCACCCGGCGGCCTTTGGCCGCCGCCCTCTCCCCGAGGGAGAGGGGGACGCGCGGCCCCGCTTCCCTTCCCCCTCGGGGGGAAGGTGGCCGGTTGAGCGGCCGGATGAGGGGATGCCGCGCGATCCGTCCAAAACTCATCTTGCTCTATTCCTCGAACCGCTCGCTCGTCCCCGCCTGCCCGCGCGGCGCGATCGACCCGTCCGGCGTCCGCGCCGGCGCGCCCGGGTCGCGAAACCGGTTGACGATCGGATAGCGCCGGTCGCGGCCGAAGTTCTTCGGGCCGACCTTCACGCCCGGCGGCGATTGGCGGCGCTTGTATTCGGCGAGATAGAGGAGCTTTTCGATCCTCTTCACCGTCTCCGGGTCGTAGCCTTCGGCGACGATGTCGGCGACGCGCATCTCCTTCTCGACCAGCCCGTGCAGAATGCCGTCCAGAATCGGATAGGGCGGCAGAGAATCCTCGTCCTTCTGGTTCTCGCGCAGTTCCGCGCTCGGCGGCTTGGTGAGGATGTTCTCGGGGATCACCTCGCCGTCCGGCCCGAACGCGCCGACCGGCTTCCAGCGGTTGCGCAAGGCGCCGAGCCGGAACACCTCCATCTTGTAGAGGTCCTTGATCGGATTGAAGCCGCCGTTCATGTCGCCATAAAGCGTGGCGTAGCCGACCGACATTTCCGACTTGTTGCCCGTGGTCACCACCATCGCGCCCGACTTGTTGGAAATCGCCATCAGGATAAGCCCACGGGCGCGGCTCTGGATGTTCTCCTCGGTGATGTCGCGGGGCTTGCCGGCGAACATCGGCGACAGCGCGTGCTCGACCCCCTCGACCGGCCCGGCGATCGGCACGATGTCGTAGCGAATGCCGAGCGCCTCGGCGCAGGCGGCGGCGTCGGCGAGCGATTCGTTGGAGGTGAAGCGGTAGGGGAGCATCACCGCATGGACGCGCGCCGCGCCCAGCGCGTCGACGGCCATGGCCGCGCAGAGCGCCGAATCGACGCCGCCCGAAAGCCCGAGCACCACCCCGGGAAAGCGGTTGTTGTCGACATAGTCGCGCAGGCCCAAAACACAGGCGGAATAGTCGGCTTCGTCGCCCTCCTCGACCACCTCCTTCGGTCCCTCGACACAGGTCCAGCCCTTGCCGCCCCTCTCCCACACGGTGCGCGCGACCGCGGCTCTGAAGGCGGGCAGCTGCACGGCAAGGCTGCGGTCGGGGTTGAGGGCGAAGGAGGCGCCTTCGAAGATGACCTCGTCCTGACCGCCGACCATGTTGAGATAGATCAACGGCAGGCCGCTCTCGACCACCCGGTTGACCGCGACATTCTGGCGGATGGCGAGCTTGTCGCGCTCGTAAGGGCTCGCGTTGGGGACAAGCAGGATTTCGCCGCCGGTCTCGAGGATGCACTCCACCGGGTCCGGGCCCCAGATGTCCTCGCAGATCGGCGTGCCGATCCTGACGCCGCGGAACACGATCGGCCCTGGCGACGGCCCCGGGACGAAGACGCGCTTCTCGTCGAACACGCCGTAATTGGGCAGGTCGACCTTGAACCGCACCGCTTCGATCCGGCCGCGGTCGAGGAGCGCGATGGCGTTGTGCAAATGGCCGTTCTCGACCCAGGGCAGGCCGACCAGCACCGCCGGGCCGCCGTCCGCGGTCTCGCGCGCGAGCGCCTCGCAGGCCGTCCGGCAGGCCTCCTGGAAGGCCGGCTTCAGCACCAGGTCCTCGGGCGGATAGCCGGCCAGAAAGAGTTCCGGCGTCATGACGAGGTCCGCCCCGAACCCAGCGGCTTCGGCGCGCGCCTTTCTCAGCCGCTCCGCATTGCCGGCGATGTCGCCGACGATGCAGGGAACCTGGGCGAGCGCGATGACGAGACGATCGAGGAGCGCGGACATGCTCGCATCTTTGCCCGACCGGCGAGGTGGAGGCAATCGCCCCCGCCTCGCCCCATGTCGCGGGGCGCGGACGGCCGTGTCGATGCGCGGGAAGCGGCCGGCGCGCGACGCCGCCATCATCCTGGCGTCGCCTTCCGATATCAGGGCGCGAAGCGCCAGGCCAGAATATCGTCGGTCGCCCGCGCGTCGGTTGCGCCAAGCTGTCCGGCGAGGCCGATCAGGATCTTCTCCGGCGGCTGGTTGTCGACGGGCGCGACGTCGGCTTTGACGATCAGTTCGATCCGGCCTTCGTCGGTCGGAAAGAGGCGAACCGCGATGGTGGTCGTCTTGGCGGCTTCGATTCCGGCGATGATCGCCTCCACCATGCCGAGGCCCAGCGGGATCGCCCGATCGACATCGAGTTCGCCCTCCCATTCGATGTCCGCCGTCGCGGTCTGGTAAGGCCGCCGCAGGCTGGTGAAGAGAGCGCTTGCGACTTCCTCGAGAAACGGCTTGACCAGCACCGGGCGCATCCCGCCCGGAGTGAGGGCCATGCGGTAGGCCACGGAGAGCACCGAGACGCTTCCCGATATGCGGGTCAAGGCGACGGAGTCGGCGCGCCTCTCCATGCGACGGATCAGCGCGACGTAGCTCTGGATGACCTGAAGGCTGTTTTTGACGCGATGATGCATCTCCTGCATCAGGGCGCGGTTCTCGGCGAGCGAGGTCTGCAGCGCGACCTGCCGCTGCGTCACGTGCTCGGCCATGGCGTTGAACGCGTGTGCGACGCTCCTGAGTTCGTCCGGCATTCCTGCATTGACCGGGGCGGACGCGGAGCTGTTCGGATCGCCGCTCCGCTTGCGCGCGGCGGCTTCGATGCCCTTGATCCACCGCACCACGTCGCGCTGGATGGAGCTGGCGTAGGCGAAGCTGAGGAGGGCAAGCAGCGCAAGGGGCGCGAGACAGATCGCGACGAGCCGTCGCCACGCCCCGACGAGCCGCCGGTCGTCGAATCGGATCAGAATCGAAAAGTGGGGCCCAAAGGGCGGCGTCAACACGAAGGCGCCGAGACGCCCGCTCCGGTCGCGTCCGACCCAGCTCTTCCCCTCGGCGGCGGAGGGTATAGGCTGCGGTAGCCAGGCGCTCGAATCCTCATGGAGAGACTGCGAAACAAGCGTCGCGCCGTTCGCGATCAGAGCCAGATGGGTCTCGCCGAGCGTGTCGAGCGCCTCGAGCCTCGAACTGAGGGCGTCCGCCTTGAGAACGAGGACGCCGCTTGGTTCCGGCCCGGACGTTGCGGCCGCGCCGGCGGTTGCAATCCAAAGCCGGTCGTCGACGAGGGCCAAGCGAAATTCCGCGTTCGGTTTGGAGCCCGGCGCGTTCGCTGGAAGTTGCGAGAGGTCAATCGACTTGCCGGCGGCGCAGGCCTCGCCGGACGCATCGACGAAGCGGACCGCCGCGTAATCGGCGTTGCGCCGAAGGAAGGACCCGGCAAGCTCCGCGCACGGGCCGGCGCCGAGGAAGGCGGCGGCCGCGGCCTGATCGGAGAGGGCGCCCCCGACGGTGTCGAGCCAGGCGCGCATGACTTGGGCGCGCCCGTTCGCGGCCGTCGCCTGGACCTCGCGGACGTCGCGCTCCTCCGCTGCGTAGCCCGAGTACGCGATCAGGACGATACCGGCCGCCACGGGAATGACGATGAGCAACATCACCCCGAGCAGCCGCGCTCTCACCGTCTTCATGGCGCAGACGCTCGCACGCTTCGTTCCTAGACATCCGGGTTCTTGACCACCGCCTGAAACGCGCGGCCCGGACCGAGATCGGCGGCTTCGGTAATGCCCAGCACATCGGCGAGCCTCGCGCGGGCGCGATTGAGCCGGCTCTTCACCGTTCCGACGGCGACCCCGCAGATTTCCGCCGCCTCCTCGTAGGAAAATCCGGACGCGCCGACCATCAAGAGAACGTCGCGATGTTCCGGCGGGAGTTTGGCCAGCGCCGCCTGGAAATCGGCGATATCGAGCGCCCCCTCCTGGTTGGGAGGGGTCGCCAGACGTCCCGAATAGACGCCATCGGTGTCCTGGACCTCCCGGCCGCGGCGGCGATACAGCGAATAATAGGTGTTGCGCAGGATTGTGAACAGCCAAGCGCGCATGTTGGTGCCGGGCGTGAAGCTCTCCGAGCTGCTCCACGCCTTGAGAAGCGTCTCCTGCAGGAGATCGTCGGCCTGATGAAATGAGCCGGCAAGCGACACCGCGAACGCGCGCAAACCCGGCATTTCCCGGATCAACGCCTCGCGGAAGGCCGCATTCGGCGTGGGAGCTGCATTCGGCGAGGAGGCCAGCATCGGACCGCCGGGCTCAGGTTTCATTTCGGCGCTCCCGCGCCTCAAGCTCGGCCAGCAGCACCAAAAAGCGATCCGGCAGTGGAAGCTCGGCGATCGCCCGGAAATGACACTGAAGCGCCTTGGATATCGCGTCGACAACGATCTGGCTCACTTCGGGCCCCGGGCCCCGATCGTCGTCGTGGAACTCTTTGTCGCGCGACTGCGTCGGATCATTCGGCTCTCGCGGATCTTCAATCATCAACCGGTCTCGAATTACGCGATGCGCCCGCGCCGGAAATCGCGCGCGGGCCAATCCCCGAACATCACAGCATAACACCAATCCGCCCGAATAGTTCCCTGTCGGGAAAACCAGAAATATCGAATCGCGCCGGGCATGCGAAATCAGATCTCGGCGGGTTGGATCGCTCTCAGCGGGGCCTCGAGTTTCGGGATGCGCGCTGCGCCAAAAGAGCGCCGATAAGGTTTCGAAAGGTCTCGAACTCGAACGGCTTTGGCAGCAGAAGAGCGTCCCGGAATTCCGGGGCGAGGGCGTCGCGGCCATGACCGCTCGCAAAGGCAAAAGGAATGGCAAGCGCGCGAAGGCGGCCGGCGACCGGATAGCTATCGTACGTTCCAAGGGTCAGGTCGAGGATCGCCGCGTCGGGAGGATCGCGCTCGGTGAGAGCCAGCGCGCCGTCGAGGTCGTAGGCGGGGCCGACGACGGCGTGCCCCAATTCGCTCAGCCACTCTTCCGCCATCATGGCGATCAGCGGCTCGTCATCGACGATCAGAATGCGCGCCATGTCGTGTTCCTTTCATGAGCGCGCGTTTCGGCTCGACGGCTGTCGCAGCGCCGCTGTAGACAATCTGGATGACCGCGTCCTTTTTCGCGCGCTTGACCGATTCGATCAACGCTCTGTGGACCGATCGGCCCCGCCGCACCGGGCTCGTCCTGACCGTCAGCAGCGCCGGTCTGCTCATGCTCGCCGCGGTGCTCGCGACCGTTTTGACCTTCCGGGTCGACGAGGCGACGGACTGGGTCGAGCACACCTACAAAGTCCGCGAAGTCGCCGGGCAAGCAATGCAGAACCTTCAGGACGCAGAGATCGCGCTCCGCGACCACATCCTGAGCCCGTCTCCCGAATCGCTCGCCGCCTATCGCGACGCCAGGCGGCCGCTGTTCGACAGCCTCGGCGAGGCCCGCCGCCTCGCGGGCGACAATCCTGCGCAAGTCGATCGGATCGACGAGATCGATCGCCTCGTCGAGGCCTATCTTGCGAGTTCTCGACCGCGCCGCGACGATGACGGGCCCCGAGCCGGCGACGGCTGTGGCGTTGCTTTCACGGGGCGAAGGCAAGGCGCTGCGCGAGCGGATCGGCGCGCTGTTCTTCGATTTCGAGGTCGTGGAGGCCAAGCTTCTGCGCGAGCGCCACTCCAACGCCCAAAAACTCGAGACGCTCCTGCTCGGGCTCACGCTCCTGAGCCTCGCCCTCGCCATGGTCGGCTCGACGGCCGTGGTGGCGACGAGCTGGTCCTACATCCAGCAGCTGCGCGCGCAATCGGACGCGCTGAAAGCCGAGGCGGCGAGCCGGCTGGAGGCCGAATCGAGGCTGTTGCAGACGCAAAAGCTCGAGCTCGTCGGCCAGCTCACCGCAGGCGTCGCGCATGATTTCAACAACCTGCTCACGATCGTGATCGGCAATCTGGACACGATGAGGCGGAGAATCGACTCCGGAACCGCGGCCGACCTCAGCCTGCTGGCGCGGCCGGTGGAGACGGCGGCCGAGGGGGCGCGACGGGCTGCGGCGCTGACCCAGAAGCTGCTTGCCTTCGCCCGCCAGCAGCCGCTCGCGCCGACCCGGCTCGACATCAACCGGGCGGTCGCCAACATGTCGGACGTGCTGATCCGCACGGTCGGCGAGTTGATCAAGATCGAGACCGTGCTCGCCGCCGGGCTGTGGCCGGCGTTCGCCGACCCGAGCCATCTCGACAATGCGATCGTCAATCTCGTGGTGAATGCGCGCGACGCGATGCCGGACGGCGGCCGGGTCACCATCGAAACCGCCAACGCGTCACTCGACGAGGACTATGTGGCGCAGTTCGGGGACGTTGCGCCGGGACAATACGTGCTCCTGTCGGTGAGCGACACCGGACCCGGCATTCCTCCCGAGGTCCTGGCGCGCGTCTTCGAGCCGTTCTTCACGACGAAGGATGTCGGCAAGGGCACCGGACTTGGGCTCGCCACGATCCACGGTTTCGTCAAGCAGTCCAAGGGGCACATCCGTATCTACAGTGAGCCCGGCCAAGGCGCGACGGTCAAGATCTACCTGCCGCGGCTGACAGACGCGTCCCTCGTCGCTGCGGCGCCGGAGATCCGGGAGCCGTGGGAAGACGGGGCCCCGAACGCCCAGACTGGCGAAGTGGTGCTGTTGGTCGAGGACGACGACGGCGTGCGCGAGTTTGCGCGAACGGCGCTCGAGAGCCTCGGCTTCAGAGTGATCGCCGGAAGCGACGGCGTGGAGGGGCTCGCCCTCCTGAGCCAGGCGGAGCGTGTGGACGTCCTTTTTACCGATGTCGTTCTCCCGGGCGGAATGAATGGCCGTAAGCTCGCCGACGAAGCGCTGCGGCTGAAGCCTCGCCTCGCCGTCCTCTTCACCACCGGCTACACGCGCAACGCCATCGTCCACGACGGCCGGCTCGACCCCGACGTGCAGCTCATCTCCAAACCCTACACGCGCGCTCTCCTCGCCCGGTCTCTCCGCCGGGTCCTTGACGAGACCCGGCGGAGATCCTGACGAGATCCCACCTCAGAGGGCCCGGACGCTTCAGCCCCGGCTGACGAAGCCGAGCACGCTTCCGACCGCGACGGAGACAGCGACCGCGCGCACGGGCCGACGGCGGACGAGTTCGCGAAAGCGCTCTTCGAGCGCGTCCCACGCATCGCCTACCGTCGCAGTCAAATCCGCGGCGTCGGCGCCGCGGCTTTTCATCGAATCCGACACCTGTCCCGAAAGGTCGGCGGCCCGATTCCCGATGTCTCGCGACAGCGCCCCGCCGTCCGTCTGAGCCTTGTCTCTGAGTTTCGCGGCGCTGTCGGCCACTTTCGCGGCGCTGTCGGCGGCGTTTCCGACCGCGGTGGCGACCTTCTGCTTCACGGCGTCCATCTGGTCTTGATAGGCCATTGGTCAGTCCTCCTCCATGAAGGTGCGAAACGCGTGTCCGCGCGCGGTTGTTCCCTTGGCGTCGCACACGATAGCGAGCAGGCCCGCGTCGCCCAAGAAGCCGCCCTCTCCAGGAACATTTGCGACGGGCGAACGTTCCGATGGCCAGGGTCGGGGTGGTTTCCGGTTAAAAAATCTCGGAGGTCGAACATGAAATCGATTGTTTTGGCGGTCATCGCCGCGACGTGCGCCGCGCCTGTAGTCACAGCTTACGCCGACGAGAGACCCGTTGGGGCTGTCGGAGGCGCGCTCGGAGGCGCGGCCGTGGGAACGGTCGTCGGCGGCCCTGTCGGCACAGTCGTCGGCGCGGGCATCGGCGCCCTTGTCGGCTCGTCGCTGCCTTCGCAGCCGTCGGTCGTTTACCAGCAGCCGGTCGTGGTGGGCCAACCGTTGCCCCCTTCCTACACCTACTACGCGGTCCCGCAGTATCCGGACTACGAGTACATCATCCTCAACAATCAAAGGGTGATTGTCGACCGGCGCACCCATCGGATCGTGCGCGTCATTCCATAACCGTTTCGCGCAATAGATCGCCTTTGAACGCCCGGACCTCCGTCCGGGCGTTTTTCCTGATCTCGCGTTGGAACGCCGAAGGGGCGGCGCGCGTTGGAGCGACGGGTCCATCGTTCAAGCGGAGACCTTTCATGCCGAGCGCGCCTCGTTTTGATTCCCGCCGGAGCGTGTCGGTCGCGGCGTCCTCGCAGCACGACGATCAGCGTCACGCGCTGTTGTGGTTCGCCGCCTTCCTGCTGCTTTCGACCGCGCTGGCAGCCGCGGAGATCCGGTCGGAAGCGCTGACGCTCGGCGCCGTCTCCCAACCCCTCGAAGCCGCCAGCGCGATACCGCCGAACCTTGTTGTGACCTCGCGGTCGACCTCCGACCCTGCGCCGGTCGGGGCCTTCGGTTTCGACAAGGACTGACGACCGAAATCGGCGCGCCGCTCACCATCCGGAGAAACGCTCCGAAACCCGTTTCAGAAAACGGCAGCGGTCGACGTCCTTGGCTGTGTTCAGATCATAGAGCGCAAGATAGTCGCATGGGGCGCCGGGCTTGCAGACCGCTTTCACCGACCGCTTGATGTAGTGCCGCGGGGCGTCGCCGAGCGCCACGCACTGGAGCCTGGATGCTCCAAGGGGCGTCAACCGGTCGCGGCCCGTGGAGGTTCCGGACGGGGTGGTCAGTTCGTTCGTTTCGACGCCTTGCGATCGAAGAACAGAGCCTGGCTGATCGCGGCCTTCACCGCCTCCGGCCGGAAGGGCTTGGTGATGAGAAAGGCCGGCTCCGGCTTTTCGCCGGTGAGCAGCCGCTCGGGAAAAGCCGTAATGAAGATCACCGGAACCTCGATCTCGGTCAGGATCTCGTTGACGGCGTCGAGGCCGGAGCTGCCGTCGGCGAGCTGGATGTCGGCCAGCACAAGGCCCGGCGCCGGCCCCTCGCTTTTGACCAGGGATACCGCCTCACGGTGCGTCCGCGCGACGCCGAGCACGTCGTGACCCAGGTCGCGCACCATGCCTTCGATGTCGAGCGCGATGATCGGCTCGTCCTCGATAATCAGGACGCTTGTCGCGACCTGCTCCGCGATCTCGCGGCCCGCAGCGTCAATCAGTTCGGCCGCCTCCTTGGGACTTCGCTCGAGGATGACCGCCACCTCCTCGATCGAGAAATCCTCGACCGCGACCAGCAGGAAGGCCTGCCGCGTCAATGGCGTCAACGCCTCGAGGTTGCGTCCGACAGGGTCGAGCGCTCCGCGCGCGGGCCGGCCTTTGTCGTTGGCCGACGACCACAGCTTCACAAAGACCTTATAGAGGCCAAGGCGAGCGGGAAGCTCCTCCGGGAACGTGGTCGGATCGGCGACCAGCGCCTCCAGCGTCGCCGCCACATAAGCATCGCCTCCCGCCTGGGCGCCGTTCAGGGCTCGCGCAAATCGCCGCAGATAGGGCAGATGGGGGGCGATGTTGCGGGCGATCGACATGGTCTCTCTACTCCTGGGCGCCGTCCCGATCGCCGTCGACGCCAGCGATTCGCACTCTTTCGACCCAGCGAACGATGACGCTCGGGGTCTGGCGCGGGGATGCACGTTATGCGGGAAAAATGAGGCGCTTTCAACGCGATTGAGCGGGCGTTCGTCCGGACGAAGGCTTTCGGCGACGCGACCGGCTCCGACCCGCCATCAAGCCTTGAGCGACGCCAGCACGGCGGCGAACGACTTCGTCGTTTCAATGACGCCTGGCCACGCTAATTGTAGCCGGTGCGATTCCATCGAAGGTCGACGCCGAACACCATCGCCCGAACAACGGAACAGACCCGTCGCCAAAGCATTGTAAACGTCGCTTGAGCGCCCGAGGGCCTCTGCTTCTCGGCGGTCGGCTGGCGCCCGCCATTGGGGAGATGCAGACATGTCGTTCGAAGGGAAAGCCGCGCGGACCGTCCAGCCTGGAGATCCGACGCGGCGCGGGGCGACCGTCGACAAGGACGGCACCAATTTCGCCCTGTTTTCCGCGCACGCCGAGCGCGTCGAACTCTGTCTGTTCGCGCCTGACGGGACGGAGGTCGAGCGTGTCCCCCTGCCCGAATACACCAACGAGATCTGGCACGGCTTTCTGCCGGGGGTCGGCGCTGGAACCCGATATGGCTACCGCGTTCACGGGCCGTTCCAGCCGGAAGCGGGACATCGATTCAACCCCAACAAGCTCCTGATCGACCCCTATGCGCGGGCGATCGAAGGCGACATCGCGTGGGGCCAGGCGACCTACGGATATGTCTTCGGGCAGGAGGCGGCGGACCTTTCGTTTGACGAAACCGACAGCGCCTCCTCGATGCCGAAATGTGTCGTGGTCGATTCGCGCGCGAAACGGACTGGAGCGACGAGGCTTCGCCGCGCCATCCCATGGGCGCGCATGATCGTCTACGAAACGCACGTGCGCGGCTTCACGCAGCTTCACCCGGCCGTTCCCGGGACCTTGCGCGGCACCTTCGAGGGCCTCGGCTGCAAGGAAGTTGTCAGCTATGTGAAGTCGCTCGGGATCACGTCGATCGAGCTTCTCCCGATCCACTGGTTCGCGGACGACGACCATCTACTCGCCAAGGGCCTGAGGAACTATTGGGGATACAATTCGCTGGGCTTCTTCGCCCCGGCGAACCGCTATCTGGGGCCGCGTGGACAGGAGGGGTTGCGCGATATGATCCGCGCCTTCCACGACGCCGGCGTCGAGGTGATCCTCGACGTGGTCTACAATCACACGGCCGAGGGCAACGAGATGGGGCCGACGCTCGCTTTCAAGGGGATCGACAATTTCTCGTACTATCGAACGCTTCCGGATCAGCACCGCTATTACATCAACGATACCGGAACCGGAAACACGCTCAACACATCGCACCCGCGCGTGCTCCAGATGGTGCTCGATTCCTTGCGCTATTGGGCGAACGAGATGTCCGTCGACGGCTTCCGTTTCGATCTCGGCTCGATCCTTGGACGCGAGCCCAATGGGTTCGATCCACGCGGCGGCTTCTTCGACGCGGTCGGCCAGGACCCCACGCTTTCCCGTCTCAAGCTCATCGGCGAACCGTGGGACATCGGGCCGGGCGGCTATCAGGTCGGCGGCTTCCCGCCGGGTTGGGCCGAATGGAACGACAAATTCCGGGATGGCGTGCGCGACTACTGGCGCGGCGAGGAGGGAGTTGTTCGCGATTTCGCCGCGCGCGTGACGGGCTCGGGAGACGTCTACGACCGCCGCGGGCGCCGGCCATGGTCGAGCGTCAATTTCATCACCGCTCACGACGGCTTCACGCTCAACGATCTCGTGTCCTACAACGAGCGCCACAACGAGGCGAACGGCGAGGACAACCGCGACGGTCATTCCGATAATCGCAGCTACAATCTCGGCGCCGAAGGCCCGACCGAGGACCCGGGCATCCTTGCGGCGCGCGAGCGTCAGAAACGCAATCTGTTGGCGACCCTGGTCCTCTCGCACGGCACGCCGATGGTGCTTGCCGGCGACGAGTTCGGCCGCACGCAGCGGGGCAACAACAATGCCTACGCGCAGGACAACGAGATCTCATGGTTCGATTGGCCGGCGATCGACGAGCGCGGCCTCCGCCTCACAGACTTCGTCCGCCAGCTCATACGATTAAGGCAATCGCAGCCGCTGCTGCGGCGCGATAGTTTTCGTGATGGGATGATCGTGTCCTGGCTCAACCCGAACGGCGGCGAACAGACCGAAGAAGCCTGGGCCGACCCCGGCGCGACGACCATCGGCCTTCGCCTCAGCGGGCCGAATGTCGGGGAGCCGAATGCGTGGCGCGATATCGTCATTCTGTTCAACGCCCATGACGGCGAGGTCGCCTTCGCCCTGCCGAAGCGCGTTGCAGGGAGGTGGACCGCAAAGCTCGACACGGCGGCGGGCGATCGGCAAAAGGGGAGAGCGCTGCGAGTCAAAAGAGGCGTGCAAATCGCTTCGCTCTTCCCTCGCTCGCTGATGCTGCTCGTGTGAGGCTGCATAGCCCTCGATCCGATAGAGCCGTGAACGCCCAGTAATTTGCGCCAGATTTCCGAGTTGTCGATCCCAAGCCGGTCCCTTCTCTCCTCGTCCTGAGCCTGTCGAAGGACGCTCCAGCGCGCACGAATGGCCCCGCCCACTGGATCATCCTTCGACACACTCAGGATGAGGTCCGGCCGTGGCAGCCCGGCTTGGGAGCCAACCAGCGCTTGCGGCGCGCCACTATGAATGAAAATGAGGTCCGCCCCGGGGGTCGGCGGCACGCGCAGGCTGGCCAGCGGAACAAGCGAGACAAATTCACCACAAAGAACACGAAGAACACGAAGACGTACAAAGAGCCCTGTCGTTCTTTGTGTCCTTCGTGCCCTTTGTGGTGAAAGTCGTACTCTAGAGAGAAAGTAGGATTCGTTTGGGCCGAGGGATGCAAGGGATCTGCCGTTTTCATCCGCGGCGGGTCGGCCGCGCGCGGCCGGTGGCGAACTAACTTGGTCCATTTCGTTGGGCTGGCTCAAGGACTCTGCTTAGCGATTTGCGCTTCGCTCCGCGTCCGCCAAGGCGCGCGGCTCGACCAGCAGGCCCTGTCGCTCGTAGCGGCCGCGAGTTCTTGCTGAACCGCACGACGACGGCATACCGACCGCTCTCGGCTTTCGCGCGCCGCGTGAGCAAGGCGTCGCCGGCGGGCAAATATTCGAGATCATCGAGGCCAACGCAGCTGAGGCACGCCGGGCCGGGATCCTCCATCATCAGGAAATCGCCGGCGCCGCCGCATCGATGGCATTTCCACTCCGTGTTCAGGGGCTGGACAACCACCAGTTCCGGGGCGCGGCTTGCCTTTTCCGCAAGGCGCTGACGCTTCTTCTCGGAAAGCTCCGGCGACACCCAGTGCGTGCGATAGGCCGCCTCGATACCGGCATCGCCGCTTTTGCTGAAGCGCAGCGTCTGGCGGCGCGGCCTACGGGCGACATAGTCCGTCGGACTTGCGAACAACCCTTTCGCGGTCGCCCAGGACCGGAATAGCCGCATCGCTTCGGAGATCCGCGACAGGTTCGTCTGGACAACCCTCTCCAGGTAATCGATCTGGCCGCGGCGCCAGCGCTCCACCGCACCGGGATCAAGCCACCCGATTCCGACCAGAACGTCGATGGCGCTCACAAAACGTTTGCCGGCAAGCGCCGTTTCAGCGGCTTTGGCGACGCGATCGGCAAGTTCAGCCTTGTTCTTCGGGTTCATGTCCCGGTCGGTCCCGATGGCGCGCGCGGCGCTCGCTCATCCGCCGAGCGCCGAGACATGCTCGAGATCCTGACGGCGCTGCTTTGCGCGCCGCTGGTAGCTGGCTTGGTTCTTGGTCGCGACAAGCACGTGAGGGCTGCCTCGTCTTTCGGTCGTGAGGTCGAGGTCGCACGCCGCGCTCCGGACGTTTAGCTCGACATGGCTCCGTCGATCCTGGGCCGCCTTCAGGCGCCACTGCTGTTGATCCGGCGACACCAGGAAGACCCCGAGCGCGCGGCAGTCGGCGCACAAGCATTTGAGCGCATTGTCCCGCGTCCAGTCCCGCGGCGCCTCCAGCGGCAGCGCAATGCGGCTACGCAAATGATCGAGCGCGGCCTCCCGCAGTCGGGCCGCCGCCGGCCAGGACTTGCTCTCCTCGAGCTTGGCGAGCGCCAGCGCGGCAGGCGTCAGCACATCGTCTGGCCCGTATGTCTTCGGCGAGGCCAGCAGGCGCTCGATCGCGCGCGCGGCGAGCCCCGCATCGATCCGGCTCGCAGCCGTCAGAAGATCGACGACGAAGCCTGGCTTCGCCGGCATTGGCCGCTTCCAAGGCTCGACCTCCTCACGCTTCGTCGTGTCGCCAGACATGGCGTCGATCAAGGCGGCGCCGATTCGCTCCAGATCGCTCAGGGCGCCCGTCGGCGCCGCAACGGAGCGCAGCAGCAGGTCGCCGCACGCGCTGAGATGGGCCGGGGCGTTGCG
Organism: uncultured Alphaproteobacteria bacterium; assembly: GCA_963709655.1. Lineage (GTDB taxonomy): Bacteria > Pseudomonadota > Alphaproteobacteria > Rhizobiales > Beijerinckiaceae > Roseiarcus. The sequence goes on from CAVPXF010000059.1 coordinate 50,489, forward strand.
CCTGACAATCCCGACCAGGAGCTCCGCGGCGCGCGCAGGCGGAAGAAGGGCGGCGGCCCGAACGATCGCGCCATTGTCGGACGCCGCGTAATGGCCTTCCGCGGACAGCTCAGCGAGAAACTCGTCGATGCGCTTCACATTCCCCAGCCTGACCTGCAAATCGAGCATCGCGCCGACTTTGGCGTCGTCGTCCGTCGGCCAGGACGGGCGCGGCCAGGAGCGCAGCATCAGCCCCGAAAGCTCATCGGCCTCCCGCCACAATGGCGAGGCGAGCGATGCGCCGCTCGCTTCCCACCGCGCTGTCAGAGTTTCGAGGTGCGGCAGCGTCGCGCCGAGGCCGGCCTGGTTCAAGACCGCGAGCCTGCGCGCGGCCGGCCACAAAACGAGACCCGCACGGCGATAGGTGCGCTCGAACGACGCCCCTTCGTTGCCCGTCGCCTCGTGAAAGTGCTCTTCGTCCGGCGCCAGATCGTCGAAGGCGTCGGGCGGGCACAGTTCGTCCTCGCTAAACGGAAAATCTGCGAACCCGGCCACGCCGCCGTCCGGCCGCCGCCACTCGGACAGGAACAGCGACCGATCGAACACCTCGGCGACCTCGAACGTTTCGTCGTCCTCGTCCCGACGCCCGCGGCCACGGCCGTAATAGGCGGTATGCTCGGCGCTGCCGCTCTCCTCGATCGACACCAGGACGAGGTGGAGATCGCAATCGGCCTCCGCGGCGGCCTTGGTCAGTACCGACGCCATGCCCGCGTCGGCGCCCTTGAGCGCGCCGAACGATAGCTCCGCCGGCGTATAGGCATGCTCCAGGGGCAGGATCAGCTTGTCCGGCTCGTCCTCCGCGTGCGCCCAGTTCCGCAGGATCTCCGCCGCCCGCAGCTCGACGGCGCGATAATCGGGCGCCTTCGGCGGCCGGCTTTTGTCGACGAAGCGCAGATTGTAGACGAGGCAAACGCGAAATCCCGCCGTGACCGGTCGCACTTCGTGCACGCAGTCGGCGTAGAAGCCCGCAACGCCGATCTCCGACGGGTCCTCTGGACGCAGGTCGAGCGTCGTCTCCCGGCCAGCGTGCTTGACGACCAATTCGCCGCCGATATGGGTCGAGGGCAGCACCACCGTCATCGTCGCGAACATGCCGGGGACCTTCTCGGTGTCCCGGTGGCCGACGAAGAAGCTGCCGGCGTCGTAGACGAGAAGCTTGTAGAAGTCGGCCGCAACCGGCCTGCTCACGCCCAATCCGAGGGCGACGGTGGCTGCGAGTTCGCTGAGGGTCGTCTCCCAATGACGCCCCCCGATCCGAACTCTGGCGGAATCGACCTGCCAGGTTCTGCGGACGCCGCGATCGACCACCGTCTCCTCGCCCCGGCCATAGGGGGCCGTTTCCGCGATCGCGACGAGCCGCTCGGCTTGGTGGGGCAAGATCGGAAAGGCGATTCTGCCGACGCCGTCGACGTCGATCGCCGGCATGAACGCCTCTCGAATTCCGCCGACGCAGAAATCGCCCGGTCGTTCAACGGAACGCAAGCTCTCACGCAAATTTGCGCCGATCGTCGACATGGGCGGGTCCCTGCTGGACGGCGGTTGACGAGCAGCGCTCGGCCGTCGAAGCGAAGATAGCAGGCGAATGCCTGCGCGAGAATCCCGCTCGTGCGTCGCCGGCGTGGCCGCGCCGAACGCCGACGCGCTTGCCGCGGAAAGGATGGCGCCGGCTTGCGGCGAAGCGAGGCGCGCGATCTGAGAGAACCTGCCGCGATATCGATGTTTTCTACCCCAGAGACAGGAAGGCGACAGCCGACGGCCGCGAGGTCGCGCGCGTGTTCGAAAGGCGGCGTCAAGATGTCTTGACATCGGAAACCTCGACTGCAGCCCAGGCTTCGCGTCGCGCAATCTTGCGCATCGTGAGGAAATTCAAAGGCATAGCGCAGGAGCGACAAGGTCGACCTTCACCGAGACGACTCGCGACGGCTTCACGCTCAGAGGGTGGACGCTAAGTCGCTTCCAACTCGCGCTTCGCCGCGTGGAGCAGAAACCCCGATCGGGTGAGTCCATGCTCCTGCGCATATCGATCGATCCGCGCAAGCTCGTCTTCCGGCAACGTCACGTTGACGCGCACGGCTTTGACGGCTTTCGCCGGCGCCGGAACGAGGATAGCAACGCCGTCTCGGTTCTCGCGGTCGGACATAATCGTTTCGAGGGACGAAGGCTCCGGAATCGCCTCGCCGTCCTCTTGCATTCCCTCAATATGCTGGGCGAGCGCTTCCTCCGCCATACGGCGCGCGTCGTCGAGATCGGTCCCCGCCGTGGCGAGGCCGAGAAAATCAGGGAAAGAGACGCCGTAGTCGGAATCGGCGTCTTTGTGGATCAAGGCGATGTACTGGCGCATCGGCTTACCTTAGTTTTAGACCAGAGTGCTTTTCGATGTCGCGAAGCATTCCGATCGGAAAGTCTCGCTTCGGATGCGGAACCGTAACGCGGCCGGGTTTGACCGCGTCCTTGAATTGGACATGGCTTCCACTGCGATTGACTTCGTACCAGCCGTCCGGCTTGAGCGCGGCAATGACGTTCCGGCTGTCCATGTGCGCGTGATACACACTAATGCGCACTAAGTCAATGATTGTGCGCGCTGAGGACAGAGTGTGACCAGGCCACTCTGTCCTGCGCGGTCATGAAACCGACGGGGCCCGGCCCTCTCGCCCCTCGCCACGATCCGCAGCGCGTCACCAGGTAAGGGCGGTTGAAGTTCCAGCGCGACGGCCGTTTCTTCCGTAAGCCACCGGTCAACTTCCGCCTCCGTCGTCAGGATGACGGGCATGGCCTTCGGACGAATCGGCGCCACAATCGAGTTGGCCTCTGTCGTGTGGAACCCGAACAGCTCGTGCTCGCCCTCGACCAGCGCGCTCTTGGGGCCCCTGACGCCGCACCACGGCGGGGCCTATCCTCGCGGGAGCCGCCGAACAACGTCGGCAGGGCATGCCATATCGTGTGGCGACTGTTTCCCTTAGGCCGCCGCGGATCTGACGCGCACCGCCCCCTCGCGGTTCTTGTGTCCGCGTGAAATCATGATGTCGACGTCGCGGCCGAGCTTGACCAGGAACACCAAGAGGCGATCGAGAGAGAAGCCGGTCAGGCGGCCGCGGAGAAGCGCAGACACCTTGGCCTGGTCGACGCCAATGATCTCTCCAGCCGCCGCCTGCGTAAGGCTCCTCTTACGAATGGTCGCCGAAATTGCATGCGCAATCTCGACCTTGAGCATGTCTTCCTCGCCATGGGGAAGGCCAAGGTCGGCGAACACGTTGCCCGTGCTCTCCCGGACCGCGACGTCGTCATTGTTTCGCTTTGCCATGTTGCGAGCTTCTATCTTTTCGTCCAAACCGGGCAGTGTAATCTTGTTCGGCGGCGGCGAGACGGCGACAGGTCAGGTCCATCTCCGGCTTGGGGGACGCAATTCCCTTGCGAGACTTCTTCTGGAACGCATGGTTCACATAGACCGCCTTCGCGAACTTCACCGTATCGACCGCTCGATAGGTGTTCCCTGCATTGTCGATAACCACTTCCAGAACCTTGGCGCTCCCGAATCCCATCATTGGAACGGCATTGAGCGCCTTATCTCCCTTCTGGGCAACGTGAAGGCTGAATCCAGCTTCGCGCGCGGCCTATTTCCCGGCTTTACTGGGCCTCGTTTCGGCGACTATAGCATACTTCGGATGGTAAACGGAAGTTTTGGCGCGCCGCTCAGGATCAAACTGCGAACACCTATGTTATTGACATTACTATATGATTTTGCGCCGGCCAGCATGCACCCCGGCGTGCTTGGCGGTGGAGGCGGCTTCGGCGAGCGAGGCGGCCTTCAGTGTCGAACGCGCGACCGTGGGCGCAGTTGAAGCGAAGCGAGCGTGAGGATGAGGCCCCGCCCTTGCGGGCGGGGCCTTGGCGCAGATCACTCGGCGCTGGCCTTGCGGCTGCGGGACCAGATCAGCGAGTAGCCGGCTCCGTTTTCCGCGTCGAACTGGTTCGCGTAGATCGGCTGGGTGAAGAAGGGATCGCGAGCTTGACCGAGAGGGAGTCGCGGCCCTCGTTCGAGCGCTTCGACCAGGCGGCGCCGGGAAGTCAGCCGCGCCCACCGCCAATATTGAACCGCTCAGGGCGCTGCCGGCCGCATAATTCATCGGCGTCAAGCCCCCGGCCGCGAGCGCGATGACGTCAACATGCGAACTTGCCGCTTGACCCGGAACCGCTCTCGAAGCCTCCTACCATCAGTCGTCTTCAATCAGAGACGAATCCGCCGGCGCGACCCATAACCTCCTTGATGGTCGGCCGCTGCCGACAGCCTTCGCGGGCGCCGCTCCGTTTACGCCGAAGCCGATGCGCTCGCCTTATTGCAACTCAGCACTTGGCCGGCCAAATGCGTCGCTCCGTGACGACTCCCTTGGCGGTCAGCGTCTTTGGGTCGTTCGAAACCAAAAAATACTGCCCCTTATTGGGTATAATATTCGAAAATATTTTCGTTTTTGCGGCCGCTAATATTATTATGATTTCTGTCATCAAGTCGACATCTTCATTTTAAGCTGCCATTGCAGAATCTGTTATAGACGCTTGTTGTACTGCGCATAGATCGTAAGTTCGGCCACGTCTTTGTCAAACTACGGCTGGCGGTGGAATCAGCGCCGGACTCGCAGGAACCGTTGGAGTTCGAGATGGCTTTAGCTGGCGCGTCCGTAACGGTAGCCTATTACCTACAGAACCAAGCCGCGCTTGATGCGGCAGGTCCTGTCTCGATCGTCGACGGGGGCGCTTCTATTGCGGCTCACTTCGACGAACTTAACGCCGATCCAGAGGTGACGTCTATCACGCTGAGCGGCGTCGGGGGCAACGTGCTGACCCTGACTTTGGCGCAAACCCTCAACGACACACATGCTCTCGCCGCGCTCGCTTCGCTGGCCCAACCTTACAGCATTGCCGCGACTAGCTCGGCCCAGAATATCGAGGCGTTGACCGCGAGCGAGATCGCCCAGCTCTCGGCTTCCGGCATCACCCAGATCAAGGCGACCGATCAAGACGTCCAACTGACGGCGGCGCAGAAGGAGGCGTTGGGCGCAGCGAACCTGGCCATCGTGGAGCCCTTCAACGGCGGGAGCTTGGAGGTGATTCGCTACCAGCCGAACGGCCTGCTCGCCAGCGTCAGCTACCGCGGGATCGTGGGGCAACCCTACGGTGACTACACGGTTTCGTACGGATCGGACGGCAAGCCGGCGAGCGCGACTTACAGCAACGGGATGACCGCGTCCTATACCTACCTCTCGAACGGCTCCTACGACGTGCTGTACGCCGGAGTGACCGGCGAGTCCTACTCCGCCTACGTGATGCACTACGGCTCGAACGGCGAGCCCATCACTTCGTTCTACGACAACGGAATGATGGCGACCTGGACGTACAACCAGAACGGCACGCATTCCATCGAATATGAGGGCGTGACCGGACAAGCCTACACGTCCTACACCATCACCTATGGAACGAATGGCGCGCCGACGAGCGCCGTCTACAACAACGGGATGACCGCGCTCTGGACGTACAATGCGAACGGGACATCTCAGATCGACTACTTCAACGTGACCGGCGCTGCCTTCACGTCCTACAGCCAGGAAGACGGGGCGAACGGGACGCCGACGACTGCGACCTACAGCAACGGCATGCAAGCGACTTGGACCTACCTTGCGGACGGGTCCCACGATGTCCTTTACACAAACGTGACGGGTCAGCCCTATACTGCCTATGAAATGCACTACGGCGCGAACGGAACGCCGACGACTGCATTCTACAACAACGGGATGATGGCGACCTGGACGTATAACGCGGACGGGTCCTACGCCGTCGAATACGACGGCGTGACCGGGGCGTCCTACACCTCGGACACGATCAACTACGGAGAGGACGGCAGGGCGGAAAGCGCCACGTACAACAACGGCATGACGTCGACCTGGACCTATGCCGATGACGGAGCCCGTCTCGTCGCCTATCAGGGGATGAGCGGCAGCGCCGGCTACACGTCCCACGCCAGCGTCATCGATACGTCCGGCCAGACGGTGGCAGACGCCGAGGACATGAACAACGGTTCGGGGATCCTGCGGACCTTCGGAAACAACCTCACAATCTCTTCGTCCGCGAGCGGCCTCAACGTGATGACGGCGCGAGGAGACACTTTTGGCGTCAACTCTCACGCCAACGAGACGTTCGCCGTCAGTCAGGCGAACTCGGAAGCCTTCGATTTTTCGTCCGGCTTCGGCGCAACGTCGATCTCCGGTTTTCAGATCGGGGGGACGGGAAGCGACATCATTCAGTTCGATCTCTCGATGTTCAACGGTCTTAGTTCGACCAATACGTCGGCGCAGAACCTGGCCGATTTGTTGGGGAGCGGCGCGGCTATGCAGTCCGGCCAGAACGTGACGATCTCCGACCTCACCGGGGACGTGCTGACGCTCAAGAACGTGACCACGTCTTTGCTCGGCGCGGCCGCAAACAGCGTCCTGAAGTTCGTTTAACATGTCGACTGGCGTCGCCAAGGCTGAGCACGGGGGGCTTCCGCCTCAAGGAGAAGATCCGCGGCCTGTGGATCTCCCCCGCGCGGCATCGGCTCCTGCCGGCGATCATACGGCGCGCGAACAAGGATCGGGCTTGGAGCTGGGTCGCGTCAAGCGAGTGTTGAACGCAGGTTCAGGGTCGGCGAAAGGCGCCATGCACCCGGCGTTCGACTCGTCCGGATGGAAGGAAGTGCGCATCGATATCGATGCCCGCAACGCCCCGGACGTCGTCGGGTCAATCGCCTCTATGCGCGACGTAGTCGAAGATGGTTCGTTTGATGCGATCTGGTGCTCCCACTGCATCGAACATCTTCATGACCACGAGGTGCTTCCGGCGCTGCGTGAGTTCAGGCAAATCCTGACCGACACCGGCTTCGCCATCGTGAGCTGCCCGAACCTCGACGCCATTGCGAGACTCCTCGTTTCGGACGACATCGAGTCGGTCGCGTATCTTTCCCCGGCCGGTCCGATCCGGCTTCTGGACATGATCTTCGGCCATAGCCCGTCGATCGCGTCAGGACATCTCCATATGGCCCACAAAACCGGCTTTACTGTTGACCGGCTCGGCCGGCTCGCGGTGAACGCAGGCTTTGCCGAAACGCGCGTGCACGAAGGTGAGAACTATGACCTCTGGGCGGCGCTCTTAATGCCGAAGGCGGACCTCACGGACCTCGCCTCTCTGTTCGAAGACACAAATGTTGCGGCCCTGCTTGCCGACCCCGCCGTGCAGGACGCGAAACGCAGCAGACGCGTTCGCATCCTGCGCACGTGATGTCTGTCAGGGCGCTCGGGCTTGCCTCACCCGCCCGCCAGGCGCAGCCTCATACGCAGAAGGTCGCGCTGCATCGTGCCGTGACAGCCGTCGAAATGCTGGCGCACGAAATAGAGGTACGGGTCGCCGCCGATGATGTCGAAGTTCCTCGACGACGAATTGGGGTCGACGAGCGATGGATAAGCAAAGCGGTCGTGGCTGCACGCCGCGGACCAAGGCGTCGGGAGGACGAGCAACAGGCGCCCCTCGCTCCAATGGATAAGGTCGATCGAAACAGAATAGTAAAAGCCGCCTTCGCTTGAAGTCTTTGAACCGAAGGCGCTGACGGCGACATAGAGCCCGAGCGCGGGAGCGTAGGCGACCGATCCGACGCTCCCTCTCAGGCCTTTCAAGGGCGCGCATGGTTTCGAACTCCTCACGTTGTCCCGATAGGGGTCGACGTTTTCAGAGAATCCCTGTCCGTCGAAGAAGCGCCACGATTCGGGTCGAGCAAGATCGTCGGCGCGGAAGAGGCACGTTCCCGCCTTCTGCGGACTCTCGGCGCCTGCCCGAATCAGAGTGAAGAACGCGTCTCCGCGCTTGATAATGTTGGTCGGCTCGAAAAAGCCGCGCGGGTGTCCCTGGTCGACGTCCTGACGGATCGGCAGCGTGGCAACCGGTCTCTCGCCGATGCGCGAGAAGGCCTCGCCCCCGCCATCGGAGCGCAGAGGCACGATCGCATTGTACCAGCACTCGAGATAGGTCGAGAAGCGACAGCGATTGGGATGACGATGCGCCTGATACTCGTCGTGACCCAGAGCGAAGATCGTCCGACCATCCTCGGACCAGAGCGCCGAGATCCAGACGCGGTCGCTGTAATCTGCGGGATTGTCCGAGCGCTGTCCGGAAAAGACGACGCGACAATCGTGGCGCAGAGCTCCGAGCTCGCCGCCGACGAAGCGGCGATTCTCATCGTGCGCCGCGAACGCCAGGACCTGACCACTCTCGAGACGCACCGCCCGCAACGGCGCGTCTGGAATGTCGTCTCCGGCGCAACGATCACGTGACCAGAGAAAAACGGGCTCCATTTTCGTCGGATCTGCGGCTTCCAGGATGGGTGGCGGCGCGGCGCGGACCGCGAACGCGCCGGCCGTCAGCGCGATAGCCAGCGCCCCAATCCTGAGGCCTCGTCTCACGAGGCGCCCGCCGACTCAGGCGCGCGCTCGGCCGCCTCGTGCGCAATGGGTTCGGCAGCTTTAAGTCTCAGTCCGAGAAGCCCTTCGTCGGGTTCAATTCCAGCCGAGATAAGCATGTCCGCATATCGTCCTGCCAGTTCCGATCGCTTCCGATCGTACGCGGCCCTCTGGAATTCGAACAACGCCGGCAACTCGGAGGGCTGGAATTTCGCCGGCATGTCGTGGTGCATGCGGACCGGAATTTCCATCGTCTCGCACATTTCGAGCGTTCGGCTATCGTGCGCGATGACGCCGCCCGGCGTTCCCGCCTGCATCGCCAGCATGACGCCGTGAAAACGCGGCCCCACGACGAAGTCGAAGTTCCTCATCAACTCCATCCATGCCGTCGCATCGGCGAAGCATGCCCCGTACCGCTTGCACCAAAGGCGGAACGCTTCGTCCGACAGGTCGGGACGGATATAGGCGCGCATGTCGCGGAACGTCGCCGCGTCCATGTCGTGCCACTCTCCGCGCGCCATGCGGATCATGTCGATTTCGGATTGCGCAACATAGAGGCCCGAGGTCGACTCCACGATGTCCGCAAGCGCCCGCTCAAGCGCACCAAGTTTCGCCCAATGATGCAGGCCCGCAGGAACGGCGACGCGCTCGACGCGGTTGCTGCGATACCGGCGGTCGAGCACGGTCGCCAAGGACGGGTCGGGATTGATGAGGTTCGAGGGACATCCCGTCACGACGGCGCGGTCACGGACACCGCTTCGCTCGACCTGCTCCTGGGAAAATGCGCCGCGAACGCCAATGTTCGGCGCCTTCGAAGGCGCGTGCCCGGCGATCACGTCGAGCCATCGCCGTGTGCCGGCGGTCAGTTCGACGGCCGCGCCAAGCTCCTTCGCCTGCGCGCCCAAGCCGATCGCGACGATCGGCAGCTTCGCGCGCTCGAACATGGTCGCGAGCTGGTCCAGGTTTGAATGTGGGCCGAGCTGGTTCGCGCAGGCCATGACGATGACGTCGCATCGCTCGCGGATGACGTCGGGCGAAGCTTCCCATGGGAAAAGTTCGACGTGGGGCGACAGATGCTGCCAAAGGGCTTGCACGAAGGCAAAGTTGCCCGTGTTGGCCCCCGATTTTCGGAACAGGTATTCCGAGGAACGGCGATAGGAGTCTTCCACTCGCCTCTGAGGAGCGATAAGCGCGACTTTCATTCTGTTCCCCGGGTCTTTTCGCGTTGGTCATCTTTCTGAGCCGAGCGCACCCGTCAGGCGACAAGCGCAAGATAAGAATCCGCGCAATCTGCGAAGGACAGCGGCGTCCGAACGTTTGCTTTCAGGTTCTGCAGGAGTTGCGGCTCACAAACCGCCCGAACCATGGTCTCGGCGAGATCGAGCGGGTTGCGAACTTCGAAGTGCAGGCCGTCCACGCCGTCGCGCACCTTCTCCGCCATTCCGCCGATCCCCGCGCAGATGACCGGCTTGCCGTTGACGAAGGCCTCCTGGATCACCATCGGGGAGTTCTCCCACCAGATCGATGGAACGACGACCCAGTCGACCCGGCTCATGCGTTGCGTAAGCTCGTTCGGCTCGTATGACCCCACCCAGCGAAGCACGCCTTCAATGATCAGCGGTTTTCGGAGCGTCTCGATCAGGTCCTGGAATGATGGGACCTGCAACTCGAGATTGGCGCCGTTGATCTCAACGGCCATCTTTGCGCGTACATCAGGCGCGATGAGGTGGAGAGCCTGGAGCAGGATCTCCACGCCCTTGTATTCGGTGATCTGGCCGAAAAAGCCGAAGCGGGCTCTGAGCCGCGTGCCTGGGGAAGCCGCCGCTTTGAGCGCTGGAGGCGATGGTTGCCCATTCTCGATGACGACGATGTGTTCCGCGGGAATGCCCCACTCGATGTAACGCTGGCGGAGGAATTCCGAGGGCGACACGAAGGCGTCGGCAAATTCGAAGTGCTTCTGGATGTAGTGCTTGCGCAGCCAGAAATCCTGCGGCGTCCGCTCTGGAAAACAGTTGCTGCAATCCTCAAGGCTTTCGTGATAGCAGAGCTTCTTCGTGTTGTTCTTCACCATTTGCCCCTGGCGATTGCAGATGGCGAAATACTCGTGGAGCGTGACGATCAGAACGCAGTCCGGTAAAGTCAGCTTGATCTCGCGCAGGATCTCCACGCCGATATGGACATAGTGATGGAGGAAAACGACGTCCGGCCTCTCTGCCTTGAGGAACTCCCGGAAAGCGCCGGTCACCGCCGCGGGGTTTTGCGCGCGTAGCCGGAACCAGTCGCCGACGTCCTGACGCCAAAGGTACTCCCCCAGGCGACGCAACATGATCGAGCCATGGGATTGTGAGGCCAAGTCGCTGCGCGCGAGGAAGATCGAATCCTCGAATCCGGAGCGCGCTTTGAGGATCCGGAAGAGATTGTAGGCCGCGATCTCCGCTCCGCCGACGCTGAAGTCGGGATGCGCGTGCGCAATAACCATCGCCTTCATTTCGAGCCCGCCCGCTGCTTTTCGACCGCACTTAATTTCGCAATCGTCGAGCCCCAACGCATATGATGGCGCAACGCGTTGTAGTGTACGACGTAGTCGCGGAACCTCGGCGTTCCAATTCCGGTGAAAGACTGACGCTCAAGGTGGATCAGCGTTACCGGGAGAGGAAGGCACGCGATCTCAAGGCCTTTATCCCGCACCTTGAGGCAGAGGTCGGAGTCCTCGAAGTCTCCAATCAGATAATTCTCGTCCAGCCCTCCGACAGAGTCGTAAACCTCTCGCCTCATCAGCGCGCAGGCTCCAGTCACGGCCTGGCGCATGACAAACTTTTCCGACGGAGCCGGACGCGGCAGTCCGGCGCCAGGATGCCGGTTAATGTAAGTCCGCAAGGTCGGATCCCAGTGGAATTTAATGCCGTCATGCTGAACAGCGCCGTTCGGATGATGAAGCCGCGCGCCGAGAATTCCGATTTCTGGATGAGCCGCGAGAACAGAGCGCATGCGGTCGAGCCAACCGGACGCAACCGGAATGACGTCCGAATTTAAGAGAAGGACGTATGGCGCACGCGAGTGCTGAACTCCGAGGTTCGTGGCTCCCGAGAAACCGCGGTTTTCGCCGCTCCAGATCGTTCGGAATGGGACGCCGAAATTCGCCTCGAACACTGGCGCGTCGGCAGCGATCGGCGAAACGAGCCGATGATCGTCTATGACGTATGTCAACTCGACCCCCGAGACGAAATCCGGATCGTCGGAGAATGCGAGCAACTGATTCAGCATAAAGTCGTGTCGTCCATACAGCGGGATGACAACGGAGCATTTCGGGCGAGCTGGCCGTCGGCCGTATTCGTAGATTTGCGGCGTTGACTGCCCACGCTTGCTGATCTTCCTCTCGATGAGAGCGCCGATGATGGGGCCGTCGTGGTTAATGAGCCTTTCGGAGAAGCTTTCCCGCGGCGTCGGCGCCTCGAACGACCAGCGTGCAAAGCTCACCGGATCGAGCGGCGCAGGCGCCCATCCGGTTTCCGACAGCCTGAAAGATCCCTCATCTGTGGATCCAATCAGGCGGATTCGGCCGCCCATGTTCAGAGAGCGGCTCCACTTTTGAAGGAAGCCGGCGTTGAAGGCGTAATCGCCGAAATCGCCGCCCATTGCGTCAACGATGTCGTGTCGCGTCCATCGCGCGGCGTCGCCGAGAGAAACGACGTCGCCTGGATCGTCGACGATGTAGAAGCGGACGCCCGGCTCGCTGACCGTCCAGCCGAGGATCAATCCTCCTATGCCCTCTATTCCTCTCGCCGTTTCAATGTGCCCCCGTGCGCGGTTGAACGAAACCGGCGGCTCGCTCAGATGCTTTACAAGGAGCGATATCGCGGACGTGTCATGCAGGAGGCCTTCGAATAGGCATTGCGCTCGGGAGAGATTTTCCGCGAGGAACTGGGCTAGGTCCGTCGCGCCACTTTGCTCAAACGCCTGCAGATCGATCCCCAGAGGTTCGCCGGCTCCCACGTTCAGCCGAACCTGCATGTCGCCGCGCGGCCTGTTCCGCCAGGTCGCAAGAAACCCTGCGACGAGGTCGCCAGGGATCACATATCCAGCCGCAACGTCGTCCCTCGGATAGAACGTGAGGGACGGCAAGATCGAAACACCGACGGCGCCGGAGACAGTAAACGTTAGATCCCGGCCGCCGATCGCCCAGCCGGACACGGCAAGGAAATCCCCGTCGACGATCACCCGATCGACAGAGAGACCCGCTGCGACCTTATCCCGGGACCGTCGTACGACCGGAGAAGGAGGTCTCCGCGGCTCTACAGCGAGTGTTGTCATTTCGCCCCCTCCAGCGCGCGACGCGCCTCCGCCAATCCCGCCTCCGCTGCTCTCGCGATCCATGTTCGTCCCGCCTCCTCATCGGCCTCGATGCCAACTCCGTCACGCAACATCACTCCCCAGTTGAACATCGCTGTGGGGTGTCCGCCAGCCGCCGCAGCGGCGTAAAGCCGGGCGCCCGCAACGACATCTCGAGGCGTTCCGTCCCCTATGCAGAAGGAAACGCCGAGTTCGAAGGCGGCGTTCGAATGCCCGTTAGCGGCCGCCCGTCGCAGCCACTCGACACCTTCTTCCGGCGACCTCTCGACCTGCTTGCCCCCACGCAAGATCAGCGCGAGCCGATATTGCAACTCGGCGTCACCGGCTTCCGAGGCGATGCGATACCAGCGAGCTGATTCTGCAGAGTTTCGGAGACCATCACGCGCGTCGGCGTAGAGCATACCGAGGCTCCGCGCCGCGGGCGCGAAGCCAGCGTCGGCCGCCTCCCGCAGCAAACGCTCGGCCTTCTCAAGGTCGCGCGGAATGGTTTCTCCGTTCATGTAGAGGGAGGCGAGAGAGACCCGGGCCTCCTGGCTGCCGCCCTCGACCGCCTTCTCGAGCCAGGTTCGCGCTGCCTCTGGATCTCGCACGCCCTGCTCGCCGCCCAACAGGGCGCCGGCGAGCGCCACCTGGCTGGCGGCAACTCCCTTTTCGGCCGCAATTTTGAACCACTTCGTCGCCGCCGCGGCATCCTTCTTGACGCCGTCGCCCCGAGCGTAAAGGCAGGCGACATTATGGGCGGCAATCGCATCGCCCTTCTCGGCCGATTGCCGAAACCAATGGGCCAATTCCTTCAGATTGGCGACCACCCCGATGCCCGTCGCACATAGCCGCCCGACGATGAACTGCGCGCGCCCGTCGCCGAACTCAGCCGCCTTGCGATACCAGACATAAGCCTCGCGTAGGTCGGGCTCGATATACGCGCCGCGACTATAGAATTCGGCGAGTGCAAGAATGGCCGGCAGATCGTTCCTCTTCGCCGCCCGACGAAGATAGCTCTCGGCGCGAACGAGATTGTGCGGCAGCCCGTCGCCAGACAGGCGCATGAGGCCCGCGCGATAGAGGGCCTGTGCATCGTTGGCTGCGGCGGCCTTTTCGAAATAGGCGCCAGCGGCCAACTTGTCCTGTGGGCGGCCCTGACCTGACATGAGAAGGGTTCCGATCGCCACGGCCGCCCGCGGATGTCCCTGGGCCGCCGCTCGTTCGTACCAATCGGCGGCGGTCACCGGATCGGAGGGGCCCCCGAGGCCCCGATACAGCATGTCTCCCAGACGGAATTGTGCGGCGGCGTCGCCCGCTTCAGCGGCGAGCCCAAGGCGCTGGCGCGCGACGGTAAAATCCCGCGGACGCACGCGCCCGTCCATATAGACCGCGCCGACGACGCCGTCCGCCTCATGGACGCCGTTACGCGCGGCTTCGTCGAGCCATCGCAGCGCCTCCTCCGGATCGGGTTTCACCTCGAACCCGCAAGGAAACAGTGCCTGCGCGTTCTTTTGCGCGAGTTCGGCGTCGAACGCCGAGGCTGCCTCGCACCACTTCGCGACGCCTCCGCCGAACGCGCCGTTCAGGAGCACGAGTCCGAGGCGGTGCTGCGCCATGGCGTGGCCGCGGCGGGCCGCCTGCCGGTACCAATTGACCGCCTCAGAGAGATTGCGCTGCACGCCCTCGCCTTTGACGTAAAGCTCCGCGATCCGGAACGCCGCCTCGCTCGAACCGGACGACGAGGCGGTCCGCCACCGCCGCAGCGCGGAGATGAATCGTTTTCCGGCATAGGCCACCTGCCCGCGGTCCACGAGACGCGCGGCGCGCAAACGCCGGATCGTCGGAACCGGCGAGAGACAGGCTGCGAGAACGACGCTCGTCATGGCTCGCGCATCGCCTCCCCGACGCCGTGAATGATTCCCCCGACGAGATAAGCGCCGAGCGCCCGCGTCCCGACCTTTGCGTCGCCAATCAGCGTCATGCCCGGAATCAGCCGGAAGGTGCTCGGGACGTCGACGAGCTTGATCGCGGTGATCGTCGCCCGCGCCCGATAAAAGGCGGGCGTGGGGACGCCGTTGTCGTCAGTGCTTAAGGCGTCTTCGCTAATCCATTTGACCACGCCTTCGACCGTGCCATGCTCGGCGAAATTGAACGCGTCGATCTTGATCGTCACTGGGTCGCCGACGCGGACGAAGCCGACGTCGCGACTTGCTATGTCGATCTCCGCCTCGACCGGTACGTTCATTGGAGCGAGTGTCATGAGCGTGTCGCCTTCCTTGAGCACCGATCCAACCGACACGCCCTTTGGCATGCCCAGCACCATCGCCCTCTCCGGCGCGATCAGACGCACAAGGTCGCGGTGCTTCGCCGCCTTCTCAAGCTGGCTTGCCGCTGCGTCCCGATTGTTGCGCGCGGTGATCACGTCCTGCGAGATCTGCGTGAACCATTGCTGGATGAACGCCTCCCGATCGGCCTTGGCGCCGTCGAGCTGGTGCTGGGCCTCGATCAGGCTGTTGTGGTCGAACTCCGAGGTCCGCAGCGCCTCGACTTTCGTGTCCATCGAGCCCAGAAGGTTTAGGCGCGATTCATTGCCATGTTGCGAGAGGGTCGTGCGCATGGTCTCGACTTCAGTCGCGATTCCGAGGCGCTCCCGGTAGCGGGCCTCGTCGGTCTGGAACTTGTCGATCGTCGCCTCTGTCAGCGCGATCTTCTGGTTGAAGCTTTCGAGCTGGGCGGCGTATTGCGCGGCGCGCTCATCGAACAGCGCTTTTTGCAGCGCCTGATACCGCCGGCCGCTCGGATCTGCGGTTGCGGCGAAGACCGGCTCCCTGTGGGCGAGCTCGGCCTCCTCGCGCGTGATCTGGGCGTTCAGGCTCACGATCTGCTCTTGCAGCTGATTGACGTCGGCTGCGACGAAGGTCGGGTCCAGCGTCGCAAGCTGCCGCCCCTGCTCGACGACCTCGCCGTCGCGCACGTCGATGCTCTTGATGATCGACGGATCGAGCGCCTGCAGCACCAGCGGGGCATCCACAGAGACGATCTTTCCTGCGGTGCTGGAAATGACCCGGTCCACGCGCGCGAACGTCAGGATGAGGGCGCCGACGACCAACGCCGCGGCAAAGACAAACATCGTCGCGCGAACGCTGAGCGGCTCATCCGCGTGGCGGATCGCATCGATCTCCGACTGGAACTGCCGGACCGCGGCGGGCGCTTCGCTACGCACGAGCGCCTCCCCGCAAGTCGACAACCGCTCCCTTGCCCGGTGAAAGATGGCGGTTCTGCTGATGCCAGAGCCCGCTGTAGATGTCGCAGGCTTCCAAAAGCTCCTCGTGTCTGCCGATCGCCTCGACCTTGCCTCGCTCAAGCACGAGGATCGCGTCCGAATTCACGAGCGACGACAGCCGATGCGAAATGACGATCACCGTCCGACCGCTCGCAATCCGGCGGATGTTCTCGTTGACGATCGCCTCGCTGTCCGGATCAAGTGCGCTGGTCGCCTCGTCGAGAATCAGGATCTTCGGGTCGAGGATGAGGGCGCGCGCGATCGCCAGTCTCTGACGCTGGCCGCCCGACAGATTCGGCGACCCTTCGTAGATGTGCGTTTCATATCCGCGCGGAAGCCGGTCGATGAACTCCTCGGCTCCGGCGAGCCGCGACGCCCGCACCACATCGTCGAAGGTCGCGTGCGGCTTGGCGGCCGTAATGTTCTCCCGGATCGTGCCGCTGAACAGGAAATTCTCTTGCAGCACCACGCCGAGACTGCGGCGGAGATGACTGACGTTATATTCGCGAACGTCGATTCCGTCGATCTTGATGAGGCCTTCGTAGTCGGAGTGGAGCCTCTGCAGCAGGCGCGTCACCGTGGTCTTGCCGGATCCGCTGCGGCCGACAATGCCGAACGTGTGTCCGATCGGAACCTGGAAAGAAATGTTGTCGAGCGCAGGCGACGTTGCGCCCAGATATTTGAATCGGACCTTGGCGAATTCAACGTGGCCGGACAGCGGCGAGCGGACGCCGCGATCGCCGTTGCCCTCCTCCTTCGGCTGGTTGACCAACTTGCCGACGATCGTGATCGCGGAACGCGCTTCGTCATACTGGTTGATGAGTTGCGCCATTTTCAAAAGCGGCCCTGAGACGCGCTGCGTAAGCATCAGGAATGCGAATAGCGCGCCGATGTAGACCGGATCATGCGTTGTGATCGCGAAGTAGACGCCAAGCGCATAGGCCCCATTGACTGCGAGGCGTTCGAGCGGCCGAACGCCGGCGTAAATGATGGCTGACAAAAAGCCCTCTTCGAGCTTCAACTTCGCGATTCGGGCGACGTGGATATCCCACTCCCGCCGCTGGCGGTCCTCCAGCGACAGTGATTTTACCGTCCGGATGCCCTGAAGCGTCTGAAAGAGAAAGGCTCCTCTCTCGCCTTCGGCGCGCAGGACGGCGCTGGTCCGCTTGCGATAGTGCGGCAGCATCATCACAAGCCAGCCGACAATCAGCGCGCAGAGCAAAAGCACAACAAGCGTAAGCAGGGGGCTGAAGAAAAACATCACCGGCAGGAAGACAAAAAGAGTCAGTGAATCGAGCACAGTTCCGAAGAGCTGTCCGGTGAGGAACGTGCGCACCCGCCAGATCTCATTCATGTCTCGGCCAATGATTCCGACCTGCGTTCGCTCGAAATAGTCGATCGGAAGCTTTAGGACGTTGTCCATCAGGTATTCAGAGAGTTCGGACATCGACGCGCGCCGTGATAAATAGAACGAGATATGAGCGTAAATACGCGAAGATCGTCTCGAAGATAATGACCACGCTCATAGCGATGCAGAGAACAGTGAAGGTGTTAAGGCTTCCGTAGTAAATAACCTTGTCCGACAACAGGCGCCAGAACATGATAGGCGCGAGCGCAAATAGACTCAGCGCTGTGGCGCAGATTGCGAGGTCTCGAACAATCCGGCGTTCCTTGAAAATCAGCCCCATGATCATGCCCAGGCTGAAAGGCTGCTCCTCATCAGCAAGGTCATAAATGCGGCGAAGGAGCACGACCTCTCGAGTCCAGGCCTCCTCAAAGCGTTGCCGGTCGACGACGAGCTTGGCGCCTTCACCCGCTTTCGGATCCTGAAGGATTACCGAAAGCGCTTCGTCGCTTCCCTCGAGCCCATCGAGGACCATGCTGGCGCCGCTTGTCAGCGTAACCACGACGGGAAGCGCTTTTCTTAGATGGGAGAGCCCGCGCCAAGTCAGGCGGACGCGCTTGGCTCTGAGGCCCGCGCCCGCGGCGCAATTCGCAATCTCTTCGGGCGACATTTCCGCGCCGGAGAGATGATTGTCGAGCGTGATCTGCTCCGCCGAGACATGGAGTCCATGGCGACGCGCGACAATCGCGATGCATTCGACGCCGCTTGGGATCCGGATCGCGTCTTCGGCCCCATCTGGCGCCGGATCGGCAAGCGCAGTCGAAGACGCCGGTCCGTTCAAGACGCGAGCTCCAACCCTTGTCTTGCTCCCATCGCGCGCCCGTCTGATCGCACCGGCGCATCGAGTCCCATCATGCGCAAAGCGTTCCGCACGCAAATCCGCTTGTCGAAGCGCTCAACGATCGTCGTTCTCGCCGAAGCGCCGTAATCTGAGGCGTGTCCCCTGCGGCCGAGTCTCGCGCAGACGGCCTCAGCCAGCGCAGACGGCTCCAGAAAGGGGACCAGCACGCCGTTGCGACGATCCTCGACGACCTCGCGAACTGGATCGGTGTCCGACGCCACAATTTCGCATTCCGTCGCCATCGCATCGAGGAGCGACCAGGACAGAACGAAGGGATAAGTCAAATAGACGTGCGCTGACGAGACCTGAAGGAGGCTGACATAGGAGGCTGAAGCAAGGAGTCCCACGAAGTGGACTCTGGACAGGTCGAGCTTCGAGACGACCGCATCGAGACAATGGGTCTTCCAACTCCTTCCGGGGGGCGGCGCGTGGCTGTACGAATTGCCGTCCCCGCCTGCGATGATCACCTGCGCCTCAGGCCGCGCGTGCAGAATTTCGGGCAAAGCCCGCATGAAGACATGGTAGCCGCGCAACGGTTCAAGATTGCGCGAGGCGAAGGTAAGGACCTCGTCCGACGTTGTGACGATTCTGCCGTTAGGCAAGGCAAAACGCGCGCTCGGGTCAGGTCGGAACCGCTCGATGTCGACCCCCTCGTGCGCGACTTCGATTTTGCCCTGCAATTCGGCGGGAAATGTCGAGCGCTGCCACCGCGTCGGCGAGATGGCCACGTCGGCCGCGGTCAGCGCGAGCAGCGTGCTCGCGTTCTTGCATTCAAGGGCTGCGAGACCGTCCACGCCGAGCCTCGGGGCCTCGGGATCGAAGTGAACATCCTGCCCTTTGCCGCGATAGAAAAACTCGGCGTAGACGACGAGCTTCGCCTTGGGGAACATCGCCCGCAATGGCAGCGTTTCTCCCCACCCGCAATGCGCGAGAATGATATCTGGGGTAAAGCCCGATGCGGCGAGGGCGCTCGCCGCGATGAGAACCTGTTCCGCCCGCCAACATTCGGCATCAAACCGCCGCGCGAAAGGATGCGTGCCCGAAACGTCGACCGGCGAAATGGAATAGCGATGGAGCGCAACGCCTTCGACCGACTGCGCGCTTTCGGCGCCGATGGCGGCGAGTTCGAAGCCGCCCATCTCCTTCAGCGCTTCCGCAACGTTTCGGAACTGCGCAGGGAAGTTGTTATGAACGAAAAGGACTTTCATCGACTGTTCCGTTCGGACGCGCGCTGGAGCGGATCCACGCTCGAGCCCCGTCCGGTCGAATTCGGCGAAGTCCCGAAGGGCGGATTCCCTCCGGGAGATCAGACCGAATTCCGGTCTTAGTGAATGGTCGTCTTGTGGCCGTCAGCGAAGTCGATCGTCACGTTGCTGACGGTGAGAACCTGGTGGTTGCTGAACGTGATCGTCGTCACGCCATGCACGTCGACTTCGTGCTCTATTGATGACGACGTCTGGTCGGTCTGGACCGTGGTCGCGTGACCGCCGTAGATGACGTCGTTTCCGTGCAGGCCCACTTTGACGAGGTCGGAGCCGCTTCCGCCTTGAACGAACTCGTTGCCGTAGTTGAGATTGATCGTATCATGGCCGCCGCCGAAGATCGTGTCCTGCCCGTCGCCGCCGGAGATCGTGTCGTGGCCGCTGCCGGCGATAAGCAGGTTGTCGCCGTGGGTGACTTGCAGAAGATCGTGGCCGGCGCCTCCCATCAGGGTGTCCGACGGCAACGGCGCGCCCGATGATGGGTCGCCGAGTCCTCCGGTAAGAGTGGAGCCTCCTGATCCTGCCTCTAAGAGACTGGAGCCGCCGCCGATCAGCGTGTCGTTCCCCGTTCCGCCGATTAGCGTATTCGCGCCGCTTCCTGCGATCAGCTCGTTATCTCCTTGAGTAACCTTTAGCGATTCCGCTCCCGCGCCTCCCACGAGGGTGTCGCCTCCAGGCCCTTTGTCGGTGATGGAATTCGACCCATCGCCGGCAGCAATCAGCTTGGCGCCGTCGTCCTTGATTGTGATCTTGTTATCGGACCCGGTATCGAGGAAGATCTGAGCATTGTTCGGAACGCTGTAGGTGCCGCTCGTCTTCTCGGCATCCACCTCCGTGTTTCCGGAATACGGCGTGATGATTCCCGCGCTCTTGATTGCGTCGATGATCGCGCTTTCGGTTCCCGGGGAAAAGCTGTGGCCAATTAAGGATTCAGAGATTCCCGTAGCTAAGATTGTATATCGCCATTGCACCCGTCCCTCTCTCTTTTCAATGCATCCAATTAGCCGGCGTTAGCCCGAAAGATACGAACCCGTGGGTGATCGTCCTGTCCGACCGTGGCCCACGCCGGGCGCACGCTCGCGCGCCGTTCCGGACAAATCTCCAAGCGGAGTCCAACGAGCGGGTCCCGGCCGGATTCGCTCACGCATTCGACTTCGCGTCCGCGTTTGCTCATAATCGCCGATCCGAGAAACAGCGCCTCCGCGTGCAAGATCACGTGATGAGCGTTATCCCCGGTCAGTCTCAGCCGCACGCCGACAAGCGGTTGGTTTCGTCCCCGCGTCCCGACGAAGGCGCCTTCGCCGGCCCATGCCGACCATGCTGCGGAGCTCGAACCGGCCAGAACTTGCACTTCGGGCTGGACGCCGTCCCGACCCAATCCGAGAATCGCCAGCCCCTCGATGCGACCCGGCGTGTCGGGGCCGCCGGCCCACTCGTTGGGCCTGACTGGCACGTCGCCGCGCCTCGAGACGTGGGCAAGGAACAGAACGCCTTGCGAGCCTTTTGCACTCGGAGAAAATTCACTCGGTGTAATCGGCGCTGAACTTTTCGGCGTGGAGCTCGCGCTGGTCGGGTCGCGCTCGTCGTCCGGCAGTACACTTACCGATTCAAGACGAAACACAGCCTCGAGCCCGCCATTGGCGCGGCTGCGCCTGACCCCGATCTGGATCTTGCCGGTGTCTTCGGCGCGGACAAGCACCGCAGCTCCCGGACGCTCGAGCCAGCCATCGACGCCGCCTGGCGCCGACATGAACTGAATGACTTTTTCGAACCCGGGCGCCGGCCTCGCCAAAGCCACCGGGTGATCGTGGTTCGTTCCGCCGGACTCGTAACGCAACACGTAAAGGCCTCGCGCTACGACCAACGATGAGTCTTTGTCGAATAGTGCCTCTCGACCAGCCACGAGGCGGCTCCTTCGGTCCCCTTTTTCATTACGCTCAGCCATAGAAACAATCAGGGCAGTCGCCAATTGAAAAGTCGAGTTAGAATCAATATATTCTAATCGGAAAGGTAGCTATATTTATAAAAAGGCTTTACAATGCGAATTCGAGAAGCGAAGTTAAAACCATATACTTATGATAATTGCATAGTTTCAATTAGCATTTTATTGTCCATTTTGGAGCGTCGCGTTCTACGAATAACAAATATGCAACTTGTTTTTGGACCTCCTGCGGACGGATTCATAACAGGGGAGAGCTGGGTCCTGAGACCCTGAGCGGTGGCATGCTGTCCCCTTTCGAAGCGATCACCCCGTTTAGGGGACAATGTCCGGATGCAAATCTTTCGTCTCAATTCGTCTATGGTTGAAACATCTTGACGGCGTCCGCCCGACCTTCTTCACGCGATATCGGCTCCCGCGCCCTTGCCGGCGCGCTCGGCTGCGACCGTCATGAACTCGCCAGGGCGGGCTTTTTCGACCGGGACCGGCACAGTGAGGCGCTCGCGCTGCTTTACGCCGAGGCCTTGAAAGCGAGGCGGCCGGAAGCCGCATTCATGTTCGCGGATCGAAGGTGTCGTCTCTCCGGACCGACGGCTTACAATCTCATGCTGCGCGCCATAGCCTGCCGGCTGATGAACGAGACGAGGTACGCTGAAGCGGATCTCGCGAGAGCGTTTGAGATCGATCCAACCCACGATCTTATAATCGCCAATGTATTGGCTTGGGGCGCTCCGGCGTTGAAGCCGATCGCGGCGGCGAGCTATCTCGACGGCGAGTCGCAGGACCGCAACACTCTCAGGCTTGCGATGCAAGCCCTTCAGCAAGCGGCGACGCCAATCGTCTCCCGAATGCGCGTTCGTGAAGGTAAGCACGAAGGTTGGGTCGCCTGGCGCGGAGAGGGCGCGCTCACTCTAGTCATTCGGCGAGGCGGGACGAGCGCATCGTTCGACCTTCACTCCGACGCTTCGCATCCCCTTACCTGTCGAGTTTGGTCAGCGGCCCAGATTGCCATCGAGATCGAGAGCCCCCGACTGGAATCGGTGACCTTTCGTCTAGACGGCGCACGCCCGCACACGATTTGTCCGGCGCAGGATCGATCGGAGGCGCGCTTCCCTTTGAAGAAGCGAAGCGCACGCCCGCCGCGAAACGAAATCCCGGATCATGTGGAGGTGATTGTCCCGGTCTACGGGGACTATGCGGCGACAAAGTTTTGTCTCGACGCCCTTGAGGCCGAAGGGTCCCGGATCGCAAAGCATATCACCGTCATCGACGACTGCTCTCCTGATATCGACATTCGGAGGCTCGTTGAAGATCGGGCGGCGCGGGGTCTGTGCACGCTCGTCAGAAACGAAGAAAACATAGGATTTGCGCGCTCCGTCAATCGCGTCCTCGCGCGCGTCGTTCGAGGCGATGTGCTGCTGCTCAATGCTGACACGATCCTGCCGAGAGAATCGATCGACAGACTGGCCCTCGCAGCTCACTCGGAACCTGGGATCGCCACGGTCACGCCTCTTTCGAACAACGGAGAGTACACCAGTTTTCCTAAGCCGAACGACTGCAATGCGCTTCCGAAAAAGGAAGAAATCTTTGCTCTCGACGAAATTGCAGCCGCGGCCAACGGACGAGAACTTGTCGATCTCCCCTCCGGCGTGGGATTCTGCCTCTTCATAACCCGCGAGTGCCTCAAAGAGGTCGGCGTTCTTTCGGAGACCTATTCCCGCGGCTACTTTGAGGACGTCGACTATTGCCTCAGGGCGCGCGAAGCCGGATTCCGCAATGTCTGCGCGACCGGCATCTACGTCGGCCATGTCGGGAATCGGTCGTTCGAAAGCGAAAAGCGCCGTTTGGTCGTTCGCAACCTTGCGATCCTCAACGAACGATTTCCCGATTACGAACGCGAGTGCTCTGCCTTTGTTGAGGCCGATCCACTGAAGTCCGCCCGCGCAAACCTCGAGGAGCGGCTTGGGCCGGAAGGAACCGTCGTGCTTCTCCTGGCCCCCGCTGCGTCGGGGCCCACGTTCGTCTTCGAACGCGTACGACAAATCGAAGGACAGGGAGACGATCTCCATTGCATCCACTGCGAGGTTGGCGACGGAAACGACCGCATGACGTTGAAGAGCGTTCGGGGTTCCGCTCCACAGTCGCTGACCTTCGCTCTCGATGATGGGGCCGATTTTGCGAGGCTGCGGGCCTATTTAATGCGTATGCAGCCGCAAGCCATCGAAGTGATCGCTCCTTATGCCTTGCCCGATCGAGTTTTGCACCTTGCGTACGCTCTGCAAATCCCGATGCGGATCGCACTTGGCGATCTCGATTGGCTGTGTGGTCGCGATTTTGTCTTCGCAAAGGCCTGTCCCAATGCCGATCGGCCCGGCGAGTGCCACGCCTGCGTCGAAGCGGCGACACCGGCGGTGCTGCCGAGCAAAAGCGGCCACGCGGATAATCGACGCGGAGCCCGCGCCTTGATGTTTAGAGCAGAGTCGATTGCTCCAATGGACCGCATGGCGGCTGCCTTCTGCGTAGCCCACCTCAAGTCCGCGACTCAGCCGCATCGGGCTCTTGTGCAGGACACTCCACGGGGCATGGTCGGGTTCGGACATCGGGGGATAACGTTGGGCGTTCTCTGCCCGGAGGCGACAGTGGAGGCCGTTCGCCTAGTTCTTGCCATTGAGCGGACGCTCGATGAGCAGTTGATTCAAGCCTCCGTCGTGGTGCTCGGCCGATGTTCGAACGAGCTCGGTCTGATGTCGAAGCGTCGAATCTTCGTGACGAACATCATCGCTGAGGATGAGTATGAGCGGGTGCTGCGACAATACCGGATCACCCATCTGCTCTCGCCTTATCGAACGCGCCGCTTCGGTCTCGTGGACCGTTTGAGTGCGGTCAATGGACTCCCGAAAGGATACTTTGACTGGTCGTTCGGCGTATTGGATCTTGAGGCGGGCGACCTGGCTCTCGATCCGAGGATTTGTTTCGAACGAGCCGCTCGGCAAATAGGCGCCTGGATTGCCGATCGAGAATTCGTCAACACGGTTGGGCGCGAAGAGGGAGCGATCCGCGGTCAGGAGACGGAAGATTAGAGGCTGAAGCAGATCAACCTGCGGTACTGACAAGCCGCCTTGGGTGGCCCCAAATCGAGGGGTCGCGTCAGCAGCCCCTTCAGCCCCTTCTACCGCTTC
Source organism: uncultured Alphaproteobacteria bacterium (assembly GCA_963709655.1). Taxonomy (GTDB): domain Bacteria; phylum Pseudomonadota; class Alphaproteobacteria; order Rhizobiales; family Beijerinckiaceae; genus Roseiarcus. Next base: position 75,246 of record CAVPXF010000059.1, read on the forward strand.
GAGCGGCCCCATTACTAGGGCCGCCGGCTTTGCCGGCGGATACTTACTGCTCGCGCGAATCGCGGCGCAGCGCCGAAGCGATTATCAGGCGATCGGCTAGCGGTCGCAGCACGTCCGCCAACAGAGGAACCTGCGATTTCCAACTCCGGCGCCGGAAGGGTTGCCGGACGTCCGATAAATGACGGACGCGAGGCGGGTGTTGGCAGTTTTGTTCCGAGTGGTGTCGAAAATGGCGCGCCCGGAGAGGTTCGAACTCCCAACCCTCGGTTCCGAAGACCGATGCTCTATCCAGTTGAGCTACGGGCGCGGCTCGGACGCCCTCCTAGCATGAAGCGCCGCCGCGGCGGAAGCGTCCGAGCCGGCATCCTGCGGCGATCTCTCGATAGGGCTGCCGATCCGGACGCGGCGCGATCCGCGAAAGCCCGCCTCGGCGGGGCGCGGCCAGCGGTCGCGAGAGGGCGCCGTCCGGGCTACCGGGTCGCGACGAAGAAGAGCCTCGGGAACGGCAGGAGGACCGTGCCGTCTGTCTCGGCCGGATAGGCCGCGGCGATCGCGGCCTCGTAGCGGGCGAGGTAGGCTTCGCGCTCGTCCGCGTCCAGCGGGTCGACGAACGGCCTGAGGCCGGTGCCCTTCACCCATTCGACAATGGCGTCGGCGCCTTTGAGCGGATGGAAGTAGACCGTCCGCCAGATGTCGACCCGCGCCGCCTCGCGCCTCAAAAGCCCAAAGTACCAGTCGGCGCTGCGGCGCTCGGCCCGCGCCTTGGCCGCGTCCGCGAGCTTGGCGGCCCACGGGCCGTCGGCCGCGACCTCGCGCATCAGACGGTGCGAAGGCTCGTCGAGATTGTCCGGCGTCTGCACGGCGAGCGCCCCGCCCGGCGCGAGTTTCCCGATCAGCGCCGGGATGAGCGCCTCGTGGTCGGGAATCCACTGGATAACGGCGTTGGCCAGGATCACGTCGAAGCCGGAGTCCCGCCAGCCCTCGACGCCGGCGACCTCGAAGGCGATGTCCGGCAGGCGTTTTCGCGCCGCGGCGATCATGTCGGGCGAACTGTCGATCCCGACGATCTCGGCCGTGGGGAAGCTGGCGCGCAGGACCTCGGTCGAATTGCCCGGTCCGCATCCGATGTCCGCAGCCCGGCGGGCGTGCGCCAGCGGGACGCGGGCGATCAGGTCGCGCACCGGGCGGGTGCGCTCCTCCTCGAACTTGACGTATTGGGCGGCCGACCAGGTCATGGCCGCCTCACGGATAAAGCCTGCGCCGTTCCCACGGCTCCTCGACGCCGGCGCGGCGGAACAGCACCCGATCGTGCAGCCGGAACGCCCCGTCCTGCCAGAACTCGATCTCGAGCGGCGCGAGGCGCCAGCCTCGCCAGGCAGCTGGCCGCGGGATATCGCCCTCGCCGAACCGCTTCGCATACGCTTCGGCCGCCGTCACCAGGGCCGCGCGCGATTCGAGCGGCCGGGACTGCTGGCTCGCCCAGGCGCCGATTCGGCTCTGGCGCGGCCGGGTGGCGAAATAGGCGTCGGCCTCGGCGTCGGTCAGCGGGCTCACCGGCCCTCGGAAGCGGGCCTGGCGCCTGAGCGACTTCCAGTGGAAGAGGGCCGCCGCCCTGGGATTGGCGGAGAGCTCCCGGCCCTTGGCGCTCTCGACGTTGCCGTAGAAGACCAGGCCTCGCGCGTCGGCGCCCTTGCAGAGGAGCGTGCGCGCGTCGGGCAGGCCCGTGTCGTCGACGGTCGCCAGCGTCATCGCCTCGGGGTCGTTGATCTCGCGCGCCGATGCGTCCTTGAACCAGAGCGCGAACAGCTGAAAGGGATCGTCGGCCTCGGTAAAGTCGCCCGTCGTCACGCTGTCCACGGCCGCGCCGCTCCATCTGTTGTCGAAACCCTCGACGGAGCGCGTCTTACGCCCGTCCTGGGGGATCGACAACAGCGTCCGTCTCGAGAACACTGGCGAATTGGACACGCGGCCTCCGCCAGGCTGTCCTTGCGCGAGCGCTCGCGAAGGCCCAGATAGGATCTGGAGACATCGGCGGCCCGTGCTTCATGAAGGCGGCCGCGCTAAAATGGGCTCGTGATGCGTAATCCTTATGACGTTCTCGGGGTGTCGAAGTCGGCCAGCGCAGCGGACGTCAAGTCCGCCTTCCGCAAGCTCGCCAAGAAGTATCACCCCGACCAGAGCAAGGAGCCGCGAGCGAAGGAGCGCTTCGCCGAGATCGGCTCGGCCTATGAGATTCTCGGCGACGAAAAGAAGCGCACGGCGTTCGACCGCGGCGAGATCGACGCCGACGGCAAGCCGCGGGCGCCGCAGTTCGACGGCTTCGGCGGGTTTGGCCGCCAGCCCGGCGCCGGGGCCGGGGACTTCCGCGGCTTCGACTTCGGGTCGGGCGGATTCTCCGGCGGGACGGGATCGATCGACCAGGACGTGCTGTCCGAGCTGTTTGGCGGCGCCGCCCGGCGCGGGCGGGCGCGGGCGCAGCAGGCGGCCAAGGGCGAGGACATCGCGGTCACGATCGCCGTCCCGCTGACGACGATCGCGACCGGCGGCTCGGTCCGCGTGGCGCTGCCGACCGGACGGACGCTCGACGCGACCGTGCCCGCCGGGATCGAGGAAGGCAAGTCGATCCGGTTGCGCGGACAGGGCCATCCCGGCGCGCGCGGCGGCCCGGTCGGCGACGTCATCGTCACCATTCGCTACGCCCCCCATCCCGTGTTCAAGGTCGAGGGCCGCGATTTGCGGCTCGATTTGCCGATCACTCTCTACGAGGCGGTGCTCGGCGGCAAGGCGCGCGTGCCGACGCTCGGCGGCGAGGTCGAGATGTCGATTGCGCCCGGCATGAGCGGCGGCCGGGTCATGCGGCTGCGCGGCAAGGGCCTGCCCGCGACGGGCGATGCGCCGGCCGGCGACCTGCTCGCGACGGTCCGGATCGTGTTGCCGGACGCCGCGGACCCGGAGCTTGCCGAGCTCATGCGCAAATGGCGCGACCTGAAGCCCTATGATCCGCGCGCCGGCCGGGGCTGAGCCGGAAAGCCCTTGAATCGGGCGGTCGGCTGCGCCGGCGCCGGCCATGTGAGCAATCCCACATATATTGTGACGTGAGAACATGGGCCCCTCACTTCCCATGCGCCTCAGGCGAGGCTAAGCAGTCGTGTTCCGGAACGGAGCTCGAGCGAGGGATTGATGGAGCCAACACATCGGGTCGACGCAACGCCGGGCGTCCTCAGCGGAAAGCGCGGAGTGATCCTGGGCGTCGCGAACAACCGGTCCATCGCCTGGGGAATCGCCAGCGCCGCCCGCGCCGCCGGAGCGGACCTCGCCTTCACATTCCAGGGCGAAGCGCTGGAGAAGCGCGTCCGCCCGCTCGCCGCCGAACTCGGCGCCGAGGTGTTCGGCCATTGCGACGTCACCGACGGATCGACGATCGACGCCGTGTTCGCCGTGGCCGAAAAGATCTGGGGCGCGCTCGACTTCGTCGTCCACTGCATCGCCTTTTCGGATAAGGACCAGCTGACCGGCCGCTACATCGACACGACCGAGGACAATTTCTCCAAGACGCTGGCGATCTCCTGCTATTCCTTCACGGCGATCGCGCAGCGGGCGGAAAAGCTCATGCCCAACGGCGGCGCGATGCTGACGCTCACCTATTACGGGGCGGAAAAATGGATGCCCCACTATAACGTGATGGGCGTCGCCAAGGCCGCGCTCGAGGCCAGCGTCCGCTATCTGGCGGCCGACCTCGGCGACAAGGCCATCCGGGTCAACGCCATTTCCGCCGGTCCGATCAAGACGCTGGCGGCCTCGGGCATCGGAGATTTCCGCTACATCCTGCGCTGGAACGAACACAACGCGCCGCTGCGTCGCTCGGTCACCATCGAGGAGGTCGGCGAAGCGGCGGTCTACCTCCTGTCGCCGATGTCGCGCGGCGTGACCGGCGAGATCCTGCATGTCGACGCCGGCTATCATGTCGTGGGCATGAAGAACCCCGCGGCGCCTGACATCTCCGTCGTCAAGGACGGCTAGGCGGCCGGCCGCCGCCGCGGTTTCGGCGCGACGACGATCCGCCAGAGCGCGACGCCGGCGATCGGCATGTGCACATAGGCGTTCTGCAGGAAAAGCGTCTGCGGACCAAAATCCCGCATCAGCACCGAAACGATCGCCGGCGCCGCGATCGCCGCGACGCAATAGACGAACAACAGGCCGACCGAGATGAGCACCATGTCGTGCGGCGAGGCGCCGTCGTTGGCGATCGAGACGGCCAGCGTGTAGAGCGAGTAGGTGGTCAGGCCGACCAGGAAGCCGAGCAGGAGGACCCATGCGCCCGGGGCGCCCTGGCGGCTGAGCGCGAATTCGAACGCCGCGCCCGCCATCATCACGGCCGCCATGACCAGCCGGCGGTCGATGCGGTCGGACAGCGCGCCGACCGGAAAGACGCCGAGCGCCGAACCGACCACGATCGCCGCGGTGAACTGCGGCGCGGCGTCCGGCGACAGCCGATCCCGACCGCATAGATGGGCCCGAGCGAGATCAAGGCGCCGTTGGCCGCGCCGGCGGCGAGGGCGGCGGCGAGGGGACGGCGCCCAGCCGATGAGCCACTGAGGCGCGGCCGAACGGTGCGCGGCTGGGCGGGCGCATCGGCGCTGGTCATCGCCAGCGGCACGATCGCCAGCGCGAGCAGCGTCCCCGCGACCGCAAACGCCACGAAGCCGGTCGGATCGAGGCTGAAGCATCAGCTGGCCCGCCGCCGAAGCGGCGAAATTGACGATCTGGTAGACCGCGTAAAGCGCGCCGCGATTGGCGTTGCTCGCCTCGCGTTGATCCAGCCTCGATGACGGCGTAGAGCCCGCGAACACAAAGCCGAGTAGCGCGCGGCAGGCGAGCCAGCCGAGGGCGACACGAAAACCGGCATCAGGACGACCGACGCGATCGCGAGCGCGACGAAAGCGGCGAAGGCGCTGATGTGGCCGCCGCGCCGCACGATCGCCGGCGCGACGAGCGTGCCGGCCAGCATGCCCGCGAAATAGGCCGAGCCGAGCAGGCCGATCGTCAGGTCCGGAAAGCCGTCGAGCGAGCGCGCAACGGCGCCACCACGCCGACGAGCGCGTTTCCGCTGATCAACAGCACGACCGAGCAAACAGCGCGGCGATGGAGGAAAGGGCGGCGGACACGTGAGAACGGGTAAAGGAGAATCGGCGCCTCTTGTGGCACGGGAGAACCGCCGGCGCGATACCGAGCGCGCCCCCGCCACTCACGCAAATTGTCGCGGCGACGCCAAAATTCGGCATGCCGGCTGCGCGTTCCGGCTTGTCGAGTGGCGGTTTTCCGTTCAAAAGGCTGCGCTCTAGAGCGGACGAAGTAGAGTGGCGCCGGCATACCCTCACCCTGCCGCTGCGCGGCTTCCTATCCGGCGGGAGAGGGGCGGCCCCTTCCCCGCGGGGGAAGGGGGCGCGAAGCGCCGGAGAGGGTTGGCCGCGCGGTTCGATCAGAAATCATCCTGCTCAGAGGGCGAGGCGCAAGGATATGGCGAATTCCGTTGGAGTCCGGAAAGCTGGAGGACCAAGCCGATCGAGCAGTCGCCCGTCTATTCCGACACGGCCGCGCTTGGCGAGGTGGAGCGGCAGCTCGCCGGCTATCCGCCGCTGGTGTTTGCCGGCGAGGCGCGCAAGCTGAAGCGCGCGCTCGGCAAGGCGCTGGCGGGCGAGGCGTTTCTGTTGCAGGGCGGCGACTGCGCCGAGAGCTTCGGCGAGCATTCGGCCGACAACATCCGCGACTTCTTCCGCGTCTTCCTGCAAATGGCGGTGGTGATGACCTTCGCCGCGGCCTCGCCGATCGTGAAGGTCGGCCGCGTCGCCGGGCAGTTCGCCAAGCCGCGCTCGTCGGACATCGAGACGGTCGATGGCGTTTCGCTGCCCGCCTATCGCGGCGACATCGTCAACGACATCGAGTTCACGCCCGAGGCGCGCAAGCCCGATCCGCGCCGGCAGCTCGAGGCCTATCGCCAGTCGGCGGCGACGCTCAATCTGCTGCGCGCTTTCGCGACCGGCGGCTACGCCAATCTCGAGAACGCGCATCGCTGGATGCTCGGCTTCGTCAAGGACAGCCCGCAGTCCGAGCGCTACCAGGAACTCGCCGACCGCATCACCGAGACGCTCGGCTTCATGCGCGCGATCGGGCTCGACGCCGAGGCGCATCCCGAATTGCGCGCGACCGATTTCTACACTTCGCACGAGGCGCTGCTGCTCGGCTACGAGCAGGCGATGACGCGGCTCGACTCGACCTCGGGCGAGTATTACGCGACTTCGGGCCACATGCTCTGGATCGGCGACCGCACCCGCCAGCTCGGCGGCGCGCATGTCGAATACGCCGCGGCATCCGCAATCCGATCGGCCTCAAATGCGGCCCCTCGATCACCCCGACGACCTGATCCGCCTGATCGACGCGCTCGATCCGGCGCAGGAGCCCGGGCGGCTGACGCTGATCTGCCGCTTCGGCGCCGACAAGGATCGAGACTGCCTGCCGCCGCTCGTGCGCGCCGTGAAGCGCGAGGGCCGCAAGGCGCTTTGGGTCTGCGATCCCATGCACGGCAACACGATCAAGACCTCGACGGGCTACAAGACGCGGCCGACCGAGCGCATCGCCTCGGAAATCCGCTCCTTCTTCGCGGTCCATCGCGCCGAAGGGGTTACGCCGGCGGCGTGCATCTCGAGATGACCGGCAAGAACGTGACCGAATGCACCGGCGGCGCCCGCGCGCTCAGGAGGCGGACCTGCGCGACCGCTACCACACCTATTGCGACCCGC
>CAVPXF010000060.1:0-11811 GCA_963709655.1 uncultured Alphaproteobacteria bacterium
ACCAAACTTTCAGAGTTCGGCCCGACCCCCCTCCTCAATCCTCCCCCACAAGTGGGGAGGAAGCCGCCCTCCGAGCGTCCGACATGGCAGTAGCGAGCCACGGAGATATGTGAATCTCATAGGGCCCGCCCGGGGGGCAATTCGGCGCCGGAATGGGCGCCTGTACATCGCCGATCCGATCGCGCGGCCTGCCGACGGAACAAGCGTCCAAGCCTCTGGAAGCCCCGTCCCGCGGATGTTTCAACGATTTTGGTACGTGTTTTAGCGGCGCGGCAGGGGAAGGGAACTGATCGCTTCCGCGCGCAAGCTCGCTCGCCCCTTGGTCGGCGCTCCGCTGTGGCAGAACTTGAATTTCTTGCCGTTTCCACACGGGCAGGGGGCGTAAGGATCGCGCTTCGAATCTTCGTTCCTGACCCACAGCATCACCTCGGCCGGCGGCCGGCCGCGCTTAAAGAGCTGACCCATCACGGTCATCAGCGGGCGGGTGTGGGTGAAGAACAGTTCGAGCCCGGCGCAGAGGTAGTTGTGGCCGGGCTCGCCGTCCCTCGCCGCCACGAACCGGTCCTTCGGGCAGCCGCCGTTGCACAGGAAACGCACGTCGCAGGCGCGGCATTGTTTGGTCAGCCGGTCGCGCTTGTCGGCGCCGAACTTGCGCATCTGCGGCGAAGCGACGAGCTCGACCAGCGGCGTGACGGCGATGTTGCCGAGCTTCTGGCCCGGCTCGACGAAATGATCGCAGGTATAGACGTCGCCGTTGTGCTCGAGCGCCGGCCCGTAGCCGCAAGTCGGCGCGTGAATGCACAGGAGATGACGGCCGAAATAGGCCTCGAGCGTCACGTCGAAGAGTTGCACGAACACCTTGCCGACGTCGCGGCGCACCCACTCCTCGAAGATGTCGATCAGAAAGCGCCCGTATTGCTCGCCCCCGACCGACCGCTCGGTGACGAGGTCGCCGGTCTGCGTGTAGAGAAGCCGCTTGCCGCCCGCGCTCGCGCGATCGCTCCAGCCCTGGTTGGCGATGGCGAGCGTGTCCGCCGTCGCCCGCTCGACGATCGGGATGAACTGGATCCACTTGGCGCCGAGTTCGTCGCGGAAGAAGCGATAGACTTCGCGACCGCGCGCCTGGTTGGCTGCATTCACGGTGCAGAGGATGTTGAACTCGACCCCGTGGGCCTTGAGAAAGCGCCATCCGCGCATGACGAGATCGAACGTGCCCTCGCCACGACGGTCGCGCCGGTTGGCGTCATGCAGCTCGCGGGGGCCGTCGACGCTGAGACCCACAAGGAAGTTATGGGCCTTGAAGAAGGCGCACCAGGCGTCGTCGAGCAGAAGTCCGTTGGTCTGGAAGGTCTGCTGAACCGTCTGGCCGGGCTTGCGGTATTTCTCGACGAGTTCGACCGCCTTCTCGAAGAATTCGAGTTTCATCAGGGTGGGTTCGCCCCCCTGCCATGCGACCGTGACTTCGGGCGTGCGATGCGCTTCGATCAGCTGCTGGATGTAGCTTTCGAGGGTCGCCTCCGACATCCGGTGCTTGTCGTTCGGATAGAGGGCTTCCTTCGACAGGAAGAAGCAGTAGGCGCAGTCGATATTGCAGGTCGAGCCGCTGGGCTTGGCCAGCAGGTGAAAGGCCGGCGGCGCGCCGATCGGCCGCGATGGAGAAGGCGCCGCCGTTTCCGCCATGGGTTACCCTCGTTTTCGATCGGCCCGGGAGAATGATCATATGGGGCCGCGCCAGCAAACCCTCACCCTGCCGCTTCGCGGCTTCCCTCTCCCGGCGGGAGAGGGGAAGCGCCCCCCTTCCCCCTCGGGGGGAAGGTGGCCCGAAGGGCCGGATGAGGGTCTTCGGCGCGACCTAATGCCGTCACGCCCCAAGCTATCCGTTCCGGCGCCGAATAGCCAATGCAACGCGTCATGCGTCGGCCTTGGCGGGCCCTCGCGGAAGGCTACGCAGGCTGCCCGATGGTCTGGCTATGGCGTCGCATCGCCTCGATGGACACGCGGGCGCCCACACGAAGAAACGTAAAGAGGGCTGCGCCTTTAAGTGGTTGTCCCTTGAGACGACTCGCGCCGGCGAGCTTAACTTAGTAATCAGTATATCTTTTCTCTTCAACAATTTCAGAATCCAATATTGCATTGATCATCCGCTTGATTTCTGCCCGTTGATCGTTTTGCAGGTAAACGGACCGAGCGAGTTCAACGAACTTTTCGTCAAATTCCTTCTTGCGCTCTTTCTCGCGAATGGCGTCTTCAGTCTTCCAAAGCGCGGCATTGACGGCTTTGAGATTGCCTTTCAAACTCGAGAGCTGCTCACTGGCTAGGTGCGGTCTTGTGAGTTCCTGCAACAGGAGCAGTTCCTTCATCACATTGGCGCGGGCGGCCTCGCTTACGATCTCGATGCTCTTGATTTCAAGGATCGTGATCTTGTCGATCAACTCGCCCCATGAAATCGGCGCCCTCGGCGTCGTCGCATGGTCGGCAAGGTCGTTGGCTCGCGGACCCTCATCGCCAAGCTTCATCGCCAATCCGTTCGCGCAATGCGGTTTCGATCTCCGCAAACAGTCCCTTCCAATCGCCTGCCGCTTGTTGGCGAAACAGTCGCATCGTCGGATACCATGGGCTGTCGGTTCGATCCAACATCCAGCGCCAATCGGCGACACGCTTAAGCACTACCCAAACTGGCCGTCCGAGCGCACCTGCGAGATGCGCAATCGACGTGTCAGAGGTGATGACGAGATCGAGAGTCTGCATGACCGCAGCCGCATCGAGAAATGCGTCGTCGCCTCGGTCGTAATCGTCCCCAAGCGTTTCGACCGCCATCCCCTGGGGCAGGTCGCGTATCTGCCCAACGCCCTCGCCCTTTTGCAGCGAAATCAGCCGAACCCCGGGAAGTCGGGACATTTCGTCAAACTCGATAAGTCCAAAGGATCGCCCGATGTCGACCAAGCCGGCTTTGCTTCCTTGCCATGCGACGCCGATTTTGAAGCCCCCTTCGCCGAGCCTTTCTCTCCATCTTGCGATCCGCTCGGGTTCGGCTCGCAGATAGGGATATCTGGCGGGGATGGCGTCGAGCGTGGTCCCAAATGCGAGCGGCAGGCTCATCAAAGCGCATTGGTAGTCAAACGTTTCGCCGGGCAATTCCGCATCTATAAATCGAACCGTAGGGTCGAGGCTTCGCAAGAGCCTGTGCATCTCGGCACGGACGAGAAATGTGACTTGTGCCCCGAGCCTTGAGAGCTGTCCGAGATACCGAGAAAATTGAATGACGTCGCCCAGCGCCTGTTCTTCATGCACGATCACGCGCTTGCCGGAAATGCTCTCCCCCTTCCAAGCGGGATACTTCGCTTTGAGTTTCCTCAGTCGCGCTGCTTGGGGGATCCGCCATCGGTGTTCGTAATCGATCCAGCCTTTGGAAAACTCGCCAACTCGCAGCGATGCGAGCCCCCTTGCGACAAGGGCCTCCGCGTAATCTGGTTTCATCGCAAGCGCTTTGTCGAAGTCCGCGAAGGCCTCGTCGAGCCTCCCCAGTTCCACGAGCGAGGCACCCCGGCTATAAAGCGCTTCGATGTATTCGGGTCTGATTGCCAGCGCCCTGTCGTAGCTGGCCAATGCCTCCTCGAGGCGCTCGAGCTTGATGAGAACATAGCCGCGGCCGACGAGCGCATCGACGGCGTCCGGCTTGATCGGCAGCGCCCTGTCGTAGGTGGCCAGCGCCTCCTCAAGGCGCTCGAGCTTCGCGAGAACAATGCCGCGGTTCTTGAGCGCATCGACGTGGTCAGGCTTGCGCGCTAGCGCCCTGTCGTAGCCCGCAAGCGCCTGGTCGAAGCGCTCGAGCTCAACCAGGACGTTGCCCCGGTTGAGGAGCGCATCGAGGTCGTTCGGCTCGATCGCCAGCGCCTTGTCGTAGCTCGCCAGCGCCTCCCCGAAGCGCTCGAGCCTAACCAGAATGTTGGCGCGATTGACGAGCGAGTCGACGTCGTCCGGCTTGATCGCCAGGGCCCCGTCGTAACTGGCCAGCGCCTCGTCGAGACGCTCGAGCTTGGCGAGAACAATGCCACGGTTCTTGAGCGCATCGACGTGGTCCGGCTTGATCGCCAGCGCCCTGTCATAGCTCGCCAGCGCCTCGTCGTAGCGCTCGAACTCGACCAGAACGTTGCCGCGATTGATGAGCGCATCGACGTAATCCGGCCTGATCGCCACGGCCTTGTCATAGCTCGCCAGTGCCTCGTCGAAGCGCTTGAGCTCAAGCAGAATGTTGCCGCGGTTGTTGAGCGCGTCAGGGTAGCTCGGCTTGAGCGCCAGCGCTCTATCGTAGCTCGCCAGCGCCTCGTCGAAGCGCTTGAGCATAGCCAAAACATTTCCGCGATTGATGAGCGCATCGACTTGGTCCGGCTTGATTGCCAGCACTCTGTCATAGCTCGCCAGCGCCTGCTCCAACTGGCCCAGCTTCACCAGAAGGAGTCCGGAATTCATTAAGCCCGTAATATTGCTCGGCTGCAATTTCAGAGCCGCCGAAATGTGCTTGACCGCTTCCTCGCTCCAGCCCTGCTGAAATCGCAAAATGCCAAACAAAAGTTTGCAATCCGGATGGTCCGGGTACGCCTTCAGGATAGCCCTATAATAGCGCTCGGCCTCATGCAGCGTTCCTCGCTGATGCATATTCAACGCTTGCTCGAACAGCAGTTTGGCGTGTTCGGTTGAGCGGGGTTGCAGTGCGTTTGGCATGACCGATCTCAATACTTTTTTGCGCTGGCCAAGCAATCGAAATTATAGGTGCACGACTGAACGCCCGCTGTCCGCCTTTTGCGACGTCCCGGCCTCGGCCGCCAGGCGTTGAATTCGACCAAGGGAGCTTGATGAATCCCGATCGATTCACGCCGAAATCCCTCATCCGTCCCTTCGGGTCGCTCCCGAGCCTTCGCACTGCGACATTCCCACATCTCAAGTCGCTGTCGTCGGATGGGGTATAGCCCGTTGCTTCGACGTGAATAGCATTGCATAAAGCCGCACCTCGATCCGACAATGGACCATACCTGCTTTCCACACCCCATCCGTCGGGCTCCGCCCGACACCTTCCCCAGCGAAGCTGGTGAAGGGGAACCGTCATCGCCAGGGGCTACGAGAAGCATCGGGATTTCGACTTGTGAATCGAATAATGTCCTCGCCCCGGGGTCGCCCCGGGGGGGGGGGGGGACAAGCTCTTCCTCGCGAAGGGGAACGGGAGACGCCCCCTCTCGCCACGAGAGAAGGAAACCGCAGAGCGTCCGTCGGATGCCCGTCTCTCGACCGGCGATAGGGTCGTGTGTCCGCGTTGGCGGCCTTTCGTAGTCGAAGGCGCAGAGCTGCGCATCGCCTAACTCGAGGCGCGCACGCAGACATGAAAAAGTCCCGGAGATTGCTCTCCGGGACTCTTTGTTTCAACCGATCGTTGGACGATCAGAAGTAACGGGTGATGCGCAGACGACCGGCGAAGCCGCTCGAGTTGCCTTCCCACGCGCCGGGGACGAACACCGCGCCGCCAACGCCGCCGGAGTTGTAGACGGTTCCGAGGAAGCCGCTCGGCCGGGTCTGGTTGGTGTCCTGATACATCAACTCGAGGTCGAAGTTCAGGTTGGTGACCGGGTTCCAGCCGAGGTCGGCGCCGATGATCCAGCTGGTCGCGGACGGCGACAGCGGGCCCTGGGCCGCCTGGGCGAGGCCGCAGCCGAAGCCGAGCAGGTAGCATCCGCCGCCCATGTTGCTCCACTTCAGGCCGGCGTACGACCCTTCGAGGTCGACGTAGAACTGCGGCGTGAAGTGATGCTCGAAGATGGCGGCTACCGACCATGCGGTCGGCGACGACCACTGGTTGGTGAGCGGGTTGAAGAACGCGTCGGCCGCATACATCGGCTGGCCGTTGCCGTTGACCTGGCCGTTCTCACCCCACATGCCGTCCGGGATGCCCGAGTACCAGAACGCGCTCTGGGTGTAGCTGCCGGTGACCAGGAAGTTGTCGTCCTGGCCGAAGCTCGGCAGGTTGATCTTCACGCCCGCGTCGACGCCCCAGCCGGTCTTGGTCTGCTGGAAGTTGCAGTTGACCACGACCCCCCCGACGCCGCAGCCGTTAACGCCGGCCGCGCCGGCGTAAGTCTGGTTCGCGACGCGGACGTCATGTATCACGCCGGAGATCTGCGCCTCGCCCCAGCCCTGCTTGACATGCAACTGGCCGACAATGTCGGGCCAACGCTGGCCGCCATAGGTCAGGTTGGGGCCGGCAACATCGGTGCCGCCGCCGGACTGGCCGTTGGTGCCCGGGCTCTGCGCCGCGATGGTGGCCGAGAAGCCGCCGCCGAACGAGGCGGTGTAGGCCAACAGCTTGGGCTCGTTGAAGCCCTTCTGGTCGGGCGAGAACAAGTTCGCCCAGTTGTCGCCGCCGCCGATGAACGAATAGAACGAGGCGGCCTTACCGGCGGTGATCCCGGCCCAGGTCAGGTAGCCCTGGTCGAGGTAGGTGATGTTGGCCGTGGACGCCGGGGTCAGCGAGTCGAACCCGTTGCCGACGTCGTCCTGGATGCCGATGTGGCCGAGCAGCGGGCCATAGGCGGTGTTGGAGGCGAAGTCGAACACGAGCGCGGCGCGCGCCGACCAGCCAGTCGCCGGACGATAGAAGGTGCTGTTGCCCTGTGTGTCGCTGGCGGCGATCAGCACACGCTGCGTCGCCTGGTTCGAAACGGCGGCCAGCGTGTTGAGGGTCGCCGCGAGAGCCGGATTCGACAGCGCGACGGCGTTCGCGACCGTGCTGTACGACGCGTAGTTGTACTGGGTGTTGAGGTTGCCGCCGGTGAATTGAGCGGTCATGTAGCCCGAAATCTTCATGCAGGTGTCGGAACCCGGCATAGTCCAGCCGGTGATGCCGCCGACGTTGCAGATCTTGACATATTGCGCGACGGGAGCCGCCTTCTTCGTGGGAAGATCGGCAGCCCGCGCGCCGGCGACGGCGACGATGCCGGCTGCCGAACCGAGCAGAATGCTCTTGATGAGCGTCATTGTTGACCTCCAGTTAATACTCTGGGCGTTGGTTCTTCTCACTTCCGATCCGCCGGCCCGCTTGACGAGCCCGAAACCGTAGGTGGTCAGCCCCCTCTTCCCGATTGTTTAGGACCCTGGCGCTTCGCCTGAAGCTGACGCTACGATCCGTCCGCGACCGGGAATCTCCCGTTCACGAGCCCGAAGATACGCGCACTCCGGCGGCGATCAATAAAGTTCTCGCCTTAATCCGGGCTAGAGACACAGTTTGAAGGCCATCGTTGCATAATTGTCACTCAAAGCCGCCCCACTCTTGCCCCATTATCATTTTTACAGGTGTGGCGTGCGTTAAGGCTGCCGCGAAGGGGCGGACCGCAGACTGAAGCCGGTCCCGTCCGTGCCCTGACCCCTCTATTAAACAACAATAGTGTGTTCATTTGATCGGCCGCAAGAGGTCCCCTGGACCGGTCGCTAAGGCGGCCTGCAAGCCTTTGAATTGGCTGAGCCCGGCCGATAAAAAAGCGCTAATCCCTCGTTTGCCGGATCCGGACGGACCGCGCGGTCGTAGACGGTGCGTTTCGGGCTCCGCGTCGCAGGCGCGACCGCCTCACCGCCCAACGCGATCGCCGGCCCCGCCGCGACGGCGCGAGAAATGCACACTCCGTCTTGGCGGCGCGGATCTCAGCGCTTACACCAGGCGCGCCTCGATGATCACGAAGGCCTGCGCGAGCGGCGGCTCGTCAGTGATCGTCAGATGGATGAACGCCGCCGCGCCAGGCGGCAAAATCGCCTTCAGGCGCTCCGCGGCGCCGCCGGTCAGCCGCATGGTCGGCTGCCCCGACGGCAGGTTGACCACGCCCATGTCGCGCCAGAACACCCCGCGTCTCAGGCCGGTTCCGAGCGCCTTGGCGCAGGCCTCCTTGGCCGCGAATCGCTTGGCGTAGGAGGCGGCGCGTCCGGCGCGCGCGTCGGAGCGGCGCCGCTCGATCTCGGTGAAGCAGCGTTCGACGAACCGGTCGCCGTGGCGCTCGAGCGTCCGTTCGATCCGCCGGATGTCGCAAAGGTCGCTGCCGACGCCGATGATCACGTGTGCGTCCCCACCGCCGCCCGCCCTTCGCCATCGCCGCGCGCATGCGCTTCAGCGTCTCGGCGAGACCGACGAAAATCGCTTCGCCGACGAGAAAGTGGCCGATGTTCAGCTCCGCCACCTGCGGCAGGCCGGAAATGACGCGGGCGGAGTCGTAGTCGAGGCCGTGGCCCGCGTGGCATTCGAGACCGAGGCCCGCGGTCTGCGCCGCAGCCACCCTCAGGCGGCCGAATTCGTAGTCGGCGCGGGGCGCGTCGCGATGGTCGAGCGCGTCGCACCAGGCGCCGGTGTGCAGTTCCACCACCGGCGCGCCGAGGTCGGCGCTCGCCTTCAAGGCCTCGCCCGAAGGTTCGACGAACATCGAGACGCGGATCCCCGCCTTGCCGAGTTCGGCGACAAAGGGCTTGAGCGCTTTAAATCCGCCGACCACGTCCAACCCGCCCTCGGTGGTGCGCTCGGTGCGCTTCTCCGGCACCAGGCAGCAGGCGTGCGGGTGGAGGCGCAAGGCGATGTCGAGCATGGCTTCGGTCGCCGCCATCTCGAAATTGAGCGGCTTCCTGATCGCCGCCTTGAGCCGCCGCATGTCGTCGTCGTGGATGTGGCGACGGTCCTCGCGCAGGTGAGCGGTGATCCCGTCGGCGCCCGCCTCGATGGCGAGGAGCGCCGCGCGCACGGGATCGGGCGTTGCGCCGCCGCGCGCGTTGCGGATGGTGGCGACGTGGTCGACGTTGACGCCCAGGCGGACCGCGGTCATCGGAAGTCCTCATCTGCGGTTTCTCAGGCCGCCCCGGCAAGCGACCGGCTGCCGGGCTTGACCGCCGGCAGCGCCGCGAGCTCGGGCGGCAGCGCGTCGGCGGGATAGGCCGGAATGTCGAGGGTCGCAAGCGCGACGCGGGGAACGCCGATCTCCGCCTCGCCCCCCGAGCGATCGATCAGGCAGGCCGCGCCGACGATCCGGCCCGGGTGCTCGGCGAGCGCGGCGAGGCATTCGCGCGACGAGAGCCCCGTGGTGATGATGTCCTCGACCATCAAGACCCGCGCGCCGGGCTCGATTTCGAAGCCGCGCCTGAGCCTGAAGGCGCCGTTCTCGCGTTCGACGAAGATCGCCTTGGCGCCGAGCCAGCGCGCCGTCTCGTAGCCGGGCACGATGCCGCCGACCGCAGGCGAGGCGACGATGTCGATCGGCCCGAAGGCTTCGCGCGCCTTCGCGGCCAGAGCCCGGCAGAGCCGCTCGGTCCGCGCCGGGTCCTGGAACACGAACATCTTTTGCAGAAAGACCGGCGAGTGCAGGCCGGACGACAGGATGAAATGGCCTTCGAGCAGCGCGCCGGCCGCGCGGAACTCGTCAAGCGCCTGATCGGCGGTTAAGGTCGTGCTCATCGGCTCCTCATAGCAGGCGGGCGTGGGCCGCGCCACGTGGGCGGAGCGCAGGAACGACAGTGCGACCGCCATGACGACGCCCCTTCCCTTCGCGACTCGGACGCTCGCCGCAAGCCCCGACGCCACCGCGCCGGACGGGACGGCGGTGCGGCTGCTGCTCGAGCTCGCCGGCGGCAGCCTGGCGCATTTCGAGCTTCCCGCCGGCGCGGTTTCTCACGCCGTCGCGCATCGCACCGTCGAGGAGCTTTGGTACGTCGTCGCCGGCCGCGGCCTCTTGTGGCGGCGCGCCGGAGCCTCTCAAAGCGTCGAACCGCTCGCCCCCGGCGTGGCGGCGACGATCCCGCTCGGCGCTTCGTTCCAGTTCCGCGCCGATGACGATGGTCCGCTCGCCTTCGTCGCCGTCACCATGCCGCCCTGGCCGGGCATGGACGAGGCGGTCGCCGTCGAGGGCCCGTGGACCCCGACCGTCCCCGCCGGCCGATGAAACGGCCCTTGCGTAGCCTGAAGGCCGCTGCTAGCCAAGACGCCCCTGAAAGGGCCGGATTAGCACAGCGGTAGTGCAGCGGTTTTGTAAACCGAAGGTCGGGGGTTCGATCCCCTCATCCGGCACCAGACCTCCTCCCGACGCTGTCCCCGACTGGCAGGCTGGCGGCGCAGTGCGGCGGCTCGCTACGCCGTAGACGCCCCGGCGCCCGCCCGTCCGTCGGCGCCATCCGCGGACGTTCGGGCGCCCTCGCATTTGCTGCATGGAACGCCATATAATCCGTCACCATCGATGCTGTTCGAGCGAAGGCGCGCAGCGACGCGCACGAGAGGTTGAGCGGATTGCGATCCTCGGCCCAGGTTGACGACAGGCGCGCCGAGCTGGCGAGCGAGCCTGCGCATGCGCCCGGGGCTGGCCATGCGGGCGCGGGTCATGCTCGCAACGACCTCTTCCATCCGGCCGTGGCGGCATGGTTTGCGGGCGCCTTTCGGGCGCCGAGCCCGGCCCAGGCGGACGCCTGGCCCGCGATCAAGGCCAGACGGCACACGTTGATCGCCGCGCCGACCGGCTCCGGCAAGACGCTCGCTGCCTTCCTCGCTGCGATCGACGACCTGGTCCGCCAGGGTCTCGACGGGGCGCTCCCGGACGCCGTGCAGGTCGTCTACGTCTCACCGCTCAAGGCGCTGAGCAACGACATCCACCGCAACCTCGAAGCGCCGCTTGAAGGCATAAGGCGCGAACTTGCGCGGAGCGGGTTTGCCGACGTCGCCATTCGCACGCTGGTTCGGACCGGCGACACCGCGGCCAACGAGCGCGCCCGCATGCGCCGCAGCCCGCCGCACATCCTCGTCACGACGCCCGAGTCGCTCTACGTGCTGCTCGGCTCCGATCCGGGCGCCAGATGCTGGCGACGACGAGAACGGTCATCCTCGACGAGATCCATGCGGTCGCGCCGAACAAGCGCGGCGCGCATCTCGCTCTGTCGCTCGAACGCCTGTCCGCCCTCTGCGGCGACCGTCTTCAGCGCATCGGGCTCTCGGCCACCCAGAACCCGATCCGCGAGGTGGCGAACCTGCTGATCGGCGCCAACGGGAGCGGCGATCCGGCGGCTGAGGTCGCGATTGTCGATTCGGGCCACCAGAGGCTGCGCGATCTCGCGATCGAGACGCCCGACTCGCCGCTCGAAGCGGTCATGTCCAACGAAGTCTGGAGCCAGGTCTACCAACGGCTCGCCGCCCTCATCCGCGAGCACAGGACGACGCTCGTCTTCGTCAACACCCGCCGTATGAGCGAGCGGGTCGCGCGCGAGCTCACCGACCGGCTCGGCGAGGATGCGGTCGCCACCCATCACGGCAGCATGGCCAAGGAGCGGCGGCTCGCGGCCGAGCAGCGGCTGAAGCGCGGCGAACTGAAAGCGATGATCGCCACCGCCTCGCTCGAGCTCGGCATCGACATCGGCGACGTCGACCTCGTCTGCCAGCTCGGCTCGCCGCACTCGATCGCGACCTTTCTGCAGCGGGTCGGCCGCTCGGGCCACGCGATCGACGGCACGCCCAAGGGGCGGCTCTTTCCCCTTTCGCGCGACGATCTGATCGAATGCGCGGCGCTCCTCGACAGCGTCCGGCGCGGCGAGCTCGACCGGCTCGCCATTCCCGCTCCGCCGCTCGACGTCCTCGCCCAGCAGATCGTCGCCGAGGTCGCGGCGCAGGACTGGAAGGAAGCCGAGCTCTCCGACCGCCTGCGGCGCGCCTGGCCCTACCGGAATTCTACGCGAGTGGATTTCGACGCCGTTGTCCGCACCTTGTCCGAGGGGTCCGCCACCGGGTCGGCCGGCGCGGGACGCTGATCCACCGCGACG
>CAVPXF010000061.1:0-18881 GCA_963709655.1 uncultured Alphaproteobacteria bacterium
GGCGCGCCCGGAGAGGTTCGAACTCCCAACCCTCGGTTCCGAAGACCGATGCTCTATCCAGTTGAGCTACGGGCGCGGCTCGGACGCCCTCCTAGCATGAAGCGCCGCCGCGGCGGAAGCGTCCGAGCCGGCATCCTGCGGCGATCTCTCGATAGGGCTGCCGATCCGGACGCGGCGCGATCCGCGAAAGCCCGCCTCGGCGGGGCGCGGCCAGCGGTCGCGAGAGGGCGCCGTCCGGGCTACCGGGTCGCGACGAAGAAGAGCCTCGGGAACGGCAGGAGGACCGTGCCGTCTGTCTCGGCCGGATAGGCCGCGGCGATCGCGGCCTCGTAGCGGGCGAGGTAGGCTTCGCGCTCGTCCGCGTCCAGCGGGTCGACGAACGGCCTGAGGCCGGTGCCCTTCACCCATTCGACAATGGCGTCGGCGCCTTTGAGCGGATGGAAGTAGACCGTCCGCCAGATGTCGACCCGCGCCGCCTCGCGCCTCAAAAGCCCAAAGTACCAGTCGGCGCTGCGGCGCTCGGCCCGCGCCTTGGCCGCGTCCGCGAGCTTGGCGGCCCACGGGCCGTCGGCCGCGACCTCGCGCATCAGACGGTGCGAAGGCTCGTCGAGATTGTCCGGCGTCTGCACGGCGAGCGCCCCGCCCGGCGCGAGTTTCCCGATCAGCGCCGGGATGAGCGCCTCGTGGTCGGGAATCCACTGGATAACGGCGTTGGCCAGGATCACGTCGAAGCCGGAGTCCCGCCAGCCCTCGACGCCGGCGACCTCGAAGGCGATGTCCGGCAGGCGTTTTCGCGCCGCGGCGATCATGTCGGGCGAACTGTCGATGCCGACGATCTCGGCCGTGGGGAAGCTGGCGCGCAGGACCTCGGTCGAATTGCCCGGTCCGCATCCGATGTCCGCAGCCCGGCGGGCGTGCGCCAGCGGGACGCGGGCGATCAGGTCGCGCACCGGGCGGGTGCGCTCCTCCTCGAACTTGACGTATTGGGCGGCCGACCAGGTCATGGCCGCCTCACGGATAAAGCCTGCGCCGTTCCCACGGCTCCTCGACGCCGGCGCGGCGGAACAGCACCCGATCGTGCAGCCGGAACGCCCCGTCCTGCCAGAACTCGATCTCGAGCGGCGCGAGGCGCCAGCCTCGCCAGGCAGCTGGCCGCGGGATATCGCCCTCGCCGAACCGCTTCGCATACGCTTCGGCCGCCGTCACCAGGGCCGCGCGCGATTTCGAGCGGCCGGGACTGCTGGCTCGCCCAGGCGCCGATTCGGCTCTGGCGCGGCCGGGTGGCGAAATAGGCGTCGGCCTCGGCGTCGGTCAGCGGGCTCACCGGCCCTCGGAAGCGGGCCTGGCGCCTGAGCGACTTCCAGTGGAAGAGGGCCGCCGCCCTGGGATTGGCGGAGAGCTCCCGGCCCTTGGCGCTCTCGACGTTGCCGTAGAAGACCAGGCCTCGCGCGTCGGCGCCCTTGCAGAGGAGCGTGCGCGCGTCGGGCAGGCCCGTGTCGTCGACGGTCGCCAGCGTCATCGCCTCGGGGTCGTTGATCTCGCGCGCCGATGCGTCCTTGAACCAGAGCGCGAACAGCTGAAAGGGATCGTCGGCCTCGGTAAAGTCGCCCGTCGTCACGCTGTCCACGGCCGCGCCGCTCCATCTGTTGTCGAAACCCTCGACGGAGCGCGTCTTACGCCCGTCCTGGGGGATCGACAACAGCGTCCGGCTCGAGAACACTGGCGAATTGGACACGCGGCCTCCGCCAGGCTGTCCTTGCGCGAGCGCTCGCGAAGGCCCAGATAGGATCTGGAGACATCGGCGGCCCGTGCTTCATGAAGGCGGCCGCGCTAAAATGGGCTCGTGATGCGTAATCCTTATGACGTTCTCGGGGTGTCGAAGTCGGCCAGCGCAGCGGACGTCAAGTCCGCCTTCCGCAAGCTCGCCAAGAAGTATCACCCCGACCAGAGCAAGGAGCCGCGAGCGAAGGAGCGCTTCGCCGAGATCGGCTCGGCCTATGAGATTCTCGGCGACGAAAAGAAGCGCACGGCGTTCGACCGCGGCGAGATCGACGCCGACGGCAAGCCGCGGGCGCCGCAGTTCGACGGCTTCGGCGGGTTTGGCCGCCAGCCCGGCGCCGGGGCCGGGGACTTCCGCGGCTTCGACTTCGGGTCGGGCGGATTCTCCGGCGGGACGGGATCGATCGACCAGGACGTGCTGTCCGAGCTGTTTGGCGGCGCCGCCCGGCGCGGGCGGGCGCGGGCGCAGCAGGCGGCCAAGGGCGAGGACATCGCGGTCACGATCGCCGTCCCGCTGACGACGATCGCGACCGGCGGCTCGGTCCGCGTGGCGCTGCCGACCGGACGGACGCTCGACGCGACCGTGCCCGCCGGGATCGAGGAAGGCAAGTCGATCCGGTTGCGCGGACAGGGCCATCCCGGCGCGCGCGGCGGCCCGGTCGGCGACGTCATCGTCACCATTCGCTACGCCCCCCATCCCGTGTTCAAGGTCGAGGGCCGCGATTTGCGGCTCGATTTGCCGATCACTCTCTACGAGGCGGTGCTCGGCGGCAAGGCGCGCGTGCCGACGCTCGGCGGCGAGGTCGAGATGTCGATTGCGCCCGGCATGAGCGGCGGCCGGGTCATGCGGCTGCGCGGCAAGGGCCTGCCCGCGACGGGCGATGCGCCGGCCGGCGACCTGCTCGCGACGGTCCGGATCGTGTTGCCGGACGCCGCGGACCCGGAGCTTGCCGAGCTCATGCGCAAATGGCGCGACCTGAAGCCCTATGATCCGCGCGCCGGCCGGGGCTGAGCCGGAAAGCCCTTGAATCGGGCGGTCGGCTGCGCCGGCGCCGGCCATGTGAGCAATCCCACATATATTGTGACGTGAGAACATGGGCCCCTCACTTCCCATGCGCCTCAGGCGAGGCTAAGCAGTCGTGTTCCGGAACGGAGCTCGAGCGAGGGATTGATGGAGCCAACACATCGGGTCGACGCAACGCCGGGCGTCCTCAGCGGAAAGCGCGGAGTGATCCTGGGCGTCGCGAACAACCGGTCCATCGCCTGGGGAATCGCCCGCGCCGCCCGCGCCGCCGGAGCGGACCTCGCCTTCACATTCCAGGGCGAAGCGCTGGAGAAGCGCGTCCGCCCGCTCGCCGCCGAACTCGGCGCCGAGGTGTTCGGCCATTGCGACGTCACCGACGGATCCACGATCGACGCCGTGTTCGCCGTGGCCGAACAGACCTGGGGCGCGCTCGACTTCGTCGTCCACTGCATCGCCTTTTCGGATAAGGACCAGCTGACCGGCCGCTACATCGACACGACCGAGGACAACTTCTCCAAGACGCTGGCGATCTCCTGCTATTCCTTCACGGCGATCGCGCAGCGGGCGGAAAAGCTCATGCCCAACGGCGGCGCGATGCTGACGCTCACCTATTACGGGGCGGAAAAATGGATGCCCCACTATAACGTGATGGGCGTCGCCAAGGCCGCGCTCGAGGCCAGCGTCCGCTATCTGGCGGCCGACCTCGGCGACAAGGCCATTCGGGTCAACGCCATTTCCGCCGGTCCGATCAAGACCCTGGCGGCCTCGGGCATCGGAGATTTCCGCTACATCCTGCGCTGGAACGAACACAACGCGCCGCTGCGTCGCTCGGTCACCATTGAGGAGGTCGGCGAATCGGCGGTCTACCTCCTGTCGCCGATGGCGCGCGGCGTGACCGGCGAGATCCTGCATGTCGACGCCGGCTATCATGTCGTGGGCATGAAGAACCCCGCGGCGCCTGACATCTCCGTCGTCAAGGACGGCTAGGTGGCCGGCCGCCGCCGCGGTTTCGGCGCGACGACGATCCGCCAGAGCGCGACGCCGGCGATCGTCATGTGCACATAGGCGTTCTGCAGGAAAAGCGTCTGCGGACCAAAATCCCGCATCAGCACCGAAACGATCGCCGGCGCCGCGATCGCCGCGATGCAGTAGATGAACAAGAGGCCGACCGAGATGAAGATCAGGTCGTGCGGCGAGGCGCCGTCGTTGGCGATCGAGACCGCCAGCGTGTAGAGCGAATAGGTGGTCAGGCCGACCAGGAAGCCGAGCAGGAGGACCCATGCGCCCGGGGCGCCCTGGCGGCTGAGCGCGACTTCGAACGCCGCGCCCGCGATCATCACCGCCGCCATCACCAGCCGGCGGTCGACGCGATCGGACAACGCGCCGACCGGAAAGACGCCGAGCGCCGAACCGACCACGATGGCCGCGGTAAACTGCGGCGCGGCGTCCGGCGACATGCCGATCCCGACCGCAAAGATGGGCCCGAGCGAGATCAACGCGCCGTTGGCCGCGCCGGCGGCGAAGGCGGCGGCGCAGGGGACGGGCGCCCAGCGGATGAGCCACATGAGGCGCGGG
Organism: uncultured Alphaproteobacteria bacterium; assembly: GCA_963709655.1. GTDB lineage: Bacteria > Pseudomonadota > Alphaproteobacteria > Rhizobiales > Beijerinckiaceae > Roseiarcus. The sequence continues at coordinate 4,379 of CAVPXF010000061.1, forward strand.
CGAACGGTGCGCGGCTGGGCGGGCGGATCGACGCTGGTCATCGCCATCGGCACGATCGCCAGCGCGAGCAGCGTCCCCGCGACGGCAAACGCCTTAAAGCCGGTCGGACCCAGAGGTTGAAGCATCATCTGGCCCGCCGCCGAAGCGGCGAAAGCGGCGATCTGGTAGAGCGCGTAAAGCGCGCCCCGGTTGGCGTTGCTGGCTCTCGCGTTGATCCATGCCTCGATGACGGCGTAGAGCCCGGCGAACACAAAGCCGAGCAGCGCCCGGCAGGCGAGCCATACCGAGGGCGACACGAAAACCGGCATCAGGACGATGGACGCGATCGCAAGCGCCACGAAAGCGGCGAAAGCGCGGATGTGGCCGCCGCGCCGGATGATCGCCGGCGCGACGAGCGTGCCGGCCAGCATGCCCGCGAAATAGGCCGAGCCGATGAGGCCGATCGTCAGCTCCGGAAACCCGTCGATGCGCGCGCGCAACGGCGCCGCCACGCCGACGAGCGCGTTTCCGCCGATCAGCAGCACGACCGAGCACAACAAAGCAGCGATGGAGGAAAGGGCGGCGGACACGTGAGAACGGCTAAAGGAGAATCGGCGCCTCTTGTGGCACGGGAGAACCGCCGGCGCGATACCGAGCGCGCCCCCGCCACTCACGCAAATTGTCGCGGCGACGCCAAAATTCGGCATGCCGGCTGAGCGTTCCGGCTTGTCGAGTGGCGGTTTTCCGTTCAAAAGGCTGCGCTCTAGAGCGGACGAAGTAGAGTTGCGCCGGCAAACCCTCACCCTGCCGCTTCGCGGCTTCCCTCTCCCGGCGGGAGAGGGGCGGCCCCTTCCCCCTCGGGGGGAAGGTGGCGCGAAGCGCCGGATGAGGGTTGGCCGCGCGGTTCGATCAGAAATCATCCTGCTCTAGAGGGCAGAGGCGCAAGGGTATGGCGAATTCACGTTGGACGCCGGAGAGCTGGCGGACGAGGCCGATCGAGCAGTCGCCCATCTATAAGGACAAGGCGGCGCTTGCCGAAGCGGAACGGCAGCTCGCCGGCTATCCGCCGCTCGTGTTCGCCGGCGAAGCGCGCAAGCTGAAGCGCGCGCTCGGCGCCGCCGCCGCGGGCGAGGCGTTCCTATTGCAGGGCGGCGACTGCGCCGAGAGCTTCGGCGAGCATTCGGCCGACAACATCCGCGATTTCTTCCGAGTTTTCCTGCAGATGGCTGTGGTGATGACGTTCGCGGCGGGCTCGCCGATCGTCAAGGTCGGCCGGGTCGCCGGCCAGTTCGCCAAACCGCGCTCGTCGGATGTCGAAACCATCGACGGCGTCTCGCTGCCGGCCTATCGCGGCGACATCGTCAACGACATCGACTTCACCGCGGAAGCGCGCGAGCCGGACCCGCGCCGCCAGCTCGAGGCCTACCGCCAGTCGGCGGCGACGCTGAACCTGTTGCGCGCCTTCGCCACCGGCGGATACGCCAATCTCGAGAACGCTCACCGCTGGATGCTCGGGTTCGTCAAGGACAGCCCGCAGTCGGAGCGCTATCAGGGCGTCGCCGACCGAATCAGCGAGACGCTCGGCTTCATGCGCGCCATCGGCCTCGACGCCGAGTCGCATCCCGAGCTCAGGGCGACCGACTTCTACACGTCGCATGAGGCGCTGCTGCTCGGCTACGAGCAGGCGATGACCCGGCTCGAACTCCACCTCGGGCGACTATTACGCGACCTCGGGCCACATGATCTGGATCGGCGACCGCACCCGCCAGCTCGGCGGCGCCCATGTCGAGTATTGCCGCGGGGTGAAGAATCCGATCGGCCTCAAGTGCGGCCCGACGATCACCACCGACGACCTCATCCGCTTGATCGAGACGCTCGATCCGGAGGGCGAGCCCGGCCGGCTCACGCTGATCTGCCGCTTCGGCGCCGAAAGGATCGAGACGGCGCTGCCGCCGCTCTTGCGCGCCGTCAAGCGCGACGGCCGCAAGCTCCTGTTGGTGACCGACCCGATGCACGGCAACACGATCAAGACCTCGACCGGCTACAAGACGCGACCGACCGAGCGCATCTCCGCCGAGGTGCGCAGCTTCTTCGGGATCTCGGCGGCCGAGGGCGTTTACGCCGGCGGCGTCCATCTCGAGATGACCGGCAAGAACGTCACCGAATGCACCGGCGGCGCCCGCGCCATCTCGGAGGCGGACCTGCGCAATCGCTACCACACCTATTGCGATCCGCGGCTGAACGCCGAACAGTCGATCGAGCTCGCCTTCACGATCGCCGAACTTTTGAAGGCGCAACGCCTCGCCCAGCCGGAGCGGCCGGTCAAGGCCGCCGAATGACGGCGAGAGCCGCCGCCTCGCGCCGCCGGCGCCGCTCGGGCGCCTGAAGGAGGGCGCGATGCGGCTTTCCCACTACGCGGTCGGGCGAGACAACAACTTCACGCTCATCCGCCTGGCCGCGGCGATGACGGTGCTGTTCGCCCACAGCATCGGCGCGCTCGGGCTGCCGCCCGACACGGAGCCGGTCTTCCGGCAAGTCGGATTCTCGTTGGGCGAAATGGGCCTCGACGCCCTGTTCGTGACCAGCGGTTTTCTGGTCACGGCGAGCCTCGCCAATCGGGGCGATCTCGTCAGCTTCTTCTGGGCGCGGGCGCTAAGAGTCTATCCGGGACTCTGGGTCATGCTCGTGCTGACGGTGTTCGTCCTCGCCCCGGCGCTGACGACGCTGCCGCTGCGCGACTATTACGATTCCGACACGACCTGGACCTACTTCGCCAAATGCGCAACGCTGATCGGCGGCATTCGCTATTCGCTGCCCGGCGTGTTCGACGCCCTGCCGCTCAAGGGCGAGTTCAACGGCTCGCTCTGGACCATGCCGGTCGAAGTCAGGATGTACATCTACGTCGCTGTGCTCTGGACCGTGTTCGCGCTCCTGCCCGCCTTGCGACCCAGGGGCATGCGGTTCGTCTCCGTCATAGCCGTGGCGTTGTTCCTGGCGATCGTCCTCAAGGGGCGCCTGTCGGGGGGCGCGTTCAACGGCGCCAATGTCCGCATGTTCATGTACCTTTACGGATCGGCGCTGTTTTTGTGGCGCGACCGGGTCCCGATGGGCCCCGGCATCCTCATCGCGCTCGTTGCGGCGCTGGTCGCAGCGTCCTTCGACAGGACGGTTTTCCTGATCGTCTACCTCCTCGTGATGGCGCCGTTCGTCCTCCACCTCGCCTATGTGCCGGGCGGACGCATCCGCCGGTTCAACGAGCTTGGCGACTATTCCTACGGCGTCTACATCTACGCCTTTCCGATCCAGCAGACCCTGGCGCTGCTGTTTCCGGCGATGACGCTGGCTGCGATGATGGCCTCATCGGCCGCCGTCTCGATCGCAGTCGCCATCGTGTCGTGGAAGCTGATCGAAGAGCGCGCGCTTAGCCACAAGAACGATTGCGCCGCCGCGACCAAACGGCTGTTCAGCTTCGGCCTCGCCAGGATCGGCATGGCGGCGCGCTGACGGCCAGAACCACATTGGCCTGAGGTCTGCTGCCGGGCCGGAGGCCAGGGGCGCCAAGCGAGTTGGCGGGGCCATTGGCAAGGCGCCCTATTCGCGGACCAGCGCGACGGCGTCGGCGCCGGCCGGGAATCGCAGCCGCCCGGAACTCATCGTTGGCCGCGCGCCACACCGCCTCCGCCACGTCGGCCTCCGTCGTCACAAGTCGCGGCTCTGCGAACGCCGCGAGGATCGGCTGGGCGAAGGGCGCATAGGGTTCCGGAATGACGTCCTCGAGACGCAAGTCGGTGTTTTGCGCGAAGCGGGTCGTGGGGCCATAACCGGGCTCAACCAGCTTGACGCGCACGTTGAAGGCGCGAAGCTCATGCTCGAGCGATCCGGTGAATCCTTCGATCGCCATCTTGCTGGCCGTGTAGATCGAGGCCAGGGGCATGGGCGCCAACGTCGTGCTCGACGTCACGTTGACGATCACGCCTGACCGGCGCGCGCGGAACTGAGGCACGACGGCCTGGGTCATCGCGATCACGCCGAACGTATTCGTCTCGAACACTTGGCGCGTCTTAGACATGGGCGTGGCTTCGAGCGCTCCGATCAGGCCGATTCCGGCGTTGTTGACCAGCACGTCGATGGGACCGGCGGAGTCGATGGCCGTCGCGATGCTCTCGGGGCTCGTGACATCCAGCGGCAGCATCCTCAGGCGATCGCTATCTGGCAGAAGACCCGGCCGCGGCGTCCGCATCGTCGCGATGACTTTCCATCCCTTGGCCAGGAAATGGCGGGCGGTTTCCAGGCCGTAGCCCGACGAGCAGCCCGTGATCAGTACAGTTTTCATATCCGCGTCCTTCAAAATTTCGACGCCGCCAATTTATGCGCGGGCCATCGGACCAGCTACGGTTGCAAGTCCGAGTTTCGTTGGCTACAGTCCGGAAAATGACCGATCCGCTCTCCGAAGTCATCGGGCTGCTGCGGCCGCGAACTGTATTCGCCAAGGGCATCAGCGGCGCCGGCGCCTGGGGCGTTCGCTACACTGAATTTGGAGAGCCCAGCTTCTGCACGGTGTTGGAGGGTAGCTGTCGCCTCCATGTCGATGGTGAGGCGCCCATCACGCTGGAGGCTGGCGACTTCGTACTGCTGCCGGCCACGCCCGGCTTCGTCATTTCAGGCTTCGAGCCGGTGACGCCAGAGGTCGTCGACCCCACGGCGGCGACTCCCCCGGTCGACGAGGTGCGCCACGGAAGGCCCGATGGAGATCCCGATGTGCGGCTGCTCGGCGGCTACTTCCTCTTCGACTCGCCCGACGCCGGACTTTTGGTATCGCTGCTGCCGGCGCTCGTTCACATGCGCGGCGCCGACCGGCTGACGACGCTGACGCGGCTCGTGGGCGAAGAAGCCCGCGAACACAGGCCGGGCCGCGATCTTTTGCTCTCGCGGCTTGTCGAAGCGCTACTGATCGAAGCGCTGCGGGCCTTGCAGGGCGACGACACGCCGCCGGGCCTGCTGCGCGGTCTGGCGGATACGCGCGTGTCGGCCGCGATCCGACGGATGCATGGCGATCCCGCCCGTCCCTGGACGGTGGTCGAACTGGCGCGGGAAGCCGCGCTCTCGCGCTCGGCCTTCTTTGACCGCTTCCTGCGTATCGTCGGCGTGCCCCCGATGGAGTACCTCCTCGCCTGGCGGATGGCCGTTGCGAAGGACTTGCTGCGCCGCCGCGACCTGACCCTTTCCGAGGTCGCCGAACGGGTCGGGTACAGTTCGGCGAGCACCTTCAGCACCGCGTTCAGCCGATATGTGGGTCAAGCGCCAAGGGGTTATGCGCGAGCGCTTGCCGAGCTAGGGGCGGCGGGCAACAAGTCGATTTGCGCCGTTCGACGACTGGAGACGGATGTTCACGCATCAGGTCCAAATGTTGCGTCGGAAATTTGTTCACAGGGTGCTCCTGGCGGCCGGCGCCGCACAAGAATCGCTCCGGCATCCTGATATGCAGTGGGTGTCTGCGTTAACCGGATAGGCAAGGCTGCGACGCGGCGATCGGGAGAACGGTGGACAAGAGCCTCGGAGGCTAAACGTGAGGCCCCGCTCCGCCATGCCGGAAGCGGCGGGTCGCACATCTCAAATCGAAGCGCGGACCCCTTCTCCAGCTTTGCTGGGGAAGAGCCTGCCCCCGGGCGAAGACCCGGGGGTGGCGCGAAGCGCCGGATGGGGTATGGCCCGCTGCCGCAACTGTGGATTGGATTGCACGACCGTCAGCCCGGGCCTTCAACGAGTCCTCCCTGCTTTCCGCACCCCATCCGGCCCTCCGGGCCACCTTCCCCGCTTTGCGGAGAAGGAGGCGCGCGACGGCTCGAGACCCGAAGAAAGATCGACTTGTGTGAATGCCGTAGCCCATGCCGGAAAGCCGCGGCTCCGGCTATGAGCCCGCTTTCTCCAGCCGCCAGCCAACAGAAAATGCAACAATTTCTTGCAATTTCTGCGCATCTATGTTCTTCTTTTGTTCTCACGGTCCAAAGGAGAACGCCGCCTTGTCCCCCTGTCTCGAAGCCGCTCCGCCCGTCGCGCCCTCATATCCGTCAACCGAGGCGCGCGCCGCGCGGCTGGCCAAGTTCAAGCGCGAACAGAGGATCGTCGAATATCTCAACCGCGGCATGTCCGTCGCCGAGATCGCGGCGCAGGTGGGTGTCGGCGAGAAGCGGATGCGCGCCGTCATAAAGGAGATCCTCGCCCGCCGCATGCCGCACCCGCCCGAGCAGTTCGTGGCCATTCAGCTCAGCCGCCTCAACGAGGCGCTGCTGGTCGCCTACAGCGCCATGTCCCTGACCAACCTCAAGGCGGTCGACCAGGTGGTGAAAATCGTGCGCGAACTGGACCGCTACGGCGGCGCCTTCGCCGCCGAATGGGCCCGGCCGGAGGCCTCGCGCGCCGAGCCCGGCAAAAGGTCGCGCTGCGTTCGGCGTCACGGCCCCTGTAGCCGCGCTCGCTGAGCGCGGCGACGCGGTCAACGACCGCGTCTACAAGCGCGCGGCGCGACGCTCGCCCGGAAAATCCGGCGCAACATCTTGAAAAGGTTGAATTCCGCGCCCGAGTTCGTCCCCCTCGCCCCGCGATCCCCGGGTCAAGAGCCCGGGGAGGGAGAGGATTGGCCCCCGGACTTGATCCGGGGGGAGGGGCTGCGCCAACCTCCGAACGCCAGCTCCGCCCCTCCCCCCGGACTTGATCCGGGGGCTGGCCTTCTCCCCGTGATCTCCGGGTCAAGCCCGGGAGGGAAGGGACCGGTTGGCGCCGGCCCGGAAAAATTCCCGCAACACTCTGAAAAGGTTGAATCCGCGCCCGGGGTCTCGCCCCCTGTAGCCGCGCTCGCTGAGCGCGGCGACGCGGTCGACGACCGCGTCTACAAAGCCGCCGACCCGGTCTCAACTCCCGATCTCGTCCTGAGCCTGTTGAGGAGCGCACCCGGTCGCCAGGTCTTCCGCTCCTGCTTGAGCACGTTACGAGCCGGGCCGTATGGCGTCGCTGCACAGCATGGCGGTGCAGACTTTCCGTTCACCGCCCCGGCAGGACGCGGCCGCCCGGAAAACCTCGCGCAAGCCCTTGAAAACATTGATTCCGCGCCCGGGACGGACGGGTTCGACGAAGCCGGGTGCGGCTCCCTCCCGAGCCCGCTGATCCCCTGCCCGATCCGTCCTGGACGCTTCCCCATGACGCTCAACGGCGTTGGGACGTGCTAAGGACACTCGGCAAATAAGTGCGGCAAATTCCGCCACCGTCATTGCGAGCCGAAGGCGAAGCAATCCATGCCGCAGGACGCGGCGGCGGCATGGATTGCTTCGTCTCCCCGGGCTCTTCGACCCGGGGGTCGCTCCTCGCAATGACGGTCGCGGGTTGATCGACCCGTCATGGCTTTGACCGGGCGGGCGCTCAGCGCCTAAAAGCGGCGCTCCGCCCGCCAACGATTCGGACCCCATGAAACCCATCGCCGAACGCATCGCCGAGGAATTGAGCGTCAGGCCGGCGCAGGTCGCGGCCGCCATCAGCCTCATCGACGAGGGCTCGACCGTGCCCTTCATCGCCCGCTACCGCAAGGAGGCGACCGGCGCGCTCGACGACACTGAGTTGCGCACGCTGGAGACGCGCCTCGTCTATCTGCGCGAGCTGGAGGAGCGGCGAAAGACGATCCTCGAATCGATCCGCGAGCAGGGCAAGCTCAACGCGGCGCTCGAAGCCCAGATCCTCGAGGCCGACACCAAGGCGCGGCTCGAAGACATTTACCTGCCGTTCAAGCCGAAGCGGCGCACGAAGGCGCAGATCGCCCGAGAGAACGGGCTCGAGCCGCTGGCCGACGCCCTGCTTGCGCATCCCGAGCGCGAGCCGCTCGTTCAGGCCGAAGCCTTCGTGAAGCCCGACGCCGTCAAGACCGCTCAAGACGCGCTCGACGGCGCGCGCGCGATCCTCACCGAGCGCTTCGCCGAGGACGCGGAGCTGATCGGCGCCTTACGCGAGGATTTCTGGGCCGGCGGCCGCATCGTCTCGAAAGTGCGCGAGGGCAAGGAGGCGGCGGGGGCGAAGTTCTCCGACTATTTCGATGTCTTCGAGCCGCTGGTGAAAATCCCGTCGCACCGGGCGCTGGCGCTGATGCGCGGCGAGCGGGAAGAGGTCCTCGACCTCAAGCTCGTTCCGGACCCGAACGCCGATCCGGCGAGCAAAACTCTCGGACCGTTCGAACTGGCGGCAGCCCGCCGCTTCGCCATCGCCGATCGAGGCCGGCCGGGCGACCGCTGGCTCCTCGACGTCGTACGCTGGGCGTGGCGAACCAGGATCGAGACCCAGCTCGCGGTCGATCTTCGCCTGAGAATATGGACCCGAGCCGAAGACGAGGCGGTCAAGGTGTTCGCCGCCAATCTGCGCGATCTGCTGCTCGCCGCGCCGGCCGGCGGACGGCCGACCATCGGTCTCGACCCGGGCTTCCGCACCGGGGTCAAGGTCGCGGTGGTCGATGCGACCGGCAAGATCGTCGACACCACCGCGATCTATCCGCACGAGCCGCAGCGGCGCTGGGACGAGAGCCTCGCCGTTCTCAAGGCGCTCGCCGTCCGCCACAAGGCCGAGCTCATCGCGATCGGCAACGGCACGGCTTCGCGCGAGACCGACAGGCTGGCCGCCGACCTCCTCGCCCGCAATCCAGAGCTGAAGCTGACGAAGGTCACGGTGTCGGAGGCGGGCGCGTCGGTCTATTCGGCCTCGGCCTACGCCGCGCAGGAGCTGCCGGGCCTCGACGTGACGCTGCGCGGCGCGGCCTCGATCGCCAGGCGGCTGCAGGACCCGCTCGCCGAACTCGTCAAGATCGACCCGAAGTCGATCGGCGTCGGGCAATACCAGCACGACCTCTCGGAGCAGAAGCTCGGCCGATCGCTCGACGCGGTGGTCGAGGACTGCGTCAACGCGGTCGGGGTCGACGTCAACACGGCCTCGGCCAAGCTCCTCGCGCGCGTGTCGGGCGTTGGCGAATCGCTGGCGCAGGCGATCGTCGTCCATCGCGAGACGCATGGGGCCTTCAAGACCCGCGCGGCGCTTAAGGACGTGCCGCGCCTCGGCGCCAAGGCCTTCGAGCTCAGCGCCGGCTTCCTCCGCATCACCGATGGCGACCAGCCGCTCGATCGCTCCGGCGTCCACCCCGAAGCCTATCCGGTGGTGCGGCGCATTCTCGACAAACTCAAGGCGGACATCCACGCCGTGATCGGCAATCCGAAGGCGCTCGCAGGCTTGAAGCCCGCCGACTTCGCCGACCAACGCTTTGGCGTGCCGACCGTCTCGGACATTTTCAAGGAGCTGGAGAAGCCGGGCCGCGACCCGCGCCCGGCCTTTCGCACGGCGTCCTTCAAGGAGGGCGTCGAGACGCTCGCCGACCTCAGGCCCGGCATGGTGCTCGAGGGGACGGTGACCAATGTCGCAGCCTTCGGCGCCTTCGTCGACGTCGGCGTTCACCAGGACGGGCTCGTTCACGTGTCGGCGATGGCGAACACGTTCGTGAAGGATCCGCGCGCGGTCGCCAAGCCCGGAGACGTCGTCAAGGTCAAGGTCCTGTCGGTCGATGCGCCGCGCAAACGCATCGCGCTGACCATGCGGCTTGCCGATCCCGAGGCCGAGGGACCGAGAGGCGGGGGCCCGAAAGGTGGGGGCCCGAATAGTGGGGGCCAGCTCGACCGCAAGGCCGTCAGCGCCGTCAACGCCGAGGCGGACCGCAGGTCGTCCGCCGCCGGCGCGTTCGCCGATGCCCTGCGGCGGGCGGCGGAGAAGGGACGGCGGTAGGCTTTTCGATCTTTTGCCACGCGCTACGCGTGTAGTTGTTCGGAGCGCGCCCGGCGCCATCGGCCGAGGGCTACATCCCGCGCCGGGGGACCGCCCGCGCTCACTTCGGCGCGCGCTTGGCCAGGATGCGCTGCAGGGTGCGCCGGTGCATGTTGAGCTGACGCGCCGTCTCGGAGACATTGCGCTCGCAGGCTTCGTAGATGCGCTGGATGTGCTCCCAGCGGACCCTGTCGGCCGACATCGGCGGGTCGTGCTCGGCCGGCATATCGAGCCGTCCCGCCATCAGGGCCGCCACGACGTCGTCGGCGTTGGCCGGTTTGGCGAGATAGTCGAACGCCCCGAGCTTGACCGCCACCACGGCGGTGGCGATGGCGCCGTACCCCGTCAGGATGACCCCTCGGGCATCGGCGCGCTTGGCCTTCAGCGCCCGCATCACGTCGAGGCCGCTGCCGTCGCCGAGCCGAAGGTCGATCACGGCGAAAGCCGGCGGCGACGTCTCGATCGCGGCCAGCGCCTCAGAGACGCTCATCGCCGTCCGCGCGGTGAATCCACGAGAAGACAGAGCCCGCCCGAGACGGTCGCAAAACAGGCGATCGTCGTCGACCACGAGCAGCGACTTGTCGAGCGTCTCTCCGCCGCTCTGAATCTGATTTGTCGACTGGTGCGAGGCGTCCTTGTCCATTCTGCCTGTAATAAACACAAAACCGTCCGAGGGCAAAAGCTTACAGGCTATTTGCCGAGCCGTCGACCCTCCTCGTACGCCGATCGGGGCCATTCAACAGTTATGACCGCGCCGGTCGACGGCGACGCCGCGTTTTCGAACCGCACGGTCGCTCGGGAGCGCTCGAGCAGCGACCGAGCGACGAACAGTCCGAGCCCGAGACCGCCACCGGTTTTCTCCGAGCGCCGCGCCCCGTCGCGCTGCGACAGGTAGGGCTCGCCGATCCGCGGCAGCACTCCCGGCGGAAACCCGCGGCCGTCGTCGGAGATGACGATGGTCACCGTCGATCTCGTCCATCGCGCCCGGATCTCCACCGCTGCCTCGGCGAAACTGACCGCATTCTCGATAAGATTGCCGAGCCCGTAAAGAACCCCGGGGTTGCGCGAACATTGCGGCGGCGGATCGGTTCCCTCGCCTTGGACCGTGATCGAGACCCCGAGCAGCCGGTGCGGCGAAGCCGCCAATTCGGCGAGTTCGACCGGGCTCGACACGTCCATCGCCTGCCCGCCGAGCTCCGCCGGCGACGACAGCTTGCGCAGGATGTCGCGGCACCGATTGACCGATTCCTCGAGCAGATGAAGATCGTCGGCGAAAGCCTCGTCGCGCGGCGCCACGGCGGCCATCTCCCGGACGACGAGCGCGACTGTGGCGAGCGGGGTGCCAAGTTCATGCGCCGCGGCCGCAGCGAGCCCATCGAGCTGCGAGAGGTGCTGGGCGCGCGCCATGACGAGCTCGACCGCGGTCAGGGCGCTCGCCGTCTGCCGCGACTCGGCCGCTACCTGGTAGGCGTAAAGCGCCACGAACGCCGCGCTGACCCCGAGCGACGCCCAGACGCCGACCAGATAAAGCGGCGGGAGCGCGAGGGTTTCTCCGCCGGGCCAAGGGAGAGGCAGGTTGAAGCGCAACAGCGCGGTGGCGCAAACGAGCGCGAGGAGGAGAAGTCCGAGCGCCCGCCGAAAGGTGAGCGAGGCCGCAGCGACGGTGATCGGCGCCAGCAGGAACATGACAAAGGGATTGGCGACTCCGCCGGTCAGGAAGAGCAGCCCCGCCAGCTGGAGAATGTCATAGCCAAGAATGACGGTCGCGACGGGCTCGCCGAGCTGCGTACTGAGCGGATAAAAGCGCCTTAGCGCCAGGTTGAGCGCCGCAGACGCGGCGATGAGCGCGAAACAGGCGATCGCGAGGGCGCCCAGTCCGAAGCCGAAAATGCCGACCAGGACCGCCGCGGTCTGTCCGGCGACGGCGAGCCAACGCAGACGGATGAGGGTACTGAGCCGCAGGCGACGCGCCTCGAGGCCCCAACGTTCCGGCTCAGGAGGGACAACGGCTGTCAAACTGCAAACGCTCCCCCCGCTCCGCGGTCGTCATTCGATCGTCTCGTTGGGGTAGACGCCCCAAAGCTTGTATTGCTCGATATAGCCCTTGAACCCGTCGCCGTCGACCTGGCACCAGGAGCCGTCGCATTTCCTCAAATTGACGATGACGCCCGACTGAAGCGTCGCCGCGAGGTCGGACCCCTCGGAGGGACGGGCGTAGACTTTCGAGTTCTCGCCCTTCTTGCTGGGCGTGACCAGAGCCGTGCGCCGGCCGGAAAGAAGGGAGTGCAACACCCAGCCCTCGGCCCCCTCGGAATCGCGGATGCGCCGCCAAATTTCGAATTCGGCCGTGATTTCCACGGGAAGTCCGGCGCGCTGATAGACCCATTTCGTCGGGTGATCCTTGGACGGTCCCTCGCGCAGGTTCACGCGGTCGGTCTTCAGGCTGGCGAAGCGAGGCAGCGGCAGTTTCGTCACCGTGCCGACCTGGTCGGCGAGGGACAGCCCCGGCGCGAGGGCCGCCGCGCATATGGCGACGACCGCGAGTCGGCGCGAAAAGTTCGGAAGCGGGCGTTGGCTCATCAACGGATTCCTCGACGGCGTACAGGCCATCCTTGTCTTTGCCCGGTCTTCTGATAGAGAGGCCGGCGAGCTTGCGGCGCGCGCCGCGAACGGAACGTCGGCCCGGACCATTTGCTGCGAGCGACGTTAATGGGGCGTAAACCGCTTGAAGGCGTGGACGCAAATGCTTCAGAACACGGGCCGGGCGAAAAAGACGCAGACAGGGCGGAGAGGGCGGCGTTCATGACCAAGAAGAAACCCGTTGTGATTGTCACGCGGCGGCTCCCCGAACTCGTCGAAACACGCATGCGCGAACTGTTCGACGCCCGCCTCAACCTCGACGACAAGCCGATGGCGCAGGCCGAAATCGTCGAGGCCATGCACGAGGCCGATGTGCTTGTCCCGACCATCACTGACCACATCAACGCGGCCATGATTGCCCAGGCCGGCGAGCAGATGCGGCTGATCGCCAATTTCGGTAACGGCGTCGACCACATCGACGTGACGAGCGCGCTGCGCCGGGGCATCACCGTCACCAACACTCCCGGCGTCATGACCGAGGACACCGCCGACATGACGATGGCGTTGATCCTGTCGACGGCGCGGCGCCTTGTTGAAGGCTCGCACGTCATTCCGGACGGGAACTGGGCCGGCTGGACGCCGACGTGGATGCTGGGCCGGCGAATTACCGGCAAGCGTCTAGGGATCGTCGGCATGGGCCGCATCGGCCAGGCGCTCGCCCGCCGCGCGCGCGCCTTCGGCATGTCGATCCACTATCACAACCGCCGCCGGGTCGCGCCTCAGATCGAGGAGTCGCTGGAGGCCACCTACTGGGATTCGCTCGACCAGATGCTCGCCCGGATGGATTTCGTGTCGGTCCACTGCCCGCACACGCCGGGCACCTACCATCTCTTGTCGGCACGGCGGCTGAAATACCTGCGTCCGGAAGCCATCCTCATCAACACCGCGCGCGGCGAGGTGGTCGACGAGAACGCTCTGGTGCGCATGCTGGAGCACGGCGAACTCGCCAGCGCCGGTCTTGATGTGTTTGAGCACGCCCCCGCGGTCAACGACAAGCTGGTCGCGCTCGCCAAAGTCGACAAAGTGACGCTGCTGCCGCACATGGGGTCGTCCACTCACGAAGGCCGCGCCGACATGGGCGAGAAGGTGATCGTCAACATCCGCACGTTCGTGGACGGCCACCGGCCGCCCGACCGGGTGCTGCCGAGCATGCTCTGACGGGGCGGCGTCGGCGCCCTGCCTCGGATCGGGCATGGAGCGGACCGCCGAACCCGTTTACCTGTGGCGATCTTGTCTCCGTGAATTGGCGCCCGCGACCCTGGATCGGCACGCCGAAACACATCCAGCGCATCATCGCCGAGACAATGCCCCTCGCCGGATCGATGGCAGAGACTTATCTCCGGCCCCGAGGCATCGACGAACTGTTCGATTGCGGCGCGCTGCGATTTCATCCGCGTTGCACCTGTCGCGGCGACGACGGACAGCCTTCGCAGCGACGACCGGCGTTGATCGCGATCGTCACCGATCTCGACGGGGCGACCGCAGGCGTGTATCGCACCTATCTCGCGGACAACGGTGCGGACAAGGCGCCGATCAGCACGCCGCGACGGTCGCTCGGCGCAATCCTCCGTCACGGCGTCCGCTTCGGATCCGCCGTCGACGTGCTCGCTGCGGGCGAAGGGATCGAGACGACGCTTTCCCTCAAGCGCGCCCTGCCGACCATGCCAATGGTCGCTGCGCTGTCATCCTCGAACCTCGCGATCTTGGCGGTTGCAACCTCGTCCATCTCGGCGATCAGAGCCTAACCCAAGAGTTTCTTGTGTTATCGAAGACGGCGTGATTCACGGTGTCGGCAAAGTTGGAAAGGGATGTGATTCGCCATGTGGACCAAAGAGCATCGTGAGGCGCACAAGCAATCAGGCGACGGTTTCCGCGCGATCTGACGGAGGCGGCCGCGGGGTCTTTGCCCGCCTTTCTCTCCTGCGTCATGCGGTTGAGGAGATGGATGGTCGCGCTCAATCCCAGGACGAACGACACGAACAACGCGACGATCCAGGACACTGTGCCGTAGCCTCAACCGCTTGAAGCGCGGCATCGACTCAGG
>CAVPXF010000062.1:0-5389 GCA_963709655.1 uncultured Alphaproteobacteria bacterium
CTTGACCTCGGTTGAGGCCGCATCGAGCCTCCCAAAACGCGAGCGCTCACCGCTGCGGGGCCTTTCCCGCCACGGCCGCGGCCTGCTCGCGCGCGATGCGTTCGGTGACGTCGCGCGCGATCGCGACCGATCCGTCCGCCGCGCCGTCGCTCACAACAAGGGCGAAGGTCATCTCGACATAGAGCTTGTGCCCGCTCTTGTGCGTGGCGCGGGTGAGGGTCGGGCGCCCGGCGAGCTTCAGCGCCCCTGTCGTCATCGCCGCGTCGAAGCCGCGCCAATGCGGGGCGCGCAGATGCTTCGGGATAATGAGATCGACGTTTTGACCGAGCGTTTCTTCGGCGGAAAATCCGAACAGCGCCGTTGCGGCGCGATTCCATCGCCGGATGGTCCCGCCGCGGTCGGCGTAGATGATCGCGTCGCCGGCCTGATCGACGATCCGCTCAACAAGCGAACCAGACTCGTCCACGGGTGTCCTCCCGAGCTTATCCGCGCTGCTGGCGCACGGGACCTCACGCCGGTCCGCTTCGGCGGATCAGGATAGGGGCATAGGCGAGCAGAAATGCGGCGAAGGCGAGAACCCAGGCGCAAGTGCCCGGCACAAAGATGACTTTCGCCGGCCTCCCGAAGCCCGAGGATCGCGCGAACCTGATCGCTTATCTCGGAACATTCAAATAACGAGCGTTGAAGGCTGGCAAGCTTACGCAGCGCCTAATCGCGGACCGCGCGCCCGTTGCCTCCCTTCAGCCGCCGCCGGCCGGCCGAGACAATCCGCCAGGGTGTAGGCGTCGAGGGACGCGTAGAAGCTCTCGCGCGCCTTTCTCAGCATCGGACGAAGCCGGCATCCCGGCTCGAGCGTGCAGCAGCCGTGGTCAGCGCGGAAGCACTCGACGATCGCTTGGTCTTCCTCAAGCGCACGAATGACCGCGCCAACACTGACCTTCCCAGCCTCCTTGGCGAGGACAACGCCTCCGCCTGCACCGCGGATGGTCTTCACGACGCCAATCGCCGCAAGGTCCTGGACGATCTTGTGCAAATGGTTACGCGACAGTCCGCCCAGCGACTCCGCCAGCGTCCCGACATTGACCGTCTCCCCTGGGCGGCTCTCCCCGAGCATGATCAGCACACGCAAGGCATAGTCGGTTGAAGCAAGAAGTCGCATTCAGAATCCCCAAGAGGGCCCGGTGATGGGACGCTCGGCGCATCACGGACCGTCAGCGACGTCGGCAAAGATATTGCGGACCGCTTCCCGCCTTCTTCCGACTAGGAAGCGTAGCACCATACTGGTATAAAAGATACTTGTTTTCAGTCGGAGTCCGGCGATGACGGGTACGCAAAAAATGGTGAGCTTTGAGAACAGTTCGCCGATTGTAGACGCGGAGACGATTGCACAAGGTCTCGGGATCTCGGCCAAGGATGTCCACTCGTTGATGCGATCGGGTGGGATCACAAGCCGCTGCGAAGTTGGCGAGGGCCAAGACGCCGGATTGACGAGGCTGACTTTCTTCCTCGGCGGCGCCCGCTTCCGCATTGTCGTCGACGCCGCCGGTCGGATTGTCCGGCGGAGCACGATCGACTTCGGCCAGCGGCCGCTTCCCGCTTCGCTCCGGACCTGACTCCCGAGGAACTGCCTCCCGGTTCGTATGCGGCATAAAGTGACATTGAAAATACCTATTTGAGGATCTATACCGCCTCCGAGGTTCGCCGCGTCACGTCGACGAACAGCATTGGAGCTTTGGATGTCCATCCGTGCACAATCCGAGACCCAAACCGTCGGCGCCCCAACCGAGAGCGCCGCGCTCTGCGATCACATCGTGGAACGCTATCACGACGTCCACCGGCGCGAGTTGCCCGAACTCATCAAGCTCGCGCGGAGGGTCGAGGCGGTGCATCGGGACCATTCGCTGGCGCCGATAGGTCTCGCCGACGCATTGGAAGCCGTCTTGGCGAACCTGCTGGATCACATGACGAAGGAGGAGCGGATCCTTTTTCCGGCGATCCGCGACGGATTTGCCGGCTCGCTCTTCGGCCCTATCACCGTCATGCGCCATGAACACGACCAGCATGGCGCGGAGGTGCGCGCCGTCGAAGCTCTTGCGCACGGCTTCGAGCCGCCGGAGGATGCCTGCAATTCCTGGCGCGCCCTCTATTCGGGCCTCGACAAGTTCGCAGCCGACCTCTCGGAGCATATCCATCTCGAAAACAACGTCCTGTTTCCCCGCTTCGAACGAGCAAGAGGTCGAGCGTAAGTCGGCGTCGCGAGAGGGAACGCAAGCATGAACGACATGTCGTTTGAAGTTTCGCACCGGTCTCGCCGCGCGGCCCTTGCTGAGCGCTTGGCCGCGGAGACCGGCATCGACGACCCCATGATCGAGGGCCTGGTGCGGCGCTTCTACGAGAAGGTCCGGGTGGACGCGCTGCTCGGATTGGTCTTCGAGACGCGCATCCGCGACTGGGAGTCGCATTTGAAGCGGATGTGCGATTTCTGGTCCTCGGTGGCCTTGATGACGGGGCGCTATCACGGGACGCCGATGGCCAAACATCTGCCGCTACCGGTCGACGCCGAACACTTCGATCGTTGGCTCGCTCTCTTCGAGGAGACGGCCGAGGAAATGTGCCCTCCGAAGGCCGCCGATCATTTCATCGAGCGCGCCAAGCGCATCGCCGAAAGCCTGGAGATCGGAATCGCCGGGTTCAACGGCGCCTTTCTCCCGAAGGACCAGCGTTATCGGTTCCCGCCCGTGGCATGAATGGAAATGGACGATCTCGCGACATGGACCGAACGCGTCGAAGTCATTGACGGCTGGCGCTGCATTGGCTGCGGGCGGGTCGAGGCTTCGCGGCCGTGCGTCGGCATCTGTCAGGACCGGCGTGCCCGCTTGGTGGAGCTGGACAGCTTCGTCGTCGCGCTCGAACACGCCCAAAGCTTGGAAGCGCGCGTCTCTGCCCTGGAGAGCTTTGCCCGTCTTGTCGCCGCGACTTCGCGCCAAACCCGGCGGTGCGGAAGCGACGCTCGCCGCGTTGCAGACCCGCGCGCGGACAATGCTTGCGAGTGTAACCGAGCCGCACGGAGGATTGTTCTCATGAGCGCCACCCAGCATGCTCCCGTCCAACGGTCGGCCGATTCCGCCCGAGCCTGGCTCGGCGCGGCGCTGCTGAGCCGCAGGTTTCGGCCGTTCTTTCTAGGCGCCGGCGTCTGGGCGCTTGTCGGAATGGCCATCTGGCCCGCAGTCTTCTCCGGAGCGATCACGATCCCGACCGCCTTCTCGGCGGTCGACTGGCATGCGCACGAAATGATCTTCGGCTACGGCGGCGCGGTCGTCGCGGGCTTCCTGCTGACCGCGATCCCCAACTGGACCGGACGCCTGCCGGTCGCAGGCGCGCCCCTCGCCGCTCTTGCCGCCCTGTGGGCGGCGGGCCGGATCGCCGTGTTCGCATCGGCGCTGATCGGACCGAACCGCCGCTGCGGTCGTTGACGTCGGGTTCCTCGTTGTCTTCGCCGCGCTGGTCGCGCGCGAGGTCGTCGCCGGCAAGAACTGGCGGAACCTTAAGGTCGCGGTCGTCGTGCTGGCGCTCGCCCTGGCCAATGTCGCCTTCCATGTCGAGGACGCCCGCGCCGGCCTGGCCGAATTCTCGATCCGCGCCGCGCTTAGCCTTATCGTCATGCTCATCCTGCTGGTCGGCGGCCGCGTGATCCCGAGTTTCACAGGCAACTGGATCGCGCGGATGGGGGCGGGCGCGCGGCCCGTCCCATTCGGGCGGCCGGACGGGGTCGTGCTGGCGCTGTCGGGTCTCGCGCTCCTCGCCTGGGTCGCCAAGCCCGAGGGGGTCGTCACCGGCGTCCTGGCGCTCGCGGCCGGCGCCGCCAACCTCTGGCGCCTGTCGCGCTGGCGGGGGTTCGCCGCCCGCAGGGATGCGCTGGTGCTGGTGCTGCACGCGGGTTTCCTGCTTGCCGCCCTCGGTTTCTTCGCCGCCGGCGCGAGCGCCCTGGCGCCCGGACGCGTTCCCTACGCGGTGGGCGTGCACGTCTGGGCGATCGGCGCGATCGGGATCATGACGATGGCGATGATGACGCGCGCGACGCTTGGCCATACCGGCCATGCGCTCGTCGCCTCCAGGGCGACGATCGTCGCCTATCTCTGCGTCGGACTTGCGCTTGTCGGTCGCCTTGCGATGGCGTTCTTCCCCGACCAGGCCCTGCCGCTGATGCACCTTGCGGCCTGCGCCTGGGGCATAGGCTTCGCCGCCTTTCTGTTTGCCTACGGGCCCATGCTGACGCGCCGAAGCGGCCCAGCCTGACTCG
This sequence comes from uncultured Alphaproteobacteria bacterium, assembly GCA_963709655.1. Taxonomy (GTDB): domain Bacteria; phylum Pseudomonadota; class Alphaproteobacteria; order Rhizobiales; family Beijerinckiaceae; genus Roseiarcus. The sequence continues at coordinate 4,301 of CAVPXF010000062.1, forward strand.
AACGCCGCGCCGCTCCCAAGGGAAATGACTCATGGACCCGTCCGCCAGTCTCGCCGAGCAGGTCGTCGATCAGGCCGGCGACGCTATCATCTACGCCGACCGTTCGGGAATCATCCGCCGATGGAATCGTGCCGCGGCGACGCTGTTCGGCTTTGCCGCTGAAGAGGCGCTCGGGCAAACCCTCGACCTCATCATTCCCCATCATCTCCGGCCGCCGCACTGGCGCGGGTTCGAGGCGGCGATGGCGAGCGGAGCGCTCAAGTTGGCCGGTCGCCCGACGCTGACGCGCGCCGCGCACAAGAACGGGCGGAAGCTTTACGTCGAGATGACTTTCGCGCTCGTCGTCAGAGGCGGCGCGGCGGAAGGATCGGTTGCGGTCGCACGCGACGTCACTGAACGCGTCGAGCGCGAGCGAGCGGCTGCTGGCGGCGACTACGTTCCCGGCCTCTTGATCCGCGCGATCGAGTTGCAGCCGTAATTGACGTGGCTGGAATGCGAGAATGTCGTTCTCGGGCCTTCCGTCAGCAGGGAAACTGTCGGACTCCATCTAACCGCGCGACAGCGGCCTATGGACTTTCAATCGATTAGCTGATGCGTTAATTTGAGACGACTCAGCTAATTTGAGACAAATTTCTTGTTGCGCCGCACAAATCGAGGGGTTGTCGCGCATGCGCGGTGAGTGCAGGGCGGCAACGTGAACGCGGGGTCCAAGACCCCCGGCGACGAAGAAGCGGGATGGGAGGAAGCCTGCCGCCGCGAAGAAGAGATTCGGCGCTTGGTCGCGGAGGAGCGGTCTGGCGTCATCGGGAGAGCGGCTGTTGGAGACGCTGCCGCGAAACTCGGGATCAGCGTCGCGAGCCTCTATCGGCTGATCCAGCGCTTCCGTGAAGATCGGCGGGTTTCGGTGCTCCTGCCGCGAAAGGCGGGACGGCCGGCAGGGACGCGCTACATCTCGGAGGCGGTTGAAATGCACCAGGTTCGTCTCAGGTTAACAGTTAATTTGAGACAAATTCGGGAATTCTGTCTCGAATTTGATGCGAATGCGCCGCACAACGCGGCCGAGTCTCACGGTTAACTGCTGTCCGACAA
>CAVPXF010000063.1:0-13596 GCA_963709655.1 uncultured Alphaproteobacteria bacterium
GCAATCCGCCGGGACTTCCACGATCTCAGCGCCGGCGGACGGGCCGGGCGCCTCGCGCATGCGGGCTCGATGAGACCGGCGTGTTCGATCTCGACGCCTCTGGCGTTTCTGCATGGCCAGCGGCGCGCGGTGTTCGAGGATGCGCTCATCGTTCGGCAGCGGTCGACGGCTCGCAACGCCTGGATCTTTCTCGGGCTCGGCGCGCTGTTCTTTCTTGGCTGGCTCTACCGGCTCATGACAATGACCTGGACCGCCAATGCGACGCTGACCGCGTTGCAGTTCACGCCGGCCTGCGCGGTCTTCTTCCTGCTGGCGTTCCGATTCGGGCTCGAGAACTATCAGATCCGGATGCGCCGCAAGGTCACGGCAATGGAATATCTCAGCGCGGCGCGCGGCTTCTGGCCGCGCTGACGCCGCCGAGACAGAGCAGGTTCGTAAAGGAAAAGAGCGGCGCCGATGAAGCGCGCGCCCTTTCGTATGTGGCCGAGCGGCTCCCGGCGCTCCGCTCAGCTGTCGGACCGCATCAGAAGGCGCCCATGAAGCGCCGTCCCGAAAGCCAAGAGCCCACCCGCGTCAGAATGTGCCGGGCGGCCGGAGCGTCGATCCTCCGCCAGCCCCCGTCGCCCATTCCGCGCCCTCGTAGTCGGGGCGGGAGGCTTGCGAGGCGGGCTCGACCGGCTTCACGATCGTTCGCTGGAGGTCGTAGACGGGGGGCCGCCAGATCGCGTTGGATGAGCCATAGGCGGCGTAGGGATCGTACCAGGGGTTTCGGACGGGGGGAGGGGCGAGGGCGGCGTAGCTGGCCAGAACTAACGGAACGGCCTTCAGATACGCATAGGCAGACAAAGCCGGAACGGGCCGGGGGCATAATCGAGATCGATCAGATGGTTACTGGTTTCTGACGGTCGGGGCGCGGGACCTCGGCTGACGGCGTCGCCGCTCAGCCGGCCGGACCTGTCCATGCGATTTTTGGCGGAGTTCCGCGGCCTGCAGGTCTCGGCGTTCTCAATTCGTCCCCTTATGCGTATCTGAAGGCAGTTTCGTTAGTTCCGGCCAACAGGCACACGCACCGTCGCTCCTGCGATCGTCACCTCGATCCGTTCGGCCGGGGCCGCCACGACGCAAGGCTCCTCGATCGCGTCCGGCCGCGCCTTATCTCCGTTGTCCAACCGGAGCTGTACGAACTGCGGCCTTTCGCTCGACGCGAGCCGCGCCTTGCGCCGCCAGATATTGAGCAATCCCCGGCTGACCCCGTTGCGCCGAGCCACCTCAGATATGTTCACTTCCGGATCGGCGCTCTCGCCCAGGATCCGCGCCTTCTCCTCATCGCTCCAATCGCGGCGTCGCCGACGTCCCGTGATCACCTCGACGCGCTGATAAGAGTTGGCATCATGCCTGGACTGATGCATGGAATTAGCGCCCCTTTATCGAATTGGAACGCGAATCTCGCTCAGACGAACACCGCATGCGAGGTGGGGCCGTCGTACCGGTTACGATCAAGTCGGGCTGATGCGCGCGGGCCCGCGAACTTAGGCGGCGCCCAAAGACTGGTGAATCGGTTTGGTGTTCTACTGGCGTGGGCTGTTTACGGGATTCCTGTCGCCGGGGCTGCGGTTTATAGCAGATAGATGATCGACGAATTACCGCTGCGAGCCCGTTACGAAGCCCTTCGTTCCTGTCTGAACGAACGGGGCCGGCGGTTGAACGCGGCGGCGGAGGCGAAGGCCGCGGGCTACGGTGGGATTGCGGCGGCGGCGCGCGCGACGAAGGTCGCCCGCAGCACGATTGGACGCGGTCTGAAGGACCTGCAGGACCCCGGTTCATTGACAGGAAAGGTGCGGCGGAAAGGCGGCGGCGGCCCTCTGTTGACAACCAAAGATCCGACGCTGCTGGCGGACTTGCAACGATTGCTCGAGCCCGCGACGATGGGCGATCCGATGCGGCCATTGGTATGGGTGTCCAAGAGCCACGAGAAGCTGGCGACGGCGCTTCGCCAGATGGGCCATAAGGTGAGTTCGTCAACCGTTCCCAAATTATTGCGGGAATTGAAATACTGCCGCCATTACAACCGGAAGACCAAAGAGAGCGGCAAACATCCCGATCGCGACGCGCAGTTCGAATATATCAACGCCAAGGTCGAAGCGTTCCAGGCAGCCGGCGAACCCACGATATCAATCGACGCGAAAAAGAAGGAATTGCTCGGCGAATTCAAGAACGGCGGCAGCGACTATGGGCCGCAAGGCCAGCCGATCGAGGTCAATACCCACGATTTCGAGGACAAGGAGCTCGGCAAGGTTGTCCCTTACGGCGTCTACGACATCGGCGCCAACCTCGGCTATGTCAGCCTCGGAATTGACCACGATACCGGGCAATTCGCGGTCAACGCGGTTCGTCTATGGCTCGAACAAATCGGCCGCGGGCTGTATCCCGGCATGAAGCGCCTGATGATCACGGCCGACGGCGGCGGCTCCAACGGTTCACGCTTGCGTCTGTGGAAGTTGGCGCTCCAGCAACTTGCCGATGAAACCGGGCTGATCATCCAGGTCTGCCACTACCCGCCGGGGACATCGAAGTGGAACAAGATCGAGCACCGCATGTTCTGTCACATCACACAAAACTGGCGCGCCATGCCTCTGGCCAGCCTGCTCATCGTCATCGCACTGATTTCCAACACAACAACGAAAACCGGCTTGAAGATTTCCTGCGGGCTCGATCGCAATACCTATCTCAAGGGCATCAAGGTTTCCGACGCGGACATGGCGAGCCTGAACATAACCCGCGACGCGTTCCACCCAGAATGGAACTACAACATCGCGCCGAGAAAAAACACCATGGAGCGATAGTCTTTGGGCGTCGCCTTAGGACCACGTCAGTTCCTGCGCGTGCCACAGCCCAGGAACTACGACGATTTCCGCCGCCGGCATGTTCGTGAAGGTCCGCACCTTGCGCTTCCGTCGCGTTCCGCGATCAAGTGGGAACGGCGGCAAAGGGACCGATATGACGCGTTCGCCAGGCAGGGAGCATCGCAATGTTACTGCGATAAAGCCGAAATATACGTACGCATTGCAATGCCAAAATGACGCTAGCCGGAACCTAACTGCTGGCTGAAGTTGTTTTTGATCCAATTGGTCGCCGAATTCTCCGCGTTGGTTCCCTCGCCCACCCCATAGCCAACAACAATGCCGACAAGCGGTATAGCATTGAGAATAAACAGTAATTGCTTATCCCAAGTCTGGACGCCAGTCTGGTCGAGAACCATGGATGCGTCGTTGAGAAAGACCGCGCCGCCATAGGGAACGAAAACGGAGGGGACCCAGCCCATTGGAATTGTGATGAGGGCTGAATTATTCGCTGACGAGAAAATTGTGCCAAAAGTTTGGGGACCGTCCGCGTTGGAGTAGATAAAATCAGTAATGCCGTTAGGAAGTGCGCCGGTGCCGTGACCAGCCCAGTTCATGAAGTCTTGCATTGTTGAACCTTCGGTATCGAGATTATTGACGACATTTTGAGCACCGCTCCAATTGCCGAGGTTCGTATATTTTCCCAGGCTGCCGATCTGCAATTCCCCACCAGAGGTAGACCCGTCGGGATTGGTGACGGTCGCCTTGAAGCCGCCGAAGAAGAAGCCGAGCAATGCGCCTGTCACCGCGCCTGTGGCAAACCCCATAGCCATATGCTTCAGCACCTCGGTGATGGAACCCTTGCCCCCGGCAAATCCCACAGCGGCGCCGGTGCCGGCGCCTGCAATGGCGCCTTGGATCGCTCCAGCAAGGGCATTGGCGCCCATTGCTGCGACTCCGGTCAGGCTTGTTCCTCCTAAACCAAGGAAAACTCCAGAGCTGAGATAGCCCCCGGCGAAGGCGCTTACGCCGCCGACGAATCCGCCGAACAGGACGCCCTCGGCGATGCTTCCGCCGGCCTGATAGGCGGCGATGCCTCCGATAATGGCGCCGCCGGCGACCCCGATGGCCGTCGTCACCAATAGCCCCTGAACGGAGACGCAGAGCCCAAAGGCGAATGGCAGTGTCGCTCCGCCGGTGAAACAGGCGGCGACGATCAGCACGGCGACGACAATGGCGACCGCGATGATTGCCAGAACATCCCAGACCGACATGCCGGTCGGGTCGACGAAGCGCAGTGGGTTGCAGTGCGCGTATATGTAACCGTTCCAGCCGTCGAGGGCGAAGGGCGAGGCGACGATATCGACGCTCAAAAACCGTCCGATGCGCGGATCGTAATACCTCACGCCCAGGCAAATCAGCCCGCTCTTGTCGTCCAGCGGGACACCCGCGTAGCGGACGCCGTCCGGCGGCGGAGAGGCCGCCGAATCCGCCCTCAGCGTTCCATAGGGTCCAAAAGCCAGCCGGCGCAACTCGCTGCCGTTCGCATCGGTAAACAACGTCGGCGATCCGAACAAATCATAATGTGGACATGAGATAGAGCCGTTAACGTAACTCATGAGCTTGCGGTTGCCGAAGCTGATCCACAGCAACGGCGCGCCGTCGACTATTTCGAGGCTCGGCGTAACGACGTATGATTCTTTCCCCGCTGCGTCCTTCCGATAGACCCGGCTGTTGTTATGATCGTATAGATACATCTCCTGCGAGCCGTCGGTAAAGCTGATCCCGTTCAGCCTGTTGCCGGCATCGAAATTGAGAGCGCCATAGGGCGCCGTCTTCATTCTTCCGTCGGCGTCGTAGGCGTAGCCGTTAGAGCCAGCGGTCACGATCTGACTGCTGCCGGGCGCGCGTAGGGCACAGGCGCCGAGCTCCTTTATGTTCGTGATATTACCCGTGTCGTCGTAGGCATAGTCGAAATTGTCCCCGTTGCCATAGGATGCTGATACCAGACGGTCGAAGTCGTCATAGGTGAAGTTGCCGGCTTCCTGCGCGATCGGGCTATCAATCTTTAGAATGTTGTCCGCATCGTCATAGGAATAACTTTGGTCCCTCAAAATAGTGCTGCCGTCCGCGGCTTTGATAATCACGTGCTGAATGCGCGTAGTGGATGGAAAGAAATCAACATGCGTGCTGACGCCATTCTGCATGGTCCAGTCCGTCATTCGGCCGTTGAGATCGTAAATCGCGCTCTTTACATAACCTGGCGAAGCCGTCAGCAGTCCCCTGTCGTCGTAGCTGTAAGGAACCACCCTGCGGCCGGCGCCGGACGTGGTTTCCGGAAGGGTGACGCTGAGCTGCCTTCCCACGGCGTCGAGAACAAAATCGGTGACGAAGGTCCGCCCAAGCTTGGTGACCGCGCGGATGGTTTGTTTGACATGGCCCAATTCGTCATACGCGTGGGTCAAGGTCCCCAACTGATCATCGATCTTCCAGACCCGTCCGTATCGGTTGCCCTGACCGTCCGCTGGAGGAGTGTCGCCGGGATTAAGGTACGTGTAGGCAACGAAGGGCGTGGCCGTCCCGTCTGTGGTCTCCGTCAGCACGCGATCGAGGGCGTCGAGCGTAAAGCGCTGCGTGGCGCCCGAGGCGGCAATCCTTTCCACCTGATTGCCGTTAGCGTCAATGACGAACAACGTCGTTCCGGTGTCAGGGGTCGCTTGGCGAATCATTCGACCAAGCAGATCGAAGACAAAGGTTGATAAACCGGAGCCGGCGTCGTGAACTGCGACAATGTTGTTAAGGGCATTGTACTCGTATGTCGCTATTACGGTGCGACCTTGGAACGGTCGTTCCACACTCGCCACTCTGCTGAGCGAATCATGGCGCTGCGTCATCGTTCTCGCGACGATTCCTCCGACCTTGTCGCTCGTCACCGTTGTAAAATCCGAACCGTAGAAAAAGGTAGTGCGTGCTCCGGAACCATCAATTCGTTGTAGGACCCTTCCCAGTCCCTCAAAGTTTGTCGTGGTAACTGGGACGCTTGGTGAGGGCGCGTGGAACGCATTGTCGTTCGAGAGAAACGGCCCGTACTGAGCGGCGATAAGTCCACGCGCGTTGTGCTTCGTGCTGCCGGAGACGATAAAATTGCCGCGCGGCAAAGAGCCGGCTGGAACGACAGCGCATAGAGATCTGCCCTTGCCGTCGTAGTAAGTTGTCTGGTCGAGTGTTTTGGGTTGGCCGTGATTGATCAAGGTCTTGGCGGTGGCGCTGAACGGCGCCGCCGCGGTCGCGTAAACATAGCTGACCGACGGCAAGGCCTCGCTATCGAGCTTACCGATTTTCTTGACAACGCGGCCAAGCGCGTCGAACTGCTCGGTTATGGTATTGCCATTGGGATCGGTCAACGATCCGACCGCCAAAGCGCGAAAGTCGGGAACCGCGGTCGTTACGTGATTGAGCGGATCGGTAAGCTTGACGACGAATTGCCTGGCGGCGTCATATTCGATGACCGAAACGGCGCCTTTGGCATTGGTTGTCTTGAGCGTGAACGGCGGTCCGGCGTTGCGGGCGTAGGACACAGTATAGGTCCACCAGCCGTCGTCCCCGCTGCGACGATGATAGCCGAGCGTCGTGAAATCCGGCGCCTGCGCGCCATAGGTTGAGGACACTAACTCGTCGGTCAGAACCAGAACCTCGACGCGAGTGAGGAAGCCGATGTCCACTTGGCCTTCCGGCAGCCCCACGTTGTCAGGGCCGTCATAGGTCATGATTTTGGTTGAAATTGTCGCGCCGCTCGTCACCTGCTGAGTGACACGGGCCGGCATGGACACGATATATTTCGAAGGATTTTGCGCGAAGGCAATGTTCGTCGTAATATCTTGGTCGTAACTCGCCTGACCCGTGCGCCCGGAACGCTGGCGTTGCTGTGTAATATTTCCATATTGGTCGTAATTGAGATACTCGACGGTCTTGGTGAAGATGGGCGCTCCCGTGCGCTGGTAGTCTTCGTCTACGGTCTGGGTTTCGTAGCCAATTGCAATTTTGTTTCCGTTCGCCCCTGCGACGAGTCTTGAAGCAAATGTGTGGGTTGTGATGCGATACGGCTTGGACTGATCGGGGCTTCCGTCCTGCGCATAGACTTCGGTGGTCAGGAGCCTGCGACGGAGCGCTCCGAAAAGCAGGATGTCGTCCCCGAACAGCGGACGGTTCAAGTTGGCGGGATCGAGACCAAGATGGAAAGTCGTTACCAGCCGCTGCGCCGGAATCGAGGCATCGCCCGCGTTGAGCGTTTCAACGACACGGAATCCCAAGAATGTCCGCAAAGCGGAATCGTAGCGGCATTCGTGATAGAGATAATCGACGCGGCCGGCTTCACCCGATGCAGCGTCGCTTGTATTGATTGAGGCAACGCACTGGACCGGATAGGGATGGAACGTCTTCCAGGGTGTGCCGGCCGCGGCCGCGTCGAGGGCGTATTCTGTCGATGATCTGTAGCCGATGTTTGTGGTCAGCCCGAGACCGTTGTCGATTTTCGTCAACAGATAGGGTTTTACGCCTCCGCTGAGGTCGAAGTAGAAGTAACCTTTGCTCGTAGGACCCGACGGGACATTCGAATAGAGCACGCCCATCGTGCCGGCGCCGTTGAAGTCGCAGAGCCGAATCTGATCGGGCGTGACGAAAGGCAGGAAATCATGCACGACGGGGTCAGCGATGCTGCACCCCCCCTGGTTGTGCCACACTGTGACACGGCCGTTGTCCACGTAGACAAAATCGGAGCAGCCATCTCCGTCTACGTCGGCGATGAACAGCCGGCCGGGATCGAAATCAATCGGAAGAACGGGCGGGTTGTCGAGGTAGATTGCGGCGCCCCAGCGGCCGTAGCCAAGGTACGGCCAGTACCGGATACCGCCTCCGTCTACTCGGACGAGGTCTTGCAGACCGTCGCCATTCATGTCCGCGAGCCTCGTGCGCCCGTCGGAGAACGAGACCGGCGGCGCAAGAGCGGCCGGGACGACCTGCGGCGTCTCGGACCATCCATCGGTCTGCCGGTAGTAAAGGGAGAAATAATCCTGATCGGTGGACAGCAGGTCTGGAATGCCGTCACCGTCTAGATCGACAAAGCGGGCGTTCTTAGAGGCTAAAGTCGCCGTCGGGCATCGTTGGAGATAGACAGGTTGACCAAAGCCGCCGCCCGGAGAGATGGGCGAATAAAAGGACACAGAGCCGACGAGCTTGAACAGATCCACAACGCCATTGCCGTCCATATCGGCGAACGCAAGGCCTGGCTCGTTTAGGTCAATTGGTCCCGGCAACGCGGGAACGCTACGCGGATATCCAAAACTATTGCGTCCGAGATTTGGCCAAACGCGAGCCGCGCCGTTGCTCAGCTCGAACACGTCCGGAAGTCCGTCTCCGTTCCAGTCGACCAACTCAACCGCGCCGCCGCTGAAGGGGGCTGGCGTTGCGCCGGGAAATGGTCCTGCGACTGGCTGTAGGACGGGCGTGGCAGACTGGGTGTAGGTCAGGGTGACGGTGGAGGCGTCAAGTGTCGAACCGTCGGCGGCATGCCCCCGCATGGTGATGGAGGATAGAAGGGAAATGCCGGACCCCGGGGCTTGGATGTAGCCGAAGTTCCAGGAGCGAATCCAGGGGCGCCGCCTGCCCCACGACGTGCAGCTCGATGCGTACGCAGCGGCTGTCGGTCGGCACGATGAATCCAAAACTGCCGTCGACCAGCCGATCCGGCCTAGCGTCATAAATGAATTGCAGGCTGTAGGTTCCCCAGTTGATGCTGCTTACGAGCCGGTTGAATCCGTCGGCCTGGTATTTGTAGGAGACGGAATCACTGCCTGCATCCGTGCTGGTCTCCAGGAGCCATTTACCCGTTCGGAAAGTACCGTCGGTCACCTGGGCGCCGGGGGTCGAACCAAGGATGTGGACCGTGCCTTTGGTGTCTGTAACTTCCCAACCTGCGCCGCTACGCCGAATGCGGAAGAAGGTCGTATCGACCCGCGGCCTGAATGTACCGTCGCCCATATCCACAAGGTCATCGACCCCAGGGACTAAGAAGCGGTCGTCGCCGGGAAGGTAGGTTGGAAGTCCCTTGTCGCATTGGCGCGCGATGCAAAGCTCGTCCATGGACCAGCCGATGCCGAAGACGCCGTTGCCGGAGCCGGTCTGATAACTGAGCTTCAGTTGGGGCCTGACCCCATTGGCCCCTGCTGGGGTGTCAACGTTTAGGCCGAAGCTCCCGCTACCGGTGTTGAGATCTGCATTGAAGGTGCTGCCCATGTCCTGAACCGCACCGCCGCCATTCGGCAGCGTCAGCACCTGAGGGTCTATTCCAGAATTGATGGTCATTTCACGCTCATGATCTTGGAGTAAAGGTGTATTCCAACAGGAGCGCCATATTTACGATTGGCGACAAGTTAAGCTGACCGGCCTTAACCAGCGATGGGTTGTCCGCTGCCGTAACGGTGATCGCGTAGGCTCCGGTCGCTGCTCCGCCGAGCAGAGGGGCGAGCGACGCGAGGTTTTGGGATGCAACCATGCCGGTGGCGTCTGTGGTCACCGATACGGCCGCCTTTCCGGGCACGGCGATCGAAAGCTTCACACCCGCTGCGGGTACAGAGCCGTCCGTCGAGACCAGCAACCCGATATTGTTGATGAGAGGCTTCGTTTGATTGCGTTGGAAGTCACGCGGCCGCAGCGTGATGTTGCATGAGCCGGACGACTGGAAAGCGTAGAACGCGTCCGGATAGAGCCAGCGTAGCGGAAGCGAGAAGCTCTTAGTCGTAACGCCGGGCAGGCTGGAGAGATACGAGAGCACGCGCGTTCGAAGCGTGTCGTCGTATCTAGCCTTGTAGTAGAAGGTGATCTGAACATCGATAATCGAGCCAAAGTCGATATTGTTGACCGCCCTAGCGATCTCCAGTTGCCAAGTCGAGGCGGCACCAGCCCCTTGGAAGATACGGAGCATATTGTTGTCTGTCGTAAACAGAAGCGAATCGTTACGGGCCGTATAGTCAGATAACACAAGGGTTTCTTTTGACTGCACCCTAAACTTCACTCCTGGGCGGAGCCATCGGTTGGCCAGGATACGCTCGGTACACGATAGGTGGAGATGCCGGAATTGGTTAGGGTTCCCGAGAGCCCGGTCACCGGCACGATGCCCTGAACCGCGACCTCGATGGATTCGATGCGGCCGGCATAAATGCCGGGATAAAGCGCGTCGAAGTCGTCCACCCGGGTCTCGAACTCCATGACCCCGGTGGTGCGGAACTGACTTTGGAAAAGGAACGGATAGTTGGACGCCAGCGATATGGTCTGGCGGATAGGCTGCGGCTTGGATTTCGTGGACGTGACGAGGTCGTAGGTAAACTGTTGAATATCGGCCATGAGGGCGTCCGCGCCAAGAATGCCCTTCACAGAATTAGAGGAATAGCTATTTTTAATCCAAGTCAGGGTTTGGTCGGTCTCGAAATTGTAGGCCTGTTGCATGAGCCTGGCCACTTTGATGGCCATGTTCAAATACCGCTTATATAAATGATAAGAGTTGCTCGCCATGGCAGCCCAAACATCGGGCGTGAAATACTGGCTATCAAACTGGTTAACCATGGCCTGCGAGCCGACCAATCGAACGTTGGCGACAGTGACCTGCGCCTGCGCGGCGGTGGCGTTGGCCACTGAGGCCGTAAGGTCGGCTTGTGCCTGGGTGGCTGCGGCTTGCATTTCCGCGACGGTACGGTTGAGACTCCCGACCTCATAGTCGCGGCTGTACATGGACGCCGCCAACGACGTTGCGGCGCCGATGGTGGCTGTGTCGCCCGAGATAGTGCTTCCGCCCATCAACTGGCCAGCAAGCTGATTTAGGTAATTGGGATCGCCGTCGTCGCCCCCTTGAATTTGCGAAGACGATGCCTGGTAGAGGTTCTGATACCAAGAGTCGCTCGCGTAGGCTGCAGCGTTAGCTTTGGCGTTGGCGACGCGCGTATTGGCGAGCGTAACGCCGTCCTGGTAGACGGCGACTTGTGCGTTAGCTGCGTCGGCCTGCGCTTGCGCCGCATTCACTTCGGCGCCGGACTGGTTGACGCTTTGGGTCAGCTGCGTTTGCGTCAGCGAGCCTTGGTCGGCATTGTCCTGGAAATTTATGAAGTCCTTTTCCGTGCTCATCGCGAGCTGTGCGAAATTGATCGCAACGGACTGAAGGTAGTCGAAGGTCCAGATCGGGACCGTGCTGGCGTGAAGGCCCCAGAAGTCGAGCCCGTTGTTGATCTTGGTGATCTCGCCGAAGCACTGGACAACCGTGGCAATCAGATCGGGGTTGACACTGGCCGACAAGGCCTGAAGGGCTGAAGGATTCTTGATGTCAGCAATGATCTGTCGCGCCACGTCGGCCGCCGCCTTCAGATTGGCGGTCGAAAATAGCGTGGAGGTCGGCACGGTTCCGTTGAGCGCAATGACGTTTTTGTAGATGTTGGCGGCGTTAACCGCGTCCCCGTCCTGAAAATAAGAATTACCCCAGTCGAGATAGAGACTTGCGAGCCTCCTAAAGAGATAAGGAACCTCGGATGCCTGATTGAGATATTGGTAGCCGGCGGCTTGGTAGTAATAGGCTTCAGCATTCTGATAATCACCTGTGGCATAATAGTTTTCGGCAATACCCAGCGGAATGGTGTAATAATAATAATGAGGGAGTGAGAGCGCGATATCCGATGGCTGGGTCGGATTCAGCAAAATATCGCCGTCAAGAAGATTTGCCGTGACTCTGGCGCTGTAGACGGCGTTCTTGATGGTCCCGATATCCGCCGTGGCTCCAGACGCCCAAGAGATATTGGTTAGCTGCGCATGGGTGTAAACCCCAACCGTACGTCCCTCCAGGAGATTGGAAGGCAGATTGACGGGCAGCAATCCGAGCTTGGCGACGCGGAGACTGCCTGCGAGAGTGGGCGACGTCGCAGGGCGGACCGCGAGCCGCAAATCGCTCGGTGTTGCCTCGGTTGTGGCGGCCGCGATCGGCGTGTTCGCGCCGATGGCTGTCTTGAAGATCGCAGCAGTCCCCGCATCCGATTTCGTAGCGGCAGTTTCGAGGTTTGCTGCGAGAGCCGTCATGCCGAGGCTGCGCAGGTTTGCCGCGGCTTGCATCCCAGCGGCGGCATCGAGTTGGGCGACGGTTGTGAGGCCGGTGCTGCGAATGCCTATCTTGTCTTCGGGAATGTTTCCAAGCGCGGTGGCGTCGACGGCGACCGTGGGCCGGACGGTCTGAGGCGAGGCGATCGGCAGAATGTTGAGATACTGCGCGCCGACGCTCAATAGACTGTCGAAAAGCTTAATATCTTTCGATATAGACCGAAATTGCCATGCCGATACAGGAGTGAATTGCGGATCTAGATAGCTATACATTATCAGCGCGGCTTGCTGGTAATTGTTCGTTGAATCTGAATACTTACGCTGATAGAAATCATCCGCTGCGGCGGAAAGGTAGTTCTCGATCTGCGCCAAGGTTGCCGCGTCGGGACCGTTGTTAGCAAAATTATCGATAAAGGAAGTGTTGAACCTGAACGAATACACGCTGTCTCTGTATGTTATGGCTGACATGGTGGCGTTTCCATTGTTGGTACATTTCTGACGCAGCACTTTTTGCGCTGCCAACAGTTCAAGGACTTAGGAAGTGCCGATACCTTCATCTACGCGATCGCTTATAAGTTGGCGCTGCTTTTACTCGTGGCTGCTGGCTGGATCGAAGTCAGTACAGCCCTGCCCTCAAATTGGACCATTCCCTCCTTCCGAGAGCTTGTCTGTGAGGGTTATCACACACTGTCGACTTTTATAAAGACGAGGCCGTCGATCGGACCCAAAATGGACCACGCGGCGGCAAATGAAACTGCGCATCCAGAAGCTGCACAAGAGCTGGTACTTTCGGGCTTTCTGGAGTCGCGATGGCTCTGTTGCAAAATCCACCGTCCTCCGTCGAGATGGGTGCAGTGCGAGGGACGGGAGCGGGCCATGTCGGACTTCAAGGGGTGTCACTTTGAGGGTGAGGTCGTGCTCTGGGCGGTCCGGTGGTATTGCCGCTACGGGGTGAGCTATCGTGATCTCGAGCAGATGATGGGCGAGCGCGGCGTCTCGGTCGACCATTCGACGATTTACCGCTGGGTTCAGTCATACGCGCCCGGGATCGAGAAACGGCTGCGTTGGCAGTGGCGCGGGCCGCGCTCGACCAGCTGGCGCATCGACGAGACCTACGTGAAGGTCCGCGGCCAATGGGCCTATCTCTACCGGGCCGTCGACAAGCATGGGAACACCATAGACTTCTACCTCTCCCCGACGCGCAACACAGCGGCGTCGAAGCGCTTTCTCGGCAAGGCGCTGAGCGGCCTGAAGGACTGGGAGAAGCCGAGGGTCATCAACACCGACAAGGCGCCGACCTACGCCGCCGCTCTGACCGAGCTGAAGAAGGAGGGCAGATGTCCCGAGGAGACGCTGCACCGGCAGGTCAAATATATGAACAACATCATTGAATCTGACTGTGCCTGTCCGGTTAACGCCCACACCCCCTAGATGTAGGGTGCGCTCACGTGCTGAGCGATCTGGCCGCAATATGGCCAGACGAAGCCGACAGGCCAACGCGCGCGATCAGGATAGGCAGCATATGCCGCGTCATACGGAAAAAGCTCCTGAAACTTCTGAGAGCGACTGGGGAAACCCAGATCGTCGCTCTGGCGGATTTCCATGACCGGTTCGATAACCGTCACAA